>NZ_CP094879.1:0-335000 GCF_022832715.1 Venatorbacter sp. C2-1
AAGCGTGGAAAATTATCATAACTTCTGTGGATAACCACCGCCCCCTCAGTTAGAATGTGCGGCTCGCTAGAATTCAGATAACGGATATAAAGAAGTGGCACTGACAGCTCTGTGGCAAGATTGCCTGGGACACTTGCAGCACGAACTCCCCGCGCAGCAATACAACACATGGATCCGGCCTTTGGTGGCAAACGCCGACAGTGGACAGCTGGTTCTGAGTGCGCCTAACCGTTTTGTAAAAGACTGGGTGAAGGATAAGTACCTGCAACGCATTCAGGAAATCCTCTCCGATCTGAATGGCGGTCTGATAACCCGCGTGGAACTGGCCGTGGGTGAAGCCCAGCCGATGTTCCGGCCGCTGGCTGTCAGTCGTCCTGAGCCTGCTCCGGCTCCTGCCCAGAATGAAAACTTTGGTTTTGCCGCCCCCCGGGCGCAGGCCGAGTTTGATTACGGCAACCAGCAGGAAGTCCCTTCTTTTAATAACACGCCGTCTTATGGCGAAGCTCCGGTTGCTGCACCGGCACCTGTTGTCAGCCGTCCTAAGCGTGAAGTTCAGGTTGAAGGGGGCATCCAGCACCAGAGTTTCCTTAACCCGACCTTTACCTTTAAAACCTTTGTTGAAGGTAAATCGAACCAGCTGGCCCATGCCGCAGCCCGCCAGGTTGCCGAAAATGCCGGCGGTTCCTACAACCCCCTCTTTATATATGGTGGCGTTGGTTTGGGTAAAACTCACCTGATGCATGCTGTGGGTAACTATCTGCAGAGCAAAAACCCGAATGCCAAAGTGTTGTATGTGCATTCTGAGCGTTTTGTGCAGGATATGGTGAAAGCCCTGCAGCTGAATGCCATTAACGAATTCAAGCGCTTTTACCGCGGCCTGGATGCGTTGCTGATTGACGATATTCAGTTCTTCGCCGGTAAAGAGCGCTCACAGGAAGAGTTCTTCCACACCTTTAACGCCCTGCTTGAGGGCGGCCAGCAGATGATTCTGACCTGTGACCGTTATCCGAAAGAGATCAATGGTCTGGAAGAGCGCCTGAAAAGCCGCTTTGGCTGGGGCTTAACCGTGGCGGTTGAGCCGCCGGAGCTTGAGACCCGTGTGGCTATCTTAATGAAGAAGGCCGAGCAGACCGGTGTACACCTGCCCGATGATGCCGCTTTCTTTATTGCCCAGAAGATCCGCTCCAACGTGCGCGAGCTTGAAGGTGCACTGAAGCGCGTGGTGGCCAACGCTCACTTTACCGGCAGTGAAATCACCCTGCCGTTTATCAAAGAATCCCTGAAAGACCTGCTTGCACTGCAGGATAAACAGGTCAGTGTCGATAATATTCAGCGAATCGTGTCTGAGTATTACAAAATCAAGATGTCTGATTTATTATCTAAGCGCCGCACCCGCTCCATCGCCCGCCCGCGCCAGGTGGCCATGGCGCTGAGCAAAGAACTGACCAACCACAGCCTGCCGGAAATCGGCGATGCCTTTGGTGGCCGTGATCACACAACAGTTCTGCATGCGTGCCGCAAAATTAAAGAATTACAGGAAACCAGCGCAGATATTCGCGAAGACTATAAGAATCTGCTGCGCTCGCTGACAACGTAAATCAGCCGTCATTATGTGCTGATTTACTGTAAGACAGACTGTTTTCAAGCAATCACAGGCGCTGTTCAATCCGATGAACATGCCCAGGACCTGAGTGGAGAACCATGAAATTCGTTATCTCTAGGGAAGCCTTGCTTCGTCCTCTGCAATTGGTGGCCGGCGTAGTAGAAAAACGCCAAACTCTACCAGTACTGTCAAACGTACTGCTGGAGGTTCAGGGTCAGCAGTTGTCACTGACAGGCACCGATCTGGAAGTCGAACTGGTTGGCCGCGTCACCCTTGATGAGGTTGGTCAGGAAGGTGAGATCACGGTTCCGGCTAAAAAGCTGATGGATATCTGCCGTTCGTTACCGGACGGTGCACAGATTGAAATCGAACAGGACGAGCAGCGCGTTAATGTCCGCTCCGGCCGTTCCCGCTTTACTCTGTCGACGCTGCCTGCCACCGAATTCCCCAATGTGGATAACATTGCCGGCGAAAAGACGTTCACCCTGGAGCAGGGCAGCCTGCGTCGTGTGATCGACCGTACCAGCTTCGCCATGGCCCAGCAGGACGTCCGCTACTACCTCAACGGTATGCTGTTTGAAGTGAGCGCCACCGGTCTGCGTACCGTTTCTACCGATGGTCACCGCCTGGCGACCTGCCATGTGGCGATGAACGGCCCGGATACTGCCCAGCAGATCATTCTGCCGCGCAAAGGTGTGCTGGAGATGGCCAAGCTGCTGACCGACCCTGAGTCATCCGTTACGCTGTCGCTGAGCACCAACCACCTGCGTGCGCGTACTGAAAACTTCACCTTCACCTCCAAACTGGTGGACGGTAAATTCCCGGATTACAGCCGTGTAATTCCGAAAAATGGCAGCAATGTAATGCTGGCCGACCGTACTGAACTGCGTCAGGTATTTAACCGTACCGCGATTCTGTCCAACGAGAAGTACCGTGGTGTACGTCTGGTGCTGGACACTGATCTGCTCAAAGTGTTTGCCAATAACCCTGAGCAGGAAGAAGCAGAAGAATCCGTGGCCGTGGAATACAAAGGTGATGCTCTGGAAATGGGCTTCAACGTTTCTTATCTGCAGGATGTTATGAGCGTGCTCGACACCCAGCAGGTAAAAATGACCTTGTCTGATGCCAACAGCAGTGCCTTGCTGGAAGAACCGGAAGGCGGCGACGCGATGTATGTTGTTATGCCGATGCGCCTCTAGAAAAGGGAAAGCTATCTGCGTTGCCATCACCGTGTTAAAAACAGGCTCAGAATGCTCATTTATGACTTATAAACTGCGCTTCTTCGCCTGTTTTTGCCTTGTGCTGGCTGCCTCGACAACGCTTCCCTGCAGCTATCTCTTAATGAGAAGTTCTTATGCCAATCCGGCAGCTTAAAATCAGCGGCGTGCGTAATCTGCAGCCGCTGGATCTTACACTCCAGTCCGGAGTGAATTTCATCTACGGCGATAACGGCTCGGGCAAAACGAGCATTCTCGAAGCCATCGTGCTGATGGCTGCGGGCAAGTCTTTCCGTACTTCACAGCTCAAACACGTACTGGCACACAATGCGGATCGTATTGAAATCCAGATGGATATCGACGACGAGAGTCTTGGCCAGTGTCAGCTCGACAGCCTGCGTCTGAAAGGCGGTGATCACCTGCTGAAACTGAATGGCTCGGTGTTGACGTCTCAGGCAGAAGCAGCCCATTGGCTGCCGGTTCAGGTGATTGATCCAACCACATTTAAACTGCTGTCCGGTTCGCCGGAAGAACGACGCCAGTTTATCGACTGGGGTGTGTTCCACGTGGAACACAGTTTTATGGAGCAGTGGAAAACCTTCCGCAAACAACTTAAGCAACGCAACTCGGTGCTTAAGCAAAAAGAAGCGGAATGGCTGCCGGTGTGGAATAAAGGCTTTGTCGAAAGTGCGCTGGTGATTGATCAGCACCGTCGCGCCTATCTGAAGCGCTTTAAACCCGAGTTTATGCGCATCCTCAAAGCGCTGGATGACAGCGTGGATGTCAGCCTGGCCTACTATCCGGGCTGGGATAAAGATTCCGAGCTGCAGGACGTGCTGGATAAGCAGCAGGAGCGTGATATGGTGCTGGGCTATACCCAGTCAGGCCCTCACCGTGCAGAGCTGCGTATAAAGGTCGACAAGCAGCCAGCCGCCGAAATATTAAGCCGTGGCCAGCAGAAAACCGTAGTCGCCGCACTGAAAATTGCCCAGGGCGCACTGTTCCAGCAAGAGAGTGGAAGACGCACCATTTATCTGGTCGATGATCTCGCATCAGAGCTGGATGAAAAGCACCGTTTCGCTTTATGTAAGCTGCTGGAAGACTTAAAATGTCAGGTCTTTATTACCAGTATCGATAAGGACAAGCTGACCGATATCTGGCAGCCCGTAGCCAGCAAGTTGTTCCACGTGGAACAGGGTGCTGTTCAGGATGTTGCAGCGGAAGTTGAAAGTGCAGCATCACAGCAAGACAGGCCTGCGGACTGATACAAAACAGCTTATTTCGCATTGCCCGACAACGCATAACAGCGGCAGTGCACCGAATTCATCAAGAGGAACCACCGAATGAGTGAGCAGACTTACGACTCGTCGAGTATTAAAGTCCTAAAAGGGCTGGATGCCGTGCGCAAACGGCCGGGCATGTACATTGGCGATACCGATGATGGTACCGGTTTGCATCACATGGTATTCGAGGTGGTGGATAACTCCATTGACGAAGCCCTGGCTGGCCATTGCGACCAGGTCGATGTGATTATCCATACCGATAACTCCGTATCCGTATCGGATAACGGCCGTGGTATTCCAACCGAACTGCACCCGGAAGAAGGCGTATCAGCGGCGGAGGTTATCCTCACCGTACTGCACGCTGGCGGTAAGTTCGATGACAACTCCTATAAGGTTTCCGGTGGTCTGCACGGCGTGGGTGTTTCTGTTGTAAACGCGCTGTCAGAAAAACTGAAGCTGATCATCCGTCGTGGCGGCAAAGTCTACGAACAGGAATACAGCCACGGTGTACCGGACTACCCGCTGAAAGAAGTCGGCACCACCGAAGGCAAGGGCACCACGGTGCGCTTCCTGCCATCGCTGAAGACCTTTACCAACAAGACTGAATTCAGCTACGACTATCTGGCCAAGCGTCTGCGTGAGCTGTCGTTCCTGAACTCCGGTGTGCGTATTCATCTGAAAGACGAGCGCAGCGACCGTGAAGATACCTTCGCTTTTGAAGGCGGTCTGGGCTCATTCGTAACCTTCCTGAATGAAGGCAAAACCGCACTGAATGACGTTTTCCACTTCAATATCCAGCGCGATGACGGCATTGCCGTTGAAGTGGCGATGCAGTGGAACGACAGCTTCCAGGAAAACATCTACTGCTACACCAACAATATTCCACAGCGCGATGGTGGTACTCACTTGGCCGGTTTCCGTGCTGCGCTGACCCGTACCCTGAATAACTACATCGAAAAAGAAGGCCTGGCGAAAAAAGCCAAGGTTTCCACCACCGGTGATGACGCCCGTGAAGGCTTAACCGCCATTATTTCGGTTAAAGTGCCGGACCCTAAATTCAGCTCCCAGACCAAAGACAAGCTGGTATCGAGTGAAGTGAAGCCTGCGGTAGAACAAGAAATGGGCCGTCTGTTTGCCGATTACCTGCTTGAATACCCGCAGCAGGCCAAAGATCTGGTTGGCAAGATGATCGACGCAGCCCGTGCCCGTGAAGCGGCGCGTAAAGCGCGTGAAATGACCCGTCGCAAAGGCGCTCTGGATATCGCCGGTTTGCCTGGCAAACTGGCTGACTGTCAGGAAAAAGACCCGGCACTGTCCGAAGTGTATCTGGTGGAAGGGGACTCGGCGGGTGGTTCTGCGAAGCAGGGCCGCGACCGCCGCACCCAGGCTATTCTGCCGCTGAAAGGTAAGATTCTGAACGTCGAGAAAGCCCGCTTTGACAAGATGCTGTCGTCCGCCGAAGTCGGCACCCTGATCACCGCACTGGGCTGTGGTATTGGCCG
The DNA here is from genome assembly GCF_022832715.1 of Venatorbacter sp. C2-1. Taxonomy (NCBI): domain Bacteria; kingdom Pseudomonadati; phylum Pseudomonadota; class Gammaproteobacteria; order Oceanospirillales; family Oceanospirillaceae; genus Venatoribacter; species Venatorbacter sp. C2-1. The sequence continues at coordinate 5,606 of NZ_CP094879.1, forward strand.
CGAAGAGTTCAACCCGGACAAGCTGCGTTACCACAGCATCATCATCATGACCGATGCCGACGTCGACGGTGCGCACATCCGTACGCTGCTGTTGACCTTCTTCTTCCGTCAGATGCCGGAAATCATCGAGCGCGGCCACGTCTTTATTGCCCAGCCACCACTGTACAAAATCAAGCGTGGTAAGCAGGAGCAGTACATCAAAGACGAAGAAGCGATGGAAAGCTACCTGACCCATATCGCGCTGGAAAAAGCCGCTCTGCACCCGTCTGCTGAGGCTCCGGCCATCTCCGATGAAGCCTTTGCCCAGTTGGTTGCCGACTACCGTGCGGCGCAGGAAACTATCACCCGTATGTCCAACCTGGTACCGCACGAAGTGCTGCACCAGATGGTAACCCTGCCGCGTATGAACAGCGCCGATCTGGCCGATAAAGCCAGCGCCGAAGCCTGGGCTCAGCAGCTCAGCGACCGTCTGCCGGACGCCGGCCGTAGTGGCAGCCACTTTATTGTTGAAGTGGCCGCCGACAGCGAGCGCAACAGCCATAAGATCGTGATCAAAGTAATCACCCACGGTATTCCGAAAGAATTCCGTCTCGACCACGACTTCTTCGCCGGTTCCGGTTACAACAAACTGGCCACTATGAGCCAGAAGCTGAGCGACACCCTGGAAGAAGGCGCTTACATCCAGCGTGGCGAGCGCGTGCACCTGATCGAAGACTTCTGGGATTCTGTGCAATGGCTGCTGGCTGAAGCGAAAAAAGGCTTCAATATCCAGCGCTATAAAGGTCTGGGCGAGATGAACCCGGAACAGCTGTGGGAAACCACCATGGACCCGAATACCCGCCGCATGCTGCGTGTGACCATCGAAGACGCCATCGGCGCCGACAAGATGTTCACCACCCTGATGGGCGACGACGTAGAACCGCGCCGCGCCTTTATCGAAGCCAACGCGCTGAACGTAGCGAACCTGGATTTCTGATCCTGGTTGCCATAAAGCGCGTTAGCATCAGCGTTAAATAAAAAGCCCCGGCTGTGCAGACAGCCGGGGCTTTTTCATTCTGGCGTTAGTGGTATCTTCATCAGTAATTATATGAAAAGGAATTGAGCATGGTGGTGGAGTTAGATTTTGATTGGATAACGTCAGATAAGGACGATCAGGTTGATCGCCCAGGTACGTAAAGTTTCTGATCGATTTACCGAGAAATAAGAACACACTACATGTTTGTTAGTAAGTTGTTCGTATTGAAGAGCCTCTATGACTTGTTAGTATATTCCTTTTAATTATTAAGGATCGATTTGATGAGAATACTTTTTATAAAGTTGGTAATGCCTGTAATTTTTGTGTATGCATTTCACGCACATGCGGTAGATATACAAGGAAATGTATTGCGGAACGCTGTTTGGAGTACGCTGAACATTAACGTGTGCTGGGAAAATCTTGAGCAGTCTACGCCCCTCCAGCGAATGTGGGTAGAAAATGCTGTTCGCCGCACGTGGGAAAATGCCTCCGATGTGATTTTTTCTGGCTGGGGGCAGTGTAAAAGTGGCGAAATGGGGGTTCGTATTCAAATCGCTGATGTGGGGCCACATGTTAAGCGGCTGGGGCGTTTTCTGGATGGAATGATGAATGGAATGGTGCTGAATTTTACATATGCAAATTGGAGTGCTGCATATTGTCAGTCACGAGTTCAATATTGCACGGAAGTTATTGCAATACATGAGTTTGGTCATGCACTTGGTTTTGCACATGAGCAGAACCGGACAGATACACCGGATACTTGTATGGAAGACCCTCAAGGTACAGATGGTGACGTTTTCGTAGGTGCCTGGGATCTTAATTCCGTTATGAATTATTGTAATCCTCAATGGAATGGAGGAGGCGTTCTTAGTGCGACAGATATTCAGACTGTTCAGCAATTTTACGGTGGGGGCATATTTGAATTAAATTTTGTAAATACATCATCTCAAGGATTTTTTATTACGAGTGATAAAACATTACTTGATAGCGCTTCGCCAGCTGATGTGAACGGCGATGGCAGAACAGATTATGTTGTTATCTGGAGCTCCGCAGGAAGGCGTCAACTTGCGACTTATTTAGCAAACTCTGATGGCTCGTTTTCTGAGTATATTAACACCTCAAGTATCGGTTATTTCATACCAGACTCGCAGGGAAGAGACAAAGGTAGCTTTGCTGATGTAAACGGAGATGGCATGATGGATTATGTCGTTGTTTGGCAAAGTGGTGGTAATCGTCAGTTAGCAACCTATATTGCCAAGGCTAACGGCACATTTAGTGAGTACATAAGTACCGCTAGTACAGGGCATTTCATTGCTGACAAAGTGGGGCGGGATATTGGACAGTTTGCGGATGTAAACGGAGACGGGCAAACGGATTATGTCGTTGTTTGGCAGTCAGGAAGCAAGCGTCAGCTGGCTGTTTATTTGGCAAATATTGATGGCACATTTAATGAGTACGTAAACACAGCCAGTAAAGGATATTTTATAGCTGACGCGATAGGAAGAGATACTGGTTATTTCGCTGATGTTAATGGCGATGGCTTGGATGATTATGTTGTTATATGGAAATCGGGTGGCAAGCGCCAATTGGCGACATATGTTGCGAATATGGATGGCACTTTTAATGAGTATGTAAACACAGCCAGTATCGGATACTATATTACGGATACGTTAAATCGCGATACAGGCAATTTTGCTGATGTAAATGGTGATGGTCGAATGGATTATGTTGTAGCTTGGAGTTCTGGTGGAAATCTCCAACTAGCAACTTACAGGGGGAATGATGATGGCTTATTCTCTGAATATGTAAATACTGCTAGCTTAGTTCCGTTTAGTAAAGACAAGCGGAATAATAGTACCGGCTTATTTGGTGACGTGAATGGAGATGGTCGAGATGACTATGTTCTCATCACTCGAGAAAATAATGGTTCTCGCCGCATCACTACATTTCTATCTGGACAAAATGCTACTTTTCTTAGTCCCACGTCACAAATCGTTAATGGGTATTATATCAGCGATTATATTGCCCGTGATACGGGGTATCTTGTGGATGTGACAGGGGATGGACGTAGAGATTATATGGTGCCTTGGAACAATGCTGGGAAAAGGCAATTGTCAGTTTATTTATCCCGCTGACCAACCAATTTCGTAAAATGATCAACCACTTTGACTAGTATAGTTTATAGTTGTTCAGCGCGTTTTTCGTTGTAAGTCAAGTTAGTGCTCCAGTGTAAATAATGAAGTAAAAGTGTACTATGTCTTCATTGAAGACAGTTAACGGAATTAGAATCCTGAACACTACGAAGGAAAAAGCCCCGGCCGTGTATATGACCGGGGTTTTCGTATACACGGTATCGCATTTATTCTTTTTTGGTCATTACCCTATACCTCGTACTCCGCCCTCCACCCGGCAGCTTTTCAAGACAACCCTTCGCCAGTAAATCCGCCAGATGGCGGGTAGCGGTGGCCTTACTTACTTTGGCTACCTTCTGATACTGGCTTGCGCTGATGCCGTCTTCAAAGCCCTTCTCTCCGCCATCGAGCAGACGGTTCAGTACCCTGATTTGTTCTTTGCTCAGCGGGGTATCGCGGTGCTGCTGCCAGAAGCGGGTTTTCTCTATGGTGCGGTCGATCGTCCGGATGGCGCTGTCGATGGCGGCTTCGAGTGTTTGCAGGAACCAGCGCAGCCAGGGGGTGATATCCAGCGTCTGTACCGTGTCGTTTTCCTTTTCTCCGTTATCTGCTGCGCTTTCTGAAGAAGCAAGCTGCTGCGTTTGGTTAAGTGCGGCGTAGTAGCCTTTGCGGTCGGCCAGAATGGCAACCGACATGGCATACAGGCGCACACTCTGGCTGTCAGCCTGAGCCAGTGCCATATCGGTGAGGGCGCGGGTCAGACGGCCGTTGCCATCATCAAAGGGATGCAGAGTCACAAACCACAGATGGGTAACCGCTGCACGCAGCAGCGGGTCGCTGGCCGGGTTGGCTGCGGTGAGGTTAAACCAGTCGATAAACTGCTGTACAGCCTGTTCCAGTCCGGCTCTTGGCGGTGCTTCGTAATGCACGGTCGGGCGGTCCAGGCGGCCGGATACCACCTGCATAGGCTCTGGCCCTCGCAGCTGGCCAACCCGGATTTTATTCAGAAAGCCCGTCTCACTTTGTGGAAACAACCAGCGATGCCATTGATACAAACGCTCCAGCGTCAGCACTTGCTGATGGTTTTGCAGGGCATCCATCATCATCTCGGCCAGTCCTTCCGACCGTTCAGAGACCGGGTAGGGTTGTTCTTCGCTGATGCCCAGATGGCGGGCGAGGGAGGATCGGACTGACTGGGCGTTCAGCTTCTCGTCTTCAATTGCGGAGGAGGCAACGATATTGGCGAGCAAAGCCTGCAGGGATTGCTCGGCCGGTGAGCTCAGACTGGCCTTGCCCTGCAGTACGCCGCTTTTCTGTTGTACGGCCCGCAGCAGAGGTTGCAGCGGTTCATGTTGCCAGTTGAATTCTGGCCAGGCAGAGGATTGCCAGATCCATTGCATGCTTGTCTCCGGGAGGAAGCTGGTTGATGGCAGGAACTCAGTTACAGCATCTGAGCCGATTAATAATCATATTCGGCTCATAATAGTCAGAAATATGAGCCGAATACCAGGCCTTATTCGGCTCACTTCAGATTCCACTGTTGAAAGAAACCTGAAAAAGACGCAGCGCCAGCCTGCCATTCCTGCGCTCGGTCATCCTCAACCGGCCACTTTGTGGTACTTTGCGCGGCTTCTTTGTGTATCTGACTGCCCGGTCAGTTTTATACCGGGCCTGAATGAGGAAAAACCATGAATGCGGTGGTGATTGCGGTGGTACTAATGCTGGTGCTCAGTCTGGCGCGTATGCACGTAATGCTGGCGATGATTGTTGCGGCCTTTGTTGGCGGCTGGGTTGGCGGCCTGGATCTGAAGACCACGCTGGACGCCTTTAATGCCGGTATCGGCGGTGGCGCGGGTATTGCGCTCAGCTACGCCTTGCTGGGTGGTTTTGCGGTGGCGATTTCGCTGTCGGGTCTGCCGCATTTACTGGCCGATGCCATTCTGCGTAAGCTGGGTGCCGAAACCGGTGGCCGCGAGTCGCGCTGGCTGAAGAATGGCCTGCTCGGTCTGCTGCTGCTGGTCGCGGTGTCGTCGCAGAACCTGATTCCGATCCATATCGCCTTTATCCCGATTCTGATCCCGCCGCTGCTGTTAGTGATTGCCCGCTTACGTCTCGACCGCCGTCTGGTAGCCTGTGTGCTGACCTTTGGTTTGGTAACGCCTTATATGTTCCTGCCGGTGGGCTTCGGCAATATCTATCTGAATGAGATTCTGCTCGGACGTGTGGCTGAGGCCGGCCTGAATGTGGAAGGGGTGTCGGTGGTACAGGCGATGGTGATTCCGGCGCTGGGCATGCTGACCGGCCTGATCATTGCGGCGCTGTTTACCTACCGCAAGCCGCGTGAATATAACCTCACCCGCATTGCGATTGCCGAGCATACCGAACGCCGTTATGAGCCGAAGGCGCTGATGGTGGCGGCGGTGGCCATTGTGCTGGCCTTTGTGGTGCAGCTGTATACCGATTCGATGGTACTGGGGGCGATGGCGGGCTTTATGCTGTTTTCCGTTACCGGGGTGGTTCGCTGGAATGAGTCCGAAGGCGTGCTGGTCGACGGCATCAAGATGATGGCCTCTATCGGCTTTATTATGATCGCCGCTTCGGGCTTCTCGGAGGTACTGGAGCGTACCGGCCATATTGCTGAGTTGGTGAATGGTTCGGCAGCCTGGCTGGATCATAACAAGGCGCTGGCAGCATTGTTGCTGCTGGTTGTCGGCCTGTTGCTGACGATGGGTATCGGCTCGTCGTTCTCGACCATTCCGATCATCGCCGCGATTTATGTTCCGCTGTGTCTGCAGATGGGCTTCAGCCCGCTGGCGATTGTGGCGCTGGTCGGTACCGCCGGGGCGCTGGGGGATGCGGGTTCACCGGCGTCGGATTCTACTTTAGGGCCGACCGCGGGTCTGAATGCCGATGGTCAGCACCATCATATGCGCGACACCGTGGTGCCTACCTTTCTGCATTTCAACCTGCCGCTGTTAGTGGCTGGCTGGGTTGCAGCGATGGTGCTGTAAGCTGCTGATGAGAAGGTAAATGGCAGGCTGATTGTGAGTGTTTACTACGGCGGGTACTTACAGTCAGTCTGCCTTTTATTGCTCAGAAACGTTTGCCGCTGCTGTCGGCATCGACCATTTCACCGTCAAACGGCCGGGCTGAAATTTCATCCACCCGGTTGTTAATCCAGCTTTCACTCAGTTCGCTCAGTTGCGCAGTGCTGAGATCGGTCGTTTCCATCACCGGGCTGATCACTACGTTAATGGTGCCCGGGCGTTTTACCCAGTTGTCATTTGGCCAGTGTTCGCCGGAGTTGTGGGCAATGGCAATAACGGGTGCCTGGCTCTTGGTGGCGAGCATGGCACCGCCTTTGGAAAAGGCTTTGCGCTTACCCGGCGACACCCTTGTGCCTTCGGGGAAAACCAATACATGAATGCCGCTGTTCAGACGGTCGGCCCCCTGGTTCAGTACCTGCTTCAGCGCATTGGTTTTATGAGTGCGGTCGATAAATATCGGATGAATCATCTTCAGCGCCCAGCCAAAAAACGGCAGATAGAGCAGCTCTCGTTTGACCACCTGTACATGAGGAGCGATCAGGGTTGGGATAAAAAACGTTTCCCAGGTGCTTTGGTGTTTACTCAGCAGCACATAGCCGCGACCATCGGTGGGAATATTTTCCCGTCCTTCCACCTGCCATTTAACCCCGCAGATCAGCCGTGCCGACCAGACCACAATGTGGCAGTAAAACACCATGATGAAATAGTTACGCGCCTTCAGCGGCAGGAAGATGCCAATGACAAAACTGGGAATAAACCAGGCCAGGGTCAGCAGTGCCAGCCAGCCGTAAAAAATGATGCTGCGCAGCTGTGCCAACCACAGGCGATAGGGCGTTACGCTGGCATCCGTGCCAGTTACGTCGGGATGTGCTGCCATAGAGATACCGTGCTCTGCGCTTATTATAGTGGGCGTTATTTATACCACTTTAGCCGGAGTTCTCTTGTTACCTGAATTCCTCGGACTTTTTCCCGGCTGTAATTTAGCTCAGCTCTGTTGCGCGGACTCAGACTTTCTCATTAACGGGGTCAGATTACTGTTTGGTACGACCGTGTTGTATTGTTAACCTGCCGGAACCTGTTTACTAACAGTGCTCGTAATAACAATAAAAACACGGCAACAAAGGACGTCGTATGCATTCTTCCCCGTTTAAGTCTCTGGTGCTTGCCTGCGCCATTGCTACTCTGACCGCCTGTGGTGGTGCAGAAAATACTTCTCAGCAAACCTCTGACTCCACCAACCCCGCACCGGAAAATCCGCAGCTGGCCACGAAAGATGTGTCTTTCCGTCTGGATGTGAGTAAAGCCCTGAATGCCGGGGTCAGTGCTACCCGTGCAGAGGTGCGGGTGTTTAATGATTTACTGGAGCGCTCATCATCGGCGGATATCGCAGATCAGGCAGCGAGTATCAGTTTTACGGCTTTGCCATTGGGCAGCTACAGCATTGAGGTTAAGGTTTTTGATGGTACGACCCTGATAGCCACTGGCACAGGCTCAGCTCAGGTGAACGCCAATGACACCACAGCCGTTAACCTGCTCGTAAATCCGGTAACGGGTAATCTGGATGTTGCCATCTGCATGCCCGATATTGCCACGCAGTATTTTACCGGTGCCGGTGATACTGCGATAACAGAGCTGAGCAGCGCAAACCGGCATGATACAGAACAGCCTGCATATTTGGCCTACCAGGCCGCGATGGCAGGGGTTACAGATTTCAGTTTTGAGTATCGTGTAGGGGATACGAATCTGGTTATTCCTGAGGAAGGCAGTCTGAGTCCGGTATTTGTAACGGATCATGGCGCTTCTCTGACAATCAATGTTGATGGCCAGCAACGTCTGAATATTTCTGGCTGTAATACTCAAATTGCTGCTTATCGTTCAGGTAATACGCTTGCTCTTTGGTACAGCATGGCAGAGGCCTATAGCGGAATTCATGAAATCGCCACTGGTGCTGTGGCTCTGGGCACTGTTGAATCACAGGCTTTAGCTCTGGTTATGGTCTTTTCGGATAGTGACGGTGATGCATTCCCTGTTGGCACTACGTCTTTATCTGATATCAATTTCGGTAATTTTGAGCAGAGGACATTTATATTGGGTGTACCCGTGGTCACCAATGTAACAGGACTTGTTGAGTTACTGCTCTCCGACCCGGACAGTGTACTGGCGAATTATTGGCTGGCACGTTGAGACAGGTGTAAGTAAAAAGCCGGCATTTGCCGGCTTTTTATTACGGGTTTGCCAATACAAAATCGGCAAAAGCGGCGAGGTTATCAAACACCTGCGCCTGGCTTAACCCGGCGTCGGCGAGTTTGGCGATGCTTTTCTCACCTTTACCGGTACGCACCAGTGCCGGACGGCAGCCGGCAGCAACACCGGCTTCTAAATCACGGACAGAATCGCCGACCATCCAGCAACCTTCGGCCGATGTGCCTAACGCTTTTTCAATCTGATGAATCAGGCCGGGCAAGGGTTTGCGGCAGTCACAATGGTCATCCGGACCATGCGGACAGAAGGCGATATGGGCAAAGCGACCATTATGCTCTGCGGCCAGCGCGTTCATTTTGGCGTGCATCGCTTCCAGGTCGGCAAGGCTGAAATGCCCCCGTGCCAGGCCACTTTGATTGGTCGCAACGGCGATGGTGTAACCGGCGTTGCACAAACGGCCAACCGCTTCAGCACTGCCAGTAATTGGTAGCCATTCGTCGACGGACTTTACAAAGTCGTCGGAGTCTTCGTTCAGTACGCCGTCGCGATCAAGAATGATGAGTTTCATTGGGCAGTCTCTTCTGTAAAGCCGGTTTGTGCCGGAGGGGTGTGGGCGGGATAACCGTCCACGGGCTTAACCAGGTGCAGCGATGAATTAAAAAATATGTCAGTCAGTGCCAAGTCATGCATCTGGGCTGATACCTCTGCCTGAGTCTGGCGGGCAATGATGCCTGCCGTTAATCGCAAATGATACGCTCGGTTGGCCTGATCCCTCAGCAAAAACTGACTTCTCAGCAAAAGGAATATCACTATGGAAAGTTCTCTTTGCCGGCGCATCGCCGGAACCTCACTGCTTAGTTTCGGATTGTTGCTCAGCGCCTGCGGTGAAAAAGCACAAAATGATATGGTTGCGGCACAAGCTCCTGAGACCACATCCAGCAGCGTCACCAGCGGCACCTGCAGCGGCACTTATCCCAGCTACTGGCAGGACCCGGCAGCTAAATTCAGCAATATGTGGAAAGGTCAGGAAATCAGCAACGTGCCGCCTGCTGACTGGCAGAGCCCGGTGTTCCGCATATCCGACAAGTATCCGCGTCAGCCGGTGGATGACCGTGCGGCACAGCCATGGCGCGATGCACGTTTTGATGCCCTGTTCAGAACAGACACTCCGGCAGCGCAGAAAAAACAGCTGGCATATGACTACAGCTGGCTGGTGATGAAGTACATTCAGGACGGCAACGTTAACCGTCCCGGAGTCGAAGACTGGGATGTGTGTAACAACAACGTGCGTCCGTGGTACAGCATTCCTTTCCAGACTTACGATGCCATGAGCGGGCGTGAGTTTACCCACGGTCTGACCCGCGAAGCACCGGTCACATTCTCTACACCTCAGGGTGCGATCAACACTACTATGTGGGCGGTAGGCTTCTTTAATGCAACGGCCGCTTACACTCTGGGAACGGTTTGGCAGGCAGACGGCACGGCGAAAATTCCGGCTAAAGATGTGAGCTTTGATGAGGGCGCCGTTGTTGGTAAGCCGCTGTTTAATACCTCCACTCCGGAACAGCTGCCGGTGCTGGCGAATCAGCCCGCCTGGAATGCCAATATCTCCGATCCGTCATTCTGTAAATGCACACCTGCGAAGGGCAATGAGTGCACGCTGATTGAAGAAAGCCAGCAGTGTCCGCGCAGCACGACAGAGTGGAACGACGTGCGCCTGCTGCAGTTTGATTTTGCGGTAAAAGACAGCCGTGCGCCGGGTACGCAGTGGGTATTCGGTACCTTTGTTGCCGATGGTCAGCGCAAAGCTAAAGAAGCCGATCCGTGGCTGCGTATCAGTCTGCTGGGTGTGATGTGGGGCAACGACACACCACCGGATGGCAAGCTTGCGCACAACTATCCGCTGGATGTGAAAAAGAACGGTTTTATGGAAGAAGTTATTTTCTGGGATACCGTGAACGAACTTAATAAATACGGCGGCGCCAACCCGATGCAGCATATGGGACATTTAGGCTGTAATTATCGCCTGAACGGCCCGGCCGATAATGCCAACAGCTCGTGCATGTCCTGCCATGGCACGGCTTCGGTACCGGACAGCAATTTTGATACGCCGCCGCTGCTGTCACAGTTTTCAGGTATCACCAAAGAATGCGTAACCCCTGACCCTGAAAATCCGTTAGTCGGTGTCGATCGCAGTGGCAGCAAAGCAACGGTGAATAATGGTGTCAGCTTTGCCAATATCGACAGTATTTATTTTGCCAATGTCCCGGCCGCGGCACCCTTTAATATGACCGTTGAAACCGATAACGGGCCAGTTAACGTGATGGGCAATGGTGTACCGGATTATGCCAGCGGCCGTAAGAGCTGGATTTCTCTCGATTATTCTTTGCAGTTGTCTATTTCATTAACCCAATGGATGCAGTGGCAGGAAAACAGTGATGATCCGGCGCTGGAACGTATTAACTTTAAAGAACTGCGCCGTGGGGTGAAGGAAAATTAAGCTGAATTAATTTCAGTGAATGACAATAAAAAGCCCGGCTGGTAAGCCGGGCTTTTTTTGATAAAAAATCTATCGTTAAGTCTTCTTTTATGGCATGAGGAAATTAAGCATAAAAATATAAGCGATTTCACTCGAACCCGTTATCAGACCTTATCTGAAGTGTTTTTTATCAGTTACGCTCACGGGAAAACAGTATGACGGATTGATAACCACGTTGGTTATAAGCTTTATCATTAGACACATCCAGATCAAAACCATCTGCAAATTCTGCCGCTGGTATATTCGCAAAAGTGAAAGGAAAATCTGGCAAGGCGTTAAAATCAACCAGCTCTAGTGAATAGGTGTTGTTAACCATCAATGATGCATCAACGGTATAGGCAATATACTGTTCTTCTGTACCAGCTGCCGTTATTAAATAGGCATCTGAATATCCCTCCGGAATGGCATCGGCCAGCTGGGGGATTTGCCAGGTCAGTGTATTTCCATTGATGGTAAGTTGGTCTGAATATACCGCATAGGCGCTGAAATCAGGAATGGTAATGTTGTCGATATCTTCAACATTGGCCTGATAGTAACCAATACCCTCAGTTTCTTTATCAATCCGGTAAAAATCACCAGCGATACGGTTAGTAACCGGAATTTTATACGTCAGATTATTGGACCAAGCTGACGTATCTATCCCTGAACCACTACCTGGAAGCCTGTAATCAGCGCGAACGCCTGCAGGAAGAGACACGCTATCGGTCAGTGGCGTCTTGATGTCTACTTCCAGCGTTTGCCCCGACGTTAAGTTCACATTCTGAGCGGTGTAGATATACTCTGTACCGCCTGAATAACCGTGGATAATCAGATCGCTGGTTACCGATTCGCCAGATAGATATGCTGCATCGTTGTCACTTTCGTCTATGAAGGTGTCGGTAGTGTTAGTTATCGACATATCATAGACAGGGACTCCGCCATCAACGGATTTTACAATGATATGAGGGGCTGTTCCGGTTGCGTTGCATTCCTCAAAGCCATTGATGGCAATATTATGAGACAAGTTTAATACTCTCACTTTTGGTGAGTATGACGTTAAGGAGTCTTCAGTACTTTCACAAGTTGTCAGTACAGCGACTTCCATTTTTCCATCTGGATTGGTAGAGGTGAAACGGTAGATTTGCGAGGAAACATTTTGCCACTCACCATCTCCGATTTTAATGGCAGCATAGTCCAGATAACGGGTATCGAATGTAAGTACGGCGGCGGACTTATTATCAGGATCTGAGTTGTTATTATCAGATCCACTCGATCCGCCACCACAGGCAGCCAGCAGAGCAATTGCAGAAAAAAGTGCGGTTTGTTTTAACATATTTCATCCTTTGAAATAGAAGGGTAGTAAATAAGGAAAGGCAGCCTAACTCAGGCTGCCTTTTTATACGCTTACGCAGGTCAATTAATAATTAATTATCCCTGCAGCAATGAAATATCTGCGATACCGATAAACAATCCCTGCAGTTGCTTGAGCAGTGCGAGGCGGTTGTTTTTCACAGCTTCGTCGTCGGCCATTACCATCACGTTGTCGAAGAAGGCATCAACCGCTACGCGCAGACCGGCAAGTTCGGTCAGTGCGGCGCTGTAATCGCCCTGTGCCATTAATGGTTCAACGGCCTGCTGTTTGGCGGCAACCTGTTCGGCCAGTGTTTTTTCTTCGGCCTGAGCGAGCAGGGATGAATCCACTTTGGCTTCGACTTTGTCGCCACCGTTTTTCGCCAGAATATTCGACACACGCTTGTTGGCAGCAGCCAGTGCTTCGGCGGCGTCCAGTTTATTGAACGCGTGAACGGCCTGTACGCGGCGGTTAATATCCAGCGCGTTGGTGATACCCAGTGCACGGACTGACTGGAATACGCCGGCCGGAATGCCTTCGTCGGCGTACCAGGCGCTGAAGCGATCAAGCAGGTATTCGGTCAGAGTGGCTTTGGTTTCGGCTTTAGGTGCGGTTGCCCAATCCGAGCCAATGGCCCAGTCGATCAGGTCGCTCAGATCGATATTGATTTCTTTTTCAACCAGCAGACGCAACACACCCAGCGAGGCACGACGCAGGGCGAACGGATCTTTGGAACCGGTCGGAATCTGGCCGATACCAAACAGACCCACCAGGCTGTCGAGACGATCAGCCAGCGCAATCAGCGTACCGGTTTGGCTGGCCGGCAGCGCGTCACCGGCGAAGGCCGGCATATATTGCTCAACCATGGCGGCGGCAACATCGGCGTGTTCGCCATCGTGCTCGGCGTAGTATTTACCGGCCAGACCCTGCAGGTCGGTGAATTCGTACACCATGCTGGAAACCAGATCGTTTTTGCACAGCTGCGCGGCACGCTCCACCAGAGCACTGTCGGCACCGGTTACTGCGGCGATACGGCTGGCCAGTTTACCGATACGGCGGGCTTTATCGGCGATGGAACCCAGGCCATTCACCCACACCACGTTTTCCAGTTTGGCGAAACGGCTTTCCAGTTTCTGTTTACGGTCGGTGTCCCAGAAGAAGGCCGCATCCGACAGACGCGGACGGATCACTTTCTCGTTACCGGAAATGACCTGCGCCGGATCTTTCGATTCGATGTTGGCGATGGTGATGAAGTTGGGCATCAGCTTGCCGTCTTTCATCACGTGGAAGTATTTCTGGTGTTCTTTCATCGAGGACACCAGCGCTTCCGGCGGTACGCGCAGGAAGTCTTCGTCAAACGAACCGGCCAGTGCCACCGGCCATTCGTTCAGCGCGGTCACTTCGTCGAGCAGGTCGGCGTCGATAACTGCTTCGCCACCCAGCTCTTTGCCTTTGGCGGCAACCTGTTCGTTGATCAGCGCCGCGCGCTCAGCAAAGTCGGCCATCACATAAGCGGCACGCAGTTTGTCCTGATATTCCGCCGGATTAGCGATGGTGATTTCACCCGGCGCGTGGAAGCGGTGACCACGGGAAGTGTTGCCAGCCTTCAGACCCAGCACTTCGCCGTTAACTACTTCAGAGCCAAACAGCATCACCAGCCACTGCACCGGACGTACGAATTCAACGCGCGAAGCGCCCCAGCGCATACGCTTGGGAATCGGCAGCTTGTCGAGGCTGTTCTGCACGATGGCCGGCAGCAGCTCAACGGTGTTTTTGCCCTTTATCGTGCGCTGAATCATCAGCTTGCCATTCTCACCGGTCTGCAGATCGGCTGCGGTTGCACCGGCACGGGCAGCAAAGCCTTCGGCGGCTTTGGTTGGCTTACCATCGGCGTCAAAGGCGATATTGGCTGGCGGGCCGTAGAGGATTTCTTCCTGGTCTGCCTGCTGGGCTTCGAGTGCTTCGATGCGCACCGCCAGACGGCGTGGTGCGGCGAAAGAGACAACGGCACCAAAATTCAGACCGGCGTCTTTCAGGCCTTGTTCGATGCCGGAGGTGAATGCGGCAGACAGGTTTTTCAGCGCCTTTGGTGGCAGCTCTTCGGTACCCAGTTCAACCAGAAAATCTTGTGCACTCATTATTTGTTCTCCTGGGCAGCGGCTTTTTCTTTATCGGCCAGATAGCGTGCGAGCACGTCGGCGCGGTTGGCTTCGTCCGCCAGCGGGAAGCCTTTTTCGGCGCGGCTGTTGAAGTACGCCTGAGCCACGGAACGGGCCAGGGTACGTACGCGCAGGATGTAACCCTGACGCTCGGTGACCGAGATAGCGCCACGGGCATCCAGCAGGTTAAAGGTGTGGGAGGCTTTCAGTACCTGCTCGTAGGCGGGCAGTGGCAGACCGGCTTCGATCAGGCGCGCACAGGTTTTTTCGTACTGGTCAAAGGCGATGAACAGGAAATCGACATCGGCGTGTTCAAAGTTATAGGCCGACTGTTCCACTTCGTTCTGGTGGAACACGTCGCCATAGGTTACGGCTTTGCCGTCCGGGCCGTAAGTCCACACCAGGTCGTAAACGGAGTCTACTTCCTGCAGGTACATGGCAATACGCTCCAGACCGTAGGTGATTTCACCGGTCACCGGGAAACACTCAAGGCCGCCGACCTGCTGGAAGTAGGTGAACTGAGTCACTTCCATACCGTTCAGCCACACTTCCCAGCCCAGACCCCAGGCGCCCAGGGTTGGCGATTCCCAGTTGTCTTCGACGAAGCGGATATCATGCACCAGGGTGTCGATGCCCATGGCTTTCAGGGATTCGAGGTATTTTTCCTGAATATCCACCGGGTTTGGCTTCATCACTACCTGAAACTGGTAGTAGTGCTGCAGGCGGTTAGGGTTTTCGCCGTAACGGCCGTCGGTCGGACGGCGGCTTGGCTGCACGTAAGCAGAGCTCCAGTTCTCCGGGCCGATGGCGCGCAGGAAGGTCGCGGTGTGAAAGGTACCGGCGCCCACTTCCATATCCAGAGGTTGGTTAATCACACAGCCCTGTTCGGACCAGTATTCCTGCAGGGCGGCAATCAGGCCCTGGAAGGTTTTGACGTTGTGGCGACTCTGACTCACGGTGGAATTCCTGTGTTGGCAAGGCCAGAGCTTGTTCAGACTAAGTGAATCAGGCCCTGAATGCTGTTCGCAAAATAAAAAGACGCCGGATTATAGCAGCGATGCGCCCTGAGAACAGGGGCTGCGTGCCGGCCGAATCCTGCAGGGGTTGTAATCGCCGGAGGGGTTTGTCAGGGTTAAAAAGCATTGTCCTGCCACAGGCAGGGTGGATTTCCGGAGTTGCCCGGCGCGAATTACGTGCGCTGGCGGGCAAAGAGCCTGAGCGCTCTGGCATAACACGGAGGCTTTATGACCACTTCAACGGACTCTGTCCGCAAGCAATCAACATCCCCGCTGGCCGAACATAAGGCCGTTCAGTCGACCGTGCTGCTGCCGGTATTTATTCCTACGGTACTTATCGCGGCGCTGCTGATCATTGGGACTATCGCCAATCCGGCGCTTGCCGGTGAGGTATTCAGCAGTGCACTGAGCTGGATCACCAGCACCTTTGGCTGGTTTTATATGCTGGCGGTGGCCATTTTTCTGCTGTTTATCGTCGGGGTGGCGATGTCGGGCTGGGGCAATATCCGCCTCGGGCCTGACCATGCCGAACCCGAATACAGTTTTCCGGCCTGGTTTGCGATGCTGTTTTCGGCGGGCTACGGCATTGCCCTGTTGTTTTTCGGTGTGGCTGAACCTGTGCTGCATTATTCACAACCGCCGGCGGGCGCAGCCGAAACCATTCCGGCGGCGCGCCAGGCGATGCAGATTGCGTATTTCCACTGGGGCGTTCATATCTGGGGGATCTACGGTCTGGTCGGGCTGGTGCTGGCCTATTTTGCTTACCGTCATGGGCTGCCGTTGTCGATCCGCTCGGCGCTGTATCCGTTAATTGGCGAGCGCATTTACGGGCCGCTGGGGCATGCGGTGGATGTGTTTGCCATTCTCGGTACTTTGTTTGGTCTGGCGACCACGCTTGGCTTGTCGGTGGCGCAGATTAATGCCGGTATACATTACCTCTGGCCGGCGATACCGGTCAGTACCACGGTGCAGGTGATTGCGATCTTCACGATCACGCTGGCGGCGACGGCCTCGGTGGTGGCGGGGATGGATAAGGGCATTAAAAACCTGTCGATGCTGAATATGGCGCTGGCCATCTTCCTGCTGGTGGTAGTGTTTTTTATTGGTCCGAGTATCCACATTCTGGAAACCTTCCTGCAGAACACCGGCGATTATCTCAGCGGTCTGGTGGCGCGTACCTTTAATCTGCAGGCTTATTCGCGCAGTGACTGGATCGGTAACTGGACGCTGTTTATTTTCGGCTGGACCATCGCCTGGGCGCCGTTCGTTGGTTTGTTTATTGCCAAAATCAGCCGTGGCCGCACCATCCGTCAGTTTGTTTTTGGCGTACTGGCGGTGCCTACCCTGTTTACCTTCCTGTGGTTTTCGGTGTTCGGCGATACCGCGCTCTATCTGATTATGAATGAAGGCCTCAATACCCTGATTGCCGATGTGCAGGCCGATCATGCCGTGGCGCTGTTTCAGCTCTACGATCAGCTGCCCTGGTCGTCGTTTTTATCGCTGCTTACGGTGTGTCTGATCATTACCTTCTTTGTTACTTCATCGGATTCCGGCTCATTGGTAGTCGATTCTCTCGCCTCCGGCGGGGCGCTGGAAACTCCTCTGTGGCAGCGCATCTTCTGGGCTTTTCTGGAAGGCACCATCGCGGCTGTTCTGTTGCTGGCCGGTGGCCTGAGTGCGTTGCAAACCATGACCATCGCCAGTGCTCTGCCGTTTGCGGCCATCATGTTGGTGGCGGTTGCCGGGTTGTGGCGGGCGCTGGTGATTGAAGGGCACCGGGCTTCGAGTCTGAACTCAGCCGCGTCGACCCGCCCGCATCAGCAGCAGGGACAGTGGCGCCGGCGTCTGGCAGGGCTGGTGGATTTTCCGGATGCCGCACGCGTTGATGGTTTTATTGCCACCACCGCAGTACCTGCGCTGGAGCAGGTTTGCAAAGAGCTGGTACAGCACGGCTGGCAGGCGCAGGTTGGGCACGATGCCGCGCAGGCCAGAGCCTGGTTGCAGGTGCAGGGTGGTGACGAAGTGGACTTTATTTACGATATCCGCCGCACATTACAGCCTTTACCGGCGTACAAAGCGCCGGCAGATGGTGAGCAGTTTGCCCGTGCTGAGGTGTATCTGCGCCGCGGCAGTCAGGGCTATGACCTGTATGGCTGTGATCAGCAGGAGGTTATCCGTGATCTGCTTGATCAGTTTGAGAATTATCTCAATTTCCTGCACATCACCCCTGGCCATCTGCCCTGGGAAACCGCCGGTTACGATGAACTCAGTACCCCGGCAGAAGGCCGCTCAGGGTAAGTGAACGCTGACTGATGCACCGCCTTCCTTACGGTTGGCGATGTGCACACTGCCGCGCTCTTCGCCCTGTTTATGGTGGCCGGCAATCAGCTCAACAAAGAACAGGCCCAGACCAGAACCTTCGTTTTTGGTGGTGTCTTTTTCACCGGCGAGCACGGCTTCGTCGAAGCCGTGGCCGTTATCTTCAACGCAGACAGAGAGGCCATTACTGTCATCGGCGGTCAGGCGGATTTGCGTAGCACCGGCCTGAGCGCTGTTGGTGATTAAGGTGATAAGCGCCAGATGAATCAGGGTTTCGTTGTAGAAGCCCTGGCAGTCTTCACTGATGTCGTTGGAGAAACGGATACCCGGATATTGCAGGCTGGTGGCTTCAATCGCATCGGCGGCGGTGTCGCGTGGCCAGGCATCGTCCATCGGAAAGTGTGATTTCTGTTCGAGACGGAACAGAGTCACCATTTGCATGGTGTCGTTTTTCAGCCGGTTGGTGCGCTGCAAAATGGGTTCAAGGTGTGTGTGATAACGTTTGGGAATGCGTGCCAGTGCTTCCTGTTCGTAGTCGAGCAGTGCCTGCAGCTGATTTTTCAGGTCGTGCACTACGGCGCCGACCAGATGTTCAAATTTCATGGAAACTTCCCGTGTCCTAAAGACCTGCAGCCCGCTTCAGGCGCATAAATGTGCCCTTCAGACGCTCGTATCGTTCATAACGTTCATCGTTATTGCCAATTTTGCCAATACGTTGAAAGTAGCGGTAGCAATCTTTTAACTGGCTGATGTCGATCTGGGTATTTTCGATCAGGCTGATTTTCGCCTGAATAGCATTCAGCAGTACGCTAACACCGGCCTCATCATAAGAGGCGGCCTCGTCAAAGGCGGTGATGGCGTCGGCAAATTCACCTTTTTCGTAGTGGCCCACACCACGGGCATTCAGGGCGGCGGTATGGTCACGGATGACCATCTGATTCAGGTTTTCTTCCAGCGATTGCAGCTGGGCCAGTTCGGCGGCGGCCAGTCCCTGTTTTTCCAGTGTGCGCATTAATTTTTTGGCTTTTACGTGTTGTCCCGTGTCGATATAGGCTTCCGTCATCTGCAGCTGCTGCTCGTGGCTGGGGTCTTTCATGCGCTGCAGAATTTCTTCAGCGCGCTGGGCCGATGCACGGGCTTTATCTTCATCATTAAGGGACGTATGAGTCCTGCCTTCAACGATGCTGGTTTCAAACATTATGCTGTCCTGACCGGCGTAGTCCTGACGCAGCTCATCAATGGCTTTAAAAGCTTTTTCGACGCGGGTGCGTTGCTCGCGGCTCTGCTCGCCGGCTTTTAATTCGTGGTGCACGGTGCGGGCAAATTTCAGATAGTTGCCGGAATTTTTGTAGCAGGAATGGCGGCCAAGTTTGATGGCCTGTTCGAAGGCGGCTTCGGCGACCGGGAAATCGCCATTATTGTATGCCAGTTGTCCCAGCTCCATCTGCCGCAGTACGGCTTTGGGGGATATTTCCACCGCTTTTTCCAGCTGCTTCTGCGCGCCTTTGGCATCGCCCAGACTGCGCAGAATGGTGGCAGTCCAGTCGTAACACTGCACATACATCGGATGAACAATTAATGTCTGCTTGAGCAGGGCCAGTGCACTGCGTGAGTCGCCGAGAAAGTGCATACAGATAGCCTGACCAAGACGGGCCCAGGATACCGAGCGCTTGTTCAGCAGTTCTGAATAAATTTTGATGGCGTCGTTGTAACGCTTCTGGCGGATATAAAGTTTGCCGAGGATACGGGTCACCGGAATCATCAGTTTCGGATTGTTTTCCAGTACGGCTGCCGCCAGTTCTATAGCGCGGTCGGTATCGCCCTGATCAATGGCGCTATCAACTTCCGCTAATTCCAGTTTGGTGGTCAGGATGCGGGTCAGGCGTTCACGCAGCATGTTCAGGGTAAAGGGCTTGGTGATGTAGTTATCGGGTTCGTATTCGAGTGCCCCCATCACCATTTCGACGGCGTTCTCCCCGGTAACCAGAATAAACAGGGCGGTGGCGCGCAGGCGGTTGCAGTAACGCGCCTCTTCCAGAATCTGCTGACCGTCTTTGCCTTTGCCGAGGTTGTAATCGGACAGCACGATGTCGTATTCACGCTCCATGATAAAGTCCATGGCTTCGCGGCCATCGGTAGCCGTATCTATCTGCGTGGCACCAAGGATGGTGATCATCTTTTTCAGTGCGCTGCGGGCTTCTACCAGATCATCAACGACAAGGATGCGTTTTTCTTTGAGGGCGAGTTCAAGATTAATCATATTCGCGGTCATCTACGTGGTGTTCTGAGTCTAGCAGAGCAACAGATGGATGCTGTTGCCGGGCTTATGTTTGTTGTCTCTGCGTCGTCTCAGTTGTGCCTGTTGCATAAGACAGGCTGCAGGTACACTTCAGGCTCTGCAGAGGAGTTGCATGTTGAAATCTCTTTTAGGCTACATACTGATCGGACTGATTAAGTTAGTAGGACTGACACCGTTAAAGACGGCGCAAAAACTGGGGCGGGGCATAGGCTGGCTTCTCTGGTCTTTCCGCAGTCGTGCCAGAGAGGTGGCGCGGGTAAACCTCGGACTTTGTTATCCGGATATGGCACCTGAGCAGTGTGATCGGCTGTTGCGTGACGCTTTGCTGCACAGCGGTATGACAGCGGCAGAGATGGGGCCTTTCTGGGGTTACAGTCAGCAGGAGGGCCTGAAACTGCTGAACAAGGTTCACGGTGGTGAGCTGCTGGACAGGGCGCTTGCGGATGAACGGGGTGTGTTGCTGCTGATTCCGCACCAGGGAAATTGGGAGCTGACGAACAACTTCATCTCGGGCCAGAGCCCGGTAACCTTTATGTACCGGCCGCTGAAGAATCAGGTATTTAATGACTGGATGGTGAAGCGGCGGGAGATGCTGGGCTGCAATCTGGTTCCGACTACCGGTGCCGGAGTTAAAAGACTTTTTGAGGTATTGCAGTCTGGTGGGGTCGTGGGCTTTTTACCCGATCAGGAACCCAAACGCCGCAGCGGCGTGTTTGTGCCTTTTATGTCAGTGCCAGCACTGACGCCCAAATTACCCGGGGAGCTACTGAGAAAAACCGGCGCGATTGCCCTGATGGTATGCGTCGTCCGTCTGCCCGATGCGCAAGGCTTTGATATCCATATTTCTGAGCCCCCTTCAGATATTTACGCGGATGATCCCGAAGTCTCGGCAGCGGCCATGAACCTTGCAATTGAGCGCTGTATTGCGCTGTGCCCTGAGCAGTATCAGTGGGAATACAAGCGCTTTAAACATCGGCCCGAACATGCGCTGAGCCCTTACGCCAAAGCCGGTGTGCCCTGATTCCGCGGTGGCGGCCGGGCCTCAGCAAGCCATATTATTAATCTTTAAGAACAGTTCTGATCCTGTGCCGGTCTGTTGCATGATATGTGGTAACCGGTACACTGCGACTCCCGCACAGGAGTCGTATTGTGAAATCGATCATTGGTTATCTGGCGATAGGGCTGATTAAGCTGCTGTCCCTTACTTCTCTCTCTCTGGCACAAAAAGTTGGTCGTGGTCTGGGCTGGCTGTTATTGCAACGCCGCACCCGCGCCCGTGAAGTGGCCCGTCTCAATCTGTCCCTCTGTTATCCACACCTGAGCGAAGCAGAGCGCGAAGATCTGCTGGCTGAAACGCTGGCAGAAAACGGCATGATTCTCGCTGAAATGGGGCCGATGTGGGGCTACGCTCCCGAGCGGGCGGCGGGTCTGATCCGCAATGTTATCGGCGAAGATGTGCTTGATGAAGCGATCGCTGATCCCCGAGGCCTGATTCTGCTGGCGCCGCATCTGGGCAACTGGGAAATCATCAACAACTACATCTCCACTAAATGCCCGATCACCATCATGTATCGTCCGGCCAAAATACCGGTATTCAATAACTGGATGGTTGCCCGCCGTGAAGCGGTGGGTTGTAAGCTGGTGCCGACCACCCGGGCCGGTGTAAAAGGGTTATTTGATGTGCTCAATGACGGTGGAATGATCGGCTTTCTGCCGGATCAGGAGCCGCAAAAGAAAAGCGGCGTGTTCGCGCCTTTTATGGGCATAGAAACCCTGACGCCGAAATTACCGCATGACATGCTGAAAAAAACCGGTGCCATAGCCATTTACGGTTTTGCCAAGCGCCTGCCCAATGCTGAAGGTTTTGATATTTATTTCATCCGTGCCGATGACGATCTGTACGCTGACGATGTGCGTGTGTCGGCTACGTCAATGAACCGCAGCATTGAAGAGTGTGTTTCGCACTGTCCGGCGCAGTACCAGTGGACCTATAAACGTTTTAACCGCTTCCCTGAAGGCGGGCCGACGCGCTACCGGATTGCGAATATCCCATAAGGTGTCTGAATTATGTGGCGGGCTCTGGTCTGAAGCGTACAGGCGCTATTGATTGCTGTCGTCTTTATCCTGTGGACGGGATGCTTTGGTGAATCGTCGCAGCAGATGCATCTGTTCACCAAAACGGCGGCAGCCAGAGCAGATAAGGGTGTGAACTTTCAGTTCGGCCTGCTCTTTAAGACTGAGCGGGCGCTCCTGAGCTTCAGACATCAGGCGTGTGGCCTGCTGGCAATTCATCATGTGGCTTCTCCCGCCCCGAACCAGTGATCTTCCAGACATTCGCGCAGCCGCAGCCGCGCGCGGTACAGCAGGACATGCAGGTTACTGGTTGTCAGTTCCAGAGCCGCACAGATTTCCTGGCTGTCCAGTTCGATAAATTCCCGCATCATAAATACCCGTGCCTGTTCTGCCGGTAAGGCATCCAGGCAACGGTCAAACACGCGCCAGAAATGTTCGTCGTGTACCAGTTGCTCCGGGGCGTCCCAGCGTTGCGGGCGATCGTCTTTGTGCCAGTGACCACGCTCATTAAACAATTGGTCGTCGGCCAGACTGCAATCCTTACAGTCATCGATATCTGTCATCTGCGGTTGGCGGTAACGGCCGCGCAGGGCGTCTGCAATTTTGTTCTTCAGAATGGCAAACATCCAGGTCTTAAGGCTGGCAGCGCGGTTAAAGGCCGCGGCATTTTTCAGTGCTCCGGCCAGTGCTTCCTGCACCACATCTTCGGCTTGTTGTTCGTCACTGAGTTGCAGCCGGGCGAAGCTGAGCATCTGCTGACGCAGTTCGTTCAGTTGTCCGTTATCAGCAAAAGGCCGGGAATCATTCATGTTCAGCTGCGCCAGAAGTTAGGGCTTAACAGCACCAGCAGAGTGAAAATTTCCAGACGGCCAAGCAGCATGGTCAGTGCCAGCAGCCATTTGGCGGTGTCGGAAATATTACCGTAATGGGCGGCAACATCACCCAGACCCGGACCGAGGTTATTGAGGCAGGAACCAACAGCAGAAAAGGCCGTAACCTGATCCAGCCCGGTGGCCATCAGCGCCAGCATCATCACCATAAAGGTAACGATGTAGACGGCGAAAAATCCCCATACGGCATCCAGAATGCGATCAGGTACGGCGCGGCGGCCGAGCTTAACCGGCATGACGGCATTGGGATGAATCAGGCGACGGATCTCACGCACACCCTGTTTGTAGATCAGCAACACACGGATAACCTTCATACCACCACCGGTCGAACCGGTACAGCCACCGATAAAGGCCATCATAAACAGCAGCACCGGCAGGAAGACTGGCCAGCCGGCAAAGTCGGCGGTGCCGAAGCCTGCGGTGGTGGCGATGGACACCAGTTCAAAGACACCGAAACGGATGGCTTCCGGCAGAGGATAAGTATCGGTCAGCCAGAGTGCGGAAATGGTCAGCAGAATACCGCCGGCCATGACCAGCAGAAAGAAGCGTATTTCTGAATCCTGCAGATAGTGGCTCAGTGTACGGTTACGCCAGGCGAAGAAATGCAGCGAATAATTCATCGCCGCAATCAGCATAAAAAAGACGCAGATGCCTTCGATCAGAGCGCTGTTAAAGTGGCCGATGGAGGCATCATAAGTTGAGAAACCACCAATACCCACGGTCGCGAAGCTGTGGGTGACCGCATCAAAGCCGCTCATGCCGGCAAACCAGTAAGCCAGGGCGCAGCTGATGGTTAAGAAGGCGTACACATACCACAGGGCTTTGGCGGTTTCCGCGATGCGTGGCGTGAGTTTGGAGTCTTTCAGCGGGCCCGGCATTTCCGCGCGGTAAAGCTGCATACCACCAATCCCCAGCATCGGCAGAATGGCGACTGCCAGAACGATAATCCCCATGCCGCCCAGCCATTGCAGCTGCTGGCGATACCAGAGGATTGATTTCGGCAGGTACTCAAGGCCGGTCATTACCGTCGCGCCGGTGGTGGTCCAGCCGGACAACGATTCAAAGAAAGCATCGGCAAAACTCAGGCCGGGATGCTCGGCAATCATAAAGGGCAGTGTGCCGGCGAGACCGAGGGTCAGCCAGAACAGTGCGGCAATCAGGAAGCCGTCGCGGGTACGCAGCTCGTTATGGGCATTTTTTACCGGTAACCAGGACACAAAACCCAGGCCAAAGGTCAGTACCAGAGCAATAACAAAGGCTTCGGTGGCGCCATCGTTAAACCACATCGACACCAGAATCGGTGGCAGCATGGTCATGCTGAACAGCATGAGAAAGATACCAAGAATGCGCGCAATAACCGCAAAGTGCATGGACAGCTCCGATCAGAAGAAACCGAGACCGACCTGGAACAGGCGCTCGACGTCCGGAATATGGCGTTTTTTCATCACGAACAGAATGACGTGATCGTTGGATTCCACCACCACATCAGAACTGGCCATAATCACATCTTCACCACGCACAATGGCACCGATGGTGGTACCTGGTGGCAGTTTGATTTCGCGGATTTTGCGCCCCACCACTTTTGATGAGTTGCTGTCGCCATGGGCAATGGCTTCGATGGCCTCTGCTGCGCCACGGCGCAGAGAGTGAACATTCACTACGTCGCCACGACGCACGTGGGTCAGCAGGCTGCCGATGGTGGCCTGTTGCGGAGATAGCGCCACGTCGATCATACCGCCCTGCACCAGATCGACATACGCCGCTTTGTTAATCAGCGTCATCACCTTACGTGCGCCAAGACGCTTGGCCAGCAGCGACGACATGATGTTCACCTCGTCATCGTTGGTCAGGGCACAGAATACATCGGTGTTTTCGATGTTTTCTTCTTCCAGCAGTGCTTTGTCGGTGGCACTGCCCAGCAGCACCACGGTTTTGCTCAGATTTTCACTGAGGAACTGAGCGCGTTGTTCGCCGTGTTCAATCAGTTTTATGCGGTAATCACGCTCCAGCGCTTTCGCCAGACGGTAACCGATGTTACCGCCGCCGACGATCATCACCCGCTTGTAAGAATCTTCTTCGCGGCGCAGTTCGCTCATTACCTTGCGGATATGCTCTTTGGCAGCAACGAAGAAGACTTCGTCGTCGGCCTCAATAATGGTATCACCGGTGGGTTCGATGGCTTTGTTGCGGCGGAATACCGCTGCCACGCGGGCATCAATATTGGGCAGGTGATCTTTCAGATGGTGAATCGCCTGACCGACCAGAGGGCCACCGTAATAGGCGCGTACCGCAACCAGCTGTACGCGCTGATCGGCAAAATCCAGCACCTGTAACGCGCCGGGATACTGCAGCAGGCGGCTGATGTAGTTGGTCACCACCTGCTCAGGGGAAATCAGAACGTCGATCGGGAAAGCATCGTTGCGGAACAGTTCAGCCTGCTTCAGATACTGGCCGGAGCGGATACGGCTGATCTTGGTTGGCGTACGGAACAGGGTGTAAGCCACCTGACAGGCCACCATATTGGTTTCGTCAGAGTTGGTTACCGCAACCAGCATATCGGCATCATCGGCCCCGGCATCACGCAGGATGCTGGGGTATGAACCGCGGCCAAGAACCGTTTTGATATCGATACGGTCCTGCAGCTCGCGCAGGCGGTCGGCATCGGTGTCGACCACGGTAATGTCATTCTGCTCATTGGCCAGGTTTTCAGCCAGTGTGCCGCCGACCTGACCGGCGCCCAGGATAATAATCTTCATAGGCTCTCAATATTGGTTCTCAGTAGCCTGCGGACACACGGTTGGCGTGTCCCCCGTCGCGCTTACTGCGTTTTGTGCAGCAGGGCGTAGTAAAAACCGTCGTGGCCGTCGCGTTGTGGCAGCAGCTGACGCCCGGCATTACAGGCGCTTCCCCAGCAAAAGTCCAGTGTCTGCAGCTGTGCATCACTGTTGGCATCAACAAAGCGGCGGATTTGTTCGCTGTTTTCCTGCGGTAAGACCGAACAGGTGGCGTACAGCAAACGGCCGCCCGGCTTCAGCAGAGACCAGGCGGTATCCAGCAATTGCGCCTGAACCTGTGCCAGCTGCCCGATATCTTCGCGGCGGCGCAGCAGCTTGATATCCGGATGGCGACGAATCACACCGGTGGCCGAGCAGGGCGCGTCGAGCAGAATGGCATCAAATAATTCACCATCCCACCAGGCGTCCGGGGTGGCCATATCGGCACACACAACCTCGGCGCTGAGCTGCAGCCGGGCGAGGTTTTCATGCACCCGTGGCAGGCGGTTTTCTTCAATATCCAGCGCTACGACACGGGCGTCTGCGCTTTCCAGCAGATGGCAGGTTTTACCACCGGGAGCAGCACAGGCATCGAGAATGCGTTCGCCGTCCTGCGGCGCCAGCAGCATGGCCGCGAGTTGCGCGGCTTCGTCCTGCACGCTGAAATCACCATCGGCAAAACCGGGCAGTGCGGTGATATCGCAGGATTCGGCCAGATAAATACCCACGGCGCTGTGTTCGGCAGGGCGGGCTTCGATACCGGCCTGTTGCAGGCGTTCGAGGTATTGCTCGCGGCTGCCATGGCGCTGGTTTACGCGCAGGCACAGCGGTGGGCGCTGGTTATTCTGTTCGAGAATGTCCTGAAACTGTTCCGGCCAGGCTTTGCTCAGCATTTTGACCAGCCATTTCGGGTGGCTGCTGGCGGTTACCGGGTTTTCGTCCAGTGGTGGCGTAAGGCTTTCGTATTCGCGCGCGTAACGGCGCAGGCAGGCATTAATAACGGATTTGGCGTAACCCTTGCCCAGCTCTTCGCAGACTTCCACGGTGGCGTGCACGGCGGCATGCGGCGCTTTCTTCTGAATCTCCAGCTGGTACAGACCGATGATCAGCAGGGCAAATAAGTCCTGATCTTCTTCACCAAAAGGACGGCTGAGCAGCATTTTGGCCAGTGCGTTCAGACGCTGAAAATGACGGCAGCTGCCCAGTGCCAGATCGCGCAAAAAGCCGCGGTCAGCCAGATCGACGCGCAGTTCCAGCGGTGGCAGGCATTGGTTAAGGGATTGTCCGGCGAGGACGGCACTGAGTGCCATGGCCGCCGCACGGCGGGCACTCAGGGTGGTGTCTTTGGCTTTACCCCAGGGCGAGGTCGCGGCGCTCAAGGTTGCGACGCCAGCATGTGGTGCGACTGAAATAACTGTGGCTGACCATTAATCACATCGGCCACGTTCATGGCTTTTTTGCCGGCTAACTGTACCTGAGTGATACGTAATACTCCTTCGCCACAGGCGATTTCCAGACCGTCGGCGCTGACTTTGGCGATAGTGCCCGGCAGCAGCTGGCTCGGTTGTTCAAGGGCTTCGGCCATAAGTACGCGGATGCGCTCATCGCCAAGCAGGGTGTAAGCCATCGGGAACGGGTTAAAGGCGCGCACGCGCAGCGCAATCTCTTCAGCCGGTTGTTGCCAGTTGATGAGGGCTTCTTCTTTCAGCAGCTTATGGGCGTAGTTGGCCTGTGCATCGTTTTGCTTTTCCGGATTCAGGGTTCCGGCTTCAAGCTGTGCCAGGGTATTCAGCAGCGCCGCTGGGCCCATCTCTGCCAGACGGTCATGCAGGGTGCCGCCGGTATCGTCAGCCAGAATACCGGTGGTGACTTTGCTCAGCATGTCGCCGGTATCCAGACCCTTATCCATCTGCATGATGGTGATGCCGGTCATTTTGTCACCGGCTTCAATGCAGCGCTGAATCGGCGCCGCGCCACGCCAGCGTGGCAGCAGCGAGGCATGTACGTTCAGACAGCCGTGTTTTGGCGCGTCGAGTACGCTTTGCGGCAGAATCAGGCCATAGGCGACCACGATCATGACGTCGGCATTCAGGCTTTTCAGCTGTTCAACATCGGCCGGATCTTTGAAATTCAGTGGCTGAAAAACCGCCAGATTATGTTCGAGTGCAACCTGCTTTACCGGGCTTGGCTGCAGCTTCTTACCGCGTCCGGCGGGACGGTCGGGTTGGGTATAAACACCGATCACCTCATGCCCGCTGTTGATCAGCGCCTGCAGATGAATGGCAGCAAACTCCGGCGTACCGGCAAAAACGACGCGTAAGGCCATTACTTCTTACCCTGATTGCGGGCTTCGAGTTTGTGCTTCTTCTCGAGTTTGTCTTTGATGCGGTTACGCTTCAGTGGCGAGATATAGTCGACCATCAGTTTGCCTTCGAGGTGGTCAGCTTCGTGCTGAATACAGACCGCCAGCAGGCCGCGGCATTCCATTTCAAAGGGTTTGCCATCGCGGTCGAGGGCTTTGACCAGACAGTGCTCAATGCGGGTAACGTCTTCGTAGAAGCCGGGAACCGACAAGCAACCTTCCTGCATGGTTTCCATTTCGCCGTCGAGTACGGTGATTTCCGGATTGATAAATACCAGTGGCTCGTTTTTATCTTCCGACACGTCGATGGTCACGATGCGCTCGTGTACATTGACCTGAGTGGCCGCCAGACCAATGCCCGGTGCCTGATACATGGTTTCGAACATGTCATCGACGATGGCACGCACCCGGTCGTCCACCTCAGCCACAGGGGTGGCTTTGGTGCGTAAACGGGGATCCGGGTATTCTAAAATTTCGAGTATGGACATAGAGTTGCTGTGCTTTTATAGAACTAAGTGGTCGTGACTTGCTAAGATGGCTGCCGAACAGTGATTTTCAATGCGCGATCGCAGATCCGCTAATAATAAAGGGAATACAGGATGAGCAAAACCATCAAGCGCATTCTCGTTGCTGGTTTGATGTGTCTTTCAACCGGTGCCATGGCGCTGGATCTGAAATCCGATGCGCCACAACGCTATGTGGTTAAAAAGGGCGATACCCTCTGGGATATCTCCGAACGCTTTACCAATGACCCCTGGCAGTGGCCGGAAATCTGGTATCAGAACGGTCAGATTAAAGATCCTCACCTGATTTTTCCGGGTGACGAGATCGGCCTGATCAGCATTGATGGTGAAACCCGCGTGACTGTCACCAAGCGTGGCGAAGGCAGCCGTACCGTGAAGTTATCTCCGGGTACGGTAAAAATGCAGCCAA
This sequence comes from Venatorbacter sp. C2-1, assembly GCF_022832715.1. Lineage (NCBI taxonomy): Bacteria > Pseudomonadati > Pseudomonadota > Gammaproteobacteria > Oceanospirillales > Oceanospirillaceae > Venatoribacter > Venatorbacter sp. C2-1. The sequence goes on from NZ_CP094879.1 coordinate 34,696, forward strand.
CCGCCCGTGTTGAACCGATTGAGTCTGCAATTCCTGCGATTCCACAGGATGCCATTCGTGGTTTCCTGCGTGAACACCGTGTAGTGGCTCCGGAAGTGCTGGAAAAAGCACCACGTGTTTTGTCGGGCGCCGATGCCCGCATTTTGATGGGCGCTGGCGGTAAAGTGTATGCCCGTGGTGATTTTGGACCGCAGGTTTCCAGTGCCTACGGCGTGTTCCGCAAAGGTCAGGTTTACCGTGATCCGGAAAGCGGCGAAGTGCTGGGACTGGAAGCGCTGGATATCGGTATGGGCCGTGTACTGGCACATGATGATGATATTGTGACGCTGGAACTGGAGCGTACCAATCAGCAGGTATCCGTTGGTGACATGCTGCTGCCGACCGAAGACCGCGATCTTATTGCCAACTTCTACCCGAAATCTCCGGAGCGTGCGGTGCTTGGCCAGATTCTGGCGGTATCCGGCGGCGTGACTCAGGTGGGTCAGTATGACGTGGTGGTACTTAACCGTGGCGAGCGCGATGGTCTGGTGCCCGGCTCTGTACTGCTGATCAAAAAAGCCGGTGCTGTGGTGTATGACCGCGTTGCCGCTGAACGGGTACGCTTACCGGAAGAACGTGCCGGCAGCCTGATGGTGTTCCGTACGTTCGAAAAACTGTCCTATGCACTGATTATGCGGGCGACCAAGCCGCTGCGTGTCGGCGACAAGGTGGAATCCCCGAACTAATAAGGACTGTTTATGCTCAGGGACGAGCTGTTACTCGCCTGGTGGCGTCTGGCAAAACTGCCGGGCGTCGGCAGTGTTACTCTTGGTGATATCCGCCAGAACCTTTCCCGTCCGCACGACCTCTTATCCTGTACCGTCGCGCAGCTGGAATCTTTTGGCCTGAAGGCCGATGCCGCTGCGCGCTGGCTGGATGATCCTTCCCTGAGTGATGGTTTTGATGTGTTGCAACGCTGGCGCAATCAAAGCCGTTGCGGTGTGTTGCTGGCGGGTGTGGCTCCGTATCCTGAAACGCTTGCCAGCCTGCGCGATGCCCCCACTTTTCTTTATTACCATGGTGATCTGGCCTGTTTCAGTCAGCCAATGATCGCCATGGTCGGCAGTCGTAACCCAACCCCTTATGGCGCGGAATGGGCGCAGCAAACCGCCAGTCAGCTGGCGGCGGCCGGTCTGACGGTCGTCAGTGGCATGGCGATTGGCATTGATGGCGCCGTGCATCAGGGAGCGCTTAGTTGTGGACGCACCATTGCGGTACTCGGCAGCGGCCCGGATGTGATTTATCCGCAGCGCCATCTGGGACTGGCGCAGATGGTGATGCAAAAAGGGCTGTTGTTGTCGGAATTTGCCCCGGGAACAGAGCCCCAGGCCAAACACTTTCCTTCCCGTAACCGCATTATCAGCGGCCTGAGTCTTGGTACTGTGGTGGTGGAAGCAGCGATTAAAAGTGGCTCGCTGATTACCGCGCGGCAGGCAGCAGAACAGGGCCGCGAAGTATTTGCTTTACCCGGTGCGGTGACCAACCCGCTCAGCCATGGTTGCCATCAGCTGATCCGCGAAGGTGCCTGTCTGGTACAGAATGCGCAGGATATTCTGCAGGAACTGAACCTGTTGCCGGAACAGGCTCAGACTCAACTGGAATTAACCGAACCGGTATCTGCCGCGGTGCCGGTATTGGTTACTCAGGTGGATTATAGTGCTACCAGCACCGATGTGATTGCCCTGCGCAGCGCCTTACCCATCTCGCAATTATTACCGCAACTCCTCGACCTTGAATTGCAGGGCTGGCTGGCACAGGTGCCAGGCGGTTATATGCGGCTGAAGTAACAGCCGCAATAAAGCTACTAACTCTGTTACAACAGCCGCAACAAAAGCTGTAACAACAGAAAAAGAAACAGCGCGATCAGCAGCAGATAGCCGATTACGACCTGTACATACTGCGACTTGTTTTCCCCGGCTTTATACCAACGGCCAAAAGCAAAAATACGCTTATTCTTCAGACCGCTGATCAGCATACCAATCGCAGCAACTAAAGCGATGCCGATGAAATAAGGCAGCCATGCAGTATCGGCAGATGTTGGCATTGGTGTCTCCGTTTATAAAAGATAAAGCTGTAGGTTATTGGCCTCTGTTCAATGGTCAGGAATTTTGACTGGCAATAACAATCAACAGACCAATAAACAGCCAGAGCAGAATTTCCAATACCAGAATGTTCTTTTTGCGCATAAAACCCTGGGGTCTGAATTTCGCTTATGGCGTGATGATCAGCGCTGCCACAGCAACGAAGCAACAAAATACAAAGGTAACGGCATAAATATCCAGCCCAGTGCCAGATTGCGGATCCGGCTGAGCTGACTCCGGCTTACCTGGCCCGAATCCGGAAAGCTTTTCAGATCGCCGAAGCGCTGCTGCCAGAACCAGCGCAGCTGGCCGGATGGCAGAAAAACAGCACCGGTTGCCAATGACAGCAGCACAATCTCTGCACAGATATATTCAGCGCCACCGATAAAAATCAGCGGCGTGATAATGGCAATAACAGGTGCCAGCAGATGATTAATCAATGGCCACCTGCGGCCATTGGTTTGCTCTTCCAGATAGCACCACCACTTGATCGACATCAGCGGCAGAATGGCAAGCAGAGTACTGCCTGCCACCATTCCTGTTTTCTGAATGACCGAGTTACTGGTGATGCTGCTGATATTCAGCCAGTAAATCAGAGTGGTCAGTATAAGCCAGAGGAGAAATCTGATCAAAACGACGTTTCTTTTTTATAGAGACTAACAAATAAGTGAATAAAACCATACTGATCACTGAAAGTGAAATGCTACAAACGATGTTATCAAAAATGATCGGTAGGCAAATACCAAGAAAGATCCAGAGGAAAAAATAACCTCCAAATTTATCGTTATCTGCCATGTCTGAACCGCACTGTTTATATGGAAGCCCATTCTGCGAATCAAGGTCCATAGAAAATCTGAATCTGTAAAAAATTCCATGATGACAACCACAATTAAAGAAGATTATTCAGGTGCTTTTAACATTATCTACTGGCCAAGGACGTCTGCTACACAACTCCATCAGTGTGAAAAGCACGAAGGACTGAACAGCCAGCCAAGCACTAATATCAGGGCAAACACCATACTTCCCTGGATTAGATTGTATATAGCGCCCCCCTCATCACCTTTCGAAGGCTTAAATGAAAGGAACGCTATGTATATAAACCCGGGGACAATGGCCATTAAAATAACCTCTTCCGAGGTTAACGTTGGCCAATACTGGGTTTTATATGGAAATACGAATAATTGGTAAAAAAAGCTTAAAACTACCCCATACCCATAAAACCATAACAAGTGGTGATTCTTATTTCGTTGAATGAACCACCAATATATAAGAATAAACAGCACACCCAGGGCCGCCAAAGACCATGTATTTTCGAATGAAAGACTCTGACACAATGAACTTAGCCACATATCCAATGATCCTGTTCTGACTGTGTCAGGTTACTTAATAAAAAATACAGGTTGGCCTGTGTAATAGTCCAGGTTTTCTGACCTTCTGCAATTGAAAGCAATAAATCTTTAACCATATTGATGCCGTTCGATAGACTGCCTTTGGCGCTTAACATTTCATTCGATATATCCATATATATCACCCTTCGGGCGGCATTACTGTGCAAAGCTGCTCCTGCTGTTTTGTGTTCAGGAACAAGATGCTCCATCGTACTCATGCCTGTACCAGAAGTACAGTTGTAAGCCATTGCTGGGTATTTTCTAAATTTTCAGGGCTCGCGCCAGCAGGTTAAGCACTCATGCTATTCGCCGTTAATCGATTTATTCTGCAACCTTATAGTCGATGGTGAACTGGGGATTCAGTTTACTATAAAAAGGGTTAATCCAATTTGTTTATCGTGGATAATTCGGTAATTTTTCAGGATTTTATAAAGTCTGGGTTAAAGTGATGAAAATCAGATGTGCTTTAAATTTTCTTTTTAATGAAAATATAAATCAAAATGCTGAGTAGTATTACGAGTATGCTGGCAGAAACCCAAAAGAACGTGTCATTCTCTGGTGTAATTACATATCCTGAAACTGAATGTGTGTAAATCTTACCTTCGCACAGTTGGTAAACAAAATAACCAAGCAGTACGATGGCAGCAAGAGAAATGCCAAAGCTATCATTAAGATCTTCAGGTTTTTTAGTCACAGTTTTATCGAGACTCTCTAAATTGTGGAAGTGCAAAAACCAATAAAGATCAGAAAGAAAAAAATCGTTCCATGTCTGAGCTGCATTGTTTACATAGAAGTCTGTTATTCGAATCAAGGTCTATAGAAAGTCCGACTCTGTAAAGAGTGCGATGATGACAATTATAATTGAAGCTGAGCACTTAGAGTTCATTTTACGCTGTACATTAACCAAACCAGTTTTCTACGCGAATGTCTTCGCGTAGATGTCCTATTTGACCGTTCACAGATTAGCCATGACTACGATAATAGCTGAAGATATCACCAAACTGATGATCAGGCTCGGGAGTAGTCGTTTTTCACTATAGACGAAAGAAATTGATGGGGCTGACGGACACACCCAGGCATGGAGTGGATTAAGAGCTTTTTCCGCGGTATTTAGATCACTGAACAGACGGCTACCGAGTAAGCTCCAACGAACAGATTCGTATTGCTTTCCATCGAGCAGATACGTGTAGCGGATACTTGGCTTGTATCGTTTTCTGTTCTGAATCTGTACCTCATGAACCTCTGCCTGGATAATTTCAATAGGGACCATTTTCCAGAAAATGGTCCATATTTGTATCACGATTAAACATAGCGATATTAAGCTAACAGCAATCAGAATGCAGAATAGAAGTGTGTAAATCATTATGCAATTAATCTTGTATAAGAGTGAAACCTGCTAGTGTTCTGACTCAGATATCGGGAATAAAAGGCAGATAGCAGTACCGACATAAAGATAGCAAAGACAACACCTATAATTGCGGCAAAGACCGGACCGGCAAAGGCGAATGCCGCACCAATCACTAATGTTGTTGATGCGAAAGCAAACATTGCTCCAGATAGTCGGCCTAACTTATTACTCCATGACAGGGATGAATCCGTCAGCGTCAGAAATGCTTCTGCCAGTAAGGCGGCAATCCCTAAGAATTTTGCTGCTTGAGCAGCTTTGTACAGACTTTTATATCCGCCGTCGAATATAGGTTTACCGTTGTCTCCTGCGGACGTTATACCTGAAAGCCAGCCTAATATTCCGGAAACAGCAGTGAGAATATCCCCACCATTCTCCCCACCGCCAATCAGATAAGCACCGGCTCCGGTTTCCGGATCTATTACAGTATAACCAACAGACGATTTACCAAAAAAGCTGACCGGCTTTTCATGGGCTGTCACTTCTTTACCGGCGTATACCGAATTGCGGATATCCGTTTCAACAGATGCCGGCAACTGCAGGCCATTTAATGCGATGTCGAGGTTAGTTCGTGTGATGGTCCAGATTTTCTGGCCTTCGGCCGCTGCCAGCTGTAAGGCTTTGACTGCACTGATACCGTTTGCCGGACTGTCTTCAGTGCTGAACATCTGCTCGGGAACGAGATGCTCCATCGCACTCAGACGTGCACCGGAAGCGCGGTTGTAATTAATCCATTGCTGGGTGTCGTTATTTTTATGCGCCAGCAGATGCGTGATGTGATCAACGTCCATTACCAGACCGTCCATCTTCACGTTACGCGGAATACCAAACCAGTACAGCGGCGTCACATTGGTTTTGAATAAACCGTAGCTGGGTGCCTTATAGCTCACCATATTGGCCTGACGGGCAGAGATATCATCCTGCACATTATTCAGGGCAAAGTAGCTGAGGATGGTGGCGTAGAGTAAATCACCAACCAGCTGTTGTTTGCCAAGGTCGGTGTAATCTTCGGCAGTGATTTTCTGTTGGGTGTTTTCCAGATCATTTTTCAGTGCATCGGCCTGTGCCGGGCTGACGCCATGCAGGTCGAGCGCCAGTGCCCGGTATTCGCCGGCAATGGGTTTGTTCTGCGATGTACGCCAGCCACGGCCGGGCTGCCAGTAACCCATTTCTGATAACAGCTCAGTACCCATGGTCACGCTGCTGCTTGTCGCCGCTGCAATCTCACTGCCAATGGTAAATTCGCCGTTCAGATGAATCAGGTAACCGGGCAGGGTGTCGGGCACAGCCGCCGGGTCGATGTCGCCATTGGCATCCGGCTCCGGCAAATAGCTGGTGAGGGTTTGCTCATCGGCTTCTGAAGCCGGGGCAAATGACAGCGCCAGTTTTTTACCGGCTAACAAGGCGGTTGGCTGATTAATGCTGAGCAGAATATTGCCCATCTGCCCGTACTGACTGCTGCCCAGTGTGTATTTGAATTTCCAGCGCTGGTTGTCGGTCAGGGCCGAAGCCACCAGTTTGCGGGTACGCAGTTCGTACGGCAGTGAAGCCGCCAGTGATTCACGCACAACGGTCTTGATGGCAGCCGTACCCAGTACATCGCCGACGGTGGCGTCCGGAGCCTGGCTGTTGATGTAGTCTTCCAGCTGAGCCTGATAGTTGGTCAGTGCCTGCTCGACATCCTGCTGTGGAATACCCTGTACCCAGCCTTCGTCTTCATTAACAGTGCTGTTTTGTTCAAGGCTGTCGGCCAGCGCCTGGGCATCAAAAGGTACGGCCTGATCAAGGCCCATACCGTCCTGATATTCATATTGCTTGTAGCTGGCATCCATTGGAATCCAGCTGTCACCGACGCTGTGCTTTGCCCCGCGGCTGGGTAAATAATCGATCCAGGCTTCAACCCAGACATGCTCCAGTTCGAAGTGCGTCACCTGACCACCGCTGACCAGCATCTTGCTGGGCACGCCGCCCTGACCGAGCAGATTGCCGGCGGCTTCCGGTACCTGCACATTACCAACCCAGTTCATCACACTGGCGGCGGGCATGCGCACGGTACCAAAGGCGTAACGGGCCGGAACATTGGCGGCACGCAGCAGAGCAACCAGCAGGCTGGCGGTATCGAAGGCGTTACCTTTCTGATAAGTCAGGGTGTATTCAGCGCCCTGCACCGAACCGTAGCTGGGAATATATTCAACGTTATTACGAACCCACTGATAGATAGCGACCGGATCGTTATTCAGCTCACTGGCTTTGGCAATAATGGTCGGACTGAGCGGTGCGTCGAGGGTGGCATCCAGATCGGCCTGAACCGGGCCGCCGGGATTGCCCAGCATGTCCGGGGTAATGACGTTACTGGCCAGTTGTACGCCCTGCTCAAATAACGGCAGGTCGTAACGCTGACTCAGCAGTTTGGCATCCTGTGCCGGTTCCGGGGTCAGTTTCGGATCTGGTGTGCCCCACGGCAGTTGTTCCGGATCGAACGGATCACGCGGGTTACCGATACTGAAACTGTTCAGCAGGTTGTTCAGGGCGTTGAGCTGTTGCTCCTGATCATCCAGCGATTGCTCTTGTGTGGCTGCCGTCAGTTGTTCCTGCAGTTGTTGGTAGCGGGCCAGAATCTGCGTCTGCAGTTGCTGCTGTCGCTCCAGCACAACGGCCGGCAGGCGATGCTCCTGCAGACGGGCGGCTTCCTGTGCGAGGGAATTTTCGGTGTCCTGGCGCAGCTCATTCAGACGCTGCTGAAACCGCTGGCTGGGATTATCCGGCAAGGCATCCTCGCCAAAGCCAACAAAGCTCAGCGCACGGCTGACAAAGCCCTGCTCAGCATTCTGTTTGTTCAGCACCTGTTGCCGCTGCTGGCTGATATGGTCGCGCAGATTGGCCAGCACCTGATCAAGCTGCTGATTGTCCTGCAGCCAGCGTTGCTGTTCTTCCAGCTGCTGTTGCTGGTCAATTTCCACTGCAACCGCCCAGGACGGCCAGATCACCGCATTCAGAAAAACAACCAGCACCGTGCGCGCGATCAGGCGCAGCGGGCGGGATGAGCGTGGAGCGCTGTCCAGCAGCAGCTCCTGTTGCAGCAAAGGCATAGAAGGGGTTCCTGAAGTCATAACTGAATTCCGTTTCATGATCATTGCGCCAGCTTCTCGCCGACAAACTGAATATGACGCTGTACCTGCTGACGGGCGCTGGCGACATCGTCTTCATGGCCAACCAGCAACAGGTCGGCGGCCAGCAGCAACAGCGTCTGCGCCTGATACCAGTGCTCTTTATTGATGGCTTCGCGGGCCAGCTTGAACTTCAGCCAGGCATGGCGGTAGTTCAGGCGATACCAGTAGTCCCAGGCCAGGCTGTCGAGCAGTGCCTGGGTTGCCGCGAGTTCCGGGGTGGCGCTGGCGCTGAACGCAAAGCTGGCCTGCGTTTGTTGCAGTTGCTGATTGCCGTCAACGGTGGTGGTCAGCAGGCCGATGCTCTGCTCACCGTCGCGGTCGGCCAGTTTGATGTACAGACGTGATGCCAGAGTCTGCTGCTCTGCCAGCGTCAGAGTTGCCAGCCAGTGTTCATCCTGCTGAGCAAAGATGCTGGGAACCAGCAGCTCAGCACCTTCCGGCAGCAGCAGTTCGCTGACTAAGCTGACGGCACCGCGGTTGTTCTGCCACTGTACGTTCAGCGGCAGTACGGCAGAGCCCAGGGCCGGCAGTTCATCCGGCTGGATCTGTTGCAGTGCCTGCAGAATCAGTTCGGCATAGCTGCTGTCAGCCCCGGCCTGAGTGGCCTGCAGCAACAGGTCGAAACCAAAGAACAGGCTGCGTCCTTTGCCATAGTCGTAGCCGGTGATGGCGCGGCGCTTAACATCGAAAATGTCGTGCGCTTTATGCTCGCCTTTATCCAGCCAGCGCCAGTTATGCTGCTGGTCGTCTCCGGCCAGCGCGTATTCGGCAAGGGTTTCGGCGCCGGTCAGCCAGATACCCTGAACCTTATCGGCCAGCGGCAGCTGGGCATTCCAGGCGCTGCTCAGGTCAGAGTTGTGTACCTGTAATTCCCGCGCCCATGGATGACGGCCAATCACCGCCACACCCAGTGCCGATTCCAGCCACAGGTTACGTTTATCGAAACCACCGGCGACTATCAGGCCTTTACCGGCGAAGACCGCTTCGCGCAACTCTTTCTGTACCTGCCAGTGCAGTTGCGGGCGCTCGGCCAGCAACAGGTAGCTGCTGTAACCACCGAGACGGTGCTCGCGGGCAAAGTCATCGGCGCTGTGTACCAGCGTGTATTCCCAGCCAGCGTCCTGCAGCAGTTGTTCGATAAAGTCGTTCTGCTCATTCACATCCGGGCCGTTGAGCGGGCCGAACGGATCGGCATTACGCAGATCGTCATCGCTGTGCCACGGATGCCAGGCCAGCAGGCTGACGTCTTCGTACAGCTCATTAAGCGTTAATGGGCGGTCGCAGCTGCAGTCGAAAGTCCAGGACTTCTCAACCTTACTCAGCCAGTTACGTTTAACCGATACTTCAACCCGGTACTCTTTGCCCAGTCCGGATGATGACTGCACCAGCACCTCGAACTGGCCATTGGCCTGAGCTTTCACACTGAGATCGGTGTTGGCCTTGCCGTGGCGATGGTTGATTTCGGTATCCAGCGCACTGACGATCTCGGTATCCAACAGCTTGCCATCCGGGCCGTAGAGGCGGATTTCAATCTGCTGAGAGGTGCTCAGTTCGGCGCCGAAGTCGAAGCCAACGCGGATGTCCTCAAGAGCAGAACACTGACGCGGAGCATCGGTCAGCACCAGCACGCGGCCAGGGCCTTCACTGCTGAGGGCCGTGGATACTTCAGGCGCCAGCACTTCAAAGCTGTCACTGGCCAGAACCTGCCAGGTGCCGTTGATGTTGGCTTCCAGCACACAGGCATAACCACCGTAAGCCTGTCCTGCGGCGCTGAAGTCGGTGTGCCAGGTAAATTCATCATTGCGGCCGATATCGGCGCTGATTTCGGTGCGCTGCAGCAGGGTTTCGCTGTCCGCCTGAATCAGGCTGTAAGCCAGCTGAGTCCCCAAAGCCGCTTCCGGCGCCCGGTTGCGTACCGTGAAATCACAGCGGGTGCTGCCGGTATGATAGATACGGCTGTCTGCGGCCTGAACACTGCCCAGCAGTTCCTGCAGTGCCAGAGACTGCACGCGGAATCCGGCCTGCGAACGGCTGAGCTCCTGACCGCTGGCAGCATCCAGTGTTTTCCACACAGCCTGATACTGTCCCTGACTGGCGTCGTTCAGGGACAGCAGGAAGCTGAAGTCTTCCATTGACGACGGTGCGAGGCTGCCCAGATCACGGCTCTGGCGGAAAACTTCTGTGCCATCCGGCGCATACACCAGCAGTTCGTTGCGGGTGGTCGTCAGCGGCGCATTGCTGGAAGTATTCTGCAGACGGGCGCTGAGGTTAACGCTGTCCCAGCGGCCGTAAACCGGTTTGTCGGTATACAGACTGGTGGCCAGACTCAGCGCGCCGCCACTGTTAGTCACAACGCTGAAGGGGGCTTCGGCCACTGCGGTTACGCGGCCATCGGCGCGCAGCAGTTCGGCCCGCACGCGGTAGTTACCGGCAATCAGATTGCCGATGCTGAAGTCATAACCATTGATGGTTTTATCTTCCAGACTGGTGAAACTCAGGGTCTGTTCGTTCAGCTGGCTGACCAGTACGCCCTGTTCATCGACGATCTGCAGGCGGAAGCCGCTGCTGGTATCGCCTTCGTCCTGATTGCGGACCTGACTGCTGATAATGACCTGTTCCTGCGGCCGGTACTGAATGCGGTCGGTATTGGTCGACAGCGCCAGAACGGTTTCAGAAACCTGCACCGCGCGTGAGCCAAGGCCATCACGGATCAGATTGCCGTTCACATCGCGGTAGGTCATTTCCAGTTCATGGATAACCAGACGTGTTTCGCCGGGTTGCAGGTTGTGCAGCTTCAGGTCGAAACGGATATCGGCAATCTGGCCGACATCAAAGGTCGGGTAGTGCCACTCCACTTCCGACACCGGAGTACCGAGGCGAACGTCGGCCGGGGTTTCACTGAAGGTGCTCTGTTCGATATCAATATCGGTGGCGGCAATGCGGTCGATAACCCGCACATCACTGATCATTGGCTGAATAACCCGGATCACCAGCGACAGCGGCAGCGCACTGGCAGCCTTCTGGTCGGTGGCGGTAAAGGTCAGCAGTTTGTCACCGAGGTCGGCCATGGACGGAGTCCAGCTGAAACGCACCGCGCTCGGGTTGCCCTGAGTCAGGCTGCTGACGCTGGCACCGGCAGGCAGGCCGAGGTTGTTGACGAACACTTCGTCGTTGAGGTCGCTGTCGCTCGCCTGAATATCCAGGGTCAGCGTCTGGCCAACAATGGCATTGATAATATCGCCGGTTGCCGGTGATGGTGGCTGATCAAATACCGGTGGCTGGTTATCGACGAAGTCGCGCAGGTTGATAATAAAATCGACCACCACGGCGCTGCGCGGCTGATCAAACTCATCCAGATCTTCGATGGTGACCGACAGGGCATAGAGTCCGAGAGGTTCGTTCTGGCTGCCGGCACTCCAGTCGACATAACCGGTGCTGGTATCCAGCGTTAAACCGGTGGGATTGCGTGAGATACCTGACTGGCCAAGTGGCGTCAGGCTCCAGCGCAGATGGTCATTGTCTTTATCAACGGCAGGGACAGAGAAACTGCAGTCACCACGGGCGCAGCTGACAATCGGTGGCAGGCTGCTGACCGGAGAGCGGTTGCCGCTGCTCAGATCAACATTGGTATGCACCCGGTAATTACTGTTGGCAGAGTTACGCAGCGAGCCGATGCGGCAACAGACCGATAACGATGCCACCCAGGGCTCGCCATTGCTGCGCACCTGTGACGGATATTCGTGGCGCACGGTACCGGACTCCAGTCCGGCCTGACGGGCCTGACCGATAACCCAGTCTTCCTGAGTGTTAAGGGCGATGACCTCAAACTCATAGTTAGCGGATTTACCATCGCCGAAGCTGATACCTGCCGGACGGAAGACACTGCCCAGCTGCAGGTTGCCGAAATAGCTGCGGCGGAAGGCCACCACAATGCGGAAATCCACAGTTGTTTCACTGATCTCGGGACGAGGCTCCCAGCTGATATGACCATAGCGGGCATGGGAGGCCTGACTGGCAGGACTCAGCAGCACGGCGCACAGGCTCAGCAGAGCCAGGCACCAGATTTTAAAATGGGCCGGAAAAATCATTCGCCATCAACTCCTTTGATCAGAATGCGTACCTGTGAGCGGCGCTCGGCGCCCGGAATCAGTTGTTGCGGGGTGAGGTCCTGCTCCACCTGCAGGCGTACCGTTGGCGGCACGAACAGCTGTGCGGCCTCAGGGGTTCCCTGAGTGGCAGCCGTGTCGAGAGTCAGGGTCAGCGGGTAATTACCACTGCGGCTGATCTGTTGCTGCAGGTTTTCCAGCGTCAGCTGCAGATTGGTCTGCTCCGGCGTGATTTGCAGATCCTGACGACCACTGCTCAGGATCTGCTTGTCCGGGTCGGCCAGGGTCCAGCTGAGGCTGGCGTCGACCGGCACGTTGGAAGCATTACGCAGTAATGCCCCCAGCGTCAGATCGGCGTTGCTGTCGAGCAGGGCAAAGGCCGGAGTAATTTCTGCTGTCAGAGATGGCAGCGCCTGTGTCGGCTCGATCAGCAGAGGCGCTGCCGCTTCAGCCAGCACCTGGCTGGTGCCGGCGTCCAGAGCCTGAATGGTCACCCGGTATTGCCCGGGAGCCTGACGGCCGCTGTTCCAGCCCATGGCCAGTTCAACATGGCGGCTTTCATTCGGTGCCAGCACCTCAGTAGCGTCACTCAGATGCTGTTTGTAGTGTTCCCAGGCTTCGGCGTTATCGGTATCCGGTAACGCCGGCAGATCGGCCCCCGGGAAACGGTCAAGAATCTGGTTGTTGTTGTCGGTGATCAGCACATACAGCAGCAGGCGGCGCTCACGTACCGTGAGGTTGGTCAGTGTGGTGCTCAGTGCAACCCGCTGATAGGCGCCATAGGCTGGCTGGCCGGTGGTGACCTGGCTGACCTGAATGCCACCGGCGTTGGCTGGCATCAGGGCAATATCCATGGTCAGGGCACGCGGCTGGCTGAGGCTGACCGGCGCAGAACCAAAGACGTAACCGGTGGCGTTGGCTCCGATCACAAACTCCAGACTGGTAATGCCGTCGAGCTGATAGAAGCCGTTACTGTCGGAGGTCGTGCTGCTGCCAAATACGCTGACCTGAGCACCTTCAATTGCGGCCCCGCTGTCGGCATCGGTAATGCGGCCGGTAATACGGGTTGTGCTCACCGGCTCGCTGGCGGTCAGCAGAATATCTCCCAGTGCGGCGCGGCCGGTGGCCGGTACGACGACACTGAGCAGCACGCTGTCATAACCCGGGCGCGACAGCATAATCTGCTGCTCACCTGCCAGCGGTGACGGGATGGTAAAGCGGCCATCGCTGCCGGACAGCACCGCCGAGGCATTACTCAGCTGCTCGGCCTGTACATCGGCCAGCGGTTGTCCGGTCGTGGCATCCAGCACCCGGCCAGACAGTTGCAGCGGCACGGTGGGTTCTGAATCCGGCTGCAGCTGCACAGAAAACTCTGCTGCGCTGCCGGCCACCAGATTGGCACTGGCGCTGACGCCATGGTAACCGCTGGCGCTGATCATCAGGCTGGCACTGCCTGCACCTGAGCTGAGCTGATAGGAACCATCGACCGCGGTCAGGGTATCGGTTGTGGTGCCAGCCAGAGTGACCTGCACCAGAGCCTGAGCGACCGGCAGACCGGTATTGGCATCGCTGACCACACCACGCACCAGACTGGTGGTCGGCGCCAGATTCAGGCGGATATCGCCCAGATCAATCAGCTGCCCGGCTTTAACGTTCAGCGTCTGCGAGGCAGTCAGATAACCATCGGCTTCGTAGGTCAGGCGGTAGCTGCCTTCTTCCAGACCGTTAAGTACAAAGCTGCCTTGCGCATCGGATAACAGATCGGTAGCACTGAGCGGCGAGGTGGTAATACGTACATTAGCCAGCGGCTGTGCGCTGCCGGCATCGACCGTACGACCGCGAACCGTGGCCTTATCCGGTGCGGTTGGCAGGCTGATATTGGCACTCAGATACAGCGCCTGTACGGCCAGCGCGGTGGTAAAGGCATCATCCTGCCAGGAGCCATTGCCCTGCTGCTGCAGTTTCAGCCAGCTAAGGGTGTTGGCGTAGCGGGTAACATCGGTGGTCAGAGGGACAACCGCGAGCAGGAACAGCGCCGCTTGCCAGTCACTCTGCCAGCTGCCGTTGGCGGCGCTCAGGCTGTACAGGTATTCCTGACCTTTATTCAGAGATTCACCGACGTTGTACACATAGAGATAAGGGGTAACAGCGCGCAGAGTCAGGGCGGTGATATAAGCGGAGGAGGCGGTGTCGCTATCGAGGGCAAAGCTGCCGTCACTGCGCTGCTGGGAGAGCAGGAAACCGATAGCTGCCGAGGTTGCCGGTGAGGCCCGGTTACCGGCATTGGCCAGTACCTGCAGAGCAAACAAGGTGTCGTAGACTGAGCTGTCGAAGCCGTTTTCGTCACCAAAGCCGCCATCACTGTTCTGCCGCAGCGCCAGTGTGGCCAGGTCGTCGGCGAATGGCTGGCCGAGGCGCAGGTTGGCGCTGATGCGCCGGCTCAGCAATTCGGTCTCATGTGCATTGAGACCAGCCAGATAGGTTGCGAGCGTCTGGGTATTGAGATGATCCAGCTGCCCGGCACTGGCAAATGCCTGCAGAGCCTCGGTACTGGCCTGCCAGTCGGTGGCTGCCATGGTATTGCTGCGGAAGGATCCGTCCGCCTGCTGCTGGCTGCTGAGCCAGGCCAGTCCGCGGGTTATATCGTCAGACGTTGCGGAAGTGTGTGCGTGAAGCATGGCTGGCAGCAGTGCCAGCACAATATAGAAAACTCTGAACCAGACGTTCATCGGTTGCCCCTGAGTTGTTGAAGCAGGCCTGAAAACAGGCATGCATCGTCCCTGAAAAGTCGGCGAGGCTACTGACCTGAAATTACAGGTTCAATCTTGTCTTACGATAATCATTCTTAAGTCTTAGGCCTGAATTGTCCTAATACAGCAATGATGACGAAACAGCGTCAGCCGGGCCTCTACTTGCCGCTCCCGGCACCTTGTTGTAGGGTGCCGCCTTTCCCTTCATCTGCGGGTTTTCGTCCGTGAATAAATGGCATCTTGAACTGGCTGCTCACAGCATCCGCTCCGGCGGTGTGCTGGCCTATCCGACCGAGGCGGTTTGGGGCCTGGGTTGCGATCCGCGCAACGAGGCGGCCATCAGCCGTATTCTTGAACTTAAGAGTCGTCCGGCGCACAAAGGATTAGTGCTGGTGGCATCCTCATTGCAACAGCTGGATGAGTTGTTGTTGCCGCTGAGTGACAGCGATCTGGCAACCGTTAATGCCACCTGGCCGGGCCCGGTAACCTGGGTGTTACCCTGCCGCCGAGAGGTATCACCATTATTACGTGGTCGCCATGAATCGCTGGCGGTACGTGTTACCGATCATCCGCTGGTGCGTGCACTCTGTGATGAAGTTGGCCCGCTGGTCTCGACCTCGGCCAATCCGGCGGGGCGCGAACCGGCACGTTCAGCATTGCGGGTGCGGCAATATTTTACCGACCGTTTGGATTATGTTTTGCCGGGAGCACTGGGTGGCCGTGCTCAGCCGTCGGAAATCCGCACGCTGACAGGTCAGCGTTTGCGTTAACAGGCCCTGAAGGCCTCAGAGGAGAATATTTATGAGCCAGGCTCATTCGGGCTGCGATGTGGCAGCGGTTAAAGCGTTTCTGCTGGATCTGCAGGACCGTATTTGCAGTGCACTGGAAGCACAGGACGGTAAGGCGCAATTTCAGGAAGACTCTTGGGAGCGCCCGGCGGCTGAAGGTGATCTGGCATTAACCGGTGGTGGCCGTACCCGCGTGATCGCCGATGGTGCTGTGATTGAAAAGGGCGGCGTAAATTTTTCCCATGTGCGTGGCGCTCGCTTACCGGCGTCGGCAACGGCTAATCGTCCGGAACTGGCCGGACGCAGCTTTCAGGCGCTGGGTGTGTCGCTGGTGATTCATCCGCACAATCCTTATGTGCCGACTTCCCATGCCAACGTACGTTTATTTGTCGCCGAAAAAGAAGGCGAAGAGCCGGTTTGGTGGTTTGGTGGTGGCTTCGACCTGACGCCGTTTTACCCCTACGAAGAAGACGTGGTGCACTGGCATCAGACCGGTAAAGATCTGTGTGCACCTTTTGGTGAGGAAGTATTCGCCAAATACAAAAAATGGTGCGACGACTATTTCTACCTTAAACACCGTGACGAAAGCCGTGGTGTCGGCGGCCTGTTTTTCGACGACCTGAATGAGTGGGACGGCGAACTGAATTTTGAAAAATCCTTCGCTTTTATGCAGGCGGTGGGTAACGGCTATATCGATGCTTATGTACCCATTGTAGCGAAGCGCAAAGACACGCCTTATGGCGAGCGCGAGCGTAAATTCCAGTGTTACCGCCGTGGCCGCTATGTGGAATTTAATCTGGTGTTTGACCGCGGCACGATCTTTGGTCTGCAGACCGGTGGCCGTACCGAGTCGATTCTGATGTCACTGCCGCCGGTGGTGCACTGGGACTACGACTGGCAGCCGGAACCGGGCTCTGCCGAAGCGAAACTTTATACTGATTTCCTGCCCCATAAAGAATGGGTGTGAGGCTGTAGTTATGACTGATCTTTATGCCGTTGTGGGCAATCCCATTGGCCACAGTAAGTCGCCGCAGATTCATTCTGCATTTGCCGCGCAGACCCGTCAGGATCTGCTGTATACCGCGCAACTGGTACCGCTCGACAGCTTCGAGCTGGCACTGGATAAATTCTTTAAACACGGGGGCTGTGGTGTCAACGTGACCGTGCCGTTTAAAGAAAACGCCTGGCGTTACGCCGATGAATTTACCCCGCGGGCACAGCGCGCGCAGGCGGTGAATACCCTGAAAAAAATGTCCGATGGCAGCATTCTGGCCGATAACACCGATGGTGTGGGTCTGGTGCGCGATCTGACGGTGAATCATGGTGTGACATTAACCGGCAAACGTATTTTGTTGCTGGGTGCCGGTGGTGCGGTGCGTGGTGTGCTGCAGCCCATTCTGGAACAGCAGCCGGCGGAGCTGATTATTGCCAACCGCACCCTGAGTAAAGCGCAAACGCTGGCTGCGGACTTTGCTGATTTAGGCAATATTAAAGCGGCAGCATTTGATGCACTGAATGGCAGCTTCGATGTCATCATTAACGGTACATCGGCCAGTCTGAGCGGCGATTTACCACCATTGTCTCCGGCGGTATTAACGGCAGAAACCGTTTGCTACGACATGATGTACAGCACGCAAACCACGGTGTTTAACCAGTGGGCGCTGGATAATGGCGTGGGCAAAGTGATTGATGGTTTAGGCATGCTGGTAGAACAGGCGGCCGAAGCTTTTGCTCTGTGGCGTGATGTTCGTCCGGAAACCGCAACGGTGATTACAGTACTGCGTGGTGAGCGCCGTCAGCGCCGTTAATGCGCGCTGACGGCATTTCTGATCCGCCTGATTTTTTATGGAAACCTTTAATGACCACCACCTCAAGCAGCAAGAAGAATCATAATTTTTTCAGTAATCTGCTGTTCAATATCGTTATCCCAACACTGATTCTCACCAAAGCCAGTGGTGACGATATGCTTGGCCCGACACTGGGAGTTATCGTGGCGCTGGCATTCCCGCTGGCTTTTGGTCTGTGGGATCTGAAAACCGCCGGTAAAGTGAACGCCTTTTCGATACTGGGTATCGTCAGTGTATTACTGACCGGTGGTATCAGTTTGCTGCAGTTGCCGCCGGAATACCTTGCGGTAAAAGAAGCATTAATTCCGGGTCTGATTGGCATTGCGGTATTGCTGACCCTGAATACCCGTTACTCGTTATTGCGCATGATTATTCTGAATGACGAAGTCATCGATACAGAAAAACTGCAACAGGCAATTGCCGAACACGGTGAGGAAGAGAATTTTCAGCGTCACCTGACGATGGCTAATAAAATTATCGCCGCCTCATTTTTTCTGTCATCAGCGCTTAACTATGGCCTGGCGCGCTATATGGTAACCGCCATGCCAGGCACCGAAGAATATAACGAACAGCTGGGTGCAATGACGGCGATGAGCTATCCGGTGATTGTGGTGCCGAGTATGATTATTCTGGCCCTGGCTATCTGGTATCTGTTCCGCAATATTCACAAAGCAACCGGTCGCGGGCTGGAAGATTTTATGCGGCAGTAAGCTTGGCGCAGAGACATAAGAGATATAAAAAACCGCGCCGGAGCGCGGTTTTTTATCAATGCAGCCGTTACAGTGCAGCGCTGCTGAAATTCAGCTGATACACACTGGTTGTTCCACTCACTTCATTACCCACGGCAATAAAATGCTTACCGGCACGGCTGAAGTAGTCGATAGACTCAGGGCCTAAATCGCCGGCCGCGCTGTTGTAGGTATCGTTATCGCATTCACCATCGCCATTAACTTCGGTACAGACCGGTGCAGTAAAATCACGGTTATTCAGATAGCTCTGGAATACCGGTGCCTGCGGGTTGCTGATGTCGTACACCATGATGCCGCCCTGACGCTCGAGGCCAACGAACGCAAAAATACGGCCGTTAATGCTGGCCACTTCGATGGCTTCCGGCTCGGTGCCTTTGTCATCGCTGCGGTTGTCGGCGGTTTCTGCGGTTAAATTCACTTCGTTGTCGGCATTAAAATTATCCGGCTCAACGGCAAACACATGCTTGGCAATATCGTCGCCACTGTCGAATACCAGTTCCGCATTGCTGTTCCAGATGGAAAACGAACGCGCGCCGTAAGCGTACAGAGTGTCACCTGCGCCGATACTCTCACGGTCGTTAATCAATTTAAGACGCTTCAGCTGGTCGTTATCATCAAGCGCAGCTTTTAACGGATGGGCGTCAGCGACGATATCAAACAGGTCGCCGCCACGGGTTTCGTCGATATGAGAAATACAGTCGTCGCTTTCGTTGGCGTATTTCTGCGCGTCTTCGTCTTTGCCATCAACGGAATAATCTTTGCCATCCCAGCTGTGATTGGCCGCATCACAAGCCTGCTGTGTGGTTTCGTAAATATACTCGCGTCCGTCGCCTTCGTTGGCAGAAACAATATAGGTTTCGTTATTCAGTTCAAAGCTGGCAATGGTGTCCGGCATATACAGACCAGCCAGTTGCTCGTAGCTGGCAAACTGACCTGCCATACCGTCTTTATTGGAAGGGTCCAGTTGATTTCTGGATTCTGTATTCCACGACTTTTCTCCCAGCGCTTTAATGCTGTCTACGCGGGCGTTGGCCACATCGATAATGGCCATGGCGTTATTTTCCTGCAGCGCAACCCAGGCTTTGCTGCCGTCGCTGTTCAGGGTCAGATATTCCGGTTCCAGATCCTGTGCCACGCTGGTACCGGCCGGGCCGGAAATACGCACGCCGGCGGGTAATTCAGCCGCCCGGCTGCCACCGTTATTAAAATCGGCAAACAGCACTTGCTGTACCACGGCTTTATCGGCGCTGAAGCCTTTATTTAAATCGACAATGGTGACCGACCCTTGCGGATCATTTTTATAATCACCGCTTGGTTCGCCTTCGTTGGCGCTCAGAATATAACGGCCATCGGCTGACAGGGTGACCATATCCGGCAGGCTGCCGGCAGGGTAAGTTGCCAGCAGGCTCAGATCGTCAGAGCGGTACAGCGCAATCAGACCGGCATCCTGTTTTACTTTGGCTTCAATGGCGACGGCAACTAAACCATTTTTGGCTGAGACGCTGTTGGCTGCACCAATTTCAATACCGGCGGCAGTGGCTGCAGAGGCCAGATTGATACTGCCTTTTTTCGTCGGTGCGCTGTTGGTTTGCGCCAGTGATAAAACATCGATGGTGGCGTCTTTGGCGTTCACCACATAAAGCTGATCAGAACAGCTGTCATAGCTGACAATTTCTGCCGAGCTGGTGGCAAAGTCATTACCAGATTCATAGCTGTCGATCAGCGTCAGTTGCAGAGTCCCGGTTGCGCTGGACGCAGCGGCTTTTTCTACGCTGGTGCACTGAATACCCAGCTCAGCCAGTGGGCTTTTATTACTGTTTTTATTGTCATCGCCACCACAGGCGGCCAGCAGAGCCGTGCTTACCGCAACAGCCAGAAACTTCGGGTTCATAGTATCTCCGCTTAAAGTTAATTCATTTTATTGGCGCAGAGGATGGTGGGCGGATGTTACAGCTGCGTGAAATTGAGCCGTGAGGTGAACATGGCAGATTAAGTCTCAGTCATAAAAAACGCCGCTGTGGTTTCCCGCAGCGGCGTTTTTTTCAGTGTTGTTAAAAGCCAGAATCAGCCTTCAAACACACCGTTATGGTAGATGTGCGCAACATCTTCCAGATCGTTCAGCAGACCAGCGAAACGCTCGAACTGAGCGATGTCATCGCCGGATACCGGATGCTCGGTCTGTGGCAGATAAGTAATCTCCTCCACTTCGAAATCGATTTCCGGGTTCATCTCGGTCAGCGCGGTTTTCGCTTTGAAGTAATCGGTTGGCGGTACCAGCACGGTGATCATGCCGTCTTCGCAGTCGATATCGGAGACATCCACATCGGCCATCATCAGGGCTTCCAGTGCGGCTTCTTCGTCGTCACCGGCAAACACAAACATCGCGCGGTGATCGAACATATGCGACACCGAACCCTGGCTGCCCAGCTTGGCTTTGCACTTGGAGAAGATGCCACGGATATCACCGAAGGTACGGTTGCCGTTATCGGTCAGGGCGCTGATCAGCACCATGCAGCCGCCGGGGCCGATGCCTTCGTACAATGCAGGCTGGAAGTCTTCACCGGCGCCGCCTTTGGCTTTGTCGATGGCCTTCTCGATCACGTGGCTTGGCACCTGATCTTTCTTGGCTTTATCAATCAGTCCGCGCAACGACAGGTTGGCAGACGGGTCAACACCACCGTTTTTGGCGCACATATAAATCTCGCGGCCATAACGGGAATACACTTTGGTTTTTGCTGCGGCCGTTTTGGCCATCGATTCTTTACGGTTCTGGTACGCGCGGCCCATAGGAATTGCTTCTTGTGGCTAATGAAAAAACGCACCGATTGTAACCTCTGGGCGCGATGCTGTCTTCTGTGGGGTGAGGGGTGTTAATAAGTGGCAGGTATGAGTCCTGAGACAGGAGCCATCAGACAGGTTCGTGGTCTGGCCGCGCAAGGGTTGTTTTGCCGCTCGACAGAATGTTCAGAAGATGGCTATAACCAGCTGGTGGATAAATAGGGTGTTCAGAAGAGGCTTGAATATCTTCTGGCTTAAATGCCAAGCCTTACAGAAGGAAACACATTTTAATTCTGATAAGACAAGCCTGAGCTACAGTTTTCTGCCTTATCTTCCCACTGCTTTGTTAGCACAAAACCATCATTCGTATAGGTATATTTTTCGTGCACAAGTATCTGGCAGCTATCCAGTAAAGTTGTGCTTTTGGCTTCTGTGATCAGGCTTCCCTGATCATCCCGGCTTGTCCAGATAATGCCTTTGCTGACGCTGATAACACCACCTGCAGCCGGAGTTAAAGATTTATCTGAAATTTCAAAAAAATGTGCGGTGGTTGTATTTGCGCCGGTCACTAAGGTGATTTGTAGCAGCTGTTTGTCTGCAAGATAAAATTCCTGAATAGCCGTAACGGTATGGCCTTGCATTGGCAAGCGCAGAGACGGATTGCCGGAGTGAATCAGGTACATCTGTTCTCCCGGATAACAGAAGCCATCCTGATCTGCCTGTTCGGTGCGGTAAATTTCATAGTTCTGCAGTTGAGCCGTCAGATGTGATTGCCAGCAGAGTACTTTCGCTTCGGTCGAACAGGATGCGGCAAGCAGCATTAATCCGGCAGTATTCATCCATGAATTTCTTTTCATTCGCTATTTTTCCTGAGTAGTGCTGTTAATCGGAAGATCATACCCCTCCGCCAGATGCTTATCCTTCAGCCGCACATAATTCCCCGCACCATAGGTAAAAAAGCTGCGTTCTTTTTCGGTAATCGGCCGTGCCTGTTTGGCCGGGTTGCCAACGTATAAATAACCGCTTTCCAGACGTTTGCCCGGTGTCACTACGGCGCCGGCGGCGACGATCACTTCGTCTTCGACGATGGCGCCGTCCATGATCATGGATTTCATGCCGATTAATACGCGGTTGCCGATGGTGCAGCCGTGCAGCATGGCCTGATGGCCGATGGTAACGTCGTCGCCGATAATCAGCGGGTAGCCGCCGGGGTTGTAGTCGGAGGCGTGGGTAATATGCAGTACGCTGCCATCCTGTACGCTGGTGCGCGCGCCGATACGGATATGGTGCATATCGCCGCGGATAACCGCTAACGGCCAGACCGAGCAGTCGTCGCCCATTTCCACATCGCCGATAATTACCGCACTGCGGTCTACGAATACGCGTTCGCCCAGTTTCGGGCTATGGCCCTGATAGCTTCTTACGTCTGACATTGTGTTCTGTTCCCGCGCTATGATCTTGAATTAAGGCCATTTGACCCAATTTATAAGGCATTGAGCAAGGGTTGCCCGTCAGGCACCTTCACCTACGCCCCTTTTCCGGAAGCGAAGCATCTATGACCACTTCTTCATCTACCAGCGCAACGGCTGCGGCAGCGGCGACAAATCCGCTGTCAGTAAACCATCGCCTGCCGCCGTTTTCGGCTATTAAACCAGAACATATCAAACCTGCTATCGAACAAAGGTTGAACCAGAACCGCGAGCGTATCCGCGAGTTGCTGGCCACGGTCAGCGAGCCGACCTGGGAAAACTTTATTGCGCCGATGGAAGCCTGGGACGATGAACTGAGCCAGGCCTGGTCGCCGGTCGGTCATTTAAACGGTGTGCTTAACAGCGATGAACTGCGCGATGCCTATAACGCCTGCCTGCCGCTGCTGAGCCAGTACAGTACCGAAATGGGGCAGAACAAAGCGCTGTGCGACGCCTATAAAAAGCTGCGCGCCTCGGCGCAGTTCGACAGCCTGAGCACCGCACAGAAAACAGCGGTGGAACATGCACTGCGCGATTTCCATCTGGCCGGTGTCGATCTGCCGGACGATAAGAAAGCCCGCTATGGCGAAATCCGTCAGCGTTTATCTGAGCTGACCTCTAAATTCGGCGAGAACGTGCTGGATGCCACCAATCACTGGAGCAAACTGATCAGCGATAAGTCCGAGCTGGCTGGTCTGCCCGACAGCGCTCTCGACCTGCTGGCGCAACAGGCTAAAGCGCATGAGCAGGAAGGTTATCGTTTAACGCTGGATTTCCCGTCCTATATGCCGGTGCTGACCTACGGTGAAAACCGCAGCCTGCGCGAAGAAATGTACACCGCCTATGTTACCCGCGCCTCCGATCAGGGCCCGGATGCCGGCAAGTTTGATAACAGCCAGCTGATGAATGAAATTCTGACCCTGCGTTATGAGCTGGCCAAACTGCTGGGTTTTGAGTCGTACGCCCATTATTCGGTCGAAACCAAAATGGCCGGCTCACCGGATGAAGTGCTGGAGTTTTTAAGCGATCTGGCGGCCAAAGCCAAACCCCAGGCGGAGCGCGAATTTGCCGAGCTGAAAGCCTTTGCCGCCGAACAGGGCTGCGCTGATTTACAGCCGTGGGATGTGAGCTTTTACAGCGAAAAATTACGTCAGGCACGTTACGCCATTTCGCAGGAAGATATCCGCCCGTACCTGCCGGTCGACACCGTGATTAACGGCATGTTCGAAGTAGTTTCGCGTCTGTATGGCCTGAGCTTTGAAGAGCAGAAAACCTTCGACAGCTATCATCCGGATGCACGCTTTTTCCACGTATTAAAAGACGGCGAACAGATTGCGGCCTTCTATCTGGATTTATACGCACGGGCGAAAAAACGCGGCGGCGCGTGGATGGACGATTGCCGTATCCGTCGCCGTAACGCCGATGGCAGCATCCAGCTGCCGGTGGCTTATCTGGTGTGTAACTTTACTCCACCGGTGGGTGATAAACCGGCACTGCTGACCCACGACGAGCTGACCACGCTGTTCCATGAATTTGGTCACGGTCTGCACCATATGCTGACGCAGATTGATGTGGCGGCGGTGAGTGGCATTAATGGCGTGGCCTGGGATGCCGTCGAACTGCCGAGTCAGTTCCTGGAAAACTGGTGTTACGAGCCGGAGGCGCTGGCTTTTATTTCTGGTCACTACCAAACGGGCGAGCCGCTGCCACAGGAACTGCTGGATAAACTGCTCGCCGCCAAACATTTCCAGAGCGCGATGATGACCATGCGTCAGCAGGAATTTGCCCTGTTCGATTTCCGCCTGCACCACGAATTCCGTGAGCAGCCGGTGGATGTGCAGCAGCTGCTGAACGAAGTACGTGCTCAGGTAGCGGTGGTGCCGATTGCCGGCTTTAACCGTTTCCAGCACAGCTTCAGCCATATTTTTGCCGGTGGTTATGCGGCCGGTTATTACTCCTACAAATGGGCCGAAGTACTGAGTGCCGATGCTTATTCGCGCTTTGAAGAAGAAGGCATTTTCAACCGTGCAACCGGCGAAAGTTTCCTGCAGGAAATTCTCAGTCAGGGCGGCTCGCGTGAAGCAGCGGTTCTGTTTGAAAACTTCCGTGGCCGTAAGCCGTCGGTTGAGCCTTTGCTGCGCCACAGCGGCATTGTGGTGGAGGAAGTTGCCTGATGTCTGAGTACAAGCCCAAACGTCCGCGCCGCTTTATCGCCGGCGCTGTTTGCCCCAAGTGCAGCGAAATGGACAAGACCGTTATGTACAGCAACGATGACGGCGAAGAAGTGCGCGAGTGCATCAGCTGCGGTTTCAGCCAGACCACCACCGAGCAGGCGCAGGAAGATCAGCAGGCGCAGGAACTGGTGACACGGGTAACGCCCGATGGCAAACCGATTCTGGACGACGGTGAGCAACCGCTGAAAATTCTCGGCCTCTCGCCCTCCGCTGTTAACACAAAGGCTGATCCTGACGCTGACAAAAAGTGACCTTTTTATTGGTTGAGTCATCAGTAAAGAGCCAGTAGACTGACATTATTAACAGCACCCGCTGCCGGCTGTCTGACGCAAGGATGTGTCAGACGGCCGGATTCGTTTTATCTTCCCGCTTTTCTTATTATTCTCTGGTTTTCATCATTCGTTCAGATTCACGCTTTATGCTTGCCGGCCCTGCTTTTATGGCGGCAATGTTTCCGCACCGTCCGGATGCCGGGGCTGTTTTTGAGCATGGTGTCGTTTTCGGGCTTGGGCTTTCAGGACAGGCGTTTTAGACTGTCGCTCCTCAAGCTAATTAACGAGCAACTTATTAAGCAAGGAGCTGCTGTGAAACCGGGTAAAACCCTTCGTTCAATTTCTGCGTTGCTGCCAGTGATTTTGCTGGCTGGTTGTGCAACCTATGGTGCCGGAGTGACCGGTGCTATTCAGGATGTACAAAAAGGCGATTACGCCTCCTCCGAAGCCAAATTTCAGAAAGCCCTGAACCCAAGCGGTAATGACCGCCTGCTTTATCATATGGAGCTGGCGGTGGTTAAACATCTGGAAGGCGATTTTACTGCCAGTAATGTGCTGCTCGATAAAGCGGAGCGCATCGCCGAAGACCTGGAAACAACCAGCATTACCGGTTCCGTGGTGACGCTGATGTCAAACCCGCGTCAGGGCCCTTACGGTGGTGCCGATTTCGAGAAAGTCTTTATTAACTATTACAAGGCACTGAACTATTTTGGTCTGGCGCAGCTGGCGACCGACCGCAATGGTTATTACGACGCACTGGAAGGTGCGCGTATTGAGTCCCGCCGCCTGATTATCCGCCTTAACGATCTGAACTCGCGTAAAGGCACCTACGCCGAGCAGAACGATAAAGATCAGCAAACCTTCACCAAACTGCTGAAAATTTTTGAGAAGCTGCAGGGCAATCTGGTGGATATGGATAAACTGCAATACCGCGATGACGCCATGGCGCATTACCTCACCGGTATCAGTTTTGAAATGAACGGCGAGTACGATGACGCCCGCATCAGTTACCAGAAAGCCGCGAAAAGCTATGAAGATGGCTTCAGCAAGCAGTTCCGTCTGGACTCAGAAATGACTGCGCAGGCCTGGTTCGACACCATCCGCATGATGCAGAAGGCCGGAGGTTACAACACTGAATGGCGCGCACTGGCAAAGAAAAAACTGAGCAAAGCGCGTCAGGCCGAGCTGAAAAACTGGAGTGCCGACAAGGCCCAGATCATCGTGCTGGAGCACAAAGGTCTGGCGCCACAGCGTAAAGAAATGAGTCTGGAGCTGTCGGTGAATCCGGCCCTGCAGGCGCTGGAAATCCGTCCGTATTTCTTTGGTAACGACAAAGCCCAGCTGGCCTGGTTCTATGTGCTGTACGCCGATAAAGATATTTTCGATGCCGTGGCGAACTACCTCGATGCCGCCGAAGTCGGATACTGGTTTAACAGCTTTACCAAGACCGTGCCTATTGGTCCGCTGTGGAATACCGCGCAGGATATGGGTCTGCTGAGTGCCATCGGCGATTCTATGCGCATTACCGTGCCCTACTATTCACCGGTTAAAGCGCTGGGTGAGAGTACCCTGAGCGTTGATGGCGAGCGCAGCCTGATGCTGAAATCCTCCAACCCGGCATTGATGGCGGTGCAGGAACAGATGGTTAACTCATCTACCGATATTCAGCTGGCGCTGGCGCGTTCATCATTGAAAGCCTTAACCGCACAATCGGTTGCTTCAGCTGGTGGCAGTGGCTCGCTGGGCAGTATTCTGTCGATGGCCGGTAAACTGACGGCACAACTGACCGATGCCGCAGAAACCCGTAACTGGCTTTTGTTGCCAAGCGATATCCGCATTCGCCGGGTTGTTGTTGAGCCGGGTGAACATACACTGGCGCTGGACTCCACGCTGAACGCGGGCCAGCGTCAGAGCGCACAGGAACAGGTGAATCTGAAAGCCGGAGACATCCATCTGTGGCGCGTACGTACATTGCCTCCTCTGGCCGGTGCGGCCAAAGAAAGCGAAGTAAAACAACTGATTAAAGTATCTGAATAACTCATATTCATTGTCTGATAAGGAAGGACACCATGCTGACAAATATCACCAAACTGACTGCCTGCACTCTGCTGGGTGCCTCTGTGCTGCTGTCTGCCGGTTGCTCAACCAAAGTAACCCGTCTGGCGGCTAACGAAGAAGTGGCGCTGTCTGATCGCTGGAATGCCAAAGACTCCGAACTGGTGGCCAACGAAATGATCACCGACATGCTGTCTTTCCCATGGGCGCGTGACTTCGAGATGGACAATAACCGTCGTCCGACCGTGATCATCTCGCGCATCAGCAACAAGTCGCACGAGCACATTGCCGTCGATACCTTCATCAACGACATCAAGCGCTCCATCATCCGTTCCGGCCGTGCCGGTTTCGTTGCCGGTGGCGATGAGCGTGATGCGGTACGTGATGAGCGTCGCGATCAGGAACTGAATGCCAAGAACGCCAAGGCTCAGGGCCAGGAAAAAGCCGCTGATTTCGCCCTGTCCGGCACCATCAACTCGCTGGTGGACCAGGTTGGCAAAGAACGTGTGACCTTCTATCAGGTAGACCTGAAACTAATCGACATGGAATCCAATATGGAAGTGTGGAACGGTCAGAAGAAGATCCAGAAACTGCAGCAGAAATCCTCTTTCGGATTCTAAGGACAGCCCGTGGCTAAGCGCTTACTGGTTGCGGCACTGGCACTGGGCACAGGCATCAGCCTGCTGTCCGGTTGTGTCGGCAACAGCACCAAACCGGCCAAAGACGCAGCCCGCAGCAGCAAAGCTCCGGCCTGGGTAACGCAGCCGCCGCAGATGCGCGGCATGGCCTACGGCATCGGTTCGATGGAAATCTACGGCAGTGCCACCGATGCGGTAAAACGCGCGGCGGAACTGGCGCGGATTGATCTGGTATCGCAGCTTAAAGTCACCGTCAGCGGTGACTTCAGCAGCGAAACCGTCGAGCTGAGCGGCAGCAACCGCGACAGCGAAGTGCTGCGTACCGTGCGTAACTATGTGCGCAGTCAGGTGCCACCGGCCGAGCTGGACGAAGTTCAGATCAGCGAAACCCATACCGACGCCAAATATGCCTACGCCCTGGCCGAGCTGGATCGTAATGCCGCGGCCGCACGTCTGCGCCGCGATATGAACGATATCGAACAGGAACTGAGCGCCATCGGCGAACTGCAGCCAGGCGGTAACCGCCTGCAACAGCTGCAGCCGTTATTACCGGCACTGACCCTGTTCGCTAAGCGTGAGCGTTTGGGTGAGCGCCTGACGCTGATCAGCATGGAACGTAAGGCCCCGGCCTTAAGTCCTGAACTGAAAGCACTGCAGGACCGCATCTACGCCCAGATCGACCAGCTGCAGGTCAGCCTCGAACTGCTCGATGACGGCGCCCAGACCATTGGCGGCGGCGTGCTCGAAGCGCTGACCTCACAAGGGCTGCGCATTCAGGACGGCAGCGACGCCGACCTGCGCTTCGATATCAGCGCCCAGCTGAGCGGCAAAGCCAAAGATGGCAGCCACTACGTGTTTGCCGACAGCCGCGTTACCATCCGCGATGGCGCCGGTCGTGTGCTGAGCTCGTTCAGCAAACAGGCAAAAGGCGTGTCCGGGCTGGAAGACGTGGCCCGGCAGAAAGCCGCCCGTGAAGTTGCCAAGCTGATTGGTGATGAGCTGGCGGTAGCGCTGGTGGATAAAATCCGCTGATGGATACGATTTGCTGATGGCTACAATCTGCTGATAGTGGCGATTGTTGCGCAATAAAAAAGAGCCTCATTTGAGGCTCTTTTTTTGTCTGGCGTTTGTTACCGCTTTGCGGCTTCGGCTCAGTTAAGCCAGCGGGTCAGCTGATAATCCTTGGAGAATTCCAGCATAAATTCCAGCTTTGGAATCAGCCCCAGCTGACGGACTTTTTCCAGAGCAATTTTATGATTGCTGGTCGCAGTTTTTGGAATCAGCTGCTCCAATTCATCAAAAATCTGAGCAAAGCGTTTCATATTGTCGGCGCTGGCAATAAACCAGAAATCCGAAAGTCCTTCGTTGGTTGTCGGAAAACCACGTTCATAGCGGAAAAATTTATCCGGATGGCTGAACGTTTTTTCTTCGGGAATCACCTTGCCTGAGGTATCGCGGAAACCAACCCAGCGGCCTGCGTAGAACTTCTCCGGGTCCAGCCGGGAAAAATCGATATCGGCAAACAGTGACATATCAAAGCGACTGACCATGATAAAGTCGTAGCTGACACCGTTTTCTTCTTCGTACTGGCCAACCAGATCGACAGCCCTTTTAAAGGTTGCCCAGCGGCTGTAGATATTATTTACGCGGTAGAGCTCGCGGGTCTTTCCGCGTAACTTCTTCTTAAAGTCTTTAAAGCGCTCGCCAAGCGTTGGCGTAAAAAAGACTTCACTGTTCTGGAAGAGCGCTTTGCGCGGCTGATAGATTTCTTTCAGCTGATCGGCAACATCCACACTCCAGCTATGCATAAAGACGTCACAATTATTGATGCCGAGTATGTGTTGCTTGTACAGATCACTCTCGGCTTCAAAGGTGACTTCCAGTCCACCGTGTTTAAAGTTCTTACCTGCGGCCAGTCCATGCAGGCAGAAAGCAACTTTAGGTTTATCAGACATTCTTGTCTTCCTGTTGATATAAGTAAGCACGCAGAGCGCTTATTTTACCTGATTGCCATTGAATAACATCGGTGCCGATATAGCGCTGATCGTCGATCTGCAGTTCAAACTCAATCACGGATTTTTCGCCATCGACCAGAATGTTTTTCTCAATGAAATTGATCTTCTTCACTGAAGCAAAAAGCCCGGTCAGAAAATCGCGGATGGCCGCTTTTCCACTGAGATTGACGCCTGGGTCAATGAGAGTGGCATCGTCATCGAAGAAGTTCATAACGGAGTCAAGATCCATCGCATGGAATGCATGGACATAAGCGCGGGATTTCTCTTCGACAACATGACGCGACAATGTGATGTCGTGTTCGAATACTTTAATCGAATGGGAATCGTAAAAATTATAGTAAACGCCGCCTGCCAGGGGTTTTGCCAGAACAGTCTGGCCAGCCAGAATCATTTCGTTGATGGTCGAGGATACAAAATACTGACCATTAATCTGATTCTGTTTGCGGATAACGCTTTTGGCCGCTTCGATAAAATCCCGCGCATGGCGGAAGTAGAAAAAGCCGGCCATGGCATGGCGGCTGATCGGCAATTTCTCTGAGGTCTGCCGTACTTCCGCGCGTTCGTTGAGAAGCGCGTAAGACCATTTAGGGTGAACGGATTCAAAAGTCAGCACGCCAGCGTCAGCTTTGCTTTCGCGGTAGAAAGCCAGAGCGGCACTGATATCTTCGCTCAGGTGATGGTCGGCCGAGGAAATGATCAGCTCGTCATCGGCATTCATCGTATCCAGAGCAAGCAGGCAGGTACAGAGTGCACCACCGGTATCGCCGTTGATGTCGATGATGTCGTATTCGCCGGGTACAACAATTTTGATGATGGCATCAAGCGACAGTGCTTTCCGTTCGATTTTCGGCACCATAAAAATAAAACGGGCATCACTGCCAAGGCCGGCAAAAGGAGTCAGAGCATGTTCGAGCAGCGTCTTGCCTGCCACTTCGGTCAGAATTTTCGGGTAAATCCCGCCGGCAGAGGCTTCGTAAAGACCTGCGCCGCTCATTGGAATAATAATATTCATGCTGCGCCCTCGATTTCAGAGATCCGGTTTCTGATGTTGTCGTAGGTGACATCAAAAACAGAATCCACCTTCATTACGTGAGCCTGGCTTGCATAGGCGGCTTTCAGACCGTTTTCGTTATCTTCCACAATCAGACACTGCTGCGGATTTAATCCCAGCCGGGAGATAGCCAGGTTGTACATTTCCGGGTCCGGCTTGCCTTTGGAGACGTCTTCGTTGGAAATGAAAAACTCAAGGTAAGGTTTCAGATGCGCCTGATCCATCATAACGGCAACGGAGTTGCGGATGGAGTTAGAGGCAACGGCTAACTTGTAACCTTGTTTGCTCAGGGATGACAGCGCATATTCATGGTGAAACATCGGCCGGCACAGGTTGTTGACCATTTCCATGGTGTACTGCTGTTTCAGCTCATTAATAAAATCATGTAATGACCGTGGCAGACCTTTCTCCCGGGACAAAATATTCAGCTTGTCGCGCGTGGGTAGGCCATCGTAGGTGATCTCATGTTCGGGACGGGTAATTTCATAACCGAACAGACGCAGTGCTTTATTCAGTGCTTCGTAATGCCAGTCTTTGGCATCAATCAGTACGCCGTCCATATCGAAGATGACGGCCTTAATAACCTTAGTCAAAACGGAAGTACCTCTCTGCCTGTTCCGGAATATCCGTACACAGAATTAAATGATCGCTCTCCAGCAGCTCGCCGGGGAGGTTGCGCAGTTCTGACCATTCGTCGTTAACATCGCGGCGGTGTAATTCCGGAGAAACGATGCAGACCTTTTTACCGGCAGACAGCCACTGCTGTAACTGACCGGCATCAATGTTCAGTCGCTGAAAACCATCGAGCCATACTCCCTGGGCCTGATCCAGCAGAACTCCCGGGGTTTCGTATTCACTGGCACGCAGAAATGTGGTCAGGCCGTTGCGCAGATATCCCAGCGTGTCAGGTAATGACATGTCGAACATAAAATAGTTTTCGATACCATGCTGCTGCAGACTCTGGGCCACGGCAGTCTGCAGACCATCGGCCTTAACGTTTAAGGCCAGGCACGGGCGCTGATCGTAACGCAGATATATTTCCAGCATCTCGTCGAACGTCAGTTCTGTACCGTTCGGCATATCGTGGCTGATCATCAGTTTCCCGGCGCAGTCACGGATATCTGTTTCTGTACCGTATCCCATGGAAAAAGAACGGTGGAACGCTGCGACGGTATTTTTTTCTGTGGCGTCGAGCCAGTAGCCCCGGTGAGAAATAATCTGCATGCGATTCTCTTATGATCAGAAGTTAATTGCCTGCTGGTAGACCGGCAGTGATTTGAACAGATCCAGATCACTCGGAATACCTAAGCCGTACATGCCATCAGCTTCGCGGCCAATGTTGTACACACCAATATTGGCGTTTTCTTCGCGGTACATATAGGTGTAAACCGGAGCGACATAAAACTCGCCATTAGAGCGCTCATTATTGGCAATCATTTTGTCGGCCTTGGCGACGAAGTCTTTGCCATGGCGGTAGTTATAAATGCCAACGGTTGCTTCATCGGAGACGACAATTTTTTCGACCACTTCAGAAACCCGGCCGTTGTCTTCTACGCGGGCGTAAGACCATTTCGGGTCGTCGGCTTTCATCGTCATTATCAGGCCATCAAGCGCCTGATCATCCATGTAATTCAGATAATCGTTAATATCCACATCAACCCACTGGTCAGAATTGGCAATCATCAGCGGGTCGTCGTTGTTGATGTAATCCCGTGCTTCAAGAACCGTACAGGCGGCACCTTCGGTGATGCCATCAATACCAATAACAACAGCCCCCGGAGCCCAGCTGCACAGTTTGTTCTGCAGATCGTAGTCGGCCAGATGCTGGTTCTGACAGATAAAAATAAAACGGTGGTCGCAGGAGGGTTTGAGGTTGTTGATCACAACTTCAATCATGCGTTTACCCGACAGCGGAATCAGGGGTTTAGGATCGGTATAACCTTCTTTGGCGAAACGACTGCCACGCCCTGCCATTGGGATAACAATATTCAGCATCAGGCATTCTCTTCCAGATATTTATCGTTCAGTGCCCCCGGCAGTTTGACTACCGTGGTGATGGTGTCTTCCAGAGCTTCAAAGTCGGTGTACTCACCGGGCGCAATACGGATGATTGAGCCCGCTCCGTATTCCTGACCTTTCATCCGTGCCCGTCCGGAGACGATAACCGTGATTTCGGTGGCGATTTTGTGGCAATGGCTGGCTTCTTTATCTCCAGCCTTAAAATGCTGTACGGCGACTTCAACATCCGTGGTTTTGTAGAGTGTTGGTTCGAAGCCGCCGACAAACCAGCCGCGTACCATATCTTCCAGTTTAAAGCTGTCCATAAAACTCCCCGTTGTTGCGGATTAGCGCTGCGCCAGCGCTGTTTTCGCCCGTGCCGCGGCGGCACGTACCTGATCCGGTGCGGTGCCACCAATATGGTTACGCGCCGCGACCGAGCCTTCCAGTGTCAGTACATCAAAGACGTCAGCGGTGATTTCAGTGGAAAACTGCTGCAGTTCTTCCAGTGTCATTTCGCTCAGGTCTTTGCCGGTTTTCACGCCGTAGCCAACCGCTTTACCGACGATTTCGTGGGCGTCACGGAACGGGATACCTTTGCGCACAACATAATCGGCGAGGTCGGTGGCGGTGGAGAAACCACGCATTGCGGCTTCGCGCATATCGTCTTTGCGGGCAATCAGGTTGGGCGCCATATCGGCGAAGGCACGCAGGCTGTCGCGCAGGGTGTCGACGGTGTCGAACAGCGGCTCTTTGTCTTCCTGATTGTCTTTGTTGTAGGCCAGCGGCTGCGATTTCATCAGCGTCAGCAGGCCAACCAGATGGCCGTATACGCGACCGGTTTTACCGCGTACCAGTTCCGGCACGTCGGGGTTTTTCTTCTGAGGCATGATGCTGGAGCCGGTGCAGAAACGGTCCGGCAGGTCGATAAAGCGGAACTGGGCAGAGGCCCACAGCACCAGCTCTTCGGAGAAGCGCGACATGTGCATCATGATCAGCGACGCGGCTGAGCAGAATTCGATAGCGAAGTCGCGGTCGGATACGGAATCCAGGCTGTTTTCGGTCGGCGCGTCAAAGCCCAGCAGTTCAGCGGTGTAATGGCGGTCGATCGGGTAGGTGGTGCCGGCCAGTGCTGCAGCACCCAGCGGCAGCTGGTTCATACGCGCACGGCAGTCCTGCAGACGGGCGTAATCGCGCTCGAGCATGGCGTTCCAGGCCAGCAGGTGATGACCAAAAGTCACCGGCTGCGCAGTCTGCAGATGGGTGAAGCCCGGCATAATGGTGTCGGCTTCTTTTTCTGCCAGCTCCACCAGACCCTGCTGCAGGCGGGTCAGCTCGGCGCTGATGACGTCGATTTCGTCACGCAGGTAAAGGCGGATATCGGTGGCTACCTGATCGTTACGGGAACGGCCGGTGTGCAGCTTCTTACCGGTGATGCCGATCTTTTTGGTCAGCGCCGCTTCGATGTTCATGTGCACATCTTCCAGTGCCACCGACCATTCGAAGTCACCGCGCTCGATTTCGATACGCACTTCTTCCAGACCGCGGATGATGTCATCGCGTTCCTGTGCGGTCAGTACGCCGACTTTGCACAGCATTTTGGCGTGGGCGACGGAGCCCTGAATGTCCTGACGGTACATGCGGCGGTCAAAGTCCACCGATGCGGTGTAGCGCGCAACAAAAGCGTCGGTCGGTTCGGAGAAGCGTCCGCCCCAGGAAGCATTGGTGGATGATTGATCAGACATGAGTACCTCAAACTGGTGCATGAATCGGAAATGGCGCGGATTATAACCATTGCGGCAGCGCTCTGTCCCTGTTTTGCCGCCATTCAGCGTTTGCAGGCTTGCCCTGTTGCAGTACTGGCGACAGACTTAGGCTCCGCGCCAGTTCAGGAATCATCACTTTGTCAGCCAGCCATTCAACATCCTCTTCTGCCCGTGGACAGCAGGCGCTGCTGGAAGCCTTTTTCCTGCCTGACCTGTGCAACACCCGTGCGGTGATTATTCTGCTGGCGCTGAGCGAAGCGCTGGTGCTGGCGCTGACGCTGGTCGAGAGCGGTTTGCCGCAATTTTCCTGGCAGCGTTTTACCGTGGTGTCGTTCTTTGTGCAGTGGGTTTGTCTGCTGTCGGTGGCGATACTGTGTCAGCTGCGGGTGCTGCTGGCGCGGTTAACGGCGATGTCGGCCTCGCTGGTGGCACTGCTGGTGATCGAGCTGGTAACGCTGGGGGTTAGTCTGATCGGCGAGTGGTTATGGCCCCTCGACCGTACTTACACCGACTGGCCCTGGGTACTGCGTAACCTGCTGATTGCCGGCGTCTTCGGCGCCATGGCGATGCGTTATTTCTATGTGCAGAGCCAATGGCGGCTGAAAACCCAGGCCGAGCTGAAATCGCGGCTGGCGGCACTGCAGGCCAATATCCGCCCGCACTTCTTTTTTAACACCCTGAATACCGTGACTTCACTGATCAGCGTTGATCCGGATAAGGCCGAACACCTGTTGCTCGATCTGGCGCAGCTGTTCCGCGCAGTGCTGAATAACGATGACGCACAGATTCCGCTGGCACAGGAAATCGAACTGGGTCGCCGTTATCTGGGTATTGAGCAGGTGCGGCTGGGCAATGAGCGTCTGCAGGTGAACTGGAAATTACCACAGCCGTTACCGGCGGCGCTGAAAGTACCGCAGTTACTGCTGCAGCCATTGCTGGAAAACGCGGTTTACCATGGCATTCAGCCGAGTATCAGCGGCGGCTGGATTGAGGTTGAGCTGGCACAGGAAGGCCAGGCGGAAGATAACGGCGCCTGGTGGCTGACCATCCGCAACAGCAAACCTGAGGGCAGTGGTGAAGCGGGTAACCGTCTGGCGCATAATAATATCCGCGCGCGGCTGGCCGCACTGGATGAACAGGCGCGGCTGGAAGTTGACGATCTGGGCGGGGAATATATTGCCCGTCTGCGTTTGCCGCAGGCTGCGGCGGATGGTGTAACAACCGTTAAGGGAAGTGTATGACCTATCGTGTTCTGCTGGTGGATGATGAGCCTCTGGCGCGGGAGCGCATGAAGCGCTTGTTGCTGGAACACCACGATTTTGTCTGTGCCGGAGAAGCCGGGAACGGCGATGAAACGCTGGCATGGCTGCGTATGCATCGGGCCGATCTGGTGCTGCTCGATATTCAGATGCCCGGCCGCAACGGCCTGGATACCGCCGCCGCGATACAGGAATTGCCGCAACCACCGCTGGTGGTGTTCTGCACCGCTTATGACGAACACGCGCTGCAGGCCTTCGCCGTGAAAGCCATCGACTATCTGCTGAAGCCGGTGCGCAAAGAAGACTTATGCCGCGCGCTGCAGCGCGCCAGTGAATGGCTGGCGCAGAGTGGCGCGCAGGCGGATAACGAAGCCACCGCGACCGCCGCCCGTCCCGCCGGCAGCCGCACCCATCTGAGCGCGCGTACGCACAATGGCCTGCAGCTGATTCCGCTGGAAGAGGTGTTTTATTTCTACGCCGATCAGAAATATGTCAACGTCCATCACGAAGGCGGCGAAACCCTGATCGACGATTCCCTGCGTCAGCTCGAAGACGAATTCCCCGGCCTGTTTGTGCGCGTACACCGCAGCGCACTGGTTGCGCTTAACCGCATCGAACGCCTTGAAGCTCTGAACAGTGGTGGTCACAAGGTGTATTTACGCGGCCTGGCTGACGGCGTTCCGGTCAGTCGCCGGCATCTGCCGGATGTGCGGCGGGTGATGAAGGAGCTGTAACCAAGGCTCTGGTGTCGCTCCCGACCCAGATCATTACCCCCATTCATTCCCCGCTGGTATGATGCGGCATTACTTTCTGAATTCATTGTCAGGCCCGGCCTGACCCGCGTTAAGGAATGTCATGTCTGCCGTAACCACGCTCCGCATTGCTACCCGTAAAAGCCCGCTTGCCATGTGGCAGGCCGAACATATCAAGGCCCGTCTGGAAGCGCTGCATCCGGGGCTGGTGGTCGAGCTGGTGACCTTTACCACTCAGGGCGACAAAATCCTCGATGTGCCGCTGGCCAAAATCGGCGGCAAGGGCCTGTTCGTGAAAGAACTCGAAGTTGCGATGCTCGACGGCCGTGCCGATATCGCCGTGCACTCAATGAAAGACGTACCGATGGAATTTCCCGAAGGTCTGGAACTGGGCATTATCTGCGAGCGCGAAAACCCGCACGATGCCTTTGTCTCCAATACCTATAAAAGCATTGATGAGCTGCCGCAGGGCGCGGTGGTCGGTACGTCCAGCCTGCGCCGTCAGTGTCAGATTCAGCAGCAGCGTCCGGACCTTATTATCAAAAGCCTGCGCGGTAACGTGCAGACCCGTCTGAGCAAGCTTGATGCCGGTGAGTTCGATGCCATCATCCTCGCCGCCGCTGGTCTGCTGCGTATGGAAATGCACGACCGCATTGCCTCCTTTATTCCTGCCGAACAATCGCTGCCAGCCGGTGGCCAGGGTGCCCTGGGCATCGAATGGCGGGCCAATGACAGCGCCATCCATGAGCTGTTAAAACCTCTGCACGATGATAAAACCGCCGCCTGTGTGCTGGCCGAGCGTGCCCTTAACCGTCGCCTGCAGGGGGGCTGTCAGGTGCCGATTGCCGCTTACGCCGAGCTGGATGGAAATGCGCTCAGCCTGCGCGGTCTGGTCGGTAGTGTGGATGGCAAAACCATGCTGCGTACGGCGCAGAGCGGACTGGCCGCAGACGCCGAAGCCATGGGTATTGCGGCGGCTGAAGACCTGTTAGCACAGGGTGCAGGTGCTATCCTGTCCGCTGTTTACGGCCATGACGTGAAGTAATGACCGTGGCTGTCGCTGTCCCCATCCCCATCGTTGTTACCCGCCCGGACGGCCAGGCGGGTGGGCTGATCGCTGAGCTGAGTGCCCGTGGTTTTCCGGTACGCCATCATCCGCTGATTGAAATTGTGCCGCTGGCCGACGATGAACAGGCGGTGGCCAGTGGTTTGCGCCAGCGTATTCTGGATATTGACCACTACACCGCGGTGATCGCCATCAGTATGAATGCCGCCGCTATTGGTCTGGATTGGCTCGACCGTTATTGGCCGCAGCCGCCACTGGGTATACATTGGTGTGCGGTTGGGCCAAGTACCGCCGAAGTACTGCAGCGGGAAGGTTTCAGTGTGCATTCACCCGTGACAACCTACGACAGCGAAGGTCTGCTGGAGCTGCCGGTGATGCAGAGCGATGTGATCGGTGGCCGTAAAGTGCTGCTCTGGCGTGGTGTCGGCGGGCGCGAAAAACTGGCGTCAGAGCTGGCTGCCCGTGGTGCCGAAGTCGATTACGCCGAACTGTACGAGCGCCGTGAAATTGCCTGGAGCGCACAGCAATGGGCCGGCACGCTGGCCGGTGAGCCGGTGCTGCTGCTGAGCAGCAATCAGGCGCTGGATATTGTTGAGCAACAGGTGCCCGACTTGGCTCAGCGCGTCAGTGCCATTATGTTGCCCGGTGAACGCGTTGCAGCAGCAGCCCGCAGCCGCGGTTACCGCGAAGTGCTGGTGGCTGCCAGTGCCCGTGATGAAGATATGCTGGCTTGCCTGCAAGCCTGGCGGGCAGCGCAGTAACAAATCAGCGCAGTAACAAATAACAGTGTCAGGGCCACGCCAAGGCCCGGCGCAGAATAAAAGAATATCAATTCAGCGATACAGCAAAGGATTCCGACAGTGACCACAGAACAAAAGGGAACGGATAATCAGTCTGCCGCAGACGCCCCGGTTGCCAAGCCAGTAAAGGCCAAAGCCGCTAAGGAAAAGGCTCCTGCCAGCAGCGCGCAGCGCAGCAGTCCGCACCCTCTGTCATGGATCAATCTGGTTCTGATGCTGGGTCTGTTTGCCCTTGCGGCCTATGCCGGCTGGCTGAGCTGGGCGCAGCAGCAGAATACCGCCGCAGAGCTGGCGGTACTGCGTGACCGGGTGGATCAGGCGCAGAACAATGCAGCCGCACTGAGCGCCAAAGAAGCCGAATTGCTGGCGCAGGCCAAAGCGCTGAATGAACAGTCGGCACAGCTGCAGGAACAGGTCGCACACAATACCGACCGTCTGGGCAAGCTGCCGGGCGCTGAGCGCCAGGACTGGCTGCTGGCGGAAGCCGAATATCTGCTGCGTATGGCCAATCAGCGCTTACAGCTGGAGCGCGACTGGGATGGTGCGCTGAGCATGTTGCAGGCGGCCGATAATGTCCTGACCGAAACCCGTAATCCACGTCTTAACCCGGTGCGCGCCACCCTGGCAAAAGAAATGCTGGCGCTGCGTACTGCACCGGCCATCGACCTGACCGGCGCCGTACTGCGTGTACAGGCACTGCAGGAACAGATTACCCAGCTGCCGTGGATTCCTGATCGTCTGATTGCCGAACAGCCAGCCACCGAGGCCGAAGTGCCGGCGGCTGACGGCGACGAAACCTGGTACTGGCAGCTGTGGAACAGCGTCAGTACATCGCTGCAGGGCATGATCCGTATCCGTGAACGCAGCGCGCCGGTAGCCGCGCCGCTGACGCCGGATCAGCAGTATTATCTGCAGCAGAATATGCACCTGATGCTGGAACAGGCACAGGTAGCGCTGCTGCGTCAGCAGGCTGATCTTTATCAGCACAGCCTTAAGCGTGTTGGCGGCTGGCTGCAGGACTACCTGATTGTCGATGATGAGCGTACCCGCGCGGCCCGCAATGCCCTGCAGGAGTTACAGCAGTGGAACGTTGCCCCGGCACTGCCGGACATCAGCCGCTCGCTGCAGCAACTGCAGACTCTGGTTGAACAACAGCGCCGTGGCACAGTAGCGCCTAAGGCCGTGGGCGCGGAGGATGCGGCATGAGGGTATTGCTGCTGTTTCTGGTTCTTACAGTGGGGCTGGGGCTGATTACCGGAACACTGGTCAGACTGGATGCCGGCTACGTACTGCTGAGCTGGAATAACTACACGCTGGAAACCAGTCTGTGGGTCTTTATCGGTCTGGTGATGATCGCCATGCTGCTGATGTACATGCTGCTGCGTTTCAGTCTGTTGCTGCTGGGCAGCGACTGGCGTTTTAACGAATGGCGCCGTCAGCGCCGTAACCAGCGTGCCCGCCGTCAGACCACACGCGGCCTGCTGAGTCTGGCACAGGGCCAGTGGCGCCGTGCCGAGCGTCTGCTGACCCTGACCGCCGACGACTCCGATACACCGTTAATCAATTACCTGGCAGCGGCCCGCGCGGCTTACGAGCAGGGCAAAATGGAAGCCGCCGATGAATGGCTGAAAGCCGCCAGTCAGAGCACCAAAGGCGCCGAGCTGGCCGTCGGCCTGACCCAGGCCGAGTTGCTGAATTCGCGCGGCCAGAAAGAACAGGCGCTGGCGGTATTGCTGCGTTTGCGTCAGAAACACCCTAAACATGCCTACCTGCTGAAGCTGCTGGTAAAAACCTACCTCGACCTGCAGGACTGGGTGGCATTACACGAGCTGCTGCCGCTGTTGCGCAAGGCCACCAAAATTCCGGCCGATAAGATCAAAGAGCTGGAAGAGAACGTTCACCTGCAATTGCTGGAACGGGCGGTGCGTGGCCATGGCCAGCGCCCGGGTCAGGGAGTGGCGGAGCTGAAGCGCCTGTTTCACGATATTCCCCGTCAGCTGCGTTATTCACTGCCGATCACCCGTCGCTATATTGAACTGCTGATCGAGCAGAACGAAGAAGCGCTGGCCGAGCATGAACTGCGCAATGCACTGAAATACGTCTGGCACGATGAACTGATCAGCCTGTACGGCACACTGAAAGGCGAAGACGCCAGCCGCCAGCTGTTGTTTGCTGAGCAGCAGTTACAGGAGCGGCCGAACGATCCACAACTGCTGCTGATTCTGGGGCGTCTGGCGCTGCGTCTCAACGATCTCGACAAGGCGCAGGAATACCTGCAAACCGGCTTGCGTATCAAAGGCCTGCCGGAGCTGCATGCGGAAATGGGTAAGGTGTTGCTGGCCGAAGGGAATGAATCCCGTGCCTGTGAGCACTTCCAGCTGGCGCTGCGTTAACTGAGGACGATGCGGCCGGTCACTGACCGGCCGTTATTGTTCTGGCGTTATTCCAGCGCCAGTTGTTTACCCGCGGCGCGGCGTTCGGCCTGCCATTCACTCAGGCTTTGCGCGGCCTCGTTGCCCGGCAGGCGGGCCAGAATCTCAAAGAAATCCTCGTGCAGATTGCTCTGCAGAATCTCGTTACGCGGACGGCTGCGTACCACATACACGCTTTGTACGTTCTGATGGTCAAAGGCGCGCCATTCCTGTTCATCCTTGAGGCTGCTGTAGCGGTGGCCTTCCAGCGCTTTGATCAGCTTGCCGGTGTTCAGTGAACCGGCACGTTCCGCGGCAGCCTTAAACTGATAGACGATGTTGTATGCGGATGCCGCAGAGCTTGACGGATAGGCGCCGTATTTAGTCACGAAGGCTTCAACAAAGGCTTTGCCTTGCGGATAGTCGTAGCGGTAAGGCACCTGCCAGCACCAGGGCACAGCCCCGATAACGCCTTCCATAATGCCGGAACCGGCCGACTTGGCCATGCCCAGGGTCAGATTGGGCACGATAATGGTCATCTTGTCTTTCAGGCCCATCTGCTGAGCGGCATGCAGTGCCAGCGCCATATCATCACCAAACTGTACCAGCATCAGTACATCGGCACCGGAGTCGCGCGCGGCTTCCAGTGCGGTGCGCATATCACCATCACGCGGACGCGGATAAGTTACACGCACGCCGGGGTGAGCACTGGTATCGGTGGTTTTGGTGAAGGTGCGCAGTGACTCTTCGGTCGACCAGCCCCAGCTGTAATCGGCGGTCAGATAAAACAGCTTTTTGCCCTGCAAGCTGTCATTCAGATAAGACGCCAGTGCCTTGGCCGCCATGTGCGCATTATAGGTTTCGCGGAACATGTGTTTATGCCCTTCGGCACCGGTGGTTTCGTTGGCGTAGGTCAGGGTGCCGAAATAGAGCAGATCGTGTTTGGCAGCCTGTTTACCGGCAGCAATGGCCACCGCACTGGATGAACCGCCAAACAGCATGGATACATTCTGCGCGGCGAGGGCATCGACGTTTTCGACGGCTTTATCGGGTTTAGAGGCGGAGTTGGCGGTCAGCAGTTCAACCGGGCGGCCAAGGATACCGCTGCCGGCATTGAGTTCTTCGATGGCCAGTAAAGCGCCGCGCGCCTGAGCCAGGCCCTGTTCTTTATAGCGCCCGCTGGAGGGATAGTTGAGACCGAGTTTTACGCTGTCACCGGCGGGTGCGGCCTGAATGGCCTGTGGCATGGCAAATGGCAGTGCCAGCAGCAGGCAGATGGTGGTGCGGAAGAATGCAGCGGGCATAGGGCTCTCTCCTGAAAGTCAGCCCGCTATCATCCTCCCGCATGGCATAAATGACTTTTAACCATTGGTCGGATAGACGAACGTCTGCGACATGAACGGCCGCAATCTGTGCCTGCGGCCGTTCATGTATCAGGCTACCAGCTCATTTCGCCGGTCGCGACTTTAGCGCTGATCGTCAGGCCGTCATCAGCCGGAAGCTGAGCGTAGGCTTGCGTCATTGTTTTGATCAGGTCTGCCGAGGTGTGTGCTGTGGCCAGCTCTGCCTCAAAGCGCAGGATATAGTCACGGGTAAACTGAACGGCGGAGGCTCCCTCTGGTTCCTCGCCGTGAAAATGTCCGGGTACCACCCGTTCAGGCTGCAGGGCAAGCAATCCGTTCAGGGTTGAAAGCCACTGCGCACGGGCAGCCGGGGTCTGGCTGTCGGCCATCCATACGTGCAGACCACTGTGAATAGCCACGCCGCCCAGTGCGGTTTTCAACGATGGAATCCAGATAAAAGCGCTGGGGGTGTTCATTGCTTTTATCTCAATATTTTCGCCCTCCAGTGTCAGCTGGTTACTGGTCATTACCTTTGGCACCGTCAGCGTTTGCGGTGCCGCATCGGCGAGTATCGGGCCCCAGTAGGCGAGCTTGGCATCTTTGGTTTTAACAATATGATCCACCACGTGCTGGCTGGCCACCACTCTGGCCTGGGGGTAAGCCGCCAGAACAGGCTCAAGACCAAAATAGAAATCAGGATCACCGCCGCTGATAAAAATGGTCGTCAGAACTTTGCCACTGGCTTTGATCAGTCCGGCCAGTTTCTGGCCATTGTGCACATCAAACTGAGCATCGATCAGGATGGCTTCTTTTTCACCGCTTATCAGGGTCGAGGTGACCGGGAATACGGCCTGCTCGCCGGGATTGTAAACCTGAACGCTGAGTGCCCCCGCGTTTGTTATGTTGCTCAGCACGGCGGTTGCCAGTGTCATAAAAGCTAAGAGTTTGTTCATGGTTGTTTCTCTGACTGGAAAGAGTGAATGGAGCCAGTCTATTGAATCAAATCAGTATCA
This sequence comes from Venatorbacter sp. C2-1, assembly GCF_022832715.1. Classification (NCBI taxonomy): domain Bacteria; kingdom Pseudomonadati; phylum Pseudomonadota; class Gammaproteobacteria; order Oceanospirillales; family Oceanospirillaceae; genus Venatoribacter; species Venatorbacter sp. C2-1. Next base: position 77,939 of record NZ_CP094879.1, read on the forward strand.
AATACAGCATAATGGTGACTTCACTATTGCATAATCCGGACATATCTATGGATCGACTGACAGCGTTGCAGGTCTTTGTTGCGGTGGTTGAGCGGGGCAGCCTGAGTGCGGCTGCTGAACGGCTGGATATGTCCCGGGCCATGGTGTCGCGCTATCTGGCCGAGCTGGAAGAATGGATGGGAGCGCGGCTGCTGCACCGCACAACCCGACGCCAGAGCCTGACGGCAACGGGGGAAGAAGCCCTGCAGCGTGCGCGTGGCATGCTGGCTTTGGGTGAAGAGATGGCGCAGCTCGCTAACCATGAGGGCGAGGCGCCACGCGGACAATTGCGGATCACCTGCAGCTATTCACTGGCGCATGCGGTGTTGATGGATGCCGTGCATGAGTATCTGGCTCGCTGGCCGGGAACCGCGATAGAGATTCTGCAGCTGGACCGCACCGTGAATCTGGTGGAAGAAGGGATTGATCTGGCGTTACGCATTACCAATGATCTGGACCCGAATCTGGTGGCGCGCAGGCTGGGTGTCTGCCGTTCTGTGGTGTGCGCCAGTCCGGCTTACCTGCAACAACAGGGGACTCCGCAACAGGTCGCGGATCTGTCCCGCCATAACTGTCTGACCTATACCTATTTTGGCAAAAGCCTGTGGCAGTTCCGGGGAGCGGAGGGGCCAGAGTCAGTGGCGGTGAGTGGTAATCTGAGTGCCAACCAGTCGAATCTTCTGCTGCACAACACCCTGCTTGGCGGTGGTATCAGCCTGCAGCCAGTGTGGTCTGTGGCTGATTATCTTGAACGTGGTGAGCTGGTGGCATTGCTCAGCGATTACGAGCCGGTACAGCTCGGCATTTACGCTGTGTATGCCACCCGTAAGCAGATGTCGCCGCTGCTGCGCAGTTTTCTCGATTTTCTGGTGACCAGGCTGAATGATGAGCGCTGGTCTGACCAGAAAGCCGGTTAACTGCGCCTGACGGGGCAGGAATCAGGCGACGTCTTTATGCCAGTGTACATCCATCTGCGGGAACGGAATCTCAATGCCTTCGGCATCAAAGCGCAGCTTGATGCTTTCGGTCAGCTGGAAGCGTACATCCCAGTAATCTTCGGCTTTTACCCAGGGGCGCACGATAAAGTTCACTGAGGAATCGGCCAGCTCGGACACGGCAATTTTATAGGCCGGATCTTTCAGCACTTTGTCATGGTCTTTGACCAGTTCTTCCAGAATGCTCTTCGCTTTTAACAGATCGGAGCCATAGCTGATGCCGATCACCATATCGATACGGCGCGTCGCTTCTTCGGAGTAGTTGATCATGGTGTTGCCGAACACATTGCCGTTTGGCACGGTGACGACTTTGTTGTCCGGGGTTTTCAGACGGGTGCTGAAAATGGTGATTTTATCCACCGAACCGGCCACGCCACCCACTTCAACATAATCACCCAGCTTGAACGGCCGGAACACAATCAGCATTACGCCGGCAGCAAAGTGTGACAAAGAATCCTTCAGCGCCAGGCCAACGGCCAGACCGGCGGCACCGAGCAGGGCAACCAGCGAGGTGGTGTCGAGCCCGAGTTGTGACAGGGCAAAAACAATAACCAGCAGCACCAGCGTGCTGTTCATCACCGTGGCCAGAAAGCTGATCAGAATCGGATCGAGGCGGGCGCGCTCAAGCGCTTTGGTGGTGGTACGGGTAACAAAGCCCGCCAGCATGCGGCCGATAATAAAAATCAGCAGCGCCAGTACTATCTGTGTACCCCAGGGCAGAATATAGGTTTCCCATAACTGCTGCGGATTAATGGTGAAGGTCCAGTTCATATAAGCTCCTGATTGGCAGGTAAGGGGATAGTTGATCGTTAGTCGCGTGGTGCATAGGCAAAGACATCGGAGTGCATATTGGCAAGGGTCAGGCCCAGCGGTGCCAGCTGATCGAGGGTGCCGTACACCATATTAGGTGAGCCGCAGGCGAACATCTGTACCTGGCTCAGATCGGCAAAGTCTTCGTGAATCACCTGATAAATCCAGCCGGCGCGGCCATGCCAGCCTTCACTCTGCTGTTCGATAATCGGGTGGTAATGAAAGTTCGCATACTGTTGTGCCCACTGCAGGGGCAGGTTGGCCAGATAGAAGCCTTCGGCTCCACGATTGGACCAATACAGGTGAATTTCCTGCTGTGGATTCAGCGCCAGCGCGCCTTCGATCAGGGCTTTAATCTGTGAGAAACCACTGCCGGCTGCCACCATGACCAGTGGCTGATCTTTGTGCTGCTGAATAAAGAGTTTGCTGATAAAGCAATCGCCCGCCGGCAGAGTGACGCGCGCTACGACGGCGTCGCGCAGGAAGTTAATAATGCGCAGGGCGTTGTCGCTGCTGTTGGCGATGTGCAGTTCTATCTTACGCGGATCGGTGTTGTTCATGCTGCCCGGTGCACAGGCGATGGAGAACGGCACCTGCTCTTCGTTACCCTGTTCATCACGCACGTGCAGCAGCAGGTACTGGCCGGGCCAGAAATCGGCGCTCTTGCCGGCCGGGGTAAGTAATTCTATGCGCCAGATATCATCGCCCAGCAGTTCCACGGCAGGAATCTGACAGGCCAGGCTGACCTGTGGCTTGTGGTTGGGGGCGTAAACATCGGCCATATATATCTCAACATCGGTCTGGGGTTGGGCGACGCAGCATAATACCTGATTGTCTTGCTCAAGTATGGTCTGACCCAGAGAGTTGCGAAAGCTGAACGCTCCGGCAAGCCTTTCCCCCTGACAGATCTGGCAGATCGCGTTTTCGCAGCTGACCGGCACGATCACGCCCTGCTGCAGCGCGGCCTCGGCGATGGTCTGATCCGGGGCACAGCGGATGCGCGCCCCGGATGGCCGGAAGGTGACGGTATGGAGCGTCATAACCCCAGCTGATCCCAGATTTCGTCGACCTTATTTTTCACGTCCTGATCCATCACGATTGGCGTGCCCCATTCACGGCTGGTTTCACCCGGCCATTTGTTGGTGGCATCCAGACCCATCTTCGAGCCCAGGCCCGATACCGGCGAGGCAAAGTCGAGGTAATCAATCGGCGTGTTTTCGATCAGCGTGGTGTCACGTGCCGGGTCCATACGGGTGGTGATGGCCCAGATCACGTCTTCCCAGTTGCGGGTGTTTACGTCGTCGTCGACCACAATCACAAACTTGGTGTACATAAACTGGCGCAGGAACGACCACACGCCCATCATCACGCGCTTGGCATGACCCGGGTATTGTTTCTTCATGCTCACCACCGCCATGCGGTAGGAACAGCCTTCCGGCGGCAGGTAGAAATCGACGATTTCCGGAAACTGCTTCTGCAGAATCGGCACAAAGACTTCGTTCAGCGCCACGCCGAGAATGGCCGGCTCATCCGGCGGCCGGCCGGTGTAGGTGCTGTGGTAAATAGGGTCTTTGCGGTGGGTTATGCGCTCGACGGTAAATACCGGGAACTCATCGACCTCGTTGTAATAGCCGGTGTGGTCACCGAATGGCCCCTCTGGTGCCATCTCGCCCGGATGAATTACCCCTTCGAGTACGATTTCGGCCGAGGCCGGCACCAGCAGATCGTTGCCGATACTTTTTACCAGCTCGGTTTTGCTGTCGCGCAGCAGGCCGGCAAAAGCGTATTCGCTCAGGGTATCCGGCACCGGCGTGACGGCACCGAGAATGGTGGCCGGGTCGGCGCCCAGCGCGACAGTCACCGGGAAGGGTTCGCCCGGGTGTGCCTTCTGCCACTCAAGAAAATCCAGCGCGCCGCCGCGATGGCTGAGCCAGCGCATAATCACCTTGTTTTTAGCGATCACCTGCTGACGATAAATACCTAAATTGTGGCGCTCTTTATGCGGCCCTTTGGTAATCACCAGCGGCCAGGTAATTAACGGACCGGCATCGCCGGGCCAGCAGTGCTGTACCGGAATTTTGCTCAGGTCGACGTCGTCGCCTTCGAGCACCACATCCTGACAGGGCGCCTTGCGTACTTCTTTCGGCCCCATCGACAGCACTTTTTTGAAGATCGGCAGCTTTTCCCAGGCGTCTTTCATGCCCTTGGGTGGCTCCGGCTCTTTTAAGAACGCGAGCAGCTGACCGATATCGCGCAGCGCTTCCACCGACTCTTCACCCATGCCCAGCGCCACCCGTTTCGGCGTGCCGAACAGGTTGGCCAGAACCGGCATGTCATAACCTTTGGGATTTTCAAACAGCAGCGCCGGACCGCCGGCACGCAGCACACGGTCGGCGATTTCGGTCATTTCCAGATGCGGATCAACCGGATAACGGATGCGTTTCAGTTCGCCACGTTTTTCCAGCGATTTAATAAAGTCGCGCAGGTCGGTGTATTTCACAGCCAATACCAGTTAAAAAATTTGTCCGACATATTAACTCAGAGCTGAAGGGACTGCATGGCGCATACTGTTTGCGTACAGTCACAGTACTTTACTCTGCCAGTCTGCGTCTGGCTTTGCGGTCTGCGCTAGCAGCTCGTAGTCAAGCGCTACTGCATTCAGCAGGTTGTCTGGAACATCGGACAGATTCAGCTTCCGGCCCGGTGCAGGCAATGGTCCCTCGCTCTCACGGTGGATAAACGTAATCGAAAATATCGCGACAATTTCTTCGATCAGGGGTGAGTAGCTGCCACTGAACTCAAGTACCGCGGTAATGCCCGATGGGTGGAAGCGTTTGTAGTACTCATAGAACCGGGACTTATCATGGTCAAAGTGACTTACTTTATATCCACAAGCTTCCATGACTCTGCTCAGGGTCAAGCTGTCCGTCAGGTAGCCGTACGCATGATTCAGTTCTGTCTGTGTCGTAGTTGTACTTATGTTTGCTCGGTGCAGCTGTTCGAAAAGAGGTTTGACTTTGTTTTTCCTGAAGAAGGCTTTCCATAACGAACATTCTTCCTCTGATATTTGATTAGCACTTAATACTCGCAGCTGTGAGGCGTTCGTCAGGAGCAGTTCCTCATCAGAAACAGATATAAACCTGCCATCGCTGTTGATATAAAAAGTCGTCCAATGGCTTCCGGTCTTCGCCTGCCATAGCACCCTACGGAGTAGCTGATTCATCACCGGGTGGTTGAAAAGCCGCTCTTGCCAGTCGCTGAGGGGCCAGCGCTGGTCGGAAATCATACATTCCATAAGCCTGTTGCTCTGGAATTCGATGATTTGCTTCAGTTCTTTTTTACAGTTGCTGAGCCACTTCTTGGTTTCAGTCAGATCTTCAGCGTCGTCATTTGGCTTTGCTTCAGGCAGAGCCTTGATAGGATTGCCGAGTTCATTGAGCAGCAGTAACTTTAAATCCCCCGACAAAATGACGGCCAGCTCACGAGCGCCATAGTTGAATCTTGTTGGAGCATCTTTTCTTTCCAATCCAGCGCAAGGTATGGTCAGGTCGGCGAGGTCGAGTGGACTCCAGTTCCTCCTTTTTGCTAACGCATTGACGAGGGATATAGCGAGCTTTTGAATCGACTCCGTTCGGTAACGTTGTGCGGTTGCCAGTAGTAACTGAATTAGAGAGTCGTCATCGAACCGACTGATAACCAGTAGAATGGTTTCTATTTGTGCCCTGCGGCGGTAATGCTTACTCATATAAGGCACTATTTTCTGCAATGCAGACTGACCATTAAGTCGGGGTATTAAACCAAGCATGCCCTTGTTTTTGATCGAAGAGCCGACGAGTTCAGATTTCTTCTTTTTGTACAGTTCGGCGTAAACCGTATCCAGTGTAATATTTTTGTATTCATCGATATTGTTTTTGCTGCCATAGTCCCTGTACTTGTCTAAACGCTGCTGTTGATTGTCGAGCGCGTATTGGGCGCACTCCTCATCACTGGCTGTTAATGTGTCTGTTGATATAAAGGCAGAAATCAGGAACAGACCGAGGCTTTCCTGACTGTTGACGTCAAGCAATCCTGTGTATCGGTTGAAAAGACTGTTACCTTCAGGCTCGTTCAGCTTTACGGCTAAAACAATCCACCACCAGACCAAATCCGGCGATGCCTGTGATCCGTCGATAAAGTACATGGCTGGCAGTTCCTCTATTGGGAATGACTTCAGCGACGACGGCAGCCTTTGTGCTAATCCCCGTTCTGCATCAGCGAGTAGTTCGGCTCTGTCCAGGAGCTGAGTGACATCTTCGCCACAGTTTTCCAGAGCATCGAGAATGGCTGCTTTAACGGTAAGGTCCTTTTCCTGCTTAAGGGCAGAGTAGAGTTCAGGAACTGCGGACTTGTCTTTCAGATTTGTTAGCCATCTGGCGGCTACAATTCTGACATTTTTAGCGCCCGATCTCAGCGGCAGGGTAAGGTAGGATAGTTTTATTCCCAGCTGCAGGGCTGTGTTCTGTGCTGTTGTCCTGATATCTGCGGATGATTCCAGTGCATGCTTATAAAGGCCTATTTCCCATTCTTCCGGTATTTCAGGGAATAAACTCAGGAGGAATAACGTCCTTTTTATAACCGCAGCTTCTTCAACGTATCCGTCGGTATTAAGTTTGCCATTTAACCCCTGTGTAATGTATTCCGGGTTATCGGTAAAAAACTGCCAAACGGATACCGCTTGATGGTCAAATGGCAGCTTATCGGGAGCCCCATGAGCATTCATGATCCTGGCAATAAATAACGAGATATCCTGATTGTGTTGCCTGAATATCAGTGCAAGCTGCCGGAGGTCGGTGAGTTCAGTTGTAATTAATGATAATAGCTGCTTGTCGCTATTTACCCGGTCGAGACCTGTTAAACACCATAACTGTCTTAAATACACTAAGAGGTTAATTTCGCCATTTTTAAATAATCCGGATTTATGAGCAACGTTGGCAACGTTTGAATGGTCGAACACCACTGCTCCTCGCTGAAGGAAGTTTAAGTATTCATCAATATCCTTTTCCCCAATACTTTGATAATTACTCAGTCGCTTTAAGCACCATGAGTAGTCATTTTCCAATAATGGTTTAAACCTCGCCTCGGGTGTGTTACGTAGCTGACTTTCAAGCACAGCCTTCTTCTCTGACTCATCCTGTATCAGGGCATCTGCTGTTACGCGTATTTTGGTGTGCCAGTCACTGGGTATATGCACTTCAGGCTGATAGGGTGGAATCGGCCCTGTGTGCAGTGAGAACGCGTTCGTCTTCACTGTTGATAGATTCATCGCCTTTTCAATATGGGTCTGGACAGACGTTACATTCTCAACGGTCTTCCACTGTTCCAGTAGCTTTCGGCCGCTGGGTAACTCTGCGGTCAGATCAATCCAGCGCTTTCGTGCATCAGCTTTTCCTGAGGCATAGCATTCTTTCAGATAGATGAAAAGATCGTCAGAGGGAAGCAAGGCGGCAAGAGGGGCAGAGGCTTTACGAACAACCACTGAGCGGTCAGTCAGCAGCTGAACTACGATGGGTACAAGCTGAGGTGAAAGCGCGCTTTTAATATTTTTCAACTGATAGCAAATTGCTTCTCTCGCTGACGCCTCCATGGCCTGTACTTTGTTCTGGTAGTCCGGGGTCGCAAGAAGTTTTGGCCAGTCAGTTGTTCTTCTCAGGTAGGATATGAAGGTACTGCCGTTGCGGTAGCAACCGGGTTGGCCTTCGAGGATATAGGCGTCTACAAAATCCGGGGAAACACCGAATAAATTTGCTACATCCATTAGGGTTGTGCGATCCGGGCATGGAATATTGTATAGATTATTGTCAACGTCAAACCAGTTTGTACACGTATCAAACAGGTGGAGCATATTGCCAAACCAGCCTTTCATTTCGGTCTGCATGTTGTGGAATTTATGATCACCCGTGCATAAGTGAATCACTTCTGCTAACCGTTTCAGAACATAAGGATCCCGGACCACGGGCGACATCAGGAAGTTGGGCAGGCTGTGGAATATTTTTTTGTTCATATCTGCATATTTCTGATCAGTCTTGTGCAGTATGAGCTGTCCTGGTGGGTAGTGTCCGGAGGATTCTGTCAAATGATTAACTTTACCCAAACAGCTTTCTGGTTGCCCGGTTAGGATATAATCCGCAACCTCAGCAGCTAAACCCGGTGCTGCCAGATCCATAGCCAGACAAGCTGTTCTCAAGTGCATTATCTCCCCTGACATGGCAGATCTCTTGAGTTTATTTATGAAGGCTTCAAACATGGTTCTTCATCCCTATTCTGATGAACCCGATTGTATCAGCTACCGCCTGATACTCTGCTATGACGACCTATCCGCGTCCTCTATAATATTTGCTTTTAGCTTTAGGCTTGCTGATATGAATTCCCGAACAACGCTAATTATTAGCTCCGTCGCAGGCTTCAGCGGCGTCGCACTGGGCGCGTTCGGAGCGCATGGTCTGAAGGGCGTACTGAGCGCTGATATGCTGACGGTGTACCAGACCGCGGTGCAGTATCACCTGATTCATGCTGTGGTTCTGCTGGCCTTATCGCTGTGGCTGCAGGTGCAGCCATCGCGCTGGCTGAGCTGGTCGGCGCGGCTGATGTTGCTGGGGCTGATTCTGTTCAGTGGCAGCCTGTATCTGCTGGCGCTGAGCGGTGTGCGGCCGCTGGGTATGATCACGCCGCTGGGCGGTGTCAGCTGGCTGCTGGGCTGGTCGGCGCTGCTGGTGGCGGCCGTTAAGCTGAAAACCCCTTAGGGTCTGTTTCGTCAGTGCAAGCAGACCTCAACACTCTTTGTAATTATTCAGGCAGGTTAGCGTGAGCGAACATGATGAAAATCCGGCAGCAGCGGCTGCGGAAGGCGACAAACCGGTTTACCGCCGCGGTATCAAAAGCTTTGTTATCCGTGCCGGGCGCTTAACCAAAGGCCAGGAAGGCGCTCTCGAACGGCAGTGGCCGGTGATGGGTCTGGAGCTGGCGCAGGGTGCGATTAATCCGGTTGAGGTATTTGGCCGTGATGGCCACGTTGTGCTGGAAATCGGCTATGGCATGGGCCAGTCGCTGGTGCAGATGGCGGCGGCCGCGCCGGAAAAAGATTTTATCGGTGTGGAAGTGCATCTGCCGGGTGTTGGTTCGCTGCTGTATCTGGCGGAAGAAGCCGGTATCAGCAACCTGCGCAGTTATAAAGAAGATGCGATCGAAGTGCTGAAACTGCTGCCGGATAACAGCATCGATACCGTGCAGCTGTTTTTCCCCGATCCGTGGCACAAGAAAAAGCACCATAAGCGCCGCATTGTGCAGGCCGAATTTGCCCAGACCATCCGCCGTATTTTAAAGCCGGGTGGCGTATTCCATATGGCGACCGACTGGGAACCCTATATGGAGCATATGCTGGAAGTGATGGATGTGGCCGAAGGTTATGAAAACGTTGCCGGTAAGGGCAATTGCGTACCGCGTCCGGAGCACCGCCCGCTGACCAAGTTTGAAAACCGCGGTGAGAAGCTGGGGCATGGGGTGTGGGATTTAATGTTCCGCAAAGTTTGATCGCTAGCTGCGTTGTCATTGCTTTGTTAAAGCTCCGCTCGAAATGCTCATGTATGGCTGTATACACTGCGCTTTCTCGCGGACCTTTGCCGCGCACTGACTGCCTCGCTGACGCGATCAACATTAATCGGATAGCAGAATACTCAGGAGAAAATCATGCAGAAGAAAGATAAAGAAAAAGTATTTGGTGGTGAGTGGTCAGAAGCGCAGCTGCGTGAATTTCTGAGCGCCAACAGCTATGACGGCAGCGATGCTGATTACGTCGCTGCCATCCGCGCTTACCGTCATATGGTGCCGGAAGTGTTTGCCGAATACGTGGAACTGTTTAAAGCCGAAGGCCATAACCTGAATGCAAAAAATGCAGAAGGTGTGAGCATTCTGCAAACCATCGCGAGCCACAGCAAAGGCGAAGAATATGCTGCGGCACTGCGTGCGGCGGGTGCTGAATAAGTAATATAAGCTCAGCCTGGCTGCGGCACTTCCTGCAGTAACAGGCTGATGGCTTCGGTATTAAAACCGGTATCGCTGACGCCGGTTTCCTGCTTCAGCCGCTCGACAATTTTCTGTTCGATGGCCAGCTGTTCTTCCGGTGGCAGCTGTTCAAACTCTTCTTCGGTCAGCCCCATTTCTTTCAGCACCGCCGCGCGCATTTTTTCGGCATCGCTCATTGCCATATAGTCGCGGAATTCCTGTACGGCGCTGCTCTTGGTACCGGTTTCTGCTTCTGTCGCGGGTGACGCCTGGACGTTGGTAGCCTCTGGAACAGAAGAGGTTACGGCCGGTGGTGTTGAAGCCGACGATGCTGAAGATGATGGTGCTGAGACTGCAGCTGTGGCAGAAGACTGCGCCTGCTGTTGTACGCGCAACAGATCGGCAAATACGGTATTGGCCGGTTTCTCCTGCTTCGGATTCAGGCTGTTATTAATAGCGGCGAGTGCCTCCGTGCGGTTAATGTTCATACCCTGCCTCCTTTTCTGATGGTTCTGTCAGAAAGCAGTATGTATGCCATGGCGCTGCAGGCCGTTGTTTGGCTCTGTACAGAGTGGTTAAGGATGATCCGAGCGGCAGTGGCTGTCCGCGCAGCGGCGACGGTCAGCCGGTTTTATCTGCCTGTCGTCTCCGAACTAGCCTCTCTGAATTACCCCTGCAAATGACCGATCGCCTGATACAGCGCCAGCGGTTTTTCGCTGTTTAGTTGTTGCTCGCGCATCTGTTTTAATTCCTCAATGGTGGCGCGCAGGGCCTTCAGTTTGTTGTCCATATCTTTGCTGCCGGCTTCGATTTCGTTGCGCAGGTTAAGCGGGGTGGCCCGAACCGGGTCGGGAATATCGACATAGACATGGGCGTCTTTACCACTGGGCTTATTCTGCTCTTCGCTGTGGTAGCGGTTAATGGCATCGGCGGCCCACTGGCGCATATTCATGCGGCGGGGCTGCCTGTCACTATAAACGGGCTCGGAATGGTCAGCGGCATTGCCAGGGGAGTGGTTGACCGGAGGTGTAGTTCCAGCGCTTCCGGGCAGAGGGCCGCCGGCCGCCAGTCTGACGCCCTGTTCCGGTTCAAAGCGCAGCTGCACCCGGGTTTGTTCATCGCGGCGGTTCAGCAGTTCGTTATCGAACTGAAAAAAACTCAGCGGCGACTGCAGATTAACCGTGCCCTGTTCGCTGCTCAGGGCGAGGTTGCCGCCGCTAATGGCGTATTGCGGCAGCTCAGGCGGAGTATTCAGATGCACCTCCTGCAATAACAGCGCTTCGCCATTTTCATTCAGCGCAACACCGGAGCGGGCAATCACTCCGCGCACCTGGCCGGCGTCGTTTTTCAGCTCGTAATCAGACGCTGCAGAACCAAGAAAAAATGCGCCTAAACCGGCTTCAGCAGCGGAGCGCAGGGTTGGTCCTTCGTCATCGAATTCCATCAGGCTGAGCTGGCTGAAGATGGCATCGTTTTCATCAATCCAGCCGTTACCGTCGTCATCGTACTGCGCCAGATCGGCAAAGCCATTGCCACTCCGCGGGCCGAACATTTCGCTGCCGTCATCAATGATGCCGTTGTTGTTTTTATCGAATACCAGATAGCCGCTGCCGGCGGCGGTACGGGCAATGCTCTCGTTCTGGCCGTCGGCGTTGAGGTCGAAGCTGAAACTCTGGTCACTCAGTTCAACCGCACCGCCGTTCAGATTAATCATTAACGGGTCGATCAGGTTGAGCTGGCCCTGAAACAGGTTGGTCTGCTCGGCGCGGGTATAGCGGCTGAAATCCAGCGCCAGCATAAAATCAATCTGACGGCCATCTTCGGTCTGTACCTGACCCAGTGCTTCAAAGACCAGCGACTCTTCGCGTTCAACCTGCAATACGCTCTGTACCTCAACCTGTACGCCAAGGCCTGCGCTGCCCGGCCGGGCATTCACGGCACTGACGATCACATTCAGCTGAGTGGTCTGCTCGGTCAGCTGTTGTGCCAGATAGGCTGAGGACGATTGCTGCTGACTGCCATCGGCATGGGTCACACTGCTGCTGCGACTCACTGCCTGGCTGCTTTCGGTGCGTGTACTCAGCGACAACTGAATGCCGGCGCTGGCACTGCTGCCGCCGGCGGGATTGCTGCCGTTATTCTCGCCATCACCTGCCGTAACACTCACCGACATGCCCGTAAGGCGGGCGCTTAATAACAGATCCTTTTGCTGAGCACTGAGTTGTATCTGCGACTGAACAATCTTCATGGCCGTTTCCTTCTGGCTGGTTATGCACAGAGTGTCGGCCGGGCTGTTGATAACATTAAGATGATTAATGTATTGATGAATGTCTGTTCATAATTAACAGCGCTATCAATCAGGAAAAGGTGTGAGCTTCGCAGGCTTGACCTCTGTGCTGCTGCGCGGGATGGTAAGCGCGAAGACGATAGGAGATATCAGAGTGAACATTGGTGAAGCGGCCGCTCAGGCCGGTGTATCGGCAAAGATGATCCGCCATTATGAAAGCAGTGGGCTACTGCCTGAGGTAGCGCGTACCGCTGCGGGTTATCGTCAGTATTCGGCACAGGATGTGGAAATGCTGAGGTTTATCCGCCGTTCACGGCTGTTGGGTTTTTCGCTGCCGCAAATCGGTGAGCTGCTGGCGCTATGGGCCGATCCGCGGCGTTCCGCGCGTGAGGTTAAGGCACTGGCCGGGCAGCACCTGCAGGAAGTGGAACATAAAATTCAGGAGCTGCATGCCATGCGCAGCACCTTGCAGGAGATGGTGGCCGCCTGCTCTGGCGATGACCAGTCGCACTGCGCGATTCTTGCTCAGCTGGCGGCAGACGACGGCGTTCATTCAGACGCTTGACCTTACCACCATGGTAAGGTTCACACTGCAGTCATTGCTTTCCTGACAGGACAGAACGATGACTCAATCTACTGCTATTCCCATCTCTGATGATTCTGCTGCCGTGCTGCAATTGCCGGTGATCGGCATGAGCTGTGCCTCTTGTGTGCGCCGTGTCGAACAGGCCTTACTGGCGACGCCGGGTGTCAGCGCCGCCAGCGTCAATCTGGCCAGTGAAAAAGCCGAGGTGACTCTGGCGGCCGATGAGCAAACACAGGCGCTGCTGCAAACGGTCAAAGACTGTGGTTATGAAACCCGCACTGAGCAGTATCAGCTGTCGGTGATCGGTATGAGCTGTGCATCCTGTGTCGGCAAGGTCGAAAAAGCCCTGCTCAGTCTGCCCGGCGTGCTCAGTGCGCAGGTCAATCTGGCTGCAGAAACCGCCACGGTGGAAGTACTGGCCGGTAATCTGGATGCGGCAGCGTTAATCAAAGCGGTCCGCAGCACAGGTTACGATGCCACACCTCTGGCCGCTGAGCGTGATGACGACAACGCCCGGCGCGAACAGGAACAGCAGCAGTTACAGCGTGATTTCTGGTTGGCCGCCGGGCTGACATTGCCGGTGTTTGTGCTGGAAATGGGCGCGCACATTATTCCGGGCATGCAGCAGTGGCTGGCAGAGACTCTGGGCCAGCCAATGAACTGGGGTATCCAGTTAGTGCTGACCACGCTGGTGCTGTTTGGCCCCGGCCGGCGTTTTCTCAGTAAAGGTCTGCCGGCGTTATGGCGTCGCGCACCGGATATGAACTCGCTGGTGGCGCTGGGCAGTTTATCGGCCTGGGGCTTTTCGCTGGTGGTGACCTTTGCCGGGCAATGGCTGCCGGAAGGTACGCGCCATGTGTATTTTGAGGCGGCGGCGGTGATCGTCACCCTGATTTTGCTGGGGCGCTTACTCGAAGCGCGCGCCAAAGGCCGTACCGGCGAAGCCATTCAGCACCTGCTGGGTCTGCAGGTAAAAACTGCACGGGTCAAACGCGGAACAGAGCTGGTGGATGTTGAACTGGCGGATATTCAGGTGGGTGATGTGCTGGTGGTGCGCCCTGGGGAACGCATTGCCACCGATGGCGAGGTACTGGAAGGCGAATCCTATGTCGATGAATCCATGCTCACCGGAGAGCCGTTACCGGTGGCGAAAGCCCCCAGAGATGAAGTTGTGGGTGGCACGGTGAATAAAAACGGCGCGCTGACGTTCCGCGCGGCAAAAGTGGGTGGCGATACATTGTTGTCACAGATTATCCGCATGGTCGAACAGGCGCAGGGCGCAAAGCTGCCGATTCAGGCGCTGGTCGATAAAGTCACGGCCATCTTTGTACCGCTGGTGATGGCCATTGCCGCACTGACCTTTGTGGTATGGCTGTTGTTCGGCCCGCAACCGGCGCTGAGTTTTGCCCTGATTAATGCCGTTGCCGTGCTGATTATTGCCTGCCCCTGCGCCATGGGGCTGGCGACGCCAACCTCCATTATGGTGGGCACCGGGCGGGCTGCGGCACTGGGTATTCTGTTCCGCCGTGGCGATGCGCTGCAGAGCCTGCGTGACAGTAAAATCGTCGCGCTGGATAAAACCGGTACGTTAACCAAAGGCCAGCCGGAGCTGACCAATCTGATCTGTCAGCCGGGGTTTGAAGAAGACAGTCTGCTGGCATTAGTCGCCGCCGCCGAACAGCATTCTGAACATCCGCTGGCTGAGGCTATTGTACGCGCCGCCAGAGAGCGTTCGCTGACACTGAGTGAGCCGCAGGAATTTACTGCGCTTCCCGGTCTGGGTATCCGTGCACTGGTCGATGGCAAGCGTGTTGAAATAGGCGCCGACCGGTTTATGCAGCAGCTCGGGCTGGATTTAATGAGCGCGGAATTACGGCCTTTAGCCGCGCAGAGTGCGGCGCTGGCGGCGGCGGGTAAGAGCCCGCTGTACGCCGCCATCGACGGGCAATTAGCGGCAGTCATTGCGGTGGCTGATCCTATTAAAGACACCACTCCTGCAGCCATTAATGCGCTGCATGCGCTGGGCTTAAAAGTCGCGATGATAACCGGCGATAACGAACGCACCGCGCAGGCGATTGCTGCGCAGCTCGGTATCGACGAGGTGGTTGCCGGAGTGATGCCGGAAGGCAAAGTAGAAGCGCTGAAAACTCTGCGCGCCCGTTACGGTGCACTGGCTTTTGTTGGTGATGGTATTAACGATGCGCCGGCACTGGCCGAAGCGGATGTTGGCTTAGCCATTGGCACGGGTACCGATATCGCCATTGAAGCGGCCGATGTGGTGCTGATGAATGGCGACCTGCGGGCGGTGCCGAATGCGCTGGCCATCAGTCAGGCGACACTGCGTAATATCCGCCAGAATCTGTTCTGGGCATTTGCCTATAACGCCCTGCTGATTCCACTGGCAGCCGGTGCGTTGTATCCGGCTTATGGTGTGTTGCTGTCGCCGATGCTGGCGGCGGGCGCAATGGCAATGTCGAGTGTGTTTGTGCTGAGTAATGCGCTGCGGCTGAAGCGTTTTAAAGCGGTGCTTGGCTGATACCTGCTGTTGTTAAAAGCATGTTGTTAAAAAACAGGTAAAGCAGGCGGATATTATTCCGCCTGCTCCAGCTGTTCGGTCAGCTCCATCCATTCCATCTCAGCTTCTTCCAGAGCACTTTTCAGTTTGCCCTGTTCCTGCAGCAACTGATTAAGCTCTGCTTTGCGTTCGGCATCGTACAGACCTGTGTCGGATAATTTTTCTTCGACCGCGCTGAGCTGGGTCTGGAATTTCTCCATCTGCTTTTCCGCTGCCTGCTGTTGCTTACGCAGGGGAGCCAGACGCTGGCGTTTTTCAGCATCCAGACGTTTCTGTTCTTTGCGATCTGCCTGTGGCACGTTGGCCGCAGCGCTGGTTGCAGGTGTTACTGTGCTGTCGCTGCTATCGGCAGGCATCTCTTCCCGCTGTTGCAGATAGTGATGGTAATCGTCGAGGTCGCCATCAAACTCCTGGACCTTGCCGTTATCGACCAGCCAGTATTCATCGACGGTTGCTTTTAATAAGTGACGGTCGTGGCTGACGATTAAAATCGCACCGGGGAAATTCTGCAGCGCCAGCGTTAAGGCTTCGCGCATTTCGATATCCAGATGGTTGGTCGGCTCATCCAGAATCAGCAGGTTGGGCTTCATCCAGGCGACACAGGCCAGCGCCATGCGGGCTTTTTCGCCACCGGAAAAGGGCTCGATAATTTCCAGCGCTTTATCACCATGAAAACCAAAACCGCCGAGGAAATTACGGATTTCCTGGTCGGATGCTTTCGGTTTTAAACGCTGCAATATCAGTGCGCCGGAGGCTTTTACATCCAGCGATTCCAATTGGTGCTGAGCGTAGTAACCAATGCGCAGATGTTCGCCTTCGGAGCGTTCACCGCTGAGCATGGCAATTTCGTTGCACAGGGTTTTCAGCAGCGTTGATTTACCCGCGCCGTTAGGGCCGAGCAGACCAACGCGATGGCCCGGTACAATCGACAGGCGCACATCGGGCAGAATGGTTTTGCCGGCATAACCCAGCGCGGCATGATCAATGGCCAGCAGTGGCGCTGACATTTTTTCGTAGCACGGAAATTCAAAGCGGAAAGGTGAATCCACATGCGCCGGCGCGATCAGCTCCATGCGTTGCAATTCTTTTAAGCGGCTCTGTGCCTGTTTGGCTTTACTGGCCTTGGCGCGGAAGCGGGCAACGAACTGTTCGATCTCGGCCACACGCACCTGTTGTTTTTCAAACAGTGTTTGCTGCTGTGCGAGTTTTTCCGCACGGATACGCTCGTAAGCGCTGTAATTGCCTGGATAGAGCGTCAGCGCCTGCTGATGCAGGTGAACAATATTGTTGGCAACACCGTCGATAAAATCGCGGTCGTGGGAAATAAACAGCAGAGTGCCAGGATAATTTTTCAGCCATTGCTCAAGCCACAGGGTTGCTTCGAGATCCAGGTGGTTGGTTGGTTCGTCGAGCAGCAGTAAATCGGACGGCATCATCAGCGCCTGCGCCAGATTCAGGCGGATACGCCAGCCACCGGAAAAGCTTTTAACCGGACGCTGCAATTCTTCTTTGCTGAAGCCAAGACCGTGCAGCAGTTGCTCGGCTTTTACCGGCACGCTGTAGCCCTGATGCTGATCCATCTGATCCAGCCAGTGGGTCAGATCGTTATCATTCTGGGCGTTGGCAATGCCGTGCTCGATGCGGCGGTAAATGGCATCGCCATCCATCGCGTAATCCAGCGCACTGCGCTCGCTGGCTTCCACTTCCTGCCTCATATGGGCAATGCGCCACTTTGGCGGAATGTACAGATCGCCACCGTCCACCTGCAGTTCACCGTTCAGCAGCGCAAATAAACTCGACTTACCGGCCCCGTTCGGACCGATCAACGCCATTTTCTGCCCATCGTGAATACGCAGCTGACAGTCTTTGAGCAGAGTTTGCGTTCCGCGCTGCAGGGAAACCTGATTAAATTCGATCATAACTTGGCTAATTAAAGG
This sequence comes from Venatorbacter sp. C2-1, assembly GCF_022832715.1. Lineage (NCBI taxonomy): Bacteria > Pseudomonadati > Pseudomonadota > Gammaproteobacteria > Oceanospirillales > Oceanospirillaceae > Venatoribacter > Venatorbacter sp. C2-1. Next base: position 95,205 of record NZ_CP094879.1, read on the forward strand.
TGACGGCAATGGCGGCGCAGTTTGCCACAGAAAGCGGTGATAACCCACTGTGGGAGTTCGCCCTGACATTTTATGCACGCCCCGGAGTACAGCAGACGTTGCTGAGCCTGCAGAACGATGCCGGTATGGATGTATTGTTGCTGCTGACGGCGTTGTGGCTGGGTAAGCAGCAATGTTTGTTACCAGACAGTTTGGCGGAAGCCGGTGACTACTTTCGTTGGCGTGAGCAGGTGATTCTGCCAATACGGCAGGCACGTTCACACTTAAATGCCGAACCGCTGCGTTCGCAGCAGGCTGTATTACGTAAGCAATTACTGCAAAGTGAATTACAGGCAGAGCAGGAAGGTATACGGCTGATATTCACCTGGCTGCAACAGCAGGCACTGACAGAGCAGGCAGATTGCAGTGCAGTTAACCTGACGTTACTGCAGAACATCACGATGGCCGATAACGGTTCAGTGACGGCACAAAAAAAAGAGGCCCGTGGGCCTCTTTTACAACAGCTGTTATTACTGGCGAAGTAACTTCGCCAGGTAATGACAATGCAGCAGCTTAGTTATTACCAAACAGGCTGGACTTGTCGCTGTCTTCAGCCGGAGTTTCAGTAGCAGGAGTTTCGGCTACTGGTGCTGCCGGCGCTTCTGTTACAGGAGCTTCAACTTTTGCGTTTTCAACGACTGGTGTTTCAGCTGTCTGTTTCTCAACAACGGGAGCTGCAACAGCCGGTGCTTCAACCTTTGCAGCTTCAACGGCAACGTCTTTCACTTCTGCTTCAGCAGCGGCGACAGGAGCTGCTGGTTTAGCGGCTGGCTTTTTCGCAGCTGGTTTTTTAGCTGCAGGCTTGGCGGCCGCTTTCTTAACCGCTGGTTTGGCTGCTGCAGGTTTAGCAGCGGCTTTGGTTGCAGGTTTTGCAGCAGTTGCTTTCTTGGCGGCAGGTTTGGTAGCGGCTTTCTTAGCCGGAGCTTTTTTGGCCGCCACTGGTTTTTCGGCAGCAGCAGGAGCAGCTGGCTGAGCAGCAACGGCTTTTTTCACGGCAGGCTTACGGGCAACGGCTTTCTTTTTGGCCGGTGCTTTGGTTGCCAGTTTAGCCTGAGCTTTTTCAAAATCAGCGATGACTTTGTCCAGTGCCGCGCGAGATTTTGCTTCCAGAGTCAGAGCTGCCATTGCAGCTTTGGCAGCAACTGCAGCTTCTTTTGCTGCAGCCGCTTCGGTTTTAGCTGCTTCAACACGGCTACGGGCGGTTTCCAGCTGGCGAACACCGGCAGGGGTTTTCTTGGCTTTTACTTTGTCGGCAACGGTTTTGCGTGCGGCATTGGCTTTGGCCAGTTTTTCATTGGCTTTGGCCTGAGTGGCCGTTGCTTTGGCAACGGCTTTCTCTGCATCGCTCAGCTCTTTGGCACGGGCAGTAGCCAGTTTGGCCTGCAGTGCTGCGATATCTTTTTCCAGTTGCTGTACTGCACTCAGAGCAGTTGCTTTAGCAACGACTTTTTTAACCGCCGCTTTTTTCGCTACCGGCTTCTTCGCTACAACTTTTTTGGCAACAGGTTTTTTTGCTACTGCTTTCTTAACAACAGCTTTAGCAACTGTTTTTACAGCGGCTTTTGCTTTGGGTTGAGCGGTTTTTTTTGCAGGTGCTTTTTTGCGGGCGGCCATGTGCAATTCCTCATTCGGGTTTGATCGTCGGGGCATTATACGAAATGAATTAAAATCATCTATTTATTTTAGGTGAATTTATTTGTCTTTTTCGCTCTGGAGACGAATATTTTCAATGGTATTAGTCAACCATTGCAGCAAAGGCTGCCATTCTTTTTCGTCTTTTGAATCCTGCTGATCGAAATCGATCAGACCTAATCCATGCTCACTGGCACGGACATAGAACTGAGTATCGCGCAGTGCGGCGATAAAAGGAATTTGCAGGCTGTTAAGGAAGCGTTCGAGCTTGGCATAAATCAGCGTGTTTTTACGCACCCGGTTAGCGACCACAGCGATGGGCTTCGGATTAATCCGATAAGCCCGGGAAAGGAGTACGTCACGGATAAAACCGGTGGCGGCACGGATGTCGATGGCGGAAGGAATCACCGGAATAACAATCAGGTCAGCCTGCTGAATAAGGTCGGATAATTCGTTACCGGCAAGGCCAGCAGGAGTATCGAGAATCACACGGCTGGTGTTGGCAGGAACACGCAGGCTCCAGACCCTGGTCGATGCACTGGGCACGTGGCGCTGAAAAGCCGGCACTCCACTGATTTTTGGCAGATGCTGGTCACGTGCCTGTAACCAGTCCATGGATGATCCCTGCGGGTCATAGTCAATCAGCGCCGTGACTTCACCCTGCCGGGAAAAGTAACTGGCCAGATTGGTTGCCATGGTGGTTTTGCCACAGCCGCCTTTGGCGTTCGCAATCATTATGCGAACAGGAGCCGCGCGACTGATAACCCGGACCGTTGCCGGAGCATCTTGTGGCGTTAGCGTTTCTGTCACTTAAATATCCCTGTTTCCCCTGGGTCTGATGTACTGAACTGAGTGTCAACAGACTCCGGGTATACCTATAATTATTACGGGCGCTTTTTGCCCAGCGCATTTGTAGCATAGGTTATAATCTCTGGCCGTGGAATGAATCACAAGGATGATCAAATGAAAAGTAAAATAGCTTTTATGCTGTTTATTCTGGGGCTGGCAGTTGCGGCGCCTTACTTTATTAAAGGCCCGGATGGCAAACCACTGATGTCGTTCGATGATAAGCAAGAGCTGCTGTCGACCGAAGATACACGCCAAACTTACTATAAGTGGCAGGATGAGAACGGTGTCTGGCACTTTGGTGATGAGGTTCCTGAAGGGGTTACTGCGCAGGCGGTTGATATCGATACCGCTGCCAATGTGATTCAGAGCGTGAAACTGCCGGACAAAGACGGCGAAGCCGACAGCGGGAAAAAACCACAGCAGGAACCGGCAGCGCCACAGCCCGGGCTACCGATGACGGTAAATCCGGCGGATATTCCCAAACTGCTGGACGATGCCAAGGGCGTGCAGGCATTGGTGGATCAGCATAAAAAAGAGATTGATCAGGCGCGCTGAACGCCTGCTTCTGACGGGTACTGAACGACTCTAGCGCAGAAAATACAGCAGTCCGTTCGAGCCTGCGGCCAGCCATTCGTCGTTGTGAAAGGCAACGTCTTCGACCAGAACATTATTGCTTACCCAGGTATCACGCGGGCTCGCCCGCCAGATCTGGCTGCGTATGCCATCAGCGGTGTTCCACAATTCGATCTGGCCGGAACTGTTACCGGTTAACAGTTGGCTGTTATTGGCGGAAAATCGAGCGGCACTGTAATGACCACGGGTGCGGTCAATCTGTTGTAATAAACGCCCGGAAGCAACATCCCAGATTTTGCCGCTTTCATTTAATGCCGAAGTAAACAGCAGGCGTCCGTCGGCAGAAAGCTGAGCGGTTTTTACCTGATTATTGTGTTTGAGCTGATGCAGTAATTTACCGTTTTCCAGATTCCAGATACGGGCGTTCAGGTCGTCGCTGGCGCTGGCGGCGAGCAGGCTGTTATCGCTGACGCTGACATCGTAAACGGTACCATCATGCGCGAGACGCAAACGAATACCACCATTCTTAATATCAAACAGCGTGGCGGTGTAATCGGCCATCGCCAGCAGTGCGTAGCTGCCGTTACTGGTCAGGGCGATGTCCTGAATATCGCCGGGTGAATTCCAGAACCACACAGCCTCACCACTGTCGCGTGCCCAGAGAACGATGGTGCGGTTGTCGGTGGTGGCAACAAAGTTCCCTTCCGGAGAAAACGCACTGCTGGTGATGCTGCTGTAGTCATCGGCTTTGTGATTCCAGTCAATCAGGCGCTCTGGCGGGCTGATACTCCACAGACTGCCACCATGATGCAGGCTGCCCACCATCAGTTCATTACCGTTGGCTGAAAAACGCATGGAATAGGCACCCTGACGCGCAACTTCACGGATATCGGCGGGCGCTTTACCACCGTCGCAGGCGCTCAGGAGCAGGGTCAGAGAAAGAAGTAAGGCAGAAGATAAATGCCGCACACGCAGAATCATGGCAAACCCGTTGCAGATAAATTCTGTATCAGTGTAGTTCGTCTGGTGGGATATTGTGCGGCTCCCGCCGTGCGCGGGAACCAGAGAGCAAAAGCAGGAAGCGTTATTCGGTCACGAGTTCGCGGTGAATGGTGTGCAGGCGTTCGATTAACTGGTCTTCCAGTTCAAAACGCTCTTCCAGAATTTCACCGATTGCTGATAAATCTTTTGGCAGCTGCGCCAGTTCTTCAAAGGTGCAGTGCTGGTCGTAGGTGTCATTAAAATCGACACAGCGTCCGGTCAGTTCGTCGAGTTTGGGAACCAGTGTGGAAGCCAGTTCCAGGCCGCCATCGTCATATTCTTTGGCTTCGTTGATCAGTTGCTCGTAAATTTCAAAATGACCGGCGGAGCAGTAATCCATCATGCTCTGGCAGAAGCGCTGAATGCCCGGCCCCAGCGGTTGTTCTGCTGACAGCGGTTTGCTGGCAGACAGATTGCAGAATAAAACGATCAGTTCCTGACGACCGCTGAGCCAGCCATCAATCAGTTTATGAACGCCGCCCCAGCGTTCCTGTGCAGTTTTGCAACCTTCCAGCATGTTCTTCTCCTTGGCGACCCTGCTTTGGTGTTCCGGGTCGCAGCATTATTGTTCTGAGGGTATGCAGACACTATAGGCCGGTCAAAAAGGGCGAAGCAAGCAGCTTTTTTCTGTTTTCCGCCTTGTGAAATCAAGGTTTTCTGCTTGCTCTTCAGGGTTCCGCTCAGCGCTGACGTGGCCAGACGCGGAACAGGGCAAAAGCAGCGGCAAGGGCATAACCCAGGAACCAGAGACGCGTCCATTCCGGCATGCTCAGACCAACAAAGCTCCAAGATACATCGGCGCAGTTACCGTTACCGCGCAGCATGACACCGATAAGCTCGCTCAGCGGCAGTGTTTCGATCAGGTAATCGAATCCCGGACCACAGGCCGGAACATCTTCCGGTGGCAGATTCTGCAGCCAGACATGGTGATCGGCGACCCAGACACCACCGATGGCTGACAACAACGTGAATATTAATGCGATACGCAACGCCCAGCTGGCCGGTTTATCGCCCCGCTGGCGCGCGATAAATGCGGCCAGAAAACCCAGCCCGATGGCGAGTGTTGCCAGACGCTGTACCATGCACAGCGGGCAGGGCTCAAGATAGAGTGCGTATTCAAAGTAGTAAGCGGCTGCGAGCAGGGCAGCGCAGGACAGAAAGCCGGCAAGATAGCCGTGATGTAATGACAGTGATTTCAGAAATGTTTTCATAAAAATTCCACGATCCGGCGCTTCTCGCCTAGTTTGGTTGAAGTCTAACACAGCCACAATCCGGAGGATCTGGTCTAAGATCAATAGGGCGGCAGCCGAGGCGGCCGGGTCAGGTGCTGTTAAATCCGTATTAACGGGCTCAAATTAGTCAGGAGGAGTGGCGGTATGTTCCGCAGGTTTTGGAAGTTAATGTCAGCAACGGGACTGATGCTGGGGCTGCTGATGACAACGGCAGGTATAAGCCGGGTTGTTCAGGCAGAGGAGGAAACGGCGGTAGCAAATCAGACCAAGTATATTCATCTGGAACCGGCGTTTGTGGTGAATTATGGCAGCACCGGGCGGATGAAATATCTGCGTACCGAAATCGCGCTGAAGGTCTCCGGTAATGAAGCGGCAGCGGCTGTTAGCCAACATAAACCATATATCCGCAATAACCTGGTGATGCTGCTGAGTGCGCAGGAATCAGAAACCATGAACAGCTCGCAGGGGCGAGAGTCATTGCGTAAAGTTGCACTGGATGAAGTGCGGGCGCTGATGGTGCAGCTGGAAGGCTCGCCACTGATCGACGATTTATATTTCAGTAATTTCGTTGTTCAGAATTGAGGGTACAGAATTAAGAGCACAGAATTAACGGTAGGGAATTCACCGTGAAAATTAAAAAGGGAGGCAATGCCTCCCTTTTTATTGCCTGCCGCTCCGCTCAGCGCTGCAAATAATGCGCTAAATATTCGGCAAATGGCATATTGTCTGACTGCTCCAGTTCTTCCTGTGCCGCCAGCGAATCGCGCGCCATTTGCTGCCATTGCTGGTAGACCTGCGGTCCAAGGTTTTCGCTCAGGGTTTTGCGGTGACGTTCAGCCTGCTGCAGGGTCAGCTCGGCAAACTCCAGACTGCTTTCCTGTAATTGCAGCAATACCTGCGCAGACGGCGTCAGGCGGCTGTCGGCCAGCTTAAGGCGCTGTTGTCCGAGAGTGTCGATATGGAAAGTTTCACCGCTGGCGCGGTCCATCATGATGGCCAGCTCTTTCATCTCGTCGAGTATGGTCATACCCCATTGCTGCAGGCTGATATCGTTGCCACCCTGTTCCAGCATCAGGCCCGGACGACGGCCTTCCATCACGGTTTTTTGCTGGTTGCGTTTGATGCGCCAGTATTCGTCTTCGTCGATATCCGGGCTTGGCTGCAGCAGACACCAGGTCAGGAACAGATCCATAAACTGCATCTGCGGCACGTCGATACCCAGCGGCATAAATGGGTTCACATCGGTGCAGCGCACTTCAATATATTCGACGCCGTATTTATCCAGCGCCTGCAGCGGTTTTTCACCATTGCTGGCAACGCGCTTGGGACGGATATCGCTGTAGTATTCATTTTCGATCTGCAGCAGATTGGTGTTCAGCTGCTTGTAGTGGCCGTGCTCGTCCTGCAGACCAATCTCTTCGTAGGCCTGAACCGGCGCGCTGATCGCTTTGCCAAGGGTTTTGATATAGCTGTCGACGGTGTTGTGGCACACCATCAGATCAGACTGGGCATTGTTCTGATAACCCAGATCGCTCATGCGCAACGATGTTGCATAAGGCGCATACAGGCTGTGCTCATTGAGGCGGTCGAGCTTGTGATCACGGCCGGCGAGGAAGCTGGCGCACACTGCTGGCGAGGCGCCGAACAGGTACATCAGCAGCCACGAATAGCGGCGGAAATTACGGATCAGCCCAAAATAACGCGCCGAGATATAACTCTGCGGGCTGTATTGATCGCCGCGTTCATCGTTGGCCTGCAGCAGCGGCCAGATTTCCGCCGGCAGCGAGAAATTGTAGTGAATACCGGAAATGGTCTGCATGGTACGGCCATAACGGTGCCACAAACCATGACGGTAAACATGCTTGAGCTGGCCGAGGTTAGAACTGCCGTAATGGGCAATCGGAATGCTCATCTCACCCTGCAGAATACAGGGCATGGAGCTTGGCCAGATCAGCTCACCATCCAGCTGTTTGTACGCGTAGCGGTGAGCAATACTCAGATAGGCATGGGCCTCGTGAGCGCTTTCGAAAACCGGCGTAATAAATTCCAGCAGGGCTTCGGAGTAGTCGGTGGTGATACTTGGGTGGGTCAGTGCCGAGCCCAGCCCTTTCGGATGCGGTTTCTGGCTGATGATGCCCTGAGGTGAGCAGCGTAAGCCTTCTTTTTCGATACCACGCTGTAAACGTGCCAGCAGTGCCAGATGTTGCGGTTCGCTGAACAGATTCAGGGCTTGTTGATAATTAGCCAAAGTCGCCTCGGGGCAGAAACACAGATCGCCGGATTATAGGGGGAAATTGCCGGCGGACGATACCTCCCAACGGTAAGGCTGGTGGTATTCATTGTTGCCTGCAAGAGAATGCCTGGCTCCCGCAGCATCTCTGTGGGGAGCCTGTGTCATGCTGGTGAAGGTTATTTCTTTGCTTTGGCAAACGCGGCAGCCAGCGCACCGGCCATCGCGCCCTGAGCCTGGGCTTTATCACCAAAGCTGTTGCGGTTTGGCGCACCGTTTGCCCGCTGGCCGTTACGCTGCGGCTTTTCGCCGGGTGTGCGTTCGTTGGCGCGGTCATTGGCATCGTCGCTCATACGCATCGACAGGCCGATACGCTTACGCGCGACATCCACTTCCATCACTTTAACTTTGACGATATCGCCGGCTTTCACCACATCACGCGGGTCTTTGACGAAGGTGTCAGACAGTGCGGAAATGTGTACCAGACCATCCTGATGCACGCCGATATCGACGAAAGCACCGAAGGCGGCGACGTTGGTGATTACCCCTTCGAGTACCATGTTTGGCTTCAGATCTCTGATCTCTTCCACGCCTTCCTGATACTGGGCGAATTTGAATTCCGGACGCGGATCGCGGCCCGGTTTCTGCAGCTCATTGAGAATATCTTTAACGGTAATTTCACCGACTTTGTCGTCGGTAAACTGCGCGGCATTAACCGACTTCAGCAGCGCGCCATCGCCGACCAGGCTGGCAACATCACGCGAGAACTGGTGCGCGATCTTCTCCACCACCGGGTAAGATTCCGGGTGCACGGCCGAGGCATCCAGCGGATTGCTGCCGTTCATAATGCGCAGGAAACCGGCTGCCAGTTCGAAGGTTTTACCGCCCAGACGTGGCACGTTGAGCAGATCGGCGCGGCTGTTAAAGGCACCGTTGGCATCGCGGAAGGCAACAATATTGTTCGCCAGCGTACTGTTCAGGCCGGAGACACGGGTCAGCAGCGGCGCTGAGGCGGTGTTCAGATCAACACCGACCGAGTTCACACAGTCTTCGATCACTGCATCCAGCGTGCGTGCCAGCTGGCTCTGATTTACATCGTGCTGATACTGGCCGACACCGATGGACTTTGGCTCGATCTTTACCAGCTCGGCCAGCGGGTCCTGCAGACGGCGGGCAATGGACACCGCACCGCGGATGGTTACGTCGAGATCCGGAAATTCTTTCGCCGCCAGCTCAGACGCGGAGTAAACGGAAGCGCCGGCCTCGTTCACCATCACTTTCTGTACCTGAGTGGCTTTGAATTTCTTCAGCATATCGCCGACGAATTTATCGGTCTCGCGGCTGGCGGTACCGTTACCGATGGCGATCAGTTCAACATTGTGTTTGCTGATTAAGGCCATCAGCACGGCTTCGGACTCAGCGATACGGTTTTGTGGTGGTGTCGGGAAGATCGCACAGTGATCGACCACTTTACCGGTGGCATCGACCACCGCGACTTTCACCCCGGTACGCAAACCCGGATCGAGGCCGATGGTGGCTTTCGGGCCAGCCGGAGCGGCCAGCAGCAGGTCTTTCAGGTTATCGGCAAACACTTTAATCGCCGCTTCTTCGGCGCTTTCGCGCAGGTTGCCCATCAGCTCGGTTTCGAGGTGAGTGAGCAGTTTGATGCGCCAGGTCCATTTCACCACTTCGGCCAGCCAGCGGTCGGCGGCACGGCCCTGTTGTTCGATATTAAAATGTGAGGCGATCATGCCTTCGCACGGGCTTGGCGTCAGTTTGTCGGAGGGGTCACCGGTTACCAGCGAGAAACTCAATATGCCTTCGTTACGGCCACGCAGAATGGCGAGTGCACGGTGGCTGGGCACGCCTTTCAGCGCTTCATCATGTTCGAAATAATCAGCAAATTTGGCACCCGCACCTTCCTGACCAGGCACAACACGCACCGACAGGGTGGCTTCCTGCTGCATAAAGGTACGCAGCTTGGCCAGCAGGTTGGCGTCTTCGGCGAAGCGCTCCATCAGAATGTACTTGGCACCGTCGAGGGCCGCTTTGGTATCGGCCACGCCCTGTTCAGCGTTGAGGAATCCGGCTGCTTCGGCTTCCGGGTCCAGCGCCGGGTTATCCAGCAGCGCTTCAGCCAGCGGCTGCAGACCGGCCTCAATGGCGATCTGGCCTTTGGTGCGGCGTTTGGTTTTGTAGGGCAGGTACAGGTCTTCGAGGCGGGTTTTGGTGTCGGCGCTTAAAATATCTCGCTTCAGCTCGTCGCTCAGTTTGCCCTGTTCTTCGATGCTTTTCAGGATTGAGGCGCGGCGGTCTTCCATCTCGCGCAGATAACGCAGACGCTCTTCCAGCGTACGCAGCTGAGTGTCATCCAGCGAGCCGGTAACTTCTTTACGGTATCGGGAAATAAAGGGCACCGTTGCACCTTCATCCAGCAGCGCGACAGCGGCTGCAACCTGTTGTGGGCGGATGCCCAGTTCTTCAGCAATACGGGAACCGATGGATTCGTGACTCATAACACTCTCAGGGGAAACGATAAAACCGGGGGGAGTATAACGGACTTGTGGGCCGGGCTCATGTGCTGAGCCCGGCAAAAAGTATGACTTACTTCTTGGCTTTGGTGATGTCGCGGTCGTAATTCAGACGTTTGGCGGCATCGAGGGTCAGCATCTGCATAAAAGCTTTGGTTTCGGCATCGGAGCCAACCGGTGCACCGCCGCTGCCATTGCCACCAAAGACGTTGGTTGGCACCTGACGTTTGGCAAAGGCTTCGGCCCAGAGTTTCTGGATTTCAACTTCGGCCTGCAGTTTCTGCGCGAGGGCGTTATCGGCCTGCAGAATCACTTTCTTCTGATAGGCTTCAGCGTCCGCCAGAGTGCGCTGGGTTTCGGCTTCGATGCGCGCTTTCTCCAGTTCGATCTGGGCGGTTTCTTTGGCAATTTCAGCCTGTTCTTTCAGTTTTTCGGCACCGGTAATGGCCAGCTGCTTTTCGGTTTCCGCTTCGGTGGTGTGCTGAATCTGCTCTACCTTGGCTTTGGCCTGACGCTCTGCTACTTCACGCTCACCTTTGGCGATGGCCAGCAGGCGCTGTTCTTCTTCCTGAATCCGCTGTTCGCGGGCAATCGCACGGTCGGCGGATGCTTTCTGCTTCAGCTGCATACGTTCAACGAATTTTTTGTTAGGGCGCATATCGGTGACGCGGGCATCCAGTACGGTAATGCCGAAGTTGGTGAACTTCTGCACCTTGCGCTTTGGAATGCCGTTGTCGTCGACTTGTTTCATAACCACAAATTCGATTTTGGTTTCGTCACCATAATCCTGTTGCTCTTCGCCCAGAGCGGCATTGGCAGAGGATTTTTGTTTACGGTTGCTGCGGCTGAGCTGCTCTTCCCGTTTGACGATGTAAATCCCGTTAGCCATCTGATTTTCAAATTCAGAGTTAAACCCTGAGCGGCCGCCGGAATAATATTCTTCGGCACCCATAAGCGATGCGGTGGACTGCAGCGTTTCTTTAAAGGCCGGAATCAGTGCGGTGCGCAGCAGATTTTCCGGAGAACGGTATTCGTGGGCGAGTTTCAGGAAATGCTCCTGATCCTGCGGGATGGAAAAACGCACGGTGGCTTCGGCATCAGCATCCACCTGATCAAGGAACATAATGTTCAGTGGTGGCAGCAGTGCGCTGGCGAAGGCATCGTCACGCTCGGCTGTCAGTTCTTCACGTTTACCGACAACAGCCTGTACCGTCATCGATCGTTTCCAGGCGTTATAGCGGCCGAACAGGTAGGTGTTGTAGCCGACGTCTGAGACTACTTTTTCTTCACCGGTGATGGTGCGTACGTGGTACACAAAACCCGGCTCTGCGTAGAAAAACACCTGATTGAACATGCCAAACGCAAAAGAAATAACCGCAGCAATTACCAGCGACGGCGCAACCTGCTGGGGAATATCGTAAGTGATGGAATCAAGACGGCTGCTGATATCTTCAGCAGCCACGCCCTGAGATTCCAGCTCACTGCGCATACGCTCAACTTTCATGTGCTGGGCAGCACGGAAAAAACCCAATGCAATAATGGCGGCAATACAGAGTACGCCGGTAAGAATTCCCCAGAAGGCCATAACAGTTCCTTGTTGTCAGAGAGTTATCAGAAATTTTGGAAGACGGAGTCTAACGACGGATTCGTGCCGGCTCAATGTACAGACTGTGCAGTTGTGACGCCGGTCAAAGGCATAAAAAAAACGGGAGCCGAAGCTCCCGTTTTTTCAGTTATCTGGCAATCACAGTGTGTACCAGAGCTGGTAGTTAAAGCTGTCCGGGCCGCCATTATCCGGTGAGCAGGCCATCAGGGTGTAGCTGCCGTTTTCGGAGGTGATAATGCGCGATACCGGCCAGCAAATATCATCTTCACCACCTTCGCTCAGTACCAGTGAACCATGACGCTCGGTGAAGTTAATGGAGGCTGTGGTGTTGCCGAAGTCGGCCGGATCGTATTTGCAGATATCGTTGTTGCCAGCGTTGTCCAGTTTTGTACCACCGTCGTAAACCGCCAGACAGACGCCACTGACAGCATCGTAAATCCCATATAACGATTGACTAAAAAAGTTAGCGGCGAGACTGCTGTCAAAGTAAGGAATCAACAGCTGGGTTGTACCTTCCTCTGCGGCAGAGGTGGTTACCAGTGCACCACGGATGCCGGCGTTATTATTTTTCAGGGTCAGGGTATCGGTGAAAGTGGCGATGCCGTCTTCGTGAGTGCCGGAGTACGTCAGCGTATTGCCGGAGGCGGACCAGGTAAAGGTTCCGGAGTCGGTGTTGCCACTGCCGGCGATGCCATCGGTATAGCTCTGGTAGGAGCCGGTACCGCTCTCTTTGTCGAATGTAAGTTCACTGAAACTGCTGCTGCCAACCGTGACCAGCCGGTAGCTGTCGGCAATCAGGTTGTTGCTTAGTTCAGTAATGACGCGCTCCAGGTGAATAAATTCATCGGTGGTGCAGGTGGCATCGTAGGCGTACTCACTTGAGCGCAGCACGGTACAGCGATCGGCGAATTCACCATTACTGTAGATGGTCAGTACCCGCTCAGAAAACTCATAGGTGTAGGAGGCGCTGGAAACACGACAATTACGATTCACCGACGCTTCGGTTGGTGCACGGTAAAAGTCGTCGTCAGTGCAGTTTGAATAACTGACCGCAGTCATATTGCCATTACTTTCGTAGGTATATTTGTAGCGGATTTCACCGTTGTCATTACGCTCCAGCCAGGTGCCGGTCAGTTGCAGTCCGGCATTAATAGCGCTGAGGCTTTGTTCGAAGTGAGCCAGGGCATCTTCTTCGGAGATCAGCTCACGTTCGGATTCATAAGGAAAGGCGGCACTGAGTAACGCGCTGCTGAAATCGGCCGAGTCGGCGGCTAAATCCAGCGCGGAAATATCAGCTCCGCTGCCTTCCGGAAATGGCTGCAATGTAATGCCGTTTTGGGCATTACCGTCACTATCAAGGTTTTGCAGCAGCACCAGCGTATTTTTCACCCGCTGATCATTTACATCACTGGTATTAAATAAATCCAGTGGCGTCAGCGTGCCTGTACCTTCAGCAATGGTAATGCTGCCCAGTGTCAGCCCGGCAAAACTGAAGGTGGTGGTTTCACCCGGTTCATAGGAGAAAGCGCCCAGCGTATTGGTGATGCCCTGATGGCTGGGCGAACTGTAATTGAGCCCGGCTACGCCTGAATCAACGAACAGGGCGGTATTCACCGGTGTGCTGTTGTCGTCATCGTTGTCGCTGTCAGAGCCTCCACTGCTACCACCACAGGCAGTAAGCAGGCTACAGCTGGAGATAAAAACCAGTGGCAGTAATTTCATGGCTGAAGTCCTTATTTATTTGTAATCAATCTGAGCGGAAATCCGCATGCAGGCGTATGTCGATATCATTACCTGCACAGCCTGAGAGGGCATCCCCCATATGGGTTATGTGGGTGGACAGGAGGATGTGAGCAGGTATTCTGCTATTACTTATATGTATGAAATCTGTTGCTGATAGTTGGATGAATATATTCCGCTGCAGCAATGTCAGAAAAATTACCAGGGTTTAACCGGAATACGTTTGTTATCCGGTTAAACCCTGTTATCCGGAGTTGTTATGCAGGATGATTTGCTGGATTTTGTCGGGGATATTTATGAAGCCTCGTACAAACCCAGGCACTGGGAGGTGGTGATGGAAAAACTCTGCCTTTTGACACAGTCAAGATCCAGTGTGCTGATCATCGAGAATCAGAACTCCGGCAGCCGGAAGATCATCAGCATACATGGTATCAGCCGCATTCTTGCGCTTGCTTATAATGCCGGACTTGGGCGTTACGATAATACGTTTTCTCTTATCAAAACTCCGGTAAATGATGTCACAATATTGCCGGCAGAAGAGTTAAAAAATAATAGCCCTTCATATTATCAGTTTATTCTGAAGCCTGCGGATATCGGCCATATCTCCGCTGTCAATCTGCATAAAGACAATGAAATCCGTGTTGGACTGGCGGTACACCGTTCATTTAATGCGCCCGCATATACAGACAAAGAAATCAGGATCATGCGGCTTATTTCTCCGCATATCTGTCGCTCCGTTTTAATTCAGCGGGAATTAGGCAATGCCCGTAGCGAAGCTCACAGTCTGATGTCGCTGGTATCCAAAATGCCTATGGGCATGTTGCTGATCGATAAATACGGAGAGGTAAAATTCTGCAACTCGGTTGCCGAATTTGTTATCAGTAAGCACAAAGGACTGTCGCTGGTCGACAATAAACTGCAGGCTCATAACCGCGAGAATCAGAAGCAACTGGAGTTTGCTCTGCAGAATGTACTGGATGTTCTGCACAGCGAAACCGAGCAGGATAAACCAACCGTTACCACCGTTTCTTTTTCCCACCCGCAATTTTCGTTTCCACTGGTTCTGTTTATTTCTGCTGCGGAAGAATCTGGCAGACACCCGATGCATAGCGGAGAAGAGCGCTATGCGACGGTATATATCAGCGACCCCGGAGGGAAAATGAACATCTCCGCCGGACAGCTGGCAGAAATATTTGCTCTGACCAATGCTGAAGCTCAGGTGGCGTTATGTCTGGTGAACGGACTTAAGCTGGCAGATATTGCAGAACATAATGGTACTGCGCTGGAAACCGTACGCAGCCAGATGAAAGCGGTTTTTAACAAGCTTGGCGTCAACACGCAGCAGGATGTTATCCGGATTATTATTCAGACCATGATTCCGCTGAGTGGCAATCCGGAATAAGAAATGACAGCCATAAAAAACGGGAGCCGAAGCTCCCGTTTTTTATGGCCGCAAGGCAGGAATTAATCCAGCTGCGGGCCAGCAGCAACGATGGCGTCAGAGACATCGTACTTTTTGAAGTTTTCTACAAACTGGGCAGCCAGGTTGCGGGCAGCTTCATCGTACTTGTCGGCATCGGCCCAGGTGTTGCGTGGGTTCAGCAGTTTGCTGTCAACGCCTTCCAGAGTCTTAGGTACCAGCAGGTTGAACACAGGCACAGTCTCGGTTTCAACGCCGCGCAGTTTGCCGTTCTGGATCGCAGAGATCACAGCACGGGTAGTCGGGATGCTGAAACGCTCACCGCCGGCACCGTTAGCGCCGCCAGTCCAGCCGGTGTTAACCAGATAAACCTGAGAGTCGAATTCGGTAACGCGCTTGATCAGCAGTTCCGCGTATTCGCCAGCAGGACGCGGGAAGAATGGCGCGCCGAAGCAGGTAGAGAAAGTAGACTTCAGACCTTTGCTGCCGCCCATTTCGGTAGAACCAACCAGTGCGGTGTAACCGGACAGGAAGTGGTAAGCCGCCTGTTCTTTGGTCAGGATAGAAACAGGTGGCAGTACACCGGTCATATCACAGGTCAGGAAGATAACCGCTTTAGGTTCGCCGGCCATGTTTTCCAGAACGCGTTTTTCAACGTGCTCCAGTGGGTAGGCGCAACGGGTGTTTTCGGTTTTGGAAACGTCGGTGTAATCGGCAACACGGGTAACCGGGTCGATCACAACGTTTTCAACGATGGCGCCGAATTTGATGGCGTTCCAGATGATTGGCTCATTCTTCTGAGACAGATCGATGGTTTTCGCGTAGCAGCCGCCTTCGATGTTGAATACGGTGCCTTTGCCCCAGCCGTGTTCGTCGTCACCAATCAGGAAACGCTCAGGGTCAGCAGACAGGGTGGTCTTACCGGTACCGGACAGACCGAAGAACAGACAGGTGTCACCGTCATCGCCAACGTTGGCGGAGCAGTGCATTGGCAGCACGTCTTTTTCCGGCAGCAGGAAGTTCTGCACGCCGAACATGGCTTTCTTCATTTCACCGGCGTAACGCATACCCGCCAGCAGTACTTTGCGCTGGGCGAAGTTCAGGATAACCGCGCCGTCAGAGTTGGTGCCGTCACGCTCAGGAACACATTCGAAACCCGGTACGTTCAGGATCTGCCACTCTTCTTTGTCAGAAGGGTTGTAGGTTTCCGGACGGATAAACAGGTTACGGCCAAACAGGTTCTGCCAGGCAGTCTGGGTGGTCATTTTAACCGGCAGGTAATGCTGCGGATCAGAACCCACGTGTACGTGTGACACGAAGCTGTCGTGCTGGGCCAGATACTCTTCCACGCGTTCCCACAGAGCATCGAACTTGTCGGCGTCGAATGGGCGGTTGATGTTGCCCCAGTCGATGGCGTCTTTGCTGCTTGGCTCTTCGACGATGAAGCGGTCCATCGGAGAACGGCCGGTACGGATACCGGTTTCAACAACCAGTGCGCCGTTGTCCTGCAGCAGGCCTTCGCCACGCAGGATTGCTTGTTCTACCAGTAACGGTGTCGATAAATCGGTGTAAACAGTGGTCATATATCGGTGCCCAAACGGGTCCTCATAATTAGCGCACGGCTTGTGGCCATACTCTGATGTTCTCTATACCGCCCTGAGGGTACACGGGCGAACCCAAAGTTGAAGGCGCGTGATTATGCCAGAAAATTGGTTAAACGCTAAGCCCTGTCTTTTGAGGTGAAATGGCTGTCCCGAAAAGTCCCCTTATGAGGACTCGGGTTATCGCCACTTTTAATGTGGATTCCGTTCCGGAAACAGCTCTTCTACTTGTGGCCGGTCGAAGACGTAGCTCTGCTGGCAGAATTCGCAGGTGATATCGATCTTGCCGTTTTCTTCAATCATGCTGTTCAGCTCGTCGTACCCCATCTGGTGCAGGGCGTTGGCGATGCGCGGCTTGGAGCAGGTACAGAAGAAGCTCAGCTCAGACGCCGGGTAAATACGGGTCTGCTCTTCGTGGAACAGGCGGTGCAGTACGGTGGCGGCATCCAGTCCCAGCAGTTCGTCGTTACGGATGGTGGAAGCCAGGTGGCTGACTCTGTCCCAGGCATCGGTATCGGTGACCTGACCGGCGGGCGTCGGCATTTTCTGCAGCATCAGCGCGGCGGCGGTCTGACCGTCACAGGCCAGCCAGAAGTGGCTGCCCAGCTGTTCGGACTGGGTGAAGTACTCTTCCAGCGCCTGGGCGATATTGCCGCCATTTATGCTGACAATGCCCTGATAACGCTGGCCCTGTTCCGGCTCGATGGTGATCACCAGCTGACCATCGTCAAAGCGCAGTTCGCTGTCGCCGGCGCTCTCATCGTAACGGGCGATGGCGCGCAGCTGGCCTTTTTCGTTGGTTTCGGCCTGCAGTAAAGTGACGTTGCCCGGCAGGCGCATCTGCAGGGTCAGGCGTCCGGCAAATTTCAGGCTGGCGCTGAGCAGGGCAGTAGCGGCCATCAGCTCACCGACGGCAACGGCGATGCGCGGCGGATACTGATGACGGCGCAGCACTTCGCGGTAGCTGTCCTGCAGGTGGGTAATCTCACCGCGGATGTCGGTGTTGTCGAAGCTGAAACGCTGCAGCGTGTCGCGGCTGGTATTGCTCATGTCAGTAATCCTGATTGTGCTCAAAGCGGCGCATATCGCGGCGCTCTTTCTTGTTGGGTTTGTGGTCGGGCACCTGCATGGAGGCTTTCATAATGCGCCGCCGTTCGGCTTCATCCATGCGCTGTTTAATACTTTCCGGGGTTTCTTCGTATAACGACCGGGCTTCCGGTGCGCCGCGGCGCTGATCGGACAGCGCGGTGATCAGCACTTCTTTCTGGTCGAAGCCCTGACGGATGCTGAGGCGGGCGCCCAGCTCGGCGGTTTTGCTGACCTTGCAGCGCTGGCCGTCGACATGCACCTTGCCGCCTTCAATGGCGGCCTTGGCCAGTGCGCGGGTTTTAAAAAAACGCGCGGCCCAGAGCCATTTGTCGAGACGGATCTTTTCTTTGTTGTCAGTCATATCTTAAAAATCCAGCTCATCAAAATGATGAATGCCGGGGAAGCGGCTGTCGGTATTGGGTTCTTTCTGGCTGTCGGGATGGAAAATCGCCAGCAGGAAAGCGATGCCCCAGCGGGCGGCGGATTCTAGCACAGGCTGGCTGTCGTCGATCAGCAGGGTGCGGGCCGGATCGAAGCCTTCATCCCGGTGCAGGTGATCCCAAAATGCCTGACTTTCTTTCGGCTCGCGGTAATCGTGGGAGCTGATGACGCGGTCGACCAGCTGATCAAGGCCGGTACGCTCCATTTTCAGGTTTACGCTGTCACGGTGGGCGTTGGTGACTATCACGGTGCGTTTGCCCAATTGCTTAAGGCGGGCGAGGAAATCCTGTACGTGCGGGCGGAAACCGATCTTATGCTGCACATCGCGCTTCAGTTCGGCGATGGGCAGGCCAGTGAGTTCGGTCCAGTAATCAAGGCAATACCAGTCGAGGGTGCCGCGCAGGCCGACAAAACTTTTGTTCAGCTCGGCCAGGGCCTCTTCCTCGCTCAGGCCGTGCTGTTGGGCGTAGACCGCCGGCAGGTGGTCGAGCCAGAAATAATTGTCGAAATGCAGATCCAGCAGAGTGCCATCCATGTCCAGCAGCACGGTATCAATTTGTTGCCAGTTGGTCAGGCTCATAGGGTTATACTCGCAATCGGAATGTCTATTAAAACAGGGCTGTTATGCATAAAAAACCACAGATTTTGCAGCGTCATCTGGTGGCGCAGAGCCGTTTGTTCCGGGTGGAATCCTTCGATCTGCGCTTCAGTAACGGAGTTGAGCGGACCTATGAGCGTCTGATGCCCGGTGGAAGCGGCGCAGTGATGCTGGTCGCGCTGCTGGATAACGATACCATTGCCCTGATCCGGGAATATGGGGGCGGAATTGAAGATTACACCCTCACGTTGCCAAAAGGTGCGATTGATCTGGGCGAGAGTCTGCGCGAAGCCTGTAACCGCGAGCTGCAGGAAGAGATCGGTTATGGCGCGCGGGAGTTTATTCATCTGAAAAAACTCAGCCTGTCACCCAGCTATATGAGCGGCGGTATCGATGTGGTGGTGGCCCGCGATCTGTACGAATCGAAGCTCGAAGGCGACGAGCCGGAACCGCTGGAAATGGTGCCCTGGAAGCTGAACAATCTGCACGAACTGTACAGTCGCGAAGACTGCACCGAAGGCCGGGCGATCGCTGCGCTGGCGCTGGCGCAGGAATTTCTGGCCGGGCGTTTTGACGGTGAAGTGCTGACCTGAGCCTGCTTCAGGCCTGGGTTCTGGCGGGCAGGAAGTCGGCGATTACCTTGCCCAGGGTATCCAGCCTGATGGGCTTGCTGATAAAGCCGTTCATGCCGGCCGCCAGGCAACGCTCTTTATCTTCCAGCATGGCATTGGCGGTCAGGGCGATGATCGGGATATGGTTTTTATGGCTGCTGAGATCGCGGATGCGTTCGGTGGCGGTAATACCATCCATCACCGGCATGTTCACATCCATTAAAATCAGGTCGTAATCGTTGCTCAGTACTTCGGTAATGGCCTGCTCGCCATTGGATACCGTGGTATACATCAGGCCCAGCCGGCTCAGCATGCGTTCGGCAATTCTCTGGTTCACGCTGTTGTCTTCGGCCAGCAGCACACGGCCATGCAGGGTACGGTTCTGTTTTTCGGCCGGTTGTTTTTCTTTTTCCGGTGCGTGCCCTTCGTGCAACGGTAACTGCAGCACAAAGGTGCTGCCATGACCGATTTCTGAACTGAGTCCTATATCGCCATTCATCGCTTTCGCCAGGTGACGGCTGATGGTCAGTCCTAATCCGGTACCGCCATATTGACGGCTGGTGCTGGTATCAGCCTGTTTGAACGCGGAAAAAATCTGTTCGGTTTTGTCCTGTGCAATACCGATCCCGCTGTCGCGTACTTCGATATTCAGCAGATAGCGGAAGTCTTCCTGCTGTTGGCCGCTGACGCGGATTTCAATACGGCCTTTCTCGGTGAATTTCAGTGCATTGCTGAGCAGGTTGGTGATGATCTGGCGCACCCGTTTCGGGTCACCACGCCAGTTGGCGGGCAGACCTGAGTCATAGTAATACACCAGCGATAATCCCTTGCGCCGTACCGGTTCGTTAAACAGCTGATAGATGTCGGTGATCAGACGGTTCAGGTCAAAATCAATCTGTTCAATCTCCAGATTGCCGGACTCAATTTTCGACAGGTCGAGAATATCGTTAATGATGTCGAGCAGGGCGTGGGATGAGTTATGAATAATATCCAGATAGTGGCGCTGGTCTTCTGACAGCGACGAGTCGAGCAGCAGCTCGCTGGCACCAAGAATACCGTTCATTGGGGTACGGATTTCATGGCTCATATTGGCCAGGAAAATCGATTTACTGCGGTTGGCACTTTCTGCCTGCTCCAGCGCCTCGCGGATGCGTACGTTGGCGGTTTCCAGTGCCCGCTGGTTGGCCACCGCCTCGGTAATATCGAGGCCGGCCAGCAGTACTTCCTGATGTTCACCACTGTTGATGCGGGTCAGGCGCCAGCTGATGGTTGATTCCTTGCCGCTGGCAGAAACCAGCGGAAATTCCGAGGCCCGGCTGCTGGCGTGACTGCCCAGCAACTGTTGCCAGTCATGACTCAGGCGTGCGGCATGGGTTTTGGGCAGCAGATAACTCAGCGGCTGTTTGTACAGCTGCTTTTTGTCCATCTGCAGCAGATCCTGTACCGGCTGGTTGATGCGCTGAATATTGCCCTGCTGGTCGCACACCAGCAGCAGCGTCTGCATTGAATCAAAATAAGCCCGTACCCGCTGTTGCTCGGCACGCAGCTTTTCTTCCATATGATGGCGTTTACTGATGTCGTCGCCGGTCAGCAATATGTAGTCGCGCCCGTTGAGGTGCCATGGCTGGGCATGCAGTGCCCAGCGTCCATGGTCGCCATGGCGGTCAATCAGGGTGCACTCAAAGTCGACCAGCGTCCGGCTTTCCAGCGCCTGCTGCAGGTAACGGGCAATCTGTGGCTGTTCTTCCTCGGGCTGAATTGCCGATAAGCGCTGATCGTGATCATCGGCAAACAACTCAATAAAACGCGGGTTGGCATCAAGAATCAGCTGTTGGGCACTGAGACGCACCGCAATGCCACTCATATGTTCCCAGCTGAGGCTGTGCTGCAGACTCTGGCGGTCGAGCTGGTCACGCAATGGCCGGACCAGATGATGGAAACCAGCAAACAGAATAATGATAACGGCCAGATCGGTCAGTGCCGCACCAACCCAGCCCTGCAGATAATGCTGGCGCAGCTGAGACAGTGACTTGCTGACAACCAGACCCTGACCGGGCTGTAGCGGCTGGAGGTACTGCAGATAGGTGTACTGCTCGTCATGCATCCGTTGCAGGCCACTGATGCCTTGCGCGGCTTTGGTTACGGCGTCGTTGCTGATTCCGGGTTGTGGTGGCAGGCGGATGCTGAGTTTATTGTCATGCAATACGCCGGTCTGCACCGCCAGCCCCTGGCTGCGCAGGTAACCCAGTTCGGCTGCGCCTGGCAGGCTGTCGGAGTTGAGTTTCCATTGTTGCAGGAACCTGCCGGCCAGACGCTCTAACTCATCCTGCTGGTGTTTTACTTCGTGCAGATACAGCAGGAGGCTGGTAACAACTGTGATCATCAGCGTTGACGCCAGCGCGAGCATCCAGAGGTATTTTATGTGGCGGCCCATAGTGCGTCCTTTGCCGAAGTCCCTTAACAATAGATGCTTGTGGTCAGACAATCCAAGGCAATACCAGTGCATGCAGGGTGGCGGTCAGGGTCATGGCCATTGCCGCATAGGCCGATTGCTGTGGTCCTAATTCCAATGCACGACTGGTGCCAATGGCATGGGCGCAGATGCCCAGTGTCAGTCCAACGGCCTGCGGGTCATCCATGCGCAGCAGTTTTAACAGGGACGGAATCATCAGAGCCCCGAGAATTCCGGTGATGATGACAAAGGCTGAGGCCAGAGCGTTGATGCCGCCGACCTGTTCGCTGATGGCCAGTGCCACCGGAGTGGTAATGGATTTTGTGTAGATCGTGCGGGTGATGGCGTCATCACCAATCCAGAAGTGCGCCAGCAACACTGCACAGGCTACGGTTGTGCCGCTGCCCAGAGTTACCGCCAGAACAATGCGCAGCCATTGTTTACGCATGGTATGAATAAACTGATACAGCGGCACCGCCAGCATGACCACCACAGGCCCCAGCATCTGGTTCAGGTAATCACCGCCCCGCATATAGGTCTGATAAGAAACACCGCTTAACTCCAGACAGGTCACGACCAGTACAACGCCGGTCAGAATCGGTGGAATAAAGGCGTTGTTACCCAGGCGGCGGTAGAGTTGCTGGCCGGCAAGAAAAGACGCAATGGTAAGCGCGGCCCAGAATAACGGCAGACTGAACAGATGTGTCATGAGCCTGATTTACCTCCCTTGCGCATAATCAGCGCACTGACCAGGGCGCCGGGAATCAGGCTGAGCGCAAGAATAACCAGCAGGGCGGGACCATGTTCGGCGAGCAGTTGCTTTTGGGTAATGATGCCAACACTGACCGGAATCAGGAATAAAGGCAGCAGGGGCGACAGCGTCTGGGTGATGCGCTGCAGATTATCCGGCGTTTTGCCGCGCAATATCAGCGCCAGCAGTAACAGCAGCATACCAACAATGGATGCCGGAACAGGAAGATGCAGCAGTGTTTGTAACAGAGAACCCAGCAGCAGAAAGATCAGCAGGGTAAGGAGGCCGGACATACGTCTGCTCCTGAAAAGTTGGTGCGGAAGGAGAGACTCGAACTCTCACGCCGTGAAGCGCTGGAACCTAAATCCAGTGTGTCTACCAATTTCACCACTTCCGCGATTCAGGGCGCGGATATTATACAACTCGGATGCACTTGCCAAGAGGCCGGAGCCGCTGGCCCTGAAGGGGGGCGCTCGTGTATGGTGCCTTTTTTTGCATAACAGGGAATGGCTATGCCTTCAGATAATCGTTTGGCCAGTAATATTCTGCTGAGTGCGGCCGCGGTCGTGATCGTGATTGCAGGTATTAAAAGTGCCGCTGCCATGCTGGTACCTTTTTTACTGGCGGTATTTATTGCCATCCTCAGTGCGCCACTGCTGCGCTGGCTGACTAATCACCGAGTCCCCGGGGTTGTGGCGGTGTTGTTGCTGGTTATAGGTTTCCTGTTGCTTGGCACCGTACTGGCTTCTTTTGTCGGCGGTACACTGACGGCATTTTATAAAGATATGCCGCTGTACGAGCAGAAACTGCAGGCGCTGACCAGTCATGGCGTGACCTGGTTGCGCAGCCTTGGCGTGGAAGTGGCTGATAATGTGATCCGCGAATATGTAAATCCCGGCGTAGTGATGAGAACCGTTGCCTCTGTGTTTAATGGCCTGGGCGGCGTGCTGACCAACACTTTCCTGATTCTGTTCACGGTGATCTTTATTCTGCTGGAGGCCTCCAGCTTTCCGGCCAAGGTCAAACGCGCCTTCGGGGAAGAAACCCAGGCCTTTGCCCACTTTGAGCGTTTCTCTGAATCGGTGCAGCAATACCTGATGATTAAAACCGTGGTCAGTTTTGGTACCGGCCTGACTGTTGGTCTGCTGCTGGCGCTGATCGGTGTTGATTACTGGGCACTGTGGGCGCTGGTTGCTTTCCTGCTCAACTACATACCTAACATCGGTTCTATTATTGCGGCCGTTCCGGCGGTGCTGATTGCCTTAATTCAGATTGGCCCAGGAGCCGCGTTGCTCACCGCCGGGGTTTATGTGCTGGTCAATACGTTGTTCGGTAATGTGGTTGAACCACGCCTGATGGGACGCTCGCTGGGGCTGTCGACGCTGGTGGTTTTTCTGTCGTTGGTGTTCTGGGGCTGGATTCTCGGGCCGGTGGGAATGCTGCTGTCGATCCCTCTGACCATGGTGGTTAAGATCGCGCTGGAAACCCGGCCGCAGTCGCGCTGGATCGCCACCTTGCTTGATCACTGATCTGTTCAGGGCGCGGTATGAGCAAAGAAGGGTAAAAACACTGCCGGCCACGGGGCTGGCAGCGCTAGACTGGGCGCAACGGAGGATGGTGATGAAATCGATTCTGCTGGTTGATGATGATTACGAACTGGGCGAACTGTTGCAGGAATACCTGTCGATGGAAGGTTTCGCCCTGACCGCTGTGCAGGACGGTGAAACCGGTCTGCAGCGGGCACTGAGCGGCGATTATGATCTGGTGCTGCTGGATGTGATGCTGCCGAAAATGAACGGCTTTGAAGTGCTGAAAAAACTGCGTACCGAGTCTTCCCTGCCGGTAATTATGCTGACCGCCCGTGGCGAAAGCGTGGACCGGGTACTGGGTCTTGAGCATGGCGCCGATGATTATATTCCCAAGCCTTATCACCACCATGAACTGGTGGCGCGGATTAAGGCTCTTTTCCGCCGTATTGATCTGTCGGCTGAGCAGCCTGGCAAAGGCGCGGTCACCACGCTGAATGTGGGTGAGCTGCAGCTCAATACCACGCGCCGGGTAGTGACTCTGGATGGTGTCGAACTGGCCCTGACCGGTGCCGAATTCGGCGTACTGCATTGCATGATGGAGCACGTTGGTGAGCTGGTGGATAAAGATACGCTGTCGCTGGCGGCGCTGGGTCGTCCGCTGATGGCCTACGATCGCTCTATCGATATGCACGTCAGCAACCTGCGCAAGAAACTGGGCCGCCGCAGCGATGATTCTGACTGGATCAAAACGGTGCGTTCGCGCGGCTATATGCTGGTCAGCCCGGAATAAACTCTCCCCTTTACCACAGGCCTGTGCATGCGCTGGTATCGCTCGCTGTTTTTCAAAATTTTCCTCTGGTTCTGGGGGGTGATCTTCCTTTCCATGTGGGCAGCGGTGCTGACCAACGAATGGATTGAAGACGATTATTTCCGCCCGGCTACTCAGCCTGAAGCCATGCACTTGGTGCATCTGATGGACCGTGAACGGCCGATTGTGGCTGAAGGCCGCAAGCTGTGGCGCAAAATGCGCCCGGGCTGGAATCTGGTGGCGGTGCCGGTGGATATGATCAGTCAGTTGCCCCACGATCTGGAAGAATTTGCCGATGAGGCGGATGAAACTGACCAGATTCTGTGGGGGCAGAATGACGGCTGGCTGATGATCGGGCCGTTGCAGCGTCAGGGTTATCTCTATATCGCCGTTGCCCGTAAAGAATGGCAGAGCGTGCTGAATAACGAAGACCGCTGGCTGGTACCGCTGGCGATTGTGGTGGTGGTTACGCTGCTGTGCTTTGTGCTGGTGTGGAGCCTGACGCGGCCAATCCGTCGGCTGCAGCGCACCGTACGCCAGCTGGCACAGGGTAATTTTGATGTCTCCGGTCTGCGCCGTGATCTGCACCGGCATGATGAAATCGGCATGCTGGCCAGCGAAGTGGTGGATATGGCCGATGCACTGCAGCGTTTATTGCACAGTCATCAGCAGTTACTGCGTGATGTGTCGCACGAGTTACGTTCGCCATTAACCCGCCTGCAGATTGCCCTTGGTATTGCCCGCAAAAAAGATCAGCACCAGATTCTGGCAGCGGAGCATGACCGGATAGAACGCGCCGTCGGACAGGTCGATGGACTGGTCGGACAGATTCTTGATCTGGCCCGGCTGCAGCAGACCGACAGCCAGCAGTTGCAGACCGGCCGCCTGGATCTGGGCAGTCAGCTGCAGATCTGGCTGCAGAATGCAGACGTTGAGATCGAAGAAAAACACCTGCAACTGATGGTCAAAGGGCCGGCCGCTTCCCTGACATGTGACTGGGACTGGATGCTGGTCGAGCGGGCTTTTGACAACCTGTTGCGTAATGCCATCCGTTTTGCGCCGCAGGGCTCAGAGCTGTCTGTCGGTGTAACAATCCGTGCTGAGTATGCGGAATTGTGGGTGCAGGATCAGGGGCCGGGCGTACCTGAAGAAGAACTTCTGCGGATTTTCGATCCTTTTACCCAGGTCGATTCGGCCCGCGATCATGCAGCCGGTGGTTATGGCATCGGGCTGGCGCTGGTGAAGCGCATTGTTGAACTGCATGATGGCAGCGTTCGCGCCGAAAATTGTTCCCCCGGTTTGCGTGTGATCATGCAGCTGCCTGTGCAGCCACAAACCTGATCTGGCTCAGTTAAAAAAGAGGGAAGCGCCGGATTAGCTGGAAAAAGCAATAGGTTTTTGGTAGAAAGTACGACCCTTATGCCCCCTGTGTTCTGGACGATGTGGCACAGCTGGCTTTTAAATACAGTGAAGAGACTGGACAAGTACTATGTCACAAGATTTCAAGCAAGCAGCTCTGGATTACCATCAGTTCCCTAAGCCAGGCAAAATCAGTGTCGAACTGACCAAGCCTGCGCAGACTTCA
The DNA here is from genome assembly GCF_022832715.1 of Venatorbacter sp. C2-1. Taxonomy (NCBI): domain Bacteria; kingdom Pseudomonadati; phylum Pseudomonadota; class Gammaproteobacteria; order Oceanospirillales; family Oceanospirillaceae; genus Venatoribacter; species Venatorbacter sp. C2-1. The sequence continues at coordinate 121,563 of NZ_CP094879.1, forward strand.
CAGGATCTGTCTCTGGCCTACAGCCCTGGTGTGGCAGAGCCGGTCAAGGAGATCGCTGCTGATCCTGAAAACGCCTATAAGTACACCGGTAAAGGTAACCTGGTTGCGGTTATCACTGATGGTACTGCGATTCTGGGTCTGGGTGATCTGGGCCCTCTGGCTTCCAAGCCGGTTATGGAAGGTAAGAGCCTGCTGTTCAAGCGCTTTGCCGGCGTAGACTCCATCGACATCGAAGTTGAGTCTGAAAGCCCGCAGGCCTTTATTGACACCGTTCGCCGTATTGCTATTACTTTCGGTGGTATCAACCTGGAAGACATCAAAGCACCTGAGTGTTTTGAGATCGAACGCACCCTGATCGAACAGTGCGACATCCCGGTATTCCACGATGACCAGCATGGTACTGCGATCGTAACCGTTGCCGGTGCTCTGAACGCTCTGGAAATCGTTGGCAAGAAAGTCGAAGACGCCAAAATGTGCGTACTGGGTGCCGGCGCAGCTGCAATCTCCTGCACCAAGCTGCTGATCCTGGCAGGCATGAAGCCAGAAAACATCTTTATGTGTGACCGTAATGGTGTGATCCACTCCGGTCGTACCGATCTGAATCAGTACAAGCAGGCATTCGCTGTTGAGACTGACAAGCGCACCGTTGATGATGCCCTGAATGGCGCTGATATCTTCCTGGGTCTGTCAGGTCCTAACATGGTGACCGGCGAACAGATCAAAGCAATGGCAGAAAACCCAATCATCTTCGCCTGTGCTAACCCGGTTCCGGAAATCATGCCGGAAATCGTTAAGGAAGTTCGTCCTGATGCCATCATGGCAACCGGTCGTTCCGACTACCCTAACCAGGTAAACAACGTACTGGGCTTCCCATTCATCTTCCGTGGTGCTCTGGACGTACGCGCCAAGCGCATCAACGAAGAGATGAAGCTGGCTGCAGCCAAAGCTCTGGCTGGTCTGGCGAAAGAACCTGTAACTCAGGAAGTTCTGGATGCTTACGGTCTGGAGTCTCTGGAGTTTGGTCGTGAGTACATCATTCCTAAAGCCGTTGATACCCGTCTGCTGGGTGCTGTATCGGCTGCGGTTGCTCAGGCTGCGGTTGATACCGGTGTGGCACGTAAGCCATTCCCGGCTAACTACCCGCTGAAAACTCTGGCTGATATCTGATTGATCAGACCATAGTAAAAAACCCGGCTATGCCGGGTTTTTTTATGCCTGTCGTTTACGCCAATGCCGCAGTGTCAGCGAATCAGGTAGTCAGCCAGCAGGCGCTCGTAGCTCTGCAGGATTTTATCCTGCTCGCCGCTGTCGATCAGAATATCCATGCCGATATCAAAGGCATCACGCAGTTGTTTGCTGTGGAAGGCGGCGTAGTAGTAGGTCGGGGTAAATAGATCGTGGTACTGGTACGGTTGCTGGTAGACCGGGTTGTTCGGATAGTTGCGACGTAACTGACTGAGGTAATAACGGAAGATCGTCTGCTCGAGAATGATCACATCAGTCTCGCCATTAAACAGTGCCTCAACCTGTTTCTGCTGTTCGGCCAGTTCCCTATAAGCCGGACTGCGTGCAGCTTCTGCGGCAAAATTATCGGGCAGCAGCTGACTGGCCAGGTTAAAAGCGGTGATGCTGTAATTGCCCAGACTGCTGACATCGGTCAGGGATACCTTACGACTGCTCAGGCTGATGGCAATGTTATGGAATACGATCAGTGGCTGGCGGGAAAATAACGCGTTCGGCGACGCGGTTACGCTGGTGATGCAGGCAATATCCAGTTCGCCTTTATTAAAAGCGATAACGTTATTGGTGTTGTTGTCATAGCGTACGTCGATGGTTTTATTCTGCGTTTGCAGTGCCCGGCGCAGGATATCGAGCACAATGCCGCGGTCATTCTGACGGATCACATAAGGTGGGATCGAATTACCACAACCAACGCGTACCGAATCGGCACTCTGTGCACTGGCACTGAGCGGTGTCAGCAAACCGAGGGTAAGTACAGGCAGGCAGTGGGCAAATAAACGCAGAAATAACGGCATACAACGGTGAATCCAGTCCGGCAACAGACTCAGCATAACCGGATTTATACGATTTGCACGTGGTGCCTGAGGATAAAACTGAAGGGAGGGGATGCCGGCTCTGGAGCAGAGCCGGCGGAACGGGCATCAGCCTTTTTTGGCGCGCTTACGTTCGTTTTCGGTCAGGAACTTCTTACGCAGACGGATGCTGGTTGGAGTTACTTCCACCAGTTCGTCGTCTTCGATAAATTCCAGAGCCTGTTCCAGCGTGTGTTTAACCGGCGGTGTCAGGTTGATGGCTTCATCGGTACCTGATGCACGCACGTTGGTCAGCTGCTTGGCTTTGGTAGGGTTAACCACCAGGTCGTTATCGCGGCTGTGCAGACCAACGATCATGCCTTCGTACACTTCCAGACCCGGAGCAACGAACAGACGACCACGTTCCTGCAGGGTAAACAGGGCATAGCCCAGAATCTTACCCGGAACCATGGACACCAGTACGCCGTTGTGACGGGTAGAGGTCAGGCCGGTCTGCACCGGACCGTAATGGTCGAAGATGTTGGTCAGGATGCCGGAACCGGAAGTCATGGTCATAAACAGACCACGGAAACCGATCAGGCCACGGGCTGGCATGATGAACTCAAGACGCACACGGCCTTTGCCATCCGGCACCATGTTGGTCATCTCGGCGCGACGGTTGCCCATCTCTTCCATGATGGAACCTTGGTGCTCTTCCTCGATGTCGATCACAACCTGCTCGTAAGGCTCCTGGATCTCACCGTCGATTTCTTTCTGCACAACTTCCGGCTTGGAGATACCCATCTCGAAGCCTTCGCGGCGCATGGTTTCAATCAGAACGGACAGGTGCAGTTCACCACGGCCGGATACTTTGAATTTTTCCGGAGTGTCGCCTGGCTCAACACGCAGAGCCACGTTGTGAATCAGTTCTTTTTCCAGACGGTCTTTGATATTACGGCTGGTTACGAACTTACCTTCACGGCCGGCAAACGGAGAATCGTTTACCTGGAAGGTCATGGATACGGTTGGCTCATCAACAGACAGCTGAGGTAAGGCTTCTACTTTAGAAGGATCACACAGAGTGTCGGAAATGCTCAGACCGTCGATACCGGAAATACAAACGATGTCACCGGCATTGGCTTCAGGGACAGCAACACGCTGCAGACCATGGAAACCTTTAACTTCCAGCACACGACCCTTACGGGTTTTGCCTTCGGCAGACACGATCTGTACATCGGTACCTGGCTTCAGTTTACCGCGGGCGATACGGCCAACACCGATAACGCCAACATAGCTGTCGTAATCCAGAGCGGAGATCTGCATCTGGAACGGGCCGTCAAGATCAACCGGTGGCGGGGTTACGTGGTCAACGATCATCTGGAACAGGGGTGACATGTCGTCAGCCATGTTGTCAGGATCCAGACCGGCGATACCGTTCAGGGCAGAGGCATATACAACAGGGAAGTCGAGCTGTTCTTCGGTTGCACCGAGACGGTCGAACAGGTCGAACATTTCGTCCATGACCCAGTCCGGACGCGCACCCGGGCGGTCGATTTTGTTGATCACCACGATCGGGCGCAGGCCACGTTCGAAGGCTTTCTGGGTAACGAAGCGGGTCTGTGGCATCGGACCGTCAACGGCGTCTACCAGCAGGCAGACGGAGTCAACCATCGACATAACCCGTTCCACTTCACCACCGAAGTCGGCGTGTCCTGGGGTGTCAACGATGTTGATGCGGTAGTCGTTCCATTTAATAGCGGTATTCTTCGCCAGAATGGTAATACCACGCTCTTTTTCCTGGTCGTTGGAGTCCATGACCCGCTCGCCGCCCTGATCTTTGCGGTCCAGGGTGCCGGACTGCTCGAGCAGTTTGTCGACCAGGGTAGTTTTGCCATGGTCAACGTGCGCGATGATGGCGATGTTTCTGAGGTTGTCGATCACAAGAATGGCCTTGGTGAAAGTTTGTACAAAAAATGAGGCGCGATTATACCTGAAACGGGTCGTCAGCGTGACATCAATTTCGCCACTGCAAGCATATTCTGCGGACATTTCTGCCGGCATTAATCAGGGGATAAATGAAAGCGCTGTTTTTGTGCCGAATCCCATGTACTGCGGTGTTCAAGTGAACCTATAATGTGCAGGCTTGTACTGGCTAGCGTATTCACCTCACGCCATCGCGCTAAAATGGTGCATTTGGTTCAGGTTGTGATTTATTTTGGTGCAGTGAGTGCCTGTTTGTTGTTTTGCAGCCCTGATTTCATGCGGGCTACGCCATAAGATAAAATGGCACACTACTTGCTCCAATACTGAGCATGGCAAGCCGGGGCTAAACCCCGTATCAAGTTGAACCAGCATCTGGAGACAGTGAGATGTCAGAGAACACTCTGAATTTAATCAAAGAAAACGATGTAAAGTGGGTTGATCTGCGCTTTACCGATTTCAAAGGCAAAGAACAGCACGTTACTATTCCTGCGCGTTATGTAGACGAAGATTTCTTCGAAACCGGACAGATGTTCGACGGTTCTTCTATTGCTGGCTGGAAAGGCATTAACGAATCCGACATGATCCTGCGTCCGGATGACAGCACCAGCTTCCTGGACCCATTCACCGAAGACGCCACTCTGGTTCTGCGTTGCGACATCATCGAGCCTGCCACTATGCAGGGCTACGACCGCGACCCACGTTCTGTTGCACTGCGCGCTGAAGAGTACCTGAAGTCTACTGGTCTGGGTGATACTGCATTCTTCGGTCCAGAGCCAGAATTCTTCATGTTTGACGATGTTCGCTGGGGCTCTGACATGTCCGGCAGCTTCTGCAAAATCAACTCTTCCGAAGCAGCCTGGAACACTGAGACTGTGATGGAAGGCGGCAACCTGGGTCACCGTCCACGCGTTAAAGGCGGTTACTTCCCGGTTCCTCCGGTAGACAGCCACCACGATATCCGTGCGGCCATGTGTAACACTCTGGAAGCTATCGGTCTGGACGTTGAAGTTCACCACCACGAAGTGGCGAACGCCGGTCAGAACGAAATCGGTGTTAAGTTCAACACTCTGGTTAAGAAAGCTGACGAAGTGCAGATGCTGAAATACGTTATCCATAACGTTGCAGCAGCTTACGGCAAAACCGCTACTTTCATGCCTAAGCCAATCTGTGGTGATAACGGTTCCGGTATGCACGTTCACATGTCTTACTGGAAAGACGGCGTAAACCAGTTCGCTGGTGATGGCTATGCCGGCCTGTCTGAAACTGCCCTGTTCTACATCGGCGGTATCATCAAGCACGCTAAGTCCCTGAACGCGTTCACCAACCCAGGTACTAACTCTTACAAGCGTCTGATCCCAGGCTTCGAAGCTCCGGTAATGCTGGCTTACTCTGCCCGTAACCGTTCTGCTTCTATCCGTATTCCTTACGTTGCGTCTCCAAAAGGCAAGCGTATCGAAGCGCGTTTCCCGGATCCGATTGCTAACCCATACTTGGCTTTCGCAGCTCTGCTGATGGCTGGTCTGGACGGCGTTAAGAACAAGATCCACCCTGGCGATGCAGCTGACAAAGATCTGTACGATCTGCCAGCTGAAGAAGCAGCCAAGATTCCACAGGTTTGTGGCTCTCTGCGTGAAGCTCTGGACAGCCTGAAAGCTGACCACGAGTACCTGACTGCAGGCGGCGTATTCAGCAAGGATATGATCGAAGCTTACATCGACCTGAAGATGGAAGAAGTTTACCGCGTCGAGCACACCACTCACCCGGTTGAATACGATATGTACTACAGCGTGTAATACGCTTTAGCCAGATCGTAAAAAGGGCTCTTCGGAGCCCTTTTTTATTGCTGTTTTTCTGCTGGTTAAGCTGTTGCTGCGGCTTATTTAGTCTTTAACGGCAAGGGTGGCTAGGCATCGTTGCTGTCAGCGCCTAGTATGTCGGTGTTATTTTCCGGAGTGCTGAATGTGAGTCTGAGCTGGAGTAAGAACGGTCTGGTTTCTGCCCTTAAACCGATGGACTGGCAGTTTCGTGAGCCGGCCTCTGGTGCGCAAATGGATGCTTATCTGCAGATGTACCGGCTGGACTTTCCAGAGCTGAGTGGCGTGCGTCACTTTGCCGGGCTGATACAGGCGGCTGATTACCAGATAGCTGTGCAGGTATGGCGTCCACAGAACCCGCGCGGTACTGCCATCGTTGTTCATGGGTACTACGACCATGTTGGCCTGTACGGTTCGCTGATTGGCTTTTGCCTGCAGCAGGGGCTGAATGTGGTGACGTTCGATCTGCCCGGGCACGGACTTTCCAGCGGCGAGAGCGCATCCATCGGCAGTTTCCAGGAATACGACGAAGTGTTTAGCCTGATTCTGCAGCGTACCCGTGGCGGCCTTGGCGGCCCGTTGTATGTCTTCGGTCAGAGTACCGGTGGCGCCATCATTATTAATTATCTGCTCAAGCGCCAGCTGACCAAAGCGCAATCCCCCTTTGCCGGCATTACCCTGATGGCTCCTCTGGTACGCCCGAAAGGCTGGTACAGAGGACGTTTGGTGCATACCTTTGTCAGCCTGTTTCTGCGTCAGGTACGGCGCAAGTTTAATCCCAATTCGGCAGATACCGATTTTCTGCGCTTTATCGCTGAGGAGGACCCGTTGCAGCCACATCACCTCAGTGTGCGTTGGGTCGGAGCCCTGAAGCAATGGATACCCTATATTGAAGCATTACCCGCTTCTGAACTGGCGGTAACCATCGTGCAGGGTGATAACGATAATACCGTCGCCTGGCGTCATAATCTGAAACTGCTGGCGCAGAAGTTTCCCCGTCAGCGTCTGATGATGTTGCCCGGTGGTCAGCACCATCTGGTGAATGAGTCACCGCAGCACAGAGAGCAGATCTATCGTCAGCTGGCGGAATGGTTACTGTCCGATTCCAACCCGGTCTGATTTCCAACTTTTGCCATATTGACCCGAATTGTCCTAAGAGTATAACTATCCGCTGCGTAGTATCGCGCAAAAGGCCAATGGCTGTGATTCAGCAGGCAAGGATGTCTGCACTGCAGGAGAATGACATGGACGCGCGTCTGGATAGTAATAAAAAGCTGGTACACAATTTTGTTGAGCTGACCTGGAATCAGGGGCGCTTTAATCTGGCGCGTTCGCTGGTTGCCCGCGACTTCACCTACTATGCGAGCATGGTGAATATGCCGCTGGGTCTGGATGGTATGGAGACCCTGATTCAGACTATCCGCAACTCGATGGAAGACTTTTCCATCGGGGTTGAAGAGGTGGTGTGTGAAGGCAATCTGGTGGTTACCCAATCGACCTTCAGTGGCACGCTTGTGCGCCCGCTGATGGGCTTTGAGCCTGTGGATAAGGTCATTGCCCTGCATGCGGCCACCTTCTGGCAGGTGCGCCACGGTATGATTCAGTCGGGCAACTCTTTGCTCGACACCGCAGACCTGTTTCATCAGGTGCGTAAAATCATGGCACCCAATGCCGCGGCTGCGGCGTTCTGAGCTATTTACGGAAGTGGCTGAGTAAGTCCTGAGCCATTTCCCTGATTGCCTCCCGGATACTCATTTTATTGCGCGGATTATGACTGCCATCGCAGTAGGGCATGGCCTCACTGCGTCCGCAGCTGCACAACCACACCAGTTGCTTCTGATCGCTGTGCAGGTTCAGCGACCGGGGGCAATTGTCGGCGGCAAAGGGTGCGCTGCTGCAGCGTCCGCACTGGCAAATCTGATAGCTCTGGTCTGCATTCAGGGTGACCACATGGGGCGTTATTTCATTCATGGAAATGTCCGTTGTCGGCGGCCAGATGCAGAATATGCGACCATTCTTCAGCGCTTACCGGCTGAACGGAAAGGCGAGAACGGTTGAGCAGAGCCATTTCCTGCAGCGCACTGTCTTTGCGCATATCTTTCAGCGTAATGGGGTGTTTGAGTGCGCGCAGGGCTTCGACTTCGATGGTGATCCAGCGCGGATTGGCCGCATCGGATTTTGCATCAAAATAATCGGAGGCCGGATCAAACTGTGACGGATCGGCAAGTCCGGTGCGGGTAACGCGGCACACGCCGATAATTGCAGGCTCTTTACAGCTGGAATGGTAAAAAAACGCCAGATCTGAGACCTGGATCTCATCCCGCAGTATGTTCCGCGCTTGATAATTGCGCACGCCGTCCCATACTGTGCGCCTGCCTGGTGCAGCCTCAAGATGATAATAACTAAAAACGTCCGGCTCAGATTTCAGTAACCAGTGATTCATATTTTCTGACTATAAAGTGGTCCGAGTATTGCTCTCGCGAGAGGTGCCATTAACAAGCATCAGGCTGAGCGTGCAAGGGCAGCGTAGCATTCAATGATCACAGGTTCTAATCCGTAATACGGAATGCAGTAGGAACAAACAGTAATGAAAAAACCCGATATTCTGATTCTTCTCAGCGTGATTGTACTGTTAGGTGCAGCGGTGACTGGTATGACCAGCGAGGTTAAGCGTCCGGCGTCACTGATGACGATGGAAAACAGCATTCGCTGAACAGAGCACGTCGGAATTATTCAGCGTGAGCCTGAAAACGATGCAGCCCTGCATCGGTGGCAATGGCTGTCAGCGGGATATCCCAGTCTTCAGCGGGTAGTGCCGCTGTCTTTTGTAATTCATAGGCACAGCCAATCAGCCGGGGTTTGTTTCCGGGCTGGCGGCTGAAGGCCAGTGTGCGGTCGTAAAAGCCGCCACCCATTCCCAACCGGTTGCCACTCTCATCGAAGGCGACCAATGGCATACAGATCAGATTGATAAAACGTGCCGGCATCGCCCGGTGGCTGGCAAAGTCTGGCTCGCTGATACCAAAACGGTTTTTGATCATGCGGCTCTGGCGGTTAAAGGGCAGAAAGCTCAGGTGTCCTTTACGCAGCGGGTGCAGCACCGGCAGGTAGAGAGTTTTGCCGCGGCGCTGTAAGTCGCGGATAAAGACCGAGGTATCAATCTCGCCATCATTGGTTAAATACACGGCAACATGACGCGAATGCTGAAAGTGCGTCGACTGACGCAGAGAGTGCAGTAGCTGCTGTGCGGCCTGCTGACGTTGGCGGTGGTTAAGCGCGCGGCGTTGGCGGCGCATATGCCGGCGGAGTTCGGTTTTATTCATCGGAATTAAACGCAGAAATCGGAAGGGCTCCCCACTGTGCCGCTGTCGTAAATAAAGGCCTTGAACCCTGTGGTCCAAGGTGGCAGGCCAGACACTGAATCAGGCTTTCCGTCGGGCGGACATGCGCACATCAGCGAGTGAAACCTTCCATAAAAAAGTGCATCGGCTCAGGACTTTATCGACTGGCAAACACCCCAGGGAGCAGGCGCAGTATATCAGAGATCATTATGAAAAAATGAGGATTTTGTAATGAAAACTGCGTTACAGAATCACAGCTCCAGCTGCAGATCCTGCTCCAGAGCTTCATCAATGGCGGCGTTCATCTTGTTCAGATCGCGCTTCATCTGCAGGTTTTCGGCTTCCAGCTCACGCAACTGATGAGCGATGTTCAGTGCCGCAATAACCGCCACACGATCGGTGCCCAGCACTTTGCCGGCGGAGGAGCCGGCGTTCTTTATTTCGGACATTTTCTCGTTGAGATAACGCGCCGCATCGCGCAGTTTTTCTTCTGCGCCATCGGGACAGTTGATGCGGTACTCACGGTCGAGAATCAGTAATTCCAGGGTTTTGGATGGGTTAGCCACTATTGCGCTCCAGCGTTTGCAGACGGGTAATCATTTCATTGACCTTGCGACGGGCAATTTCGTTCTGCTGCATCAGTTTTGCACGCTCGGCCTGCCAGCTCGCTTCCGCAGCGCGCATGGCTTTATTCTGCTCGCGCAGTTCCTGGTGCACGGTCAGCAGTTTTTCGATCTTACGCTGCAGGCTCTGGAGTTCAGGATTTTGCATTGCCATCATAGTGGTTAGTGAGAACAGGCTAACTATAAGAGGCCGCTGGCGGCGGGGTCAATCGACGGAAGGCGGCTTTGCTGCTTTATTCCCTTCCGCTTCCGGCATTTGCGGATTCTTTCGCGGCAGCAATGATAGAATGACCGCTTTCCCTCCCGTTGAGGACGTTATGACGATCGAATTTTCCGCAGCCGCTGATCTGTGGCTGGAATCACGCTGCTACCAGACTCCATCCGCCCTGCATGGCTGGCTGACCGGCTATCTTGCTTCCGGTGCGCGGCTGAAAGCGGCCGACTGGTTACTGGAAGCGCAGGAATATCTGGAGCTGGAAGAAACTCCGGAAGCACCGCTGCAGGCGTTTCTGCAGACTTTTTACGATGACGTGCTGCTTGGCCTGAGCGGCGAGTCGATGGAATTCAGTGTGCTGCTGCCAGCCGATGAAGATGCCGATATCGACGAGCAGGTTGAATGCCTGGCACAGTGGAGCAAAGGCTTCCTCGATGGCTTTGGTGCTTCGGGCCAGATTCAGGGCAAAGTGCCGGAAGACGTGCTGGAAGTACTGCAGGATCTGGATGCCTTCTCGCAGGCCTCACTGGATGATCCGCAGGACCCGCAGAACGAAATGCTGTATCTGGAACTGGCTGAGCATGCCCGTGTTGCCGCGCTGACCGTCTTTTACGGCATGAACAAAACCGCTCCTGCCCCTAAAACCCTGCACTGATCTCTACGCATTGACGAGGTGATGATGAAACTCGATGTCCGCGAATACGCCAAACGCCGCCGTCAGCTGATGGAGCTGATGAGCCCGAACAGTATTGCCATTCTGCCATCAGCGCCGGTCACGGTGCGTAACCGCGATGTGGAGCATCCCTTCCGTCAGGACAGTGACTTCTATTACCTGTCCGGCTTTGCCGAAGAGCATGCCGTATTGGTGCTGATTCCCGGCCGGGAACACGGTGAGTACGTGTTGTTCTGTCAGGAAAAAATCAAAGAGCAGGAAATCTGGACCGGCCGCCGTGTCGGCCCGGAAGCAGCACCTGAAGTGCTGGGCTGTGATGATGCTTTCCCGATCAGCGATATCGACGACATCCTGCCCGGCCTGATCGAAGGTAAAGACCGCATCTACGCCAGTCTGGGTGTCAGCCCGAACTTTGATAACCAGCTGATGCAGTGGGTTAACCATATCAAAACTCAGGTGCGTAACGGTGCCACGCCGCCGCACGAGTTCAGTGCGCTGGATCATTTATTACACGATCAGCGTCTGATTAAATCCCCTGCAGAAATTAAGGTTATGCAGAAGGCCGCCGACATCAGCGCCGAAGCGCACACCCGTGCCATGCAGATGGTCAAGCCGGGCATGTTCGAGTTTGAGCTGGAAGCCGAGATTATGCGCACCTTTATGGCCGCGGGCAGCCGCTGGCCGGCGTATCCGTCGATTGTGGGTGCCGGTGATAATGCCTGCATTCTGCATTACACCCACAACAATATGGCGATTAAAGACGGCGACCTGATTCTGATCGATGCCGGTTGTGAGCTGGACTACTACGCCGCCGATATTACCCGCACCTTCCCGGCTAACGGTAAATTCAGCGCCGAGCAGAAGGCGATGTATCAGCTGGTGCTGGATGCGCAGTATGCCGCGATTGAGCAGATCAAAGCCGGTAATCACTGGAATCAGCCGCACGAAGCGGCGGTGCGGGTGCTGGTCGAAGGACTGGTACAGCATGGCCTGCTCAGCGGCGATGTCGACGAGCTGATTGAGAATCAGGAATACCGCCAGTTCTACATGCATAAAACCGGTCACTGGCTGGGCATGGATGTACACGATGTCGGCGAATACCGCATCGGTGGTGAGTGGCGCATTCTCGAAGAAGGCATGGTGATGACCGTTGAGCCGGGGCTGTATATCTCGCCGGACGATGAAACGGTGGACGCCAAATGGCGCGGCATCGGCATCCGCATCGAAGACGATGTGGTGGTGACCAAAAGCGGCTGCAAAGTCCTGACCGCTGCCGTTGTTAAAGAGATTGATGATATTGAAGCCCTGATGGCGGGCTGAGGAACAGCATGAGCAAGCACATCCCGCAGTCTGACATTGTGGTACTGGGCGCCGGCATGGTCGGCGCCAGTCTGGTGCATCTGTTAAAACCGGCGCTGGCGCGCGGGATGAGCCTGACCTTAATCGACCGTCAGGCGCTGAACTGGGATGGTGATATTGCCAGCCGTCCGCCCAGCTTTGATGGCCGGGCAACGGCGTTGTCCTACGGAACACAACAGATTCTCAGTCAGCTGGGTGTGTGGGATCTGATGGCTGGGCGCGCCTGTGCTATCGAGCATATTCAGGTCTCCGATCAGGGCCGCTTTGGCCAGACCCAGCTGCACGCCAGTGAACAGAATACTGAGGCTCTGGGTTATATCGTTGAAAACGCCGTGATTGGTCAGGGCCTTTTAAGTGGACTGGAACAGCCGGGCGTCAGTATTAAAGCCCCGGCCCAGGTGCAGGGCGTACAGATGAACGCTGACGGCGCGCTGCTGACCTTCGATAACGGCGAACAACTGCAGACCAGTCTGCTGGTGCTGGCCGATGGTGCGCGTTCGGCGCTGGCGCAGCAGCTGGGTATTCAGCATGAGCGTCGTTCTTATGGCACCCATGCGCTGGTGACTCAGGTTGAAGTCGACCGTGAGCATAGTCACTGGGCGTATGAGCGCTTCAGTGAAGACGGCCCGATTGCCTTTCTGCCGCTGAATAAAAAAGACTTCGCGGTGGTGTGGACGCTGGCCGACGACCAGATCGAACAGGTCAAAGCCTTACCCGAAGCCGAATTCCTTGCCCGTCTGCAGCAACAGATCGGATATCGTCTGGGACGTTTAATGCGTGTCGGCGAACGCGCCAGCTACCCGCTGGCACTGGTGCAGAGTAAAGAACAGGTGCGGCGCTCGCTGGTATTGCTCGGCAACGCGGCGCACAGTCTGCATCCGGTGGCCGGACAGGGCTTTAACCTCGCACTGCGTGATGCCGCCGTACTGGCCGAATACCTCAACCGCGCCTGGCAGCAGAATCAGCCGCTGGGCGATCTGGCGTTATTACAGGCTTACGAGCAACAGCAGCAGGCTGACCAGCGCAACACCATCATGGCCAGCGATCTGCTGCCACGCCTGTTTGGTTCAAAACTGCCGGGTATGGCGCTGCTGCGCGATGCTGGCCTGCTCGGCATGTCGGCCCTGCCAACTGCGCGCAAACTCTTTACCCGTCATGCCATGGGTTTAGGGCAACGGGCAGCGAAGCTTCCGGCCACGCCGCTTTCAGGAGAATCTGCATGAACTATGACGTAGTGATTGTCGGCGCCGGACTGGTGGGTCAGGCGATTGCCAGCGCGCTGGTGCAGGGTGCACAGCAAAAGCCTTTGCGTATTGCCCTGATTGATCCGGCGTTCCGCACACAGGCTCCGGCCAGTGGCAGCGAACTGGCTGATTATGATCTGCGCGTATCAGCGTTAACCGCCAAAACCCAGGCTTTCTTAACCCGTCTGGGCGCCTGGCAGAAGATTCCGCCGCAGCGTCTCAGTCCTTACACCGGCATGCACGTCTGGGATGCTGAAGGCACAGGTTCTGTGACCTTCGATGCCGCCGATCTGCATGCTCCCTGTCTGGGTCATATTGTCGAAAACCGGCAAACGCTGTGGGCGATCCAGCAGTGCCTGCAGGAAACGCAGGGTGTCGATGTGCTGACGCAGAAAGTTCGCTACCTCGATAATCGTGACGCCGAAGGTTACACCCCGGTGGTTTTGGAAAACGATGACAGGCTGCTGGCCAGACTGGTGATTGGTGCCGATGGTGCGCTGTCACGGGTGCGTCAGTGGGCTGGTCTGCCGACCACCGAGTGGGATTATGGCCATCACGCCATTGTTGCCACAGTACGGCTTGAACACCCGCTGCAGGCGACCGCCTGGCAGCGCTTCCGTCCTGAAGGGCCACTGGCATTGCTGCCGCTGCCGGGTGATGAGCATCTGGCGTCCATCGTCTGGTCAACTTCTCCGGCGGAAGCCGATGCGGTACTGGCGATGGATGAAGCCGGTTTTAACGCTGCGCTGACCCAGGCGTTTGAAGGGCGTTTGGGGCAGGTGCTGGCCAGCTCGGCCAAGGCCCGCTTCCCGCTGCGTCAGCGCCATGCCCGGGATTACTGGTGTGAAGGCGTGGTGCTGGCCGGTGATGCCGCGCATACCATTCACCCGCTGGCCGGACAGGGTGTGAACCTGGGCTTTAAAGATGCTGAAACCCTGGCGGAAGAAATTCTGCGCGCGCACAGCAAAGGGTTGGATCTTGGTGGTGAGCTGGTGCTCAGCCGTTATCAGCGCCGCCGTCAGGCCGACAACCTCAGCACCATGGCGGCGATGGAAGGCTTTAAGCAGCTGTTCGCCGCCGATCAGCCATTGCTGCGTTTATTACGTAACGAAGGGATGCGTCTGTTCGACAAACTGTTGCCGGTTAAACAGCACGTGATGATGAAAGCGATGGGGCTGGATTGATCGAGTTAGCCGGATAAAAAACGAGCCCCAATTGAGGCTCGTTTTCGTTGGTACGTCAGCAGGCAGAATTAACGACCGTACTGCTCACGCAGCGCCTGGATACGACGTTCCAGCGGCGGGTGAGTGGAGAACAGGGCAGACATCTTACCTTCACCACCGATACCAAAGGCCACCAGTTCACCGTTCAGTTCACTTGGCTGATCGTAGGTTTGCTGCAGGGCAGCCAGCGCGCTGATCATCGCGGCCGGGCTGACCAGCTCGGCACCGGCCTGGTCGGCACGGAATTCACGGCGACGGCTGAACCAGGCAACAATGGTCGAAGCCAGAATGCCCAGTACGATCTCGGCGATAAAGGTCGTTACATAGAACGCGATGCCCGGACCGTCTTCATTCTTGAATACCGCACGGTCGACGAAGTTACCGATAATACGGGCGAAGAACATCACAAAGGCGTTCACCACGCCCTGAATCAGGGTCAGGGTAATCATATCGCCGTTGGCAACGTGACCGATTTCGTGGCCCAGTACGGCTTTGATCTGCTCTTTATCCATACGCTGCAGCAGGCCGGTCGATACCGCGACCAGGGCATTGTTACGGTTCCAGCCGGTGGCGAAGGCGTTAGGCGCTGCCGAACCGAAGATACCCACTTCCGGCATACCGATACCGGCTTTGTCAGCCAGTTCTTTAACGGTGCTCAGCAGCCACTGTTCACCGGCATTCTGTGGCTGATCGATGATCTGCACACCCATGCTGCGTTTTGCCATCCACTTGGACAGCAGCAGCGAGATCACCGAGCCGACCATACCGAACACCAGACAGAACACCAGCAGGTTGCCGAGGTTCAGGCCATTGCCGCTGCGTTCCAGATAACTGCCCACGCCGAGCAGTGACAGGGTAACGCTCGCCACCAGTACAACGGCTAAGTTGGTGGCCAGAAACAGAATTATGCGCAACATGTGCGACTCCTTTAAGGGTTGTTCTCAGTTGTCCGCAGGCGCTCAACAGAACAGATTTGAGCACGGATTTATGACAGCAAGAATGGTGATTTTTCCGCAGTTTTCAAGCGGGATTATTGTCAGGAAGGGTAATTATGGCGGCTATTCCTTTGCACTGTTATTAAAAGCACTGCGCTTAAGTGATAGTTGTCTTAATTAATGCTGTGGCTGGCCGATAAATGATCAATCTATTACTCATCATCACGGGTCAGGGATCAGACCATGGCAATTACACCACGCATCAGCGAAGTTGGCAGTTTCCAGTTTATCAGGCCGGGCCGGAACAGCGATGAGCCGCTGACGGATCAGCTGGCGCGTACCCCAGATAGCAGCCTGAAAGCGGCGACAAACAGCCCGTTACAACACTCGTCGTCAGCCGATGATGGAACCTACCGTGAACCGGTCAACCGTACTCTGTGGCAAAGCGATCAGTCCTGGACCCGTTTTGCCGGCTCACTGAACGATACCGAAGTAATTAATGGCGTGAGCCCTGAGGGGCGGGAGCAGCTGGTATCTGCCTCCGACTCTCTGAACATCCCCAAGAATTTTCGTCCCGGAGCTGTGCTGACCGATCTGCTGGAGCGCGGCGTATCACAGTTCAGCAGTACCAGTGGACGTTACGCTTATGCCGACGATGGCGTGCGGTCAGCGCTGACGGAAGTCGGTAGTGTCCGTCTGAAATACGGTTATCAGGAGGAAACATTCAGCCTGAAACTGACCACTCATTCGGGGAAGCAATTAACGCTGAATCTGACTCATCAGAGCGGCTGGGGTCAGAACGACGATGGTCGGGCACTGGAAGTGGATCAGTGGCTGGTGGACTTCAGCCTGGATGAATCGCTGAGCAAGGAAGAGCAGGAAGAAGCGTTGCAGCTGGCCTCATCACTGGATAAGCTGGCGCGGCGTTATCTGGCCAATGGCATGCTGGATCTGGAGAATCTGGGGCTGGATAAACTGCAGCAATTCTCGGCGGTATCACTCGACCTTAAAGGCGCTGGTAGTGAGAGCAGCGATCTGCTGCGCATTGAATACCGCAACGATGATGAGCAGCGCAGCCTGAATGTGCTGCTGCATAAAGACAAACTGAAGCTGGATCTGAGCAAAGCCGGTTGGGCACAGTTGGGCACGGAAGCACAGCGGCAGGACAGCCTGAAAGAATATCTGACGCTGATCGAACAGAGCGGTGAACGCGGCAATGCCGATAAACAGCAGCTGGACTTAATGCTCGATGCCTTCGCCCTGCTGCATAAACCGGAGCAGCATCCGCAGGATCTGGCGCGCGCAGAACAGGAGCAGCCAGCGCAAACGCCAACCGGAATCGACGTGGGTTTTGCCC
Organism: Venatorbacter sp. C2-1; assembly: GCF_022832715.1. Lineage (NCBI taxonomy): Bacteria > Pseudomonadati > Pseudomonadota > Gammaproteobacteria > Oceanospirillales > Oceanospirillaceae > Venatoribacter > Venatorbacter sp. C2-1. The sequence goes on from NZ_CP094879.1 coordinate 138,362, forward strand.
GCAGCGGACTTACGGCGCTGAGTGGCCTGGCAGATTTCAGCTTTTCATTTCAGGCGCAGGTCAGCAAACCCAACCCTGATGCACAGCGCAATAATGAAAAGATCAGCTTTGGGCTTAATTTCGCGCAGGATACCAGAGGCGAAACCGGTGATGCCGGCAGCCTCGCCGTAGAGCAAACCCAGGCGTATCAGTTTAAGGCCAGCTTTTATGAGCCTTTGCCCTGGCTGGAGCTGGTGGATTTCAGCAAGCAGAACTATCAGTACATTGAGACCGAAGCCCGTGCCACCGAGGTAACCAGCCTGCGCTACGAAGATTTCACCCTGCAGCATGCTTCGCAGCAAAGTCAGAATGAATGGCACGAGCGGCGACGAACCTACGTGCTGGGCAGCCTCGACAGTGATGTCAGTGAAGGCGATAAAAATCAGGACATAACCGACTTTACCGAAGCCGCGATTCTGGCTGAGCGCGAACAGCAACAGCAGTTGCTGGATGATCTGCTCGGCAGCCGCATACCGCAGCCGTGGCAGCGCTGACATCTTCGCGCAGAAGTGGTTACTCCGTATTAGCCCAAAGCCGCCATTGGTTCCCTGGCGTGAATCCCTTATGATGCCCCTGTCCCAGGGGGTGGCCCGATTGTCTGAATCCGGCCTGAGATGCCATAGGTTTACCTGTGTAAACGGCAAACCCCTAGAACCTGATCCGGTTAGTACCGGCGTAGGAATGGGGGTGAGTACGCACTGTTCAGCGCGGCTCGCATCACAACCGGGAGGTTGGCGTTAAACGCAACCGGCCCCTACGCACTACCCGGGTCTTTCTTGTATTTTGAGGAATGACCCTGAATGAAAAAAACACCGCTTTCCCTGTTGGTTTTACTGGCACCACTGACCCCGCTGTCGGCCTTGGAGGCACTGGCGACTGATGACGTTACCCTCAGCACGCAAACCGTGCAGGCCGATTTCCGTAAAACCGATGTGCAGCAGATTCCCGAAGCCGTCACCTTAGTTGGCAGCGAACAGATTGAAGCCCGTTCGGCGCAGCATCTGGAACAGATTTTAAGTTTTGCTCCCAACGTTAATTTCGCCTCGGGAGCATCTCGTGGCCGCTATTACCAGATCCGTGGTATTGGCGAGCGCAGCCAGTTTGTCGATCCGGTGAATCCGTCTGTGGGCCTGGTTATCGACGGTATTGATATGACCGGTTTAGGTGCTGCCGCAACCCTGTTTGATGTGCAGCAGGTGGAAATTCTGCGCGGCCCGCAGGGCACCCGTTTTGGTGCTAACGCACTGGCCGGCATGATCAATATCCGCAGTAATGACCCGACGCAAAACAGCGAAGGTTATATCAGTGCCAAAGCCGGCAATTATGACAGCTACGGATTGGGTGGTGCTGTTTCCGGTAGTCTGACGGATGATCTACAAGGTCGCCTTGCAGTGCATACCTACCAGTCCGATGGCTACATGGATAACACTTATCTTAAGCGCGATGATACGAATAATGTCGATGAAGTTATTGCCCGGGGTAAGCTGGCATTCGAACTGAGTGATGATACTACGTTGGGAATGACCTATCTCTATGCGGATATCGATAACGGGTATGACGCTTTCAGTCTTGATAATACCCGCACAACTTATTCTGATGATCCGGGTGTTGATACTCAGGATACCAATGCTCTGGCGTTGTCTCTCGACAGTCGAATCAGCAGTGCCTTAACACTGCAATCTGAGCTGACCTATAGCCAATCTGATGTTGAATATTCGTATGATGAAGACTGGTCCTATGTGGGTATTGCTCCCGGCTGGGAATACAGTGGATTTGATCAGTACCTGCGTGATTATAATCGTAGCTCAGCAGACGTTCGTTTGCTGTCCGGGCCCGAAGGGCGGATTTTTTCAGGTACCACCGACTGGGTTGCAGGTATCTATGCTATGCAGCGTGGGGAGGACCTGATCCGCAACTACACCAGTGATGCTCAATTTACCAGCGAGCTGACGTCGGCTTCCGTTGCTGGATACGGTGAATTGTCTGCCGATCTGAATACGAATCTGCGTTTGATTTCCGGTATGCGTATTGAAAATTGGAAAAACGATTTTAAAGACAATCGCGGCATTAAAGAAAATACCGATGAAACGCTGGTAGGTGGTCGCATTACACTGGAAGCAATGGTCAGCAATGATCATCTCGTCTATGCCACTTTGGCACGTGGATACAAAGCAGGCGGTGTGAACAGTGAGCCGGTTTTGGATGATTCTTTACGTGTATTTAAAGCCGAGATCAATAACAGCATTGAACTCGGGGTGAAGTCTTCACTCCTTGATAACAGTCTTCAAACCCGTGTGGCTGCATTTTATATTGATCGTAAAAACCAGCAGATTAAAAACTCCTTCAGCTACATGGATGGGGGTGTTCCCAAGTTCAAAGACTATATTGGTAACACCAACGAAGGTAAAAATTACGGCATCGAAATTGAATCTGACTGGAATATCACTGAACGCCTGAACTGGGCTCTGAGCTGGGGCTATTTGATTACTGAAATTGGTGAGTACACGTATGAGTCGAAATATTACGGCATTTATGTGCAGGACGGTCGCCAGCAGGCTCATGCCCCACAATACAATGTTGCTTCTGCGCTGACGTATGCACTGACAGATGTGCTGTCGGTTCGAGTTGAAAGCGAAGCGAAAGATTCTTTCTATTTCTCAGACAGTCATAACCTTCATTCACAAGCCTATGTGCTCTGGCATGCCCGTGTTGCCTACGTGAAACCAGTCTATGAAATTTCTGTATATGGAAGAAACCTGACAGGCGTCAATTATGAAACCCGTGGTTTTGGTTTTGCCAATGATCCGCGTGATGAATACACAGCATTCGGTCACGTCCAGTATGGCGATCCAATGACGTATGGTATTGAGGCTAAGTACTCATTCTGATTTAAGTGTTGTGCGATGCGTCCCCTGCAATAAAGCGTAGGGGGCGCCTTATACGTTTGAGCGGCATAAAGTGCCTGATGCACTTATCACGTAGGAGAATAACGATGGAAATATCAGTAGAAATCAGCAAATACCCTCTGGCCGATGATTATATTCCGGCGATTAAATCGTTTATCGACCGTCTGAATCAGGTTGAAGGGTTAACCATCGTGACCAATACCATGAGCACTCAAGTATTCGGTGACTATGATCTGGTGATGGATACCTTAAAAGAAGAAATGCGCCTGAGCTGGGAGCAGTTCGGCAAGAGTATTTTTGTCTGCAAATTTATCGGTACCAATCTCGATCCGGCACTTAATCCACACGGCTGAACACCGACTGTAAGCAGGAATACATAATGGCGGATATCTGGAGCAATATCGAACAGGCGGCGCAGGCCATGAGCGGCTGGGAACTGGTTGCTGTTATTCTGGGTATTGCCTATTTAGTGCTGGCCATGAAGCAGAGCATCTGGTGCTGGTACGCGGCCTTTGGCAGTACGGCAATTTTTATCGGGTTGTTCTGGAATGTCAGCCTGCTGATGGAATCGGCGCTGAATGTGTATTACCTGATTATGGCGGTCTATGGCTGGTGGCTGTGGCGCACGAATAAGAGGGCAGATAATAAAAGTGAGAATTCACAGGCTCCGGCTGCTGAGTTACCAATACAGTCCTGGGGGCTAAAACAGCATCTGCTGGCGATTGGCAGTGTGATTGTTCTGAGTTGTATCAGCGGTTATCTGCTCAGCGAAAATACCTCGGCGGTATTGCCTTATCTTGATTCATTCACCACCTGGGGTGCGGTGATTACCACCTGGATGGTGGCGAAGAAAGTACTGGAAAACTGGCTCTACTGGATCGTTGTCGACAGTGTTGCCATCTTTCTATATATCGACCGTGAGCTGTATTTAACGGCGCTGCTGATGGCGGTGTACGTGGTGCTGGTAATTATTGGCTGGTTTAACTGGTTGCCACAATTTAAGGCACAACTTAAAGCACAACAGAATCGCGATGATAATACTGTGCTGACCACGCCGTCGGCGTGGAAAGTAGCCGAATAACAACAATAAGGCGATACCTATGCTGCAGCAGATTTTAGACGACTGGCCACACTGGCAATTGTGCAGCGAAGCGCCAACGCTGGATAATATCAGTCCATTACCCGGTGGACTGACCAATCATTGTTATCTGCTGCGTTTGCCGGAAGGTGATTATGTGTTGCGGGTAGAAGGGCGGAATTCCAGAGCGCTGGATATTAACCGCGCAGCCGAGCTGCAGATACATCATCTGGTGGCGGCACAGGGGCTGACGCCGACCATTCGCTTCCGTTCACCAGGCGGCCATTACTGGATTCGCGATTATGTGCCGGGCACGCCATTAACCAATCCGCAGTTGGATCTGCCACTGTTGTTAATCATGGCGCAGCAATTACAACAACTGCATCAGTTGTACCCGCCTGCCGAAATACCAAAGCTCAGCATCAGTGAAAAAGCCGGCCATTACTGGGACACTATTACTGCACATTTTGCCGTTATGGATCGTATGACTGCGGCAGCCGAAGAATTACTGGCGCTGCGTGGCCCGCTGCAAAGCCTGTTGAGCGGCGCCCCCGATAATCAACGCTGTCTGTGCCATATGGACCCGACCGCCCCCAACTGGATACAGACAGCTGAGAACAAACTGGTATTACTTGACTGGGAATACGCCGCTATCGGTCATCCGTTATGGGATCTGGCTGCTTTATTACAGGGCGTGGATTTATCGGCCGATGATGAACAGACCCTGCTGCAGGCCTATGGTTTAAAACATTATCGTGGCTGGGAATTTGCCAAAACACAGATGAGCTATCTGGCCGCACTCTGGTACCGGGCGCAGGGACTGTGGAGTGATCGGGAATTAATTGCTTATTTAAATGGCCTTAAGGCGCTGGCTGAGTAATTAACGAATTAAACCCGGCAAAGGCCGGGTTTAATTTTGGCTGCTTACGGTGCAATTTTACGCTTCAGTGCGCGGGTAACCGACAGCGGCAGATTCGGCAATGAGCGTAACACCCAGGGTAAAATCTTACGCTTCACACCGTTCAGGGCCTCCGGCACCATCGCTTCAATCAGGTGCGGGCCGGGATGAGCCTGTGCATATTCCAGCGCCTTGAGCAGATCTTCGGTTGTACTCACCTGTACCGCATGTACCCCCATTCCCTGAGCCAGCTGAGCGAAGTTCAGTACCGGGCCGGTAAGGTCAAGTTGCGCTTTCGCTTTAGGGCCGATTTCTTCCGCGCCAACTCGTTCCAGTTCGATATTCAGTACCGAATAGGAAGCGTTGTTGAAAATAATAGAGGTCACGTTCAGTTGCTCGCGCGCCATGGTCCACAACGATTGAATGGTGTACATGGCGGTACCGTCACCGATCAGGGCAATGACCGGGCGGTCGGGGCAGGCAATCGCAGCGCCAATGGCGTTCGGCAGCCCCTGGCCGATAGCACCGCCGGTTAGGGTGATCATATCGTGGCGCGGGCAGCCGCTGGTCATGGCGTTGAGCATCAGCCCGGAGGTGTTGGATTCATCGACGATGATGGCGTTTTCCGGCAACAAATGACCAACGGCTTTACATACTTTCTCAGCAGTCAGACGACCACGTGGGCGAGCGGGGCGCTGCGCTGCCTGTAATGCAGGAGCGTTGTTTCCGGCCCCCAGCGCAGTGGCCAGTTTTTCCAGACTGGCGACGGCATCCTGTTCCGGACTGGCCAGTGTGTGTACCTGACAGCCCTCGGGAGCCAGATAACTTTGCTTGCCCGGATAGGCAAAGAATGAAACCGGCGCTTTGGAATCGACCACAATCAGATGCTCAATATCCGCCAGCTGCACTCCAGCCAGTTCAGCCAGATAGGCGATGCGCTCCACAGCCGGCAGGCCGGCGCCGCGTTCGATGCGGGTTGGGAAGGTTTCGGCCAGCAGACGTACACCGCTGTGGGCGGCAATTTTAGCCGCAGCGAGCAGTGCCGGTTCGCGTAGAGCCTGACCGCCAAGCAGGAACGCCGTTTTACCACCGGAGCGGATGGCGTTGCTGATAGCGCCGACGGTGGCATCGTCGGCGCAGGGGGCAACGGTTGGTGGCAGTGGTGCTGCTGGTATACCACCGTCGCCCCAGGATACATCGGCCGGCAGAATCAGGGTTGCAACCTGACGCGGAACGTTTCTGGCGGCGGCGACGGCCTCTGCTGCGTCATTGCACAGTTCTGCTGTGCTTTGTGAGGTGCGGACAAACCCCGGCGATACGTTGCGCGCCACGGTTTCGATATCCGACTGCAGCTGGGCATCGTATTTCACATGATAAGTCGCGTGGTCGCCGACGATATTTACCACCGGTACTTTGCCTTTACGGGCGTTATGCAGGTTGGCCAGACCATTACCCAGGCCGCAACCCAGGTGCAGCAGAGTGGCGGCTGGTTTGTCGGCCATGCGGGCGTAGCCATCGGCAGCGCCGGTGGCGACGCCTTCAAACAGCGCCAGTACGGCTTTCATTTTGGGTTCGCTGTCGAGCGCTGCAACAAAGTGCATTTCACTGGTACCCGGGTTGGTGAAGCAGACTTCGACACCGGCATCGACCAGCGTTTTCATCAGAGCTTGTGCGCCATTGGTCATAGTTATTCTCCTGGGGCGTTTCTGCCGACTATGCGTTGGCAATAATGGATTTTGCGGCTGCCCGTGCCGTCATAATGCAGCCGGGCAGAAAAGTACCTTCGAGCGAGCGTTTGCCGTTACTGCCGCCACCGCCGAAACCGGCGGCTTCTCCCACGCAATAAAGGCCGGTTACCGGTTGATTATTCTCACCCAGAACGCGGCTGGCTAAATCGGTGCGTAAACCGCCGAGGCTTTTACGTGTAACCAGTTGCATGCGGATGGCAATAAAAGGCCCGGAACCGGGTTTCTGTAAGGGGGCAGGCTTACAGGTGCGCAAACGATCGGGCCCCCATTGGCGGGCATGCAGAATGCGGCGGATCTGGTCATCATTTTCCAGTTTTTTGCCGCCAATAAAGTTTGCATCAAATTCATCAGCGGTGGCCTGCAGAATGGCGGCATCAATATCCAGTGACTGGGTCAGCGCATTCATTTTTTCCGCCAGTCCGGCGAGCGTATCGGCGACGATAAAATCGGGGCTTTCATTCGCCATTTGCTTCACCAGGCGATGATTGCCGAGCAATGTTTCGAATAAAAACCGGAGAAATTGTTTATCGCGGATGCGCTGGTTATGTTCAGCGCCGGAAATGGCAAATTCTCTGGCGGCGATACGCCAGTTAAGTAAATGCCAGGTCCAGGGTTTTTCCTGTTCTGCAACCCGCTGACATAACCAGTGGGTATCGAAACCGGTGACCAGTGGCTCTGGTCCGATACGCTTACCTTTATGGTCCAGCCAGAGCGCTGATTTACAGGGAATCGTCGATAAGCCGTGGCCGTTAAAATGCGGATAAGGATGTGCAAAACCCGCCGCGTAATTCCACATCTCACCGGCATTAACGATATGGCCGCCGAATTTAGCAGAGGCTTCCTGATGCATTTTTCCATCGGCAAAAGGATGGGCACCATTCAGCATTGTTGCCGGTATTGGCCGCTCTTTTGGCCAGTTAGCGCGGGTTTGTTCGTGACTGCCGTTTAGTCCGCCACTGGCCAGCACGACGGTATGAGCTGAAAAGGTAACGGTCTCACCGGATTCTTCATCAATGCCGGTTGCGCCACAGATGCTGTTATTACTGTCGTTGTTCAGTGCCGTGATTCTGTGGCGGTGCAGCAGTGTCAGAAGATTATTCTTATTGGCCCGCTGCAATGCTGCGCTAAGAATGCGGACCAGCTCGCGCGATGTACCATAAACAATGTGATAGCGGGGAACGCTGTTACCATCGCCATACATACCGCGCTCAACCCAATTGACCGCCGGCATGAATTTAACGCCTTCGTTTTTCAGCCAGTCGTATACTTCTGTGCAGGAATTTTCGACGTAATAATTTGCCCAGGCCAGCGAATGCTGGTCGTGCGTATTCAGTTCACCGAAGCGTATCCAGTCCCGCAGAGCGCGTTGCGGCGTATCAGGTATTCTCATCGCCGCCTGTAAGGATGTGCCTACCAGCGCCATGCCGCCAAATGCCCATAATGCCAGTCCGCCAAAACGCTCTGCTGAATCCCGGTCAACCAGAGTGACACGTTTGCCGGCGCGCAGTAATTCAAGCGCAGTAACGATACCGGCAATACCACCACCGACCACCAGTACTTCGGACGAAATATGCCTGGCCATATAACACACCTGTTCTGACGCTGAATTGATTACGTAACGATAAACCCCTGAAACTGTATTGGTATTGACCCGGGAGGACGGTGAAGTTGACTCTGGAAGCCGATCACCGGCAGACAATGACATATGGCGGATATTTAAGGCACCTCTGAATAATTCAGTGCCCGCTTCGGCTTACTGAAAACGTTCAGATCAAGGCGCCACGTTGAAGGCATAGCGGGTTACGTCAAAACGTGGCAACACCGAGCTGGATTTTTTCAGCAAGCCCCGAAGGGCGTGGGCTGCAGAGCGTTTTGACGGTGTTGTCGATTTTATAAAGGACTAGCCATTCACTGCAATCGACGCCTTGTCAAAAGCACTCTGCAGCACTCACGCGAAGCTGTGCAGAATTATTCAGAGGTGCCTTAAGCGTTAAAGTACGCCGTAATGGGTATGTTTCAGATATGCCTTAAGGGGGATGAGGTGTTGCTGTTTCCGGTCTGCCGCAGGAGTTGGGTGATGAAAAATGGGCTACTGATCTTTATGGGTATTTGCTACACTTCTGGCAACTAATAATAGTATAAATTAGTCAGGGACGATCATGAATAATCCGCTTGGGCGCAGCGTAATGCTGGTTGCCATTCTGTTTTTGTCTGCGTGTAACCTTAACGAATCAAGTCTTAAACGGACATCTGTTGGCTTCAAAATTGAAGGGCTGCATTACAGTTCGCAGTCCTACAGCGGCGAAACGGATAAAAAGGGACGCTTCTTTTATAAGCCGGGCGAAATCGTAACATTTTCGGTCGGGGCAACGGTTCTGACATCGGTGAAACCCCATGGGGGCATGACATTTTCTGATTTGTTTGGTGTGTCACTTCCTGATACACAAATGACAGTGACGGAAGCCCTTACGTCTGAAAATACCAATGGCTTCCATCGTATGGCCAATGCGATGGCATTACTGATGCTGTTGGATAATGACCAGAATACCGCCAGTGGCATCGATGTGACGGCATGGCAGGAGCCAGGGAAACTGCCTGCAATCAACCTTAATCAGGATCTGTATCCCTTCTTTTATAAAACACTAGCCAGTCTGGCGGAGCAAAAAAATCTGGTAAGAGAGCGGGTGATTGTCTCTGAGCCACTGATGTTTATTTATAAAAAAGCCAGAATTAAGGTTCCTGCTGGTATTGTTGTTTCAGACAATTATGCATACGAAAAAAGATATGAATACGATGAATTTGGACGGCTGATAAAAGTTTTTGGTAAGGATAAAAACTTCACCAATTTTGAGATGGAGTTTGATAAGCATGGAAGAATGTCAGAGTTCCTCTTCTCAAATAATTGGGAATGGCAAGAGGTGCTTTTCAGAATTACTTATGATGAGGAAGGGCTGGAAAAAAATCGGTATGAAAAACTTTCTGCTGTGATAGATAAGAATGATCCGTTGTGGGAGTCTTCGGATAAGCGTTTGGAAGCATTTTATGGCCCTTTTCAGTTAGGCACTACGATTTATACCAATCATGATAATGAACGCATTGCATACTATGATAAAAATATGGATGGTAGCCCTGAGTCGATAACATACAGGCGTCGGGGCTATGACTCAGAGGGTAATCTGACGTTAATCCGCAATAAAATTGACAGTTATGCTTATGGTATCATCGGCGGTGTGGTCGAAGATGTCCGGACTTATGATGAAAATGGTAATATCCATACACGGGTTACACCTGAAAAAATGGAGATTTACAGCCATGAATTCTATAAAAATGGAGCCATCCATTATTACTCAACATTCACTCAGGAGAACGAAAGCGATTGGCATGAAAGGATTCTGAATTACAATCCTGATGGTACTGTCCGGGGGGCGGCTTTCAGGGCAGGTAATGGCGATGCAGTAGAAAGTATTTCTTTTTCTCAATATGAATACGATGAGTCAGGGCGGACGATATTATACAGCACTGACTCTAATGGTGATGGCATTCCGGGTGCTGTCGTACACTATACATATACTGATACCCCATCGGGATTGTTAGCCGATTATGAAGCTCGTACCTATAGCGGAAGTAAGCTGAGTCTGGCATCGGTCATTACTCGTCATCATAGCTACGATGCTGCTGGTCATCCGGTATCGGTTGAGACCATAAATGATTATGACGCAGATGGCACTCCAAATTCTGTTTATAAAGTATTACGGGAGTTCGCTGCTGATGGTGCAGTTCTTAGCGAGGTGACGTTGCGCGATTATGATGGCGACGGCGTATTTAATGGGTCCCCTTACGATGATTACGAGCGCCAGCACACTACTGATGCTTTAGCTTATTTGATCGAATTCAACACGCCCCGGGAAATATTGTCACGTATACCGGGAGATAATGAACCGAATGACTATTGGTTAGCTCAGTTGCCTTATAGGTTCGGGTGGATGGTAATTCTGGGAGAATTCCCATAAGTTTATCACTGACGTCTTAGCAGTTTGTTTCTGAACTCCGCCGGATCTTTCTGCAGCGCCATTTCCCCGGCCTGTTGCTGTTGAATGCGGCGGGTTAATAAGCGGCTCAGCCAGAAGCGCAGGGCTGCGCCTCTTAACACTAAATTCCAGTTGTTTTTTTCTGCATCGTTTAATGGCCGTACGCTTTCGTAGCCGTTTAATAAGGCTTCCGTACAACCGGCTTTCCAGTCGCCGTTAATATCGCAGCACCAATCGTTGGCGATGATCGCCAGATCGTAGAGCAGCGCGCCATCGCAGGCGTTGTATAAATCGAGAATGGCGCCAACCTGGCCATCAGCGGTGAAGAGGGCGTTATCATGAAACAGGTCGCCATGAATCCAGCCCTGCGGCAGGTTCAGCCACTGGCTGCGCTGTTGTGTCTGAAAGCGCAGTTCGTCTTCAAGCAGCGTCTGTTCTTCGCGGGTTAAATCGCTGCTCAGCTCCGGGCTGATCGCAAGCCACCAGTCAAAACCACGGCTGTCACTGCGGCGGTTATGCAGCGGCAGGGCAGCCAGATGCAGTTCCGCCAGTGCGCGGCCAATGGCTGCGCAGTGTTGCGGTTGCGGATCATGGATATGTTCGCCGGGCAGACGCGGACAGATAATCGCCGGTTTGTCTTTCAGGCTGTGCAGCCATTCGCCATCACGTGCGGCCAGTGGTGCCGGAACCTGCAGTCCCTGTTGCCCCAGATGATGCGCCAGACGCACAAACTCACGCACTTCGCTGCTGTTATGGTGCTCAAACAGGGTGAGTACATACTCACTCTGCCGGCCCTGTTGCTGGCAGGTAACGAAGTAGTTGGTGTTCTCGATACCGGCGGCGATGCCTTTATATGAAACTAACGTACCCAATTCAAATCGGGCAAGAAAGGCTTCGGTGTCGCTCTGGCTCAGCGAGGTATAAACAGACATGGGAAGTATCCGGAGGTCAGCAGGCTGGTTGATTTTGGTCGTGTTGCGGGCCTGATTGCCGCTGGCGCCACAGGCGGGGCCATACTGGCATTCATGCCCGTCAGGGGTAATCGCCCGACAGGCTTAAAATATGGGCTTATTACCAGCGGAAGATAACCCATTTCGGTACGCGCATCTGCGGGTTATCTTTGCGTACAAACTCGTTGGTTTCCTGCTCGGAAGGAATCAGGTAGTAGGCCGGGCCGACTTTTGGCACAACTTTGATCTCGCTGATTTCGCCGTTAATACGGAATTCGTAATAGGTATTATCGCCATCGTTGCGGATGGTGACGGTCTCGCCGACAGGCTCGGCCGCAAGGGCGCTGCCGCTGGCCAGCAGAGCCGGAACAAACAGGATTGTCGCCAGAAGTTGCTGAATCTTCATGGTAAACTGCGCCTCAATAATGATTCTTCTGGTGGCATTGTACGCCGCCCGCCACCGAAACCCCAGCCAAGGATTTGACCAATATCATGTCTAAGCCAGTGATTCTCGTCGATGGTTCGTCCTATCTGTTCCGCGCCTTCCATGCGATTCCGCTTTTGACCAACTCCAAAGGTCTGCACACCAATGCCATCAAGGGCGTGATCAGCATGATCAAACGTCTGCAGAAAGATTACACCGGCTCACAGTTGGTGGTGGTGTTTGATGCCAAAGGCAAGACTTTCCGTAACGATATTTATGCCGACTACAAAGCCCATCGTCCGCCGATGCCTGATGAGCTGCGTGAACAGATTGAGCCTATTCATAACATTATCCGCGCGATGGGTTTACCGCTGCTGATTATCGAAGGGGTAGAGGCAGATGACGTGATCGGCACGCTGGCATCCCAGGCCATTGAGCATAATCAGGATGTGGTGATTTCCACCGGCGATAAAGATATGGCGCAGCTGGTCAACAGCCATGTGTCATTGATTAATACCATGACTGATACCTTCCTCGATGTGGATGGCGTTAAAGAAAAATTCGGCGTACCGCCCGAGCATATCATCGACTACCTCGCCTTAATGGGCGACAAAGTTGATAACATTCCCGGCGTGCCTAAAGTCGGTGAAAAAACGGCTGTCGGATTAGTCGCTGGCTTAGGCAGTCTGGAAACGATTTACGATAATCTCGATAAGGTTGCAACGCTGGAATTCCGCGGTGCAAAAACCATGGCCGCCCGTCTGGAAGAACATAAAGAGCAGGCGCTGTTATCGAAAGTACTGGCCACCATTAAATGTGATGTCGATCTGGAATTCAGCCTGCCTGAAATTAAAAGCAGCGAGGCCGATAATGCTCAGCTGCTGGATTTATTCCGCGAGATGGAATTTAAAGCCTGGATTGCCGAACTGAGTAATTCGGCCGATGCTGTTCCGGCGTTTGAATTAACCGCCTCGGCCGGTTCTGTTTCCGGTCAGCAGCAGGCCGCCGAACAGGCCATGGCCGCAGCATTCAGTGGTGACACTCAGTACGATATTATTTTTACCCAGACAGAACTGGATACCTGGCTGGAGAAGCTTAAAAAAGCAGAACTCTTTGCCTTCGATACTGAAACCACCTCGCTTAATTATAAAGAAGCCCGCATTGTCGGTGTTTCCTTTGCGGTGGAGGCCGGCAAGGCCGCCTATGTGCCGCTGGCACACGACGCGGAATGTATTCCGGAAGGCAAAACCCAGCTTAATCGCGAAGAAGTTTTAGCGCAGCTGCAGCCAATTCTGGAAAGCGAGACACATAAAAAAGTCGGCCAGCATATGAAATACGATATGCACGTACTGGCTAACCACGGTATTCAGCTGCGCGGTGTGCAGTTCGATACCATGCTGGAATCCTATATTCTCGATTCGGTTGCTACCCGTCACGATATGGACAGCCTGGCGCTGAAATATCTTGGCCATAAGAATATCAGCTTTGAAGAGATTGCCGGTAAGGGCACCAAGCAGCTGACCTTTAATCAGATTCATACCGATAAGGCCGGGCCTTATGCCGCCGAAGACGCCGATATTACCCTGCGTCTGCACCAGCGCTTATGGCCGGAATTACAGGCCGTACCAAGCCTGCAAAAAGTTTTTGAAGAGATTGAAATGCCGGTTATGCCGGTGCTGTGTGGTATGGAAGAAACCGGTGCATTAATTGATGCCGATTTACTGCACGAACAAAGCCAGCAGATAGAGCAGCGCCTGCAACAGCTGGAGCAGGAAGCCCATAATGCTGCCGGTCAGGTATTTAATTTGAGCTCGCCAAAACAGCTGGGCGAAATCCTGTTTGAGAAACAACAGCTGCCGGTTAAAAAGAAAACACCCAAAGGTGCGCCATCCACCGCCGAAGAAGTGCTGCAGGAACTGGCTGACGACGGTTACGAGCTGCCAAAGCTGCTGATGGAGCATCGCGGTCTGGCGAAATTAAAAAGCACTTATACCGATAAGCTGCCATTAATGATTGCGCCGGAATCCGGCCGAGTGCATACCTCTTACCATCAGGCGGTGGCGGCGACCGGACGTTTATCTTCTACCGACCCTAACCTGCAGAATATTCCGATCCGCTCGGAAGAAGGCCGTAAAATCCGTCAGGCTTTTATTGCGCCAGCCGGTTATAAACTGGTGGCAGCGGATTACAGTCAGATTGAACTGCGCATTATGGCGCATCTTTCTGATGACCCGAGCCTGCTTAAAGCCTTCGCCGATGGCCGCGATATTCACCGCGCAACCGCAGCGGAAGTATTTGGTGAAACAGAAGAAAACGTCAGCGATAACCAGCGCCGTGCCGCCAAAGCCATTAACTTTGGTTTGATTTATGGCATGTCGGCTTTTGGTCTGGCGAAACAGATTGGCGTTGGCCGTGGCGAAGCACAGGATTACGTGAACCTGTATTTCCAGCGTTATCCGGGCGTGCGCGATTATATGGATAACACCCGTGAACACGCGAAAGAACAGGGCTTTGTCGAAACCATTTTCGGTCGCCGTTTATACCTGCCGGAAATCCGCGCGAAAAATGCACCACGTCGCCAGCATGCCGAGCGTACCGCGATTAACGCGCCGATGCAGGGTTCCGCTGCCGATATTATCAAACGCGCAATGATCCGCGTTGCCGGCTGGTTACCTGACAGCGGTTTTGATGCACGTATGCTGATGCAGGTGCACGATGAACTGATTCTGGAGGTGAAGGAAGATCAGGCGGAAGCCTTTGCGGCAGAACTTAAAAAGCAAATGGAACAGGCGGCAGAATTAAAAGTGCCGTTAGTGGTAGAAGCCGGAATAGGTGATAACTGGGAGCAGGCGCACTGATTTTTTGGGTGGGTGACCACCCTGCGGAACTGGCTGGTATATCTGGTGGGTATTTCCCCACCAGATACAGCAATCTTCAGAAAGCCCACTTACCAATCCGGTCCATATGCAATGTACCCAGATACAGCCCGTCATCTTCCGGCTGAACTGAGGTCACTTCTCCAATAGCAACCGCTGCCTGGTCGTGCAGGCTCTGCAATATTTCACCCTGGGCATTAATCTGCAGAATCAGACCATAAGGCTTGGGTACCGGTGCTAATGATTTTGGCAATTTAGCCAGCTGATTTTTTACCCATGGGTTAGCGTGGAATTTATCCACCAGTTGCGGCCGCAGGCCGTACATCGCAACCCAGTAAGTGCCATCGGCGGCGCGGGCAATACCATCCGGCAGGCCGGGCAATTTATCCAGCAGGATTTCTTTCTGCCCGGCTTTTTCTCCGCTCAACCAGACCTTGCTGATCTGATAGGTAAAGGTTTCGTTAATCAGCACATAACTCTGATCGGCCGATACCGCCACGCCATTGGCAAAGGCAAAACCATCGGCCAGTAAGGTCAGCTGGTTATTCTCCGGATTAAGGGCAAATAAGCGTCCGGACGGGCGGCCATCAAGAATGTCGAGCACGATATCTTTCAGTGCATAACGGTTACTGGCATCGGAGAAATAAATGGTACCGTCGGCGCCGATATCCACATCATCGACAACGCCCAGTTTTTCATTGTTATAGCGGTCGGCCAGTACGCTGATTTTGGCTGTCGGGCTCATGCTCAGCAGGCCTTTTTCTGCGTCGGCAATAATCAGGTTTTGCTCGCTGTCAAAATGCAGCCCCAGTGGCCGGCCGCCGGTATTGGTCAGCGTTTCCCAGTTGTTGTACGGGCATTTGCGCAGAATGCTGCCGTCGAGTGTGCCTGTGTATAAGCAGCCGAGTTTATCTTTGGCAATATCTTCGCCGCCGGCTTTGCCGGCCGGAAGTTTGGTTATCTGCGTGCTTTGCAGCATATCGTTAGGCGCGAGTATGCCGGCAAAATCCAGCGGACGGGATGCGTTAACCGCAACAGAGTCTATGGGGGACGGAAGACTGACAACGCCGGCTGCGGCGACGGCCAGAATAATGGCTGGCAGGATGATTAACTTTTTCATAGCCACTTACTTATATTTGTGAGTTGGGTCTGTGCAGTGTACCGCTTCGGCAGCAATCTATCAGGGCTTGCTGTGCCGTTTGCAAAGCCTTTTTGGCGGAAGGCGCAGCTTCGCTGGTCAATTCCGGACAGCTCATGCATTTTTATTAGTTGATAGTTGCTTTCATCATGATGTTTTCCGGTATCGACAGGATTCATCGGATTGCAATTGAAATCCCCGGTTCTTTATTGAAGACTGCTTTATGCCCTTAGCCGGGACAGATGCAGGTTTATCCATGGAGGACGGATTATGAATAAACGGATTTTTACACTGGTACTGTGTCTGGCTTTGTTGCCGGCACAGGCATGGTGTGCAGCCGAAATGCTGAGTGCAGACAAATTCCGCCTGGTTGCTGCGGTTATCAGCGATCTTGGTAAGCCACAGGAAACGCTGCTGGTGATGGATGATGATGACACACTGACGATGATGCCCTGCAGCGACAGCAAAGATACGGATAAGTGTCAGTATCTGGGAGGCCCAGCCTGGAGTAGTTGGCAGCAGACACTGATTGGCACTCCCTCTCCATACCGCGTTGCTTCCAGTGACGATGAGCTGTTTGCCATTGGCTCGGCTCTGTTTGCGGTGAATTTTATGGATTATACCGAAGCCGATTTACCGCTTGTGCTTCAGCAGCTGACCAATACGGGTGTGCGTCTGCTGGTAGAAACTGCGCGTGGTGGTGGCGATATCTCGGCAACAGAAAACCAGCTCACATATCTGCAGGTTAATCCTGCTGACCCGCAACCGTTACTGGCATTGATTGCTGCTAATTCATTAATAATGCCTGAAGGGCAGCCATCACTGGCCAGCCCTTTTATGCCCTGTGCTGACAGTAATGTAAGACCTGTAAGTTATCGGCAGGGCGTTATGTATGTTGCCGGACAAAATAAAGGCGCGATGCTTCAATGCTTACTGAGTAAGGCAAATACGGAACGCCCCATTCGCAATATCCTGTTTATCGATGACACTCTGGAAAATGTTAAAGACGTTTATGTCGCGTTTAAAAACAGTACGCAATACAACGTAAAAGCCATTCACTATATCCATCTGCAAAAGCATAAAGAGGCCCTTACTGCCGGGCCTATGAGTGCGGCCTATCAGAAAAAAGCAAATGAACGCTGGCAGGCGCTGAAAACAGTGCTTGGCAAAACCATGCAGAAACCATCGGTTCAATAAGCATTCGGCCAGCAGGTGAACACCCGCTGGCCGGGAAAAATAATAATAAATACATCTTCTTTCCGGTGCTCTTCACCGGACATCACTGATCTGATTTTTTCTGTGTTGTTGCAGAGTCATCTGCAGGCAGAGAACAGACCACCGACACTTCAGCAAAGGACTTAGCTATGAAGAAATCAACGTTGTTGTTCTATACACTGCCTGCAGCTCTGCTGCTCAGTGCCTGCAACACCGCGGCAACCGAAAATAAACAGGCCGCTGCCGGTCAGGCTGCCGTAACGCCACTTCCGGTGATCAGCCCGGTATTACCAGCAGACGCTCAGTTTCATGAGCCTTTTTCTCTGGAATCCCTGCAGCACGATTTTGATGTGTTTTCGTGGGAATCTTTTATCGCACTTAACTGGCCGGCAGCTGCGGTTGGTGTCGCCGATACCAGTGTCAACATTGGTCAGAAGCCGGGAGCTGCGACTGTCTGGCAAACGTATAAAGAAAGCCGCGATATATTTTTGCCTGGCGGCGCTACCCCACCGCCCTGGGGGAAAGATGTTCCGCCACCACCGGTATGTGGCGATCAGGGTTTTCCGGTACTGAATCAGATTGCCAAGGTGCCGAATAACGTTCTGGATGAAAGTGCAGAACCGTTTCAGACTGGTCCGCTGGTTGATCAGAATGGCCAGTACACACGCTTTGAAATTCTGACTAATGACGTGATGTTTAACTACATTGCAGAAAAAAATCTGTATTCGAAAGCTGGTCAGGAAGCGTTCGCCAGCGGTGCCGATTTCCCCTTTGGTACCGATACAGAAGTTGGCTCTATTATGCTTAAAGCCTCGTGGAAGGTGTTGGGTAACAATGACGACCCCCAAAAATTCCACACAACCAAAGCCTATGTTTACGATAATCCGGACGAACATGCCGGGGTTAAAGCGGCCTGTAAATTACAGACGGTAGGTCTGGTTGGCTTTCATATCGGCACCAAGCTGAAGGGTAATCCGCAGTGGATATGGTCTACGTTTGAGCATGTCGATAACGCTCCGACACAGGGCGAAGCAATCAATAAAAAGCACTACAACTATTACAAACCTGATTGCAAAGATTGTGCGGCGGTAAATACGCCACCGCCACGGCCATGGAACCCTGGTAATGCTTATACTCAGCCAAGTCAGGTGATGCGGGTTATTGCTCTGGATAAACCAACCAAAGAGCTGAATGCCAGTTATCAGGCAGCGCTGGAAAAACTGGTACCCGGTTCTGTGTGGGTTAATTATGAGCTTATCAGCACTCAGTGGCCAACGAATGCTGGCAGCAAAACCGATCCTACCGGTGCACCGGCCCCGGCCTTCCTCGCGAACACAACACTGGAAACCTATATTCAGGGAACTGTACGGCAGACCTCTTCCAGCTGCATTCAGTGTCACAACAATGCCACCATGACCAGTGGCAAATTTTCAGACTTTACCTACCTGCTGCAGCGCGCCCAATAAGGAGAAAGCATATGGATATTATGAGCACATTTGTTGGCTTAAGCTCGGTTCTTACCGGCTTTGCACAAGATATTCTGGCTCCCCGGCTGGATACCACCAATATTAAAACCCTGTACCTGCAAAGCTGGACAGAAAATATTGCTCAGGAAACAGGCGATGCCAATCTGGTCAATACCATTCTTCAGCAATATGCCGAACTTCAGGCCGCTGGAAAAAGCGATGAAGAAATTGGTGAGCAATTAATGAATGGCAATAATTCACCGGCCTTTGTTCTCGCCTGTCAGAAACTGATATTCCTCTGGTACATGGGGGCCTGGCCGGATGTGAATGCCCAGCCAGGGACTGAAACCGGAGGCTTTACAACGTCTTCTCTTTTATCTGCCGAGTCTTACACATCAGGTCTGGTATGGCAGGTTATGCAGGCTCATCCGATGGGGGATTCCAATTACCGTTACGGTTATTGGGCAGAGCAACCACCTGCACTCAGCGACTATACCGGTAATTAAGGAGAAGAAATCATGACTAATACAAGCAAATACGATGTGGTGATTGTCGGCTCCGGAATTTCCGGTGCAATAGTGGCGTATCAGCTCGGTCTGGCCGGTAAAAAAGTACTGATACTGGAAAGCGGCCCGACAGTCCCGGCCGACCGTTCCGGTTATATGAAAACCTTTTATGAAGCTAATGCCAAAACACCGGAATCACCGTACCCGCCGGCAACACAGGGGGCTGTGCCTTCAAGCGCGAGTAATCCGCTTGGTCTGCCCAATCCGGCCGGAGAAAATATCCCGCGTTATACCGTTTTGCAGGTCGGCGCATGGCAGAAAAAAGACCAGTGCTATTTTGATTACCCTACTCAGGTTGAAGGTATCGACGGCACCAGTCTGAATGCTAATTTTGCTTTTGCCAGCTCGTATGAGCGTTTGGGTGGCGGAACAACCTGGCACTGGCTCGGCACCTGTCTGCGCCTTTTCCCGGAAGATTTTAAAATGAAAACCCTGTACGGGCAGGGCGAAGACTGGCCGGGTGGTGATGCCTTTTATCAGTCTCTGGTGCCGTTTTATGAAACGGCCGCAAAAGAGATCGGCGTTTCCGGTGACAAAGCCGCGATGGAAAAACTGTATCGCCAGTTTTATGTGAATCCGGAAGGCATTTATGGCAGTGATTATAATTTTCCTATGCCGGGAATTGATCAGACACTGCAGGATGAACTGTACGCTGGCATAACCGATATGACCTACGAGGGTAATCCGGTTTACGTTACGCCAACACCGCAGGGCCGGAATTCACGTCCGGACGAGCGGCGTCAGTGTGCCGGTAACACTAACTGTATTCCTATCTGTCCGATTCAGGCGAAGTACGATGCTACGGTAACCCTGGCACGGGCCGAACAAACCGGTAATGTCGAAATCCGGTATCAGCATGTGGCCTGTAATATCCGTCTCGATGATAAACAACAGGTCTGTGGCATTGATTATCTAACGTATGACCAGCCAAATGGCATTGCTACTGGTTCAGGTACCGCTGTTGCCGAACGCTATGTTCTGGCAGCTCATGCGATTGAAACGCCCAAACTGCTATTAATGTCGAATAAAAATCTGGGTTTTGAAAACGGCGTGGCCAACAGTAGTGATCAGGTTGGACGCAATCTGATGGATCACGTTATGTACCTCGGCTGGGGATTGGCGAAAGACCCGATTTTTCCCTACCGCGGACCGCTGTCGACATCCGGTATCGAATCCTTGCGTGATGGCGCATTCCGTAAGGATCGTTCAGCGTATCGTATTGAAATTGGCAACGAAGGCTGGCAATGGGCGGCTGATGATCCGGGTACAACGCTGGCTGATTTTGTTTTCGGTCAGAATAATTCCCAGCTGAATGGTAATTCGAAAAATCAGCAGGGTGAGGAGCTGCGTTTTAATCCGCAGTTACCGGCTTTCAGCAAACTGTTTGGTAAGCAACTGGTGAATACCCTTAACGGTGTTTATACCCGGCAGTTACGTCTGGGTTATCTGATCGAGCAGCTTCCCGATCCGGAAAACCGCGTGCAGTTATCAGCAACGCTGAAAGATAATCTGGGCTTGCCGCGTCCGCATGTTACCTATCGTCTGGCTTCTGACTACGAGCGCAAAGCGTTTGTCTCGGCCAAAGAACTGACGACGGAGCTGTTTGCCAAAGTAGGCGCGACCGAATACACCAAAGATCCTGGTGTGCCGGTATTCAGTGGTAAGCCTGAGGAGCTGACAGCGACTAATTTCCAGTATAAAGACGATAAAGGTGTGACCCATAACTTCAGATTTTATGGTGCAGGTCATATCGTTGGTACTTACCGGATGGGGGATAACAAAGCGACATCTGTGCTGAATTCCCGTCAGCAATCCTGGGATCACGATAACCTGTATATGGTGGGCAGTGGTGTCTTTCCGACCATTGCCACAGGTAATCCGACCCTGACCATTGCTGCACTGGCATTTCAGGCGGCCGGACATATTCTGGAGGATCTGAATAGATGACCGGTTAAATGTAAAAAGAAAAAAAGCGGGCTTTAAGCCCGCTTTTTTTCTTTATGCTGAAGACTGCGGTTTACACCAGCAGATAACCACCATCAACGTTAATGGCAGCACCGGTGGTGTAGCTGGAAGCATCAGAGGCCAGATACAGAACGGTGCCTGCCATCTCTTCCGGCATCGCAACACGCTTCATCGGAATATGCATCATCGCCATTTTCAGGATGGCGTCGTTGCTGGTCAGGGTGCTGGCGAATTTGGTATCGGTCAGACCTGGCAGCAGGGCATTTACACGGATGCCCAGTTGCGCACATTCTTTGGCGAAGGTTTTGGTCATGGCAATAACGGATGCTTTGGTAATGGAGTAAATACCCTGCATATCACCCGGAATCACACCGTTAACAGAAGCAACGTTAACGATGGAGCCACCGCCGTTTTTCTTCATTAATTTTGCGCCCATCGACGACATAAAGAAGTAACCACGGATATTCACATCAACGGTTTTCTGGAAAGCGTCCAGACCGGTATCCAGCACGTGGCCGAAGTATGGGTTGGCGGCCGCGTTATTAATCAGAATATTCAGCTTGCCGTGACGCTCTTCAATAGCTTTGAAGCAGGCTTCAATCTGATCCATTTCACCGATATGGCAAGCCAGTGCTTCAGCGCTGCCGCCGGCTTCTTTAATTTCGTCAGCAACACGCTGGCAACCGTCGATTTTACGGCTGGAAACAATAACGTGTGCGCCGCTTGCGGCCAGCAGTTTGGCAATGCTTTCGCCGATACCACGGCTGGCGCCGGTAACCAGAGCAACACGGCCAGACAGGTTAAACAGTTCTTGTGGGTTCATTATGGACTCCCTTTTTATGCTTCTCAGCGATACGTCAGAAAATGTTTTCCGGCCTGAGCCAGATGTTGTTGTTCGTTAAACGATGCCAGGCTGACTTTACCCTTACTGTTATACAGCAATTGGGTAATGCCACCATTCAGCAGCGTCCAGTTCATATCAAAAGCTTTATCGTGGGTTAAACCAAGGCACTGCTGGGCAATGGCGGTAATAGGGCCGCCGGAGGTAAATACCACCACATGCTTGCCCTCAGCCCGGGTCAGTAATTCCTCTAAGGCGGCTGTTACCCGTCCGGTAAATGCCGTCCAGGATTCCAGATAATCGCTGTCGTGATTGCCGCTGGTCCAGCGCTCAACCGCGTTAGCAAATAATTCCTGAAAGGCTTTACGTTTGTTGGGCTGAGCCAGAATCCAGGCGCCCAGCACCGCTTTATTTTTAAATTGCGGGTAAGCACAGGCGATCACATCGTCGGAATCAAATTCATTGAATCCGGCCATCTCGCTGACCGGGCCAAAGGTATGCCAGTGCTTCTGCGCACCCTGCATGGTTTCGCGATGGCGCTGCATTGCGCCATGCACAACCATGCCGGCCTCAATACCGCGCAGCGCCAGCGATTTACCGACTAATTCGCCCTGCAGGTGACCGGTGTCAGAAAGCTGATCGTAATTCAGCTTACCGAAGCCGGCCTGACCGTGACGTACCAGATAAATACCGGCCATTATTTAAAACCAGCCTTACGGGCTTTTTTCATAATGCGGTTACAGCGCCAGTTCAGGTAATGAACAAATAACCAGAAATTTTTAAAGGCCGGGTTATCGGTTTGCTTATGGTGATAGCGGTAATAAATCTGCTGCACGATGACGGCAAGACGGAATAATCCGAACACTTCGTAAAATGGCCAGAGCTTCGCATCCAGTTCCATTTTTTCGCAGTAATAATCGACAATTTCCTGCCGTGTCAGCATGCCGGGTAAATGGCTTGGCTGACGGCGGATCGCACGCATTAAAAAGTCGTCGTCGGCCTGAACCCAATAAGCCAGAGCGCCGCCGAGATC
Source organism: Venatorbacter sp. C2-1 (assembly GCF_022832715.1). Lineage (NCBI taxonomy): Bacteria > Pseudomonadati > Pseudomonadota > Gammaproteobacteria > Oceanospirillales > Oceanospirillaceae > Venatoribacter > Venatorbacter sp. C2-1. Next base: position 161,533 of record NZ_CP094879.1, read on the forward strand.
CATTAACGGATCACCAAGGGTGGCCATTTCCCAGTCCAGCACGCCGATAATTTCGCCGGGGTTATCCGGATTAAGCACGACGTTATCCATACGGTAATCGTTATGAATAATGCAGGTTTTTACATCCGCCGGCATATTGGCCTTCAGCCATTGCATGGTTTTGTAAAAGCTGGGGACATTCCAGGTTTTGGATTTAACAAAACGGCTGCTCCAGCCTTCAACCTGGCGCTGCACATAACCTGCGCCTTTGCCCAGATCGTCCAGGCCATTGGCCTGATAATCGACCTGATGCAGGTCGATCAGTTTGTCGAATACCGAAATACAGAGTGCGCGCGCCTGTTCTTTGCTGAGGTTCATACCGCGTGGCAGATTGCCGCGCGGAATAATGCCGCGCATGCGTTCCATCACGTAGAAGTCGCTGCCCAGTACGCTGTCGTCTTCGCAGATGGCGATCATTTTCGGTACGAAGGGGTACACAGGTTTAAGACGATCCATCACGCTGTATTCGCGTTTCATATCGTGCGCCCCGGCGGCTTTGTGGCCAGCCGGTGGGCGACGCAGAATAAGATCATTATTACTGTACTGGTCGGCGTATTTGAGGTGATAGGTCAGGTTCGATGCGCCACCGGAAAACTGCTTAACGGCAGGTAGTTCGTCACCATAGTCATGGCCCTGCGCTTTCAGCCAGTTGTGCACGGCCTGAATATCAAAGGCATCGCTGTCACGCAGTGCCCTGGCTTCATCGATAAACTGTTCACTCATATCAGGCGTCCTTTCCCTCTTTAAAGGCTTTGCGCTGATCTTCGCGCTTCTTCAGGCCCAGCGCCATTTTGTCCATCTCGCGACGGTAGAGGAATGGCAGGTATTGCTTGATGAAATAGGCGCGACGGCCAACCGGATGCGGATTGCAGATCATCTGCTTTTTCACCATTGCCTGGTAAGCCGCGTCGGCAATGTCTTCGGCATCCAGTGCGGAAGCGGCGAACACTTTATCGACAAACTTCAGCATATCCGGGTCAGAGGTTTTCATGCCGTGATTGAGATTGGTGCGGAAGAAGCCCGGACACAGGGCGGTAGTTCCGATGCCGTATGGCTTAAGCTCGAAGTGCATGGTTTCGGAGATAGCGACCACGGCTGCTTTGGTGGCGTTGTAAGAGGCCATCGACGGCGCTTTCATCAGGCCGGCCAGTGAGGCGACGTTAATAAAATAACCGCTGCCCTGTTCTTTCATCATTGGCGTGAAGGTACGGCAGCCAAGGGCGACGCCTTTCAGGTTGATGTCGATAACCCAATCCCACCAGGCCCATTCACCGGCTTCAATACGGTCACCGGTGGCTACCCCGGCGTTGTTAATCACAACGTCGATTCCACCCCAGCGTTTTTTCACTTCCTGTTCGAGCAGGGCCCACTGTTCCGGGACGGTGACGTTCAGTTCGTAGATCCAGCCTTTACCGCCGGCCTGTTCGACCATGTTCAGGGTTTCGGCTGCACCGCCCATATTGATATCTGCAATGCAGATGTCTGCGCCTGTTTTAGCAAACCGCAGAGCCAGTGCCCGGCCCAGTCCGCTGGCGGCGCCGGTGATCAGTACCTTTTTCATCCCGTATCCTCAAATGCAACAGCGGCTGAAGACGCCGCTGGAATGATTCTGATTGTGTTGTGTGCTTAATGGCCTGTTAAGGGGCGTTTGTGACATAAGTCTGGGAGTGCCGGCTGCTTACCGGCACTCCGGCAACGCCTCAGGCTTCTTTCATATATTTTTTGTATTTCATCATTTCGATCTTGGCGATCAGACCGCGGTGCACTTCGTCCGGACCATCGGCCAGACGCAGGGCGCGGGCGGCGGTATACAGGCCAGCCAGCGGCAGATCTTCAGACAGACCGCCACCACCATGCATCTGCATGGCCGCATCGATGATCTGCTGCGCCATATTCGGAGCGATCACTTTGATCTGAGAGATTTCACTCATCGCCCCCATGGCACCGACTTTGTCGATCATCCAGGCGGCTTTCATGACCAGCAGACGGGCCTGCTCGATGTTCATTCGGGCGTTGGCGATGATGTCGCGGTTACCACCCAGGTTCATCAGCGGCTTGTGGAAAGCGGTACGGCTGGCGGCGCGGATACACATCAGTTCCAGCGCTTTTTCCGCCATGCCGATCAGACGCATGCAGTGGTGGATACGGCCAGGTCCAAGGCGGCCCTGAGCAATTTCGAAACCACGGCCGGGGCCGGCGATCATATTGCTCAGTGGTACGCGCACGTTATCGAAGCTGACTTCGCCGTGGCCGTAGGGCTCATCGTAGAAACCGAATACCGGCAGCATACGCTCGATTTTTACGCCCGGCGCATCGAACGGAAACAGCACCATGGAGTGTTGCTGATGGCGCGGTGCATCGGGGTTGGTCAGGCCCATAAAAATACCGACTTTACAGTTTGGGTGGCCAATACCGGTGCTCCACCATTTGCGGCCGTTGAGCACAACTTCGTCACCTTCCACGGTGGCCGTGGCTTCCATATTGGTGGCATCAGAGGAGGCGACCCCAGGCTCTGTCATACAGAATGCGGAGCGGATTTCACCGGCCAGCAGCGGCTTCAGCCATTGTTCCTGCTGTTCCGGGCTGCCGTATTTTTCCAGCACTTCCATATTGCCGGTGTCGGGCGCGTTGCAGTTAAAAATTTCCGGAGCGATAAAAGAACGGCCGGTCAGCTCGGCCACAGCGGCGTATTCCTGAGTGCTCAGACCGGCACCATAGTGTTCGTCCGGCAGGAACATATTCCACAGGCCGGCTGCTTTAGCTTTGGCTTTCAGTTCTTCGATGATGGGCAGTACCACCCACTTGTTATCCAGGCTGTGCAGCTCGCGCAGGTAGTCTTCTTCAACCGGTTCGATTTCATTTTTTATGAAAGCTTTAACGCGTTTAATGTAGTCCTGTGCTTTGGCTGAATGTTCAAAATCCATAGGAATGCTCCGTAGAGTGGATGGTTAATACAGCCAGTCTACGGAGGCTTTTGATATGTATGAACTGAATAATCTGAATTGCTTGGTATTTATGGTGCTTATGTATTAGCCAGGCGGAATGCCCTGTTATGTCGCGCTGCGATGATGGTTACGGCCATTCTGTTTGGCCTGATACAGCGCCTGATCGGCAGCTGAAAGGATGCTTTCCAGGCTGTTGTGATTGCGTGCCAGATAACTGCCGGCGCTGAGGGTAAGGGCGATGGGCTGCTGCTGGTCGTCGAGTACCTCCTGCTGTGCAGCAACAGCCTGGCACAGCCGCTCTCCCAGCTGATCAAGCAGTTGCTGGTCATCGGTGCGGATCAGGATCAGGAATTCATCGCCCCCCCAGCGCGCGGCATTGTCATAAGGGCGCAGCAGATCGGTAATGATACTGGCGGTGGTCATCAGCGCCTGGTCACCACAGGCATGACCGTAACGATCATTAATGCTTTTGAAATGATCGAGATCCAGCCAGATCAGGCCAAAGGGTTCTCCTTCCCGTTGCAGGCGCTGGTATTCAAGGCTGAGTTGCTGGGTCATGCCACGACGGTTAAGCAGGCCGGTAAGGGTATCGGTCTGGGTCAGGCGCTCCAGCGCTTCGGTTCTTTCCCGTACTTTCTGCTCCAGTTCACTGCGCGCCAGCAGAGTACTGGCTGCCATTTCCTGAAAATGACGCAGCAGCCGGCCGACTTCACCGGCGCGGTGGCGTGGCAGCAGCGGCACGGTGTGCTGCCCGGAGCGCAGCTGGCCGATGGCATCTTCGAGCAGGGAAAGTGGCTTGAGGACGTAACGGTTAAGAGCAATATGAAACAGCAGCAGCGCCAGCAGCAGGCTCAGGCCGGCGGCAATAAATATGCTGTTAAAGGTGCTGAGTGGCAGCAGGGTATTGAGATCAAGCAGGGTGATTTCATACCAGTCGATCTCGGGCAGATAGATCACTCCGGCCAGATAACGCTGCTGCTCTATGGTGAGATACATGCTGCCGACCTGCCCGGGGTTGTGCATAACCTGCGGCAGTAATGCCTGCAGCTGCGCGCGTTCCCGCGGATCACTCAGCAGCTGCTGGATGGTTTTCTTGTCGCTTGCCTGTTTGGTGATGCTGGCAAAATCAATCTGGCTGGGGTCACGGGATACCTGTATCGCGCCTTCATGGTCAAAAAACAGATTACTGATACCGGGCTCGGTCTGGCTCACAACCTGCTCGATAAAGGTGGTGAGATCGAGACCAGTGCCGACCACGCCCAGCACGTGTTCGCCATCGCGCAGCAATACATCGATCCACAGCTTGGTGACGCCCAGCGGAATATCCGGATTCACATTCAGATGAATATCGCGGTTTTGCCCGATGATGCTGTAAAACCAGCGGTCGTTGGGATTATCGGCGCGCAGGGTGTAGCGGTATTCGGCCCCGGCAAACTCGTTGGCGGCGTTGTTATGGTAATAATCGCCGGATTCGCGCAGAGCGACAAAATAGCTCTGGTCAGCAAAGTTATGACGGAAGGTCTCCATCTCTGCCAGAGCCTGGGCTTTTAACTGTGCGTCGTCAGGCTGGCGGGCCCAGGCACGTAATATCTGGGAATCGGCCAACTGCCGGGCAAGGGTAACTTCGCGGATGATTGGCTGCAGGGTGCGGGTTTTCTCCAGTTTTACCTGGGTTTCAAAGTGACGCAGCGCCCATTCCTGCATAATCCCCAAAGCAATCTGCTGGGTGAGCAGCCACAGGCCTGCACCGCTCAGCGCGATCAGAACGGTGGTCAGCAGCAAAAACCGGGGGCGAAGATTCATGTTATATCCTGATTCATTAATGCATAAAGGATAGGCGTTTACGGCCACATCGTGCGGTTAAGGATATAACTGGTTACAAATTTCCGGCAGACGGAAACAGCGTAACCCATGCCAGCGGCTAAAGTGATAGACAGACAACATTATGGGGATGCCGCTATTTCTCCGGATCAGAACAAGGTCCCGCTGCTGGGCCATGATGCCAGTGTTCTGCGCTCAAAGCGTTTGTTGCAGATCACCAGTCTGACGCTGATGGGGCTGCTGCTGGCGGCATTTGTGGCTACAGGGCATACGCAGCTGACAGTACTGGCTGGCTGTGCCGTGTTGGTGTTGGCCGGTTGGTTTGCTCATCAGCAGCAGCCTGGTATTGCCGCCAATATTCTTCTTTGGGCGCTGACGGCTATGCTGTCGGTGCTGGCCTGGCACTCCGGAGGCGTGCGCGATATGGCGGTGCTGGGTTATCCCGGCGTACTGATCTTTGCCGCCATTCTGGGCAATGTGCGGCTGTTTTCGGGGTTGTTGTTTTTTATTGTCAGCTATTGCTCGCTGATGGCCGGGCTGACGATTACTGGTTACTTTCATCCTTTTCTGCCGGAAGTCGAATTCAAACATCTGATTTTTACCGATGTGATCCTGCTTATTACCGGTTTCAGCGCTTACCTGTTATTACGTGATCAGCGCCGTCTGATGGATGGACTCAGGGAGGAAAATCAGCGGGTACGGAACAGCCAGAAGACCATTGCCCGGCTGGCCAGCCAGGATCAGCTGACCGGTTTATCTAACCGCCGCTTTGCTGAAGAATCTTATACCCGGTTATATCAGCAATGTTTGCGTGACGAGCATCCACTGGCGGTGCTTTTTCTGGATCTGGATAGTTTTAAACCGGTGAATGATTCACTTGGGCATGCCGCCGGCGATTTACTGCTGCAGCAGCTCGCCGGACGTTTGCAGGCACTCAGTCGTCCTGATGATGTGCTGTGCCGTTTTGGCGGTGATGAATTTCTGCTGATGGCGGCACTGGATGGCGATGACGATCAGCTGACCCGGCTGGCGCAAAGTATGACTGCAGCAGCAACAACCCCCTTTTTTATTATGCAGACCCAGATCGAAATCTCCGGATCGGTTGGGGTTGCTCTGGCTCCGGAGCACGGCACGGAATTCAATACCCTGTGTAAGTATGCGGATCTGGCGATGTATCAGGCCAAGCATGAAGGGCGCAATGTTTTCCGCATATACAATGATGATATGGGCCGCGCTAATATCGATAAATTCAATCTGATGACGCAAATCCGTCAGGCATTAAAAGACAAACAATTCCGCCTGTTTTATCAGCCCAAAATTGATATCAGCAATGGCCGGGTCTGTGGTGTTGAGGCGTTGATCCGTTGGCCGCAGGCGGATGGTTCTTACATTACACCGGATGAATTTATTCCGCTGGCCGAGAGCAGTGGTGTTATTGCGGATATCGGCCACTGGGTATTACAGGAAGCCTGCGCGGCCTGTACGCGCTGGCGCCGGGAGGGACATTACGGGGTGGGGGTTGCGGTTAATTTATCTTATGTGCAATTCCGTGATGGCTCACTGGAGCGCAATGTACAGCAAGTATTGCAGCAGTCCGGCTTGCCATCGTCGGCGCTGGAGCTGGAGTTAACCGAATCGATGTTAATCGGTGAAGGCGATGATATCAGCCGTCAGCTAAGTACGATTCATAGTATGGGAGTGTCTTTTGCCATCGATGATTTTGGCACCGGTTACTCCAACCTGGGTTACCTGCGCCGCTTTAATGCCTCGCGGCTGAAAATTGATAAATCCTTTATTACAGCTCTGAGTGTCTCACAACGGGATGAGCCTCTGGTGCGTGCCATTATCCAGATGGCCGCCAGTCTGGGGTTACAGTCGGTTGCCGAAGGGGTGGAAGACGAAGCAACGCTGAACCTGTTAAAACAACTGGGGTGTGATGAAGCTCAGGGTTATCTCTGGTCGCAGGCACTGCCCGAGCATGAACTAATAGAATGGCTGAACGCTCATAACAGCCATCAGGAGTTACCGCATTCATCGGAATTGTGACAGACTCAAAGCCTTTCAATAATCAGCGGGAGTCTGTGTGAAACGACGTACTTTGCTTAAAACAGCAGTTGCTGTTCCTCTGGTTCTGGCAGGTGGTGCCGCAGGCGTTAGTGCTGTTGCCCGGAGTAAGGAATATGATCTGTCAGGGTTACTGCAGGAATTGCAGGCACTTAATGGTCAGCGTTTACGCAGTGGTACGGCCTGGTCGGTGAGTGAGGTTTTTCAGCACTGCGCGCAAAGTATCCGCGGTTCAATGGATGGCTATCCTCAGCATTATTCTTCCCTGTTTAAACACACCGCCGGCAGTGCGGCGCTGGCGGTATTCCGTGCTGCGGGTTCCATGCGTCACAATCTGACCGAAGGTCTGCCGGGTATGGTGGCAGCCGATCCGGCGCTGGAACAGGAGGTGGCATTGCAGATGTTGCTGGTGGCTCTGCAGGATTTTATGGCTTACAGCGCAGAGCTGGCGCCCCATTTTGCGTATGGTGAACTGGATAAAACAGCCTATGCGGCTGCGCATGAACTGCATATCCGCAATCACCTGCAGCAGATATTTCCCGCCTGATTTTCTGCACCAGAATGTACGGGGCTTAATAATATGCCCCGTTCTGATGCACGATATTTTCTTTTTTGCGCTTAAACCGCGCGCATATTTTCTGAATTATTTCTGATTTTTTCAGCGGCTGATTACAGGAAGCCCGCCAATACCGTGGTTTTGACTCACATTACGCCGACATAGTAAAAACTGGCACGACTGTCGCTCTGTAGCTTGTATACAAGGTTGAACACACTGGTAGTGCTATGAGCGACATCACATCAGAAAAATCGGGAAAATCATTACTGGGCTGGAGTCTTGGTGACTGGAATCAGGCCTATCGTAACGGCGCTAATGCCAGCGAATTGCTCAATGCATTACGGGCAGAAGTGCATCAGCAGGAAAGCTGCAACGGCGTGTTAAAAGAAGGCAGCGTCTGGATTGAACTGGCCAGCGAGCAGCAACTGGGAGCGCAGTTAATTCAGTTGCAGCAATTACTGGATGCCGCCGATGGCGATATGCAGGCGCTGCCGTTATACGGCGTTCCTTTTGCGGTAAAAGACAATATCGACGTTGCCGGTTTTGCGACAACCGCAGCCTGTCCGGAGTTTGCTTATGAGCCACCGGCGGATGCCACGGTGGTGCGTTTGCTGCGTAATGCCGGTGCCATTGTATTGGGCAAAACCAACCTCGATCAGTTTGCCACCGGGCTGGTGGGCAGCCGTTCGCCCTATGGTGCGGTGGCTAATCCATTTAATGAAGACTACATCAGTGGTGGTTCCAGCTCAGGTTCTGCGGTTGCGGTTGCGCGCGGTTATGTGCCTTTTTCATTGGGTACCGACACGGCGGGCTCTGGTCGTATTCCGGCAGGCTTTAATCATATCGTCGGGTTGAAAGCCAGTAAGGGGGCGCTCAGTACTCAGGGTGTTGTACCGGCATGCCGCAGCCTGGATTGTGTTTCTGTTTTTGCGTTAAACACCCTCGATGCCGAGCGCATTTTTGCATTGGCCGCGCAATTTGATGCGCAGGATGCGTATTCCCGCCCAGTGGGCAACCCGCCATTAAAAACCATCCGCCGGCTGGCGGTACCAGCCGATATGCCATGGTTTGGTGATGACGTACAGCAGGCTGCATTCACAGCGGCTTTGGCAAAAGCTGAAAGCCTTGGCTTTGAATTAGTCACCACCGATTTTTCGCCGTTATCTGAACTGGCTGCGCTGCTCTATCAGGGCCCCTGGGTGGCGGAACGTTATGCTGCCGTGGGTGAATTTATCCGGCAGGATTTACCCGGCATTAATCCGGTGGTGAAAAGTATTATTGCCGGTGGTAACAGCGGAACAGCGGTTCAGGCCTTTAATGCCGAGTACAGGCGTATGGAACTGCTGCGGGAAATTCAGCAGTTATTTCAGAGCTTCGATGCACTGCTTGTTCCTACCGCACCCTGCTTTCCAACTCTTGCAGAGGTCGAAGCCGAGCCGGTTAAGGTCAACAGCCAACTGGGTACTTATACCAATTTTGTTAATCTGGCCGATTTATGTGCCATCGCTTTACCGGCCAATTTACGCAGCGATGGGCTGCCTTTCGGTATCACGGTTATTGCACCAGCCTTCAGTGAAAATGCATTACTGACTTTTGCTGCGCACTGGCAGGCGGCGCTGCGTTTACCACAGGCGCCGGTATTACTTGGCGCACGTGATGACGAATCGGTGGTGGTGGCGGTGGTCGGCGCCCATTTAACCGGTATGCCGCTGAATCATCAGCTGACCAGCCGTGATGCAATATTGCTGGAGCAAACGCTGAGTGCAAAAAAATATCAGCTTTATGCCCTGGCCAATACAGTGCCGCCAAAGCCAGGCCTGGTGCGCATTAATGATGCATTACTGAATAGTGGCTCTGAAACAGGGCATGAAATCATTGTCGAATTGTGGCGAATGGACGTTGCCGCTTTCGGCAGTTTTGTTGCGGAAATTCCACAGCCCCTGGGAATCGGCACGCTGGAGTTAGCCGATGGCCGCCTGGTAAAAGGCTTTATCTGTGAACCGGAAGCGGTGGCCAGTGCAACCCATATCAGCGGGTTTGCTGGCTGGCGTGCGTATATCGCTCATCTGAAATCCCAGAGCGGAAATTAAGCATGTATCCAACGGATACTGAAGAAAAAAAGCGCCCGCTGAATCTGGCCGAGCGGATTTATCAGCAACTGAAAAACGATATCTTCGATTTCCAGTTGCTGCCCGGTGATCGCTTCAGTGAGAACGAAATTGCCAGGCGTATGCAGGCCAGTCGTACTCCGGTACGTGAAGCACTGTACCGGCTGGAGCGCGATGGGTTTGTGCAGGTGCATTTCCGCAGTGGCTGGCAGGTCCGGCCCTTTGATTTCCGTTATTTTGAAGACTTATACGACGTTCGCACCCTGCTCGAAGTGGCTGCGGTAAAACGCCTATGTGGGCGCGCCGGTCTTAAAGAACAGCTGGCCGGCTTGCTGACGCTTTGGTGCTGCCATGAAGGCCAACGGCTGAACGACAGTTCGCTGCTGGCAGAGATGGATGAAGACTTTCATTTTGCTCTGCTGGAGCTCAGCGGCAATCAGGAAATGGCGGCGATTCACCGTATGGTGTGTGAACGTCTGCGCATTATCCGCCGGCTGGATTTCACCCAGCAGGGGCGTATTACAGCGACCTATGATGAGCACTCTCATATTCTGAATTTAATGCTGAGTGGCAACGCAGAAGAAGCGGCCGGTTTTCTCAGCCAGCATATCGATGTCAGTAAAAATACCGTGCGCCATATTACCCTGCACCGCATTCAGGCAGCGAAGAGCCGCTACAACATTAATATCAGAGCAGATTAATGATTTATCCGGCCTGCACCAATGCAGTGAATATTTAAAAGCAGCTGAGCAATAACGGTGCGTGAATTTTCGGTAATGCGGGTTTATTCCTGTATATGGCACCTTGCTGGCTGAAAACTCTTAAAAAACAATTGGTTATAAGTTGGTACAGGCTTTGCTCTACAGGGAATGCTAACTCATAAATGGAGCTGATCAGCAGTAATCGGACTCCGGATAAAATCAAAGTACATTAAGGACGGACTCAAGATGAAAAAACTGGGATTAAACACGCTGTCAAAAGCGACCAAAGTTCTGGCGATGACCACTCTGGCTGCTGGTATCAGTCTTGCCAATGCCGCCGACACCATTAAGGTCGGTGTTCTGCATTCATTATCCGGCACCATGGCCATTTCTGAAACCACGCTGAAAGACACCGTGCTGATGATGGTGGAAGAGCAGAATAAAAAAGGCGGTTTGCTGGGCAAGCAACTGGAAGCTGTGGTGGTCGACCCTGCCTCTAACTGGCCTTTATTTGCGGAAAAAACCCGTGAGCTGCTGGAGAAAGATAAGGTCGATGTGATTTTCGGCTGCTGGACTTCCGTTTCCCGTAAGTCTGTTTTACCTGTTGTAGAAGAGCTGAACGGTCTGCTGTTCTACCCGGTTCAGTATGAAGGTGAAGAGTCTTCAAAAAATGTTTTCTATACCGGTGCGGCGCCTAACCAGCAGGCTATTCCGGCCGTTGATTATCTGATGAATGACGTTGGCGTTAAGCGCTGGGTTCTGGCCGGTACCGACTACGTTTATCCACGTACCACCAATAAAATTCTGGAAAGCTATCTGAAGTCGAAAGGTGTTGCTGCTAAAGACATCATGATTAATTACACACCGTTCGGTCATTCTGACTGGCAGACCATTGTCTCTGACATTAAAAAATTCGGCAGCGCCGGTGTTAAAACCGCAGTGGTTTCCACCATTAATGGTGATGCCAACGTTCCTTTCTATAAAGAACTGGCGAACCAGGGTGTAAGCGCGGAAGACATTCCGGTGGTTGCCTTCTCGGTAGGTGAAGAAGAACTGTCTGGTTTCGATACCAAGCCTCTGGTTGGTCACCTGGCCGCCTGGAACTACTTTATGAGCGCTGATGGTAAAGAGAACGATGCCTTTATCAAACAATGGCACAGCTTTACCAAAGACGATAAACGCGTAACCAACGATCCGATGGAAGCAACCTATATCGGTTTCAATATGTGGACCAAAGCGGTGGAAAAAGCCGGTACAGCAGATGTTAGTAAAGTACAGGATGCCATGATCGGTATTTCTGTTCCTAACCTGACCGGTGGTATGGCGGTGATGAATAAAAATCACCACCTGTCCAAGCCGGTACTGATTGGCGAAATTCAGGAAGATGGCCAGTTTGATATCGTTTGGCAGACTGAAGGTGTGGTACCGGGTGATGCCTGGACTGACTACCTGCCTGAAAGCAAAAACCTGATCTCTGACTGGACTGCACCAATCAACTGCGGCAACTATAACACAGCAACCAAAACCTGTGGTGGCGCCGTAGCGGCCGAGTAAGCCCGATCCGCTGCACGTTTGCCGGCGTTAATATAACGCTGCGCAGGCGTGCAGTTCCTTTCCAACAGGATGTTCCCATGTTCACATTATTCAGACGTGTTTTTTTCGCCGTCTTATTACTTTCTGCCAGCCATAATCTACTGGCAAACAATGCTGATACTCAGCCTTCTCTGGCCGAGCTCAGTCAGCAGTTAATCAGTGCAAACTATAAAGAAAAAGCGGCGCTGGCCGAGCAGATTGCACTGGCTGAAGATGATCAGGCCATTGTTATTTTGCAGGCATTACTCGACAGCCGCCTGTATTACGTTAAAAGCAACGGGCAATTGTTACTGGTCGACAGTTCCGGTGAGCCGGACAGTGCGCAGGACGCCTTTACCCTGCAAGCCGTCACCGGGCTGGGTAAGCGCGATATTAAAAAAATTGGCGTTAATAATTCATTGCGGGTTGCATTACGCAGCCTGATTTCCCGCGCACAGATTTCATCGAAGCATAAATCACAGCGCATGGCGGCTGCACAAAATCTGCTGAAAAGCAGTGATGATATCGACCGGGCATTTATTGATCAGGCACTGCAGCGGGAAACTGACAATTCTGTGGCTGAGGTTCTGCACCTGGTACGCGCGCTGATGCAACTGAAAGCCGATCAGACTGAAGAGCGGATTGAGGGGCTTACCGCATTGGGTGGTGCACTGTATCCGGAAGTGCGTGCCGGACTGAGTGAATTTATCCGCAGTTTCAGTGATGAAGAAAAACTGTCACGTAAAAATGAATACCAGCTGGCGCAAACCACGCTGACCGATATCGAAAAACTGGTCAGCATTAATGGCTATATCGAGAATCTGTATTTTGGTCTGGCGCTGGGCGCGGTCTTGCTGCTGGCAGCTATTGGTCTGGCCATCACGTTCGGCGTGATGGGCGTTATTAATATGGCCCACGGCGAAATGATTATGCTCGGTGCCTATACCACCTATGTGGTGCAGTTGCTGATGCCGGAGCATATCGGCTTATCGCTGGTCGTGGCCGTGCCTGCGGCATTTCTGGTCAGTGGGTTAGTTGGCGTGCTGATTGAACGCAGCGTGATCCGCCATTTATATGGCCGTCCGCTGGAAACCTTATTGGCGACCTTTGGTATCAGTCTGATTCTGCAGCAGGCTGTGCGTTCGATTTTCAGTCCGTTAAACCGTGAAGTGGCCACGCCAGACTGGATGGCCGGTACTTTTATGATTAACCCGGCGCTGGAGCTGACCTGGAACCGTCTGTACATCATTATTTTCAGCCTGATGGTGCTGGCGGTATTGGCACTGGTATTAAAGCGCACCTTGTTTGGTCTGCAGATGCGTGCGGTCACCATGAACCGGCCGATGGCCAGCTCAATGGGGATTAAAACCGGCTGGGTCGATGCGCTGACCTTTGGTCTGGGTTCCGGTATTGCCGGGATTGCCGGCGTGGCCTTATCACAGCTGACCAACGTCGGCCCGAATCTGGGGCAGGCGTATATTATCGATTCCTTTATGGTTGTGGTCTTCGGTGGTGTTGGCAATTTATGGGGCACGCTGGTCGGCGCTATGACGCTGGGTGTGGCCAATAAAATCTTCGAACCATTAGCCGGTGCTGTTCTGGCAAAAATTATGGTGCTGGTATTTATCATTCTGTTTATCCAAAAACGGCCACGCGGATTATTCGCGCTCAAAGGCCGTGCTGTGGATAACGGTTAAGGGGCATGGATATGACACAGACAAAACAATTCGGCCCTTTAACCCGTTTGCTGATGAACGATGCCGCAGGGCGAAAATTACTGCTGGTACTGGTGCTGATGGCGGTGTTTATTCCGCTCAGTAATCTGTTATTACCGGAAGGTTCATTCTTCCATGTATCGACCTACACCATGACTCTGCTGGGCAAATACCTGTGTTATGCCCTGCTGGCGATTGCGGTTGATTTAATCTGGGGCTACTGCGGTATTTTAAGTCTGGGCCACGGTGCGTTTTTTGCGCTGGGTGGTTATGCCATGGGCATGTATCTGATGCGTCAGATTGGCGACCGCGGTGTGTACGGTAATCCGGAACTGCCTGACTTTATGGTGTTCCTTAACTGGACGGAGCTGCCATGGTACTGGCTTGGCTTTGACCAGTTCTGGTTTGCCATGCTGATGGTGCTGCTGGCGCCGGGCATTCTTGCTTTTGTGTTCGGCGCGCTGGCATTCCGTTCGCGGGTAACCGGGGTGTATCTGTCGATTATTACCCAGGCGCTGACCTATGCCTTGTTGCTGGCGTTTTTCCGCAATGATATGGGCTTTGGTGGCAATAATGGTTTAACCGACTTTAAAGATATTCTCGGTTACAGCCTGCAGTCGGATAATACCCGTGCAGTGCTCTTTGTGGCCTCGGTGCTGGCTTTAATACTGGGTTATTTAATCAGCCGCTTTATTGTCACCTCAAAACTCGGAAGGGTGCTGGTGGCTATCCGTGATTCGGAATCCCGTGCTCGCTTCCTCGGTTACCGGGTTGAGCATTACAAGCTGTTTGTCTTTGTGGTGTCGTCGATGCTGGCCGGTGTGGCCGGAGCCTTATACGTACCTCAGGTCGGCATTATTAATCCGGGTGAATTTGCGCCGATTAATTCCATTGAAATTATTATCTGGGTGGCGGTGGGTGGCCGCGGCACGCTGTTTGGTGCGGTGATTGGTGCCATGCTGGTGAATTATGCCAAGACCTATTTTACCGGTGCCTTTGCTGAACTCTGGCTGTTTATGCTGGGTGGCTTGTTTGTGCTGACCACACTGTATCTGCCGAAAGGTGTGGTGGGCTTATGGGCACAGCTGAAAGAAAAATATCAGGCAGAAGCTGAAGACAATCCGCCGGCGTTGAATACTGAAACGCAAAGCAAGGCTGCACCTGAGCAGCAGGATAAACTGAACTTTGTGCAGGGAGAAAAAGTATGAGCCTGCAAACGCCAAAGCATATTGATAACCCGGCGGTGCTGTATATGGATGGTGTCAGCGTCAGCTTCGATGGTTTTAAAGCGCTGAATTCGTTATCCATGGTCATCGCTCCGGGTGAAATGCGCGCCATTATCGGCCCGAACGGCGCCGGTAAAACCACCATGATGGATGTTATTACCGGTAAAACCCGCCCGGATACCGGCACCATTATCTTTACCGATAATGCCAACAGTCAGCACGACCTGACCCGCTTTGATGAAGCGGATGTCGCCAATCTCGGCGTCGGCCGTAAATTTCAGAAGCCCAGCGTGATCGAAAGCCTGACGGTATTTGAGAATCTGGAAATGTCGCTGAAAGGCGGACGCAGTATCTGGCAGGCGTTGCTGCATAAGCTGACCGCCGAAAAAGCACAGAAACTGGATGAGATTCTGGACATGATCGATCTGGCGGATAAACGCGATGAACTGGCCGGTAATTTATCCCATGGTCAGAAGCAGTGGCTGGAAATCGGCATGCTGCTCGGACAGGAGCCACAGCTGTTGCTGATTGATGAACCGGCTGCCGGTATGACCGATGAAGAAACCATGAAAACCGCCGAACTGTTTAAGCGCCTGGCGCAGAAACATTCATTAATGGTGGTAGAACACGATATGGATTTTATCGAAGCACTCGACTGCAAGGTCACTGTGCTGCACGAAGGTCATGTGCTGGCGGAAGGTTCGCTGGCAACGGTGAAAGCCAATCCACAGGTGATCGAAGTCTATCTGGGACGCTGATCCGGTACGGAGGATGATGGGATGTTAAATGTAAACCAACTGGATGTTTCTTATGGTGCGAGTCAGGCGCTGTATAACGTCTGCATGAGTGCCGCTGTCGGTAAGGTCACCTGTGTGCTGGGGCGCAACGGTGTGGGTAAAACCACGTTAATGAAAGCGCTGTCGGGCCACCTGAGTGCCGGTAAAGGGGATATTCAGTGGCAGGGAAAATCGCTGAACGGCATCGCTCCCTTTGATCGTGCACGTCAGGGCATTGCCTATGTCCCGCAGGGCCGGGATATTTTTTCTCAGCTGACGGTGGAAGAAAATCTGCAGACGGCATTTTCAGCGCTGCCGAAAAGTCAGCGCCGTATCGACCCGGAAATCTATTCGCTGTTTCCGGTGCTGCAGCAAATGCTGAAACGCCGTGGCGGTGATTTATCCGGCGGACAGCAGCAACAACTGGCGATTGCCCGGGCGTTATTGCTGAAACCCAAACTGCTGATTCTGGATGAACCGACCGAAGGGATTCAGCCCTCCATTATTAAAGACATCGGCAGTGTGATTAAGCTGCTGCGTGATCGCGGCGAAATGGCCATTGTGCTGGTTGAGCAATATCTTGATTTTGCCGCCGAACTGGCGGATGAATTTATTATTCTGGAGCGGGGGCGGGTGGTGGCATCCGGCGCTGGCAGCGAGTTAGCCAGCTCGCAGCAGGCGAAAGAACTGCTGGCGATTTAAAGCCATAAAAAAGCCGGAGCATGCTCCGGCTTTTTTATGCGCTGCTATTACTGCGTCTGATTCTGCTGCTGTTCCAGCTGGCTGAGTTTGTTTTCCAGCTCCGCCAGTTTCGCCTGGGTGCGGCGCAGCGCTTCCGCCTGTACTTCAAATTCTTCACGGCTGATCAGATTGGCGCTGCTCAGCAGGCTCTGTAACTGGCTTTGCAGCATTAAGCGTACATCGGCTGACAGACCGGCCAGTGGGCTCTGTTGCAACAGTTGTTCGACACGGTTACGGATTTGTTCGCTGTTCATCATAGGGCTTCCTTATATACCGGCGGGAGTTTACCACACCAGGCAATATGGCCCCAGTACCGGGCGTGACCTGCGATGCCGCCATGCTTTTGCTTTATGTCAATCCGGGCCTTTGCCCCGTTTTATTTCCCCTGACCTGCTCGTGCATCAATTTAGTGCCTATGCTGATTTGCAGGTGCACCAAAAGGGGCTGAAAAACAGCCCGATGCACCGCCGTTGAACTGCTATGAGGGCTTTTTAGCTGATGGTTGTTGCTAACTCCCTGAAAAACCGCATTTTTTAAAAGTTGGCACAGCCGCTGCTATAGGACATGTACAAGGTAAGTACAGAAAGAAAACGGTGCGCTCACCGGTTTACTTAATAAAAGCTTTGAATAACTGATGAAGGAAAAGAACCATGAAAAAACTGTCTCAAGCAATCGCTCTGGCTGGTGTGATGACTGCAGGTCTGGCCGCTGTTTCTACTGCGCAGGCTGAAGTTGAAGTTTCTGCATCGGCTTCTGTTGCCAACATGTACCTGTGGCGCGGTCAGGATCTGAGTGGCTCAAGCGGTGTTCCTGCTGTATCTGGTGATCTGACTGTTAGTGCATCCGGTGCTTACGCTGGTGTATGGGCTTCCAGTGGTGACGCTGTTCTGGGTCAGGAATATGACCTGTATATCGGTTACGGCGCTGAAATCGGTGACTTCAGCTACGACGTAAGCCTGTGGACTTATGTTTACCCAAGTGCTGCAGAAACGTCTTATACCGTTTCCGGCACTGACGTGACTGCAGAAACCACTGCAGATCGCGGTAACACTTTCGATGCCTCTGACTTCATTGTCAGCCTGGGCTACAAAGGCGCTTCTTTCGCTTACTACAAGCCAGTTGGTGCTGAAAGCGACGATAACTCCAGCTACATGACTCTGGGTTACGAGATGGATGCTTATTCTGTGACTCTGGGTAAAGCCGATGACGGCGATGACAGTGACTACACCCACCTGGATGTAGGTTATGCCTTTAACGACAACATCGCTTTCACTCTGTCCAAAGTAATCGATCAGAGCGCTGATCTGGACAAAGGCGAATCCGGTATCGATGAAGATCTGAAAGTGGTTGTTTCTTACAGCCTGCCTATCTCTATGTAAAAAGCATACAATGGCCCGTGCCCCCGCATGGGCCATTAATAAAACCTAAACTCGTAGCGTTTAACAAAGGGGTTTTCTATGAAACTCATTACAGCTGTGGTTAAGCCATTCAAACTCGACGATGTGCGTGAAGCACTGTCAGAGATTGGCGTTCAGGGCATCACAGTGACCGAAGTAAAAGGTTTCGGCCGTCAGAAAGGTCACACTGAACTGTATCGTGGTGCTGAATACGTGGTGGATTTTCTGCCTAAGGTAAAAATTGACGTAGCGGTAGCTGACGACCTGACTGAAAAAGTCATCGAAGCTATCACCAAAGCGGCGAACACCGGCAAGATTGGCGACGGAAAAATCTTCGTTACCAACCTGGAACAAGTCATTCGTATCCGTACCGGTGAAACCGGCGCAGACGCGATCTGATCCTTCCTCATTAAATGAATCAGAGCCTTATGCGGGGGGCTTAGAATGGAAAATAATATTTTCGAACTCCAGTACGCGTTGGATACCTTTTATTTTCTGGTATGCGGTGCGTTAGTAATGTGGATGGCGGCAGGTTTCGCCATGCTGGAAGCGGGTCTGGTCCGCTCTAAAAATACCACTGAAATTCTGACTAAAAACGTCGCTCTGTTTGCGATTGCCTGCACCATGTACCTGGTGTGTGGTTATCAGATTATGTACGGCGGCGGTTACTTCCTGTCTGGTATCACCGAAGTGGATTCTGCTGCAGTACTGGCTGATTTCGCGGCACGTGAAGATGGTTTCCAGGGTGGTTCTATCTACTCTGGCGCTTCAGACTTCTTCTTCCAGGTTGTGTTCGTAGCGACTGCAATGTCCATCGTATCCGGTGCTGTTGCTGAGCGTATGAAGCTGTGGGCTTTCCTGGCGTTTGCGGTAGTTATGACTGCGGTTATCTACCCAATGGAAGGTGCCTGGACCTGGGGCGGTGCTTCTGTGTTCGGCATGTTCAGCCTGGGCGATGACTTTGGTTTCAAAGACTTCGCAGGTTCCGGCATCGTACACATGGCAGGTGCTGCTGCAGCGCTGGCTGGCGTGATCCTGCTGGGTGCGCGTAAAGGCAAATACGGTCCTAACGGTGAAATCCGTGCGATCCCTGGCGCTAACCTGCCACTGGCTACCCTGGGTACTTTCATCCTGTGGATGGGCTGGTTCGGTTTCAACGGTGGTTCTGTACTGAAACTGGGCGACATCGGTAATGCACACGCAGTAGCAGTTGTGTTCATGAACACCAACGCCGCCGCTGCTGGTGGTCTGATCGGTGCTCTGGTTCTGGCTTACATCCTGTTCCGCAAAGCGGACCTGACTATGGCTCTGAACGGTGCTCTGGCTGGTCTGGTTGCTATCACTGCAAGCCCTGATACTCCAACCCCTTTCGCTGCGACCATTATTGGTCTGGTGGGTGGTCTGATCGTGGTACTGTCTATCCTGACGCTGGATAAAATGAAAATCGACGACCCGGTTGGTGCTATCTCTGTACACGGTGTGGTTGGTCTGTACGGTCTGCTGGTTGTACCGGTAACTGCAGACGGCACTACCTTCGGCGGTCAGCTGATGGGTGCGGCAACGATCTTTGTATGGGTATTCGCGGCTTCTTTCATCACCTGGATGCTGCTGAAAGTCATCATGGGTCTGCGTGTGACTGAAGAAGAAGAGTACGAAGGCGTTGATCTGTCTGAGTGCGGTATGGAAGCTTACCCTGAGTTCACCAATAAATAATTGGTCACTCAGCAAGAGCTGAAATAAAAAAGCCGGTCAGGAAACTGACCGGCTTTTTTTGTTGGAGCAATAAACCCGGACGAAAACAGAGTGTGAACTACATCAGACATTCTGTGACACGTACTAATGCTAAAGTGCTGTATTTGGCATTTGGTATGTCGTAATCGTGACAGTCATTTGCAAGAATGCCCGCTCTTGAGAACAGGGATGGTCTCTTTTGCTGCGCAATGGAATCTGCGCATCTGCGTACTCCAGCGTCCTTCCCTGATTTCATTCTGATTCGCCATACCCCATGGCTTACTCTCTGCTTAGGAAGGAACCGATGGAACATTCGATTTTTAAAAAAGCCAAGCTGGCTGCTGCTATTGCTCTTGTCTCCTCTACAACGCTGATGACAGGCTGTTTGTTTGAGGGTGATGAAGCCAAATCCGTAACAACTGCTGAAGTTGGTAATAACTCCGAGCACGTTCAGACTCCAGTCGGTACCGTAATGGGTACTGTAGTCGACACCAATGGTAATCCTGTTAAAGGGGCTAAGATCTATGTGGGTGGTCGTGCAGTCACAACAGGCGCTGGCGGTAACTATGAACTGCGTAACGTTCCGGTCAGCAACCTGACCGTTACCGATAAAGGTAACTTCGTTGGTGGTGATATCCGCTTAACAATCGTTCCGCCAGCTGGTTTCCTCGGTGCGATTGTGACTGTTGAGCCGACAGCTGTTATTGATAATGGCCGCAGTGATCAGGGTACCACTGACGAAACCAATACTGGTTCAACCAACTACTTTATTGATGGCTTTACTGCAGTTGCTGGTGATGCAGTATTACCAGCAATTGGTACCGGTGGTGCCACTGTAACTGGTGTGCTGCGCGATGCGGATACTGAAGCTCCTATCGCTAACCAGACTATTAATCTGGAACTGCAGGACGTTAACGGCAGTCCGCACACGAATGGTGGCGGCAATGCTATCTCTTACACCAGCGTATCCTACCCTGCAACTACTGATGCCAATGGTGCTTTCTCCATCGCTGGTGTACCAAATGACTCCGACCTGAACTTTATTGTTGGTGGTTATGCTGTTACTGGTGTTGATGCCAATAACTTTGGTGCAACCGGTGTTACTACTGATGATGAAGTAGAAACCGTACACGTAGGTAACGTTTATGCCAGCGTTATTACAAATGCGGACGATGCACGTCCATATGTAACCTCTATTGAAGAAGTTGCCACTAATGGCTCTCGTGCAAAACTGCATGACGACACCACTAATGTGCTGACTGTGCACTTCAGCGAGCAGCTGCAGGCCGCGATGATTGATGCAAACTCTGTCATCGTACGTGATCTGGATGCTGGTGCTTATCTGAATGTAACTACTGCGGTTGCAGCTGATGCGCGCTCAATGACACTGACCGCGGACAGCAATTTTGTTGCCGGTAACCGTCTCGATATTTACCTGCTGAAAGTAGACTTCCGCGACACTTCTTCTAACTTGCTGGATGAAGACAGCAACGTTGCAGCTAACGACATTTCTTACGACTTTGATAATGTTAACGGTAATAGCGACTACGTTAAGCTTCAGGTTGAAGTTTACCGTGAGCTGAATATCAATGCGGCGGTTGTTACCAACCTGACTCAGCTGACCACCGATGACAGCCCATTACGTCTGGCTAATGATCTGGATAACGCCAGCTCAGCATTCGCAGACGTTGACATGGCACTGGCTCTGAATGGCGTACAGCAGCTGAACAGTGCTGATGATGACGATTCAGCTTCCGGTATTGATACCAAAGAGCGCCTGGCGAACCTGGTCGTTGCACTGGATAAAGCGGGTATCGTTGATGCCTCATCCATCATTCAGTTAAATGAAGATGGTACTCCGGATACTTCTAACCTGGGCCTGAACAGTAACTTCTTTGTTGATGTGGCTCGTGTTAGCTTTACTCCAAGCAATGCTTCCACTTACCGCTACTGGATCCAGCGCAATGGTGCTGCTGTAACAACCAACATCGATATCGATGAGCAGAGCAGCCCGGATGCAAAAACCACCAACACTGCTTCGAACTTTACGACTATTGCCAACAACCAGGGCTACGGCACAATTGAGCCTGCGACTGGTAGTGAATATGCCGATTTCGTTGCAACAGATATTGCGTTCCTGATTTCTGCAGTTCAGCCAGGTGACATGCTGTATATCCAGTCAATGGATGACTTCGGTAATGAAGGCTCTACAACTTCCATTGCTCTGGCAGATAACGTTCCGGTAACAACTGGCCTGCAAGACTCTTATGGTGAGCAGGATCTGACTTCCACCTCGACTGTATTTGGTGAGCAGTATGGTAATGGTGGTGAGCTGGCGAACCCGGATGCGCAGTCGCTGATCGGTACCCCGCTGCTGAACATCAATGCGGGCATGCTGGCCGACCAGGATATCTATACAGATGCAACACCATCTCTGGATGACCTGTACGAGTCCAATGAGACAAACACCACAACCGGTGATTTCTACATTGATCCAGCACTGGAAATCTACGATGCGACCGCTTATGTAGCCTGGAGTGCTGATATGAGCCGTACCATTGCTGTTTCCTTTACTGAGGATCTGGCTTGGGTTGCGCCTCTGGCTGCAGATTCCAGCAAGCCTGCCGTTGGTAGCGAGCCTGTTGATACTGCCAGCGCCGCGCTGACTAACTGGACGATCATGAACGATATCACTATCGCTTCCGATACTGATGTTGTGAATGCCGACCTTGCAGCATTCAGTGTTAACAACATTTTCACTTTGGGTAATACCGATGGTCAGACCGCTAAGGTGATCGACTTTAGTGATTTGGTTGCTGATAGCGCTGGTAATGTATCAACTGCAGCTGCAAATGCTAAAGTTGTGATTAATGATGCTCTGCCACCAGTAATGACCCGTGCGGTTTATACCGGTAATGCATTGACTCTGACCTTTAACGAACCAGTTAAAGTCAGCACCGACACTGCCATTCCGGTTGTGACGCTGGGTGGTGTAAACATCTTCCTGGATGAAGACACTATCGCAGCTCATAATGCTCTGGCTGCAGCCTCTCGTACCACGCTGACCATTCCGTTCACCACGGATAATGCTGATGACATGCTGCCTCTTAACCGTGCAGCTCTCTTTGGCCTTGCTCAGTATGACGAGCCAGATGTTAGCCTTGCTGGTGCAACTGTTGGTTTCCACGGTTCTCTGAGCTTCGTCAATGTACAGGATGACTTCGGTAATACCTGGGCTAATGACGCTGCTAACCTGACGGCACCGACCTTCGCTGCTTTCGATAACCTGGGTGCCATGCAGATCACTGCACAGCCAGTAGCAACTGCGATTGCGAATGGTGTCAATACCATCACGCTGACGTATACCTTCAGTCACGCAATTGATCTGGACGCTATGCTGGGTAATGCCTTCGGTACTAACCAGACTGCTCTGAATGCTGCTGATGTGTTGACCATCATGACCTATACCGGTGCTGCAACTGTGGATAATGGTGCTGCAACTAACGGAACGCTGTCTAACAATGGCAAAACTCTGACCGTTACTGTCGCTATGTCTGCTGGTACTTTTGCTACCACCGAGACCTTAGGTTTCAGCGCTGCAGTCCCAAGCTTGTGGGATAGTGTTGATGCCGTTGCTGTTCCTGTACTGACCGTACAGTAAGCAAATTGGGAGGGACTCCGGTCCCTCCCGTCTTTAATGCAGAATTATTTTGAATACCGGTGTATTCAAAATAACTTTGCCTATCTTCGATAAAGGACTGGGTTTTCATGAAACGGATTGTGCTGGGTTTTTTCTTAAGCATGTCGCTGGCAAATGTCTCTGCTTACCAGAGTGGCATTGATGCTGGTGGTTATCGTTATATAGATTCTGCAGAGGCAGAAGTTTCCTATGATTTTGACGATATCAGCACCAACCCTGATAGTGGCGTTATCTCTTTGGGAGACGATCAGAGTAAGATAATCAGCATTGGATTTACTTATAAATTCTATGGTGTTGATTACACACAGCTTTATGTAAGCTCTAATGGATTTATCTCTTTCACAAGTTCTAATCAGGGGTGCTGCACCGGTTATGTGATTCCTAGCAGCAATGCCTTTTCACGACTTGGTGTTGGTATTGCTGCCTGGTGGGAGGATCTTAATCCAGGTAGTGGTGGCACGGTTCACTATCTGCTCAGTGGCACAGCTCCGGAGCGTGTATTAACTATTCAGTTTAAAAACGTCCCTGCCTATAGCAACAGTGGTCGCAACACTTTCCAGTACAAATTGTATGAAGGCAAAGAGGTTGCTGAAGTTCACTATCAGGAGCTTTACGGTGACAATGGCAATTATTCTGCGGGGATTTCCGGCAGCTCCACTGTAGGTACATCGCTATACTATGGTGTGGGTGGTAATAGTCAGAATGCTGTTCCTGGTATTACTCTGCCTTATGCTGTTCGTTATGAGCGGGCTGAAATTGGTTTTAGCTATAACGGTGGTAAACCGGTGGAATTGATTGCCCCCGGAAGTCAGCGGACAATGAATATTGATCTGAAGAGCTTTATGCCTACGGATCAGGATATGCAGTTCAGCTATCACAGTGGAAATACCGCAGTATCAGTTTCTGGCCCGGGTTATCTCTCAATTAATGCCGGGGCGACCATCGTATTGCCACTTGAACTGACTTCAGCTCCGAATGCAGAAGGTTTCTATGATGTGACCGTCAGTGTATCCAGCCCGGATAATACTTTCTCTGCATTCACCATTACGTTGCGCTTGTACACCTACGAGTTGGAGCAGATTACACCTTCCAGTTCTGATATTTCCCGTACGCCATCTCTCAGCTCAGATGGGCAGAGTGCTGCGCTACTTTCCAAAAGAGATCTTGCCAGTACCGGTAAATCAAACCTGGTTTATGACGCTTTCCTGTATAACCGGACCCTCGACAGTTACCAGCAACTGACTGTTAATCCGGCAGGCAGAAACTGTAATAACGTGGTTATTTCAGGAGATGCCAGTACGGTTGCAATACTGTGTAACAGCAGCCTTGATCCTACATTTCCTAATACAGGCGTAACCGACGAGCTGTACATTTATGATGTCGATTCGGGAACCCTGAGCAGAGCCCCTTACAATGCTATTGCAGACACGACAGCAGGCCGCTTAAGCATTAATTATGATGGTCAGGTCATCGCTTTTGTCAGCAGCATTAATCCGCTGGGAAGCAACACCGATGGCAGTAAAGAAGTATTCGCTTATCACCGCGGGCGGGAAAAGCTGATCCAGTTAACCGACTTCAATATCAATGGCATTGATAGTGTTGATCTTGATTATAACGGTGAGCGCTTTGTCGTTTCGGCTAACGGTAATCCGCTGGGTGCGAATGCAACGAACAGATATCAGGTATTTACAGGCACGATTAATAATGGCATTCAGCGTCAGATTACGATTGCCACTGCCCGTGATTCGAAGCAGGTAACTATCTCTGCAGATGGTGAGAAAGTAGCGTTCAGCAGTAATGCCAGCCTTCTGGGTACGAATAATCGCTACAATATTTTCGTGGCTTCATTCCGTGGCGAAGTTGAAAAGCAGATTACAGACTCCGCGTTGTTTGATTCTGTATTACCTTCGTTGTCGGGTGATGCTTCCCGGGTTGCTTTTGTTTCCTCCGCCAGCCTCGATGACCGCGGATTGAGCAATAATTCAAATAATCAGGAAGCTTATGTTTATGATCTGAAGCGTGAGCGCGGTTATCAGGTAAGTGAAGTCAATGAAAGCCGTAACGTTGAAGATCTGACTCTTGCAGATAACGGCAATGCATTACTTTTCTCCGGTACAGCTGACTGGGATACCGGCAGCAACCCGAGCCGCACCCGACAGATGTTTATCATTGAAGGCTTTGGAGATAACAGTGTTTCCGGTTATGAGGAAGAAATGACACCATGGCCTGTTGTGAAGTCGGATAACGGGGAGTTTGCAGAGAAGTTTATTTCTAACGGCGGTCATACCTCGTTGTTGTGGATTGCCGGATTGGCATTACTCGGTCTGCGACGTCGCAGGAATAAGTAAATAAAAAAGCCCGCTGAATGCGGGCTTTTTTATTGGATTTTGTTTAGTCAGATTTCTTCGGCGTAGAAATCTTCCAGATCGCGTTCCAGTCGCTTACGTTCCAGGTGGGCTTCAATAGCACGGCGTGCCATCAGTTTCTTTGACATCTGGGAGTCTTTATTAACAACGACTTTGCCTTCCTGATCAAAGGAGACAACTTCTTCGTGGGCTTCGAATTTCATTGCTGCTTCCATTATCTTTCCCTCTGGTTGATCACAGTAAATCCTGCTGTGATTTTTCTTTTTATTGGTTGCAAAAGAATGACAGTAAACGCTGTTCAGGCCAAATTCTGTTCAGTGGCACTCAGGCGGTACAAAAGTACCCCCTATGGCGCTCAGCCCGCAGAAATAGTGGCATAGCATCCGCAGCTGTTTATTGAGGGATATTCGAAAGGAAGTGTACTGAGCAAAAAGTTATCGGCATTTTGAAGTTGCGTCGTAAAATGTCTGACCGTAAAATCTGGAACCTGACTGGTTAGTCAGATTCCAGCCGTAAAGACTTGATACTGCGCTTAATTGCATTTAGGTGTGCCGCAAACTCGGGTCCACGGCGCTGGGTTACGGCAACGGCCAGCATATCGATCACCATCAGATGGGCGATGCGCGAGGTCATTGGTGTGAATTGTTCGGTGTCTTCTTCAATATTGATATTGATTGGCAGATCGGCGGCCGCACTCAGAGCGGTGTTGGCGGGCGCCAGACTGACCACCATAGCGCCGTGTTGCTGGGCCAGCTGTACCGAGTGCAGCAGATCTTTGGTGCGGCCACTCTGGGAAATCGCCACCACCACATCCTGTTCGCTCAGCGTGACTGCCGACATCGACTGCATATGCGGATCACTGTAGGCAGCCGTGGCCACCTGCAGGCGGAAGAACTTGTGCTGGGCATCAATGGCTACCGCCCCGGAAGCGCCAAAACCGTAAAACTCTACCCGTCGGGCATTACTGATGGCATTGGCCGCGGCGGCCACCTGAGTGCTTTGCAGCTGGGTCTTCACCTGATGCAGACGCTGAATAGTGGTGTCGGCAATCTTGTCGCAGATATCTTCGATACTGTCGTCTTCGATGATGGCGAACTGGCCGATATTATTGGTGATCGCCATTTCCTGCGCGATACGAACCTTAAACTCCTGAAAGCCGTTGCAGCCAATACCACGGCAGAAACGCACGATGGTCGGTTCGCTGACCTGTGCTTCCTGCGCCAGATCGACGATGCGCATATGCATCACCTGTTGCGGGGCACGCAGCACGTACTCGGCAACCTTTACCTCAGACTTGCGCAGGCTGGGGATGGCGGCGGCGATTTCGGCCAGAATCGGGCTGTTTCTCACAACAGGATTTCCTGGTGTCGGCTGGTAAGTGAGGAATTATAAAGGGCTTTTTGCAGTGAAGCCTATGGAATACTGGCCGCAGACAGAATCTGGCCGCAGTGGTGGCGTAATACCGGCGGCGAATACGGCAGGATACTGTATAAAACAGCAGCATTTTTACCCCGGCATCTGATAGACTCGCACGCCATGGATATTTCATTACTTCTCGATCAGTTAAACGATGGCCAGCGCAATGCGGTGGCTGCAAGTTCACGCCATCAGCTGGTGCTGGCCGGCGCCGGCTCGGGTAAAACCCGCGTGCTGGTGCACCGCATTGCCTGGTTGCTGCAGGTGGAAAATGTCTCGCCGTTTTCGGTGATGGCGGTGACCTTTACCAACAAGGCCGCCAAAGAGATGAAAGGCCGTCTGGAGCAGTTGCTGCAGATACCGGCGAATGGCCTGTGGGTAGGAACCTTCCACGGTCTGGCGCACCGCCTGCTGAAGTTGCACTGGCGTGAAGCGCGATTGCCGCAGCATTTCCAGATTCTCGACAGCGACGATCAGCAGCGGCTGATCAAGCGGCTGATGAAAGCCAACAATATTGATGACAGCCGCTATCCGCCGAAGCAGATTCAGTGGTTTATCAACGAACAGAAAGATGAAGGTCGCCGCGCAGCGCATGTGATGCCATCGGCCGATCCTTTCTCGCGCACCATGCAACAGGTCTATCAGCTGTATGAAGACAACTGTCAGCTGAACGGACTGGTGGACTTCGGTGAGATTCTGCTGCGTGCGCACGAACTGTGGTTACATCACCCGGATTTACTGGAGCATTATCAGCAGCGTTTCCGCAATATTCTGGTCGACGAGTTTCAGGATACCAACAACATCCAGTACGCCTGGATCCGCATGCTGGCCGGTAATCGTGTGTCGGTGATGGCGGTGGGCGATGACGATCAGTCTATTTACGGCTGGCGCGGTGCCAATATCGATAATATCCGTAACTTCCAGCACGATTTCCCCGGTGCCGAGCTCATTAAGCTGGAGCAGAATTACCGCTCGACCAAAACCATTCTGGAAGCGGCCAACGCGGTGATCGCCAACAACACCGGCCGTCTGGGCAAGAGCCTGCACACCGAAGGTGAAGAAGGCGAAACCATCCAGCTGTACAGCGCTTTTAACGAGCAGGATGAAGCGCGTTACATCGCCGATCAGGTCGATGAGTGGGCGCGCAGTGGCCGTCAGCGTGCCGAAATGGCCGTGCTGTACCGTTCCAATGCGCAGTCGCGTACGCTGGAAGAAGCCTTGTTGCGTGCCGGTATTCCTTACCGCATTTATGGCGGCCAGCGTTTCTACGAGCGGCTGGAAATTAAAAATGCCCTGGCTTATCTGCGTTTATTACTGAACCGTCAGGATGACGCATCGGTTGAGCGTGTTATTAATGTTCCGGCGCGCGCAATTGGCGAAAAAACCGTGGATATTCTGCGCAGCTATGCCCGCGATCAGGGCAGCTCGTTATGGGCGGCGGCTGAGGCGGCGGTACAGCATGGCATGCTGCCGAAACGTGCCAGTGCGGCGGTGCAGAGTTTTCTCGATCTGGTCGAGGAAATGAGCGTCGGTATCGACGAGCTGGAGCTGCATGAAATTGTCGATCAGGTCATTAATCAGAGCGGTCTGATTGAGCACCATAAAAAAGAAAAAGGTGAAAAGGGTCAGGCACGCCTCGATAACCTTGAAGAATTAATTAATGCCGCCCGTCAGTTTGAAAGCGACGATGGCTTTAATGCTGACGACAACGATGATGCCGAAACCAACGAGCTGGCATTATTCCTCGACCGTGCAGCACTGGATGCCGGTGACGGTCAGGCTGATGAGTATGAAGATGCAGTGCAGTTAATGACGCTGCATTCGGCCAAAGGTCTGGAATTTCCGCAGGTGGTTCTGGCCGGTCTGGAAGAAGGTTTATTCCCGCACAAAATGTCGATGGACGAAGCCGAAGGCCTCGAAGAAGAACGCCGTCTGGCCTATGTCGGCATTACCCGGGCAATGGAAAAACTGATTATTACCCATGCTGAAAGCCGGCGTTTACATGGCCAGGAAAATTACAGCACACCATCGCGATTTATCCGTGAAATCCCGTCCGAACTGATTGCCGAAGTGCGGCTGAAAAACAGTGTCAGCCGGCCGCTGACGGCCCGTGATCCTTCAGCAAGAATGAAGCAGCCGTCTTTTGTGCACGGTAATCTGCCTTATTCTTTGGGTCAGCGTGTTTATCATGAAATGTTTGGTGAAGGCACGGTGCTGCAATTTGAAGGGCAGGGCAGCGGTCTGCGGGTGCAGGTTAATTTTGATGACGCCGGCAGCAAATGGCTGGTGGCCAGCTTTGCCAAACTGGATGCACTTTAATTCAGAACACAATACGGTTGAAACAATAACAAGGAGCAAACGGAATATGAAACGCCTGACGACCCTGCTGCTGTCCGTAGTGGCTATCGCCGGACTCAGTGGCTGCCAGAAAGATGCAGAACAAGCCGCTGTAGCCGCACCGCAGCAAACCTTTAAATGGAAGCTGGTAACGTCCTGGCCAAAAAATTTCCCCGGCCTTGGTACGGCGCCAGAGCGTTTTGCGACGATGGTGAACGATATGTCGGCCGGCCGTCTGCAGATCAAAGTCTACGGTGCCGGTGAGCTGGTTCCGGCATTGCAGGTATTCGATGCGGTATCTCAGGGTACAGCCGAAATGGGTCACAGTGGTGCGTATTACTGGAAGGGCAAAGCCGCAGCGGCACAGTTTTTTACCTCGGTCCCTTTTGGCCTGACAGCGCAGGAAATGAACGGCTGGATTCAGTACGGTGGTGGTCAGCAATTATGGGAAGAGGTTTACGCGCCGTTTAATTTATTGCCGCTGCCGGGTGGTAATACCGGTGTGCAGATGGGCGGCTGGTTTAATAAAGAAATTAACAGCGTCTCCGATCTCGAAGGTCTGAAAATGCGTATTCCGGGTCTGGGCGGAGAAGTGCTGGCCCGTGCCGGTGGTACGCCGGTGACTTTGCCGGGCGGTGAAATTTTCACCTCGCTGCAGACCGGTGCCATCGACGCCACCGAATGGGTTGGCCCGTATAACGATCTGGCGTTTGGTTTACACAAAGTTGCTAAGCACTATTATTACCCGGGCTGGCATGAGCCGGGTTCGATGATGGAATTTGTGATTAATAAAACTGCCTTCGAAAAACTGCCAAAAGATCTGCAGGCCATTGTGCGGGTGGCAACCAAAGCGGTTAACGAAGACATGCTGGCGGAGTACACCACGCGCAATCAGGCAGCGCTGACTGAACTGAAAGAAAAACACGGCGTGGATGTGCGTGCATTTCCGGATGATGTGCTGAGCAAACTGCAGGTGTTGTCGGAGCAGGTAGTGGCTGAAGTGTCGGCGGCTGATCCGCTGGCACAGAAGGTTTATAACTCGTACAAAAATTACCGTGATCAGGTGAAGGCTTACCATGCGGTGAGTGAGCAGGCCTATATCAACGCGCGGGATTAAATAACAGGGATTGGTTGCGGTACAGGCCGGGTGTCAGATGCCCGGTCTAATATTTATAATTACGGTAGCCAATTCCCAGCTCTTCAAAATTAGCCTCCATCTGCTCGATATCGTATTCACCCAGACCCAGATAGGTTAATACCTCACTGCCGATATTCTGCCATTCCAGATCCTCTGACTGACGGCCAAGAATGCGGTAATTTCCGCAGATATGCTCCGCCAGTTTGAGAATGGCGAGCAGCGTTTTTCCTTCCGAATCTTTGTAATTATTGGTGGCAAAAAAGCGCGAGGCGCTGTGGTGTTCGGCAATGACATCGCACAGCAGCTTGGGCAGATTCCACGATTTTGCGGTGTAATAACCGATCACTGCGTGGTTAGTGTTCAGATGCTGGTTTTCCACATCCACCACCCGCAGTTCCGGGTGGGCGTAAGACTCTTCCATCACCTGCAGATAATTATCGAAGCGTGCCATCAGCAGCGGAATACCACAGTTATGAAACAGACCCAGCAGATAGGCCATATCCGGATTGGGATAACCAACCTGTTTGGCAATGGCGGTAGCTACCTGGGATATGTCATTCGCGGTGTCCCAGAAACGGTTCATATTCACGATGGTTTCGTCGCTCATCTGACTTTTAATGGATAAGCCATTGATGATGTTAACCACACTGTTCAGACCAATCAGGCTGACCGCCTGAGCGACGGATGTAATACGGTTTTTAAGGCCATAAAACGGAGAGTTCACCACCTTAAGCACCGTACCGGCCAGCCCAACATCCTGACTGATCAGTTTGGAAATGCGGCCCAGATCCGGATCAGGCATAAACTGTTCCATTTGCAGATCGACCAGAATCTGCGGCTGTGGCGGGATTTTAATCCCCTGCATGATGTGCAGTATCTGCTCTTCCGACAGTTGCTGAGGCATGACAAGTCCGGAGAAGGGAAACGAATGTCATCAAGAATAGCACCGCTTTCTGGGGAAGTTTGTCAGAGCATGCGTATAATGCGCTCCTTTTTGTAACCGGCCCCAGAGGTGAACCATGCTCCCGACACTGCGACTCAAAGCCAAGGCTGAACGCCGTCTGAAAGGCGGTCACCTGTGGGTATACAGCAATGAAGTGGATATCGCTGTTACGCCACTGAAAAACATGACCGCCGGTACTGAGGTTGTGGTCGAAGCCGCCA
The DNA here is from genome assembly GCF_022832715.1 of Venatorbacter sp. C2-1. Taxonomy (NCBI): domain Bacteria; kingdom Pseudomonadati; phylum Pseudomonadota; class Gammaproteobacteria; order Oceanospirillales; family Oceanospirillaceae; genus Venatoribacter; species Venatorbacter sp. C2-1. The sequence continues at coordinate 193,046 of NZ_CP094879.1, forward strand.
ACGGCAAAGCGCTGGGAGTTGCTGTGGTCAGTCCGGAACAGCTGATCTGTGCGCGCCTGTTCAGTCGTGACAGTAAACAGACGCTGGATACCTCTCTGATTGTGCATCGTTTGCAGGTAGCACAGAGTGGCCGTGAGTTGTGGTATCCGCAGTCCTGTTACCGCTGGGTGTTTGGTGACAGCGATGGTCTGCCGGGGCTGGTGATTGACCGTTTTGGCGATGTGGTGGTGATCCAGATTTCCAGTGTGGCAATGGAGCTGCGTCGTCAGGCCATTATTGATGCCGTCAATAAAGTCGCCAAACCACAGTGCATCGTGCTGAAAAACGATGGCAAGCTGCGCGCGGTCGAAGGTTTGCCAGAGTACGTGGAAGTGATTCAGGGCGCGCTGGAAGACGATTGTGCCCCGTTGGTAGAAAACGATACCCGTTTTATGGCGCCGGTGATTCACGGTCAGAAAACCGGCTGGTTCTACGATCACCGTGAAAACCGTGCACAGCTGAACCGTCTGGTTAAAGGCAAGCGCGTGCTGGATGTATTCAGCTACGTTGGCGGCTGGGGTGTGCAGGCGGCCAATCATGGTGCGGCGGAAGTTCACTGCGTTGACGCCTCTGCTCAGGCGCTCGACTGGGTAGAGCAGAACGCAGCGCTGAATGGCGTGGCAGAAAAAGTACATTGCTGGGAAGGCGATGCCTTTGCAGCGCTGCGCCAGCTGAAGGATAACGGTGAGCGCTTTGATGTGGTGGTGATGGACCCGCCGGCGCTGATTCCGCGTCGTAAAGATATCAAAGCCGGTGAGCAGGCTTATCACCGCCTGAACCAGCTGGCGATGCGTCTGCTGAGTAAAGACGGTTTGCTGGTGGCGGCATCCTGTTCCATGCATCTGGCGGAAGATCGTCTGCCGGATATGCTGCGCGTTATGGGGCGTGAGCTGGATCGTGAAGTAATGATTCAGCATGTCGGCAGTCAGGGCGCTGACCATCCGGTATTACCGGCCATCGCCGAAACCCGTTATCTGAAAGCGGTGTTTGCCCGCGTGTTACCGACCCGCTGAACGGCAGCCGACCGGCGGTGGTATAAAAACTGGTGGTATAAAAAAAGGGAGCTCAGGCTCCCTTTTTATTATGTGATCGTTCGCTTCAGTTGGCGCTGGCGAGTGGCACTTTAAGGGCGCTGGCGGTACGTTGCAGCAGTGACATCAGCTCAATAATACGCTGGCGGCATTGCTGACGCGCTTCTGCATCGGCCACACCCTGTTGCTTCCAGTTTGCCACGCTGTCATCGAGCAGCTGTAACTGCTGCTGCCATTCCAGACTCAGATCCTCGTGGCGCTGGCCAAGCAGAGCCGGTAATCCGGTGCCGGCTTCGGTTTCACTCAGCGGAAAGTACAGGTTGCGAATACCCGCTACGATAGCACCGGTATCAGCCCAGGTGGTCTGGCTGAACTCACTGCTGGTGCCACTCAGGCGTTTGGCCAGCAATTCATCTGACAGCAATTTCTGCGTAGCGCTGAAAGCCGCTTTTAATACCTGATCCGGCTCTGAGCGCTGCAGCAGGTTGGCATAGTAACCGTTGCTTGGCTCCCAGCGGCGTTGCAAGCGGTGCAAATGTTTCTGCAGCTGTTCGCTCAGCAGCTGCACGTACTGGCGACGGCGGTTATGGTTCTGAACATCAATATCGGCCGGTTCTTCATCGGCGCTGCTGGCGGCATCTTCGTGATGAACCACGTCACCGGTTTCCGCTTCGCTGTTGCTGCCCCCTTCGCTGGCTACCACAACGGGAGCAGTGTTTTCCTGTGGAAAGAAGTCGCGCGGCGAACGCTGGCCCTCGGCGCCCCACAGCATAAATTCGAACGCGTGATAGCCCAGACTGGCGTAACTCGGGTCAGAGAAACCGTGCTGTGCCAGCAGGCTGTCTTCATTCAGTTCCAGCGTCAGATCGTTAACGATGCCGCTGAACGGATAGCCGGGCACATGGTCGATATAACCGCCCTCAATCGGCCAGCTGTCGAGCAGGCTCAGGGTATGCTGATAGTCGATGCCTTTCTTGTGCCAGTCCGGTGGATCATTGATCGGCAGCTTGGCGTAAATCAGTGTCTGCAGATACGCGCTGTAAGCATTACGCCAGGCCTGACGCACCTCGCCGAGGCTCATGGGGTTGGGATGATATAAAAAGGAGGCCAGGCGGCTGTCGAGTTCCTGCGCGGTCTGCGCAGCCATTGACACCTCGGTGTAGGCGCTCAGACCCAGGTGAGCGGCGAATGCACTGCTGTCCGGAATACTGTCCTGTTCGTTTCCAGTATCTGCGGCCTGTTCTGCAGGGCTGTCCTGTTGCAGGGCTGGCTGATCACAGCCGGCCAGTAATCCGCTTAACAACAGGGCGCTGACCAGCACCGGCTTTGCGTACTTCACAGGCTTACTCCTGATCCCTGAGGCTGATAATTGGCCAGCCTTTCTGTGCGGCGATGGCGGCCAGACGGTCATCCGGATCAACCGCTACCGGGTTATCCACAATTTCCAGCAGCGGCAGGTCATTATGGGAATCACTGTAAAAGTAGCTGCCGGCCAGTTCAAATCCCTGTTGCTGCAACCAATCCTGCAGGCGGACCACTTTACCTTGCTGGAAGCTTGGTATACCGACAATATTGCCGGTATAGCGCTCATCCTGCATCTCCGGATGCGGGGCGATAATATGCTCAATGCCCAGCAGCTCGGCTATCGGGTAGGTCACAAAACCATTGGTTGCGGTGATAATCAGCAGGGTATCACCCAGACGCTTATGGTGGGCAATAAGGTCACGGCTTTTTTGTGAGATCAGCGGCATGATGCGCGCTTTGAGAAACGCGGCGCGGGTATCCAGCATATGTTGCAACGGATACTGGGTCAGAGGCTTAAGCGCAAATGCCAGATACTCGTTAATATCCAGAGTGCCGGCCTTATATTGCTCGTAAAAATAATCGTTACGAAGCTTGTGTTGTTCAGGGTCTGCAAGCCCCTGATCGACCAGATATTGTCCCCAGGCATGGTCGCTGTCGCCATCCAGCAGGGTGTGGTCGAGATCGAAAATAGCCAGTGCCACGAGAGTCAGCCTTTTTCCGGTGCCGGTTAGAAAATTAGTCGCTATTCTAAGGGCAACAGCGCATACTTTCCTTATAATTCTGAGTTTCAAACGAAGAAATAATCGAACATATTGGTTCTAAACAATGCCGGCTGCCAGGGGGCGGATTGTGGCAATTTCCGGACAATTCAGCCTGTCTCCCAGAGTCTGAATTAAGGTGAGTCCGCCACCGGATTCCTGTATGCCTTGCCCCCGTTATTGCCTGCCTTATCTTCAACTGCTTGACCTTTGTGGTGAAATCGGCAAGTTTTGAACCATCAGACTGTACTGGACGGCATTGTGATTGACGAACATGGTTACCGCCCTAATGTCGGTATTATCCTTTGCAACGACAAAGGACAGGTCCTCTGGGCCAGACGCATAGGCCAGGATGCCTGGCAGTTTCCCCAAGGGGGGATCAAAGACGGTGAATCGCCGGAGAAGGCGCTCTATCGCGAGTTGATGGAGGAAGTTGGCCTGAGTGCGCAGGATGTGCAGATACTGGGCTGCACCCGTGGCTGGTTACGGTACCGCTTACCACGGCGTATGGTGCGCCATGACAGCCGGCCTGTTTGTGTCGGGCAAAAACAGAAATGGTTTCTGCTTAAGCTGGTGGGTGACGATTCGCGGATCAACGTCAGCGCTACCGATAAGCCGGAATTTGATGGCTGGAGCTGGGTCAGTTACTGGTTCCCGCTGGGAGGGGTGGTTGCATTCAAACGCGATGTGTATCGTCGTGCCATGACGGAACTGGCACCGCGCATTGCCAAGCTGCAACGGAAAACCAGCTGAGGGTTTATGCTTGATATTCTGAGACGCATTGTACAGGAAGTCAGTTCTGCAACCGACCTGAGCGATGCTCTGAAAGTGGTTGTGGCACGTATCCGTGCGGCCATGAATACCGAAGTGTGCTCAGTCTATCTGTTTGATCCGGAAAGTAAGCGTTATGTGCTGATGGCTACTGAAGGCCTGAAGCAGGAAGCGGTTGGCCGGGTCAGCCTCAGCTCTTCGCAGGGTCTTGTCGGCCTGGTTGGTTCGCGCGAAGAGCCGATCAACGTCGATAACGCGCCAACTCACCCACGCTTTCACTTTTTATCCGAGACCGGTGAAGACCCCTTTCTGTCTTTTCTCGGGGTGCCGATTATCCACCATAAGCGCCTGATGGGCGTGATGGTGGTGCAACAGCGCGACAGCCGTCAGTTTGACGAAAGCGAAGAAGCCTTTCTGGTGACCATGTCGGCGCAGCTGGCTGGTGTTATTGCCCATGCCGAGGCCACCGGCAATATTCTCGATATCCCTTCCGCAACCAGCGAACGCAAGAAAAGCACCCGTTTTAACGGCGCGCCCGGAGCTCCCGGGGTTGGGCTCGGCCAGGCTTTTGTATTATCTCCCGCGGCCGATCTCAGTGGTGTGGTGGATAAAGAGGCGGAGTCGATTGATGACGAGATTGTGCGCTTTGATCTCGCCCTGGAAGCAGCCCGTGAAGAAATCCGTATATTAGGCGAGAAACTCAGCAGCGAACTGCGCCCGGAAGAGATGGCGTTGTTTGATGTATATCTGAATATGCTGGATGACCATGCGCTTGGCGCAGAGGTTAAAGCACGTATCCGTGACGGCAACTGGGCGCAGGGCGCATTACGCCAGGTGGTCATGCAATACGTTGGTCACTTCCAGCTGATGGAAGATGTGTATCTGCGCGAGCGCGCCACCGATATCATTGATCTGGGAACCCGTATTCTCGCTCATCTGCAGGGCAGTGATGCACACGCGCAGGAGTACGATTTTCCTGCCAATACGATTCTGGTCAGTGAAGAGCTGACACCGGCGATGCTGGGTGAGGTTCCGCCGGGCAAGCTGCGTGGTCTGGTCTCGGTTAAAGGCTCATCCAACTCGCATGTGGCGATTCTGGCCCGGGCGATGGGGATTCCTACGGTTATGGGGGTTGTGGATGTTCCCTACGCCCAGCTGCATGGTCTGGAGCTGATCGTTGACGGTTACCGCGGACAGATATTTTCCAGTCCTAACGATGAACTGCGTGAACAGTATCAGGCGATCTTTGATGAAGAGCAGGCGCTGCAGAAAGATCTGCAGGTACTGCGTGATGAACCGGCCGAAACCCTCGATGGTCACCGTATTCCGCTGTGGGTAAATACCGGCCTGATTACCGATGCAGTACGCAGTTTGGAACGTGGTGCGGAAGGTGTTGGCCTGTACCGCACCGAAGTGCCGTTTATGATGAAGGATCGCTTTCCCAGCGAGAGCGAGCAGCAGAAAATTTACCGTCAGCAGCTGGAAACCTTTGCCCCGAATCCGGTAACGATGCGAACCCTGGATATTGGTGGTGACAAGGCTCTGACCTACTTCCCGATCAGTGAGGCTAATCCGTTTCTGGGCTGGCGTGGCATTCGCGTAACGCTCGACCACCCGGAAATCTTTCTGGTACAGATCCGCGCCATGCTGAAGGCCAGCGAAGGGCTGAACAATCTGCGTATTATGCTGCCGATGATTACCAGCGTCAGCGAAGTCGATGAAGCATTACACCTGATCTACCGCGCCCATGCGGAAGTTCTGGAAGAAGGCTTTGACGTCGAAATGCCCCAGGTCGGAGTGATGATTGAAGTCCCGGCAGCGGTTTATCAGATCCGTGAACTGGGCCAGCGGGTGGATTTTCTCTCTGTCGGCAGTAACGATCTGACCCAGTATCTGCTGGCCGTGGACCGTAATAATCCACGGGTAGCTGATCTTTATCAGGCCTTTCACCCGGCGGTGCTGAATGCACTGAAGATGATTGCCGATATGGCGCATGAAATTGGCAAGCCGGTGAGTGTCTGTGGTGAGCTGGCCGGTAATCCACTGGGCGCTGTATTGCTGATGGCAATGGGCTATGACATGTTGTCGATGAACGCCACTAACCTGCCCAAGGTTAAATCGGTAATTCGCGGCATCAGCCGTGAATGGGCTGATCAGTTGCTGGCAGAGGTGCTGCAGATAGAAAGTGCGCCGGTTATTACCGCCACCCTGCAGTTATCGCTGGAGAAGGCTGGTTTCGGCCGAATTATCGGACCAGGGCGTAACTGATACGCCCTTCCTTTTAAAGCCTGATCAGGCTGTCCAGTGCCGGGTGCGTCCGGTATCAATATGAACGAAACCACTCTTCGGGTAATACCCAACACCACCGTTGCCCATGGCCAGTGCGGCGCGGTGCAGATGGCGGTGTGAAACACCGGGAATACGGATATCAATGGCACGTCCCTGCATATGCAGACTGTGCTCGGCGACGCCTGAGCTTGTATAGCGCAGGCTGGCGTTGGATTCGGGGGCACGATAACCGGAAATCACATACAGCGGTTCATGGCTGGCGAACAACTGCTGCAGTTGGTACATGTTCTGATACAGCTCTCGCTGCATGGCCATCACCTGATCGCGACGGTGGTCGCGTACCAGAATATCCAACGATTCCACACCCTCGTCGATATAACGGCCATTCGCCCAGAAAGTACTGGTGGTGAATTCACCGGTATGAATGTTGTACAGGCGCAGAGTACGTTCTTCCTGTTGCCCGGCGAATGCGCGGGTACTGCTCAGGCCGGTAATACCTGCCGTACCAAGGCAGGCTGCCTGCTTCAGAAAGTGACGTCGTTGCAACATGGTGAATAGTCTCCGCTACATCTGGTTATTCAGTGTTGTATGGCTATGGGCGGAGTATGCCAAACACCTGCCAAAAGAAACTGGCATCCTTAGACAAAAATACATAACGCTACATTTGTCATACTGAATAATGTAACTGCTGACGTTTGTACGCCACTTGCGAGAGAAAGTTACAGGCTGACGGCAGGATTGGTAGGCGGCAGGCCGGCGATCAGATCGCGATTGTAGACATCGTCGCGCACCTGCAGATTACCGTCCTGATCAACCCAGGTAGTCCAGTACATCAGATAGACCGGTACATCATCCTGCAGGCGGATGCGGGTAGTGCGGTTCTGGTCGATGGCAGCATCGATATTGTGGCGGTTCCAGCCCTGCTGTCCACGCAGTAGTTTTTCGGCCAGTAATCTTGGTTTTTCTACCCGCACACAACCTGAGCTTAAGGCGCGGTTGTCGAGGTTAAACAGCTGCGGCTGTGAGGTATCGTGCAGGTAGATGTCTTTATCGTTGGGGAACAGGAATTTGATAGAACCCAGCGCATTGTCATCACCGGCTTTCTGCACCAGACGGTAAGGAAAGTTACTGGCGCTGACTTTATTCCAGTTAATGGCATACGGCGAAATAAACTGGTCAACACCATCGACCCGGCCGATCACCTGATAGCCTTTCTCTTCCAGATAACCCGGATTGCGGCGAATTTTCGGCAGCAGGCTGTTTACCGCAATACGTTTGGGTACCGACCAGGTCGGAGCCAGTTCCAGTGTACTGATTTTCTGTGCCATAACCGGAGTCCGGCGCTGCAGGTTACCGATAATGACTTTCATATCCAGCTCAACTGAGCCACCGTTTATCAGCTGCAGGCTGTAGTCAGCCATATTCACCATGACATGGCGCTGGCCAAGATCCCGTGGCAGGTGGCGCCAGCGTTTCATATTCAGGGCGACTTTCTGTGCCATCTGGTAAGGCGGAATATTCAGCCATTTCAGCGTATTGGCATCCAGCTCACCGCTTTCGGGTAAATGATGACGTTTCTGGAAGTGGCGCAAGGCGTCAGCCAGAGCACTGTCAAACAGGAATTCCGGACGGCTCAGATCATGTGGCTCATCTTCAGCGGGTGCGCGGGTGCGTTCTTCGGCATCTTTAAACAGCCAGGACAGGGCACCTTTCTGCAGGTCGCCATACTGCCCCAGCATCCAGCGCAGATGTGGCACCAGACGGTGACGTTCATTATTTTTCAGCTGCAGGTTATCCGGCAGCGGATACCAGCCACCGGAGTTGGCAATGGCTAAGTAACGGTTCAGTTCTTTGCGCAGACGCAGGTAGCCGGGATGAGATGGGGTAAGAGTTTCAACCAGAGCGTCCAGCTCGTTGCGGCGGATGGAGTCATTCAGCAGGTCGATGATCTGTTCTTCACTGAATTGTCCGGGCTTGCTGGCAGCCGACACTTTGCGGATCGATGGATGGTCGCCCTCACCGGTATCCGGCAGCAGCTCAGCGTTCAGAGCCTGCTGGGCGTAAGTAATGAAAGCGTCGGTCAGCAGCACTTCAACCGCAGTGGCCTGTTTGGGAATATTCGACAGACGGCTGGTTTCGCGTTCGAGGGTGGCCAGTTCATAGCCGTAGTTGCGCCAGTCGTCGGCGGCGGTTTCACGCAGTACCTGCAGCAGTTCGCGACCAGCTTCGGTCAGTTCAAAACTGTTCATCCATACCGGCTGATAATCGCGGCGCAGGTAAAAAGGCTCAATGCTCTGCACATGTTTCAGCCGCACTTCTCCCGCCACATTGCGCGCGGATTCGATTAACCAGTGCTCCATATACTTCTGCGCCACCTTCGGCGGCATATAGGGCTTGGTATTAATGCTGGCTGCCAGAGCCGCAAACAACAGACCGATACACAGCAGGGCGATAAGGCCTGTCAGTGCGACGACGCGTTGCGGTTTCCGGGGTGTATTCATGCTGTTCATGCACGAAGTATGGACGCCAGATAAGCAAAATGTGACGGGAATCGCGCTACCGTTCGCAGAATTTTGTAAGCGACTGCAAACGGTCGTTCGATTGGTTTGCTGGGTGTCAAAAGAAACAACAACTTAGGTTTTTCTTTTGTAACAGGAGGATTGTTTAACGGATTTCTGGCGGCTAATTCTTTGTTCTTAAAGTGAGCAATTGTCTGCTCATTCAAGATCGACCGGCCAGGTAACCCGGCCGGCAATTCTGCCGTTACTGTCCCAGCTGAGCTCGGTTATTTCAACCCGTTCCTGCTGCGCGAGAATGCCACTGGAGCAGCGGGTGCCGTAACCCGGAGCATGGATAAACTGAGCTGAGAGTAAGCGCTCCCACTCCAGTGGAACCCCGGTTTGTGGCAACTGATCGTCGGGGAAGGGGGAGTAATGATCAAGCAGTGCCGCCAGACTGGCGCTGCCTCCGGGCTGTTGCAGCCAGCGCTGTAGTTGCGTCCGTGCCAGTTCGGTTTTCGGCCAGGGAGTATTCAGCCAGGCATTGCTCAGCGTGTGAATACCGGGCTCCAGCCGTTCCAGCCGCGGTTCGGGATAGTTGCTGGCATACCAGAGCTGGCTGCGGTTGCCGCACAGCAGATTAAACGGCGCGTAGGCATCGCCTTTCTCCAGTACGGCGCGCAGATATTTTTCCGGGTGGCGTGGCTCGCGCAGGTAGTTCAGCACCAGATGACCGCGTGACAGCGGCTCGGCTGGTCCGGCGCCGGGAGCGCGGATATTGGTCAGTGCGGCAAAGCGACCTTCTTTGGTGATACCAAGCCAGGTGCCGCCCTGCTGCAGATCGCGTCCGGCATACAGGCCCGGATGCTCTTCCCACTCTTCCAGTGCACTGGCCGGGCGGGGGTAGAATTCATCACGGTTGGCACTCAGGGTCAGCCACTGACTGTCCTGTGGTTGCCAGTTCAGTACGATCAGACACATAGGTATTTCCTGATAATGGTTACCGCAGGCATGCTCTGTTGCGCAGGCGCTGCCGACTTTGCCCGCACTTTAGGTCATAATGCCGCCCCCTTAAACCGGAATTTTCATAGCTATGATGACTTTTCTGCTGTTCCTGGCGGTTGGCTCCGTTGCCGGCCTGTTGGCGGGTTTGTTTGGCATTGGCGGCGGCATGGTGATTGTGCCGGTGCTGGTCATTACTTTTGCCGCACAGGGGGTGAGTGAAACGGTGCTCACTCATATGGCTGTGGCTACGTCACTGGCGACCATCGTCTTTACCTCGCTCAGTTCTGTGCGTGAGCATCATCGTCAGGGAGCTGTGGACTGGACGCTGGTGGGTGTGATGAGCATCGGCATTGTGCTGGGCACTATGCTGGGCGTGTCTTTAATTACCGCTGTGCCGGGCCCGCTGCTGCAGAAAATTATCGGTGTCTTTGCCCTGTTACTGGCGGCGAAAATGTTTTTCGGGCTGGAACCAAAAGGCGCTGGTAAACGTCCAGGTAACCGGGGGCTGATTATGGCCGGTTCGGTGGTAGGTTTTGGTTCGTCCTGGTTTGGCATTGGCGGCGGTACTTTCACGGTGCCTTATCTGAGCTGGATGAAAATTCCCATGCGCCAGGCGGTGGCTACTTCGGCGGCCTGCGGGCTGCCAATTGCGCTGACCGGGGCCATCAGTAATGTTGCGGCGGGCTGGAATCATGCGGATTTGCCGGTATGGAGTACCGGGTTCCTGTACTGGCCGGCCATTATCGGCATCGTGCTGACCAGCGTGCCCTTTGCCAAAGTAGGGGCGCAACTGGCCCACCGTCTGGATCAGGCATTGCTGAAGAAGGGCTTTGCCCTGTTGTTGTGTGTGGTTGGTATTAAATTTCTGTTGTTTTAAGCGCATTTCATAAGGAGTTAAAAATAGGATGTTTTGCTTGAGCCTGACTGTTGTTGCAAGGAAGTCCGTATGCTGACGTACCCTGATATTGATCCTGTTGCGGTTGCGATTGGCCCGCTGAAAATTCACTGGTATGGCCTGATGTATCTGCTGGCGTTTGCTTCGGCCTGGGGCCTGGCTAATTACCGTGCCCGCCGTCCCGGATCAGGCTGGACGCCGGAGCAGGTGTCGGATCTGATTTTTTATGGCGCCATGGGGGTTATCCTCGGTGGCCGCTGCGGTTATGTGCTGCTGTATAATTTTCCGCAATTTCTGCAGGACCCTTTGTGGCTGTTGCGGGTATGGGAAGGCGGAATGTCGTTCCACGGTGGTCTGCTGGGTGTAATGGCCGCACTGGCGTGGTTTGGGCATAAGTATCAGAAGAACTTCTTCGACGTTGCCGATTTTGTTGCGCCACTGGTTCCGGTTGGTCTGATGTTTGGCCGTTTCGGTAATTTTATTGGCGGTGAACTCTGGGGCCGGGTGGCTGATCCGGCGCATGTGCCCTGGGCGATGGTGTTTCCACGTGCCGGCGAGCTGCCACGCCACCCATCACAGTTGTATCAGGCAGCATTGGAGGGTTTCCTGCTGTTTGTTATCCTCTGGTTTTATTCGTCCCGGCCACGGCCACAGAAAGCCGTCAGTGCCATGTTCCTGATTGGTTATGGCCTGTTCCGCACGATTGCCGAATTCTTCCGCGAGCCGGATGCACATATCGGTTTTGATTTATTTGGCTGGATGAGCCGCGGCCAGCTGCTCAGTCTGCCGATGATTGTTATAGGGATCATCCTGCTGGTTATCGCTTACCGCAGCCCGAAATCCGGAGAACAGAAAGTATGAAGCAATACCTCGATCTGATGCGCCATGTACGCCAAAACGGCACCTTTAAAGAAGACCGTACCGGCACTGGCACGTACAGCTGTTTTGGCTATCAGATGCGCTTCGATCTGAGTGAAGGCTTCCCGCTGGTAACCACTAAAAAGCTGCACCTGCGCTCTATTATTCATGAGCTGCTGTGGTTTTTGAGTGGTGATACCAATATCCGCTATCTGAAAGAAAACGGCGTCTCTATCTGGGATGAGTGGGCCGATGAAGACGGCAATCTGGGGCCGGTGTACGGCTCGCAGTGGCGCAGCTGGCCAACCGCCGATGGCCGTCATATTGATCAGATCACCCAGGTGGTGAACCAGATCAAAAACAATCCTGACTCGCGCCGCCTGATCGTCAGCGCCTGGAATGTCGGCGAAATTGAGAATATGGCGTTACCGCCATGCCATGCGTTTTTCCAGTTCTATGTGGCTGACGGCAAATTATCCTGCCAGCTGTATCAGCGCAGCGCCGATATTTTCCTCGGCGTACCGTTCAACATCGCCAGCTATGCATTGCTGGTGTATATGGTGGCGCAGCAGTGTGATCTGCAGGTGGGGGATTTTGTCTGGACCGGTGGTGACGTGCACCTGTACGCCAACCACCTGGAGCAGACTGACCTGCAGCTGTCGCGCGAACCTATGGCGCTGCCAAAGCTGGTGATTCAGCGTAAACCTGACAGCCTGTTTGAGTATAAATTTGAAGACTTCGTGATCGAAGGCTACGAATCGCATCCTCATATCAAAGCGCCGGTCGCCATCTGATCGGCCGTTGATCGGCTATCGCTCCGTTCCTGCCCTGGGCAGAGGCGGAGCAGACAGCCACCTCCGCTGTAACAATTCTTTTTTGTAATTCTCGTTGTCCGGCCGGACGCCGCAGCATGCTTGTCTATACTGAAGGCATCTTTGACTGCCGGTGCTGCTGGTGAACCCATTACTTGATAGCGAATTGCCGACACTGCTGCTGTTCAGTGCGGATGAGACACTGTCGTTACCGCCGTTGCCAGATGTCAGCCTGCAACAGATGTTATCCCTTGATGACATCTGTGCAGCCTGGCTGGAAGCGCAGCAGGGAGTGGTTTGTCTGTCCAGTAAGCGTTTTGACCGGCATCTGGAAGCTGCGATAGCGCGTGTGCGGCTGATGCTGCCAGAAGCGCCGCTGGTGGTTCTGCTTGAGCACCTGAGTGATGAAACCAGACTGATTACCGCCGGTGTGCAGGAAGTACTGAGTTCGCATCAGGCACAGTCCGGCCTGCTGTTGCATGTGATGCAGATGGCGATGGCTCGCCGTCAGTACGACATTGATCAGAAACATGCCGCCCATCATGACCCCCTCACCGGGCTGGCGAACCGGGGATTGTTTCAGGACCGGCTGGATCATTGTCTGGTTCAGAGCCAGCGCCGTGGTCAGGATGTCAGTCTGCTGTTTGTGGATATCGACCGCTTCCGGGTAGTGAATGAACTGCATGGTCATCAGTTTGGTGATCTGCTGCTGATTGCCTGTGCGCAGCGCCTGCAGCAGACACTGCGCCGTTCCGATACCGTTGCACGTCTGGGTGGCAACAGTTTCGCCGTGATTCTTGAAGCCAGCGGGGATCTGGAAAACGAGTCTATGAGTGCTGCCGTTGCCCATAAAATCAGCGCTGCTTTTCAGAAGCCTTTCAGCATTGGTGATGAAGAAATTTTCTCCACCGTCAGTATTGGTATCGAGCTGGCCAGCCGGGTCAGTTACGACGCCGGGCAGCTGGTGCGTCATGCTGAACTGGCCTTGCATCAGGCCAAGCGCGAAGGACGTAACGTCAGCTATGTGTTCTGCCACCGCAGTTCACCGGCAGACAAGATCCGCGTGGGTCTGGAGAGTGCGTTGCATCATGCGCTGGAGCGTGAAGAACTGCGCCTGGCGTATCAGCCTCAGGTCAGTGTCAGTGAACAGCGCTTTACCGGTGTTGAAGTGCTGCTGCGCTGGGAGCATCCGGTACTGGGTGATGTGTCGCCATCTATTTTTATTCCGGTGCTGGAAGAGACCGGACTGATCGAGCGTTTCGGTGAATGGGTATTACGCAATGCCTGCCGCCAGTATGCTGATTGGCTGAGTCAGGGACTGGTGCCGGCAGACACCAAACTGTCGGTCAACCTGTCGCCACGCCAGTTCCGCCAGCGGGATCTGGCAGACAGCATTCAGCAGCTGCTGGCCGACGCCGGCCTGCCACCACAGAATCTGACGCTGGAGATTACCGAGAGCACGCTGATGTACAACCTGGACCATGGCGTACAGGTACTTAACCGCCTGCGCACATTGGGCGTATCGGTGGCGATTGACGATTTTGGTACCGGCTATTCATCTCTGGCCTATCTTAAAGATCTGCCCATCGACTACCTGAAAATCGACCGGATGTTTGTTAAAGACATCGTCACCGATAGCCACGATGCCGCCATTGCCAGCTCAATTATCAATCTGGCCCACAATCTGGGCCTGAAAGTGATTGCTGAAGGTGTTGAAGACAGTGAAATGCTCGATGTTCTGGCGGTTTTTGGCTGCGACCAATATCAGGGCTTTTTCTTTGCCCGGCCTTTGCCGGCTGATGATATCCCGCCGATGGTCGCGCGCTGCGCCTGACCGTAGCTGAAGCCAGCCGTGTCTGGAGGCCGACGTCGCCTGAGACCAGACGGAGCATAAGCGCAGTGGTATGATGGCGCTTTTGCACAACGGAAGCTGGCTGTGAAATTTTCCCTGATCGTCGCCCTCGCCGAAAACCGTGCCATCGGTATCGATAATAAGCTGCCCTGGTATCTGCCTAACGACCTGAAATACTTCAAACAGGTCACCATGGGTAAAACCATTGTGATGGGCCGCAAAACCTATGAAAGCATCGGCAAGCCACTGCCGGGCCGCACCAACATCATCATTACCCGTCAGGCCGGTTATCAGGCGCCCAATGCGAACGACAGCGTAAAAGTGGTCGACTCGCTGCAGGCTGCCCGCGAACTGGCAGAGAGCATTGCGCTGATTAATGGTCAGGATGAAGCCATGATTATTGGCGGCGCCGAAATCTACAGCCAGGCGCTGACGCTGGTCGACCGTATGTATCTGACCGAAGTTCACGCCGAAGTCGAAGGCGATGCTTTCTTCCCCGAGTTTGAACGCGGTGCCTGGCAGGAAGTCGCGCGCGAAGACTTCGCCGCCGAAGGCCCGAATCCTTATAACTACAGCTTTGTGGTGTACGAACGCGCCTGACCGGGTTTGCAACGGGCTTGAGCGGCTTCTGAACAATTGCGCTGATTTGCTGCGCTGAACCTGATATCAATAGTTGCGTCTAATCCCCCGCCGCCGGAGCCTGTTCCGGCGAAGGACGGGACGCCACTCATTTGTTTTATCTGCTGCACAATCCCCTGATTCTGGCTTTAGGTGTATCGCTACTGCTGCATCTGTTGCTATTGGCTGTGCCGATGCAACAGGCAGCAAAGCCATCAGAGCTTATGCCAGTGCTTAGTCTGCAACTACAGTCTGCTTTGCCTGTGCCGACAGTCCCCGACAATGAGCCTCTTCAACGCGTGCCTGAACAACCCGCTACTCCTGCAGCAGAAAGCCCGGCAACAGAAAACCCCGCAGCTCCGGCACCTGCCGTACTGAATAACGCGCAGGAAACCTCAGAAAGCGCTGAACCTTTATTTATCTCGCCGCCGTTACTGCGGCTGCCGGCTGTCAATATGGATGCGGACTGGGGTGCGGAATGGGATGCCCCCAGTGAACCGCCCGGCGCGCAGTCATTAAAGGCTGTGCCTTTCGATCCGCGTCTGCGCCGTCAGCTGGATGCGGTGCGCAGTGAGCGGCCAGAGCCGCAACGTGATTTTATTGAAACCGGTGAGGCTGGCAGTCTTGCGCCACAGCCGTTGCGGGTAGGCGACCATTGCTTTCTCTACAGCGAAAAAGATGCGCTGGATGAAGACAGCTTTGATGTCTGGTCGCCGGTAACATGTGCGCAGTAATGTGATATTTCCGCAATAAAAAACGGGCCTCAGATGAGGCCCGTTTTTATACGCTTGCGGTTAAATCCCGGGTATCAGGACTCTTTAGCCTGAGCGCGCAGAATAAACTTCTGGATCTTACCGGTAGAGGTTTTCGGCAGCTCGCCAAACACCACGTGACGCGGAATTTTAAAGTGCGCCATATTGGCACGGCAGAAATCCATAATCGCAGCAGCGTCTTCTTCAGCACCCGGCTTCAGCTTGACGAAAGCACAAGGCGTTTCGCCCCATTTTTCATCAGGCTTGGCAACCACGGCGGCCTCTTCCACATCCGGGTGACGGTAAAGAATATCTTCCACTTCGATGGAGGAAATATTCTCACCACCGGAGATTATGATGTCTTTCGAGCGGTCTTTGATCTCGATATAACCATCTTCGTGCCATACCGCCAGATCGCCGGTGTGGAACCAGTCACCGGCAAAGGCCTCTTCGCTGGCGCGCGGGTTTTTCAGGTAGCCTTTCATCACGATATTACCGCGGATGAAAATCTCACCAATGGTTTCGCCATCACGGGCAACCGGCTGCAGATTATCCGGATCGGCAACCATCAGATCCTGCTGCATCGGGCTCTTCACACCCTGGCGGGCTTTCAGCGCGGCGCGTTCACCCGGCGTGCGCTCATTCCAGGCGTCGTCCCACTCACACACCACACACGGGCCGTAGGTTTCGGTCAGGCCGTACACGTGGGTTACTTTAAAGCCCATGGCTTCCATACCTTCGATCACGGCAGCCGGAGGCGCTGCACCGGCCACCATGGCGTTAACCTGATGTTCGATGCCTTCTTTCATCTCGGCTGGCGCATTGTTCAGCATGTTCAGCACAATAGGCGCGCCGCAGAAGTGCGAGACTTTGTGATCTTTAATGGCGCCATAAATGGCGTCGGCGCGTACATGGCGCAGGGAGACGCTGACACCGGCTGCAGCGGCGATGGTCCACGGGAAACACCAGCCATTGCAGTGGAACAGCGGCAGAATCCACAGGTATACCGGGTGCTTGCCCATGTCCCAGGAAATAATATTGTTAGCGGCGTTCAGGTACGCGCCGCGGTGGTGATAAACCACGCCTTTCGGATTACCGGTGGTGCCTGAGGTGTAGTTCAGGGTAACGGCCTGCCATTCGTCCTGTGGCAGATCCCAGGCGAAATCCGCATCGGCTTTTTCCAGCAGCTGCTCGTAGGTCTGTTCGCCCAGCAGTTCACCGCCGTCGAAGTAAGGGTCATCAACGGCGATCACCATTGGCTTAACCGCCAGCAGTTTCAGGGCTTTGCTGGCCACGTCGCTGAATTCGCGGTCGACAAACAGAATGCGGGTCTCGGCGTGCTGCAGAATAAAGGCTACGGCTTCTGCATCCAGACGGGTGTTGATGGCATTCAGTACCGCGCCACACATCGGCACACCAAAGTGCGCTTCAAACATCGGGGGAATATTGGCACACAGGAAAGAAACGGTTTCGCCGTGCTGGATACCCAGCGACTTCAGGCCAGAGGCCAGACGCACACAGCGCTCGTAGGTTTCGCCCCAGGTGTAAGTGGTGTCCTGATGAATCTGGGCGATGCGGTGCGGGTAAACAAAGGCCGCGCGCTGCAGATAGCTGATCGGCGATAAGGCGGTGTAGTTGGCCTGATTGGCATCCAGACCCATTTCATAAATGTTGTAGTGCTGCATACAGCCCCCGGATAAGCAATGAATACCGGCGCCTGACACACCCTTGTGCGTTGCGCACGCGATGAATGCGGCGCCGGAGAAAGGCAGGCATTAAAAGCCCGCACCTTCTGGGTGTGAATGCGACATAGGTATAAATGGCTAGGTAGTTCTACGGATCGGGGGCTGGTGGCGGGAGGTGCCAGTGCGCCCCGGATTCAGGGCGCGACAGGAGAGGCAGTGGCTTACTTCTGCGGCATTTTCTGCTTGATGCGGCCGGTGAGGAAGTCTTTGATCATCACCCAGTCACCCATAAAGCTCCACAGCGGATACTTGAAGGTCGCCGGCTTGTTGTGCTCAAAAAAGAAGTGACCAATCCAGGCCTGACCGTAGGCGGCAACAAAGGCCAGTGGGATCAGTGAGTACTGACTGCTCCAGATGGCATAGCTGATGATACTGATGGCACTCAGGGTGCCGGTGTAGTGCAGCACCCGGCAGGTGCGGTTGGAATGCTCACCGAGATAAAACGGATAAAACTCCGCGAAGCTGTTGAACTCTTTGGCTGCCGGAGTGTATGCGGACTGCTTGCTCATGGTTACCTGCCTTGCCTGATGGCTTGTTATTAGTCGTTGTTGTTATGAGTTGTCTGATCTGTATTCAACATACGACAGCGTGATGAATGCAGATTGGCTTTTCGGGTCAAGTTGTTATCATAATGAGTCATTTATACCCGGAAGATTGTTATGTCACCGCCGCTACAGATCGGTCAGCCACCTCTGGCGACGACCTCCAGCGCCTGGGTGCGTTTGCTGTTGCAGGGCGCGGAAGGCTTTGGCCTTAACAGTGCGCTGCTGTGTGAACAGTCCGGAATCGACGCTGCACTGTTGCAGGAGCCGCAGGGTCGGATTCCCCAGACCCGGGTGACGGCGTTGTGGAATGCCATCACCGCGGCCTGCCCGGATGATGATCTGGCTCTGGCCATTGGCCGTGATATCCGCCTCGAGCATGCGCCGGTAATCAGCTTCGCCATGCAGTCCAGCCGTAACCTGCGTGAAGCACTGGAGCGGTTGCTGCGTTTTCACCGCCTGATCGGTGAAGCCATCGATTTACCACTGCAGGAAACCGCACAGGGTGTGCGTATCAGCTTTCATGCCCGCCAGCCCGTGCCGCTGTTGTCGTTACATACCGCCATGGTGGCGCTGGTGGCCATGGCACGCTGGCTGACCCATCAGCCGGTCAGGCCTCTGAACGTCACCCTGCGCAGCCAGCCGCCCAAACACCCGGAACGCTGGCAGCATTATTTTGGCTGCCCGGTGCAGTTCGCCGCGCCACAGAACAGTATCGAATTCAGCCATGAGCTGCTGACGACAGCCGTTGCCGGTGCCAACCCACAACAGGCTGCGGCGCAGGATCTGGCCGCGCGTCATGCGCTGCAACAGCTGAACGAGCAACAGGCGCTGGCCCATGTGCGCTACTGGATCGAGCAGTCGCTGGTACTGGGGGAGCCTGACCGCGCCTGGGTGGCTGGTTGTCTGGGATTAAGCATCAGCACCCTGCAGCGGCGCTTGCGTGCCCGTGGTGTGACCTTCAAGCAATTGCTGGAAGAGGTCCGGCGTGAGCAGGCAAAGCGCTTATTGCAGCAGGGCGTGGCGCTGCCGGAAATCGCCCTGCGGCTGGGGTATCAGGAGCAAAGCAACTTTCAGCGGGCATTCAAGCGCTGGTTTGGAAAAACGCCGGGGCAGGCGAGAGGAGGAGGTCTGGGTGGCTTATAATAATAAAATTCTTATTTGCGAATAATTATCGTTAGATGTATTGTTCGCCGCCTTTGATATTGGTTCTCATTAACGGGTGGCTGCAATGCAACGTTTATTCCTGCCGGTTTTACCGGTTCTGTTTCTGTTGGGCTGTGGTGCGGACAGTGATAACAGCAATGCTCCGGACATCACAGCACC
This sequence comes from Venatorbacter sp. C2-1, assembly GCF_022832715.1. Lineage (NCBI taxonomy): Bacteria > Pseudomonadati > Pseudomonadota > Gammaproteobacteria > Oceanospirillales > Oceanospirillaceae > Venatoribacter > Venatorbacter sp. C2-1. Next base: position 212,142 of record NZ_CP094879.1, read on the forward strand.
ACAACTCAGTGGTCAATTCCCTGTCGATTCGGCGATCTCGCAAAGCCGTTTGCTGACATTGACGGGCATTGTCAGCGACGACAACAAGCTGAGTAGCGTAGAAATTGTCAGCGATGGGCAAAGCTTTCCCGCTGACTTGCAGCTGGATGCCGATGGCCGCAGTGGGCAATTCAGTGCTGCACTCCGCTTGAGCGGTGGTCTCAATACGTATCAGATTGTGGTGAGCGATGCGGCTGGTAACCAGACCCGTGCAAGCCATCAGGCTTATTTCGGTAAGCGGGTTACGGCTGGTGGTGCGCACTCCGGTGCAATTGTTGAAGGCAAAACTTATGTCTGGGGCCGCAATAACAAAGGCCAGCTGGGATTGGGCATGACCAGCAAGCAGGCCAGTGATGAATCCCATCCGCTGACGCCGGTGTTACTGCCAACCAGCAAGACGTTTGTGTCGCTGGCGTTTAATCAGAATGCCTCATTGGCGCTGGCCGCTGATGGTACGGTCTGGAGCTGGGGAGACGGCGCCAATGGTCAGCTCGGGCTGGGCAGTGCAGCGGCAGAAGCGGCAGATACAAGCACCCGGCTGACGCCGGTACAGGTGCCTGGCATCACCGATGCGGTGTCTGTTGTACGTGGTTACGGTCATTCGCTGGTACTGCATAACGACGGCACAGTCTCTGCGTTTGGCAGCAATAATCTTGGCCAGTTAGGCGATGGCTCTGCCCTTAACCGTGATTATCCGGTGCGCTTAACTCTGACGGATATTGTGCAGGTAGCCGCATCGTCCGGCAGTTCTTATGCGCTGGATGAGCAGGGCGTTCTCTGGGGCTGGGGCGCCAATGACTACGCCAACCTGGGGTTAGCCAGCGAAGATACTGAGGTTCACAGCACGCCTGTGCAGATTCCGCTGCCGCAAGCGATTACTGCTGTAGCTGCCGGTCGTGATCATGTACTGGCGCTGGGTAAAAGCGGTCAGGTGTATGCGTGGGGTCTGAACTTCAGCAGTCAGGTGGGGTTATTTGTCAGCGAGCAATGGCCGGAAGTGGTCACAAGCCCGCAGCTGCTGCCGTGGTTCAGCGATGTGCAGGCGGTCTGGGCTAATGCTAATCAGAGTTTTGTGAAGCGCGCCGATGGCAAGGTCTATCCCTGGGGACAGAATATGCTTGGTACGCTGGGTATTGAGCAGGACGATGATGTCGAAGCACCACTGAGCCCGATTCTGCAATTTGATAATGCTCTGGATTTAGGTAACGGGGCGCTGCATACCCTTGGCCTGCGCGGCGATGGTCAGTTGTTCTCCTGGGGCTGGAGCTTTGAGGGATCGCTGGGTGGCAGTGATCTTATTAATCTGTGGGGCTACCGCGTACCGGTATTAGTATCCATACCCGAAGCTGCAGCGGAAGCGGCAACATCTGCGGCGATGGTGACGTCAGCGCCATGATCCGCACTGGTTATTTACTGTTAATCGCGCTGCTGCTGACCGGCTGTGGTGCCTCCGATAACTCCGGCTCCGGCGCTGGCCAACAAACGCAGGTTTGGCTGCCGGTGGGTGGCGCGGCCACGGTTGAATGGCAGGCCTCATTAGGTTTTCTTCAGTTTATTCCGGGCCTGCCACTGGAGGAGCTGGCGCAGGTCTCGCGCGGTCGTGAGCTGTTTGTTGCTGACTGGGAAATGGCTCCCGGTGCGCGTCCGCAACTCGATGGACTGGGACCGCTGTTTGTCGCCGGGGCCTGCGATCTGTGTCACACCGCCAACGGCCGTGCCGCCAGCTTACTGGCTGACGGCCAGATAGGCAGCGGTTTGCTGTTCCGTCTGGGCGACGCAAATGGCCGGCCTGATCCGCATCTGGGTGGTCAGCTGCAGCCGTTTGCCACCGTCGGGCGTGGCGAAGGCGATGTCAGCTGGCAGGATGATGGCTCTGGTAAGCCACAGTTTGTGCTGAGCAATCCGAGCCATGCACTGGCTGCTGGCATTCACCTTGGGCCACGCTTATCGCCGCAGCTTACCGGGGTCGGTTTGCTGAATCTGGTGCCGGAGGAGCAGATTCTGGCTTATGAAGATGAATCGGACAGTAACGCTGATGGTATTTCCGGCCGCGCCCATCGCCTGCAGCGCGAAGGTCAGGACTGCATTGGCCGCTTTGGCTGGAAGGCGATGCAGTGTTCGCTGCGCGGACAAAGTGCCGGTGCCTTGCAACAGGATATGGGATTAACCAGTGTGGTGAATCCACAGGAGCCCTGCACGGAACATCAGGATATCTGTACCAGCCAACCGTCCGGCGGTAATCCTGAGGTCAGCGAGGAAGCGCTGGGCCAGATCAATGAGTTCCTTACTGTGTTAGCGGTGTACGGACGACGAGTCAGCGATAACGCGGCCTTTGAACGTGGGGCGCAACTGTTTGCCCAAACCGGCTGCGCGGCCTGTCACCGGCCGACATTAACAACCGCTACCGACCCCGTGCTGGCGCCGCTGCGCGGGCAGACGATCTATGCCTATACCGATTTGCTGCTGCACGACATGGGCGATGATCTCAGCGACGGTGTCGGCGAGGGAAATGCGCAGCCACAGGAATGGCGTACACCGCCACTGTGGGGGTTGGGTTTGCTGGAAGGTGATGGTGTCAGCCGCTTCCTGCACGATGGCCGGGCGCAAACCTTACCGCAGGCGATTCTCTGGCATGGTGGCGAAGGTCTGGCAGCAAAGCAGGCATTTGAGCAGCTGAGTCAGCAACAACGGGACGATTTACTCAGCTTCTTACGCGCTATTTGAGGTTTTATCTGCGAGACATGGAGCGGACATTATGGATGATGTCCGCTTTGCCCTCCGGCCCTGGCTGTCTGTCGGGCTTTGCTCCTTTCTGTTGATCCGGTGACGGCTTTTTTCGCTGAATTTCTCATGCTAATGGGTGATTTTTGCTGCCATTCATTCGTTGCCATACAGTTTTAACGGGCCTCATATATAGCTGTCAGCGCGGCTTTTACTAGGGTCTGTGGCGTAAAAACCAGTACAGGTTGCACAAATGACCTGTGAATTTGTCTGTGCTCTTGTTTACAGAGGACAGAAATAGCTCTGATGCGTCTTCCCAAGCGGACAAAAGCTGATCTGCATTGCAGCAAAACCGCTAAGGTTTTCTGATAGGCTAGGGTTATAACAACCAGAATGTTCTCACTGTCACCCGCCGGTGGCAGTCACGGAGGAACGATCATGCTCTACAAAATGAATGCCCAGATTATGGATGCCATGCGCCCGGTGCATGTGCTCGCACGCCATACGCGCAATATGTTTTATCAGCCGTGGAATCCACTGAATTACGGCATCTTTTTTCGTACCGTACGTGCCACGATGGAGCTGACCGAACGACTGACCGATTATTACGAGCAGCCGGACTGGGATCTGGATACCACGGAAATCGATGGCCGTACGATCGGTATTGAATATAAAACCGTGATTGAAAAACCCTACTGCAATCTGCTGCATTTCCGCCGTCGTACCCGCGGTCTGGATCAGCCTAAGGTGCTGCTGCTGGCGCCGTTATCCGGTCACTTTGCTACTTTGCTGCGTGGCACTGTGCGTGAATTTTTACCGGACCATGAGGTGTATATCACCGATTGGCGCAATGCCCGTGATGTGCCCATGAGTGATGGCGGTTTCCGTTTCGATGATTACGTTGAGTACTTAATCGAATTTATGGAAAAACTGGGCCCGGATACCCACGTACTGGCGGTGTGTCAGCCCTGCGTTCCGGCGCTGGTGGCGGCCGGCTATATGGCAATGCATAACAACCCGAATCTGCCGAAAAGCATGAGCCTGATGGGTGGCCCGGTGGATGTGCGTATTAATCCGACCGATGTGAATGACTATGCTTCCGGTCGTGATCTGGAATGGTTTGAGGATAATGTTATCTGCCGCGTGCCGCCGGGTTTTAAAGGCCGTGGTCAGCTGGTTTATCCGGGGTTTATTCAGCTGACTGGTTTTATGTCGATGAATATGGACTCGCACATCAGTAAGCACTTCAAGTTTTTCAGTGATCTGGTGAAAGGCGACGGTGAAAGCGCTGAAGCCCACCGGCAGTTTTATAACGAGTATCTGGCGGTTATGGATATGCCGGCGCAATATTATCTCGACACTATCCGCCGGGTATTTCTGGAGCACCAGTTGCCTAAGGGGGAGCTGGAATTCCGTGGTGAAAAAGTTGATCTTAAGGCGATAAAAACGATGGCCCTGATGACCATCGAAGGTGAGCTTGACGATATTACCGGACGAGGCCAAACCGCCTGTGCCCTGGATTTATGCGCCGGTATTGCCAAGAGTAAAAAACAACATCTGGAAGAAGAGGGGGTTGGCCATTACGGTATCTTTAATGGCCGTAAATTCCGCGAAAGCATTGCCCCTAAAGTAAAAGCCTTTATGCAGAAACACGCCTGAGGCTTTATCAGGGCCGGGCCAATAAAAAAGCTGCCACTGTTATTAACAGAGGCAGCTTTTTTTATGCGCGTCATTTCAGGGCGCTTTTTGCGCCGCCGGTGCTTCCCGGCCGGTGTGCAAGCGGGCGATACAGCGCAGCAGTTTTTCTCCGCTCAGTGGTTTTAATACCACATCATCCATGCCAGCGTTCAGACAGGTCTGGCGATCCTGCTCCATGGCGTTGGCGGTAAGGCCAACAATAGGAATACGGCGATGATAGTCATCCATTTCACGCAGCAATTGCGTGGCACGCAGCCCATCCATTACCGGCATATGCCAATCCATTAAAATCAGATCAAAACGTTGCTGCTGACAGAAGTCGAGGGCCTCCTGACCGTGTTCGGCAACGGTTACCTTAATACCGGCATGGGACAGAATTTTTTTGGTCACTAATTGATTGGTGCGGTTATCCTCAACCAGCAGGATTTTCAGATTGGGTATCCTGGGTAACGGATCAAGCTGGTGCGGCGCCGGAATATCCTGCATTAATGCCGGATAACTGAGATTAAATTCAAACACAGAGCCTTTGCCGGGCACGCTGCTGACTTCGATATTCCCGCCTTTGGCATTCACCAGATCTTTGCAGATGGTCAGCCCCAGGCCACTGCCTTCATAACGGCGGGTGGTTGACTGATCAACCTGGCTGAAAGGACGGAATAATTTATTCATATCGTCGGCATGAATACCGATACCGGTATCGACAATCCGGAAGCGCAGCTGGTGTTCCTGGCCAAGGCGCTTACTCAGATCAATGGTCAGAGAGACGCTGCCTTCGTGGGTAAACTTAACCGCATTACTGACCAGATTCAGCAGAATTTGTTTTAGCCTGCCGCCATCACCATGCAGCTGATCGGGAATGCGGCTGTCGATATTTACGCTGAAGCGGATGTTCTTTTCCTGTATCGCATGCTGTACCAGACTCTGCACATCTTTCACTGCTTCGCGCAGAGAGAATGGCGCATTTTCCAGCCGGATATTGCCGCTGTCGATACGGGCATATTCAAGAATATCGGAGGTTTGGCGGGTCAGAGCTTCGGTGGCGTTGAGAATCAGCCGGCACAGCTCTTCTTTTTCCTGCGGATCATCACACTTGAGTAATAACTCGGCAGCGCCACGGATTCCATTTAACGGGGTACGCATTTCGTGGCTCATATTAGCCAGAAATGAGGTCTTTACTTCGTTGGCAGCTTCGGCCGCTTTCTGCGCCTGTTTCAGGCGGGTGATATTGCGCGAAATGCCAAAGATATACTGCACCTCACCGGCGGAGCCAAAAATAGGAGAAAGTGTTGTGCTCCAATATTGTGGGCTGCCATCGTGACTGGTCAGCTCCTCAACTTCTTCGTACTGAATGGGTTCTTTACGTTCCATACAGCGTTTGTAGTTGGCGCTGACCTGTTCGTACAAATCAGGGGGCATCAGTTCTCTGATGCCCATATCTTTGGGGGCGGCGGACACCAGTTCGAGGCTCAGCTGCTGCGACAGATTGGTTTTTACAAAATAAAAATCATCTTCGCCAACCCGCAGGATAAACATGTTATCGGGAGAGTTACGCCAGATCTCGTAAAACAGGTGGGTCTCAAGATCAAGGCCGCTGTCAGGACGTTTCTCTGCGCTCATTTTTCCGCCTGTTCTGTGGTGCAGAGCGTGAGATTCAGGTCTTCAATCGGAATATAGGCGGACACCGCTACGTGGTCTTCCGGGAAGGCACTGAGAATATCGTTCAGATCATCCATAAACTGGCTGATCACCGGCGTGATGCGGATGGCTTCCGGACAGGCGGTTCCCCACAGAGTACAACTCTGACCTTCGCGGATATCGGCGGTCGATAGTGGCGTACCGGCCGGTGTTGTACCATCGGCTGCCGCCAGCATGATATTGATGCAATCCGGTGCGATGGCATGTGGCCGCCCTTGTTTTACATCCCAGGCCAGCAGGCTTTCGTTTTTGTAATACACCCAGTAATCACCTGCAGGTGCACTGAAAATAATTTTGCCGACATCAAAACCACCGTGGGTACGGTTAATGATTTTGCTGATTTTACCTTCGGTAAATATGTAGTTATGGATATGCAGCAGATCGAGCAGCATTGATAACGCCGGGACGGATGAGGAACTGAGAATCTGCCGGCCGATAATCAGTGCCCGGCCGACGGAGTTATAGACCAGCGAGTTTTTCGCGGCCGGGCTCTGCAAAAAGTTGGTGTCCAGCGGATAGCAGGCCATACCACCGACCTGATGATACTCCGGCTGACTGACGGTTTCGCGGGCCTTTTCTTCCAGTTCGGCGGCGCTCAGATCGAGGAACAGGGTTGAGGCAAAAGGTTCGGCCGTCCAGTCGCAGCGCAGGCCGGCGCCGGTCTGTGTGTCGGAGGCAATCATCGCCGGACAGCTCGGTGCATCAGTTGCGGCCAGCAGGGTTTCGGTCAGGCGCGGGTCGGCACGGCCGGAGGGGTCGGCGTCGATCACGGCAATTTTGCCATCCATCATGGAGGCGATATAAAACGGGATCAGGGTATTCACCGCACCAATTTCACCGGGCAGCAGGTAAGCAATGGTTTTCTGTTCTTTTTCTTTCAGGTAAGCGCTGAGGCTTTTGAAAGCATTGACCGGAGCAGTGAAGCCGTGCCCCTCGGCGGCGGCATCGGGAGAGCCCAGATCAACCACCATCAGCGCTGTTTTATCCCGTTCCAGTTGCGTGACCGGCAGCAGGCTGACGGTACCACTCATGCGTTGCAGAAAATCGAGCGCCATACTGATCGGGCCACCGCCGCCTGAGGCAAGAAAACAGGCGCCATAAACCATGGCTTTCAGATCATCGGTATTGAGCGTGGCAGGTGTGGCAATGGGCTGCATAGCGGACTTCCTTTTCCTGAGATCTTTCAACTTTAGACCAAAGGTGAAACCACTGTATAGCGCGAAATGCCCCGTTCGCTCTGAGAATAACGACACAGAAAGCGTCAACAAAGCGAAAACGCAGCAGGAAAAGACAGTCATAATCTTGTCAGCAATGCCGCTTTTTCTTAACCTGCCACTTCTGAATTCTTCTGCGGAGTCCGCACCGACATGATTTAAACGCCCTGCTTCCGTCATTAACCCTTTTCTTTTGGTTTTAATCGGCGGGCAGGACTGCGTATGTCGGGTCTGGCAGTACCTCTCTCTTCTTACACTACCTCTGTGTACCCGCTACGCGCCTGCTGCCGCAGGAGTCGCTTATGTCCCAATCCGTTCTTCTTGAGTGCGCACATCTGTGTGCACAAAGTGCTGCAGGTGAGCATATCCTGCAGGATATTCAGCTGTCGCTGACGGCCGGCCGTTACGGTTTGTGCGGCCGTAATGGCAGTGGCAAATCATGGTTGCTGGAACTGCTGGCCGGGCAGCGCCAGGCGCAGCAGGGCCATATCCGCTGCCGTGGGCGTTGCGCCTGGTTACCGCAACAGCAGGCTGATGGCCCCCGTAACGCTCAGAGCCTGGCGGACTACTTAAATCTCAGTCTGCGTTTACAGGCTTTGCAGCGGGTGGAAGAAGGCATAGCCAGCGCCGCCGATTTTGAGCTGATCGGTGATGACTGGAGTCTGCCGCAGCGTTTGCAGCAAATTCTGCAGCCTTATGGTCTGGCGTATGAGTCAGATACTTCGGCAGCGCAGTTAGTGCAGCGTTTACAACGCCCGGCACAGGCGCTGAGTGGTGGGCAGCGTATGCGCCTGCAACTGGCGCTGCTGTTTGCATCAGAGCCCGCTGTCCTGTTACTCGACGAACCGGGCAATCATCTGGATGACAGTGGCCGGCAGTGGCTGATTGAGCAGATGGCGGCTTTTCGCGGCGTGCTGATTCTGGTCAGCCATGATGTGCAGCTGCTGCAGGCAATGGAGCATATTCTGGAGCTGCGCAGCGGCCATCTGTATCAGTACGGTGGCAACTATGATCAGTTTTTGCTGCAGCGTCAGCAGGAGCAGCAGGCATTGCTGCAGCAACTGGAAGGCAGCCGCCAGCGTCTGCAACAGGTGGAGCGCGCCACCCAGCGCAGCCAGGAAAAAGCAGCCCGCCGGGCGCAAAGCGGTAAGCGTGAGCGCCGCGATGGCAGCCAGAGCAAACTGCTGCTGGATAACAAACAACAGAGCGCGGAGCAGCAGCAGGGGCGGCAGAGCCGGGCACGCAGCCGTCAGCATGAGCAGGCTGCCCGTCAGCTGAAAGAGCGTCAGCAGCAATGGTTGCAGGAAGACAGTCCGCTCGCCCAGTGGTATCTGCCCACGACCGGAAAACTGCGCAGTGGGCTGATTCTGCAGATAACGGATCAGCCATTGCCGTACCGCCCTGAGCAGCGCCTGACCTTTGCCTTACAGCAGGGTGAGCATCTGTGGTTACGCGGTGCTAACGGCTCCGGCAAAAGCAGCCTGCTGCAGTTGCTTGCGACAGCGGGTCAGCAGCCAACGATTCTGCGCCGCAGCGAAATACGTCTGCTCGATCAGCACTGCAGTCTGCTGCATAACCATCTCAGTGCGCTGGATAACCTGCTGCAGGCAACATCACTGGATATGACCAGTGCGCGCACCTTGCTTGCCGGGGTTGGGTTAAATGCAGATGCCTGTCTGCGCCCGGCCGGCATCCTGAGCGGCGGTGAGCGTATGAAGCTGGCGTTGTTACTGGTCACCCAGCAAACTCCCGGAGCGTTGCTGTTGCTCGACGAGCCGGACAATCATCTGGACAGGCACAGCCGTGAACAACTGGCGCAGGCCTTACGGGCTTATCCGGGGGCGCTGATTCTGGTCAGCCATGACGGGCACTTTGCTGCGGGCTGCGGGATCAGCCAGACGCTGGTGCTGTAACAGCAACGGCGTGTTCAGGCTTGCTGCCGCTGCTGTCTTCTGGCGGCAAGCCTGATAAACTCCGCGCCTTAATTGTCAGCTTTCACCAACGCGGGAAACGAACGCTCATGCCGGATGTTATTCCCGACGACTCCGTCGGTCTGGTCACTCCCCAGTTACAGCATTTTGATCAGCCACTGACTCTGCGCAGTGGCCGGGTTCTGCCGCAGTACGATCTGATGTACGAAACCTATGGCAGCCTGAACGCCGATAAATCCAACGCGGTGCTGATCTGTCACGCCCTGAGCGGCGATCATCACGCCGCCGGTTACCACAGCATGGACGATAAAAAGCCCGGCTGGTGGGATACCGCCATCGGTCCCGGCAAAGCCATCGATACCAACCACTTTTTTGTGGTGGCGCTGAATAATTTAGGCGGCTGCTCAGGTTCGACCGGCCCGACCAGCATTAATCCGGAAAGCGGTGAAGTATACGGTCCGGATTTTCCGATTATGGCGGTGCGGGATTGGGTCAACAGTCAGGCGCGGCTGGCCGATGTGCTGGGCATTCAGCAATGGGCCGCCGTGGTCGGTGGTTCATTGGGTGGCATGCAGGTATTGCGCTGGTCGATTCAGTTTCCTGAGCGCGTACGCCATGCGGTGGTGATTGCTTCGGCACCGAAATTATCGGCGCAGAATATTGCCTTTAACGAAGTTGCGCGTCAGGCGATTGCCAAAGATCCGGATTTCCATGACGGCTGGTATCACAAATTCGGCACCATTCCGAAATCCGGTCTGATGCAGGCGCGCATGCTGGGGCATTTAACCTATCTGTCAGATGATGCGATGCGGCAGAAATTCGGCCGTGAGCTGAAAGAAGGCAAACTGAATTACAGCTTTGCGCCTGAATTTGAGGTGGAAAGCTACCTGCATTATCAGGGCGAAAAATTCAGTACGCGCTTTGATGCCAACACCTACATGCTGATGACCAAAGCTCTGGATTATTTTGATCCGGCGGCTGACTTTGATAACGATCTGGTGAAATGTCTGAGCCGCTCGCAGTGCGACTATCTGGTGGTTTCTTTTACCACCGACTGGCGTTTCTCTCCGGCGCGTTCGGAAGAAATTGTGAATGCCCTGATGCACGCCGATAAAAACGTCAGCTATGCCTGTATTGAATCCGACAACGGCCACGATGCTTTCCTGCTGCCGATTCCGCGTTATATGGATATTTTCAAAGCCTATATGCAGCGTGTGGCTGACGGTCTTGGCGTGGAGGGGAAAGTATGACGGTATTACGTGATGATCTGGCCATTATCCAGCAGTGGGTTAAGCCCGACAGTCAGGTACTCGATCTTGGCTGCGGTGAAGGCTCGTTGCTGAGCTACCTGAAGCGTCATAAAAATGTGCGCGGATATGGTCTGGAAATTAATCCGGAAAAAATCACGGCCTGTATTGCCAATGGCGTCAATGTTATCGAACAGGATCTGGATAAAGGTCTGAGTAATTTTGAAGATAACAGCATTGATACCGTCATCATGACCCAGGCGCTGCAGGCGGTGCAGCGCCCGGATTTATTGCTCGATGAAATGCTGCGCATCGGTGACGAAGCCATTGTCACTTTCCCGAACTTTGGTTACTGGCGTACGCGTTTTTATCTGTTGCTGAAAGGCCGTATGCCAATGTCGGAAACGCTGCCGTATAACTGGTACGACACGCCCAACATTCATATGTGTACCTTCCGCGATTTTGAGATGCTGTGCCGTGAAAAAGGCATCCGCATCCTCAATAAAACCGTGGTCGATGACCAGCATAAAGAACACTGGACGATTCGCCTGTGGCCGTCCATGCTGGGTGAAATAGCCGTTTATCACATCACAAGGAAATGATCATGAAAGCACTGACTCAGGTTTTTACCGCATGTTTATTCACCCTGTGTGCCGCCTTCAGCCCGCTGCTGCTGGCCGCTGATCGTGGCGAACAGAAGCAGGTATTTGGTGACTACGAAGTTCACTATATCGGCCTTAACTCCAGCTTCCTGCCACCGGAAGCGGCTGAAGCCTATGGCATCACCCGTTCACGGGCGCTGGGCTATATCAGCGTGTCGATTCTGCATAACGAAGAGGGCAGCGATGTGCCGGCTGCGGTCAGCGGTAAAGTGACCGGCACTATCCGCAACCTGCTCGGTCAGAGCCGCGAACTGGAATTTCAGGAAATCAAAGAAACCAATGCGGTGTATTACATCACCACTTTCCGTTTCGATGATGAAGACATGTATAACGTTAACCTGAAAGCAACTCCGGAAGGCCAGAGCCGCACCTTTGATGTGAAATTCAGCCAGCGATTTTACGAAGAATGAACAAAATAGTACTCGCCAGCGGTAACGCCGGAAAACTGCGGGAATTTTCCGCACTGTTCGACACCCATTTTGCTGGGCTGAATATTGAGCTGATTCCACAGACCCAGCTTAATGTGACAGAAGCCGAAGAAACCGGTCTCAGCTTTGTTGAAAATGCCATTCTTAAGGCACGCAATGCCTGCGCCGCTACCGGCCTGCCGGCACTGGCCGATGACTCCGGTCTTGAAGTCGATGCCCTGCAGGGCGCGCCGGGTATTTACAGTGCCCGTTATGCCGCAGCCGACGATGGTTTCGGCCAGGGCGACAGTGCCAACAATGCCAAGCTGCTGGCGGCACTTAAAGACGTTCCTGAAGCGCAGCGTACTGCCCGTTTCCAGTGCGTACTGGTGTATATGCGTCATGCCGCCGACCCGACGCCACAGGTGTTTCAGGGCTGCTGGGAAGGGCGTATTTTAACCGCGCCGGAAGGCAGCGATGGCTTTGGCTATGATCCGCTGTTCTTTGTGCCGGGCGAAGGTTGTGCAGCAGCCAGTCTGGATAAAGAGCGTAAGAATCAGCTCTCTCACCGTGGTCAGGCAATTCAGCAACTTCTGGCGCGCTGGCACGTCTGATATTTCCCCGCTCAGGGATCGCAAGTCTGGCCCGCGCTTATGGTGCGGGCTTTTTTATTATTTTTTAAAAAGAGAGATGTGTGGATATTTTTGATCAGTTAGAACAGAAAGTGTTACGTACCATCAGCAGCATCGAAACCCTGCAGCTGGATAATATGCAGCTGCAGGAAGATGTGCAGAAACTGAACAACGAACAGCAACAGACCCGCCAGCAACTGGCTGAAGCTGCTGCGCAACTGGTTGAACGCGATGCTGCAGCTCTGGCTCAGCAACAGCAGATTGAGCAACTGAATGCGCAAATACTACAAATGCAGCAAGACAACGAGCGTCTGAAAAAAGACAATACCCGACTGTCACACGAAAATAATGAATGGGCCGCGAAGGCGGAAGCTTTGTTGCAGGCCCTGGATCTGGCTGAAGTCTGAGCCGGAATTTGAGGAAGTAGTCATGCTGCATCTGCCGCCGCTGAGCCTGTATATCCACGTTCCCTGGTGTATCCGTAAGTGTCCGTATTGCGATTTTAACTCGCATCAGGCTGAAGGTGATCTGCCGGAACGGGAATATATCCGCGCATTGCTGGCCGATCTGGACGAAGACCTACGCTGGGTGCAGGGGCGTGAGATTCACAGCATCTTCTTTGGCGGCGGCACGCCGAGCCTGTTGTCGGCCAGGGCTTACGAAGCGCTGTTTAAAGGACTGAAGCAGCGCCTGACCTTTGCCAGAGATATCGAAATTACCCTCGAAGCCAACCCGGGTACGTTCGAAGCTGAAAAATTTGCAGCGTACCGCAAACTGGGAATTAACCGTTTATCCATCGGCATACAGAGCTTTCAGCCAGAACATCTGCAGAAGCTTGGCCGGGTACATGATCGCGAGCAGGCACTGCGGGCCATTAAACTGGCGAAAAAAGCCGGTTTCGATAATTTTAATCTCGATTTAATGCATGGTCTGCCGGGGCAAACTGTCGAACAGGCGCTGGACGATCTGCAGCAGGCACTGGCGTTTAAGCCCACGCATTTATCCTGGTATCAGCTGACCATAGAACCCAATACCGAATTTTATAAACGTCCGCCGCAGTTACCGGAAGACGACGCATTATGGGATATTCAGGAGGCCGGGCTGGCATTACTGGCGGAGCACGGTTTTGACCACTACGAAATATCGGCGCATTGCCAGCCGGGTAAAGCCTCGAAACATAATCTGAATTACTGGCAGTTTGGTGATTACCTTGGCATTGGCGCCGGAGCGCACGGCAAAATCACCCTGGCCGATGCCAACGTAATTTACCGCACGCAGAAAACCCGCCTGCCACGGGATTATCTCAATCCGGATAAAACCTTCCTGACCGGTAAGCAAACCATTGAGCCAGAAGATATTGGCCTCGAGTGTTTAATGAATGGCCTGCGCCTGCGTGAAGGTATGCTGGTCGAGGATTTTGAATACCGCACCGGCCTGACACTGGATTCCGTGGCAGAACCTGTGGCAAAAGCCCAGCAGCTGGGTTTATTAAATGTGGATAAACGTATTTATCCAACGGAAAAAGGCCAGCAATATCTGAATGAACTGCTGGCGCTTTTTTTAACGGAATAAACGTGAATACAAGTGAGGAAGAGTAAAGTGACACCGTCGATGGTAGATTTTCCTGTTGTTATCTAACAGCTGATGTGGCTTTTCAAATTGCGGTTGGGTTTTAGTGCTTGTAACGATAATCATAGTGTACTAGTAAATTTTATTTGAAATAAGTAGAAAAATAATGAAAGAACTATTAAAAGGCGAAGAGGACCTGGTAACAGCATTTTGGTTCGTGGGGCTGGGATATTTCTTGTTTGCAATAGGTTCTGTTGCCTTTTTTAAAATATTTGAAAATATTTTTTTGATTATTTTCTTATGGGCAATGACGATTGTTTTTTATGCTTTTTATGAAATATCTGTTTGGAGGTGTGCCGATAACTGTTCCTGGGTTGGCTGGAGTATTTTAGCCCGAATTATTGTTATCATTAGGGCTGTTTTTTACTTGACCTCATTGTATCTGAATATATTTATATCCTCTGAATATTCTGGTGCTCTCGGTTTATACTCTATAGCTGTTGACCTAATGCTAGGTGTTGTAGCTTTATGTGTATTTATATATCTAAAACTGTCTGGTCAGGAATTAATAGCGCCTGGAACATATCCGAAAGCAAAGCTGTCAAATACAAACTATATAAAAGATGCAAGGGCTAAGTTCCTGGCTGGTGACTATAAAGGTGCTTTAGCATTATTTAATATGGCTGCTTCAATTGAAGAATTAGATGATAATTCAAAAAGTTTTCAAAATTTGTGCCTTCGCCGGCTGAACCGGGATAAACACAAGGTCTGAATTTTTAACCACAACTAAAAAGCAGTGCTGGTAAGCATCACTCATCCAGCACTTTCTCTGTTCTTATTTCTGCTTCCCCAATATCCTCTCAGCTGTTTTCTTCACCGTCTTCATCCGGTGGCAATACCACCATTTCCAGAAAACGCTCATTCTGCAGCAGGCTTTCAAAGCTGATATCGCGGCCAGCCTGTAAGCGCAGGGAGTCGGCTTTATCGATGGCGTTCTGCAGATCGCGCAGGGCTTCTTCGGTTGCACCGCTTTCGGCATGGGCACAGGCACGCTGATAGAGCGCGTGGCTGTTTTCCGGGTCGACTTCCAGGGCGCGGTTGGCAAGGCTGGTTGCCCATTGTGCCTGACCCAGTAATAACGCTGCATCGGCTTTGTAAGTCAGGGCTTCAACGTCGTCCGGGCGCAGTTGCAGAATCTGATCGTAAATGGCGATTTTGCTCTGTGGCGTATTTTCCTGTGAGGCTTTCAGCCACAGCGAGTGAATTTCGTTGGTGAGTTCAATTTCTTCCTGCGCCTGGGCAATATGCCGTGATTTACGGTGCAGTTCGTCTTCGAGTTTATCCAGACGTTTTTCATAGCTGGCGGTGATACGGCGGATTTCGTCGTTGGCAAAAGCGCCAACCCGTTCTTTGATATCACGTAATGAATTCCAGCCAATTAATACCAGCAGCGTGGAAGCGCCGGCAATCAGATAGAAAAAATAGGTGACGGTATCGGTGGCATAGGTCAGCGCCTTACTGGATACATCAATTTCTTTATCGACAATTTTTTCGGTCAGTTCAACCCGCGCATCAGCAATCTGCTGACGCAGATTTTTAACCTCATCGAGCAGATAGCGTTCGGTAAAAGCGCTGTACAGCGGCGCCTGTAATTCTTCGATCGTCTGCTCTGCCTGCTGGTCGCTCTGCTGCTGTTTTTTATCGTCGCTGTCAACGGACTGTGCAGCCGCTGGCATGGCCAGGGCTGCACAGAAGGCGCTGATGCTCAGCAATAAAGTCAGGGTCAGGCGGTTTTTTGGTCTGGCCATGTATCGGATTGCTCAATCAGTTTTGAATGAAGTGCTTTTACGGCACTGGCGTAGTCGCTGTCGCTGACCAGGAACATGATGTCCACCTGACGCATGGCCTGGTGTACCGAGTGAATATTCACCCCGGCATCGGACAGTGCTCCGGCGGCCTTTTGCAACAGACCGGTAATTTTCATGTCGCTGCCGATGGCGCTGACCATGGCCAGTTTTTCGACGCGGATATCGGCCTGCTGATAGGCTTGCTGTACGCGTTCCATCAGCCAGTTAATCCGGCGTTTATTACCTTTTAAATAAAAGGTAACGGTGTTGGCGTTAAAATCTTTGGTCAGTACCCGTACCCCGGATTCCAGTACCAGATCATTCATGCGCTGGCTGTAGGACGGATCGCCGACCATATCCTGATCGAAAATCTCCAGAGCCCAGACATTGCGTGTTCCGGCAATAATTTCCACTTTAGGGGTACTACTACAGTAGTCGCTGTGAATCACAGTGCCACTGTGTTCCGGCTCAAAGGTGTTTTTAATGCGCAGCAGAATATTCTGTTTGCGCAGCCCGGCGGCGGCACGCGGGTGAATGGCTTCCATCCCGAGGTTGGCCAGCTGGTCGGCCACGTCGTAGTTGGTCTGGCCGATCGGGTGCACTTTGCCATCACCGACCAACACAGGGTCGGCGGTGCTTAAGTGGTATTCCTTGTGAATAACGGCTTCGCGCGCGCCGGTAATGGTGGCGATTTTGCTGAAGGTCATTTCGCTGTAGCCACGGTCAAAGGTGCGCATCAGCCCTTCGCGGCACTGGGTGTAGCCGGTGACGATGGGCATTTCTGTGCTCATATCGACATCACTGAAGGCCTGGGCAATATGGTCATCCAGACTCAGCTGTTCGTCGGAGCGCCAGTTGGTGAGGTCGATAAAGCGCGCGTTCACATCGTGGCTGCGCAGCAGTTGCACGGAATTAAAGGCACTGTGTGCTTCACCCAGTGCACTGAGCATTTCGCGTACACGATGTAGGTGATCATCCAGCTGGAAGTGGCCGAAGCTGCACACCACTTCCAGATGCTCGAGGCATTCCTGCACATCACGCATACGCTCCTGAATAAACTGGTCCGCGCGTTTATGCATCATGCTGTCCGGGGCAAACATTTCAGCATTGACCGCCAGCATGTTATTCAGCACTTCATGCAGTTTGTCCTGCCATGGGCGCTTCTCATCCATTTCGGCAAACAGGGCATACACTCCCGGTTCACCGCTTTTTTTATGTTCGAGCAGACCATTGGTCATACCGGCGTAAGCAGAAACGACAAATACACGCTGGTACAGGGTTTCGCCCTGCGTCTGGTGCTGGTACGGACGCAGCCAGATATTGTGCAGAACATCCTGGTACTGACTCATCGACGTGCCGCCGATTTTTTCTACCGTATGCAGAGTCATGGGGTCTCCTTTCAGGCTTTCAGAGGGTCGGCATCCAATGCATAAACGCCGTCTTTGTCGTGTACTTCGTGGCCGATTAATGGCGGATTAAAGACACAGGCCATCTGCATATCGCTGAAACCGCGCAGCAGGTGCTGATCGTGTTTGTCGAGCACATACAGTGTGCCGGGCTTGATCGGATAAACCTTGCCGTCGGCGGTGGTTTCGATTTCGCCTTCGCCGCTGATGCAGTACACCGATTCAAGGTGGTTCTGATACCAGATAGGGGTTTCGGTTCCGGCAAAAATGGTGGTGATGTGGAAGGAGAAGCCCATGTTGTCTTCTTTCAGCAGCATACGCACACTTTTCCAGTTGCCGCCGTTGATATTACGTGGGGAGTTTTCGCATTCTTCTAGAGTTCTTACGATCATAGTGATTACTCGTTATCGGTTGGATAAACCGCCAGCCGGGTTTCCCGGCGGCAGGCGGTTTTCTGATGGGCAGTATCAGTTAGGAGGGATGCTCAGGAGGCTTTGGAAATCTGCTCTGCCATCACATCGCCGATGCACTCGGCAAGAATGCCAAGGCCGGCTTTCAGGGTGTCTTCTTCGATGGTCAGTGGCGTCAGGATTTTTACCACCTGGCCGTCGGAACCGCTGGTTTCAATAATCAGGCCGCGCTTGAATGCCAGTTCGGTAATACGGCTGGCAACCTGACCATTCACACATTCCAGGCCCTGCATAATGCCGCGCCCTTTGTGCTTCATCTGGCCACCGTGCTCGGCCTGAATTTCTTTCAGGCGGCTGCGGATCAGCTGCGCTTTTTTCTTCACGCTCTGGCTGAAGCTGTCATCGGCCCAGTAGGTTTCCAGCGCCATGCGCGCGGTAATAAAGGCATGGTTATTACCGCGGAAGGTACCGTTGTGCTCGCCTGGCTTCCAGGTATCGAGTTTTTCTTTCAAAAGCACAATGGCCATTGGCAGACCGTAGCCGCTGAGGGATTTGGACAGGGTAATAACGTCCGGCTCGATACCGAATTCTTCAAAGCTGAAGAAGGTACCGCTGCGGCCACAACCCGCCTGAATATCGTCGACAATCAGCAGCATGTTGTAACGCTTACAGAGTGCCTGCAGGCCCAGCATCCAGGCGGCAGAAGCGCTGTTCAGGCCACCTTCGCCCTGAATACATTCAACGATCACGGCGGCCGGGTGTCCCAGGCCTGAAGAGCCGTCCTGCAGCGCTTTTTCAAAATAATGCAGCGTATTGAAATCGCCGAGATAGCCGTCGTACGGCATAAACTGCACACCC
This sequence comes from Venatorbacter sp. C2-1, assembly GCF_022832715.1. Classification (NCBI taxonomy): domain Bacteria; kingdom Pseudomonadati; phylum Pseudomonadota; class Gammaproteobacteria; order Oceanospirillales; family Oceanospirillaceae; genus Venatoribacter; species Venatorbacter sp. C2-1. The sequence goes on from NZ_CP094879.1 coordinate 230,478, forward strand.
GGCAGCGGCATGCCGATGGCGTTTTTGTAGTAGTTGTTGGCAGTCACTGCGGCGGCGCCCTGAGTCACGCCGTGGAAACCATTGGTGAACGACACAATGGTCTGACGGCCGGTATTTTTGCGCGCAATCTTCAGTGCCGCTTCCACCGCATTGGTACCGGTCGGGCCGGTAAACTGCACTTTGTACTTCATTTTACGCGGCTTAAGGATGCGCTCGTTGAAGCTTTTCAGGAACGCCGTTTTAGCCTCGGTATGCATGTCCAGGCCATGGGTGATGCTGTCCGACTCGATGTATTCCAGCAGGGCTTTCTTAAACACCGGGTTGTTGTGCCCGTAGTTCAGCGTGCCGGCGCCACCGAGGAAGTCGATGTATTCATTGCCTTCGTTGTCAGTGAGGATGGCGTTCTGTGCCTTGGTGAAAGTCACCGGAAAAGAGCGGCAGTAGCCACGCACGTTGGATTCGAGTTCGTGATAGATATCCATGGTGTTTTTTACTCCTGTGCAAAAAGCATGAAGGGACCAATATGAACCAGCGTTTCGCTGTCGTGAGCACCGCCAAAGTGTTGTTCGCGGTCAAACAGTTCGCTGGTCTGGAGAGGGGCGCCAAGGCTGTGAGCCAGGCGACGGAAGGTATTCCACGAGGCATCGTTGCCCGGTGTGATACTGGTGTGCAGGTGATGCACAACGTGTTGATGGCGCTTAAGCAGCGCGTGCAGCATGCGACTGGCAAGACCCTGACCGCGGGCTTTGCTGTCGACCGCAACCTGCCAGACGAATAGCGTGTCGGGCTGGTGCGGCAGGCGATAGCCGGAGATAAAGCCGACCATGTCGCCGTTCTGTTCTGCCACGATGGCAGTGTCGGCAAAGTGCGAACACTGCAGCAAGTTGCAGTACATTGAATTGACATCTAAAGGCTTGCAGCGCTCAACCAGAGAGAAAACGGCATGGCCGTCAGTTGCTGCAGGCTTCCGGAAGGTAATATTGTTTTGATCTGTAATGTTTTTTTCTGACGTTTCTGTCGAAAAAGTATCCATTTCTCGCTTTCAGTTGCCACGTACCGATTAATCAGCCTGAATTTTATTCAGTTTGGCTAAGAGTTAATCATTACGGCAACTGCCATTTACTTAGAACCCTAAACAATTTAGCATCGTGGTAATTTATTTACAACTCTAAATAAAACGAGGTGAGCTGATGAACGCTCAGAAATGGCTCACATTCCGCCTGGATGAAACCTGTTACTGCCTGCCGGTGCGTCAGGTGCGTGAAGTTGCGCACTTTCAGCCGCCGGAGCCTGTTCCCGGTGCGCCGGCCGTGGTGTCAGGCATCATTAATCAGCGCGGCGATGTGGTCACAGTACTGGATGGCAGGGCGCTGCTGGGGCAGGCTGCTCAGGAGGCCACGGATGACAGCCGTATCATGACGCTGGAACTGGAGCATGAAGTGGTCGGCATGGTGATTGATCAGGTGCAGGAAATCATAGAGCTCAATGAATCGGATATTGAGCCGCCAGCGCAGACGCAGGCACTGATTCTGGGGACTTATCAGCAGGGTGATGAGTTGCTGGTTGCTCTTAATGCCGATCAGCTGGGAAAACTGCCGGAGGCTGATGGATAATGAATGTTTTGAACCCTAACGATGTTAGAATCGGCTCTTATCAGAATGATCCGGACAACGACATGAACCGCTATGATGAGGTGCTGGTAGCCCTGCGCCGTATTATCCGCGCCACCGATCTGCACTCGCGCCAGCTGAGTAAGATTGCTGGTCTGACCGCGCCGCAGTTATTGATTCTGCAATTGCTGCGTCAGCACACCGAATTAACGGTGGGTGAGGTTGCCCAGCGCGTGAGCCTGTCGCAGGCGACGGTGACCACCATTATCGACCGTTTGGAAAAGCGCGGTTTTGTTAAGCGTGAGCGCGGCAGTGCCGATAAGCGCAAAGTCTACGTGTATCTGACGCCGGAGGCGGATGCCGTGTTGCTGAATGCGCCTAAGCCGCTGCAGGAAAGCTTTGTGCAGCAGTATCAGGATCTGCACGACTGGGAGCAGACGATGATTCTCAGCTCGCTCGAGCGGGTCGCCTATATGATGGATGCCCAGCATATCGACGCTTCGCCGGTACTGGATGTGGGCGCTCTCGACCGCGTAGACCGCGACGCCTGAGTCGCGACGCCTTATCCGAATCCCCGATCTTTACCCCTGCCAAACCTGCCACTTATGGCCTGATAAGCACAAAGCCTGTTCCTGACCTGCACCAATGGCGGACGGCATCAGGCCGTCTTTCGGGTATAATGGCGCGCCTGCACCTGCCCGGCGTCCGGTTTTCACTGCGCCCGACAAAGAGGACAAGCGCCAGCCGTTGGACTGAATTAGCGGCTGAGGTTCATGAATTCGTCATCCTCGCTGTGCTACTCAATGCAGGCCCTCATATTCTGGAGAATTTCTATGACTGACGTAGTAATCGTTGCCGCTACCCGTACCGCTATTGGCTCATTTGCCGGCTCACTGGCCAGTGTTCAGGCGGTGGATCTGGGTGCGACGGTAATCCGTTCATTGCTGGAAAAAACCGGCATCAATCCGGCCGAAGTCGATGAAGTGCTGATGGGCCAGGTATTAACCGCCGCAGCGGGCCAGAACCCGGCACGTCAGGCCGCCATCAAAGGCGGTCTGGCAAATACCACGCCGGCGATGACCATTAACAAAGTGTGTGGCTCCGGTCTGAAAGCACTGCATCTGGCGGCTCAGGCAATTAAGGCCGGTGACGCAGACCTGATTATTGCCGGTGGTCAGGAATCTATGTCCAATGCGCCCCACGCTCTGCCAAATTCACGCAATGGTCAGCGTATGGGACCGTGGAACATGGTCGACACCATGATTGTGGATGGCCTGTGGGATGCGTTTAACGATTACCACATGGGTATCACCGCCGAAAATATTGCTGATGAGTATCAGATTTCCCGTGAAGAGCAGGACGCATTTGCCGCCGCTTCACAGGAAAAAGCGCTGGCTGCGATTGCTGCCGGTAAATTCAAAGATGAAATCACTCCGGTGGTAATCCCACAGCGTAAGGGCGACCCTAAGGTATTCGATACCGACGAAAACCCACGCGCTGGCACTACGGCTGCCAAGCTGGCTGAAATGCGTCCGGCCTTTAAGAAAGACGGCAGCGTTACCGCGGGTAATGCCTCTTCACTGAATGACGGTGCCGCTGCAGTGATGCTGGCCAGCCGTGAAAAGGCCGAAGCGCTGGGCCTGCCGATTCTGGCGACGATTAAGGCTTATGCCAATGCCGGTGTTGATCCGAAAATCATGGGCACTGGCCCGATTCCGGCGACTAAAAAGTGTCTGGAAAAAGCCGGCTGGACTCTGGCCGATCTGGATCTGGTAGAAGCTAATGAAGCTTTTGCCGTGCAGGCGCTGTCGGTTAATAAGGGTCTGGGCTGGGATGCAGACAAGATCAACGTTAATGGTGGTGCTATCGCTCTGGGTCACCCGATTGGTGCATCAGGCTGCCGTATTTTTGTATCGCTGCTGCATGAAATGATGCGCCGTGATGCGAAAAAAGGTCTGGCAACCCTGTGTATCGGTGGTGGTATGGGTGTTGCTCTGGCGGTAGAGCGTGCTTAAGCACGGCTTTTGCTGTTAATTCGGAGATTGAAATCCGGGGACTGAAATCCGGGTTCTGAAACCCGGAAAATAAAAAGGGCAGCTAAGGCTGCCCTTTTTTATTCAGCGCATTATTGCGCGGCTTTTTCGGCGAGTTGTTTTACAACCTTGCCGTTCATATACAACGCATAGCGGTCACGGGCTTCGGACTGAGTTTCGTCATCCCAGTCGGTGACCACAAAGCTGTCGTAATCGACATCGTGCAGTATCTGCGTCGGCTCGTAGCTCTCGCGGTGATAAATATGTCTGGCGTCTTTCAGATAGCCGCGATTCAGAACTTCCATGGTTTGCGGATCGGCTCCGGCAATCGGTGCTGAACGCTCACCGATCAGGTCGTAGACGGCGGCACGGTCACGGGCGTAGCCATCGGTATCGGGTAACAGCACAAAGCTTGGCGCATCGGCCATCGGCAAAATAATTTTTTCCAGGTAATAAATGTGCTGGCGGTCTTTGGCCAGAAACGGCGTAATAATACTGATTTCATCCGGGTTCACTTCGCCAATGCGCTCAGCATCGTAATACAGCGTGGTGCCGGAAAGGGCATAGGCGGACGGGCTGCCCCAGGCATCCGGCACCCGTTTGAACTGTGCCGGATCAGCACCGGGAATGGCCTTGCCGCCGAGGTAAATCTTTTGGTTATCGACCCAGTATTCCTCGTCACTGTCCAGCGGCCGGAAGGAGGCAGCGTCGGCATCTGCCAGCAGTTCTCCGCGGAAATACACCTGCTTATTATCGCGGGCATAACCTTGGGAATAATAATTGTTGCCCAGCACTTCAAAGGTTTCGCTGTTGGCTGCGGCGACAGGACGGGCGTTGTAATACACCTGATTATTGACGTTGGAATAACCACTGCTGGCGATGCCGTTTAAGGCATTTTTCAGCAGCGAGCCATAGCCGAACACACTCAGTGCCAGCACGATAATGACGGTGGCGCCCAGGGTCAGGGTACGGCCGGAAATTCCGAACAGCTCGGCACCGAATATCCAGTACAGCGCGCACAACGGAATGGGGTAACAAAGGAAGATCATCATGCCGATGATATGTTCGCGGTTATTTTCTGAACCCGGTGCATCAAATGCCATCGGCGACATCATCATGACCATTGGCCAGAACAGCAGCATCATGGTGGTTATGATCTGAAAGATTAAAAGCATCGGAATATCCTTTCCGTAAGAGTGGCAAGGTTGTCAGCCGGCCGCATGCCGGAGCAAAAAAGCATCATACAAAAAATGATCAGCCGCGGCTGCCCGTTTTTCTGTAAAAAATGGATACCGTCGCGGAGAGATATCTGCGTTAAATGTTATCAGCAGCATAAAGGTCTTGCGGAAAGTTGCAGAATGATTCATTGCAGGTTTTGGCGAAGTAAAAAATAACGCCGGAGTACCGGCGTTATTTACGGTTAATGCGGTGGGCTATTAAAGAAGGCTGCCTTTAACCAGTTCCGGAGTATTCACCGGTGGGCGGCGCGGATTAACGTTTTGCTGATAGCTGTATGCCAGTTTGATCAGCGTTGTTTCATCAAACTCACGGGCCAGCATCTCCATGCCAATTGGCATCGCAGGTTCACCATCGGTCATACCGGCAGGCATGCTTAATGCCGGGAACAGAGAGAATGGGCTCAGACGATTATTAGTCCCTGCGCTGGGCGAACTGCCGAGCTCTCCTGCCAGGCCTGTCAGCGAAGGGTACAGCAGAACATCAAAAGGCTCACCGAGGCTTTTACCGTCAGCATCTTCATTATTCAGTGCCCGCAATAAACGCTCACGCACATACACCGGACGCTCAATGGTATTTTTATCGTAGATTTCCTGCTGCTCTTCAGTAAGGTTATCCAGATTGTATTCGCCACGGGCAATCAGTGAGTTGCGGTAGAAAGACTGGTAACCGTTGCTGTCAATCAATTCCTGATAAGACTGAATATGTCCGTCCATACCATTAGTCCAGCTGTTCAGATAGCTGACCAGATCGCGCTTGAATTCATAACTCGACATTGAACGATAGCTGGTCAGAATCGAATTAAGATCAGCAATGCTGACTTCTTCGACAGTGGCACCGGCAGCTTCCATTGCGGCGATTGCCTGATCCATCATGGCAACAACGGTTTCATTGCTGCCGAATAATGTCCGGTCAATTGCGATACGTGCACCCTTTAAGCCATCCGCCTGCAGATAACTTTTATAACTGGCCGGGATTTTTGTGATTTCTTTATACTCTTCTGCTGTGGCAATAGCCGGAGCATCGATTTTGAAATCATTACGCTGATTAGCGTGGGATGATGGATCAAAGCCAACCATTGCGTCGAGCATAACGGCACAGTCTTCTACCGTTCGGCACATCGGACCGCCGGTATCCTGCCAGGATGCCAGAGGCATAATTCCATCCTGACTGACCAGGCGCATAGATGGACGAATACCAACCAGACCGCCAAGACTCGATGGAACCCGGATTGAGCCGCCGGTATCGCTGCCAGTACCGATCAATGCCAGGCTGGCTGCAATCGCAGTACCTGTTCCACTGGAGGAACCGCCTGCGCCTTTACTCTGGTCATAGGCATTTTTTACCAGTCCGCGCATTGAGCTGCTGCCAGTGTAGCCAAATGCAAATTCATCCATATTGGCTTTGCCCAGAATAATGGCTCCTTCTTCACGCATTTTGCGAATAACGTAAGCATCATTTAAAGGGCGGTTGTACTGGAATGCTGTTGCGCCGCCAGTGGTCGGCATATCTTTGGTGTTGAAGTTATCTTTTGGTAATACCGGTACGCAATACAGGGAGCCATCAATGCCGGTCTCGGCGAAATGCGCATCTTTTTCCTGTGCTTCTTCCAGAGCATATGGGTTGATAGCAACAACGCTGTTTAATTCCAAATCACTGCCAGTATCATCATAAGCTTTTATGCGGTCGATATACCCCTGAATAATTTCTTCACAAGTTGCACCACCCGTTTTCAGCGAGATGTGCAAACTATCGATGGTTGCTTCTGAAAATGAAAATGGAACAGGTTTAACAGAACTGCTGTTGTTATCCGAACCACCACAGCCTGCCAATAGCAGTGATACTGACAAGGTTGCCCCTGCAAGAGCTTTTAGCTGGAACATGAATATGTCTCCGTAAATTAAATGGAAGTATCCCTTCAATCAGTGCGGGCTGATTTTTATTCCGCGATCCATTAATTGTTCGGTTAATCAATTAGCGTGCCAGCGTAAAATCCGGGTTTTTTTACCCGAGTTAATAAGAAAGGTAATAAGTTGGTATAAATAAGATGGATTTTGATTTCTTTTAGTGCACTGGTGTTGATGTTTATGTTTTTTATGACCGATAAAGGAGCGTAATTATGTTTTTTGTTATTTAAGTTCATGGGTTCTGATTTTTGGATCAGACTGTTTCTCTCATGGTTCTTATTGATCGGTTTAATTCTTAATCAGATTTTGTGCGGCTTTCAGAGGGGAGGACGAAGGGATTTTATGAGCAGTTTTTTGTCGTTTTACAGAGTTAACAAAGTTTTGATGTAAGCATTTCTGTGGATATCTTTCAGGCAGTACCAATCTGTGCGTTATTTCCGAACGGCCAATGGCCCCGGATGCTCATAATAGTGCGTGCAAAAAAATCATCATGGTATTTCAGCGCAATCTGATGCTCTGTGCTTTTCAGATGGTCAGAACCGGAGCCAATCACTGACACTCCGGGGGTGTTTATAATCGATATAAAAAAGGGCAGCGGATGCTGCCCTTTTTTATTCCCTGCTTTGTTCTATGGCTGTCAGAGATCGACAGACAACTCTGCCGGAATGTCATTCACAACCGGGTAATACAGATCGTATCGCAGCTCTGTACTGGTCTGATCGTCAATGGATACCTGAAAGGCGAGCAGCACAAAACCGCTATCTGGTGCAGTAATACTTGCTGCCAGTTCGATAGTGTCATTCTGTTCTACCTGCTGAGTAGCAAGAACAGTCTGACTGCCATCACTGTTTACCTGGATCAGTTTCAGGGTGGCCGCCGTGCCGTAGGTGTATTCTCCACCAATATTGATTTCCTGAATCTCTCCGGCGATAACCGGTGTCTGACTTATTGGTGAAAATGTCGGCTGCAGATACGTTTCGCGTTCAAGATAGCGCGGGAAGGTACCTGCTTCGCGTTTGATGCTGATGTCATCAACCAGCCAGCCGCGGAAGCCGTTATACAGTTCGTCCTGGGTATTAAAGCGGAAGCGCAGTTTGATTTGCTCGCCGGCCAGATCTGAGATATCAATCGGCTCCTGCCATAACCACGCTGGCGCCTTGTTATAGCCGCGGTTGGAGTAGGGCAGCGGTGCACGGTCCTGATCATCCAGACCCACCGGATCTGACAACGGATTCAGACGGGCAATGGGGGTCCATTGAATATCATCGGTGCTGTATTCAATGGTCATCAGATCAAAGCCATTTTCATTCGGGTTAACCGCTTCAATTTCCCACCAGGTACGGAAGGTAAGAGACAGTGGGCCGGTTTCAGCGCTCAGATCAATATCGGGTGAAACAATTGCACCACCGTTCGGCGTTAACGATGTCCCTCCGTCGAGTTCCTCTTGTGGTTCTTCCGGCTCACCGAGGAAATTCCCCTGAGTGACACCTCCGGATACGGCCTGGCCATACCAGCAGGCGCGGTTGCTCAGTGGGTCTGGGACTTTACCGGCAGAAGTATCATCCGGAGCAAGGAGTACCAGATCGTTGGTCAGCGCCTGATTTATGATGTTAAGACCGGCATTGTGGCTGTGCCAGAGATTCTGCAGTTCTTCATCTGCTTCTTCTACCGGGGTTTCTTCTGCATTCAGTGTAGCCAGTGGCCCCGGCCCTTCTCCAGCACCGGTATAAGATTGCGAAACGCTGACGGTCATCCAGCTACCACAGGCCGCTTCGCTGACGGGCTGCTCAAAATTTTCACTGTAAAGAGCATCACTGTTGCCAGTGGCTGCCTGCAATGAAAAATTCAGACCGCTGAGGGCAGATATCTGAGTCAGATCCAGAGGAATTACCCGTGTGCCATAGCCATCGCGGCTGATACGGATGGTGGCCGTTTTTATAGCTAACAATTTGCTCAGCGATACGTTAACGATCAGTACGAAGTGGCCGTCGTTATCGGTGGTCGCTGTGGCAATGGCACCGTTGGTCGCCGCGCCGCCGGAAATCTCAATCTGAGCATTATTCAGCGGACCATCGGCATCAAAAATAATACCGCTAAGAGAAGCGAAGAATCCCTGGCCTTCGAGGCTTTCGGCGCCGTTGTCAGTGATGACCAGAGGGGCCGCTACAGTGCTGCTGCCGGAGGCATTTTCTGCACGGATTTCCAGTGTCGTGGTTACTGTGACACCGGAGATGGTAATGGTCAGGGTATAACTTCCCGGAGCGAGATCAGGGAAGGTGATATGACCGTTGCTGTCTGCCGTCAGTTGTACACTGTTGCTGGCGAGAACTGCGGCTACCGCGATGCCGGCAGTGTTTTTCGGGCTGATGGTTACCTGGGCCTCTGAAAGAGGCTTGCCGCTGGCATCCAGCAGAGACAATTGGCTCAGATTCTGGGTGACAGGAGTGTAATTGCCGGGTGGAGTACCGTTGTCACCACCTCCTGAATTGCCTGAACTACCCGAACCGCCGCCGCAAGCTGCCAGAAGGCCAGCCAGTATAAGAATGGAATAAGCTTTCATAGGGTAACCCTCCTTTGGTTAACGCGCTGAATCCTATCAGGCAGGAGGGAAAAATTCACAGACCCGAAGGTTTGTCTTACCAGACGTTTACTGTTTTTTTATCGCAGGTTTATGTCGTCGGCCACGGATAAAAACAAATGGCTCAATTTGCCCGGAGCGGTGAAAAGTGCCTAGGGCCTGTTAACACTAATTAAACAGGCCTGTTATCGGCTAAAAATTCCTCAGGCAAGGCGCTGGGAGTGTGGGATGTTCAGCACATCCCTGTGCTTCACCCCTTCGGGGTTGGCACGCCAATCTGTTCCAGACAGATTGGTAACGGGTTCAGCGAGCGAACAGCAACGCAGGATGAGGGATTTTTAGCCATAACCCTTCGGGCTGAGGCCAGTTTTCCCCATTAACGTCGTCGTTCGTTATTCATTTAACCCGTTAATATCCCTCCTCACTCCTTGTTCTGAGAAAAACTGGCTCTCAGCAGGCTCGATTCAATTAGTGTTAACAGACCCTAGCATCTCATTCTATGGGAGGAGACACGCTAACAAAGCGGCCTTTGCCTCTGGCTAACAGGCGCTAAGGCTTTTAAGCTGGAGCAAACAACTCGCCATGGAACGCATTATGACACTCACTGCTTCTTCTGCTTTGGCCCATGCCGGCCAGATGATGACTCAGCCACTGATTATTTCAGACCTGCTGGAATACGCTGCTGCGCATCATGGTACGCGTGAAATTATCAGCCGCCGGCTGGAAGGTGATATCCACCGCTATACCTACCGCGATGCGTTAAAACGCAGCAAGCAGCTGGCCAATGCATTGCTGGCTTTGGGAGTTCAGCCCGGTGACCGGGTGGCGACACTGGCCTGGAACGGCTACCGCCATTTTGAATGTTATTACGCGATCTCCGGTATCGGTGCCATCTGCCATACCGTCAATCCACGGCTTTATACCGAGCAGGTGGAATACATTATTAATCATGCCGAAGACTGCTATGTCTTTCTGGATGCCTGCTTCGCAAAATTACTGGAACCGGTGGCGGATAAATTAACCTCGGTCAAAGGCTTTATCTTTATGATCGACGCCGACCAGATGCCGCAAACCAACCTGCCAAATGCCATTAATTATGAAGATTTAATGACAACATACAGCAGCGAACTGGTATGGCCGCGGTTTCCGCAGGATACCGCCTCCGGCCTGTGTTACACCTCGGGCACTACCGGCAACCCTAAAGGCGTGTTGTATTCCCATGCCTCCACTGTGCTGCATGCCTATGCCAGCCGTAATCCGGATGCACTGAATGTTTCTGCCGATTCGGTGGTGATGCCGGTTGTTCCTATGTACCACGTCTGCGCCTGGGGTATGCCTTATATTGCTCCGATGAGTGGTGCGACGCTGGTGCTGCCCGGTGATGGTATGGATGGCCAGAGTCTGCATGAATTAATCGAGCTGGCCGAAGTGGATTTAATGCTGGGCGTACCAACGGTTTGGCTGGGTCTGATCGATTATTTAAAACGAAATAATAAACGCATGGACTCGGTTAAAACCGTCGGCGTTGGCGGTTCGGCCTCACCAAAATCGTTGGTGGAAACGCTGGATAAAGAATACGGCGTGTATTTATTACCAATCTGGGGCATGACTGAAACCTCACCACTGGCGACACTCGGCGCACCAACCAAAGCGATGCAGAAAATGAGCGACGATGAACGCTATCGCCTGCAGACCACTGCCGGCCGGCCAATGTTTGGTATCGAGCTGGAAATCTTTGGAGAGGATGATCAGCCGCTGCCACACGACGGAACGTCACGCGGCTATCTGCGTGTGCGTGGCCCCTGGGTATTAACGGCGTATTATAAAAATGAAAAACCGGATTCGTTCTTTATCGATGTGGATGGTAAGCAGTGGTTCGATACCGGTGATATTGCCGTGATTGATGAAAACAGTTATCTGCAGATTGTTGACCGCGCCAAAGATGTGGTGAAGTCCGGCGGTGAGTGGATTTCCAGTATCGATCTGGAAAACGCGGCAGTAGGGCACCCGGACGTAAAAGAAGCCTGTGTGATTGGCGTGCGTCATCAGAAGTGGGATGAGCGGCCGTTGCTGTTTATTGTAAAAAGTGAAGAAAGCGATATCGATAAACAGGATATCTATAACTATCTGGAAAGCCGTGTTGCCAAGTGGTGGCTACCGGATGACATTCTGTTTGTTGAGGAGCTGCCGCACACGGCCACGGGCAAGCTGCAGAAACGTACGCTGCGTGATGAGTATATTGATTATCTGGTGGAGAAGGCCTGAGGATATCCCTCATTTTGAATAAATAAAAAGCCCGGCAGTTGCCGGGCTTTTTTATACTGCAGGACGTTTTACTTTCTGACGCCAATACATAAAGAATACGATGTTGATCAACAGCAGAAATGCAAAAACTCCGCCGAGAATATATATCAGATTATTATCTCTGCCAGAAGCAGAATAGTCGGGTATGGCCAGCGCGGGTATGGATACTTTGCCTGAAGTTGTTGCAGCGCTCCGAGCTGGTTCAACGAGTACAGGTTGCGGTAATTCTGCGCTGATCAGACGGCCTTCTTTGGTCCCAAACTCCAGTTGCTTAACCTGAACAATACCTGGCTTGGTATTCTTAAACGCAATTGTGGCAAGGATGCCAGAGCCGCTGACTGCAGGTGCCGGATTAAGCAGGCTGAGAGCAAGGCGAATGCTGTGCTTTCGAGTATCAACGCTGTTGCTGACCTCAAAGGCGGACGTACCGAACAGACTCCCGCTTTGGATCTGTATCCCTGATTTTCCGGAATCCAGATCAACGACCTCAAGCGCGGCTGTATCGTAGTCGAGAATCAGGTCGACACCATAGATATTATCCAGTGCAGTTGCTTCCAGAATCAGCCAGCGAATGCCTTCCTTGTCCTGAGTTGAAAAACTCAGGACCGGAGTTCCGGCAGAGGATGTGCTGGCTATCAATGTGAAAATTAAAAGAAGAATTCGCATGAAATATTCCAGATAATTATGAAGCAGGCGGGGTTTCCCCCGCCTGAATTTTATTGCGGGTTACACTGAACAGAGCCGAAGTGGCTGGCAAGAATAGCCAGATCCTGAACATTGATTACACTGTCTTTATTCAGATCTGCTTTCTGATCGTACAACTCATCACCATTGGCAGAGCCATACTTTCCGGCAAGGTAGGTGAAATCTGCGATATTGATTTCACCATCATCGTTGATATCACCGGCAAAGAGAGTTATCTGGCCAACATCAATATTCGCACCTTCGGAAATACTGTGATTCATGCAGCTTTGAACATAGTTGTCAGCATTGAAAGCGATGGTAAAGTCGCCGTCGCGCAGTTCGTCAAAACTGAAGTTTCCTGCACTATCAACGCCGGTGGTAACCGTCCGGCCATTGATGGTTACCGATACGGTAATGTCTTCAGGATTGACCCCAACCGGAATTTCAATGCTGCCACTGAATCCGCCATTACCACCGTGAATGCCATCATCGATAGTGATCGTCGCATTCTGGACTGTCACCGGAATCAGATTACCTGAAGCGTCTGATAAGGCTGCTGAACAAACAACATTCGCGGTTGTTGTTGTCATGTCCGCAAACAGATCCGCGCTAAGCAGCGTTCCGTTTTCTTCCAGCTCTGCATTCCCGGTATGTGTAATAGCCCCGGACATGTTCTGGCTTCCCCAATTGAGAGGCAGAGTCAGACGATTTTCACCGCCCCAGTCACCATAGTTGCTACCAGTAATATTCAGAGCGGTGGTATCTACAGAGCAGGATACTTCGGTGGCGTAGGCCTGGCCCTGAATGCCGATGGTTAGTGAGGAATAGGCATTCAGATAAGGATCTATTGTTGAGTTTTCAGGGGTTACCGTAATTATGACTCCTTCAGCCTGAGTAAGACCTGTGGTGTATATGCCATTGAAAGAGGAAAACCCGCCAGTCGAGTCCGCGGTGAAACCAAGCAGTGGTTGCAGGAATATCCCTTGCTTCACCGGACCAAAGGGCAGGGTGTTGAGTATGATATTTGATGTCAGGCTCTGAAATTCAACCAGAGAAGTATTTTCAGGCAGACCTGCGCCAGCCAGATCCTGAGGCATATCAGGATAATTCAGAAATAATTCCGGATACAATGATTTGGCTCTTTCTGTCGATTCCAGAATGTAAGTTCTGTAAGGCGAATCCAACAGTACATCAAGGATTAAACGGCTGACAGATTCAGCTATTTCACTATTATTCGATGTGCGGGTGATGACAATATATGATGCGCCAAATTTTTCATATTCAAAAAGACGGGTAGCGTATTCATATGTTCCATGTGTTGACTTTGCTGGAAAGAAACTCTGCGTGCTGGTTATAAATGACTCTGTTCCTGATGCACAGGAAAGATAATGCGTGTTATCGCTGATAAAGTGTTCGTACTCAGGTGTTAACTGCGTAAGAATGAGATTCTGAAATTCAGCATCAGTAATGCCAGACGGAAACAGCTCCTGAATATCCATTTCAATGATCAGCTCTTCATATCTTGCAGGCTTATCCGGATAGCTTGACAGGAATTCACTAACAGAATCTGACTCCGTGGAATATTTTTGAAGAAACTCTTCAAATGTCATATCTGAGTTTCTGAAATCCTGCCGTGTACACCGGTAGAATCCATCAGATCTTTTCATGTAGAGAACGTTATCTATAGATTCTATGATGTCACCGTCAATTGGTGTGCCATTCTCAGGAATATAAGAGGCGTCTAAGGCGATTTCTGATACAGCGCCGTTCTCATAAAAGAAATACCGTCTTCTATCATTTTTGTCATCAACAGCAATGATTGGACTTTCACCATCAGTAATCAACAGATTGCTGTAAGATGTATCAACCTCGTCTTTCAGCAGAGAGACGCTAGGCTTTCCAGGTGCGCTAATCATAAGTTCCATATGAGAACCATCGGTATCAGAATATCTTTTTCTGAGCAGTGCATATCCCGAACGGTTCATTGGAAATTTGTATGTGGGAGTTAGAACTCCACTTTCAATATCTTCTATATACTCTGAATTGCCAAGATCGGAGCAGAGTTGAAGATTTGCTTGGAAGGATAATTGGATGTTCCATTTTGAAAAATCGCAATGATATATATTCCCTGTACCGAAACGGTCATGATCAGCAATCAAGGCGTAGTTACCAGCAGCCCCTACAGCAGTATAGCCAGTGATATTCTCGTATAGGTATTGCCCCCCTCTGGACTTCATCCGCAGCATTTCTATCAGAGAGTCTGCGATCCCGATAAACTCGCTTGCCGTTGTTTGAGTAGTTATTCCCAGGTGTTCAAAACGATCGGGGTTTTCTGGCATATTTGGATAATTTTCCAGAAGCCCTTCTTGATATCCATTGGGCCATGGCAGTATCTCTGCGAGAATACTGTCACTTGTAGCTATCAGAGAGCTGGTGTCTGGATCGGTAACAGTATCGATAAGACTTAGGTAGATTGGATTAGAACTGCCGAGCTGATTGGATACTATTGCAATGCCAGAGTCAGTTCGACCTACATATTGTGATGGGTGGCTTTCATAAGCAATCATGTCGAAGTTCGCAGCTTGAGTTATTGAACTCGCAGCAATGATTGATGTGATGAGAAGTATTTTTTTCATTGTTATTATCCATATAAACAGGACTGGTGATGCTAATTATGTACTCCTGTACCAGTCAAACGCTTCATCTTCACTTAGTGCATAAGTATGAGATCTGTTTATTTCACATAATAGAAAGCCCGGCAGTTGCCGGGCTTTTTATGCTCGATAAAGTCAGGAAAATCAGCTCTCCTGAATCTCTTCTTCGCTATCTTCCTGCGGCTTTTTAATCAGCCTTGAGGCCAGTACACCGGCTTCAAACAGCAGCCACATCGGTACGGCCAGAATGGTCTGGGAGATAACATCCGGTGGCGTAACCAGCATGCCGACAACAAAGCAGCCAACAAAAATATAAGGGCGCTTTTCTGTCAGGGCGGCAACGGTGGTTATACCGCTGAGTACCATCAGAAAGGTCGCAATCGGAATTTCAAAGGCAATGCCAAAAGCAAAAAAGATTTTAAGAATAAAATCGAGAATATTGCTGATGTCCGGCATAAAGGAAATACCTTCTGGTCCGGCGGCGGTAAAGAAGCCGAATGCCAGCGGCAGCACCACAAAGTAGGCAAAGGCGATGCCGGTATAAAACAGGACAACGCTGGAGACCAGCAACGGAATACCGAATTTCTTTTCGTGCTGATACAGACCCGGAGATATAAAACTCCATACCTGATGCAGCAGAAAAGGCACTGCCAGCAGTACCGCCAGAACCAATGTCAGTTTAAACGGTACCAGAAAAGGCGAGGCTACACCGGTGGCGATCATATTGCCGCTGTCGGGCAGCAATACTGACAGTGGTTTTACCAGAATCAGGTACAGGTCGTTGGCAAAGTAGAACATGCCAAGGAACAGCACCAATACCACCAGTACCGATTTCAGCAAACGGTTTCGCAGTTCGATCAGGTGGGCAATCAGGGGTTGTTCATGATCGGTCATGATGACGCATCGGTATTATCAGTTTTTGAATTGGCAGCAGGCTGCTGCGGACCTTGCTGCTGCGGAGCCCGTGCCAAAGAGGCTTTGTTTTCCGCGGCTTTATTTTCTGCTGTTTGCTCTGCGTCCGGCTTGGGCTGAATGCTGTTAGCCGATGGCGAATCGTCATCGAGAAACGTGGCATAAGGGTCTTTCAGCTTTTCGCGTAATTCTTCGGTGCGGACCTGGCGCTCAAGATCATCCTGGATATTGCTCATGGTGCGGCGCATACGGCCAAGAAACAGACCCACTGTGCGGGCTGCTTTTGGCAGACGTTCCGGGCCGAGCACCAGCAGGCCCAGAATGGCTACCACCATTAATTCCAGAAAACCGATATCGAACATCAGATTTTATCTTGGTCTTTGTTGGTGCTTTTGAATTCGGCGTCTTTGGCTGCGCCTTCTTTATGCTCCAGTGTTTTTGCCGGCTCTTTACTGTCGTCTTCATCGGCTTTTGCACTGCTGTCGTCATTCACAGCTTTTTTAAAGCTCTTGATTGCTCCGCCCAGGTCGCCACCCAGGTTGCGCAGTTTTTTGGTACCGAAAATCATAATGACGATGGCCAGAACGATTAATAATTGCCAGATACTGATTCCGCCGAGCATAGGAAAATCCTCTTATTCTTAATTTAAAAATTACATCAGAAACCGGGCAGCTGATCGCCGCCCAGTATATGAAAGTGCATATGGAAAACTTCCTGCCCACCTTCTTTACCGGTATTGGTAATGGTGCGGAAGCCAGTCAGGTTTTGTGTACGGGCAATAGCCGGCAGGCTGAGCATTAAATGGCTCATCAGGCTGGCATCAGCCTCGCTCAGATCATTCAGGTTAACGATATGGCGCTTGGGAATGACCAGCAGGTGGGTGTCTGCTTTAGGCGCAATATCGTGAAACGCCAGCAGGTGCTCATCTTCATAAACGACATTGGCCGGAATCTTTCCGGCGACAATCTGGCAAAACAGACAGTCCGGCATACTCAATCTCTCAGTTCTCTGGTCTGTACCGGTTTACTTGGGCGTACGTGACGCCTTTTCTTCCAGGCCGGACATATTAAAGCGTCGTGCCAGTTCGTTAACCACGGCTTCCGGGCGCTCACCCAGCTTGGCCAGTGCCACCAGGGTGTGGAACCACAGGTCGGCGGTTTCGTAGATAACATCGCTGTTATCGCCACTGGTCTCGGCGTCTTTGGCGGCCAGAATGGTTTCGGTGGCTTCTTCGCCAACCTTCTCCAGAATCTTGTTCAGGCCCTTGTGATACAGGCTGGCCACATAGGATGAATCGGCGGCCGCGCTCTTACGTTCTTCAAGGATATCGCCGAGGGCGGAAAGTATATCGCTCATAGCTGTTTCAGTTTCGTTAAGTAGCAATCAATAAATGTCTTTCGGATCTTTCAGCACCGGATCAACGCTGACCCATTCGCCATCCTGATAGACCCGGTAGAAGCAGCTTTCGCGGCCGGTGTGACAGGCGATACCGCCAATCTGTTCCACCTGCAGGGTGATGACATCGGCGTCACAGTCGAGGCGCACTTCGTGCAGCTGCTGCACATGGCCGGAAGACTCGCCTTTACGCCACAGTTGCTGGCGCGAGCGGGAATAGTAGATGGCGCGGTTTTCCTGCACCGTCAGCGCCAGTGCTTCCCGGTTCATCCAGGCCATCATCAGGATACGGCCGGTCTTATAATCCTGCGCAATGGCCGGCACCAGACCATCGGCGTCCCACTTTACGGCATCAAGCCAGTTACTCATAACATCCCCCGCGTTCAGAGGTCGCAGGATACCCCATGCCCGGGGTTTCGGGTAGGGCTTCGCCGCCTGTGGATACAGGTGAAGAAGGCAGCAAACAAGACGCACCAGAACAACGCCGGCGTTATTGTCCGGCGCGCCTTTATAGTGCTGACGGTTTTATCGTTAATAGCGGGCACTAACAGTACGTAACAATTCTGATCAAATTGTCAGTATTGGCCTCTTTAGGTACCCCATCAGAGGTAGGTTTGGCCTGTTAACTCAGGCATTGGCATGGGCGCTGCTCTTCACTCCTGCAGACTCACAACAAGAGCTGCAAACCATGACGTTAACCAAGCAAAAAAGTAAAACCAGAAACCTGTCCCGCCGCGTATTCACTCCGGCACCGCTGGCGGCCTGTATCGCAACCCTGCTGTTGTCGGCGGTGATGCCGGCGGCGCAGGCAGAGCCCTTTAAGCCGGAAGTTTTTACGGTCGAGAAAACCATTCAGCCCGGGCCGAATGTGTTTATGAACGAAGCCGCCTGGGGGGGCGCCAGCCAGATTCACGTCTTCGCTCAGGATGACCTGCACTATAAAGGTTCGATGCCGGCGGGGATTACCTCGCAGATGAAAGTCTCGAAAGACGGCAAAACCGTTTACGTACTGTCCGACTTTGCCAAACGCATTACCTATGGTCCGGTGGAAAGTGTGGTGCAGGTGTATGACGTAGACACCCTGAGCCGTAAGAAAGAAATCATCGTGCCTAACAAAGCCGTAAAAGCCATCGGCATGACCCAGCTGCTGGAATTAAGTGCCGATGAAAAACTGCTGTATGTGCAGAATGCCACACCGGCGACCTCGGTTTCGGTCATTGATATTGCCGCCGGCGAAGTGATTACTGAAGTGCCGACCCCGGGATGTTACGGCGTTTATCCGGCACTGAAAGGCTCCAGCTTCAGTACGCCTTGTGGTACCGGACAGCTGAAAACCTTCACCCTGAAGGGTAAAGAATACAGTGTTGAAGCATCGGGCAAATTATTCGATGTGGATGCCGACCCGATATATATCCACAGCGAACGCCGTAAAAACGGTGAGCTGATCCTGACCACCTTCGGCGGTGCCCTGTACCTCGCCGATGACAGTGGCAAAACCGTAAAAATCAAAGAAAAACTGCAGGTTAATGCCGGCATCGAAGGCGACTGGGCTCCGGGTGGTTATGCCATCACGGCTTACAGCAGCACGCTGGATATGGTGTTTATGCTGATGCATTCAGGCGCTTATGACGGCAGTCATAAAAACGGCTCTGAAGAAATCTGGGCTTACAGTCTGAAGAAGAAAAAACTCATCAGCCGTTCTCCGGCACCGCATATGGTGGCACTGAGTGTGACTGAGGGCAAAACCCCGGTGCTGTTCGGTTCCAATGAAGAAGATGAAACCATCGACAAGTACGTACTGAGCGGCGATGGCGACTTTATGTTTGAGAAGGCGGCGGCCGACGAAAAAGCCGGTTGGACCACCTCGCTGGCGGTGTCTCATGACTGAATTACTGCCACTGGCGAGCCTCACGCTACTGGTCTTTACCCTGCTGGTATTCCTGCGCGCAGCACTGCACAAAGCACTGGATTTCCTCGAATTCCAGGGCTTTGTCGCCGACTACGAACTGCTGCCGGAAGCTTTGGTTAAGCCCGCTGCTGTTGCCTTGCTGGCCCTCGAAGGCGCGCTGGTGCTGATGCTGTTATTCAGCGCCAGCCGTGCTGCCGGACTGGTGCTGGCGGCGCTGTTGCTCGGGGGATATGCCATCGCTATGGGCATCAATATCCGTCGCGGTCATACCCGCATCGAATGTGGCTGTGGCGGTACTCCGCAACTGCTGAGCAAAACCCTGTTGCTGCGTAATGCGCTGCTGATGGTCTTCGCTCTGCTGCCATTGCTCGGTCTGCCGGAGGCACTGCAGAGCGCCGAAATCGTGGTGGCCATCGCTGCTGCTGTCTTTATGTGGCTCGCCTTCCTGTTATTTGAGCAGGTGAACGCCAACCTGCTGGCCATCCGTGAAATGGCCAACTCACTGAAACGAATTTAAGAGGTCGTTATGACTGCTTTGTATTTTGCTGTCGCATTTTTATTTGTTGCCGTAATGGCGCTGGCCCTCGCATTTTTTGTGCTGGCCCGCCAGATCGGCGTGTTGTTTGAACGTATCGCGCCGATGGGGGCGCTGATGAATGACTCCGGGCCGAAAGTCGGTGATTTAACCCCTGCCTTTACCCTTAACAGCCTGACCGGTGGTGCCGTGCATATTGGCCGCGATAAAGAAAAAGCCATGCTGGTGTTTTTCCTGTCGCCGACCTGTCCGGTATGTAAAAAACTGCTGCCGATTCTGCGCTCGGTAAAAGCCAGTGAAAAAGACTGGCTGGATGTGGTGCTGGCTTCCGATGGCGAAGAAGAAAAACACCAGCGCTTTATTCAGCATGTGGGTCTGCAGGAATTTCCGTACGTACTGTCGACCGAACTGGGGCTGGGCTACCGCGTATCGCGCCTGCCGTTTGCGGTGCTGATGGATAAGCAGGGCGTGATCCGCTCGAAAGGTCTGATCAACAGCCGCGAGCAGCTTGAGAGTCTGTTTAATGCCATGGAAATGGGTGTTGGCTCGGTACAGAGTTTTCTTGAGCAGCATTCCTGAACAAGCCACTCCTGAGCACACAACTCCTGAGCATCACTCAGTAGGCAACGATTTTTAGGCAACAAGAGATATCACTATGAAACGATTTTTCGACAGCGTATTAACCGGCCTGGATAAAGGCACCGAACATTTAACCCGCAAAGTCGCACAGCGTAGCAGCCGCCGCAGTTTTTTAAGCCGCGCCGGGATGCTGATGCTGGGCAGCGCCATGCTGCCGGTTCTGCCCTTTGACCGTAATGCCGGCAAAGCCTGGGCCGGAGAAGCGGAAGACGAAGCCCCGGCCGATCCGAATGATCCGACCGCCTGTGAATACTGGCGCTACTGCGCGCTGGACGGCAATCTGTGCAACGACTGTGGCGGCACATTAACCAGCTGTCCGCCGGGCTCGGAAGCGTCCAAGGTGTCCTGGGTCGGCACCTGCCGTAATCCGAACGACGATAAAGACTATCTGGTGTCGTACAACGACTGCTGCGGCAAAGTGGAGTGCAACGGCACCTTCTGCTTTACCAGCGAGCGGGAGCGTCCGGGTTACCGTATGGGTCTGCATAACGACATTAACTGGTGTATGGCCAACGCGTCGCAGGGTTATCACTGCACCGTTGCTGTGCTGGTTGGTATGGCAGACGCCTGAAGCGGGAGCTGAGATGATGGTTCTGAAAAAATTCACCTTATCTCTGCTCTCGCTGGCAGCACTGGGAGCCGCGCTGGCGGCTCCGGTGTCTGCTGCCGGAGTAACTGAGAATAATGGCGAAGCGCTGTTTAACCAGCGTTGTGCGGCTTGTCACCAGCCGGGTGGTATTGGTACGCCGGGGCTGGCACCGCCACTGGTGAACAGCATGCTGTGGCCGGCACTGGCCGAACAGGCTCCGGCGTATTTCTGGGGCGTATTAAATAACGGTTTGTCCGGCACTATCGAAGTGGATGGCATCGGTTATTACGGCCTGGTGATGCCGGCGCAGGCGGATTTAACGGCGGCACAAATGAAAGCGCTGGCGGCCTATGTGCTGGGCGATCTTAACGGTCTGAATGCAGTGCTGGCTGATGAGGTGCTGGAGCACGCCCGCAACACGCCTCAGTCTCACAGCCAGCTGCGCGGAGTACGGAAAAATGCACAATAAACAAGACGGGAAAATGCACACAAAAATGGCTGCGGGCTGGTTGTTGCGCGGCAGTCTGCTGCTGGCATTGTCAGCAGCGTCGTGCGCTTATAGCCAGGCGGCTGATGATGTTGCGCAGATAAAGTCAGCTCCGGCCCCACAGGGTGAACTCAGCCCGCAGGCTAACTATGTGCTGCGTTGTCTGGGCTGTCATCGTCCGGATGGCGCAGGTTCTCCGGCGGGAGGTATTCCCGATTTTAATAATTACGTTGCCTCATTTGCCGAAACCGAACGCGGCCGTGAATATCTGATGCACGTACCCGGCGTGGTGGGGGCCAGTCTGAGTGATAATGAAATTGCCGAGGTGATGAATTACATCATGCAACGCTGGGGCGGGACTTCCCTGCGGGCAAATTTCCAGCCGTTCAGCGCGGAGGAAGTGGCCAGACTGAGACAAACGAACGTCGGCGATGTGGTGAAATATCGCCGTGTTGTGGTGGCGGAACTGCAGGCAATGGGATTGCCGGTCGCGGATTATCCCTGGCCTTAATTCCTGATCTTAATTCCTGATCTTAATTTTGGGCTTAATTTCAGAGCAGCAGCACCATTGGCATTGTAAGACCTGCGGAAGATTGCACCATCGTCTTACAATGCACTTTTGGCCGGAGTCTGCTGGTGTCTTTATCTCCTTTATTCAAAGCTTATCCTGCGCTGCAGAAGCTCATTCCGCTGGCGGATATTCCCGGCCAGCAGATTCCGACACCTGTTACCCATAGCTTCGATACGCCGCAACTCTGGCTTAAGCACGATGATTTAACCAATGCGGTTTATGGCGGTAATAAAAGCCGCAAGCTGGCGTTTATTTTCGGCAAAATGCAGGCAGAAGGAAAAACCCGCCTGCTGACCTTTGGCGGCACCGGCACCAATCACGGTGTGGCCTGCGCCGTGCACAGTAAAGCGCTGGGTTTTGATTGTGAGATTCTTCTGTTCGATCAGCCGCAGAGTCCGTCCGTCAGAAAAAACCTGCAGGTGATGCAGCGCTATGGTGCGACGCTGCGTTATTGCGGCAGCCTGCTGAATACCGTACTGCGTTTTTATACTCTGCAGATCCGTGACCGGTTATTACGCCGCAAACAGACCGAATATTTATTTGCCGGAGGCTCGTCGCTGCAGGGCGTGATTGCTTTTATTGATGCTGCGTTTGAATTACGTGAGCAGATTGAACGGGGCGAATGCCCAGTGCCGGAAACCATTATTTGCCCCGTGGGCTCCAGTGCGACCTTAGCCGGTCTGACGTTGGGCGTGGCACTTGCCGGTCTGCCGTCGCGGGTTGTTGGTGTGCGCGTGGCACCTGCGTATCTTGGTCCTTTTCCTGCCTGTACCGTGGCGACGGTGAAACAATTAATGCAGCAGACACACAATTATTTGCTGCGCTTACAGGGCGGAATTCCGCTATTAAAGATTCCGCAACCGGTACTGCTCGACCAGTATTATGGTGAAGGTTACGGCGTTGCCTCAGCGGCCGGTAATCAGGCTGAGCAATGGTTCCGTAATCAGCGCTGGGCCGATGGTTTAACCGTGCAGTCTGAATGCACCTACACCGCTAAAGCGCTGGCGGCCTTACGCGATGAGCTGGCAACGGCCAATGGCCCGGTGCTGTACTTGCATACGCTTAATTCGGTGCAGGGGATTTATCGTGGACCGGATGCCGTCTAATGCATGCGAACCCGCATAGCGATCATTCACCACACATAAAAAAGCCGCAGAATCTGCGGCTTTTTTATGGCTCAGTGCTTGGTATTTAGCTTTCAGCCAAACACTTTACGACCATCAATAAACACGGCGTTAACCGCGCCTTTTAAGGTCTTGCCGGCCACCGGGCTGTTGCGTCCCTTGGACAGCAGTGTCGAGCGGCGGAAGCTTTGCTCAGCATCCGGATTAATCAGCACCGCATTAAACCAGTTACCTTCGCTCAGTGACTGATTCTGGCCCAGAACCTGTGCCGGTAAGGCGCTGGTGGCGCGGATAAAGGCCGATAATTCCAGCTCACCGCGTTCCACCAGTTGCAGTGCCAGCGGCAGGAAACCATCAAAAATACTCATGCCCGGTTCGGCATCGGCAAAAGGTGCTTTCTTGGCGGCCACTTCGTGCGGACGGTGGTTGGAGCTGATGGCCAGTTCGCCGGCGTTAACGGCGGCGAGCAGGGCCTGACGGTCGCTTTCACTGCGCAGCGGTGGCTGCACATTGAACTGGCTGTTGTAGCCGGTGACGGCTTCGTCGGTATAAATCAGGTTGGCCAGCGGGGTGTCGGCACTGACGCGGATGCCCTGCTCACGTGCCTGTGCCAGCATACGCACACTGCGCGCACAGCTGATCTGGCTGATATGCGCGCGTACACCTGTCTGCTCAACCAGTAACAGCATCTGCGCCAGGGCGATGGTTTCGGCGGTTTGCGGAATACCGGTCAGGCCCAGACGGGTAGCGGTCGGACCTTCGTGCATACAGCCGCCGTCCGACAGCGCGGCGTCATCGGGATTAAGGAATACCGGAATATCGTAAGTGGCGGCGTATTCCATTACCCGGCGCAGTACATAACTGTCTTTGAACGGCGCGCGGGCGTTGCTCAGTGCCACACAACCGGCTTCGCGCAGGCTGAACATTGAGGCCAGCTGCTCACCGGCCAGCCCCTGAGTCAGTGCGCCCAGCGGCAGTACTTTGGCAAAGCCGGCTTTAGCGGCTTTTTCCTGAATTAACTGAATCACTGCCGGGCTGTCGGCCACCGGTTTGGTGTCCGGTAAGGCGCAGATATGGGTAAAGCCACTGGCGCAGGCGGCGCGGGTTTCGCTGGCGATGGAGCCTTTATGGGTAAAGCCCGGTTCGGCCAGGTGAGCGCCAAGATCGATCAGGCCAGGCACCAGCAGCAGGCCGCTGGCGTCGATGCTGTGCTCAATACCGCCGCTCGCAGGCTTGTGGCCAATGGCGTGGATACGTCCTTCGGCGACGTAAACATCGGTAACCTGATCGAGATTCTGTGACGGATCGATCAGGCGGGCGTTTTCAATATGCAGGTATCTCATGCTTATGCCTCCTCCTGACCGGGTTCGTTGTTATGCACATCGCTCTGTTCGCTGTTTTGTTCGGCGAGTTCGTTACGCTCCTGCTGCTGACCACTCATGGCCATCGCCATGACGGCCATACGCACGGCGATACCGTAGCTGACTTGATTGAGGATCACCGATTGCGGGCCGTCGGCAACGTTGGATTCAATCTCGACGCCGCGGTTAATCGGCCCCGGATGCATCACGATGGCATCGGGTTTGGCGTAGGTCAGCTTCTCTTCGGTCAGGCCGTAAAGCTTGAAGAATTCGCCTTCGCTCGGCAGCAGGGCGTTTTGCATACGTTCTTTCTGCAGGCGCAGCATGATGATCACATCGCAGTCTTTCAGGCCGTCTTCCATGCGGTAGTAAGCCTTACAGCCCAGCGCTTCGATATCGCGCGGCAGCAGGGTGCCGGGGCCGATCACGCGGATTTCGGCGGCACCTAAGGTACGCAGCGCATGAATCTGTGAACGGGCAACACGGGAATGCAGGATATCGCCGACGATGGCGACGATTTTCCCTTCGATAGAACCCTGATGGCGGCGGATGGTGAGCATATCCAGCATCGCCTGGGTCGGATGCGCGTGGCGGCCGTCGCCGGCGTTGATGATGGCAACGTTGGGCGTGACGTGTTCGGCAATAAAGTGGGCGGCACCGGAATCGGCATGGCGCACGACGAACATATCGGAATACATGGCCTCGAGGTTCCACAGCGTATCCATCAGGGTTTCGCCCTTGGCGGTCGCGGATTTGGCGATATCGAGGTTAAGAATATCGGCCGACAGGCGCTTGGCCGCCAGCTCGAAGGTGGAACGGGTACGGGTACTGTTCTCGAAGAACAGGTTGACCACGGTCTTGCCGCGCAGCAGCGGGACTTTTTTCACGTCCCGCTCCTGAGTGCTGATAAAAGAATCGGCGGTGTCGAGAATCTCGGTCAGGAGTTCACGGCTCAGGCCCTCGGTGGTGAGGAAGTGCTTCAGACGCCCGTCGGCGGTCAGCTGCACCTGGCTTGGGTCAGTGGTCATTGTTGCTACTCACAATATGTTGGTCAGTCAGGTGGTGATCAGGACAGGGTCAGCTGCAGTGGCTGCGGGCCACTTAACTTAACCAGCTGGCCTTCTTCCAGTTCCAGCCGGACACCGCACAGGTCTGGCTGGATAGGGAGTTCGCGGCGGCCGATATCCAGCAAACAGACCAGGCTGATGCTGGCCGGACGGCCATAATCGAACAGCTCGTTCATGGCGGCGCGGATGGTGCGGCCGCTCATCACGACGTCGTCGATCAGAATAATGTGGCGGTCTTCGATGCTGTCCGGCAGCTCGGAGCCCATGACCTGCGGGTGCAGGCCGTGACGGGTGAAATCGTCACGGTAGAAGCTGATGTCGAGGGTACTGACGCCGTCTTCGGTCTGCAGTTGTTGTTGCAGGCGTTCGGCAATCCATACGCCACCGGTACGGATACCGACCAGCAGCGGTTGTTCAATATTGTTCTGTTGCAGATAAGCCGCCAGACGCTGGCCCAGCTCGGTGCAGGTTTGTTCGATATCAGGCAGATGCATAGGTGTCCTTTATTCAGGCGGCGTGTCGGTTAATGGCCAGGCCGCCATCCAGCTTTCGAGAATTAATTGTGCGGCAATACCGTCGACAGAGTTGGCGCCAAAATCGCGGCTGCCACCCTGGGCGATTACCATGCCTTTGGCTTCGTAACTGCTCAGGCGCTCGTCGTGGGTAAACGACGGGCGGTGAAAACGGCCTTCGAGACGACCGGCAAACTTCTTCGCGCGGCGGCTCATATCGCTGGCTGTGCCATCCATATTCAGCGGCAGACCAACGACAAAGGCATCGGGCTGCCACTCATCAATAATGCGCTGCAGTACATCCCAGTCGGGTACGCCGTCGCGCGCTTTAACCGGATTCAGTGGGCGGGCGGTGGCGGTAATGCGCTGGCCGGTGGCGATGCCGATACGCTGGGTGCCGAAATCAAAAGCCAGCAGGGTTTTAACCCGCGCCGACGGTGCCGGGCTGCTCATCAGGCATGCCCCGCATCGGAACTCAGAAATTCGGCACTGACGCCAAGCTGGCTGAGCGCGGCCTGATACAGCTCGTCGTGGGGCACTTCAAACAACAGATGTTCGGTGGCTTCAATGGTGAGCCAGGAGTTGGCCAGTATTTCTTCGTCGAGCTGCTGCGCATCCCAACCGGCGTAACCCAGAGTCAGGCGGTAATCCTGTGGGCCGGAACCGGCGGCGATGGCCTTGAGAATATCTTTTGACGAGGTCAGGTGTGCCTGTTCGGTGACGTTCAGCGTCGCCCCCCAGTTGCCCTGCTGACGGTGCAATATAAAGCCATGTTCCTGGCTGACCGGGCCGCCGGCGTAAATCTCCGGATCGATACCGGCCAGGCGGGTGATTTCCAGCTGTTCGCAGATCTCGTGAAAGGTAACCGGCAGCGGTTTGTTCAGCACTATGCCCATAGCGCCGTCGGCGTTGTGTTCACACAGATAGGTGACAGTGCCGGCAAACCAGGAGTCTTCCAGTTGCGGCATGGCAATCAACAGATGGTTTTTCAGGCTGTTAAGCTGTTGCATTAATTGGCGTCCGATACGTAGCGGTTACCTTTAAATCGCAAGGTACGGATAATTTCCAGAATATCGGTCTGCTTGCGCATTTCTTCGGTAAAAGGAGCGAAAGGGGCAGACAGGCGCACGATGCGCAGCGCGGCATCATCGAGCACTTTTTTACCGGACGATTCAAGAATGCGCAGCTCGTTGATGGTGCCGTTGGCGTTGATGGCAACCAGAAAGCGCAGGCGGCAGTTGTCAAAACAGTTTTCCAGCTCCCGCGGGTAATTCAGAGCGCCCATCTGTTCAATTTTTCGCCGCAGATTATCCACGTAATAGGCTTCACTGGTCTTCATGGTAGATGCGGCGGTCAGGCGCTGAATACGTGGTTTTTTAGCATAAGCCTGCCGTTCAGAGTCGAGCTTGGCTTCAAGGCTGGCCATTTCCAGGCTGCGTTCCAGTAAGGTTTTTTCCGGACCGTCGGGCTTATCAGTCTGCACGCTGAAGCGCTCCTGCCTGCTGGGCGCTCTATTGCGGCTGCTGCCGCTGGTGGTCACCAGCTGGCGATCACCCTGTACCTGACGCGGCGCGCTGGCCTGTTGTTCCTGCGGTGAGGTTTCGTTGATTTCGTTGGCGTGGAAGGTGGCTTCGACATCGGTGGTCAGCATGCGCGCTTCATCTAAGGTGCCGCTGCCTTCCTGATTTTCCTGAGCGAGAAAATCGGCCTGTTCCGGCGCTTTGTCGCTTTTGTAGGTCGCCAGGGTGACTTCCAGCGTCTTGGACAGGTTATCGCGGTCGCTGGCGGTGAAGCTGATGCCGAGAATAAGAACGGCATGGATCAGCAGAGCCAGAAACAGGGCGAAGGACAAGCGATCGGAGCTGGTCACGGCGGTGGCTGACATGCGTGCGGAAGTACCTGTTTAAAGTCCGGAAAACGGGTGCAAGTCTGCGCTTTCAGGGCGGATTTGTCCATATTCGGACTGAGTGGCCGCCGCCCCGTGGTTTCCGGTGCGGCGGCTGTTGCCAGTGCTGCTGGCGGGCGTGTTGCCCTGTTGGTCTTTCAGCTTTATTGCGTAAGCTTAGCCAGCAGGCAGTCAATCAGCAGACCGGCTACGTCGATACCGGAATCACGGCTGATTTCACGCACGCAGGTCGGGCTGGTGACGTTAATTTCCGTCAGGTTGTTGCCGATGATGTCGAGGCCAACAAAATACAGCCCTTTTTCTTTCAGGACAGGTCCGACTTTTTCGGCAATGGCGCGGTTTTCATCACTCAGAGGCTGGGTAACGCCCTGGCCACCGGCGGCTAGGTTGCCGCGGGTTTCGCCCTGCGCCGGAATGCGCGCCAGGCAAAAAGGCACAGGCTCGCCATCAATCATCAGGATACGTTTGTCGCCGGCGGTGATTTCCGGGATAAAACGCTGCGCCATGATTTGCTGGCTGCCATGGTTGGTCAGGGTCTCAATGATGACGCTGACGTTCGGGTCGTCGGCGCGCAGCCGGAATATAGAGGAGCCGCCCATACCATCGAGAGGTTTGAAGATGACGTCGCCATGCTCTTTGTGGAAAGCCTTCAGCAGATCGGCGCGGCGGGTAACGATGGTTGGGCTCATCAGTTCCGGGAATGCCGTGGCGAATACCTTCTCATTACAGTCGCGCAGGCTCTGTGGCTTATTGGCAACCAGAACGCCTTCCTGTTCGGCACGCTCAAGGATGTAGGTGCTGTAGATAAACTCGCTGTCGAACGGTGGATCTTTGCGCATCAGAATGATGTTCAGCTCAGCCAGCGGCTGCTCGCTGTAGTCACCCAGATCGAACCAGTGATCCGGATTCATGGCGACTTTTAACGGCGCCATGCGCCCCATGGCTTTGCCGTTCTGGATCGACAGGTCGCTCTGCTCCATATAAAAGAGTTCACAGCCACGTTCCTGAGCGGCGTGCAGCAGGGCCAGCGAGGTGTCCTTTTTAAAGGCGATGTCGGCGATGGGGTCCATCACCACACCCAGTTTAATGCTCATATAAAGGCTCCGTAAGATCAGGTGCTCAACGATGGCGCCAGTGTAACCTATGCATTGTCCCGGCGGCGTAACTTAATTGTGTGACGCAGCGCAGCGCGCCGGCCTAGCCTTTGTTGCATAATCTGTGATACAAACGTGCGCAATGGCGTCTCCTGCGATTGTTGAACACAACCGCTCACTAAAACATAAGAAATGGATGGTTAAAGGCCTCCCTATGGACGATAACTTTCAGAATATTAAAGTCATGGTCATCGACGACAGTAAAACCATTCGTCGTACGGCTGAGACTTTGCTTAAAAAGGTCGGCTGCGAAGTCATTACCGCCACAGACGGTTTTGATGCGCTGGCCAAGATTGCCGATACTCACCCGGATATCATCTTTGTCGATATCATGATGCCGCGTCTGGATGGTTATCAGACCTGCGCCCTGATCAAAAATAACTCCAAATTCAAATCGACACCGGTAATCATGTTGTCCAGTAAAGACGGTTTGTTCGATAAAGCTAAAGGGCGCATTGTTGGATCTGATGAATATTTGACCAAGCCTTTCAGTAAGGAAGAGCTGTTGGGTTCAATTCGTCAGTACGTAAAATCCTGAGCCAGCGACAGCTGAAAGAGTTTTAAGAGGTAACAGGCATGGCCCGTATTTTGGTAGTAGATGATTCTCCGACAGAAACTGAAGCGTTCCGCTCCATGCTGGAGAAAAATGGTCACGAAGTTCTGACCGCAGAAAACGGTGCTGATGGTGTGGCACTGGCGCGCAAGGAAAAGCCGGATGTAGTGCTGATGGATATCGTGATGCCGGGCCTTAATGGTTTTCAGGCAACGCGTCAGCTGACCAAAGATCCGGAAACTCAGCATATTCCGGTGATTATTGTCACCACCAAGGATCAGGAAACTGACCGTGTATGGGGTAAGCGTCAGGGCGCCAGTGGTTATCTGGTTAAGCCGGTTGCAGAAGCAACCCTGCTGTCCGAGATTGCTTCCGTAATGGCTGGCTGATATGCATCCGTACGCGCAGCTGCTGGACATCGCCGAACGTAGCCGACGCAACGCGTCGGCTTTGCCGCAACAGGTGGAAGCGGTTTCTTACTGGCGTGGCGTAGGCTTTATGCTTGCCGGTCAGACCTTTGCTGCAGACATGATTGATGTCGCGGAAATTCTGCAGCCGCCACGTCTGACCAAAGTGCCGGGTGTGCGCAGCTGGGTTCTGGGTGTGGCCAATGTGCGTGGGCGCATGGTGCCGGTTATGGATCTGGCGGGCCTTCTGGGTCTGCCATCCAAAGCCAACTGGCGTAGTCGCCGGGTTCTGGTCGTCGAACAGGACGACCACCTGACAGGCCTGTTGGTGGATGCTGTGTTGGGGATGCAGCAATTTGCAGTCGATCGCCGGGTGGATGTTTCCGAACTTGATCCGGCTTTCAGAAAATTTGTAGAACATGGTTTCGAGCGGGATGGGCGCGAGTGGCCGGTATTTCAGTTGCGTGAGCTGATCCGGGCGCCGGAGTTCCTGCAGATTGCGGTATAACAATGCCCGCGCAGCGGGTATGGTTAGGTAATCTGATCGAATCTGCCATCAGGCAGATAATAATTAAAATACATGCAGTGAGTGTGGAGAGAACGGCATGAGCGGAAATACAGGAAGCGTCTTGTCGACGGTCTTCAGAAACCGAATTAACGGTGTTCTGGCGGGTCTGTTGTTCGTGTTTCTGGCGGTGTTTATCGGTATTACGGTGTACGTAAACCTTTTGGCAAACCAGGATGAGCAATACATTGATCACGCCGGTGAGCTGCGCGTACTGTCGCAGGAACTGGCAAAGAACGCGGTAGAAGCCGCGGGTGGTAAACGGGAAGCATTCGGTCAGTTGAAAATTGCCCGTGATAACTTCGCGACCCGCTGGGGTTACCTGACCAAGGGTGATTCTGCTAACGGCCTGCCGCCAGCAGAAGTTGCTACCATGACCAACGTAGAAGGCGTTTGGAATAAGGTTCAGGGTAACGCTGACCAGATTATCCGTGCTCAGGATATTATTCTCTCCCTCCACGAAGTTGCCGCGACGCTGGCAGAAACCATTCCGCAGCTGCAGGTGGAATACGACGAGATTGTAGAAATCCTGCTGGATAACGGTGCGCCGGCCGATCAGGTTGCGGTAGCACAGCGTCAGTCCTGGCTGGCAGAGCGTATCGTACGCTCCGTTAACAAAGTACTGGCCGGTGGTGAAGATGCGGTAATGGCGGCGGACGCCTTTGGCCGTGACGCCTCGCTGTTTGGCCGCGTACTGAACGGTATGATTCAGGGCAACGTGGCCATGAACATCTCTCAGGTAAAAGATGAAGAAGCAATTTACGCATTGGCGGAAGTTGCTGAACTGTTTGAATTCGTATCCGGCTCCGTTGACGAGATTCTGGAAACCTCTCCTGAACTGTTCCAGGTGCGTGAAGCATCGGACTCTATCTTTAACGACTCCCGTACGCTGCTGGAGCAGACATCCAAGCTGACCGAAACCATTCAGGCGGGTGCCGGTGAGCGGGGAAATTTCCAGATCGTTGGTTATGTTTCTGCGATGCTGGCGCTGGTTATGATGGTGGCGTTTGGCGTGGTGTCTTACCGCGAAACCCGTCGTGACCTGGATGCAACGGCGAATAAGAACGAACAGAACCAGATGGCGATTCTGCGTCTGCTGGACGAAATTGCTGACCTTGCAGACGGTGACTTAACCGCTTCTGCGACGGTAACCGAAGACTTTACCGGTGCGATTGCTGACTCCATCAACTACGCGATCGACCAGATGCGCTCTCTGGTATCGGCGATTAACGAAACAGCGGTACAGGTATCTTCCGCGGCCCAGGAAACTCAGGCCACGGCGATGCACCTGGCGGAAGCTTCTGAACACCAGGCGCAGGAAATTGCCGGTGCTTCTGCGGCGATCAACGAGATGGCGGTGTCCATTGACCAGGTATCTGCCAACGCCTCGGAATCATCTGCTGTTGCGGAGCGGTCGGTAGCGATCGCCAACAAAGGTGCGGAAGTGGTACAGGCAACCATTAACGGCATGGATAACATCCGTGAACAGATTCAGGAAACCTCCAAGCGTATTAAACGTCTGGGTGAATCCTCACAGGAGATTGGTGACATCATCTCCCTGATTACCGATATTGCTGACCAGACCAACATTCTGTCCCTGAACGCTGCGATTCAGGCATCCATGGCCGGTGACGCCGGCCGGGGCTTCGCGGTGGTTGCGGACGAGGTACAGCGTCTGGCAGAACGTTCAGCCGCTGCGACCAAGCAGATTGAAGCACTGGTTAAAACGATTCAGAACGATACCAACGAGGCGGTAATCTCGATGGAAACCACCACCTCCGAGGTGGTGCGCGGTGCACGCCTGGCGCAGGACGCGGGTGTGGCACTGGAAGAAATTGAAAACGTATCTAAAAACCTTGCGGAACTGATTCAGAACATTTCCAACGCAGCCCGTCAGCAGGCATCGTCTGCGGGTCATATTTCCAACACGATGAACGTTATTCAGGAAATTACTTCGCAGACTTCTGCGGGTACTACTGCAACCGCGAAGTCGATTGGTAATCTGGCGGAAATGGCCAACAAGCTGCGTGAATCCGTAGCCGGCTTCAAGCTGCCGGAAGCAGAGCTGGACCTTCATCAACGACAGGTGCTGTAACCTGACAGATGGTTGGATGACTTTTAATGAACCATCAGTTACGTACAGGTTTGAGCACCGTTCCGGAAATGGACGACGCTCAGTTCGTTCGCTGGCAGAGTCTGCTGGAAGAGCGCACCGGGATGTGCCTGGCGCCACAACGCCGCTCGTTTCTGCAGACCAGTCTTGGTCTGCGGATGCGCGAAGTCGGCTGTGACAACTATCAGGAATACTACGAGCGCATCGTTAATGGTGCCTCGGGTGCGATTGAATGGAGCACGCTGGTCGACCGTCTGACCGTTCAGGAAACCCGCTTCTTCCGTGATCCCGATGCTTTTGCTTTTGTTGAGCAATTTGTGCAGCAAAAAGCAGCAGAAGCTGGCAGCGATGACACGCTGGAATTCTGGAGTGTCGGTTGCTCTTCCGGCGAAGAAGCCTACAGCCTGGCCATGGTGGCAGAGCGTTATCTGACTCCACAGGGTAAACGTTATGCCGTCACCGGCACTGATATATCCACCATCGTATTACGTAAAGCCCGTGCCGGCCGTTATCAGCCACGTGCCCTCGATTGGGTCGCGGATGAATACCGCCAGCTGGGGTTCAGGGATCTGCAGCCGGGCAGCCCGGTGCAGGTATCCGACACGCTGCGTCAGCGCTGTTGTTTCAGTCAGGTTAATATCCTGAATCTGGCCAACTGCCCGCTGCAGTCTCAGCATGTTATTTATTGCCAGAATGTACTGATTTATTTCCGTCGCTGGCGTCGCCGTGAAATTCTTAATGTCCTCGCCGAGCGTCTCGCTCCCGGTGGCATATTAGTGATTGGTCTTGGGGAAATGGTGGACTGGCAGCATCCGTTACTGGAACAGGTTCATAGCAGCCGGGTATCCGCGTTTGTGCGTAAGCAATCGAATTCGACAGGGGAGACCACAAGGCGATGAGCCAGGACTACATCGCCCTGGAATGGGTAAAAGGGGAAATCGAAGAGACTCTGCAACAGGCCCAGCAGGCGCTGGAAGCTTATGTGGAGAATCCCCAGGACAAAAGCCGGCTGAAATTCTGCCTGAGTTACCTGCATCAGATTCACGGTACTCTGCAGATGGTCGAATTCTATGGTGCCGCTCTGCTGGCTGAAGAGATGGAGGCTATCGCGTCAGCGCTGGCCGACTCTGCGCTGGGCAATGAGCGCGACGGTCTCGAAGTGCTGATGCAGGCCATTATTCAGCTGCCGCATTACCTTGAGCACGTCAAAGTCGGTCGCCGCGATCTGCCGGTGGTACTGCTGCCAATTCTTAACGAACTGCGTTCAGCGCGGGGCGAAAGCTTCCTGTCTGAAACGGCTCTGTTCGCCCCGAACATTCAGCAGAATGCTGCACTGACCGACGCTCAGGCGGCGACTTATGCCAGTGATGATTTCCGTAACTGGGCACGCAAAATCCGTCAGATGCTGCAGACTGCCACCCTGCAGTTGCTGCAGAACAAACAGCCGGATGTCGCCAAACAATACCTGAACAAAGCCTTCGCCCGACTGCACAAAGCGCTGGGTAAAACGCCACAGGGTCTGGTGTGGTTGCCGGCGCTGGCATTCAGCGAATGGCTGCTCAAGCAGCAGCATTTGCCAAACAGTGCCAAACAACTGCTGCGTCAGCTGGATCATTTGCTGAAAACCGCCATTGAAGAAGGCGCGGCGGCCATTAATCAGCCGCCATCGGATGAGCTGCTGAAGAACCTGCTGTTTTATGTCGCCCGTACAGATGTCAGTGGTGAAGCTATCCGTCAGGCACAGGAACAGTTTGGTCTGCGTCAGGCGCTGCCGACAGAAGCAGAAATCCAGCAGGAACGTGATGCGTTATCCGGCCCCGACCGCGATACCGTCGGTCATGTGCTGGGCGCACTGGTGGAAGAAATTGCGGCTATTAAAGATCGTCTTGATCTGCTGGTACGCAGTGACGATGACCGTAAAGATTCTCTGGCAGCGATTGCGCCAAACCTGAAACAGGTTGCCGATACCATGGGGATGCTCGGTCTGGGCATGCCGCGTAAGGTGATGCAGGAACAGCAGAGTCTGGTTGCCCGTCTGCTGGACAGTGGTGATATTGATGACAGTCATCTGCTCGATATGGCCGGAGCCTTGCTGTATATCGAAGCCACCCTCAGTGGTATGCAGCGTGAGGGCGACCTGAATGCCCATGCCGGTGAAAGCACCCTGTCTGATGCTCAGAAGGCTGTGCTGCGCGAAGCGCGTAATGTGCTGGAGCAGGTAAAAGACGCCATCGTTGAATACATCGCCAAACAATGGTCGGTTGACGAGCTGCAGGATGTTCCGGGCCTGCTGCACACCATTGAAGGTTCGCTGAACATGATCCCGCTGCCACGGGTGGCAGGTATCCTGTCGCGTGCTGCCGCTTTTGTGCAAACGCAGCTCATTGATGAACGTCTGAAGCCACAATGGTCGGTGCTGGATATTCTGGCCGACGTCCTGAGTGGTGTTGAATACTTTATTGAACGTTACTCTGAGAACCCGCGCAGTGCCGGTGCTGAGTTGCTGGATAAAGCTGAAGTCTCACTGCAGGATTTACCGGCGACAGAATCATTGAACGACTCGCTCGATGATATTTCCTTTGAAGGGGATGAAAACCTGCCGGAAGTAGATGTCACTTCTTTTGGCGAAGCGCTTGCTATTGATGACGACGAAGATGCAGAGATTGTTCATGCAGAACCCGAACTGCATCAGGCTGTACAGCTGGAAGAAGCCGATCTTGATCTGAGCGCCGACGATGTTGGCCCTGATGCCGTCGATATTGAATTACCAGAGCCTGAGGCTGACCGCGACGATAATGTGGTCAGCCTGAATAGTGTGGCTGGTGAGGATATCAGTTTCGATTTTGACGAGCTGCAGGCAGAAGATGATACGGCTGATTTGCATGAGCTGGTCGATCACCTGCGTGAAGAGCAGGCTGCAGAAGAACAGAGTGCTGCAGAGGCCGATGTTACAGCTGCAGAGTTCGACAGTGGTACAGAGGTTGTCTCTGAAGCAGAAGTTGTTACTGCAAGCGCTACTGCAGCGGCGGATGACGATGACGACGACCTGATCGACGATGAGATTATCGAAATCTTCCTCGAAGAAGCTGAGGAGGTGACCGAAACCCTGAATGAATTCTGGCCACAACTGGTATCAGATCCCGCCGATAAGGAAGCGCTGACCACTGTGCGTCGTGCGTTCCATACTCTGAAAGGCAGTGGCCGTATGGTCAGAGCCGAATTTATCGGTGAGCTGGCCTGGTCCATTGAGAACATGTTTAACCGTGTACTCGACAACACCATTGAGATTGATGCCAACCTGATTGCACTGGTTGACCATGTAATCACCCAGCTGCCATTGCTGATTGATGATTTCCGCCAGAAGCGTCCTGCATCCATCCCGACACAACCCCTGATGGATTACGCCACCGCTCTGGCCGCTGGTGAGAGTGTTGCTGCCTTTTCGCAGACACTGCAGCCGCAAGGCGGAGAAGAGCCGCTGCTGGCCGTTGCCGATACTCAGACCGTCGCCGAGACGGAAGACAGCAGTGATGAAGATGAAGACGACGCTCTGCTGGAAGTGTTTGAAGGCGAAGCACGCTCGCATCTGGTGACGCTGGATGAGTTTGTTCAGGAGTCACGTACAGAAGACTTTATCAACGCCCTCAGCGATCAGCTGCAGCGTGCGCTGCATACGTTAAAAGGCAGTGCGCATATGGCCGGTATTACCGCCATCGCCAATGTGGCTTCGCCACTGGAACGCCTTGTTAAAGAACTGCGTGCCTACCAGATTAACAACAGTGCAGAAGTCGTCGGGCTGATTGCCACAGGTTCGGCGCTGATCGCCTCAGCACTGGAAACCCGCGAGCTGCTGCTGGCCGAACATATTGAGGGTGCCGACGCTTATGTTGAGCGTCTGCAGCAACTGGAAAAACAGCTGCTGGAACCACTGCGTGTTGAGCATTCTTCCCGTCGGGGGCCGAATCCACAGGCGATTGCCCAGTTCCTGGCGCAGGGCATGGATTCACTGCTGGATGCCGACCGCCTGCTGAACCGCTGGCATAAAGATCATGATGACAGCGTACTGACTGCGCTGGGGCAGGATCTGCAGGAAGTTGCTGGCGGTGCTGCCGAAGCGGAAGTTCCACATATTCAGGCGCTTGCTGATGCACTGAATAATCTCTACCTGCGCATTCAGAATGAGCAGGCTGAGCCAACCGAAGATTTACTGGCACTGGCAGCTGAAGCTCATGAAGCCGTGCTGGCTATGATGGATTGCCTGGCGGCTGGTCAGGAAACCCAGAGTCCGGATGAGTTGCTGATGCGCATCCGCAACTGGCAATTTCCGCTGCCGGAAGTCGCCGACGATGATCTGCCGGTACTGCAGCTGGATGACATCGTTGCCGATGAAACAGCTACCGATATCACCGACGCTGATGACACCGACAGTACAGACCTGACGATTGATATCGACGAAGACGACATTACTCTGGCCGATATTGCTGGTGATGTTTTGGATGCCGGTGATGTTTTGGATGCCGGTGATGTTTTGGATGCCGGCGACGATACGGATGCCGGAGTTGAAGACGTTGCCGGTTCTGCCTTCGACCTGAGTGATGAAATCGACGAAGAGCTGCTGTCTGCTTTGCCAGAAGAACAGGACCTGCAGGATGAAGATTTGCCACGTGCGGAATCTGAATTGCAGCCTGCTGTCCCTCCTGTTGTTCAGCCAACAGCACAGACCGAAACTCGCAACGAAATGGAAATGCTGCCGCTGCCGGCGGTAGAAGATGGTGACGAAGATGAAATTCTGGAGATTTTCCTCGAAGAAGCGCAGGAAATCACCGAATCCGTCGAAACCGCTATCCAGCGCTGGCGCCAGCATCCGGATAACTTACTGCATGTTGCCCAGCTGCAGCGTGAACTGCACACCCTGAAAGGTGGCGCACGTATGGCTGAGTTGTCGGAAGTTGCTGACCTTTGCCATGAGCTGGAAACGCTGTACGAAAATATTAATGACGGCCGTCTGGCGGTTCAGGTGCAGATTTTCGATCTGCTGGACCGTGCCCATGATGAGCTGGGAAGCCAGCTGGATGCTGTGCGCGAAGGCGTACGCCCGCAGGCTGCAGATGAAATGATTGTGGCTATTCGCCAGTATCTGAAAGGTGAAGCCTATGGCGAGTTGCCGGAAGAGCTGGATGAGTTGACAGCTGAAGAAAATGACGCTGATGAATTAAGCGTACAGCCTCCTGTGCCGGTGGTGCAGTCGGAAACGTTGGATGAGTCAGACCGTGAAATTCTGGAGATCTTCCTCGAAGAAGCTCACGAGCTGCAGGAGTCTCTGGATCGTGCGCTGCACAGCTGGGAACAGGAACCGGCCAACACCGAAGGTGCCGAAGAAGCCCAGCGGGTGTTGCACACCCTGAAAGGCGGTGCGCGTTTGGCCGGTCTGACTGAGATCGGCGATCTGGCGCACAACTTTGAAGCCAATATTCTGAAAGCTCAGCAGGGGCAGATTGATCGCTCGCCAGCGTTCTTCCAGGCAGCTTATCAGCGTCAGGATGAGCTGATTAATAAGATTGATGCGGTCGAAGCCATGCTGGCCTCGGATGGTCTGGTGGTGTTGGGTGAAAAATCCCTGGTTATTGAACCGCTGACGATTGATGCCGAGCCTGACAGCAGCGCTGACGCTGAGATTCAGCCGCAGGAAAGTGCAGCTGAAGAGACTCTTACTGAAGTAGCCCCGATTGAAAACACGGCTCCGGCAGCCGTCGATCCGGCTTCGAATGTTGTGCCATTGCGCCGTGCAGCGCCGGAAGCACCAAAACAGGATAAAGCCGCCGCTCAGCAGGCTGCGCGTAAGGCACCGCAGGAGCTGGTGAAAGTATCTGCCGATCTGCTCGATAACCTGGTTAACCTTGCCGGTGAAACCTCCATCGGCCGTGGTCGTCTGGAACAGCAGGTTACCGACTTCTCCCATACCCTCGAAGAGATGGATATGACGCTGGATCGTCTGCGCGATCAGCTGCGTCGTCTGGATATGGAAACCGAGGCGCAGGTGATTTTCCGTCAGGAACGTCAGGGCCCGGATTACGAAGATTTCGATCCGCTGGAGATGGACCGTTATTCAGCTATGCAGCAGCTGTCGCGTGCGCTGGTGGAATCGGCTTCGGATTTGCTCGACCTGAAAGAGACGCTGAGTCACAAAACCCGCGATGCAGAAACCCTGTTGCTGCAGCAGAGCCGGGTTAACACGGAACTGCAGGAAGGTCTGATGAAGACCCGCATGGTACCGTTCCAGCGTCTGGTTCCGCGTCTGCGCCGTATTGTGCGTCAGGTCAGTCTGGAGCTGGACAAACAGGTCGAACTGCGCGTTCACAACGCTGACGGTGAGATGGACCGTACCATCCTCGAACGTATGATTTCGCCGCTGGAGCACATGGTGCGTAACGCGGTTGACCATGGTATCGAGAACCCGGCGCAGCGTGCTGCTGCCGGTAAACCGGATGTCGGTAATATCGAACTGGACATCAGCCGCGATGGCGGCGACGTGGTTCTGACCATGAGCGATGATGGCCGTGGGGTGAATCTCGAGGCGGTTAAACGCAAAGCGATCGAACGCGGACTGATGGATCCGGATGCTCACCTTTCCGATCAGGAAATTATGCAGTTTATTCTGCAAGCTGGTTTCTCTACCGCCGAAGCGGTGACCCAGATTTCCGGTCGTGGTGTGGGGATGGACGTTGTATCCAGCGAAATCAAACAGATGGGCGGCAGCGTTGAGATTCAGTCGGAAGCCGGAGCCGGTACCCGCTTTATTATCCGTCTGCCGTTCACTGTGTCGGTTAACCGTGCGCTGATGGTACGGGTTGGTGACGACCTGTACGCGGTACCGCTGAATAACATTCAGGGTATCGTACGGGCGCCGGTGGCGCAGTTGCAGTCACTGTACGAGCAGCCGCAGGCCGAACGCAAATATCACTATGCCGGTACCGACTATCGTATCGAATACCTGGGCGTGATGCTGGAAAACGAAGCGCAGCCAAAATTCAGTGCTCAGCATATGCCGTTGCCGGTACTGCTGATCCGCGGCGCGATACCTTTTGCTCTGCAGGTGGATTCGCTGCTCGGCTCACGTGAGATCGTGGTAAAAACCCTCGGTCCGCAGTTTGCCAGCGTAATGGGCGTATCCGGCGGTACCATTCTGGGTGATGGTAGCGTGGTTATCATTCTTGATCTGCCGGCGATGATCCGTACTCAGGCGAGCCTGGAATATCAGCAGGCGAAACTGCTCGACAGCCAGGCGGCCGAGCGTCGTCACGAACTGGAAAACCGCTTGCCGCGTATTCTGGTAGTGGATGACTCGGTGACGGTACGTAAGGTAACGACCCGTCTGCTGGAGCGTAATGGTATGGAAGTATTCACAGCAAAAGACGGTGTGGATGCGATGGCGACGCTGCAGGATCACAAACCGGATCTGATGCTGCTCGATATTGAAATGCCACGTATGGATGGTTTCGAGGTTGCCTCGCTGGTGCGCCACGATTCCCGTCTGAAAGATATTCCGATCATTATGATCACCTCGCGTACCGGTGATAAACACCGTGAGCGGGCGATGTCGATTGGTGTGAACGAATATCTGGGTAAACCTTTCCAGGAAGACTTGCTGCTCGGCACTATGAACCGTCTGCTGGGGCGCGAGGAACACTGACATGGCCTTGCCCAGGGTAGGCATCCTGGCCGACGACCGGCTGCAGCAACACCTGCTCAAATCCGCTTTGATTCATTTCGGGTTTGATGTGGTGATTAACACTGATCCGCAGCGTTTTGTGCTGCTGGATCACAGTGAGCTGCAACTGGACGCCTGGCTGGTGGATCTCCGTCAGGAAGACGACGAAGAAAATATGCAGTGGCTCGAACAGCTGCTGGATGGCGATGTGCCGGTCTTGCTGGGCCTGGAAAAAGCGCCGCAAAAAACCTGCACCACGTATCCGAAATGGGAAAAACGCCTGTACGGCAAGATGCGTGAAATCATCAAAGTGACGCCGGTGGTGGCTGAAGATGTTTCCGTGCTGGATCGTCTGAACACACCAACAACGTCCCCCCGTATTCCGCTCCCCGGTGTGTTTGCCAATCAGGATTTTACCGGCAAAGCCGCGGCTCAGGTCTGGGTGCTGGGTGCGTCATTAGGCGGGCCGGGAGCGGTCAAAGATTTTCTTGACGCCTTACCCGGTGGTTTACCAGTGGCGTTTATTTACGCTCAGCATATCGATCCGCGCTTTGAAGAATCACTGTGCAAGACCATTGGTCGTCATGCGCAGTATCAGTTGAAAAACTTTGTTGCCGGTGAAGTGCTGAACTGCGGTGAAGTGCTGGTGGCGCCCATCAGCGATGAATTCCGTTTTGACAGTAACGGGCTGCCACACAGTCTGGAACGCGCCTGGCCTGGCCCTTATGGACCATCCATTGATCAGGTGATTCTGAATGTGAACGAATACTTTGGCCAGCGGGCCGGGTATATTTTGTTCAGCGGCATGGGCAATGATGGCTCTGAAGCGGTAATGAGCCTGAATGACAGTAAAGTGCCGGTATGGGCGCAGGCACCGCAGAGCTGCGCTAATGCCTCTATGCCGGAAAGTGCGATTGAAACCAATCGCGTTAACTATATCGGCGACCCTTATCAGCTGGCACTGCAGCTGGTGAATTGCGTTAAACACAGCTGGATAAATATTCATGAGCCAATCCATCACTAAAACCAATACACCGGATCAGGTCGATTGCCTGTTGATTCCGCTGAAGGATAAAAACCTGCTGCTGCCTAACGTTTCGGTGGCGGAAATTATTCCTTTTTCCCATCTGTTAACTACAGCTTCCAGTGTTGACTGGATTCTTGGCCGTATCGACTGGCGTGGTACTCCGGTGCCGGTGTTATGTTATGAAATGCTTAACCGCCAGGCTGCTCCGGCTCCCAACCCCAATGCCCGCTTTGCCATCGTGAATGGTGTGGGTGCCCACCCGCAGATGCCTTTTTATGCGGTGCTGGTTCAGGGGATTCCAAGTCTGGTGCATATCCGCGAAAGCGAAATTCAGGAAGTAGAAGCCATGCATATGGGGGACTATGACCAGAGTGCAGTCAGCATTGGCCAGGATGCTGCCATGATTCCTAATCTGGAGCTGGTTGAACAGGCACTGTTACGGCATATCTGACACAGACAGTCATCATGCCTTTATTTTCGTAGCAGTTGCTTACGAATGCGCGGATCTATGAAACGAATTCTTATTATTAAGATGTCTGCTTTGGGGGATATCTTACATACGCTGCCGGCTGTAACCGACGCCTTAAAAGCCAATCCTGATATCTGTTTTGACTGGCTGTGTGAACAGCCCTTTATGGATGTTGCCCGTTTGCATCCGGCTGTCAGGCAGGTTATCGGACATCCGCGCTTACGCTGGAAAAAAAATCGCTGGTCGATGCAAACGCTGCGCGAGCAGTTGTCGTTTTATAAAGCGCTGCGGCACGAAAAATACGATCTGGTGATTGATGCCCAGGGCCGTATTAAATCGGCACGGGTCGGCTGGCTCAGCGGCAGTCCGGTGGTCGGACTCGACAAAGATTCAGCTACGGACTCTGAAACACGCTTATTTTACCGCCAAGGGTACAACGTACCACGCGATATGAATGCTGTGGAGCGGGTGCGTAAATTGTTCGCACAGGCGTTGGGCTACCAGTACCAGGGGGAACCTGATTTCGGTATTCAGGGTCACAGGCTGGATAATGCTTTTCCTGAATATACCGGTGCCTGGATTTGTTTTCATGGAACGACCTGGGCGTCCAAGCACTGGCCTGAAGCTAACTGGATTGACCTTCTGGCTCAGGCAAAACAGGAACAGCAAATGGTGTTGCTCCCCTGGGGGAGTGAACAGGAAAGACAAAGGGCGGAACGGCTGACCACGGAGGCGCAGTGGGGTGTGGTGCTGCCGAAACTGTCGCTGTGGCAGTTATCCGGAATTATCAGTCGCTGCGCTGCTGCTGTTGGTGTTGATACCGGCCTGATGCATATTGCGGCTGCCTGTGGTGTGCCTACCGTTTCAGTATTCGGCAGCACCAGTATTGCCTTAACGGCTGCCCATGGTGAGCGGGTGATTAATCTGGCGTCTTCGTATTCATGCTCTCCCTGTCTGAAAAAAGTATGTCCCCTGAATGAAGAATCACCGCCCTGTTATGCAGAATTAAATGCGACCAGAGTCAGGGACACAGTAAGAGAACTGTCAGGTAAATATTGTGAATAAACTGCTCGTGTGTGGTTTCTATACCGAGAGCTATCGTGACGACATTGAGCGTCTGGAAATATCTCTGAAACGTTTTTCGATGGACTATCAGTTCACTCCGGTTGAGCCACAAAGCTGCTGGGAAGCAACCACAGGTCTAAAGCCCAAGGTGCTGCGCCAGTGTTTACTGGATAACCCTGAACGCGATGTTCTGTACATCGATGCCGATGCATTTGTGCGGCGCGAAATTACCGGCTTTGATGACTTTGACGGTGATATTGGTATTCACTTTAATGAGCAGGGTGGTAAGCGTGCGTCACACAGTATCCGCACCGGGACGATTTTTCTGCGTAATACTCCGGCTACGCTGGAGTTTCTTGATCAGTGGATTGCCAAACAGGCACTGAATGAACACTACTGTGATCAGGACAGTTTTCAGCTGGCCTACGACGAGCCCCACACCGCGACCTTCTTTAACCTGCCGGTTGAGTACGTAAAAATTTTCGACAAGGATAATGTGAAATCCTATATCGAACATTTTCAGGCCAGTCGCCGCAATGAAGACAATAAAGCGATCAGCCGTAAACGGCAGAAAAAAGTCCGCAATCTGATTCTGCTGCTGGTGAATTTTGCGCTTTATGCTCTGTTTTATTGTCTGGGGGGACTGTAGTGATGGCGGCAAACAGAAAACTGGCCATCCTGATGTACCACCAGGTGGGTGATTTCAGAAACATAAAAACGCTGAAGGCAAACTATTGCCACTATAAGCGTTTTGCCCGACAGATGCTGATGCTGAAACTGACCGGGCAGCATGTTATTCCAATGAGTGAAGCGCCCCGTTTTCTGAGTGGTGAGGGGGAATACCCTGAGCGCTGTGTCGCCATTACCTTTGATGATGGCTACGAGAATTTTTATCAGTATGCCTACCCGGTTCTGAAAAAATACCAGCTTCCTG
The DNA here is from genome assembly GCF_022832715.1 of Venatorbacter sp. C2-1. Taxonomy (NCBI): domain Bacteria; kingdom Pseudomonadati; phylum Pseudomonadota; class Gammaproteobacteria; order Oceanospirillales; family Oceanospirillaceae; genus Venatoribacter; species Venatorbacter sp. C2-1. Next base: position 274,486 of record NZ_CP094879.1, read on the forward strand.
CCATGGTTTATATCGTATCCGGTGAGCTGTCCGGGCGATCGGAATGGCTGAAAGAGGATGGCCATCAGCCGCAGCCGTTAATGAGTCGTGAACAGATACGTGAGGTGCATGCCAATGGGATTGAAATCGGCAGCCACAGTGTCACCCACCCAAGACTGGCTCAACTGGATGCAGATGTTTGCCTGCAGGAATTACAGCAGAGCAAACAGGATCTTGAAGAGCTTCTTGGTGACACGGTTGATCATATCTGTTACCCCTATGGCAGTTTCAGCGAAGAGGTCGGACAGCAGGCAGCCAAAGCCGGATATTGTGTTGGCACTACCACGGTGAAAGGTCTGGCACTGCCTGATCAGAATCTCCTCAGCTTACCGCGCAAAGCGGTGTCGTTTAATGATGGTCTACTGAAAACCTGGAAAAATATTCACAGATTATGAACTCTGATTCACGGATGAATGCCGAACATGGTCAGAATATGACAGGGCATCTTTTTATCGTCGAGACTGAACTGCAGTTACTGGCAGCGATGGCGATAGAGCATCAGTATTTATTAGCGGGCAATGATGTCGCTTATTACTTCGTGACATCGGATAAGTTGCTGAGTGCTGCAACTGAACGGGGAAAAGAAAATCTGATCTTGCTGAACCGGAATCACCACGGTGGCTTTATTGGTAAGGTCCGTTTTATCAAGGAAAACACCCGCACAGTCATCAATGTTGCAGAAAATATTACGGCCCGTGGTGGCGCTTGTGTTTTGTATGTCCCCCGTATAGACGATATTTATAACAATGTTCTGACTGCTCAGTTCAGGAGAAAGAAGCTCGGCAAGGTCGCACTGTTGCCGGATGGTGCATTAAATATCTTCAGCAGTAATATCACTGCCGCCTGCCATAAGGCTTTAAAAAAGTGGAGTCTGAAGCTGAGACTTCTGGCGCCGGGCTACAGCGTTCTGCAATATGACGGCGACGAACTTGGGGCAGATTCTGAATGGATTGATGTTATATATTCGTTCTATGGTCTGAATACGGGTTATTGTGCGGATAAAGAGCGTTATATAGAGTTTCCTGTACAATTTTCAAAGACAGGTGAATCTGATAGCGCAATTATTATCGGACAAAATTTTCTTGCCTATCATCAGGCCAATCATGACTTTGTCGCCACAGTCACTGCTGAGATACATAGCTTGCTTGGTGTATTGAAGCCGCAACGTATTTTTTATGCTCCTCACCCTCGCGCTGTAACAGCAGAGTTCAGAACAGATGGGATGGAACCGGTTTCCGGTCCTTACCTCTGTATTGAGGAAATAATTGCTGTGCTTGGCTGCCGTTATGTTATTTCCTGCAACAGTACAGCTCTTTTTACTGCCCGTCTGATTGATCCATCCATCCGGTGTTATGCTGTTGGTGCAGAGAGCTCTCCCATTCAGAATCAATATCAGCGGGAGAGTCTCCTGAGTGCTATGCAGGATGCCGGGATTAACGTTGTAACGCTGCCTTCTGCTGTCCATGCAACATAATACCGAGCATTACTCCCAGTAACGTCAGATGTTTTTCAGCAATAAATCGTATAAAGAACCCATCGACGGTTAAGGAATAACCGGCGATTGTCAGCGTGATAATCACCACCGCATATTTGTGTGGATAGTCAGGCCGGACATTCAGGCTTTCCCTGCACAGGAAAAAACCAAACAACAGCAGGCAACCAAGGCCTGTCAGTCCCATAGTCGCCAGGGTATTAAAGTACAGGCTGTGGGCCTGAACAAAATAGCGTCCTCCCTCTGTGTTGTAATCGCAACCTAAGCCCTGGTCCTGGCTTGCAGAACGGAACTGATGCGTACCAACACCGAACACCGGTTTCTCTTTGGCCATACAGATTGCGGTTTCCCAGAGTATTAATCTGGCACCGGTAGAGTTTTGGTTATTGCCTTCACCTTTAACGTAGCTGGTTAAGTTTTTTACTGCCCGATCAATGCCGGATTGTAGTGGTGAATAATAAACAGCAGTGGTTAGGAGAGTGAAGATTGTTAGGCTGGCCAGAGTTACTTTCAGGTTCCTGAAATGAAAAATAAAAAAAATAAAAATCACTGGAGCAGCCAGAAAGCTGCCGCGGGTTCCGGAGGCTATTGCAGCATATAGATACAAAATGGCTGCAATCGCAGCTGTCATTGCAAAAATTTTGCTGTTTTTCCAGAATGACAGGCAGAAATAGGCAGAAACTGTAGTCAGGAGGAAGGCCCCATTGCCAAATCCGACGGAATTCTCATCCCCAAAGACTCTGCGTACAATTTTAAAGCCACCTAACTGGTCATGGGTGACCCAAGCATAACTGATACCACCGAGTAATAATGCAAAGATCAGCTGAGGAGCACGCAGGCCTGAGAAATAAATACCGGCGATTATCAGCGGCAGTAACAGTAGACGAAATTCAGGTTCCAGAGTTTGCAGGCCTGCCGGGTAGTCTGACAGCAGTAATGAAATCAATGCAGTGAAGAAAAATGCTAGGCCGGCAAGAATGGTTTTGCGGTAGGGCACCAGAGCACGGATTTTTACTTTGCCGGATATCAGAACAATTAAGCCAAGAATCCAGAGTACAATGCTAACGTCGGTTGCTACTGATTTTTTGATGGGTTGTGCGATCAAAAAAATTGCGACAAACAATGTAATAATATAAGACAGAGGATTAGCAGAGATATCACGCCAGAGATTTTTAAATGGGCTGGTCGTATGGTTGGTAATGTATGTCATTCGGTTCCTGCAAATATGTAAGTTTTACTATAGCGGCGATGTTATATGAGAAGAGACGTCATGATAAAAAGAGCGCTAACACACCGTGTGTATCAGCGCTGATCAGGATGAGAGATGGCTTCCATTGTAGTAATGCCAATATTTTCAAACAGCCTGTAGAAATCAGGCTTCTCAGAAGTAAATGCTGTCACTTTTAAGGTCGGTCGGAGCCAGCGTGCCATGACCATTGTTGACGATAAATCGCCCCACACTTCACATTGATCTGACAAATAGGGGAGCAAAGCCTCAAAACTGACCTGAGAAGGTAACAGGCAAACACCTTCAGCTGCGAGTGACAATGGATCCGGCTGTTTATTACGGGGATGATATTTGACGGCAACCCGCTTACCTTGTCTGCTCTGTTGCCGGATGATAGCGAGGATGCGTTTCTTATAGTCCGGGTCTCGCTCAAATAATGACTCATGAGGCAGTGTGACAAAAGTATCTATCTCTGCCAAAGCGGCTGGCTCAACTCCGTTATTCAGCATCATCGTTTCTGACAGCTCCAGCATGGCCGGGCTGTTGAAACGGGAAGCATCAAGCGGTGTTATATGCTTGCCGCGTAATAACGGATGTACCAGGTCGGGAAAGGCCGGATGTATATAACTTATCCAGTCGGAACCGCCGATGGTTGGAGGATTTTTCCACCACATACCATAGCTGATTTTTTTAATAAAATTATCAATGATCATGTCCTTGAATGAACGGGAGGCTTTTCTGCCCACATAGGTGAATACTCCCTCGTCCATATAATGACCAACAGGATTGCAACCAAGAGTTGTGGCCGCGTGCATAGCAAACTGGAATTCAATACGGCGGTCATTGCCGACAAATATATGTTCCGGTAACAATTCGGCCAGTTTGCTTTTCAGGGTGCTAAACAGCTGTCTGCGTCTTTTCAGTTTATTCAGCAGGCCGGGAAAACGGCCATAGTACAAATTGACAGAAGAAAAAGGGGAACCGGGCCAATTGCGGACAATATCGTACAGCGCATACGGTTTTCCCTCGGGCTGATCGATGAATATCAGATGAGCATCCTCACCGGGACGTCCGGCAGCGATAGCTGCGGCGGTATAGAGGTGGAGAGTTGTTGATGCGAAGTAAACTGAGTTAGCCATACGGGGTCCATGTACAGTTAGCGCTGCAGTCTACCTGTCCGGGCTGGCGAGCGGCAAATGTTTCTCTGCAGATATTCAGAGTCTTACCTGACCTATACGTACGGAATCAGAATTAATTCGCTTTTGTACGAATACGGAATGCTTCCGGGTCTGTTGATTTCCTGAACAACGAGTGTAGGCAATGAAATTACCCGAGCATGGCTGTTTATGCTGCTGGTTTTATATCTGCCGAGGAAACAGCGGCGGTTAAGCCAGCGCGTCTTTCAGGCTGTGCTGCCGCTGAAAACCAGCTTTAAATATTGATTGGCAACGGACTCTACCGCATAGCGGCTGACATCCAGGCTGGACAGTTCGGGATACTGGTTCAATGCCCGGGACATCGCCTGACTCAGTCCGGCGACATCACCCACCGGCACCAGATAGGGTTGCAGATCGCCGGTCAGAACCTCTTTAGGTCCGGAAGGGCAGTCGGTTGAAACAACCGGCGTGCCTATAATCAAGGATTCAACCAGAACCCGTGGCAGGCCTTCGGCTTCAGATGCCAGCAGTGACAGGCGGGCGTTGGCGATTAAACGATAGGGGTTCGCATCCCAGCCCCAGAACTGGACCTTATCCTGCAAGCCATTCTGTTCACAGAAAGACCGCAGCCGCTGCTCATCATTACCTTTGCCGACCAGTACCAGCTTCAGGTTTTGTGCACTCATCATCTGAAATGCGCGGATAAGATCCTGCTGGCGCTTTCGTTTGTTCAGTGATGCTACATAGACAATATAATCGCCATCCGGTAGAGGACCATCCTGACTTGCGAGTGAGCGGATTTCTTCGATCTGGTAAGGGTTGGGAATAACGGTAATGTTATCCGCCTGACAACCCAGATTATTCACCAGATCGTCTTTGATGCCCTGCGACAGTGCAATCAGTTGCTTGTTACGGAAGCGCCGGCGCAGGCGCAGGATTTTTGATGCGCGTTTCAGAAACTTCCATTTCGGATCTGTGATCCAGGCGGTCGGGGTTATATGCACCGAACAGACTTTCTTCTTTGCCTGAATGGCATCGTAAAATTCTGGTTTGGAAGTAACAAAAAAATCATAGTTACCTTCCTGAGTAATGCGTTCCAACTCAGGCTGGGCCTTCTTTTTATTTGAAGTGCTGAGGACGATCTGGTTCAGATTGTCGGGCAGCGGGTAGTCTGCATGCGCTGTCAGGGTAACAAGATCAACTTTATGCCCCAGTTCTGCAAAGCGGGTACAGAGAGTCAGAATGGTTTTCTCAGCTCCGGCACCATTCAGTGAGCCAAGCAGGGCACCAATCCGGTAAGTTTTGTTCTCTGTACTCATAGTGCCCCGCAGTCAGTGATTTGGTCAGATTATCGGCTATTTCTGAGCTGCGTATCATAACCGGTTTTATAAACCATGCGTACAGCGGGCGGCTGATACTGGTCCGAAATCAGCCCGGCTTCCGGATTTACATTGGCGGAATCTATAGCCATCACCTGAGATGCATAATGATAAAAGCTGTCCAGCATAAAAGGGCTGCTCTTATGCGTTCTGTAGCTGGTTATCCGCTGTTGATCGGATGACCAGAACACAAAAGGAATTTCAAACATGTTAGGTGTCAGGTTATCCGGGCTGTGTCCTTTCAGGTTTGCCTGCTGATAAACCTCTTCGCCATGGTCAGAGAAGTAGGTGATGGTTGCCAGTGCGTCATTCTGTTTTTCTTTAACCAGCGAGAATAATTGCTGCAGGAAAAAATCGGCAAACAGAATTGAGTTGTCATACTCATTAATAACGTCGATAACCCCCTGGTCCGGTTGTTCTGTATAGGCGCTGACCTGTGAATCTTTAAAGACCATAAAGTCATCCGGATAGCGGTTTTTATACTGAGCGTGACTGCCCATCATGTGAATAAAAATCGCTTTGTGTGGTGCCGGATCTGCCAGAGCTTCACCAATCCGATTCAGCATGAAAGTGTCATAACGGTTTACTTCCACGCCATTAAAATCGTTGCTGATGTAATAAGGGTGGTCGGCCTGATGAGCGATAGAAGCAATGGTTGCTCGCAGCGGCTGCTGGTTGGAAATCCACCAGGTTTCATAGCCAGCCAGATTGGCAATATCGATGACACTCAGAGCGTCACGGTACTGGTCGCCCTGATCAGCACTTGCTGCCGTCAGGGCAGCACGCAGTGATGCCTGGGTCTGGGCATGGCTGCTGATGACGTTATCGAATACGACCAGTTCATCTTTAATGCTGCTTAAGAATGGCGTTGTATTACGGTGGTAACCATAAATACCCATGTGGTTGCGGCTTGCGGATTCACCAACAATAAAGATATGAGTCTGTGGCTGAGTTTCTTTCAGCACAGCTTTGATGTCGGTTTCTCGCAGCATTGTCTGGCGCCGCTCGAATTCTTCCTGCAGGGATACACTGCCTCTCAGGTAAGAAGGTACGGTGCCGAGGACGCCGGGAATTGTATCGTGAAAACGTCCCATTACGGTCGTGCGGTAGGCAACGACGGCGATCAGAATAAAGCCAAGTACCATAGTGACACGGCGGGTTCTGCTGCCGGTTCCTTCTGCCGGGCGCATAAAGTGCAGGCCCAGAAAATAAATACTCCAGTGCAGCAGCAGCCAGGAGGTCAGGGTCATGGAGGAATAGGCAGCAACAAATTCAGAAACTTCGCTGCTGTCGGTGTAAGCAACAGCCTCCAGAGTAGCAGTGGTAAATACCCCGCCGAACGATACTGCGTAACCAATATCCAGACTGCCGCTGATAGCAAAGGGCAGCAGCATCAAAGCAATGAAACGGCGCTTTTGCAGCAGGTAAGCCAGCGTCGCCAGAATAAACGACCAGCCAATGCGTGAGTTATATTCACCTTCGCGGACAAAGTCTGAATAAGTCAGTTCAAGGGCAAGAGGCAGCAGCAGCAGCAGGGCAATCCAGAATAATGGTGCCCGGGGTAGTTTCAGGTTAAGCATGGTTTCTCTGATGTTAGTCACTGACACTCCCTGCGTCATAAGCGTTACCCATCCATGGACGAATCCGGATAAAGCGCTATTTTAGCGCGGTTCGTCGCAGCTGTGCGCGGTTACATCAGTATTTTATATAGGACAAAGCGTCCCATGCTCAGGCAGGACGGTTCAGGCTGCGTTCAAATGCGTTAACAATGGCGGGACATTTTTCTGTCAGACCGATGCGGTTGGTGGTTTCAATGTCACTGGCCGACAGAATAAACTTACCGAACTCCTGCTCCAGTAAACCCTGCTCATACAGTTTTACCCAGCGCCGGTAATGGTCGCCCATGCGGGCATTGGTGTCACGCAGCAGTCGCTGGCGGTTGATGATGTTGGCTTCAAACTGGGCGTAATTGCGGATCGGATAGTGGTAAACCACAATGCCGCTTTCTTCGCGGGCGTTGATCCAGCGCCAGCCATGCTTGGCGCGGTGGTTGCCGCCTTTAAGCTTAATCAGGCCGTGTGGATTAACGATGGTTTTCGGACTGATTTTTACCAGTAACATCGATACGGCAGTGTCATTAATCTGGGTGTCTGAACTGTACAGGATCGGGTTCTTTACCGCGTACTGCGCCTGGCTGTAATGGTAACCGGGCTGCAGGCACTCTTCGGTCAGCACCATATTGCGGCGCTTGAGCGTGACTACGGAATCATCGGCATGCAGATGATCTTTTAAGCTGGTGCCTTCGGCTGCGAGCCAGAATTCATCGGCATCGTTGGAAATGACCAGATCGGCTTTTAACGCTGTGCGTGCGTAGTCTGCCAGCTGTGTCATCCACAGTGCCTGCTGGTAGTTCTGTGCCGGCTGATCGATAACGTGCAGGTCAAACTCGTTTTTCAGTGTTTCCAGCAGCTCACGGGTACCATCGGTCGAACCGTTATCCATTACCGCAAAACAATCGACACCCTGTGCAGCATGGAACCGGATATTGTCTTCAATAATATCGATTTCGTTACGCACCAGCAGCGTCATCGCCAAACGGATCGGGCCTTTGCGGGTCAGGCGGTGTGTCCAGTACTGCAGTGTTTTATGCAACATAATGGTCTTCGTATTAGCCGTTAATGGCGCTGCGTTGGCAGCGCGGTCACTCAGGTTGGGGAGGTTGTCAGCCGGATACCCAGCGTGGTCAGCAGTTGCTGCCAGCTGGCATCGGTATCTGCCCGCACCGCTGCGCTGACATCCAGCTCAGGTCTGAGCCATTTGGCGGTCAGCAGAGCGGTGGATACGTCGCCGCTGATTTTACAGTGTTGTGGCAGCAGAGGTAACAGCATTTCCATCGGAATAGCGGCAGGTACCGCCCATGCCCGAGCGGGCAATTGCCAGTGGCTGGTGGCCATTTCAGTACTCTGCAGTTCGCTGCTGGTGCGCGGATGGTGTTTGTAAGCGATGTCGGAACCACAATTATCGAGCCACTGTCCCAGCGCCTGTTGCTGGTCGGACATCACCGAACTGTGCGGCAGTAACAGTAAACCATCGAGGGTGTTCAGTGACAGGGGCTGGTCGCCGAGGCAGATCTGCGCCAGTTGCGCGAACTCCACACGCTGCAGATTATTTGGCAGAGGTTTGCAGGCTTTGTTCTGCAGAATCGGCAGGGCGGAATCCGGGAATGCCAGTATCGAGTGATCAATCCAGGCTGAGGCGCCGATGGCCGGTGGCTGTTTCCACCACCAGCCGTAAGCCAGTTTCTTGGCCATATTGTCCAGCACCTGATCTTTCAGCCAGTGCGTTTTGCGTCCCAGATAACTGTAAGTGCCGTCATCCAGATACACGCCACGGGCGGTGCTGTGTGCCATTGCAAACTGAAATTCAATGCGGCGGTCGTTGCCGGTATAGATCCAGTCCGGTTGCAGTTCGCTTAATCGCTGCTGAATCTGCTGGAAGGCGGCCAAGCGCTGCTGGCGCTTGCCTTTGCCGGATGCTTTTTCCGACAGCACGCTTATGCGTGTGAAAGGGCTGTTTTGCCATTGCAATAAAGCATCGCGGAAGGCAGCGGTAGTCGTGGTCTGATCAATCAGGCCCAGCTCGGCCACATCGCCTTGTGGCAGCTCGAAGGCAACCATGGCTGCGGTCAGCACATTAAACGGAGTGGAGGCCAGAAACAGGTGTTTAGCCAAGGGCTTTTACCTCGCGCAACAGGTGCGCACAGGCGGCCTGAAGATGCGCGTCGTCGGCTTCCTGCCAGCGTCCGGGAATCTGATAACTGTGCTGCAGGTAATGCAGAAATCCCTGACGCACTGTTGGGTTCGGGCTGAATTGCGCCAACTTGGGCAGTTGCTGTTCGAGTTCGTTCTGGCTTTGTGCGCTCAGTGTCAGACCGGGCAGATTATAAAATGCCTGACCCAGCACCAGAGTATTGATATTGGCGATGATCGCCTCGATACCCACAGTAGAGTTGATGGTTGCTACGGCATCGGCATGGGCAATCATGGCCTGAGTGTCACCAGTTAAGCGCAACTGAATTTTCTGCGATTGCGTACTCAGTTGCCGGGCGAGTTCAGTGTAATCCTGATCGCACGACGGGTGAGTTTTCAGCACCACATCCGGCATGTTTTCGCCCAGCACTTTTTCGGCAGCAAGCAGGGCCTCGGTCAGGGCAAACATATCCTGCAGCCAGGGGGAAAACAGCACCACCTGACTATCGGTATTCACCTGAAACGGAATGAAAATATAGTGTTCGGGCAGATCTTCCGGACGCTCAAACACGGGGCTGGGCTGCAGATTGCTGTTACCGGAGCGGGCAATAAAAAAGGCCGGATCGCGAGGCACCGAATTAAGGAAATTGACCCCCAGAGCGTCAAGTGTGGTCATTCCCGGCAGCAGGCCATTTTCCATGACCAGAACCTTAATGCCGAGTGACTGAGCGGCGGCAATCACAATACGCTGGCGGAACTTCAGGCCGTTCCACAGCACCATATGAGTTGCCTGGCTGGTTGCCAGTGCCTGGCGATAAACAGCAAACAGCAGATATGCTTCGGCCAGTTTCACACGGCGGAAATAACGCCAGTAATCAGCACTGCGGCTGCGGCCTTTACGGCTGTTCTTTTTTTCGCGCAGGTGGTCATCAACAATGGTTGCCAGTTCAGCACGTTGTCCCGGAATCTGGCCGAGCCAGCGCAGGTCGCACCACAGCAGTTTGTGCCAGATAACGCAGGCGTCGATGTTCTGCTCCTGCAGGCAGCTGCTCAGGCGATTAAAATATTGCTGATGGACACGCCGGGCGGCGAAGAAGGCGATTTTCATGCTGACTCCTCGGATCAGCCGCAGAGTGTATCCTAACCGCACAGAAAAAGGGAAAGCTCAGCCGCATGCGGCTGAGCGGAAAGCATCAGACCAGATTTTTCCACACTGCCAGGCTGGGTTTAGCCTGATTCAGGGTGTAAAAATGCAGACCCGGTGCGCCACCATCAAGCAGACGACGGCACATGTCGGTAACCACTTCTTCACCGAATTTCACAATGCTGTCGCTGTCGTCGCCGTAGGCTTCCAGCTGCTTGCGGATCCAGCGTGGAATCTCAGCACCACAGCTGTCAGAAAAACGTGCCAGTTTGCTGTAATTGGTGATCGGCATAATGCCCGGAATAATCGGGATATCGACGCCCATCGCACGTACACGATCAACAAAATGGAAGTAGCTGTCGGCGTTGAAAAAGTACTGGGTAATGGCACTGTCGGCACCGGCTTTCACTTTGCGTACAAAGTTTTGCAGGTCTTTTTCAAAGCTGCTGGCCTGTGGGTGCATTTCCGGATACGCCGCTACTTCAAGGGTGAAATGGTCGCCGGTTTCCTTACGGATAAATTCCACAAGTTCGTTGGCGTAACGCAGCTCGCTGCTGGCCAGACCGGAGCCGGATGGCAGATCACCACGCAGGGTCACTATGCGTTTAATGCCCAGTGCCTGGTAGCGTTGCAGCAGATCGCGCAGATCGGCGGTGCTGTCACCGACGCAGGACAGGTGCGGTGCAGCGGCGATACCACGTTGCTGGATGGCCTCAACCATGGCAAAGGTACGGTCACGGGTGGAGCCACCGGCGCCGTAAGTTACCGAGAAAAATTCCGGATCAAACGCTGCCAGCTCATCGCGCACTGCGAGCAGTTTGCTGGTGCCTTCGTCGGTCTGGGTCGGGAAAAATTCAAAACTTAAAGTGGTCATGCTGACCTCGTATTCTGCGGCTGTTGGCCGTCTGTTGAGCGGTTATTCAGGCCGGGGGCAAAGCCCCCGTTCTGTTATCAATACTTGTACGCTTCCGGCTTGAACGGGCCATCAACATGTACGTTGATGTATTTCGCCTGATCCGGAGTCAGCTGGGTGATAACACCACCGAAGCCTTCTACCATGTCACGGGCAACTTCTTCGTCCAGCTTCTTCGGCAGTACTTTCACATACACGCTTTCCGCTTTTTCCGCTTCCATCATGCTGGCGAACTTACGCTCGTACAGATAAATCTGTGCCAGAACCTGGTTGGCGAACGAGCCATCCATAATGCGTGACGGGTGGCCGGTTGCGTTGCCCAGATTAACCAGACGGCCTTCAGACAACAGCAGCAGGTGATCGTCAGAGGCTTTATCGCGGTAAACCTTATGCACCTGGGGTTTGATCTCTTCCCACTCCCAGTTTTTACGCATAAATGCGGTGTCGATTTCGTTATCGAAGTGACCGATATTACACACCACAGCACCGGACTTCAGTGCCGCCAGCATGTACTGATCACAGACGTTGACGTTACCGGTGGTGGTCACCAGCAGGTCGGTGTTGGCCAGCAGGGTTTTGTTGATGCCTTCTGCGCTGCCGGTGTTGATACCGCCGACATAGGGGGATACAACTTCATAACCGTCCATGCACGCCTGCATGGCACAGATCGGATCGATCTCGGTAACTTTAACGATCATGCCTTCCTGACGCAGGGACGCAGCAGAACCTTTACCCACATCGCCGTAACCGATAACCAGTGCTTTTTTACCGGACAGCAGGTGATCGGTACCACGTTTGATGGCGTCGTTCAGGGAATGACGGCAGCCGTATTTGTTGTCGTTCTTGGATTTGGTTACGGCATCGTTAACGTTGATGGCCGGTACTTTCAGCTCGCCTTTGGCCAGCATTTCCAGCAAACGGTGCACGCCGGTGGTGGTTTCTTCAGAAATACCGTGGATGCTGTTCAGCATGGCCGGATACTTGGAGTGAACCATCTCAGTCAGGTCGCCACCGTCATCCAGAATCATGTTGGCATCCCATGGGGTGCTGCCGTCTTTTTCCGACAGAATGGTCTGCTCAATACACCACAGGAATTCTTCTTCGGTTTCACCTTTCCAGGCGAATACCGGAATACCGGCTGCTGCAATCGCCGCAGCTGCGTGATCCTGAGTAGAGAAAATATTGCATGAAGACCAGCGTACTTCGGCACCCAGATCGACCAGAGTCTCAATCAGTACTGCGGTCTGAATGGTCATGTGAATACAGCCCATGATCTTCGCGCCCGCTAATGGCTGAGACTCTTTGTATTTACGGCGCAGCGCCATCAGCGCCGGCATTTCGCTTTCAGCGATTTTGATTTCTTTGCGGCCCCAGTCGGCCAGCGCCATATCGGCAACTTTATAATCGGTGAAGGTTGTCATAATAACGTCCTCAAAATGGTCGCCGGGGGATGCCGGCGGCCTGAAAAATTAGTGTCTTATAAACCGGCGGCTGCTTTCAGGGCGTCGACTTTGTCAGTACGTTCCCAGGTGAAAGCGGTAAAGGTTTTGGTTTTTTCTTCGCCATTTTCTTTGTAGCTGTAGCTGGTTTCGAACGGCTCACGACCGAAGTGGCCGTAAGCAGCGGTCAGCTGATACATCGGGTTCAGCAGTTCCAGCTGGTTCTGAATGGCGTATGGACGCAGGTCGAAGACTGAGCGGATGATTTTCGCCAGCTCAATGTCAGAGACTTTGCCGGTACCGAAAGTGTTTACCGAAATAGAGGTTGGCTCAGCCACGCCGATGGCATAAGACACCTGGATCTCGCAACGGTCAGCCAGACCTGCAGCAACCACGTTCTTGGCAACATAACGGCCCATATAGGCGGCTGAACGGTCAACCTTGGATGGGTCTTTACCAGAGAATGCACCACCACCGTGACGGGCCATACCGCCGTAGGTATCAACGATGATCTTGCGGCCGGTCAGACCACAATCGCCAACCGGACCACCGATCACGAAGTTGCCGGTCGGGTTGATGTGATACAGGGTGCCTTCGTGCAGCCACTCTTCCGGCAGTACATGCTTGATGATGTTTTCCAGAACCGCTGCGCGCAGGTCTTCAAGGCTGATGCTCGGATCGTGCTGGGTAGACAGAACGACGGCATCCACTTTTGGTGAACCGCTTTCCCAGTTAATGGTGACCTGAGATTTGGCATCCGGACGCAGCCACGGCAGAGTGCCGTTACGGCGTAATTCGGACTGACGCTGTACCAGCAGGTGAGCGTAATACACCGGTGCAGGCATCAGGCTTGGCGTTTCGTTGGTGGCGTAGCCGAACATCAGGCCCTGGTCACCGGCGCCCTGATCTTCAGGTTTGGCACGGTCAACACCCTGGTTGATATCCACAGACTGCTTACCAATACCATTCAGAACGGCACAGGTCTGGCCATCAAAACCAACGTCAGAGCTGTTGTAGCCAATACCGGTGATGACTTCACGGACGATATCTTCGAGGTCAACGTAGCAGGAGGTGGTCACTTCACCGGCGACCACCGCCATACCGGTTTTTACCAGAGTCTCAACCGCAACGCGGGCGTATGGGTCGCGGGCAATAATCGCATCCAGTACGGCATCAGAAATCTGATCGGCAACTTTATCCGGGTGGCCTTCAGACACCGACTCGGAGGTGAAAATGGAATATTCGCTCATGGTAAGCCCTCTTGATAATGGTTAGCGCGCAGGCGTCTGGCTGTTATTTCTGGCCGTTCGCGGCTGCGCGGTAAAACAAACGGAACTGGATCTGAAACCCGTTCCTTAAACCTAAAAACTGACTCTGGCCTTCATTCAGACCAGCTTCCTGCGCCCAGGCGGATAAATCCGCCGGTTCGAATCCCAGCCACAGATCGCCGCAGGATTCTCTGGCCCAGACCTGATCGTGACGACACAGATCGGTGACCAGCAAAGTACCGCCATCGCGCAACAGCTGTGCGACATCGGTGAAAATAGTTTTCGGTGCCGGCACGTGGTGCAACACCATATTGGCGACGGCAAAATCAAACTGACCGTCCTGCTGTGCGCGCAATGTGCTGGTGTCGCCCAGCACACAGTGCACATTCTGCAGCGCTTCGCGGCTGATGGTCTGCTGCGCCTTGCTGAGCATGTCCGGCGAAATATCCAGTGCCGTTACGGCACTGAAACGGCGTGCCAGCTGGGGTAAAAATGCCCCCTCGCCAGGACCGATTTCCAGAGCGTAGCCAGTGCTCACCGCTTTTCCTGCTTGTCCGGTCAGGGAGGCAAGAATGGTCGTCAGGGCCTCGCCATACTGATCCCAGGACGCGATCAGATCCTGCTGCTCTTTAAACTCACCGGCATGGCGGGCAAAGAACTCAGCACAGGCTTCAGCGCGTTCGCTCAGTACCTGCTCAACCGCGCCGCTGTCCAGCTCGGACGTTGCTGCATCAATGGCGCTGAACAGCGACTTTAACCACAGGCTCCAGTGACCATTGGCGGTCAGCAGCGGACGGCGGTAAAAAATACTGTTGCCTTCACGCTGGCTGCTGACCAGTCCGGCCTGAGCCAGCACCTTTAAGTGATGGCTCATCGCGGACTGTTTAATGCCAAACACCTGACACAGCTCCAGTACACCAAACGCGCCCTGACCCAGTAACTGCAGAATTCCCATACGCAACGGGTCGCCGGCGGCTTTTGCAGCCTGTGCCAATTGCTGCAGGCTCATTTCTGTCGCTGCGGGTAATTCAGATAAGGGGGGCGCGGTGTTCATGCTGCGCAGTTTAGACGCACAGGAAATCTATATCAATTTTTTTTGATATAGAATTTCCGGTCATTGTGGGTATCTGTGCAGTAGTAATGGTTTTAATAGAAAATTTGAATCAGCATCTTTTGGAAATACGATTTCAGCTATGAATGAATCCTGCTTAGTCTGTTGTTCATCCGGCACACAGATGCCATCGTCACAGGAGTAATATGATGAAACAGGTCCGAACTTTGCTCACTCAACTCAGCCGTCGCCGGAAAACCGTTGTGACCACGCAGTGTAACTTGCAGTGTAACTACAGCAACGATTACTACGGTGATCAGGTCTGTCAGCCACTGGTGAAGGGTGAAGTAAAGAAAGGTGATTAGATAAAAACAATCTAATGCCAAAGTACTGGCAAAAGCTTCCGCCGCTATACTGAAAGCAGTCCGACCGACGGTGTCTGTCTGCCGCCGGCCTTCTGCCTGTTGTGTTTCTGCGGGGGAGGCTGCTATGAAACATTCACTTTTTCTGGCCGGAGCGGCGGTGACCTTGTCACTGGCTCCGGCTGTCCGGGCTGATCACAACTGGAACGGTTATCACTGGGCCAGTACCGTCAGTCCTTTTACCCTGACCCTGATTAACAGCACGACCAGCGAGTGGGACCCCTTTGTCACCCAGGCGGTGGCCGACTGGTCGCTGTCCTCACGGTTGACGCTGGTGGAAAGTGAGGGCGATACCAGCAGTAAAACCCGGCGCAGCTGCAAAGGTGGCAGTGGGGGTATGCGTATCTGCAATCTGGCCTATGGCTATAACGGCTGGCTGGGTGTGGCGGGTATTTCGGTGGATGGTTATGGCCATATCACGTCGGCCTATACCAAACTCAATGATTCCTATTTTTCTCCGGGTTATGCCAGCGGCTACTACGACACTTTTGAGTGGCGTCAGAGTGTGACCTGTCAGGAGCTGGGCCACGATCTGGGTCTGAATCATCAGGATGAGGTCTTTGACAATCTGCCGCTGTTTACCTGCATGGATTATCAGGACCCGCCGTACCCTTACCCCAATGCGCACGATTATGAGGAGCTGGACAGTCTCTACAGCAGCCCTGACAGCTATGACTCTTACGCTGGTGGTGCTAGTGGTGGTGGCGGTGACAGCGGCGGCTGTAATGCGCCGCAGGGCAAAGGCTGTAATAAGGCCGGAGTGGAGGATCATCCCGGCTGGGGGATTTCAGTTTCACGCCGTGGTGATCTGGAAGTATTCCTGCGCATCGACAGTCAGGGCTTGCGCCATTACACCTTTGTGCACTGGGTTAAAGAGCACCGCCACTGAGCCCGGCTGCTGGCTCTGAACGGAACCTGAGCTGGCGCATCAGTCCGGTGACCAGCTCAGCAGCAGCATTGCCTGACGGCTGACCGGCTGGCCGACCAGCGGGCTGTCCTGCAGGGTGTCGTCCAGCCATTCCTGCTGCCAGCGCAGGCGCAGCAGCCACTGCGGACTGATGGGCCACAGCGCCTGCAGCGTCAGTTGCGGATTAAACGCCTGCTGCGGCTGGTATTCGGGGCGCAGTGCGTTGCTTTGTTCCGGGCTGATGCCATACACATAGCGGCTGTAAGATTCGCTCAGCCAGCGTGTACCGGCAAGCAGCTGGGCGCGCGTACCGCCCTGCAGATAAAACAGGGGCAAGGTGATGCTGGCATCGGCGGTCAGTGCGCCGGAGTGCGAAGAAATATCCTGCTCGACACCAGCATTCAGCCAGCCCCAGCCGCCGCGCAGCTGCAAGGTGGTATCGCCACCATCGCTGCGATAGCCATCAAATACCGGGTCATTGCTGTCGGCTTTGCCCCATAAGCGGCTGTCGAACACCTCATCCCGCAAACCGATGCCAGTACTCAGACTGATGCTGTTTTGCTGCCACTGATACTGCAGCAGGGCACCGTCGACGCCCAGGCGCCAGTTGCCGCGCCGGGCTGACAGCAGCGGAAAATTAAAATGTTGGCTCTCCGCCTGCTGCCAGGGCGTTGAGCGCTGCAGCGTGCCGGCGCCATATTCCAGCTGCCAGTATTCAGCCGGAGCCGTTTCACTGGCATACAGCGCCGGGCTCAGTGGCGCCATGCACAGGCTGCAGCTGACTGAGGTGAATAAAAGATAGATAACCTGATTCATACGTCGCTCCGCCGGTCAGTGGTATCCGATGCTAGAGCGGCGGGGCAGCGCTGCCTTGTGGCAAATGTCACGACAGCGGTGCGGCGGCAAATGTCACGACAGACGTGCGGCGGCACCGGGCCGACAGGCAGAAGATGACATTTGCCCTATTCAGCAACGGCAGCGCCTCTGGCACACTGCGGCCGTGAACAGAATCAAACCCAACCTCATTATTGCCGCCGATATTATTCTGGCGGCACTGACCATCGGCTTTCTGGCTGCGGCGCTGATCTTCCTCTGGCTGGGCCAGGTGGAGGCCGTTACCCGGGTGCCGGCGACCCCCGCCTGGATTGCACTGACAAGCGGCTTGTTCCTGCTGAATTTGGTTGCGAATGTGCTGGCACGTCTGCCGCCCTGGCGTGAGGCCCGGCGCCCGCCAGTCTGGTTGTGGCTGGCAATGGTCAGCGCTCTGTTGCTGATGTTGCTGTTTGGCAGTGGCATCTGTGCGGTGCTGTGGATTCTGGTGATTGCGCAGTTACCGCGTTATTTCAGCTGGCGCAGTTGCCTGCTGGCCGCGCTGCTGGTGCCGCTGCTGGTGGGCCTGTATCAGGGGCTGTTGTTTGACCAGGACTTTGTGCTGATTAATACCGTGCTCTATGCGCTGTTTAACCTCTTTGCGCTGTACATCTGTTTTACCCTGCAGGCGGAACAGCAGGCGCGGGAATATGCCTCGCAGCTGGTGCGTGAGCTGAAAGCCACGCAAAGCCTGCTGTCGTCGGCCAGTAAGCGCGATGAGCGTTTGCGTATTGCGCGCGAATTGCACGACCTGCTCGGGCACCATCTGGCAGCACTCAGTATTCAGCTGGAGATTGCCCGCCATACCGAAGCGCAACCGCGGGATCACGCGATTGACCGCGCCGGAACTATTGCTCATCTGTTGCTCAGTGATATGCGCGAGGCGGTGTCTGAATTCCGTGAACGGCGCGGGCTGGATTTGCGCCAGGCGCTGACCTCCCTGCTGGAAGCGGTGCCGCGTCCGCGGGTCTGGCTGCAGATTCAGCCGGGTCTGATTATCGATGATGTGCACTGCGCCGAAGTGATACTGCGTTGTGCGCAGGAAGCGCTGACCAATATTCTGCGCCACAGTCAGGCCGGTCGTGCGGCTATCCTGTTGCGGCAACAGGGCGCCAGCCTGCAGCTTACGGTAGAAGATAACGGCGGGCTGCGGCAGCTGCCGGTGCCCGGTAATGGCATGCGTGGCATGCAGGAACGGGCGCAGGATATCGGTGGCCGCTGCGACTGGGAATGTGGCCTGCATGGTTTAAAACTTACACTGACCCTGCCCTGGGATAATGGACTGCTCGTATGATCAATGTGGTGTTGATTGAGGATCAGCAACTGGTGCGTGAAGGCATCCGCACTCTGTTGCATCTGCGCCCGCTGTGCCGGGTGGTGGCCGAAGCCAGTGACGGCGTGCAGGGACTGGCGGCCATTGAAGAGCATCAGCCGGACGTCATCCTGCTGGATATCCGTATGCCGAATATGAGCGGCACAGAATTACTGGCAGAACTGCACCAGCGGCGCTGCAATATACCGGTACTGGTGCTGACCACCTTTGATGACCATGAACTGGTGCTGGAATGTATGCGCCGGGGGGCTCGTGGTTATCTGCGTAAAGACGTGGCGCTGGATGAGTTGCTGGCCGCCATCGAAACCCTGCATCAGGGCGGGCAATGGGTACAGCCGGCGGTGACGAGTAAGATCAGTGGGCACCGCCTTGAGCTGGAGTTTGACAGCAGCACCAGCCTGGCCGATGAGCCACTGACAGCGATAGAGCTGCAGGTTCTGCGGCTGGTGGCGGCAGGTTACACCAATCAGGAAATTGCCGGAGCCTTGCATAAATCGACGGGTACGGTGCGTAATCAGGTGTCCTTTATTCTGGCCAAACTGAATGTACGCGACCGCACCCGGGCGGTGCTGAAGGCCATTGATAATGGCCTTCTATAACGCTCAGACGCGGAAACGCGACAGGTTTGAGCTGATATCGTGACTCAGGGTATGCAGCTGGTGAGACTGCTGGGTTGCCTGCTCAACGTTAGCCGCCAGATCATCCGACGCTGCCTGAATGGCGGTGGCAATACGGCTGATTTCTTCGGTGGCGGCATGCTGCTCACGCGAGGCATTGGCGATGCTCTGTGAACGGCTGGAAATATCGTTAAGCGCATCGGCAATCGCGGTCAGACTGTCGGTCACCTGAATGGCGCTGCCGGCGGTTTCGGTGGTCAGCTGTTTGCTGGTTTCCATAATGCCCACGGCATTCTGGCTGTGGTGTTTCAGGCTGTCGATCATTTCCTGAATTTCGCCTGTGGCTTCGTGGGTACGCTGGGACAGGGTGCGAACCTCATCGGCAACCACGGCAAAACCACGGCCCTGCTCACCGGCACGGGCAGCCTCAATGGCGGCATTCAGAGCGAGTAAGTTGGTTTGTTCGGCAATGCCCTGAATCGTCGCGAGAATACCGGTAATCTGTTGCGCCTGACTGTCGAGCTGATTAATTACCTCGGTTGCGCTGTCCATCTGCTGCGATAAGCCATCCATACGGCGTTTATTTTCCTGCGCATTCTGAATGCCCTTATTACCTTCCGCGGTTGCGCTTTGTGCAGCATTGGCCGTATCGGAAGCATTGGTCGCGACTTCGGATGAGGTGGAAGACAGCTCGTTGACAGCTACCGCAACCTGACTGATTTCGTTCTGCTGCAACTGCACCGCCTGATTATTGTTTTCGGCATTTTCGCGTGCAGATTTGGCAATGCCATCCAGTTCGCGGGAAGAGTCGCGGCTCTGGGAAACCAGTTCATGGATGGATGAAACAAAGACATTGAAAGAGTTACTCAGTGCGCCAATTTCATCGTGCCGGGTCACCTGCAGGCGACGGGTTAAATCCGCTTCGCCCTGAGCAATGTCCGACATCGCACTGTTAAGCACGACCAGTGGTCGTAACAGGTAAGAGATAATCATGCCGGCAATCAGGGTTACCACTACGATGGTAAGAATGCCGATCAGCATGCTTGACCAGCGCAGGGTCGCCAGGCTGGCAAAGGCTTCGGCCTTATCCATCACCAGCAGCAGACGCCAGTCAGTACCGTCGATGGAGTAAAGCCCGACCAGACTATTGCGCTGATTAAAGCTGGCCTGCTGGATTTTATTCAGCTGCAGTTGTGTACCGTTGCCGAGAAGGGCAGAAACATTTTTACCCAGCAGCTTCTGATCCGGATGGACCATAAAATCGCCTTTGCTGTCGAGCAGGGCGGCATAGCCACTGTCTCCGAGCTCGATACCCAGTACTTCTTTTACGATGGCTTCGAGAGAAATATCCCCACCGATCACTCCGCCACGCAGCGGCTCGGCAAAGGTGACGATTAATTCGTTGGTGGTAACGTCAACATAAGGCGCTGTCAGAACCTGGCGTTTTTCTGCCATCGCCTGCTGATACCAGGGGCGGGTGCGCGGATCGTAATCGGCTGGTAACTCATCATCCGGACGCATGATCATTTCGCCGCTGTCGGTGCCCAGATAGAGGAACATATAGTCACCGGATGTCAGCCCCTGTTCGATCACCGTTATACGGTCGCCATTAATTAATGCTTTGGCGGTGCCACTTAAGACCTGACCTTTATTATTGATCCAGCTGCTGACGTAGCGGCTGGCACGTTCACCGGTTACCTGAATGCGCTCACCGATGGCTTGCTCGAGACTGCTGCGGGCCTGCTCGTAAGTAAAAATGCCACTCAAAGCAAGAAGCACCAGAATGGTGCCACCGACGGCGAGCATCATCTGTTTACGGATACTGTTACGCATAGGATTTATCCTGAAAAACGGGCTGTTTTCAGCATAGATCAAATATTGTACTGAGCGTTTTGTTAAAAGAGCCCGGCAATACGCGCAGGCGCTGGCACGTGAACAGGGGCTCGGCTATGATGAGTGCTGTATAAAAATACAGTTATTTCCATGCGCCTGATTATTGCCGAAAAACCCAGCCTTGGCCGTGCCATCGCTGCCGTGCTGCCCAAACCACACAGTAAGGGCGAGGGATTTATCCGTGCCGCCAATGGCGACGTGGTGAGCTGGTGTATCGGCCATCTGTTAGAGCAGGCAGAACCGGATGCTTACGATCCGGCTTTTAAGCAGTGGCGGCTCGATCATCTGCCGATTGTCCCTGCGCAGTGGCAACTGCAGGCCAAAGCGCAAACCCGTAAGCAGTTGAGTGTGCTGCGCAAGCTGGTTAAAGAAGCCGGCAGTCTGGTACATGCCGGCGATCCGGACCGTGAAGGCCAGCTGCTGGTGGACGAGGTTATTGAATTCCTGAAGGTGCCTGCTGCCAAACGCCAGGCCATGCAGCGACTGTTAATCAGTGATTTAAACCCGCAGGCGGTGAGCCGGGCACTGCAGCAGCTGCGTTCTAATCAGGAGTTTATTCCGCTGTCGGTTTCGGCGCTGGCGCGCTCCCGTGCCGATTGGTTGTATGGCATCAACCTGACCCGCGCGTACACCATAAAAGGTCGTCAGGGCGGAGTTAACAGCGTGTTATCCGTTGGCCGGGTGCAGACGCCGGTACTGGGGCTGGTGGTGCGCCGTGATGAAGAAATAGCTGACTTCATCAGCAAACCTTTTTACGAGGTGCAGGCAGCTGTTCATTTAACGGCAGAGTCCCCCCTGAGTTTTTACGCCAACTGGCAGCCGAGCGATGCCTGTGCCGCGCATCAGGATGAGGAAGGCCGGGTGCTGAATCCGAAGCTGGCCGCCAATGTGGCTGCCCGTATCCGTCAGCAACCGGCGCAGGTGGAACAGGTTGAGCGTAAAGAAAAAAAGCAGGCACCGCCGCTGCCGTTTAATTTATCGGCGTTGCAGATTGATGCCGCCAAAGCGCTGGGCATGAGTGCGCAGCAGGTTCTGGACGGAGCACAGAGCCTGTATGAAAAGCATCAGTTAATTACCTACCCGCGCTCCGACTGCCGTTACTTACCACAGGAGCATTTTGCCCAGCGCCAGCAGGTTCTGAGCGCTATCAGTGCGCACAGCGAAGCACTGGCTTCGGCCTGCGCTCAGGCCGACAGCTCAATCCGCAGTCAGGCCTGGAATGATGCGAAAGTGGGGGCACACCATGCGATTATTCCAACTGCCAAAGCACTGCCTGGCGGACGGCTGAGCAGCAGTGAACAAAAACTCTATGCGCTGATCGCCCGCCAGTATCTGCTGCAGTTTTGTCCGCATTATGAATACGCCGATACCAGAATCAGCCTGACCATCAGTGGTGGACATTTTACCGCCAGTGAGCGTGAAACCCTGAAGCCGGGCTGGAAAGTCTTACTGCCACAAAGGGAAAATCAGGCGACCGCCAAAGCACCATTGCCGCCGTTAACGGCAGGACAGATGCTGTGGAGCGGAGAACCTTTGCTGCAGGAAAAACACACCCAGCCACCGGCACATTTTACCGATGCCTCTTTGCTGGCAGCGATGACCGGTATCGGCCGCTTTGTGCAGGACAAGGCGCTGAAAAGCATTCTGAAAGAAACCGATGGATTGGGAACAGAAGCAACCCGCGCCGGTATTATTGAGCTGTTATTTAAGCGCCGGTTTCTGCAGCGTGAGGGCAAAAGTATCCGCGCTACTGCTCTGGGAAAAGCGCTGATTAATGCGCTGCCAGAAGCAGCCACAAGACCGGACATGACAGCGCAGTGGGAAAAGCAATTACAGGATATTGCCCATAAAAGTCTGAATTATACGGCCTTTATGCAGCCGCTTACTGAGCAGCTGCAGCATCTCATCAGCCTGGCGCTGACAGCCGATAGTGTGCAGTTTTCGGGGTTAGCGGGAAGTGCAGCGAATACTGCAGGCAGGCGCAAATACAGCACGGGAAAAAAGAGCGTCAGCAGGGCAGGTACTGCGGGAAAAAGTAAAAGCACAGCGGGCCGGCGCAGGACAAAAACACCGGCCGCAGGCCCTAAGGTGTTTTAACCGCGTGTCTCTGAGCCGGCAGCATTTAAGCCGGCTGATTTTCCTGCAGGCATTCCATCAGCGTGTTGTAGCAAGGCGTCAGATGCTGGCTGAGACTTTGCAGGCGGCTGTTATCCTGCTCACGGGCTGCCTGTTCCAGCAATGCACTGAGTGCCATTAACTGCATACCGCCAATATTTCCGGCTACGCCTTTCAGCGTGTGCGCCTGTGCCTGAATACTGCTGATATCCTGTGCCGCC
The DNA here is from genome assembly GCF_022832715.1 of Venatorbacter sp. C2-1. Classification (NCBI taxonomy): domain Bacteria; kingdom Pseudomonadati; phylum Pseudomonadota; class Gammaproteobacteria; order Oceanospirillales; family Oceanospirillaceae; genus Venatoribacter; species Venatorbacter sp. C2-1. The sequence goes on from NZ_CP094879.1 coordinate 297,723, forward strand.
AGCGCATCCTGCAATGCCTGCAGCGTTTCTCCGGAAGTATTGATAAATAATTCCACGACCCGGATCAGAATACTTTCCCTGTTCATCAGACGCTGTAAGGCGCCGGCACGGTCCCATACTGTCTGGCTGCTGACCTCAGCCGGAAGCCTGTCGTCATTCTGCATAAGATTGTCTGCCTGTCTCATATTATCCTCCCTGGAGGGTGGCTGTTTTTCTTTGCCGGGCGTCAGCCAGGCACTGAGAGCATGTTGAAAACTGTTTATATCGATAGGTTTACTCAGATAATCATTCATTCCGGACAACAGACAGCTCTCTTTGTCACCGGCCATTGCCCCTGCAGTCATGGCGATAATGGTGATTGACCGGTAGCGTTCACCGGCATTACCCGCGCGGATTTTTTTCGTTGCGGCAAAGCCATCAAGAACCGGCATCTGGCAGTCCATCAGAATCAGATCAAAAGGTTCGTCGTCGCTGCTTTGTTGCAGTTTTTCCAGAGCCGCCATGCCGTTGTCAGCACTGTCGACAGCAAATCCCATGCTTTCCAGCAGGCCACAGGCAACCTCCTGATTAATGGCATTGTCATCCACAACCAGAACATGATGACGGCGTCCGTCTGGAGTGCATAAAGGAAAACGGCTGTTGCTGCCAGCGGTGCTCAGGTGCGCACTATGTTCCGGAGTCCGCCCGCTGCAGACGGCGTCGAGATCAGCCGGCGCGACCGGGCGGGTCAGGCTGGTGGCCTGCAGTTCGGCTGGTAATTGGGGTAACTCATTGTCGTAGCCCGGAGGCACCAGCACGATCAGCCTGCCGCGAAAAATGCCTTGCTGCAGGCTGGTCAGCAGGGAACCGCGCAGCCAGTGGATATCGAGTAATAAATAATCCGCAGGTGGGGTATTACCGATCATCAGTCCGGCTTGCTCTGCGCTGTGTATCGCAAGAAATTCTCCGCCCCGCTTATGGATAATATTTCCCAGCGCCTGTTGCAGTGCTTTGTTATCACAGGCAATCAGCCAGTGTTGGTCATGCAGGGAGACGTCCGGAGTATCCTGGTCATTTCCGGAACCGGCACGGAGCAAAATATCGAAAGCGATGGTTGTGCCTTCTTCACTGCTGCCCTGCACGCTGATCTGACCCTGCATTAGCGTGCAAAGCTGTCTGCAGATAGACAAACCGAGGCCGGTGCCGCCGAATTTGCGGGTGGTGCTGTTATCGACCTGATTAAAGGCTTCAAACAGTTTTTCGTGATGATCAGGGGGAATTCCAATACCGGTATCCGTCAGCGAGCAGAACAGACGGATATCGCCATTGTCTTCTTCTGCAGTGGAAGCCTTGAGAATAATTTCGCCGGCGGGAGTGAACTTCACGGCATTGGATGTCAGGTTGGAAATAATCTGCTGCAGTCTGGCCGGGTCTCCTTGCACACGGTCATGCTCAATCGCGGCAATATCCAGTATAAACTCGATATTGGAATCAAATGCCGGAACCGATGCACTGGCGGCGATAGAACTGAGTAATGCCGTCAGACTGAAATCGGTTTGCTCAAGCTGCAGTTTGCCAGCACCTATTTTTGAAAAGTCGAGAATGTCGTTGATCTGTGCGGTCAGAGCCGAGGCGCTGCTTTCCGCTATATGGATATAGTGCTGTTGTTTCTCGTTACTGCACTCCCGTTTTAATAATGACAGCATCCCCATGATGCCATTAATCGGGGTGCGGATTTCATGGCTGACATTCGCGATAAACAGGCTTTTTGCCTGGCTGGCCTGCTGCGCTTCCTGTATTGCTTTTTCCAGCTCCTGAGTGCGCTCTTTTACCTGATCCTCCAGGCTAGCATTCATTCGTGCGATTTTTTCGTTCAGTAAATGCTGTTCGGTAATATCCCGGATACTGATTGCACAGCCAATAGTCTTTTGCTCAATAATAATGGGATAAATACTGGCCGAAATATGCAGTTTTTCACCCTTCTGAGTTCTTGCCCGGGTCTCACACTGGGTGAATACTTTGCCGGATAACACATCGGAAATCATATCCGGTGTGATCTGCTGATTATTACTGTCAAGAATCGTGTTAAATAGTGTTTTTCCTATCACTGTTTGTTCATGGTGGCCGAACATAACAGTGGCTCCACTGTTCCAGCTGTCGATTTTTCCATCCGGATTAATACCGATAATGGCATCGGTTGAATAATTAATAATGGCCCGGGCGGTTGATCTGGCCGTCAGCAGTGCCATACGTGCTTCGATGCGGCGCTGGTAAAGCCAGGCGATTGATATTGCGAATAACAGCAGTACGGCAATCAGCAACAGAACTTTAAGACGTATGCTGTCTAACTGGCTTTCTATATCTTCGGCAGAAAAGGCGGTATGCAGGTCAAGGTAGTGCCAGCTACCTGGGCCGTCGAGGAATATGCGACGGGAGTACGAATAAATAATATCATCCTTTGGACTGTTTTTACGTTTGAAGATGTTTTTGTGGTTATCAACTGCAACAGGTTCTGAATCGGTTTTCCAGTTGCTTTTCGGATCATATTCGTAACGGAACTCTTCTTTGGTGTCGGGATTTATCAGGTATCCGCCGGTATCGTTCAGCAGAAATATCTGCATATTGTTTGGGGTGTCACTTTTAAGATTTCTGAGCAGTGTCTCGGCATCAAAGTTAATAATTACAAAGCCAAAAAAACGGTTTTCTGAATCGAAAACAGACTCGGCAATCCGGTAGGTCGGCCAGGCCGGGGTCTCAATTTTATTGTGTTCACGGTTAAGGTTGATGGCCGAGATATAGATTTCATCTTTATTCAGTTTTTCGGCTTCAGAAAAGTAACTGCTTTGTCCTTTTTCCTGCAGGTCTTCCTCTGCGGTAATGCGGATCATGCCATTTTTGCGTTCGACCCTAACCAGCTCCCGGCCATTATTGGCTTTACCGATAAAGCGGATCTGACGGATCTCCTCATTGGCAGCAATAAAACCGGTAAAAATAGTCTGTAGGCGTTGTTTCCATTGTTGCGTTGTGGTGTTGTCGAGCTGATCTTTACCATTATTTTCTATTGCTCTGACAATGCCGCTGATGGGAGGGGTGCTATGAATAAAGCGGACTTTATCCTTATCGGTATTCAGCGTTTTCAGAAAATAATTAGCGCGCAATGCAGCCTGCTCACTCAGCTCAGAAAAAGCCCTTTTGTAGGCTTCGTCACGGCTGTGGCTCTCGATCAATGCCATCAGTATGCCGCATAGCAATAAAGCAACCAGACCGGTGACAATAAAAAACCTGCGCATTGTGGGCAGGTTAGCGCTGCTGCTCATGTTGGATCCTTGCCGCAGACCCGTGGTCTGCGAGCGGTGTTAGCTCCTGAAAAACGGAGCAATTCTCCTGGAATTTATGCTGGTCCGCTGCGCGGTACTGTCTGACATGATTTGTAGCGGCTACCTTCTGTAACACTGCATGATTACGGGTAACCGTGACAGGAGCAGCACCTCCGGGCATTGGATCCATCGACGTTTCCCAACGTATTAAACTTAGCTGCTATTCGTATCCGGTCAATGGCATAAGGCGGCATCTTCATCTTTCGTTCGTGCCTCTCTGCAGGTATCCTCTGCGCCCTCAGGTGCCCGGCTTATGCCGGGATAATCGGGAAACAGGTTCAATGCCTGTGCTGCCCCCGCAACGGTAATGACAGCCAGCCCAACGCTGTGCTGAACCACACACCACTGTCGCTGTAAGGCGTATGGGAAGGTTGTGGTGCTGCTGATGATCAGCAGAGTCTGAGCCCGGAGACCGGCCTGAATACAAACAGATAAACAGGCGGGGTGTCCTGGAAAGCTGGTTTCAGGTCGTCTCTGCTCTGCGCCCCGCGCAGTCTTCCCCTGTTGCTGTTTTCTGCTGCCCGCCGCGCCACTCTGGTGATTACTGACGGGTACCTGATGATGTCTTTGTTACGGCTGGCTTTGCTGGCACTCCTGTTTCTTCCGGCCCAGCTGCTGGCCGCTGCTGACCGGTACGCACTGGTACTGGTGTCAGACCGTTCGGCGGCAAGGATTGTGGCGGCAGCACATCAGTACCTGCAGCAGGCGGCGGAGTTATCCATTCAGGTACGGACTTCCAGTCAGATCAATCAGCTGGATGATGATCAGTTGCAGCAACTGGTTGCAGGTGCCGGACAGTTGCTGTTTCTGGGAATCTTTGCCGAGCCGGTAGAACGGCTGTTAGCACTTCCTTACTCCCCAACTCAGACCCGGATCATACTGAACAGCGACCGGCGTTTGCTGGCACTGCATCAGGATGATCTGGGGGGACGCTTTCCCGCGCTTTCATCCGCCGCCGCACAGCCCTTACTGCAGGCACTGAACCCCTCTGACGGAAACATGCAACAGCAATTGCAGGCCCTGCAGCAGCAGTGGCCTGCTCTGGCGCAGTGGTTACAGATGCGGGCTTACTGGCAAAACCGTGGGCAGCAGAATGATCAGGCCCTGCTGAATCTGCTGCTGCACAGCGGGCAGCCCTGGCAGCCAGTGCAGATCCAGCAGGACGAGCGCTATTTTCTCTATCAGGCTGCTCAGTCGCAGGCGCTGAGTGCAGCGGCACTGGGTCAGCGTCTGGCGCAGGAGCCGGCCCGTCCGCTGGTGATGATCATCGACCATGACAGTGGCGATCAGGCCGGTGAGTGGGATCTGCATCAGCAACTCTGCCGTTCTTTTACGTCGGCTTTGTGTGTATCTGCACTGGCTGCCTGGGGCGAGGCCAGTCGTCAGGCAAGCAGCCAGTTGCTGCAGTGGGCCTCGGATCGCCCGGCACTGCTGATCAGTCTGCAGGACTTCGTGATTGGTGGCGGCGATGGCCGTGAAGCCGTTACCCGTGCTTTCAGTTCTGCCAGTATTCCGGTGCTGAAGGGCATACGTCTGCTGGAGCAGAATGCGGCCAGCTATCCGTACAGCAGTGAGGGGATTCCCGCTGACAGCGTGCATTACCGGATAGCAATGCCCGAGCTGCAGGGAATCAGCCAGCCTCAGGTGCTGGCGCTGGCGAGTCCGGCGGTGCTGGACCGGCAGACCGGTGCGCGTCTGTTACAGAGTGCACCGCTGCCGGATGAAATCGCCCATTTTGCCCAGCGCGCACAGAACTGGCTGCACCTGCAGCAGAGCGCTAACTACGATAAACGCCTTGCCATCATTTACTACAACCACCCGCCGGGGCGGCACAATATCGGTGCCGACAACCTGAATGTGGTTGAGTCTCTGTGGCAGATACTGCAGCGCCTGCAGCGCGAAGGTTACGACCTGGGCGATCCACAGGCTTTGCCGGGCAGTGCTGCCGAGCTGCTGGATCTGCTGCAACAGAAGGCCGTCAATCTGCCGCAGGATGCCAGTGCCCTGCAGACGATGAGCGCCCAGGTGCAGAGCATGAGTGCAGCGACTTACCGCCAGTGGCTGCAACGTCAGCCGCCGCAGGTTCAGGCTGAGCTGGAGGATGGGCCGCTGTCGGCCCTGCATCAGAGCCTGCGGGAGTATGCCGCGCAGACCGCCGGGCTGGATGCACAGAGCCGGGTGACATTGCAGACGCTGCTGCAGGATCAGCTGCACAGCCGTCTGCACGATATCCGTTACGTACTCGACGGTGTCCGCAGTCAGTACCGCGAGCGGGCGCTGAATCTGCTCGGTCAGCTGCAGGCCCTGTATCCGTCACTGCTGCAGCAACCATTAACGGCCGAAGGCTGGGCGCAGGCTGATGCTCTGGTGCAGGCGTTGCTGGAGTTACGTATCGAAGGATTACGGGGCTGGGGCAAAGCACCGGGCAAGGTGATGGTGTGGAATGAGCGGCTGCTGTTGCCGGGCGTACAGTTTGGCAAGGTATTTCTGGGGCCGCAGCCACCCCGTGGCTGGGAGCTGAACGAAGAACTGCTGCATGCCAATATGACCTTTCCGCCGACGCATCAGTATCTGGCGTTCTATCACTTTCTGGCGGATGAATTCCGTGCCGATGCACTGATTCACCTCGGACGCCACTCCACCTACGAGTTTTTGCCCGGCAAGCGAACAGGGCTGCTGGCCAGTGATTATCCACGGCTGGTCGCGGCCGATATTCCCGGTATTTACCCCTACATCGTTGATGGCGTGGGCGAAGGTATTCAGGCCAAACGCCGTGGCTTAGCGGTGATGGTTGATCATCTGACGCCACCGCTGGCGACTACCCAGCTGTACGACGGTCTGCTGGAGCTGCGGCAGCTGATTGAAAGTGCCGAAGCGGCCAGCGACCCGCTCAGCAGGCAGAAAGCGGTCAGTCAGTTGCGCGAGCGTATCGACGCGCTGAACCTGCGGGATGAACTGAGTGCCAGCATGGATGAGGAATTACAGCTGCGCGGTATTGGTTTTAACGATATTGATGATGAATTCCTGTTGCATGAGACCGGCCACTATCTGACCCATCTGCAGGAAGAATTTATGCCCCTCGGACTGCATGTGTTTGGCCGCCGCTGGGATGACAGCGCGGTGGCAACCATGCTGACCTCAATGCAGCAGGACAATAACTGGAGCCCGGAGCGCCAGAGTCGCTACCGGCAGGCCCTAACCGCATCGCCCGATGCCGAAATGGATGCCTTGCTGAATGCCCTGAAGGGGCGCTTTGTGGCACCGGGTAAAGGCAACGATCCGATCCGGACACCGGAAGCATTACCTACCGGGCGTAATTTTTACGCGCTGGATGCCAGTCTGTTGCCGAGTCCGACCGGCGCTGCGGTCGGTCGTGAGCTGGCGCAGAAGGCGCGTGCTAAGACGCTGGCCGCCGGTGAAAAAGACGCTGTAATTCTGTGGGCCTCGGATGCTGTACGGGATGAAGGCGCGATGATTGCCTTTGGTCTGGATCTGCTCGGGATCGAGCCGGTCTGGAATGGCCGCGGCATTATCAAAGGGCTGAAGCGCCTGCCATTAAGTGCTGCACGGCCGCAGCGTCGTGATGTGCTGTTCACCAGTTCCGGTTTGTTCCGTGATTTATACGGCAGCCAGCTGGCGCTGCTGGACGAAGCCGTGCTGCTGGCGCTGGCGGCCAGCAGCACCACCATTGAACGTGACTACCCGGCGCTGAGTTATGCCCTGCAGCAGACGCTGGCACCGGTCTCGGCGCAGCTGGCAACAGAGAATGCCGGCGCGGATACTGTGCTCACGGATGAACCGCTGGAGCAGAATCTGGTTGCGCGTAACTGGGTTGATGAACTGCGGCGCCAATTGCAGGCACAGCCGTCGGCCGATGTGGCGGAGCTGGCACAGACGGCCAGTCTGCGCGTGTTTGCGGCAGCGCCGGGTTCTTATGGGGCCGGGATTAACCGTCTGGCTGAACGCTCATCTGCCTGGCAGGAACGCTCTGAACTGGCAGACGTTTTTATCCGCCGTATGGGACACGCCTACGGTCTGAAGGAGCGCTCGCTGAGTTCCGGCAGCGGCCGCCAGCAGGCTTATCAGCAACAACTGCAGGCGGTGGCCAACACCTACCTTGGCCGTGCCAGCAATCTCTATGGTCTGATGGATAACAATGACGCCTTTGATTATCTCGGTGGTCTGAACCTGGCGGTGGAAAGTCTGACCGGTAAAGCCCCGGCCAGTTTTGTGATTGATCACAGCAATAACGATCAGCTGCAGATTACGTCACTGCAACAGGCGTTACTGGGTGAGCTGCGCGGGCGTTTTCTTAACCGCCAGTGGATCAGTCCGTTAATGGCTGAAGGTTATGCCGGTGCGCGGACGATGGGCAGCGAGTTTATTGAGTACCTGTGGGGCTGGCAGGTAACGAGCCCCCAGCTCATTGATGACTGGGTGTGGGAAGACGTAAAAGCGGTTTATATCGACGACAGCCTGCAATTGGGTATGCAGGAGTTCTGGCAGGACGGCCACAACGTACAGGTACAGAGCAATATCCTCGCGGTGATGCTGGTGGCCGCCGATAAAGGTTTTTGGGATGCCGATCCGGCGACCCGGCAACAACTGGCGCAGATGCTGGCCGGTAATATTGTGCGCCATGGTTTACCCGGCAGTGGTCATACCCATGCCAATCATCCGTTGTATGAACAGGTAAAGCGTCTGATTGCGCCGGCGCTGGCCGCCGAACTGGAGCAGGTGCTGGCCGCCAGCCGCCTGCCTGATGATTCTGCCGCCGACACCAACGCGCCGCATCATATTCAGGAAATTATTCTGCCAGACGACAAACTGCAGGAACCGGCAATGGCCACTGACGGGCAAAGCTCCGGCAGTGCGGAGAAACCCGCGGCAGAAGCATGGCAATACGGCTGGCTATTACTGCTGGCGCTGTTGTTGCCGGTCGCGGGTATGTTCCGCGCTCGCCGGTTGTAAATAATCCGGGCCTGCTTTAACCGTGAACAGACACCGTTCAGCAACATTATTTTCAGGAAAAAACGATGGCTTTTAATATCAGCGAACTGGGCCTGACCCTGCTGCATCAACTGACCGGGCTGCTGCTGCAGCCGGTTATCTGGGCATTATTATTTTTCGTTTTACTGGCGTTATACGAGGCAGGCATTGCCTGCAGTGAGCGTCTTGGTGTGATCCGTCGTCTGGTGGCCAGAGGCGACCGCGATTATTTACTCAGCGTGGGAAAACGCCGGATCGAGCGTGCCGATTTTATTACCCGCATTGCACCGATGCTGGGCTTAATGGGGACATTAATTCCGCTTGGTCCCGGGCTGGCGGCATTGGGGGATGGCGAAATCCGCATTCTGACAACCGCCATGACCGTTGCCTTTGATACCACGGTGATTGGTCTGCTGGCGGGCATCGCCGGCTTTGTCCTCGGACGCTTACGCCGGCGCTGGTACGATGCCGGTTTACTGGAGCTTGAACGGCAACAAACACAGGCGCATACATTATGAGCGATCAGTGGCGCCGCAGTGCTTTTGACAGTGAAGAAAGTGAGCCCCTTGGCCCGCTGGCAAACCTTGTCGATATTATGCTGGTATTCGCCTGTGGCTTAATTGCGGCGCTGGTGGCGCTGAGCCCGGAATTACGCCAGCACTTTCAGTTGCCGGCGGCACAGCCGGTACAGGCCGGAAAAGAATTAACGCAGATGCCGGTACAGTTACAGCAACAGCTGCAGCAAAAAAGTGAAGGGCGCGAAGGGTATGAATCTCTGGGACAGGTTTATCGCGACCCGGAAAGCGGCCGCTTAATTCTGGTGAAGTAGCAATCTGTAAGTGGCGGTGTTTCATCCGCCGGACATATTTCCCGGTTATAACGTACCGATGAATATATCCACTGACTATCGTTACAGCGGTTTGCGCCGCAGCCTGCACTGGTTGTCAGCACTGGTGATTATCTGGGCTCTGATCAGCGGCACCTGTCTGGCATTTTTTCCTTTAACCGCGGATGTTCAGCAGTGGCTTGGCCGCTTTAATGTAGCGCTGACTCTGCTGTTTATTCCGTTCTTTTTATTGCGCTTGGTTCTGGCGGTACTGCAGCCGAAACCGGCGACAACAGCGCTGACTGTGCGGCAGCAGCGTCTGGCAGCCACGGGTCATGGGCTGATTTATGTTGCTGTGCTGGCTGTATTATTCAGCGGGGTGTTTATGCTGGAGCGTCCGGCTCCGGTGTTTGGTTTGACGGAATTAATGCCACCGCTCCGTGCCGGGGCAGCCACCGCCTTCTTTGCAGCCCTGCACCATTATTCCTGCGTGTTGCTGGCTCTGTTGGTGCTTGGTCATATTGCTGCGGTTATTGTGCACCAGCGCCGGGGAGTCCGGCTGATGCAGAAGATGCTTTAGTGCCGGTTATCTGGTGCCGGCCAATTTTTCAGTCGCCCAGTTCAGTTGGCCCGGTTCCGTCGGTTTTAATCAGCGCTTTCAGCTGATGCCCCAATTTTGCATGCTGGGTAAAACCCTGAAAATTCTGCAGTATCGGCTCTGGTCCGCTGATAACCACCGGCACCGGCGCTGCGGTATGAGTGCCGGTACTCCACACCACGCTTTGTGCGGAGGCCAGCTCACGAGCCAGTGCATTCAGGTAGCGCTCTTCGCGGTAGACATAAAAATCACTGAAGTCTTCGATATGCGGCTGAGTTGCGCCTGCCGGGTCATCGGTCTGCGGATCAAAATGCGGATTGGGATCGCGGCGCAATACCCGTTCGGCCTGTGTGCGCGAAAACGGAAAATCCAGTGCAGCATTCACTTCGGCCATTAACGAATCCGCTGTGGGTAACCCCTTTTGGCCGTCTGAGCTGGCATCCGTGCTGGTATCGGCCCAGAGGCGGTAATAGCCTTTTTTCTGTGCGTATAAACGATCGAGCAGACTCAGTGGCGCAAAATTATAGTTGGGGGCAAAAGCCTGACCGCGCATACCACTACCGGGTAGCGTTCTGGCCGCCGGAACATCGTGCGCGCTGTAGGAAAAACCAAAGCCGCCGGTCTCATGGTCGGCGGTTAATACCACCAGAGTATCATCGCGGTCTGCTGCCCAGTTCACCACTTCCTGAATCGCAGCGTCAAAACGCAACAGTTCATGCAGCAGGGCGCCGGCATCGTTATTGTGTGCTGCCCAGTCGATCTGGCCACCTTCCACCATCAGAAAAAAGCCGTGTTCAGAAGCGCCCAGTAACTGCAGCGCTTTGCGCGTTAATTCGTTTAAATCCGGTTGTGCGGAAGCCGGATTCTGGCTTGCATAAATTGCATCATCCATGGCCGAACTGGCAAATAAACCAAGCACAGGTAAATGTTGCTGTTGCGCTAATTGCTCGCGACTGAAGGCCAGTGCATAGCCCTGCTGTTGCGCTTCGCTGAGTAAATTACGCTGGTCCGTGCGTTTTGATTTTAAGGTTAATTGCGCTGCGCTGATTTGCTTTTGCTGCTCTGTGCTGATGTTTGCAGCGTCTTGCGGCAGAAAATAACGCAGTCCGCCGGACAGCATTAAATCCGGGGCGGTGGTTAACAGATCGGCGGCTATCTCATTTTCAAAGCGGCGATGTGGCTGGTGTGCGGCAAAAGCGGCCGGGGTGGCGTGGGTAATACGGGTGTCGGAAACCAGACCGGTACGCATGCCGGCACGTTTGGCTTTTTGCAGTATGGTTTCAACGCTGTCGCCACGGGCATTTAAGCCAATCATTTCGCTGCCACTGGCTTCGCCAATAGCGAGCTGTGTGGCTGAGCAGGCCGAGTCGGTGACCAGTACATCGTGCGGCCCGGTATCGGACAACAGTACTTTGCCCTGTTGCATTAACTGGCTGACCGCTGTTGGCCGGCCCTGATAAATACTGTTGGGTGCGCGGCGGGCATAACTTTCCAGCAGACCAAACTGCGCCGGGCCCATGCCATCACCGATTAACAAAATAATATTGCGAACGCTCGCAGGTTTATTTTCCCCGGCCGGTATATCCGCGCTGCAGCTCAGAACAGAAAACAGAGCAAGCAGCAGGGCAAAAAACAAGGCAGAAAACGGTGTTGAAAAACGCAGGCGCATCAGTTGCCTTCCCGTGGCGGCAGCGAGGTTAAACCTTCTGCAACCACTTCGCCCAGTTGCCATAATTTCCACTCGCCGCGCTGATAAATATGCCAGTCTTGCTCGGCGGTTAATGGCTCGGTGGCGATAATGCTGACCACATCGTTGGGGGTGGTTTCGGCGGCAAAGTCGACGGTAACGTCGGCATCTTTTAATTGTGCCGGGCCAAAAGGTGCACGACGGGTGATGCAGGCCAGCTTGGTGCTGCAGTAAGTAAACAACCAGTCGCCATTACTGAGCAGACAATTAAACACACCCTGCTGAGCGTATTCATGGGCAAAGCTGACCAGGCATTCGGCCAGCTGCTGTGGCATGGCATCGCGCGGTAATGTCTGACGCACGCGGTTCATTAAATCGCAGAAAATATTTTCACTGTCGGTATCGCCTACCGGTTCATACATACCGACATGGCGGACAAAATCCGGCACCTGTCCATTATGGGCAAACACCCAGTGACGACCCCATAACTCACGCACAAAAGGATGGGTATTGGCGAGGCAGATATCGCCGACATTGGCCTGGCGGATATGGCAGATCGCGTTTTTGCTTTTAATCGGATAGTTCTGCAGCAAGCCGGCGATGGGAGATTCGCAGCTGGGTTGCGGATCATGAAACTGACGTACGCCCTTACCTTCATAAAAGGCCACGCCCCAGCCATCTTTATGCGGTCCGGTATTACCACCGCGCTGGGTCAGGCCGGTAAAACTGAAGCATAAATCGGTCGGGGTGTTGGCACTCATGCCAAGGAGTTCGCACATTCTTAAATACCTTTAAGACTAATTTTTTGATGTTCAGGATTCCAATGAATCTTCTCTATATTTTGGTAATTATTACTTGTGATGGATTGATATATATTGGAGGCATAGGAATGCGATTTATTTATTATTTCTCTTAATTCGTCAGTGTCCGTCTTATATCCAGCGTAGATTTTACCTAGGCATCCAGTGGATGATCCTGGAATTCCGGTATTTAGGTTAAGAAAAAACATTGTATTATTGTTTCTGGATTCTAAGAAAATTCTTAAAAGCAGATTTGGGTCTATATTTACTAAGTCGGATACTAGTGTTTGATCAGTCTCATAGAATTCACTATCATCCCTTTCTTGGCGCCATTTATATCTTCTTCCGGTTATTTCTTCAATTTTATTTATGCTTGTTTTTGTTGTGATTAGGCCATTTATATAAGTGAATGGAACAATGAATCGTTGTTCGTGTTCGTATGACCAAGATCTATCTTTTACTATGTATTTTTCTGTGGCATGAGAGAAGTTGTATGGAAGGTTTCTATATATTACTTCGTAGAATCCGAAGTCGCTATCTTCTGGAGGCATGTATGATTTTGAAAATATCGACCAAGGATTTTTTTTGTTGACGAGAATCTCGACGACCACTCCGCGATGGTTATCAGCGTAGTGGGCCCACATAGGAGCAGAATAGAGATTAGAGCATAATGAAATTGCACCATGAAGATTCCTCATATCGGTACAATTAGTGCTTTCGCCATTAAAAAACTCAAAAGGATCGTTTTGCTCCCAGCTTGGCGTTACCCGTAGTCGGGGAATTTCTAGAAAACTCTTAAAGACGTCCATGTTCATGAATTTATAAAGTCGTTCGGTCATTCTTGGCTCCTTGATCAATTCTCCTTGAGCGTTAGTAATAAAAAACCCCGGCAGGCCGGGGTTTTTTATTACTAACGCTTAAAGCACCGGCTTATTTAACCGGAGTAACCCACTCAGCGTTAAACGGATCTTTAGCGGTTACGGTATCGAAATACATGGTTTGCAGCATTTCGGTTACCGGGCCACGGCGGCCTTCACCAATGATACGGCCATCCAGTGAGCGGATTGGCAGTACTTCAGCGGCAGTACCGGTGAAGAAGGCTTCATCAGCGATATACACTTCGTCGCGGGTGATGCGTTTTTCACGCACTTCGATACCACGAGCACGGGCCATTTCCATAATGGTGCGGCGGGTAATACCGTCCAGACAGGAAGTCAGTTCCGGGGTGTACATTACGCCGTTGGTCACCATAAAGAAGTTCTCGCCGGAACCTTCGGCCACGTAGCCTTCGTTATCCAGCAGCAGGGCTTCTTCACAGCCACTGTCCAGTGCTTCGCGCAGGGCGAGCATGGAGTTCATGTAGTTACCGTTGGCTTTGGCCTTACACATGGTGATGTTCACATGGTGGCGGGTAAAGCTTGAAGTACGGATTTTAATACCCTGGGTTTTGGCTTCTTCACCCATGTAGGCTGGCCATTCCCAGGCAGCAACCATCACGTGTACTTTCAGGTTTTCGGCGCGCAGGCCCATACCTTCAGAACCGTAGAATGCCATCGGGCGGATATAGGCGCTTTTCAGGTTGTTCTCACGCACAGCAGCACGCTGAGCTTCGTTAATCTCGGCTTTGCTGAAAGGCAGTTTCATGTTCAGGATGTGGGCCGAGTTGAACAGGCGGTCGGTGTGTTCCTGCAGGCGGAAAATCGCCGCGCCCTGTGCTGTTTCGTAAGCCCGCACCCCTTCAAAAACGCCCATGCCGTAGTGCAGGGTGTGAGTCAGTACGTGGACTTTCGCTTCGCGCCAGTCAACCAACTCTCCGTCTAGCCAGATCAGACCATCGCGGTCGGACATGGAAGGTAGCATAAGGACCTCACTCTAAATTCAGTAAAAAATATGTGTTCCGGGGATGATACGCGTAATCACGAGGCCGTATCAGTCTCCAACCAGAGTTTCCACAGTCGGGTCACATCGTTGCGCCGCGCATTGAAGCCAAGTTTGGACAGGGTGTCTGAATCCAGTAACAGCTTTTGTTTCTGCAATGCACGCCGGTGAGTTTCGGCTCGGTAGGACAGGTAGGTTTCCTGCAGGGTCTGACAATCTTGTGGATCCATCAGACCGGCTGTGTCGAACGCGTCCAGCAACCGCATGTTGTCGGTAACGTCTAACAGCTCTGGGTATTGGTGTGACCAGGCCAGAACCCCGTATTGAACCAGAAACTCGATGTCAACAATACCCCCGGCGTCCTGCTTCAGGTGAAATTGTTGGCCGCTTGTATCTTTGGAGCCGAGATTATCCACCATTTTCTGACGCATGGCTCGCACTTCTTCGCGCAGGCTACCAAGGTCGCGTGGCTGGCTGAGGGTGGCGTTGCGGATGGCCTGAAATTCATCCGCTGCCTGCTGGCTGCCACACAATACGCGGGCGCGTACCAGCGCCTGATGCTCCCAGGTCCAGGCGTGCTTCTGCTGATATTCCTCAAAGGCTTTCATCGAGGCGACGATCATGCCGGAGTTGCCGGACGGGCGCAGGCGCATATCGACTTCGTACAGATCGCCGGAGCGGGTCTGGGTGGTCAGGATATGAATCATGCGCTGGCCCATGCGGGTATAGAACACACCGTTGTCCTGGCTGCGCTCGCCGTCGGTATAGCGGCCGCTGGCGCTGTTGTGCAGTAACACCAGATCAAGGTCTGAGCTGTAGCTCAGCTCCAGTCCGCCGACTTTGCCATAGCCGATAACGGCAAATTCCGGCTGGCTTACCGCTTCGCCGGCGGTATTGGTCGGGTAACCGTATTTGGCCACCATCTGACTCCACGACAGCTCCATCACTGTCTGCAGCGTCACTTCCGCCAGCCAGGTCAGGTAGTCGCTGATTTTCATCAGCGGCAGGGCATCCATTACTTCACAGGCGGCGGCGCGCAGTTTGTGTGCGCGCACAAACTGACGCAGCTGTTCCATCTGCTGTTCCAGATCTTCCGGATCAACACGCAGCAGGCGCAGGTGTAATTCTTCTGCCAGTTCTTTGCGCTCCGGCAAACGGTAGAGGTTGGCCGGGCTTAATAATTCGTCCAGCAGCAGCGGCGTCTGGGTGATGTATTCCGCCACCCAGCTGGAAGCACCGCAGAGCTTAACCAGCTGGGTTAAGGCCTGCGGATTTTCTTTCAGCAGCACCAGATAGGCGGTACGGCGCACCACGGCTTCGAGCAGCGGCACGATGCGCTCCAGCGTGGTGACCGGCTCAGGCTGTTGCCACAGTTGCTGCAGCAGCAGCGGCATTAAGGCATCGAGACGCTCGCGGCCAATCTGCTGCATTTTCAGCACGGTACGGGAATCGCGGAAATTGCTCAGCTGCTGTTGCACTTCCGTTGAGTTAGCGCAGGGATGCTGCTCAAGAAAGGCAGCGGCCTGTTGCTCGTCCAGCTCGCCGAGCCAGAGATCGGTCCACACCTGCTGCAGCTCGTCGGTTTCTTCGTTGTCGTCATCGCTGGCGACGATCTGGGCGAAATGATGGCGCACTTTGCTGCGGTGCTGCTCCAGCTCGTTCAGGTAGCTGTCCCAGTCGCTGAAGCCCAGCGCTAAAGCCACCCGTGCGCGCTGGCTGTCGTCTTCCGGCAGCAGCTGGGTCTGTTCGTCGTTTAATGCCTGCAGCGCGTGTTCGCTGTCGCGCAGAAATAAATACGCCTGTTTCAGCTCGTCGCAGGCGGCGGCAGGCAGATAACCTTCGGCCTGCAGAATGCCCAGCACTTTTACCAGCTCGCGGGTCTGTAAGCTCTTATCCTGACCACCACGGATCAGCTGAAAGGCCTGTACGATAAATTCCACTTCGCGGATGCCACCGGCGCCGAGTTTCACGTTCATTTCCAGACCACGGCGGCGCACTTCGGCGTTGATCATCGCCTTCATCGAACGCAGCGAGGCAAAGGCGCTGTAGTCGACGTATACACGGTAGGTAAAGGGACGCAGAATGCTCAGCAGCTCTTTCGCTTCTGCACTTTGCTCGCCGTTCATAATGCGCGCCTTAACCATGGCGTAGCGTTCCCAGTCGCGGCCCTGATCCTGGTAATACTCTTCTACCGAGGCAAAGTTCATCACCAGCGGACCGCTCTGGCCGTAAGGACGCAGGCGCATATCGGTGCGGAAAACAAAGCCATCGGCGGTGTGTTTATCCAGCGCCTGAATCAGCTTCTGTCCGAGTTTTACAAAAAATTCCTGATTGGTAATCACCTTCGGCCCGCTGGTTTCGCCGCTTTCCGGATAGGTAAAAATCAGGTCGATATCGGAGCTTAAATTCAGTTCATAGGCGCCAAGTTTGCCCATACCCAGCACCAGCATCTGCTGCTCATTGCCGCTTGTTTTGCCGATGGGGTGGCCATGACGTTCAAATAATGAACGGCTCAGAAATTCCAGCGAACGCACCACACACTCATCGGCCAGATCGGACAGTGCGCGGGTGGTTTCCAGTGTTGGTGCCAGACGCAGCAGGTCGCGCCAGATAATCTGCACCATCGCCCGGCGGCGTAATACGCGCACCGCCTTGTGCCAGTCTTCGTCGCTTTCTGCGCCGGCGCTCAGTTCATCCAGCCACTGGCTGATGGTGGCACGTGGCAGCGGTTGCGACAGCCGGTCTTCTGCTAACGCGGCGGTGAACCACTGCGGCTCGCGCGGCAGGGCGTCGGCCACGTAGTCGCTGATGCTCAGCACTTTTTGCGCCTGTGCCTGTTGTTCGGTACTCAGGCTTTGCCACAGCGCGGGCCAGTCGAAACCGGTGCGTTCACCGTGATCGGTCAGGCCGGTGGTAACCTGTTGCCAGTGGTCGTGCAGCGCGGCGGACAGCATAAAAGGCGGGCTCCGTTATTGATTAAAACAACAAGCCAATACTCTAGCGGTTTTTCGGGGGTAAAAAACAGAGGCAGGACAATTAATAAAGGATAAGGGGATGAGGTGTGGGAGCGGCATTGCTGCCGCGATGATTTTTGTGGGAGCGGCATTGCTGCCGCGATGAGTATCGTGACTGAAAGTCACTCCCACAGAGTTGTCAGCTCTTACGCTGCGCCTTCAGCTCTTTGCGGTACATGGTGACACCGGCAATTAATACCGCGGTGGATACCACGGCGATAATAATGGTCGCCAGTGCGTTAATCTGCGGGCTGACGCCCAGACGCACGCTGGAATACACCACCATTGGCAGGGTCGTTGATCCCGGACCGGAGACAAAGCTGGCGATCACCAGATCATCCATCGACAGGGTAAAGGCCAGCAGCCAGCCGGCGGCCAGCGCCGGAGCGATCATCGGCAGGGTAATGGCAAAAAAGACTTTTACCGGCCGTGCGCCCAGATCGAGAGCCGCTTCTTCAATGGAAGTATCCATATGCGCGAGACGGCTCTGCACAATCACCGTGACATAAGCCATGGAGAAGGTAACGTGCGCCAGCAGAATGGTGGTCTGACCACGGCCAGCGGGCCAGCCGATTAAATCTTCCATCGCCACAAACAACAGCAGCAGCGATAAACCGATAATAATCTCCGGCATAACCAGCGGTGCCGTCACCATGACGCCAAGGCTTTTATGACCGCGGATACCGCGCAGACGCACCAGCGTCAGTGCCGCCAGCGTACCCAGCACTACCGCAAGCGATGCGTTTAATGCCGCAATTTTAATGCTTAGCCAGGCGGCATCGAGCAGCGGACCGTTGTTGATTAATTCGCCGTACCATTTGGTACTGAAACCACCCCACACGGTGACCAGACGGCTTTCGTTAAACGAATAAATAATCAGGCTGAAAATTGGCAGATACAGAAAGGCGTAGCCGAGAAACAGCAGACCAAACAGCAGTGGATAGCGTTTTAACATATAACTTTTCCCCTACTTCAGTTCTTCGGCGGCTTTCTGTTCGTAATGACGCATCAGCACGAACGGAATAATCAGTACCACCAGTAATACCGACGCCAGCGCCGAGGCTAATGGCCAGTCTTTATTACTGAAGAACTCGGTCCACATCAGCTTACCGATCATCAGGGTGTCGGGGCCACCAAGCAGATCAGGAATCACGAATTCGCCCATCACCGGAATAAATACCAGCATCGAACCGGCTAAAATTCCGGGTACCGACTGTGGCAGGGTAATGGTTAAAAACTGTTTCCATGGTCGCGCACCGAGATCAGCGGCGGCTTCCAGCAGCGTGTTATCCAGCCGCACTAAGGTGGCGTACAACGGCAACACTAAAAACGGCAGATAGCTGTACACCACGCCGATATATACCGCGGTGGGCGTATGCAGAATTTCCAGTGGCTGATCGATCAGGCCGATACTCATTAAAAAATGATTGAGCAGACCGTTATTTTTTAAAATACCAATCCAGGCGTAGACGCGGATCAGGAACGAGGTCCAGAACGGCAGAATCACCAGCATCAGCAGTGGCATGCGCCAGTGCGTCGGTGCCAGGGCAATGGCATAGGCCATCGGATAACCGATCAGCAGGCAGAAAAAGGTCGAAATCGCAGCAATTTCAAACGAGCCCCACAATGCATCGCGGTAGAGCTCGTCTTCCCACAGCATGGCGTAGTTGCCGAAATTCAGCTTAATGGTGATCAGGCCGTCTTCAATTTCGCGGATCCAGTCCTGATAGGGCGGTTGTGCCAGTTGTGGTTCGGCCAGGCTGATTTTCAGTACAAACAGAAAAGGCAGTACAAAAAACAGCGCCAGCCAGAACCAGGGCGCGCCAACAATCAGACCCTTACCCGGCGCCAGCGCGCGGGTGCGGTTGTGTAATTGCTGCAGCCAGCCGTTCATTGAGTCAGCACCCCACAGCTGTAAGCGTTCCAGTTCAGTGCGACTTCCTGTCCCCAGGTCAGTGGTTGTTCGGCCAGAGCCAGAACGTTTGACTGGGTAAACTGCACACGCTTACCGCTTGGCAGTTCAACGTGGTAAATGGATACGTCACCGAGGTAAGCAATTTCCTGAATAATGCCGTGAATGCTGTTCGGATCATCGCCGTGATGATCACGTACGGCGATTTTTTCCGGACGGATAGCCACGGTCACTTCCATGCCCGGGTTCAGCGGCTGACTGTGATGCACCAGCAGATCGCTGCCGGCTTCTTCCGAATGAATCAGCACCATGTCATTTTCATGGGACACCACATGGCCGTTAAACAGGTTAACCGAGCCGATAAAGCTGGCGGCATAACGGGTGGCCGGAAATTCGTACATACGGCGCGGCGCATCGACCTGCTCGATACGGCCATCGTGCATCAGGGCGATACGCGATGACATGGTCATGGCTTCTTCCTGATCGTGGGTCACGATAATAAAGGTAATGCCCAGACGCTCCTGAATATTCACCAGCTCGAACTGGGTGTGTTCGCGCAGTTTTTTATCCAGCGCGCCCAGCGGTTCGTCGAGCAGCAGAATCTTTGGCTGTTTGGCCAGAGCCCGTGCCAGTGCCACACGCTGACGCTGACCACCGGATAACTGATGCGGTTTACGCGTTGCCAGTTTTTCGATCTGTACCAGCGCCATTACCTCGGCGACGCGTTCGCGGATCAGGGCCGACGGCATACGTTCCTGCTTCAGACCAAAGGCAATGTTCTGCGCCACATTCATATGCGGGAACAGCGCATAACTCTGGAACATCATATTGATCGGGCGCAGGTACGGCGGCACATCGGTCACGTCCTGACCGTCGATATAAATCCGGCCGGAGGTCGGGGTTTCAAAACCACCGAGCATACGCAGCAGGGTGGTTTTGCCACAGCCTGACGCACCCAGCAGCGAGAAAAATTCGCCACGGTGAATATTCAGACTGATTTCATCGACGGCGTAGGTAGAACCAAAGGTCTTGGTTACCTTGTCGATGCGGACAATAGGCTCTTCTTCAGGCGCAGCCCAGGGCTGCTCAGAGGATGCTGGACGAATCTGTGTCATCTCGTTCCGGACGCTCCAGTGAAACGGTTAATAGGTTTGCCGATAAATGAAAAAACCCCGCAACCAACGTTGCGAGGTTCTGGTCGGCGTAATCCGGTGAACAGCGAATTATTTACCGGTTTTCGCCCGCGTCCACATACGGGACATATTACGTGCTTCTTTATCGGTCGGCGTTTTCAGCACTACCAGTTTTTCCTGGGTAGCAGCCGGCGGATAAATGCCAGGGTTGTTACGCACTTCGGCATCAACCAGCGGAGTGGCTTTGGCGTTGGCGTTGGCATAAGCCACATAGTTGGAAATAGGCGCAATCACTTCCGGCTGCAGCAGGTAGTTGATGAACTTATGTGCTGCAGCTGGGTTTGGCGCATCGGCTGGAATGACCGCAACGTCGGTCCATACCACAGCGCCTTCGCTCGGTACGATGTATTCAACGTTGACGCCGTTGGCTGCTTCGGCAGCGCGGGCCTGAGCCTGCAGCATATCGCCGGAGTAACCGTGGGCTACACAGATATCGCCGTTGGCCATATCGTTAATGGTCTGTGAGCTGTGGAAGTAACGGATGTTGGCGCGTACTCCGGCGATTACATCGGCCGCTTCCTGAATGGCTTTCTTACTGAAGTCGTCGGTTGGTTTGCCAAGATAAGCGCGGGCCGCAACGAATACTTCCGTCGGGTCGTCCATCAGGGCAACGCCACAGGCTGACAGCTTCTTGCTGATTTCCGGGTCGAATACCAGCTTCCAGCTGTCCAGTGGCATATCGTCGCCCAGGATCGCTTTTACTTTGTCGACGTTATAAGCAATACCGGTAGTACCCCACATATAAGGCACCAGATACTGGTTGCCCGGGTCGATATCGCTCAGGGATTTCAGGATAACTTTATCCAGATTGTCGTAGTTGCTCAGCTTGCTCTTGTCATAAGGCTGATACAGCTTGGCGCGGATCAGTCGGTCGGCAAACGGGCGCGCGGTCGGGAAAGCCAGATCATAGCCGCTGCGGCCAGCCAGCAGTTTGGCTTCCAGAACTTCGTTGGAGTCGTATACGTCATAGGTCACCTTGATACCGGACGCCTTTTCAAAATTGGCGATGGTGTCTTCGGCGATATAATCAGACCAGTTATAAATATGCAGTTCTTCCTGAGCAGATGCAGTAACAGCAGTTGCCATCAGTGCGGCTGCCATGGAACCAATACCCAATAAACGCATTTTCATTAAGCCAGTTCTCCAGCTCCGTTCCCCGTGAGGGAAGCCAATAAAACAGATAAACCTTCAGCGGTTTATCCGGTCTCATAAGAAATTCAGGAGTATCTTAATGCCACCTGCAGACCGAAGCCCGAGGTAAGAGTACGCCATTTCTTAGTGCCAGTTTGCATAGACAGATCGCCATATTCGTCGCCCTGCTGCTGCGCGCCATAATGGCAATATTCCGCAAAAAATACAGATAATAGATTGGATTGTCACGATTAATATCTCTTGTTCAAATGACGGCCGCTTTATGCCTGTCAACTGCGGCGGAAACCCGCGCTGCAGCTGCAACCGCAGGCCTTGCAGCAGCGTACGGCAGAGCACCATAAATGCAGGCCCTGTGTCCGCGATTCGGCACTTAACTGTCCTCATTGTTATTTATGATGATGTCAGGGAACAGGCATATACCGCGTGTAGCTGTCGTACGCTCGTCATCTTTGCTGTTCAGAATGACAGGTTCGCAGACAGCCGGTTTCTGTCATCCGGCGCTCTGATATCCACCTGTTTGTAGTTATGGCTGTAGAGCGGGTTGCTGTTAGGCGGGTAAACAGTGGCCTGTTATGATGCCGCCAACGATAAAAAGTGAAGGTTCTGATGGTTTCCCGTAACGGTAAAAAGACGTCCCGTTCCCCCTCAGCCAAGCGTTCAGCTTCCCGCCGTCCGGCGGCCCGGAATAAAGACAAAGCCTGGCCACGTTGGCTGGTGTGGCTATTACGACTGATGCTGGTGGGGCTGGTGCTGACTCTGGCCGGGCTGGTGTATCTGGATGCTCAGGTAAGAGCCAAATTCGATGGCAATAAATGGACGCTGCCGGCCAAGGTGTTTGCCCGGCCGCTGGCATTGTATCCGGGGCTGCTGCTCAGCCCGGAGCAATTAAAAGCCGAACTGGAATGGGCCGATTACCGTGAACAGGCCGGGGCGGTGCGTCCGGGCAGTTATTACCGCGATGGCGATGACTGGGTGGTTTATCGCCGTGCTTTTCCGTTCTGGGACGGTCAGGAACCGGCGCGCAAGCTGCGGCTGGAATTCGCTCAGGGACGGGTCAGCAACATTGTTGAAGACGGCGACGACCAGGCGCTGGTGCGGCTGGAGCCCCAATACATCGGCGGTATTTTCCCGGCTCATAACGAAGACCGTGAACTGGTTAAGCTGGAGCAGATTCCGCCGGCCTTAGTCGCCGCGCTGATCGTTACCGAAGATAAAGCCTTCTTTGATCATTGGGGCGTATCGCTGCGTGGTATTGCCCGCGCCATGCTGGCCAACGTCAAGGCCGGTGGTTTTGTGCAGGGGGGCTCGACCCTGACCCAGCAGCTGGTGAAGAATTTCTTTTTAACCAGCGAGCGCACTTTGGCACGTAAGGTTCAGGAAGCCTTAATGGCATTGCTGCTGGAGCTGCATTACAGCAAAGAGCAGATTCTGCAGGCCTATTTAAATGAAGTGTATTTAGGGCAGGCCGGACGCCGGGCGATTCATGGCTTTGGTCTGGCCTCGCGTTTTTATTTCGGTAAACAGGTGCAGGAGCTGAATACCGCCGAAATCGCCACACTGATCGGGCTGGTCAAAGGCGCGTCTTATTATAATCCGCGCCGTAACCCGGAACGCTCGAAACAGCGCCGCGACCTGATTCTGGGGTTAATGGCCGAGAACGGCATTATCTCCGATGCCCAGCGCATTCTGGCGCAGGGTCAGCCGCTGGTGACCGCCGATTCGCGCCGCGCCGGTCAGCGTGAATATCCGGCCTTCCTTGAACTGGCCAAAGCGCAGCTGCAGCGTGATTACCGGCTGGAAGATCTGCAAAGCGAAGGTCTGCATATCTTCACCACCCTCGACCCCTGGGCCCAGCATGCGGTAGAGCAGGCGGCCGAACGTCAGCTGGCACAGCTGGAAAGCCGCTCGGCCAAACTCAAAGGTCAGCTCGAAACCGCAGCGGTGATTACCAGCGTCGATGGCGGCGAAGTGCGGGCGTTGCTGGGCTCGCGTCAGGCCGAATTCTTTGGCTTTAACCGCGCTCTGGCGGCCAAGCGTGCCATCGGCTCGCTGGCCAAACCGGTGGTGTATTTAACCGCGCTGCAGAGTGGTCGTTACCACTGGGGCACGCCGCTGGAAGATAAACCGGTGTCGGTATCCGGCCCCGGCGGCCAGTTATGGCAGCCGCAGAATTACGATCACCGCTCCCACGGCGTAGTGCCGATGGTCGATGGTCTGGCGCTGTCGCTGAATCAGGCCACCGCCCGTCTGGGGATGAAAGTGGGGCTGAGTAATGTTGCCGCCACCTTCCATAAACTGGGCCTGCAGGCCGAAGTGCCACCGTATCCGTCGATGCTGTTGGGGGCTATTTCGCTGTCGCCTTATGAAGTCGCTGGCATGTATCAGACCATCGCCTCACAGGGCTTCGTGATGCCGTTGCGTTCCATCGAAGCGGTCACCACCGCACAGGGGCAGACGTTATCGTCCTATGCGCTGCGTGGCGACCAGGCCTTCGATCCGGCGATGATGCAATGGCTGCGCTATGGCATGGAACAGGTGGCTGAACGCGGTACCGCACGGCGTTTAACCCAGATACTTAACGGCCCGCTGGCGGCGAAAACCGGTACCAGTGATGACCAGCGCGATGCCTGGTTTGCCGGTTTCGATAACCGCTATCTCGGCATTATCTGGGTCGGACGCGACGACAACCAGCCGATGCCTTTCGCCGGTTCCAGCGCCGCTCTGCCAATCTGGCTCGATACCTTCCGCACGGTAGGCAGCGAACCGCTGCAGCCTGCCTCTGCTCTGCGTACTGCCGCGGTGAATGAACGTGGCGAGCTGGTGGGCGGCGGTTGCCGTGGTACGCTTTATCCTTTTATCAGCAGCCGTTTACCGGCTTCGCTGCCTGACTGTCAGCCGCTTCAGCCTGAACCGGCGCCTGAGGAGAAAAAATCGTGGTTCGACTGGTTGTTCTGAGTGCAGTATCTCTTCTTATCTTACTGGGTGGGCTGAGCGGCTGTACGCCGCTGCCGCCAAAACCGGAACAGCAACAAGCAACGGCCGACGACCTGCCCCAGTGGCAGGACGGTATGCTGGCCTCACTCAGTCAGGGCGAACACCACCCGGCGGTCGCCAGTTTGTTTGCCAAAGCCGAACAGGCACGCCAACAACAGCTGTGGCGTAAAGCCATGACTTACCTTGATCAGGCGCGCCAGATTCAGCCGCGCAACCCGGCGGTATTTTATCGTCAGGCCTGGGTCAGCCTGCAGATGGGCGATGCCGTACGCGCCGAACAGTTACTGCAGCGCGCGCTGGTATTTGCCGGTGGCGACATAGAATTAACCCGGCGCCTGCGTTTGTTAATGGCCGAAGCACTGGATGCGCAGGGGCGTGGCGCCGAGGCGGATAACCTCAGACGGCAGGCGGCGTTGGGGTAACAGTAAAAGCATACTGTTAGTTATGTCAGTTGTTGGTAATGTCGCGTTATAAGCTCATGCTGTGCCTAAACATCCGGAGCGGATGCCGATAACAGGTTAAAGCCGCAGAGTAAGGACGACTCGCATGGACATTACCACTCCGTTATCGGCTGTCATGCAGGCAGCAAACCTTCCGGCCAGTCAGCAGGCCGACAGCCAGGCGAATGGCCCGGTTGAACCTTATCCCCTTGAGAATCTGGTTACTCACCATGGCGGCATCAGTGTGGCTGCTCCAACGACGCAGGTGTCTCTGCAGGTCTGGCAGGATGCTCAGCGCTATGTCGGTTACCAGCAGAATGGCGCGGGTTCCGGCAGTCAGATCAACCTGCTGGATGACAACAAGAACGTCGTGGATTTCACCTCCGATCAGTCGCTGCACTATATGGAAATTTCCAATGCTCAGGGTTTGGCCGATGATGAGAAAGCCCGTCAGGTAAATGCCGACCTTATCAGCGGCAAGCTGAACCCTGGCCATGATCTGGCGCTGTTCAGTGCAGGTCAGGCTTCGGGCAATATGAAGCTGGAATACGGAGTCGCGGAATATTCACCTTCGATGATGTACAGGCAGGATGAGGTTACTTACGGCCCCCGCCCTAATGACGCTTCCAAAGGGGGCGGCATTGTCACCAACGAATTTAACGCATCTGCGTCCCTGACTCTGCCGAGTGGCAACCGCATCAATCTCGATTTCTCATACAAGGAAGAGCTGCTGGTTGGTAAACCAGGCAGTATTTCTATGGGTGCTTTGGAAACGTTTGAGGAATTTGAAGCACGGGTTGAAATATGGCGGAGAACAAAACCGGAGTCAGAATCGGATTACCGAAGCCTCGCGATCCAGTACTCATCCGGCAAACCTCTTTCTGAGGAAGATGTCAAATACATGGATCAGATCAATCAGTACCTGATGAGCATGGCGAAAGTGGCCGGACGGGGGCAGATGAATAATCAGAGCCGTGGGCTCGAGACTGTGCTTAATCAGGTTCAGTCGCTGGGTGTTGATATGAAAATGAACGCCACTTATCAGGGCTATGCCCAGGGCGATACCGAAATAACGTTGTCTTTACTGGGCAGTCAGAGTGAGCTGCGGGTGAAATCAGAACCTGTATTGCCGGTAAATCAGAATCCGGTTGTTGATGAGTTCTGGTAAAGCACCGGCTTGTGGTAATTCATGTTGTTAATTCTGGCTCAGATGGGGAGAAGGGAAAAACTCCCTCCTTTTTTTGAACAGACCGATCAGCGCAACCGCTCCGCCCATATCGGCATCACACTGATGCTGGTCATACTTAACCAGAATAGCAGCGGCTCCGGCTGATTCTGACTGGCTGATATCCAGGCCAGTGCGCCGCAGGCCATGATCAGTTGCGCGGCCAGCCAGATGCGGATTTTTGCCAGTTTCCACAGCGCCAGCAGCAGGGCGATTACGGCTGCCGCAGCGATGGTAATCAGCAACGCATCGAGCTGGTTATTACGGCGGCAGAGTTCAAACACCACACATAATGCCAGCAGCACCCGTCCCCAGATCATCCGTGACCACTGATACCCCAGCGCCTGAGCGCCGAGCACAATAATCAATAACGGCAGGGCAGCGTACAGGCTCAGCTGTTGCAGTAATAATGTGGCCGCGGGCGGCAGTTGAAGCAGTTCGGCGGCCGCCGCGCAGAGCAGCAACAGGCCCGCAGCAAAACGCGCGGCCGATTCGCCGCGCCATTCTGCTTTTATTCCGCCATTTGGCTGTTGCTGGTTCGGGCGCTGCTGCAGGCACAGCCAGGCGCTGACCAGCAACAGCATTAATGCAGCAAATAACGGATCCATCACAGCGTTGCCATTACCCGATCGGCGGCGGCGATGGTTTCCAGAATATCCTGCTCGCTGTGGGCGATGGACATAAAACCGGCTTCAAAAGAACTTGGTGCCAGGTAAACGCCTTCTTTCAGCATGCCGTGGAAGAACTGATTAAAGCGCGCACCATCGCAGTGGTCGGCCACGTCGCGGAAGGTGTTTACTTCTTTCAGCCCGGTAAAGAAGAAACCAAACATAGAACCGGCGCTGTTGTGGGTAAACGGAATATTGTGCGCATCGGCAGCGGCCTGCAGGCCGTTCAGCAATAATTGCACGCGGGCGTTCAGCTGGTCGTAGAAGCCGGGCTTCTGAATGGCTTTCAGCATGGCCAGACCGGCGGCCATGGCCAGCGGGTTACCCGACAGCGTTCCGGCCTGATAGACAGGGCCCAGCGGCGCCAGATATTCCATAATTTCGCGCTTACCACCAAAGGCACCGACTGGCAGACCGCCGCCAATCACTTTGCCCAGACAGGTCATGTCCGGCACGATGCCGTAATATTCCTGAGCGCCGCCCAGTGCTGCGCGGAAGCCACTCATGACTTCATCAAAAATCAGCACCACGCCGTGCACGGTGCACAGCTCACGCAGACCCTGCAGGAAGGATTTGCTTGGCGGAATGCAGTTCATATTGCCGGCTACCGGCTCGATGATCACACAGGCAATTTCGTCACCCATTTGCGCGAAGCATTCTTTGACACTGTCGAGATTGTTGTAGTCGAGGGTGATGGTGTTGGCAGCAACGGCGGCTGGTACGCCCGGAGAGGTCGGTACTCCTAAGGTCAGCATGCCGGAGCCGGCTTTTACCAGCAGTGAATCGGCGTGGCCGTGGTAGCAGCCTTCAAATTTCACCAGTTTATCGCGGCCGGTAAAACCACGTGCCAGACGAATCGCACTCATGGTGGCTTCGGTGCCGGAGTTCACCATACGCACCATATCCATGGATGGAATCAGTTTGCACACTTCTTCGGCCATTTCGATTTCGATATGGGTCGGTGCGCCAAAGCTCAGGCCTTTATCCATACGGGCGCGTACGGCATCGAGAATTTCATCGGCGCTGTGGCCCAGAATCATCGGCCCCCAGCTGCCCACATAATCGATATAGCGGTTGCCGTCGGCGTCAAACACATAAGCGCCTTTGGCATGATCGAAGAAAATCGGGGTGCCGCCCACGCCTTTAAATGCACGCACCGGTGAATTAACTCCGCCGGGAATGTGTTTTTGTGCGGCGGCAAACAGGGCTTCGGACTGGGCGATGGAATAACTCATAGCACTCTCTTTTTACAAGAAATTAAAACGGACGCACGACCACCAGAATAACAATGGCGATCAGCATGAAGACGGGGATTTCGTTAAACCAGCGGTAGAACACATGGCTGCGCTGGTTGTTATCGTCGCGGAATACTTTTAATAAGTGGCCGCAGTAAAAATGGTAAATCACCAGCAGGGCAACCAGCGTCAGCTTGGCGTGCATCCAGTGGCTGTCGATAAAGTAGTAGCGCGGATTAAATGTCAGCAGCCAGGCGCCCAGAGCCAGTACCACAATCATCGACGGCGTCATAATGCCGCGATACAGCTTACGTTCCATGATTTTAAAACGCTCACGCGACACCTGATCTTCGGCACTGGCGTGATAAACAAACAGACGTGGCAGATAAAAAATCGCGGCAAACCAGGTGACGACGGCAACAATGTGAAAGGCTTTTACCCAGAGCATCAACGGCCTCTTGGCTGGTAGTGATAGAAGTGTTCAATGTGTGTGCGAGAGACAATACCAACACAGCGGCTGGACTGGTCATCGCGGTAAACGGCCAGCCATTGTAAGTGATGCTGCTGCATCAGGTCTAAGGCATCCTGCAGATTGGCTTTAAGCGAAATACGCTCAACCTGCTGACGGTCGGCGGGGATGGCAATCAGATCAATATCGTCATCGTTGCGCTCACCGCTTTCTTCTTCCTGCTCTTTACGCAGGCTCAGCGCCTCGGCCACAGCCGCGGGCGGCAGAATAACGTTTTCTTCTTCCAGTAACAGCCACTCCGGTTCGCGTTGCAGGATAAATCCGGCGGCTTCCGGTGACAGATGACGCGAGGCGGAGACAAAAGATTGTTCCATCGCTTCGGCCACCCAGGTATTGCGCAGCATCTGCTGCACCGGGTCGGGCTGCTGATAATTGTGGCCGCCGCCGAGCTGCACCTCAAAGACTGATGGCAGACGGAAGATTTCACTCACCACCAGACTGGCAATCACGATGGTTAGCATGCCGGGCATAATAATGTTCGGGTTGGCGCTCAGTTCCAGCAGTGCCACCAGAGCGGCCAGCGGCGCGCGTAATACCGCGCCCATTAAAGCAGCCATACCGAGCAGAGCATAAAAACCGACGGACACCGGATACTGCGGCAGCCACCAGGCCGATAACTGGCCGAGCAGGCCACCCAATGCGGCACCGATAAATAAGGTCGGGCCGATTAAACCGGCGGGAAAACCCACAGCGGCGGCCCAGGCGGCCAGCACCAGTTTGGCCAGCAGTAAGCCAAACAGGGTTCCCATTACCACCTTGCCGGCCAGGGCATCGTTCACCGTGTCGTAGCCGATGCCCATTACCTGCGGCAGGTACATGCTGATCGCCACGGTAACGGCGGTCAGTCCGCCCCACTTAAGCCACAGCGGCAGAGGATTCAGGCGCTGAAAAAACCGTACCAGCAGAATAAAACCGCTGGCGACGATGCCGCCAATAATGCCGAGGGCAAGAATATAAGGAATTTCCAGCAGCGAATTCATATCAACGCCGGGCACGGCAAAGGCGGTCTGCGCACCGAATACCGCTTCACTGACAATGGCACCGGCGACCGAGGCGAGAATAATCGGAATAAAACCGCGGATATTGTATTCCAGCAGCACCACTTCCATAGCGAAGATGACGCCCGCCATCGGTGTGTTAAATGACGCCGAAATCGCACTGGCGACACCGGCCCCGGCAATAATCCGCAGGCGGTGATGCGCCAGACCAACGCTCTGGCCAATCTGGCTGGCGGTACCGGCACCAAGATGAATGGCCGGCCCTTCGCGCCCAACGCTGTGGCCACTGATAATGGCGATCACCGCGGCAAACCACTGCAGCACAATATTCGACTGCGGCAGATAGCCCTGATGCGATTCCATCCGTTGCAGCACATGGGTTACGCCAACGCCGCGGCGCTCGGGTTTAACCAGATAAAAGATAACAATCAGCAGCAGGCTGCCACCACACAACAGAGCGATACGGGCAATTTCGCTGAGGTGCTCGAAGTCGTCGGAGTTGGCAACCGGCAGCAGAGTGACAAAGGGAAATTCAATCGCCAGGCGGAACAGGGTGATCACCAGCGCACTGGCCAGGCCCGCCAGCAGGGAGAGTAACGCCAGACCGATCTGGTTATCTGACAAAGAAATCAGGCTGAGCCACTGTTGTCTGAGGCGCTTCACGGTAAACCGGCATCCTTATCCGGTAATGGGCTTACCGGCGTGGTGTCAACGGGGGACAAGAATCAGTATTATAACTGCCTTTCTGTATTTAACCGCTCCCCGTTTTTGCGGGGCGGTCTTCTGACATACGAGGTTTGGCGTGATTAAAGTCGGTATCGTTGGTGGCACCGGATACACCGGTGTAGAACTGCTCAGAATTCTGGTAAACCATCCGGACGTTGAGCTGAAGGTGATCACCTCGCGCAGTGAAGATGGTCTGCCGGTGGCTGATATGTTCCCCAACCTGCGTGGTCATACCGATCTGCGCTTCAGCGTACCCGATGTACAGACGCTGGGTGAGTGCGATGTGGTGTTTTTTGCCACGCCACACGGTGTTGCTCACTCGCTGGCGGAAGAAATTCTGAATACCGGCGCCCGCGTGATCGACCTGTCCGCTGACTTCCGTCTGCAGGACGCAGTTGAGTGGGAAAAATGGTACGGCCAGCCACATGGTGCCAAAGGCATTCTGCCGCAGGCGGTATATGGTCTGCCGGAAGTAAACCGCGCACAAATTAAAGAAGCGCGTCTGATTGCGGTGCCGGGCTGTTACCCAACCTCGGTACAGCTGGGTTTCCTGCCGCTGCTGGAAAATAACCTGTTACCTGAGCAGATGCTGATTGCCGACTGTAAATCCGGTGTCAGCGGTGCCGGTCGTGGTGCCAGCGTGGGTTCGCTGTTGTGCGAAGCCAGCGAATCGATGATGGCCTATGCGGTTAAAGGGCACCGTCATTTACCGGAAATCCGTCAGGGTATGGAACGCGCCGCGGGTAAAGCGGTCAACCTTACCTTTGTTCCGCATCTGACGCCGATGATCCGTGGAATTCATTCTACACTCTATGCTCAGGCTCCGGGGCTGGCAGAAGATCTGCAGGCGTTGTACGAAGCACGTTACGCTAACGAACCCTTCGTTGACGTTATGCCTGCCGGCAGTCACCCTGCCACGCGCAGTGTGAAAGGCAGCAACGTCTGTCGTATTGCCGTTCATCATCACGCTCATACCGGTCAGGTGATCGTGTTGTCGGTTATCGACAACCTGGTTAAGGGCGCGTCGGGTCAGGCAGTACAGAACATGAACATCATGTTTGGTCTGGCCGAAGATGCCGGCCTGAAACAGGTTGCCCTGTTGCCCTGATACGTTTTAAACACATGGATCAATAAGGACACACGCATGGCGGTAGTAAAAGGTAGCCAACAGGATCAGCTGATTATTCGACAGTACCGGCCGTGGGAGCGCTTCCGCCGCTCACTCTATATGGTGCTGTTTATTGTGGCGGTGGGTGTTGGTGGTTACTTTGGTGGTGTTTATGACAGCATGAGCAGCATTCAGCAGCTGACCACCGCCCGTGATACGTTACAGTCGGCGCTGCAGGATGCCGAGCGTACCATTACCAATCTGACCCAGCGTGTGGGTGTTCTGGAGAAAGGTGGCCAGGTTGACCGTAAGGCCACCGAAGGTATCCGCCAGACGGTTAAAGAGCTGAAAGCGCAGATATCCACCCTTGAAGAGGAAGTGGCTTTCTATAAAGGCATCATGGCACCGAGTGCCAATGATAAAGGCCTGCGCATTAGTAAAGTTGAGATTCAGCCGCAGGAAGGTGCCGAAACCTTCCGCTACTCCATCATGATGACTCAGGTTGCCGACAACAGTTCTTATATTTCCGGGCTGGCGGCGGTGAATTTTGTCGGTATGCAGGGCGCGGAAAAAGTTATCCTGCCGTTACGTGATCTCGACAGTAATGTGACCGATCTGGGCGTAAAGTTCAGGTTCCGTTATTTTCAGGAAGTAGCAGGTGATCTCAGGTTACCGGCTGGTTTCGTGCCGCAGCAGGTGCAGGTGGTTCTGCAATCCACCGGCGGCAAAGCACAGCGCGTCGAACAAACCATCGACTGGCCCCAATAAGGAGAGGCTTAATGTTCAGCAGTAAAGACAAGGGCAGCAACACTCATTACGACACCCTGATTTCCGTTAAAACCGAAATTACCGGCGATGTGAAGTTCACCGGCGGCCTGCACATCGATGGTGTGATCAAAGGTAATCTGGTGGCCGAGGCCGGCAGTGGAGCCGTTGTGCGTGTCAGTGATAAAGGCCGGGTTGAAGGCCAGATCAGTGCGCCCAATATCATTATTAACGGCAAAGTCATTGGTGACGTGCATGCCGGTGAATACATTGAGCTGGCGAAGAAAGCTCAGGTAACCGGTGATGTGTACTACCAGATGATGGAAATGGTGATGGGCGCCGAAGTGAACGGCAAGCTGCACCATCAGGCGAAGGGCGACAACCGCAAGAAGCCTGAGCCGGTAGCCGTGGTTGCTACGCCTGAGGTTAAAGTTGACTAAATTAGTCGGAAAAACCGATAATTTGCCGATATTCAGCAAGCCGGAATCATTATGAGTGCAGTACAACAGGCCAGCCCGATCGAACTCAGCCAGGCAGCACAGGAGAAAATCCGTGAGTTGCTGCTGGAAGAGGCAGACGACGAACTCTGTTTAAGGGTTTTCGTTACCGGCGGTGGCTGCTCCGGCTTTCAGTATGGGTTTACCTTTGACGATGAACGCGCCGAAGACGATACGCTGATCAGTATGGACGGTGTGCGTGTGCTGGTGGACCCGCTCAGTTACGGTTATCTGGTTGGCTCGGTACTGGATTATAAAGAAGGGCTGGAAGGTTCACGCTTTATGGTGAATAACCCCGGCGCTTCATCCACCTGTGGCTGTGGATCGTCGTTCTCCATCTGATAAGGATTGCCCGATGGCCCTTTCCCGCGTTGTTTTACTCTCTTCTCTGTTGCTGGTGCAGCCTGCTTTAGCGGCACTGGTGCCGCTGACGGAAGATGAACCAGCCAATGCGGTTTCTCCTGCTGTCGCCGATGCCGTGGTTTTACCTCAGGAAGGTATCGCTCCGTCCGGTGAGCAGGGCTTGCAGCCCGGCAGTAAAATTCAGGCGGTGGTGAAGTTGCACACCGCAGAAGAGCTGCAGGCCTTACTGACCCGCGCTGAAGAACTCTCCCGCAGTGTCGACTATCGCAATAACGAACCGGTCAGACTGGTACTGAGCGGTGATGAAATCGCCATCTTCGTGCGTAGTAGCTATCGCGGCAACAAGGCGCTGGTTGATCTGGCGGCCCGTCTTGATGCCTTTAATGTTGTCGAATTGAAAGTGTGCCAGAACTGGATGGCGCGTAACAAAGTCGAAACCGCAGACCTGCCGGCTTTTCTTGATCCGGTGACCAACGGTGCAGAAGAAGTGACGCGTATGCAACTCGAAGGCTACGCCAGCTTCTGACACTTCCCTCCGCGTATGCCACCGGTATGCGCGATCAGCTCCTTGATGCTATGTTGTGCTGACGGAATTGCCCCAGCCGCGTTCAGGAGCCAGATATGAAATCCCTCTTTTTTGTTTTGTTAACCTTACTTTTTCTGCCAGCACAGGCCGAAAGTGTGGGCGTGATCAGCGTGAGTGTCGGCGAGGTCAGTTGGTATCGTGCAGGTAATGAGTTACGGCTGCAGCGCGGTGATGCGGTAGAGCAGGGCGATAAAGTATCCACTGGCCGCAATGCCCGTCTGGTGCTGAAAATGAATGAAGGCAGCGTGATTACCCTCGGAGCCGACACCAGCGTGCAGCTCAGTGAGTGGCAGTATGCCGCTGGCAGCGACAACAATTCAGCGCGTCTGGAGTTTGTCGAAGGCGCCTTCCGTTTTATTACCGGCTTAATAACCCGTCAGGCCGATCCGCAGCTGACGGTCACCACGCCAGCCGCCACTATTGGCATCCGTGGCACCGATTTCTGGGGTGGTTATCTGCAGCCGGATGTACTGGATGTCATCATGCTGGAAGGTGAGCATAAACTGGAAATCCGCAATGACGCCGGGGTGGTGTTTATTAATGAACCGGGTTTTGGTGTGTCTGTAGTGGCCGGTGAGTCACCACGCCAACCCCTGAAGTGGGGCGAAGAGAAAGTACAGCGGGCGGTTCGCAGCGTCAGCCTGCCCTGAGCCGCCTGACGTATCAGGCGGGATAAATCCCGCCCAGAATACGTTCACCACTGGCGCCGGTAACGGCCGGCGCATTACCGCTTAAGCCTTCCAGCGTGCGCTGCGCCAGCCAGGCGAATGCCATGGCTTCCATCCAGTCAGGATCAATGCCGCGTTTGGCACTGCTCTGCACCTGCAGTTGTGGCAACACCTGTTGCAGGCGCTGCATCAGATAATGGTTATGTACACCGCCACCACATACCAGCAACTCACCTGTGGAATGACCAAATTGCCTGATCGCCAGTGCGATACTCTGCACGCTCAGTTCGGTCAGTGTGCTCAGCACATCCTGCGGATCTTCATGGCTCAGGTCGCCCAGATGCTCCAGGCGGAACAGTTCACGACCGGTACTTTTCGGCGGTGGTAGCTGAAAGTACGGCTGGCTCAGCCAGTCTTCCAGTAAGTAGTTAATGATGTTGCCGTTGGCCGCAAGCTGGCCACGGTCATCGCGCTGGCAACCAAAATATTGCTGGCACCATTCATCCAGCAGCGCATTACCCGGACCAGTGTCGAAGCCCATCATGCTGTCGGGCTGGCTGTCGGTTGGCAGTACGGAAAGATTGGCTATACCGCCGATATTCAGCACCTGCACATTGCGGCCAAAACAATGCTGATGGAAAGCCGGAACCAGCGGAGCGCCCTGACCGCCAGCGGCGATGTCACGGCGGCGGAAGTCGGCAATGCAGCAAATGCCGGTATGCTCAGCAACCCAGCTCGGGTCATCCAGTTGCCAGCTGAAACCATCTGGCTGACTGCGGTGGCGCAGGGTATGTCCATGGGAGCCGATAGCACGGATATCCGCAGCACTGAGGCTGTTACGCTGCAGTAATTGCATCACGGCTTCGGTTGATAAGGCCGCAATACGGCGTTCGAGCAGCGCGATGCTGTTGATATCAGCTTCGCGGGCAACGGCGAGGGTACGCAGCTGCTGGCGGAAAGCGGCATCATAAGGCAGGCAGAGCGCATCCAGTAAGCGCGGAGCGCCCTGGGCAAAATCGACCAGAGCGGCGTCCATTCCATCGGCACTGGTGCCGGACATCAGGCCGATATAAAGGGTCACTGAAACGCTCCGATACGGTTATCTTCGTTTTCGTTATAGCTGTTCAGCCAGCTAACCATGCTCTGAGACTTCTGGCGGAACGCGGCTTTTTCCTGAGACGGAATAGAGTCAGCCTTTGGCAACTTAACCCGTAATGAATCACGGTGCACACCGTCAACGCGGAATTCGTAGTGCAGGTGCGGGCCGGTTGCCAGACCAGTGCTGCCGACATAACCGATCACCTGACCCTGCTTGATGCTGCGGCCAACCCGGGCGCTGCGGTTAAACTTACTCAGATGTGCATATAACGTTTGATAGCGCGATCCATGCTGGATAATCACACAGTTACCAAAACCACCTTTGCGCCCGGCGAACACAACTTTACCGTCGCCAGCCGCTTTAATCGGAGTGCCGGTTGGTGCCGCGTAGTCGGTCCCTTTGTGGGCGCGCAGGGTATTCAGTACCGGATGTTTACGGTTCAGGTTAAAGCGTGAGCTGATTCGGGCGAAATCAATCGGGTTACGCAAAAAGGCTTTGCGCATACTCTGACCTTCCGGCGTGTAGTAGTTGGCGTAGCCGTTTTTATCTTCATAGCGCACGGCCGTAAGCTCACGTCCCTGATTGGTAAAGCGCGCAATCAGAATATTGCCGTTGCCGATTTTTTCACCGTCGAGGAACACCTCGTCATAAATCAGGCTGAAGCGGTCGCCCTGGCGGATATCCAGAGCGAAGTCGATATCCCAGCCAAAGATCGCGGCGAGTTCAATCAGAATCTGTTCGGGAATATCGGCACGGGAGCCATCAAGAAACAGTGAATTTTCAATGGCGGTACCGACAAAGCGTGGGCGGTAATCGGCATGACGCTCTGCCAGTTCGTATTTCAGGCTGCCATCGGTGGTGCGCTCAAAGGTATGACGGGCAAGAGGAGATAATTCAATCTGGAATTGCTGTATATGGTTATCCTGCGAGCGCACCCAGTGCAGTGTCTGGCCGGGTTTAAGCTGGATAGCTTCCTTTGGCGCGACGGCGGCAATTTCAATAACATCGGCGGCGCTGAGGTTATGGCGACTGAACAGAATGGACAGGTTATCGCCGGGGCGTACCGTGGTTTCTTCCCAGTTGAGTGCTGCTGCTTCAGCCTCTGGTTCAGCCGGAGTGTCCGGCATTTCAATAATATAGCGGGTCTGTTGCAGATTCTTTTCTGGTGCCTGAGGCCAGAACAACAACATCAGCAACACAACCAGAGCGGTCAGAACACCGAGTAAGTGAGTCAGAGGGAAATACTGCAGGCGTCCCGACAAGGCCATAGCGATCTGGTCGTCCTTATTCTGTAAATGATTGAATGCTTCACAAGTGTAAACAATTCGCCGGCATTTTACCCAGCGAACTTGATTTTGCACATTGATCAGGTATGTTCACCAACCTTTCTAATACCGACACAATTCAGAGTGCTCCCATGACAGCTGCATTA
Source organism: Venatorbacter sp. C2-1 (assembly GCF_022832715.1). NCBI lineage: Bacteria > Pseudomonadati > Pseudomonadota > Gammaproteobacteria > Oceanospirillales > Oceanospirillaceae > Venatoribacter > Venatorbacter sp. C2-1. The sequence goes on from NZ_CP094879.1 coordinate 334,461, forward strand.
TTAGACGATTTAAAAGCACGCGGTCTGATTAATCAGGCGACGGCGGATGAGGAACTGACCAAACATCTGGAATCTGGTTCCATCACCCTGTATTGCGGCTTTGATCCGACGGCTGACAGTCTGCATCTTGGGCACCTGGTTCCGCTGCTGGTATTGACCCGCTTTCAGAATGCCGGACACAAGCCGATTGCACTGGTGGGCGGAGCAACGGGTCTGATTGGTGATCCGAGCTTTAAAGCCGCCGAGCGTCAGCTGAACACCGCCGATGTGGTTGCCGGTTGGGCCGATAAGATCCGTCAGCAGGTCAGTCAGTTCATTAAATTTGATGGCATCGACAACGCCGCTACCGTGGTGAATAACCTCGACTGGGCCGGGCAGATGAACGTGCTCGATTTCCTGCGTGATGTCGGTAAACACTTCTCGGTTAACGCCATGATTAACAAAGAATCGGTACAGCAGCGTCTGAACCGTGAAGGTGCCGGTATTTCCTTTACCGAGTTTTCCTACGCACTGCTGCAGGGGATGGACTTTGCAGAACTG
>NZ_CP094879.1:340000-2957500 GCF_022832715.1 Venatorbacter sp. C2-1
AAGCTCTTGATCGAAGCCCCGGTAAACGGCGGCCGTAACTATAACGGTCCTAAGGTAGCGAAATTCCTTGTCGGGTAAGTTCCGACCTGCACGAATGGCGTAATGATGGCGACACTGTCTCCACCCGAGACTCAGTGAAATTGAATTCGCAGTTAAGATGCTGCGTTCCCGCGGCTAGACGGAAAGACCCCGTGAACCTTTACTATAGCTTCACAGTGAACTTTGAATTGGCTTGTGTAGGATAGCTGGGAGGCTTTGAAGCAGAGACGCCAGTCTTTGTGGAGCCAATCTTGAAATACCAGCCTGGTCAATTTGGGGTTCTAACTCTGGTCCGTTATCCGGATCGAGGACACTGTGTGGTGGGTAGTTTGACTGGGGCGGTCTCCTCCCAAAGAGTAACGGAGGAGCACGAAGGTCGGCTAATCCTGGTCGGACATCAGGAGGTTAGTGTAATGGCACAAGCCGGCTTAACTGCGAGACAGACACGTCGAGCAGGTACGAAAGTAGGTCATAGTGATCCGGTGGTTCTGTATGGAAGGGCCATCGCTCAACGGATAAAAGGTACTCCGGGGATAACAGGCTGATACCGCCCAAGAGTTCACATCGACGGCGGTGTTTGGCACCTCGATGTCGGCTCATCACATCCTGGGGCTGAAGCCGGTCCCAAGGGTATGGCTGTTCGCCATTTAAAGTGGTACGCGAGCTGGGTTTAGAACGTCGTGAGACAGTTCGGTCCCTATCTGCCGTGGGCGTTTGAGATTTGAGAAGAGCTGCTCCTAGTACGAGAGGACCGGAGTGGACGAACCTCTGGTGTTCCGGTTGTCACGCCCGTGGCATTGCCGGGTAGCTACGTTCGGACAGGATAACCGCTGAAAGCATCTAAGCGGGAAACCTCCTTCAAGATGAGATCTCACTGGAACTTCGAGTTCCCTGTAGGGCCCTGGAAGACTACCAGGTTGATAGGTCAGGTGTGTAAGTGCTGTGAGGCATTGAGCTAACTGATACTAATTGCCCGTGAGGCTTGACCATATAACACCCAAACCCGGTAAGGGTTGATTGAATACGACAAGCAACTGCTTGTTCGCTTGAGAATCTCTTCACTTAACAGTGACTCATGTATCCGCCCTAATTTGAAGTCATGTCGCAGAACGCGTAAGACGACCAGCTTCATAAAGGTTTGCTTGACGACAATAGAGCTGTGGAACCACCTGAATCCATTCCGAACTCAGAAGTGAAACGCAGCATCGCCGATGGTAGTGTGGGGCTTCCCCATGTGAGAGTAGGTCATCGTCAAGCTCTTATTCTAAACCCCCGTCAGCTGAGCTGGCGGGGGTTTTTCTTTGCCCGTAAGAAATATCGATGGCTATCTGCTGAACAACACCCGGCCGTTCAGTCTTTGTCTGAAAAATAGAAAAATAACGCGCCAGATAAATTCACAGCGCAGCAAAGACTCCGCACAACCACCTATTCACACGCTCATAGCCCTTCCGTTTATGGTCGTTCGGTTTACTGACGAAATAGAATCCCGCCCTGCACTCCAGCGGTTGATCGGCAAACGCCTGTAAGCGTCCTGAACGCAGTTCATGGGCTGAGATCGGTAAGATGGCAAGCGCAACTCCAAGGCCCGCTCTGGCCGCGCACAGACCGGCGTCGTAGCTGTCGAAGAACAGCTGCCGGCTGCTGGTGACCGCACTCGCTGTCGCTTCGCCATATGCCTGCCAGTCGTCAAAGCCGTTACGGCCGTGAATCAGGCTGTGCTGCTGCCAGTTTTTATCTTTCTCTTTGTTCTGTTGCACATATTCGCTGCTGGCGACAGGCACGGCGTAGGCCGGGCAGATCAGCTGCGCATCGTGACCGGCCCAGGGTGGTGTGCCGAAGCGTATCGCTGCATCCAGGGTTTTATCCTGCAGGTTTTCTGTGGCCATGCTGGTGTGAATAATCAGATCAATCTGCGGATATGCCTGGCGGAATTCTGCGAGACGGGGAATAACAATCTCATTGGCGACATAGGAGATCATGCTCAGGTGGATGGTCGCCGAAATATATTGGCCGCAGAACTCCTCCCAGCCACTCTCGTACGCGCTGAGTGCTCTGGCTGCGGTTTCGTAAAAACTCGCACCGGCCTGTGTGAGTCGCAGCTCCCGCTGGCTGCGTTTAAACAGGCTCAGGCCAATATTCTCTTCCAGTGCTTTGATCTGCTGGCTGATTGCTGACGGCGTGATATTCAGCTGCATGGCGGCATGCTTGAAGCTGCGCAACTGTGCCGATTTAACAAAAGCCGGCAGATACTGCAGTGGTGGTGCTTTACGATATGGTTTCATAGTTAAGAAATTCTGAATCCGACTTCAGAGATTGTCGTTTGAAATACCGTGCTGCGTAAAACATTATTCCTTTAAATATAAACTGCATAAGGATTTCTGATGCCGGTAAATTATGTTGGATTAGAGCGGGCACGTCAGGCTGATGGGCTGCGCATGGTTGTGGTTGGCGGCATTCCCAGTCCCTGGGGTGAAGCTGCGAAGGGCATTCTGAAAATTAAAGGTCTCGATTGGCTCGCGGTTCGTCTGGATCAGCGCGATGATGCGATGGCTGCTTGGACCGGTTGCAGAAATGCGCCGGTGCTTATGCTGAATGACGAAGCACCACGCAGCGACTGGCAGGAAATTCTGCTGCTGGCAGAGCGTCTGAGCCCGGAGCCGGCATTATTACCTGCAGAAGATCCGCACAGAACGGAAGTGCTGACGCTGTGCGCGGAAATTTGTGGAGCGAATGGTCTGGGCTGGTTCCGCCGTCTGGATGCCGTGCACCGTGGCCTGCAGGGACTTGAGGGATTTCCACCACCGGTAGCCGGTTATCTTGGTAAAAAATACGGTTATGATGCCGCTAATGCCGGGCAGTATGTGCCGGAGATTGTCAGGCTGCTGAATAAACTGAGTAAACGCCTGCAGGAACAACAGCAACAGGGCAGCCGGTTTTATTATGGTGAGCAGCTCAGTGCAGTGGATATTTATGCGGCCTGTTTTATGGCGCTGTTCCGTCCGTTAGCGGAAGAGGTGTGCCCGATGCCTGCGCCAATCCGCAGTGCCTTTTCTGCTCTTGATGAGCGTATTCTCGCTGCACTGGATGAAAGGCTGCTTGAGCATCGCGACTTTATCTACCAGAACTATCTGGAGTTGCCTTTGTCGCTGTAACGCGGAGATAAATAAAAAGCCTGCATTTGCAGGCTTTTTATCATCACAGCCAACGCTGAATTATCACAGGTAGTAGTTTTTGCCAGACTCCGTACCGCGTTTAATATAATCACGCAGTCCGATGCCGTTATCCTGCTTTATTTCTTCCAGCTCTTTCAGCAGCTTTTTCGCATGGAAGCTGTCCAGTGCTTCCATCGCCGAAATGGGGGCAATACCTGCGGCTATACGCATCTGTTCAAGGGCGCGGTCGAGCGCTTTCTGTTTATAGATATAAAGCAGGCTCTGCGCCGCTTCCAGATGAACATTGGCAATTAAACGGTTCTGGGCGAGTGCGGCGTTGTAATAGTTCTCTACCACCTGATCATCTGCACCGTAGGCCATGCGCCCCATAAAATGCCCCATTTTACGCACGATGCCGGCATCCATTGAGCCTTTGGCAGCTAGCACAAACACATTGTAGGGTTCGGCTTCTGCCATCGTGTTCAGTTCGCTGGTCATGGTGTCCATATAACCGCGGCTGAGCACGGTAGGGGAGGAAATTTCTTCACTCAGACGGGCCATGGCATAAAAGGCAAAATAGCGGGCCATAATGTCATGCTGCGTTAATGCCGCAGTCTTTTCATGGCGGGCAATAATGTCTTCCCATAGCGCGTGGCGTTTGTCTTTATCATTTTCCAGACGCAGGCCGTAAGTTGCCTGAGAATAAAATGCCACGCCGTGTCCCAGCGGTCCTATCGCGTAACCCTGTCTGGCGGCCGCCTGAAAATTGCCTTTATAAAATTCACGCCAGGCCTGCTGAAGTTTTTCCGCCAGTTGTTCCACCGATTCAAATTCCGGGGTCGCCAGTCTCAGCTCGGAGTTACTGCTCAGTACGGCTGATAAATAATCTGCATTGGGGAAGGGGTAATCCGTTGCGCGGTTAAGCTGAAACCAGTATTCGTTCAGCCGCTCACCGGCATAGTCATAAGGCGCTTGTTCATAGGGAAAGGCCTGCCACTCAAAGGCGGTTACCGGGTTATCGCTGGTGTCAGCCTGGCACAGCGCAGACAAAGCCAGCAGCCCGGCAGCAAAGATGCGCAGTATCGGGGTCATGTTAGGTTCCTGTGGTGATTTTTATTTTATTGATACCATCGTACCCAAGCCCCGCCATGCTGTCATGGTCATAAGAGGCCGGGCTGAATCTGAAACCAACCGGATCTGAAACCAAAGGACGCGTTAACTGAATGTCTGGTCATTGTCATATTCATCAATTTTTCCTATGGTTGCTGCTTTCCAGTAAAGGAGTTACCCATGTCTGAGGATACGATTTTCGGCAAGATTGCCCGTGGTGAATTACCGGCAACCATGGTTTATGAAGATGAGCATTGTCTGGCCTTCCGCGATCTTTATCCGGCTGCACCTATGCACATCCTGCTGATTCCGCGTAAGCCGATTCCGCGTCTGTGCGATTCGGAGCCGGAAGATCAGGCGCTGCTCGGCCACCTGATGCTGACCGCCAGTAAAATTGCTGCTCAGGAAGGACTGGGTGATGCCTATCGTCTGGTTGTAAATAACGGTGCCGGAGCCGGCCAATCGGTTTTTCATCTGCACCTGCATATTATTGGCGGTCGCTCGCTGAGCTGGCCTCCGGGCTGAGGTTTTCATGCGTTTTTCTGCAATTCAGGCACGTCTGCACGATGGCCGTCATTTAGAAGTTGATCAGTGGCAGCTGAACCCGGGTGAATACTGGGCGATTACCGGCACCAACGGCAGCGGCAAAACCGTGCTGTCGGCGCTGGCCGGTGATCAGGTGGTGCTCAGTCATGGCGAAGCCTGCGATTTGCCAGAGTCGGTGGCCTATGTCTCGCTGGAGGCACAGGCCGCGCAGATTGAGCAGGAGCGCCATGACGACGAGAGTGATCTGAATGATGCGCCGGACAAAGGCACATTAATCTGTGATTTTCTTGCCCCTCTGGCTGAAGTGGAAAGCTGGGTTGATCGTCTGAGCATCCGCCACCTGCTGAACCAGGGCTTCCGCTCGTTATCTACCGGCGAAAGCCGCAAAGTGCTGCTGATTAACGCTCTGCGCCATAAACCCGACCTGCTGGTGCTGGATGAACCGCTGGAGGGGCTGGATCAGATCAGCCGTGAAGCCGTCAGTGACGCGCTGAATGAATTGCAGCAGAAGGGACAGGCCATGTTGTGGGTTGCCAACCGTCTGGATGAATTGCCCGGCTGGATCACGCACGTTGCTTTTATGCACGATGCCCGCCTGCTGTATCAGGGTACAAAAGACGATGTACTGGCGCAGCCGGAACTGCGCGGCCTGATGCACTTTGACCGGCCGCTGCCGGATTTCCCTGCGGCCGGACGTTCAGCACTGCAGCTGGCTGAAGGTGAACCTCTGGTCGGTATGAAAGACGTTGCCATCCGCTATGACGAACGTGAACTGTTCAGTGGCCTTAACTGGCGTGTTGAAGCCGGCGAGCACTGGGCCATTCAGGGGCCGAACGGCAGTGGCAAAACCAGCCTGCTGCAATTGATCACCGGCGATAATCCACAGTGTTACCGCAACGACCTGCGCCTGTTCGGTATGCAGCGCGGACGCGGTGAAAGCATCTGGGATATTAAAAAACACATAGGTCTGGTGTCGGCTTCGCTGCAGTGGGAATACCGCGCGACCACCAATGTGCTGAGTACCGTTATTTCAGGCCTGTATGACAGCATTGGCCTGTATCAGGCAACCGGTGATGACGATAAGCAGCTGGCGCTGCAGTGGCTGGATATTATCGGTCTGCGTCATAAAGCCAACCAGAGCCTGCAACATCTCTCTTATGGTGAACAGCGCCTGGTGCTGATTGCCCGGGCATTAATCAAGCAGCCGCCATTACTGATTCTCGATGAGCCTTGTCAGGGATTGGATGACCCCAGCCGTATGCTGGTTCTGGCCTTTATTAATCGTCTGGCAGAACAGCATGACACTACCTTGCTGTATGTGACCCATCACCCTACAGAAATCCCGGACGCCATTGTTAACCGGTTGCAGTTTGAAACAAAAGACGGCAAAAACCAGCTACAAATCTCCTGCAGAGAATAAAGTGCCAGACAGAGCCGCTACCTTTAAAATAACAATAATAACAAAGGTATTTATCAATGATCGGATCCATTACAACAACGCGTAATGGCCGCAAGTTTCAGATCAATAAACGACACACGCGCAAGCGAATGGACGTGTCGGAACTTACAGCCGGGATGTACATTGTTGAACTGGACCGGCCATGGACGGAGTCACCTTTTCTTTTTCAGGGATTCCTGCTGGAAAACGATGATGATTTATTGCTTATTCAAACCCTATGCAAGTGGGTATTCGTCGATGTTGTCGAGGAAGAATGGAATGAGCTGGATGAAAAAGGAAAAAGTGCGCCGCAAAAACGCACCCGCTATGTTGAAAAACAGGAAATGGCGCAGCAGCTGAGTGCTGCCAACCGCACTTATCAGGCGACCAAACTGCAGATTAAACGTCTGCTGGCCAGTGCTCAGCTGGGGCAGGCATTTAATCTTCAGGAAGCACAGAGAGCGGTTAAAGATTGCGTCGAACGCGTTGTAAATAATCCTAACGCCATTCTCTGGCTGACCCGTTTAAAACACCAGGATGAATATACCGCCGAGCATTCTGTTAACGTTTGCCTGTTATCCATTGCGTTAGGTAAACAAATGGATCTGGCACCCTATGAGCTGGAAAATCTCGGTATCTGCGGATTAATGCACGATATCGGCAAAATGAAAGTGCCAACAGAAATTCTGAATAAACCCGGTCCGCTTGATCCGGAAGAATTTGCCGAGATGGCACGGCATACGCTTTACGCCAAACAATTATTAATGGGCCGTTCGGATATTTATCCGGGGGCAGTGGATGTGGCATACAGCCATCATGAGCGTTTGGATGGCAAAGGCTATCCGCGCGGTATCGACAGCACTAAATTATCGCTGTTTACCCGCATTGTTACCGTTGCCGATGCTTATGATGCCATGACCAGTGACCGTTGTTATAAGCCGGGCATGTCATCGCTGGATGCGATGCGGATACTGAACCGTAACCGCGGTACCCAGTTTGATGAAGAGCTGGTAAGAAAATTTATTTCCATGATTGGGCTTTACCCGCCGGGGTATTTGCTGGAAATGAGTAACGGTGAGGTGGGTATTATTTTATCCGCTGATCCCGGTTACCAGCTGAAGCCTAAAGTTATTATGATTCTCGGCCCCGATAAGCAGCCACAACCGGAGCGCATTGTGAACTTATCCATGGCGCCGGCCGATGATTGCGGTGTTCCGTATCAACCCCAGGGCGTATTCCGCAGCGGTTGTTTTGGTGTGCATGTGAGTGATTACATTAATCGCGGTTTGCGGATTAAGGGTTTTGAATATGCGATGACGGGAGATTGATACACCCGCGCAGAAGATTTCTGCGGCGGGTTTAGCTGTGGATATTAATCTTCGGCCTGCGGTTTTTCTGCAGGCTTTATTTCTTCTTTTTCGGCGCTCTCTTCAACACCCTCTTCAGCACTCTCTGTTGTTACCGCGCTGGTTTCCGTTGCCGCAGGCACAGTGACAGGCTCCGCGGTGCTCTCCTTTTCAGGCGCAGCTTCTACAGGAGCCGTCGTGTCTTCGGCAGGGTTCTGTTGCAGGTCATCTGCCGGTGCTGCTTCTGCGTCCGGTTGCTCAACAACAACAGGAGAAGCCGCCTCCGATATAGCCGTTGCGCTGTTGTTTGGTGACCTGGCTTGCTGTGCCGCGTTACGCCGTGCCTGCTCTTCAGCATACTGAACGATGGCCAGCGTCTGATCTTTCAGGGCCATATGACGCATATCCCCGGCTCCTAAGGTCATGCTTAACTGGTGCAGATAACCTTCAAATTCCAGAGCCGCCTGTTCTGCCTGAGCGGAGTCCAGCCGGGTAATATTTTTGGCTTCACGGGCGATATACAGGGCATGTTGTGCGGCGCGCAGAGCTTCTTTACCCGTGCTTTCCGTCAGGGCACGATCCTGATAATGACGGCGAATGGTTTGCGCCGCTTTTTCTACCTGTAATTCGGCATCGCTGAAGGTTGCCGGCGCATGAGTATCGGCATCCTCGTCATCGGCTTTTTCCAGCGTTTCGTTGGCTGGCTGCCAGTGCAGGCGCAGCATGGTATCCAGCTCCAGCTGCTGCAGGGATTTCAGAACGCCTGCGGATTTATCGATGACCTTGTCGCTCTCCCCGGCTTCGATCATGCTGATCAGACTGCGCAGCTCTTTCATTTCACGCTGATAGCGCGCACTCATTACGCTGCCGGCTTTGATTTCATCCAATACCGCCTTCTGAGCAAACAGCGGAGATAACGCTGATTGCGCCCGCGCTTTGTTCTTAAGAGCGCTGTCGAGCAGGCTCAGCACCCGCGCAGAAGATTCAATACTGGCCTGCGCATCACCGGCCAGTTCATGGCTGCGCGCCTGCTTTAATGCCTGCTGAATCTGCTCCATATGCAGTGGTGCATAAAAACTCAGATCTTCGCTGCTGGCTGTTGCATAAGCGGCTTCGGCCTGGCTCAGCGCACGCTCGGAATCGTTGCCTAACTCACTGACCTTTTCGGTGGTGGCCTGCGTCACGCTGTCTTCGTTGGCAATGCGCTGAGCTGCGCAACCACTCAACAGTGACAGGCTGAGTAAACCGGTGAGCAGTGGGGTGGAAAAAGAAAAAGAGTTAAAAGCAAAACGCAGCATGAATAATTCCTGAATCGCGGCTGGCGTATATAAAAATGCCCGCACCATAACAATAATGAGTGCAGGCATTATAACTGGCCGAAGATCGTCCCGCAGGTCAATTTCCGGCCGGAGTCAGAACAGGCTCAGTCGAGCAGGCTCTTATCGCGTACCGCACCTTTATCGGCGCTGGTGGCGAACTTGGCGTAAACCTTCAGCGCAGTGCTCACTTTACGTGGGCGCTCGGCCGCTGGTTTCCAGCCTTTTTTGTCCTGCTCATGACGACGATGTGCGAGTTCTTCAGCACTCAGATCGACATTAATAGAACGGTTCGGGATATCAATATTGATGATATCGCCGTCCTGCAGCAGGCCAATGGCACCGCCGGCTGCGGCTTCCGGAGAGCAGTGACCAATCGACAGACCAGAAGTACCGCCGGAGAAGCGGCCATCGGTCAGCAGCGCACAGGCTTTGCCAAGACCCTTGGACTTCAGGTAAGAGGTCGGGTACAGCATTTCCTGCATACCCGGGCCGCCTTTCGGACCTTCGTAGCGGATAATCACGATATCACCGGCAACCACTTCATCGGCCAGAATGCCTTTTACCGCATCGTCCTGGCTTTCGAAGATTTTCGCTTTGCCCTGGAATACCAGAATGGATTCATCCACACCGGCGGTTTTTACCACACAGCCATCGAGTGCGATGTTGCCGTACAGAACCGCCAGGCCGCCTTCTTTCGAATAGGCGTGTTCCAGATTACGGATACAGCCGTTCTCACGGTCGCCGTCCAGTGTTGGCCAGCGGGTGCTCTGGCTGAATGCAGTCTGGGTCGGGATACCGGCCGGACCGGCTTTGTAGAACTTCACCACCTCTTCGCTTGGACTGCGCATGATGTCCCACTTATCCAGCGCTTCTTTCATGGTCTTGCTGTGTACGGTCGGCAGGTCGCTGTGCAGCAGACCTGCGCGGTCGATTTCACCCAGAATACCCATGATGCCACCGGCACGGTGTACGTCTTCCATATGGTACAGCGGCGAGTTTGGCGCCACTTTACACAGCTGCGGAACCACTCGTGACAGACGGTCGATGTCCTTCAGGTCGAAGTCGCACTCGGCTTCCTGAGCGGCAGCCAGCAAGTGCAGAATGGTGTTGGTTGAACCCCCCATCACGATATCCAGCGTCATCGCGTTTTCGAACGCTTTAAAGCTGGCGATAGAACGTGGCAGAACCGACTCATCGTTCTCTTCGTAGTAACGCTTGGTGATTTCCACGATGCGGCGACCGGCTTCAAGGAACAGCTGTTCGCGGTCGGCGTGCGTCGCCAGCAGCGAGCCGTTACCTGGCAGAGCCAGACCCAGCGCTTCGGTTAAGCAGTTCATCGAGTTCGCGGTAAACATACCGGAGCAAGAACCACAGGTCGGGCAGGCGCTGCGCTCGTATTCGGCCACTTTCTCATCGCTGGCAGAATCGTCGGCGGCGATAACCATCGCATCAACCAGATCCAGCTTGTGCTCAGACAGCTTGGTTTTACCGGCTTCCATCGGGCCACCGGAAACAAAGATCACCGGAATGTTCAGGCGCAGCGACGCCAGCAGCATTCCCGGAGTGATCTTGTCGCAGTTGGAAATACAGACGATGGCATCGGCGCAGTGCGCGTTCACCATGTATTCAACCGAATCGGCGATCACTTCACGCGATGGCAGGCTGTACAGCATACCGTCATGACCCATGGCGATACCGTCATCCACCGCAATGGTGTTGAACTCTTTTGCCACACCACCGGCTTTCTCGATCTCGCACGCAACCAGCTGACCCAGGTCTTTCAGGTGCACGTGGCCAGGTACGAACTGGGTAAAGGAGTTCGCGACAGCAATGATCGGCTTCTGGAAATCGTCATCTTTCATCCCGGTAGCGCGCCACAGCGCACGGGCTCCGGCCATATTGCGACCTGCAGTGGAGGTCTTGGAACGGTATTCAGGCATGGTGTCCCTCGTCTGATCAACGGCTGAAAAATAAAGGCACATATTGTATCAGCCGCGGCGCAATAGCTCATCTGCCTATTTTCAGCTGGCAGAGCCATAAGTTACCCCCATCTTCAGTGGATAACTTTGTGACTAACTTTGGGATGAATGGCTACAGGTAAGACAAACCGGGCCAGCGTAACAGATTGATGAAAGTTTGAACGCCTGGGCAGAAAAGCCGGAAACTCAGAAAAAGCCTGATGCAGCAAGGCTTTTGTGCAAATTTTTTGTAACAGATTCAGGGGGTTAGTTGAAAAAGATAAGACAGGGTGTCAAGGGGATTAGGTAAGTTATTGATTGGTAGTTTTGTGGATAAGATTGGGGGTAAGTTGGTTATTGGTTGAGGAAAACTTCTCGGCTGGCATGGTTCAACCTGTACGATTAATTGATAGAACCCACTCTAGAGAGTAGATTGCCGATGTCACCTGATTTAGGAATCACTGCATGACCTTTGATGAATGGATGCGAGCACAAGGGCTATCGGACTCTTCAGTTAAAAAATACCTGTCGAGTGTACAGGGCGTTATGTCTGAATGGGCGCAAAGTGCGGGTTTGGTCGATGGTCCTCTGACTTCTATTTCTGGTCTTGCTCAATTTCATGTTGTGGCAGAGCAGCTGAAGCAATTACCAATTTTTATTGAGCGCAACACGGTTGGTAATTCGATGTACAGCAGTGCTTTGAATCGCTTTGCTGATTATTTAAAAGCGGGGTTTGACTCGGATATAGAAGCCGACATAGATGATATTTTTCGACAACCTAATATCAGTGAAACCGAAAAAAGTCGTCTCGTTAAAACTCGCATAGGGCAGGGGGATTTTCGCACAAGGCTTATTGGCTATTGGCAAGGGTGTTCGGTGACGGGCTATCAAGATGTTAGCTTTTTGGTCGCATCGCATATTAAACCTTGGCGTGTGTCTAGCAATGTGGAAAAGCTTGATCACTTTAATGGCTTGCTTCTTTTACCTACGCTGGATAAAGCGTTCGATGGTGGATTTATTAGTTTTAAAAATAACGGTGATATTGTTCTTTCACCACAGTTATCTCACCCGGATGTGTTGGGCATTCGAAGCGATATGAACATACAACTCGCGCAGCAACATTTAGTCTTTTTAGAGTTTCATCGCGACTGTGTTTTTCGCAAAGCACCGTATTAACGTCGTTTAAAGCTCAGGCTAATTAACCCACCCCCATCTGCACCAGCAGCATATACATCGCCGTCCCTCCGACAATACTGATCAGCGCCTGGCGGAACGCCAGGTGCAGCGCCGTTACCAGCAGCAGGCAGCCCAGTTCGGGCAGAAAATCCAGCGAGAATGCCACGTCGTTTTTAAACGAATAAATCACCAGCAGCACCATGACGATGGGCGGCAGAAAACGGCCCAGGTGTTCCAGCAGCGGGTGGTCGGCCACCCGTCCGAGTACCATAAAAGGCAGGGCGCGGGTCAGGAAGGTCACGCCCGCCAGCAGCGCAATTACGCTGCTCAGATACCAGAATTCGTTCATGCCTCAGGCCCCTTGTGTGTGCGGCGCGCGGCGTATTGCATCATCAGTACGCTGAGGCTGAGCAGGATGGCAATCAGCAGCATCTGTTCGCGGCTGATCAGCAGCAATGTGCCGAAGCCAATCAACAGGGCGGCAATAAAAGGACGCATATCGCGCAGGTGTTTGTACTGTTCGATGGTCAGCACCATAAACAGCGCCGGTAATACAAAGGCGATGCCGGCGGTGTTGAATTCCAGTTGGCTGCCAAGCCAGGCGCCAAGGGTGCAGCCGATTACCCAGTACAGCTGGTTCACTGCAGTAATGCGCAGCTGGAACTGGCCGCGGTCGATATCCGCCGGCAGGTGGGTGGCAGTAATCAGTGAGTAGGTTTCATCGGTGAGGCCAAAAATCTGATAGACGCGCCGCCAGCCACGGTTGGGCATACGGCTGATTAATGACAGGCCGTAAAAAATATGGCGCGAATTAATCAGCAGGGTGGCCACCGCCATTTCGGTCAGCGTTGCCTGATTAGCCAGTAATCCCACCGCCAGAAACTGCCCGGCACCGGCGTAAATAAACAGCCCCATCGCCGTGGCGTACAGCCAGTGGTAGTCGAGCTCGCTGAACAGCACGCCGAAGGCCGCACCTAAGGGCAAATAGCCAAACATCACCGGTAGCGAAGTACGCAGCACCAGCGTGTTAAGAGGGGAAAGTGTCATAGCAGAATCTGCGGGTCGTGAATCTGTGGATGAATCCGTAAACAGCGAGTCGCGGCGAGAGCCTGTCGAGCGATCAATCAGTAGCGCGGAGTCTAAGGCCGGGCTTAAGCGTGGACAAGTGGACTTTAGTAACCGGCTGAGGGGTTTACGGGCTGAATAAAGTCTGGCAGTCGGTATACTCGTTATTAAATATATTAATGCCGCGCATTGTGCGCCTTGTCAGGAAGCCAGTCAGGAATAACCATGAGCCCCAGCGAACACGATCTCTTCTTCCTGCCCCTTGGCGGCACCGGTGAGATCGGCATGAACATGAACCTCTACGGCCACGACGATCAGTGGCTGATGGTCGATTGCGGCGTGACTTTTCCCAAGCCGGGGCGGGTCAGCGCCGATGGCACCCGCCACCATTCGGGCGAGCCGGATACGCAAATGCCCGATACGGAATTTATTGCCGCGCGTAAAGATCAGCTGGCCGGCTTAATCATCACCCACGCCCACGAAGACCATATCGGCGCGGTGCCCTATCTGTGGCACAAGCTGCGCTGCCCGGTGTATTGCACGCGCTTTACCGCCGAAGTGCTGAAAAAGAAACTGGCCGAACATGGCCTGCTGCACCAGGTAAAAATCATCGTGCCGGAAACCGGCGAGCGTGTGGCCATCGGCCCGTTTGAGGTGGAATTTTTAGCCTTAACGCATTCGGTGCCCGACCCGAATGCGCTGATGATCCGCACCGCCGCCGGCAATGTGTTTCATACCGGCGACTGGAAGCTCGACCCCGAGCCGGTGGTGGGCCACGGCTATAAACAGGAAACCTTTACCCGCCTGGCGCAGGAAGGTGTGCTGGCGATGGTGTGCGATTCCACCAATGCCACCGTGGCCGGGCATTCCGCCTCGGAAGGCGATCTGTACGATGGCCTGCGCCATTACATCGAAAGCGCTAAAGGGCGGGTTATTGTTACCTGTTTTGGCAGCAATATTGCGCGCTTGTTAACGCTGTCTCATGTGGCCGATGACACCGGCCGTTATATGGGCCTTTATGGCCGCTCGATGATCAATATGCACCAGTGTGCCAAGCGGGCGGGTGTGTGGCCGTTCAGTGCCGGCTCGGTGGACACCGGGCATCTGGGGTATTTACCGCGCCACGAAGTGCTGGCGGTAGCGACCGGCAGTCAGGGCGAACCGCATACCGCATTGCGCCGTCTGGCGGCAGGCACTCATCCGGATTTTGAGCTGGAACCCGGCGACCGGGTGATATTCAGCGCCCGCGCCATTCCCGGTAACGAAGAAGCTATTCAGGGCATTATCGACCAGCTGCACAGCATCGGTGTGGAAGTGATCACCGCCGACGATGCCGAACTGCCGATTCACGCCTCCGGCCATCCGGCACAGGAAGAGCTGGAGACTTTATACCGCTGGGTGCAGCCGGAAATCGCCATCCCGGTGCATGGCGAAGACGTGCATATGAAAGCCCACGCCGCACTGGCTAAAGGTTGCGGCGTACCGCGCACTCTGACCGGGCGCAACGGCGACCTGTTCATGCTGGCGCCGGTGCCCGGTATTCAGCGCCAGAAGGTGCGTACCGGACGGCTGGGCTGGGAAAAAGGCGCGCTGGTGCGGGTGATCTGAGTGCAAGAATCCCCTGCGGGCCTGCTGCTGCATCATTAACCCGATCACCTGGCTCCCACGCTCTGCGTGGTAGCCACTGCTGGCACAGTTGCATTCCCACGCAGAGCGTAGGAACGAGGAAACGTATTCTTTTAAATATCATGTCGCAAACACGGTTTTCGTTGAAATACCTGGCGCCGCACGATCGCCGGTTTTCACCTGGCTCCCACGCTCTGCGTGGTAGCCCTTGCTGGTACAGTTGCATTCCCACGCAGAGCGTAGGAACGAGAAAAAATCACCCGTGGGCCTGCTGTTTTCAGCAAAGGAACAACTTTTTAGAAAGATAGCCACGGATTTTTGCGATTTTTAATCGAAATCGTCCGGAGCAAAATGCCCTCAATTCCTGCGAACAGCACATTGAGGAGCACAAACATGGCAACACTTCTGTACATCAAAGGCAGCATCTTCGGCGACCACGGTCAGTCCAGCCAGCTGGCCGAAAAATTCATCGCCGGCTGGAAAGCCGCTAACCAGAACGGCGAGGTTGTGATTCGCGATCTGGCCACAGACGTTCCGCCTTATCTCGATGCCAACAGCGTTGGTGCCTTTATGACCCCGGCCGAACAGCGCACAACTGAGCAGCAAAGCATTGTGGCTTACTCCGATGCCCTGATCGCCGAAATCAAAGCAGCCGATGAAGTGGTGGTGGGCGTGCCTATGTACAACTTCACCATTCCGGCGCAGATGAAGTCTTACCTCGATTTCCTGTGCCGTGCCGGGATCACCTTTAAGTACACTGAAGCGGGTGCCGTTGGTCTGCTCGACAACAAACCGGTGCATATTCTGGCGACCCGCGGTGGCCTGTATAAGGGCACACCGGCCGATACCCAGACGCCGTTCCTGACCACCATCTTCTCCTTTATCGGCCTGAGCGATGTGCGCTTTGTCTATGCCGAAGGCCTGAACCTGGGCGACGACAGCAAGAATGCCGCTCTGGAAGCTGCCGGTCAGGAAATCGCCGCACTGGCGTAATTCCCGGTTCTCCCGGTTTTGTTGACGCGACAGCGTAAGCGGAAGGTGCGAAAGCAGCTTCCGCTTTTTTATGCCTGTTGTTCAGGGTCTGTATCCACAACGATCAGCCTGCTGCGGCTGATGTGAATGTTATCCAGAGATTCTGTGGATAAAATCGTGGAAAAGTTTGGGGTAAGGGGCTGCAGGGCACTTTATGCGGGCGTTGTTGTCAGATCGTGCGAATTTTAAACGCCTGTACGAATTCAGCCGCAGGCCACGGATGGCAAGCGCTGGCAAGAAAATTTTGTAATAAAAATCAGTAGGATGAGCGCTGCTGCTGTGTTATGGCGCGGCGTTTGCGCAGGTGTTTACAAAAAATAAAATGTGGATAACTTTGTGAGTTAACTGCGGGAAAGTTGCGTATAAGCTGGGGCCAAACAGCATTTTTGCTGTAAAAACAGACATTTAAGATCGCCTCTTAAATCTCCCCGGCGCCCTTCACCCAAACCGGCATTTTTGCGATAATCGCGCCCTTTTCTGAAAACATCTTCTGAACACAAATTAATCAGGCCAGATTTCCTCTATGAAACCGCAAATTGCTGAGCTTTTGTCCGCTGCCGTCGCCTCTCTTAAGGCCCAGGGAACCCTTCCCGCTGATCTCGAACCGCGCATCCAGATCGACAACACCCGCGACAAAGCCCACGGCGATCTGGCCACTAACCTGGCGATGATGCTGGCCAAGCCTGCCGGTAAAAATCCGCGAGAACTGGCGCAGCTGCTGGTGGACGCCCTGCCGGCCAACACGCTGGTAGAAAAAGTTGAAATTGCCGGCCCGGGTTTTATTAACTTCTATCTGAGCGATGCCTCGACCGCCAGTCTGGTAAAAGCCGTGCTGGAACAGAAAGAAGCCTACGGCCGCAACAACGATGGCGCCGGGCGCAAAGTGCAGGTGGAATTTGTGTCGGCCAACCCGACCGGACCGCTGCATATCGGTCACGGCCGTGGTGCTGCCGTTGGCGATTGTATATGCCGTCTGCTCGATGCCTCCGGCTGGGATGTAACCCGCGAATTTTATTACAACGATGCCGGTGCGCAGATTAACAATCTGGCGCTGTCGGTACAGGCGCGCTGCAAAGGCCTGACCCCGGACGATGCCAGCTGGCCGGAAGACGGCTACCGTGGCGATTACATCGTCGAGCTGGCCAACAGCTATATGAACGGCGATACCGTTGAATCTGCCGACCAGAGCTTTACCGGAGCCAAAGACGCCGACGACCTCGAAGCCATCCGTCACTTTGCCGTGGCTTATCTGCGTCGCGAACAGGATCTGGATTTAAAAGCCTTTGCCGTCGATTTCGATGTGTATTTCCTCGAGTCTTCCCTGTACAGCGAAGGCAAAGTGGAAGCCGCCGTAAAAACCCTGATCGATAATGGCTACACCTACGAAGACGGCGGCGCACTGTGGCTGCGCACCACCGATTTCGGTGATGACAAAGACCGCGTAATGCGCAAAAAAGACGGCGGTTACACCTACTTTGTTCCGGACGTAGCCTACCACCTCGACAAATGGCAGCGTGGTTTTGAGCGCGTAGTGAACGAGCAGGGCGCCGACCACCACAGCACCATTACCCGTGTGCGCGCCGGTCTGCAGGCGCTGAATGCCGGTATTCCAAAAGGCTGGCCAGACTACGTGCTGCACCAGATGGTGACCGTTATGCGCGGCGGCGAAGAAGTGAAAATTTCCAAGCGTGCCGGCAGCTATGTGACCCTGCGCGATCTGATCGACGAAGTGGGCCGCGATGCCACCCGTTACTTCCTGGCCGCGCGTAAAGCCGACAGCCAGTTAACCTTCGATATCGACCTGGCGCGTTCACAGTCGTCCGATAACCCGGTTTACTACATCCAGTACGCCCATGCCCGTGTATGCTCTATTTTCCGCAAACTGGCGGAAGCGGGTCAGAGCTGGACGCTGGCCGAAGGCCTGGCGGCACTGCCAAAACTGGAACTGGAAAGCGAAAAAGACCTGATTGTAAAACTGGGTCGTTTCCCGGAAATCGTTAAAGTGGCTGCCAATAATCACGAGCCGCACAGCGTGGCGAATTACCTGCGCGATCTGGCCGGTGATTTCCACACCTACTACAACTCAGAAAAAACCCTGGTGGACGATGCCGATGTGCGTAACGCCCGTCTGGCACTGGCGGAAGCCGTGCGTCAGGTGATCAGCAATGGTTTAGGGTTATTAGGCGTTTCAGCGCCGCAGGAAATGTAACCTTTTATTTGCATGATTGGGCCGCAGCGGAGTCTGCGGCTTTATTCTTTTTAACGAACACGGAAAAAAGGCAACGAAATGTCGGACAGCGCAAGTCGTATTCCCAAGTGGGTGTGGGTAACCACGCCAACACTGGCAGTCGCCTTTATCGGATTTATTCTGTATCTGGCGACTATTCCCGCCGGCGATGAACTGGAAGCCGTAAAAGGCGATGCCAAAAAAGCGCTGAAGCTGGGCGTGGAAAAAGCCAAAGAAGAAGCGGCAAAAGAAGTCGCCAAACCCAGCTATGAATTTTACCAGCTGCTGGAAAAACAGACTGTCGAAGTACCTAAAGTCGATGTGTATAAATCGACACCCAAAGATGCCGAAGTCAGCTACACCTATCGTTTACAGGCCGGTTCTTTCCGCTCTGCTGACGATGCCGAGCGCCTGCGCGCCAGCCTGCTGCTCGAAGGCCTGAATGCCTACCGTCAGGAATCGACCGTTAATGGCAGCACCTGGCACCGTGTATTTGTCGGCCCCTTTACTGACCGCTCAAAAATGAATAAAGCACAGGATTTACTGGTCAGCCGTAATATCAGTCCGTTAGCGCTGAAAGAACCGGTTAAGAAATAAACCGTGCACTATCATCGCGCCAGGGACTGGCTGCACGAATTCTGGTTATTTGGTCTGAAGCAGGCCTATGCCTGCATGTTCGGCGGATTTCTTTTGCTGGTAATGATCGTTACCCGTTACTGGTATCCGCTTGAATCCCTGCACCGTTACGATTTTATCTTTCTCGCCGCCATCGCCTTTCAGTTGCTTTTACTGGCCTTTAAACTGGAAACCATGCGTGAGGCCTGGGTGATCGTCGTATTCCATCTGGTGGCCACCGTGATGGAATTATTCAAAACCTCAGACGCCATCGGCTCCTGGGTTTACCCCGAAGATTATGTATTTGGTATCGGCAATGTGCCGCTGTTTACCGGCTTTATGTACAGCGCCGTGGGCAGCTATATTGCCCGCGTATGGCGGATATTCGACTTCCGTTATTCGTATTACCCGCGCCGCCGCTGGACCATAATTCTGGTGGTTCTGATTTATCTGAATTTCTTCAGCCATCATTTTATCTGGGATCTGCGCTGGCTGCTGCTGGGCGCAACCATCGTTTTATTTGCCCGCACCCATATTTATTTCCGTATGCACCGCGAGCACCGCCATATGCCGTTACTGGTTGGCTGGCTGCTGGTAGCCCTGTTTATCTGGCTGGCAGAAAATATCGCCACCTACACCAATATCTGGATTTACCCCAATCAGCAGAATGGCTGGCAAATGGTGCCGCTGGCCAAGCTGTCCTCCTGGTATTTACTGATGCTGCTGAGCTTTGTGCTGGTGTCGTTAATTAACAGGATTGAGATACCGCAATCTAAAGGCGTATCACAGAAACAAGGCTGAATGCCAGGCAGAGTGAAGCCAGCAGCGAATAAGGATATACGCAATGTTTGAGTACGAGAAAATAGAGCCTGTATTTCCTGGCAATCATATTGATGACTGGCAGAAGATCCGGAAGAAACAGTGGAAATATGTGAAACGTTCTTTAGGTATTGGGTTGGGAATCCTGCCTGATGCAATTGCGTCCATCAAAAAGAATGTCTACCTCTTAGAATCTCCGATATTTGATACAGCAGGAAGTGAAAGTTCTGCATTTCCGACGCCAAAAGATCACCCAGGTCATTGGGGGCCAGCTCCGCTTGCCGGTTTTTTCTTATGCGCTGATCAAAGTGAGGAGGCTTGGGATGAAATCTGGAAACTCTATTCCGAAACAACAAATGGAGAAACATTTGATGGTTTTCGTCAACGATTTTTGCAATACGTCCCCTATGGGCAGGGGCCGGATGAAAATAATCAGGATTTGTTTGGAACCTTTGGTGGGCTTGAGCAGCGTATGCTGCCGTACCTGATTCAGAGTGATGTCTACACCGATGACGTGTTTCAGATAGGGCGATTTGAATATCGTAAAGTGCCTTGGAAGTCGGCACACTATACTTTTGCTCACATTTTCAGTCATATCTCTCGAGCAGTAGATAAAGACTACTTTATATCACCTTTCACATATGCTCAGTGGTTGCACGGCTTGTATGTATCTTGTTTTAGTTTTGATCTTGAACAAGATGCTGAGTTTGATGAAGAGAGTCTTTATCTTTATTGCCAGCGATTGGTTAATGTATTGGATAGTAATGCTGATGAAACCTTCCACCCCAACCATCTCAAAGCCGCCCGCCTGTTGCTCACCATCCTCGAAGATGAAGGAACACCGAACTGGCTGCGTAAAATCTGGGTGGATGTGCGAGATGGCAAGGTGTCAGTCTGATGCTTGATTCCCATGTGTGAGCATGTAAAACCCTGAACAGGAAATAACGGAATGGAAGCCTGCTTTATTATCTTCGATGCGACATTTACTACTCAGTCGCTGCGCGACCGTGCAGCGTTCTACTTGTCTAAATATACCCGCCCGGAATGGGGCGACGATTACCCGGATGAAGATGAAGCCATCTTCGAAGCAGTGGATGACTGTATATTCCCATTAAAAATTGAACTGCGTGGTGAGTGTGGCCTGCGCTGGATCTGCAGTGGTGGTGAGTATGATGATATCCCTGCCGACTGGCCTGAGCGCCTGCAGGCACAGCAGGGTTTTAGCATTATCTGCATCAGCGCCGGCGGTGAAATTGAATGGCAGGTTCTCGCCTTCGATGGAAATACAACTCAGAACCGCTACGTCACCCGCTTTTATGATGATCGCGGGCGCGACCAGCCGATTGAAGATTTCGAACGTCAATTTACTACCCAAAAATGGCAGCAGGCGATGTTTGATGATAACGAAGATGCTTTGCTGGCTATGGCCGATATGCAGGCAGAGCGCTGGATTAAGGCACTCTCAGATAATGCGTTCACGGATATTTTTTAGGGTGCAGGATTATTTAGCCTGTCGTATTAATTCTGCTGGCGAAGAGAAAGCAGAGAAGTTGCTTAATGTGTTAGGGGGGGATTAGTTTTCCGCGTAAGCTGCAATCTGAATGGTAAATATTTGTGGTAATTCCAGTAATTTATTTTCAAGCCAGCCACGACGATGTTCGTAGTTTTCACCGCTAACCAGATCATGACCACAGAGAAAGGCGCGCCGTACACAGCGTGATACGCAGTGGTAGTAGGGGGTTGCCTCAACAGAGACCTGTTGTTTCCTTGGCTTTGGCATAACGCACTCCGGAAAAAGTGTGAGCTTTCAGAGTAGGTTCTGGTCGGTAATTGATCAATCAGAAGAATGTGTTAGGGTGGGTGTCCAATTAGTTTTCCAATTAGTTTTCTGCGCAATACCCGCAGCTACTTTACTGAGATTCTTGAATAATATGCATCAAAACTGGACATTGAAGATATGGTTGAGATAGCCCAGACCATTGGAGTGGATTAATACATGAACGACACCGCAGAGCGAATAGAGTTTCCAGTAGTTGATACAACTTACTGGAAAACTAAAGACAAACAATGGATGGCCGGCCGCCATGAACAATGGGCCGTCATTGAAAATTACTTTGTAGGACCGGCAACCAAAAGTAAGAAAGCCAAAGGCATTTTAAAGCGCTATTTTTTGCACGGATCGATGCCTGACTTTAAAGCGCTAAAAAGCTGGAAAAGTAACGAACGACACTTGGATCTGTTTTGCTTTTTATGGCTGCATCCCTCCTGGGATTCCGATGTGCTCGTACCATTACGCGATGCCTATATCCATTCACCGTTGGTATTGGAAGAGGATGTCAGTGTCGGTATGGAGTTGTTATTTCAGTATGGGGCGCTTATTGCCTCAGCAGAATATTTCGAAAATGAAGATGTTTCTGATGTAATACAAACCGATGGTAATAATAGGCTTTTATTTGATTTGATGATAGGAAACTTGTCGGAACAAAAAGGGATAGAAAAAAAAGTCAATTACCCAATGCATCATATTATAGAAATGTCAAAATGGTTGTGCAATAAAAAACTGCACATTATAAATAATGACTGTCTTTATCAATATGGTAGTTATCTTGATTTCTGGTATCAATCCTGCCCGAAAAATGAGAACTATTTTGATGATGCATTTTACAAAGGGGCTTTGCCTTATATAGAAAAAGCTCTTTACCGGATTTATTACTTTGATACCGAAAAAGAGGGCGATACCTGTCGTACCCGTTTTGTTGTTAAGATAAGAAAGATATTGGATGAGCGGGAGTTTATACAGGACTTTAAACAACTATGGCTGGATGTCAAAGCGGGTAAGATCCAGGTGGAGAATCCATGGAAACGATAGACTCTATTGCTTGACCTTTGAATGCCATAAAGATTGAAATACCAAAAGAGTAGTCAGTCTTTTTAAGAGTACGGGCATAACACGGATGCTATACCTAAGCCTGCTGCTGTTGCTGGCACTGCCTGCCCGGGCCTTAAACCCCGATGGCTTTGAGACCTTTATTCATATCGGCCATGTCTTTGCCCGCAGCACCGTCACCAATGACGATGGTGCGCCACTATGGGCCGAGTACAACGACGACGGCGGCCACGTCCGCCTGCGTTCGCTGGACGGACAGTACGGTGACGTCTATGCCGGTAATCAGATCCGTAGTTTCCTTGAAACGCTAAAAAGTTTTCGCGAACGCGACCAGCCGATTGAAGATTTCGAACGTCAATTTACTACCCCAAAATGGCAGCAGGCGATGTTTGATGATAACGAAGATGCTTTGCTGGCTCTGGCCGATATGCAGGCAGAGCGCTGGATTAAGGCGCTCTCAGATAATGCGTTCACGGATATTTTTTAGGGTGCAGGATTATTTAGCCTGTCGTATTAATTCTGCTGGCGAAGAGAAAGCAGAGAAGTTGCTTAATGTGTTAGGGGGGGATTAGTTTTCCGCGTAAGCTGCAATCTGAATGGTAAATATTTGTGGTAATTCCAGTAATTTATTCTAGAAGGTTAATAGGACACCCACTCTAGTAAGTAGAAATTTTATGAAGAATTCAAGGGTCAGCCCTATGTGTTATTACGCAGAGTGAACGTATTTGATTTTGAATAAGTTTTTATAGCTTTGGGTCGTGAAAATTCAGGCTCAGAGGAATTTCAGGTGCAATCCGGCCTCAGGTTTATCCTGAAATATAAATTGACGGAACATTTGAAAGTAACTAGCCGAATGCTGCTTTACATCGACTCACGCTAGGTGGTCTTTGGTAATCGAGTTTCTCGCAAGCGCTGCGCAGATGCCTCTCCTGTCCGGCAAAGGTTCTGAAGCATTGCTCGAACTGCTGCGTCATGGTGAACCACTGATCCTGATTAATGCCCAGTCGTTCAAGAACAGAGGCTGAGGTTGAAGATATAGCCCCGCGTTTGTCCTTACGAATAATACGCCCGGTGGCGTCGACCAATTCAAGGTAATCTGTCAGGCGCATGGGGATACCGCTGGGCATATTGTCACGCGGATTTCCCGCAAAAGGTAAAAGCATTTTGGTCTGCTGGTTGGAATGATTCGGTTGCACTACCGATTTTGCCTTTTCTATGCGCATTTTCACGGATGTATGATCCGATGTTTCCAGTGATTGAGCCATTGATGCCCGCACCGGGTTAAGATCAACGTAGGCCATGCACGCTGCCAGAGCAGCTTCATCCAGCAGCGCCTGAGATTTAAACCGGCCTTCCCAGAAACGGCCAGTACAGCTATCTTCCTGATTGGCTTCACGGGCAATCGATTCATTCAATACCCGCATGAACCAACTGATATCCGCCAGCCGTGAACGCCATTCCGCGATATAAATCTGAAGACGGGCCATTTCAGGTACTGAAAGCGTCTCGCCACGAGAGAACTTCTGTGACAGTAAATTGCCATTAAATAACTGATGCCAGCGTTCGACGACTTCAATATCAGCCCAGGCTTTACTGGTCGCCGAATCAACAAACAGTACAACATGGTAGTGATTGCTCATAATTGCGTAAGCTGCAATCTGAATGGCAAATATTTGTGGTAATTCCAGTAATTTATTCTCAAGCCAGCCACGACGATGTTCGTAGTTTTCACCGCTAACCTGGTCATGACCACAGAGAAAGGCGCGCCGTACACAGCGTGATACGCAGTGGTAGTAGGGGGTTGCCTCAACAGAGACCTGTTGTTTCCTTGGCTTTGGCATAACGCACTCCGGAAAAAGTGTGAGCTTTCAGAGTAGGTTCTGATCGGTAATTGATCAATCAGAAGAATGTGTTAGGGTGGGTGTCCAATTAGTTAACAGAGAAAGGCGCGCCGTACACAGCGTGATACGCAGTGGTAGTAGGGGGTTGCCTCAACAGAGACCTGTTGTTTCCTTGGCTTTGGCATAACGCACTCCGGAAAAAGTGTGAGCTTTCAGAGTAGGTTCTGATCGGTAATTGATCAATCAGAAGAATGTGTTAGGGTGGGTGTCCAATTAGTTGGTGTCCTATTAGTTCATTAGGGTGGGTGTCCTATTAGTTCTTAAGGCTATTAAAGAAAATTTCGATATTGAGATAAGTGAACTGTAATGAAGATTTTACATATATCTGATAAATCGGATGAAGGGGCTCAGCCAGGCTCGGAATCTCTGGTATTCCGGGGGCATACTTACGCGGCTGTCATTACAGGTGATCAACTGTCTTATGATTACCACCATTATTTCCCTGAAAGAGCCATGAGCTCTTGGCTGGATACGCCTAATGGAAGCGTTTGCCAGATATCAAAAGAAAAAGGGATCGAAGGTATCGCTTTGGACCTTGAATGTGATGTCTATGATGTGGAATTTCAGCCGTCAACCTATTTTGGATTATCTTCCACGAATAGACGAGGCAATATGTTTAATGGTTATTGTCTTCTTCCTGAATGTACTGATTCGAGTGCAAGTGTATTTGACAGAGAGTATGTTACTAATGCTTATAATGATTTTAATGAAAAACCTATCGCTCAGTTTGAAGGCTATCTGGGGTGTGGGGTTTGGTTTGATGGTTATTATGTTGCATCGTTAATATCAGATGAATTGATTATTGCTATAGATAGTGATTTCAATATGGTTTGGAAACGGAAGTTTTTAAATAAAGACATAGGCTGTACAGTATCGAAATTATTTCAATACAGCAGCATCACTATCGCTCGTTTAGGTCAGTTGCCAGGTACAGATATTAAAAGCCAGATAATTTCTCTTGATACCAAAACCGGCAACACCGTCTGGAAGATCGACCTGCCTTTCTATGTGAATCACTGTACTCTGATTGGTGATCGGATTTATATATCGAGTCAAAAGGAAGGCTGTTGGTGTGTGCTAAATGCCGATTCAGGTGAGATTCTTCTTCAGGATGAGGTTGTACTGACCGAAGAAGATCAGCCTGTTGGTTGGCTATGGGCAGACAGTGGCTATCTGTTTTTTTTCTATCAACATAACCTTCTACGGGTAATGGACGAAGCAAATGGAAAAATAATTCAAGATATTAATATCCCTAAAGGCTTTGGATTAACCAGTAGGTTCTATCCCGAAGTAAGAGATAACTACATATATTTCAGACTGGTGGCATCTGGCGGAATTGAAAAGTTCTCCACCTACGGCGGCATTATGATCCTGTCCCGCGAAGAACTCAGGCAAGGGCCGCCCTGGACTATCGAAGTCGAAGACAAAGGCGATATCAGCTATCAGGCCATTGTGGGCGGCAAAACTGAATACTACGAGATTAATGCTTCCTACGAAGAATTGGGTGATGTCTTACGTTTTGGACAGATTGAAATAAAATTGGTCGCTCAACGTTATGCATACAACCACTGGGGGAATCTGGACGACAATTGGAAAACCCGTATTAACAAAAAATTTGATGGCCGTATCGTGCTGAATATTGACAAAGCTAAACTGAGAAACTCAGATGAAGCCAAATTCGATCTGATGGTAGAGTTGTTTAACAAGCACTTTGAAAAGAAATTCCGGGCGCCAGCGAATAAGAAAAAGCCACTGACCCTGATCTGGAAATACATTTAAAAAGAGTAAGGGTCATGAGTTCTGTTGCAGAAAAAATTATCGAATGGGCGAAATCCAATGATCTTTCTCTGGATGAAGAAGAAATCATGGATGCCAGATTGGAAGATCAGATGGCATTTGATAATGCTCTGGTCAATGCATTTTCAGAAACTGCTTTTTTTGCTTTTTCAGAGCAGGGCTGTCCTCCAAAGGAGTTTCTTCCAGGTGTTCTCTCGGGATATCTGGAACAAATCACAGAAAGAGAATTTGATCTGAATTCTGTTGTATCGGAGGATGATTGGAAAACCGCTAGGGCCATCATATCTTGTGATGGTGAAGATATTGAGCTGAAAATTGATTATGTAAATGATTCCGACTGGGTGCCACCTGAGTTGGCTGGCCAGATGAGAGATTTTTCAAAGAACTATTGCGAAAAGCTACTCTATACCCTGTATGGAGAAGATCCTTTCGTTGTGTTGTATTTATCAGAAAATTCAATATCAGTACTGGACAGTATTCGCAATACACTGCCTGCACACCAGTATAATAGATAAAACATCATTACCCCTTTAACTTCAAAACCGGGAGTATGGGGTTAGTAGAGCATTCACTCCGAAACGCTACACCAAAATGGCAGCAGGCGATGTTTGATGCTAACGAAGATGCTTTGCTGGCTATGGCCGATATGCAGGCAGAGCGCTGGATTAAGGCGCTCTCAGATAATGCATTTCCGTTAGTATAAGCAGTCCATCACCGTGTTGAGGCTGGGGTAAAAAGCCTGATATACGCAGCTATGTTCCCTCCGCCACAAATCATGCTAGGGTGAGCATCCGGATAATCACTTAAGGGCTGGAATATGGATGTTCGTTCTTTGATCTCTCGCTTTATCACTCGCTTTGTTACCAACAGCGGGCTGGCGTTCTGTCTTGGTGCTGCTGTCTTAAGCCCTGCCAGTCTGGCGGATATTAATGCCGGTACGAACAGTGAAGACCGCTTCTGGATCAACCGCACCCACGATAACCTGGCTAAGTTTGATAACTATCAGGCGCAAACAGAGCAGGCGCAGTCGGGCGCTGGTGCTGCGGTTATCAGTGATGTGCTGTTTAAAAAACCGGATGGCTTTTATCAGGTGGTGCTGCAGCCGGATTCTCTCCGCGGAATTGAAGTCAGCCAGCGTGCCGGGGTGATCACCCTGCATGATAAACCGAACCAGCGGGCATTCATCGTCAAAGGGCTTGAGGCTTATCAGGCGGGTGGTTCTCTGGAGACAATCAAAGATATCTATCTGTTCAACAAAGAGCATTACGAGCAGACCTTTACGCCCTCTATTCACGTTGCCGACCGTCTGGCGGTTGGTATCGATTTTGTCGCCAGAGATGAAAGCGATGAAATCAGAAAGATAGAAGCCTTTGTCGATTATCATCACTCCCTGTTTATGCAGGCCCGGTTTGTATTTAACCATGGTGTTGAATCGACCATCAGAAACAACAGCATCGAATTTAATAAAGAAGGCCTGACACTACCGGAGATTAACTTACCGCAGAGTACTCAGGTAAGGGTTTTGGATTTAAGTAAGAAAGCCCTGTCGCAGAAAGAGCTGAGTAAAAAGGCCGCTAAAAACATTGTCTGGCCGGAGGATAAAAATAATACCTGGGGTTTCTCTCAGCGTAAGTTTTACCAGCAAAGCAACAGCAGTGCGGCTTATTACTATGGTGATAAATTCTTTCTGCTTGCTATTGCCACCCCAGAGGGAAGCCAGCCGGTAACTGTACCCGCCGTGCCGCTGACCATTGGCAATACGCCGGTGTTGCTCAGCCAGTTTCCGCTCTTTGCGCATTTAGCCTTTGACCATAAGGGCATCAGTTACACATTAGTATCCAACGCTCATCCTGAAAGCCTGTTGTCTATGGTGAAAGGGATGACTTCAGCGCAATAGCACGCGGAGTTATCCCGGCGTTGTTCAATACGCTGTAAGCCAGCGTATTGAACCCGGAGTCTTGAATCCTTCTCTTCAAGTCCTTCTCTTCAAGTCCTTCTCTTAAATGCCTTATCTGCGGCCGTAATGCTCTTCTACCCAGGATGGGTGCTTCCACAGAATACGGATATCACGGTAGTGCAGAATATCGCGCCACATGCTGACAAACTCGGCGATCACTAACCGAAACGGATTCAGGCTGTTAGCCGGGCGGAAATCAACGCCGTAACGGATTTCGCCGGCGTCTTTTTCATCGACAAAGGTGCCGAATAAACGATCCCAGATAATCAGCACACCGGCAAAATTGGTGTCGATCTGCTTCGGGTTGCTGCCGTGATGCACGCGGTGGTGCGACGGTGTATTAAATACAAATTCAAACCAGCGCGGCAGTTTGCGCACGACTTCTGTGTGGACAAAA
Organism: Venatorbacter sp. C2-1; assembly: GCF_022832715.1. Taxonomy (NCBI): domain Bacteria; kingdom Pseudomonadati; phylum Pseudomonadota; class Gammaproteobacteria; order Oceanospirillales; family Oceanospirillaceae; genus Venatoribacter; species Venatorbacter sp. C2-1. Next base: position 368,408 of record NZ_CP094879.1, read on the forward strand.
AACTGGAAGAACAGGTTAAGTTCGAGAGCAATCACCGCCTGTTCGAGACTGAAACCAATCACCGCTGCAGGCAGCATGGCAACCAGCATAATACCGTTAAAGGACACAACCGGCGTCTGCCGCAGTGCGGTGGAAAAATTAAAACGCTCAGAACTGTGGTGTACCCAGTGCCCGGCCCAGCCGTAGCGCACTTTGTGCATAAAGCGGTGCACCCAGTAGAAATTAAAATCGACCAGCACCATCAGCAGAATAAAATTCAGCAGCGGTGATGATGACTGCCACTGAAAGCCATAGCTCTGTACGGCCAGATAAATCACGGAACCAATAAAAATAATCGACAGCGCATCAAGCACTTTATAAATCAGACCGGTGCCGATATTGGCCGCCGATTCTTTCAGGTCGTAGGCATCGGTTTTTCCCTGGCGTATCAGCCAGGCGCGTTCGGCAAACATCACGGCAAAAAATACCGGGCCGGCCAGAACGATAAACACAAGGGCGTGTAAGAAGTCTTCCATCTTTTTCTCCGCTGGGTTTGACATGCTGGCCAATCTACCGGGAAACTGAAAAGCAAGATGACTTTCTCGTGCCAGGTTTTTAGCATTTCATGCCAACTCCACAAAATGCAGGTATTGTCCGTGTCACCGGCAGCTGGATCCGGCTGCTTACTGACTGGCTTGATCAGAACGGGCTGGATGCCCCGGCATTGCGCGCAGCGGTTGCAGCCTACGGGCCGACCGATAATGTGCCGATTAACGACTGGGCGCAGATGCTGGCAGCGGCTTTTGCCCTGCGTCCGCAGGATCAGGCCGCCTCGCTGGCGTTAGCACGCCTGGTGACGCTTCAGCATACCGGCGTATTGGGTTATCTCGCCGCCGCCTGCGACAATCTCGGTCAGGCGCTGCTGAGTTATCAGCGCTTTGAGCGTTTATTTTATGGTGCTTCGGTGGCGCAGATTCACAGCCGCAGCGTGGATAGCACTCCGTGTGTGGAAATCGCCTGGCAGCCGTTACCGGGGATGGCTCTGGTGGACGAAACAGCCATTGCCGCGCTGGTGCATATTACCCGGCAGAATCTGGTGCGTGATGTTGCCTTACAGCAGGTGCACTTCAGTCATCGCTGTAACCCGCAGCAGCTGCAGGCGCTGGAAGATTTTTTTGCCTGTCCGGTGGTGATGGAAAGTGACCGCATCCGCCTGCTGTTCAGTGTTGATGTTCTGAGTCTGCCATTAATGCGCGGTGAGCCGGGGTTACGCCATCTGCTGGAAGAGCAGGCGCTGTCGATGTTGCGTGCGGTGCCGGAGCCGGATGAATTTCTGCGCCAGCTGCAGGCGGAAATGGTGCGTTTGCTGCCGGAAGGGGAAGCGACCATCGAATCGCTGGCACCGCGCCTGTACTGTTCAGTAAGAACCTTACAGCGGCGGCTGGATGAAAAAAATCTGAGCTGGAAAGCGTTACTGGATCGCACCCGTGAACAATTAGCCTGCCAGTATCTGGCCGATAACAGTCTCAGTCTGCTGGAGGTGTCCATGCTGCTGGGCTATCGCAATCAGGGCACTTTTTCACGGGCTTTTAAACGCTGGCAAAACTGCAGTCCGCTGACTTACCGCAAACATCAAATGCATAAAAATGCGTCTGATCATAAGGATTAATTAACGATGAAAAATATGAACTGGCAGGCCGCACTGCAGCAACACTTCGGCTTTGCAGCGTTGCGTCCCGGTCAGCAGCTGGTGGTTGAGGCCTTACTGGCCGGGCATTCGGCCGCGGCTATTTTTCCGACCGGCTCAGGTAAATCGCTCTGCTATCAGTTGCCGGCCTTATTACTGCCAAATTTAACGCTGGTGATTTCGCCTCTGCTGGCATTAATGCAGGATCAGGTGCAGTTTTTACGCAGCAAGGGTATTGCTGCAGCGACCATTGATTCTACCCAGAACCGCGACGAAGCACAGGAAGTGATGAACGGCGTGCGCAGCGGCAGTATTAAAATTTTAATGGTGTCGGTTGAGCGCCTTAAAAATGAACGCTTCCGCCAGTTTATTCAGCAGATTCCCATCTCGTTGCTGGTGGTCGATGAGGCGCACTGTATTTCGGAGTGGGGGCATAATTTCCGCCCGGATTATTTAAAACTGCCCGATTACTGCCGTGAATTTGCTATTCCACAGGTATTGCTGTTAACCGCTACGGCAACCACCGCAGTGATTGCCGATATGCAAAAGCATTTTGCTATTAAACCCGAGCATGTGGTCTGCACCGGCTTTTACCGGCCAAATTTACGTTTACTGGCCCAGCCAACCGCAGAGCATGGGCGCGTTGCCAAATGCGCCACCTGGCTGAATTATCTGGCGAAAAAGAGTGCGGAAAAACACGAGGATTTTGCCGCGGTTATTTATGTCACCCTGCAGAATACCGCCGAGGAAGTCGCCGCCGCGCTCAATGCTCAGCTGCCCTTTGCCGTTGAAGCCTATCATGCCGGTATTGGTCATGAAGAACGTGATGCCATTCAGCAGCGTTTTATGCGCGGTAATACGCCGGTGATTGTGGCCACCATTGCCTTTGGTATGGGCGTGGATAAAAGCAATATCCGTCAGGTGATTCATTACGACCTGCCCAAATCCATCGAAAATTACAGTCAGGAAATCGGCCGTGCCGGACGCGACGGCAAAGCCTCGGACTGCATTATGCTCGGTGATGAATCGGGCCTGACGGTGCTGGAAAACTTTGTCTACGGTGATACGCCGGAGCTGAGCAGTATTCAGCAGGTGCTGCAGACGATCAGTACACAAACCCAGAATGGTCAGTGGGAAGTGCTGATGACACCGCTGTCGGCGGCCAGCAATATCCGTTTATTACCGTTAAAAACCCTGCTGGTTAATCTGGAAATGCGCGGCGTATTAACCTCGCAATACAGCTATTTTGCCGAATATAAATACCGCCTTAACAGTAACGAAGAAGAATTGCTGGCGCATTTTCAGCCGGAGCCGCAGCAGTTTCTGCGTACGGTATTCAACAGCAGCGATAAAGGCCGCAGCTGGTACACACTGAATATTCCGGCACTGGAGCAAGCTCTGGCTCAGACTCAGACAGGCAGCGATGTACCACCACGGCTGCGCGCACTGCGGGCGCTGGAATACTGTCAGGAAAAAGGCTGGCTGCAGCTGGAAAGCAAACAGATGACTGATGTTTACCGGGTAAATACCGCATTATTGCAGCCGGCATTGGCCAATGATTTATATCAGCATTTTGCCGCCAAGCAGCAGAGCGAAATTCAGCGTATACAGCATATGCTGGAGCTGTTCCGTCAGCCGCGTTGTATCAGCCGTACGCTGGCCGGTTATTTCAGCGATAACCTGAGTGAAGATTGCGGTCGCTGCTCGGTATGTCGTGGTGAACATCAGCCGTGGCCGGTACGCAATACGCAGGGTAATTTCAGCGGACTGGATGCGCGTGCGCTCTGTGCTCCGGTGCAGCAGGCTATTCAGGCGCAATTCGGCCAGCCGGCCTCCATCGAGCTGTTAACCCGCTATTTATGTGGTATTTATGTGCCCTGGCTGAGCAAGATAAAAGCCCGCTCGCTGGGAGCCATGGGCAGGCTTGAGCAACAGCCCTACGCCCAGGTACAGCAGTGGTTAACACAAAACCTGAGCTGACACAGACAGCGCCTGCGGTATTTGCCGCTATTTCAGGCAGGGAGAGATTATGAGCATTCTGCACAGCCAGCACCGGCTGGACATTCAGACCCCGGAAGGGACGCGCAGCATGGCCTATATGCAGTGGCATAACAGCCTGCACGAACAACAGCCCTTGCTGCTCTGTGTTCATGGCCTGACCCGTAACAGCCGCGACTTTGATTTGCTGGCCGGAAAACTGGCTGAACATTACCGCGTAATCTGCCCGGATGTATTAGGGCGTGGTGACAGCGACTGGCTGCAACAGCCGGCGCTGTACGGTTATCCGCTGTATATCGCACAGATGCAGCAATTGCTGGCGCATCTGTTCAGCGAGTTTGCTGTCAGCCGTTGTGACTGGGTAGGCACCTCGATGGGCGGACTGATCGGCATGATGCTGGCTGCCGCTCCCGGCGACACCATCGGCAAGCTGGTGCTGAATGATGTCGGGCCTTTTATTCCTTACAGTGCGCTGGCACGGCTTGGGCAATATGTGGGCAAAGCGCCGTATTTTGCTCATGTTGGCGAAGCCGAACAGTATTTGCGTCAGGTAGCACAGCCTTTCGGCCCGCTGACCGATGAGCAATGGGTGCATCTGGCGCTGCACGGCACTGAGAGCTGTGACGATGGATTATGCCTGCGTTACGACCCGGCCATTGCCGATGGCTTTGCCGCGGTGACCGGGGATGTCGATTTATCGGCAGTCTGGAGTGCGGTGCACTGCCCGGTGCTGGTGATCCGTGGTGCCGAATCCGATTTACTGCTGGCCGAAACGGCGCGCAGCATGCTGCAGCATAACGATACCCAGCTGGTTGAGTTTCCCGGAATCGGTCATGCACCGATGCTGATGGCACGTGATCAGATCACCGCAGTGCAGAATTTTCTGACGCGCTGAGGTTGCCTTCCTGACTGTTGCTGTTGCTCTCTCTCCCGTATTTGTTAGCCCTCACTTCGGCTGGAATGGCCGTGGTTATTGAAAGTTCAGGGGCGTTTTTTGCCCAATACCTTCCTTTTTGCTAGGCTGTTCAGGCCATTTTCTGTATCAGACTGATGCCCTGGCAGGCATTTCTTCCCGGTGAAGCAGTCTGGTATGCACTTGCCCGATCCTGTATCGGCGCCTGAAATCCAAGCCTGCGCGTAAGCAATAAGCAGGTCTGAATAAACCACGGGAGGCTGGCCGCAATGGCTGAAAAAAATGATCCTATGATCCCCGATGGCGATGTGAATCCGATCGACACTGATTATCAGGTCGGTCAGGACAACATCATTGTCAATGTTGGCCCTTTTGGGCTAGATATCCACAACCGCGTGTTTGCGGTGTCTGGTCTGTCAGTTATCGCTTTTGTGCTGCTGACTCTGCTGTTTCACAATCAGGTTGAACCACTGTTCGGCAGCATCCGCAGCTGGCTGACCACCAACCTGAGCTGGTTCTTCCTCAGTGCCGGTAATATTTTTGTGATTGTCTGTCTTGGTTTGATTGTTTCGCCTCTGGGGCGCATTCGCTTAGGCGGCACCGAAGCCACCCCCGATTACAGCTATACCGCCTGGTTCTCCATGCTGTTTGCCGCTGGTATGGGGATCGGCCTGATGTTCTACGGCGTATCTGAGCCGCTTTCACACTTCGGCAGTTCCTTTGCCGGTATCAGTACAGAAAATGGCGTACGCACCGATTGGGCTCCGCTGGGAGCTGCGGCGGGTGACGCTGAGGCAGCTGCCCGTCTGGGTATGGCGGCAACCATTTATCACTGGGCACTTCATCCCTGGGCTATTTACGCAATTATGGCGCTGGGGCTGGCGTTATTTTCGTTTAATAAAGGTTTACCCCTGACCATCCGCTCGGTGTTTTACCCGGTGCTGGGCGAGCGTGTCTGGGGTTGGCCGGGGCATATCATTGATATTATCGCGGTACTGGCAACGCTGTTTGGTCTGGCCACATCGCTGGGTTTGGGTGCTTCTCAGGCAGCCTCCGGTCTGCATTATTTATTTGGCCTGCCAGAAGGCAATACCACGCAGGTTGTACTGGTGATTGGTATTACCGCCATTGCCATGATGTCGGTGGTTGCCGGTCTGGACGCCGGGGTTAAGCGTCTGTCTGAAATCAATATGATACTGGCCATTCTGTTGCTGTTGTTTGTGATTATCGTTGGCCCGACGCTGGCGATTGTGACCGGCTTTTTTGACAATATGCTGGCCTATTTCCAGAATTTGCCGGCGCTTTCCAATCCGGTTGGGCGGGAGGATGTGAATTTCACCTCCGGCTGGACGGCCTTCTACTGGGCCTGGTGGATTTCCTGGTCGCCATTTGTCGGTATGTTTATCGCCCGTGTTTCCCGTGGCCGTTCGGTGCGTGAATTTATGGTGTCGGTGTTGCTGGTGCCATCGGCCGCCTGTGTTTTATGGATGACGGTATTTGGCGGCACCGCAATTGAACAGTACGTTCAGGACGGCTACAAAAGCGCCGCAGAATCGGCACTGCCGCTGCAGTTATTTGCCATGCTGGATGCATTGCCGTTAGCGCAGATCACGTCCTTTATCGGTATTATTCTGGTGATCGTGTTTTTTGTAACGTCATCGGATTCCGGCTCACTGGTTATTGATGTGATTTCTGCCGGTGGCAAGGTCGATGCGCCAACCCCGCAACGGGTGTTCTGGTGCACCTTTGAAGGGCTGGTGGCCATTGCCCTGATTCTCGGCGGTGGGCTGGTGGCTTTGCAGGCGATGGCGGTGTCGAGCGGATTACCCTTTACCATCGTTTTACTGGTAGCAACCTTTTCCATTATTAAAGGTTTGTCTTCTGAGCCTAAACCGGCTTAAAGCGGCCTGAAGCGGCTATAAGTAACAACAGCACAGGGGTTCCTGTGCTGTTGTTTTTTTACGGAATTGCCATGCAATCAGAACATATCGAAATTGTTGATTTCCTGCGTCAGCACCAGCCCTTTACCGGCCTGAGTGATGAGGTTTTGCAGCAGGTCGCTGTACAGATCAGCATTACCTATTTCAAAGCCGGACAGCAGATTCTGGAATTCGGCGCCGAAATTAATGACTGGTATGTGATCCGCAGTGGCGCGGTTGAGGTATTCCGCCGCAACGGTGAACTTTATAACCGCTTAAGCGAAGGCGGCTTTTTTGCCGAGTTCGGTTTGCTGCGTAATAAGCGTGTGCGCTTTCCGGTTTATGCGCTGGAAGACACGCTGGTGTATATGATTCCGGAGCCTTTATTTACCGAATTATTTGATAATAACGAAGAATTTGCTGATCAGGTTGAGGTGGAAGACCGCACGCGTCTGCGTCAGGCTGTTGCCCGGCGCGAAGACGCCAACGAGCTGATGACGGCCCGTATCGAAACCCTGGTCAGCCGCGAACCGGTACTCTTACCGGCCAGTGCTACAGCACGTGAAGCGGCTATCCGTATGACCGAAGAAGGTGTTTCCTCGTTATTGGTTGTGACCACCTCGGATGATCAGCCGATGGCGGCGTCACGTCTGGTGGGCATCGTTACCGACCGCGATATCCGCGACCGGCTGGTGACGCCGGGGTTGCCATTCGATACGCCGGTAACCGATATCATGACCGCCGAATTAACCAAGGTAGAGCACAATCAGTTTGTGTTCGAAGCCATCTTATTAATGCTGCGGTATAACGTGCATCATCTGCCGGTCATTAAACAGGGATTACCGCTGGGAGTGATCGCGCTGGCGGATGTTATCCGTTATGAATCGCAGAACAGTCTGTTTGTGGTGCGCAGTATTTTTAATGCACAAACGGTGGAAGAGCTGACGGCATTGGCCAGCGATGTACGCGCCTGCTTCAGCCGACTGGTGGCTGAGGACGCTAATTCACGCATGATTGGTGGCTCCATGGCGGTGATTGGCCGCAGCTTTAAACAGCGCCTGCTGGAAATGGCGGAAGAAAAATTTGGCCCGCCACCGGTGCCTTATTGTTTCCTGGCGCTGGGTTCCATGGCACGGGAAGAGCAGTTAATTGTTACCGATCAGGATAATGCCCTGATTCTGGATAACCGCTTTGATCCGCAATTACACGATGAATATTTTTCCAATCTCGCGACCTTTGTGTGTGATGGGCTGGCGGCCTGTGGTTATACCTATTGCAAAGGTAAGGTGATGGCCACCAACCGCCAGTGGCGCCAGCCATTAAAAGTATGGGAACAATATTTCAGCGAATGGATTGAACGCCCCTCACCGGAGTTTCTGCTTAACAGCGCCATCTTTTTTGATCTTGAAGGGGTGTGGGGCGAAACCCAATGGAGCGACATGCTGAACGACCTTATCCGGCGTAAGGCACGCAGTAATTCGCGCTTTCTTGCCTGTATGGCACGCGCTGCATTAATGCGCACACCGCCACTGGGATTTTTTAAAGGCTTTGTGATGGAGACCGACGGTAAGCATACCAATTCCATCAATATGAAAAGACGTGGCACGGCGCCGCTGGCCGATCTGATCCGTGTGCATGCGCTGGCGGTTGGCTCTGCTGCGCATAATTCGTTTGAACGCCTGGAAGATATCATCGAAGCCGGTATTTTACCGCCGGGTAATGGCCCGGATTTGCGCGACGCGCTGGAATTAATTGCCATGGTGCGCATCCGGCATCAGGCGCTGGATCTGCAATCGGGAACCGAGCCGGATAATAATATCGAGCCGGAAAATCTGTCGGATTTTGAGCGTAAAAACCTGAAAGACGCTTTCCAGATTCTCAGCAATGCGCAGAAGTTTCTGAAGTTCCGTTATCAGCCCGGACGGGCGGTATAAGCCGTGTTTTATCTGCCCCGCAGTCAGTTGCAGAATGAATCCAGTCTCAGCGGAGAAGATCTGTCGGCGGTCGACTGGCCGGCCCGTTTCCGTGAACTGGCCGCCAGTGCCCGTCACCCGGCTCTGCAACAGTATTACCAGGCCGGCGTACCGGCCGGCAGCACGGCCATTGCCGATGTTCCTATGGTGGCCATGGACTTTGAAACCACCGGTCTTGATCCGCAGCAGGGCGGTATTGTCAGTATCGGGCTGGTGCCCATGACACTGGCACGGATCTCCTGCGCCGGTGCTGTGCACTGGATTGTGCGGCCGCGGGCACGCTTATCCAGTGAATCCATTGTCGTGCACGGTATTACTCACAGCGATATTGCCGCAGCTCCGGATCTCAGCAAGGTGCTGGACGACCTGCTGGCCCAGCTGGCCGGGCGCGTGGTGGTGGCGCATCACCGCAGTATCGAGCGGCGTTTTCTCAGCAATGCACTGCAGGCAAGGATTGGTGAAAGCATCGAATTTCCGGTGATTGATACCATGGCTCTGGCATACCGCGTGCGTCGTGAGCCGGGGTTCTGGCAGCGTTTGCGTGGCCGCAAACCCGACTCGGTGCGACTGGCCGATTGCCGCCGCCGTTACCATCTGCCGTTTTACCGCCCGCATCATGCGCAGACCGATGCCCTCGCCTGTGCTGAACTGTTACAGGCGCAGATTGCGCATCACTTCAGCCCCCAGACAGTATTAAGTGATTTATGGTGCTGAATGGCTGTGCCGGGCGTGTAATGAGCCGTTTCCGTGGCCGGATTACAAAACAGCACAGGATGGTTACGAAAATTCCGGCAATAAACAGAACGTCCGTTCATAGCTGATCTAGAATAATGGTCATAGACGGCCAATTGAGATTATTGTCGTGGACGATACTGAAACCTTTGAGCATGAGCTCAGCGAACATGAAATGCTGCATATCCATATGTGGGCAACCCTGATCAGCTCGGTATTACTGTTTGCTATTGCCTACCTGAGCATGTGAATTCCTCCTGCATCTGCTTCAGCCCGCCACTGTGCGGGCTTTTTTGTGCGCGCACGGTGGCGGATGCTGGTAGTCTGAACGGGTTTTCTGACCGCAGTTACGAGGGGTGCTATGTCTTTCCGCCATTTCAGTGAAATCGAACAACGTGCGCTGTCGCGTCATTCTGAAGCCAGTGTCAAAGCGCGCCTGACGAAGCCCAAAAGCACGGCAGAGCTGTTGCAGATTCCGGCGCCGCAGTGGTTGTCGGAAGCCTCGCGCGCGGTGTTTCAGTCGGGTTTCCGCTGGCAGGTGGTGGACGATAAATGGCCGCGCTTTGAACAGGTATTCGGCGGATTTAATCTCGCCTACTGCCGTCAGTTATCGGACGAGCAGCTCGAAGCCATGATGAAGGAAGACGGGCTGATCAAACACTGGAGCAAGACCCGTTCTATTCAGAGTAACGCCGATTATCTGGCCGGACTGGAAGCACAGTATGGCTCGGTTGCCGCATTCTTTGCCGCCTGGCAGCCGGAAGATATCTGCGCCAATATCGCCACCCTGCAAAAATCCGGTGCCCGTCTTGGTGGCAAAACCGGACAGCTGTGGCTGCGGCGTATGGGGGTGGATATGCCGATCTATTCCAACGATGTATTGGCCGCACTGAAGCTTGAAGGTGTTACCAACAGCATGCCGGGTTCAGCCAAAGCGCGGGCGACAGTGCAGCAGGCGTTTGATCAGTGGCGTGCCGACAGTGGACGCTCGCTGAATGAAATCAGCCAGCTGCTGGCACTGTCGGTTGCCGGCGGAAACTGAGGCCGCTTGCCGGTAGCGGTCTACATGCCCTCAACTTCTTCGGCCAGGGCTGAGCTGCCGATAATCTCAATCGCACCATTAAAGGAATAGCCGATACTGTGAACGGTTTTAATCGGCATTTCCTGGCCATCGGCTTTGCAGCGACGACGCAGGCGCGACACCATCACATCCAGACTGCGGGTTTCCGGTGCATATTGTTTAAAACCGAGGGCGGCATAAAGTTCTTTGCGTGAGATTGCTGTCCCCGGCGTTTTGGCCAGCTTCAGCAATAATTTTAATTCCGACAAGTTCAGATTCTGTGTGGTTTTCTGCGGCAGAATGATTTGCCACTCCGGCAGATTAAGCTGCCAGACCTGTTCACCGGCCGGGATTGTCAGCGGAGCCTCCTGGTGCAGAACCGGAACCTCTGGCGGCAGCTGAATACTCTGTTGTTGTCTGCCGGCCAGGTTCCTGATAATTAACAGCAATTCGCGGCTGTCGACCGGTTTGGGCAGGTAATAATCGACACCAGAGCTCAGACCTTGCAGGCGATCTTCCAGCGCGCCGTAAGCGGTCAGCATAATAATTTTACTGCTGTTCTTTTGTTTCAGGCGCCGGGCAGCTTCAAAGCCATTCTCTCCGGGCAGGTTTACGTCCAGTACGATGACATCAGGCTGATAACTCTGCAGTACATAGTCCATCGCTTCGGCAGAATCTGCCTGGCACACATCCATGCCCTGACTGGCCAGAATCATGGCGATCGGTGCACGGAAGTCGTCTTCATCATCCACAAGCAATACGCGGATGTCGCTCATTATGTGTTCTCCTTTAACGGCAGGCTGATGCGGAAACGGGTGCTGTCCCCGTCGACCAGCCTTGCTTTTCCATGATGTTGTCCGGCGATAACGCGCACAAAATACAATCCTAAACCGGTACCGGGAGTGCGCTTGTCGGCGTTAATGCGGAAGTATTTTTCAAATATTTTTTCACGGGCTTCTGCAGCAATGCCCGGGCCGTCATCGGCGACATCGATATGTACGGCGTGAGCATCCAGGTACCAGGAAAATTCAATATTTCTGCGATCGGTTGAATGCTTGATCGCGTTATTGATCAGGTTAGAAAAAAGAATAAATAGCAGATCACGGTCACCCTGTACGACGATCGGTGATCTGTTATCACCGTGCAGCTGCACGTCATATTCATCGGCAACTTCCTGCAATACACCGGTCAGGTTGACGTCACTGAAGGTTTCCTGGCTGTCGGTCAGAAGATTCTGTACACGGTCGTTGTTCAGACAACCATTAACCAGCGTGGTAAGGCGTAAATTGGCACGATTGATCCGTTCCACCGAGGTATCAATATCATTGTTCTGATGATCAGAGAGCAGGGTTATTGCGTCGGTATTGGCGCGGATAATAGCCAGTGGTGTGCGGAATTCGTGTGACAGCATAGTGACAAAAGCCCGCTGTTCCTGCAGAGCCCGCTCGGCAACCTGGTGTGCTTTCTGCTCATCATTAAGCTTTTGTTTCAGTGATTCCCGCAGTCTCTCTGACGTCATCATGATGATGGAAAACGCATAAATAAATGCCAGGATAATGCCCCAGATAAAAATCAGGGAATCGTCGCTTTTATCGAGAAAATGAATATCGCCGGGCGGGTACTTCAGTGTCACAACAATGCGGATCAGGCTGCAGACCGACGCTCCGGCAAAGGCAATGGCGACACCGCGGCGGGCTGGTAGTTGCTGCTGTCGTTCACGGTAGAGAACAAGTGCAATCAGAAAACACAGCGAGCCAATACCAATCGCGCTGGCGATTACCCGCATGCCAAGATATTCATTGCCGGGAAAAAATAAGAAAACCGGGGCAAGAGCAATAATAATGATTGCAGGCAAGCGCCACTCGGTCGTCTTACCGCAAAAAATACGCATCGTCTGATACAGCAATGCGTATGACAGCAGTAATAATATATTCGACGCAAAGATGGATAAAACATCGGCAATTTGACCACGAAGCAGAATCAGTATGGTGGCCAGCGACTGGCAGGCAGCACCAAATACAGCAGGGCGTAAGCCGCGCTCTTCCGGCAGCAGGCGCCAGAATAAAAACAGGGTGATGGCACTGACCAGGGTGGTGATTGCCATTACGGCAACCAGGGTGCGGATATCGAATAACATGGGGTAACCTTTGCCTCAGCTCTGGCAGAAGTTCCAGCGCCAAAGACAATATTTTTCAACTCGTTACATTTGAGGATTGCCGGACAGTGCACTGCCTGACGTATATCCTGAGGCTTATCTTACCGGACAACAACAGCCAGATTACAAGAAATGGCTTTATAAATGCTTCAGGTCAACGGTTGAATTCTGTGGGCTGGCGCAGCAATGCCTGACACAGGGCGGAGAAGTAGCGGCTGAAAGCCAGATTGATAGTGCGGCGCTGTTCATCTTGTGGATACAGGCCTGATTGCGCTTCCGCCGATGCTTTGCTGCCTTTTACCAGAAAAACATTTTTGATACTGGCGTCCTGAATAAAGGCCTCAAAAGCGCGTGCGCAGAGTTCTTCCGGCTGACTGTAGTAGTGGATATTCAGCGCTTTATCCTGCGCGGCTGAAGCAATAAACAACGGGCTGGGGTCGTTGCCATCAACGCTGAGCAGAATGGCTTTAAAGCAGTCGCCCAATAAGGTATTCAGCGGATGCTCTGTCGCGCTTTTATTCTGTAGCCAGAGGGACGAGGCAAAACTCATAGCCGGTGCGCCGGTAAAAGCTTTGGTGGCCATATAGTGGTCGAAGGCATGAAACCATTCGTGAGCAATGCTGCCGGGACCGGCATTTTTGGCTAAAGCAAAACTGCGTTGCAGCGGCGAATAATGGGCCGATACGCCAGGGCGGCCACCACGGCCATATTGCAATGCCAGCGTGCCGCGTAACGAGATCAGCTCGCGCCGCAGGCGCAGGGCTTTTGCTGTGGGTAATGGCTGGCCGGCAAGAATCTGGGCTAAATCACACAATGCATCGTAGAAACAGGCCGCGGCATGTTCCTGCTCATCCTGTGTTACCCAGCGACCAATTTCGACACCGCGAAAATCAAACAGCTGACGGATGGTGAGAAAATCCGGAATGACGCCACCCAGTACGCTGCGATGGTCGGGGCCGGCGCGATAAAAACTGCGCTCAGTTAATGCGGTGGTCGGCTTGCCTGATTTGCGCATCGGATGTTGGCTGCTGTCTTTGGAAACAGCATTATGCCTGCAGAGTTTTCTGTGCTGTAGCGGAAATAAAAAATCCCGCGCAGGCGCGGGATTTTAAGGTCAGAGCCGAGCGGCAGACGCTGTTACCAGCGATCCGGCAACCACTGACCATTGCTGACCGCAAAGTTCACATGCACGTCGCTGCCGGAGGTGATGGCATTACGCAGCAGGCGCGCTTCATAGGCACTGGCCGGGGTTGTATAGCTATAGCCCGGATATTCAGCGGCACATGCAGCGGTACCGTTGGCGGCATTACCCATCGCCTGAGTGATGGCCCACTGGCCGCTGTTGTTACGGCAGGCATAGTTCAGGCTGTTGTCGGCAGCAACGCTCATAAAACGATTGCCACTGGCGTGGAAACGGGCAATGCGGCCATTGCTGTAGGCTGAGCCTGCACCTTCCGGTCCGACTGCCCAAAGCTGGTTGTTCAGGCGGTCACCGCTGTTATCCATATCGCCTTCATCAATCATATCCAGACCAAAAGCGTTGATACCGTTCTGCAGGCCGGTTAATGCATCTGCAGCGCTGACGTTGTCGTTACAGAAATAGTTAATGCATTCCTGTGAGCGTACATAGCGGCTGCTGTTAAAGTGATTTTCATAAACGTTCAGGCCACTGACACCTTTGTTTTGCTCAAAGTTAACAGCAACACTTTTGGCAATATCACAGCCGGTGCTGCCATCATCTTTATAAATAAAGACCCGTTTTCCCTGTTGGCGGATTTGCTCGAAGGTCAGGTCGTAGGGAAGGGTCTGACAACTACCGGCGGTGTAGACGATATCGCCCAGCCAGGCGACGTCGTTCTGCAGCTGTTGATAGCCACTGCTGTCACCGTTGATATCGTCCTGCAGGTAGAAGAACACCACGTCATTGGCGTCGGCCCCTTTCAGCCAGCTGTCCACTTCACCCAGCATGCGGCGCAGCGTGGTGGTAAAGGTGGTGCCGCAATCAACCGAGTGACAGACCTTGGTGTAGCTGCCACCTTTACTGACATCCAGTTCAAAGAAACGCACACCCAGCTGCAATTGCTCGATTAATGCACGGCGATGGTTCGGGCCGGGAATCAGCTGACCGCCAAAATACGCGGTGCTGTTAAACGCGTTGTGGGCTGCCAGAGCATTGGTTTCGCGGATAGGGCTGCGGAAACCGGCGGCTTCGGTAATATCGATCGCAGCTTCCTGAGCGGTAGGTGCGCGTGAAGTCACGCGGAAAGAGTCGATATTATCTTCAACCCAACCGGCCGGACGTTCTTCCAGATTGGACGTGCTGCGCGTCAGGATGCGGTTTTCTTTGCTGTAGTTAAAGCCGGGGTAATTAAAAATCTCGACATTGGCTTTACCGGCAACCAGCAGCGAAGAGGCTTTGTTACGGCCCAGTAATACATTATTCAGATCGGATTCACCTTCACCGGCCTGCAAGCAGTGTGGTGTACCGCGAAAGCCCGGATGCTCAAATAAACAGGCAAAATCATTGCTGTTGCGGTTACGCACTTTAAACGAGCTGATGCCGTCATTCATATTGCCCATTTTGTAGGTGTTGGCCATCACCCGGCTGTGTTTACCGCCGTAATTGCTGTGCTCGAAAATTTCGATATAGCTGTTGCCGTACAGTTTAATGGACGACACCTTGTCGTTGCGGGAAGAGCCGATCCAGCTGTTATCACCAACGCCATAACACCATTCGGCGCCCTGATATTCTGCATGTTCATACAGACAGACTTTGTCTTCGGCCTGGGCTGCCAGCGCAGTGCCTGACAGCAATAATGCGGCGGTCAGCGCGCGCACAGAAGGTTTTTTCATACCGACCTCACAGAGAGAGTGGAGAGTTATTTTTATTGCTCTCCGGTGGCGGCGTGAGATCACTCAACGGAGATAAGCTTCCATGCAGGAACTATCTTAGACCTGTGGTTGTGAAGGGAGTATGACAATATGAGACGATGGTCTTGTTTTTTTAGCAGAATTTAAACTGATGAAATTGTCAGAAGAAACCAGCCGCAGAGAGCGGCTGGCCAGGTGTTCGCGTCAGCGGTTCAGCGCTCTGCTCAGAGCAGTTTCATGGCATCAATAAACGGCGGGTTTTTCTCGCGCAAAGCATCCAGTACCGGCTTGTGAAAGCGCTTTTTATGCTCGGCAAAAATAGTGCGTTTTTTATTAAAGGTGCGGGCAAAGGCCAGTGCGCCTTCCAGTACCGCTTCGCCGCCTTCAAACGCAGCGCTGAGGAAGTTATCGGCGAGCAATTCCGCTGCACCAACCCGGCGGCCGGTCAGCAACATGTCGTTGTAGCGATACGCCGGCAGACTCTTCAGCACCACATCAATTAAACCCGGTACAAAGGGAATGCTCATATCCACTTCCGGAAAACAGAAGTAGCCACGGTCACTGCGCATCACACGGAAATCACAGGCACAGGCAATCACACAGCCATTGCCAAAAGTATGGCCGTTAATGGCGGCAATCGCTGGCACAGGAAGCTGCATCAGCCGTGCATGACAACGATCCATGGTGTGCATAAATTCTTTCACATCATCATGCTGACCACCCTGAATGGAGCCCATCAGCCAGGGCACATCCAGACCCTGGCTCCAGCTTTTTTCATCGGATGAGGTAATTACCAGCGCTTTAAAATCGATATTATCTTCCACCGCCTGCAGGTGTTGCTCAAATTCCCGGGCAAACTGCAGATTGTGAGTGTTGGCACCGTTATCGAAAGAGATAATGGCAACCTTACCGCTGTCATCGCTGCGTAAACTGATCAGACTCATATTTATCCTGCCTTATTCTTCGCTTAAACCGCCCAGTGGTGGCTGTGCGCCATACACATAGGCGTCCGGCGCCTGGACAAATAAATCCGGCATTAAGTCGGTTTTGTCGCTGTCCGGGTTGGCACGGTACTGATCGAAATTGGTTTCACCACGGCTGCGCAGAAAATCTTCATCGATCAGCAACTGGCCGGTGACTTCACGTGCGCTGGTTTGCAGCAGCGTGTGGGCGGCGTCGGCCATAATCAGAGGATTACGTGCGCGGTCAAAAGACTGCTTACCGCCAAACGAGGTTGCCGCGGTGTGAATAACGGTACGTGGCCATAATGCATTAACGCTGATGCCATAGCGTTTGAATTCATCCGACATACCCAGTGTCAGCATCGACATGCCGTACTTGGTCAGGGTGTAAGGCGAATGGTTACGCAGCCAGCGACGGTCCATATCCAGTGGCGGACACAGGCTTAAAATATGCGGGTTGTCGGATTTTTTCAGATGTGGCAACGCTTTCTGGCTGAGCAGAAACACTGCGCGGAAGTTTACCTGCATCATCAGATCGAGTTTTTTCAGCGGCGTGCTTTCCACACCGGCCAGCGCGATGGCACCGGCATTATTGATGATGGCATCGATGCCGCCAAAACGCTCAACGGTTTTTGCAATCAGGTTATCGACGTCTTCTTCGCTGCGCACATCCACTTTAATCGCCAGCGCCTGACCGCCGGCTTCTTCCACTTCGCGGGCAACGGAATGAATGGTGCCTTCGAGTTTCGGGTTCGGCTCGTCGGACTTGGCGGCAATCACAATATTGGCGCCGTCACGGGCACAGGCCCATGCAATTTCGCGCCCGATGCCACGGCTGGCACCGGTAATAATAATGGTTTTATTGTTGAGGCTGGCCATGCTCAGCTCCTGTTTTTTATTAATATGTAAGAATTATTCGGCGCTTTCATCTGCCTGTAATTGGATCAGCAACTGGCGGCCTTTTACCTGATCACCGGCCTGTACCAGAATGTCCTGCACCACGCCATCCACACCGGCTTTTAACGGATGTTCCATTTTCATGGCTTCCAGTACCGCCAGTGTCTGGCCTTTCGTTACGCGCTCGCCGGCTTCAGCCAGTACGGTAACAATGGCACCGTCCATCGCCGCGCGCACCTGATCGGAACCGGCGCTCTGGACGCGGCTGCTGACCAGCGTGACATCGCTGAAGCACAGGTTACCACGCGGCGTGTCCAGCCAGAGCTGGCCGTTATCTTCCGCCCAGGCAATGCTTTGTTGCACATTATCAATTTCATAACGCAGCAGGTATGAGGTTTTTTCCAGCAGGCGCAGGGCGCATTCTTCGCCGTTATGGTTAACCAGCAATTGCTGGCCGTCACGGCGGATGCTGAGGGTAAATACCGTTTCGCCCTGTTTTAATTTCAGCGGCCGTGCCGCACTGTGACTGCTGGTAAAACCCTGAGGCGCAGCGATTAATGCCGCCGCCAGTGCCAGATCATTAAGCTCAGGCTGCAGCGGTTGCATGCTGGCGTGGTCGCTCAGGTGCTCGCTGATAAATGCGGTGGTTGCCTCGCCGTTAATAAAGGCCGGATGAGCCAGAATCGCGGCTAAAAAGGCGCGGTTATCGGCAATGCCGAGCAAATGCGATTCACGCAGGGTGCGCAATAAACGCCGCCGTGCTTCTTCGCGGTTGCGGCCGAAGGCAATCAGCTTGGCCAGCATCGGGTCATAATGCGGGGTAACCTTTTGGCCTTGCTGAATACCGGAGTCGATACGGATACCATCGTTAATGCTGTGCTGATCGGCGGCCTGCCAGAGTAATAGTTTTCCGGTTTGCGGGGTGAAATTATTGGCCGGATCTTCGGCGTATAAACGCACCTCAATGGCGTGGCCCTGCAGGGTAATATCCTGTTGCGTGAAGCCCAGCGTCTCACCCTGTGCAACCTGTAATTGCAGCGCAACCAGATCCAGTCCGGTAACCAGTTCAGTCACCGGATGCTCGACCTGCAGACGGGTATTCATTTCCAGAAAATAAAAATTCTGCTCAGCATCGACCAGAAATTCCACCGTACCGGCACCGTAATAACCGCAGCTTTTCGCGGCGGCTACGGCAGCTTCGCCCATTGCCCGACGCAGGTTGTCATTCACAAACGGCGATGGTGCTTCTTCCACTACTTTCTGGTGACGGCGCTGTACCGAACAATCGCGTTCGCCCAGATACACCACATTGCCGTGCTGATCGCCGAATACCTGAATTTCGATATGGCGTGGTTGCAGCACCGCTTTTTCAATAATTAATTCGCCACTGCCAAAAGCATTCTGCGCTTCGGAGCGGGCCGAGCGGATATGTTCATTTAAGGTCGCGGCATCATTCACCAGACGCATACCCCGGCCACCACCGCCGGCAGAGGCTTTCAGCATTACCGGCAAACCAATGGCTAACGCTGCGCTGTGCAGGGCTTCGTCACTCTGATCTGCCCCTTCGTAACCGGGGATGCAGGGCACACCGGCTTCGATCATGGCAATTTTTGATAAACGCTTGCTGCCCATTAATTCAATGGCGCTGGCGGACGGGCCGATAAAAATAATACCGGCCTGCTCGCAGCTGCGGGCAAAGGTGGCATTTTCAGATAAAAAACCATAACCCGGATGAATGGCATCGGCACCGGTCTGTTGTGCTGCGGCAATAATCCGTGCGGCATTTAAATAGCTGTCGCCAACGGCGGCGGCACCAATGCACACAGCCTGATCGGCCAGTTGTACATGGGGTGCGTTGCGGTCGGCTTCGGAGTAAACAGCAACGGTTTCGTAACCGGCGGATTTGGCGCTGCGTAATACGCGCACGGCAATTTCGCCACGGTTAGCGACCAGAATTTTATTCATGCCTTTTCCTCCTGCACAGCGGCCTGAGCCCAGGCGGCCGGACGCTTCTGCATAAAGGCCATTGCGCCTTCCCGTCCTTCGCCCATGACGGCAGCGGCAAAATTCTGTGCGGCCTGATCCAGTAATTGCGCCAGCGGTTGTTCAGCATCGGCGACCGCATGCAGCAGTGTCTTGGTTTTGGCGGTAGCGGCCGGTGCGCATTTTAATGCCTGCTGAATAGCGGCTATTACTTCGGCTTCAAGGCTGTCATTGTCGGCACACAGCTGATGAACAAGGCCTAAACGCAGCGCTTCTTCAGCATTTATACGGTTGCCGAATAATGCCAGACGGCGCGCTTGCGTCAGACCAATACGCTGCACCACAAAAGGAGCAATCTGCGCTGGTAAAATACCCAGCGAGGTTTCCGGCAAGGCAAAGCGGGCAGTGCTGCTGGCGATGGCCAGATCGCTGACGCAGGCCAGACCAAAACCACCGCCCATCACCGCGCCTTTTAAAGCGCAGATAACCACCGCCGGTAAGCGGTTGGCGGTTTCGATCATATGGCCAAAGGCGCGATTAAATTCGGCCAGACGGGCGCTGTCGCCACCGGCCGCCTGCATATCTTTAATATCGCCACCGGCACAGAAATGATCGCCATTACCTTCAATCACCAGTACACGGCAGTCGGCCTGTTGGGCGCTGTTCATCAGCGTCAGCAGTTCTTCCACCATGGTCAGGCTCATGGCGTTGGCGAGCTGCGAACGGTTAAGGCGTACACGCCAGACGGCGGGCTGCTGCTCAAGTTGCAGGGTTGTAAATTCCATACCGCCTCCGCTCAGGATTTTTTACGCTTAGGCAGAATGCCCATGTACTTGCAGATAATGCCGAGCATAATTTCGTCAGCGCCACCGCCAATAGAACCCAGACGGTTATCGCGGTAGAAACGGGCAACCTGGTTATCCCACATAAAGCCCATACCACCCCAGTACTGCAGACAGCTGTCGGAAACTTCACGGGTCAGGCGGCCGGATTTTAATTTCGCCATCGACGCCAGACGGGTCATATCTTCGCCGTTCAGATAACCTTCACAGGCCTGATACACCATGGCGCGCAGTGCTTCGACTTCGGTCTGCAATTCGGCCATACGGAAATGAATCACCTGATTATCAATCAGTGGCTGGCCAAAGGTGTGGCGCTCACGGCAGTAATCAATGGTCTGGTTAATGCAGGTTTCCATACCAACCAGCGACATGGCGGCGGCGTACATACGCTCTTCCTGGAATTGCAGCATCTGCATCATAAAACCAGCACCTTCAGCACCGATACGGTTGCGCTGTGGTACGCGCACGTTATCGAAGAAGATCTGGGCGGTATCGGATGAGCGCATACCTAATTTATTCAGTCGTGGTGACAGGGTAATGCCGGGAGAATTCATCGGCACCACAATCAGGGATTTATTCGAATGTGGCTTGTCGTCTGAGGTGTTGGCCAGCAGACAGATAAAATCGGCCTGGGTGGAGTTGGTGATCCACATTTTGGTGCCGTTAATAATGTAATCGTCACCGTCTTTTTTCGCCGTGGTTTTTACCGCGGCAACGTCGGAGCCGGCACCGGGTTCACTGACGCCGATACTGGCAACCATATCACCGGCAACGGCGGGGGCGAGGAAGTTCTCTTTTAAATAGTCACTGCCGAAACGGGCAATGGCCGGTGTCGCCATACAGGTCTGCACACCAATGGCCATAGGAACACCGCCACAGGCAATGCCGCCCATTTCTTCAGCGGCGGCCATTTCATAAGAAAAATCCAGACCTAAACCGCCGGCACTTTCCGGTTTGCTGATACCCAGCAGGCCGAGGTTACCCATTTTCTTGAACAGTTCATGGGCGGGAAAAATACCTTCTTTTTCCCATTCGTCGACATGCGGGTTAATCTCGTTTTCGACGAAGTTTTTAACAGTTCGTTTAAGTTCTTTATGTTCCTGAGTCAGACGCATGAGAAAATTTCCTGAAATTATTGTTTAAAAACGGGCGATGCCAAAGGTGTTAGGTCGTAACGGCCGCTGCTGCGCTTCGTGGCAGATGCTTAACAGATGCATCAGCAGAGTGCGGGTGTCGCGCGGGTCAATCAGGCCGTCATCCCACAGACGGGCAGTACCGAACAGGGCGGTTGAGCCCATTTCCAGTTTGGCGGCGGTCATCTGCTCTAACTGCGTGAGCATTTTTTCATCGGGCTCAACACCCATCTTGCGTTGTTTTTCTTCGGTGACAATGCGTAATACCTTACCGGCCTGAGCACCACCCATAACCGCGGTTTTGCTGTTTGGCCAGGCGAAAATAAAACGCGGATCAAGACCGCGGCCACACATCGCATAATTACCGGCACCATAAGAACCGCCGACCACAATCGACAGCTTAGGCACGGTAGCGTTGGCGACCGCCTGCAGCATTTTTGAACCGTGTTTAATAATGCCATTGCGCTCGGATTCGGTACCGACCATAAAACCGGTGGTGTTATGCAGGAACAGCAGGGCAATATTGTTCTGCTCGCACAGCTGAATAAACTGTGCCGCTTTGTTTGCACCTTTGGCAGTTATCGGCCCGTTATTGCCGATAATGCCGCAGGAGAAGCCACCAATGCGGGAAAATCCACATACGGTTTGCTGGTCAAATTCGTTTTTAAAATCCTGAAATTCTGAACCATCGGCGATACGCGCAATAATTTCGCGCACGTCGTAAGGTTGTTTGGCTTCGGCCGGAACCACACCGAGTAATTCGTCAGCGCTGTACAGCGGCTCGTTAAATTCGGCGGCTGGCTGATAGGGCAGCTGGGCGTTCCACGGCAGGGCAGCCATGACATCTCGGGCAATACGGATACCATCGGCATCGTCTTCGGCCAGATACTCGGCGGTACCGGCATCGCAGGCGTGCAGTTCGGCGCCACCTAATTCTTCGTCGGTGGCAATTTCACCGGTGGCGGCTTTTAACAGCGGCGGCCCGGCGAGAAACATTTTCGCTTTACCGCGTACAGCAATCACCACATCGGATAAACCGGGCTGATAGGCTCCACCGGCGGTAGCGTTACCATGCACCACCGTTACCTGCGGAATACCGGCAGCACTCATGCGTGCCTGATTGGCAAAGGCTTTAGCTCCGGGAATAAATACATCGGTAGCGTAATTGAGGTTGGCGCCGCCACTTTCGGCCAGAGTCACTACCGGCAGTTTGTTGTCGCGGGCAATTTCCTGAATACGCAGGATTTTATCCAGACCGCCGGGAGAAATGGTGCCGCCTTTAATCGCACTGTTATTCAGCACGATTAAACAACGGATACCGGCAACCCGGCCGATACCGGCAATAATGCCACCACCGGCACCGCTGCCGTCTTTATCGTCGTGCATTTTATGGCCAACCAGTGAGCCCAGTTCGATAAATTCGGAACCGGCATCCAGCAGCAGACTTAAACGTTCGCGTGGCAGTAATTTGCCGCGTTTATGAAATTTTTCCTGCGCTTCCTGTTCTTTGGCGCGCACTTTTTCTTCGACCGCACGGAATTCTTCCAGCGCTGCCAGCATGGCCTGCTGGTTATTGCGGAACTGTTCGCTGTTGCTGTCGAGTTCTGAGGTGAGAATGGTCATGATGTGTCCTTAACGATTCAGCAGCTGCTGATATTCAGCATCGGCCCGGGCAGCAATGTCCGGTGTTACCGCAACCGGTAAATCCAGTAACTGCTGAGCAAAGGCTTTACCCTGCGGGTCGATGCGCAGGCTGGCCATGCCACCGCCGCCGAGGGAATTGCGCAATAAAAGATTAAAAGCGTTTAAGCCGGGCAGGGCGAACAGCTCCACATCGCTGTTATCGGCCAGCACGTGGGCGAACCACTGGCCGATATTTTCCGGTGCCAGTGCGGCCTGAATAAATGGCAGATAATCCGCATCGCGCGCCATGACACCAATATTGCTGTGATTACCTTTATCGCCACTGCGCGCTACCGCCAGTTTGACTAACGGCACACTGATATCAGAGTCGGGTGTTTCAGCGGCGGCATTAATTTTGGCTGAGGGCCAGTGCGGAGCATGGTCAGCGCAGTCGATAGCCACGGCTGTTTTATTGTCATCCAGCTGAATCTGTACCGGCACATCGGCTTTCGGCCAGAGGAAAGAAAATAAGCGGATATTCGGGCTGGGTTTTGGCCGGCCACCAACAATACCGGTTAAGCCCGGTGCCATGGCGGTAGCTGCCTGAGCAATTTCGCGGGCGAACACTTCCAGCGCTTTTTTATCGGCGTGACGTACGGCGATTTTAACAATCACTTCGCGGCTGTCTGCAGCGCGGGCATTGGCGCCGTAGGTGGTTTCAGAGCCGAGAATTTCAATATCCTGTGCAGTAAAAGCCTCCATGCCCAGTACCGAATGCAGCACGCTGACGCGCTGCAGAATGGCTTCGGCCACGCGCTGGCCTTTTGCGACGGCATCGCGCCCGCCAATCATAAAGGTTGCCGTGCAGCGGAAGCCGTCCATCCAGGTAGCGCTGACTTTATAGTCGGCCGGTGGTGCATAACCGCAGGCGCCGCTGACGCGGACCTGCTGCTCGCCGCTCTGGACAATATTTACCTGAGTAAAATCGCAGCAGACATCGGGCAATAAATAACAGGCCGGATCGCCGATTTCATACAACAGCTGTTCGCCCACGGTAAAAGGCGAAATCAGGCCGCCGGTTCTTGCTGGTTTGCTGACCACAAAGCTGCCGTCGGCAGAGCATTCAACAATGGGGAAGCCCATATTGGCGTAGCCGCTTTCAACCAGCTGCCAGTCGGTGAAATTACCGCCGGTACACTGCGCACCACATTCAATGATATGGCCGGCCAGAGAACCCTGCGCGAGCTGATCGTAATCGGATTCGCTCCAGTTAAATTCATGCATCAGCGGGCCCAGCACCACAGCGCTGTCGACCACGCGTCCGGTGATGACAATATCGGCACCGGCGGCCAGGACATCGCGGATGGCCGGAGCGCCGAGGTAGGCGTTAACGCTCAGGCAGCGGCCGGGCAGCGGCTCGTCGCTGAACATATCTTTTACGCCGGCAAAATCAGCCTGACGTGCGCTGAGGTTATCGCCCTGTACGGTGCCGACGCTGAGGTTCAGCCCGGCTTCGGCGATTAACGCGCGCAACGCCGCGGCGCAGCCTTCAACATTGATACCACCGGCGTTACTGACCACCTTAATGCTCTGGGAGGCGATGGCCGGCAGCAGTGGCTTAAGCGTCTGGACGAAATCCGGGGCAAAACCGGCTTCTGGATTTTTCAGGCGTGCACCGGCCATGATCGACATGGTGACTTCGGCCAGATAATCGAACACCAGATAATCGAGCTGACCCTGCTGTACCAGCTGGTGGGCGGCGGTGCCGGTATCGCCCCAGAAGGCGGAGGCGCAGCCGATGCGGACGGTATCCTGCATGGTGAAATCCTGTTGTTAGCGTTTGCCTAAGACTATCAATCATCGCGTAACCAAGCAAGCGCTTGGTTTTTAGTTTTGCGGCCTGACCGGGATTGCCCCTACAATAGGCCTGTTCGTCATACAGACGTCTTCAGATAAGGAAAACCCGTGATAGAACAACTGATTGCCGAAGGGGTTATTACGGACCCGGGCAGTGCCCGTGGCCGCCTGCTGGCTGCCGCCGCGCGCCTGTTTAAACAGCAGGGGTACGAACGCACCACCGTGCGTGATCTGGCTGCTGAAATCGGCATACAGTCGGGCAGCCTGTTTCACCATTACCGCAGTAAGGAAGATATTCTGCGTGCGGTGATGGAAGAGACCATTCAGCTGAATACCGCGCTGATGCGCATTGCGCTGCAGCAGGCGCAGGACCCGCGCGGCAAAGTGCTGGCGCTGATCCGTTGCGAGCTGCAATCCATTCTCGGTGAAACCGGCGAAGCCATGAGTGTGCTGGTGTATGAATGGCGTTCACTCAAACCCGACAGCCAGCAGCACATCCTGAAGTTGCGCGATATTTATGAACAGCTGTGGCTGGATGCGCTGGCCGAAGCCCGTGCTGCCGGCATGGTGGCGATTGAACCTTTTATTCTGCGCCGCTTCTTAACCGGTGCACTGAGCTGGACCACCAACTGGTATAAACCCGATGGTGATATGACGCTGGATGAACTGGCCGAATACGCGCTGACCCTGGCGATAAAACAGTGAAACACAGCGGAGAAATACAGTGAGAGCCAGTCTACGCGCTAAGATCGTGCAGGTTTGCGACAAGAAAATAGCCACTAAGGGCGATAATGTCGGCGTATCCTTTTATGCGTTTTTCGCCAATAAAAATGACGATCCGGACCTGCTGATGGAAGCGGCCGAATGGTGGATCAAAACCCATTGCCTCGATCATTTTGAAAAAGCGGTAAAAATTAAAGCCATGGTGCTGGCGGGCGACTGACGCCGGCTATGGTGACAGGGCGCTGACAGGATGCATGCGTGATGCAGACAGGGATTGAGCAGATATATCAGCAGGTCGCGCGTCAGGTGTTTGCCACACTGGTGCGCCTGCTGAAAGACTTTGATCTGGCAGAAGATGCCCTGCAGGACGCCTATCTGAGCGCGCTGGAACAATGGCCGCATGATGGCATTCCGCATAATCCCGCTGCCTGGCTGATCTCGGCCGGGCGTTTTAAAGCCATCGACCAGCTGCGTCGCCGCAGCCATTTCAATGACAACCTGTTGCCGCAACTGACCGATCTGGAAAACGGCTTTTACGATTTTGACCCTGAGCGTGAGCTGAGTATTCACGATGACCAGCTGCGGCTTATCTTTACCTGCTGCCATCCGGCACTGGCGCAGGAAGCACAGCTGGCATTAACTCTGCGCGAAGTCTGTGGCCTGACGACCGAAGCCATCGCCCGAGCCTTTGTCAGCAAAGCGCCGGCCATCGCCCAGCGCATTGTGCGCGCAAAAAATAAAATCCGTGACGCCAATATTCCCTACGAAATCCCCGCCCAGAACCAGTTGCCGGAGCGCTTAAACGGTGTTCTGAAGGTGATTTACCTGCTGTTTAACGAAGGCTATTCGGCGGCCAGTGGCGATGAAACACTGCGCAACGATTTAAGCTCTGAGGCGATCCGGCTGGCGCGTTTACTCTGCGCCCTGCTGCCGCAAGAGCACAGCGAAAGTATGGGGCTGCTGGCCTTATTACTGTTGCAGGATGCCCGCCGGGCGGCGCGTATAGATGAGCAGGGTGAACTGATTCTGCTGGAAGACCAGAACCGTGATCTGTGGAACCGCGCACAGATCCGCGAAGGGCTGGAATGGATTACTCGGGCGCTGCAGCTGGGGCCGGTGGGCAGTTACAGCCTGCAGGCTGCCATTGCTGCCGTGCATGCTGAAGCCCGCGATTTTGCCGCAACCGACTGGCGCCAGATTGCCGCACTGTACCAGCGTCTTTATACACAGGAACCCAGTCCGGTCGTGGCGCTGAACCATGCGGTGGCGGTGTCGATGATGACCGAAGGCGGCGGTCCTGAGGTGGCGCTGACTCTGGTGGATGAGCTGCTGAGCCATGGCCAGCTGGACGATTATCACCTCCTGCATGCGGCCCGCGCCGACTTCTTAAGGCGTCTGCAGCGCCCGGCGGAAGCCCTGCACGCCTACGAAAAAGCACTGAGTCTGACCAGCTCCGGCAGTGAGCTGCGTTTCCTGCAGCGGCGTATCGACGAGTGCCGTCAGGCGGCAGATAAAAAAAATTAAAAATACTTTCATCTGTCTGTCGATTTCGTCTTTCACCATTCGATTAGTTAATGCCAACAGGCGTTAACTTATATGGAGAAAGTACTATGCGTTTTATGGTGATCAGAAAGGCGGATGCCGAAACCGAGCAGGGCTGTATGCCGAGCAATGAGCTGATTGCGCAGATGGCAGCCTTTAATAATGAACTGGCCAATGCCGGTGTGCTTATCGATGGGACGGGTCTGCAACCCAGTAAAGAGGGTGCCCGCATCAGTTTCAGCAACGGTCAGGCGCTGGTTACTGATGGCCCCTTTACCGAAACCAAAGAGCTGGTTGCGGGTTTCACCATGATTGAGGTGCAAGATAAAGCCGAAGCCATTGAGTGGATGAAACGCTGGCCGGTACTGGATGGCGGCGGTAATGCTCAGCTGGAACTGCGCCGGTTGTATGAACTGTCGGATTTTGAGCCGGGCAGTGGTATTGCCGACACCCATAAAGTGTTTGAGAAAATCACCCGTCAGCCGCAGAGCTGCGCGACCTATCTGACCTTTGATGGCCGTTGCCGTGAAGCCTTTGAGTTTTATGCTGAGCTGCTGGGCGGCGAAATTAATGTGATGCAGACCTTTGCGGCATTACCGCCGGAAGAAAATAACGCCGATGAACATGGCTGTGCCGGCGTTATCACTGATGCTGACCGCGATAAAATCATGCATGCCTGTCTTACGTACGGTAAGGGCACACTGATGGGCTCTGATGCGATGCCGGGCCAGTATCAGCAACCGCAGGGGTTTTATCAGCAACTGCAGATTGATGATATGCAGCAGGCGATCAGGGTATTTAATGCGTTAAGCGAAGGCGGTAGCGTGCATATGCCATTTGGCGAAACGTTCTGGGCTGAAGGTTTTGGTATGCTGGTCGATGCCTGGGGCATTCCGTGGATGGTTAACAGCGGCTTTAAAGCACCGCAGTAATAGCAGTGGCAATAAAAAAAACGCAATAAGAGCGGAAATAAGAACAGGAGAAAATATGAAATATCTGGCTCTGGTGTATTACCAGGAATCAGCAATGAACCAGATGTCGCAACAGGAATGGGATGCACTTAACCGTGAGTGCATCGCCTGCGTGGGGTCTCTGCAGCAGAGCGGGAATTTCCTCGATGGTGCGCCGCTGGAGCAGTCGCCGTCGGCCACCACCATCCGTGTGCGCGACGATAAACTGCTGGTAACCGACGGCCCTTTTGCCGAAACCAAAGAACAGCTGGCAGGGTATTATCTGCTGGAAGCCAATGACCTGAATCAGGCCATTCAGCTGGCGCAGAAAATTCCGCCGGCCCGTTACGGCAGTGTGGAAATACGGCCGCTGCGGGAATTACAAGAAGAAGGAAACAGTGGCCATAACGCGGTTAATTAATGTCTGATACTCCGTCTGCGTCAGCGACTGAGTTATCAGCACCGTTGCGACCGGAGAACATATTATGGATGAGGTCAGAGCCCGTTACCGGCAGCTGAAGTGGCTGCTGGTAAGTGCCGAGTTGATCTGGCTTGCCTGTTGTTTGCTGCTCAGCCTGATTGTTGACCCTGGCATCTCTGTGCCAGCGATCTGGGCGGCGGTGGGCTTTTTAATCGCACTGGCGGTGGAAGTGATGGCTGGTCGCCTGTGTTGTCCGAAATGCCGGCAACCCCTGGGTTTAAGGGTTTACCGCTGGATTCTGATATTCCGTTGCCGGAACTGCTGTTAAAAAACCGGCGCTAAGCATCCGGAATAAAAAAATGCCGCTGTTAAAGCGGCATGTTTATGACTGCAACAGAGCAAAAATCAGGTCGGATCAATAATCCCCTGCGCGATCATATCCAGCGCGGTAATGCTCGGGATAAAGAAGTAATCGCCGCCACGGGTTTCGACCATACGTGGCAGGTGGGTGCAGAAAAACGGTGCTTTACCGTCTTTCGGATTCACCTGAACAATATGCTTGTCGGTCAGTTTGCCGTTGTTGGCGCCGATTAATACATCGCGGTCGTTACCAAGATGAAAATCGTTGGAGTAATTCACCCACTGCTGCTGCACAAACTCGAACTGACGCTCGAGGCTGGCGCTGATGCACATAAAAATAATGCCCTGTTCGCTGTTGTCGTTGGTCAGCTCATCATGGCCGCCATAAGGCAGTCCGCGGCGCATTAAACGGCGGCGGTCGACCAGTGCACCCGGACGGTCAAAGGCTCCTTTTTCGGTTTCCAGCGAGCCACGGGTATTGGTGCGGCGGATATGAGCACCAATCGGACATTTTGCTCCGTGCTTATCGTCGTTATAGGTAAAATTAATCCACTGTTCTTCCAGAGCTTTTAACTGACCAACAGCGCAGGCATCACCTTCAGCGGCTTTTTTCTGTAATTCTGCCATTTTCCGGTCGAGTTCGGCCTTGGCTTTATCATCCGGTGCCAGCACCAGCGGGGCGCCGTTATCCGGCCAGCGACCGGAAAATTTAGCCATTAATAATTCGCGGCTACCGTCAAAATCTTTGGCCATATTTTCGACATAGTCGTTAAAGGTTTTTACGTTTTCGTGCAGCTTGCGGTACACCATGTAGGTACCGTTGCGTGCCAGCAGGTGCGGTTCCGGTGCCAGCGGGTATTCTTTGGCTTCATCGATATGACCGAGAATAAATTCACCGGTCGCCAGCGGCTCCCACTTACCATCACGGTTCAGTTTACCGCGTCCGGGCAGGCGTTCCGGGTCATGGCCGCAGCCTTCAAAGTAAGGATTGCCGATACCATCGACAAAACCAAAGTGTTCTTTGGGCGTGGCTTTACCGTTTTCAAAAACGGCAGAGGCATCCTGATAAGGCAGCAGGCTGCCGTTCGGGCCTTTATGACCAGGGCGGATGCTGACGCTGCCCTGTACGTTTTGCATCAGCTCTTCGATCTGGGCGAAGCGTTGTTCCACCGCTTCCTGGGTCTGACCGTTAATGGAAACCCAGGCGTGTACGGTGTCACCCTGCCATACCGGGTCCCAGTGCTGTGGGCTGCTTGGGCCGTTGTCACCCAGAATGGCGGCACGGGGTTTCATGCCCATTTTAAATTCCTGCGGAAAACCGTCGAGGGAGCGGCGTGGTAAACCCAGTGCGCACAGACCGTGATAGGTAAAGGCAATATTGGTGGTGGCTGCTGGCTTATCGGATTGATCCGGGTGCTTTTTCTCACTCCAGGGTTCGGCGGTGGTAATCAGCGGAATTAACTGCTGCAGAAAATTGCGGCCACCGGCGTAGTCGTGAAATTCGAGAAAAAAGTATCGCGCCTTGGGAAAACCAAAGCGGCCATAGCCTTTACAGATATTGCCCTGAATATCGTACAGATCGAGAGGTCGGTTCATAATCAGTCCTTGTCGCCAGGCGTGCCGCGCACGCGCTGAATAAATCCCTGGGAAATTCAGTACATGTTTTGCAGACGGGTCTGACCGGGCGCCCAGCTTGGCTGGTCCAGGTCGGCCAGTTTGATTTCTGCCATAAAGTTATTAAAAGCGGTACGCAGTGCTGCGGCATCCTGCCCCTGATGAGCGAGAGCAAATTCGCTGAAAACCTGTTTTACATACAGGGCTTTCAGTTGCTCTTTTAATGACACATCGGTCGAGCCGTTAAAGAACAGCGTCGTAGTGAGCTGACACTTTTTGATATAGGCGATGAAATCATCGGCGTTCTGCACTTTGTCAAAGGCGACGGCATATTGCCACAGGCTGCGCACATCGGCTTCAGCGTTATCCCACATGCCTTTCAGATAGGGTTCCAGCTCACCGTGGAAGTTACTGGTAAATACCAGGTATTTGGATTTCAGGTGATCGCGGGCAACGTCGTTACCCTGCTGAAAAAACACGTCGTTAAGAATAAACAAACGGGCAAAATAGGTATTGGGAATACGGGCAAAAGGACTGCCGGCATCTTCTTCCAGACGCTGAATGCGGCGGCGGGTAATTTTGTCGAATGAGGTCTGTTCGTCATGGACGCCGTTGATCAGCGGACAGAGCGTGGTCAGGCCGTAGGAATTTCCGAAAGTGTTTGCCATGCTCAGGCCTCCTGCTTGCCGGCCACGCGGGCCATCATAAGATTGGCGTGCTGGTGTTCCTGCACCAGTTCGTGCGATGCGCTCATCAGCGGGCTTTCACCCATGCTGCCAAGGTTGTGCTGGTTGCTGGCAAGAAACTGCTGGTAAGCCTGGAAGAATTCTTCATCGCTGAGGCTTGCGGTATTTTTCTGGAAAGTGTTCAGATTGGTGAATAATTTCTGCGCCGTTTTTACATCGTTGGCCGCGGCCAGCGGATAGGCGTTGTAGTAATGGCCGCTCTCTATCTGGTTAAAACGGATGTAGTTATAAAAATCGTGCAGCGGAATGGATTTCGGATATTTGATATTCCAGCGCCAGAACATGTCGAGGCCGGAGGGAATCGCAAAAGAAAAGGAGTCGATGTACTGATCCCAGCTGCCGTTAAAATTACTTTCAAACAGCATGTAGCTGTAGGTCAGTTTTTCTTTCGGCTGGCTTTTGTCTAAGCGTGGAAATGACCAGCGGTTAATAATGGTCCAGCGTGCGTAGTGAATCAGCGACAGGGTCAGTAAACCCTTGAGGAAGTAGGGGAAGGTTTTTACCACCACCCAGAAAATCAGTTTTTGCCAGAGGGCAGTCCACCACCGCAGCGGGGTGAGTACATTCATACCATAGGCTTTGCCGGCGACGTTCGACATAGTGAATTCCTTTTCTGGTGCCAGATAAATCGTGCAGTCATGCAAGCGGCAAAGACTCTAGCGGTTTCTGCGTTGCGGGTAAAGGACGCAGCGGACCTCTTTAGGGCGGGGCGCGGCTAAAGGTTATCGTCTTCGTTATTGTCCAGTTCGCGCAGCATTTCCAGCCCTTTGCGCCGTTGTGTGGCGAGAATGGAAATCTTTTCTTCCAGTTCCGCCCGTTCCAGTTCGCTGTCGCAATTCTGTAACTTAGCTTTCAGTTCATGCTGTTTGTGTTTGAGCTTATTCAGCGCGGCAGCCAGCTCTTTGCGCTGGCGCTGCTGGTGTCTTTGCTGCTGGTTAAACAGCGCATTGAGCTTTTTCACCAGTCGGGAAAATTTCATAAGCCTTGCTCCGGTGGCGGGGTGGCAGTGTCTTCATCACTGCGTTGCTGTTCCAGTTGCTTGTTAATGGCCGACAGGTCGGCGTGTTCCAGTTGCAGACTTTCCGGTGTGTCGCCCTGTGGGCTCTGCTCATCAATAAACAGATAGCGCGCAGCCTGAATCAGCGCGCGGCAGACTTCCTGGCAGTAGCCTTTATCGGTCATCAGTGAGGTGGCCATCTCAGCGCTGATTTTACGGGTGCGGATCAGACCTTCGATCAGACTGTCGGACTGTTCGCGCTCGCGTTCGGTCAGCAGCAGCTGGTGGTCGAGAGCGAGGCGGCTTTCCACCACGTCATCGATCTGGCGTACCTGCTGGATGGCGCGCAGCACGTCGCCGATTTGCTGCCGTAATTGCTGATAGGCCTGCGCCATATCCGGGTTTTCGCTGTGAATATAAAACAGCAGGTTGCGCTGCAGATGTTTGACACCCTTGATAGCCTCAATCAGATAGTGATCGGCGGCACGCAACTCGCGCAGCTGTTCGTCCTGACGACCGCTGGCTTTTTCCCGTGCACTGCTGATAAAGCTGATGATGGCCGAGTAAATTCCCTTCACCTGTTGTTCGTACAGCTGTTGCAGGTTGGTATGAATGGCTGAGTGGCTCTGGTCGCTTAACAGCGCAATAGGCTGCCCTCGGTGAAATTCATCGGCCTGCCAGCCCAGCCCCTGTAGTACCAGATCGGTGGATAACGCGTACAGACGGATGCTTTCGCTGCGGGTTACCGCAACGGCAGCAGAAGGGGATTCCATCGCCGATTGATTCAGATATTGCGGCTGCATACGGCTGGTGGCCCGTTCCGGCACCAGATGCAACAACCAGCCTTGCAGACGTGGCAGCTGCGGCACTATCAGCATGACGCCCAGCAGGTTAAACAGGGTGTGGAACAAGGCCAGCTTCAGTGTGTAGTTATCGGCGCCGATACCCAGCAGCACGCTGAGATGTTCAACCAGCCACAACAGCACCGGCATTAACACCAATGCCACCACACCGGTCAGCAGGTTAAACAGCAAATGTCCGAGAGCAAGCCGCTTGCCTGCCGTATTGGCGCCAAGGCTGCCCAGCACGGCGGTAACCGTGGTGCCGACGTTGGCGCCGATAGCCAGTGCCAGCGCATCCATATACTGCACATGACCGGCCGCCAGCGCGGTCAGGGTTAATACCAGGGTGGCATGGCTGGATTGCATCACCACCGTGGCAATAATGCCGAACAGGGTGAACAGCAGCAGCCCGGCAATGCCCTGTGGGCTGATGGTGCTGAGATCCAGACTGCCCTGCAGCGTGGCAAAGCCATCCTTCATGTAATCAATGCCGAGAAACAGAAACCCCATGCCGGCCAGAATATGGCCGATACCGGCGCGGCTCTGATTGGGCTGAAACAGCAGCATGACGCCAAACACCAGCATTGGCATCGCCAGCTGGGAAAGGTTGATATCAAGGCCAAAACCGGCAATCAGCCAGGCGCCGGTGGTAGTGCCCAGATTTGCACCAAAAATAACGCCCAGTCCGGCACCGAGGTTGATCAGCCCGGCCGACAGAAAGGAGATGCTCAGCACCGATACCAGTGAGCTGGATTGCATCAGGGTGGTGGCGGCCACACCAAAGAGGAGGGCTTTGCCGGTGGTATTGGTGGAGCGCTGCAGGACACGTTCGATCAGGCCGCCACTGAAACTCTGGAAGCCACGTTCCAGTGACAGCATGCCGAACAGGAAGATGGCGACACCGGCAGCAATCTGCTGCAGCTGGGGACTGCTCCACAGGCTGAACGCCAGCAGCAGCATAATGACCGGAAAGAGCATGCGCTTGAGCAATTCCAACGGGGGTAATCCTGTAGTTCCGGGCAGAGCTGTCAGTTAACCCAATGGCCTTTTGTTCAGCAAGGGAAATTGCTGTAGCAGTATCTGCAGACGTTGATCTAAGTCGCTGAAAAAGCAGTTCTTTGTGTGAATAACCTGATCGGAATTTCACCCGGGCAGAGGTTGTTCAGTGAAAGCCTGTTTATTTATGCACAGAATGCTGTGTATAACTAAGGGATAAGCTGGCGATAACTGCCTGCAGCCCGCAACAGGCCAGTAACGCTTTGCCATGGTGCCAGTCCGGTATCGGCCGGTTTACCGGAAACCCTTGAAAATCAAGGCTTTTATGGTGTTTTTTACACAGCCGTCAGGTTTTTCAGAGTAATGCGTTGGCAAGTCATTTTTTTTAATAATCAGCAGAATTAAGAGTTGTTTTTAACAGAAAAACTCTTTATATGGCGATTCTGTTACGGTTTACCCACAGAATCTGTGGATAACTTTGAGTATAAGTTGAAGAAAAATCCCCCTGTCCCCCACGCTTTGTAACACCCGTTTAAATTGTTTAAAAAATAATCAATCTGCAGCCCGATGAAAATCAGAGCGAAGGAAGCGAGGAGGTTGGCTAATACTGCAATATCCAGCTGGATTCGATGGCTGCTTTGTGGGCTTGTGTATTTTATGGAATATAGATTAAAGCTATAAATTATCATTAAGCGAGTGAGAAAGGGTATCAGACTGTTCAGGGACTATTTGTTGCATCTGAGCTTGTGTGGCTCGGATTGAGCGGTAAAGGAGTCAGTTGAAGTAAGAGCGCGCCAGGCTTCGATGGTCGTTTCTCAGGAGAGGAGTTGGTCTGTTTTGCTAAAGAGGCCTTATGCCTTGTGTTTGGCAAATGTCCTGAGTTGCAGCATCAGCCAATGTCGGTTTGATCTATCCACGGCTTTACATCAGTGAAACAGGCAAATTGAAGACCAGCCTGAAGTGAGCATCTTCGGCTAAAAAGTGATTCTTTTCATAGCAGACCAGTGCTGGAGTTGTCTGCATTTTAAAACCTGACTGAGGGAGCCATTCCTCCATAATACGACTCAGATAAGGTAATAAATCGCCATAGCAACCTTCCAGACGAAATGCTGCATGCACGCCTCCCGGAATAACCATGCTGTTCACAACTCCGCTACGAGTGAGCGGCTTTTCAATGCCAATGCATGCAACATAACGGCATTTGGGCAGAGGCACCCAGGCCGGATTGCTGTGGTGGAGTGCGATTTGTTGTGTGCTATCGCGTCCTTCTGATGCCGCCCAGGCCTGTAGTGTCTGCCAGGCCTGGCGAATGTCTCGCCCATAGCCCTGGTGTCTGACATAGGCAACGGGCTGGTTTTCTAGGGTGACAATATCCGGCTGAGGTAATTCCCGACTTTGTACCCGCTGATAGCCGGCTGCAATTTCAGGATCGTTCAGATAAGGCGGTTCGGTACTTTTGCTTCCGGTAGAGCGCCAGGCTCCTGGTGAAACGGAAAACAGTTGCTTAAAGGCATGGCTGAATGAGGATACCGAATGGAAGCCACACTTTTCGGCAATTTCCTGAACGCTGCTGCGGTGCTCAAACATCAGTTGGTTGGCGGCATGCTCCAGCCGTGTGCGGCGGATGTATTGATGAACAGACTCACCGACAACTTGACGAAAAATACGATGAAAGTGCTGCTCGGAATAAGAGGCAACATCAGCCAATGCTTTAGCTGTCAGTTCTGCTGAGATGTCTTTGTGGATAGCGTACAGCGCATTATTTATCCGCGATCGTTGATGATAGTCCAACAGATTCTCTCCCCCGACATCATATATCGACATGTGAAAACGCATGTTTCGACAATAGATGTGCGTTATACCAACAATCTTCAGATTATTTGAGAAGTATATTATCAACACCGTCTTTTATTACTAATAACAGAGTTGATTCAGGCGGAGAGCTATATGCAGACGGCAAAACACGTACAACAACTGCGCTCATCCTATATACGCGAAATTCTCCGGGCGGCCACGGCTGATGGCGTTATATCTTTAGCCGGAGGCCTGCCTGCGGCGGATTTATTTCCCCATGCCTTGCTGCAGGAAGCGATGATTAAGGTGGCAAGTAATAAACAGGTTTTTCAGTATGGCGAGACGCGGGGTTATGCACCGCTGCTGGAGCACCTGAGGGTAACCTGTGATCTGAAGGAATCGCACGGCACGCTGGTGACAACCGGGTCTCAGCAGGGATTAGACCTTATTGCCAGAACGTACATTAATCCAGGGGATCACATTGTTCTGGAAGCTCCGAGTTATCTTGGTGCTTTGCAGGTATTTACCCTGGCACAGGCAAACATCAATACCGTAGTGCAGACGCCAAATGGCCCGGATCTCATGGCGCTGGAACAATTATTTACATCAAGGCCAGTCAAACTGTTTTATGCCGTACCGGATTTTCATAATCCAACCGGCATCAGCTGGTCATTGCAAACTCGCAAAAAGGTAGCAAATCTGTGTCAGGCTTTTAATGTTACGCTGATTGAAGATGCCCCTTACCGGGACCTTAGATTTTCAGGTGAAGATCTTCCCCTCGTATCATCTTTCTGCCCTGAAAATGCCATGGTGTTACGGTCATCATCAAAAATATCAGCGCCGGGTTTGCGGCTTGGTTCTGTAACCGGGCCCGAGGAATGGATTACTCACCTGATAAGGGTTAAACAGACATCTGATCTGCATAGCAGTTTACCGATGCAGGCTGTTTTGCTGGAAGTTTTCACTCACCCTGAATTTGAAGCGCATCTCCGTAATGTTCGAAGCCACTATCGCCAGCGTTATCAAGCGCTGGCACAGGCAATTAATCAGCATCTTCCGCCAGAGGTATCATATGCGGAAGTTGAGGGTGGCATGTTTCTCTGGTTGAGGCTTGCTCAGGGAGATCCAATGGAAATTGCAAAAAATGCTTTAGAGAAAGGCGTAGCCGTTGTGCCTGGAGATGTTTTTTATAGTGCTGATGACATTCAATCTCCGGCCATCAGACTTAATTTTAGCTATTGCAAGCCAGAAGATTTAAACGCAGCAATTCAGCTGTTAGCAAGGGTTGTATAGCTACTCACGATGGAGTGACGTAGATCTTATTATAAGGATATCGTGCACACTAATATGGGCGGCAGTAAATCATTATCAACCAATGGGCTATCAAACCGGCAGTCGTTTTTTATTCGTCCTGTTTGCCTGTTCTCTGTGACTTTCAGAGAGAAGCAGAGGCGATTGAAGTAGAAAAGGAATCGAGCCAGATCAGAAAGAGTGTCACGAATGTGTACCATATGTGTGACAACCTGAAAGGCGGGCATGAAAAAGTTGCGCACTAGCGAGTGCTCTTAGAAAGCGTGGTGCCCAGAGGTGAACAAATCGGCCGGGAACAGATTTGCACAGCCGCAGACTGTCCGCAGGAGTAGAGCCATAGATGGCTCTGATGAATCGAACCTGAGATGACGCCGGATTTCAGGCAATAAAAAAGCCCGCATATTGCTATGCGGGCTCTTTAATATTCGTGGTGCCCAGAGGCGGAATCGAACCACCGACACGGGGATTTTCAATCCCTAAGCAGTATCCTCACTATTCCACAGAATTGCACTTAGCTCCATGAAATCAGTGACGTATCTATGGAATCTCCACACAATGCCGCAATATTCCACAGCTTGGTAGTCAAAATGTAGGCATTCTGGATAGAACCACCAATATGGATTTGTAGGCTGGCATTTCAATAACCGCTTGATGAACAGGAAATTCGAATTCACTCCCCCCCCAGTCTGCTGCAGAAGCATAGCTATTGTTACTGAGATTTATTAGCTGCCCTTTCCTTACGAAAAAATGAGGGAAGTAAGAGTTTCTATAACTCCAAAGCACTTTTTGATTGCTACTGAGCATGATGACTGCAGCTGGTAGATTATGCTTCTCTACGGCTCTACATGCTGTGGCGGTCATGCTAGTTTCGTAGAGGTTATGCAGATCTTGGATAAGTGGAAGTGAAAGCACTTGTTTATGTATTCTTTGTCTTATGTCCTTTCCTGGCATCAAAAGTGTTGCCGCAAAAAGATTGGCTTCTCGCTCAATATCCTGCCCATGAGGAGCTAAATCACCAAAGTTTTGCAGATCATCGATACTGCAGCGTAGTTGTTGCTGATCTTTATGCAGGGAAAAATGGCCCAGCTCATGAGCTATGGTAAAGTTAATCCTTCCTTGTTCTTTAATTGCGTCATTGTAAATGATGGCCTTGAGGTTATTCTCAATGACTAAGCATGCTTGGAAGTCATCGGGAAATACTTCGCTTACGACTTTGATTCCATACTCTTCCGCAATCTCTTTGCAGTTGACAGGGAAGGGCTTAGTTGGATGGGTTGCAATCCAGACGTTAGCAAGCTGGATCGCAAACTTTTTACAATCAGGAGTCTGAGTCATCGTCTTTGGCTCCTTGCCGTAGTACTTTCAGCATTCCTTGCAGCTGTTTCTTTGTCGGATCGCTTAGACTTTTATATTCTCTAAAGAAAACCATGTCTTTATCGTCATGGTCAGCACCTAGCATATATTCAACTGTCGTCCCCAGTTCTTTGGCTAGCTTGTTTACTAGGTCGGCAGATGGCTTTTTGTCATTGTTCTTCTCCAGTTCCCATATGTAACTCTTGGTAGAGTCAACCTTAACAGCCAAGGCTTCAAGGGTTAACCCTTGCTCTGTTCTTAGCTTCTTTAAGCGCTCTGAAAACATTTGGAATTCTCCTTACATTCTACAAAGTTCATTATAGCAAAACTTTATGTAACGCTTAAGTGAAAAAAAAGCTTGATCGTGTTCATTTTGGTAGTATATTGAGTATTGCAGAAGCGAACTTTCTGCAAAATTAACTACTACGAGGTATTTAGCATGGCTAAATCATACAAACCGGGGCAAACAGCTCCCGCATCAGGTCAGTACGCAATTTTAGGACCACGTGGAGGGGACACGGGCAAAGAAAGAACGGTCACCAGAGGTGAGCCTATGCCACCCACCCCGCAATCAGGGCAGACTTATGTATTGGTAGATCCAACAAAGAATGGGAGTGGGAAAATTAAGCGATAGGTAAAATAGGATTTGTATCTTACCTATCGCGGCATGACTACAGGAAACCGCAGATCACGTTGGGGAACGGAATACTGCGGCTTCCCTGTAGGCTTGTCAATGTAGTCAATCAAATCATGCCAATACGTTTTTTGATTACAGAACGGCAAATCAATTGAGATTTTGAATACGTTAGATATGTCGTTGTTTATCATGGGGCGCTACCGCCCCCATACCCCCGGTAGGCGCTCAATCGCCGCGGGGCTGGTCAGCCAGGGCGAGCATCTCATCTGGAGGCGTTAAGGGCTCGGAACTACCGATATCCCTTTCAGTTCGGTATGGCAAGCCGGGGTCGTCATAGTCTGTGAACATCGGAGGCATTGGTCTGGTCGGTGGTCTGACAATCGTTGGATCCGGGCAGGGGCAGCCGCCCCAGTGATTCAGCAGAAGTTCAATCTTGTGCTTGGGTGAAATACCCTGAAGATGAGAATTCATGGATTTGCAGCAGGCAGCCAGGTTGTTGAAGCCTTCGGCTCCGATTGTTGAATTTGGAATGATGTGCTCAATGGAAGCATCTTTCCTCGGCAGTGGTTTACGACAATAGAAGCAAAGACCGCCCTGGCGATGCAGTAAGGTTTCGACTTGCATGTATTATCTCCTTCGGTGGACGTATGTTTTATTCTGGCGGGTATAAATTAATGAGTTTCGCTTGCGAAACTGAGGGCTGATTGCCCTATAGCGTGTCAGACGTGCGCAAGCGCCCGTCTGCCCCGCTATCAGGGCAGAAGTGCCAGTAAATCTCTATCTCTTACCCGATAGTTGAAATCTGCAATGTAAAAGACAATATCCACCCCCTGACGCCTGTAACCGTCAAAGTCCTGGAGTGTGAAATACTGGCCTGACGTTGGATCTTCGAGGAAGACAGTCAGTTGACCGCCACTGCGTTGAAAACCACGATACTGGAGTTCACTATCATTGGTCACAGAGGGTTGTTTACCTGGCTGAGGTTTTGTGACCACTTCGGTTTGTGCAGGAGTCTTGCTCTGTTTTGGTTTGCTGGAATCAATTTTTTCGTTCATTGAATGCCAAAGGCTATAGATGCAATACGAAACGAAAAGAGCTGATCCGGCTGCAAGGCCGATGTATTTCCACGGAAGCCGAAGTTTATGAGTATGGACGGTTGCAG
The DNA here is from genome assembly GCF_022832715.1 of Venatorbacter sp. C2-1. Classification (NCBI taxonomy): domain Bacteria; kingdom Pseudomonadati; phylum Pseudomonadota; class Gammaproteobacteria; order Oceanospirillales; family Oceanospirillaceae; genus Venatoribacter; species Venatorbacter sp. C2-1. The sequence goes on from NZ_CP094879.1 coordinate 408,440, forward strand.
ATTTGTAGAACTGAAAAAGCTTTTTATCAAATGGCTTTTGCTTCTTAGCTGCATCTGATGCGGAGTGAGAGGGTTCAGGACTTTCGTTGCAGGTGTTCCACTCTAAGACGGTGCGGCGCTTCATGCCGAATGCGCGGTACATATGCTGATGCAACTCAACCAGTTTACGAATGTTGCGATCAATCAACCCAGGGTGTTGTGTAATCAGAATAATATCCAACCCCTGATGTCGGTGTGTCTCAAAGCGGCTGATGTATTCGGGAACCGCCGACCCGTTGGGGCGTGGACGGAACCATCGCTGACATTCGTCGATAACAATCAGAGCGCCGTCTGGAAGGTCAAACCAGTGCTCAACGTCTTCAAGTTCAAAGCAGCGCAGAGCCTCAGTATCAAGACCGTTGATATTCGAATAAGCCGGTCTGATTTTGTCGGATACTGAGTTCTTATAGAGCAACTCGACGGCTAGTAAGGATTTACCTGAGCCGGGCACTCCAGTAATCAAATGAATCATGATTAAAACCTCATTTGACGCAGTGACATCATCGTAATTCGGGCGGTATATCCGGATACAATGAGATTGATAGCGAGATCGACGTCAGCCAATCCCAATAAAGCGGCAACATCGGCAGGTAAGCCGGTAAACATGTCATGCACCAGCATCACGACCTTGGACAAGATGTAGTCCAATCCCTGAAACGTAACGAAGGATATGCCCAGGGCAAGTAAGATCCTTGCAACTACGTGACCAGCAACCAGAGCTGTGAAATGGAGAAACAGGCTACTCATTGCGAATACCTCCGAAAATAATGGCAATAAAGCTCAATACAGCGCCAAAGCGGATCAAGGGAGAAGCGTAATCCGTAAATAATGAGCAGAGTGTTCCATACTCGAAGGTGAAGGTTTTATCGCCAATCGTGAGAAGATCTTTATCCGCAGGACAGGTCTTTGGTAGCCAGCCAATACCAAAATCAAAATAATCGGACAGATCCACCGTTTCCTCTTCAACGTAATCCATGCCGATCATCGGCTCTGTGGGTTCGGTGTTGTCTGTATCGGTGGGATCAGGATCAATCGGGATTCCAGAAAAATCACCATCTGTAGCAGACTCAGCAACTTCTACAGCTTCAAATATGTCTGCGTAAACACCTGGAACTATCTGAAGCATTTCAGGGTTCTGAAGAGCGATTTCAGTGGCTTGTTCCTCTGATAGTTCTTCATCCGTTGCAGGCTTAACAGGTGCAGTGTCATACCAGTTTTGATAGTGAACTTGGAGTTCTGCGTATTCACCCAGTGAAGGTGAATAAACATACCCGTTCAAGCGGACAACCCCTTGAGGTAAATCGCCGTTATAGGGGGCATCTGGATATTGTGGGTAGGGTTCAAAGGTATACAGCACATACTTGCCAGCCCAGTTTGGGCCTGTTGCACACGGTAGAGGCCCATTGGCGGTGACGACGCCACCTTCATCATTCCAGGGATACGGCTTTTCTACACACTCTGGATAGGTACCGGCGTTGCCTGGCAACACAATTTCACCATCTGAGGTAAGCGTGTAACCGTAGTAAAGCAATGCAGAAGTGAGCGCCGCTGAAGCTGCGCAGGATACGGGGTTCTTAACGCAGGTTTTGACGTAGGTTTTAAGTTTGGCAGAACTGAAACGCGCCTCTTTGAAAACCCTGATGGGGTTTCCGTATTTATCACGAAGATCAAGAACAAGGCTGGCGTTCTTTGTACTGGTATTGATGGATGTTACACCAGCGACTCGTGCTGTTTTACCATCCGTTGTGGGAACTGTATTTGCACCGGGAAACAATGAGGTATCGACAAACCCGAATGCGGTCAGCGAAATAAAATATAAAAGGCAACAAGCATAACCACGATATAAAGAAGCCATTCCATATCAATCCTTTTGTGAGACGCTGGAACACATAAAAGAGAAATTTCTAGTAGCAAATAAAATCGTTATATTTTCATTGCTCACCACTTCTAAGTTAAGTATTGATAATTTTGAAAAACAATAATCAAGACTTATTTATTGCGTATAACGAAAGTATCGTGAAGCATAAAACCAATAAGAGGACAAGTGCCGAATCTAATATTGATTTAAGTTCTAATGGTGTAACGCATTCCATAATCAATCCTTATAGAAAATGGGGCGCGAACGCCCCGATAACCCTGAAAAGGAATTAGCCGATTGCGCGACGAATCCATTTGAAGGCAGCAATACCGACGATGACGCCAAGAATTGCCAGACCAACGGTTTGCACATCACCCAAAGAGCCAGTGATAGTGTCAGTTACTGAGGTCAGATCCAGCGCAGTTGAAGTAGTTGTTTCTTCCATTTTCGTTCTCCTATGAGAGTTAAATTGCTTTTTTGATTTGCACAATTACCCAGGCAGAAGCCCAGAGAAGACCCACCGCTTGAACGAATTCAATGGCCTGTGCGGGGTCAACTTCAGGAAACACGTTATGAGGCCTTTGAAACCGCGCGAGGGGCTTCAGCAGGCTTTAAACGCAGCTCGAACGGATTGAGTTCGAGGTTTTTAAAGCGGCCTACCTGAAAGGTGCTGACATCGAGTGTGTATTCACCAATAGGTTTGGCATCCGCAGGGTTGCGGAGTGGGATTTCAATTTGTTGAGGAAAGGCACCGCCCAGGTGAGCGTAAGCCTCCTGGAAGTAACGGATTCCGTTCTTGGTGCTACGGGATTGGGCCTGATGATGGCCGTCAATGATGCTGATGCTTAACATGGTTTTTACCTCATGGTGGTTGGCGTAGAGTTATTGAAACAAGTCCAAGGCAGCAGGCTGCGCCTGCTGCATGTAGACGCTGTGCAATGACACAGGAAGCTGTTGATTCTGTTCCTGGATCTCTTCAAGAATGTCGGCAATACCGTCCATAATCTTCTGGCGGGCTTTGATGACCTTCTCGTTCTCACGGATCTGCCAGAAGTGGGTTCGGCTTAAGACCGTAATACCGTGAATCAGAATGCCCACAACACGCTCTTTGGCTTCATCGCCATAACGGGTGTGGGTGACTTCGGTAATCTCGCCTGTGGCAAAATCCAGCTTCTCCGACAAGGCATAAGTAGGCCGTGCCAGATACTCATTGCGTGGGATATTCGGGCCGCCCATGGCTTTTACGAATGCAGCCCAGTCACCAGCGTCAGCAGCTTGTCTAACTTGTTCGACGACACCTTCCTGCTCGCTCAGGCGTCTGAGTTCTCTCCATACCGTCACGCTTGGGCCTCCTATGGGCTGAAATTGGCGAATGCGGTTTGTTCTGGCCCATGCTTCGATTCGTTCAGCCGTTTCGTATGGGTTCTTACCGTTCCAGTCTTTGTCTTTTGCGGCCTGTTCATCGTTGTCGATTCCGTGGCCGTCGATGTTTTTACTGATGTACTTAATGATGTAGCCGGTTGCGGAGTACTCCCGCCCGGTTGCCGGATTGATACCAGTTTTAATTTTTTCTACTTTTACGCGGTGTTGGGCTGCACCCTTTTCGTCAGGTGAATCTTTCAGTGCCCAGCGGTGGAAGATTGAAACCAGTTCCTCACTGCGTTCTTTTTGAACGAATAAAAGGAAATGCCAATGAGGTGTGCCATCGTGGTGAGGTTCTGCAACGCGAAAGCCATAAGGGCGAATACCTTCACGGTGGAATTTGGCCTGAATCTTTGCCCAGGTAGAGCACAGATATTCCTGTGTGTCGCGTGGCGTTGCCCCATCAAATTTCCCATTTGGAACGACCTTGATTACCTTGCCGGACTCACCGGTTATTTTGGTCATACGATGGAAGCGAGAGGGGGCTGTGAATGTCACAAACAGGGCTTCATGCCCCATTTCTTTAGCAAGAACTTCGTATCCCTTACAGCGGGTAATCAGTTCTAGGCGGCGGATAGCCGGATTGGATACCCCCAGATCTGACAGCTCAGCGAGTGTATATTCCTGATCAAGTTCGTTGACTGCGATTTGCGCTTGCAGGAATGCACGGTTAGCCAGTTTCTGCTTGCGATGCTCATTCAGTGAAATCGTTGAGCAATAAGGAACGGCATGGTTGTGAACCTGCTTCAGCTCACGGGACACGGCTTCTACCGTAGTCTTTTTCAGCCGCATCAAATTGCGTTTCCACCATTTTTCGCAGCAGAGCCGAGCCAGACAGGCCTCAGTATTATTTGAGTGGTTTTCGGGGGCCGGTGGTGTGAGGGTGTATGACAGAGCGAGTTCAGAGCAGGACTGGTAAGCGTTTTCTGTGCTCAAGCCATTAGCAATACCAAGGCAGATTGAGGCCAGCTTACCGGCAAACTCCGTTACCTGTTCAGGATCTGAAAGCAGGTTGAAGTCCCGGATCTGAAGCGTTTTATCAAGGTCAAGCAAGCGTAGATTCGCCTGCACATGGGATTGCTTCTGAGCAATCTCCAGATACTCAGCTTTGATTGCTGAAGCCAATGGAAAGAATTTGGTGAAGAAACGCTCACGGAACACAGCGCACTCATGGGTACCAAAGCCCATGAGCTCATGATCTGAATGTAAATGGCGATCATGGCCGACAAACTGGCCACGACTGAGTGGTTGAGATACCATTCGTGCGTTCCTTTTTTAGCGAATCGGGACAAACTGAGGGTGTTGGCGCACCCTTGGAGGTCTTACCAGTTGGCGCTGGTAAGGCCACTCTTAACGTTCAAACTCTGCTTCAAGCGCTTCTTTCGTAATCAATGCGACATTGACCATTCGGTGCTTGCCGATCTTCACGGTTGGCAGATGGCCACGATCAATCATTCCCCTGATAGTCTCTTCCGTCAGCCCCGTGAGCTGAGAGAACAGCTTTTTGGTTACAACTGGCCCTAACTGAAGAACGCCTGCCTGGCTAGTGGATTGGATGTCTTCCATAGGAATCTCGTATCTATTGTTTACGAATTTTGTATCTATATTGTTTATTTTTGATGGCTAATTGGCCGTCTGTCAATCATTTGTTTTTGTTTTTAGTAAACTTATGATTTAATTTCACTATCCTGCACATTGTTACATGGTGAAAGAATGAGCATTGAAGCGCGTGCCAAGATTCTGGTTCAGTCCTTGGGGGTCTCTTTAGGTGAGCTTGAAAAGGGGAGTGGAATCTCAAAACAGGTTTGGAGTAATGCGTTCAGGGGAAAGCAACGCATGAACTCATCACATATCGAGTACCTGGGGGCAACTTATCCGGAATACAGCTATTGGCTGGTAACAGGTGATGAAAACGCAGGATTGAGCCCGGTTAATCGTGATACCTATGATTACTTTATTCAGAAAGGCGAGATCTACGCTACAGCAGTATCAGAGTACCGCTATGTTCAAACGATTTTGGCTTTCATCTCTGATAAGTCGGGTATAGCTGATCTTGAGCAAGGTGGACAAGCGAGTCCGTTACCGTCTCAAAGACGGGAATGGCAAGAGAAAGCACTGTCTGACATTGGCAGGAGGTACAGCGAAGCAATTACTTATTCTCCTGATGGAGGCAAAGACGGCATCGATAACTTCTTCAGGAGTCTGGCTATGGCGGATCTGAATGAGATATCGACGGAATACGGATCTGAAAGCCGTGAGTACTTGATGTGCAGTCGCTACTTTATTGAGCTGCTGATTCCTGGATCAACTTCCAATGTTTTCTGACTAAGTTATGACCATTAAGAAAGACGGCGATAAATGGCTAGTTGACCTTTATCCACATGGCCGGGGAGGCAAGCGAGTACGGAAGAAATTTGATACTCGGGGGGAAGCTGCCAGGTTTGAAAAGTTTGTCATCTCTTCGGCTAGTTCAGAAAAGGAATGGAACGCTTCAAAGGCTGACAAGCGTTTGCTTTCTGAGTTGATTCACAAATGGTATGAGCTGCATGGATATTCACTGAAGGATGGTGATAGACGGCGGTCTAAGCTGCTGCAAACTGCTGAGAGATTAGGCAATCCAATTGCGCTGTCATTGACGGCAAAAGAATTTTCTTACTACAGGTCAATTCGAATAGATTCTGAAGGCGTATCTCCGAACACCTTGAATCATGAACTTGCCTATCTTAAGGCGGTGTTTAATGAGTTGGCCCGCTCGGGAGAGTGGGAAACGGAAAATCCCTTAAAGAATATAAAACCTTTGAAGCTTGATGAGGTTGAACTGTCCTGGCTTAGCAGGGAGCAGATTGCTGCTCTTTTGGCTGAGCTTGAACAGAGCAGGAATGACTCAGCGTTGGTAGTCACGAGGATCTGCTTGGCAACAGGAGCAAGGTGGGGTGAGGCTGAAGGGCTTAATGCCAATCAGTTTCGGGATGGAAAGATAACCTTTGCGAAGACCAAAAGTGGAAAGGTTAGGGCAATCCCATATTCCGATGAGGTCGTTGATCGCTATATCTCAGGTAAAAGCGGGCAGCTATTTGAGCCCTGTTCTGGAGCATTTAGAAAGGCGATTGAAAGGAGTGGGATTGAGTTGCCGGCAGGTCAGTTAACCCATGTGTGCAGACACACGTTTGCGAGTCACTACCTTATGAATGGCGGGGATATACTGACGCTTCAGCGGATTCTGGGGCATTCTAGTTTGACAATGACGATGCGCTACTCACATTTTGCACCGGATCATTTGGCAGATGTTTTAGTGAAGAACCCTCTGGGCTGCTACTCAAAAAAATAATTCGTGGTTTTCTAAGTCGTCAGCAAGAACCTTAAAGTAATCTTCATTCAGATCTTCGTATTGTGCTCGAACAACCCCAGATAGCATATCCGCAAATTGAAGGCCGAGACAATTTGCGCTGTCTACAGGGCATGTAGCGAGTTGCGTATTTGAATTTAGTTCGAACCAGAGCTCTGTTTGAAGGTAATCATGGAGGCTGTTTCCACTTTCGACCCGAATCGTTCGGGGATCTGGAACGAGCGTAATGCTCTCGTATTGAGTCATGTACTCACACAAGAATTTTTTGATCATGTAGTTGTACAGTTTGTTGCTGTCGCTCTGACGTTCGGGGGCAACATTTTCTTTTCTTACAGTTATGGCTCTAATGTGGATGTCTGGGTTGCTTGAGCAGAGAGCCTTCACTCGGCTGCTAAAATCAAGCTTTTGTAGTTTGCTCATTTGGGCCCACTTCATTTCCTCTGAGGTCGGCCACTTGTATTTCTGATAGAGCTTTTTAATTAACCTTTTCGGAAGATGCTTTTTTTCTGTTGGAGCTATAACAGCTGCAATGGTCAAGAATCGACTAGAGCCACCACGGCGATAGGGCGAGTCAAACTTCCAACCCAAGTCGCCGCTTTCATCCAAATATACAATTGCAGATCCCACGCATCGAGCTCCCAAAAAAAAACCTCCACGTGGGAGGCTTCTATTCGATTTGTTAGACAATCCCTAGAGCCGACGCACTCACAGTACGCTTACGAAGAACTCGCGGTTGATCTAGGATTTACTTGTCTAACAAAAATATAGCACCCTAATTCGACCTTCACAACTAAATATATTGTGTAGTCAGTTTGTAGTCAGGGTGCTTTGCTATTCCAGCAGGCGTGCTCGCAAGTTGCTGAAATATATACAATTAATGGTGCCCAGAGGCGGAATCGAACCACCGACACGGGGATTTTCAATCCCCTGCTCTACCGACTGAGCTATCTGGGCGTCTTGCTGAACAACCTTGTGTTCGTCAAGTGGCGCGTATTAAACCCGTTGGCTGAGGGAGTGTCAACCCCTCGCAATCGGTTTATTTATCTTTATTTTCAGGAACATAGCCTTCGGCCTTGTCGAACTCGTCGCCGCTGAAGAATTTGTCCCGTTGTTCGGTCAGATATTTGCGCGCCTGCATGTCCATCATATTGAGGTGTTTCTCGTTAATCAGGCGGGTCTGGTGCACGGTCCACTCATCCCAAGCCTTCTTTGACACATGCTGGAAGATCTCTTCGCCTTTCGGGCCGGGGAAGGGCTGGCTGCTCAGGCCTTCAAGTTCCTGTTGGTACTTTTTGCAGAAAACGGTGCGGGTCATAACAATTCCTCGGACGGTATGCCGGATTCGGCGCTGGTGCCGGCCATGCTTTGCAGCAGCATTTTTACCGGTGCTGCCAGGCCCAGCGTGCTGGGGTTGCGGGGATTGTACCAGTGTTGCTGCTGGTCGCCAGTTTCGCCTACGGCGAGATGGCTGTGCGGCAGACGGATGAGTATCGGCTGAATATGCAGGTGATAGTGGCTGAATGTGTGGCGGAAAGGGGTCAGCCACTGCTCTTCATCATCGCTGCTGTGATGATTGAGCTGTTCCTGCAGCAGTTGCCGGGCCTGTTGTATGTCCTGCGCCTCCGGAAAGCTCCATAAGCCACCCCAGATACCTTTCTGCGGGCGCTGCAGCAGCAGGTATTCGCCAGCCGGGTTCTGAATCATCAGCAGCAGGCTGTGCTTTTCCGGTTTTTCTTTTTTCGGTTTGCTGTTCGGGAACTGTGTTGGCTTGCCGGTTTGTAAGCCCTCACATTGTGGCTGCAGCGGGCAGATACCACAGGCGGGTTTGCTGCGTGTGCAGAGAGTGGCGCCCAGATCCATCATCGCCTGGGTGTATTCACGTGAACTGTGTTGCGGCGTCAGTTCTTCCGCCAGCGTCCACAGCTGGTTCTGTACTTTCGTTTCGCCGGGCCAGCCTTCAATCGCGAAGAAGCGGGTCAGAACGCGTTTGACGTTGCCGTCGAGAATCGGCGCATTGATATTCATGCTGATGGAGGCGATGGCGGCGGCGGTGGAGCGGCCGATGCCCGGCAGTTCGCTTAAGGCTTCGACGCTGCGCGGAAACTCGCCGTTAAAGTCGCGCGCCACGGCCTGAGCACAGGCGTGCAGGTTGCGTCCGCGGGCGTAGTAACCGAGGCCGGTCCACAGGTGCAGAACGTCGTCCTGAGTCGCGGCGGCCAGCGCCTGCACATCGGGGAAACGCTGCATAAAGCGTTCAAAATAGGGAATCACTGTGCTGACCTGGGTTTGCTGCAGCATGATTTCGGAAACCCAGACCCGGTAAGGATTAATCTGTTGCTGCCAGGGCAGGTCTTTGCGGCCGTGTTTGTGATACCAGCCGAGCACGGCATCGGCGAAAGAAAATGAGCGCGTCATAAATACAGATGATTAAGATTTGGGCGCCAGTATAGGTATTTCAGCGTTGTGGAACGAGGGCTTATTGCAGCAGGCTGATATGGTTGCCCTGCTGACGCATGCGCTCGTTTTCGTTGAGGAACTGATGCAGCTGGCCCAAAGAGAGTGGCCGGCTGAACAGATAGCCCTGGCCCTCATCGCAGTTGTTCTGCCGTAAAAAGTGCAGCTGCTCCTGGGTTTCGACGCCTTCAGCTACCACCGTCATACTCAGTTTATGCGCCATGGCGATTACCGCAGCGGTGATTGCCATATCGTTCTTGTCGTCCGGGATATCCATAACAAAGGAGCGGTCGACCTTCAGTACGTCAATCGGGAAGCGTTTGATATAGGCCAGAGATGAGTAGCCGGTACCAAAGTCATCGATGGCGATGGCAACACCGATTTTTTTGATTTCCTGCATGATCTGGATCGCGCTTTCTACGTCTTCCATCAGCGTACTTTCGGTAATTTCCAGCTCCAGACAGTGGGGCGGGATCTGACTGATTTCGATCACACTGTTAATACGGGCCAGCAGGCTCGGGTCGGTAAACTGACGGGCCGAGAGGTTAACCGCAACCTTGGCGGTATTGGGAAGTACATTGCTGCGGATCAGTGAGCTGATCTGACGGCAGCTTTGCTCCAGCACCCAGCTGCCGATTTCAATAATTTGTCCGGTTTCTTCTGCAACGGGAATAAAACGGTCGGGAGTAATCATGCCTTTGTCCGGGTGCTGCCAGCGGATCAGGGTTTCAACACCGGTGACGCTGTAATCGAACAGGCTGATTTTAGGCTGGAATACCAGACTGAATTGTTCGCGGTTAATGGCTTCGTTGATTTCTTTTTCCAGTGACAGGTGTTCGAGAATCGACTGGTTCATATCCTCGGAGAAAAACTGGAAGTTGTTGCGTCCAAGCTCTTTGGCGCGGTACATGGCCAGGTCGGCATTTTTCATCAGGGTGTTAACGTCAGTGGAATCGTCCGGCGTCAGGGTAATACCGATACTGACAGTGGTGACGATGTCCTGACCTTTGATACGGATGGGCTTGGCCAGTGCCAGCAGCAGTTTTTCGGCGACCACCAATACGTCGGAGGTGTGATGAACATCGGTCAGCAGGATGGTGAATTCGTCACCGCCGATGCGCGATACGGTGTCATTTTCGCGCACGGTAGCGCTTAAGCGGTTGGAAACTTCTTTCAGCAGAATATCGCCGGCATCGTGACCCAGGGTGTCGTTGATGCGTTTGAATTGATCCATATCGAGGAACATCAGCGCCATCGAAGAGCCGGAACGCAGTACGCTTTTAACGGCTTTTTCCAGACGGTTTTTAAACAGGCGGCGGTTGGCAAGGCCGGTCAGCGGGTCGTAAAAGGCGAGGTTTTCCATCTGAATCTGGGCGGCTTTCAGCTCGGAAATATCTGAAATAGCCCCTAAATAACCCAATAATTCGCCATGACGGTCGTGCAGGGCACTGGCCAGTAACTGAATCCAGGTATGGCTGTGATCGCGGCGTACCAGACGCAATTCCAGTGCGATACTTTCCTGTTCGCAGATCAGCCGGTTCCAGGCTTGCTGGGTGGTGCTGAGATCATCCGGGTGAATACGGGCAAACCAGTCCTGCAGGCTGGGTAATTCATCGGGAATGCCATGAATATCGCGCCAGCGCTGATTCACATATTGCAAACGTTGCTTGCCATCGACCTGAAAAATACCAACGGGCGAGAGGGCGGTGAGTTTGCGGAAGCGTTCTTCACTGGTTTTCAGCGAGGCGTTTTCGTCTTCAATAGTCAGCAGCAGACCGTTGAACAGATCGACCAGATCGCCCAGTTCATCGTTATTTTCTTTGGCTGCGCGGATGGAGTAGTCCTTGTTGAGCATAATATGGCGCAGGGTATTGCCCAGATCTTTCATGGGCCTGGCGACGACGTCCTGCAGCTTGGTCGCCAGGAAAATCGCCAGCAAAACCGCCGCTGCGAGAATCAGCAGTGAAAAAATCAGAAACTGATTAATTCGTTGCAGCAGGTCTTTGTGGCTGATCTCTATATAGAGAGTACCGATGGGGTTGTTGTCCAGCAGAATGGGGAAAAACTGGGCGAAATTACTGTGCTGATTATTTTGCAGGCCCTGCAGGATTTCCGGGCACTGTGTTGCGCCGTCTTCCGGATGATAAGACGCTGCCAGCGCCTGGCTTTCGGCATAGATACAGCCACGCACAACACTGCTATCGGCGCGCAGGGTATTCAGATTGGTGCGCAGTAAGGCGAAGTCGCTGAAGGTCAGGGCGGCGGTAGCACGGTTGGCAATAACTTCACCCAGTACGGTCAGTTTTTTCTGGGTGTCCTGGCGGCTCAGATAGTATTCGAGAGAAATAAAGGCGAGGTTTGAAACCAGCAGGGTCAGGCCTGTGGTAATCAGAGCGATGATAACCAGCTTACGGCGCAGCGACTGTGCGCTGAGAGAGCGGATCACAGCTCACTCTCCTGCGCATGCCCGGGATAACCCTGTGTGCAAATCATCGGATGGATACGATTCTCCCGTTGAATAAAACTGCTCATGCGACCCTGCTGCACAACACTCTCCGATTCCCTGCTGCTGGCAATATGCCCCAGGCTGAATACCTGCCAACAATCCTGTTGAGTGGCCGCGACAGAGGCATCTGCATGATTCTGGCGGCCGGAGACAGACAATAAACTGCTGTGCCGGATTGCGGAAGATATTCCTTCGCGGCGGAGGCGGGCTTTGCCGAGTATGTCCGCCTGCGTACGGCACCTTCTTCAGCTTAGGTAAGGAGTGTGAGGATTACCATTGTCTGGCGAAACGCAGGCATAAAAAAACTGGCCGCAAGGGCCAGTAATAGGGGAGGAAAAAAACAAGAAAGAGAGACTTGCTGTAACTTAGTTGGCGTCCTGTGCAGAAAGTTCCGCCAGCAGTTCATTCATGCTGATATTTTGCAGACGCTCGCTCAGTTGCTCGCGGTAGGTTTTCACCATACCCAGGCCAGCAATGACGGCATCGTAGATACGCCATTCCTGGCTGTCTTTATCGCGGTACAGGCGAAAGTCCACAGGAATCGTGTTGCCATTGTTCTGTTTCAGCGTGCCTTTAACCAGTGCTTTATCGCCGCTGTCATTAAAGCGTGCTTCATCAAATTCGAACTGTTCGCCATTAAAGGCTTTAAAGGCACCACTGTAGGTGCGGATCTGCAGCTCACGGAAGCGGTCAATAAAGGCCTGACGCTGCTCCGGGTTGGCGCGGCGCCAGTACTTGCCCAGTGCGCCCATGGCGATTTTTTCCTGATCGATAGCGGGCACGATATAGGTCTGCACCAGGCGGCGGACTTCCTCTTCGGTGCGCTGTTCCGGCTGCAGTTTGTTCAGCTCGTTAATGATGCCCAGCGTTGCTGAAGCAACTACATCGCGTGGTGCAACTTCAGCCGTAACGGCTGTCGTACCAGTCTCATTGGCTGCAACACCGGAGCAGGCAAGCAATGCGGCTAAAAAAACCGCAAAGGTTGATAATGTCTGGATAGCGATTCGCATATTGGTTATCCGTCAGGAGACTTACAGTTTGACCAGTATGGCTATCGGCGCCGGAGATGAAAAGGTGGCGGTTTATGAATTTTTTGTTGCGTCCATGCAACGATGATGGGTTATTTGTCTGGATTGTATGTCCATAAGTTATCTTTCAGCGTGAATCCGCGGTGCTGCAGAGCAGCAGTAAGGTCGTCCGGGCAGGCTTCAATACGGAGTGTTTTTCCTTCGCCGGTCGCCCACTGCTGAATAAAATGCAGTAACTGGTGCATCACGCCACGGCGCTGGGTGATGGTGCGTACCGCCGCCTGTTGCAGAAGTACTCCCTCGTTGCTTTCGTTTGCCAGAATCACGCCGATAATACGGTCGTTAAAACGTCCGGCCATAATCCAGCCACCACTCTGCAGGTGTTGCTCCAGTGCGGTGCGGTCAGAAAGCAGGCCGTTGGTTGTGGTTTCCTGATGAATTTTGTCGAGATCGTTCCAGTCGGCATCGGCCGGTGACTGGATATGTTCCAATTTAACGGGCACAGCATGGCTCCATAGGATGGCGGGATAGCAGGCCGGAGCGGAATATTGCCGGGAATTTGTCCCGCCGCCTTGTCCCGGCCTATTTTCTTAAGCGCTTTGCTTTATAATGCTTTCTTTTCCTTTTTGCGAGAGTTGGAGCAAGCCCATGGCCCGCAGCGCAACGGTCGAGCGTAATACGCTGGAGACCCAGATCAGCGTCACCATCAACCTGGACGGCACCGGTAAAGCACGCTTTGATACCGGCGTACCTTTTCTGGAACATATGATGGATCAGATTGCCCGCCATGGTCTGATCGACCTCGATATCACCTGTAAAGGTGATAACCACATCGACGATCACCACAGCGTGGAAGACATCGGTATCACCCTCGGTCAGGCATTCGCCAAGGCCGTCGGTGATAAAAAAGGCATCGTCCGTTATGGCCATTCCTACGTGCCGCTGGATGAGGCGTTGTCGCGTGTGGTTGTCGACTTCTCCGGCCGTCCCGGTCTGGATATGAAGGTAGAATTCACCCGTGCCAGCATCGGCAAGCTGGATACTCAGCTGTTCTGGGAGTTCTTCCAGGGTTTTGTTAACCACGCCGGTGTGACTCTGCATATCGATAACCTGAAAGGCTTTAACGCCCACCATCAGGCCGAAACCATTTTCAAAGCCTTCGGCCGCGCACTGCGTATGGCGCTGGAGCTGGATCCACGCATGGCCGGTGTTATGCCGTCCACTAAAGGTTGCCTGTAAGCACAAGGGATAAATGAATGAGCAGTAAACTCTGTGCAGTGATTGATTACGGCATGGGCAATCTGCACTCCGCCCATGGCGCGCTGCAGACTGTGGCGCCGGATACCAAAGTGGTGGTTACCAGCGATGCCGACGTGATCCGCAAAGCTGATCACGTGGTATTGCCCGGTGTCGGTGCTATCCGTGACTGTATGGCAGAAATCCGCCGTCAGGGAATCGATCAGGTCGTGGCCGAAGTGCGTGAAAGCAAGCCACTGCTGGGCATCTGTGTGGGCCTGCAGGCCATGATGGAACGCAGCGAAGAAAACGGCGGCGTTGAGTGCATGGGATTATTTCCCGGCGAAGTAAAATTCTTCGGCAATGATCTGGTGGAAAACGGCGAACAACTGAAAGTCCCGCATATGGGCTGGAACCGTGTTGAGCAGGTTGCGCACCCGCTCTGGGCCGGTATCGCCGATAACAGCCGTTTCTACTTTGTGCATTCCTATTATGTGCAGGCGGCGAATGTTGCCCAGGTGAAAGGCCGTGGCCATTACGGCGTCGACTTTGCGGCGGCGATGGGCGAAGACAACGTTTTTGCGGTGCAGTTTCACCCTGAAAAAAGTCATAACGCCGGTCTGGCGTTACTGAAAAACTTCCTCGCCTGGGATGGTCAGGCCTGATTCCAAATTCAGAATGTAAGGTAAAACAATGCTGGTAATTCCTGCGATTGATTTAAAAGATGGTCAGTGTGTGCGTTTGCGTCAGGGCCGTATGGAAGATTCCACCGTCTTTGGCGATGATCCGGTTTCTATGGCCAAGCGCTGGGTCGATGCCGGCTGTCGCCGCCTGCACCTGGTGGATCTGAACGGTGCATTCGCCGGTACTCCGGTTAACGGCGAAGCGGTGACGGCAATCGCCAAAGCCTTTCCGGGTCTGCCGATTCAGATTGGTGGCGGGATCCGTACACTGGAAACCATCGAGCATTACATTAAGGCTGGCGTCAGCTATGTGATTATCGGTACCAAGGCGGTTAAAGAGCCGGAGTTTGTTAAAGAAGCCTGTAAGGCATTTCCGGGCACTGTCATTGTCGGTCTGGATGCGCAGGATGGCTTTGTGGCGACCGATGGCTGGGCGGAAGTGTCTGATGTTAAAGCCGTCGATCTGGCCAAGCAGTTCAAAAACGACGGTGTAACCTCCATCGTTTATACCGATATTGCCCGTGACGGCATGATGCAGGGCGTGAACGTCGAAGCCACGCTGCAGCTGGCGGTTGAGGGGGGGATCCCGGTGATCGCCTCCGGTGGCGTCACCAATATCGAAGATATCCGTGCGCTGTCCAAAGTGGCCAGCCAGGGCATTCTGGGTGCTATTACCGGCCGTGCGATTTACGAAGGCACGTTGGACGTCGCCGAAGCTCAGACGCTGGCTGACGAGTTAACAGGAGCCTGATATGGCGCTCGCCAAACGTATTATTCCTTGTCTGGATGTTGATAAAGGACGTGTTGTTAAAGGTGTGAACTTTGTTGGTATCCGCGATGCCGGAGACCCGGTGGAAATCGCCAAGCGTTATAACGACCAGGGCGCCGACGAAATTACCTTCCTTGATATTACCGCCAGTCACGAAGGTCGTGACACCACGGTGCATATGGTGGAAGCCATCGCCGAACAGGTATTTATCCCGCTGACCGTGGGTGGTGGCATCCGCGAGCTGGACGATATTCGCCGTATGCTGAATGCTGGCGCTGATAAGGTGTCGATTAACTCTGCCGCGGTATACAACCCGGAGTTTGTTAAAGCGGCGTCAGATAAATTTGGTGCGCAGTGTATTGTCGTTGCGATTGACGCCAAGCAGGTCGGTGATAATCACTGGGAAATCTTTACCCATGGTGGCCGCAAGGCGACCGGTATCAATGCGGTAGAGTGGGCGGTAAAAATGGCTGAATTCGGCGCTGGTGAAATCCTGCTGACGTCTATGGACCGTGATGGCGTGAAATCGGGTTTCGACCTCGGTGTTACTCGTGCTATTGTTGATTCTGTTAATATACCGGTGATCGCCTCAGGTGGTGTGGGCAACCTCGACCATCTGGTGGATGGCGTGAAGATCGGTCATGCCGATGCGGTGCTGGCCGCCAGTATTTTCCACTTTGGCGAATACACAGTGCAGCAAGCCAAGCAGCATATGGCTGCGGCGGGCATCGAAATGCGGCTTGATTAACGACCATCTGCAGAAACGGTGATGCTGGTTCTGCAGGTCAATGAAAAAGATTCGCTGGGAGGCGGATCTTTTTATGTTAATTAGCCTGTCAGAATTTAAGGAATGACAATGGGACTTAAGGAAAAAAAAGCAGCACGTGATTTCGAACAGGATCGTTTGGATTCATTGAAGGCTCAGATCTTCGAAGCTGCTAAGTTCGAGTTCGAAATTGAAATTAAGTGGGACACCATTACCATTGATGGTTACTCACATCTGTATGATCAAACCTGGCCTTTGATTTATTTTGAGCCAGTAATTATTGCACTTAAAGAATTGTGCGCCGATGATTTTTGCCAGGAAGCCGTCCAGGCTGATCTGAAAAAAATAGTTATTGAAAATGATGGCGATATTCATAACTCCGATAAATGTGCCTCATACAGCGATGGTGTGTTAACGATTAACCACTCGCCAATTATCAATGCAGAGAATCAGGTGCAGGATCGTGCGAAAACCATTCGGGAAGTTATCGAAAACGCACTTTAAGTAACGACGTTCTTCTTGTAATAAAAAAACAGACCGCATATTGGCGGTCTGTTTTTTTATAAGCTGCCGTAAAATATTATTCATTACGTAAAAATTGTCAGGCCTGTGATACCAGTCGGTAAGTTCTGTCGTCCTGAATCGCTGCTGCACAAGCATTCTGTATAGCTTCTGCCCTGTGTTTATGGGCTCTGGCCGATCTGTTGCGGTATTAACAGGCATGCCGTAATTGTGTACTATCTGGCCACTTATATGGGGCAGGGATGCATAATGAAATCGGGGAACAGGCGCGGGTATGCGGGCCGGATACTGCTTTGCTCATGCATGGTAATATCCGTCACCTCTGTGGCTGCAGAGATTGATGCCTTTGAATTCGAGCCCGATATCCCTCAGGTTTTAACCCCGGTTCGTCTGCAGCAACCGCTGGCTGAAGTTCCCGCCGCTGTCACCGTTATTACCGCCGAACAGATCCGTCTCTGGGGTGCGGCCGATATCCCCTCTTTATTCCGCTTTGTTCCCGGACTGTTTGTCGCCCGCGAACTGGATTCCAATCGTACCAGTGTGGTTTATCACTCGGGTGAGGTATCGCTGGCGCGGCGGCTGGAAGTGCTGGTGGATGGCCGCTCGGTGTATAAAGCCTCTTTTGCCAATGTCGACTGGGATCAGCTCGGCATTGCCCTGCAGGATATTGAACGCATTGAAATTACCCGTGGTCCGAGTGCGGCCAGTTACGGTATGAATGCCCTGCAGGGTGTTATTCACATTATTACCCGACACCCGGCTGACAGTGCGCGTTTGCGCCTGAATGGCAGCTTTGGCTCAGAGCAACGTCCGCAATTCTATGCCAGCATCAGCCAGCAGGGGGCGCAGCAACAAAGCCGTCTAAGTCTGTTTGGCTGGCGGGAAGGTGAGCATGGTGGCTACCATGCGGATGCTGGCGATCAGGGTGGATTTCCGGATCTGCGTCAGGTGCGTGGGCTGAACTGGTCCGGAGCCTGGCAGGTGGATATGGATAACGAGTTGCGCTGGCAGATTGGGCGCCAGCAATTGCAGCGTGATTATCTCGCTGATAGTAATTTTCAGACCGACTCGCCACAGCAGACGGCACAGTCAGATCTGGGCTGGCTGCGCTGGCGCAGTCAGCGTTCGGCCGATCATGAGGTTCAGCTTCAGGCCTATTGGCAGGCCGATAACAGTGAAGTGGATTACCACGCCTGTGCGCCGTCCATGGCATTTGATGCACAACTGAGTGAGTTGTATCAGCAGCATCCGCAGCTGGCAGAAAAGCTCGGTTATGGCCTGATGCCGCTGCAGAATCCGGCGTTAAGCAGCAGCGAGCGCAGTGCGATTACTCAGCTCTATCAGGGGCTGGCAGCGGGGGTATTTGATGCCGCGCAATTACAGCAGGGGCTGGGATTAACTGCGGCGGTAACGGCCGGTGAATACAGCTCGGCGCAGCAGATTGTGCAGCGTGCTGTGGCTGCCAATGCTCTGGATCAGATGTTATGCGGGCGTGGTGATCTGGATGTCTATGAGCAACGCTTTGATATTGAACTGCAGGATACCCGGCGCTGGAGCGAGCAATTGCGTTCGGTACAGGGGATCGGGTTGCGGCGTGATCTGGTGAATTCAGCAACTTATCTGCAGGGTGAAGTCCGCAACGACCAGTGGCTGGCCTTTGCCAGTGCGGAATATCGCCCGGCACCACCCTGGCTGCTGTCAGCCGGACTGATGGCACAGTATCAGAGCGAAGAGGAAGTCAGCTACCTGCCACGACTGGCGCTGAATTATCTGCCCGCGGCCGATCAGAGTATCCGCGTGCAGTATTCGCGCAGCCGCCGCACTCCGGATATTGCCGAGCGTTATCTGAATGGCCGTGCGGTACTCACGGATTTAAGCAGTAATTATCTCAATCTGGATCAGGGTGGCTTGTTTATTAATGCCAACGCCGATAGCTGGCGTGATGGTTTGCGCGATGAACGTATTCAGGCCTGGGAGTTGGGCTACTTTTTACATTTACCGCAGGCGGCATTGCAGCTGGATATCAAGGTTTTCCGCGAACAGCTGGATGATCTGATTGGCAGTAATGTGACCCTGAACAGTGCCTCGCTTGCCAATGAAGGTCAGATGACCCTGAAGGGTGTTGAGTCACAGCTGCAGTGGCAGCCTTCGGGGAATCACAGTATCTGGCTGGCATTGTTGCGCCAGCAGCGTGACAGCAGCCGTGCCGGCGAGCTGCTACTGGGGGCAGAGAGCAGTGCGCGACTGGTCTGGACCCACAGTGCTGAGCAGCAGGAGCAAATGCTCGGTATTCTCTGGGATGCAAACCGGCAGAATAATGATTCGGGGCAGGGGCGCTACCGGCAGCAGCGTTTGCTGGCACGCTGGAGCTGGCGTACCTGGCTTGGGGAGTGGTCGCTCAGCAGTCAGTATGATGCCTTGCCTGAGCAGGTACTGTATGAAACCACGCCGCGCTGGCTGAATCGCCTTGGCTGGCAGATGAGCTGGTGATGGCGGTACGAAGTAACAGATAAACAGCAGGCATAAAAAAACGGCAGCCAGGGCTGCCGTTTTTTATTGCCGCAATCACAGGGATTACAGCGGAACCGATCAGTACAGTACGCGGGCGCGGATAGTGCCTTCGACAGTTTTGATCTTTTCCAGAGCCAGTTCAGAAGCGTCAGCAGCAACATCAATCACCACATAACCCACTTCTTCAACAGTCTGCAGGTACTGACCTGAGATATTGATACCGTTCTCGGCGAAAATGCTGTTGATCGCATTCATCACGCCAGGAACGTTCTGGTGAATGTGCAGGATACGGTGCACGTTTTTGTTGCCTGGCAAAGCCACTTCCGGGAAGTTAACAGAAGAGGTCGTGGTACCGTTATCACTGTACTGAGCCAGCTTCTCGCCCACTTCTTTACCGATGTTTTCCTGTGCTTCAAGGGTAGAACCACCCACGTGCGGAGTCAGGATGACGTTGTCGAATTCACGCAGCGGAGTAATGAACTCTTCGCCGTTAGCGCGTGGCTCAACCGGGAATACGTCGATCGCAGCGCCCAGCAGTTTTTTGCTGCGGATGGCTTCGGCCAGAGCGTCGATATCAACCACGGTACCGCGCGAGGCGTTGAGCAGGATAGAACCCTGTTTCATCTGTGCGAACTGCTCAGGCCCCATCATCCACTTGGTAGCTGCGGTTTCTGGTACGTGCAGGGAAACAACATCGGCCAGATTCAGCAGTTCGTTCAGGGAACCAACCTGCTTGGCGTTACCCAGTGGCAGTTTGGTAACCACGTCGTAGAAGTACACGTCCATACCCATGCTCTCAGCCATTACAGACAGCTGAGTACCGATGGAACCGTAACCGATGATGCCCAGTTTCTTACCACGGATTTCGTAAGAGTTATCCGCAGACTTGTTCCAGCCGCCACGGTGACACTGGGCATTACGCTCAGGAATACCGCGCATCAGCATGATGATTTCGGCCAGAGACAGTTCGGCAACGGAACGGGTGTTGGAATAAGGTGCGTTGAAAACCGCAACACCACGCTTGGTGGCCGCTTTCAGGTCAACCTGGTTGGTACCGATACAGAAGCAGCCCACGGCGATCAGTTTTTCGGCAGCTTCGAAGATTTCGTCGGTCAGCTGAGTGCGGGAGCGGATGCCGACAAAGTGTGCGTCTTTGATGCGGGCTTTCAGCTCGTCATCCGGCAGCGAGGTCTTCAGGTACTCGATGTTGGTGTAACCGGCGGCATTCAGGGTCTCGAGAGCCGACTGGTGTACGCCTTCCAACAAGAGAAATTTGATCTTGCTTTTATCGAGGGAGGTTTGAGCCATGATGGTACCTATATGCAGTATGTAGAACCGTTGCGGTGAATCCGGCCGGTGCTTGCACGGTACAGCACAGGTAACGACAGGCGCCGGACTCACTTCCGGAGCGAAAACCACTCCGAAAAATAAGGCGCGTATGCTAGCATACCCGGCCTGTTAACGTGAGCCTCAAACTCGCTTTTCATCGCGAAGAATACTCAATTTGAGGTGAATGACATTCATCTATGCGGAATCTCCCATGACTGCCCTGACTCAAGACGCCCTGATTGAACGGTTATCGGCCATTGTTGGTGCCGATAAGGTTCGTACCGATGCAGACTCTCTGGAAACCTTCGGTAAAGACTGGACCAAAATCTACGCGCCCAAGCCAACTGCGATCGTGTTCCCGAAAACCACCGAGCAGGTGCGCGATATCGTACTGCTGGCCAATGAGCATCAGCTGGCACTGGTGCCATCCGGTGGCCGTACCGGTCTGAGTGCCGGCGCGGTGGCAGCCAATGGCGAAATCGTTGTGGCCTTCGATTATATGAATCAGATCAGCGACTTTAATGCCGTTGACCGTACCGTTAAATGCGGTGCCGGGGTGATTACCGAACAGCTGCAGAATTACGCCGAAGAGCAGGGCCTGTTTTACCCGGTGGATTTCGCTTCTGCGGGCTCCAGCCAGATTGGCGGTAACATCAGCACCAATGCCGGCGGTATTAAAGTAATCCGCTGGGGTATGACCCGTGACTGGGTGGCGGGTCTGACCGTAGTAACCGGTCAGGGCGAAATTCTGCGTCTGAATAAAGACCTGCTGAAAAACAACACCGGCTACGATATGCGTCAGCTGTTTATCGGCGGTGAAGGCACGCTCGGCTTTATTACGGAAGCTACCATGCGCCTGACCCGTACACCGAAAAACCTGACTGTACTGGTGCTGGCGATTCCTGAACTGGACGACGTGATGAAGGTGCTGAACCAGTTCCAGGGCAGCATGGATCTGACTGCATTTGAGTTCTTCTCCGATAAAGCCATGCGTAAAGTACTGGCGCGCGGCGATGTGCCTGCGCCGTTCGACAGCAGTGCCGATTTTTATGCGCTGATCGAATTTGAAGCCGTCACCGATGCCGACATGGATCTTTCCATGAGCCTGTTCGAGCAGTGTGTGGAAAACGGCTGGGTGGTTGATGGTGTGATCAGTCAGAGTGAAACCCAGGCGGCGAATCTGTGGCGTCTGCGTGAGGATATTTCTGAAACCATTTCCGAGTGGACACCGTACAAAAACGACATTTCCGTGGTTGTTTCCAAAGTACCGCCATTCCTGAACGATATTGATGAAATCGTAACCCGTGAATATCCGGATTTTGAGATTATCTGGTTCGGCCATATCGGTGATGGCAACCTGCACCTGAATATTCTTAAGCCGGATGCGCTGGCGAAAGAAGAGTTCTTCGAGCGTTGTGCCAAGGTATCCAAATGGGTATTTGAAATCGTGCAGAAATACGACGGCTCGGTTTCCGCCGAACACGGCGTAGGCATGACCAAAAAGCCGTATCTGGAATATACCCGCTCAGCGGCTGAGCTGGCTTATATGAAAGCGGTGAAAGCGGTATTCGATCCGAATAACGTGATGAATCCGGGTAAGCTGGTGGATCTGTAAGCGCCGTTTTATCGTTTGAAATAAACACAAAAAAGGCCGGTTGATCCGGCCTTTTTTATGTCTGTATTTCGTCCTCAGCAGTGTTCGTTAGAACAGCTGCTCCGGCACCAGCTCAGTTTCACCACTGCCGTTGGTTGGTGTGATTTTAACCGGCTGGCTGGGCACATCTTCTTCTCTGAAATATTCAAAAATGGCATTGTTTTGCCCCGGTGCTGCCAGTAAGCCGGTTTCCGGGTCAATGCGTACGCTGACGATTCCTTCCGGTTGCTCGAATGGATGCTCGGGCACACCGTTCAGGGCGCTGCCCATATAATCGACCCAGACCGGCAAGGCGGTGTTGGAGCCAAATGCCCAGCGGCCGAGGGTTTTCGGCTGGTCAAAGCCAATCCATACGGTAGTTACCAGATCGGGGCTGAAACCGGAGAACCAGGCATCCTTCTGATCATTGGTAGTACCGGTTTTACCGGCCAGATCATCACGGTTCAGTGCCAGCGCGCGTTTACCGGTTCCCAGGCGCACCACGTCTTTCAGCATGCTGATCATCAGGAAGTGGGTGCGTGAGTCCATGACGCGTGGTGCGGTGGGCAGCGCTTCTTCCTGCTCTTCCGGCTGCGATTCTGTTTCCGGGTTCAGCTGTTGTTGCAGTTGCTGCTCCAGCAATTCGCTGGCGGCAAGTTGTGCCTGGCCAGCTTCGGTCGCCTGCTGTTTCTCACACTCACGACACACAGTTCGGGGGTTGGCACTAAACAGGACGTTGCCGCTGCTGTCTTCGATACGGCTGATCAGATAAGGATCGACGGCATAGCCGCCGTTAGCCAGTACGCAGTAACCGGTGGCCAGCTCCATCGGAGTAACGGCTGATGCCCCCAGAGCCAGCGACAGGTCGGCATTCAGCTTGCTGCGCGGGAAGCCGAAGGGCTCAATATAATTGACGGCTTTGCCTGGTCCGACCTGCTTCAGAATACGGATAGACACCAGATTCTGCGACTTATAGAGCGCTTCACGCAGACGGGTCGGGCCGTAAAACTTGCCGCTGTTATTCTGCGGGCGCCAGGTGTTTTCCAGGCTGGCGTCTTCGAATACCACCGGCGCATCATTAATAATGCTGGCGGGTGTGAAACCGTTAGCCAGCGCAGAACTGTATATGAACGGCTTGAATGCAGAGCCTGGCTGGCGCTCGGCCTGGATTGCGCGGTTGAATTTGTTGCTGCCAAAAGAGAAGCCTCCAACCAGAGCCTGTATGGCGCCATCTTTTGGACGCAAAGAAACGATGGAGCCTTCGACCTCAGGAACCTGGGCGAGCAGCAGGGCGTCGCGGCTTTCTTCTACCCAGATGCGCTGACCAATACTGAGTACATCGGATGGTTGCTTGGGCTCGGCACCAATGATGTTGACGTCAACGTAGGGTTTGGCCCAGAGCATGCCGCTGAATGGCAGCCAGCGTTCGCTGTTGTTCTGGTAGATCCAGGCGCCATCTTGTTCGACGCTGCGGACAATTGCCGGAGAAATCAGCCCCATATCATCCTGATCGCGCAGAATGTCATTCCACTGGTCGAGGGTTTGTGGCCAGTCGGTATCATGAGCCCTGTCGGCCTTGCTGAGCCAGGGTTCCAGTTCGGGATTGTCAGCCACTTCAAGGGTCATGACCGGGGCCATCGGTTTGGGCTGGCGGTAACCGTGATCGCGGTCATATTTCAGCAATCCGGTCTGCAGTGCCCGGTTGGCTGCCAGCTGGCGGCTGGCATCAACGGTTGTGTAGACGTTGTAGCCTGCAGTGTAGGCATCATCACCATAGCGCTCGACCATTTCGCGGCGCACCATCTCGGCAACGTAGGGGGCAAGAACTTCGGAGGTTGCGCCATGATAGCGGGCGGTAACCGGAGCTCGCGCAGCCTGGTCAAACTCTTCGGCACTGATCATTTCAAGGGTGCGCATACGTGCCAGTACATAGTTGCGACGATCGAGGGCGCGGCGCGGGTTGTTAACCGGGTTGGCCGCTGAGGGTGCCTGGGGCAGGCCAGCGATCATGGCCAATTGCGCCAGATTCAGCTCCTTGATGGATTTGCCGTAGTAAACCTGCGCCGCCGCTTCGATACCGTAGGCGCGCTTGCCCAGATAGATTTTATTGATGTAGAGCTCGAGGATTTCCTGTTTGCTCAAACTTTGTTCAATTTTCAGAGCCAGCAGAATCTCGGTGAATTTACGCGCAAAGGTCTTCTCCGATGACAGGTAATAGTTCTTGGCCACCTGCATAGTGATGGTGCTGCCACCGGATTTTTTCTTGCCGGTGCGGATCAGCTCGAACACCGCGCGGGCAAGGCCTTTCAGGTCGATCCCGAAGTGTTCAAAGAAGCCGTCATCTTCAGAGGCGAGCAGGGCATTGATGAATTGTGGCGGTGTTTCAGCAAAGGTCAGAGGTGTACGGCGCTTCTCGCCAAACTCACTGATCAGCTTGTCGTCAGCGGAGTACACCCGCAGTGGCGTCTGCAGTTCGATGTCCTTCAGTTCTTCGGTATCCGGCAGGGTCGGAGCGAGATAAAGGTAGATTGCCATCATCAGTATGCCGGCGCCGGCAAAAATGGACATTACGAGCCAAAAAAACAATTGCAGGAGCGGGTGTGACTTAGTCATAAAAAAAGATTGTCATCGCCTCGGGAAGCCAGTGAATATGCGGGTTGCGGCATTATAAGGGTTTTTTGTTCTTTTAATAGGAATGTGCTTATAATGACTTCGACTATATAGGATCTGAGTGAGCTTGTGCGTGCAAGTTCGCGAATTTGATGGGGATTTTGTCGTGCTGGCTAACTTGTTTAATAAGAAGAACAAGGCAATTCTCGGGGTGGATATCAGTTCCACCTCGGTAAAAGTCCTTGAGTTGAGTCGCAATAACGATCGCTATCAGGTTGAAGCTTATGCCGCTGAACCCCTGCCTGCCAACGCTGTGGTTGAACAAAGCATCAGCAATGACGAAGCGGTTGGCGAAGCAATACGTCGTGCTTTGAGTCGTTCCCGTGCCAGTGCCAAGCGTGCAGCTATTGCTGTTGCCGGCTCTGCGGTAATCACCAAAACAGTGCAGATGAACGGCAAGCTGAAAGATGATGAAATGGACTTCCAGATCCGCGCTGAAGCGGATCAGTATATTCCCTATCCTCTGGAAGAAGTTGCGCTGGATTGGGAAATCCAGGGCCCGTCCGACTCTGGCAATGACATGGTAGATGTTCTGCTGGCGGCCTGCCGTTCTGAAACCGTTGAGCGCCGTAAAGACGCGGTTGAATACGCTAACCTCGAAGCTGCGGTTGTGGATGTTGAAGCTTTCTGTACCGAACGCGCCTTCTCTTTATTGGCAGGTCAGCTGGATGGTGACGAGATTGAAACCGTCGCTATTCTGGATATCGGTGCGACTATGACCACGCTCAGCGTGTTGCATGAAGGCAAATCCATTTATACCCGTGAACAGTTATTCGGTGGTAAGCAGCTGAGTGAAGATATCATGCGCCGCTATGGTCTCAGTGAAGAAGAAGCGACACGGGCTAAGCTGGAAGGTGGTTTACCGGATGACTACGAAAGTGAGGTTCTGGAGCCTTTCCGCCGTGCGGTAGTTCAGCAGGTCAGCCGTTCGCTGCAGTTTTTTTACTCGTCCAGCCAGTTTAATGATGTTGATTACATCATTCTTGCCGGTGGTACTTCTTCTATCCCCTATCTGTCGGACCAGGTTCAGGACGCTATGGGTATCGCAACTGTGATTGCCAATCCCTTTGTGAATATGACGCTGTCGCAGAAGGTTAACGCGAATCTGCTGAATGGCGACGCGCCTTCGTTGATGATTGCGTGCGGGCTGGCGATGAGGAGCTTTGATTAATGGCCAATATTAACCTGCTGCCGTGGCGTCAGGCGCTGCGGAAAGAAAAACAGAATGAATTTTACGGCGTGATTGCTCTGGTTGCTTTTGCTGCGGCTGCGATTATTTATCTTGTTAATGATTATTATGAAAGCGGCATTCAGACTCAGAACCGAAGAAATGCCTACATTACCAATGAAACCAAGGTTCTTGAAGCGAAGATATCCGAGATCCGTGAGTTAAAAGATAAACGTAAACAGCTGATTGAGCGGATGGAATTGATTCAGGCATTGCAGGGTAATCGTCCGATTATCGTGCGTGTGTTCGATGAAGTGGCTCGTTCTGTTCCGGAAGACCTTTATTTTTCATCCCTTAGTATCAAGGGGACTGATGTAACCGTTAAAGGGGTCGCTAAGTCTAATAACCGGGTAGCTGCTTTGATGCGTAACTTTGATCAGTCTGACTGGTTTGCCGATCCTGCTCTTATTCGCGTTCAGGCCAAATCAGAGGGCGTGAATGAATTTGAGGTTACGATGAAGCGTGTTCAGCCAAAAGCGGCAGAGGAGTGACAGCATGGCTGACCTGAAAAAAATAGACTTGAAGGCCCTCACCGAGAAGCTTAATGAGTTTCAACTTGATGATCTGAATAATATCGACTGGGAGAATATGGGCTCCTGGCCTTTTCCCGGAAAGGTTGTTTTCTGTGTATTGATTTTTATTGCAGTGCTGGTCGGTGGCTACTTCGGCATAGTGGAAGAGAATCTTGATCGTCTTAGTCGGGAAGTCAAAAAAGAAGCGACTCTGAAAAAAGATTATGAAAATAAGGCTTTTAGCGTGGCCAACCTGGCCGCGTACAAGTCGCAGATGGTCGAAATGGAAGAAAGCTTCGGCTCGCTGCTTAAACAGCTGCCGCGGGATACTGAAGTTCCTGGTCTTATTGACGATATCAGCTCAGCGGCGTTGAGTGCTGGCCTTAAACTGAATGCTATCGATCCGCAGAAAATGACCAAAACAGAATTCTATAACGAGCTGCCAATTGATATTGAAGTGGTTGGTGGTTATCACGAGATGGGGGCGTTCGTATCATCGGTTGCTTCCCTTCCGCGTATTGTGACCTTGCATGACTTTTCTATCGAAAAGTCAGGTAAAGATGGCGCTCTGAAAATGAAAATTCTGGCCAAAACGTATCAATACAGCAGTGATGAGGGAGGTAAGTAATATGAGTAAGCTGATGCTGCCTCTCCTTGTTATCTCTTCTGTTTTTTTGACGGCCTGTTCTGGAACTTCAGACAGCGCAGATCTGAAGCGCTTCGTCGAAGATACTTTGAATAAGCCCCGTGGACGAATTGAGCCTATACCTGTGTTTAAGCCTTATGAGTTTTTCAGCTATAGTGCCGCCGGCTTACGCTCTCCTTTTGAGTTGCCCGTGGTTGCTGATGCCGAGATTAACGTACAGCCGGCGAGTGATATCAGACCTGATCTGGAGCGACCAAAAGAACATCTTGAGCAGTATGCTCTTGGGTCTTTGTCAATGGTAGGAACCCTGGCGCGTGATGACGGTGTGCTCTGGGCTTTAATCAAAGACGGTGACAACAGCGTTGTCCGGGTAAAGGAAGGCAATTATATGGGCCAGAATCATGGCCGTATTCTGTCGATCTCCGAATACAGAATAAATCTGATTGAAATTGTACCTAATGGTATTGGTGGCTGGATTGAGCGGCCGAGAACTTTGGCTCTGGAAGGACTGGGTGGAGAGTAATTTTATGAATACGGTGAAAGGTTTTCACGCAATGATAAAGGCGCTACCAGTCCTGATGCTGGCTTTTATGGCCTCGCTTGCTTCTGCAACGACACTTAACGATCTTCGTTTTTCATCTTTACCTGGTGATGTGACCGAGATCCGGATGGAATTTGATGGAACACCGCCACAAGTCAGTGGCTATACCATTGAGCAGCCAGCCCGTATTGCGTTGGATTTGCCAGGTGTGGTCAGTACGCTGAAAACAAAGCGCCATCAGATTGGCTCCGGTAATGCACGCAGCGCCACCTTGGTGTCGACCAAAGATCGTTCTCGTCTGGTTATTAATCTGACCCGCCTGGTGGGTTATACCACTAAGGTTGAGGGGAATACTCTGCTGTTACGGATTGGGCAGACGGAAGGTGACAAAGTATTTGCTGCTGATGTTAAATCCAGCTCTCCGTCAGGCATGCTCAATAATGACCTGAAAGTAGTTAATGTTGATTTTCGTCGTGGTGAGTTGGGAGAAGGTCAGGTTCAGATTATGCTGAATGACCCTCGCGCATCTGCCAATATTCGCCGTGAGGGCAATAAAATTATTGCCGATCTTAAAGGCGTACGCCTGCCGGAAGCTTTGAGTCGTCGCCTGGATGTCACTGATTTTGCCACGCCGGTTCGTTATGTTGATACCAAACGCGAAGATAGCTCTACCCGTATTGTGATTGAGCCTGTGGGCGATGATTTTGAATATCTGGCTTATCAGACAGATAAACTGCTCTCTATTAACGTATCTGTAGTGCCGGAAGAGCAGAGAGAAGAGCGTAAGAAGCAATTCCCGTTTACCGGCGAAAAGCTGTCGCTTAATTTCCAGAATATTGAAGTTCGTGCCGTGTTGCAGCTGATTGCCGACTTTACCGGTTTGAATCTGGTGGCATCAGACACTGTTCAGGGCAGTATTACATTACGTCTGCAAAATGTGCCGTGGGATCAGGCGCTGGATCTGGTGCTGAAAACCAAAGGGCTGGGTAAGCGTCAGATGGGGTCTGTATTGTTGATCGCGCCATCCGAGGAAATTGCTGCGCGTGAAAAAATCGAACTGGAAGCGGTGAAGCAGGTTGAAGAGCTGGCTCCTCTGGTTACTGAGTACATGCAGTTAAAATATGCTAAAGCCAGCGATCTGGCGAAGCTGCTGACTTCCGAGCAGGGTTTGTTGTCTGAGCGTGGCTCTGCGGTCGTTGATGAACGCACGAATACTCTGCTCATGAAAGATACCGCTGGTAATCTGGAAAAAGTCCGTGAAGCTCTGAATATGCTGGATGTGCCAGTGCGTCAGGTGCTTATTGAAGCCCGTATCGTTGTTGCGACGACCAGTGTCGGCGAAGAAATGGGTGTTAAGTGGGGTGGTGCCGGCTACCAAAAAAACAGTGGCAATGATTTTACTCGTTCAACCGTGGTTGGGGGTAGTCAAGCGACACTGGCGGAAGGCAATCAGATTCTGCTTGACCGCTTTAATGGTGACGAGCCGGAAGCCATCAATCTGACTTCAGCCAATATCGTTGATTTTGGTGTGACTAATGCCGCGGCCACAACCTTCGCTATTGGCTATCAGACTGCAGATTATTTATTGGATCTGGAGTTAGCTGCAATTGAAACCGATGGTCGTGCGGAAATCGTATCACAGCCACGGGTGATTACAGCCGATGGTCAGACGGCTTCTATTGAGTCCGGTACTGAAATTCCATACCAACAGGCCAGTTCCAGTGGTGCAACCAATGTGTCGTTCAAGTCTGCGGTTCTGCGTCTGGAAGTAACGCCGCAGATTACACCGGATGACCGCATCATTATGGATCTGGTGATCAATCAGGACTCCGTTGGTGAATTGACCCCTGCAGGACCAAGCATCAACACCAATGCGGTGGAAACTCAGGTGCTGGTCGATAATGGCGAAACTGTCGTATTGGGCGGTATTTTCCGCTCGGAAGAAGTGACGGCAATCAGTAAAACGCCGTTCTTTGGTGACCTGCCATTAATTGGCGCGCTGTTCCGTTATAACAGCCACTCCGAAGACAAGAGCGAACTGCTGGTGTTTATCACTCCACGTCTGGTTAAGGATTCGCTCAGCAATCGTTAATCTATGAAGCGATCACAATCCGTCTTTCTTATAGGGCCAATGGGTGCGGGAAAAAGCACCATTGGCCGTTTGCTTTCCGCCGAACTCAAACTCGAATTCTTTGACTCTGATAAAGTCATTGAAGAGCGCTGCGGCGCCAATATTCCCTGGATCTTTGATATGGAAGGGGAGAGTGGCTTTCGTGAGCGTGAAGAGCAGGCCATCGACGAACTGACCCAGATGGGTTCAATCGTACTGGCCACTGGTGGTGGTGTGGTTATGCGCGAAGCAAACCGCCGTCACCTGAGTGCGCGCGGCACGGTCGTTTATCTTTGCACCTCGGTCGAGCAACAGCTTGCGCGTACGGCCAAAGATAAAAACCGTCCGTTGCTGCAGGCTGAAAACCCGGAGCGTATTCTGCGCGACCTGTTCAGTGCCCGCGATCCGTTGTATCGGGAAATTGCAGACATCATTATTGAAACCGACCAGCGCAACCCGCGCTGGGTGGTGCAGGAACTTAAAAGGCTTATAAAAGGCTGACACACATGAATACCCTGACCGTCGATCTGGGCGACCGCAGCTACCCGATATTTATCGGAGCCGCGCTGCTTGGCGATTCTGCGTTATACACCCCTTATATTAAAGGCCGCCAGGTTCTTATCGTCACCAATGAAACCGTCGCTCCTTTATACCTGCAGCAGGTCAAAGCGGCGCTGGCGGATTATCAGGTGGATGAAGTCATCCTGCCGGATGGCGAGGCCTACAAAGATCTCAGTACACTGAACCTGATCTATGATGCCCTGCTGCAGAAGCAGCATAACCGTACGACAACCCTGCTGGCCCTTGGTGGCGGCGTTGTTGGTGATATGTGCGGTTATGCGGCCGCTTCGTATCAGCGGGGAGTGAACTTTATTCAGGTGCCCACTACGCTGCTGTCGCAGGTTGATTCTTCTGTCGGCGGCAAGACCGGTGTGAATCATCCGCTGGGTAAAAACATGATCGGCGCTTTTCATCAGCCGCAGTGTGTGATCGCCGATACAACTACCCTGAACACTCTGCCTGAGCGTGAGCTGTCAGCCGGTCTGGCAGAGGTGATTAAATACGGTCTTATCTGTGACTCTGCTTTTTATCAGTGGATTAAAGACAATATTCAGGCTCTGATGGCGCGAGAACCGCAGGCTCTGGCGTATGCGATTGAACGATCCTGTCAGGATAAGGCCGAAGTGGTGGCGCAGGATGAAACGGAATCCGGTATCCGCGCGATTCTGAATCTGGGCCATACCTTTGGTCATGCGATCGAAGCCCATCAGGGGTATGGTCAGTGGCTGCATGGTGAGGCTGTTGGTGCCGGCATGCTGATGGCTGCTGACCTTGGCTGGCGGATGGGGCATATCAGTGCTGATGAATTGCGTGAGCTGCGCTCATTGCTGCAGGCGGCGCAATTACCTGTGGTTGGTCCGGCCAATATGTCAGTGGAAGACTATCTGTCACGTATGCAGGTGGATAAAAAGGTGCTGGACGGTCGCATTCGCCTGGTACTGCTGCAGCGTATTGGTGAGGCTTATATGACCTCGGATGTACCAAAAGACCTGTTGACGCAAACCCTGCTGGCAGGGGATAAACTCGGTACGGCTTAACTCAGACCCTGAAGGAGGCACTATGGAAACCGATTTTAATCTGGATCTGGACGCGCATCGCAACAGCAGCACTGCAGATCCGGAAAACGGATACCATTTGCCTTTGCCGCAGTTACTGTCTGGTCAGCGCAAGCATCTTGAGTTGCTTGCGCATCTGGCGTCTTACAGCGAGCTTCTGGTTGCCGTAACCGGGCCTGAAGGCAGTGGTAAGACCGTTTTGTCCCAGGCCTTGGCTGCTCAGCGTGAAGAACCGGAAGAAAGCCTGTTTATTACCGCAGATCTGATGCTGGGTATGCCGGCCATCCTCAATCAGATTGCCCGCTACTGGGATATGCCGCAGCTGGCCGATGATATTGTTCATGCCCGCGAAGCCATCAAAGATATTGCTCTGCTGCGCTACAACGATGGTATCAGTCTGCTGGTTATTATTGATCAGGCCGACCAGCTTGATGCTGATACTCTTAATGAAATAGCTCACTTTGCGCTGCTGGCCCCTCAGGCAATATCTTTTGCGTTATTTGGTCAGCCGGGTTTTGAGCTGGCATTCCGCGAAAGCCCGGCGCAGGCGCCTGTGCATGTTCTGCATCTTGAGTCTCTGTCACTCGACGATTCCGCCGCGCTGATTCAGCAGGTGTTTAGTCCGGGTCAGCCATTGGTGCTGAGTCAGGATGAACTGCTGTTTATCTGGCAGCAATCGGGCGGCTGGCCGCAGTCGCTGTTGCATCAGGCTGAAGATTACCTGCTGTCACCCGGAATGGCTGAAGCGGTACCGGCAGCCAAAGCAACGACTCAGGCAAACCGTTTTCCTTTATTGCATATGCTGGCGATTGCCGGTGTGGCTGCGGCACTGATTGTTTCCTTTCTGTACCGCGATGCTGATGAGCCGGCGACGCTTGTTCCCGCCACCTTGCCGGATAACTCACTGGCGGTTACGGATACACTCACTGACAGTGAGCAATCACCTTTTATCAGTACTCCCGCGAGCGGCAATGAGAGTATTGAATCTGAAAGTATTGAAACAACAGAAATCACTCCACCTGTGGTGAAAACCGACAGTACAGCCGGAGAGCCTGATTACAATTATTCCGCAGCAGAAACCTCTGCCGGAAGTGCTGAAACACAGCCCGAAACTGTGGCCTCTGCGCCGACTCAGGCGCCGGTTGCAGAAACAACCGCTATCGCCGCACCGGTGGCCAGACAGCCGGTTAGCACTCCTGCTGCAGCTGAAGTGACCGCGCCTGCCGTTGTCAAACCGCAGCGCAGCCCTGATGAGCGTGCCTTGCTGGCAGCGAACGGTGGTTTTGTTGTGCAGCTGTTTGGGAGTTATCAGGCGGAGAATGCCAAAGGTTTCCGCCAGCAGTGGCAATCGCAGGTTGCAGGTTCGCTGTACCAGTACCGTACCGAGCATAATAACCGTCCGTGGTTTGTCGTGGTGGCGGGTGTTTATGGCAATCGCGCTGAAGCCAAAGCTGCGGTAAATGCGCTGCCGCGGGAACTGCGTACGCAGTCTCCCTGGATTCGTGAGGTTTCTGCGGTGCAGGATGTACTGCGCTGAGAAGGCTTTTCTGACTGCTATTTGACTCCTCAGGCAGCCTTCCGTCGCTGCCTTACAACAATACGCAAAAACGCTCATATTTGTGACAGGGCCCTCAGATGTGTAGAATGAGCGTCCTTTTGTCTCGATGCTGCTTAAATTTTGAGCATTAGGCTGTTGTAAGCCCTTGATTTTTCAATTGTTTTTACTGATGAGAGCTGTTCTATGAGAACTGGTCTGTATACTCCAGGCGACTTTAAGGACAACTGTGGATTCGGTTTGTTAGCCCATCTGGAAGGGCAGCCGAGTCACAAGCTGTTAACGACAGCAATCGAATCCTTAACCTGTATGACACACCGTGGCGGTATTGCTGCGGATGGCAAAACCGGTGACGGATGCGGTCTGTTGATCCAGAAGCCGGATTCTTTCCTGCGTGCTGTATCTGCACAAGCAGGTATTGAATTACCGGCTCAGTACGCTGTTGGTATGCTGTTTATGGATCTTGATGATGCCATTTTCAGCAAGCAGAAAACCGCCGTTGAGCAAGCTCTCAGCAGTCAGGGTCTGTCTGTATTGGGCTGGCGCACCGTGCCAACCAATAATGACTGCCTGGGACCGATGGCTATCGACTGCCTGCCGCGTTTTGAGCAGGTATTTATTGCTGCCGACTCTGAGCTGGACGAAACCATGTTCGCCGTGAAACTGTTCTACGCGCGTCGCTACGCCGAGAAAGCACTGAGCGAATACCCGGATTTCTACATCGCCAGTCTGTCAGACCGCGTGCTGTCCTATAAAGGTCTGACCATGCCGGTCGATCTGCCGAACTTCTTCCTGGATCTCGGTGACGAGCGTATGGAAACCGCTATCTGCGTATTCCATCAGCGTTTCTCTACCAACACCATGCCGCGCTGGCAGCTGGCTCAGCCATTCCGCATGCTGGCGCACAACGGTGAGATCAACACCATTCAGGGTAACCGCAGCTGGGCTAATGCCCGTACCGGTAAGTACCAGAGTGATCTGCTGCCTAACCTGAGTGATCTTGCTCCTATTGTTAACACCACAGGTTCTGACTCTTCTTCCATGGATAACATGCTGGAATTGCTGGTTACCGGTGGTATGAACCTGTTCCGTGCCATCCGTATGATGATTCCGCCTGCTTGGCAGAACGTCGAAACTATGGATGCCGATCTGCGTTCTTTCTATGAATACAACTCCATGCATATGGAGCCGTGGGACGGCCCGGCTGGTCTGGTTATTACCGATGGCCGTTACGCCGTGTGTGGCCTTGACCGTAACGGTCTGCGTCCATCGCGCTGGGTTATCACCAAAGACAACTTCATTACCGTTGCATCTGAAGTCGGTGTTTACGGCTACAAGCCGGAAGACGTCGTGGCTAAAGGCCGTGTCGGTCCGGGTGAAATCCTCGCGATTGATACCAAAGAAGGTAAGTTGCTTAACGCCGCAGACATCGACAATGCACTGAAGTCTGAGTTCCCGTACAAGAAATGGCTGAAAGAAAATGCCATCCGTATGGAAAGTCAGCTGTTGCTGCAAAAAGTTGATGATGCTGAAGCGCTGTCCGGCGATCAGCTCAATACTCATCAGAAGCTGCAACTGGTTACCAACGAAGAGCGTGATCAGGTGCTGCGCCCTATGGGCGAAGAAGGTCAGGAAGCGACTGGCTCTATGGGCGATGACACGCCAATGGCTGTGCTGTCTCAGCGCGTACGCCATATGGCCGATTACTTCCGCCAGCAGTTTGCGCAGGTTACCAACCCGCCGATCGATCCGCTGCGTGAAGCTATCGTGATGTCGCTGGAAACCTGCATCGGCGCCGAGAAAAACGTGTTCGAAACCGGTGCTGATCATGCCAACCGCATCATCCTGACCTCACCGGTACTGTCACCGCTGAAATTCCATGGCCTGAAAACCACCGGTCTGGAAGCGTTTTCTCATACCACCCTGTCGCTGGCATTTGACCCGACAGTGGGTCTGCAGCAGGCGGTGATCAACCTGGCCGATCAGGCAGAACAGGCGATGCGTAACGGTACCGTTATGATCATCCTGTCGGACCGCGATGTGAACGACAGCCAATGGGTTATTCCTGCGGTTATGGCAACCGGTGCGGTGCATCACCGTCTGGTTAAACAGGGCCTGCGTACCAACGGTAATATCATCGTTGAAACCGGTTCTGCCCGTGACGCGCATCAGTTTGCTGTGCTGTTGGGCTTCGGTGCGACCGCGGTTTATCCGTGGCTGGCTTATGACGTGCTGACCGATCTGCACCGCACCAACGAATTGCTGGGCGATCCGCTGAAGTCTCAGCAGAATTTCCGCAAGGCTATCCGCAAGGGCCTGCTGAAAGTGATGTCCAAAATGGGTATCTCGACCGTTGCCTCTTACCGTGGTTCGCAGCTGTTTGAAGCTGTGGGTCTGAGCAAAGAAGTCGTCGATCTGTGTTTCTGTGGCGTTACCAGCCGTATTCAGGGCGCGACCTTTGCCGATTTCGAAGAAGATCTCGAGCTGGTGCGTAAGAATGCCTGGAAAACCCGTAAGAAAATCGACCAGGGTGGTCTGATCAAATACGTGCACGGCGGTGAATACCACGCCTATAACCCGGATGTTGTGAAAAACATTCAGGAAGCCGTACAGACCAACAGTCAGGAAGCCTACGACCGTTTCGCCGAGCTGGTGAACAAGCGTCCGGTAGCGACTATCCGTGACCTGCTGAGCCTGCGCAAAGACATCACGCCAATCGATATCAGTGAAGTGGAACCGGCTGAGAAGCTGTACCCACGCTTTGATACTGCGGCGATGTCGCTGGGTGCTCTGTCGCCTGAAGCGCACGAAGCGCTGGCTGAAGCGATGAACGAACTGGGTGGCCGTTCCAACTCCGGTGAGGGCGGTGAAGATCCGGCCCGTTACGGCACCAACAAAAACTCCAAGATCAAGCAGATTGCTTCCGGTCGTTTTGGTGTAACCCCGGCCTATCTGGCCAGCGCTGATGTGCTGCAGATTAAAGTTGCTCAGGGTGCCAAGCCGGGTGAAGGCGGTCAGCTGCCGGGTGGTAAGGTTAACGACCTGATCGCGACCCTGCGTTACTCCGTACCTGGTGTAACCCTGATTTCGCCACCACCGCACCACGACATTTACTCGATTGAAGACCTTGCTCAGCTGATTTTCGACCTGAAACAGGTGAATCCGGCGGCTCTGGTCTCGGTGAAGCTGGTATCTGAGCCAGGCGTGGGCACCATTGCGGCCGGTGTGGCCAAGGCTTACGCCGACCTGATCACCATCTCCGGTTATGACGGTGGTACAGCGGCTTCGCCGATCACCTCGATCAAATATGCCGGTTCGCCATGGGAGCTGGGTCTGTCCGAAGCTCATCAGGCGCTGCGTGCCAACGACCTGCGCGGCAAAGTCCGCGTACAGACCGACGGTGGTCTGAAGTCTGGTCTGGACGTGGTGAAAGCGGCGATTCTGGGTGCTGAATCTTTCGGTTTCGGTACGCTGCCAATGGTAGCTGTGGGTTGTAAGTACCTGCGTATCTGTCACCTGAACAACTGTGCGACCGGTGTTGCCACCCAGAACGATGGTCTGCGTGAAGAGCACTACATCGGTACCGCCGAGATGGTGAAAAACTACTTCCGCTTCCTCGCTGAAGAAGTACGCGGCTGGATGGCTCAGCTGGGTGTGCGCAGCATGGAAGAACTGGTTGGCCGTACTGATCTGCTGGATATGCTGGAAGGCCTGACCAGCAAGCAGCGTAATCTGGATCTGATGCCGTTACTGGCTAACGACCATATTCCTGCTGATAAGCCGCATACCGTTAAGGTCGAGCGCAACACTCCGTACGATGAAGGCCTGTTGGCTGAGCGCATGGTGCAGGATGTTCTGCCAGCTATTGAAAATAAAGCTGGCGGTGAATTCAGTTTCCGCATCACCAACTGCGACCGCTCTATCGGTGCGCGTCTGTCCGGTGAGATTGCCAAGCGTTATGGCAATCAGGGCATGGCTGACAAGCCAGTACGCATGAATCTGACCGGTGTTGCCGGTCAGTCATTCGGCGTGTGGAACGCTGGTGGTCTGGAAATGGTGCTGGAAGGTGATGCCAACGATTACGTGGGTAAAGGTATGACCGGCGGTAAGCTGGTGATCTTCCCACCAAAAGGTTCGGCCTTTAACTCGAATGACACCTCCATCGTTGGTAACACCTGTCTGTATGGTGCGACTGGCGGTAAATTACTGGCGGCCGGCCGTGCCGGTGAGCGTTTCGGTGTACGTAACTCCGGTGCGCATGCGGTTGTTGAAGGCGCAGGCGATCACTGCTGCGAATATATGACCGGCGGTATGGTCTGTGTGCTGGGCGCAACCGGCTATAACTTCGGTGCAGGTATGACCGGTGGTTTTGCTTATGTACTCGACCTCGATAACAGCTTTGTCGACAAGTACAACCACGAGCTGGTGGATATCCATCGTATCTCCAACGAACTGACCGAAGCACACCGCAGCCATCTGCGCGGCGTGCTGCGTGAATTCGTCGGCGAGACCGGCAGCGCCTGGGGTCAGACCATTCTGGATGACTTCGATGGCTTCATCGGTAAATTCTGGCTGGTGAAACCAAAAGCGGCCGACTTACAACAATTGCTGAATAACACCCGTGCTCGTCCTGAGTAATCGGTACAGGACGAGAGAGAGAGGTTCGAGATGGCGCAACGTCTGAACAATAATTTCCAGTTTGTCGAAGTGGGTCGTCAGGACCCGGCAAAAAAATCCATCGATCTGCGCAAAGCGCAGTTCGTGGAGATTTATGAGCCTTTCAAACAGGAACAGGTTAATGACCAGGCACACCGCTGCCTGGCGTGTGGTAACCCATACTGCGAGTGGAAGTGCCCGGTACACAACTACATTCCTAACTGGCTGAAACTGGCCAGCGAAGGCAACATTCTGGAAGCGGTAGAGCTGAGCCATCAGACCAATACCCTGCCGGAAGTCTGTGGCCGTGTATGTCCGCAGGACCGTCTGTGTGAAGGGGCCTGTACCCTGAACGACGGCTTTGGCGCAGTAACCATTGGTAATGTTGAGAAATACATCACCGATACGGCCTTCGCCATGGGCTGGAAGCCGGATATGTCTAAGGTGGTGCCAACCGGTAAGCGCGTTGCCATCATCGGTGCCGGCCCTGCAGGTCTGGGTGCGGCCGATGTGCTGGTGCGTAACGGTGTTACCCCGGTGGTATTCGACAAGTACCCGGAAATCGGTGGTCTGCTGACCTTCGGTATCCCTGAATTCAAGCTGGAAAAGAGCGTGATGGTTAACCGTCGCAAAGTCTTCGAAGGCATGGGTGTGGAATTCCGTCTGAACACTGAGGTGGGCAAAGACGTTGATTTCCAGAGCATCATCGATGAATTCGACGCCGTGTTCCTGGGTATGGGTACCTACAACTACATGAAGGGCGGTTTCCCGGGTGAAGATCTGCCGGGCGTTCATGATGCACTGGATTTCCTCATCTCCAACGTCAACCGTAACCTCGGCTTTGAGAAAGACGCCGCGGATTTTGTCAGCGTTAAAGGCAAAAAAGTTGTGGTTCTCGGTGGTGGTGATACAGCGATGGACTGTAACCGTACCTCCATCCGTCAGGGGGCAGCCAAAGTAACCTGTGCTTACCGTCGTGATGAAGACAACATGCCGGGTTCCAAGCGCGAAGTGGTTAACGCCCGTGAAGAAGGTGTGAACTTCCTGTTCAACCGTCAGCCTGTTGCCATTGTTGGCGATGGCAAAGTGGAAGGCGTAAAAGTCGTGACCACGCAGATGGGCGAGCCTGATGAAAACGGCCGTCGCCGTCCGGAAGTGGTGGAAGGTTCTGAAGAGATCCTGCCAGCAGACGCGGTACTGGTGGCTTTCGGTTTCCGTCCAAGCCCGGCGCCATGGTTTAAGGATTTCGGTATCGAACTGAATAGCTGGGATGGTGTTGTTGCACCGGAAGAGCAGGAATTCAAGTTCCAGACCTCTAATCCGAAAGTGTTTGCCGGTGGCGATATGGTACGTGGTTCTGATCTGGTGGTTACTGCCATCTGGGAAGGCCGTAACGCCGCTGAAGGTATTCTCGACTACCTCGACGTATAAGCCATTTTCTGCCTGTTTTAGGCAGAATGTGACAAACGGCATAAAACGCGGCTTACCCGGTGGGTAGCCGCGTTTTTGTTTATGGCCTCTTTTACCGTAGCAATGCTATCCTAACCGGCAATAAGAATACTGTTGGGACAATTACAAATGGAGCGCGCGCGCATGTTCAAGCCCACTGCATTAATCAGTCTTCTGCTGACCCTCCTTCTGACTGCCTGTGGTGGTGATAGTGGTGGTTCGGTGGCTGGTGGATCTAATACTGATGATAATACGCCTGGCACTGGTGGCGATGGAAACCCGGATACCAGTATCCCAATTGTGTTGCAGGTTGGTTCAGGGGATGGTGTCGGGTTCACGTCAGGAGTTATGAGCTTTCTTGCTGTATCTGGTTCAACGGATATTGATGTGACTGTAACTGTAACAGATCAAAATAACTCTAATGCTCTGGTCAGTGGTAACTATCGTGGTGTTTTCGAGGCTGGATGTTTGGTTCCTCTGAATAGCGATACAGCAATTATTCAGAGCAGCAGCAGTATTACTAAGCGCTTCAAGAATGAGGCAAATTGCACCTCAGACACAATAAGTGCCAATGTCTACCCTTTGGGCAGCACAACTTTAATTGGGACTGCATCGGTTGATCTCAACGATATAATCCCTCCTGCTGATACAACCATCCCTGCAGTGTTACAGGTTGGATCGGGCACAGGTGTAGACTTTATTCCTGGGGCCATTGATATCTCCGTATCTGAGTCAACGACAGATCTTGATGTTACCGTGACAGTGACAGATAAAAATAATGGCAGTGCAGCGGTTAGTGGTAACTATCGTGGCGTTTTCACTGCTGGTTGTTTTGTGCCCGTCAATGGCGATGAAGCGGTTATCCAAAATAGCAGCAGCATCACCAAACATTTTAAAAATACATCGAATTGTACTACTGATACAGTAAGTGTGTCCGTTTACCCCTTTGCTGGTGCCACACTGATTGGTACAGCTTCAGGAAGTATCGACAATTCTGTACCTTCGGTCGAAACACCGCTCCCTTCATTGGGCAGTGGTTCTGGTGCTGCATTCAGAGAGAGCCAGATTGCAGCGACTTCCTTTTCGCTCATCGCTGGAGGTAGTCTGCCAATATCCGTCTCTGCAGTAGATAAAAACAAAGGTAATAGCTTGCTGACGGGGGATTACAGCTACAAATTTAGTTCAGTCTGCGAGGCTGCAGGTACTGCTAAGTTTACGAGTAAAACATCCTTATTAAGCTCGGGAGTAGGCGCAAGCGAGTATGTGAATATCAGTTGTAGTGGTTCAGATACGATAACGGCCCGTCTTTTTGCACCCAATGTGGATTCGTCCATTGATAGCAATGCCATCGCATCAGCAACGCTAACAATCAAAACGGCTTTGCCAAAATTAGGGTCTGGTGCTGGAGCTGATTTTATTAATGGATTAATAAGTGGAGATGATACTTTAGAGGGATTGGATTCTCTGGAGTTATCGGCTTCTGTTGTGAATCCTCTGAGCAATAATGTCGTGCTCTCTGGTAGTAACTATGAACTCGAATGGAGTTCAAGTTGTGCTACAGGTGAATTTACGTTGTCAGAGCAAAACCTCTCCAATGCTGATATTCGCACTCGCTATTTTAGTGACCCCAGCAGCTGTATTGGTACGGATACTGTTTCTTTATCTCTATATGAACGAAATAACCCGTCCGTCATATTAGCAACAGCAACTAAAGATATTGTGGTTTCTTTGGGGGTTGACGCGAAATTAGGCTTTGGTTCTGGGGGCTCTTTTGTTGAAAATACACTGCAGATATCTCCAGCAATCTTGGCTGCAGGTGGAACTGCATTGATAACGGCTAATGTCGTTGATGGTAATAACGCTGATGCTTTGGTTGTTAATAAGGCCTATGGTTTAACGGTCTCTAGCGAATGCTCAGATCAGGGGCAGGCTGAATTTGTTTCCGCGGAGCAGATCGTTTTTCAAGGTGAGGCGCGTTTCAGCTATACGGCTCAGGGCTGTGAAGGGGTTGATGGCTTAACGGTTAACTTGTATGCCGTAACTAATGGCGAAATTGATAAAACACGACTGCTGAAATCAACAGTCGGCTCAATTACGGTAAATAAAGCCCAGATTGGTGCTATTTTATCGGGTGATATAAGCGCCTCCCAACTTTCAGTAACATCGATTGCCAACAAGTTGCTGCCAACTCAATCTGAGGTAACTTTCCGCGTTGTAGACAGAAATGGCCTGCCTGTTCCTAATCAGGAAGTCCGATTCTCGTTAAACAGTGAGGTTGGCGGAATTAATCTTACAATCGACTCAGCAATTACTGATGCAGATGGTCAAGTGAAGGCTATCGTTAATTCTGGTACAACCCACGCTATAACCAGTGTTATTGCAGAGACTACAACGGAAGCGGGAAATCTGCTGAAAACCAGCTCCTTGCCTATTTCTATTACGACCGGTTATCCGGATCAGAATAGTTTCAATTTGGTCGCAGATATTCTGAACCCGCTGGGGTTTGATGTGGATGGCACATCAGTTCAGTTTACTGTGCGTGCTGGTGATGCATTCGGTAACCCTGTGCCGGATGGCACCATTATCAACTTTATTGCTGAATCTGGTTTGATTGAACCAACCTGCCCTATCTCTGGAGGATCGTGTTCTGTTAATTGGGTAAGTACGAATCCACGCCCAGGGTTTAATGGGAATGGGGTGCTTAAGACTAATGCTGCAGGCTATCCAGGTTATGACGCAACTTGGCAAGGTGGTAAGGCTGGTGTCGCTACGGTGCTCGCTTATAGCGTGGGTGAGGCAGGCTTTGCTGATAAAGATGGTGATGGGTTGTTGGATGCACTTGGCGTGGCGGGTGATGAGTCGTTCTTCTCTATGGGAGAGGCTTTTCTGGATGCTAATGAAGACGGAGTCTTCAATGATAGTAATACTGTAAATCCTTATGAAAAACTTGTCGATTATGATAAGGACGGATCATGGGATGCTGCGCCAGCTGTTTATGAAGGAGCTTCCTGTTCTCAAGATACTCTTGATGCGGGAGTTCATTGTCAGAAGCTTGTGCATGTACGCGATTCGGTTCAGTTCATTGTTGCTGCAGGCCGTACAGCTCCGGCGATTGAGTTAGTATCGGTAAGTGGTGGCATTACGGCTGATCTTAGTGGTAACAGTTGTATTAACGTGCGCAATGAAGGAAGTGTGACTTTTACCTTCAATGCAACCGATTACAACGGAAACATTCCTCCGATTGACACGGCAATCTCCTTCGAAGCAGAGGGGTTTGAGATTGTATCGGAACCTCCGGCTAGTGTGCCAAACTCTAATAGCACAACAGGCTTTGCCTTTTCTGCAACGATTGAGAAAGATGATACGTTTGAAAATGGCCGTGCTCGCTTAGAGTTGAAAACGACACAGAACTTTGCGTCTGGTTGGACATCAGTAACATTAACTGATGATCCCCGGATTTTGCTGACCCCTGATCAGTATTTATTGGACGTTTCTGGTGGAAATCAGACGGTTACTTATACCTTCCGCAACGCGTGCGGTGGGGTGCCAGCAGCCGGGGATATTATTCTGTTTCGTTTAGGAAATGGCCAGTTTGCTGGTGGCGGCACTAAGTTACAGATTAGTGGGGCAGATTTGACTGCGGGTGCCTATACGGTAACTTACGAAACTGACGGCACTCCAAGTACAGGCAGTGTAACCATAACGACTATTGAATCAAATGATGGTATTAGTTACTCGGTTGATTATGAAATCGAAGACTGATTTTTCATAACAAAAAACCCGGCCCCGGCCGGGTTTTTTGTGTCTACCTCTGGCTTGCAGGCACTGTTCTGCCCTTTGCTGCGCAAAGTCAAAAATCGCCTAGGCGATTTTTTGGTATGATAGCGCGCAAATTCTCTGGTGCTGATTTAGGTATTCCATGTCTGAACTGAAAAATGATCGCTTTCTTAAGGCTTTGCTCCGTCAACCGGTTGACCGCACTCCGGTGTGGATGATGCGTCAGGCCGGGCGTTACCTGCCGGAATACCGCGCCAGCCGTGCTCAGGCCGGTGACTTTATGTCGCTGTGTAAGAACCCTGAACTGGCCTGTGAAGTCACCATTCAGCCACTGGACCGCTTTCCGCTGGATGCGGCGATCCTGTTCTCTGACATCCTGACCATTCCTGATGCGATGGGACTGGGTCTGTATTTTGAGACCGGCGAAGGCCCGCGTTTCAATAAAATCATCCGCACCGAAGCCGATGTGCAGAGTCTCAACGTGGTGAATACCGCCGCCGATCTGGATTACGTGCTGAAAGCGGTTTCCACCATCCGCCGTGAGCTGAATGGTCGTGTGCCGCTGATCGGCTTCTCCGGCAGTCCGTGGACGCTGGCGACTTATATGGTCGAAGGCGGTTCTTCCAAGGACTTCCGTCATGTGAAGGCGATGATGTACGACACGCCAGAAGTGATGCACCAGCTGCTGGATGTGCTGGCAAAATCGGTGATCGATTATCTGAATGCGCAGATCAAAGCCGGTGCCCAGGCGGTGCAGATCTTTGATACCTGGGGCGGCAGTCTGAGCGATGTGGCTTACCGTGAATTCTCGCTGAAGTATATGCAGCAGATTGTGGCTGGTCTGATCCGCGAACACGATGGCCAGAAAATTCCGGTTATTCTGTTCACTAAAGGCGGTGGTCAGTGGCTGGAAGCCATGGCCGATACCGGTGCCGATGCGCTGGGTCTCGACTGGACCACCGATATTGGTAATGCCCGTGGTCGTGTGGGTAACCGGGTAGCGCTGCAGGGTAATATGGACCCGTCGGTATTGTATGCTTCACCGAAGACCATCCGGGCCGAAGTTAAACGCATCCTCGACAGCTACGGCAATGGCTCTGGCCATGTGTTTAACCTGGGTCATGGCATTCATCAGTTTGTCGATCCGGAGCATGCCAAGGCCTTTGTTGAGGCTGTGGTTGAGTTAAGTCCTGAGTACCACCAGGGCTGAGCGCGACGATTATCCCTTAGCTATCCGGGCCGGAGTTTCGTAAGGAACTCCGGCTTTTTTATAACTGTATGATTTCTTTGTATTTATTCTGGTTATCAGGTTAGGCACGGCTGACAATTCTTTGCATCGTAATACCGCCTTTTGTGTAGCACGGGCGCTGATCATGCTATCTTTTGGCGGTTCAGGTCATGGTGGATGACCGTCACCTTCAGGTATGAGGCTTTCATTTTTATGAATCTGCTCTGGATTCCGTTGCTGCCATTGCTGGGAACATTGGTGCCATTACTCAGCTATCGCTTTGGTCGTACGGCAACGGCCGCGCTGACCG
This sequence comes from Venatorbacter sp. C2-1, assembly GCF_022832715.1. Classification (NCBI taxonomy): domain Bacteria; kingdom Pseudomonadati; phylum Pseudomonadota; class Gammaproteobacteria; order Oceanospirillales; family Oceanospirillaceae; genus Venatoribacter; species Venatorbacter sp. C2-1. The sequence continues at coordinate 452,840 of NZ_CP094879.1, forward strand.
CATTACTGCCGGCGATATCACTGATTCTGGTGGTGCAGGCTATTCCGGCGGTTTTTGCCGGTGAGGCTTTAACTTGGCAGGCCAGCTGGATTCCGCAGATAGGTCTGAATCTGGCCTTTCACCTCGATGGTCTGGCTCTGCTGTTTAGCCTGCTGATTCTGGGGATTGGCCTGCTGGTTATTCTGTATGCGCGTTATTACCTGTCTGATAACGATCATATGGGGCGCTTTTATTCGTATCTGATTCTGTTTATGACCGCCATGTTGGGCGTGGTGCTGTCGAATAACCTGCTGCAGTTGTGGTTCTTCTGGGAGCTGACCAGCATCAGCTCCTTTCTGCTGATTAGTTTCTGGTCACATAAAACCGATGCCCGTAAGGGTGCCCGTATGGCACTGACCATCACCGGTGCCGGTGGTCTGGCTTTGCTGGGCGCGTTGATTCTTATTGGTCAGACGGTGGGCAGCTACGACTTACGCACCGTGTTGGCGAGTGGTGATGTACTGCGTGAGAGTGCGGTGTATCCGGTCATTATTGTGCTGTTCCTGCTGGGAGCGTTTACTAAGTCAGCACAATTTCCGTTCCATTTCTGGCTGCCGCATGCCATGGCGGCCCCGACGCCGGTTTCCGCCTACCTGCACTCGGCCACTATGGTGAAAGCCGGTGTATTTTTGCTGGCGCGTTTTTATCCGGTGCTGGCGGATACTGATCTGTGGTTTGTGATTGTCAGTATGGTGGGGCTGGCTACCTTGCTGCTGGGCGCTTATACCGCTTTGTTCAAACACGATTTAAAAGGACTGCTGGCGTATTCCACCATCAGTCATCTGGGTCTGATTACGCTGCTGTTTGGTCTGGATACCGAGCTGGCGGCCATTGCTGCGGTATTCCACATTATTAACCACGCAGTATTCAAGGCGTCATTATTTATGGCGGCGGGGATTATTGACCACGAGTCCGGTTCGCGTGATATGCGTCAGCTGAATGGTCTGTGGAAATATATGCCGTATACCGCAACGTTAGCGATGGTGGCTGCAGCATCCATGGCGGGCGTCCCTTTGCTGAATGGCTTCTTATCGAAAGAAATGCTGTTTGCCGAAACTCTGCATCAGGCCACGCTTGGGTCGTTATCCTGGTTGATTCCATTGCTGGCAACCATCGGTGGAGCGTTGGCCGTTGCTTATTCTCTGCGTTTTATTCACGACGTATTTTTTAATGGCGAACCTATTAATCTGCCGCGCACTCCACACGAGCCTCCGCGTTATATGCGTGTACCGGTAGAAATTCTCGTTGTGCTCTGTCTGCTGGTCGGTATCGTCCCTGACTTTGCCGTTGGTGATTTATTAAATGCGGCTGCCAGTGCTGTGCTGCATAAGCCACTGCCGGATTTCAGTCTGGCGGTATGGCATGGTTTTAACGGCCCTTTGTTGATGAGCCTGCTGGCGGTGGCTGGTGGCGCTACGCTGTATTATAACCGCCGCCATTTGTTTGCCTTTCAGGGTCAATTTGCCGACTTCGATGCAAAAATCGAATTTGAAAAAGGCATTCAGTGGACCACCGAGAAAGCCGCAGTTATTCACCGCTGGCTCGATAATGCCTCACTGCAGCGTTATGTTTTCCTGCTGATTATATTCTCGCTGTTTGTTACCGCCTGGCCACTGCTGCAGCTGGAAAATGCTCAGGGCAGCCGGCCACAGTTACCGGTTAATGGCATAGTACTGGTGGCTGCCGGATTGCTGATTATCGGCACACTGGCAACGGTAATCTTCAGTCATCTGCGCTTACTGGCGCTGATTATGATTTCTATTGTCGGCCTGATTGTGGCTATCGCCTTCGCTTACTTTTCTGCTCCCGATCTTGCCCTGACTCAGCTGTCGGTAGAGGTGGCGACCATTATCCTGTTCTTGCTGGCACTGTATTTTCTGCCACAGAAAACGCCACTGCGTGACAGCTCACCACGGCGGATTGTGCGTGATCTGAGCATTGCCTCGCTGGTGGGTGCGGTGATTGGTACTCTGTGTTACGCCATGCTGACCCGGCCATTGCACAGTATTTCCGAGTTCTTTATTGCCAACAGTAAAACCGGCGGTGGCGGCACCAATGTGGTGAACGTGATTCTGGTGGACTTCCGTGGTTTCGATACTCTGGGTGAAATTACCGTTCTGGCGATTGCCGGTCTGGGTATTTATAAACTGCTGGCCGGAATGCGCTTATACGTTCCTGCTGCAGATTCTGAAGGCCGGCCCTGGGCTAAAGATAAAAACCCGATGATGCTGGCGCTGATTTCACAGAGTCTGTTGCCACTCGCTTTGCTGGTGTCGGCCTATATTTTCCTGCGTGGCCATAACATGCCGGGCGGTGGTTTTATCGCGGGCCTGATTACCGCCATTGCTTTAATCCAGCAGTACATCGCTCATGGTGTGGCATGGATGAAGATCAGACTGAATTTCCCGTATCACTGGCTGATTGCTGCAGGTTTACTGTTGGCAACGTTCTCTGGTTTGGGTAGCTGGCTGTTTGACCAACCCTTCTTAACCACCTGGTTTGATTATTTCTCGCTGCCCTGGATTGGTAAATTCGAACTGGCCAGTGCCATGGTATTTGATTTAGGGGTTTATTTTACGGTGATCGGTGCAACACTTCTGATTCTGGCAAATCTTGGTCAGCTAACCACCAGTGAGCGGCCGCTGCCGGGAGGAAAATAATGGAAACAATTTATGCAATCTGTGTAGGGATAATGACTGCGGGGGGGGTGTTTCTGGTGCTGCGTGGTTACACCTTCGCGGTGGTGCTGGGGCTGACACTGCTGTCTTACGCGGTCAATCTGTTTTTATTTGCCAGTGGACGTCTGGTCATTAACGGGGCCGCCATTCTTGGTGAGTCGGAGGTGTACGCCGACCCCTTACCACAGGCGCTGGTATTAACCGCGATTGTTATTGGTTTTGCCATGACGGCCTTTGCACTGATTCTGGCACTGCGTGCCCGTGCTGATCTGGGTAATGATCAGGTTGATGGAGATAACGACTGAATATGCTGCAGCATCTGATCTTTTTCCCGGTTTTATTGCCTCTGCTGGCAGGTATCTTTTTATTGCTGCCACCACTGCATGGGCATGTTCAGCGTCAGCGTGTGACCGTATTTCTGGTCAATATTCTGCTGCTGGTCAGTGCCGTGCTGCTGTTGCAGCAAAGCCTGCAGCACGAACCGCAAATGTACATGATGGGTAACTGGCAGGCGCCGTTTGGTATCGCTCTGGTTAACGATAAGCTGGCGGCCATTATGTTGCTGTTAAGTGCAGTGTTGGGTTTTGCCGTACATTTATACGCCTGCGCCGGCGATGATCAGCGAGGACCTTTTTTCCATCCGTTGTTTATGTTTCAGCTGATGGGGATTAACGGTGCATTTTTAACCGGCGATGTATTTAACCTCTTCGTATTCTTCGAAATTCTGCTGATCGCTTCATACTCGTTGCTGATCCATGGCGGTGGTAAGCAGCGGACTCAGGCTGCCGTACATTATGTGTTTCTGAATCTGGTGGGCTCGGCCTTTTTCCTCTTTGGTCTGGGAATTATTTACGCCACTTTCGGCACGCTCAATCTGGCCGATATGGCGCATAAAGCTGCGCAGCTAAACAGTGAAGATGTCGCACTGGCAAAAGCGGGCGGGCTTTTATTACTGGTTGTATTTGGTCTTAAAGCCGCGTTATTACCTCTGCACTTCTGGCTGCCGCGCACTTACGCCCATACCTCCACACCGGTTGCCGCGTTGTTTGCCATTATGACCAAGGTGGGCATTTACAGTATCTGGCGCGTGCATACGGCGGTGTTCGGTGAATTTGGTGGTGAACTGGCAAATATTGCCATCAGCTGGTTGTGGCCGCTGGCACTGGCAACGTTGGTTGCCGGCATTATCGCTTTGCTGGCCAGCCAGACACTGAAAATGCTGGCGGCTAATCTGGTGGTGGTTTCTGCGGGTTCATTGCTGCTGACGATTGCGCTTAATACTCCGCAGGCAACCGCCGCGGGGTTGTATTATTTAATTCACAGCACGCTGATGGCCGCTGCTTTGTTCCTGATTGCGGGCCTTGTACATGAACAGCGCGGGCAGGCACAGGATCGTTTTGTGCGTTCGCGTCCGGTGAATCAGCCGGCACTGCTTGGCGGCTTATTTTTTATCGCAGCTCTGGCATTAATCGGTATGCCACCGCTGTCCGGCTTTGTCGGCAAAATCATGTTATTGCAGGCTGCGGGTGCGGGAGCAGACGCTGCCTGGATCTGGCCGCCGCTGCTTATTTCCGGTCTGGCAGCGCTGATTATGTTTTCCCGCGCGGGTACCACTTTATTCTGGCGTGTGCAGGGAACGTCACAAAATCAGGTTATGGCACATCCGCTGCAGATTACAGCGATCATTGTGTTATTGCTGACGTCGCCTTTGATGGTGATCTGGGGTGGTGCTCTGACAGATATGACAATCGCCGCTGCCAATGAACTACACCGGTTACCCCAGCCGCTGAGTCCGGCGGTAAGTACAGTGCAGGAGGTGCTGAAATGAAACGTTGGTTACCGATGCCACTGCACACTTTGCTGCTATTGCTGGTCTGGCTGTTGCTGAATGGTTTTTCTGCCGGGCACTTTGTTCTCGGTGGCTTTCTCGCCTGGCTTATTCCGCTATTAACCGCACCTTATTCGGATCATCAGAGCCGGGCCGGAAAGCCACTGGTGGTTATCCGTTATGTCCTGCGTTTGTTGCTGGATATTGTGTTGTCGAATATTGATGTCGCACGGCGGGTGCTGAAATCCAACCGGAGCCTGCAGCCGGGCTTTGTTGCTTTTCCCCTGGCACTGCAGGGGGATTTTCCGCTGACGGTTTTAGCCAGTACGATTTCCCTGACTCCCGGTACGGTGAGTGTGGATTTTTCCGAAGATAAACAGTGGCTGTATATTCATGCATTGCATATTACCGATGAGCAGGCACTGATTAACAATATTAAGCAGCATTACGAAAAACCCCTGCAGGAGATATTTTCATGCTGAGCCTGACAATATTGCAGGGTGCCGTTTTACTTACATCGACTCTGGTTGTGGTGGCGCTGATTTTAAATATCTGGCGTATGTTGCGTGGTCCGGATATCACTGACCGTATTCTGGCTCTGGATACGCTTTACATAAACAGCATTGCGCTGATTATCCTGCTTGGCCTGTATAACGGTTCGGCCCTGTACTTTGAAGGCGCACTGCTGATTGCCATGCTGGGTTTTGTCAGCACGGCGGCGTTGTGTAAATACCTGTTGCGTGGCGACATTATCGAGTAATGCTTATGGAATCTGTAGTACATATTATCGCTGCGGTGCTGTTGTTGACGGGTGGTTTCTTTGTTTTTGTCGGCTCTGTCGGCCTGTTGAAATTGCCTGACTTTTTTACCCGCCTGCATGCACCAACCAAGGCGACCACAATGGGTATTGGCGCGATTCTGCTGGCCTCTATGGTACTGACGACCATGCGCGATGGTCGTCTGAGCATTCATGAGCTGGTCATCAGCCTGTTTTTGTTTATTACCGCGCCGGTATCTGCACATATGTTGGCCAAGGCGGCACTGCATCGCCGGGTGAAATTGCTTGATCACAGCAAAAATGCACAACTGGCACCGAAGGCGGCAGAGCAGAAAACACCGGAGTGATTTTCGCCGGGCAGATTACAGATCATTGCTATACTTATCAGTATATAGTCTGAGAAGATTCTGCCGTCTGGGCAAATCACCACCGGAATCAACATGCGTAATGGCAGTCAGTACCAGCAATCCCAGGGGTTGCTGCTGTTTAAAATCAACGAACGGCAGACCTTTGGCCTCGGCACTCTTAAAGTAAAAGAAATTGTGCCCTGGCAGCCATTAACTTCTATTCCACAATCCCATGCAGTTGTTGCCGGTACGGCTTATATCCGTGGTGTTACTATTTCGGTAATCGACCTGGCGGCTGCTATTGGTTATCGCCCGGTCAGTCCGGCAGAAATGAAAGACTGCTTTATTATTATTACCGACTGCCAGCGCCAGAATGTCGGTTTTCTGGTGCGTAAAATTGACCGCATTATTGACTACAGCTGGCGCAATATCAGCCCGCCACCCAGTGCTGCCGGGCGGCATATTTATTCCACCGGTATTATTGAGTATGACAAAAAGCTGATTCAGTTGCTGGATATTGAGATGGTGCTGTCGACCATCTTTCCGGCCGACGAAGAAGCATTGCATGCTGATATCAGCCGTGAAGAGCAGAGCCGCTTACGCGCGCATCCTATTTTACTGGTGGATGATTCCAGCGTCGCACGCCGGCAGCTGGCGGAAGCGCTGAATCATGTCGATGTGCCGTTTGAGGTTTGCTCCGATGGTAAGCAGGCGTTAACGCTGCTGACCGACGCTGCAGCACGCGGTACACCGTTCGATATTCTGGTCAGCGATATTGAGATGCCGGGGCTGGATGGTTATGAACTGGCTTTTGAAGTGCGTAATAACAGCACGACTCAGGGCATGTACATTATCCTGCACACCTCGCTTTCCAGTGAAATCAGCGTTGATCGTGCCCATCAGGTGGGTGCCAATGAAGCGCTGACGAAATTTGATGCCGCCGAACTGATTCATGCCATGCTGCGTGGTGCTGAGCAGGTTGAACGCGGTGATGTGATTCCCGGTGTGGAAAGCCGCCGCCAGAATTAAAACGGATTCCTGCGACGACTTCCCTGCCGGCTTATCAGCGCTGCTGTTAAACGGCGTTGATGGCTTCCTGTAATTTATCCACACCAATAATGGTCATGCCGGGTATTGCCTGACGCGGAACATTGGCTTTCGGTACGATAGCGCGGGTAAAACCATGCTTGGCGGCTTCTTTAATGCGTTCCTGACCGGAGGGCACCGGCCGGATTTCTCCGGATAAACCAACCTCACCAAACACGATTAACTCCTGCGGCAATGGCTGATTACGGAAGCTGGAAAGCGCCGACAGTAACAAGGCCAGATCGGCAGCGGTTTCTCCGACTTTTACCCCACCCACCACGTTGATATACACATCCTGATCACCCAGATGTACGCCACCGTGACGATGCAGTGCGGCCAGCAATAAATTCATACGGTTCTGGTCGAGGCCAACGGCCACCCGTTTCGGATGACCAAAGTGACTGTCATCAACCAGCGCCTGAATTTCGACCAGCAACGGCCGCGTACCTTCCCAGATCACCATCACCACGCTGCCGGCGGCGGGCTCTTCGCTGCGGCTTAAAAAAATCGAACTGGGGTTTTTGACTTCTTTTAAGCCGCTGTCGAGCATGGCAAAGACGCCCAGCTCATTAATGGCACCAAAACGGTTTTTAATACCGCGCAGGGTACGGAAGCGGCTGTCGCCGGAGCCTTCGAGCATGATCGAGCAATCGATCATATGCTCCAGCACTTTCGGCCCGGCCAGGGTCCCGTCTTTGGTCACGTGGCCGACGAGAAATAATACGGTGTTGGTTTGTTTGGCGTAGCGGGTCAGGGCGGCGGCGCTTTCGCGTACCTGTGACACGCTGCCCGGCGCCGATTCCACGCCTTCAACGTGCATCACCTGAATCGAGTCGATCACCACAATCTTCGGCTTATGCTGCTGCAGGGTATTGAGCAGGCGCTCGACGCTGGTTTCACTCAGCATATTCAGCTGGTCGGTTGGCAGGCCTAAACGTTTGGCACGCATGGCTACCTGTTGCAGGCTTTCTTCGCCGGTCACGTATAACGCGGGCATATTCCCGGCCAGCGTGCACATAGTCTGCAGCAGGAGTGTGGACTTACCAGCACCGGGATGGCCGCCGATTAAAATGGCCGAGCCCGGCACCAGACCGCCGCCCAGTACCCGGTCAAATTCCAGCATGCCACTGCTGATACGCGGTACTTCGGCCAGATCAACATCGGCCAGACGCTGAATTCCCTGACTGCCCGCGGCGCCGGCATAACCTGCGTAACTGGCATCACGGGACGGGGTTTTGGATGACGATACAACAAATTCCTGCAGCGTATTCCAGGCACCACAGTCGGTACATTGCCCCTGCCATTTGGCGTGTTCAGAGCCACAGTCGTTGCAGACGTAAGCGGTTTTTTTCTTGGCCATAGCGATTTCTGTGCAATAAGCGGAAGGGGAGAGTGTAAGGCATTGCGCGTTCAGCGTCAGGGCCGTTACGTGTTCATCGTCAGGCTCGGTAAAGAGGCTGCATTCTCCCTATGGCGGCGCGGTACAAATTGTTAAACTCCCTGCTTTCCGTCAAACCTGACAATAAGGATAAGATCAGCATGAAAATTGAAACTCAGGCGATTCACGCCGGCTTTGCGGATGATCCGACAACCCGTGCCGTTGCGGTGCCTATTTATCAGACCACTTCTTACAGTTTTCGCGATACTCAGCACGGTGCTGACCTGTTTGACCTGAAAGAGCCGGGTAACATTTACACCCGCATCATGAACCCGACCAACGATGTGCTGGAGCAGCGCGTTGCCGCGATGGAAGGCGGTATCGCCGCACTGTGCATGGCTTCCGGTATGGCCGCCATTACCGCCAGCATCCAGACCCTGGCCCGTGCCGGCGATAACATCGTCAGCGTCAGCCAGTTATACGGCGGCAGCTATAACCTGTTTGCCCACACCTTCCCGCAGCAGGGCATCGAAGTACGCATGGCCTCCGGCGATGACGTTGCTGCACTGGAAGCGTTAATTGACGATAAAACCCGCGCATTATTCTGTGAGTCGATCGGTAACCCGGCGGGTAACGTGGTGGACATTCAGGCGCTGGCCGACATGGCGCACAAACATGGCGTACCGGTGATCGTTGATAACACCGTTGCCACCCCTTACCTGTGCCGTCCGTTTGAATTCGGTGCTGATATTGTGGTGCACTCGCTGACCAAATACATCGGTGGTCACGGTACAACCGTTGGCGGCGCGATTGTCGATTCCGGTAAATTCCCATGGAAAGATAACCCACGCTTCCCGCACTTTAACCAGCCTGATCCGTCTTACCACGGCGTGGTGTATGCCGATGCCTTTGGTGAAGCGGCCTTTATCGGTCGTGCCCGCGTGGTGCCGCTGCGCAATATGGGTGCAGCCCTGTCGCCGTTTAATGCCTTTATGATTCTGCAGGGGCTGGAAACCCTGGCTCTGCGTATGGATCGCCATGTGGAAAACGCGCAGAAAGTGGCTGAATACCTGTCTGCCCATGAGCAGGTTTCCTGGGTGAATTATGCCAGCCTTAAAACCAGCAAATACCACGAACTGGCACAGCGTATGCTGAATGGTAAGCCATCGGCGATTCTGAGCTTTGGTATCAAAGGCGGTGCCGAAGCCGGCGCTAAATTTATTGATGCCCTGCAGATGATCAAGCGTCTGGTGAATATCGGTGATGCCAAGAGTCTGGCCTGTCATCCGGCAACCACCACACACCGTCAGCTGAATGAAAAAGAACTGGCATCCGCTGGTGTCAGCACCGATCTGGTCCGTCTGTCGATTGGTATCGAGCACGTTGACGATATCATTGCCGACGTTGAGCAGGCGCTGAAAGCTGCTCTCTGAGCAGGTTGTATCTGAAAACGTCCGGCGCTGTGCGCCGGACATTCTCCGGAGTTTTTTGGTTATGTCTTTTGGTCAGTTTATTGCCCTGATCTGCACAGTACTATCACTCGGCACCATTGCCGTGACTTATGCCGTTGGCGTAAACGAAGGTACTGCTGTTGCCTGTAATCCTTTCTTTGATGGCTGTACTGACATTACCCATACCGGAATGAAAGGCGATGCCGGATTTATTTTCCGTGGTGGCATGATTGCCGGATGCGCATTTTTTATTGTCTGGTGGCAGGTAATGCGTACCTGGCTGGCCGGACACAGTGGCCGTATGGCTTTAAATGCCATGCAGTTTTTTGGTGTGATCGCTGCTGTTGGTTTATTGGTCGGGACTGCGGTGCTGGTGCCGGAAAAAGACGCAACCCGCTGGGGTGTGCATGTGCGTGGCGCGAATCTGTTTTTTCAGGGCATGCTGATTGCACTGACAATTAACTATGTATTGATTTTCCGCGCCCGTAAGGCCGGACTGGAAGTGCCGTCGTTTATCGCCAAAAGCGTACTGATGGCGATTCTCTGGCTGATGTTTGTCGCCTTTGCCGGTGTGACTGTCGGCGTGGAAATGAGTAACGGCAAACGCATTATCGAGTGGTGGGCCACGCTCTTTATCGGCCTGTACTTTTTGACCTCTTATTGGGACTGGCAACGGGTTCGTCTCAGTCATTATTAAACCGCAACTGTAAAATAACGGAACAAGGATGTTGTTATGACCTTACCGCAACGAACGGCGCTGGTAGCTTGCCTGCTGCCAATAATTACTATTGCGCTGAGTTATTTTCTTACCGTGCAGGGCGGACATAAGCCCTGGTGTATTCCCTATTTTGAGGGTTGTACCACCATTACCGCGACCGGTATTTATTATCCGGCGGCTTATGTGTTCCGTGCCGGATTAATCAGTGCCGCCGTAGTGTTTATTCTCTGGTGGTATTGCGTGCGCGCCTGGCTGGAAAGTGTAGGTCGCCCTGAACATCATCCGTGGATTCACCGTATTGTTACTTTCGCCATTATTGCCAGTATGCTGCTGATCGCCTCCATTGCGGTGCTGGGAGAGCATATGCTGCCGCCTTCTGATCATCGTTTTTTATGGCGTTTTCACACGGTGACGGCGGGGTTGTTTTTTCTGGTAACGGCGTTGTGTCAGATCATGATGACGCTGCGTATGCGTCAGTTGCAGCGTGAGCTGAATATTAAATTCAGCCGTATTGCCAGCAAACAGATTCTGGCGGTTTTGCAGTTGTTATTACTGGCAGCCTTTGTACTGATTCTGCTGCTGGATTTAAAAACCGATGGCGTGGAAGAGATTTTTGAATGGTGGCTGGCAACCTTCAGTTGCTTATATTTTTACACTACCTTCCATGACTGGCGCGATTTCCGTCTGACCCGGCGGGAAAAAGAGCTGGCGTTGCAACAGGATGAAACTCTGCAGGAGGTGACCGCATGACTTTACCGCAACGCGTTGCCTTAGGCAGTTTCTGGTTATCACATCTCACCTTCTGGCTGACTCTGGCGCTGAGCATGGCCTGGGGGGTAACCGATATTTGTATTCCTTATCTGACCGGCTGTACCAGCATTACCGCTACAGGTATCCCCGATCCGCAGGCGTTTATTTTTCGCGGTGGTTTAATTGCTGCCTGCGTTCTGTTTATTGTCTGGTGGTACTGCATGCAGGCCTGGCTGATTGAAATTGCTCCTGAGCGGCCGATCTGGACGGTACGTTATATGGTAACCGCCGGCATTATCAGCTCGGTCTGCCTGATTATCGCAACAGCAGTATTAAGGCCCGATAAAGGCAATTTACCCTGGATATTGCATACCGTTGGTGCGGCTTTATTTTTCCTGATTTCACTGATGGTACAGACGCGTATCACCTATTGGCTGAAACATCTGGCCAAGCGTGGTGTGGATATTGGTTCCAGCCTGCCGCAGAAATTTATTCTGGTGTATGCCCAGTGGTTTTTCCTTGGGGTAATGATCGTGCTGCAGGTTGCCGATAGCGATGATCGCTGGAAAAACGTGGTTGAATGGTGGATGGCGTTGTTGATAGGGCTGTTTTACCTGACCAGCTATCGTGACTGGGCGGATTTTCGCCTGACAGATACAGAATAACTGACCGGAATCATAGCTCCGGCGGCGGCAGCGGTTTATGCTGTGTTTTCCTGGCGGGTGTATTGAAACCGCTCACTGACAAGAACAAGAGGACAGACCCTATGCCGATTTCTCAGGATTTACTGCAGGAGATGAATCTGCTGGCACAGTTTGATCTGCACAGCATGCAGCAGGGAATTAAAGTACATTCTGATGCCGCGCCGGAAATTGTCGCTGCTGCACGGCGGTTGTTTGATAAAGGCCTGATTGATCAGGCTGATGGTGGTTATCTCACCAGTCTGGGACTGGATGCCGCCGAGCATGTGCAGAACGTTTTACAGATATTGCGCGGCTGAGTTCTGAAATCTCAGCTGAGCGTCTGCTCAGCTGAAATCTCCCCACTGAAACTGAAACACGCTCAGCGCTGCAAGGGCTGCGGTTTCGGTACGCAGAATTCGCGGGCCCAGTGTCAGTCCGGCAAAGCCGCTGCTCATGGCCATTTCCACTTCCTGTTCACTGAATCCACCTTCCGGTCCGACCAGCAGGGCGACGCTTGCCGGCTGCGGATAGTCACGCAGTGGTTTCTGCCGGTGAGGATGCAGTAACAGACGCACATCGGCGTTATTGTTTTTTGCCCAGTCGGCAAAATATTGCGGCTGATGAATGGTTGGTATGCGGTTACGACCACTCTGCTCACAGGCAGAAATCGCTACTTTCTGCCAGTGCTCCATTTTTTTATCCAATCGTTCGCCTTTTAAACGGACTTCACAGCGCTCACTCCACAGCGGGGTAATATCGCTGATGCCCAGTTCGGTCGCTTTCTGAATGGTGAAATCCATGCGGTCACCCTTGGATACCACCTGCCCAAGTTGCAGCTTAAGTGGGGTATCTGCTTCACTGTGCAGAATGTCGCCAACCAGCACCGACGCACTTTTTTTCTGCACATCACACAGTTGTCCGGCGTATTCATGGCCGTCACCATTAAACAGGCGGACAGGATCGCCGTCGTTCATGCGCAGCACGCGGATCAGGTGGGCAAAGGCCTGATCATCCAGTTCAGTGCGCAGACCGCTGCTGAGAGCGGCGGCAGAATAAATACGGGGGCCGGACATAATGAACGGATTCCTGCAGAAGGTAGAGCTCTGCATGATAACAAAAAAGTGCAGAAATCAGAGAGTGGACAGAGAATCGGGCGGCGCCAGGCTGGCCCGGCGCTGGTATTTTATTCGTGGTCGCGTTGCTGGCGTAAGGTCCGGCTCTGCAGCTGGAACAGGTGCTGAATCAGCAGTTCCTGCTCGGTTTCTTTCAGGCCTTCAAAGTTAACCCGCACCATATAAGGAGCATCGCTTTCACCGCTGTCATCGATAGAAACAATATTACCCGCCAGTGACAGAATGGCATTGGACGGTTTCAGTTGCAGGTTAAACAGCAGGTGGCTGCTGCCGCGCAGGTCGGCGTCGGTGTTAAAGGCCATACCACAGGCGCTGAGGTTGACCCTTACCCGGGCTTCCGTCATCGACAGGTTGAGCTCCGGATGGGTAGTACTGTTGCCGTTCAGCAGATTGAGTTTGCGGTTCAGTAATTCGAGCACCTGACCAATTGCCGGATGTACCGAACGCACCTGATGAATCAGATTGCCGATATCCTGTTCCAGTTGCTTCAGTTCGCTCTTCTGTTGGCTGTGATTCTCTTTCCAGTGGCTGAATTCATCCTGGGTGATGGCCTGAAAATCCATCACCACCTCATCATCAAGGCGAAAAAAGCGGCGTCTCTCTTCCATTATTTTTATTATCCCAATCAGAATATTTCGTCAGGGCTCAGCTCGAAGTCTTCGGGCCGGGCATTTACCGCATCTTTTACCTGTCCGTCTTCCGGTTGTATTTCCGGAACATCGTCATCGTCATTTTCGTGGGTACGCAGAATCACGATTTCCACCCGGCGGTTACGGGCGCGTGATTCAGCATCGGTATTCGGTACCAGTGGCTGAGTATCGGCATGGCCGACAATCTGAAAACGGCTGGAGTCGAGTTCCGGCGCGACAAACAACTCTTCGGCAAAGGCTGCAGCCCGGGCGGAAGACAGCGTCCAGTTGGAACGGTAGCGGCCACCGGCAACCGGAATATCATCAGTATGTCCCTCAACGGAAATCCGTCCCGGAAGTGTTACCAGCACTTCACGGATTTTATCAATCACCGGCAGGAATTTATCGTCGATATAATCCGAACCTGAGCGGAAAGCGCCGCGCTGCTCGATGCGGATAATAATTTTCTTACCCACGGTTTCGATTTCCAGCTGACCTTGCGCTATTTCGCTTTCCAGTTTGGCTGCCACTTCCATGGCTTCAGCTTCGGTTTTTTTATTTTCAATATCTTCTTTGGGAACCACGACCTCACGGGTTTGCTGCCCCTGATCGCCCTGACGCTCTTCCTGCTGGGTAACTTCATCCTGGCACAACACTTCCAGTGAGCTTTTGGTGATATCGCTGGTTTTTTGCCGCACTTCATTAATAGGCGTCGGCTCCGGAATCGACGGACTGAAATGACGGGCAATAATACTGGTTCCCTTTGGAGGATCACTGACGTTCACAACCGTTTGCACGCCAAAAGCCTCGCGCAGCTCACCGGCCAGGCGTTTAAACTTTAAGGCGTCCATTTCTGAAAATGACAGCAGTAGCACGAAAAAGCACATCAGCAGTGACATCAGATCGGCAAAGGTCATTACCCAACCGGGAATACCGGCCGGACAGGGTGGACATTCCTGTTCTTCTTCAGCGGCCATAATGCTCAATCACCTGATGTGTTGCGTTTGCCTTCCTGAATATAGGCCTGCAACATGGTTTCAATAACGCGTGGATTCTGGCCGCTCTGAATGGCAAGCAGCGCATCAATAATCATAGCTTTCAGCCGGTCTTCTTCGTTTTTACGCAGCGTCAGCTTGTCGGCAATTGGCAGCGACAGCATGGTCGCCATCATTGCGCCATAGAGAGTGGTCAGCAGTGCAACCGCCATGGCCGGGCCGATGGATTTCGGATCGTCCATATTGGCCAGCATGGCAACCAGACCAATCAGTGTACCGATCATGCCCATTGCCGGAGCCACATCACCCAGTGACTTAAAAATAGTGATCCCAATATCGTGGCGTTCGCTGGCCTGCTTGAGTTCTTTATTCATTAAAGTCCGGACAACGTCCGGATCGTGGCCGTCGACCAGCAGCTGAATACCTTTACTGAGAAAGTCATCACTGACTTCTTTGCCTTCCAGAGAGAGCAGACCGCCTTTGCGCGCCATACCGGCCATTTCCACCACTTCTTCAATAATGGCTTCGGGTTTACTGAGCTTGAATGAGAAAGCTTTGGCGGCGACTTTGATGGCACTGAGAAACTGGCCGAGTTCAAACTTCATCATAACGGCGAACATACTGCCAACGATCACAATCAGGATCGAAGGCACGTTCACAAACATACTGATATCGCCGCCCAGAACCATCGCCATAACGACGATGCCAAAGGCGCCGACTACCCCAACTAACGATGCGAGATCCACTGATGCTCCTTGCCACTAAACCATTCACTGCCTCTGAGTTTAGTCAAACATTCGTGATCTTCCTTCGCATTGACGAAATTGTTGGCAGGCTGATTTGTTTGCCGCCAGAGGGCAGACAGGGGCCGCCATAAGCGCACAGGTTGACCCGCCGGAGCCTTGGGTTTAGTGTGGCCGCTCTCCGGGAGAGCGCGATATATGACTGGTAAAAATGCCCCTTTTGAATTTGAAGCAGCACTGACTGAGCTTGAGCAATTGGTCGTGCGTATGGAAAACGGCGACCTGTCGCTGGAAGACTCGTTACGTGCCTTTGAGCAGGGCATTGGCCTGACCCGTCAGTGTCAGCAGGCGCTGAGTGCTGCCGAACAACGGGTACAGCTGCTGCTTGAACAAAATGGTCAGAGCGTGGCACAGCCTTTTGCCGCAGGTGAGGAACCCTGATGGCACAGGATTTACAGCCATTGCAGCAACAGCTGCAGAGCGTACAGCAGCGTCTGGAACAGCAACTGCATCAGCATCTTCAGGTTCTGCAGCTGGCGGATTCACGCCTGGCGGAGGCCATGGCTTATGGCGTGTTAAATGGCGGTAAACGCCTGCGGCCATTTCTTTGCTATGCCGCAGCGCAGGCGCTGGGTGGTAACTGGGAGCAGGCGGATGCCGCGGCTACCGCGCTGGAAATGGTGCACAGCTACAGTCTGGTGCACGACGATCTGCCGGCCATGGATGACGACGATCTGCGCCGTGGTAAGCCAACCTGTCATATTGCTTTTGATGAAGCCACCGCCATTCTGGCCGGTGATGGTCTGCTCACGGCAGCCTTCGAAGTACTGGCCAATGCACCACAGCAAACGGCAGAACAACGCCTGACCCTGATTCGTCTGCTGGCACAGGGTTCCGGTGGTGCGGGAATGGTGGCCGGACAGAGCATCGATCTGGGTCATGTCGGCAAGCCGATGACGTTGCCCGAGCTGGAACGCATGCACCGTCACAAAACCGGTGCGCTGATCCGCAGTGCGGTGTTAATGGGCGCTCATGCCGCCTGCGCCGAGGTGGATCAGGCAACCGAGCAGGCGTTGGTACGTTATGCCGATGCTGTCGGTCTGGCCTTTCAGGTACAGGACGATATTCTCGATATTGAAGGTGATACGGTCACTCTGGGCAAAACCCAGGGCGCTGACCTTGCACTGAACAAACCAACCTATCCGGCATTGCTGGGCCTTGATGGTGCGCGGGCCAAAGCCCGTGAGCTGGTGGCCGACGCCCATGCGGCACTGGCTGGTCTGGGTGGTGATACCTCGGTACTGGCGCAGCTGGCCGATTACATCATCAACCGCGATCACTGACCTGCGTTAAATCTTATTCGTGCAGTGGCAGGGGTAAAAGCGCAGTCTCTGAGCTGTCAGTCCGGGCCATATACGTCACAGTGCTACTCATTACCGTCAACAGCCGTTAGAATGGCAGCCCTTTTGCGGGGCTGCCTTACGGTTTACGGTTCTTATTGTTTCCTGAACATGCCCCCTCCCGACGGATACCGCGACCGCGCTGATATAAGCTGATGACATTGACTGAAATTCCGGGCTCCCGCCCCAGTACACCGCTGCTGGACAGCATTGACTCTCCGGCCGACCTGCGTGCGCTGGATGCAGACCTGTTGCCACAGGTGTGTGCTGAGCTGCGTGAGTTTCTGCTCTACAGTGTTGGCCAGTCCGGTGGTCATTTTGCCGCAGGTCTGGGTGTGGTCGAGTTGACGGTTGCTCTGCATCACGCATTTAACACCCCGGAAGATCGTCTGGTCTGGGACGTGGGTCATCAGGCGTATCCGCATAAAATCCTGACCGGCCGCCGCGAGCAGATGCCAAGCATCCGCAGCGCTGAAGGGCCGGCGGCGTTCCCGCTGCGTGAAGAAAGCGAATACGACACCTTTGGCGTGGGCCACTCCAGCACCTCTATCGGTGCGGCCTTAGGTATGGCGCTGGCATTGCGTGCGCAGCAGAAAGAACAGCAAACCGTGGCCATTATCGGCGATGGTGCCATGAGCGCCGGTATGGCTTTTGAAGCGCTGAACCACGCCGGCCACGTTAAAGCCGATATGCTGGTGATCCTGAACGACAACGATATGTCGATCTCCAACAATGTCGGTGCGCTGAACAAATACTTCACCCGCATCTGGTCGAGCCGTACCTATTCCGCTTTGCGTGAAGGCAGCAAACGGGTGCTGGAGAAGATTCCGGCGGCGTGGGAATTTGCCCGCCGAACCGAAGAGCACATGAAGGGCATGGTCGCGCCCGGTACCTTATTCGAGGAGCTGGGCTTCAACTATTATGGCCCGATTGATGGTCATGACCTGGATGAGCTGCTGCTTACCCTGCAGAACCTGAAAAAGCTCAAAGGCCCGCGCTTCCTGCATGTGGTTACCCGTAAAGGCAAAGGCTTTCAGCCGGCCGAAGATGATCCGATCAAATACCATGCGCTGAAAGGCAGCAATGCCGGCGCTGGTGTGAAAATGCCGAGCTATTCCAATGTGTTCGGTAACTGGCTGTGCGATATGGCAGCGGCCGATGAACGTCTGATGGGTATTACTCCGGCGATGCGTGAAGGCTCTGACCTGATCCGCTTCTCGCAGGAATTTCCTGAGCGTTACTTTGACGTTGCCATTGCCGAACAGCATGCGGTTACTCTGGCTGCCGGTCTGGCCTGTGAAGGTGCCAAGCCGGTGGTGGCGATTTATTCGACCTTCCTGCAGCGCGCTTATGATCAGCTGATTCACGACGTTGCATTGCAGAACCTCGATGTACTCTTTGCCATCGACCGTGCCGGCCTGGTCGGCGAAGACGGCCCGACGCATCACGGAGCCTACGATTTAAGTTACCTGCGCTGCATTCCGAATATGGTGGTGATGACCCCATCGGATGAAAACGAATGCCGCCAGATGCTCTATACCGGCTATCAGTACGAAGGCCCGGCCGCGGTGCGCTATCCGCGTGGCAGCGGCACCGGAGTTGAGCCAACCACAGAGATGCAGGCACTGGCGCTGGGTAAGGGCATTATGCGCCGCGAAAGCTCTGCCGCCGCGGGGATGCGTGTTGCCATTCTCGCCTTTGGCGCGCCGTTACGCGAAGCTCAGCTGGTGGCCGCCACTCTGGATGCCAGCGTCGCCGATATGCGTTTTGTTAAGCCACTGGATACCGAACTGGTATTACAGCTGGCGGCAGACCATGACCTGCTGGTCACACTGGAAGAAAACGCTGTGATGGGCGGGGCCGGCAGTGCCGTGCTGGAAGCGCTGGCAGCCGCCAATGTGCAGATTCCGGTACTGACTCTGGGCATCCCCGACCGCTATATCGAGCATGCTTCTCCTGCCCAGCAGCAGCGGGATATTGCGCTGGATACCGATAGTCTCCTCAGCAGCATCCGTTCGCGGTTGGCGCAAGGCTGATCTACCTTTAATAACCCCTCGTTTTTCTCCCAGACAGTGCTTTACTGATAGCTTAAGCAATGTCCAGGGAGAGGAACTCATGGCTAAACGTCATGTTCTGCTCAGTCTGCTGATTTCCACCATTATTGGATTTGGAGTCTACGAGCTCAGCGTCCGCGTAGAGCAGCAACGTACTGCCGCTGTTTCCCACGATTTACTGCAGCATGTATACATCCGTTCGCTGCGAGAGTATTACCAGCTGCTGGCAGATGCCGAACAACTGCTGAACGATCATCCGCCAGGTTATGTTGAGCTGCAGCAATACCGGCAGAATTCGCCGCTGGGGCCGTTCATGCTGATCAGTGAGGAAAGCAGTGAAAAGCTGGCCGTTACCGGCGACTGGTTGCTGCATATGTCGCTGCAGGATCTGAAAGCCGATATCACTATTCCCGGCCGTCTGGTCGAGCGTCCCGGTCTGGTGCTGACTCTCCATTCCGCGATGAAAGAGCGCAGCCTGATTGTCCGCCTTGAACTTTATGAATGGTTGCAGCAGATCACCTCCGATATGGGTTATGGCGATATTCCGATACTGGTGATGTACCATGCCCAGCCATTATCCGATCCGGCGCCGCAGCAGCGTCAGCAGATGATGGTATTCAATGATTTTCTGTTACCGGAATTCAGCCTTTATCTCGATCGCAGTCAGATCGAAGGACACTTTTTTCAGACCTATTTGCCATATTCGGCTGCCAGTGCTGCTATGGCGCTGAGCCTGCTGTTACTGATTATTCTGTTTTATCAGTATGGCCGCCGTATGCAGGTCAGCCGAGAGCTTGAAGGCCGTTCAGCTGAGCTGGCAGAAACCAGTCATATTCTGCGTACCCAGATGGCGCTGAATGCGCGCAGCCAGAAAGAACTGCTGAAAAGTAATTATCAATTGCGCGGTCTGAACCGTGATCTGGAAAACGCCCAGACACGGCTGAAACTCTCGGAGCGGCTGGCCGGGTTGGGAGAGCTGTCGGCCGGTATTGCCCACGAAATTAATAATCCAGTGGCTTATATCAGCAGTAACCTGAAAGAACTGGGCCATGATCTGCAGGCGTTGCTCGATTTTGTCCAGTCCATCGATGAAGCCTCTGACCTGCTGGATATTAAGTCAGATTTCTATCAGGAGCTGCTGCTCGCCTACCAGCGTCTGGATATCCCGCATGTGTCCAGCGTGGCACCTTCTCGCCTGCAGGACTGCATTCGGGGTACCGAACGTGTTACCCAGATTATTGCCGATATGCGTAAGCTGAGCCGTACCCAGTCGCATATGCAATGGTGCCAGCTGAATGATGACGTCAGCAGCATTATCAATATCGCCCGTTCCCGACTGCCCGACAACGTAAACCTGACGGTAGAGCTGATTGATCTGCCGGAAGTGTTCTGTAATCCATCGCAGATTGGCCAGGTCGTACTGAATGTGCTGATCAATGCCATTCAGGCGCTGGAGGGCTGTGGCGGCAATATTTATATCAGTGAAGCACTGGATCAGAATGTGCTGAGTATCAGTATCCGCGATGATGGCCCTGGTATGGAGAACAATGTTGCATCCCGGGTGTTCGAACCCTTTTTTACCACTAAACTGGAAGGAGATGGCACCGGTCTAGGGCTGGCGCTGTGCTACAAACTGATGCAGGAACATCAGGGAGGGATTGAGCTTGAGACCGCTCCCGGTAAAGGCGCTTGTTTTACCCTGATTCTGCCGATCGGAGAAAAGAACCATGCTGAGTGACAACGTCCAGACTCTGGTACGGGAAAAACACGGCCGCTTACTGATCGTGGATGATGAAGAAGCCGTGCTGCAGGCACTGAAACGCTTATTTCATCGTCACTACGATGTCGTGCTGGTTACCAGCGGAGCCGCCGCTGTGGAGCTGCTGCAGCAGGAAGAGTTTGATCTGATCATTTCCGATATGCGCATGCCGGGCATGAGTGGGGCTGAACTGCTGAAGCATTGCTTTGAACAGTATCCGGAGATGATCCGTATTCTGCTGACGGGTTACTCCGACCTGGAATCCGCCATCAAAGCGGTTAACGAAGGCAATATCTATCGTTATATATCCAAACCCTGGGATAACGATCAGCTGCGCAATATCGTGGCCGAGGCGCTGGATACCCGCGAGCTCAAGGCCGCCAATATTAAGCTGAATGCGCATATTACCGAGCAGAATGCCGAACTGGCGCGCCTGAACCGAGAGCTGCAGGATAAATACCAGCAGAAATCCGATCAGGTCGGCGAGGCCGAGGCCAAGCTGAGTGACGCTTACCGCACGTTGCGGCAGGAGTTTAACAGCATGGTGCACATTCTGGTTGGCATCATGGAGGCACGTAATGGTGAAGAAAAAGGCAGCAGCGAGCGTCAGGCGCGGCTGGCAAAATTATTTGCTGAGTTTTCCGGTCTCGACGGGCAATCCATTCAGGACGTTTATTACGCCGCTCTGCTGAAGAATATCGGTAAGGTATCGCTGCCGGACAGTGTGCTGGGCAAAGCACTGACCCAGATGAGCGCCAACGAAAAATACGAATATGCCCACTTCACCATTAATGGCCAGACCAGCCTGATGCTGCTGGAACCTTTACAGAATGTCGCCAATATCATCCGCTCACATATGGAGCTGTATAACGGCAAAGGCTTTCCCGACAAGCTGAGTGGCAATGCCATCCCCAAAGAGGCGCGCATACTGCGTATCGTCAGCGACTATGTTGAGCTGCAGCGCGAACATAACTTTCTCGGCGAAACCCTGGATGAAGAAACCGCCAGAGCCTATCTGCTGAAAATGGCCGGGCAGCGTTACGACCGCGAGCTGGTGGATGTCTTTATGACGGTGCTGGATGACTTTGAAGAAGGTGTGGTGCCGAATCTGGAGCGTATCAACATCAAAGAGGCGCGCGTTGGTATGATTCTGGCCGGCAATCTGGTCAGTCCGGCGGGGGTGGTTCTGCTGTCAGAAGGAACACAGCTGACGGAGCGTCATGTGGCCAAACTGCAGGCCATGGAGCGGCAGTTCGAGGGCCATGAAATCAAACTGCACGTGCGGCGGGAATCCGCCGCGAAAAAGTAAGCAACAGGCCGTTACTTACTTCTCAGTGTCGTCGCTGCTGCCCGGAATATCATCATCCTGATGAGTGACAATACCGGCTGCCGATTGCGGCAGATAATGCCCCAGCTTGCTGGCTTTGGTGTTCAGATAGCCATCGTTATGCGGGTTGCGTCCCACCTGTAACGATACCCGCTCAACCACATCAACCCCGGCTTCGCTCAGTGCTTTTACCTTGCGGGGGTTATTGGTCATCAGACGGATAGCGTGAATTCCCAGATGATCGAGCATTGGCCGGCACATGCTGTAGTCACGCATATCGGCGCCAAAGCCCAGCTGTTCGTTGGCCTCAACGGTGTCTGCTCCCTGATCCTGCAGGTTATAGGCACGGATCTTATTCAGCAGGCCAATGCCACGGCCTTCCTGACGCAGGTACAACACCACACCACGGCCGGCTTCGGCCACAGCGCGCAGCGCTTCTTCCAGCTGGTAGCCACAGTCACAGCGCATACTGAACAGCGCATCGCCGGTCAGACATTCAGAATGTGCCCGTGCCAGTACCGGCTCGCCATTGGCGATATCGCCCATGGACAGAGCTACGTGCTCTTTGCCGTTGCTGCTGTCTTCAAAGCCATGCATGGTGAAGACACCGAACGGTGTCGGTAATTTGGACGAAGCAATGAATGTGATACTCAATGGGAGTACTCCTGGGTAAAACAGGGCGCGTATTCTAACAGTCTGACACTGCCCTGCCTAATGCGATGTCGCCAAAGACCGGCGGCTTGTTATCCACTGTGGCTTTGTTGTTGCCGTGGCGATTGTGCATCAATGCCCCCGGGAGCAGGCGGAATACAGGGAAAAGTGCAGTAGAATTGCACCATCAGAACGTCACTGGCGGCGTTATTTTTCTCTCAGCGAACAATGAATACAGGAAACCGACCCAATGATCTGGCTGCTGTTGGCCTTGTTAGTACTCGCGATTCTTATTTTACCCGGCGTATGGGTGCAGCATGTGCTGAAAAAGCACAGTGCTCCGCGCAATGATTACCCGGGTAACGGTGGCGATATGGCGCGTCACCTGCTGGCCAAACTGGAGCTGAATGATGTGCAGGTGGAAGCCACCGATCAGGGGGATCACTATGATCCACGCAGCAAAACGGTACGTCTGACCAGCGATAAACTGGACGGCAAAAGTCTCACCGCGGTAGTGGTCGCAGCCCACGAAGTCGGCCATGCACTGCAGCATGCGCGTAAAGAAACCCTGTTTCAGAGCCGCACCGGCTTTGCCGTGCTGGCCTACTGGATGCAGCGTATCGCTCCATTGGCGCTGCTGCTGGCGCCGTTTCTGGCGGTGGTTGCCCCTGTTGCCTCGCGTTTTGCCCTGGTTGTGGCGGTTGGAGCCATGCTGATCGGCACTCTGGTGCATATTGTTACTTTACCGGTGGAGTGGGATGCCAGCTTCGGTAAAGCGCTGCCATTGCTGCGCGAAGGAGAGTATCTGGACGAGCGCGATATGAAAGCCGCGCACAGCATTCTGACGGCAGCGGCTTTAACCTATGTTGCCGCTTCGCTGGTCAGCCTGCTGAATATTGGTCGCTGGCTGCGCTTATTGCGGCGCTGATATTGTGCTGCCTTTTCGTTTAGGGCCTGTTAACGTGCACGCATGGACACCGTAGTGAGTGAAGGATGAACCTGTCTCAATATTCCAGCCGCCGTTATTTCCTGTTACTGCTGGCACCGTTTCTGGCGGTACTGTTGCTGGCGCCTGCCGCACATGCGGCTTTACCCGGAATCGACTGGCCCGGATTGGCAATGATGCTGCGTGCAGAATGGCAGCAATTGCACACCACCTTAAATAATGTTGTCAGCGCCTGGGACAGTCTGCTGCATGGTATTCCCGAAGGTCAGCGCACACAGGTAATTATGAACAGCGGTGCACCGCTGCTGCTGGTTTTTCCCCTGCGCTGGCTGGCCAAACTATTTGCCAACTGGACTGCCAGTATTTTAGCGGCGCTGCATAACCGTCTGATCGGTGGCGGTATTCATCATCAGGGACTGCGTGCAATTACCCGGTTTATCAGTGGTATTACACCACTGCTGCCCTGGGTGCTGCTGCTATGGCTCAGCACGTTGCTGCCGCCTATGCAGCAAGAAACCGCCGGAGTGGGAGGCGCACTGCCTCTGCTGATGCAGGTTTATATTCTGTATGTGTTGCTGAAACTGGCTTCGGAGTGGTTTCTGTTCAGTGTTTGTCAGGGCGCTGGCAGTTATTTAAATGCCGACAGCACCGCGCTGCTGGAGCAGCGTGCCCGTTCATCGACTTCCTGGTTGCTGCTGCCCTGGGCGCTGATTGCGCTGGCCGATTATCTGTTTCACCGTTCGATGATCAGTCAAATGGTGGGTGGTTTTGTCTGGCTGTTCAGCTGGGTGGTTATCAGCTACCTGCTGCATTTTTACCGCGAAGAATTAATACAGAATCTTAAGCGTCTGTTGCCCGAACAGATGGACCCTCTGATTGAAAAAGCCGGTCATGGGCGCTTTATGAATCTGATTCTGCCGCTGTGGATTCCTTTTAATCTGCTGCTGTTCCTGCAGGCATTTATTGCCCAGTTGCTGGTGGAATTTACCTGGTATCAGAAGCTGAATGCACGCTGGTTCCGTATGAAAAATACGGTGGCTGATAACGGCGAAGAAGATGATCAGGGGGAATGTACCGACGACAATTATCTGCGCTGGTTTAATGCCGGCAATGACTGGGATTATCCGATTATCGATACCGGTCTCAGTGCTGCTATCCGCAAGAATTTTGATGCCTGGGACGCCGAACGCAGCGACGATAACGTTATGCTGATTACCGGCGAGCCGGGTATCGGTAAAAAATCGGCGGCCAAACGTTTTGCCAATGCCCTGCAGAATGAAAACAGGGAGGTGCAGATCCGGCAGCTGGACGTGCCGGCAAAAACCACTAATGCCGCCGACATTTATCGCCTGATAGGTGACGCGCTGGAAATAGATTTAAGTGCCGGCCCGGCAGCACTGGTAGCCCAGGATGAACAGCTGCAACCAACGCTGATTATTCTCAATAATGCTGAAAACTCATTCCTTGCCGACGTAGGTTGCCTGGATGGCTGGCGCACACTGCTCAGCCTTACCAATACCCGCGTACAGAATATTTACTGGCTGATTGTTATTAATAATCAGAGCTGGGCTTATCTGTGTAATGTGTTTGGCCGTGATTATCAGATGCGTAATGTGATCCGGGTAAAACGCTGGACGCAGGCAGAAATCCGTTCGCTGATTTTGTCGCGCAACCAGAAGAGCGGTTATCGCCTGCAATACGATGATGTGCTGATTGATCCGCGCTCGCCGGTTGCCGGTGCGCTGCGCAATGCCGAGCAACGTTATTTCAGCCTGCTGTGGGATGCCTGTCACGGTATTCCGGTCACGGCGCTGATGCTATGGAAAGAGTCGGTCAGTACCCAGCGTGGTGTGGCTACAGCCAGCATTCCACGTTTGCCTGCCAGCATCGGCTTTGAAAAATCCGGGCCGCGCATGCTGTTTATTTTTGCGGCCATTGTAACCCACGGCAATCTGACTACGGCCGAACTGGTACGGGTAACCAATACCGCAGAAAACATTGTACGCTTTGCTCTTAAAACTGGGCTGGAAGCCGGTATGATTGAAAAAGGCAATGATGGTCGCTACGGCATTACCGCGCTTTGGTATCACACCGTGGTGAGCACACTGAACAGGATGAATATGCTGAATGAATGAAACCAACGGTCTGGTCGATGGCCTGCTCAGCATCGCCGGTATTTTTAATCTATATGCGATTTTCTGGCTGATTATCGGTGGCTTTGCGCTGTGGGGGGGCGCTCAGGGATTAAATAACCTCAGCCAGAGGTTGATGGAAAAAATCCCCGCCCGGCGTTTTTTAATTCTGCAGATTTCCACGCTGCTGACGTTTGCGCTGTATATCTTCGGTACCGTTGGCTTATTTATTGCCGTGCTGCAACCGCCGAAAGAGCTGCTGTTTGCCGCCGCCGGTTCCGTGGCTGTTGCACTGGGTTTTGCCTTAAAAGATATTGCTGCATCGCTGGTGGCCGGTATTCTGCTGCTGTTTGACCGCCCGTTCCGTGTTGGTGACCGCGTCAGCTTTGGCGATACCTATGGCGAGATTGTTTCTATTGGTCTGCGTACCGTGCGGCTGGTGACACTGGACGATAATCTGGTCACTATTCCCAACTCGCGTTTTATTACCGATGTTGTCGCCTCCGGTAATGCCGGTGAGCTGGACATGATGGTGGTTACTGATTTTCATCTGGCCCTCGATGCCGATCTGGCTGAAGCACAAAAGTTAATCGAAGAAGTGGTGGTGACGAGCCGTTACGCCTATCTGAAAAAACCTGTGGCTTTTACTCTGGAAGAAGTTGAAATAGCTCATGTGCTTGCCATCCGTCTGCGGGTAAAAGCCTATGTGCTTGATGTGCGTTATGAAAAAGCCTTTCAGTCGGATATCGTTCTGCGTGGCACGGCGCTGCTGGCACAACATGATATTGCGCGTCCTAAACCGCTGCAGGCTTTATAGTGGTTTAATGTTTCTGGCCTGAGGTAACAATTGATATGATGCTGCCTTCAGGAATTCTCACCAGGGACATAAAAAAATGAACATTCTCTCTCTGCTTAAAATGCCGCTTATTGCCAGTGTTGTACTGCTCAGCGGCTGCATCGACGGCTTTGAAAAACATCTGCAGGATGCCATCAGCCTGTATGGCGAGCGCAAAGTGCAATACAGCGAACAGACCGGTGGCGCCACCGATGCTTTGTTTGACCGCTTGATTCTGACAGAAACCCTGTTGCTGCCGGTTGCCAAAACCTATGATGCGCGCGCTTATCCGTTTACCGAACAGGGCATTGCGATTATCCAGAATGACTTTGTGCCGATGGACGATAACCGTGGCTTTGATTACCCGTTACCGCCCGCAGCGGAGCTGACCGCAGAGCTGGAACAGCAGGCACGGGATATTATCCGGCAATTATTTGCCATTGACGGTCATGATGCCTTTGCCGTCAGTGATGCCGTCAATAACGTGCTGCGCAGTATTGATGTGTTGGAACACCGTCACAATATTTATCTGCCGATGAGCAAACACCTGATTGAATCTTTGGGCTATGGCGCGTTACACAGTTTGTATTACCGTTGCGAAAGTGCCAATAAAACCTACCAGCTGGGGCAGGATCTGATGGCACTGCAACTGCTGGCGATTAAAATCGGCAACCCGCTGGGTTACGACCGCGACGCTAACGTATTTCATCAGCAGCGTGTCGGCGTATTACTGAATGATTTACCCCATATTCCTTTTTTACAGGAGTATGACCAATACATTATGAATGACAGGGATCGCCTGCAGATTTGCCTGCAAGCGTTTTAAGTCCGGATTGATCGACGGAAAAACGGTTATGACCATCGAATTTATTTACCATCCCGCCATCGTGCCAGGCGAAGACAGCCCGCAAACTCTCAGCCTGTATTTTCTTGGCGAGCGTCTGCTGCTGAAGCCCGGGGTGATGGACAATGCAGAGCAAGCCATGCCGTGGACAACCGATTCCGTTGAACAGGACCCACGGCTGGAGTTATTGCTCGGCAGTGTTAATGGTGTGCCGCTGCGGGTGGTTGGTCTGGCCGATATTCCGCCGGGATTTGAAGAGGTGGCGCTGCGTGATTATCTGCTCGCCGCCAGCGACGATATTTTCCGTGTGGTAAATGCTGCCGCACAGTTACGTTACTGGCGCAGCACGCAGAACTTCTGCAGCCGCTGCGGCACACTGCTGAAACCTATTGTTAATGATCGGGCGCTGGTTTGTCCGGCGTGCAGCTATCGTTCTTATCCGAAAATATCCCCGTGTGTGATTGGCGTTGTGCGCAAAGGACGGACATTATTGCTCGCTCACTCCAACCGCCACCGCACCGCCATGTATTCCTGTCTTGCCGGTTTTATTGAAGCCGGCGAAACCGCCGAGGAAGCACTGGCACGGGAAATATTTGAAGAAGCCGGAGTTCAGATTAAAAATCCGCGCTACCTCGTCTCGCAGGCATGGCCATTCCCGCACCAGTTAATGCTCGGCTATTTATGCGACTACGACAGTGGTGAACTGAATATCGACACCACTGAACTGGAAAGTGCCGACTGGTTTGATATTGACAACCTGCCGCAACTCCCGGCGCCACAGACCGTGGCGCGTAAATTAATTGAAGCGGCGGTGGAGCTGGTGCGAAACGAATGAGACTGTAGTCAGCGCGGATAAATTATCTGATGATATCTGTGTCAGTATTGTGCATTGATCGATTTCTTTTTAAGCCGGAATCGGGCACCATCCGACTTTAATCAGCCATTATATGGCCAATAAATATCATGCCGGGTAAATACTTGCTAACCCGGTATAACCGACCTTCTCAGTCTGCCCGATAAGCACAGCAGGCAAGAAAACAAGGACAGGAAATGGAGCTCCCGTTACAGGTCGTGCAGGACCTGGCCCCGGATCAGTCATCTCTGGGCGCTGCAAAAAAACTGCTTAACACCTCTAAATGGCCCATGTTGGGTCTGGCGTCTGAATTAAATACCATTTGGGGCCAATGTCAGGGCTCCGGGGCCAATCCCTATCTCACCATGGCCGACGTTGCCGATCATGGTTACAAATGTACCTGCCCATCCAGAAAATTTCCCTGTAAGCATGTGCTCGCTCTCATGTGGATCTTCAGCGAAAGCCAAAACAGCTTTGTCGAAGCCACTCCACCGGAATGGGTAGCCGAATGGCTTTCCCGCCGTCGGCGCAGCTCGTCTGGTGCAGCCAGTACAGACGAGCCTAAAGCCGTTGCCGTAAAAGATATTGCCAGTGCCGGTAATGATGAGCCGATTCTCAGCGCGGAAGAACTGGCGAAAAAAGAAGCGCAGCGGCAAAAGCGCGCCGAGAGTGCGATGCAGGCGACCGAGCGCAGTGTCCGCGATGGTTTAGGAGAGCTTGAATTGTGGATCCGCGACCAGCAACGCACCGGCCTGGCCGGGCTACTGAAAGATCTACGCCCGCGTGTGCGGCGTATTGCGGCGCGTCTGGTCGATGCCAAAGCCAGTACGCTGGCGGCACGGGTAGACGAGTTACCTTCATTGCTGGCCGGCTTGCCGCTGGAACGGCAGCTGGCTCGCCTGGTGGAAGAGTTGGGCATGTGGGTACTGTTATCGCGTGCATGGCAGACCGCCCCTCAGGACCCGGACGCACGTCGTGCTTTGCTCGGAGCAGAGAACCGGGAGCAGCTTCTGAACAGCCAGCCAACGCCCGTTAACGGGCGTTGGCTGTGTGTCGGAGAGCGAATCGAAACCCGTCGCGATGGACTGGTAAGCCATGCCACCTGGTTGTGGCCGCTGGATGGCCAGTGCGCTTCTGCTGCCATGTTGCAGGACTACAGCCCGGCTTCTGCCGGTAAGCGCGAGGCCAGTCTCAGGATCGGGACCCAGATCGAAGGTGAGCTGGTGTTTTATCCATCGCGGCTGCCTGAACGCGCGATATTGGCTCAGTACAGGATTGTTGAGCCGGATGTAGTGTCATGGCCCAGCGCCGTGGTGCAGAGCCCGCAACAGGCGTTGTTGTCACTGCGCCGAGCATTGCCATGGCAGCGCACAGTTACGCTGCTGCTTGGTGGTTGCTGTCTGATGCAGGACAACGGCGCGGGCTACTGGCTTAAAGCCGGTGACCAACTGTTGCCGCTGGCGAATAACGATCTGCCCTTGCTGGCTTACGGCGAACATTTGGCGGCCTTTATTTGTTGGGACGGCGTTGCCGCAGAGCTGCTGTCGGTTGCTTCTCCACAATGGGGGATGATTGCATGCTGAGCACCGAAATCCTGACGCAGGATCTTGCACGGGTCGATGCGCTCAAGCAGAGCTGGTTAATAGGCGATGGTGGTTCGGCTGGCGCATTGCCGCCACACTGGCCGCTGCCTGAAAACACACAGGATGATGACCGCGCGTTGCTGGCGCTGGCGTATTGCAGCCAATATCCTTTGCTGGAGCAGATTGCCGTGCCGGAGCAGCTAAAGCCTCTCTCTGCGCTACCGGCGTTGTGCTTACCGACTCTGGCGACGGAGTGCCGTCCGGCCTTCCGGCAAATATTGGCAGCACTGAGTAAGCACGATGGCCTGTATTGGCGGCTGTTCAACCTGTTGGTGAGTCGTGGAGTTGCACCACATCCTCTGGATTGGTTGCCGACCGCCAGTGAACACCGCTTACCGGCGGCATTAGCTCCCTGGCTGCGCTGGGTTGAGGGTGGGGATATTGCCCTGACAGAAACAACCTGGAGCGATTTCAGTCCGGCTCAGCGACTGAACATCCTGCGGGAGCTGCGCCGTGATGCTCCGCACGATGCCCGCTCGTTACTTGCTTTAATGGCTCCTTCTGAGCCGGCCGATAAACGCTTCGACCTGTATGAATTGCTCAGTTTGGGATTGAGTCACGCTGATCTGCCCCTGCTGGAAACACTGGAGCAGGATCGCTCGCAAAAGATTAAAGAACTCGCTGTGCGTTTTAAAATGCGTCTTGGCGAGCATGAGCCGCAGGTACAGGATGAAACTATCACTGAGTTACAGGGTTGGCTGATCAGTAAAACCCGTGGCTTGCTGCGCCGCGAGACCCTGCTGTTGGCCCCGGAACTGAAAAACAGCGTGCAATACCGCGACCGCTGTCAGGCATTGGCCAGCGTACCGCTGCCAGCACTGGCTGCCAGTATGGGGCTGACGCTGAATGCGTTGCTGGAACAATGGTCTTTTTCCGACAACCGTGGCAAAGGCAATTACAGCCCTAATGAATCCCTGTTGCATAACATCGCCGATAGTCTGCCGGAAGCGCAGGCTATGCTGGCTGCTGAAAGACTTCTGCAAGCCGCTGCTGCCGACGGTATCGATCCGTCCATTCAGCTGCTCATTCTGGCTCCCAGGCTGAGTGATGAGGCACGCGTCAGGCTGGCCGCTCATCTGCTTGCGCGGGCGGATCTGCTCCCCAATACCCCGGTTGTTCTGTTCGCTGAGGAATGGTGCTGGCTCAGCCTTGAAGCGTTCAGCCAAAGCCCTTCGGTGGCCTTGTTAATGCAGCGTATAAAAGCGCTGTCCAGTGCAGACGAGCCAGAAGATGCTGATTACCTGTTGACGCAGGCCATGAGACAAATTGGTTTATGCCTGGGCTATGACTGCGCGCAGTGGTTGTTGGCGCAGATAACAAACATGGGGTTATCACCCCTGCATCCCTTACTTGAATATTTGAAATTTAACGTGAGTTTAAAACAGGAAGGACGGAAAGATGAGTGACGTATTAAGGCAACCGGCAGAAGTCATTTATCAGGCTGAGCTGGACGCTCTGAAGGCAGAAGATCAGGGGCAGAAACCAGAGAACTGGCAGATGACTCCGAAGAGCGTGGTTAAGTACTTGCTCGGCGGCACCACCGCCTCGGGCGTGGAAATCAGCCCCAAGTACATTGGCAGCCGGCGCCTGATCGAAACCGCCGTCGCAACACTGGCCACCGACAGGGCACTGTTATTACTCGGGGTGCCGGGCACGGCCAAGTCCTGGGTGTCAGAGCACTTGGCCGCGGCGATCAGTGGCAACAGCTCCCGTGTTATCCAATGCACTTCGGGGACAGATGAAAACCAGATCCGTTACGGCTGGAACTATGCCCAGTTGCTGGCCAAAGGGCCGAGTAAAGAAGCGCTGGTGCCGACGCCGCTGTTCCGTGCCATGGAAGCGGGCAGCCTGTGCCGGCTGGAAGAGCTGACGCGCATGGGCTCGGATGTACAGGACACCCTGATTACCGTGCTGTCAGAAAAGATGTTGCCGGTGCCGGAGCTGAACGAGGTGGTGTTCGCCAAGCGCGGTTTTAATATCATCGCCACCGCCAATAACCGCGATAAAGGCGTTAATGAGCTGTCATCGGCGCTGAAGCGCCGTTTCAATGTGGTGGTGCTGCCGCTGCCGGATGATATGGAACAAGAGATCGAAATTATCCGCCGCCGGGTTGCTGAAATGGGACAAAGCCTGTCGTTGCCGGTACCGGAAAGTGCCGGCAAAGAAATTGAAAAAGTCGTAACCATTTTCCGCGAACTGAGAAGTGGCACCACACTGGACGGCAAAATGGCGCTCAAAGTGCCTTCGGGCACACTCTCTACGGCTGAAGCCATTGCCGTCATGGTTGGCGGCCTGAGTCAGGCGGCGTGGTTTGGTGATGCGTCATTTGGTGCGGCCGATATCGGCGCCAATCTGTTGGGCGCGATTGTTAAGGACCCGGTGCAGGATAAGCTGGTACTCGAAGAGTATCTCGAAACCGTGCTGAAAAAGCGCAATGACTACAGCGATTATTATCACAGCATCAACGAGTTGCTTTAAGCCGGAACCAGCAGAGAACCGATGTCCATGAAGGAAATTCACTATTTCGGCATTCGTCATCATGGCCCGGGTTCCTCCAGGCGTTTGTTGGCGGCGCTGGAGAGGCTACGGCCTGCGGTTGTGCTGATCGAAGGCCCGGCCGACTGCAGCGAATTGCTGCCGTTTCTGGCCAGTGCAGGGATGAAGCCGCCGGTCGCGCTGTTGTCATTTGTGACCGATGAAGTTGGCCACAGCATTTATTACCCGTTTGACGAGTACTCGCCCGAATATCAGGCCTGCTGCTGGGCGCTGCAGGCGGGTGCTGATGTTCGTTTTATTGATCTGCCTGTGTCAGTTCAGCTGGCGGCTGCGCTTGCTGAAACGGGTGAAGACAGCACAGATGATGCCGAAGGTACGGATACTGAAACCCCGGATACCAAAAACACTGCCAGTGCCGGCAGCCAGGCGCTGCGCCTTGATCCCATCTCCGTCCTGGCGCGCCTGGCGGGTTACGACGACGGTGAAAGCTGGTGGAATCATATTGTTGAGCAGGGCGCCGATGACGATCCTGCGGTCTTTGCTGCGCTGGAGCAGGCGATGGCCGAGCTGCGCGACGCCATTCCCGATGACAGCCCAAGGGAAGTACAGCGCGAAGCTTATATGCGCCTGCAGATTGCCGACGCGGCGAAAAAGACCGACGGCCCGGTCGCTGTCATTTGCGGTGCCTGGCACCTGCCGGGGTTAAAGGCAAAAGTCAGCCAGAAAGACGATAAAGCAAGGCTGAAAACCTTACCGGCCAAGCTTCCGGCCAAGCGCATTAACTCAACCTGGATACCCTGGACCAGTCCACGGTTGGCCAGTGGCTCGGGCTACAGCGCCGGGGTATCGGCGCCCATGTGGTATCGCCATTTGTGGCGCTTTGGCCAAGACGAAGCCTCATTGGCCCGCTGGCTGGCTCTGGTTGCCGAGCAGTTACGCCAGGCCGGGTTGTTGGTTTCTACTGCGGCGGTGATAGAAACCGTGCGTCTGTGTCACAGCCTCGCGGTTATCCGTAATCGTCCCAGCCCGGGGTTTGAAGAAGCCCGTGATGCCACGATTGCCAGCCTGTGCGGTGGTGAAATTTTGTGGTGGCAGCAGATTTCCCAACAGCTCCTGCTGGGGTCTTTGGTGGGCGAAGTCCCCGCCGATGTGCCTTTGGCGCCTCTGTTGGACGATCTGCAGCAGTGGCAAAAGAAGACCCGCCTTAAAAGCGAGGCGCTGCCACGGGAATTGTCGCTGGATCTGAGAAGTGAACCGGGGCAACTGAAGTCCTGGCTGCTGCACCGCCTGCGGCTGCTGGATGTGCCCTGGGGCGAACAGGCCGGCAGCGGCAGTAGCCGTGGTACATTCCGCGAACGCTGGGTGATTGCCTGGCAGCCGGAGTTTGCGGTGCAGCTGGTGGAAAATCAGATCTATGGCAGCTCGCTGGCACAAGCCGCTGCCGAGCGCACCATCGAGAAGATGCGCGGCCAGCGCCAGCTGGGCGAACTGGCTAAGTTGCTGCTGGCGGCATTGGAAGCCGAACTGCCGCAGGCAGTGGAGCAAGGATTCTCGCTGTTGGCTGAGCGCGCGGCCCACACGGCCGAGGGGTTGGATCTGCTCGATGGTCTGCCGCCGCTGGTGGATATCAGCCGCTACGGCACTTCCAGAAATTTGTCACTGACTCATGTGAATGGCCTGATCGAACGGCTGGCGGTGCAGGCCTCGCTGTCTTTGCCGGTTGCGGTGCGCCAGCTTAACGAAGAAGAAAGTACACACTACCGGCATGCCATCGCTAATGCCCATGCTCAGCTTGAGCTGGCGCAGGTTAACGACAGCGTTATGGAAGGCTGGTGGCAGGCACTGCAGGAAGTGATGCACAGCAACCTGTGTGATGCCGGTGCTCGCGGTCTTACCAGCCGTTTGTTGTATCAGGCTAAGCGTCTGGATGAAGACAGCCTGCAGCAATTAATGGCTCGCATGCTGTCACCGGCTAACCCCATTGATGAAGCTAAAGGATTCTTTGAAGGCTTTTTCAGCGGTGCGGCTGAGCGGTTGCTCTACGATTCCCGGTTGCGGCAACTGGTCGACGAATGGCTGGGGGCGCTGGAAGAGGAGGCTTTTATCGACAGTCTGCCGCTGCTGCGGCGGGTATTTGCTGAGTTGGATGCGATGGAGCGCCGGCGTCTGTTGGATGCGCTGCATGCCGGTGAGGTACACAACAGTACCAGGCTTGCCGTCAACGAAACCCTGGCATCCCAGTGGTCTGCGCATTTGCAAGGGCTGGGCAAATTGCTTGCGGGAGATAAGCAATGGATGAATTGATGCAACAGCGTCGCTGGCAACTGGCATTGGGGGCGGAGCAGGAAAGCACGCCGCTGAGCGCCAGTGACAAACGTCTGAACGATGCTCTGACCGCGTTGTATGGCGATGGCTCGGATTCAGAAAAAAGCCGTGGTGGTCTCGGTGGCTCCGCTCCGCGCGTTGCCCGCTGGCTGGGTGATATCCGCGAATATTTTCCGGCGTCGGTGGTGCAACTGGTGCAGCGTGATGCTTTTGAACGGCTGGGACTGCGGCAAATGCTGCTTGAACCGGAGTTTTTACAGGCTATGGAGGCCGATGTGCATCTGGTCGCCGATCTGGTCAGCCTGGGTAACATGATGCCGCAAAAAACCATGGAAACCGCGCGTCAGGTTATCCGCAAAGTGGTTGATGAACTGATGGCGCGGCTGGAGCAAAAAACCGCCGAAGCCATTCGCGGTGCGGTCGACCGGGGTAAGCGCACTCACCGGCCACGTCACAGCGATATTGACTGGCACCGCACCATCGCCGCCAACCTGCGCCATTACCAACCCGAACTGGCGACTGTTGTGCCGGAAAAGCTGGTGGGCTTCAGCCGCAAACAGCGGCGATTGGTGGACCTTGACGAAGTGATTCTCTGTGTCGATCAGTCGGGATCTATGGCCACCTCAGTGGTGTACAGCTCAATTTTTGCTGCTGTTATGGCTTCCATTCCTGCAGTGAAAACGCGATTAGTGTGCTTCGATACTGCGGTTGTCGACTTAACGGATGAACTGGCCGACCCGGTACAGGTGTTGTTTGGCGTGCAGCTGGGCGGTGGCACCGACATCAACCAGGCAGTGGCTTATTGCGCTGGCAAAATCGAACGGCCGGCAAAAACGCACCTTATCCTGATTACCGATTTGTACGAAGGCGGCGATGCCGATGCGCTGAAAGCGCGGGTGGCGGAGCTGATCCGCCAGGACGTTAATGTCATCACGCTGCTGGCGCTGAGCGACGATGGCCGGCCGTCATACGACAGTCAGATGGCGGCTGATTTTGCCGCCATCGGCAGCCCGGTGTTTGCCTGTACGCCAGACAGATTTCCGGAACTGATGGCTACGGCGCTGAAGCGGGAAGACGTACTGCAGTGGGCCGCTGATAGCGGAATTGCAACGGTCCGGCCGGCGGAATAAAACGCTGTATTAAAAAGCAGGCTCCGGCCTGCTTTTTAATAATCACAATAAACGCTTCGATCATACGGCCGGGAACTGAATGTTTTGTCTGCTCGGAGTTTTTAGGGTTGTTTAGCGGAATTTATCTGCTGTTGTTAAGTGAAGTGAATTAATCCATAAAGTCACAGGCAATTCTGAATACCAACCCTGTTAATTTTTTTTGTTCTGCGGAATGCTAAAGCGGTTTTTCTCCGTTAATCAGCATCGTCAGAAATTTTTCAAATCTTGCCTGTCGGGTTTCGGGCTTTTTTGCCTCTGCCAGACGGAAAGCTATCAGGGTGCGGCTTGATTTAGGCAGCGTTGCAAAAAACTGCTTTGCCTCTGGTCTGCCTTCCAGCGCCTGCAGAAAGTCGGCGGGAACTTCCATATCGCTGACGCAATAGGCTTTTTCCCAACGGCCATCCGCTTTGGCTGCGTGTACGTGCATCAGGCCGGGTTCCTGCATCCGGCCTTCTGCTATTAAGCGTTCTATATGTTCAGTATTTTTCTTCGACCAGATACTGCGCGGGCCTCTTGGTGTAATCCGTTGCAGATAAGCCTGTTCATCAAGAGATTTGCGGATACCGTCAATCCAGCCCCAGCACAGAACTTCTGATACAACATCTTCCCAGACAACGCTGGGAATACCTGTGTTTTTCTTAAAAATCTTCACCCACAATTCACGCTCAACCGCGTGGTTCTGCCTGAGCCACAGGCCAAGTTCTTCAGCCGTGGCAAAGGCAATGATTTTCTGCGGATCGGGGACAGGCATAAGGCTGGAGCCTCCTCAGTCAGAACAGCGACTGGCGTTCTCAGTCATCGCCAGCGTGATTACATATTTTTTGCACCAAAGGCTATTTTGTTGTTATCCAGATCACGCACATAAGCCGAGAAACGCGGCCCTCTCTGGCCGGGTTTGCCTTCACAGCTTCCGCCTAATTCAATGGCTTTGTTATACAGACGGGTAACTTCATCCTCAGAATCAAGGCTGAAACCCAGCATTGTGCCATTGCCATTGGTCGCTGTGTTTTGATCAAAAGGAATTGCCACGGCAAAGGCTCCGTCGTCATCCTCACCCTGCCAGAATGTCATACGCTCGCTCGCAAAGGTCTGGCGCATTTCCGTATTTTCGAACAGGGCATCATAGAACTTAACCGCTGCTTCCATATTGTTGGTGCCAAACACAAAGTAATTCATCTTCATTATGGTTCTCCTTCAGAAAGCAGCGAGGATAGCGGCGGCTGGTGACAGAAAGCGTCAGCAGTATTGATATCACAATACTTCGCCGACATAGCAATGAGTGCCGGCATGGCCAGCTCCTGCGATATGTGTTGCTTCAACGGCTTTGCAGCATATTAATGTGCCAGCAGGCTGGCGAATTATCCCAGGGCCTGTACCGTTCCCTGTAATACCAGCAAGCCAAAAATCCCGGCAATCACATCGTCAATCATAATGCCGAAACCGCCATGGACTTTGGCATCCAGCCATTTAATCGGCCAGGGTTTGAGGATGTCGAAAAAGCGGAACAGCACAAAGCCGTACAGCAACCAGCCAAAGTCGGTGAGCACATCGCCGCTGTGCGGCAACCAGAGCAGTGTTATCCACACACCAATCCATTCGTCCCAGACAATGCCGCCGTGGTCATGTACGCCGAGGTCGCGCGAGGTGATTTCGCACAGCACGACGCCTAAGGCAAAACCGGCAATCAGAATGCCCAGATACGGCAGCGTTGGCATGCCCTGCAATAAAAAATACCAGACGGGTAATGCTGCCAGAGTGCCAAAGGTGCCGGGTGCTTTTGGTGCCAGGCCGGAGCCTAAACCGAAAGCCAGCAGGTGAATGGGGTTTTTAAGATTGGGGCGTACAGCAGACTGGTTGACTGAGTTACTCACAGGGTTCTCCGGCTGACCTGTTTCAGGCCAGCAGCTGACCCTCTTTAATAGCGGTGGATGATAGCAGCCGGGCGGGATTAATTTCCATGATGGTCACTTCATTACCGGCGATGCGGATGCCTTTCAGCCAGCCACGGGCAAAGGGCGGCATATAGTCCTGCTGCTCTTTTTCAAGCTGTGCGGCGCTGCAACTGAACACTTCGCCGACGTCATCGACCCGCAGACCGAGGGTTTGCTGTTCACTGCTCTGCAGCATGATCACGGTCGGGCGGATGCTGCTGCGTACCATGTTCGACGCTTCGGCAAACAGGTCGCGCAGGCGTTGCAGCGTACTGCTGCCCTGATGACTCAGAATGTTCAGGGCTTCTTCGGCCTGATCGTTATCACGCAGGGTGAGCAGCTGATCAGCGAGGGCGTGAATACGTTTATGCGGTTCGTCAAAGCTGCGCAGTACATGCTGCAACTGGCTGTCGTCGGTGCGGAAGTTGTCGTACCACTGGCCGAATTTGCATTGGTGCGGGTCGCGCGCCAGATCAAAGCTGCCGCCATGCTGCAGGCAGTCTTTTAAGGTGTTAAGCCAGAGAACATGGTCCTGCTCACGGGCCTGCAATAACTCAAGTAATTCACGGCTTTTGCTGCGTTCGGATGGCTGATTGAGCAGACGTGCCAGCGACAGAATAATGCAGGCCTGGCCTTCAAATTCCACCATATCGAATTGCTGGCCTTTACCGGTGGCAACCTGCGTGGGCGTCAGAGCACTTTCGGCGGCAATAAAACGCACGCTTTCAATGGGAACGGCAAAGTGCTGGCGGGCGTGGCGGAAGCTGAGGTATTCCATGGCGGGTCCTTGCGCGGGCATTAGGTTGGCAGTGTGCGGTGGTTATCCTGATAAGTAAGACCAAGTATAGATGGCGCTCGTTATCCTGCCGGACAGTCTGCGGTCTGCCTGTTCAGAGAATGTCGATGGGGTCGATATCGAGATTCCAGCGCACCTTTGATAAGCCCTTGTTCTGCTCAAGAAAATGCACCAGTGCCGCTGCGGTACGGTGCAGCACACTGCGTTCGGCGGCGTAAAACTGTAACTGAAAACGGAAGCGGCCATTGCGCCGTTCCATAATGGCGGGGAAGGGGCCAAGCAGGGTAACCGGTGCCTGCCAGCTGGCGCCGCTGTGGGTTTGCAGCCATTGCTGCACAAAGGCACGCGCCTGTTGCAACAGTTGCTGCGCCTGCATACGGTCTTCGCATTCGCTGCGCAGTAATGCCATATGGCTGTACGGCGGCAGCTGCTGTTGTTGGCGTTCCTGCAGCAGTGACAGCGCCAGTGCGTGGTAGCCGCTGTCGAGCAGCAGGTTAAGCAGCGGATGCTCGGCGTACAGGGTCTGAATCCACACTTCGCCCGGTGCTTCTTCACGCCCGGCGCGGCCGGCCACCTGACAGATTAACTGCGCGCTGTGTTCCATGCCGCGGAAGTCGGCGCTGAATAAACCGGCATCGGCGTCCAGCACTACCACCAGAGTGACATCGGGAAAGTGGTGGCCTTTGGCCAGCATCTGCGTGCCGACCAGAATGCAGGGGCCGCCGCTGTGAATATCGTCGAACAGATTATCGAACGCCTGCTTGCTGCGGATGGTGTCGCGGTCGACCCGGCGCACCGGCACCTGCGGGAACAGCACGGCAAGCTGATCCTGAATTTTCTCGGTGCCCTGACCAATACCCTCAACGTGCTGACTGCCACATTGCGGACACACCGCAGGAATACCCTGCTGGAAGTCGCAGTGGTGACAATGCAGATGCGGCGGATACTGATGCAGGGTCAGGCGTGCGTCGCAGCGGCGGCATTCGGCCATCCAGCCGCAGTCACGACAGGCCAGCAGTGGGGCAAAACCGCGGCGGTTAATAAACACCAGCACCTGTTTGCCGTCGCTTATATGTTTATGCATGGCGTTCAGCACCGGCTGGGCGAAACCGGCGGTCAGTGGTTGGTGCAGAATGCTGTGCAGCTTCATACCCGGTGCTTTGGCATCGCCGGCGCGCTGGCTCAGTTTCAGGTGCAGGTATTTACCGCTGAGCGCGTTGTGCAGGGTTTCCAGCGAGGGCGTGGCCGAACCGAGCACAATAGGTACACCGGCTTTATGCGCCCGTACCAGAGCAAAATCGCGCGCCGAATAGCGCAGGCCATCCTGCTGCTTAAATGAGGCATCGTGTTCTTCGTCGAGAATAATCAGGCCGAGGTCGGGCATCGGCGTGAATACCGCCGAACGGGTGCCGATGAGAATGCGTGCGCCGCCCTCACTCACCTGACGCCAGCCCTGCAGACGCTCGCGGTCGTTCAGGCCGGAATGCAGCATGGCGATGGGCACATTAAAACGCGCCTGGAAACGGCGCACGGTTTGTGGAGTCAGACCGATTTCCGGTACCAGTACCAGTGCCTGTTTGCCCGCCGCCAGTACCTGCTCGATCAGACGCAGATAGACCTCGGTTTTGCCCGAGCCGGTTACGCCTTCGAGCAGGCAGGCGCGAAAGTGATGCAGCTCCGGTTCAAGTGCCTTCAGTGCACTCTGCTGTTGCGGGTTCAGGCTGTGAAAGCGCTGATTCTCCTGAATAACCGGCGGCAGTGGCAGCTGCTGGCGTTCTTCAATCAGTCCGGCGTCGGCTAGGCTGCGCAGCTGTGCAAGGGTAAATCCCTGAGCCGTCAGTTCGCTGTGTGGCCATTGCGGGCTTTGCTGAAATAACTGCCACAGCGCCTGTTGTTTGCTGCCGCGCAGGGCTTTGGCCGGTTCGTCTGCGGTTTTCAGCCAGACCCGTTCGTCGGCCTCGCTCAGCTCACAGCCACGGCGCAGCATGGTCGGCAGCATATGCTCCAGCACTTCGCCCATGCTGTGGTGATAGTAATCGGCCAGCCAGCGGCACAGCGCCAGACTGTGTTCGTCGATCAGTGGGGTGTCGTCAAGGCGCGCCAGCAGCGGTTTCAGCTTATTAGCGGGGACATCCGACTGATCACGGCAGCTGAGCACGATGCCCAGCAGCAGCTGACGGCCAAATTCCACCCGCACGCGCTGGCCGGGCCGATAGTGATCCGGCGTTTCTCCGGGCAGCGGCAAGTAGTCAAAAGTGCGGCGTAGCGGGAGGGGAAGAGCAATTTCGACAACAAAAAAGGACATGAAAAGACTTGCTGCTTAGGTCGGCTCTGGTATTATGCGCGTCCTTATTGCCCATGCAAGGGCAAGTTTTTGTAATCCAGTAGCGCGGTACTTGTGGAGAGAAGATTCGCAAGTGGCGGCGTGAAGACCCAAGAGGTGTCCCATGAAAGAAGGTATTCATCCTGAGTACGCTGCTCTGGAAGCAACTTGCTCCTGCGGCAACGTGATCAAAACCAAATCCACTAAGCCTGGTACTATGTACCTGGACGTGTGCTCCGCTTGCCACCCGTTCTACACTGGTAAGCAGAAAGTTGTTGATACCGGTGGCCGTATCGACCGCTTCAACAAGCGTTTCGGTGCTTTCAAGAAGTAATAAAGCCCGAACCGAAAAAACCCGCCTTGTGCGGGTTTTTTTATGCCCGCCGTCCATGGCGGGCCCCTGCGGGCCGCGCTGAAGCGCGTTAAGCTGCGTTCCATACTGCGCTTTTATGCCCGCCGTCCATGGCGGGCACCCTGCGGGCCATTGCTGCGCAATGTTGACCAACGCTCCCGGCGTTGATGCTATGCCCGCCATCCGCCATCCGCCATCCGCCATCCGCCATCCGCCATCCGCCATCCGCCATCCGCCATCCGCCATCCGCCATCCGCCATCCGCCATCCGCCATCCGCCATCCGACATCCGCCATCCGCCATCCGACATCCGGCATCCGGCATCTGGCATCTGGCATCTGCTCACTGCGCCGCCAGTTCCCAGCTTTGCTGGCAGCGCTGCATATATTGCGCATAGATCGTCAGGCCGACCGCGGGGCCAACGGCAGCGCTGTCGGCGCACAGGTTGGCAATCAATTCTTCCGATACCCGGCTGAGACGGTTAATCCGCTGCTGCAGGGCATCGCCTTCGCTTTGTTCCAGCGCCAGGGCTTTATCTACGTTGGCCAGACGTTGCTGCCACTCCTGTTGTTGCGCACTGGCTTGTTGCTGCTGAGCCAGTAACTGCTGCTGTGCGGCCGTTATCTGGTGTTGGTATTCCTGCTGCGTCTGCCGCCATTGGGCCCGTTCCTGCTGCTGTACGGTTAACTGCTGTGCCAGTTGTTGCTGACCGGATTGCAGACTTTGCTGCAGGCTCAGGAGTTGCTGTTGCAGACTGTGGATATGTTGCTGCTGGCTGAATGTGAGGCTGGCAGTGGTGATGCACAGTAACAGCAAGGCAAGCAGCATCATGCGTGGAGCAGTCATGGCAGGCCAAAGGGAGGTGCTGGAGCCTGCAGAACAATCCGTGCGCATCAGGGGAGGCTGTTGCGGCGGCAGGTTTTCTGCACCCGTGATGTGGGCTGAGACCTCAACAGCAGCCTCGTCCGGGCTGGTTGCCACAGGTTCGTTAAGCAGACTCTGGCGGGCGGCAATCAGCTTATTCAGCGACAGGCAGAGTGCCTGCTGTTCGGCGGGCTGGTGCTGCTGCAGTAGCTGGGTGGCCGTCTGACGCAGTTGATGCTGATAGGCCGCCTCAATGTCCTGTGCCTGATTGCTAAGGGTTCCCAGCAGCTGTCTGGCTGCAGCCTGATCGCTTTCCTGTGTTGTATTGCGGGTCTGTGTCATCGTCAGCTCCTTCACGCGATGAGTGGCCGTACCATCCTCGGCTGCTGCGGCTGTTCCGGCAATCAGGCGAAGCGGCGAATCTGCATTTGCTGAACGAAGAATGCGCCAATGTTGTCAGAAGTGGTCGGGTGGTAACGCAGACTGTGCCGCGCCGGGATGACTGTTGTATGACGCTGTCAGGCCTGTTGTGTTGGTGTATCGGTTTGTTGATTGGCGCGACAGCCAATCCGTTACTAAACTTATCCTGTCATTCGTATACAGAGAGCTTTTTGTGACAAGACGCGAAGAAGGTGAAGAAGAGCTGAGCGAAGCCCAGCGTCTGGCACTGCTGGAAGACACCGTATCGACCAACCGGGTTGTGCTGATGATCATCGCTGTGCTGGCAGTGGTGGCGATATCTGTGGCGGTAACCGTCGCGGTGGTTAAGCTGATGCAGCCGGATGTGACCTATGTCGACAGTAAGAGTTTTGCCAAGCTGGAGCGGGACGTTGGTATTCTGAAAGAGGCGGCTATCGCCTACGAGCAGAGCATGGCCGACACCAAAAATATTCTCGACAGCAGTAATGCCACGGCGTTTAAGGCGTTGATGCTGGAGCAGGAAAAAAGCTATCAGCTGCATCTGAATGCCCTCAAACAGGGGATGCGTGATCTGGCTCGTATGGTGCCCGGCTCGCGCACCTGGCTGGATATTTACGAAGAACAAATGGACGAGGCGCTGGCCGAAAGCCGCGCGCGTATGAACCGTTTGTCGCGTCTGCAGACTTCGGCCCTGCCGGATGTTGAGGCGATTCCTCTGCCCGACAGAGGAGAACCGGTACCGGTTCTGAACTGATGACTCCGCTCTGGCATAAAAAACGGCGTGCACTGCACGCCGTTTTTTATGCCTGTTGTTTACCGGTCAGGATGTTCAGCCGCGATGATCAGACACAAAAGGATTGGTACGGCGCTCGTGGCCAAAGGTGGATTCCGGGCCGTGACCGGGAATAAAGGTTATGTCGTC
This sequence comes from Venatorbacter sp. C2-1, assembly GCF_022832715.1. Classification (NCBI taxonomy): domain Bacteria; kingdom Pseudomonadati; phylum Pseudomonadota; class Gammaproteobacteria; order Oceanospirillales; family Oceanospirillaceae; genus Venatoribacter; species Venatorbacter sp. C2-1. The sequence goes on from NZ_CP094879.1 coordinate 496,117, forward strand.
ACCGAGCGGGAATAATTTGTCACGGATGGAAGACACCAGCTCGGCATGGTTGCCCTTAGGGAAATCGGTGCGGCCGATGGAGCCCTGAAAAATCACATCACCGACAATCGCCAGCTGGTCGGCAGCGCTGTAAAACACCACATGGCCGGGGGTGTGTCCGGGGCAGTGAATCACATCCAGTTCAACCCCGCCGACCTGGACTTTATCGCCATCGTTAAGCCAGCGGTCCGGGGTAAAGATCTCGGCCTGCGGAAAACCAAACATCGCCGATTGTTGCGGCAGTCCCTGAATCCAGAACAGATCACCTTCGTGCGGCCCTTCAATCGGCAGGCTCAGACGGCGTGCCAGCTCGGCGGTGCCACCGGCATGATCGATATGGGCGTGGGTCAGCAGGATTTTTTCGACCCGTGCGCCCATAGCGTCTGCCTGTTGCAGGATACGTTCAATATCGCCACCCGGATCGACGATGGCAGCCGCTTTGGTGGCATTACACATCAGGATGGAGCAGTTCTGGGCAAAGGCGGTAACGGGAACAATGGCAACAGATAAAGACATGAACAGGGGCTCTGGTTTGCAATAAAAACGCAAGGGTAGCCTAACAGGAGGGATGGGAGAAGCCCGCAGGCTTCTCCCGCTGGTGCAGTAACGTGCGGCTCAGAAGGCCATGATTTTCGGTTTGACCCCGGCAAACTGCGGCATGGTCATACCGGCATCGGCATTCACATAGGTGGGGTCGGCGATGGTGTAGCGTTTGCCCTGCCAGCTCCAGTTATCGCCCTGTACGCCGCCGTTAAAGGCAACGGCGGTGGCGACGTGTCCCGGGTAATCGAGAATTACGACATCCAGCCCCAAGAGCGATTCGGTCAGCCAGGCAAACAGCGCCGCACGGTCTTCACAGTCAGAGTAGGGGTAGTGCAGGGTTTCCAGTGGGAAAAGGTAATTTTCCTCGTGGAACTGCTCATCGTCGGTCTGGTAGGCGAATGCCGTCTGCACAAAGCGCAGCAGGTGATTCACCGCTTCCTGCTCACTTTTCCCGGCGACGACCGGGCGCAGCTGATTGAGCAGCGATTCGCTGGTCACCGCCGGTAAGCCGGCTTTGAAGTAGTTCGGCAACGACAGCTGTGGATAGCTGCTGAAGTAGCTGACGAAACGCTGCGGATACGCCACTTTGATGTTGTATGACTGATCGCGGTATTTAAATGTCAGCTGGCGCTGTTCTTCGCTGCCGCCAATGGCAAAACGGTTCGGCTGGCTGAAATCAAGGGCGCGTGAGCCTTCGTCATGCTGGCCTTCGTAGGTAAATACTTTGCCGGGCTTCAGTGCTTTTTCATTCAGATTGATGGCGTAATATTTTTTATTACCGAGGCGGAAAAAAGTAACGCCAAACATTTCCTGTTCAGACGTCAGCAGCAGATGAACTTTGTCGTTATAAGCGACGCGGGCATCGTAACCGGCTTTTACCAGCAGGAACCAGCTGGTCAGCTTACGGCTGGTGCTGTCTTTATGCAGGGCGCGGGCAAACTGATCAAACAGCTGGGCGCTGCCCCAGTCGTTCAGGCCCAGACGCTGTGCTGCAGCCTGCAGTGCCTGCACCGTTGGCTTGTGCTCAGCACTGGCCAGTTGCTGCCAGTATGAAGCAATTTTTTCGTTATTAATTTTACCGCTGAAATTGCGTTTGAATTTGGGGTTATACGGAATTTCGATAGCATTTCCGTAGAAACCAAAACGCGCAACCGGGCCGCTGAGCGGTGGTTTTTTTGCGGGTTTTTCTGCTACCGGTTTATCCAGTGTTGGCTTTTCTGTGGCTGGTTTGTCGTCAACCGGTGGCTTGGCCAGAGGTGGTTTGATCAGCTCCGGAGCCGGTGGTTTGGGCGCAGGAACTTCTGCGACCGGCGGCAGCTCGGGCAGGGTGACTTTAGGCGTGTCATCTACCGCAGGTTTGGCATCCGGTTTGGCAGAAGCCGGAATTTCCGGCAGGTCGACCGGTTTGGGTTTTGGGTCGCGCAGCTCGGCAGGCTTCACATCAACCGGTTGCCATTTCTGCTGCAGAAACTGAATAAAGGCTTTGTCGTTTTCATCCAGATAGGTCTGAAAATCGCCACGTGTTTTCTTTAACCATTGTTCATATTCAGACTCGGCTGTTGCTATAGCCGACAGACTGAGTGCTGGTAAGACACAAAGGTAAACAGAGAGCTTTGCTGGAAATTTCATCGGGATTCCTCGCATAAAAAAGCCGGCAGACGCCGGCTTCTTATTATGATCGTGCGTCAGCGTTAAACGCTTACTGCATGTTGGAAATTTCAGAAGCCAGTTCGTCAAAAGACTTCTCGGCCTGGAATTTCTGCCACAGGGCACGTTCATTGTTCATAGAGGTTTTGATTGCCTGTTCCGCCAGTTTATTAACGGTGTCAGCATCCAGACCAACCAGAACTACGATACCACCGCTTGGGGTTGGCATCTGACGGAAGATTTTAGAACCTACCAGAGTTTCTTTGGTGATCTGTTTGGTTACAGAAGTATTAACGCGATCAACGGTTTCAGAGTCACCGGTACCAGTGGTTTCGGCGTACTGTTTGATCATGTTCTGCACTTCCACTTTCATGGTTTGTGCCAGTTCAACACGGGCAGCGGTTGCAGCCATCTGCTTCATGAAGTTAGGGCCGGCAGCAGACTTGTCAGCGTAGCCAACAGCAGACAGATCCAGACCATCAACCGGAGCACCACACACCCACTCAGGAGCGGCCTGACCAGAACCGTCAGCAAAGATGCAGCTGGCTACCGGAGCCGGAGCTGGTTTATTGGATGCACAGGCGACCAGCAGGCTGGTCGTGGCTACAGCAAATAAAGTACGAAGTTTCATCTTCCTCTCCTTGATGAAGTGAGCGGTTTAATAAAGCTCAAAAGGTGTGCCGAGAATAGCGGATGCTATGGCAAAATGCCACACGGGATTATGGCGGATGTGAGACGTGTCAAAGATGAAAAATACAGCGCTGGCAGCAGCATTATTGATCACAGTTTTATTACAGTATGGCTGTGCCGGAGCTAAGGTTCAGGATGGTGCCCCGGCGTGGATTATGAATCCGGGCAACGGCGTTGTGGCATCATGCGGGTTTAATATTAAAGGCCGTTATGCTCAGGAAGAATGCGCATTGCAGCGTGCCCGCGAGCGTCTTGCCGCGCAGCAGGGGGTAGAAATCAGCAGCGTGTCTTATTTATCGGAACGGGTGCGCAACGACGCCAGCAGCGTCAGCCTGAATAAAGAAACGGTGGAAAAGGTCAGCGGCGTAACGGTAAAAGCGCGCATCCGTGATACCTGGTATGACGCCCAGCGGGATGAATATTACGTCTGGCTGGAAAGCCATTAACGATCAAAAAACAGGCTGAACGGCCGGTGGCGGAACAATAAATTCCGTTGCGGGCCGTTCAGTCTGGGTTCAGTCAGGGGCTGTTTTCTCTGATTAAACAGCCTTAGTGCTGGTGGCCACCGGCACCGTGAGCGTGCTTGTGAGAGATCTCTTCGGCGGTTGCAGCGCGTACAGCAACGACATCCACTTCGAACTTCAGTGTCTTGCCGGCCAGCGGGTGGTTGGTATCGACGTCGGCCATAAAACGGCCAACTTTAACGATGGTTACCTGACGGGTGCCCTGTTCTGTTTCGACCCAGGCAACCATGCCTTTCTTCCAGTTTTTCGCGCCCTGCAGGTGTTTTACCGGCACGCGTGCGACGGCATCGGCCTGACGCTCGCCATAGGCCTGATCCGGGGTCAGGGTGATGCTGATATGCTCACCGGCTTCTTTGCCGGCAACGGCCTGTTCAAATCCGGCAATCATATTGTTGTGGCCGTGCAGATAAGCGATGGCTTCGCCGCCGGCATCTTTATTGGTGCTTTCGATCAGCTGGTCCTGCTCGTCGAACAGGCTGTAGTGCAGCTGCACCACGGTATCCTTGGCGATGATCATGATGACTTCCCCATAAACATTAAAAGGCGCGAGTATCGTTTCCGGCCCGGTCTTTGGCAACACCTGTCGCGTTCTGGCGGTTACGCAGGGGAGTGACTTGATTTGTCTGCGGCGACCCCCATATCGGTTATTCGTGCATCAGAAAGCAGGAAATTTTCATGACAACTATTGTATCCGTACGCCGTGGTAATGATGTGGTGATTGGCGGTGACGGGCAGGTTTCTCTGGGTAATACCGTAATGAAAGGTAATGCCCGTAAGGTGCGGCGCTTGTATAACGATCAGGTGCTGGCCGGTTTTGCCGGGGGAACGGCAGATGCCTTTACCCTGTTTGAAAAATTTGAAGCGCAGCTGCAGAAGCACCATGGGCAACTGACCCGTGCTGCGGTTGAGCTGGCGAAAGAGTGGCGTTCTGACCGTGCGCTGCGCAAGCTGGAGGCGATTCTGGCGGTTGCCGACCATACGGCGTCGCTGATCATCACCGGTAACGGCGATGTGCTGCAGCCGGAAAACGATCTGATTGGCGTAGGCTCTGGTGGTAATTACGCACTGGCATCGGCCCGTGCGCTGCTGGAAAACACCGAATTAAGCGCCCGTGAAATCGTCGAAAAAAGTCTGAATATTGCTGCAGATATCTGTGTATTTACCAACAGCAACCTCACTATCGAAGAACTGAAGGCGGGAGAATAATCCATGAGCCAGATGACCCCGCGCGAAATCGTGCATGAACTCGACCGTCATATTATCGGACAGCACAATGCCAAACGTTCGGTTGCCATTGCGCTGCGTAACCGCTGGCGCCGGATGCAGCTGCAGCCGGAACTGCGTGATGAAGTAACACCAAAAAATATCCTCATGATCGGCCCGACCGGTGTTGGTAAAACCGAAATTGCCCGCCGTCTGGCGAAGCTGGCCAATGCACCTTTTATTAAGGTTGAAGCCACCAAATTCACCGAAGTCGGTTATGTCGGTAAAGATGTTGAATCCATTATCCGCGATCTGACCGAAACCGGTCTGAAACTGCTGCGTGAGCAGGAAATGGTCAAGGTTGCCAGCCGTGCCGAACTGGCCGCGGAAGAACGTATTCTGGATGTACTGTTACCGCCGGCGCGCAGCAGCACAACCAGCTGGGACACTACCGAAGAGCCAAAAACAGAAGACAGCTCAACGCGCCAGGTTTTCCGTAAAAAGCTGCGCGAAGGGCAGCTGGATGACAAAGAGATTGAAATCGATCTGGCGCAGGTCAGCGTTGGTGTGGAAATTATGGCACCTCCTGGCATGGAAGAAATGACCAGTCAGCTGCAGAGCATGTTTTCCAACCTCGGTGGCGAAAAGAAAAACAAACGTAAATTAAAAATCAAAGAAGCCTTCAAACAACTGCGCGACGAAGAAGCCGCCAAAATGCTGAATATGGACGAGCTGAAAGCCCGTGCACTGGAGCTGGTGGAACAGAACGGCATCGTCTTTATTGATGAGATCGATAAAGTCGCCAAGCGTCATGAAAGTGGTTCCGGTGGCGATGTTTCGCGCGAAGGTGTACAGCGTGATCTGCTGCCATTAATCGAAGGCTGCACCGTCAGCACTAAATACGGCATGGTCAAAACCGATCATATTCTGTTTATTGCCTCCGGTGCATTCCATCTGTCCAAGCCTTCCGATCTGATTCCGGAATTACAGGGCCGTCTGCCAATCCGGGTGGAACTGGAAGCGCTGACGCCGGATGACTTTAAGCGTATTCTGACCGAGCCAAAAGCATCGCTGACCGAACAGTATAAAGCGCTGCTGAAAACCGAAGGGCTGGATATTAACTTTACCGAGGATGCGATCAAGCGTCTGGCAGAAATTGCCTTTGAGGTGAACGAGAGCACAGAAAATATCGGTGCCCGCCGTCTGCATACCATTATGGAGCGACTGCTGGAGCAGGTATCGTTTGATGCAACCGATATGACTCAGGCGGTCGAAATTGATGCTGCCTATGTTGAGAAGCAATTGGGCGATCTGGCCCGCGATCAGGATCTGAGTCAGTTTATTCTCTGACACAGATACGGATAAAAAAGGAGGCCTGCAGGCCTCCTTTTTTATGTGCAACGTTATTTGGCGCAATTTAAATCCTGAAACGCTCAATTAATCTGACCAGAGCTTCGCTGCTGTCGGACAGCTTCTGTCCGTACTGATCGGTTTTTACCATATTGTCGGCAATATGCCCTGAAGATTCAGCGATCCGTACAACGTTGCCGCTGATCTCGTTGGCGGCGGCGCTTTGTTCCTCAACCGCACTGGCAATGCTCAGGTTCATTTCGGTAATAGTGCTGACTGCTGTGCTGATGGTTGATATCGCGTCCAGTGCCTGCTGTGAAGTGACAGAAGTGGATTCAGAATTTTTTACGTTTTCTTCCATCGAATGTACAGCGCTGGCGGCCTGATCCTGCAGGCGGGAAATCATTTTATTAATTTCTTCAGTCGATTCCTGGGTGCGCGAGGCGAGGGTGCGCACTTCGTCGGCGACCACGGCAAAACCGCGGCCCTGTTCACCGGCACGGGCGGCTTCGATGGCGGCGTTCAGTGCCAGCAGGTTGGTTTGTTCGGCGATACCACGGATAACATCCAGTACCGAACCGATAGCGTCGGTTTCACTCTGCAGACCCTGAATCACCTCGCAGGAGCTCTGGATATCGGCGGCCAGGCTACCAATGCTTTGCTGTGTGGTTTGCATGGTTTTCATACCACGGCGGGCGTTGTCATCGACTTCCCGGGCGGCGGCGGCGGCGCGTTCGGCATTGCCAGCCACTTCGTGAATAGTCTGGCTCATTTCATTCGAGCCTGTGGCAGCAAGATCGGTCTGTTGCAGCTGATCGTCGGTGAGGCGGCGTGTTTCACTGCTGACGGTGGCAATCTCACGGGTCAGTTGCGCCAACAGTTCTGAGGCGGTTTTACTTTCGCTCACAACTTTGTGAATCTGACCAATAAAGGTATTAAAGGCCTGGGCAATATTGGTGATTTCGTCCTGACCTTTGGAAGGTAAACGCTGAGTCAGATCGCCTTCACCGCGGGCAATATCATCCATCGCCTGAGTGATAACCCGCAGCGGATGACGGATGCTGTTCGATACCAGCATGATGACGGCAATCAACAGAATAATAAAAATCAGACTGGTGGTAATAAGGCCGGTGGCACTTTGCCAGAAGGCGGTCATAACGTCGTCGGTATAAACACCGGTGCCGACAATCCAGTCCCAGGGTCTGAACTGTTTAACGTAGCTGACCTTGGATACGGGTTCCGAACTGCCGGCCTTGGGCCAGTAATAGTGCACATAATTGCCTTCGGACTTACTTTTTGCTGCTTTTACAATTTCGCGGAACAAATACAGGCCATTGGGGTCTTTAACGTCGTTAACGTTTTTTCCTTCCAGCTCTGCTTTGACACCATGAACGACAACGACGGGTGCGGAGTCGTTAATCCAGAAATATTCATTGCCGTTATAACGCAGCTCGCGGACAGCATCCTTTGCCCGGGTTTGTGCTTCTGCTACCGGCATTCCCTGCTGGCTGAGCTGGTAATAATGCTCAATCAGGCTGTATGCACTGTCGACCTGCTGTTTTACAGCCTGTTGTTTCGCCTTGTCTATGGTGTTGTAAATATGTTGCATGGCTTGCAGCTGGATCAGCAGAACACATATTACGGAAGCACTGAGAATTACCCATAAACGGGCACGGATACTGATATTGCGTAAAGAATTCATAGGCAGCTCAATCTCACCGATAGTAAACTACATCAGGTACAACCGGAGCCTGATATTGGGCGACACACCATGTATGCCTTACATAAAAGTGTAGCGCGCTTTATCTCATCCGCCCGTTATCCATACTCCCGGAGTGGAATAACAGTGATTCCAAAAGCAATAAAAGTGAAGAAAGTCAGCCACTGTCTTGAGTTGACCTATGGTGAGCAGCCTTATGAGCTGTCTTATGAATTTCTTCGTGTGCACTCACCTTCGGCAGAAGTCCGTGGTCATGGTGTCGGCAATGAGGTGTTGCAGAGCGGTAAAAAAGATGTGGTATTGCTGCGTATTGAACCGGCCGGTAATTATGCCCTGAAACTGGTGTTTGACGACGGCCATGACTCAGGTCTGTATGACTGGAGTTATCTCTATCATTTATGCACGCATCGTGATGAACTGTGGACTGATTACCTGCAGCGCCTGCAACAGGCCGGAAAAAGCCGCGACAGCGCGCAAATCAACTTTAAAGCCCTGTAAATACGTGTGTAACCGTTATACTGGGCGCAAATTAATTATAGGAGCCGCACATTGACGGATTCCAACGCACCAAAAGCCCCGTTCCATGACCCAAATGCCGAGGCCGAAGCGCAAAAATATGAAAACCCGGTTGCCAGCCGTGATGCCCTGCTGGCATTGCTGGAGCAACTGGGCCACCCGGCTACCCACGCGGAAGTCTGCGAAGCACTGGGTGAAACCGATGAAGACCGCGTAGAAGCTCTGCGTCGCCGCCTGATTGCGATGTCGCGTGATGGCCAGCTGATCAGCAACCGTCGCAGCCAGTTTGCGCCGCTGCGCAAAGTCGATCTGGTTACCGGTGTGGTGATGGGCCATCGCGATGGTTACGGCTTTGTGCTGCGTGACGGTGCTGATGATGTGTACCTGTCTAACCGCCAGATGAGCAAAGTCTTTCACGGTGACCGCGTTGCGGTACAGATCCTTGGTCTTGATCGCCGTGGCCGCCCGGAAGGCAAAATTGTCGAAGTGCTGGAGCGTAATACTCAGCAGATTGTCGGCCGTTACTTCGATCAGTCCGGTGTCGGCGTCGTACAGCCGGATAACAAACGCGTGGCGCAGGAAATCCTGATTCCGCCGGTTGGCCGCAAAGGCGCTGAGCACGGCCAGTTTGTGGTGGTGCAGATTGTTGAGCAGCCGAAGCCCGGCGGCTTACCTATGGGTGAAGTGGTCGAAGTGCTGGGTGATCACCTGGCACCGGGGATGGAAATTGATGTTGCCATCCGCAGCCATAATATTCCGCACGAATGGCCGGAGGCAGTGCTGGTAGAAGCCAAAAAACTGCCGGAACAGGTCAAAGATAAAGACAAACACAACCGCATCGACCTGCGTCAGCTGCCTTTTGTCACCATCGACGGTGAAGACGCCAAAGACTTCGACGATGCCGTCTATTGCGAACCTAACCGCAAAACCGGTGGCTGGCGTTTATACGTTGCCATTGCCGATGTATCCCATTACGTACAGGCAGGTTCGGCATTGGATGTTGAAGCTCACGGTCGTGGCAACTCGGTGTATTTCCCTGAGTTTGTGGTACCGATGCTGCCGGAAAAACTGTCCAACGGTTTATGCTCGCTGAACCCGGAAGTAGATCGTCTGGTGATGGTATGTGAAATGACCATCTCCAAAGCCGGTAATATTTCCGGTTATCAGTTTATGGAAGGTGTTATCCACTCCCATGCGCGCCTGACCTATAACAAGGTCTGGAAAATGCTGCAGCCGGAACGTGGTGACGACGGCGATGCCTGGCGTGAACATTACAAAGACGTTGTGCCGCATCTGGAAAATCTCTACGCCCTGTATAAAACCCTGCGCGCCAAACGTGAAGAGCGTGGTGCGATGGATTTCGACTCGGTCGAAACCCGTATCGTGTTCGATGCTGAGCGTAAAATTCAGGAAATCGTACCGACCGAACGTAACGCGGCCCATATGCTGATTGAAGAATGCATGCTGGCAGCCAACGTCTGTGCTGCCGATTTCTTCCAGCGTTATGACGTGCCGGCACTGTATCGTGTGCATAACGGCCCGAGCGCAGAAAAACTTGAGAACCTGAAATCTTTCCTCGCCGAAGTCGGTTTATCCATGCCACATGGTCAGGACCCGTCGCCGAAAGATTATCAGGCATTGCTGAGCCAGATTGGCGACCGTCCGGATTCACATTTAATCCAGACCGTGCTGCTGCGCTCGCTCAGTCAGGCCGTTTATAAGCCGGATAACGAAGGTCACTTTGGTCTGGCTTATAAAGCCTATACTCACTTCACTTCGCCAATCCGCCGTTACCCCGACCTGCTGGTGCACCGTGGTCTGCGCAGCGTGATCCGCAGCGAACGCGAATGCAAACACGTAAAACGTGCCGACGGTGCCAAGCCACTGGCACAGAAAACCATTTACCCATACGACACCGCAGCGATGGTGGTAATGGGTGAGCATTGTTCGATGACCGAGCGCCGTGCCGATGATGCTACCCGTGACGTGGTCGATTTCCTCAAGTGCGAATTTATCAGCGACCGTATCGGTGAAGAATTCGAAGGGGTTATTACCGCGGTTACCGGCTTTGGCTTATTCGTTGAATTAAAAGACGTCTATGTCGAAGGTCTGGTGCATATCAGTGGTCTGGCAAACGATTACTACCACTTTGATGCAGTGAAACATCGTCTGGTAGGCGAGCGCACGCGCCGCAGTTTCCGCCTTGGCGATAAGCTCTGGGTAAGGGTCATGAACGTGAACCTCGACGAGCGCAAAGTCGATTTCGAACTGACCACTGCACCGGTTAACGCCAGACGCAGCAAAGCCAGCGATCTGCCAACGCCTGCGCGTTTACCGCGCCGCCGTAATAAACAGGCCGATGGCAAAGTAACCGAAGAAACGCTGGAGCCAAGCCGCCAAAAAAAAGCACGGGCACCCTCGACAGAATCTGGAGATGGTGCCAGAAGTGGCGGTAATAAAAGCGGCGCTAATAAAAGCGGCGTTAAAAAAGCCGGTGTTAAGCGTACGGCTGACAAGGGCGCTAAAACCTTTGCTGCTGACGATTCAGACGGCACTAAAAGCAAAAAGAAAAAGCCCAAGCCGAGCAAACGGCAAAAGCTGAACGCCAAAAAGAAAACCGAAAGCAACAAAGCGGTAAAGAAAAAGACCGCCAAGAAAAAACCGGCCAAAAAGGCCGGAAAGAAAACAGGTTAATTAATCAATGAAGTTAGAAGCCGTTTACGGTTTGCATGCCGTTACCACCTTATTGCAGCGCAGTCCGGATCAGGTGGTTGAGCTGTGGGTGATGAAAGGCCGTCAGGACCAGCGTATGCAGCGCGTGCTGGAACTGGCTGCCGAACAGGGGCTGGATATCCGTGAGGCCGACAAAGGCCTGATGAATCAGAAGGCCGATGAAGGTAATCACCAGGGCATTATTGCCTGGCGTAAGCCGGTGCAGAATAAAAACGAGAAACACCTGCCGGATATTCTCGATAGTATCAGTGGCAATGCGCTGATTCTGATTCTGGACGGCGTTACCGATCCGCATAATCTGGGCGCCTGTCTGCGTACGGCAGACGCCGCCGGTGTACAGGTAGTGATTGCGCCGAAAGATAAATCCGCACCGTTAAATGCAACAGCCGCCAAGGTGGCCTGTGGCGCAGCCGAAGCCGTGCCTTATATTCAGGTCACCAATCTGGCGCGCACCATGAAAGAACTGCAGGAACGCGGTATCTGGATTGTCGGCACCGCCGGTGAAGCAACGCACAGCATTTATCAGCAGGATTTTACCGGGCCAACCGCTCTGGTGATGGGCGCTGAAGGTGCGGGGATGCGTCGCCTTACCCGTGAACATTGCGATTATCTGGTGAATATTCCGATGGCTGGCGAAGTCAGCTCGGTTAACGTGTCGGTGGCTACCGGCATTTGTCTGTTTGAAGCGGTGCGTCAGCGTCAGTTGAGCTGAGTACCTGTTTGCGGGCAGGTAACCGCTGTTGCCTGTCTGCGCAAAATTCCCTTCTGAATAAATGGAGTCTTCTGCGTGGAGTGGTGGAACGAATTAATTTCACAGAATTATGACTGGTTCTGGGATGTCAGCATTGCCCTGAGTATCACGCTGATTGCCGGTGCGGCGTGGCGCTTTACCCGCAAGCGTCTGGTTAAGCTGGCGCTGGCGACCAAGAACCGCTGGGACGATATTGTGCTGGAGGCCATTGGCGTCCCCATCAGCTGGATTATTTTTGCCATTGGTGCGACCTGGATTGCCGACATCACCGCAGGTCATTTTTCTTCTGAAATTATTTCCAGTATTCCGGTGGTGCGTCAGCTGGCGCTGATTATTCTCACCGCCTGGGCGCTGTGGCGTCTGATTAACCGCGTGGAAGAACGGCAGATTGTGAATGGCATTGATCCGACCACGGTACAGCTGGTGGGTAAGGTGGCCAAACTCAGCGTTACCATTCTGATTATTCTGCCGATTTTTCAGCTGTTGGGCATATCCATTTCCGGCATCCTCGCCTTTGGTGGTGTCGGTGGTCTGATCGTCGGTATGGCCGCCAAAGATCTGCTGGCCAACTTCTTTGGCTCGCTGATTATTTATCTCGACCGCCCGTTCAAAGTCGGTGACTGGGTGCGTTCGCCGGACCGCAGCATCGAAGGAACTGTAGAGCATATCGGCTTTCGCGTGACCCGTATCCGCACCTTTGATAAGCGTCCGCTGTATGTGCCGAACTCGGTGTTTACCAATATCTCGGTGGAAAACCCATCGCGCATGACCAACCGCCGTATCTACGAAACCATTGGTATCCGCTATCAGGATTCACGTCATCTGCCAGCGATTATGGAAGGCGTGCGTGCCATGCTGCGCGAACATCCGGAAATTGATAATAACCAGACCATGATCGTGAACTTCAACAGCTTTGGTGAATCCAGTCTGGATTTCTTTATCTACACCTTCACCAAAACCACCGATTGGGTAAGGTTCCACGAGATCAAGCAGGATGTACTGCTGAAAGTACTGAATATCATCCACGAGAAGGGTGGCGACTGCGCCTTCCCGACCCGCACACTGCATGTCGATTCTTTACCACCGCAACTGGCGGGTACGGCCCCGGCCCAGCGCTGACAAGGCTCAGGCTCTGCCCTGTAACCCAGGGCAGAGCACTTATTCTCCGGACTGTTAGTCAAACGGTTCAATAGCTATACCTAATAGCCTTCTTTGAAAAGATCAATTTAACTAATTAGAAGCATGTCCCTACTATAGGTCCTGTTCCCAACACAAACCTATGGAGCAAGACCACATGATCAACACTGAAATTAAACCATTTGCAGCAACCGCTTTTAAACAGGGCGAGTTCGTAGAAATCACTGAAGCTGATGTTAAAGGCAAGTGGGCAGTATTCTTCTTCTACCCAGCCGACTTCACTTTCGTATGCCCGACCGAACTGGGCGACCTGGCTGACAAATACGAAGAACTGCAGAAGCTGGGCGTAGAAGTATTCTCTGTGTCTACCGACACTCACTTCTGCCACAAAGCATGGCACGACAGCTCTGAAACCATCGGTAAGATCAACTACTACATGGTTGGTGACCAGACCGGCACCATCACCAACAACTTCGGTGTAATGCGTGAAGGTCAGGGCCTGGCAGACCGCGCTACTTTCCTGGTTGATCCACAGGGCGTTATCCAGGCCATGGAAATCACTGCTGAAGGTATCGGCCGTGATGCAGACGACCTGATGCGTAAAGTAAAAGCTGCTCAGTACGTTGCTGCTCACCCAGGTGAAGTGTGCCCGGCTAAGTGGAAAGAAGGTGAAGCGACTTTGGCTCCATCCCTAGATCTGGTCGGCAAGATCTGATTTGGCTTTCCCGGAGAGCGAATCGCGACGTAGTTCTCTTGCGCTTCATCTCTCCGGCTTTGCCAAATGCTTCGGGTGAGTCAACGCTTCGACCAGCCTGCAGTAAATTCCACAGGCCTTGCCAAATAACCTGAAGTAATTGCAATACCCGGCTCCGGTTTTCCGGAGCCGTTTTAAAAATCTTCAATCGGACGGTATTTCCATGCTTGATGCAAATATGAAACAACAATTAGGCACCTACCTGAACAATCTGCGTAATCCGATTGAACTGCAGGTGTCTGTTAATGATTCGCCAAAATCCAAAGAACTGGAAACTCTGGCGCGTGAAATCGCAGAACTGAATGATCAGATTTCCCTGACGGTGACCAACGAAAAAATCGGTGGCCGTTCTCCGGTAATGACCATTGCCAAAGCGGGCAGCGAAGCCCGTGTGGCCTTTGCCGGTGTGCCAATGGGCCACGAGTTTACCTCGCTGGTGCTGGCTTTATTACAGGCGGGCAGTCACCCGTCGAAAGAAGATCAGGCATTGCAGGATCAGGCAAAATCCCTGACGCGCACCCTGAATTTTGAAGTCTATGTATCGTTGTCGTGCCACAACTGTCCTGATGTTGTACAGGCGGTGAATTTAATGGCCGCGCTGAATCCGAACGTTACCGCCACCATGATCGACGGCGGCGTATTTCCGGACGAAGTGAAAGAACGCAATATTATGGCGGTTCCTTCGCTGTACCTGAACGGTGAAGTGCTGGCCAACGGTAAAATGACGCTGGCAGAAATCCTCAATAAAGTGGATGACGACGCCGATGCCAAAGCCGCGGCGGCAATGGCCGATAAAGATCCGTTTGATGTGCTGGTGGTGGGCGGTGGCCCGGCGGGTGCTTCAGCTGCCATTTACGCGGCGCGTAAAGGTATCCGTACCGGTCTGGTGGCGGAGCGTTTTGGCGGTCAGGTATCTGATACCGTTGGCATCGAAAACTTTATTTCTGTGCCTTACACCGAAGGTCCGAAGCTGGTTGCGCATCTGGAAGAACACGTTAAAGAATACGACGTGGATGTGATGAAAACCCAGAAAGCCGTTGCGGTACGCAAAACCGATTCTGGCTTAACCGAAGTCGAACTGGCCAACGGTGCGGTACTGGCGGGTAAGTCGGTGATTCTCGCGACCGGTGCGCGCTGGAGAGAAATGAACGTACCCGGCGAGCAGGAATACAAAGCCAAAGGCGTATGCTTCTGCCCGCACTGTGATGGCCCGTTATTTAAAGGTAAGCGTGTTGCGGTGATCGGTGGTGGTAACTCCGGTATTGAAGCCGCTATTGATCTGGCCGGACTTGTTGAGCACGTCACCGTACTGGAATTCTCTGATGTACTGCGTGCCGATGCGGTGCTGGTGAAAAAAGCCGAAGCTACCGCCAATATCGACATTATTAAAATGGCGATGACCACTGAAGTGATTGGCGACGGTGAGCGGGTAACAGCGATTAAATACCAGGATCGTAATACCGGCGAAAGCCATGTGATCGAACTGGCGGGTATTTTCGTACAGATTGGTCTGGTGCCGAATACCGAATTCCTGAAAGGAACGGTCGAGCTGACTGAGCGTGGCGAGATTATTATCGACGGCCATGGCCAGACGAATGTACCGGGCGTATTCGCCGCCGGCGATTGCACCAACGTGGCGTACAAGCAGATTATTATTTCGATGGGCGCGGGGGCAACCGCTGCTCTGGGTTCCTTCGATTACTTAATCCGCAACTGAGCGACCGCATAATTTAAAAATTCAGCACCCTGAATGCTTGTTGGGAACAGACAAGCAGCCCGCGGCCCGGAAGCAATGATTGCTTCCGGGCCGTTTTTTGTTGCTGCTGTTCTCCGGAAATGGATTTTATTTTTCAGGCATACGCGTTATGTTGGTTCTGTCTGATATTCGATTGGGATGAAATACACAGGGAGGTTCTATGGTTACACGCAATCTCAGCGGCGTTTCACCACAACTGTTGGCTATTGTATTTCTGATTGCTGCACTGCGCCCAGCGGGTTTACTGGCTGCTGAAGCGCCAGGCCAGGAAGGCAGTAATCCTGCGGCACCTGCCGCAGAAAACTGCAATAAAAATCTGATTATGAAACAGTTAATCTCAGTTCAGTTAACTGACGACCTGAGCAGAGATGCGGGAAAAACCGAGGCATTCAACTACTTCTTTACTGGCAATCAACTGACAGAAGACTGGAAGGGGTCAATTACTGCTTGGCAGGAGACTCCGAAGGTAGTCGGTACGTGTCTGAACAATGAAGACTATCTCAGTGTTGTGGATATTCTGGATTATGTGCGGAAAATCAAGGCAATAAGTGCGGTTGCTATCACGCACGAAGGAGCGCCGGAGCTTCTGGCTGCTCAGCTTAAAGTCATAGTTGATCATGTCTGGCGGAATACTTTCTCGGCACTGGCGGTTGCAGGGCAAGCGGGTAATTATATGACTGCTCAGGAGTTCTCTGAGCTGCTCAATATGGTACCGGCCAATCAGGCAAAGCAGTATGAAGAGAAAAATGAAGCCTGGTTTGCCGCTGTATCTAAACTGGCTTCTTATGAAGCCAGGCAGCGTTTACAGGCTAAACGTAAGCAACTGGACAGTCTTTTACAGAAGCAGTTATACAGCATACTGACACCTACGGATGAGATCTCACTGAAAGAATTACTGCAGGATCAGGAGGTTATCAGCAGTGATGTCATTGATATTCCGTTATCGGGTTATAAAGATTACCCTCTGGTTGTCAGTCGTTTTACCCTGGGAGCTGTTTTTACCTCGACAGAGAAACTGGCCGGTGAAGCAAACCCGACCGCGGGCTACCTTTACTACCGTCAGCCGAACAGCAGTGACCTGAGCGGATATCATTTTGGTAATGAATTGCTGCTGACATCAATTAAAACCAGCGAAGAAAATACCAGTTATTCATTGCGTATGGGTCAACTTGTTTACCGGGCTTTGGGAAGCAGTCAGGCTGGTAATCAGCAGAATAATCTGACACATGGTATTGCCCTGGATCTTGGCGGTTATGTTTATGAAAATGAAGATGATTCTCTGGTTTATCTGGCGGAGGCTTATCTGGGTTATCGTGCTGCCTATTCACCGGAGCAATATACAGAACTCATGATTGGGCAATGCCGGCGTCTGGCGAGCGATGGACCAAAGTGCTATCCCAGAGTAAAAGCAAATCTTAAAATAGTGGTTCCGGGTTTTAACGAGCAAGATAAAACCCAGCTGGGTCTGGAGTTGAGTTATAAAACTACGGAAGACGATGTTCTGGGAAATTCAGTCAGCTTTACCGTCCGTTATAACACCAGCTTCGGTGATTTATACCAGTCGCTGTCTCGCTAAAACAAGGGCTGGTTTTTCTGGAAAACCAGCCCTTTTCTGATCATATTCAATGTCGCCATTATCAGATATATGAGTGGGAAATTAACAGGAATGGATACGGATGACCCCTTGTGTTGCGCTGTTACGCGGAATTAATGTCGGCGGCAAAAATATTCTGTCGATGAAGGATTTGGTCGTGGTGTTTGAACAAGCCGGATATCAGCAGGTTAAAACCTATATTCAGAGCGGTAATGTTGTTTTTCAGAGCGCTGCACAACCTGTGGCGGCAGACAGTACGCGGCTGCGCAGTCTGATTGCTGCTCAGCATGGATTTGAGGTGGACGTTCTGTTGCTGAGTGCAGCTGAGTTACAAGCAGTTATCGCGGCCAACCCTTATCCGGTGGATGATGGCAAAGTGCTGCACTTCTTCTTTCTGGCTGCACAGCCAAAGACCGTAGACTCAGAACGCCTTCAGGCTCTGAGTAAGGCATCGGAATCTTTTCAGTTGGCTGACGGCGTATTTTATCTGTATGCGCCAGAAGGTATTGGCCGTTCAAAACTGGCGGCAGGTGTGGAAAAAGTTCTTGGGGTTCCTGTAACCGCCAGAAACTGGAACACCGTCAGCAAGTTAGAAAGCCTGCTGAACGCTGTGGACTAACTCCGTTAACATTCAGGTATGCCAGAACGCGGGAACTTTCCTTGACCCTCTGGCTGGTTCAGGCATGCTCAGTCATTCACGGACAGACAGCAGCGCACGGAGCCACTATGACCACAACAGTCAAAACCCCGGGTGTTTATATCAATGAGATAAACACCTTTCCTGATTCGGTTGTGCCCAGTGCAACCGCTATTCCTGCGTTTATCGGTTATACGCCTGCGGCACAATTAAGCGGTCAGTCACTGCTGAATAAAGCGGTGCTTGTACAATCTTACGAAGAATTTGTCTCCCGCTTTATACATCCGGATGCACTCCAGCCGGTGCAGTATTACCCACAGGGCGGAGATGATAATTACGAACTTCTGCCCGATCCGGCAACGGTGTATTACCTGTGTAACAGTATGCGGCTGTTTTTCGAAAACGGTGGTGGCAGTGCTTATGTTGTATCGGTCGGAAATTACGGTAAGCCGAGCGGAAACCCATTAAGCAGCGCGCAGGCAGCGATTATTAATCCGAATATTCTGTTGGCTGATCTGCTGCGTGGACTGCAGGTTCTGGCAGAAGAATCAGAGCCGACGCTGTACCTGTGTCCGGACGCAACACTGTTGTCGGTGGCAGAAAATGCAACACTGATGCAGGCCATGCTGTTGCAGGCTGAACAGCTGGAGTATCCGTTCTGTCTGTTCGATGTCATTGGCGGGCGCAATCCTGACCCGCTGTTATACAGCGAAGATATCCGGAATTTTCGCGAAAGCACGGGCAGCAACGGGCTGAAAAATGCTGCCTGCTATTATCCGTTTATCGGCACCACGATGGTGGGAAGTAACGAGCTGAATTACACCAATCTGTTTGGCGGTAATCTGCATAAACTGGCGGCGTTTCTTCATGCCGAGTCTGATGGTACATCGGCAGTCAGCCGCATTCTGGCGGATATCGCAGCCTTATCAGAGCCATCAGCAGCGCAGATCCGTCAGCACGATATGGCATTACGGAATGCCAGTAAGCGTTATAACAGCTTGCAGCAAAGACTGAATACCGAGGTCAATATTTTGCCGGTCAGTGCGGCGATGGCTGGCATTTATGTGATTAATGATAGTAACGAGGGCGTATGGCGTGCACCAGCTAATGTCAGCATCGTTGGCGCAGCTGCGTTACCTATCCGCTTATCAGATCATCAACAGGCTGAGCTGAATATTGATGAAGCTTCCGGCAAATCCATTAACGCCATCCGTTTTTTTAATGGCCAGGGCATTCTTGTCTGGGGCGCCCGCACGCTGGATGGTAACAGTCAGGACTGGCGTTATATTCCGGTGCGGCGCACGGCGCTTTTTCTTGAACGTTCAATTCAGGAGGGTATGAAGCGTTATATTTTTGCTGCCAACGATGCCAACACCTGGAATGCTGTAAAAGCCATGATTGAGAATTTTCTCACCAATATCTGGAAAGAAGGTGGTCTGCAGGGCGCTTCTGCCAGTGATGCATTTTCGGTTACGGTGGGATTGGGCAGTAGCATGACCAGTGACGACATTCTGAATGGCTGGCTGCGGGTCAGTGTAAAGGTTGCGATTGTTCGTCCTGCTGAATTTATTGTGCTGAACTTTGAGCAGCAGCAGGAAAATTCCTGATGCTGCCGGAAACGCTGACTGGCCGGTAATCCGGCCAGATTGTTCAGCAGAGCTCTTCGTCGCGCAGCTGGGAGCTCATTCCGTCGCAACTTTCTGACCATGCGCTGAGCCAGTCTGGCAGCGGTGGTGATTGCGGATCAAGATTCATTCCGGCGATAAACTCCTGCGGATCGACCAATCCTTTTGCCGAACGGAACAGGCCACGCATCATCACCACGCCAATAACCCGTTCTTTGCGCATAAAACGGTGTTCAACAAAGACCCATTTATCATCCCAGCCGAGCATACGGCTGTGAATTTCAAAGGCTTCAAACAGCCGCAGCTCACGGCGGAATTTCCCCCAGACATCACCCACAACCGGAAACGCTTTATGGCGCAGAGCCACTTTGTAGGCGCCGCTGCGTAATACGTAATCCATACGCCCGACATCGGCCATGGTGAAGTAACGGCCATTGGTTACATGGCGGTTAAAATCCAGATCCAGTGGCCATACGCGCATTTTCACCACCGTGGTGTCCAGGCCGCCGACCGGCTTGCGCCACGGGCGGCGCAGCAGCATAAGTAACAATCGAAACCAGAGATTCATCTTTATTTTCCTGACTGCTTAAACAGGCGGGCAGTCTAAGGCTTGCGGTTCCGACGTTGTATATGCATAAATGACTTGTTCCATGCGATATCTGCAAGTGAGGGCATTATGCACGTTACTTTGTTGCTGGCTGACCAGTGTTCTGCGGCCAGTGCGACCATGGCGCAGGAGATTTTTTACGCCGCCAATCTGTTTGCCGGTCAGGAGAAGCCGCTGTTTGAGCTGCGTAGGGTGTCGCTGGATGGTTTGCCGGTAGCAGCGTCAGCCGGTCAGCAGCTGAGCGTGGACGGTGGGGTCGCCGATATCCGCCAGACCGATCTGATTGTGATTCCGGGTTTTCTCTTCAGTCTGCAGCAGGCAATGCCGGAATTTGGCCGTTACCGGGCCTGGCTGAGAGAGCGTTACCACCAGGGGGCGACGATTGCCACCATGTGTAATGCAACATTTTTACTGGCCGAAAGCGGTCTTGCCGATGGTATGCGGGTGACGACTCACTGGGCTTTCGCCGGGCTGTTCCGGCGCAGCTTCCCGCAGGTCCGGCTGGATGAGCAGCAAATGTTATGTGAAGACGGCCAGCTGATCAGCAGTGGCGGAGCGACGGCAGTGCTGGATCTGCTGCTGCACCTTATACGCCGTTTTGCTTCATTAGAGCTGGCACAAACCTGCAGCCGTTATTTGCTGATTGATAATGTCCGCAGCGTACAAAGCCCCTATGCCTTATGGGCCGCGCCGAAAAATCACACTGATCAGGATATTCTGAAGGTACAGAACTGGCTGGATGAACACTTTGCCGGAGCGCTGGTCATCGATGAACTGGCCAGCCGTTTCGGCTTTGGTGTGCGTAACTTTAAGCGGCGTTTTAAAGAGGCGACGGGGCAGGCGCCGCTGGCTTATCTGCAGGCGCTGCGCATAGAAAAAGCCAAGCAGCTGATTGAGTCGACCCGCATGACCATTGACAGCATTACGCTGGCAGTCGGTTATGAAGACAGTAATTCATTCCGCCGTCTTTTCCGTCAGCGGGTGGGTTTATCGCCGGCGGCTTATCGTAAACAGTTTCAGCCAAAGTCCAGAGCGGAGTCGTCTGCAGAGTAATTAACGTATTGCATAATGATATACAATGTATATCATGAAGTTCTCTTCATCTTATTGGGCTTCAGGCGTCGTGGATAAGGCAAAGGCTTCAGCCAAAACTGGCCGTAGTAAAAAGGCCAAAGCTGTAAAGAATGATGCACAGCTGCTTATCCGTATTAATGGCGAAGAGCGGGAGCAGTTTCTTGCTCTGTGCGAAGAGCTGGACACCAGTGCAGCCCGTGAAATCCGGCGATTTATCCGCGGTTTTATCCGGAAAAATCAGCAGACTGAAGAGTCATAGTGCTTAATGCACCCATCGGAATAAAGAAGGAATTTGTTATGTCTAAGAAAATATCCAAGAAAGTCGTCAGCCTGAAAAAAGAGATCAAAGCGCGTAAGGCCAAGATCTCCAAGCAGGAAAGCAAACTGAAAGTGCTGAAGAAAAAGCTGAAAAAAGCCGCTTAACAGCTGGCTGGTATAAAAAACGACACCTGCGGGTGTCGTTTTTTTTGGTCAGGACTTCAACTGTGGGTTACGTAAAAATACCTGCTCGAACTGTTTAATATTCTGCTGAATATAATCAATAAAAGCCTTCATGGCCGGGGTCGGATGTTTGGCCTGCGGATACACCACACACCAGCTGCGGCGCAGTGGAAAGCCCGGAATATCCAACACCCGCAGCGTCCCCAGCTGCAGTTCCGGCAGGATGCTGAGCTTAGGCAGCACGGCCACGCCAAGGCCGGCAATCACGGCGTGTTTAACGGCGTCGTTCGAGCCGATTTCCATGCTGGGTTTCACCCGCAGGCGTTGTTGCTGGCAGTGTACTTCCAGCGCCAGGCGGCTGCCGGAACCCGCCTCGCGCATCAGCAGGTTGCTGTCGAGGAAGTCCTGCGGGCTGACTGCTTCCTGCAGTAACAGCGGATGTCCGGCCGGCACCACCGGTACCAGCTCATTATTCAGAAACGGCAGTGATGCCAGCGGTTTCTCGCTTGGCACCATGCCCATAATCACCAGATCGTCACGGTTATCGTTCAGGCGCTGAATCGCTGCGGCGCGGTTCACCACGCTGACGCTGACGTTGATCTGTGGGTAAAGATTAAGGAAAGCGCGCAGCAGATACGGCACAACATATTGCGCCGTATTCACCGCCACCAGTTTCAGCTCACCAGCCACTTTACCGTCCAGCTCGGCCAGATCGGTCTGCAACCGGCGCAGTTCACCGAAAATACCATCCACGCTCTGGGCCAGCTTCTCTCCGGCCGCTGCCACAAATAAACGGCGGCCGACGTATTCGAATAAGGGCATTTCCAATGCCTGCTCCAGCTGGCGCATTTGGCTGCTGACCGCCGGCTGGGTCAGGCCGAGCAGCTCGCCCGCCTTACTGTAACTTTCCAGCTCATATACTGCGTGGAATACCTGCAACTGGCGAAAAGTCAGGCGGCTGGCTAATTTTTGTACGCTGAGTGGCATGTTATGTTGCTCGCTGGTCTTTATCTATAAGTAATACCTTATAGGTTGGGTAAAAAATATCAATTTTTGCTTTGGTCTGGTGTTGTCTAAGCTGATCTGACCCTTTCACTCAGGGACTACGAACGAGGAGTTCCCCATGCTGAAGAAAGTTCTTATTGCTAACCGCGGCGAGATTGCCGTCCGTATCGTGCGCGCCTGCGCCGAGATGGGCATCCGCTCGGTGGCTATCTATACCGAACCGGACCGCTATGCGCTGCATGTTAAGCGTGCGGACGAAGCTTATATGCTGGGTGAAGATCCGCTGGCCGGTTACCTCGATCCGCTGCGCATTGTGAATCTGGCATTGGAAACCGGCTGCGATGCCATTCATCCGGGCTACGGCTTTTTGTCAGAGAACGCTGAGTTCGCCCGCCTGTGTGAACAGAAAGGAGTCACCTTTATCGGGCCGAAGTCGGATGTTATCCACAAAATGGGCGATAAAACCCAGGCCCGTGATTCCATGCGCGCCGCTGGCGTACCTATTACTCCGGGTTCTGACGGTAATCTGGCCGATCTGGACGAGGCGCTGAAACTGGCCGCCGAGATTGGTTATCCGGTGATGCTGAAAGCCACTTCCGGTGGTGGTGGTCGCGGTATCCGCCGTTGTGATTCTGCCGACGAATTAAAATCCCAGTACCCGCGGGTTATTTCCGAAGCCACCAAAGCCTTCGGTTCGGCCGATGTGTTTATGGAAAAGTGCATCGTAAACCCGCGTCATATCGAAGTGCAGATTCTGGCCGACAGTCAGGGCAATGTGGTGCATCTGTATGAGCGTGACTGCTCTATTCAGCGCCGTAACCAGAAGCTGATCGAGATTGCGCCAAGCCCGCAATTAACACCGGAGCAGCGCCAGTATATTGGTGGGCTGGCGGTGAAAGCGGCCGCAGCCGTCGGTTATGAAAATGCCGGTACGGTCGAATTCCTGCTGACCGGCAATGAAGTGTACTTCATGGAAATGAATACCCGTGTTCAGGTCGAGCACACCATTACCGAGCAGATCACCGGGGTGGATATTGTGCGTGAGCAGCTGCGCATTGCCGCTGGCCTGCCGCTCAGTTATCGCCAGGAAGATATTGCCTATCGCGGTTTTGCCCTGCAGTTCCGTATTAATGCCGAAGACCCGAAAAACGATTTCCTGCCAAGCTTCGGCCGTATTTCTCACTATTACGCGCCGGGTGGTCCGGGTGTGCGGGTCGATACGGCAATTTATACCGGCTATGAAATTCCGCCTTATTACGACTCCATGTGTTTAAAACTGGTGGTCTGGGCGCTGACCTGGGAAGAAGTGATTGCCCGTGGGCAGCGCGCACTGGATGACATGCGTCTGCACGGTATTAAAACCACTGCGCACTATTACCAGCAGATTCTCAGTAACGCCGATTTTAAACGGGCGGAATTCGACACCAGCTTTGTGCCGACCCATCCGGAATTATTGAATTATTCAGAAAAACGTCACCCCAGCGAAGTTGCGCTGGCCATTGCCGCAGCCATTGCCGCACACGCCGGCTGGTAATCCGCAGGAGGAATGAATGATGAGTAACGTGAAAAAGATTGAAGTCACCGATGTGGTTCTGCGTGATGCACACCAGTCGCTGATTGCGACCCGTATGCGCACCGAAGACATGCTGCCGATCTGCGACAAGCTGGATAAAGTCGGCTACTGGTCGCTGGAAGTCTGGGGCGGCGCCACCTTTGATGCCTGTGTGCGTTTCCTTAAAGAAGACCCGTGGGAGCGTCTGCGTCAGCTGAAAAAAGCGCTGCCCAATACCCGTTTGCAAATGCTGCTGCGTGGTCAGAATCTGCTCGGTTACCGCCATTACGCCGACGACGTGGTGGAAGCCTTTGTGCAGAAAGCGGCTGATAACGGCATTGATGTATTCCGTGTATTTGATGCGCTGAACGATCTGCGTAACATCGAAACCGCAATGAAAGCGGTTAAAAAAGCCGGTAAACATGCGCAGGGCACCATCTGCTACACCACCAGTCCGGTGCATACGCCAGCGCTCTTTGTTGAACAGGCCAAGGCGATGCAGGCCATGGGCGCCGACTCTATTGCCATTAAAGATATGGCGGGTCTGCTCACACCATACGGCACTTATGAGCTGGTAAAAGCGATTAAAGCCGAAGTGGATTTACCGCTGGTTATTCACAGTCATTCAACGGCAGGTCTGGCGCCGCTGTGTCAGCTGAAAGCGATAGAAGCCGGTGCCGACCGTATCGATACAGCGATTTCTTCCTTTGCCTCAGGTACCAGTCATCCGGCGACCGAGTCGCAGGTTGCTGCGTTAAAAGGCACAGGCTACGACACCGGTCTGGACCTGGAATTACTGGGTGAAATTGCCGATTACTTCCGCGAAGTGCGGAAAAAATACCACCAGTTTGAAAGTGAATTTACCCGCGAAGATGTTTCCGTGCAGATTAATCAGGTGCCGGGCGGCATGATGTCCAACCTGGCGAATCAGCTGAAAGAACAGAACGCGCTGGATAAAATCCGTGAGGTGTTTGCCGAAATTCCACGGGTACGTGAAGACCTTGGTTTTCCTCCGCTGGTAACGCCAACATCACAGATTGTTGGTACCCAGGCGGTATACAACGTGCTGGCGGGTCAGCGTTATAAAACCATCACCAACGAAGTTAAGCGTTACCTGCAGGGTGGCTATGGTGCAGCACCGGCGCCGGTGAATGCTGAGCTGCAGAAAAAAGCCATTGGTAATGAGAGTGTTAATGATGGTCGTCCGGCGGATTTATTAAGCCCGGAAATGAATAAACTGCGTGATGACATTGGTGCTCTGGCACAAAGCGAAGAAGATGTGCTGACCTTCGCCATGTTCCCGGATCTGGGCCGTGAATTTCTGCAGCAGCGTGCTGATGGCACCCTGAAACCGGAAGAACTGCTGCCACCGGACCAGAAAGGCAAAGGCCGTATGGGCGAAGCGATGGCAACTGAATTCCGTATCGACGTACACGGCGAAAGCTATGAAGTGGCTATTACCGGTGTCGGCGACTCCGGTGTCGGTAAACGCAAGCTGTACCTGTCGCTGGACGGTATGCCGGAAGAAGTAATTTTTGAATCGCTGAACGAATACGTCGCCGAAGGCAGCAGCAATCATGGCCGTAAGCGTGCCACACAGCCGGGTCATGTTACCGCAGCAATGCCGGGCAATATCGTCGATGTGCTGGTGAAAGAAGGTGATAAAGTCGAAGCCGGCCAGTCGGTGTTGATTGCCGAAGCGATGAAAATGGAAACCGAAGTTCACGCCAATATCGCCGGTACCGTACAGGCGGTTTATGTGAGCAAGGGAGACCGGGTAACGCCGGGTGAGGTATTAATCGAAATCGGTTGATACCGGGGAGGATTGTTGTGTCGTCAGCGGCACAACAGTCCGCTGAGAAAATCATGTTTCTTACGGAGGGAATACCGTATTCTTAGCGCCGTTGATAAGGGGAGATTGCAGTGGAAAAACTGATACGTGGTGTACTGAATTTTAAACAGAATGTGTATCCGCAACAGAAAGACCTGTTCGGCACGCTGGCTGACGATGGCCAGAATCCGGACGTACTCTTTATTACCTGTTCGGACTCCCGTATCGATCCGAATATGGTTACCGGCTCAG
This sequence comes from Venatorbacter sp. C2-1, assembly GCF_022832715.1. Taxonomy (NCBI): domain Bacteria; kingdom Pseudomonadati; phylum Pseudomonadota; class Gammaproteobacteria; order Oceanospirillales; family Oceanospirillaceae; genus Venatoribacter; species Venatorbacter sp. C2-1. Next base: position 522,098 of record NZ_CP094879.1, read on the forward strand.
CCCCTGGTGATCTCTTTATCTGCCGTAATGCCGGTAATATTATTCCCCCACACTCTAACGAAACCGGTGGCATGACCGCATCTATTGAGTATGCCGTTGCGGTATTAGGCGTACGCCATATTATTGTGTGCGGACATACCGATTGTGGTGCGATTAAAGGCGCTCTGGATATGACCAAGCTGAAGGGGCTGCCGCACGTTAAAGAGTGGTTAGGTCATTGCCGTTCCGCGATGGAAATCGTGCGCGAACGTAATGGGATTCCATCGGATATGTGTCTGGGTCATGAGCACCTGAACGAAGCGATTGAAGAGAACGTTTTGCAGCAGGTTCAGCATTTACGTACCCATCCAGTGGTGGCCGCCAAGCTGTCGACACAGAAAGTACATATTCACGGCTGGGTGTATGACATTAAAAGCGGTGGCATTCGTTGCTGCAGCCATAACAGCGACACCTTTAACGATTTCTCGGCTCATTATGCCGATATTATTGCGAGCGTCGGCGAATAATCGTCCGGGCCGGTTTCTTCACCGGCCCTGATTCTGCAATCAGCAGGTCCAATAAATTTTATTCTTCAGATCAACGACCGCCGGACCATCGCTGCAACCGCCAACATCCTTTGCCTCTTTATCCTTCGGTTCATAGATAATAATCCAATGACCGGAGCGGGCATGCCAGTACAGCTCTCCCTCATCAATTAATCCCAACGGAAATACGCCGTCACTATCGTTGTTGGTCAGAGAGATTCTTCCCTGTTTTATTTCGGTATCCAGATTGATGCCCTGCATCTGTGGGTGCTCGGCGTAGCGTTGCTGAAATACATACTGACCATCGGCCAGCGGTAATTCTGGTGCTGCGTACGCTGTGCCAAGGGTCAGGCTGGTTAACAGCAACAGGGTGTGTGTCAGAGTGGGGGTCATGTTCATTCCTTTGAATTTACAGGGTACTGTGCGGACGTTATTTCTCTTTATAGCGTGGCAAAACCAGATTCCAGCGGATGGCGCTGAGGCGCAGCAGAAAAATAAAAATACCGGCAACCAGGGCAGCGGCGCCGATATTTATATCGTTATGAATCAGCAAAATATACAGCAGGGAGCCGCTCCAGGCGGCGGTCGCATACCACTGCCCCTGAAATACCAGCGGGTCCTGATTGAGCAGTATGTCCCGCAGAATCCCACCGGCAACACCGGTAATAACCCCCATAAACGAAGCGACCAGCATATCGGCACCAACACCCAGGGCAGCCTGAGTGCCGGCCACCGTATATAAACCTAATGCCGCAGCATCCGGCAGTACAAACCAGCGGCCGGACAATTTAATCCAGCGTGCGAGAAAAAAAGTGGCCAGTGCACCAAACCAGGTAAAAATCAGATAGCTGGAATCCGCTACCCAGAATACGGTGCGGTCGAGCAGGGTATCGCGCAGGGTGCCGCCACCGAGGGCGGCACAAAACGCGATAATCATAATACCGAACAGATCAAACTGTTTGCTGCGCGCATCCAGCACACCGGCGGAGGCCGACAGAATCGAAGCAAACATGGTTGACCAGTACATCACTTCAGCGGTGCTCAGAACCATCGTGATCGCCCGGCATTAAGTAATATTAAAAAAACAGCAGCGCTTATTGCGCTGCATAACGGTTCTGCAGATAAGCGAAAACGGCACGCATACCCATGGCTTCACCACCCACCGGACGGCCCGGTAATTTACGGCGGTTCCAGGCCATTACGTCAAAATGCACCCAGGGCGTGTTATCAACAAAATGCTCCAGGTACAGCGCGGCGGTAATCGCGCCACCAAAGGGCCCGGGTACAGAGTTCACCAGATCGGCGATATCGCTTTTCAGTGAATCGCGGTAAGCCTGATGCAGGGGCAGGTGCCAGACCGGATCGGTAATGCGCTGACCGACCTGCATTAAATCAGAAGCGAGCTGCATCTGATTGGTAAAGAAACCCGGTAATTCAGTACCCAGCGCGACCCGGCAGGCGCCGGTGAGCGTGGCGAAATCGATGACCAGATCCGGTGACTCACTGACCGCTTCGGTTAATGCATCGCACAGAACCAGACGGCCTTCGGCGTCTGTGTTGTCAATTTCAACGGTTGAGCCTTTGCGCGTATTCAGTACATCACCGGGACGGAAACTGTCAGCGCTGACGGCATTTTCAACCGCCGGAACCAGCACGCGCAAACGCACCGGCAGCTGTTGCGCCATAATCAGGTAAGCAAGACCAACCACATGGGCAGCACCACCCATATCTTTCTTCATGGTGCGCATGGCATCGGCAGGTTTTAAATCCAGACCGCCGCTGTCAAAGCACACACCTTTACCCACCAGAGTGACCAGCGGATGTTTTTCATCGCCCCAGCGCAGATCAAGCAGGCGTGGAGCATGGGCACTGGCGCGCCCGACCGCATGAATCATCGGATAATTTTCGCTCAGCAGATCATCGCCGACAATCTGAGAAAACTGTGCGCCAAACTCCTGCGCCAGATTTTCCAGAGTAGCTGCCAGATGCTGCGGCATCATATCGGCGGCAGGAGTATTGACCAGATCACGCACATGACGGGTTGCGCTGACCAGCTGCTGGGCGTACGCCAGTGCGCCGCTGTCGGCCAGTAATAAACGCGCCTGTGGCTTACCCGGTTTTACATAGCGCTCAAACCGGTAGGCGCCAGCGCCCCAGGCAAAGGCAATGCTGATTAACTGATCGGTATCGCTGATATTGTCGATCACGTAATCCGCTGCGGGCAGCAGGTTGGCCAGCTCGCCACAGGCAAACATATCGTCGAGGTTATCGCAGACAAAGAGCGCGCTTTGCAGGGAGCCATTGGCTGCCGGTAATAACTGTACTCCCTTGCCGCTGTAGCCGCAGGCATCCAGCCAGGCTTTAACGCTGTCAGCCTGTTGTTCGAGCCAGCGCGGAAAATCGCTGCTTTCAAGAATGGTAAGAGGGATACCCTGCTGGCCTGCGGCTAAAACATCAGACATGGAAACTCCGGACTACTGAAAATAATGTTCACAGTATAGGTAATTCCCGCAAATTACAGAATGGGCGGCACCAGCGACCTTGGTGGTGAATATCAGCTTGCTGTGCGCGGAAGCGCCAGCAGACGCGCCGGCAGACGTAACCCGGCACATGGATTAGAATACCCCACGGTTTTATTCAGGTATCTCTTCTATGAACGAATTTATTCCGGAGCTGATCGGCGGCACGCTGATTGGTCTGGCGGCAAGTCTGTTGTGGCTGGGCATTGGCCGTATCAGTGGTATGACCGGGGTGTTATCCAGTCTGTTTTTGCTGCGCGAAAAACAGCGCTACTGGGCACTCTGGTTTCTGGCCGGACTGGTGCTGGCTTACCCTTTATATCTGGCTTTGGGTTACAGCGCGGCTATCGTCGTCACCAATAATACGCTGTTGCTGGGCAGTGCCGGTCTGCTGGTCGGATTCGGCACTTATATCGGCAATGGCTGTACCAGTGGTCATGGTGTGTGCGGTATGGGGCGGTTATCGCTGCGTTCTGCGGTGGCCACCGTCACTTTTATGGTTGCGGGTGTGGCTACTGTTGCGGTTATGAATCTGGCCGGAGGTATTTTATGAACGCACGCCTGCTGGGTCCGCTGGTGGCTTTGGCCAGTGGTCTGATTTTTGGGCTGGGGCTGCTGATTTCCGGAATGAATAATCCGGCGAAAGTGAGGGCATTTCTCGATGTTTTTGCTGCCTGGGACCCATCGCTGATCGCGGTTATGGGATCGGCCATTCCGGTGTTTGCGCTGTTTTTCTATTTCAGTAAGCGCCGCAAAACGCCGTTCTGCGCCACGGCTTTTCATGAGCCTAAGCTGACACGTATTGATCTGCGTCTGCTGGCCGGAGCGCTGCTGTTTGGTATTGGCTGGGGCCTGGTTGGTCTTTGTCCGGGACCGGCGCTGGTGAACCTGCTCGCATTTGAGCCGGGTGTGCTGATCTTTGTGCTGGCCTTGTTAGCCGGCAACCGTATTGCACACTGGCTGGTAGGGCCTGTGCGATAACAGAGTCAGGCGGCTTTGTCGGTACACATCATACCGTCACACAGAGCGGCAGAGCCGGCAATACTGCCGGCATCGTCTTCTGAGCTGATGCGTAACGGTTCGACAACTGCGCTGTTGTTTTTCGCCTGACGGTTGCTGGCCATGGTTTCGCTAAACTGACGGGTGATGCCGGGCAGCAGGTCGAAATAGGCGGTAAAGTGGCGCTGTGGCTGTTGCTCTTGTTGTGCTTCTGCACTGGATTCCTGTGGAAATTCCATCTGAGTATCTTCCATTCTGGTTATTGAATCTGCACTGTAACGGACTGAGTCTGAACCTGAGCTGAATTTCCCGTTCAGCTGGCGTCGTTATTTATTCAGCTTTGGTTCACCTGCAGCGGGTATCCTGTTTAAATTGCCCGAATACTGATGTACAGGTACCCCACTCTTGATCCTCACTTTCATGTCGCTGCAATCTGTATTCAGTGCCCGGATGGCATCGCCTGCGTTGTCCCGGTCTGCTGATCGCCGTGCGCTGCGGTTGCTGTTATGCCTGCTGCTACAGGCGCTGGCATGGCCGGTGCTGGCCGGGCAGGATGACAAGCCGGGAGAAGAATCCGACTGGGTAGAGGAAACCATCAACCCTAAAACCGAATGGGTTGAAGAGGTGTTTACCCCATTTAACCGCTGGGTTGAGCGTAAAATTCAGGGCAAACCCGCTAAATCAGAACCGCCGGCGGTACCACCACCGGATGTGTTCTCACACCGGGTCAACCCTCCGGCAAATGCTATTTCGCCACAGGAAGCCGGGCGCTTATTGCGTTTGCTGTATCCGGGAGAAATCCTGCGTATTCACTTTGAGCCAGGCCCACCACCTTATTACCTGATCAAGCTGCTTGGCAGTAAGGGCAATATTGCCAGTTACTATATGCACGCAATTGATGGCACGCTGCTCGACACTATTCCCCCTGCAGCTGATACCGTCCCGGCGCGGCAGAACGAAGCACAAGGAGAACAGCGATGAAAATCCTGATTGTGGAAGACGATGCAAATCTGCGCAGCCAGCTGGCCGAAGGTCTGGATAAAGCCGGATTTCAGTGCCAGTTGGCAGCCGATGGGTTGGAAGGTTATTTTCAGGCCAGCGAATATCCATACGATATGGCCATTATTGATCTGGGCCTGCCCAAAATTGATGGCATCGAGTTGATTCGTCGTCTGCGTAAAGATGGCTGTGCTTTTCCGCTGCTGATTCTGACAGCCAGAGGCGGCTGGAAAGCCAAGGTAGAAGGGCTGGAAGCCGGAGCGGATGACTATCTGGAAAAGCCCTTTCATATCGAAGAATTAATTGCGCGTAGCCGGGCGTTATTGCGCCGTATTACCGGCCACAGTGCCGTACTCAAAGCAGGCCCGCTGGAACTGGATGTGCAGAGTCAGCAGGTTTTGCTGGCAGGAGCCCGTCTGGAACTGACCGCATTTGAATACAAAATTCTGGAATATATGCTGCGTCACAGCAGTGAGGTTATTTCCAAAAATACTCTCACCGATTATCTGTATGCGCAGGATTTTGACCGTGACAGTAATGTGATTGAAGTACTGATTGGCCGGCTGCGTAAAAAGCTGGCTCAGGCGGATGGCTTCAGTCCGATTGTTACCCTGCGGGGGCGGGGTTATCAGTTTATAGCGGAAAACGGTTAATGCTGAATTCGCTGCGTGCCCGGCTGATGTTATTGACAACATTATTGTTGGCAGTATTAATGCTGGGTATTGGCGTATGGCTTTATCAGTCGTTTTATTACGCGCAGGTTAATGGTCTGCAGGAGCGTTTGCGCCTGCACAGCTATTCACTGCTGGCTTTGGCTGATTATCGCTCGGGCAAACTCTGGGTTCCTGATTACCTGCCGGAAGAACGCTTTAATCATACCGGCTCCGGTTTGTACGCTCAGATTCTGGATGCCTCTGATCAGATTGTCTGGCGCTCATTGTCCGCCAAAGAGTTACCACCGGTGAGCGGCAGCAACGCCGCGCCTGGGGAGTGGCGTTACAGCTTTGCACGCATGCAGGGCGAAGAATATATGATTGCCCGACTGGGGGTTAACTGGGGAAATGCCGGTAATAATAATCCGCAGTTTAATCTGCTGATGATCGAGAATCTGCATGATTTTAACCGGCAGCTGATCGACTACCGCAACAGTATGGATTATGCGTTGCTGACATTTGCGTTACTGCTGATCGTTATGCAGCTGCTGATTCTGCGCTGGGGGTTGGCACCGTTACGTCGTGTCAGTCATGATCTGGAAAAACTGCAGCGCGGTGAGCAGGCTGATTTAACGGGTGAGTATCCGCGTGAACTGCAGCCACTGACCACCAACCTGAATCAGTTGCTGCAGAGTGAACGGGCACAGCGTGAACGTTACCGTAATATGCTGGCTGATTTATCACACAGTCTGAAAACGCCACTGGCGGTGATGAGTGGCATGGTACATCAGCCGCAGATCAGTGATGATGACCGGCAGGAGCTGGAGCGGCAGATTAATACGATGAGCGAGCGCATCCGGTTTCAGTTGCAGCGCGCGGTCAGCCAGGCACAAAGTTTCAGTCTGCAGAAAGTAGCGGTAAAACCGGTGGCAGAATCGCTGCTGGGTGTTATGAAAAAAGTGTATGCCGATAAACATCTGACGTTACAGCTGGTTGCTGATGACGATGTATTCTTTCTGGGTGATGATAACGACCTGACCGAGATTATCGGTAATCTGCTGGATAATGCCTGTAAATATGGTCGCCGGCAGGTGCTGATCAGTGCGCATAATACTTTATCCGGCTGGCAGCTTTGTGTTGAAGATGACGGCCCGGGGGTTGCCGAAGAGCAACATGAGCATGTTCTGCAACGTGGTGTGCGCCTGGATACCATGACCGCGGGGCAGGGACTTGGGCTGGCACTGGTCAGTGATATTCTGGCATTGTATGACGCCCGCCTCAGTATTCGCGAGTCGCTGTTGGGCGGAGCCTGTTTTATTCTGGAGTTTGAAAATCAGGGAGCTCTCTGAGGTGTCGATGAACAAGGGATTAATCCGATGCAGCGTATTACGCAATATCAGCGTAATGCGTTTGTCTGTGCTGGCAGGATTGCTGTTTTTGACAGCCTGCTCCAGTGTCACTATTCGTCCTTATGGCGGCGAAAAAGACACATCACCACCGGATTATCAGTCGAGCAAAACATTTTATCTGGCCGGGATTATTGGCGAACACGAAGTGAACACCAGTGTTATTTGTGGTGAACGGCGGGTTATGCAGATGCAGGCAATTACCAGCTTATCGGACTGGCTGCAGAGCGTACTGACACTACTGATTTATACGCCGCGTACGGCCAAGGTATGGTGTGATCATCCGGCACAGGAGACGCAGAATGACTGAATGGAAAATTGTCAGAACTGCAGCCGTTATTGCCTGCACACTGCTGTCAGCCTGCAGCACAATTCATTTTACCCATGACCTGAGCAGCAACCGTCAGCCGGCAGAACCTCTGCGCATCAAATGGCATGACACAACCATCGACGGCATGATTGAAATCAGCCCACCGGTGAATCTCTACCGTGAATGCCATGGCAAGCCCTGGAGTAAAGTAACGGTGGAGTACACCTTTGCCAATGGTCTGACCACTGCCCTGATCAGCGGCACCTTGGTCAGCGTGGCACCCGTTTTTAATTTGGTCAGTGTGTATTCCCCATGGTCGGTACAGACCTACTGTTCTGTCTCTGTCAGCGATCTGCAGGCTGCTGCAGTCAGCAACAGTGACTGATATGTTTATCGCAGCACCGGAGTGCTGCGATGTTTGCCGCGTATTAACAGCGGCTCTTTGTTGGATAATTCCTCAGAACTGGTAATTCACCTGCAGGTAAGTCCGGTCACCGCCTTCGTCTTTATCAAAGCCGTAGGCGTAACCCAGACGTACCGGCAGCGCAAAACCATACATCACAACAACTTCTGTCATCAGCTCCACACCGGCACTGGTAAGATAATGCGAGCGCCCACCTTCCTGCCAGGCGGCACCATGATCGGCAAAAATATTGGCATTAATACCGCCAAGGCCGATGGGGAGTAAGTTCCAGCCACGTTCAACGTTCAGCAGTGGAAAACGGTACTCAAGACTGTTGGTCTGAATGCGGTTACCTTGCTGCACATTTTCTTTATAGCCACGCAATGCCCATTGATCACGGCCAAATAATGACTGCTCCAGAACACCTTCTTCGCCGCCCAGCTCAAAAGGTTCCGGTTGTTCGAAACCATAAGCGCCGCTGCTGTGCAGAGCCAGTACCTGATTGCCGGGTAAATCAATAAAATGACTGATGCTGGCATTAATGATGTCGCCATTGTAGTCGCTGTCGAGATAGTCATTGGATTCCCACAACAGGGTTGCCTGGGTTCCCCAACTGACCGAAATCGACTGGCTGTACATTTCGCGGTTATCAAAATCCAGACGGGCACCGACCACTGAATTATGTAAGCTGTTTTCCTCGCGCAATAAATCATCGGCCGGAATATCGTACTCGTGGCTGCGGTTAATACCGGCGCTTAACTGCAGTTTATTTTCCAGAAAATCGACGATATTCGTGCGCGCGAGTTCTACCGTGTCTTCGCGGCGGATGCGTTGCAATCTGTCGTTGTTGTCGAGGTAGTAACTATGGTTGCGCTGTGCCAGTAGCTGCCACTGGTTATTGTAGGAATACATCAGGTTGCCACTCGCGATGTCGTTTTCGGTATCGACAAACAGAGTGCTGCTGTAATTATGCCGCCCGAGGGCATCCTGCCCGGAAGTGCTCAGTCCGATGGCATTATATTCTTCGTTGCCCGAATACACCGGCAGCCACTGCTGTGGCATCAGGCTCGACCATGGGCTGTATTCTTCGGCTTCGCTATGTGTCTGTGGCTGATTATATAAGGGGGCATAATCGTACTGGCTCTGCAGCTCAGATAACGGCAATACCGCCAGCGGTTTACGTTCGGAAGCCGGCAGGCGTACGTGGCTGAAGCCACGGGCCTGATAACTCTGGAAATAAATATCATCGCCCACCAGAACCGGTTGCACTGCACCGCCTAATAAATGGGTTAGCTGGGACACCTCTCCGCTGGCCAGATTCAGACTGAAAATATTATAGGTAGCCGTCGCGCTGGCCAGATCAACACCTTTAACGTTGCTGTAATCGGCGCTGAAAATAATATGCTGATCGTCGTGGCTGAAATTCGGACTGCTTTCATTGGCGCGGGTATTGGTCAGCGGCAACCATTGTGGTTGCTCAGTCTGCATATTCAGTAATTCAAGGTTCCAGCCCTGTTGCTTGCGTTTAATGCTGGCAACGATTTTTTTCCCGTCGTGGGATATGGCGTAATCGCTGATAACATCATCCAGCGATCCCTGCCACAGAGTGCGGATAAAGTGCCCGTTCTTATTCAGCATATCCAGCTGGCTGACACCGGCCTGAATACGTTTGGCAATTAAATAGGGTTGTTGTGGGTCGGCTGCGTTTGGCATCCAGCGTACGGCACGATAGCGCTGATCGCTGGTCAGGCGTTGCTCGCCACCGTCACGCATAATAAAAATATCACTCCAGCCGCGCAGGTCGGCACGGTCGGTAATACGGGTATAGGCAATATCCCCCCGGGGACTGACATCCAGGCTGAGCATGCCGGTGGTTTGCAGTAATACTTCGCTGACCGGATTTTCGGCTGTGTTGCTGGCAGAGCGGACCTTGACCAGACTGTTACGGTCTTTACCGTTTTCACGCAGGTAATAATAATTTTTACCATCGCTGGCAGCAGCATCGATGGATAAACCTTCGTTGCTGATAGCCTGTACCGGGGTGTCAGCTGTCTTTTTCAGCTCGGTAATTTGTGGGGCAAAACGCTGCTGCAGCCAGACTTTAAACTCCTGCCATAACACCTCATGGCTTTTGCCGAAGACTTTACGCGCTTCGTAATTCTGCAAAAAGAACGGAATAATATTGCGCGAGTATTCACTCAGGTAATCACGGATTTTGTCATCACCGTAGGTGTCGGCGATAAACTGCCAGTAGTAGTAACCGTACAGGTAATGCTTACCCAGCGGCCAGTCACGCAGGGTAACCACTGCCTGAGATAAATCGTCGATACCATTAATGACCTCCATACGCATCATCATGTCGTAGGTCGTGCTCTGGCCACGGCCATAACCCTGAGCTGCGCTGGTTTCTTTGTAGACTGCCAGGCCTTCAATGATAAAACCCGGCGTGTAGGCATGAGGAAAGGTCAGCGGATTACGTCCCAGAATTTTACGGATGAAAGCCGGAATGCCGCGCGCCATATCAACATGAATGATATGCGTCAGCTCGTGGGTGATCAGCAGATTCAGCCAGTCGTCATAGGCTTCCAGCGTGCTGTTGCCATCGGGCGGACTTAAAAACAGCCGGATCTGATTAAAAGGCTCCGGATGTGCCCAGCCGTTGGAAAAATCAAAGTCGTCGGTCAGTACCACATGAACGCGGTCTTTGGGCGTCCAGTCAAAATCCTGCGTCAGTTCGCTCCAGGCCCGCTCGGCAATCACAGCGGCCCGTTCGGCTTGTGCTTTATGGGCCGGAATAAAATGAAAGTAAAAGTGGTCGCTGCTGAACGTTTGCCATTCCATACCGGGCAGGTCCGGGCTGACCGCCAGTGGGTTTTCGGCATGCGCGGCCGGAGTCAGAACCATGGCCGGGCCGGCCAGCAGCAGGCTGATGGCGCTGGCCAGTAACAGCTTTCGGCTCTTCAGGGTCCGTGCCGGCGGCAGAAGTGCATCAGAATGGGATATCAATAAGGTAGGGTGTGGATACGTCATACCGCAATCTCCGTTAAAAACCGCGGCAGTATAGGAATTGGCCACTGAACCCGTGGTGAACCACTGGGCGCTGAATGATTCAGTCGCGGTTCAGCTATAACGGTGGATGTGGTGGATTGTGCAAAGATTGATCCGTCGTCAGACCTCTGGTAGACTCCGCGCTCCTTTTTATCCGTATATTGGCCCTCGGGCGAACAACGGACTCCTTGCCTTACCGGATGGGCCGGAAGGCTGACTACCCATAAGGAGTTGACAATGCGTCACTACGAAATCGTTTTTCTGGTTCACCCAGATCAAAGCGAGCAGGTACCTGCGATGGTTGAGCGTTACACTAACTCAATCGAAGCCGCTAACGGCAAAATTCACCGTTTCGAAGACTGGGGCCGTCGTCACCTGGCTTACCCGATCAACGATGTGCACAAAGCCCACTACATCCTGATGAACATCGAATGTACTCAGGAAGTTCTGGACGAACTGACCACCAACTTCCGTTACAACGACGCTGTTCTGCGTAACATGGTGATCCGTTGTGATGAAGCCATCACCGAAATCTCTCCGATCAAAGCTGCTGAAAGCCGCGAAGATCGTCGTCGTTCCGAGCCACGCGCTGAAGAATCTGAAAGCGCTGCGGAAGAAGCGGATGACGCTGACGAGATCGATTCTGACGATAACGCTGAATAAGAGAGGATTTGAGTCATGGCACGTTTTTTCCGTCGTCGTAAGTTCTGCCGTTTCACTGCTGAAGGCGTAAGCCAGATCGATTACAAAGATCTGGATACCCTGAAAGGCTACATCACTGAAACTGGCAAAATCGTACCAAGCCGTATCACTGGTACCCGTGCTAAGTATCAGCGTCAGCTGTCTACTGCGATCAAGCGCGCGCGCTACATCGCACTGCTGCCGTACACTGATCAGCACGACAACTAAGTTCGCCTTCCCAAGCTGGCTGCGTTGATGCAGCGGCGTTAAAAATGCCCTCGGAATGCTCATGTATCACTTATACACTGCGCTTCCTCGGGCATTTTCGCCTTGCTTCATCGGCCTCGCCGACGCTTGGTTTGCGCAATTGAGTTAATAGTATGAAAGCACTGGCACGTTGGGCTATGACCGGACGCTGGCAGGCAGCTGTTGCTGCCGGTGGCTGTCTGGCTGTGCCACTGCTGTTCTGGATCGGAGCAGCCATTCTGGCGCTGGTTATCCTGCGTCAGGGTGTCCGTGAAGGGGGACAGGTGGTTTTATGGGCGGTTTTACCGGCCATCGCCTGGAGCGCCATTGGCGATCCGACCCCGTTACTCGTTGCCATTGGCACCAGCGCCATGGCCGCGTTGCTGCGCTACAGTATCCGCCTTGACTGGTCGATGCTGCTGGCCTGTGCTCTGGGCGTGCTGGTGTATCTGTTGTTGCCGCTGATGTTGTCTGAGGTTCTGCCTCAGGTTGTGGCCAGTAGTGAAACCGCCGTCAGTGAAGCACTGAAAGATCAGCCGGAATTACTGGCTCATCTGCAGCCACTGATCGCCCCGATGATCAGCGGAGTGCTTGCTGCTCTGCATGTGCTGGTATTTATTTTGTGTCTGTTACTGGGACGCTACTGGCAAAGCGAACTGTATAACCCCGGCGGCTTCGGCACCGAGTTTAAACAGCTGCGTTTGCCTCTGGCCTTCAGCTTGCCGGCAGTGCTGGTTTGTCTGACTGCCGGACAGTTGCAGCCTGAACTGGCAGGATTAACGCCCGTATTAACGGTACCGTTAATGATTGCTGGTCTGGCCTTGTTCCATGGTGTTGTGAAAATATCACAGGCCAGTCCGAACTGGATGTTGCTGGTGTATCTGGCACTGATGTTGTTCGGGCCTTACATGTACACATTACTAATTTTCGTAGCGTTGCTGGATAGTTTACTGAACATCCGCGCGCGACTAAAAGACACGGCGGGTAATGCATAGCCGCCCTGTAATGAGGATTTTAAGATGCAAATTATTCTGTTAGAAAAAGTAGCAAACCTGGGTTCACTGGGTGAACAGGTTAACGTTAAGCCAGGTTATGCCCGTAACTTCCTGTTCCCACAGGGTAAAGCGGTTCCTGCGACCAAAGCCAACGTTGAGCATTTCGAAGCCCGTCGTGCTGATCTGGAAGCTCAGGCAGCTGCCAAACTGGCTGATGCACAGGCCCGTAAAGAAAAAATCGAAGAAATCGAACTGTCTGTTGCTGTTAAAGCTGGCGACGAAGGCAAACTGTTCGGTTCTCTGGGCAACCGCGACATCGCAGACCTGATCTCTCAGGCTGGCGTTGAAGTGAGCAAAGCTGAAGTTCGTCTGCCAAATGGTCCTATCCGTGCCGTTGGCGAATTCGACATCGCGATTCACCTGCACGCAGAAGTGAACGCAACTCTGAAACTGCACGTAGTAGCAGAATAATTCAGAGGCTTGTTGTCGCCGCCTGGCCGATTGCCGGCTGGCAGCAATGAGCAAGATAAGGCACTATTAGCAGCCTGCTGATAGTGCCTTTTTTTATGTCCGCGCCATGACCGGAAGACGGGCCGCTATCACCTTTTATTGTCTGATCATCTCCGGGAATTGCTTGCATGAGTGAAGAGTATTCTGCACCGCCACATGAGCAGAGACAGGAAAACAGCCAGCGCACGCCGCCGCATTCGGTAGAGGCCGAGCAATCGGTGCTGGGCTCGCTGATGCTGGATGAGCGCGCCTGGGAAACGGTGGCTGAAACCCTGCAGGACAGTGACTTTTATCGTCACGACCACCGCCTGATTTTCCGTGCCATCAGACACCTGGTTGATCAGGAACAGCCGATTGACGTGGTCACCGTGGCCGAAGAGCTGGAAGAGCGCAGCAAGCTCGAGAGCGTCGGAGGTGCCGCCTACCTGAGCCGTCTGGTCGATATGACACCGTCGATCGACAACTGCGCAGCCTATGCCGAGATCGTGCGCGAGCGGGCGCAGCAGCGCCGCCTGATTGAAGCCGCCTCGGACATTATGGCCAAAGCCTATGAGCCGGAAGGTGAAACCTCGCTGACACTGGTGTCGGATGCCGAAAAAGCCATTGCCCAGATTGCCGAAGGCAGCCGTAAAGACGGTGGCCCGCAACTGGTGGCTCCGATCCTGAAAAATACCCTCGAACAGCTCGATCAGATGTTCAACCAGCCGGATGGTCTGACCGGCGTCACCACCGGCTTTAACGAGATTGATAACCGCACCTCGGGCTGGCAGAAAGCCGACCTGGTGATCGTCGCGGCGCGTCCGTCGATGGGTAAAACCACCTACGCCATGAACCTGGTGGAAAATGCGCTGCTGGCAACCAAGCGTCCGTGTCTGGTGTTCAGTCTGGAAATGCCGTCGGAATCCATCGTCATGCGTATGCTGTCGTCCATCGGCAAAATCGACCAGACCCGTATCCGTTCCGGTAAATTAATCGATGAAGACTGGCCGAAATTATCCGCTGCAGTGAATCTGTTAAAAGATCTGCCGCTGTATATCGACGATACCCCGGCGCTGACACCGCAGGAAATGCGTGCCCGCGCACGTAAAGTCTACCGCGAAAACAACAATGACCTGGCGCTGATCATGGTCGACTACCTGCAGCTGATGCGGGTGTCCGGACCATCGGAAGGCCGTACCCAGGAAATTTCGGAAATTTCGCGCACCCTGAAAGTGATCGCCAAAGAATTTAACTGCCCGATGATTGCTCTGTCGCAGCTTAACCGCTCCCTTGAGCAGCGGCCGAATAAACGCCCGGTGAACTCCGACCTGCGGGAATCCGGTGCGATCGAGCAGGACGCCGATATTATTCAGTTTATTTACCGCGACGAAGTGTATAACGAAGACACGCCGGACAAAGGTGTGGCCGAAATTATTACCGGTAAACACCGTAACGGTCCTATTGGTATCGACCGTCTGGCTTTTATCGGTAAATACACCCGCTTTGAGAATCTGGCCCGCCCTTATGACGGCGGCGATGATGAGTATTAATTAAAAACCCGCCGCTACTATGGTGGCGGGTTTTATCTCCTGGATTTCAGTATGAAATTTACCCCCGAATTATCCTTCTCCGGCGGTCGTGTCCGGCCGCTGACTTATGATGATGCCGATGCATTATTCGAGCTGTATCAGCACCCTGAATTACCGGGTCAGCGGGTACTGGATAATAAAGATAATCTGATCCGCATGGTGGATCTGAGCGTGCAGATGGCGGCGACGCAGCGCGGCATGATGTGGGCGCTGGAAGTGGATGGTGCCATCATCGGCATGGTCAGTGCTTTTGACTGGCAGCCATCACTGCTGCGCACCATGTTGCGCGTGGATGGTTTGCCGCAATTAACACTGGCGCAGCGCAGTGCAGCCTTGCAGGTATGTATGGATTTTATGGCGCAGAAATATCATCTGCGTAATTTTGGCTATCAGTGGATTGAAGGCCAGAACGAAGAATTTAAAACCATGCTCACTGAGTTGGGTTTTAAGCAGAGTGCTGTAATGCGTGATGCCTGGCGCAGCGGCGAACATTCGTTCGCCAATGTAGTGCAGTTTAATCTGGTACTGGATAAGAAAAAGCCGGTGGCCGGTCGCCTGGGGGAAGACAGTGATATTAATCCCGGCCAGAACCTGAATGCTGATAATAGTAACGGAGGTGTCGCATGAACTGGAATTTTTCTGCCGGTAATTTCAGCCTGCGTCTGCCGGTATCCGAGCAGGACGGTGATGCGCTGTTCGCCTTATTAAAAGAACAGAGCCGGGTTGATCATATTCCGCGTTCAGCCATGACGGTGGATGTTCAGGCGCTGGATGAGCTGCGCCGTATGGCAATGCGCTTTGAAACCCGCGAGGCCGCTTTCTGGCTGGTGGAAGGTCTGTACGATAAACAGCTGATTGCGCGTATCGGTATTCAGAAAATTAACTGGATGCTGAGTTGTGCCCAGTTGCAGTGGGAACTGAGCGACGCGGCCGACTTGCTGGTGTTGCAGGAAGTTATGCCACCACTGTTGAGTTTCTGCTTTAGCGAACTCGGGCTGCACCGTATTGAAGTGCGTCTGCGTGCTGGTTCTGAGCCGCACGAAACGCTGCTGCAGCAACTGGGTTTTCACTACGAAGGTTGCCTGCCTGCTCAGATTGAATATAACGACACCAGTGTCGATATGGCGTTGTACTCCAGATTGTCTACGGACTGAGATTGGTTGAGTAAAAAAGGAGTTATTTTGCGATACATTGCATTTTTGTTGTTTCCTCTGATCGCCATAACCGCTGTTGCGGGTGAGTTGGACAATTTTGAAGCTTCAGCCAATAAGCCTCAAAAGAAAAAAGCATCAACTTTGCCGAAGGCACCTGACAGTACAGGTTCAGACGAATTGGATGCGGATATCAGGGCATCTGCTATTGAGCTGACGGCGAAAATTGTTGGTGGTGTGATACTTTTAGGCACTGCGGGCAGCTTGAATGCAGCGAATGAACGCTTGGGAAGCGACGATGTGATTGTAGAGCTTCCGTATGATTGGTCTCTGTCTGATATGGCAACTCCCTTTGTTCAGGTAGATCTTGCTCGTGGCTCGGGTGATCACATTGAATGGCGGGATAAAAGAATCGAGGCTGGATTCGGCCCTGTCAGTGCATTTCATCGCAAATCTGTTTATCAGGAACCGGACACTGATGATGAAATGTACATCATAAACAACGGTTTTAATTATCGGCTTTTATTTGGTAAACGGGTTGAGGTTGATCTTGGCATTGGCAGATACCGTCTGACTGGGAATCAGCGTTACAGTAGTGAGTCTTTTCAGTTCGGATTAAATATTCAGATCACAGATAATGTGTGGCTGGATTATAACCGAACCTCGGTGAGTGGCAGGAACCTGAATCTGGCGGACAGTGAATATGCGGTGCTGTATGGCGTCAAGCATATATTCCTGAGCCTCGCGTACCGAAGTCTGGACGCTCAGGATTCTTCTCTGGATGGCTTAGTCACAGGCATAACTCTGCTCTACTAGATAATCTCTTAAAACCTGGATTCAGCGCTGATAAATTGTTTGCCGATATGGTGCTCCAGTTTATCCAACGATAACTGAAAACTGTTCAAGTATTAGAGCATTAGGGCCTGAATGGCCCGTTGCCCGTCGTGTTCGGCGGGCTCCGACATCATGCTGAGTTCCTGCAGCAATACCTTCAGAGTTTTGTTCCAGTCGGCGATAAATTGATCGCTGGCTTTGCTATAACGCCTGATGTTGGTGTCAATCCAGAACAGCTCACCGTTATCATTCGTCATCATATTGCGGAAGGATAAATCCCGGTACACACAGCAGGCATCGCGCAGGCGCTGCAGATCGCGTATCAGCTGGGTCAGTATTCTTTGCCGGGCAGTCTGATTACAATGACGGAAATGATGTTTGACGATGTCCACCGCCGGATGTTTTTCCATCAGGTAATAACCAGTTACCCCCCACAGATGCCCCGGAATAAAAGCCATACCGTATTCCAGAACAGTGGGGACGCGCAGGCCAATATTCTGCAGAAAAATACAGCTTCTCAGTTCGGCGGAAATTTTACTGGCACCAAAAAAGATACGCAGATTGTCGTGCCAGGTGCGCTGCTTAATGTACTTAACGATGTAACCTTCGGGAGTTTCAATCACCCGGGATATTTCATCGTTTTTAATTTCATGAGCGCTTTCTTCCTGCCAGTGCGGCGCCTGTGGTTTTCTGTGGACAATAAAGCACTGGCGCTGCCGGTCTTTATTAATCGTCCTTACTTTAAGGCTGTGCTCAGGAAACTGATTCAGTACGGAGGTGAAAAAAGGCATAGGTTTCTTGCCAAAAAAATGGGCGTCTGTTGCGATTCTGCCTGACCGGCAGATATTGCAGTCTATACGGTATTTGTCCTGCACTCCCGGATAATATAGGCTAGTCTGCATCTGAGAATCAGTGTTTCATTCACTGAATTTATCCGGCGCAGAGTTTCTGCCGGAACCCGCCTGCCATTTGCCGACAAGGAGTCTGCGATGCTTAACGCCGTCATCGACCTTTCCCACCATAATCAGATCAGCAGTTTCCAGCAGATAAAAGACGCCGGTATTCTTGCGGTTATTCATAAGGCCACCCAGGGGCAGAGTTACACCGATCCGACGTTCAGCAGCCATCGTGATGCTGCACATGGCGTGGGGCTGAAATTCGGTGCGTATCATTTTGGTACCGGTGGTGATGCTGTAGCACAGGCCGAGCATTTTCTCAGCGTAGCCGGCAACGATGGCCTGCTGGTGCTCGATTTTGAAGATAATACTCAGGGTCAGAGCATGACGCTGGCAGAAGCGGAAGCCTTTGTCAGCCATATTTATTCAGTAACCGGACGCTATCCCGGATTGTATTCCGGTAATACGCTGCGTGAAGCTCTGGCCGCAGCTGGTATTACCCGCCCGGAGCAAACGGTGCTGTCAAATTGCTGGTTGTGGCTGGCGCGTTACGGTGCTGCACCGGTTGTACCGTCACCATGGTCGCAGTGGACCCTGTGGCAATACACCGATGGTAATGTCGGTGATGAGCCGCATACCGTCGATGGTGTCGGCCCCTGTGACCGTGAGCAGTTTAATGGTACTGCCGGGGAGCTGGCGACATTCTGGGCGGCGCAATGCGGTTGAGAGAAGGCCGCCGATAATACGGTTCTGAAGTGATGTAAGTCAGTGGATTGTACGGTGCTGCTGGTGAGGACGGTTGCTGACGGTATCGTTCGCTGGCAGTAATAAACGTTGCATCACATCACGGGTATCAAAGGCATACTTCTGCGCGGATGTTCCGTGGCTGCGGGTCAGGCTGCGGAAATTCATACTCTGCCAGCGCTGCGGGTCCAACAGTTGTCGGTAACGGGCAAGATTACTGTGCGTAATAATATCCATGTGCCGCAGAATATTTGCTTCCTGTGCATCCGGCCCTTTGCCATTGGCGTGGTCGTAAATTATGGCCAGTGCCAGCGCACCATCCATAAACTGTCCTCCGGCGGAGGCGAATAATGAACCATCGTCAATGGCGTTGAGGGCTTCTGCTGTCCAGTCGGTACCGACAATCAGAATGTCTTTACCCGCATGCCGTCCGAGCGCCTGAGCTTGTTGTATGACAGCCATGGCCATTACATCGCTGGCCGTCCAGATCAGACTGGCAGACGGATAACGTTGCAGCAACGCCCAGCTTTGTCGCTGAGCGGTGTTGGCTGACCAGTTAGCGTGTACCAATTGCATCAACAGCGTATTGTCCTGCTCATTGATTGCCTGCAGCAGCCCTTCATTGCGTAAGACAGTGGCTGATGTATCACGCATGCCGGAGATACCAATCAGCTCTAATTTGCCGCTGGCGCCCTGCAATGATAAATGCCTGCCTTCGGCGATCAGTTGTCGGCTTAATTCATAACTGGCCTGGCGGTCATCCGGCATGATGCGCGCAAGAAAATGCGGAAATTTATCCTGCGGTGTACCCGCGTCTTTCTGATCCTGTTGCGGAATATCGGTACTGATGAGTAGCGTATAAACGCCAGCTTTTTCTGCAGCCTGAAGAATCTGCCAGCCCTGAGAAAAAAAGTAATTACATATCAGATAATCAGGAGGGTTTTCACGGTTAAGAATGTCGTAGGCTTGTTGCGTTGTGTGAAAGCGATTATCTGCGCCATACACAATTTCAAGATCAATCCCCAGATCTGCAGCTGCCGCCTGCATAAACTGTGTTTGCATATTCCAGAATAGATTGGCCGGAGTGCTTGGATTCAGCATGGTAACGCGAATACTATCTGGCGTTGCCTGACTCTGATTAGCCAGCAGCAGAACAATCATGATTCCTGCCAACAGGGCACTGCGTAAGGTTCCGGTGTGAGCGGTCATAACCCGAATAATCCATTATTACTGTTGCAACGGGGCAGTATAGCAGTGCTTATCGCGGTATTAATGTAACAGTGTGTTTAAGGCACCTCTGGATAATTCTTTGCCCGATATGGCTCCGGCCCCAATTCAGCAGATACTGATGTTGGGCCGGATAACCACGATATTGGCCGACGTTTCAGGGGCGGTTGTATTATTTAAACGCCCACTGCATTTTTAACCATAGTGTGCGTCCGGGTTCATTTACCCGGGTGGTGCTTTCGTAACCCGGAATAGCCGCACCGCTGCGGGAGATATGTTCGGCGTAGGTAACGTCAAACAGATTATCGATACCGGCGGTCAGCAGCATATCGTCCAGCGGGCGATAACCGGCATTCAGCGAGAACACATTAAAGCCACCGCTTTTACCAATATCCTGACCGACAATATTACCGCTGCCTTCAGCAACGCGGTTCTGCTCTGCGACTAAGCGCCATAACGCACCGGCTGACCATAAACCGTTGTCGTAATTCAGACCGAAGCGGGCTTCGAGAGGAGGCATCTGGCCCAGTGCGCGGTGGTCGCTGTCGTTTTCGCCATGCACCCAGGCGAGGGTGGCGGTGCTGTTCCAGCCGGGGGTAAATTCCCAGCGGCTGTCGGCTTCTGCACCGTAGCTGGTGGCGTCGATATTACGTGCATTACTGGCAAAGGCACTCACCTCCGGCAGGGTTTCAATCAGGATGTAATCTTTGTGTTTGGTATAAAATGCCGATACCGATGCCTGCACATCCTTGCTGTTGTGCAGCGCGCCGATATCCAGCTGAGTGGTTTTTTCCGGATCAATATCAAAGGTTGATGCCATGCCTGTCATCATAGTGCTGGTGGCTGCCGGATTTTTACTGCGCTCCCAGTAATCGGCAGCACGTTCGCTGTGTCCCAGGCCGGCGTATAAACGATTGGTGCTGTTCAGCTGGTGTTCGTAGCGGATAAAACCATTACGCAGCGTGTTGTTGTCATCTGTGTCACTGGTGGTTTTATTGCTGCGTAAATCTTCGGCTTTATCTTTATTGATGCGTACACCGGCATGCACACTGTGGCCAGCGTTATAGCGATGATCCAGTTCGGCATAAATACCGTTGCTGGCGAAGCGCATATCATCCACACGGCTCAGGCTTTCGTAATCCGGTGTGCCACTCATGCTGCTGGCTTTACGCAGCGAGTGTTCATTGCGCTGGGTATCAACGCCGATTTCCAGTTCAGTCGTATTACTTAATGCCAGCGTGCTGCTGAGGCTGGCACCTTTGGTTAAACGATCCGGGTTGGAAACCATTTTCATACCGCTGTTAGCGCGTAATGAATAATTATCCATCACGTGGTCAACGTAATTGCGGTAAATACGGGCTTTTACGTTATTAAACAGCGGCGAGATATTTTCCTGTTCGTAGCTCAGTCCCAGATTGGAACGATCGAATTCTGCGCCGTCCATACTGCGGTCGCCGTAGCGTGCTTCACCATCGCTTCTGGCGCCGCTCAGTTCGATGCGGGTATCGTTATCCGGCGTCCAGCCCAGTGCTGCGTTGGTACTCCAGCGGGTATAGGCCGAGTGTACTTCGTTGCCGTCACCGTCTTCATAGTTATTGGCGTCGGAGCGGGTACCGCTTAAATCGATATAGCCTTTCTGGCCACCGGCCAGCAGATGGGCAACCTGATCGTTACGGTCGGCGCTGCCTGCCAGCAGGCTGACTTCGCCCTGTACCGGCGTAGTGGAAAAATCCGGCGCAGCACGTTCAAACATCACCACACCGGCACTGTTGCCGGGGCCGTATTTAACCGTTTGCGGGCCTTTTAATACGGTCACTTCGTCATAGGCTTCGGGGAAAACATAAGCGGTGGGCGGGTCCATACGCATACCGCAGCCGCCGAGAATCATTTCACCATCCAGTAAAATGCCCAGGCGTGATGCTGCCATGCCACGGAATACCGGATCACCGTCGGTACCGCCTTTGCGGATCACTGAAAAGCCAGGAATATTCTTTAATAAATCGGCACCATCATGGGCAGGAATGGGCTGGCGCGGCGCTTTCGGGTCGGTGGTAACTGTCAGTACATCGCTCATTGGCGGAGCGGTAACCACCATCGGCTCCAGTTGGGTTGCAGTATCAGCTTCTGCCGCCAGAGCATTCTGCACGCTCAGGGAAGTAATCAGAAACGCTAATAACGATGGTCGGAAGGCCGGCATAAATACTCCGCAATAAAAAGATAAATACATCAATGGCGCGCAGGGTAACTGCTGGGGCGCCTGTGCGGGATGCGACAGGGTGTCGCAGGGCTGATATGCGTCAGTTATTGCCTGTCTGGCCGGCGTTAGCGAAAAGTCTCATGCCTGAGAATGGATTGCGGTGTTAGGGTAATTGTTCTGTCACAGTGGCAGCCCATAACAACAAAATCACCCGATCCGGAATGATATGAGGCCTTTTATGGCAGGACGATACGACTCTTCCGCAGAGCATCAGGCAACACCGGGCAACCCGCGTATGCTGCTGGCCGCGTTACTGCTGCTGGTGGGGGTGCCATTGCTGGTGTATCTGTTTCTGGCCCCCGCACAGAATGAACAGGCGGCGGATGTGGAAACCTACAGCACGGTGAGCGCCGAACAGCGTGCGCTGCGGCTGGATGACGGTTCAGAATTACGCCTGCAGGAAAACAGCAGCGTGGCCGTGCGTTACAGCGCAGAGCAGCGCCGCGTGCAGCTGTTGCGTGGTGAAGTGCTGTTTATTATTGCTCCTGACAATGCCCGGCCTTTCTGGGCGCAGGCCGGAACCCTGAGACTGCGCGCCGATGCCAGTGCTTTTGCACTGCAGATGGGCGAGGGGGTTGTGGCACTTGAAGTACTGGAAGGCAGTGTGCGTGCACAGTCTGGCGGTGGTGTGCAGACACTGAATGCCGGCGAGCGGGTAGAACTGGCACTCAGCCGCTGAATTATTTTCCGTTGTAATGTCCCCCTTTGACGCCTTGCGGCGTCTTCTTCCCTTTAATTAGTGTGAACAGGCCCTGGAGCAGCGCATGGCTGCTCAGCCGTTCCGGCATAATTCGGGGGTTTATTCATAATGTTGTCATCCGCCGCTGGCAGATTGCGCCCTTCTGTATGCGATATCGGGGGCTCCATGTCAGCAGGCAAGTCATATTCTGCCGGGGTTAAGTGTAATCAGCCTCAGGCTTATGCTCAGCAGCTGACCGGGCATCTGCCGAATATCCGCAACTATATTGCCAGCCGGGTGTACAACCATCAGGACGTGGACGACCTGCTGCACGACACTCTGGTGCGCGCATTAACGGCGGTGGCGAAAAAACCGGTGGATAACCTGCTGGCGTATAGCCTGACCGTGGCCCGCAGTGTGGTTTTTGATTATTGGAACCGTAACCGCCAGCAGCCATCCGGCAGTGACAGCGTACCGGAAATGGCATCCATCCCCTTGGACGATGTGCATATTCAGGCGCAGAAGCTGGAACAACTAGAAAAAATCCTGCAGCAGCTGCCGCCATTAAGACGGCAGGTTTTTATCATGCGCCGCTTACAGGGCAAATCGCGTGAAGCGATTGCGCAGGAATTAAATATGAACATCGAAGCCGTTAAAAAACACATCACCAGAGCCACGCTGAGCATTGCGGAAGCCATGGAAAAAAGTGGCTGTTAATCCGGCGCCGGCCGACCGCCGGAATTGAAAAGTTAGTGCGGAATACGCGGTATATGACCATACAAACAACAGACAATAACATCCGTGAACAGGCTGCAGACTGGTACGACCGGCTGCATGAGCTGAACGCGGCAGAACAGCAACAATATCAACGCTGGCTGATGCAAAGCCCGCAGCATGCGGCAGCCATGAGCTGGCTGCAGCAACAGCTGGGTGAACACGACGAGGCGTTATTAATCGCGCTGGAACGTGTGGCCACAGCAAACCACAAAGCTCCGTCAGTTGCGGTGGCAGAGGGCGAGGAGGTTTTGCCAGCCAGGGGAACAAAACTGCTGCAAACACTGTGGCAAAAGCTGCGGCCTGTATCCGGCCCGCGCTGGTGGCCGGCACCGGCGGCACTTGCCATGATGCTGGCACTGGTGCTGGCTTATCCGCTGCTAATGCAGCCGTCTGTACCGGCTGTTCAGCCGCTCAGTTTTAATACCGCCGTGGGCGAGCAGCGCCGTGAGCGCCTGGCGGATGGTTCAGAAATACACCTGAATGCCGGTTCTGCGGTATCGGTGGTGCTGGAGGAAAAACAGCGGCTGGTCAGCCTGACTCAGGGCGAAGCCTATTTTTCGGTCGCAGCCGATAAGCAGCGACCGTTTTATGTTGATACCGGCAAGGTGCAGATCCGGGTTGTCGGTACCGCATTTAATGTGGATAACACCGCCGGAGCGGTCAGTGTTGTGGTTGAGCATGGCGAAGTAAGGGTAACGCTCGCCGGGCAGGAATGGACGCTGCATGCCGGTGACGGTGTGCGTATCAGTGCCGACCGTGGCGAACGTTTCCAGCGTGCCGTGGCATCCGACTGGCGTCAGGACTGGCGCCGTGCAGAGGCGGAACCGCTGGCTGATGTGGTCGCGCATTTACAGCGCTATTCGGCACGGCCCATCCGTTTGCAGGGCATTGAGCAGACGTTGCCGTTTTCCGGCCGTTATAACCAGAGCGATGTGGAAGGAACCCTCAGCCTGATTGCCAGTTTGTTTGATCTGTCACTGCAGGTCAGTGACGATCTGATACTGCTGTCGGGCAATGATCCGGAAACGCGCTGAAGAGCAACGGAACATGCGCAGCTGGCGCAGATTATGGCCGCAGCTGGGGCTCGGCCTGCTGCTGACCGGCAGCGCTTATACACAGGCCGCCAACCGCTGCTTCTATGATGGCGTCAGCCAGACAACCCTCAGTCATATTATTCAGCAGGTGTCTGACCGTTATCAGCTGGCGGTGCTGACCAATTATCCGCAGCCGGATACAACCTGGCTGGCACAGCCACTGGGTGATTGTTCGCTGAGCGAATTTCTTAACTATGCCACCGCCAACAGTGGCTGGCATTACCGCCAGACCGCTGCCGGAGTGGTGCTGGTTTTTCAGCCGCAGGATGCAACAGAAACGGCGGCCAACAACATCGCCGAAGAAGTCATCGTTACCGCAGCGCCTTTTATCCGCGATGCGTCGCTGGCCAGCCGTTATAACAGCAATACCCTCAGCACCCGCGCGACGTTATCCCGCGGTCAGCTAGCCGGAAATAATGATCTGACCTCATCCGTTGCGGCAACCAGCGCCGTGGCTTTCAGTCAGGAAGCCGGTATGGACCGCAACCTCAGCATCCGCGGTCTGGGGGCTGATTTTACCCGGGTATTGGTGAACGGCATGCCGATGCTGGCTACCGGTACCAGCATCGATGCGCGGGGCTCGGTGAATAATTCGCGCAGTTTTGATTTTGATACGTTGCCGCCGGGGCTTTTTACTCAGATCGAGCTGGATAAATCTGCGGCGGCGCGAACGGAAGAAGGTGCCATTGCTGGTTCGGTTGATTTACGCACACCGCTGCCGCTGGTGGATAACAACGTCGGCCAGCAATGGTTTGCGCTGCAGAATGAACAGAACCTCAGCCATGATGGTAAGGGGTTTGCCTTATCGGGTGGATTACAGGGGGCCCGCGATAATGGCACGGCAGGAACAATCGGCTGGTTAATCGGGCTGAGTTATCGTACCCGGGCAACTCAGGAGCGGGGATTTTCCACCGTACGCTGGCAAACCGCTGATTGGGGAGAGCAGCCGGCATTAAGTGTTGAACAGCAGACGCAGCTGGAAAATGGCGAAGTCTTTTATCCGCGCCATAACCGTTACGATATTCTCGATCGTGAACAGATTTCCTACGGCTTAAACAGCGCACTGCAATGGCATAACACCGGCTGGGGCGACTTTGACCTGACGGCCTTTATGGCCCGCAGTCAGCAAACCATGCACGAATACCATATCAGTTCGGCCGGACTGAAAACCCAGGACCTGAGTCATATCCGGGTTAACGATTTTGCAACCCGTCATGCCGGAATGGTGTACGGGAATTTTTCCGGCGTTGATATCCGCAGCGAACATAATTACGAAACCGACGAAACCCGCCTTGGCCAATTAAAATTTGACTGGTATTTACCGTTATCAGAACGCGTACGTCTGCATTCGGCGCTGGGTTACCAGCGCTCGGTTTTCGACAGTCCGGACCACGATAAAGTGACGCTGATGTCGTACGCTCAGGATTTCAGTTTTGATCTGCGCCAGAACGATCGCTTTGCGCTTAATCATTACGGCTTTGATATTACCAATCCGCAGGAATGGCAGCTGTATCAGATTAATCTGCGTGAAGATCAGGTAACGAATCAGTACCGCGTTGCTTCCTTCGAGCTCGACATTAAGCACAATGATAATTTCAGACACTTTGCCGGGACGCAGTTGCAGGGCTTTTTAAATGACCGCGCCGAGGGCGAATATAATAACAGTGACATTAATGGCCCGGTCGATGAATTTTACCAGCGTACCCCCGGTGATTTTTCCGCTGGTCCCGGGCCATCAGGACTGCCGCATCACTGGATTGTTGGCAGCCACGCGGTTATTGGCGCTCTTGGGACAAACACCGCACTGGTGCATGATCCGTTACAGCAGCGGCGGTTAAACGAATATACCTGGTCGTCCTGGTGGCAGACCTCTTACGAATTCTGGCAATGGCCGTGGCCACTGCGTGGCGATCTGGGCCTGCGTTATTCGGCTACCCGTCAACTTGTGCGCGGGCGCTGGTCGATAGACAGCGACAGCAGCGCCGTTAATAACCGCTCAGATTACGCTAACTGGTTACCGGCGTTTCATCTGGTTATGCAGGCGCGCGATGATTTATTGCTGCGTTTCGGTTATCGCCGTGATCTGGCGCGACCATCGATAGAAGACCTGACGTCACCCTTATTATTACGCAGCAGTGCCCGGCTGGTGGAAGGTGGTAATACCCAACTGCAACCGTCGCGCGCGCACTCGTTTGATGTCTCTGCGGAATGGTACGGTGATGAGCAGCAGTTTTTTTCCGCCGGATTATTTTATAAACGCATCGACAGTCTGGTCGTCGCGCAGGTTGAAGAACTGACGCTGGAGCAGTTGCCATATTACAACCCGCAATGGGATCAGCTGGCACTGAGCGACGGTTTATATACTTACCGGCGGCCGGTGAATGGGCCGGGAACCGATATCAGTGGTCTTGAACTGAACCTGAAACTGCCATTTTATTTTTTGCCCGCTGCGCTGCAGAATTTTGGCGTGCGGGTGAGCTATGCACTGAATCGAGGGCTGGTCCGTTATCCGCTGGATGACGGCGTTACCACCTTGCCAGCACCGGGATTATCACGCCATGTGGTTAACGGTGAATTATGGTTCCGCAACCAGAATGTCAGCGCCGGTCTGACATTAAAGGCGCGTTCGCAATATCTGACGCGGGTGCCGGGCGCGAATAATAATGATCGCGAAGGTGTGAATGCGTCATTAATTACCGGTGCTTATCTGCGCTGGAATGCCAGCCCGGAACTGACATTTTCTCTGGATGCCCGCAATCTCGGCAACGAACCCTTTGATCTTTTCGTTGATAAAACCAACCGGGTTTACAGTTATTCCACCACAGGTACAGAAATACTGGCCGGTATCAGTCTGAATTTTTCTGATCACTGAATATTCACTGCCCTAAACAATTCCAGCCTGTGGATATCCTGTTAGGAAAACTTCACAGAACTGTAATGTCCCCTTGTGCTGCTTAAGCCGGTCTTCACTGGTGTCTCTCTCAACATAGATCGCATGTTTTGCATGCGGTTTATGTCTTTTTAAATCTGACAAATTTTAAATCCGACAACCAAGTGAACGTTATGAATACTGAAAAAAACCTGAATAAACGCAACGGTCTGTATCTGGCCATGGTCGCGGCCGCTACGCTGATGCTGAGCGCCTGTGGCGACGATAATAACGATGACAACAGCACGGCAGACATCAGCAAACCGGTAATGCCTGCAGGCCTGGGTTTTGAGCAATATGTAGCAGCCCCTGATGCTGCCTATCCTTTGCCGGTGATTTTATACGGTAAAAATAATGGTCACAGTACGCTGAAATACAGCATTCATGACAACCCCTATCCACATGCCCTGAAAGGTATTAACAGCATCTGGAAAGGCACTAGTGACGCTTACCAGAGTGCCGCCAGCGGCAGCGGTCCGGACAGTTATGAAGCCAATCCGATTAAAAATGCAGCGGTCTGGGCGGCCAATATTGCCTACGTTGAAAAAGTTACGGCTGAGCGTTCTGACGAAGCAGCAATTCGCGCTTATCTCGATGACCGCCGCGGTAAAAGCTATTCCGTTGTTGATGGTTTTGGCCCGCTGACCGAAGACTATGTGGCGAACAGCGGCACCTATTACGATATTACCGAACCGACCGTGGCGCAGGTGCTGGAAGACAGCCATTACCTCGGCGACAGTGATGACAGCTGGACCTTTACCGGTGATGAAAACAGCGCGTTCGGCGCAGCCGTACGTTTCACCAATAATGTGCGTTACAACATGGCGGCAACATCAACCAGTGGTTCCAAATATATTTTCTCGACCCCGCGCCCGTGGCGTATGACCAGCACCGGTGCGGTGGAATATCTCGGCAATGATCTGCGTACCTGTATCAACAGCAGTGGTGCACCGGCAGACATTAATTTCGATATTTATAACAGCGATGTCAGTGTGATTCCGGGGCTGGTATGTGCCCGCCGTAAGAGTAACAGCGGTGATGAACAGAGCCTGCGCAAAGACGGTGGTTATCCGAGTGGTCACACCAATGCCGGTGTGGTGTCGTCATTGTCGCTGGCGTATGCCTTCCCGGAACGTTTTGCCGAGCATGTTGTGCGCGGTTCTGAGCTGGGTGAAAACCGTATTGTTGCCGGTATGCACTCGCCTGTGGATGTGATTGGTGGCCGCATTATGGCGTTGATGAGTGCGGCCGATGCGCTGAACACCACAGCAGGTTATGAGTCCGGCCAGGCCGCTTACAACCAGCTGCATGCTTTCTACGAAACCAAAGCCGCAGAAGCGGGTATGAGTCTGTACGACTATGCCCACCGCACTCTGGCAGAAGGTGAAACCGGCAGCGTTATCGAGGCCGACGGCGTTACCGTTAATGCCGATGTGTTTAACAATAATGACTACGATGACCACGCCGCGATCAAGGCGTTATACCGCTTCCGTATGACCTACGGTCTGCCACAGGACAGCAGCAAAGCCGGCCAGCCTGCGGTCGTGCCTGAAGGTGCGGAAGCCCTGCTGAAAACCCGCCAGCCTTATCTGTCCGATGCTCAGCGCCGGGCGGTGTTGTTTACTACCGAAGTCGATTCCGGCTATCCGATTCTGGATGACTCCAACGGCTGGGGACGCATTAATCTGGTCGATGCGGCTGACGGTTACGGCGCTTTCCTGGGTGATGTGAGCGTGACTATGGAAGCCAGTGATGGCGGTTTCTCTGCCCGTGACTGGTGGCGCAACGACATCAGCGGCGCCGGCAAGCTGAGCAAAGCCGGCAGTGGTCATCTGACGCTGACCGGTAACAACAGCTACAGCGGTGGCACCGTGATTAACGGCGGTACGCTGGAAGCAGCGTCTGCTTCGGCCTTCGGTCAGGGCGATCTGTTTGTGAACTCCGGTACGGCACTGGTTGATGCCCGTGGTGCATTGCAGCTGGGCGGCAATATCACCCTAAATGGCGCTGCAGTACTGAAGCTGGCCATGGATGCAGACAGCACTCAGGTTGCCACTGCTGAAACCCTGTTTATTGATGGTGCCACGCTGACTCTCGATTTTGCCGGCCTGACGCCGCAAAGCGGGGCTGCTTATACCTTGCTGCAGGCAGGTAAGGTTGCCGGTGAGTTCAGCCATGTGGATGCCGGTGATTACGGGGTAACGCTGGAATACACCGGCACCAGTGTCATCGCCCGTCTGAACTGATCGTTCATGGTGGCGGAAAACGAGTGGTTTTCCGCCATCTGGTCATGATGGGCCGCTGTTGGCATCTGGCGTGTTACGCAGCGGCCCGTGTTGTCCTGCCGCGGATGAGTTCTGATGTGGTACAAAAGTACCGCAATCTGATTGCGATGGGCCAAATAATAATCATAAATACGAAGGTAACGCTTATGAACAGATCCATGCTGACCGCCGGCATGATGCTGGCCGCACTCAGTGCCGCGCCTGCTCAGGTATCGGCCTCACAGGAAGGCAGCTTCAGTACTCTCACCTACAACGTGGCCGGTTTACTGGAATTGTTTTCCAGTGCGGTATCGCCGCGCCAGAGCGCCACGGAAGAGATCAGTTGTTATATCAACGAATTTGATGTGGTGAACGTGCAGGAAGATTTTAACTATCACGCCGCACTCTATGACACCTGCAACACCCATCCATACCGCTCCGCCACCACCGGCGGCATGGGCATTGGCAGCGGCCTGAATACCCTCAGCCGCTTTCCGTACAGCGACTGGGAACGGGTCCGCTGGAAAGACTGTAATGGCGTTGATTGTTTAACCCCTAAGGGCTTCACCCTGGCGCGCACCCGTCTGGCAGAAGGCGTGTATGTGGATATCTATAACCTGCATACCCAGGCTCAGGTGGGCGATGCCGATCTGGCTGCCCGTCGTGGCAATATCCGCCAGTTAATCAGCTATATCGATGCCAATTCTGCCGGTAATGCGGTGATCGTGATGGGCGATACCAACACCCGTTATACCCGCAGTGGCGATAACATCTGGGAACTGCTGAACCGTGGTTTCAGCGATGCCTGGCTCAAACTGTCGCGTAACGGCGACGTGCCGGTAAGCGGCGCTGATGCCCTGACCTGTGATCCGCAGACCTCGGCCCCGGATTGCGAAATTGTCGATAAAGTACTGTTCCGCGATAACGGTTTTGTCGGGCTGGATGCGGTCTATCACCTGCTGCGTCAGGACGACAACACCAGCGATGGTCTGCGTTTATCTGACCACCCACCGCTGCAGACTGACTTTGTTTATTCCACCCCGGCCGACCGCCGGCTGAGCGATCCTTTTGGTGGCCCGCACGGTACGCATTTTAACGATGTGGCGGTATTACCGCAGAATCCGGCTGTAAGCGGCGTTAATATCCGCGCCGGTTCCCGCGTTGACCGTATCGACCTGACCCTGAGCAACGGCTTCGTGCTATCGCACGGCGGTAATGGCGGTACGGATCATGTGCTGAACCTCAACAGTGGCGAATACCTGACGTCACTGCAGCTATGCAGCGGCCAGAAAGACGGCAGAACCCGTATCTTCTACAGCCGCTTTACCACCAGTCAGAACCGCAGCATAGCGGCGGGCTCAACCACCGGCAGCTGTCAGACCTTTAATGCTCCGGCTGGCTGGCAGATTGTTGGCCTGCATGGCCGCGCCGGTGAAGAGCTGGATAAAGCCGGTGTGGTTTACGCACCGTTCCAGGCGGGCAATATTCCGCCAGCGGTGGACTACGTGCAGTTTATTAATAATGCCTCCGGCCTGTGTCTGGATATCAGCAATGCCAACATGAGCAACGGCACCAACGTAGGCCAGTGGACCTGCAATAACGGCAACTGGCAGAAATGGCATTACGACGCCAGCAGCGGATTAATCCGCAGCCTGCAGGACAACCGCTTTTGTCTGGATAATGGCGGCAATTTTGCCAACGGCGCCAACCTGATGATCTGGCAGTGCAATGGCAATGCTAATCAGCGCTTCAGCCTGAATGCCGATGGCTCAGTAGCTATGCGTACATTACCGGAACAGGTGGTGGATGGTTACGGCAGCAATGCCGGAGATAACGCCGGAACCTGGTATAACTGGGGTGGGAATAACCAGCGCTGGACGCTGGTGCCTTAAGGACCGGGCTTAATAGCCGCTGCGCGGGCAGGCTTTGCGATTGATTAAAGCCTTTGCGGGGAAAGCCCCTGCGCCCCGCAAAGGCTTCTCACACGCAATCAGCGTTTCATCATGATTTAAATAAAAAAATCCCGGAGTATTCCGTAATTTTGTTCGCTTAATGTTTTAAATCATTTTGAAACGCCCTGTGCCTCCCAGGGGAACTTATCCCCTTGCCGGCGGGCCGACCCCAGCTTCGCGCTGTGCAGGCCTTTTTCCTCCATTCAGACCACCTCGGTCACGATAACGCGGATAATGGGCCATCCATGGCCCTATCCGCTCGCTCTGCATCCATGCAGAGACGTACCGGCTCAGTGCTCTTCATTCCGGCGTCCTGCAGGCGCATTGATTACTCCGCCAAGCGGCTTTTCAGAACGGACATTATTGTTCGATAAAAACGACGTTGCGGCCGGGATAAACCGCGCCTCTGGGCCCGCCGCCATGAGCGATGATTTTTACGATCTGTCTGGCATGGATGCCAGACAAGCGTATCCGGCCATGGATGGCCGATATACGCGTGGTCAGTAAAAACCGAGTGAATAAGGATGACGGGCCAGAAAGCGCAAAGCAGGGGTTTGGGGATAAGATCTCCAAGTTGGGGCGCAGGGGCTTGCCCCGCAAAGGCTTTGCGTGAATTACAAAAGCCTGCTCGCGCAGCGGCTATTTAATCCCTGAAAAGGATTCTCACGTACATGCATCGTTTTAAAATGATTTAAAGCGTTAAATGAACAGTGTTGCGAGCTTTAACTTAACTGCTTCTTCAGTTCCTGCAGCCGCTGTTGCTGCTCTTTACGCGGCAGCGGTGTCTCGCTGTGTTCGGGCAGCGCTTTGGCCACTTCCATCTCGATACTTTCGCCATTCTGCAGGCGCTTCAGCAATATTTCATAATTGCGTTTAAATACCGGGAAGGTTTTTTCTTCAATATTATTGGCCAGAAAAAACCAGTCGCTGGCACGGCCGGCGTAATACACCGCCGGATGGCTCCAGTTAAATTCTTTTTTCGGTGATGGCGCGCGGCAGGCTTCCATAAAAGCGGCGTGGGCCGAGGGTAAACCCAGGCTGTCGGCCACGTCGCAGCGGGCCAGTACTTCGTGCACACTGGGCAGAAAACTGCTTTCTTTTACCGCTCTTTCGGCGGCACGCATCATCACGTCACCACTGTATTCACCCAGCAGCCGCGCCCATAACCGCTTCGCCATAATCATGGTGTCGAGGTCGGGAAAGGCCTTTAAAAACTGGTTGTGATAATTAAAGCGGAACAGCTCAAAAATCTGGTTAATGGCTTCTTTCTGCTCAATGCTCGGCTCGTGCGCCAGGGCTTCACCAGCTGGTGTCTTTGAGTCGCTGGACGCTTGCTTCAGCTGTTGCGTAACCCGGTTGAGCAGTTGTGTGCTGGCCGGTGTGCGTGCCATAGGATTCTCCTGACGAAGTCTGGGCTAAACGCTTGCCCCATTGCTGTTTAACGTATTGCAGAAAACGGCTGTTCCAGCTGTTATGTACCTGATTGGAGTCGCGCCAGTAAAGCACAAATTCCGGTACCAGACCCTGAGCAAACTGACGGTCGATATGACCCATGGCGAGAATGTCGTAGCAGTCTTCCGCCGGTTGCCAGTTATCGGGAATACGGGTCGGCAGAGAGGAATGCTCCACCGAGGCACTGTAGCGCGCCCATTGCTGGCGCACCTGCTGAATAAACTTGCTGTTCCAGGTTTTAAACGCGTCGCCACGTTCGGCCCAGTAGAGTACAAACTCGGCCACAGCATCGGTAATAAACTGCGGGTCGATACCGGCACGCTGCAGAATCTGGCAGGCATCCTGGCTCGGCTGCCAGTCGAGACTGATGGGGGCAGCTTCATCCTGTGCCGGCTTAAAGGCACTGCGTTCCTGTATGCTAACGCCCGCCGCGGTGCCCTGAAAACCACGCTCAAGGGTGCGTTGTTGCTTCTGTGCATCGTTCTGAGTGAATACCCACTGACTCTTCACATGGCGGAAAAAGCGGGTGTTCCAGTCATTGCGGTTCGCGCCCTGTTCCTGTCCCTGCAGAATAAAGGTATCCAGCTGGGCCCAGGCAAAGCTGCGCGGAATACCGTGTTGTTCGAGTCGGGCGAGGGTGTCTTCCTGTGGCTGCCAGCGCGATTCCAGCGGCTGCTTAAAGTGGCCTGGCTGTGTAGGGGCAATGCTTTGCTGTGGCTGTGCTTCGCTGCCGGGTTGCGCACGCCCCTGTGGTTGCGCGGCGCTGAAGGCGTAAATCAGACCTTCGGCATCGGGAAACATCGGCCCCTGCAGGCTGAGCAGGCCTTTATCGAGCAGGCTGCGCAGTACCCGGCGGATGCTGACGTCATCCCAGAACGGCAGCTGATTGCGCAGCGCCTGATTATGCAGTCGCGCCCAATGCTGCCCCTGGATGCTGGCGGCATCGTTAAGCACGGTCAGCAGCACGGCTTCTTCCAGACCAATGGTCGCCGCCAGCGTTGCCGAGAGGGCAATGGTTTTGTCGGTAAACAGCGGGTGACTGGGCATGGTGATTTCCGTAGCGGGTTTGCAGCCAGAGGCAGCGGGTGTTTTTGCCGGACAGGCCTGACATAATGGCTGCCCGGCAGATTCTGCCGGCATTGTACTCCGGCGGCCCTGCACTAAATACCCGGCATTCCGTATCAGCGAACGATTCCCGCCATAGCGGTTACGGCGTTATTGATACCGGCATCACTGGTTGTGGCAGGGCCAAAGCGCTATTGTACCTATTTTCGAGGTTGTTCCCACGTCCATGACACGTCCAACGCGCGCATTAATCAACTGGTCTCACTTCCGCCACAATTACCAACTGGCCAAATCCGGCGTCAGCGGTAAGGCCTATGCGGTGATCAAAGCCAATGGCTACGGCCACGGGCTGGTCAACTGCGCCCGCGCCCTGAGCAGCGCCGACGGCTTTGCCGTGGCCTGTGTTGACGAGGCTCTGGCCCTGCGCGAAGCCGGTATCCGCCGTCCGCTGGTGGTGTTGCAGGGCGCTTACGACGCGCATGAATGGACACTGGCCGCCGAACACAAAATTCAGCTGGTGGTGCATCACCGCAAACAGCTGCAGGACCGGGCCAGCGCCACGCTGAGCCAGCCGGTGGGGGTGTGGCTGAAGATCAACAGCGGCATGAACCGTTTAGGGTTCCGCGTCAGCGAAGCCGACGACATCCTCGCCCTGATCGGCGCCGATGAACAACTGGAACTGCGCTATGTGATTTCGCACTTCTCCAGTGCCGATGAATGGCAGTCTCCGGTACTCGCCGCACAGCTTGATACCCTCTACAGCCGCGACTGGCCGGTGCCGCTGAGCATCAGCAACAGTGCCGGCCTGCTGACCGAAAAACGCATCAATGATGAACTGGTCGCCGAAGGTTTAAGCCGCCCCGGCATCATGCTCTATGGCAGCTCGCCGCTGAATTATAAAAGCGCTGCCGAGCTGGGCCTGAAAGCGGTAATGAGCCTCGAATCACAACTGATCAGCACCCACGACGTACCCGCCGGTGAAACCGTAGGCTACGGCGGTGACTGGACGGCTGAACGCGATACCCGCATCGGTGTTGTCGCTATTGGTTATGGCGACGGATATCCGCGCCATGCGCCGGCCGGCACGCCGGTGCTGGTGGACGGTGTTGAATGCCCGCTGATTGGCCGGGTGTCGATGGATATGATCACCGTCGATCTTACCGACCATCCGCACGCGCAGATCGGCTCGCCGGTTGAACTCTGGGGCGAGCATCTCAGCGTCGACCATATCGCAGAACTGTGTGGCACCATCAGCTATGAGTTGTTCTGCCAGCTGACGCCGCGGGTAAAACGCGTGGCGCGCGAACTGCCGAGCGATGGCGCAACAGTACTTAACCCCTGAGCTTTAATTTCCACAATCAGGACGTTTAACCGCAACCTGAATAAGCCATATAAGGATGTAAGGCATGAAAAAACTGCTGATACTGGCCGCGGCTGTCGCGGCCTATATTTACCTGCCGCTCGGCGACACCCTGAATGACTGGTTTGCCCGCATCAGCGGCTCCGGTGTGTATGACAGTGCTGGTAATCCACGGGCGGTATTGCTGATTAACAGCAGTTGCGGAGAGCCCTGCAATGACGCCAGCGCCGAACTGCGCCGCCGTTATATTGATGCCGAAATTGTTGTTACCGACCGCGACCCGCAAGGCGCAGAGCGTTACGGCAACCCGCGTACCGTGCCCACACTGCTGGTTGGCCGCGAACGTATGCAGGGCTACAACGCCGCTCACTATGCATCGGTTCTGGCCAATAACTTTGGCGAGCAGGCTTTAACCGCGCAGGAACAACGCATTTTTTCCAAACACTTTGATGACAACGGCGCTCCGCGCATTGTGCTCTATGGCACCACATGGTGTGGCTACTGCAAAAAACTGCGTGGTGAATTTGCCGAGCACAATGTTGATTATCTGGATTACGATGTGGAAAAACCCGCCAAACAAACCTGGCTATTAAAAGCGCTGGGTATAGGCGGTTACCCAACGGTGTATGTGGGTTATCAGCGCGTGCGCGGTACCGATTATGCGGCCGTTAAAAAACTGCTTTAAACGTATCAGACTTAGTTGTTGTCAGGTTTCAGATTATGAATTTTCAGACCCTGCGTGCTTACCTGCTGAGCAAGCCCGAAGCGCTGGAGGATTTTCCCTTCGGCCCGGATGCTTATGTTTATAAAGTACAGGACAAAATGTTTGCCCTGCTGTACGAAAAAGACGGCAAAGCGCGGATTAACCTGAAGTGTGATCCGCAGCAGGCGGTGGAATTACGTGATGTATTCAGCGCTGTAATTGCCGGCTACCATATGAATAAAACCCACTGGAATACCGTGCTGCTGGACGGCGATGTGCCCGACGGTGAGCTGGAACGTATGGTCGATCATTCTTACCGGCTGATTTTTCAGAAATTAACCAGAGCGCAGAAGCGCTATCTGACTACCCGTTACAGCGATAAAGAATTATGTGCGGAATAATGCATATTTGGCGGGCCTGTGCATCAGGTCTGTCAGGCTTTTAATATTGCTTAATTTTTAGCGTCCGGCGAACGCAAAGCTTTACTGTAAAACCCGGACTGATCAAAACAGCACACCCGCTTTTTACCCGATGCGAGCATATCGCAGGCGTTTTCTATACGGGTTGCGCGGGTTTTAGCCTGCTTGGCAGACTCAATCCAGTGAATCCAGTCGACCCGGGCAATGGTGGTTGTTGCTTCCCATACCGCTTTGGCCTGCGGTGAAGTATCAAGAAGGGCCTGAAAATCGGCAGGCAGCGCAGGCTCTGGCTCCTTTTGCATGGCAGCAATTTCTACAGTGACAGTCTCACCGATTTTTGCGCCACAGGCCTCATACAGGGCTTTATCCATTTTAAGCCAGTGACTGAGCTGGCCGTCCGGCTCCAGTGTTGCCTGAAAGGGGTGGTTATTGATGGTGCCTTCGACACTGGTGCGGCCACGGCGGGGCAGCAGATCACTGACTTCTTTAGGCAAAATCAGAAACGCCCGCAGATCATCGCCAGCGGCTTTTGCCGGAGCGAATAACTGCGCGGTAAATGTGGTTTTTTCTGCATCCTTGCTCATAAATAATTCCGTCTGCACTTAATGAGTAACGGAATGATAGTAGCGGCTCAGACTGCGGCTGTTAACCTCTGTGGCTGCGCTGCCTGCTTATTATTTTGTAAATTTTATCGAATAACCTTGCATGCCCTGCCTGACCCTTCCTCACAATCCCTGACCCAACCTTAAATTTAAATCCGCATACTGGTAATGGACTCATTTGTTATCAGGTATGCGTTATGGATATTAAAGGACTGGTGAATCTGTTCCTCAGCTCTGCCACGGATCTTGCCCGGCAAGGCAGGCAGGGCGCGGAGAAAGCACTGAATATTCCGGCGGAAGGCGACGCCCGCAGCGATACCTTATCGACCCTGGCCAAAGGCGCCTTGGGTGGCGGTGCACTGAGTTTGCTGCTGGGTTCAAAAAGCGGCCGCAAACTGGGATCAACCGCCCTGAAAGTCGGCGGCAGCGCCGCGCTGGCTGCTGTTGCCTTTAAAACCTACCAGAGCTGGAAAGCCGGTAAAAACGCAGCGGCGACTGGTAGCGACCATGATGCCGCAATTCAGACTCCGGCCGCTTTGCCAGAGCAGGCCGATATCAGCGCCCCCGCACTGAACGAACGTGAAAGCCTGCTGCTGTTATCTGCCATGATTGCCGCCGCCAAAGCGGACGGCCATATTGACGACGCCGAACAGCAGCGCATCAGCAACGCCGTGCAGGCCATGGGCGCAACGGCAGACGTAAACCGCTTTGTGGAACAGGAACTGCGCAAGCCACTCGACCCGGCAGAAATCGCTGCTCAGGTAAAAACACCGGAAGAAGCCGCCGAAGTCTATCTGGCCTCGGTGTTAATCGTGGATGAACAGAACTTTATGGAAAAAGCCTACCTGCAGGAACTGGCACGGCAATTAAAACTGGAGCCCGGTTTGGTGGCTGAACTGGAAAAACAGGTACAGCAGGCGGGGTAGGGATGACTGATTGAGGACAGCGGACTTGCGCAGGTTAAGGGATGGTAGTGCGGGGTTCTAACGCCCTGTTAAGGTGTGAGCAACGCAATACTGAAGCTCCCGCATACCACCTTAAACACTAAAACCAACGCATAGTAAAAATGCCACGCGTTGCGAATCACTCTTAAAAAGTTTGGTATATTTTATTGTATCCACAGATATCTGGTAGCATAAATAATTCTCGACTTCTAGCCTCTTCAAACCATGAGAATGCATTATCTAATCCATACCTAGTAATTAATTTTTCAGCTATCTCTTGATGGTTTAAGAATAAAAGTGAAATGATAAAATTATCAACCAAGTTTGCTTTGTCGTACAAGTGGAAGAAACTCTTCTTAAAAGTTTCCTTGTCACTATCAAAGTAAAAAGAAGCGTCCTTTAACTCATTTTCATATAGAATTTCATAGTATTCAGAAAATTTTTTATAGTTTGCAAAATAAAATAGTGCTTTAAATCCAGCCAAAACTTTCGGTGTAATCATAGGGGATAGTTCCTCCCACACTTCGTCTTTGGCAACCCTTCTTTGTTGTGATTTTTCAAAAACTTTTGCCATCTCTTCAATATTAGAGAAACTAATAGACACAAATTTATGTTCATTTAAGTGCCTCGTTTTGATTTCAGGGTTTATTTTTATCCACTCATCTAGTAATAGACATAACTCTTCGAATCCTAATGACTTTAATGAAATAATTTCACCAATCATTGGAGCCATCTCGTAGTGGTTTAGAATCAAATTAATTGATTTTTTCAAGTCATTACTACTAAGGGAGTATTTGTTTTTTAAATCTACTTTAATTCCCCCAAAACTTTCTTCTCTCCATGTGGATTTATTCGGTAGATCATTAGCTAAATTAAAAAGCTTCGCTCTTGACATTTTGGTTGTAAATGAATATAGGTTATACTCTTCTAACAGATAAGTGTTCAAAAAATGAAGAGAATCCAAATTTTTTTCTAACTCATTAAACCTTTGCTTAAGCCTTAAAAAGTTGATGGTTGATACATCTGTCAGATGTTTTTGACTTTCCGTATCTACAGGGTATCTGAATGTTTGACCTGTCGAGTCTATTTCAGCCACATCTAATATTGTAGATTCAAGGCGTGTATTGATATCGACATATCGAATGTCTAGTTTTTCAGATTCTTCCTTAAAGAACTTCCATATATTTCCAATGTCATGAGAACCAGAAAGATCAAATTGAAGTGTTCTTTTCTGTATTTGTGATAGCTTAATAAGCTCTTCGACTGCCCCCTTTAACCTTAATTCGATAGAATGCCTCATATTAAAGCAAACTGGATAAATTAAGTCATCAACTGGATAGTCTATACCGTGGTTATTTAATACCAAATCTATCAAAACATTTGCCGCTTGTGAGAATCCCTTTGAATACTCGACATAGCTAGGGTTTCCGTTGTTTCCAACACATGCATTTGCCCAAGTTGGCTCGTCTCCGCAAAATGTATTATTTATTCTCAAAACTTTAACCTTAAAATATAACGCCTCAATCAGCCGGCGCGTCAGTCCTGCAAGATGCACTTGTTAGGCTCTTGATGCATTAAAAAATTTCCATAATAAGCGCACCATCTTCAGGTGGGAATTCGAATATAACTGACTCATATTGATTTTCACAGGTTTCAATATCTATTGAATCGCCACTAGTAAATGTAATGCTAAAAATTGAAGGGCCTTTTAAGGAAGCTTTTACTGCTAACTGCCGACCGAGTAAACCCCATGGTGCTGAAGTTGGGGCATCCTCCCATTCGTAGGTTTTGCCGCCAATTGAGGCAAACACCCGTTCGCTACAGTAGATAGTAAAACTTAGAAATTGAATATTAAAACCATAAGAGGCCACCAATATGGATTCAACGTACTCTTCATTATTCGAAAAATACTGATTTACGAGGTCAATAATTTCCGAGTTAAACAGTTTCATGTTCGAGTTCTTTTTTTAAGCCTAACGCCGCCAACAGCGGCCGAGCGTAGCGAGGTCCAGCGCACGTAGTGCGCGATGCTGCTTGGCCTTGTTAAATGGCTTGCTCATTGCTGCATATAGCCTTTGAATTCTTGAAGGCTGTTTGCAATTTTAATTGCTGTATCTGGTGCCATGCCTATACATGGCATGTAGAACACCTCGCCTAATTCATTTACAACCAGAAGCTCACCGCCACCATTGCCACCGAAGGTTAGGAAACCAGGAGCATACTCAGCGAGTTGATAATCACGATTGAACTCTTCCAGTTCTTCCGGACGCCACAAGACATACCACTCTGGCTCTACTGAGAGCTCACCTTCGAGGAAACCCTCACTTATCCAAGACTTCAGAACTTGTTTAATAGAGTCGATATTCATATTTGCCATTTAACGCCTAGCTCACCCGACGAAAACCGCGTAGCGGTTTTTAGTCGGGTGGAGCGCCGTGTTAGGTGATTTGGCTATCTTAGGCAAAACCTTCCACAACCATCACTTCGAACTCCGCCGCACCTTTGCGAAGCAGTATTGCATCAGTGTACTCTGGAGACCGATAAAAGGACTTCGCCTTTTCCATCGTTGGAAACTCGATTATGACAGTTCTTCGATTATCGGTAGACCCTTCCAGTGAGACAACCTCTCCGCCTCGCGCCAATAGTGTCCCCTCATACTGTTCAATGATTGCTGGGGCTACTTTTTGATAGGCTTTTAGTTTATCAGGATCGTGAACAGTTATTCTAAGAATTACGTATACGGTCATGTTTAGTCCTTTTGTTCACCTAACAGTTTATTCGTAGGCATGCTCGTTAACACACCTGAGCCCTTATTCAGATTTCCAGCCTAACCCATTGTCCGGGCTGTAAAAATCATCGTTATTCTCTTTCTTGTCAGGATATAAACGCGCATGCGTGCTTTTGCCCTGAATCGCTCTTTACACTTTGCGCGTTATCACTTTTCGTAAAACCCTAAACGATTGATTTTTCGGGCATCTTTCAGGGCTGAAGGTATCAACTCGCGCATGCGCGTTTTGCTACAGGAGCGAAATCGCGCATCAGATTCCGGCAAACGGAAAATATACTGTTTGCATATACAGATTTTTCTGTCGAAGGTTTTCCGTGTCTTCCGGTCACAGACAGCAGCTGATTTTTTTCACACACGCTGCCGCCCGTCCTTATAAGCGCGGGGCAGGAATTGCGTGATAAAACAGTCAGATTTCGGGCGGGGAGGGTATCGGTGCTGAGCCAGATAAACAGACCTGACGGTCTGAGTTCTGGTGTTGTATCGTGCGGATACGGCTTCCCTGCTGGTCTGAAGAGTACTGAAGTTCTGGTATGGGTTCAATAATTGATAAAAATGGTTACAAGTGGCAAAGGGCGACAGTGGAAATCCGCCACCTATTGTTGAGCAGCGGCTTTCCTTTCAGATATTTGGTGGGCAGTGCCCTCCCTACATTTTGGTGTGAATGACAGGCTTTTGTCTGTCGTGGATAAGATCCACTCCTACGATTCAGCGCCTGTTTCATATTCGGTTTTGCGTGATTGATGGTTTGTGCGCCTGCAGGACGCCGGTTTGAATCATTCTGCGCCGGTACGTCCCGGCATGGATGCCGGGCGAGCGAATAGGGCCATGGATGGCCCATTATTCGCGTTACCGAGACGGCAGGATTATTCAGATCGGATGAAGTCTTGCACAGCGCGAAGCAGGGAGTTTGCCCGACCGGCGTGAGGGGTAAGACCCCTCAAAGAGGTCATAGGGCCGGGCGGCAGCCCAAAAGCCAGTCCGCGCTGCGGCTACAACTCAGAGCACAACCACCTCCAGCGGCAGCACTACCACGCAGAGCGTGGGAGCGAGTCAGACACAGCAACCAGCCCGCGCAGCGGCTACAACTCAGAACACAACTACCTCCAGCGGCAGCACTACCACGCAGAGCGTGGGAGCGAGTAGAAAGCAGAGCGGTGTAGCGAGTCGTATCGCGACTGAAAGTCGCTCCCACAAGTCTCTCCCACAAGTCTCTCCCACAAGTCTCTCCCACAAGTCTCTCCCACAAGTCTCTCCCACAAGTCGCGGATAAGATCCGCTTCCACACACTGCCAGCCTACAGCTGCCAGCCTACAGCTGCCACCAACACTGTTCCGCAACGCCGGCTTATGGCAGCATTCCCCTATTGTCATCTTTGATCACGCAGGCCCGAGCCTTTATGTCCGATTCCAATCCGCTGCTGCTCGATAAGCAATTGTGCTTCTCTCTGTACGCCACCTCGCTGGCGATGACCCAGGTGTATAAACCCCTGCTGGAGCCGCTGGGGCTGACCTATCCGCAGTATCTGGTGTTGCTGATTCTGTGGGAGCAGGACGGTCTGGGGCTGAAGGATATTGCCGCGCGTCTGGGGCAGAAGCCGGGGGCGTTAACGCCGGTAATCAAGCGGATGGAGGCTGAGGGCCTGATCAGCCGTTCGCGCAGCAGCGCCGATGAGCGGTTGCTGGAGATTCGCCTCAGTGAGCATGGCCGCAGCCTGCGCGAGAAGGCGTTGCAGGTGAATGCCTGTGCCGCCAGTCACTGCAATGCAGCCATTCCGGAGCTGATGGATCTGAAAGAGCGGCTGGATGTTCTGCGCCGGGCATTGCAGGGGGAATGATTTTATATTGCGAGCAATAGATTATTGCGATAATCTTTTCTCCGTTCTGGCCGCACAAGGCCATTTTTTACAGGCAAATAGTTATCGCGATAACTATATCTTGGTGGCAGCGGGCAGAAGCAAGCAGCAGAAGACGGTGCCAGCAACGACGAACCGAAAACGGAGAATCCTATGGAAATTTTGTATACCGCCCAGGCAACCTCAACCGGTGGCCGTGATGGCCGCTCTGTCTCATCTGACCAGGCGCTGGATGTCAAACTCAGCACACCCAAAGCACTGGGTGGTGCCGGTGGTGATGGTACAAATCCGGAGCAGCTGTTTGCGGCAGGCTATTCCGCCTGTTTTATTGGCGCGCTGAAGTATGTGGCGATGCAGGATAAAACCGCGTTGCCGGCCGACACCGCCATCACCGCGCATGTGGGTATTGGCCCTAATGATAAGGGTGTGGGTTTTGCCATCGACGTTGAGCTGCATATCAGCCTGCCGGGCATGGATAACACTGTCGCTCAGACATTGGTGGAAAAGGCACACCAGGTATGTCCATACTCTAACGCTACCCGCGGTAATATCCGTGTTGAGCTGGTGCTGGTCTGAGTCATCGCAGTCTTTTGTCGGTGTAATACAACGGCGTGTGAACAGCGCACGCCGGCATCAGCTCAGGTGTAACCGCTAAGCCCATTTTTTATGTCAGGAGAACAACCATGATCAAAGCCTACGCAGCCTTCGAACCGGGTGGTGAACTCAAGCCGTTTGAATACGATCCGGGCCCGCTGGGTGACCATGATGTGGAAATCGATGTTGAATACTGCGGTATCTGCCACAGTGATCTGAGCATGCTGAATAACGAATGGGGCATGACCCGCTATCCCTTTGTGCCGGGCCATGAGGTGGCGGGGCGCATCAGTGCGGTAGGCGCTCATGTGAAAAAACTGCAGGTGGGTGATCGGGTCGGCCTCGGCTGGCATTCCGGTTACTGCAACGAGTGTCAGACCTGTATGGAAGGCGACCACAACCTCTGTGCCGGCGCGCGCGGCACTATCGTTGGCCGTCATGGCGGTTTTGCCGACAAGGTGCGGGCACAGTCAGCCAGCGTGGTGAAACTGCCGGATAACGTCAGCAGCGAAGTGGCCGGGCCGCTGTTCTGCGGTGGCGTAACGGTGTTTAACCCTATTGTGCAGTTTGGTGTTAAACCCACGGCGCGTGTTGGCGTGGTGGGTATTGGTGGTCTTGGCCATATGGCGCTGCAGTTCCTCAATGCCTGGGGCTGTGAAGTAACGGCCTTTACCTCGTCGGAAGCCAAGCGCACCGAAGCGCTGGAGCTGGGTGCACACCGTACGCTGGATTCCCGTGATGAGCAGGCGCTGAAAGATTCCGCCGGTTATTTCGATCTGATTCTGTCGACGGTGAATGTAAAACTCGATTGGGGTTTGTATGTAAATACCCTGCGCCCGAAAGGCCGATTGCATCTGGTCGGTGCGGTACTGGAACCGGTCGAGCTGAATGTGTTCTCGCTGATGGGCGGCCAGCGTTCGGTGTCGTCGTCGCCGGTTGGCAGTCCGGCAGTGATTGCGCAGATGCTGGAATTTGCCGCCCGCCATCATATTGAACCTAAAGTAGAAGTGTTTGATATGGCGGACGTGAATAGCGCCATCGACCGTCTGGAAAACGGCAGCCCGCGCTATCGTGTGGTGCTGAAAAAGTAAGCGGCGTTGCTGTTGTGCTGCTGTTGTACCGCTGTTGTACTTAAAGCCCGGAGCCGCCTCGTTTGGCGGCTTTTTTATGCCTGCAACACGATGCCGGATTGTTATACATCACTGGTTTTTATAAATAGTGCCTGTCGCTTGTAGTCAGCACTGGCGGGCAGGCAGGACTGGGCTAGATTGAGAGCGTGTGTACCCTGTATGCAAACTTATTCCGGAGCAGTTATGTGGTTCGATAAAAACAAAGACAAGGTTCAGCAGCTTGAACAGGCCCTGGCCAGTGCTCAGGCACTGGAGCAGGCATTGCGTCAGGATTCTGCAATGATTGAATTCGCCCCGGATGGCACGATTAAGGATGTGAATGATCTTTTTCTGCAGGTGGTTGGCTATCGCCGCGATGAGGTGGTGGGCCAGCATCACCGTATGTTTTGCAGCACCGACTATGCGGCTTCAGAAGAG
The DNA here is from genome assembly GCF_022832715.1 of Venatorbacter sp. C2-1. NCBI lineage: Bacteria > Pseudomonadati > Pseudomonadota > Gammaproteobacteria > Oceanospirillales > Oceanospirillaceae > Venatoribacter > Venatorbacter sp. C2-1. Next base: position 567,089 of record NZ_CP094879.1, read on the forward strand.
TACCGTGCGTTCTGGAAAAAGCTTGCCGCCGGACAATTTGCGAGCGGCTCTTTTCCGCGGATTAATAAACAAGGGGAGCGCCTGTGGCTGCGCGCTACCTATTTTCCGGTGTTGCAGAATGGCCGTGTGATTCGTGTTATCAAGCTGGCTCAGGACGTAACGGCTAATACAGAAAAACGCCGTAGCCAGGAAGCGGTAATGGATGCGCTGAACCGCTCGCAGGCCATTATTGAATTTACCCCGGATGGCACCATTCTCGATGCCAATGACAATTTCCTGAACACCATGGGCTACCGGGCGGAAGAATTGCGCGGTAAACATCACCGCATTTTTTGCAACGACGCTTTTTACCGCGAGCAGCCGGACTTCTGGCAAAGGCTGGCACAGGGGCGGGTGCAGAGCGGTAAGTTTGAACGACGTGACAAGCGTGGCCGTACGGTATGGCTGGAAGCCAGCTATAACCCGATTTTTGATGCGCAAAAACGCGTTATTAAGGTGATTAAGTTTGCCAGCGATATTACCGAACGGGTGCTGCAGGCCGAGCAGGTGCGTGAAGCATCGGAGCTGGCACGCAGTAATTCGGCCGATACCGTTAACCTGGCCCAGAATGGCAGTGGTCTGTTACGTGCCAGTGTTACGGCATCGGCGCAGGTGGCGACGCAGGTGGGTGATGTGGCACAGAGCATCAGCAAACTAAGCAGTAAATCGGCGGAAATTTCCGCCATCGTCACCACCATCAGCAGCATTGCTGAACAAACCAACCTGCTGGCATTAAATGCTGCGATTGAAGCGGCGCGTGCCGGTGAGCATGGCCGTGGTTTTGCGGTGGTCGCCGATGAAGTGCGCAGTCTGGCATCGCGAACTAACAGCTCAACGCTGGAAATCGACGAAATGGTTAAGGCGAATGAAGCCCTGACCCGTGCGGCGATGGAGCAGATGGAAAAAACCCAGCAGCAGACAAAACAGGTGGGCGAACAGATTCAGCAGGCAGCGGATGTGATTGAGCAGATCCGCCACAGCGCTGAAGATGTGGCCGCTACAGTCGCGCGCCTGAATCAGTCCTGATTGCCCGCACGGTCTGGCGGCTGCAGATACTGATCGCGCAGCGCCAGAATCTGCTCGTCACTCAGACAATGGCCTGCCTCCCAGCTGCTTTCCAGCAGGCAACGCAGCGCATGCAACTGATCGCGCTGCCGTTGCAGGCTGGCTAAGGTATCGATATTCTCCAGCCGGCCATTCAGGGTCGTCATTACCCGCTCATGATCCACAGCTTGCTGCTCATCGCGCAGCAGGGCCGGAATATCCCCCAGCGCAAAGCCCATATTCTGCAGGCTGCGGATCATCTGCAGGCGTAACAGTGCGCTGCCATCGTAACGGCGGCTGCCGCCAGCGGTACGCTGCACGCCACTCAGCAGGCCCTGCTGTTCGTAATAGCGGATGGTGGACGCAGGCGTCTGACTATGGGCTGCTAGGGCCTGTTGACACTAAGTGAATCGGGCCTGCTGAGAGCCAGTTTTTCTCAGAACAAGGAGAGAGGAGTGATATTAGCGGGCTAAATGAATGACGAGCGACGAAGTTAATGGGGAAAACTGGCCTCAGCCCGAAGGGTTATGGCTAAAAATCCCTCATTCTGCGTTGCTGTTCGCTCGCTTAACCCGTTAGGCCACACTCTCAGCGCCTTGTCTGAGGAATTTTTATCCGATAACAGGCCTGTTTAATTAGTGTCAACAGGCCCTGGCTCACCAATGCGCATTAAGCGTGTATCCGCTTTGCCGGAGGGGGTTACAGAGGATTTATCGACAGATGAAAACGGCATAAAAAAATCAGTTGAACTTAAAGTTAACTTTAAATTTAACATGGGCGCTGTTCAGTTATCACCAACCAATGATCGGGAGTTGTTATGAGCTCAGTTGTCTTTACGCCGTTGACCCTGCCTAACGGTCAGCAGCTTGCTAACCGCATCGCCAAAGCGGCGATGGAAGAAAATATGGGCGATGCGCGGTTACTGCCGGATGCGGCACTGACTCATCTCTACCGGCGCTGGGGACAGGGCGGCAGCGGCCTGATCATTACCGGTAACGTCATGGTCGATCATCTGGCGATGACCGGCCCCGGTGGTCTGGCGCTGGAAGCGCAAACGCCGTTGGCCCCTTTTATTGCTTTGGCACAGGCGGCGAAGGAGCAGGGCGCAAAAATCTGGATGCAGATTAATCACCCGGGCCGTCAGGTGTATGCCGCACTGGGCGGTAAGGTGTTGTCGGCATCTGCAGTGGCGGTGGATCTGGGTAAGCACTCGCATTTATTCGCCCGGCCACAGGCGATGACTGCAGCAGAGATTGAAGACGTTATCAGCCGTTTCGTAACCACCGCGCAGCGGGCTGAACAAGCCGGTTTTGATGGTGTGGAAATTCATGCGGCACACGGTTATTTACTCAGCCAGTTTTTATCACCACTGACCAATCAGCGCACGGATGAATGGGGTGGTAGTCTGGAAAACCGTGCGCGCTTATTACTGGAAATTACCCGTCGTATCCGCGCTGTGGTTAAACCGGGGTTTGCTGTTGCGGTTAAATTAAATTCCGCCGATTTTCAGCGCGGCGGATTCGATATTGCCGATGCCAAAGCGGTGGTGGAATGGCTCAATCCGCTGGCGGTCGATGCGATTGAAATTTCCGGCGGCAGCTACGAAGCTCCGGCAATGCAGGGACGTACCGCCGATGGCCGCACTCTGGCACGCGAAGCGTATTTTCTCGAATTCGCCGCACAGATTGCGGCAGTCGCTAATATGCCGGTCATGAGTACCGGTGGTATTACCCGTCTGCAGACGGCGGAACAGGTTGTTAATGCCGGTGTGGCATTATTGGGGATGGCCAGTGCACTGGCGGTCTGCCCTGATCTGCCCAAACGCTGGCAACAGAATCCGGCGTTTGAGTTACCGCTGGCGCGTATCGAATGGAAAGATAAGGCCATCGCCAGCGTCGCTACCATGGCATTAATCAAACGCCATTTACGCCGCTGGGGGAGTGGGGCAAAAAAAGAAACGGTATTAAATCCGCTGTTAAGTTTGATACTCGACCGGGTGCGGCTGAAAAAACTGATTAAGCGTTATCGTAAGCTGATTGGTGTCTGATTACAGGAAAAACAGGCGTCCATTAACGGACACCTGTTTTTATAAGCTTCAGGCATGCTTCACATTCATGGTGATATCGGCGGTAAAGCACAGCGTGTTCTGGTCGTCGTAAGCAGCGACCGGAATATGCACTTCTCCGGGTTGGGAAAAATCCACCGCACTGCAATCGGCCTCAACCTTTAAATCGGTTTTGGCTTTAGCCACATATTTCACGCTCATACCCGCCGGAATCCAGCGTGCGCCAGCCGGGATGCTGGCGTCGGTCACAATGCCGGCCATTAATTCAGCCGCGTTGCACATGGCAATCGCATGAACAGTACCAATATGGTTATGCACTTTTTTCTGGTTACGCAGAATCATACTGGCGTAGCCCGGACGCAGTTCGGTGACTTCCGGATCAATGGTGGAAAAATACGGGGCGACCATGCCGATACCGGCCGAAAATTGCTGTGCACCGAGTTGTTCAAACATTTTTAAAAACTGGCTCATCGTTTTCTCTCTCTTATTTGGGTGAATTATGGTGGTGAGCTATTGTGATTAATTCGCGGTAAAACTTATTGCAGCAAGGGCAGCAGTTGCCCGGCCCAGACGGAATCGCGGTAGCGCTCGCGGAACCAGCCCAGATGGCCGATTTTCTTTTCACCGATATCCGCCGGTTTCAGGCGGATCATGGTGCGTGGTGAATTCTGATAAAAGCTGTGCAGCGATTCGACATTGCGCCGTGACATCATTTCATCGTCGCTGAAGGCAACCGAGGTGATCGGAACCGTGACACTGGCAAAGCGTGCGCGCATGGCTTCACCTTCGGCGCCCACGGCGTATTCGCGGTTCAGGCACCAGCGCCGCCACTGGCGCATCACATTGGCGGGCAGATCGCCGACCATGTTTAATCGGGCACCGGGAAAATAACCGGCCAGCGGTACGCTTAATGGTGCGATGAAATACCAAAGCAGCCAGGCCACGCGTTTGGTCGGCGGTGAATTTTCGCGCCAGTAACCGCTGCCTGAGGCCACGGTAATGGCCTGATCAATCTGATTAACGGCGGGAATCATTCCCAGCAACTGGCCACCAACACTGTGGCCGATCCACTGTAATTTCAGTCCGGGAAAATAATCCCGCGCGAAGCGGATAATGGCGGTGCAGTCTTCTTCGCCCCAGTCGCTGATATTGGTCTGGCAATGGCGCAGAGGTGTCTGCAGTGATTCTCCGGTACCGAAGTAATCGAAGGTAATAACGTTGTGGCCCTGCTCGCAGAGAAAATGCGCAAACTTTTCATAGCAGCCCTGGGGCACACCCATCGCGCCGGCAACGACAACAACCGAGTGGGCTTCGCTGGCGTTGAATAAGCGTGCGCTGAGCAGTCGCCCGCCCTGAGTCATCACTTCAATTTTTTCCATGCTGTCCTCCGTATGTTCAGAATTCGCTCAGTAAGCGGTTTAAAAATCGCAGGATGACCAGCACTTCCTGCTCGCTGAAACCTTCGGTCATGGCGGCATTCAGCTGGCTGATCAGCGGCCTGGCGCTGTCGATCTTGCTGCGTCCGAGCAGGGTCAGATAAAGACGCGAAGCGCGGCCATCCAGCTCACAGGCGCGGCGTTCTATCAGGCCGTTGTGTTCCATCCGTGCTGCCAGACCGGTCAGGGCCGAATTATTCAGATTCAGGCTCTGCGCCAGATCCTTCAGCAGACAACCTTCATTGGCGGCAATCAGCATCAGGGCTCCAAGCTGGGTTACGGAAATGCCCAGAGCTTCTTCGGCCTTCTGATCGGCGTGTTTGTATACCCGGTGGCGTGCGCTGTTGAGCAGGTAGAAAAGACGTTTATCCATAGTTAATGACCGCACGGCAATTTAGTTCACATGTGAAGCAAATATAGTTCACATGTGAAGTAAGTAGCAAGCAGGTTTTGCTTTGCCTGATTTCAGACAGGGGTTAAGCCCATCCTCAACCGCTTTTCCGAACCCTCTGTTTCAGCCATTAACTAAATAGGCATTCAATAACTACTTGATAATGGTGTTTTTAACCGCTATTTTTGGCTCATATTGGTGTTTTAAATAAACAGGTGTTCTTTGTCTGAAGTTCAGGAAAGCAAACAGCCTTCGCCGCGCAAAACCCGTCTGAGTGCCGGTGACCGGCGCGAACAGCTGCTGGATGTACTGGTACAGGTGATCCGCAGTGAGGGCTATGAGCAGGTAACGATGGCACGGCTGGCGCAGGCGGCGGGGGTGAATCCGTCGTTGCTGATGCATCATTTCGGCAGTAAAGAAAACCTGATGCTGACGCTGGTGAATGTCAGCCTGCAGCGTTATGGCCAGCTGTTCCGCGAATTACCGGGCAGCGGTGATGCCCGCCTGCGGCTGGTACAGATGCTGGCTGTTTATTTCGGTCTGCGCTGGATGAACACCCTCGCGGCACCGGAAGTCTTCGCCATTATGTCGCTGGCCCGTCGCCACGAAGAGGTGCGGCTGGCGGTGGCCCGTATGTATCGCCGTTATCATCGCGTGCTGACCCAGGAATTGCGTTTCCAGCAGGAGCAGGGCTGTGTGCGTATTGCCGATGCCGCCGCCAGTGCTCAGGTGCTGATGGCTCTGACCGAAGGCGCGCATTATTTCTCCGACCAGCTGCAGCCACAGATCAGCGAAGCCCCCGGCGCTTATGGCCTGCGTATGGTGGAGCACGCATTGTTGTTGCTCGGAGCCGGTCCGCTGACCCAGGCCGAGCGGGCCGGACTGAACGATTTTACTGTTACCGAGATGAATGGAGGTTCTTATGCAGCCGAATGAATGGCGACCGATGACCAATATTGCCCATGAGTGTTTTGGTTGTGGTCAGCACAATCATCAGGGGCTGAAAATGCGCTTCTTCACCAACGAGCAGCAGGTGCGTTCAGATCTGGTTATTCCCGGACATCTGCGCGGCTGGAGCAACTTGGCCCACGGCGGAGTTATTACCACGGTGCTGGATGAAGTGATGGGCTGGGCCGGCATGTATCTGCTCAATCAGTTTTTGCTGACGCGCGATATTAAAGTGCGTTTCAAATTACCGGTCCGCATCGGCGAGCCGGTCAGTGTTTATGGTTTTATTGCCGAACAGAAAAACGACCGTCAGGTTGTTCTGGCGGCTGAGCTGCGTAATGCCAAAGGTCAGGTGGCGGCCAAAGCAGAAGGGTATTTTGCGTTATTTTCTGCCGAAAAATTTGCCGCTATGAATATCATGCCGGCTGATGAACTGGAGCGTATGAAAGGAATGTTTTCATCGGTACAGCGTGAGCAGATGGGTGTGTTGCAAGCCGAGAGCGAAAACGCAGGAGCCTGAGATGAGCGCCAATCATTCTGCCAGTGCTCTTATTGTTGAAGGCGGCGCTATGCGCGGTATTTACAGCGCCGGTATTCTCGATGCTTTTATCGCCGCCGATTATTATCCTTTCGACTGGTATCTGGGTGTATCGGCTGGAGCATCGAATGTGGCGGCGTATTTAGGTAAGCAATACGGCCGTAATTATAAGGTCTATACCGATTACTGCCGCCGGCCGCAATTTAAAAGCTGGCGGCGTTTTCTGCGCGGCGGGCATTTAATTGATATCGACTGGCTGTGGGATATTACCGAGCGCGAATTACCGATCGGGCTGGAGCATATCGGCGCGGTTAAAGACCGCTTTCTGGTGGTGGCGACCTGTGCCCACAGCGGCGAAGCACATTATTTATCGCCGCAGGCCGACGAGGTTTTTCAGGCGTTAAAAGCCTCGGGCAATATGCCGCTGGCGTTTAAAGGGCAGGTACAGCTGCGTGATAACATCTGGTTCGATGGTGGTGTGGCCGACTCACTGCCGGTGGAAGAAGCCTGGCGCCGCGGTGCGCGTAATATTCTGGTGCTGCGCTCCAACCCGGCTTCGTACCGTAAAAAAGCCTATAAAATTGCACGCTTTTTTCCGCGCTTATTAAAAGACTATCCGCACATTGCGGCACGCCTGCAGCAGCGTCATGACGACTATAACCGGGCGCTGGATTTTATCCGCCAGCCACCGGCCGGCTGCAACATCGTTGAAATCTGTCCGCCTGACGATTTTTCTGCCGGGCAGTTCACCACCGATATGAACATTCTGAATAAAGCCTATCAGGATGGCCTGCTGCAGGGTGAAGACCTGCTGCGGCAGAAGTTATTCTGAACGGCTGATTGCCGGTGCTTCCTGCCCCTGCTGGCGGAAGCGCAGCGGCGAAATTCCCTCGTTACGTTTACGGAAGGCGCGGCCAAAATTAGCCGGGTCGTTATAGCCCAGCAAATAACTGATCTGCTGCACGCTGAGATTGGTGGTGCGTAAATACTGGTGTGCCATTTCCTGACGCCAGATTTCCAGTAATTCCTGATAGCTGGTGCCTTCTTCTGCCAGTCGCCGGCGCAGGGTGCGTGGTGACAGCGACAGTTCGTCGGCTACCTGTTCAAAGCCCGGAAAGCGTCCTTTCGCCCGGCCCAGCATCATGCGGATCTGGCCCGATAATTTCTGCCTTTCCTGCCACTGCTTTAATTGCTGTTCACACTGTTGGGCGGCCTGACGCTGTACCTGAATATCGGCGAGACGTGAAGGGATATTCAGGTCGGCGGCGGGCAGAATGATCTGATTCTGTTCCTGATTAAAGCGCACCGGGCAGGGGAAAAAGGCTTCGTACAGTGAGCTGTATTCCGGCGTCTGGAAGGCAAAGTTTACCTGGCTGACACGGGCCTGGCCGCCGGCAACAAAATCAATCACCGCCAGCAGCGTTACGGTCAGGGTTTCCAGAAAGGTGGCGCGGATATCGCCCAGTGCATACAGCTCGTCGATGGTCAGCGATACCTGCATGCCTTTCTTTTCCAACCGCAGAGAAACCAATGGTGTTCGTGTTGCCACGTACTGGCAGGCCAGCCGGGCAGCATCGCCCAGGGTTGGGCTGCTCATCGCCGCCAGTCCCAGCAGACCGTGGGTGGTGATGGTCAGCTGACTGCCTAAATAAAGACCCAGGCCGGGTTCATTAATCTCGTTGCGGCTTTCGCGCAGGGCGCCGCTGAACTGCTCCCAGCTGATCTGGCCGTCAATGGTATCAATCAGCTCAGGGCTCAGGCCGCTGCGCTGCATCATCTGCAGACCATCACCGCCACGCCCGGCCACCAGATCCAGCAGGTTGCGCAGGTAGTTGGTGGGCAGTTGTATCGAAGTCTCTGACTGTGCTGTTTTCATTCTTTTATCTTACCCCGCGATTTCTGACTGACCAGATTATTGGCCCCAGATGACCATTCTCTGTCTGGTACTGCTGTAACCCGGAAAAACTGCCAGACATAGACTGATCCCTGTCCACTGCGCTGGTTGTAAACCAATACGCAGCTAATAAAACAATAAAGGTCATTTGCTCATGCTGTCATTGTTTAAGAAGAAAGCCCGACAAGTCACCCTTGCCAGTACCCACCAGAGCTTTACCGCCGCCCCGGGCGAAACCATTTTGCAGGCGGCCCTGCGCGAAGGTATCCGTTTTCCGCACAGCTGCCGCGTGGGTGGATGTGCCGCCTGCAAATGCCAGCTACAGCAGGGCAAGGTGAAAGAATTAACCGAAAGCGCTTATGTGTTAAGCGCTGAGGATCTCGATAATAACTACATTCTTGCCTGTCAGAGCGTGCCGAAAAGCGATCTGTTGCTGGATATTCCGCACTGGGATAACCGCAGTCCGGCTCATTCGCTGCAGACCGTATCCGGCGTGATTCAGATGATTCGCCCGCTGACCCACGATATCAGCGCGCTGAGCATCACGCTGGACGAGCCGCTGATCTTTACCCCCGGCCAGTATGCGCAGTTAAGTCTGAGCGGAACGGCTGCGCCGGCGCGTTCGTATTCTTTTGCCGGAACCTGTGCCGCCGGTGGCAGTACCGAGCTGGAATTTTTTATCCGCCATATTCCCGGTGGCGCGTTATCTCCTTTATTGCAGGACAGTGCGCGTATCGGCAGCAGGGTGCAGGTAGAAGGGCCGCTCGGCGATTTCTGGCTGCGCCCGGATGACACTCCCATTTTTGCCATTGCCGGCGGCAGTGGCCTGGCCCCGTTGCTGAGTATTCTGCGTCAGGGCGTGGCCGAGCAGTCACGTCGTCCGGTGACGTTGTTATTTGGTGCTCGTACGCAAAACGATCTGTATTGCCTCGAAGAAATTCAGCAGCTGGCAGATCGCTGGGCCGGGCCGTTTGAATTTGTCCCTGTGCTGTCCGGCGAGCCTGATGATTCTGACTGGGACGGCCTGCGTGGCTGGGTAACCCAGGCCATCGAAGGGCGCATTGCTGCAGACAGTCAGGTTTATCTGTGTGGTCCGGCGCCGATGATTGATGCCGCCATCAGCGAATGCCAGAAATTCAGCGTGCGCCCGCATCAGATTTTCTTCGATAAATTTCTCGACAGCCGTGAGTTATCCGGTGCCGCTGCGGCACTGGCAGCCAACGCCTGACTTATTATAAAAAAAGGAAAATTCCTATGTTCAAATATGCGAAATATACGTTGTTTCATATGCTGACCATTCCCTTCGCCATCGGCCTGACACTGGGTGGCGACTGGATGTATCTGGGTCTGGCCGCCGCCGCAGGCTTTGTGATTCTGGGCGATCTGTTGTTTGGCGACGATACCGTAGAGCCGGTATACGGCCATGAGTGGATTCTGAACCTGCAGCTTTATTCATCGCTGGTGCTGATTTTTGCGATGAATTTTTTAATGGTGTGGACGGTCGCCGATTCCGATGTACTGGGGTACGGCGCACTGGTGCAGCAACTGACCGGTTATGACGCCGCCGCTGCCCGTGCCGACAATACCCTGCTGCAATATGTAGTGGCGATTTTCAGCTGTGGGTTATTGTCATCGGTAGTCGGTACTATTGTTGGCCATGAATTAACGCACCGTACCTGGGACCCGGTGGCGATGTTTATCGGCCGCTGGTTGCTGGCGTTCAGCTGGGATACCGGCTTCTCAATTGAGCATGTTTACGGCCACCACATTTATGTCAGCACCGTTGGTGATCCGGCGACAGCCCCGCGTGGCCGCAATGTGTACTTCCATATTCTGGCTTCAACCTGGAAAGGAAATATCAGCGCCTGGAAACTGGAAAAGCAGCGCCTGCAGAAAAAACGCCTGCCGGTTTTCAGCCACCATAATCTGTATATCCGCGGTTTGCTGATGTCACTACTGCTGGAAATTGCTGCCTTTGCCATGGCCGGCTGGATCGGTGTGCTGGTTTTTACCGCCTCTGCACTGATCGCCAAAGCTTTTCTGGAAATTGTGAATTTTATGGAACACTACGGCATGGTGCGTAACCCGAAAACGCCGGTACAGCCATATCACAGCTGGAATACCAATAAACGCGTCAGCTCCTGGGCAACCTTTAACCTGACCCGCCATTCTCATCACCATGCCGAAGGCGATGTTCCTTTCCATAAACTGCGCTCGTATCAGGACGCACCGATGATGGTGAATGGTTATCTGACCACGATTTTTCTGACACTGATTCCACCGCTGTGGAACCGCATTATGGTACCAAAGGTACTGGACTGGGATCGCCGTTATGCCAGCGCAGAAGAATTAGAGCTGGCGATGGAAGCGAATAAACGCAGCGGTATTAAAGAATTCATGCAGCAGGATTACCGCGAACTGATCGCGGCCAAACAAGCCGCTATGAATAAGCCTGCACAAGCAGCCTGAGAACAACACGCCAGTGAGCTTTGCCGGAGTTCTGTGTACAGACTCCGGCTTTTTTATACCAGCAGCTGAATGATATGCACTTCGTCTTATGACTTGTTGCAGGTCAAGAAACAGCCATTCCGGCGCGACGGGCAGTCTGCTACTACGATTCTTTACATGCAAAGCCCGGTAGCGGGGAGGATAATCTGCTGATAACTAATGTATCAGGAGATTTCCAATGGCGGCCCTTATTTCACGCAAAACGCTGGTGTCGGTGCATTTGTATCTGGCATCTTTTTTTGCTCCCATCATCATTATTATGGCGATTTCCGGTGGTCTGTATCTGTTTGGAGTAAAGGGCAACACCACCTATACCGACGTTGGCCAGGTTGCTGGCGTGACGCTGAGTGCAAAAAGCCCGACACTGACTGCTGATGTTCAGGCGGTATTAAAAAGTGCGGGTATCGATACCAGTTTCGAATACGTAAAAGATAAAGGACGCAGTTTTTACACCCGTCCGACCAGCCGTGAGCATTACCTGCTGCAGCAGCAGGGCAACAATATTGTGATTCAGCGGGGCGAACCGGATCTGCAGGCCGGATTAATGGAACTGCACAAAGGTCATGGCCCTTCGCTGTTTAAATGGCTGGAAAAATTGTTCGCTATCGCTCTGGTGCTGATTATGGCGAGCGGCCTGTATCTCGGCCTGCAATCACCGATGCTGAAAAACAAAACGCTGGTATTAAGCGGTGCGGGTTTGGCGCTGTTTATTGTGCTTGGCTTGCTGTAAGACTTAACGCAGCGGCGTTAATTGGCAGAGCGGCAGGTCAGACTACCACGCAGAGCGTGGGAGCCAGATACATAAATAAAAAAGGGCCTTCAGACCACTACTGTCCCACAGTTTGGAGTGACATAGTTTCACTCCAAACTGCAGCTTCATCGATTACTGTTTTTCAATCAGAAACGCCTTTCCGGGGCTCCGCCCCTGGCCCCCTGTAAGGAGAGGTATCTCCTTACGATCCTCTCTTTTCGGCGCGTCCGGCTTCACCCAGCCAACTGCAATGATTATGCGGCACGCAAAACAATTCGCCCCGGAACGACACTTTAAAACACCAACAATTTGCATCGTTCCGGGGCAGGGTTTTGCTCTGAAGGCCGCAGAATCATCTGGTTGTCTGGCGCCGCACGATCGCCGGTTTAACCAATCCGCTCAGCCGTATTTCAAAGGAAAGCGTGTTTGCGACATGACATTTAAAGAATACGTTTGATCTGAAAAGCGGCATCGCGGGGAGGGTTTCTGCGCCTCTGGGGCCGCCGCAGAAACCGCAGATATGTCTGGTCTGTCCGCAGGGATGCGGACAAGCGGCTCCGGCCATGGATGGCCGATGGGGCGCGTGGCCATTAAATATCAAGGTTTCAAGGGTAACGGCCCAGAAAGCGCGAAGCTGGGGTCGGCCCGCCGGCAAGGGGATAAGTTCCCCTGGGAGGCAACAGGCCTGGATGTTAAAAAATGCTGTTTTTTGTCAGCTCTGGTGCTGATTAAAAATTATGGGCAGAAGGGCCTCAATTGAGGCCCTTTTTTATTGCTCGTTATTTACTGCCGGTCTTAATGTACCCGTGCACCGCTATCCAGCCATTCGCTGATTAAACGCAGTTCTTCTGCACTGAGCATGGCGCTGTGATTAATGCGCGGGGTATTTTCATCCGGGTTAAACAGGTAGTTGCTGTGATCCGGTTCGGTGCTGAACAGTTCGAAGAAATTCGCTGATTCAAGAGCTCCCAGATCGGACATCAGCACGCGGCTGTAGCAGGTAAAGCAGTCGTTGCCTGGCTGTTCGACAAAAGGCAGTTCCTGCTGACGACGGCAGTGGTTGCTGCTCACCGGGCTGAACTGGTTGGCCAGATACATATAGGTTGCGCGTGGGCTGAACAACTCGCGGTATGACACGATATTGGCTTTATCCAGTGCTACGCCGTCCCAGGTCAGATCAAGACCGGTGGCGCCGGAATTATCGTGGCAGGCAACACAGCTGCGGCCGCTGTTGTCGCGTCCGCTTTTTTCCCACAATGGCTGCACATGGTCGGTGTAGGTGATGCGGGCACTGCAGTCTTTATCCCAGCTGTTAATACAGGCGCTGCTGGCCGGTGCCGGAGTATCCAGCTGACTGTAGCTGTAGCTGATATCGGCGGCGGCATTGTTCAGACTCCACACGTCCTGATAACGGATGTCGGCGCTGACAACAGGCAGACTGTGCTGATGATCTGCCAGTGCTTCGGCCATGGTCTGACCATCTTCGCTGGCAACAATCGCGCTGTTGGTATTGGCGAAGGCATAACCGGCATGACCGCCCGGATTGACCTCAGAATCTTGCTGATAGTGCAGGGTTTCACCGGCAGCAACGTTCAGCGTGTGCGCTGACAGGGCATTCAGGTAAGCATAATGCTCGTTCTTGCTGGCCAGTGCTTTCAGACGGCTGTTCACCACTTCCAGCGTAAAATCGGTGTTGGCTGGTACTTTAAACAGAGCGGAACCATCGGGCTGAACCGCGGCGTAACCCAGCAGTTCTTTGTCTGAATTGAGGACGCGGATAAAACGCTCACTGCGTTCATTCAGCGGAAACAGGGCCGGATCGCGCAGAGCAGCAATGCCACCCTGGCTGGCCATCATATCGACGCCTTCAACGTCATAAATGCTGCGGATATTCACCACACCATAGTGGTTGCCGATAGGCTGGTCGGGCTCGGTGTAGGCGCAGTCTTCGCTGTCGTTAAAATCGTCGAGCAATGATGCGAGAGCAACGGCTTCTTCACGCTCAGCACGGCTGATGCGGCACTGAGCCAGCAGTTCGCTGCTGCGGTTAATGGCATCGCTGATGGTGCCGGTTAAGGCAGCGCCATTGGCCTGGTTCAGGCGGGCGGCAATCCACTGATGTGACAGAATAAAGAGTGCATCGCCACGCGGTGGCGTATGCAGGTTATTCAGCCAGGTCTGGCCACAGATATTGGTGTCTTCGCTGACCAGATAATCCGGAACGGCAGGCCATGCAACCTGCTGGCTTGGGTTGCTGGCGTAGCGGTTATGGTTTTTCCAGTAACCCTGACCGGAATAACAGGCGCCCGGAGTTGGCCCGGTAGGATCAGTCGGATCGGTAGGATCGGTAGGATCGGTAGGATCGGTAGGATCAGTCGGATCAGTCGGATCAGTCGGATCAGTCGGATCAGTCGGATCAGTCGGATCAGTCGGATCAGTCGGATCTACATCATCACAATTTTTCTCTTCTTTATAAGTCACGATAAAAGACGTGATTTTAGGATCTTTAAAGAAGTTATATTCAGTTCCTTCACGGGAGAAGAAGCTTGCTCCGGTCAGGTCTTCACCCACCGGGCTTTGTGATGTTGCGCGCACTGCGATGGTAAATTCTTCACCACGGAACGGACCGACCACACCACCATCGGTGTTGTACCAGTACTGGAAGTCACCAACATAATGCTTGTTTGCAGCGCTGCCGTTACTTACTGAATAAAGTTCGTGGCCATCGTCTGACAGAATCACCTGATCAACCGGAATGCCTGCGGCATTCAGATTGTTGTCGGTGAGCACCTCAAAATACACTTTGTTGTTGCTCTGTCCGGCGGCATCTTTATTAAAGAAGAAGTACAGGAACAGATCGCCTTCATTCAGCTGGCCGCGTGGTTTAATCGCAGAATTGTTCGAGTAGCTGCGTGCAGCATGGGCAACCGTCGACTCATAGAAGAAAATATGAGCCGAGCTGTCTTTTGGCTGCGGCAGTGCATCATTGTATGCGTCTGCCACATAGGTCGGATGCGCTGAGTCACTGTAGTAGTTGTAACTGGCCGCTGGCGTATTGGTTCCTTTGAACGAGGTGATATTGCCCAGGAATACATCTTTAACCAGTTTGTCCGGGTTATTTTCACTGGCTTTTGCCGCCCAGATGGATAATTTCTTGCCGCTTACACACATCTGATCATCAGCAACGGCTTCGATCATTACGGTATCCGGCGCGCTGACACTTTTGCCGTCACTCACGGTCAGTTCAACAACATAGAAACCTTTTTCGACCAGCGTCAGCGTTGGCTGCTGGGCGGTAGGGTCGGTCAGCAGGTCAACATCGATTTCTGCCGGTGAACTGATCACTCTCCAGCTGTAAGTCAGGGTATCACCGTCGGCATCGGAGCTTGCGCCACCATCCAGCATAACGGTTGTGCCAACCTGCTGATTCAGGACATCCGCACCAGCATTGGCAACCGGCTTATGATTGGTTGGATCAGTCGGATCGGTAGGATCAGTCGGATCGGTCGGATCGGTCGGATCAGTCGGATCAGTCGGATCAGTCGGATCAGTCGGATCGGTCGGATCGGTCGGATCGGTTGGATCAGTCGGATCGGTAGGATCAGTAGGATCAGTCGGATCGGTAGGATCGGTAGGATCGGTAGGATCGGTAGGATCGGTAGGATCGGTAGGATCGGTAGGATCGGTAGGATCAGTAGGATCGGTTGGATCGGTTGGATCGGTTGGATCAGTCGGATCAGTCGGATCAGTCGGATCAGTCGGATCAGTCGGATCAGTCGGATCAGTCGGATCAGTCGGATCGGTTGGATCAGTCGGATCGGTTGGATCAGTCGGATCAAGCAGATCTGCCACGGTAACTGCCAGAGTGGTACTGGTGCTCAGCGGATAAATCACGCTGCTGTCAGCATCGCTGTCCTGACTTTTCACTGTCATGGTCAGAGTGAAATCATCGCTCAGGCTGGATGGCCACAGCAATTGCAGTGCACCCTGATAATCGCTGTCGATTTTCCAGCTGTTCTGGTCAATCCGTGTTGCATGGCTCAGCAGGGCTTTTTCCGGTACGCCGGAAATAACGGTGCTCAGAATGGTTTCGGAGCCATCAGTATCCAGCAGCTGTGCGCTGGCAGTCAGTTCGACGCCCTGAGCAAAAATCAACTCGCCGCCCTGACTCAGGTTTTCGATGCTGCGGTAGGTTACCGAACCACCACTAATAAATTCGATACGGCCGGTGTGCTCGCCCAGAGATTCGATACGGCTGACCAGCGATCGATCAACAATCAGGTGATCAAAGCCATCGCCGCCGTCGATATCGGTATTAACCGCATCAGACCAGCCTTTAATCTGAATAACGTCATCGTCTTCGCCGCCATTAACACTGCCGGCATTAATCTGAATCAGATCGCTACCACGGCCGCCATTTACGCTGCCGCCAAGCATTTGCACGATATCGTTACCATCGCCGGCATCGACACTGCCACGATTAACCTGAATAACATCGTCGCCCGCAGAAGCAGAAATATTGGCATCGTTTGCGACAATCCATTCATCGGCGGCACCGGCCTGAATATCGCCACGGGTCTGAGCGGTACCGACCAGAACATAATTGCTGCTGTTCAGTTGGCTGATGACCTGATCAATATTCAGGATGGCGCGGTTTTCTTGCAGATAAGCACTGGTAAAACGGTCACTGGCCAGAGGCTGCCGGGTCAGGCTTAACTGCGGTGCATCGGCAACGGCCTCAACCGCCACGCTGATCTGACCAGTAAAGGTTTTGCTCTTACCCTTGGCGCTGTAGGTAACGGCGGTTTTCAGAAGGGCATCGCTGCCGCTGTGTTCGGCAGGAATAAATTGCGCTTCGGCCAGTTTATTCAGGGCGATGGTCCAGCTGCCGTCAGCATTGCGGACGCCGACATTAAATGCAGCCGCGGCAGGTACGTCACGGACAACCAGCGCACCCATCGAACCATCATCAATCCAGCTTTTATAGGCGGACAGATCAATGTTGAGTGCTACGGCGATATCTTCGCTGGTGCTCAGCGTGCCATTAATAGCGGCACCGGTTGGCTCTGCCGGATCAGTCGGATCGGTAGGATCGGTAGGATCAGTAGGATCGGTAGGATCGGTAGGATCGGTAGGATCGGTAGGATCGGTAGGATCGGTAGGATCAGTAGGATCAGTAGGATCAGTAGGATCAGTAGGATCAGTAGGATCAGTAGGATCAGTAGGATCAGTAGGATCAGTAGGATCAGTAGGATCGGTAGGATCGGTAGGATCGGTAGGATCAGTAGGATCGGTAGGATCGGTAGGATCAGTAGGATCGGTCGGGTCCGGAATAACCGGTGCAAAATTCAGATTGCTGCCCTGGTATGGGTAAGCAACGGCCAGTTCGGTATACACCACTCCTGATTTACCATTAATAACCGGCTGACGGGTATTGCTGGCCGGATCATAGGCCCAGACGCCATAGCGGGCACTGACCGAATCAAAATCGGTTGTGTCACGGCAGGAATCGGTCAGACCACTTTTTTGGCTAAGACACTGAGTCCAGCTGATCAGCATACGGCCGCTGCCATCACGGTAAGGCCAGAAAGCACTGTACCAGCCACCACGGGAAATCTGCCCCGGGTATACGTTAACCTGACCACCGGTATAAGACTCAGGTGATAAACCGGCAAATACCGTATTGGCCTGCTGGCCGCCGGTAATGGTAATAACATCGCCGCCCATCAGGCTGTGATTCTGGTGTTTAATCAGTGCGCCCAGGTGGCCATCGGCATCCTGTACAACATTCATTAATTGCAGGCTTGCTTCATCACTGCCCAGCGGAATTTCGCCGCTGGCTAATTCTTCCGGCTCACCGTTGCTGCTGTTCAGGCGCAGCAGACTGTATTTTTTACTGGCGGCGGTTGCACCGCTGGCACTGACACAGCGGCTGGCACTGATGCTGGTGGCTTTTACAGTGCTGCTGTCACTTTCACATACCGGCGCTTCACTGCCGCTGGCAATACGGATAAAGACCAGGCTGCCATCGGCCATCATGGTTGGTTTGTAGTCGTAAACGCTGCCGCTGGTCAGCTGGGTCAGATCGCTGCCATCACGACCCATTTTAAACAGTACTGAGTTTGCGCTGTCGTTTTGTCCGCGGGTGGAGGAAAAAACAATATCGCCATCGCTGGTGTAAGCAGGGTTGGTGTCCTGGCCGCTGTTTGCCAGGCTGTCATCGCTGAGCACGCGACGGACATTGCCCTGATTAAAATCGTATTCGTACAGATTCCAGGTTTCGCCGCTGTTGGCGGTTGCGCTTTTTTCGTTCAGGGCACGGGCAGAAAAAATCAGGAAGCGACCGTCGGGTGAGACGTTCAGGTCTTTAACATCGTAGAGACTGCTGCCGATGGCGTTGGCCAGAACTTCTTTATCGCTGGCGCTGGATGAAACACGCTCGCGTACAATCAGCTGTGCCCCGGCCAGATAACTCTGAGCGGAAGCTTCTGTTGCATTGCTCAGTGTTCGCTGCACATAAGCAAAAGGCACATCGTTGGTAAAGGTGGTGTCACCTTCGCTGATTTTCGGATCAACGCCAAGATCTTCACCACAGCCTGCCAGTAACAGGCTGCTGCACAGTACGCCGGAAGAACAGAATTTAATTACAGCTGATTTCATCGTTGCTCACCCTTGAACTAAAAACCGGTAACGCTGCCTGAGCAACGTGTTGAACCAGTACTTACACCGGATGCTCAACAGCGAGATCCGGACCCGAAATTGGGCATCGCTATTGTGTCATTTTGTTAAATGGGAAGATGGAACATGATCACAAACCAGAAGGGCAAAGGGGGCAGTTTCCGATATTGTGAACCAGTGCTGATTTGTCAGAAGAGATTGGATTAAGCGTGAAAATCCGCGGGTTTTATTGCGCTTTTTCCATGTGAAAGTCGCTAAATGGCCAGCCGGAATTACACAAATCAGGACGCTTTCAGCAGGCGGCCCGAATTATCTTATTTCTGGTTTTTACGTAACCAAAATGTTGCACAAAGAAGATTCGGCAGAGTAAATCTCCCCGTAAAAAAGGATACGGAGAGATTTATTCTAACAATGCTGTTCAGCTCGGAATCAGTACAAAGGTGTACTGCACTTTCGTTGGTGCCACCTTTTCCTGACCGAAATTAATACCGGATACTTTCGCCAACATCTTTTGCTCAAGATCCGGCATGCTCAGATCGCTGCGGATTAACTTCAGGCGCGATACCGTGCCGTCAGGTTCGACCACCAGTTCAAAGACAAACTTACCGCTCAGATCCGGATACTGACGCAGGGCTTTGGCATACAGGGCATACACGCTGCCTTTGGTATTTTCGATGGTCCGGCGGATACTTTCCATATCGCGCCGGCCGCGGGCCCCTTCGCTGTAGCTGCCGCCCTCATCCGGTAAATCGAGATAGGCTATCGGACTGTCGATCGCTGTCCCCTGATGTTGCGCCAGTGCGGTTCCTTTTACCTGCATATCCATATCGGCATTTTTCAGACCGCCGCTGCTGTTCAGATTCTCCTGACCCAGGCTGGAGCGGGTATTCGCTTTGGCTTGTCCGCCTTTTTCCGACAGGTTTTTATTCTGTAATTTGCTGACATCCACTTTGGTTTTCATGGTGTTCAGCGAAGACAGAGCCTGTAGTGCCTGAGCCGGTGCTTTTCCTCCGGCTTTGGGCTGCGGACGATCGGCAGCGGTTACTGCTTCCTGTGGTTTCGGTTTTGGCTTGGGTGGTGGTGGCACCACTTCCTGTACCGGTTTGGATTGTTCCGGCATTTTCGGCGGTTCCAGCATCACTTTGGTACGCACGACAGGAGGCTGTTCTATATCACTGAAATGCACATCCCAGGTCGGTAAAAAAGGCACGGCAATAAACAGCACCAGCAACACAATAGCCAGACGTTTAACCTGGCGGATAAAACGCTGGTTATTTTCTTCGTTAACGCTCCACGGCAGATCAAGTTGCAGCGAAACAAACTGAGCACTGGCTGACATACTATTGTCCTCCGGCAGTCAGTGCGCTGGCGGCAACCTGATTAACCGCAAGCGATACATCACGGAATCCATAGGCACTGCAGGTTGTCATCACGGCTTTTAATAAATCGTAGGGCACACTCTGATCACCCATGATGGTTACCGAGCGGCCGATTTTCTTTTCTACTTCGGTCAGCTCACCACTTTCTTCGGCAAAGGCTTTTAACGCTTCGCCCAGCGGTTTATTAACTTCGCCCGGACGGCGGTTAACGTCGCTGACGGCAACAATTTCTTCGTTGTCGATCATGATGGCATTCTGAGCGACATTAATAACCAATTGTCCGTGCAGGGCTCCATCGGCATTGGAGTCCGGCAGTTTGACAAAATTGGCTTTGGCCAACTCCTGGCTCTCACCGGTATTCATCAGCAGGAAGAACACCAGGATGGTAAAAATATCCATCAGCGAGGTCAGGTTCAGTGTGGCTGTCTTGGTGACTTTGCGCTGAATAAAGCTGTTTGAGGCCATATCCGTTACCGTTTTTTATCCCCGAGAGAAATTTCCGGGAAGAGTTCAACTTCGACCAGACTGGCAGCCACCACCGTTTTATACGATTTAACGGTATCCATGGTGGAAATCAGAGTCTGATACTCGACGTTTTTGGCAGCAATAATAGTTGCGTCTTTTTTATCGCTCAGCTGATCTTTCAGATCACGCATCAGCTGTGACAGCTCGCGATAATTGTACTGGTTGTCGCTGAGCGGAATCTTTTTCAGCAGCTTTCCGGTGGGGAAATACACGGTAAAGCCTTCATTATCGACCATCACATCCAGCTGCGACTGGCTGAGTTCCGCTGCAGACTGACCACCGCTGAGCTCAGGCAGGTTAATATCCAGCACCCGCACTTTGGTAAAGGTCAGACTGAGCAGCAATACCGGTACCAATACGATCATCAGATTCATAAAGGATGTGATATCAATATCGGTATCTTCCGCCATGCGACGGTTCATTTTAAAAGCCATCAGGATGCCTTTTGATCGTCGCCACGATTGTCTTTCGGATAACCGGCTTCAACGGCGCGGTTCAGAGTCATTACGTTGAGAAATTTCATCGCGGCCATTTCAATGCTGCTGACGATGGCATTGGTTTTGTTATTGATTACCGCACTGGCAATCAGCAGCGGGATCGCCGCAATCAGACCAAATGCCGTGGTATTCATCGCTACCGAAATAGACTGTGACAGCAGGGCAGATTTATCCGCCGGGTCGGCGTTGGCAACGGCAGCAAAAGCCGCGATCAGACCAATAATGGTACCAAGCAGGCCGAGCAGGGTGGCAACGTTGGCCAGCATGGCCAGGTAGTTGGTGCGGTTTTCCAGGCGCGGCAGAACTTCCATCACACCTTCATTCATGGCTTGCTCAATATCGGCACGCTGCTTGGTGATCTTCATCATATCCAGACCACAACCAATAATGCGCGATACCGCCGCCTGATGATCACGGGTGAACAGGGTCATTTTTTCGTGATCGTTGGTGCGCAGTAATGGCAGAAAATCCTGAAAGGTTTTTTCGTTGCGGGCTTTTTCGCGCTTGAGGAATATCCAGCGTTCAAAAGCAATCGCCAGGCCCAGTACCAGTACGATAGAAATCGGATACATAAACAGGCCCCCTTCTTTCAGGAAGTTGACCACGATGCTGTAGATATCGCCCATTTTAGTTAGCCTCAGAATTTAAACTTGGGTTATTTTCAAGATTCATTTCGTCATAGATACGCATCGAGCGCAGCATAACGTCACGATCAATCGCTTCCAGACTGTTGTCGTACCGGTCTTCCACATTCTGGTAAAGCCGGTCGACGCCGCTGGCTTCCTGCCAGGGCACAAAGTAACTGACAGAGGGTTGTTCTTTATCGCCGACAATCTTACTTTCCAGTTTGATTGGTTCTTCAGCGATAGCTGGCAGACTGAATAAACAGGCAATGAACAGATATTTCATGGTTTATTCCGCCGCCAGTTTGGTGCTGTCTTTTACCGCCGGTCCGGCATCAATAAAGCTTTTATTGATGCCGGTACGGCTTTGCACTTCCTGATACCAGTCGGCCGCAGCGTGCGTCTTTTTATTGGTCAGAAACAGGTAGGCTTCATAGTGTGCCTGTGCCTGCTGCGGAATGTTGAGATACAGGTCATAAAGCACAGCCAGATTCAGATGTGCTTCAGGAAAGTCAGGCCATTGTTGCAGGGCTTTGGCATAAGTATTCTGGGCCGCAATAAATTGCCCCTGACGGCGCTGTGCTTCGCCAAGACCCAGCCAGGCATTAACATTTACGTCGTTAATCGCCAGTGCTTTCTGATAATACTCGGCAGCTTCGGCATAACGCTCATTGGTCATGCTGATATCACCGAGCATGGCCAGAGGGCCGGCCAGTGACGGATCTTTTTCGGCAATCACTTTCAGCTTCTGCACTGCGGTTTTTTCATCATCGGCGGCGAGTGCTTTTTTCGCTTCGATAAACAGCAGTACTGACCCTTTGCTGATGGTACCGGTTTGTTTCAGATATGGATTCTCTGCCGGCACATAGGGAATTTTCTGCCCTTTTTCATCATACGCCTGGTGTGGCAGGTACTTTTCTGTCTGGGTCAGAGTCTGAGTTTCTGTTGTTGTCTGCGTCTGCTGGGCGGCACAGCCGCTGAGCAGTGCCAGAAACAGCATGGGCTTAACGAATTTCATCGCCATACCTCTTTTGTTCTTCGGTTTTGTTAAAGCGTGCCGGAGATAGCAGCGCCAACGCTTTGAAACTGTCATCAATCCACTGGTTAAAGTGACCTTTCCAGCCTTGCTCAACATTGCTGGTATATACCGACAATGCCAGTTCCAGCATCGGCGCAGCTTGTTGTGCAATCAGCTCGCGGAACATTGCGCTATCCTGCTCGGACATGCCTTCCGGAACGGGCAGGGTCTGCAGCTCGTTAGCCATCTGCTGATACAGACGGGCAATTTTAAAACTGCCCTGGGTGGTGAATTCCAGCAGGCCATATTCGGCAGCCAGCTGATAACGGCTGACGGCATCCTGCAGACTCTGGTTTTTCAGCGGTAAATTGCGCTCGAGATTGGCAGCCAGACGGCGTTTATTAAACTCAGCAGCAAAGTAGTCGCCATATTCGTTATTGGCCCAGGCCGCCAGCCAGCGGGAACGGTCAGTACGCATTTCACCGGCACTGGCATCACCCTGAACAATGCGGCGCAGCCAATAGAGTTTGCGGCGCTCATCATTTTGCTGGCCGTAAATCAGAGCAATGTGATAGCGCGCTTCCATACGGTTATCGAATGGCTGTTCATAATTACGTGCCCAGGTCTTGTAGTACTCAAGCGCTGTATCCAGCTGACCCAGTTTTTCGTATAAGCCTGCAGCAGCGAACAGGGCATCACGTTTTACGTCAGCACTTTTGTCGTTGGCGTACAGGTAGTCGTAGGTTTTGGCAGCAGGCAGCAGCTGGCCATCCTGTTCATAGCCATAGGCCAGTTTGCGTGGGAATTCGGCTGCCAGCTCATGTTGTGGATAAAGGGCTCGTAATTCTTTCAGCTCTGTAATGGCTGGCTGCCATTGTTTTTCTGCAAGTAAAGTTACGGCTGCATCGTATTGGGCAATAACACGGACTTTGCTGTCAGGTGCAATGGTTTTGATGCGCAGCTGCTGTTCGGCGGCTGCCAGTTTTTGCCCGGCGGCCATCATGCCTTCGGCTTTTTTATACACGGCGGTGGCCATGCGCTCGCTGACAGCGACGTATTGTGGGTGTTGTTTGCCTAACAGCTGACGCTGGTTGTCGTAGTTCTTTTCCGCTTCCAGGTAATTTTTCTGCTGGTAATACGAGTGCGCGATAATACCGTATGCGGTTTGTTTCAGATTTTTATCCAGCGCTTTATTGCCGCTGATCAGCTTGCTGGCCACGTCAATCGCTTGTGGATAACGGTTCAGGCTGAATAAATATTCGGCGGCGTTAGTCAGTACGGCAGGTGAGCGCTTGTCGGTATCGTAGCGCTCGGTAAAGCGCAGCATACTGGCGACTGCATTTTCCTGTGCGTGGGATTTTTCTTTTGGATTCTGTTCCAGTTCCGCAATACGGTTCTGATAAGCCAGGATCGCTGCATAACCTGAGCGGTTGCCGAATTCTTTATCCTGATACTGGTAGCTGACAATTTCATAGTCGGCGGCAGCCTGATCGTACTGCTTCGCCTCGAAATGTGCTTCTGCTTTCAGGTAACGTTGTTTAGCCAGATCGCTGCTTTGCGGAAAGCTGCTCAGGTATTCGCCATAATATTGAGTCGCACTGGCATAAGAGACGGCTGATTTTTCGTTAAGCTCATCGGCACCTTTAATTTTGGCGGCGTCTTTCTCGCCAGCCAGTTTGGCCTGCGCCTGGGCCTGTGCATGGAAGTGTGCGGCCAGCTCGGTCAGATAGGGTTTCAGGTTGCTGCTGATATCAGCACGCAGGGTTTCGCTGGCCTGTGCCCAGTAAGCGGATTGCATACCGTATTGGGCAACATAAGCCTGCTTGGCCTGTAATACGTCTTTGGCAAACGCACCTTTAATGTAGGCTGCAATCAGCTTGCTGTGCATACCCGGTGTGCGGCTATCCATTGGGTAGCTGGCAATAAAGTGCTGATAGGTTGCAGCGCTGTCGGCGTAACGGTTTTTCTCCAGGTAATAGGCCCCCAGATTTTCATACACCTGCCAGATATAGGTTTTGTTGCGCAGGCCTTTTACGTCACTGATTTTTTCGGCACCGCCGAGGTTTACCAGTGTCAGACTGATGGAGTGCAGGGTGTCATCAACCAATGGCTTTTCGGCGTTGCTCAGGGTCTGGCTGCTTTGCTCGTCAAGAACAACGGAGAGCACATAAGCAAACGATTCCAGTGCATCATCAAACAGTCCGCGCTTATACAGAGCCCAGCCCAGCATGTAATGGGCATTGAGCTTCAGCGATGGGGCATTGGCTTCCGTTACCGTGCGGTAATGAAATTCGGCCTGCTTGTATTTTTCGTTATTGAAATTGATGTCGCCTAAGCGGAAATGGGCTTCGGCAATGCCGGAATAATCCGGGTGCAGAGCCACCAGACGCTTAAGCATGGCTTCGGCATTTTTGGGCTCGCCTTCCATCTCATAGGCTTTTGACAGCTGGTACAGCACTTCTGCGTTATCCGGAGAGTTCGGATATTTTTCCAGAATGTCGATATAAGAATTAATGGCGTCGCGGTAGTAACCTTTGCTTGGTTTATTCTCCGGGCTGGTTTGCAGGTGATCACCTTCGGCCATGGAGACACCGGCGATACGGCGTTCGATCTGCTCTTTCAGAAACTTGTCATCGACCAGCTCAAGCAGTTCCTGATATTCCTCACGCACCTGATGGTGATTCATATCGGAAAAATCGAGGTTACTTTCTTCGGTTTCCTGGCTTTTTAAGCTGCCGATTGTGTCGTTGCCGCCAAACAGACTGCATCCGCTCAACAATATTGGCAAACCCATAAGCAAGCCTATGTGGTTAAGGTGTTTCATTGCTGTGCTCCGCTGCTGGAATCTTCGATGTTATTCAGGGCTTTGTCGTAAAGCCGCGCTTTACCCAGGCGCGCCTGTGCCCAGTAGTACCGGATCCGTTCTTCGTGCTTATCCAGCTCGGCGGTAATGACACCGCGCATCACTTTTTCCAGTGAGCGGATAAGGCTGTTGGTATTGCTGAGTTCCTGTTCAACCTGCGCTGCCAGTTTTTTACTGCGCGCCTGCAGCTGATAACTGAGTTTGTAGGGTTCTTTGATGGCGGCTACCTGGTCCATTTTATCGCCAACCAGTTCCAGCTCTTTCTGGGTATTGGCCCAAAGACTGGTAAAGCGTTCCTGATCACGTTCGGACAGTGTCAGGGTGGTCAGCTTCTGTTCCATTAATCCATCTTTATAGAAACGGAATTTTTTCTGAGTCTCGTTGGCGGCAGCCATCAGCTTTTCCATGCCGGTCTGGTCGCGGCGGATACGGATGATGAGCTCATGTTCGTGAATCTGCATTTGCCAGAACTGCAGGTTGCGGCGGATACCATACAGATCGCGCAGCTCTTTGATGACTGAGTAAAAATTATTGGAAGCCATCAGCTCGGTAAGAAAAGGGGTCAGCTTGTTGTAATCCAGGCTTGGCTGCATGCCATACCAGTCAGATTCATCCAGCATGGCTTCGAGGTTAATAACAAATTCCTGTGGAATTTCTTGCGAGGCGATAACCTTACGCGCCATCTCAATAGCACTCAGCCCGTCTTTAAATGCCTTTTCGGCCAGCAGATATTGTTTCAGGGCACTGCGCTTGGCACCTTCGGTTTCATAAACATGGGCCAGCAGTACTTTGGCTTCCTGGGTTTCGGGAATGGTAATTGAGCGCTGATTTAACAGATTAAGCGCAGGTACTGCGTCGCTATAGCGTTTTAATTTGATCGCGGCCCAGGCATAGGTTAACAGTGCGCGATTGGAATACAGGCCAGTGGTACGCACGCCCTGCAGATAATTCCAGGCAGCCAGCAGATTGCCTTCGGTCATTTCCAGTTGTGCCAGCGCGTGCCGTGCACGGTCAGCCAGTACGGCCAGCTCTTCACTTTTATGCAATGCCGCAGTGGTCATTACGCGGTTCAGGCTGGCCATAGCTTCTTTGGTTTTGCCGCTTTTCAGCTGGCTGATGGCCAGGTTGTAAATCAGGTAAGGCTGAAAACGAATATTGTCTGACAACTGATTAATACCGGCGTTGGCAGCATCAGTCTGGCGGTTGCGGATATTAATCAGCGTCGCCAGGTAGTTATATTCACCGGCAATATCCTGCGGTACCTGACCATTAATCTGCATCAGGGCATGCGCAGCACGCGGAGTATCGGCTTTCTGATAATAGAGTTTGGCCAGATAAAACCAGGCGCGGTTGCGTTGCCCGGCAGCAACTTCCGGGGTGAGCAGCTGGCTGAAGATTTCTTCGGCCTGACCGGCAATACCATAAGAAAGGGTCATACCGCCTTTAAGTAAGCGGGCCTCATCGCCATGATGCTGCAGAGCATTCTGGCTGTGGGCGTATTCGTACTGTACCAGAGCGGAAAAATAATCCTGCTGATAGTAATCAAACAGAATACCGCCGTACTCCAGGTCTTTAACCTGCGCGGCGGTGGCACACTGGCTGGCAAGTATGAGTGGCAGCAGAAAGCGCATAAACATTCGCATAAGCACTACCACTGATTGATGGTAAACACAGGTTCCTGGCGGGCGCTGTCATCCGTGATGGCCAGTTCCAGATATTGGCTTGCTTTGCCTTTTTCCAGAGTCAGCTCTGCTGCTCTTTTATAAGCGCGACCATTCGGACCAATACCAGTAAAAAAGGCAGTGACTTCGTGCTTGCCTTCAGACAGGTTGGTCATAAACAGTTTCTGTACGCCACCGCGGTTCAGGGCTTCACGCTGTTTGGCGGAATACAGGTGAGTGGAGACCATCTTGTCGTCGATTTTCAGTTTGACGCTTTCCAGGGTAAAAAACTGTCCACCTTCGACGGCCACAAAAACTGAAAACTGGGTGTTGGTCGGAAACAGCAGTGCTTCTTCCATTACCCGCAGATCTTTGTTCAGCGTGATAACACGGTTCTTCAGCGCCTGAATGTTTCCTGACAGGCGCTGCACTTCGCTCATGGCTTTGTGGGCTTTTTCTTCCGATTTTTGCTGGCCGAAATCAATGCTGGCATCTGCTGCTAACAGGGGGGCAGATACGGAAAAACTGATGAAAAATGACAATAATGCCCAAAAACGCACGTCTGTTACTCCTGCCGCTCTTTACGCTGACGTTGGACGGTCGGGCATTATCTGCACTTATGAATTTAAAAACCTGCACCTGTTCAAAAAATGGAATAGTGCCAATTTTTTTTATCGCTAATGAGGCCTGCGTCACACTTTTGCTGCAACAGGCATCACAGTGTGAACAGGTTAACAGTCGGAAGGTGATTCACTGCCAGACAGCCGGAAGGCCTTTTCCGTAAGATGCCCGCCGAATCTGTTATGACGGCATCATCATGCAACAACACCTGATACTGGCGCTGAGCCTTTGTCTGGGGGCTTCTGTCGCCCTGGCGCAACAAGACAAACCGGCACAGCAGGAAAAACAACCTCCACAAGTTTCCAGTGAAGATATTGATCAGGCCCTGAAAGTGAAGGTGATTGATCCGTTTCTTGAGCTGCATACCGGCCCGGGGCGTGGTTATCCGGTTATTTATGTGGTGGAAAAAGGCGAAGAGATTGCAGTGGTCAGTCGCCGTACAACCTGGTATCTGATCGCCGACCGGCGCGGTAAAACCGGCTGGGTGACCCGTGAGAGCCTGGCGCGGACACTGCTGGAAACCGGCACGCCAGTGGCGTTACCGGAAACCCGCCACGGTGATTTTTTACGTCACAAAGCGCGTCTTGGTTTTACTGTCGGCCAGCAGGAGGGCTCCGAACAGGTAAGTCTGCTGGCGGGTTATCGCCTGAGCCGTAATTTTGGTATCGAAGCAGAATATGGTCAGTTGTTCGCAGATACCGTCGATGGTTACCAGCGCTCGGTCAGCCTGATTGTTGAACCGACGGATCGCTGGTCTTTCACTCCTTTTTTGTCAGCGGGATTTGGTCGTCAGGAGTTGCAGCTGAAAGAAAAACTGCCTGGCAATAAACCGGTTAACGATGATTTCCGCAGTTTAGGCATTGGTGTAAATGCCTACATCGGTTTCAACTTCGTATTACGCGGTGAATACCGCAATCTGACAATATTTTCAGACAATGACACAGTGAGTAACGCAATATGGCGAATTGGTTTCAGCAGTTTCTTCTGACGGCAGCAGTGTTGCTGCTCAGCCCATTGGCATTGTCTGCAGAAGAGGGTAATGATGGATCGGTGGTGATTAATCCGATCAAAATTATTGAGCCGGATGTTCAGCAAAGCAAAAATGATCAGGCAAAAATCGACAATGAAGTGTTCGAGGCTGGTTTTTTCCTGGGCATGATCAGTATCGAAGATTTCGGCACACATCCGCTATATGGCGTAAAAGCGTCATTTCATGCGACGGAAGATTTTTTCCTGCAGGCAAACTATGGCCGCAGTGAAGCCGGCCGTACAAGCTATGAAACCATTAATGGCAGTGGCATTAATATTCTGACCGATGCCGAACGGGAATACAGTTATTACGATGTTCTGGTGGGCTACAACCTGTTCCCTGGTGAAACCTTTGTTACCCGTAATCTGACGTTTAATTCTGCATTTTATCTGGTTGGTGGTGTTGGTAATACGCGTTTTGCCGGGGATGAGCAATTTACTCTGGTGATTGGCACAGGTTACCGCATTATTTTTTCAGACTGGCTGACCTGGAACCTGGATTATCGTGACCACATGTTTGACACGGAGCTGTTGGGGCATAAGAAGCAGACGCACAACATTGAATTTGCTACCGGGTTAACAGTTTTCTTTTAATTGCATAACGGTTTGTAAACACAGGTCGCATTTTGTAGTCGTCATTCCGTTTACTATGCTGGTGTTACTTTAAGGTTGGAGGCTTTATGGCTAGTCGGAATTTCGCAACAGGTATGCTGCTGTCTGTTTTACCGCTCGTTTTCAGCAATATCAGTGTTGCCGGTTCACCCTCAGACTATAGCGAAGCCTGTGAGTGCAAAACCTCAGAGAATGGTACGCGTACCATTCCGGTTTTAATCCGCGACTTTAAAACCAGCCATCCGGATTTTGAAACCATGGATGGTGTCGATTATGGCATCGTAAAAGAAGATCTGGGTGACGATGGACGTCCGGTTTACGCGCATGAAGGCCGCAGCAGAACGACAACGGGCAAAGCCAATTTTGACCAGTGGTATCGTGATGTTCCGGGCGTGAATATGGCCATCAGCAAGAATCTGACGATTCGTGAAATTGCTTCAGGCTTCTGGGAATACAGTAACCACAGTTTCTTCCCGATTGACCGTGAAGGCTTCGGTAATCAGGGAAATTATCATAATTACCACTTCACGCTGGAAACACATCTGAAGTTTTATTATGTGCCGGGCGGCCACTTTACCTTCCGCGGTGATGATGACCTGTTTCTGTTTATCAACGGTAAGCTGGCGATGGATATCGGTGGTGTTCATGGCATGATCGAGAAAACCCTCGATCTGGATCAGGTTGCCGAGCGTCTGGGGATTGAGCCTTACCATACCTACTCTTTTGATCTTTTCTTTGCTGAACGCCACACCACTGAGTCGCATTTTAAATTTCAAACCACACTGGAGCTTGAATGCCTCTGATCCGGATTATATAAGCGGATAAGCAGACATAAAAAAACCCGGCAATTGCCGGGTTTTTTATTACTGCGGGTTAAAGCACAAAATCAGTTGGCTTCAACGATGCGCTTCATGTCAGTCATGTAGCCACGCAGTTCCTGACCAATCCACTCAACCGGGTGGTTGCGGATGTTTTCGTTCACTTCGATCAGGCGCTTGTTGTCTACAGAGTTAGACTTCAGCTTCAGGCCTTTACCGATAACGTCGGTGCTGATGTGTGGCATGAACTTTTCGCGCAGCAGAGGTACAGCAGCGTGAGAGAACAGGTAGTTACCGTACTCAGCAGTATCGGAAATAACCACGTTCATTTCGTACAGCTTACGACGGGCGATGGTGTTGGCGATCAGCGGAGTTTCGTGCAGAGACTCGTAGTACGCAGATTCTTCAACGATGCCGCTCTCAACCATGGTTTCGAACGCCAGTTCAACGCCGGCTTTGATCATGGCAACCAGCAGGATGCCGTGGTCGAAGTATTCCTGTTCGTTGATTTCAACGTCAGAAGCCGGTGCTTTTTCGAAGCCGGTTTCTGCCGTTTCTTCACGCCAGGTCAGCAGGTTTTTATCGTTGTTGGCCCAGTCAGCCATCATGGTGCGGGAGAATTCGCCGGTCATGATGTCGTCCTGATGCTTGCGGAACAGAGGACGCATCAGTTCTTTCAGTTCTTCAGCCATGTCGAACGCAACGATTTTCGCCGGGTTGGACAGACGGTCCATCATGTTGGTGATGCCGCCGTACTTCAGCGCTTCAGTCACGGTTTCCCAACCGTACTGGATCAGCTTGGCTGCGTAGCCTTCGTCGATACCGTCTTCAACCATTTTCTCGAAGCCCAGGATCGCACCGGTCTGCAGCATGCCGCACAGAATGGTCTGCTCGCCCATCAGGTCAGACTTAACTTCAGCAACGAAAGAAGATTCCAGACAGCCAGCGCGGTGACCGCCAGTACCGGCAGCCCATGCTTTAGCGATGTCCCAGCCTTCGCCTTTAGGATCGTTTTCAGGGTGAACAGCGATCAGGGTCGGAACACCGAAACCACGCTTGTACTCTTCACGCACTTCAGAACCCGGGCACTTAGGAGCAACCATTACAACGGTCAGGTCAGGACGAATCTGCATGCCTTCTTCAACAATGTTGAAACCGTGGGAGTAGCCCAGGCAAGCGCCTTCTTTCATCAGCGGCATAACAGCAGAAACAACGGCAGTGTGCTGCTTGTCTGGCGTCAGGTTGATCAGCAGGTCAGCCTGTGGCACCAGCTCTTCGTAAGTACCAACAACGAAACCGTTGTCAGTCGCGTTTTTCCAGGACTGACGCTTCTCAGCGATGGCTTCAGCACGCAGGGTGTAAGACACGTCCAGACCGGAATCGCGCATGTTCAGACCCTGGTTCAGGCCCTGAGCACCACAACCAACGATCACAACTTTCTTACCTTTCAGGAATTCGGCTTCGGAAGCGAATTCAGAACGGTCCATAAAACGGCAGCGGCCCAGCTGATCCAGCTGTTGACGCAGGTTCAGAGTATTGAAGTAGTTAGCACCCATCTCTGGCTCCTTAAATTGAGGTTATGTGGATTAAAAAACGTTGCGGCGAATAGTAGGGGAAGATGGCTGTTGCGTAAAATGCTATATTTGCGCCGTCTCGTTGCGTTTTATGCAACGACCTTATTTTGGCTAAGGAAATACGATGGATTACAAGGACTTGCAGGTGTTCCTCAGTCTCAGTTCGCTGCAGCATCTGGGTAAAGCCAGTCAGCAATTACATATGAGTGCGTCGACACTGAGTCGCCGTCTGGCGCGGATGGAGGAAGAAGCCGGGGCGCAGCTGTTCAGTCGTGACAGTTCACCCCTGCAGCTGACACCGGCGGGCGAGCTGTTCCGTCAGCACGCTGAGCAGACCCTGCTCAGCTGGGAGCAGTTGCGCAGTGCGGTGGGAACTCAGGTCAGCAATCTGAGCGGCCGGCTGACACTGTATTGCTCCGTTACCGCCAGCTACAGCTTTCTGGCGGACTTATTGTCGCGCTTTCGTGAAAAATATCCGCAGGTCGATCTGCGTATTCATACCGGCGATGCGGCGGAATCCATTCCCCGGGTCGAGTCCGGCGAGGCGGATGTGGTGATTGCCGCGCGTCCGGAACAGCTGGCTGGCGGTCTGACTTTTAAAGCCATGGCGGCATCACCGCTTCTCTTTATAGCGCCCCGCGCACCGGGAGCGGTGCTGCCACTGAATCAGACGGAGATCGACTGGGCGCAGGTGCCGATGGTGTTGTCGGAATCTGGTCTGGCACGCACCCGCGTTAACCGCTGGTTTGCCGCACGCAATATCGCCCCGCATATTTATGCTCAGGTAACGGGTAATGAGGCGATCGTCAGTATGGTGGCACTGGGAGTAGGCGTTGGTGTGGTGCCGGAGCTGGTGTTGCGCAACAGCCCGATGGCTGGCCGGGTGCGGGTTTTAAATGTGCAGCCGGAACTTGAACCCTTTGCCATTGGTCTGTGTGCCCAGAGTCAGCGTTTGCAGGAACCCCTGTTGCAGGCGTTATGGAAGACAGCCGCCATTTAATGCCTCATAATGAGCGGTTCTACTGAGGTGTGTTTATGAGCCTGCAACAAATGAATGATGACAACAAGGTTGTACCCCTGATGGATAACGAAGACGAGAACGGACGTAAGTCTGCCAAGTGGCCGGGACGCAAAGGCATTTACCTGTTGCCGAACCTGTTCACTACCGGTGCCTTGTTCTCCGGCTTTTATGCGGTGGTGGCCAGTATGAACGGCCATTTCGAAAACGCGGCGATCGCGATCTTTATTGCCATGATCCTCGATGGTCTGGACGGACGTGTTGCCCGCCTGACCAATACCCAGAGTGATTTTGGTGCTGAGTACGACAGTCTGGCGGATATGGTGTCCTTCGGTGTGGCACCAGCGCTGGTTGCGTTCAGCTGGGCACTGCAGGATCTGGGTAAGATTGGCTGGGTGGGTGCTTTTATTTATGTCGCCGGTGCGGCATTGCGTCTGGCACGTTTCAATACCCAGCTGGCGGTGGCCGATAAAAACTTCTTTACCGGTCTGGCCAGTCCGGCGGCGGCAGCTATTGTGGCTGGTACCGTATGGGTGTTCAGTGAAACCGGAACACCGGGTGCGGAAATCGCCTGGCTGATGGCTGTTGTAGTGCCGGCTGCGGGTTTGTTGATGGTCAGCAACTTCCGCTACCACAGCTTTAAAGGTCTGGATCTGCGCGGCAAGGTGCCGTTTGTTGCCATGCTGGCTGTAGTCTTCGTGTTTGTCGTGGTCTCCATTGATCCGGCCAAGGTACTGCTGGGCGTGTTTATGACCTACGCGCTGTCGGGTCCGGTGTATGAAGCCTGGCTGCGTCTGCGTGAAAAAAGAGCCAAAGGTTGAATTCTTAGCTCAATTTGAGTCTAACCTTGCTCTGAGTCTTCCCGCGCGTTATCTGCTCTTATCCGGAGCCGGCGCGGGAAGGCGGTTAAACCGCCAGCCGAGGAGCTTCCATGATTATTAAGCCGCACAATCCCTCCGATCCTTTAGCGTCCGAAATCACTCCTCACTCCCTCTATCTTAAGCGTCGCCAGTTTATTGGTCAGGGTGCGGCATTAGCATTTGCTGCCAGTGCTTTGCCGGTTCAGGCGTTGCAGAGTCGTGAAGATCCGGGCAGTAGTGGCTCGCCCTGGCTGCGGGAGCAAATAGGCTCTGCGCGTGAAACCGCGTTTGGCGAAGATGAGGTGCTGACGCCCTACAGCAGTGTTACTCAGTACAACAACTTCTATGAATTCGGTACCGGTAAAGATGACCCCTACCGTTATGCCAGTAAGCTGAAGACTGATCCATGGTCGGTGACTGTGGATGGTGAGTGCGAAGTAAAAGGTACCTTCTCCCTTGAAGATCTGCTGAAAGGGCAGCAGCTGGAAGAGCGCATTTATCGTCTGCGCTGCGTCGAAGCCTGGTCGATGGTTATTCCCTGGATTGGTTTTCCGTTGGCAGATCTGATTAAACGCTTCAAGCCACTGGCCAGCGCTAAATACATTGAATTCATCACGCTGGAAGATAAAAAGCAGATGCCGGGTCAGCGCTCGGCTTTCTCAACCATCGATTGGCCTTACAGGGAAGGTCTGCGTATGGATGAGGCCATGCACCCGCTGACGCTGATGGCGGTCGGGTTGTATGGTGAAGTGCTGCCTAATCAGAATGGTGCGCCGTTGCGGTTAGTGGTGCCGTGGAAGTACGGCTTTAAAAGCATCAAGTCGATTGTTGCCATCCGCTTCCGCGAAACCATGCCGCGCACGACCTGGAATGACATTGCACCGAATGAGTACGGCTTCTATGCCAATGTGAATCCGCAGGTTGATCACCCGCGCTGGAGTCAGGCCAGTGAGCGGCGCTTACCATCTGGTCTGTTCAAACCAAACCGGATTCCGACGCGTCTGTTTAACGGTTACAGCGAAGTCGCTTCTCTCTATTCAGGCATGGACCTGCACAAGTACTACTGAACCAGGATTGTTTGCATGATCAGGCTGCGCCGCATTGTTCTCTTCTTATTAGGTATCACGCCATTCCTGTATATAGGTCAGGCAATCGTTCGGCTACAGTCTGGTGAATGGGATATTTTAGGCCCGGAGCCGGGGAAGGCGGTTGTCTGGTTTACCGGTACCTGGGCATTTAACTTCCTGCTGCTGACACTGGCGGTCACACCGCTGCGCCGTTTACTGAAACAGCCCTGGCTGATTCAGCACCGCCGTATGCTGGGCTTGTTTGCTTTCTTCTATGCCTCTCTGCACTTACTGTCTTACTTTGCGTTTCTTCTGGAGTGGCGTTTCGCTGAATTGGGGGCTGAAATTATTAAGCGGCCTTATTTACTATTAGGTATGACAGCCTGGTTGTTGCTGCTGCCATTGGCCGTGACATCCACCCGTGGCTGGCAACGGCGGCTGAAGCAGGGATGGAAGCGCCTGCATAAGTTGATTTATCCGTTATCTGTTCTCGTGGCGGTTCATTATCTGCTGCAGATCCGTTCTTCGTGGTTTGAACCAGTGTTGTATGCCGCGCTCGTACTCTGTCTGCTATTACTGCGGTTGCAGAAAGCCACGGTCACGAAGCACACTGATGGACATAATAGTTAAGTAATGTAAAAAGCAGTTGACCCCCGGATTCATATCCCTATAATGCGCCCCTCTTGACCGCTACGGTGTGTTGAGGAAGTTGAAAAAAGCTTTATTTTTCAATGACTTGCAAGATTTTCACGAATCGGCGGTCACTGAAAAAATCTCGAAAAAGGTGTTGATTTCGGTCAGTAAGAGCGTAGAATACGCCACCTGCTTTGAGAGTGATCCGGAAGGGTTACTTGAAGCTGAGTTAAGTAGTTGATTTTAAAAGAAATTTTGAAGGTTAACGCTTGACACGATCTGAAGGTGCTGTAAAATGCGCCGCCTGGCTCGGGAAGCGAAAGCGGAAAGATTCAGAGAGTTAAGCGGTTGAAAAGATTCAAAAAAATCGCTTGACACCAAGAGCTGCTTCTATAGAATACGCAGCCCGCTTTGAGAGAAACGAAGCGATGTTCTTTAAAAATTCAAGCATTAAGTAATTCGTGTGGGTGCTTACTGAGACGCTCTGGAGACAAAGCATTATCAAGTAAGAACTCGTCGATAATTCATTTATGAAGCAAAGACAGTTTTATTCTTGAGCAAGATTTAGATTGGATATTCCTCCAGTCGAAACTTTTTAAACTGAAGAGTTTGATCATGGCTCAGATTGAACGCTGGCGGCAGGCTTAACACATGCAAGTCGAGCGGTAGAAAGTAGCTTGCTACTTTTGAGAGCGGCGGACGGGTGAGTAATGCGTGGGAATCTACCTGGTAGTGGGGGACAACAGTTGGAAACGACTGCTAATACCGCATACGCCCTACGGGGGAAAGCGGGGGATCTTCGGACCTCGTGCTATCAGATGAGCCCGCGTGAGATTAGCTAGTTGGTGGGGTAAAGGCCTACCAAGGCGACGATCTCTAGCTGGTCTGAGAGGATGATCAGCCACACTGGGACTGAGACACGGCCCAGACTCCTACGGGAGGCAGCAGTGGGGAATATTGGACAATGGGCGCAAGCCTGATCCAGCCATGCCGCGTGTGTGAAGAAGGCCTTCGGGTTGTAAAGCACTTTCAGCGAGGAGGAAAGGTTGTAGCTTAATACGCTGCAGCTGTGACGTTACTCGCAGAAGAAGCACCGGCTAACTCCGTGCCAGCAGCCGCGGTAATACGGAGGGTGCAAGCGTTAATCGGAATTACTGGGCGTAAAGCGCGCGTAGGTTGTTTGTTAAGCGAGATGTGAAAGCCCCGGGCTCAACCTGGGAACTGCATTTCGAACTGGCAAGCTAGAGTACAGTAGAGGGTGGCGGAATTTCCTGTGTAGCGGTGAAATGCGTAGAGATGGGAAGGAACATCAGTGGCGAAGGCGGCCACCTGGACTGATACTGACACTGAGGTGCGAAAGCGTGGGGAGCAAACAGGATTAGATACCCTGGTAGTCCACGCCGTAAACGATGTCTACTAGTTGTCGGGAGACTTGATCTCTTGGTAACGAAGCTAACGCGATAAGTAGACCGCCTGGGGAGTACGGCCGCAAGGTTAAAACTCAAATGAATTGACGGGGGCCCGCACAAGCGGTGGAGCATGTGGTTTAATTCGAAGCAACGCGAAGAACCTTACCTACTCTTGACATCCTGCGAACTTTCGAGAGATCGATTGGTGCCTTCGGGAACGCAGAGACAGGTGCTGCATGGCTGTCGTCAGCTCGTGTTGTGAAATGTTGGGTTAAGTCCCGTAACGAGCGCAACCCTTGTCCTTAGTTGCCATCATTTAGTTGGGGACTCTAAGGAGACTGCCGGTGACAAACCGGAGGAAGGCGGGGACGACGTCAAGTCATCATGGCCCTTACGAGTAGGGCTACACACGTGCTACAATGGCCGGTACAGAGGGTCGCGAAGCCGCGAGGTGGAGCTAATCTCACAAAGCCGGTCGTAGTCCGGATTGGAGTCTGCAACTCGACTCCATGAAGTCGGAATCGCTAGTAATCGTGAATCAGAATGTCACGGTGAATACGTTCCCGGGCCTTGTACACACCGCCCGTCACACCATGGGAGTGGGTTGCTCCAGAAGTAGATAGCCTAACCTTCGGGAGGGCGTTTACCACGGAGTGATTCATGACTGGGGTGAAGTCGTAACAAGGTAGCCCTAGGGGAACCTGGGGCTGGATCACCTCCTTAAACGATACTTCAGTCGTCTCAGTTAAGTGCTCACACGAATTGCTTAAATGCTTTTACACGAACCCTCGTGGTTTTGTGTTGTTCTTTAAAAATTAGGATACATGAGAATTGAGATTCTCAAGCGAACTTGCAGTTGCTTGGCGATAGCAATTAACTCCACACCATAAAGTTTTGTTCTTCATAGCTTGTAAGAACTGAAACGGTTTGGGGTTATATGGTCAAGTGACTAAGCGTGCACGGTGGATGCCTTGGCATCTGGAGGCGATGAAAGACGTAGTAGCCTGCGATAAGCTTCGGGGAGGTGGCAAACAACCTTTGATCCGGAGATCTCTGAATGGGGAAACCCACCCGTCATAAGGCGGGTATCACACACTGAATACATAGGTGTGTGAGGCGAACGCGGAGAACTGAAACATCTAAGTACCCGCAGGAAAAGAAATCAACCGAGATTCCCTAAGTAGTGGCGAGCGAACGGGGACCAGCCCTTAAGCTGTTTTGTGGTTAGTAGAACGCTCTGGAAAGTGCGGCCGTAGTGGGTGATAGCCCCGTATACGAAAACCTATAAGCAGTGAAAACGAGTAGGACGGGACACGTGATATCCTGTCTGAATATGGGGGGACCATCCTCCAAGGCTAAATACTCCCAGATGACCGATAGTGAACCAGTACCGTGAGGGAAAGGCGAAAAGAACCCCTGTGAGGGGAGTGAAATAGATCCTGAAACCGTGTACGTACAAGCAGTGGGAGCCGACTTAGTTCGGTGACTGCGTACCTTTTGTATAATGGGTCAGCGACTTAATGTTAGTGGCAAGGTTAAGCGAATAGCGGAGCCGTAGGGAAACCGAGTGTTAACTGCGCGTATAGTCGCTAGCATTAGACCCGAAACCGGGCGATCTATCCATGAGCAGGTTGAAGGTTGAGTAACATCAACTGGAGGACCGAACCCACTACCGTTGAAAAGTTAGGGGATGACTTGTGGATAGGAGTGAAAGGCTAATCAAGCCCGGAGATAGCTGGTTCTCCTCGAAAGCTATTTAGGTAGCGCCTCGTGTCTAACCATGGGGGGTAGAGCACTGTTAAGGCTAGGGGGTCATCTCGACTTACCAACCCTTTGCAAACTCCGAATACCCATGAGTTCAATCACGGGAGACACACGGCGGGTGCTAACGTCCGTCGTGAAAAGGGAAACAACCCAGACCGTCAGCTAAGGTCCCAAAGTTACAGTTAAGTGGGAAACGATGTGGGAAGGCTAAAACAGCTAGGAGGTTGGCTTAGAAGCAGCCACCCTTTAAAGAAAGCGTAATAGCTCACTAGTCGAGTCGGCCTGCGCGGAAGATATAACGGGGCTCAAACTGTACACCGAAGCTACGGATGCAATTTATTGCATGGTAGAGGAGCGTTCTGTAAGCCGTTGAAGGTCAAGGTGTGAACCAGGCTGGAGGTATCAGAAGTGCGAATGCTGACATAAGTAACGACAAGGGGAGTGAAAAACTCCCCCGCCGGAAACCCAAGGGTTCCTGTCCAACGTTAATCGGGGCAGGGTTAGTCGGCCCCTAAGGCGAGGCTGAGAAGCGTAGTCGATGGGAAGCGGTTTAATATTACCGCACCTCTTTATAGTGCGATGGGGGGACGGAGAAGGCTAGGCCAGCACGGCGTTGGTTGTCCGTGTTTAAGGTGGTAGGCAGAGGACTTAGGCAAATCCGGGTCCTTAATGCCGAGAACTGATGACGGTGACTCTACGGAGTCCGAAGTGGTCGATGCCATGCTTCCAGGAAAAGCCTCTAAGCTTCAGCTATAAAGAGACCGTACCCCAAACCGACACAGGTGGGTAGGTAGAGAATACCAAGGCGCTTGAGAGAACTCGGGTGAAGGAACTAGGCAAAATGGCACCGTAACTTCGGGAGAAGGTGCGCCGGTTTTGGTGAAGGACTTGCTCCGTAAGCTGAGACCGGTCGAAGATACCAGGTCGCTGCAACTGTTTATTAAAAACACAGCACTCTGCAAACACGAAAGTGGACGTATAGGGTGTGACGCCTGCCCGGTGCCGGAAGGTTAATTGATGGGGTTATCTTCGGAGAAGCTCTTGATCGAAGCCCCGGTAAACGGCGGCCGTAACTATAACGGTCCTAAGGTAGCGAAATTCCTTGTCGGGTAAGTTCCGACCTGCACGAATGGCGTAATGATGGCGACACTGTCTCCACCCGAGACTCAGTGAAATTGAATTCGCAGTTAAGATGCTGCGTTCCCGCGGCTAGACGGAAAGACCCCGTGAACCTTTACTATAGCTTCACAGTGAACTTTGAATTGGCTTGTGTAGGATAGCTGGGAGGCTTTGAAGCAGAGACGCCAGTCTTTGTGGAGCCAATCTTGAAATACCAGCCTGGTCAATTTGGGGTTCTAACTCTGGTCCGTTATCCGGATCGAGGACACTGTGTGGTGGGTAGTTTGACTGGGGCGGTCTCCTCCCAAAGAGTAACGGAGGAGCACGAAGGTCGGCTAATCCTGGTCGGACATCAGGAGGTTAGTGTAATGGCACAAGCCGGCTTAACTGCGAGACAGACACGTCGAGCAGGTACGAAAGTAGGTCATAGTGATCCGGTGGTTCTGTATGGAAGGGCCATCGCTCAACGGATAAAAGGTACTCCGGGGATAACAGGCTGATACCGCCCAAGAGTTCACATCGACGGCGGTGTTTGGCACCTCGATGTCGGCTCATCACATCCTGGGGCTGAAGCCGGTCCCAAGGGTATGGCTGTTCGCCATTTAAAGTGGTACGCGAGCTGGGTTTAGAACGTCGTGAGACAGTTCGGTCCCTATCTGCCGTGGGCGTTTGAGATTTGAGAAGAGCTGCTCCTAGTACGAGAGGACCGGAGTGGACGAACCTCTGGTGTTCCGGTTGTCACGCCCGTGGCATTGCCGGGTAGCTACGTTCGGACAGGATAACCGCTGAAAGCATCTAAGCGGGAAACCTCCTTCAAGATGAGATCTCACTGGAACTTCGAGTTCCCTGTAGGGCCCTGGAAGACTACCAGGTTGATAGGTCAGGTGTGTAAGTGCTGTGAGGCATTGAGCTAACTGATACTAATTGCCCGTGAGGCTTGACCATATAACACCCAAACCCGGTAAGGGTTGATTGAATACGACAAGCAACTGCTTGTTCGCTTGAGAATCTCTTCACTTAACAGTGACTCATGTATCCGCCCTAATTTGAAGTCATGTCGCAGAACGCGTAAGACGACCAGCTTCATAAAGGTTTGCTTGACGACAATAGAGCTGTGGAACCACCTGAATCCATTCCGAACTCAGAAGTGAAACGCAGCATCGCCGATGGTAGTGTGGGGCTTCCCCATGTGAGAGTAGGTCATCGTCAAGCTCTTATTCAAAGCCCCAGTAACGAAAGTTACTGGGGCTTTTTCACTATAAGTGTAAGCATATGATTTTCAGTGTTTACAGTCAGACGATTAGTTGAAAAGATTTAAAAAATCGCTTGACACCAAGAGCTGCTTCTATAGAATACGCAGCCCGCTTTGAGAGAAACGAAGCGATGTTCTTTAAAAATTCAAGCATTAAGTAATTCGTGTGGGTGCTTACTGAGACGCTCTGGAGACAAAGCATTATCAAGTAAGAACTCGTCGATAATTCATTTATGAAGCAAAGACAGTTTTATTCTTGAGCAAGATTTAGATTGGATATTCCTCCAGTCGAAACTTTTTAAACTGAAGAGTTTGATCATGGCTCAGATTGAACGCTGGCGGCAGGCTTAACACATGCAAGTCGAGCGGTAGAAAGTAGCTTGCTACTTTTGAGAGCGGCGGACGGGTGAGTAATGCGTGGGAATCTACCTGGTAGTGGGGGACAACAGTTGGAAACGACTGCTAATACCGCATACGCCCTACGGGGGAAAGCGGGGGATCTTCGGACCTCGTGCTATCAGATGAGCCCGCGTGAGATTAGCTAGTTGGTGGGGTAAAGGCCTACCAAGGCGACGATCTCTAGCTGGTCTGAGAGGATGATCAGCCACACTGGGACTGAGACACGGCCCAGACTCCTACGGGAGGCAGCAGTGGGGAATATTGGACAATGGGCGCAAGCCTGATCCAGCCATGCCGCGTGTGTGAAGAAGGCCTTCGGGTTGTAAAGCACTTTCAGCGAGGAGGAAAGGTTGTAGCTTAATACGCTGCAGCTGTGACGTTACTCGCAGAAGAAGCACCGGCTAACTCCGTG
This sequence comes from Venatorbacter sp. C2-1, assembly GCF_022832715.1. Taxonomy (NCBI): domain Bacteria; kingdom Pseudomonadati; phylum Pseudomonadota; class Gammaproteobacteria; order Oceanospirillales; family Oceanospirillaceae; genus Venatoribacter; species Venatorbacter sp. C2-1. Next base: position 608,534 of record NZ_CP094879.1, read on the forward strand.
CCAGCAGCCGCGGTAATACGGAGGGTGCAAGCGTTAATCGGAATTACTGGGCGTAAAGCGCGCGTAGGTTGTTTGTTAAGCGAGATGTGAAAGCCCCGGGCTCAACCTGGGAACTGCATTTCGAACTGGCAAGCTAGAGTACAGTAGAGGGTGGCGGAATTTCCTGTGTAGCGGTGAAATGCGTAGAGATGGGAAGGAACATCAGTGGCGAAGGCGGCCACCTGGACTGATACTGACACTGAGGTGCGAAAGCGTGGGGAGCAAACAGGATTAGATACCCTGGTAGTCCACGCCGTAAACGATGTCTACTAGTTGTCGGGAGACTTGATCTCTTGGTAACGAAGCTAACGCGATAAGTAGACCGCCTGGGGAGTACGGCCGCAAGGTTAAAACTCAAATGAATTGACGGGGGCCCGCACAAGCGGTGGAGCATGTGGTTTAATTCGAAGCAACGCGAAGAACCTTACCTACTCTTGACATCCTGCGAACTTTCGAGAGATCGATTGGTGCCTTCGGGAACGCAGAGACAGGTGCTGCATGGCTGTCGTCAGCTCGTGTTGTGAAATGTTGGGTTAAGTCCCGTAACGAGCGCAACCCTTGTCCTTAGTTGCCATCATTTAGTTGGGGACTCTAAGGAGACTGCCGGTGACAAACCGGAGGAAGGCGGGGACGACGTCAAGTCATCATGGCCCTTACGAGTAGGGCTACACACGTGCTACAATGGCCGGTACAGAGGGTCGCGAAGCCGCGAGGTGGAGCTAATCTCACAAAGCCGGTCGTAGTCCGGATTGGAGTCTGCAACTCGACTCCATGAAGTCGGAATCGCTAGTAATCGTGAATCAGAATGTCACGGTGAATACGTTCCCGGGCCTTGTACACACCGCCCGTCACACCATGGGAGTGGGTTGCTCCAGAAGTAGATAGCCTAACCTTCGGGAGGGCGTTTACCACGGAGTGATTCATGACTGGGGTGAAGTCGTAACAAGGTAGCCCTAGGGGAACCTGGGGCTGGATCACCTCCTTAAACGATACTTCAGTCGTCTCAGTTAAGTGCTCACACGAATTGCTTAAATGCTTTTACACGAACCCTCGTGGTTTTGTGTTGTTCTTTAAAAATTAGGATACATGAGAATTGAGATTCTCAAGCGAACTTGCAGTTGCTTGGCGATAGCAATTAACTCCACACCATAAAGTTTTGTTCTTCATAGCTTGTAAGAACTGAAACGGTTTGGGGTTATATGGTCAAGTGACTAAGCGTGCACGGTGGATGCCTTGGCATCTGGAGGCGATGAAAGACGTAGTAGCCTGCGATAAGCTTCGGGGAGGTGGCAAACAACCTTTGATCCGGAGATCTCTGAATGGGGAAACCCACCCGTCATAAGGCGGGTATCACACACTGAATACATAGGTGTGTGAGGCGAACGCGGAGAACTGAAACATCTAAGTACCCGCAGGAAAAGAAATCAACCGAGATTCCCTAAGTAGTGGCGAGCGAACGGGGACCAGCCCTTAAGCTGTTTTGTGGTTAGTAGAACGCTCTGGAAAGTGCGGCCGTAGTGGGTGATAGCCCCGTATACGAAAACCTATAAGCAGTGAAAACGAGTAGGACGGGACACGTGATATCCTGTCTGAATATGGGGGGACCATCCTCCAAGGCTAAATACTCCCAGATGACCGATAGTGAACCAGTACCGTGAGGGAAAGGCGAAAAGAACCCCTGTGAGGGGAGTGAAATAGATCCTGAAACCGTGTACGTACAAGCAGTGGGAGCCGACTTAGTTCGGTGACTGCGTACCTTTTGTATAATGGGTCAGCGACTTAATGTTAGTGGCAAGGTTAAGCGAATAGCGGAGCCGTAGGGAAACCGAGTGTTAACTGCGCGTATAGTCGCTAGCATTAGACCCGAAACCGGGCGATCTATCCATGAGCAGGTTGAAGGTTGAGTAACATCAACTGGAGGACCGAACCCACTACCGTTGAAAAGTTAGGGGATGACTTGTGGATAGGAGTGAAAGGCTAATCAAGCCCGGAGATAGCTGGTTCTCCTCGAAAGCTATTTAGGTAGCGCCTCGTGTCTAACCATGGGGGGTAGAGCACTGTTAAGGCTAGGGGGTCATCTCGACTTACCAACCCTTTGCAAACTCCGAATACCCATGAGTTCAATCACGGGAGACACACGGCGGGTGCTAACGTCCGTCGTGAAAAGGGAAACAACCCAGACCGTCAGCTAAGGTCCCAAAGTTACAGTTAAGTGGGAAACGATGTGGGAAGGCTAAAACAGCTAGGAGGTTGGCTTAGAAGCAGCCACCCTTTAAAGAAAGCGTAATAGCTCACTAGTCGAGTCGGCCTGCGCGGAAGATATAACGGGGCTCAAACTGTACACCGAAGCTACGGATGCAATTTATTGCATGGTAGAGGAGCGTTCTGTAAGCCGTTGAAGGTCAAGGTGTGAACCAGGCTGGAGGTATCAGAAGTGCGAATGCTGACATAAGTAACGACAAGGGGAGTGAAAAACTCCCCCGCCGGAAACCCAAGGGTTCCTGTCCAACGTTAATCGGGGCAGGGTTAGTCGGCCCCTAAGGCGAGGCTGAGAAGCGTAGTCGATGGGAAGCGGTTTAATATTACCGCACCTCTTTATAGTGCGATGGGGGGACGGAGAAGGCTAGGCCAGCACGGCGTTGGTTGTCCGTGTTTAAGGTGGTAGGCAGAGGACTTAGGCAAATCCGGGTCCTTAATGCCGAGAACTGATGACGGTGACTCTACGGAGTCCGAAGTGGTCGATGCCATGCTTCCAGGAAAAGCCTCTAAGCTTCAGCTATAAAGAGACCGTACCCCAAACCGACACAGGTGGGTAGGTAGAGAATACCAAGGCGCTTGAGAGAACTCGGGTGAAGGAACTAGGCAAAATGGCACCGTAACTTCGGGAGAAGGTGCGCCGGTTTTGGTGAAGGACTTGCTCCGTAAGCTGAGACCGGTCGAAGATACCAGGTCGCTGCAACTGTTTATTAAAAACACAGCACTCTGCAAACACGAAAGTGGACGTATAGGGTGTGACGCCTGCCCGGTGCCGGAAGGTTAATTGATGGGGTTATCTTCGGAGAAGCTCTTGATCGAAGCCCCGGTAAACGGCGGCCGTAACTATAACGGTCCTAAGGTAGCGAAATTCCTTGTCGGGTAAGTTCCGACCTGCACGAATGGCGTAATGATGGCGACACTGTCTCCACCCGAGACTCAGTGAAATTGAATTCGCAGTTAAGATGCTGCGTTCCCGCGGCTAGACGGAAAGACCCCGTGAACCTTTACTATAGCTTCACAGTGAACTTTGAATTGGCTTGTGTAGGATAGCTGGGAGGCTTTGAAGCAGAGACGCCAGTCTTTGTGGAGCCAATCTTGAAATACCAGCCTGGTCAATTTGGGGTTCTAACTCTGGTCCGTTATCCGGATCGAGGACACTGTGTGGTGGGTAGTTTGACTGGGGCGGTCTCCTCCCAAAGAGTAACGGAGGAGCACGAAGGTCGGCTAATCCTGGTCGGACATCAGGAGGTTAGTGTAATGGCACAAGCCGGCTTAACTGCGAGACAGACACGTCGAGCAGGTACGAAAGTAGGTCATAGTGATCCGGTGGTTCTGTATGGAAGGGCCATCGCTCAACGGATAAAAGGTACTCCGGGGATAACAGGCTGATACCGCCCAAGAGTTCACATCGACGGCGGTGTTTGGCACCTCGATGTCGGCTCATCACATCCTGGGGCTGAAGCCGGTCCCAAGGGTATGGCTGTTCGCCATTTAAAGTGGTACGCGAGCTGGGTTTAGAACGTCGTGAGACAGTTCGGTCCCTATCTGCCGTGGGCGTTTGAGATTTGAGAAGAGCTGCTCCTAGTACGAGAGGACCGGAGTGGACGAACCTCTGGTGTTCCGGTTGTCACGCCCGTGGCATTGCCGGGTAGCTACGTTCGGACAGGATAACCGCTGAAAGCATCTAAGCGGGAAACCTCCTTCAAGATGAGATCTCACTGGAACTTCGAGTTCCCTGTAGGGCCCTGGAAGACTACCAGGTTGATAGGTCAGGTGTGTAAGTGCTGTGAGGCATTGAGCTAACTGATACTAATTGCCCGTGAGGCTTGACCATATAACACCCAAACCCGGTAAGGGTTGATTGAATACGACAAGCAACTGCTTGTTCGCTTGAGAATCTCTTCACTTAACAGTGACTCATGTATCCGCCCTAATTTGAAGTCATGTCGCAGAACGCGTAAGACGACCAGCTTCATAAAGGTTTGCTTGACGACAATAGAGCTGTGGAACCACCTGAATCCATTCCGAACTCAGAAGTGAAACGCAGCATCGCCGATGGTAGTGTGGGGCTTCCCCATGTGAGAGTAGGTCATCGTCAAGCTCTTATTCTAAACCCCCGTCAGCTGAGCTGGCGGGGGTTTTTCTTTGCCCGTAAGAAATATCGATGGCTATCTGCTGAACAACACCCGGCCGTTCAGTCTTTGTCTGAAAAATAGAAAAATAACGCGCCAGATAAATTCACAGCGCAGCAAAGACTCCGCACAACCACCTATTCACACGCTCATAGCCCTTCCGTTTATGGTCGTTCGGTTTACTGACGAAATAGAATCCCGCCCTGCACTCCAGCGGTTGGAAGCACACATGCTGGCATCGTAGCTGACGAAGTTTGCCCTATGCCGGCGCCACCCCGCAGCGCCTTTTCTACCCTTGATGAACGTATCGCTAGCGCACTGGATGAAGGACTGTTCGAACACTGTGATTTTATCGATAAGAACTATCTAGAATTACCTTTGTCGCTGTAGCGCGGCGGTAAATAAAAAGCTGCATCTGCAGGCTTTTATCATCACAGCGAAAGTTGCTTTATCTGAACTAATAGTTTTTTGCCGGACTGGCGCATAACCCTTTAAATTGCGAACAGCTATACCCTTTATGCGTGCCTGTGGACCTGTATCTGTTCGGGGGTAGTGCACCTGTCAAGTGATGGACTATCTCTGACAAGGTGCAGGCGCAGAGGGTAGTGAAGGCTTTAGATGACGCTATCGGCAACGAAGAAAACCAGCAGGTGTGATGATTTATTAAGATCAGGGTGCCCAATACACCAATCTGAAAATTGGAAACAGTTATGGGGTTACAGAATGCAGTAGGGAGTGAGTCGTCGCGGCAACTGTTGGGATAAGGCCCAATGGAGTATTTACTCTAGAGGCTAAAAACCGAGTGAATAGGGGATTGCTCGGTTATGAAAGTAAAAATGGATGCTGACGCATTTCTACAACCAATGCAGGCCACGCAAAACTAATAAATCCGTGTCTGGAATTTAGCTGACAGCCAGAGTGGAGCTAGGGGGATATTTGCTCAATGAGTCGGGCTTATTTTTCGGAATTTTCGCGCGGATTTTACACAGGTCTCCTCCTTTTTATTGGTTCGATCGTTCTATTTTTTTGTGTAAAGGGTACGGGTGTTCCAGTAATAGTTCTTGAATGAATAGACTAAACGCTTATCCTGAACTTCATAGATTAATAATAAAAAGCAAGCTGTCACCACCTCCTGAAATCTGTACGCGGAGATCAGCTGTGACACTAAAGCGCAGTGTAGGGGTCTACCTTGTTCTCAAAGCAAATATACGCCATTACCAGTATTTTCCTCTTGTCTGCATGGTTGCATGCGGAGATGACACCATTAAGCGATGATGAGCTATCGTACACCACCGGGCAGGCCTTTATTACGGTAGATGCCAGTTCGTATGTGGATGGTGCAAATCGTTATGAGTTTACGAAAATTAACCTCGGTCTTGATATTGAGATACAAAGTAATATAGATGAGTTACGACTCGCTGAATTCGACCGCACTGGTGATCCTGACCTTGCCGATGAAACTCAGGCTGCTGATATTATTATTAAAAACTTTGCATTAGGGCGAGTTGATGATTACGACACGTCAAATCCTAAAATTATCCCTTTTCTGATTAAAGATCCTTATATCGAATTAGCTTATAAAGATGATGGTGCCGGAGGGCGGCAAATTGCAGGTTTCAGGCTTGGCTTTGGGCAGGCAAAAGGAGACCTGTCTGGCGATTTTCAGTCTTTAACCGGGAATATGGAGGGGTTGATCACAGGATCTTCCTCTATTGCCTATGATCTGAACTGTTCAGGTCCTTTCTCTTCAACGGATTGTTTTTCTCTTTGGATCGCTGGTGATACTCAGATTGAAGCTGTGGCCAGATTACTGGATCGAGATACAGGACAAGCTCAATTAAATGGCACCTATGTTAAGCGTGCTAGTTGGCTTGGTATTCCTCAAGGAGAAAGCTTTTCTGCGCCAGGTGGCGGAATTATTGGTTCGTTAGTTCCAACCCTCAGTAGGGTTGATAACTGTAAGTCTCTCGGCTTGGATGCATGTTTTCCGGTTTCTATATATCAAAGTTTTTATGTTGGCGATCCGTCAACAGATAACTTTGAGGCTGGCTCTGCTAAGGGAATTTTTATGTCGCTGCAGTCGCAAGCTGTACCCTGGCAGAATTATGCAGGAACTGGTCGTATTGCAACGGATAAGGGGGCGTTTATGAACTTCTCTTCATACACCGACAGTAATGGCCAGCGTCGTTACCCCTTTGTGGTCGACTTATACAGCGCTCTTACGGGTACAACGCGTGTGCCAACCTGTATTGGCCAGACAAAAGGGTGCTGATGTGAAAACCCCACTAGTTTTGATTCTGTTGTTTCACGCCGCTCTTAGCTTCGCCGACTTGAAACCTTTAGGTGACTCCGAATTGAGTGCTGCGACTGGTGAAGGCTTGGGCTTAGTGCTGGAAGATTTCGTTTTTAATGCGGATGACGCCGTTACTACTGTATCTGGTATTGCTAACTCTCAGGGGGAGGAAATTCTGGTTAAGTGGACCGACCTCTACATCATGGGGGAAGGGAGTAATAAGGGCTCAATAGAAACTCCAGCCGATATCGGGACACTGGCTCATCCCTGGACACTATCGGCACTTCCGGGGAGTGAGATTTCTTCGGTGAGTGATTCTCTTGCTGTGTTGCAACTGGCCGCCGATAAATATACGGATCCATTAAATAATACGGCCGATTATGCTAATTGGGCATACTATCAGGAACTGAGCTGCTTAAGTGGTGGCGCTTGTGGTAGCGATCCTGCTAATGCTGTCTCAGCTATCGATACCCAAATCGATTTTATGCAGAATCGTAAAGATCAGATTGCTACGCGTTACGGTAATGATGTTATTGGGCTGGATTCTCAGATTCAGCAGGATATTTCCACTCAGATTAACCCCCAAAAAGCTGTAGTGGAGGCGGAGAGAGCTGATGTAGGGCCTGCTTATGATGTCATGGCGACCAGATATACGCAGGTTAGCGGAGTTAGTCTGGGCGAGAAAGTCGACTGTGGTTTTTTGGGATTATTCTGTAACTCAGCGGAAAGAAGTTATAACGACTCCGTTGATGCTTACCAGACTCAGTTGAGTCAATACACCAGTGCCCAGCGTGAGCTTGCACGCCGCTGGAATGAAACCAAATGGATGAATGTTTCTCTGAAAGACCGCCTTAATGATCTTGAGCAGTACGAATCTCTATGTGGTGAGGTCAGCAGCACTAATGTTGGCTGTAGTGAAGGAGCCATTGTTGTTAGGCAGGCGCAGCGAGGCAAGGTTAATGATGTGGCTGTGGGCATTGGTGCAGGTCTTACCCGTCGTGGCGGAATTGATATCGGTTCTAAATTTGAGTTTGAAGTTTATGACTCTACATCAGGTAGTTACCGAACAGATTATTTCAATGTCGACTTGTCAGGGGTGACGCTGGATGGCTCGTATATTCGTCTTTGGGGGAGTAATGGGGATTTGGACGGAGAGGTGAATCTAAAGCTTTTTGCAGATTCATTGAGTATTGCCACTTGTGGCCCAGCCTGTACGCCTGCTCAGGTTCAGGCTTCTACTTTGACTGGGACTAATGTCTATCTGAACCTCGCTCTTGGTTATGGAAAAGCGCAGCCATTGAAGTTCAATGTGACTGCGGATGGACAATTTGAAGCCGAACTTCCTAAATTAAAATATGAAGATCATGTCGATTTTTATCAGAATGCACCCAAAACGTCAGTCTTTATAGGGAATGTAAATCTTGGTGGTAATAATGACCTTGGCTCCTTAACTGTTGATGGACTGCGTTTTAATTACCTGAAGGTAAACAGCCATGATCTTTAAACATATTATCCTGGGTTTATTTTTAAGTTGTGCGCCAGGCTTGGTCTTCTCTGAAATGAAAGTCTTGGAGGAATCTGATCTCGAGCAGGTGACTGGCCAGGGAGGGGTTTATCTAACAGGTGAGTTTTCGGTCAATAAAGAACCGGGCCCATTGTGGCAAAGTACATCTGATCGCAACTGTGGAACAGTTGCGGACCCAAAAGTTTGTGGTTTGCGGCTTGCTATCTCTGTCGATGGTGGTGGTAGTGAGTGGTACGTACTGGATAATGTTTCTGGTGGCATGTCATTTGAAGGCTTGACACTGAGAACGGAGTATATTGCTCTTGATGAAGAGGGACATGCCTTTGGTAAGGAAGTTCTTAAGATTGGCTTGCCAGGCAAAGTCAGAATGAACGATTACCAGTATACATTTGCCTTTAGTAATCAGGGGGGCTGGAGTGATGATCCGGGATTCCGTCAGACTAATATTTATGGGATTCATCAAAACGGTGAAGTAACCCTCAAAGGCAACTTAATAATGTTCCCAATGGACTGATATTATGTCGAGAAAAATAATAATAAGCACTTTGGCACTGGTACAACCAGTGATGGCGCTTCAGTCTATTGATGATGCTCAGCTTGCAGCTATCACTGGTTTTTCAGGCGTTACACTGGAAACTCAGAATCTTGGCGTATCGGCACAGGAAGTTCGTTATACGGAAGATAATACCAGTCTGATCATGAACGGGTTTTCTTTGACTCCTGCAGCTGGTGCATCTTCATTTGACTCAAAAACTACTTTTGATGTTGAAAGTGATGGCACACTTGCTATTCACAGTGTTGCCCAGCCTCGTGATATCCATATTGATAATGTAGGGATGTCTGGCAGTACGAAGTCTTTTGGGCAGTTTGATGGCCGTTACAGTTACGATACTCATATATTCTATCGTCCTCTTGATACGGGTGGTTTAGATCTGTCTGGATCTTCATTATCTATGAATGTTGATCGCTTGTACTTTAATGATGATGGCCTCTATATGGTTATTGATGACTTTGCGGTGATGAGCAGAATCAATAATGGCCAGCTTCTTTACGATGTAGATAAGGTTACTTTGAATCTCGGAGATGCTGGAAACCGGGGCATGAACTTCAGTTACCGTATAGGTGCTGTTGGACTGGATACCAGTATCAACTACAGCACAAATCTCCCTGAAACCTTTGGCAGTCTGGATATGAATTTTGATGTCTATGGTTCTGTTACATTTAAAGGCGGTGGAGCTTCGGGTGAAGGTTTAACGTTCATCCCATCACTTACACTAATTAATGATGATCCGAATCAATTTGGATTTCGCTATCAGGATGACGGTAATTTAATCCTGGCGAAAAGCTTTTCCGGTACATTCAGTACTGTTGATGGCTTCACAATTGATTTGGAAAACACCGGAGCCACAGATCCTTATATGGCGATTCGTTTTTCAGACTTTGACTTTGCTTTCAATCTGGAAGACGCCGTACTTGGAGGAACAGATCCCAATTCCAATACTATTGGTAGCTTTGGTGGTGAATTCCATTTCCGTAATGCCGGCGGTCGGGAAAATTCACTGTTTCTTCGTCCGGGAGGTGGGGATGGAAATTCAGGTATAACAGCAGATGTTTCATGGAATATAGTTTCAGATCCCTATGATAACAGTGCAGGCTATCCAAAGCCGGGGGCTCTGAATACCTTCGTTTCTATGATTGACGATGGAAATCATATTATTTTCAATGGTTTTAACAGCTATGGCAGTGGCCGGGTCACGATGGATCTGACCAGCATGGCCGCGAACCCCGGCACAAAATCAATTTATGCCAGCGATTATGATGGCTATTTTGATGGCATAAGGGTTGGGGTTGAGAACGTGGTTGGAGGCTATTATTTTTCAGGTGTTACTGTTGGTCGGACGCGGGAAGAAGCTTTGGACTCTGCTTTGATGGGGGGAACAGAGTTATTGCTATCGGCAGAATTTTTCCCAGCTTATGATTTTACTGTGAATGGTCAGCTTACGTATCGTCCAGGGAATATTCATAGTTCGAGTCAAGGGATCACGCTTAATTCCGATACATTTATCACAGATGCTAATGCAGCGCTGACAGTCAATGAGGATGGCCGGGGTGTCTGGCTTACCAATGCTGATTACGATATCCACATGCGCGATGCCTCTATTGATATCACAGAGGATGGGCTTACTTTCAACAAAGGTTTGTCTTGGTCGACTTTGAATATTGGTGATATTAAATTTGGCGGAAAAGCTGATGGTGCCTCTCTTGGCTCATTCCGTCTTGAGCGTCTTGAACATGGTTCAACTATAGCAATTGCCTCTGGTGGTGCAGGTCAGGTATGTATTGGAGGTGTCGGAGCTGATGCTGCCAGTTGTGCGGCGGATGGGGGGCGTTTTGAAGATCGTGGCGAAGAAGGTCTGAACATTAAAGTCAAGGGAGTGTTTGTTGAGGATGATGGCTCCCCCCAATACAGTGGCAAGGGAAATCGCTTTATCTGGACGCAAACAAACGGCATGACCATTGCGATGGATAACTTCAGTACCAATGACGGTGATGGTACTGGGAACAATAACTACGGCCTTAATGTTGATTTGGCTGTGGATGTCGCTGAAACACTCGTGTTAGACGAAAATCGTCAGCCGGTGCAGGTTAATGGACGGAATCCACTGGGCTTCGCAGTGTTGGGTAGGATTCATTATAAAGAGCTGAATATTGACCGTATTACTCTTGCAGGACCTGCCGGCAGTGCCAGTGCCACACCGCAGACACTGATAAATGGCATTGTAATACAGAATGCAGACATTCAGGCCAACCTCACGGCGACGCCTATCCGCTGATCCTCTTTCATGTCGCTGCTGCCAATGAGGCTGTTCGGGCGTATACTATGCGCTCGATTCATTGGCAGCGGAGTAGCACATGAGCCAGCAAGACCGTTTGGTCATTTTTGACACCACTATGCGTGACGGCGAGCAAAGCCCGGGCGCGTCCATGACCAAGGAAGAAAAGGTCCGCATCGGTAAGGCGCTGGAGAAAATGCGCGTCGATGTGATCGAGGCTGGTTTTGCTGCCGCTTCTCCTGGTGACTTTGCTGCGATTCAGGCGGTGGCCGAGGCCGTACGTGAAAGCACCATCTGCAGTCTGGCCCGTGCCGTTGACCGCGATCTGGAACATGCAGCTGAAGCACTGAAAAAAGCCGAGCGTGCACGTATCCACACCTTTATTGCTACTTCGCCAATTCATATGCAGTACAAACTGCGTATGCAGCCGGATCAGGTGGTTGAGCAGGCGATTTATGCAGTGAAGAAAGCCCGCGGTTTTGTTGAAGATGTTGAGTTTTCCTGCGAAGACGCCGGCCGCTCCGAGAATGATTTCCTGTGCCGTATTATTGAAGCTGCGATTAACGCCGGTGCACGCACTATTAATATTCCGGATACTGTGGGCTATGCCATTCCGGAAGAGTTTGGACATAAGATCAAAACCCTGCTGACCCGTATTCCTAATTCCGACAAAGCTATTTTTTCGGTGCATTGCCATAATGACCTTGGTCTGGCGGTGGCTAACTCGCTGGCCGCTGTGGCCAATGGTGCGCGTCAGGTTGAATGTACTATCAACGGTCTGGGCGAACGCGCCGGTAACGCTGCACTGGAAGAGATTGTGATGGCGACCCGTACCCGTCACGATCTGTTCAACATCAGCACCAATATCGATACCACACACATCGTACCGACTTCACGTCTGGTCTCTTCTATTACCGGCTTTCCGGTTCAGCCGAACAAAGCCATTGTGGGTGCCAACGCCTTTGCGCATGAGTCCGGTATTCACCAGGATGGCGTGCTCAAGCACCGTGAAACCTACGAAATCATGAAGGCCGAAGATGTGGGTTGGGGCGCCAACAAAATGGTGATGGGCAAGCACTCAGGCCGTGCGGCGTTCCGCAGCCGTCTGGAAGAGCTGGGCGTAACTTTTGATACCGATGCCGCACTGAATGAAGCCTTTGCCCGTTTCAAAGATCTGGCCGACAAAAAACACGAAATCTTTGATGAAGACCTGCAGGCGCTGGTCAGCGAAACCATCAATGATTCCGCGCCGGAAACCTTCAAACTGGTGGCGCTGGAATCTCATTCTGCCATTGGCGAAACCCCGGTTACTGAAGTCGTGGTCAACCACAACGGCAGCGAGAAGCGTGCCAAGGCGCAGGGCAGTGGCCCGGTGGATGCGGCACTGAAAGCTATCGACAGCATTGCCGAGTCCGGCGCTAATCTGCTGCTGTATTCCGTTAATGCCATTACTCAGGGCACCGATTCGCAGGGCGAAGTGACTGTGCGTCTGGAAAAGGGCGGCCGTATTGTGAATGGCAGTGGCGCCGATACCGACATCATTGTCGCCTCGGCCAAAGCCTACATTCATGCCCTGAATCTGTTGCTGACCGGTGCAGAACGTCAGCATCCTCAGTCCGACGGCGTATAACCAGTGCGTGAGCAGCAGCGGCTCGATTATTTGCAGGCAATGGGCATCGTACAGTGGATGCCACGCCAGCCGCTGCCCGGTGTACCGGCCCCGCGCTGGTTGCCGGAAGATGCTCATGCTGCGGCGCCTCGTCCGGCACTGACGTCTGAAGGTGGTGGCCATATTGCTCACCCGATGGCAGCTCAGCTGCTGCATGAGGCCGCCGCGCAGTCTGTTGCCAAAGAGCCTGCTGCTGAGCAAAGCAAGCCTGCAGACACACCGGCTGCGGCTATTTCTGACGTTGCTTCTGAATCTGTTGCTGACGTTGCCGCTGTTGCAACGACTGACCTGACGCCGCCGCGTTTTGAACTGCATTTTCTGCGGGTATCGGCTGCGGGAGTCTGGGTCTGTGATGATGCTGCTCAGGCTGAACGTCTGGCGGCTTTTGCTTACCGGGTAATGTCTGCCCTGCAATCACCGGTCGGTTTATTACAGGCGCCCTTATGCTTCCGCTGGCCGTTTATTGAATCTGCCCATGATGATCAGAGCCGGCCTGTCGCATTGCAGGCGCTGTCGGCGCAATGGCAATTCCTGCGCGATCAGGGCGTGCGCTATGCCGTGGCTTTTGGTCAGGACAGCGATCATTGGCTGCAACAGGTTCAGGCGCCGCTGTTATTCCGCGCGGCCTCCCTTTCTGATGTGATGCAAAACGCTCAACATAAGCGTCAGCTCTGGCAGGCCCTGCTGACTCAGACCGAGTTATAACACCATGCATGTCCGTCCTGCGGTTGACGCCGATTTTTCTGCGGTTTATCAGATAGAACAGCAGGCTCATTTTCACGCCTGGCCGGAAAGCGTATTACGCCGCTATTTTTCCCGTGAACATTGCGTCTGGGTGTTGGAAAACAACAACCAGGTTATTGCCTATGCCGTGATTACGCTGGTGGTTGGTGAGTCTGAATTACTGATGATCGCCGTTGACCCGAAGCAACAGGGGCAGGGCGCTGGTCGTGTGCTGATGAATGCACTGCATGATTTTTTGCAGGAGCAGCAGGCCGAACAATGGTTTCTGGAAGTTCGGGAAAGTAATCACAAAGCGATTGCCCTGTACGAGTCTATGGGCTTTTGTCAGGCCGGTTGCCGGCGCAATTATTATCCGACCGCCTCTGGTCATGAAGATGCCCTGCTTTATTGTCTGGAGCTGCAGGCATGATTGACTCCGGCCTCCTGCCTGAAATGGCGCTCTGGTGGTCGGCCATTCTCTCTGTTCTTTTACTAATTCCTGCGCTGCTCAGTTATAACTGGCAGGCGTTACTTACCCTGCGCGGTGCGCAGCATTTCTTTTTCGGCAGTGTGGTCGTACTGGCTTTGTTGTGGAATATGCAGGCGGGTATATTGCCAGGGCTGAGCTTTCATTTAATGGGCGTTACTGCAATTACGCTGATGATGGGCTGGCGGCTGGCATTGCTGTCGGTACTACTGGTACAGGTTATTCTGGTGCTGGTAGGAAAACTCTGGTGGGCGGCTTTGCTATATCAGTTCTTATTGGCCGGTGCGTTACCGGTATTATTCAGCTACGGTTTTTATCTGCTGGTTTATCGCCGTCTTGCTCACAATCCTTTCATTTATATTCTGGTGGCGGGATTTTTAAATGCCGGTTTAACCCATGGATTTTCCGACTTTTTACAGGCTCTCAGTTTGTGGCTACTGGATGTCCATCCGGTGGAATTAATCTGGCGCGATTATTTACGCTACCTGCCGATGATGATGTTTCCCGAAGGTGTGGTAAACGGCATGTTTATCACCGGTATGGTGGTTTACCACAGCCGCTGGCTGAGCACCTTCGACGAAGATTCCTACTTTTACTGATCACCCCCTTTATCAGAACGTCTTTTCTTTAACACAATAGTGTTAAATGGCACATTATCACATATACATATTTTCCTTTCTTATCGTAGTCTCGCTCTGCAGAGAAACTGCATAATTGAAACGATAGTACAAAAGGAATTATTGTGAAGAACTATAAAAAATTTCTTACTACTGCTCTTCTTGGGCTGGTTCTATTGCTTGCAAGTTCGGCAAGGGCTGCATTGATTGATGAAATCAGACCTTTGACCGTCCCTGATGGCTGGAATCAAAGTATCTGGGTTTTTAAAATGATGCACTCCAGTCCAAACGGACGTTACTTTTCATATGTTGAATATGCTGGAGAAAATATCGAGATCGGGTCGCCTGAGTATACTGAAGAGCGACTTCTCACATACCGATATGTCATTTTTGATAGAGTTAGTGGCTCTTTCTCATACTCATCCGAAATCACCGCGAACAAGCGTTTAGACCGGATATCATCAGAACAAGTTTTCCTCTTTCCTACAGATGATGGAGGTGCTTATTTCTCCAGACTTAATGGAGATGAAAATGATGGCGTATACTACTTGAACGCTAATGGTTTATCAGAACGGGTTTTTAGTGATAAAAAGATGCTCATCTCTCTGTCCGGCAATGAACGGTATTTTTTATTATCTACAGTAAATATATTTGAAGATAATCCGCCGGGACTGGAAGGGTATTCATTGCTGGATCGTCAGGAGAATATTAGTTACCCATTAAACTTTCTGAATGAGCATTCATCCAGTGCCTCTAGCTCATACTATGTGACAGATAATGGACGTTTTATTGTTGAATCCAGAGATCCGAGGCTGTTCCAAATTGTAAATCCAGTTGATCAGTCTCTGATTGATGCTAAAGCATTGATTGCAAACCATATTGAGGGAGATTTCTACCTGGGTAATGGTGTGCTCCTGACTCCGGATGGCCAGAATTTAGTTGCCAGAATAAGACAAAATGATGAAACCAGTATTATCTACTACCAGTTGTCAACAGATTCTATAGCGGCTTACAGCTTTGCTGATCTTGGTTTGCCGCAACCTACGGGAGATTATTCTCTGGATATCCTGAATCTTGGATTTGGTTTCTCAGCTTCAACTGGTGTTGATAGAGAAGGGATTATTCATTACTCGGCTAATATTGTTGAACAGAACAAAACCTATTTCGGATCCTTTTCTCTGCAAACAGGTCAGCTTCTGGAGCTAAGCCCGCTGGTTTCTGAAAATGAGCAGCGGGGCTACTCATCTATTGTTGCTGGTGGTCCGGGGGGGCAGTACTACTTTCTCGGAGCGGATTTCAATGGAGAAGATTTTCCTACAGGATGGCAATATTTTTATCGTCCGGTAGAAGGTGCATCACAAGCACTGAAAATTGTAACGCCTGCTCAGGTTATTGATACCTACTATTCCCCACAATTTTCCCTCGATATTAAAACATTGGGTGAACATTACGCTGTGGACGCAAGTTGTACTCTGAATGGCCCGGCTGCACTTACATCAGTTTCATATGGTAACTGGGGGTCTGCAAACCGTTTGCAGTTACCTTTGCAGTGGCAGGGGCAAAGTCTCAGCGGAGCATTATCACAGACGGCGCCCGACGCTGCCGTTGATGGTGAGCAGACGTTATTTAACACCGTTGTTCTTGCCGAAATGACAACCGATACACTGGCGGTTAACTGCAGCGGCGAGATGTCAGATGCCAATGGTCATTTATTATCAGTAATGCCAGGCACCATCACCATTACTCTGGATGACGGTATTCATGGTGGAAACTCGGCTGTTAATGGGCAGATCGTATTACCAGATGGCGTGAATGCAGAAGATGTAGTGGTTAATATCACAATTGATGGCCGTACCATTTCAGTCACGCCGGATGAAAACGGAAACTTCAGCTTCTCTGGTTTGCGTGCCGGAGATTTTACTGTTGATTTCCAGAGTGAGGGTTATGTCCAGTCTTGCATGAGTGCAACGCTGGATGGTGCAGGTAATCATGATTTTGGCCAGATCGAGTTGCTGGCTGGTGATATCAATCAGGATGGTACTATCGATATTGCAGATTTTACCTTCCTGTCCGGGCGTTACGGCACCCAGCAGGGTGAGGAAAATTATGTTCTGGCTGCCGATCTGAATAAAGACACGGTTATTAACGTTCAGGATCTGGCTATTCTTGCCAGTCACTTTGGTTCGCAGCAGTGTAATCCGTGAGGAATATATGAGGGGGCGGCAACGCCCTCTCATTATGGGGATTTATGAAATTATTTTTAAATATAGTGTTTTTACTGATGGCAGCAGCCAGTCAGGCAGAAATGCTGAAAATTGCTGAGCTTGACCGGGATGGTGTTCGCTGGCTGGTGGTTTCTGCCGATCAGCTTAATCCACTCTATGGCATTGATGTTGAAATGACGTTCAGCAGTGACCGTCTGGAAATTGTTACCGCTGGTTCTGGGCAAGAGGCTGCGCCTGTAGTACCAGGTGAGTTATTTGGTGATGGAACTTTTACCATTGTTAACCGCGCGGATATCCGTGCTGGAAAAATCCGCTACGCAGCGAGCGTGTTGAATCCGGCACCTGAAATAAGTGGCAGTGGCGTTTTATTTTCTATCCCTTTCCGGGCGAAGGGCAAAGATGCCGGAGAATTTGCCATCGTGAAAGCTGAAGCAGGAACCCGTGATGGGATTAAGCGAACGCTTCCCGGCGCTGCGGTGGTAAAGGTTTTACCGCCGCAAAGTTTGCCTTCTTCTGCAGCAAAAAACACAGGCTATGCCTTGCCTGCTGAAATAGCGGTAGCGGCACAGAGCAATGATTTACCGGTCTGGCTGCTTGTTGTGTTGGCTGCAGTGCTGTTTGTTCTTATTTTGCTGGCGGCCGTGCTGTTACGCCGCATTCGCCAGCTGGAGCAACAGCAGGGCTGATCAGCGCGGCGCGTATTTCTGCAGCTTCCGCTGCAGGGTACGGCGATGCATGTTCAGCACTCTGGCGGTCGCCGAAATATTCCCCTGTTGTTCGTTTAACACGCGCTGGATGTGTTCCCACTCCAGCCTTTCTACCGACATAACGCTGCTGTTATCCGGCAGTGGTTCCTGGGGCTGGCCTGAATCGTCAAAGGCTGCGATTAGTTCCTGCAGGGTGGCGGGTTTGTGCAGATAATTATGTGCGCCCAGTTTTACAGCTTCGACCGCCGTCGGAATGCTGGCATAGCCGGTCAGCATCACGATGCGGCAGTCGGGGTGTTGTTGCTTCAGGCGGCCGATCAGCCCCAGGCCGGATTCCTGCTCCAGCCGCAGGTCGAGGGTAACCCACTGCGGCTGGAGATCCTGTGCGGCCTGCAGGGCTTCATCGCCGCTGGCGGCAACGGCCGTCTGATGACCCTGGCGCTCGAGACTGCGTGCCAGGACCTGACTGAAATGCAGGTCATCATCAATAATCAGGATGCGTTTATTCACTGGGTTATCCATGCTGGTGGCTCAGGGGCAGGGTGATGCGGCACAGGCTGGCGCCGTTGCTTTGTGCGATCAGGTGAACTGAACCGCCGAATTGCTCAACACTGGCATTGCTCAGGTAAAGGCCGATGCCCATTCCGTGTTCTTTCTGGCTGTGGAACAGGCTTTGCTGATGAATGTTCCCGGCAGCTTTGGGGTCGGGCTGCAGAATATTCAGATACCACTGTCCATTCTGCACTGCGCTGTGCAGGTGCACCGGCTGCTGGCCGGCTTCGGCGGCATTATCCAGCAGGTTGAGCAGCGCCTGATCAAGCAGAGGGGAGGATGGAATCTCGGCCTCACAGGCGATGCCATTATCGACCCAGAGTGCATTCGGATGACTCAGCCGCCAGCGGTGCAGCAGGCTGCTGAGCCAGACGTGTGCCTGATGATGACCAACCTGATGAGCGGTGCGCCCGGCATTGGCTAGTTGCTGCAGAGACTGGCGGCAAACGCCAACCTGCTCGCGCAGGATATGCAGATCGTGTTTGCTCAGCGGGTGGTCGGGTTGCTGGGCGATGTCGTCGAGAATCATATGCATGGTCATCAGCGGCGTACCCATTTCGTGGGCGGTGCCGGCGGCGAGGGTAGCAATGCCGATCAGCTGCTCATTTTTCAGTTGCTGTTCGCGCAGTTGCTGAATTTCCTGCTGTTGCTGCTGGGAAGATTTGAGCAGCAGCGGGATAAAGGTTACGACGATCAGAGCGCTGATAACAAAGGTCAGCCACATACCGGCCAGATGCAGATCAAATAAGCTGTGACCCGGCAGACCATGAACATGATTACTGAGCAGCGGCTGATACCACTGAGTCAGCAGGCTGTAATCGGCAATGCAGAGCACAGTGATCAGCAGCGAATAGCTGATTGGCAGGCTGTAGGCACTGACGACCAGCAATACCAGAAAGTAGGAAATAAAAGGGTTGGTGGCGCCGCCGGTAAAAAACAGCAGGCCGGCGAGCAGCTGGCACTCAAAGGCCAGGTGTAAAAGCAGATGCCAGTCCTGAATATTGCGGCGATATCCCTGCCAGCCACTGATTGCTAACAGTGGCAGATAAAGGGCGAGCAACGCCCAGGCGATATCCAGACCGGCAAAGCCCTGCCATTGCAGATAAAGCAGAAACATCAGCCAGATACTGGCGATGGATAAGCGCAGCAGGGCGAGGCGTTGCAACAGCAGGTTCAGTTTATGAGTCATGGCTGCATTATAGCGTCAGTGCCGTACTACGGCAGCAACAAGCAGCGCCTGGGAGTGTCACGTAAACACGATTCTTGATGCAGAGCAGGAATCACCGTCAGGTTGTCTGCACCGGGCCGGATACAGGAATCGTCTGGTCAAGAGGCGAGGCTTTGCATATCATTGCGCCCCTCAGACCGGGTTGCGGCAAGCGTCCGGATATCTCCTGAATCCAGCGCTATGCTGGCAGGCCAGGCTCAGAAGAAGATCGCAAGCGATGTCGAAATCCCCATTTGAACTGGAAGTCGGTAAGCGCCGTACTTTCGGTATTATTTCGCACCCCGATGCGGGTAAAACCACCATCACCGAAAAGCTGTTGCTGTTCGGTAATGCCATTCAGTTGGCCGGTACGGTAAAAGGTAAGAAAACCGGCCGTATGGCCACCTCCGACTGGATGCAGATGGAGCAGGACCGTGGTATTTCCATTACCACCTCGGTAATGCAGTTTCCGTACAACGGCCGCATGGTTAACCTGCTGGATACACCGGGTCACGAAGACTTCTCGGAGGATACCTACCGCACCCTGACCGCAGTCGATTCCGTACTGATGGTTATCGACGGCGCCAAAGGTGTAGAAGACCGGACCATCAAGCTGATGGAAGTCTGTCGCCTGCGTGACACGCCGATCTTCACCTTTATCAACAAAATGGACCGTGAAGTCCGCGACCATATTGAAGTTCTGGACGAAATTGAAACCATCCTGAAAATCAAATGCGCCCCCGTTACCTGGCCAATCGGCATGGGTAAGGCATTTAAAGGTGTGTACAACCTGATCACCGACACTATTCATGTGTTTACACCGGGTCAGGGCAGTGTGGTGCCGGATGATATTCAGATTCAGGGGCTGGAGTCCGCTGAAGCAGAAGCCTTGCTGGGCGCTGATTTAGTCGCCGAGCTGGTGGATGAAATTGAACTGGTGCGCGGCGCCAGCTATGAGTTTGATCTGGATGAATACCTGCGCGGTGAAATGACCCCGGTATTCTTCGGTACGGCACTGGCTAACTTTGGTGTGCGTGAGCTGCTCAACTACTTCGTTGAATGGGCACCGGCGCCATTAGCCCGTGAGACTGATAAGGGGCCGGTTGCTCCGGCCGATGATAAGTTCACCGGCTTTATCTTTAAGATTCAGGCCAATATGGATCCGAAGCACCGTGACCGTATTGCCTTTATGCGTATCTGCTCTGGCACCTACAGCAAGGGCATGAAGATGAAGCACGTACGCATTGGCAAAGATGTGAAAATCGCCGATGCCGTAACCTTCCTTGCCGGTGACCGTTCGGCGGTGGAAGAGGCTATTTCCGGCGATATTATCGGTCTGCATAACCATGGCACCATCCAGATTGGTGATACCTTCACCTTTGGTGACGATATGCAGTTCACCGGTATTCCGCATTTTGCTCCGGAACTGTTTAAGCGTGTGCGTCTGAAAGATCCGCTGAAAATGAAGCAGCTGCAGAAAGGTCTGCAGCAGCTGTCCGAAGAGGGTGCGACCCAGCTGTTTATGCCGCTGAATAATAACGACCTGATTCTGGGGGCGGTGGGGGTACTGCAGTTTGATGTGGTACAGCAGCGTCTGCGTGATGAATACAAGGTGGAATGTATTTACGAGCCGGTCAGTGTCAGCACTGCCCGCTGGGTGTACTGCAGCGACAGTAAAATGCTGGAAGACTTCAAGCGTAAGGGCGGTGAAAACCTGGCCATCGATGGTGGCGGTTACCTCACTTATATTGCCCCTACCCGGGTGAATCTGAGTCTGACTCAGGAGCGCTGGCCGGATATCGATTTCCGCGCGACACGCGAACACTGAAGCTGAACACGAAGCCCGCATTATGCGGGCTTTTTGTTGGCTGTTTTCCGGTGTGTCCACGTGATCTGCGCATTCCATTCTTTCAGCTGGTTACAGTCTGACCGGGGTGCGATAGATTAAAGAGTTTGGCGGCAGAGTGTTTGCTGGCTGACGGATCGCCATTTTCAGCAGGAAGGGATTATGAAAATACTACTGGTCGATGATCATCAGATGTTTCTGGACGGGTTGAGGGGCATTCTTGCCGGGTCTGGCCTGGCGACGGAGATAGATGCCGTTAATAACGGTCAGGATGCGCTGAAGAAACTGCTGTCCGGAGCATTTGATATCGCGCTGATCGACTTGCGTCTGCCGATCATGGATGGTTTTACCCTTCTGGCTGAGCTGAATCAGCGCAACAATCTGACGCCGGTTATTATTGTGTCCGCTTCCCGTGATCCGGATGATATGCAAAAAGCAGTTGAGCTGGGGGCGATGAGTTTTATCCCTAAATCGTCTTCCGGGCAGCGGATCATTCAGACAATCAACAATGTTCTGGATGGTAAAGTCACATATTCCAATGATGGTTACCCTGCTGCCGATACGGCTTTTTTAAACGAAAGTGAAGAGTGGGCGGCGCAGCATAATATGACCCGCCGGCAGCTTGAGGTGCTGCGCCTGGTCAGGAAAGGGCTGTCGAACCAGGCAATTGCCGAACAGATGTGTCTGAGTGTGGCCACGGTCAAATCGCACATCAGCGCTATTTTCCACGCGCTGGGTGCACAGAGTCGTTCCGAATCGAGCAAAAAGGCCCATCAGCTTGGGCTGGATTAGGCGGGTCTCTGTGCGGCATCCGTGGCGTGCCCAGAACAGCGCTACCGTGTCAGAGTATGAGAATGAAATTCTCGCCGAAAAAATCAGGGTAGTTCACCGTAATACACCCATGATTCTGGCGGGCAATTTACTCGGCAGCGCTCCTCTGCTGATTGTTTTCTGGCATGGCGATTACTCGACCCGCGTCATCCTCTGGTCTGTTTTACTTTATATAATGCTGGCTATCCGGATGCTGCATTATCATTTTCCCGGTAGTGCGATTGTCACACACCGGGAAACATTCCGTTATGGCATAGAGCAGGTACTGCTGATTTTCCTGACAGGTTGTATCTGGGGGATCGGCGGGGCGATATTATTTGATGCCGATAACATCAATAATATTGCTTATCTGATTCTCACGTTTATCAGCATGATTGCTGGCAGCATGGTATCGCTGTCTTCCCGCCCGGTTGCCTATATTTTATTTTCAGCCCCTCTTATGACGCCCATGGTTCTGAGTATGTTTATTCAGGATGAATATATGTATCGCTGGATGGGATTTGGGGCTGCAGTCTATTTATTTGCGACGTTTGGCTTCAGCCGGACGATACACCGGGTTATTGATAACTCCATCCGCCTTAAATATGAAAATCTGGATCTGATCGCAGACCTACAGCAACAAACCGACCGCGCTAACCGCGCCAGTGAAGAAAAATCGCGTTTTCTCGCATCTGCCAGTCACGACCTCCGTCAGCCTCTGCATGCGGTCAGTCTGTATGCCGAAATTCTTAATAAAAAAATTGTGGTCCGTGATCAGCGTGAAGATCTGGAAAATATCAGCCAGGGGCTGGAGTCTCTGAGTGAACTGCTGGAAGCACTGTTTGACGTATCGCGTCTGGATGCCGATAACAACGTTGCCATTAATAAACAGAGTTTCTGTATCGATGATTTGCTCGACAAGCTGGAGCGGCAGTTTGTTATCGACAGCACCTTAAAAGGGCTTAGTTTCAGCGTCGATTACTGCAATTGTGTGGTTTACTCCGACCCGGTTCTGCTGGAACGGGTGCTGACTAATCTGCTGGTTAATGCCGTGAAATATACCTCGGAGGGTGGTATCCGGGTGTTATTTGAAGCAGCAGATCAACAGGTTAAATTGCGTATTATCGATACCGGTATTGGCATCTCGGAAGAAGATCTGGACTGTATTTTTCAGGAATTTTTTCAGGTACATAATCAGGAGCGTGACCGTAAGCGCGGTCTGGGGCTGGGGCTGGCTATTGTGCAGCGGATTCTCAAACTGCTGGGCCACGAAATACAGGTGAGTTCGGTATTGGGGCAGGGAACTGAGGTTGCCTTACTGCTGCCGCTCGGTCATGAGCCGCTACCGGTTAAACCGGCTCTCGCAGGCAGCCCGGAGGGATACAACGCTTTTGCCGGGCTGAATATCATGGTGGTTGATAATGAAGCCTCCATCGTTATGGCGATGGAGTCGCTTTTATCGGTCTGGGGAAGTCACTGCATCAGTTTTTCCTCAACAAGTGACGCGCTTGCTGCGATAGCAGACGGATTTATTCCGGATTTTATGATCGTTGATTACCGTATGCCCGGCCGGTATGACGGCTGTTCTTTTGTGCATGAAGTCAGGCGGACGTTAGCGGATGTTCCGGCTCTGATTGTCACCGGTGATACCAGTGACGAAGTGGTCAGCAGCTTCCACCGTCAGCGGCTGGATTATCTGCACAAGCCCATCAAGCCGGCGCAGCTGAGAATGCTGGTGGCACGTATACTGCGCCGTCATGCAGAGGCGCAGGAAAGCATTGCGCAGGATCGTATGCACTGATAATAAGGTCAGTGCTGTCTTGCAGCTGCAGAGATCTGAGCTAGGCTTTAGCCAGTTATCGTTCTGCAGGTTAATCGTTATGGTTGCTTTTTTTCT
This sequence comes from Venatorbacter sp. C2-1, assembly GCF_022832715.1. Lineage (NCBI taxonomy): Bacteria > Pseudomonadati > Pseudomonadota > Gammaproteobacteria > Oceanospirillales > Oceanospirillaceae > Venatoribacter > Venatorbacter sp. C2-1. The sequence continues at coordinate 632,353 of NZ_CP094879.1, forward strand.
GGTCGGCATGGCGCTGGCCTGTGCTCTTTGTTACAGCGCTTACTTCCTGTTGCAGGCAAAGGTTCTGGATGAAACGCTCACGATGGATGACGGCAAGGGCTATTTTCTGGTAGCCTGCATCCTGATTGGTTTTGTCGTCAGCGTTACCTGCTTCTATGTCGGGCAAACGCTGGGTTACGACCAGCAGGAAGACACCTCGACCATGATGGCTCTGGCCATTCTGCTCGATATCATGGTCACCATGCTGACCCTGATTTACGGTCTGGTGAAGTTCCGCGAGCCGGAACATTACTGATCAAATCATAGCCGGTACAGATACCTGAACCGCCGTTTGCTGACCGCAAACGGCGGTTTCTTTTACTGTGTCGGCGGGCGCCATCCCAGTGCCGGTGCGGGCTTAACCGCAGTGGCCGGTCGGATCATAATTCATACAGGATTATGACTTGCGGAAGAATCTTCCTTCCTATAGAATGCCGCCCTCTTTTCGAATCAACATGCCCTTAAAGGCGAGAAATTGATGAAAACATACAGCGCGAAACCCGAAACCGTAAAACGTGAGTGGTTTGTAGTTGATGCAGCTGAACAGACGCTGGGTCGCCTGGCCACTGAGGTTGCTCGCCGTCTGAGAGGCAAGCACAAGCCAGAATACACTCCACACGTTGATACCGGCGATTACATCGTTGTTATCAATGCAGACAAAGTTAAAGTTACCGGTAATAAAACCAGTGACAAGATGTACCATCATCACACTGGTTACCCAGGTGGTCTGAAGTCTATTTCTTTCGAGAAACTGATCGACCATAAGCCTGAAATGGTAATCGAACTGGCCGTTAAAGGTATGCTTCCAAAGAATCCTTTAGGTCGTGCCATGTACAAAAAAATGAAAGTTTATGCTGGTAGCGAGCATCCGCATACCGCTCAGCAGCCGCAAGAACTGAAACTGGGATAATATGATGGCAGTCTCTCAATACTATGGTACCGGTCGTCGTAAGACTTCCACAGCTCGTGTGTTCCTGCGTCCTGGTACAGGCAGCATCGTAGTTAACAAACGTCCTCTGGATGTTTACTTCGGTCGTGAAACCGCTCGCATGGTTGTTCGCCAGCCACTCGAACTGACTGAAAACCTGACCAAGTTTGACGTTATTGTTAACGTTAACGGCGGTGGTGGTAACGGTCAGGCCGGTGCTATCCGTCACGGTATTACCCGTGCACTGATGCAATACGACGAAACTCTGCGTCCTTCTCTGCGCGCAGCGGGTTATGTTACCCGTGACGCTCGTGAAGTTGAGCGTAAGAAAGTGGGTCTGCGTAAAGCACGTAAGAAGCCACAATTCTCCAAGCGTTAATTCGCTCGAAGGATACAAAAAGAAGCGTTCATTGGCCTATGTCAATGGACGCTTTTTTTATGCCCAAAACCCCATGTTCTGTGGGTTTTTCAGGTTGTTTCCACCTCCCAATTTCTTTACTATGTGCGCCGCTCTGTATGCTACGCTGGGTCTGTACAAAAAACATACAGCAGGCTCCTGACCTTGTAGCACAAAAGAATTTTTTTGATGGGAGAAGATGGTAATGAGTCAAGACGGCGTGAATAAGGGTCGGCGTACTCTGCTCGTAGGCGCTACAGCCGGCGTCGGTGCTGTCGGCGCTGGCTTTCTCGCAGTACCCTTCGTGAAATCTTGGTTGCCAAGTGAGAAGGCGAAAGCAGCAGGTGCTCCGGCAAAAGTCGATATCAGCAAAATTGAGCCAGGTGCAATGCTGACCGCCGAATGGCGTGGTAAGCCGGTGTATATTGCACGCCGCACTCAGGAACAGCTGGACAATCTGCCAAACCTGAACGACAACCTGAAAGACCCGGAAAACAGCGTTAAAGAGCAGCAACCTGCTTACGCCGATAATATTTATCGCTCACGCAAGCCGGAATTTATTGTACTGCTGGGTGTGTGTACCCACCTGGGTTGTGCACCGAAATACTTCGCTGAAGTTAAGCCGGAAACATTCGACGCCAACTGGCAGGGCGGTTGGTTCTGTCCGTGTCACGGCTCCCGCTTTGATTTATCTGGCCGCGTATTTAACGGCTCACCAGCTGCTACCAATCTGATTGTTCCTCCTTATTCTTTCGAGGGCGACAATGTTCTGGTGATCGGTGTTGATGAGGAGAACGCTTAATGAGTAAGCAGCAAAACACTCTGATGGGCTGGATTGATGACCGTCTGCCGGTTACCCAGACCTATGAAAAGCATATGTCCAAGTACTATGCACCGAAGAACTTCAACTTCTGGTATTTCTTCGGCGTACTGTCAATGATGATGCTGGCTAACCAGATTCTGACTGGTGTCTGGCTGACCATGAACTTCGTGCCAAGTGCCGAAGGCGCTTTTGCCTCTGTTGAATACATCATGCGTGATGTTGAGTGGGGCTGGCTGATCCGCTACCTGCACTCCACTGGTGCTACCTTCTTCTTTATTGCCGTTTATCTGCACATGATGCGTGCGATTCTGTACGGTTCATACCAGAAGCCGCGTGAGCTGATTTGGATCTTCGGTATGCTGATTTATCTGGCTCTGATGGCGGAAGCTTTCATGGGTTATGTACTGCCGTGGGGACAGATGTCTTACTGGGGTGCGCAGGTAATTATCTCTCTGTTCTCAGTTATTCCTTTCGGTATCGGTGATGCTCTGACTGAGTGGATCCGTGGTGACTTCCTGATTTCCGGTGCCACCCTGAACCGCTTCTTTGCTCTGCACGTTATTGCTGTGCCTCTGGTTATCGTTATGCTTGTGGTTCTGCACCTGCTGGCGTTGCACGAAGTGGGCTCTAACAACCCTGATGGCGTTGATATCAAGAAACTGAAAGACGAAAACGGCAAGCCGCTGGATGGTATTCCGTTCCACCCTTACTACACCGTTCATGACCTGGTGGGTATCGTCGTCTTCCTGATGATTTTCTGTACCGTACTGTTCTTCTTCCCTGAAGGTAACGGCTTCATGCTGGAGTACGCGAACTTTGAACCAGCGAATGGCCTGAAAACCCCAGAGCACATTGCTCCTGTATGGTATTTCGGTGCGTTCTACGCAATTCTGCGTGCAGTACCGGATAAGCTGTTGGGTGTAATTGCCATGGCTGCCGCTATTGCTGTTCTGTTTGTTCTGCCATGGCTGGACCGCAGTCCGGTTAAGAGCTGGCGCTACAAAGGCTGGATCAGCAAAGTATTTATCATTGTCTTTGCCGCAGCCTTCGTTGAACTGACCTGGCTTGGTACTCAGCCAGCAAACGACCTGAATACTTTCCTGGCTCGTTTCTGCTCATTTATTTACTTTGGTTTCTTCCTGCTGATGCCGTTCTACACCCGCATGGAAAAAACCAAACCAGTACCAGAGCGCGTAACCGGGGGCCACTGATAATGAAAAAAGTATTCGCGTTAATTGCCGCATTTATTCCAGCCGTTGCTATGGCTGCAGGGGCCGGAGTTCATCTGGATAAGCACCTGACTGATCTGACTGACACTGCATCTCTGCAGCGTGGTGCGCAGACCTTTGCTAACTACTGCATGGGCTGTCACTCTCTGGAGCATGCCCGTTTCAACCGTGTTGCCCGCGATCTGGGTATCCCGGAAGATCTGATGAAAGAAAACCTGATTTTTGCCGACAAACAGTTCGGTGAACTGATGACCATCGGTATGCAGAAGGAAGACTCCAAGCGCTGGTTTGGTGCGACTCCTCCGGATCTGACTCTGGTTGCCCGCGTACGTCGCCCTGACTGGGTATATACCTACATGCGCAGCTTCTACGAAGATCCAAGCCGTCCATGGGGCGTGAACAACGTTGTATTTAAAGACGTTGGTATGCCGCATGTTCTGGCTGATCTGCAAGGCCGTCAGGTAAAAGGTACCGCACAGGTTGCTGTTGGTTTTGATACCCTGACTGGTCAGGAAATCACCGAAGAGCACGAAGGTGTTCTGTACCTGGCTGAAGAAGGCAAGCTGTCTGCTGAAGAGTACGACAAAGTTGTGTATGACCTGGTTAACTTCCTGGTTTACATGGCTGAGCCAATTGCCGTTGAGCGTGAGCGCATCGGCTGGTGGGTACTGTTATTTCTGGCAATCTTCTTTGTTCCTGTATATATGCTGAACAAAGAATACTGGCGCGACGTTAAGTAATACGTCCGGCAGTTAATTGCCTGCACAGCCCGTCCGCTTTTGCGGCCGGGCTATCTTTGTTTTTGGGTTTGCTAAGAGGTAAGGAAATTATGGGGGTTGTGGCTAAACGCTCTTCCATGACGTTCTATTCGGATGCGTCAGATCATTACAGTCACCGTGTACGTATCGTACTGGCTGAAAAAGGGGTGGCGGTAGAAATTCATGACGTCGATCCCGACAACAAGCCAGAAGATCTGGCATCACTGAACCCATACAACTCGCTGCCGACACTGGTGGATCGCGATCTGGTTCTGTACGAACCAAACGTGATGATGGAATACCTCGACGAGCGCTTTCCGCATCCGCCGCTGCTGCCGGTTTACCCGGTTGCCCGTGCGCAGAGCCGTCTGTGGATTAATCGCATCGAAAAAGACTGGGGCGGTCTGATCGACACCATCCTTAATGGTAAGGGTAAAGACGTTGAGGCTGCCCGTAAGCAGCTGACTGACAGCCTGATCGCAACCAGCCCGATCTTTGCAGAACTGCCATATTTTATGAGCGAAGAGTTCTCCATCGTTGATTGCTGCGTTGGCCCGATCCTGTGGCGTCTGCCTGTACTGGGTATCGAATTGCCGGAGAAATCCTGTAAGCCGATGCTGCAATATATGGAGCGTCTGTTCGAGCGTGAATCCTTTATCGCCAGCCTCTCTGAAGCTGAGCGGGAAATGCGCGACTGATGAGTAATACCATGACACCCAGCCGCCCGTATCTAATGCGGGCGCTGAATGAGTGGATTCTCGATAATCAGTGCACGCCTTACGTTCTGGTTGATGCCTTACTGCCCGATGTTCAGGTTCCGCAGGAATATGTGAATAACGGGCAGATTGTGCTGAACATCAGTCCCGGGGCAGTGCAGAACCTGCTGATTGATGAAAGCGGCCTGTCGTTTAACGCCCGCTTTGGTGGTGTGCCTATGGCAGTCTTCGTTCCTGTCATTGCCATACTGGCAATTTATGCACGCGAAAATGGCCAGGGTATGGTGTTCGGCTCTGAAGCCGGAGCACCGGACCCGGACGATCCGCAGCCGCCGAAGAAAAAACCTGCAACGGATACTCCGTCAGGTGGCGCAAGACCTTCACTGAAAGTAGTGAAGTAGTTGTTTTCGTCAAAATAAAAGAACCGCCGTCAGGCGGTTTTTTTATGTCTGCCTGTTACCCATGCTCCTCCCGGGCTGTTATTCAATAAATGGCGCGTCTTTGACCACTTTTGAAAATTTATTGTGATAGCTATCGATAAATGAAGATCCTGCGCTTGAAGGCAGAAACTGGCTGAGCATAATGCCTGACCAATTGGTCAAGTATTAATGGTCGGATCGCTATGCGCCTCTGTATGTTAAATCTGTTACTCGTATGTTTGTACTCACTGACAACTGCTGCTCATGCACAAATTAAAGCGGCTTTCATTTATGTCGGACCAGCAAAAGAAGTGGGCTGGTCACACTCGCATGACGAAGGCCGTCAGTACCTGGAAAAAGTTTTCGGTGCGGATGTTAAAACCGAGTATGCAGAATTCGTACAGGAAGGGCGGGCTTCCGCCGAGGCGATCCGTAAACTGGCTGAAAATAACGATATTATTTTTACCACCTCACAGGGCTATATGGTCACCACAGCGCGTGTTGCGCGCGAATTTCCGGCGGTTAAATTTGATAACGCCACCGGACTGCGTCTGAGTGATAATCTCGGCAGTTATGCTGCACGTGCTTATGAACCTCGCTATTTATCCGGCATGATTGCCGGTGCCATGACCCGCAGTAACCGCATTGGTTTTGTTGCCGCCCATGCTATTCCGGAAGTTATCCGTGGTATTAATGCATTTACCCTTGGCGTGCGCCGGGTAAACCCTCAGGCGGTTGTTGAAGTAAAGTGGACCCGTCAGTGGTACGCGCCGGACAAAGCCTCTGAGCTGGCCCGTGAGCTGCTGAAAAGCGGTGCTGATGTGCTGACCCATCACACCGACTCGCCAGCGGTTGTTAAAGAAGCAGAAGCCGCTGGCGTGTTTGCCATCAGCTTCCATTCCAATATGTCGGAATTTGCCCCGACCAAACAAATCGCCTCGGTTGGTTATGATTGGGGAAAATACTACGCCACACAGATTCAGGCGTTAAAAGAAGGCAACTGGAGCAGCAAGCGATTGTGGCTGGGTATGAGTGAGGATATTGCCCAGCTGAATAATCTCAGCGATCAGATTCCGGCGGCGGTACGCGAACAGGTTTTGCAGGTTGAGCAGGAGATAAAAAATAAAACCTTCAACGTTTTCTCCGGCCCTGTTCTTAACAGTCGCGGTCGTCCACTGGTACGTTCTGGCGAATCTCTCACCGATGATGAGCTGCTGCGTATGAACTGGTATGTGGAAGGTGTGGTTGGTGAGATGCCGTCGTTCTGAGGGCGGTGTATTACAGTGCTAAAGCGATTTCCCTGATGCTTTTCGGCATCAGGGAATGTAAGCAGCCAACTCAGGCATCAAACGGGCTGTGCGGCTCCCACGGATGCGGGCGCTCGAACGCATCTTTCTGTTCAATCATGGCCTTGATGTTTTCCAGGTTCAGGCGGAATACCCGCTCTCCTTCGAACTGACTGACCCAGAATACAAAATGTTCAAAAACGGAATATTTTGTATGGTCGTCGAGATCACCTTCAAAGGTCAGGCGGGTGGTGCCATTGCCCAGATCTTCATACAGCTGATAGGCGGTAAACTGAAAACGCTCGAATAATTCCCAGCTGGTGTTGGAGACATTATAGGTGCGCAGGGTACGGCGTTTGTATGGTTCGGCGGTCAGCGTGCGTTCATCCCAGAAAAATCCTTCTTCATTGTCGTTGCGGAAGCAGCGGCGCAGGGCACCGATCTGGCCTTCGGCAACCGGTGAACTTTCCAGTGGGCGGATATGATCGAAGATTACCGACCAGCCTTTCGCGTGGCGGTTATCAGAAAGAAAATCCCAGACTTCTTTGACGGGCGCATTAATAACAACGCTGTGTGAAGTAACAACGTGGCGCTGGGCCTGAGCAATAAGGATAACAACAGACAAAGTGACAACGGCCACCAGTCCGGCTAATAGTTTTTTCATAAGCGTTTCCGGATAAATAAGGAGGGTGAGTCGTGAGATGTCCGGCAGAAAGAGTGCCGGAAAATAATTCCGTCCGTGGTGCTTTTATTATGGTGTTATAAAACGCCCGCCGCGGTTATTGGCGGCGGGCGCTGAGGGGCTTACAACTCTGACAGTTTTTTCTGCAGTACGTCCATAACCACCTGCGGGTTAACCCCTTTAGCGGCTTTACGCACCAGACCAATAAAAGGCCCGATGGCTTTGGCACGTTTATCTTCCGGAGTGGCCAGATAGCCTTCAACCAGTTTCGGGTTGGCGGCCAGAACCTCGGCCACAATGGCTTCGATTGCGCCGCTGTCAGATACCTGTTTCAGGCCCAGAGAATCGACCAGCTTGTCGACGCTTTCTGCGCTGCCGTCACCTTTACCTTCGACCAGTGCATTAAAGACTTCTTTTGCACCACCGTTGTTCAGGGTGTTGTCTTTAATCAGCTGCAGAATGCGGCCCAGTTGTTCGGCGCTGACGGCCAGTTCGCCGATGCTGATTTCCAGACGGTTCAGTGTGGCAGACACATCGCCCTGCACCCAGTTGGCCGCCAACTTATAGTCGTTGGCAATTTTTGCCGCGGTTTCGAAATAGTGTGCCAGCTCACGGTTGGCCGCCAGTACGGCAGCATCGATGGCGCTCAGGCCGTGTGCGTGGGCAAAGCGGGCACGTTTGGCATCCGGCAGTTCCGGCAGGGTGGCACGTACAGCTTCAACATAGTTGTCGTCGATGATTACCGGTAATAAATCCGGGCAAGGGAAGTAGCGGTAATCGTTGGCAACTTCTTTGGAGCGCATGGCGCGGGTTTCGTTTTTGTCGGCATCGTACAGGCGGGTTTCCTGAATGATTTTGCCGCCGTCTTCGAGAATATCCATCTGCCGTGCAATTTCTGCATCGATGGCACGTTCCACGTTGCGGAAAGAGTTTACGTTTTTAATTTCGGTGCGGGTGCCGAATTCTTCCTGACCTTTCGGGCGCAGGGAAACGTTACAGTCGCAACGCATTGAACCCTGAGATAAATCGCCGTCGCAAATGCCCAGGTAAGTCACGATGCTGTGCATTTTACGGAAATAGGCTGCGGCTTCTTTGGCGTTGCGCATTTCCGGCTCGGATACGATTTCAATCAGCGGCGTGCCGGCACGGTTCAGGTCGATACCGGACATACCGTTAAAGCCTTCGTGCACCGATTTACCGGCGTCTTCTTCCAGGTGCGCACGGGTAACGTTAATACGCTTGCTGCTGCCGTCTTCCAGTTCGATATCGATATGGCCGATGCCAACAATCGGATGGTGCAGCTGGGTGGTCTGGTAGCCTTTGGGAGAATCCGGGTAGAAATAGTTTTTACGGTCAAAAACCGATTTCAGGCCGATTTCTGCGTCAATGGCGAGACCGAATTTCACTGCCATACGCAGTGCTTCTTCGTTAAACGCTGGCAGTACACCAGGCAGACCCAGATCGATGGCACAGGCCTGGGTATTGGCGTCGGCACCGTACGCGGTCGACGAGCCGGAGAAAATTTTCGATTTGGTGGCCAGCTGAGCGTGAATCTCAAGGCCGATTACAACTTCCCATTCCATGATTCGCTCCTCAGATGTCAGCCTGGTTTTTAAGGTCAGGTGTTTTCAGATGCCAGTCGGTGCTTTGCTGGAATTTATGCGCAGCATTCAGCAGACGGCCTTCGTCAAAATAATTACCAATCAGCTGTAAGCCGACAGGTAAGTTGTTTACCTGACCACAGGAAATCGACATGCCAGGCAGGCCTGCCAGATTCAGGGCGATGGTGAAAATATCTTCAAGGTACATGTCGACCGGATCGGCGGTTTTTTCGCCGCATTTAAATGCCGGCGTCGGAGTGGTTGGGCCCATGATGATATCGACTTCGTTAAAGGCATTCACAAAGTCATTTTTAATCAGGCGGCGTACCTGCTGCGCTTTTTTGTAGTAAGCATCGTAGAAACCGGCAGACAGGGCATAAGCACCGACCATAATGCGGCGTTTAACTTCGATACCGAAACCTTCACCACGCGAGCGTTTGTACAGGTCGTTAATATCCTGCGGATTTTCGCAACGGTAACCAAAACGTACACCATCCATGCGTGACAGGTTGGCGGAGCACTCGGCCGGCGCAATGATGTAATAAGCAGGAATGGCCAGATGGGTATTCGGCAGTGAAATTTCTTTCACTTTCGCGCCCATCTTTTCGTATTCGGCGATGGCGTTGCGCACCTGCTGCTGCATTTCGGCACTTAAATCGCTGCGGAAATATTCTTTCGGCAGGCCGATGGTTAAACCTTCGATGCTGTTATTCAGTGTGGTGGTGTAATCCGGTACGTCACGGTCAACACAGGTGGAATCTTTGGCATCAAAGCCGGCCATAACATTGAGCATCATGGCGGAGTCTTCGGCGGTACGGGTAATGGTACCGGCCTGATCGAGACTGGAGGCGTAAGCAATCATGCCCCAGCGTGATACGCGGCCATAGGTTGGCTTCAGACCGGTCAGGCCACAGAAGGCGGCAGGCTGGCGGATCGAACCACCGGTATCCGATGCCGTGGCACCCGGTACCAGTTGCGCGGCTACGGCGGCGGCTGAACCACCGGAAGAACCACCGGGAACACGGTCGGTATCCCATGGGTTTTTAACGGCGCCGAAAAAAGAGCTTTCGTTGGATGAGCCCATGGCAAATTCATCCATGTTCAGCTTACCCAGAGACACAGCACCGGCGTTATTGAAGTTTTCAACAATGGTGGCGTCGTAAGGCGCAACGAAATTGCTCAGCATTTTTGAGCCGCAGGTGGTCAGAACACCGTTGGTACAGAAAATATCTTTATGTGCCATCGGCACGCCGGTCCAGGCATCGGCATTGCCGGCTGCGCGACGGGCATCGGCGGCTTTGGCCTGAGCCAGCGCCTGTTCTTCGCTCACGGTAATGAAACTGTTGTAGCGATTATCGGTCTGTTTGATGCGGGAAAGCAGGTTCTCAGTAATTTCGACACTGCTGTATTCACCGGCCGCCAGATCGCGGGAAATTTCTGCGATGGTTTTGTTATGCATAAGGAATCCTTGTCCCCGGGGCTGAGCCTCAGGTTTTGCTGTTACTCAACGACGCGTGGTACGAGGTAGTAGCCGTTTTCGGTCTGAGGAGCGATCTGCTGGAAATGATCGCGGTTATTCTCTTCGGTCACGACGTCAGCCCGCAGGCGCTGAACTGCATCCAGCGGGTGTGCCATAGGTTCGACAGATGAGGTGTCGACGGCGGATAACTGATCGACCAGGTCGAGAATGTTGCTCAGATTTTTCTGGTATTCCGCGATTTGTGCCTCGTCGATTTGCAGACGGGACAGATCGGCAATGTCACGAACCTGTTGCTGGTCCAGAGCCATGTGCTTACTCCAGTGTTGATGCCTGTTGGAAAGGTGCCGAGCGTAGCATAAATGCGCCTTGCCCTAAATCCCCACCATTGCTAGAGTTACCCACAATTTTGCCACCTGTGAACAGGAATCGATTGGATGTTTAAGAAGTTAAGAGGCCTGTTTTCCAGTGATCTGTCGATCGATCTGGGAACTGCAAACACTCTGATTTACATGCGTGATCAAGGCATTGTCCTCAATGAGCCATCAGTTGTAGCCATCCGTCTGCAGGGTCATCAGAAAAGCGTGGCAGCGGTAGGTACCGAAGCAAAACGTATGCTGGGTCGTACTCCGGGAAATATTCAGGCCATCCGGCCAATGAAAGACGGCGTGATTGCCGACTTTGAAGTGACTGAAAAAATGCTGCAGTACTTTATTAAAAAAGTGCACGAAAGCAGTTTTATGACTCCAAGCCCACGAGTTGTGGTCTGTGTGCCGTATCAGGCAACCAAGGTTGAACGCAAAGCGATCCGCGATTCTGTTCTGGGTGCCGGTGCACGTCGTGCTTATCTGATTCACGAACCAATGGCAGCAGCGATTGGTGCCGGCCTGCCGGTTGATGAAGCCCGTGGCTCCATGGTTGTGGATATCGGTGGTGGTACCACCGAAATCGCCATCATCTCCCTGAGTGGCGTAGTTTATGCGGAATCGGTAAAAGTGGGTGGTGACCGTTTTGATGAGGCCATCGTCGCTTATATCCGCCGCAACTACGGCAGCCTGATCGGTGAAGCGACCGCTGAGCGTATCAAACAGGAAATCGGTACCGCCTATCCGGGTGGCGAAGTACGTGAAATCGACGTCCGTGGCCGTAACCTGGCCGAAGGTATTCCGCGCAGCTTTACCCTTAACTCCAATGAAATTCTCGAAGCGCTGCAGGAATCGCTGGCGGCTATCGTGCAGGCGGTTAAGGGTGCGCTGGAGCAATCTCCACCGGAGCTGGCGTCTGACGTTGCCGAGCGCGGTATGGTATTGACTGGTGGTGGCGCATTGCTGCGTGACCTCGACAAGCTGCTGAGTGAAGAAACCGGCCTGCCGGTGATCGTTGCTGATGATCCTCTGACCTGTGTCGCCCGTGGCGGCGGTAAGTTCCTGGAAACGGCAACAGAGCAACAGCTGGAAATGCTGGTGCTGGATTAATCGCCGGAAATAAGTGCTGAAAAAGCGGAGCTTTGGCTCCGCTTTTTTTATGCTTAAAGCATTCCTTTATGCGGCGGAAGCGCTGACTCAGGCCTGCCGGTGCTGGTTCCTGTTTGTGCTTGGCGGTATAGTTAGCCACTTCAATTTTTATTCGGGTACAGCGTTATTAAGTCGCAGTTTCAGGTGCCGACGTTTCAGCGGCAGCGGGTATTGGGGATTGTTGTTCTGGCACTGGCGCTGATGTGGCTGGACAGTCACGCTCCGTGGTTACAATCCGTGCGTTATATCACCGGCTATCTGCTGGCGCCTGCGCAACAGGTGGCTCTGGTTCCCTCCGCTATTGGTAACTGGTTTGGTGAATCCGCTGCCAGCCGTCAGGAATTAACCAACGAAAATAAACAGCTGACAGCGCGCAATCTGGTACTGGAGCTGCGTGCCCAGCGCCTGGCCGCGCTGGAAGCGGAAAATATTGAACTGCGTGAATTACTCAGTGCTTCTGAGCAGGTCGATGACCGCGTGCTGGTCACTGCAGTTGTGGCCGTTGATCCTGATCCTTTCAGTCAGCAGATTCTGATCAACAAAGGCGGCGAAGACGGCGTATTTATCGGCCAGCCGGTGCTGGATGCCTACGGCCTGCTTGGTCAGGTGATCGATGTAATGCCCTATAGTGCGCGGGTATTGATGATTGCCGACTCCAACCATGCGATTCCGGTGCAGGTAAACCGCAATGGTGTGCGCGCAATTGCCGTTGGCACCGGTGCGCTGGATGAACTCGAACTGATTTATGTGCCCAATACCGCCGACATTATCAAGGGCGACCTGCTGGTCAGCTCCGGTCTGGGCGGGCGTTATCCGCGTGGTTATCCGGTAGCAACCGTGACCAAAGTAGAAAATATTCCCGGAAAATCCTTTGCCGCCGTTACTGCAGAACCCAGTGCTCATCTGGATCGCAGCCGGCATTTATTGCTGGTGTTCAGTCATGGCTCCGGTCAGGTGCCACCGGGCGGCTTATGGCAGGGTAAAGAATGAATATCCGTGCACTGATTCTAGTGGCTACCGGTATGTTTCTGGCCTTTGTGCTTGAGCACCTGCCTATGCCCGATATTCTGTTGTGGCTGCAGCCGGCCTGGGTGTTGTTATTGGTAACCCTGCTGGTGCTGCATGCGCCACATATTTTTGGTTTATGGCTGGCCGTGCCGCTGGGGCTGATGCTGGATGTCGAGCACAATTCGTTGCTTGGTATGCACGTACTCACGCTGGCAGTGCATATTTTTGTGCTGCAGCTGCTGTACCGGCGTATGGCGATGTTTAATTTTCTGCAGCAGACCGCCGTGGTGTTCTTGCTGGTGGTGCTGCAGCAGTTACTGAGTTACTGGGCGGTAGCCCTGGTGAGTGAAAATATGGTGCCGGTATCGCTCTGGACTCCGGCTCTGACCTCGGCGCTGGTCTGGCCCTGGGTGTACGCCTTAACCCATATGGCGCTGGCGCGCCTGCATCTGTCATGACGGAGGCAAAAGGCCTGATTCTGGCGTCCGCTTCGCCACGGCGACGGGAATTACTGCAGCAGATTGGTGTGCAGTTTCGTGTGCAGGTGGCCGATATTGACGAAACACCGCAGGCGGGAGAGACACCGGCTGCTTATGTTGCCAGACTGGCACTGGGCAAGGCACAGAAGGTTGCAGCAGCTAACCCCGGTTGTGTGGTGCTGGGTTCAGACACCACGGTAGTGCTGGACGATGAAATTCTGGGCAAGCCGGAAAACGATGCCGATGCAGCGCGTATGCTGGCCGCCCTGGCTGGTCGCCGCCATCAGGTCATGACCGCCGTTGCCCTGGTGCAGGATGATCAGCAGCGGGTGCAGACGGTCATCACCAATGTTCACTTTACGTCGTTAAGTGCCGCGCAGATCACCGCCTATGTGGCGACCGGCGAGCCGGCCGATAAAGCCGGAGCTTATGGAATACAGGGACTGGGCGCAGTGCTGGTGGACGCCATTGAAGGCAGTTACAGCAATGTGGTTGGTCTGCCGCTGACGGAAACAGCGGCCATGCTGCAAGAATTTAATATTCCCATCTGGGACAAGGATTAAGCCTGTGAATGCAGAAATTCTGATGAACGTTACCCCGACGGAAACGCGGGTAGCGGTGGTCGAGAACGGCGTGGTGCAGGAGATTTTCCTCGAACGCACCAACCACCGCGGACTGGTCGGCAACATTTATAAAGGCAAAGTAGTGCGCGTGCTGCCCGGTATGCAGGCGGCCTTTGTCGATATCGGTCTGGAGCGGGCTGCTTTTATTCACGCGGCAGAAATCGGCACGGGTGATGGCAATGCGCCGATCAGCCAGCTGGTACACGAAGGCCAGGCGCTGGTAGTGCAGGTTACCAAAGACCCTATCGGCACCAAAGGTGCCCGTCTGACCACTCAACTTGCTATTCCGTCACGCTATCTGGTGTATATGCCGGGAGCGGATCATGTCGGCATTTCACAGCGTATTGATGACGATGGCGAACGCGAGCGTCTGAAGCAGCTGGTGAATAACTGCATGGAAGCGGAAGGTCTGACCGGCGAAGCGGGGTTTATCCTGCGTACCGCAGCTGAAGGCGTGGGCGATGATGAAATTCTGTCCGATACCCGCTACCTGCGCCGTTTATGGCGCAAGCTGGAAGAGCGCATTAAAGACAATAAACCACCGAGTCTGGTGTATGACGAGCTGCCGCTGTCGCTGCGTACCCTGCGCGATTATTCGCGGCCGGAAGTTACCAAGATTCTGATCGACTCGCGTGAAACCTTTCAGAAAATCGAGCAGTTTGTGCAGCAGTATGTGCCGGAAGTTGCCGACCGTATTGAGTACTATCCCGGCCCGCGTCCGCTGTTTGAACTGTACAGCGTCGAAGATGAAATCCAGCGTGCGCTGGAGCGCAAGGTGCCGCTGAAGTCCGGCGGCTATCTGGTGATCGATCAGACCGAAGCCATGACCACCATCGACGTGAATACCGGTGGCTTTGTCGGCCGCCGCAACCTCGAAGAAACCATTTTCAAAACCAACCTCGAAGCCGCCACCGCCATTGGCCGGCAACTGCGCCTGCGCAATCTCGGCGGTATTATCATCCTCGATTTTATCGATATGGTTGAAGCCGAGCATCAGCGTCAGGTTTTGCGCATGCTGGAAAAGGTACTGGAAAAGGATCACGCTAAAACCAAGATCAGTGGTGTATCTGAGCTGGGACTGGTGGAGATGACGCGTAAGCGTACGCGTGAGAGTCTGGAGCAGATGCTGATGGAACCCTGCCGTTGTTGTGGTGGGCGCGGTTCGGTAAAAACCGCAGAAACCATCTGCTATGAAATTTTCCGTGAAATTCTGCGCGAAGAACGGGCTTACGGTGCCGGAACCTATTCCGTACTCGCCAGTCAGCAGGTAGTGGACCGGCTGCTGGACGAAGACAGCAACGGTCTGGCGGATCTGGAAGCCTTTATCGGCAAGGCCATTAAGTTACAGGTCGAGCCGTTATACACCCAGGATCATTACGACATCGTCCTGCAATAGGCATTGTTATGATTTGGTTGCGCGAGTTCTGGACACAAATCTGGATTACCCTGGTGGTCGCCGCGGTGACCCTGGCGCTGTATACCAGCCTGGGTCGCCAGCTGATTCCGCTGGTGGAAACCTACCGTGCCGATCTCGAACATGAACTGAGCCTGCAACTGGGCCAGCCGGTATCCATCGGTCAGCTGCAGGGCGACTGGAACATGCTGTCGCCTGTGGTGCGCATGCGCGATGTACAGGTGGGGCTGCTGGCCGACGGTATCCATGTGGCACGCATGGAGGCTGAGCTGGATGTCAGTGCCAGTGCTTTCTATCGTCTGCCGGTGTTCAAACGTATCGAAATTCAGGGCGTACGCGCCGACCTTTATCAGCGTGATCAGACACACTGGTCTATTGGCCGTGGCTGGTCGGTCGATCTGAGCGGAATCAAGCGTCAGCCTGCGGCTGCCGACAATGTGAAAATTGCCGCTTCTTCCAATCCTTTGTGGCTGAACTGGCTGGAGCTGCAGCAGGCCATTGTTCTTACCGACTGGAATATCACCAGCTTTGATCCACAGATGACCCGTGAAGACGTGCAGATTGACCGGCTGGTCTGGCGCAACCGCGGCGACAGCCATGAGCTGGACGGCAACCTGGCCTGGGGCCGTGAGCAACTGGCAAATATCAAACTGATGGCTTCGGTGGATGGCGATCTCTGGCCCTGGTACCGGCAGAACGGCGAAGTCTTTCTGCGCATTGATAACCAGGAATGGACGCGCTGGATTCCCGATCAGCTGCCCGGAGGTCTGAGTATTGAACGTTTTACCGCGGGCGCTGAGGCCTGGCTCAGTATCCGTGACGGCGATCTGAACGCGTTGTACGTCGATGCCGATATACCGGCCTTTACCCTGAATACCAGTGGCCAGCCGCTGGCGCTGAGCGGTGGCAGCCTGAAAATTGGTGGCGAACACAATGGCGATGACTGGCACCTGCGTGTATTACCGCAGTTTGATCAGCAACTGCCCCTCGACAGCCTGAGTCTCAGTGCCATCACATTGCCGCAGCAGAAAGGCTGGCAGATTGGGGTGCCGTTGCTGGATGTGGCAGCTGCCCGCCGTTTTATTCTTGACCATCAGTTATTGCCCGAGCCGTTCGACCAATATGTTGAAGGTACTGACGGCCGCGGAGAAGCGCGTAATCTGCGTATTTCGCTGTTACCCGGCGAGCATTGGCAAGTGGATGTGCGCAGCGATATTGTCAATGCCAGCAGCGCGGCCTATCACGGCATTCCGGCGTTCAGCGATGTAACCGGTACGCTGCATCTGCAACCACAGGGTGGTTTGTTACAGGTGAAAGGTGATGATCTGAGCGTTCATCTGGCCGATGTTTACAGCCAACCCTGGGACCTGAAAAAATTGTCGGCCGGCTTTTACTGGGCGATCAAACCCGATTTCTATCAGCTGCAGCTGCGTGGCCTGAAAGCCGGTTTGCAGGAGAATGACTCTGCAACGGTATGGCCGCTCAGTGGTGAACTCGCGATTAATCTGCCACGCAGTCACAGCGCCACCGAATCTACCCTGAGCCTGTTGTTTGGTTTGCCACAGGCGCCGGCCAGTCTGCGCTCGCAACTGGTGCCTGAGCTTCTTGATGAGGCAGTGCGTGACTGGCTCGGTCAGTCGATTGTGGCCGGAGACTTCCGCGATGCCGCTTTCTTGCTGCACGGTAACCTTGAGCATGAACATCCTGACAACAGCCTGACCACTCAGCTGTATCTGGAAGTGGAAGGTGCCGAACTGAAATACATGCCGGACTGGCCAGCGCTGCGCGCTATTAAAGGCCGGCTGATGATGGATGCGCCGGCACTGGACGTATGGCTGGAGCAGGGCCGAACCCTTGGCGGCGAGCTGGTACCGCATTCCGGCCGGGTGCGTTTACGTCCGGGACGTGATGGTCACACCGAACTGTCGGTGGCCGGTCGTCTGCGCGGAGACAGTGGCGACGCATTACGTTATTTCACCGAAACGCCATTACAGGGCGTGGTGAACAATGCCTTTGATCACTGGCAGGCCAATGGTCCGATGACGGCCAATATGCTGCTGGAAATGCCGCTGGGCTCTGAGCACACCGAACCCGAGATCAAACTGGACGTGGAGCTGAGCGATAACCAGCTGCGTCTGGACGACCTCAATATTGATCTGGCAAACCTCAAAGGCCGGCTGCGTTACAACAGCCAGGTAGGTCTGCTGTCCGACTGGCTCGAAGGCGATGTGTTTGGCGGTCACTTTAATGCCGGTATCGAATCGGTCGGTCGCCCCGGTGGCTTCGATATGGTGCTGAGTGCCAATGGTGATGCCCGCTGGGATCGTTTTAAACAGTGGATGCCACTGTTTTTGCTGGACCCGGTCAGTGGCGCTCTGGACTACAACGCCCGTCTGACCGTTGGCGCGCAGGGTGTGGTGTTTAATTTCAATTCCGATCTGCAGGGCACGGCTATTGATCTGCCTTATCCGTTAGGTAAAACAGCCGATAGTGCTGCACGGCCGATGGAGGTGCGGGTCGAGCCCGGCACAGAAACCCGGATCAACCTCAACTACGATAACCTGTTGCGTGCTGCACTGGCGCTGGATGCTGATGGCCTGAACCGGGGGCAGGTGTACCTTGGCGGCTCGGAACCTTTCCTGCCGAGTGATAAAGGCGTGGTGGTTCGTGGCCAGCTGAGTGAATCCATTGTTGCCGCAGACTGGTGGGACACCTGGCAGCATCTGTCCAGCCTGCTGGCAGCAGAAAGCAAGGCGCAGAAAGCTGGTGCCACAGTCAAAAGTGAGGCAACTGCACACAGTAATAATCCGCTGCGCAGTATTAATCTGACGCTGGGTGGCGTGGATGCCTGGGGAACAGCGATGGGGCCAACCCATATCATTGCTGCCCAGCAGTGGGATGAATGGGATTTTGACGTCGACAGCACGCTGGTGAAAGGCAAGATCCGCATGTTGCCGGGCAATGAGCCGATTCAGCTGGCGCTGGACTATATTCATTTGCCGCAAAGTGAAGAGGAGCCGGGAAACCTGGCAACACTGGATGGCAGCCAGGATGAAGTGACAGTGGTTGCTGACAAGCCTGATCCGCTGGCCGCACTCAATCCGGCGGATTTCCCGCCGATGGATATGGATCTTGCAGAGCTTTATGTCGGCAGCCGTAACTTTGGTCGCTGGAAACTCAGCAGCCGGCCACAGACTGATGGTATGCAGATCACCCTGCACGACAGTGATATGAAAGGTATGGCCTTTACCGGGGATGTGTACTGGCTGAAGCAGGGTGACCAGCATCAGACCCGCCTCGATACGTTGCAGATCAGCAGTAACGACATTGGCCGGGTGCAGCGCGCTTTCCGTCAGGAAGCCGCGATTGAAGGTAAGGATATGCGCTCGACCCTGCAGCTGAACTGGCAGGGCTCGCCACTGGCTTACAACAACAAAACTCTCAATGGTCTGGCCAGTTTCCGTGTGAAAGACGGCAATATGGCTGCCGAAGGTGCCGGAGCGTTAAAAGCCTTTGGTGCGCTGAACTTTAATTCGGTCGCCCGCCGCCTGAAGCTCGACTTCTCCGATCTGTATCAGTCCGGGGTGGCCTTCGACACACTGAAAGGCAAAGCGCGGATTGAAAATGGTCTGCTGACCCTGACCGAGCCGCTGAGCATGGACGGCCCGGGTGGTAAATTCCTGACCTCAGGCAGCACCGATCTGAAGACCCAGACACTGGATATGAAGCTGGCGGTGACCTTCCCGGTATCCAGTACGCTGCCGATGGTGGCGCTGCTGGCCGGTCTGGCACCACCGGTAGCGGCCTCGATTTATGTTACCGAGAAGCTGATCGGTGACGAGCTGGCACGCTTCACCAGTGCCAGTTACGACCTGAAAGGCACCTGGGAAAAACCGGATCTGAAGATCAATCAGGCCTTTGACGATAAGGTCGACGGTAAGAAGAGCCGCAGCCTGCTGGAACGCTTCAAGAGTATTTTCTATATCTTCGGCGGAGGCGATGACGACTGATGGCTAACGTCGCGGTGATTCAGTTCAGCAGCCAGCCACAGATTGAACACAATCTGGCACAGGCCTATGACCTGCTGCAGCAGGCCGCGGCACAGGGTGCGGTGCTGGCGTTACTGCCGGAAATGTTCCTCACGCTGGATGGTAAGCAGTACAACGCCATTGCCGCTGATCCGCAGTATGTGCAGCGTCTGGCCGGCTGGGCGCAGGAGCTGAAACTCTGGCTGGTGGCCGGTGCCGTGCCGATGCCATGCCCGGACGGAGATCCGCGGGTGCGTTCGGCCTGTCTGGTGTTTAACAGCAAAGGCGAACAGGTTGCCCGCTACGACAAGATTCATCTGTTTGATGTCGATGTTGGCGATGCCCACGGCAGTTACCGTGAATCAGAACGCTTTGCACCCGGGGATGAGGTGGTGCTGGTGGATACACCGGCCGGTCGTCTGGGGCTGGTGATCTGTTACGACCTGCGCTTTCCGGGGTTGTTTCAGCGTCTGCGCGAACAGGGGGCGGAGCTGATTTCTGTACCCGCGGCCTTTACCTACACCACCGGCGCCGCGCACTGGCAAACACTGCTGCGTGCCCGCGCGATTGAAACCCAGTGCTATGTGCTGGCCGCAAACCAGTGCGGCTGGCATGACGATAAACGCCGTACTTATGGTCACTCACAGATTATTGATGCCTGGGGAGCGGTGCTGACCGAGCTGGAGGAAGAGGCCGGAGTGGCGCTGGCGGAGATTGATCTGGCGCAGCTGGCGGAGGTACGCAAAAAAATGCCGGTGACTCAGCACCGGCGTTTCTGAACGGATGGCAGCTAGTCGGCCATCTGCTCCTTGATAAACTGAAACAGTTTTTTGTACGAACTGCCGGGCTTCGGTGGTTCGCTGCTCATTTCTTTCTGGGCGTTACGCACCAGATTACGCAGTTGCTGGCGGTCCACTGCCGGAAACTCTTCGATAAAAGCATTCAGCCCGTTGCTGTCGCTGACCAGACGGTTACGCCACAATTCCTGCTGGCGGATGCGGCGGCCGTAGGCTTCGCTGGACGGATCAAACAGGTCGAGTTTTGCCTGAATCGCATCCCGGTCTTCATCACCAACCAGACGGCCAATGTACTGCATATGGCGGCGCTTGGCTTCGTGCTGCTTCAGTCTGGCGTTTTCCACCAGAGCGTTGTACAGGGTTTCGCTGATCGGCAGCTCTTTCCACTTGGTGGCATTCAGCTCAGTCAGACGTTTGCCCAGTTCTTGCCAGCGCTCTGCTTCGCGCTTCATTTCGGACTTACTGACGTATTCGATCTCGTCGTCCGGGTAATCAGATTCGTTCATCAGGGGTACTTTAATGCAGGTTACAGATAGAACAGGGTAGCTAACCCCAGGAAAGATAGAAAGCCGATCACGTCGGTGACGGTGGTCAGCACCACGCTGCCAGCCAGGGCGGGATCGATGCCACGGGCCTTGAGCAGCAGTGGCAGACTGGCGCCGGCCATGGCAGCGACCATCAGATTGATGATAATGGCCGCGCCGATAATCAGGGCTATCGCCGGGTCGCGGAACCAGGCGTATGTAATTAAGGCGATAACCACAGCCCAGAGCACGCCATTAATGGCGGCGACCATAATTTCGCGGTTAAACAGCCAGCGGAAGTTACTGCCGCTGAGATGACCAAGTGCCTGGCCACGGATAACCAGAGTCAGCACCTGACTGCCGGCGATACCGCCCATGCTGGCGACAATCGGCATTAAAACAGCAAGAGCCACAACCTGCTCGATGGTTTTATCAAACAGGCCGATCACCGCAGAGGCGGCCAGTGCGGTGAGCAGATTAATGCCCAGCCAGACAGCGCGGCGGCGGCTGGTTTTCAGTGTCGGGGCGAAGGTATCTTCTTCGTCATCCAGACCGGCCATACTCATCAGCGAGTGGTCCGCGGTTTCGCGGATAACGTCAACCACGTCATCGATGGTGATACGGCCAAGCAGCATACCGGCGGCGTCAACCACCGGTGCCGATACCAGATCGTGGCGTTCAAACAGTTTGGCAACTTCGCTCTCGTGCTGGGTTGCCTGAATCACCCGCGCGTCGGTGCTCATCACCTCACGCACGGTTTGTTGCGGGTCGCTGACCAGCAGTTTGCTGATCGCCAGCGTGCCGATAAATTCGTTCTGGCGGTTAACCACCAACAGGTTATCGGTCATGGCGGGCAGGGATTTGTGGCGGCGCAGGTAGCGCAGTACAACCTCAAGGGTGATATCCGGACGGATGGTCACGGTATCGGTGTTCATCAGACCACCGGCGCTGTCTTCCGGATAGCCCAGTACGGCCTCAAGACGGGCGCGGTCCTGGTGGTCCATCGACTCCAGAACTTCCTGAGTTACACGCTCAGGCAGCTGCTGCAGCATGTCGGCCACGTCATCGGTGTCGAGGTCGGCGGTCAGGTCGACAACTTCTTCGGCACTCATGTCGCTCAGGAAGTGGCTTTGCAGCTCCTCGCTGAGGTTCTGCATGACCTCGCCTTCGAGTTCCTTATCGACCAGTTCCCACAGCAGCTTACGGGCTTTAGGCGGAGAAGATTCGATCAGGTGGGCGATATCAACCGGTGCCAGACCCGAATTCAGGATGCGACGCACCTGCGCCAGCGCACCACTTTCCAGCGCGGCGGTCAGGCTGTGTAACTTGGCTTTAGCCTTTTCGGTCTGCTGTGCCATGCGTCGGTTCGGTCCAGGGGATGGTTGAATGCTCAGATTCTAGCCTGATTAGGCCTCTGATACCACGAAACTACTCGCAGAATTGCGCGTAGAAGATTGTTTTGCCGGGCTATTCTTCTTCGTCAAAACGCCGGTTAATAAGATCAATCAGGGCTGCCAGTGCGTGTTCAGCATCCTGGCCTTCAGCATGGATATGTATGTTGGTGCCTTTGCTGGCGGCCAGCATCATCACCGCCATAATGCTCTTACCGTCGACCATGCGGTCGGGGTAACCGACTTTGATCTGGCAGGAATAAGCAGCGGCGGTGGAAACCAGCTTGGCGGCTGCGCGGGCGTGCAGGCCCAGCTTATTGATGATGGTGATTTCGGTGCTGGTCATCCGTATCAGTCCTGATGAATGTCGGCACTGCCCAGCTCGCGGTGGCGGACCTGAACATTGCTGTAATGATGACAGAATTCTGCCTTAAGTTGCTCTGCCAGGTAAACGGAGCGGTGCTGCCCGCCGGTGCAGCCGATGGCAATGGTCATATAGCTGCGGTTGGCATCGACAAAGGCAGGCAGCCAGCGCTGAATAAACCCGCTGATGTCCTGCTGCATTTGTCCGACCTGAGGCTCCCGGGCAAGGAAATCAATGATTGCCGGGTCGCGCCCGGTAAAGGCGCGCAGTGCCGGGTCCCAGTAAGGGTTGGGCAGGTTGCGGACATCGAATACATAATCGGCATCAATCGGGATGCCATGCTTGAAGCCGAAAGATTCAAACAGAATGGCGATGTCGGTGCTGGTTTTATCCGCCACCCGCAATTTAATCAGGCTGCGCAGCTCATGCACAGACATGCTGGTGGTATCCAGCGTCAGATCGGCAAGGTTGGCGATAGGCTCCAGCAGCAGGCGCTCTTTATCGATGGCTTCGGCCAGAGATGTGCTTTTACTGGTTAGTGGGTGCTTACGCCGGGTGGAGCTGAAGCGCTGCAGCAGCACTTCTTCGCTGGCGTCGAGATAGACGACATCCAGCTGGTATTCTTCGCTGGGTAGCTGGTGCAGTACATCGTGGATATTGTCGAAGGCATGGGGCAGGTTGCGGGCGTCAACACTGACGGCGACTTTGGCCAGTTTTTCTTCGCTTTCGGTCTGGCGGGCCAGCGCTGGCAACAAAGCGACCGGCAGGTTATCAATGCAGTAGAAGCCCAGATCTTCCAGTACGTGCAGAGCACTGGATTTTCCTGAGCCGGACCGGCCGCTGATCACCACTAAACGCATTGCTGTGCTCCTCCATTGCCCGTTGGGCTGATGTCAGCCCGGTTGTCCGCTCAGCGCCCGCTGATAAAACCGTTGCGCATCCGGCGCTTTGCGCAGTGCCTCGCGGTAGGCCGGCTCGCTGAAGTTGCGTGCCAGCATCGCCAGAACCTGCAGGTGCTGTTCAGTAGCTTCTTCGGGAACCAGCAGAGCAAACACCAGATCGACCGGCTTGCGGTCAATGGCGTCGTAATCCACCGGCTCCACCAGACGCAGCAGTACGCCCATCGCCTGGTCGCACTGCTTCAGCCGGCAGTGGGGAATGGCAATACCTTCGCCAATCCCGGTGCTGCCGAGGCGTTCACGGCTGAGTAATCGCTCGTAAATATCGTCGGCAGAGCTGTCGCTGAGTTGTTCTGCGATAAAACCTGCCAGGTACTCCAGTAATTTCTTTTTACTGGAAACCGGAGCATCTATCAGACTGCGTTCCGGTGTGAGGATATCCTCGATGCGAATGTCCATTAATCAGCCTTGTCCGTGTTGCCGCGCCACCAGTTTTTCTTTGTGTTTCAGTACCTGACGGTCGAGCTTGTCGGTCATCTGATCGATTGCAGCATACATATCATCGTGCTCAGCGCTGGCGTGCAGGTCGGCACCGCTGACGTGAATAGTCGCTTCAGCAATCATGCGCTCTTTAATAACGGTCAGGGTTACCTGGCCGTTGGTAATGTTGTCAAAGTGGCGTCCCAGCTTGGACATTTTTTCGTCTACGTACGCTTGCAGAGATTCGGTAACGTCAACGTGGTGACCGCTGATATTAATCTTCATGTCCAGACTCCTTGTTGCTGGCTTGTTGTTTTTTAAATCAATTGTTTACGTTCGTTCGAAGGCGGAATCATCATAGCCTCACGGTATTTGGCTACCGTGCGCCGTGCCACCTGAATGCCTTTTTCACCCAACACTGCGGCGATTTTGTTGTCGCTCAGCGGTTTGCGGGCATTTTCTTCAGCAATCAGTTTTTTAATCATGGCACGGATTGCGGTGGAGGAACATTCGCCGCCGCCATCGGTACTGACATGGCTGGAGAAAAAGTACTTCAGCTCGAAGATTCCGCGTGGCGTGTGCATGTATTTCTGGGTGGTTACCCGGGAAATGGTGGATTCATGCATACCAACGGCTTCGGCAATATCGTGCAGCACCAGCGGCTTCATTGCTTCTTCGCCCTGTTCGAAGAATTCAATCTGATATTCGACGATTTTGGTGGCTACTTTCAGCAGGGTTTCGTTGCGGCTTTGCAGACTTTTGATAAACCAGCGCGCTTCCTGCAGGTGGTCGCGCAAGAAGGCGTTGTCGGTGCTGTTATCGGAACGGCGTACCAGTGAGGCGTAATCGGCGTTAACGCGCAGCTTGGGGGCGATATCCGGATTCAGCTCAACCCGCCATTCGTCGCGGATATTGCGTACCAGCACATCGGGCACCACATATTCGGCCTGCTCGGCGCTGATGCCGGCACCTGGTTTGGGATTCAGTTCTTTAATCAGCCGCAGTACGGCTTTGAGGTCGTCTTCGCGCAATTTGGTTTTGCGCATCAGGGTCGGATAATCCTTGCTGCCGAGCAGTTCGATGTAATCGCGGATGACCATTTTGGCTTCGTTCAGCCAGGGCGTATCGGGTGGCAGTTGCTGCAGTTGCAGCAACAGGCATTCACGCAGGTCGCGGGCAAAAGCACCGGCCGGATCAAACTGCTGCAGGCGGTGGAGGACGGCCATGACTTCGTCTTCTTCGACGTCCAGAGCCGGGTCCATGCTTTCCAGAATGTCTTCGACGGTGGTGTGCAGATAGCCGTCGTCATCCACGCCGTCGATCAGCATCAGGGCGATCTCGCGGTCGGTATCTGACATCGGGGTCAAATTGAGTTGCCACAGCAGATGATCCTGCAGATCTTCGGTGCTGGCGTGGCGCGAGTCGTAATCGAAATCGTCGTCGATGGCGTTACTGCTGCTGCCGGAGGCAACGCTGGCGGTGGTCTGGTAAGTATCTTCCCACTGACTGTCGACCGGCAGGTCGTCGGGCAATTGCTCCTGCGACCACTGTTCATCCAGTTCCGGAGTGTCGTTGTGGCTGTCGTCCTGACTGCTGACTTCGTGGCTGCTGCTGGTGTCGTGATCGCTGTTGCGGGACAGATCGGGCAGGTCATCGTGCTCGTGTTCTTCTACTTCGAGCATCGGGTTGGAATCGAGGGCTTCCTGAATCTCCTGCTGCAGATCGAGGGTAGACAGCTGAAGCAGGCGGATGGCTTGTTGCAACTGAGGGGTCATGGTCAGGTGCTGACCCATCTTTAACTGAAGAGACGCTTTCATAAAAGTTCAGTAATCACTCAGTATCGGCATAGTCTGTGCATTATACGCCAAGCGGTAAACCTTGGAATCTTTTGTGCATCTTCCTTTGCTTTGGATCATCAGCCACTTCCCTGCAGCAGGGCTTGCCATCACAGGCGGAAATCCTCACCCAGGTACACTTTGCGTACCTGCTCGCTGGCCAATACCTGTTCAGCGGTGCCTTCGGCGATGATATGGCCACCCCCGACAATATAGGCTTTCTCACAGATAGCCAGAGTTTCCCTTACGTTGTGGTCCGTAATGAGTACGCCGATGCCACGTGCCTTGAGTTGTCGGATGATGTCCATGATGTCAGCTACAGAAATCGGGTCAACCCCGGCGAACGGCTCATCAAGCAGAATAAAGGACGGCTCAGCCGCCAGCGCGCGGGCAATCTCGACCCGGCGTCGTTCACCACCGGATAAGGCCATGCCCAGACTGCTGCGGATATGCTGAATATGAAACTCATTCAGCAGCTCTTCCAGTTTTTCCAGACGCTGTGCACGGTTGAGGTCTTTGCGGGTTTCGAGAATGGCGAGAATATTATCGGCCACACTTAATTTGCGGAAAATGGAGGCTTCCTGCGGCAGATAGCCAATGCCTTTCTGCGCCCGGCCGTGCATCGGCAGATGACTGATGTCTTCGTCGTCAATTTTGATGCGGCCTTTATCGGCCTGCACCAAATTCACAATCATGTAGAAACAGGTGGTCTTACCGGCCCCGTTGGGTCCCAGCAGGCCAACGATCTGACCGCTTTGCACAGACATGGATACATCTTTTACCACTTCCCGGCCGTTATAGCTTTTCGCCAGGTTTTCGGCTTTCAGGGTCTTCATGGCTGTTCCTGTACTGGCTTGCTGTTATCGGTGGCAGATTCTGCCGGAGCCTGTGGCTGAATTACGACTTTGATTCGTTGTTTTTCGCCATTACCACCAGTCTGGCCGGAGGTACTGGTGCCGCCGCTGGCGCTGACGGTTTCTTTGGTCATGTCATAGAGGATGCGCTCACCACTGAACAGGTTGCCGTCCTGCTGCAGTTGAGCATTGCCCTGAATGTTGACTTCACGTTGCCGGGCAAAGTAATCAATGCGCTGGCCGTGTGCTTTGGTCAGGGGTTTTCCCGGATTGATCTGTTGCTGATAGCGTGCCGGTTTTTTCGCTGTCCCTTCGGCAACGGCTTTTTCCAGTGTGCTATCGGTGCGGATAATCAGCAGGCGCTCCGATTCGATGCGCAGGGTTCCCTGGGTCAGAATCACATTGCCTTCATAAATAACAACGCCAGCCTTGCGGTCGAGCTCAGCGTGGTCAGAGAGAATGACCATTTCCTGCTGCCAGTCGTCGGGTAAGGCATAAGCAGAGGCTGCGCTGCACAGGACAAACAGGCCGGCCAGAAAACGATGATTATTGCGGAACATAGCGGCTATCCACCTGTGATTTGAATTCCATGCGCTGACGCGCGATATCCAGTGTCATACCGGTTGCATTGATATGTGTTTGCGGGCTTGTAATGGTTACCGGCTGATCAGTCTCGGCCAGTTGCTGGCGGCTGTGGTAGGTCAGGATACTGGTTTCGATCAGAATATCGTCCGCAGCGTCGGCCGGATCGAGCGGCCGGATTTCGACCTGGCCTATAAGGCGCAGCGACTGCTCGTTATCCTGTAGTGTTCCTTCGCGGGCATTGACCTGCCAGGTCTGGCCATCATCATCGTCTGACATCAGCAGCGGCCCGGTAAAGAGGGTGCTTTTCGTCTGCGGATAATGGGTTGAGCGTGCTGCAACAAAGGTTTGCTGTAATTCGCCATTACTGTCGTACTGGCGGTTGTACAGGCCTTCGCCATAGTAATCCGGTTCATGATTCTGCAGCTCACTCAGGGGGGGCGTCTGCTCCTGGGTGTAGCGATCCACTGCCAGCAGAGCCAGACCAAAGATCAGGGTCAGCAGTAACAGCAGATAACGCTTGCGCATCAGATTACGCCCGCGCGCAGCAGATCGTGCATATTGATGACGCCAACCGTGTCGTCGCCATTTTTAACGACCAGGGCGTTGATTTTGTTGTCTTCCATCAGCTTCAGCGCTTCGGCAGCGAGGGTACCTGGCGTGGTGGTTTTGCCACCGACGGTCATCACATCGGCCATGGTGGCGGTATGGATATCAACTCCGTGATCAATGGCACGACGCAGGTCACCGTCGGTGAAAATACCGGTCAGCTTGCCGTTATCCTGCACGGTGGTCATGCCCAGACCTTTGGAGGTTACAACCAGCAGGGCTTCAGACAGCGTGGCGGAAGGGGAAACCACCGGAATCTGATCGCCACTGTGCATGATGTCTTCCACTTTCAACAGCAGGCGGCGGCCAAGTGAGCCGCCCGGATGAGAGAAGGCAAAATCTTCGGCGGTAAAACCACGGGCTTCCAGCAAGGCAACGGCCAGCGCATCACCCATCACCAGCGCGCAGGTGGTGGAAGAGGTTGGTGCCAGATTCAGCGGACAGGCTTCCTGATTCACTCCGGTATTTAAGTGGGCGTTAGCGGCACGGCCGAGGGTAGATTCCGGATTACCGGTCATGCTGATCAGGGCGGTGCCGAGGCGTTTAAGCAGGGGGAGCAGACTGGTAACTTCACCGGTTTCACCGGAGTTGGACAGAGCGATAACCACATCCGATGGCTGAATCATGCCCATGTCGCCATGGCTGGCTTCACCCGGATGCACAAAAAAAGCCGGGGTGCCGGTGCTGGCCAGGGTTGCAGCCATTTTATTGCCGATATGGCCGGATTTACCCATGCCGGTAACAACAACACGTCCTTTGCAGTTCAGAACCAGCTGACAGGCGGTGGCGAAATCGCCGGTAAGACGACCTTCCAACTGTGCAATGGCCTCCTGTTCCAGTTTGATGGTACGGCGGGCGGATTGCAGAAAATCAAAATTCATATCAGTGGTCATGAGTCAGCCATATAAAACAGAGATACCAGATAGCCAGCGTAGCTGGTGGTCAGGAACAGACCGGCGAAACGTCCGAGAGTGCCCTTACGATAACTGATTAAAAACAGAACCAACAGGGCGAGGGTCAGCGCCATCATCACGGCATAGTCACGGTACAGTGCCAGCGGATCAACCACGGTTACTGCCAGCAGACCCGGGATTGGCATTACGGTCAGCAGGTTAAAAATGTTGGAGCCGATCACGTTACCGATGGCAATGTCATGGTGGCCTTTCAGGGCGCTGGCAACGGAGGCCGCCAGTTCCGGCAGGCTGGTGCCGATGGCGACAATGGTAAGGCCGATCACCAGATCACTGACACCATAGGCGCGGGCAATTTCGGTGGCGCCCCAGACCAGCAGTTTGGAACTGAACATCAGTGCGATCAGTCCGGCTACCAGCCAGAACACGGCAGTACGTATAGGGGTATTTTCGATTTCGGCGGCTTCGTCTTCATCGACAATGGCTTCGCCGGATTCGCTGGTATCAAGAAACATCAGGTACAACGCGACGGCCATGGAGCCAAATAAAATAATGGCGTCGGTCATATTCAGTTCGAGGTCGGCCAGTGTCAGGCCACCGATAATGCTGATCAGAATAAGCAGCGGCAGCTCTTTTTTCAGCAGTTTTTTCTGCAGCGGGATCGGACTGATCAGTGCGGTGATACCCAGTACCAGGGCAATGTTGGTGATGTTGGAGCCGAGTGCATTACCAATGGCCAGATTGCCGGCACCGTCGAGGGAAGCAACGGCAGAGACGAACATCTCCGGCGCGGAAGTTCCCATAGCAACGATGGTCAGGCCGACCAGTAAAGGAGACATGCCCAGGCGACGGGCAGAAGCAGCGGCGCCAATAACAAACTTGTCAGCGCTCCATACCAAAACAATAAGACCAGCAATAACGGCAGCATAAGCTGTGAGCATGGGGGCACCAGAGTTAATTATCAGCAGAAAATTCAGCGCGTCATTGTACCCAAGGTAATTCTGCACGCAATTGCAACTCAGCGTTTTATGAGGGGCTTATTACAATAGTTTACAGGCGTTGGTTCCGCCCGGACATTCCGCTATGCTAGCCCGACTATCCGTACCGAGTTAAAAGGACGACATTCATGTCCGTCAGTCAGCCCTACGTCTCTGTTCGTGGAATGAGCTTCAGCCGTGGTGACCGGCTGATTTATAACAATATGGATGTGGATTTTCCGCGTGGCAAAGTAACGGCCATTATGGGGCCAAGCGGAACCGGTAAAACCACACTGTTGCGTCTTATCGGCGGTCAGCTGTTACCGGACAGCGGCACTATTATGGTGGACGGACACAATGTACCGACTCTGCCGCGCAAAGAACTGTTTGATCTGCGCCGCAAAAAAATGGGCATGCTGTTTCAGACCGGTGCCCTGTTTACCGACCTTAATGTTTTCGACAACGTGGCCTTTCCGCTGCGTGTTCATACTGATTTACCTGAATCCATGATCCGCGACCTGGTGCTGATGAAGCTTGAAGCCGTTGGTCTGCGTGGTGCGCGTAATCTTTCTCCGGCAGAACTGTCCGGCGGCATGGCCAGACGCGTTGCTCTGGCACGCTCCATTGCCATGGACCCGGAAATTATTATGTACGATGAGCCTTTTACCGGTCTTGATCCGATCTCTATGGGCATGATCGTTAAACTGATCCGTGGTCTGAACGAAGCGCTGGGGCTGACCAGCCTGCTGGTGTCTCACGATGTTGAAGAGTCCTGCGCTATTGCTGATTACCTGTGTCTGTTGTCCGATGGCCGCGTGATTGGTTTTGGCACACCGGAAGAATTAATTAACGAAGGTAATGATGAAGTCCGCCAGTTTTTACGTGGTGAACCGGATGGTCCTGTGCCTTTCCATTACCCGGCGGACGATTACCGCAGCGATATTCTGGCGGGAGTGAATTAATGCTGGGCAAATTACTGGATCAATTACAGGCCGTTGGCCGCAGTGGTACCGCCGCCATCGAAGCCATTGGCCGTGGCACCTTATTGCTGAAAAATTCACTGTTCTGGGGTGGGCCGGGCAGTGCCGGATTTTATGATCTGCTGAAGCAGATTTATTCGGTTGGTGTGCGCTCCCTCATTATTATCGTCGTCGCCGGTTTTTTCGTCGGCATGGTGCTGGGCCTGCAGGGCTATAACATTCTGATCGACTTCGGCTCTGAGGCGGCACTGGGCACCATGGTGTCGCTGACGCTGCTGCGTGAGCTGGGGCCGGTGGTCACTGCCTTGTTATTTGCCGGTCGCGCCGGTTCGGCATTAACCGCCGAAATTGGCCTGATGAAAGCCACCGAGCAGTTATCCGCCATGGAAATGATGGGTGTCGATCCGTTTAAACGGGTGATCACACCGCGTCTGTGGGCCGGCATTATTTCCATGCCGATTCTGGCGCTGTTGTTTTCTACCGTTGGTATCTGGGGCGGTGCCTTTGTGGCGGTGGATATGCTGGGCATCGACGATGGTGCCTACTGGGGCAACATGCAGGCGTCGGTCGAATTTTATGAAGACGTGGTCAAGGGCATTATCAAATCGGTGGCATTTGGTGTGGTGGTGACCTGGATCGCGGTGTATCAGGGTTATGATTCGGTGCCGACTTCGGAAGGTATCGGTAAAGCAACGACTCAGACGGTGGTGATTTCCTCACTGGCGGTGCTGGGACTGGATTTTGTTTTGACAGCCGTCATGCTGGGAGGCGTTTAATCATGCGCATGCGTTATATCGAAATTACCGTCGGAGCCTTTATGGTGATGGGTATTGTGGCTCTGGTGCTGATGGCGTTCCGCGTCAGTGGCCTGTCACTGCAGGATGCCGGTGACACTTACACCATCAAAGCGCGTTTCGAGAATCTGGGTGGTCTGACTGAGCGCGCCAAGGTATCAATGTCGGGTGTCACCATTGGCCGGGTGACCAAAGTGTATCTCGACCCTGAATGGTATTCCGCCGTGGTGGAAATGGAGATCAGCAAATCCATGAGCACTCTCACCAAAGACACTTCGGCGGCTATTCTGACTGCGGGTCTGTTGGGTGAAAAATACATCGGTCTGACGGTCGGCGCGGAAGATGAATATCTGCAGACCGGTGACTGGATCGAAGACACTCAATCGGCGCTGGTACTGGAAGAACTGATCGGGCGCTTCCTGTTTAATAAGGCCGAAGAAGGTTAAACGATCTAGAGGTTAAAGGAGTTAGCCATGCGCTGGTTGCTGGTATTGCTGTCGTTAACGCTGGGCTCTGCCGGCCATGCTGCCGATTCCGGTGATCTGGCTGAGCAGGCTCATGAAGTGGTCAAGCGCACCACTGAAAAAGTGATGGCCTCCATCAATAAAAACCGCTCTATCTATGAAAGTGATAAGGCGCGTTTTTTTTGGGAACTGGAGGATGTGCTTGGCCCGATGGTCGACTTTCAGCGTCTGACCCGTCGCATCATGGGAAATTATTACCGCGAAGCGACACTGGAGCAGCGTAAGCGTTTTGCCAGTGCCTTTAAGCGCAGTCTGCTCAGTTCGTATGCCACCGGCCTGATCGAATTCGATGATTACGAGGTGCGTGTGCTGCCTCCCAAGACCGGCGTGGAAAATACGTTGCGTAATACGCTGGTTGATCTGGAAGTTGTGACGCCCAGTGGCAAAGTCTTTCCCATTACCCAGAGCATGTATTTTCACCATCGCGACCGTCGCTGGATGGCGCAGAACGTGATCGTCAATGGTATTAATGTGGGCAAACTGTTCGGCGAGCAGTTTGAGCAGATGGTGCAGGACAATGATAGTAATATCGGCGCCGCCATCGAAGACTGGATTGAAGCTCTGCAGGAGCAGGGCCGTAAGTTACGTAAAAAAGCCCCGGGTGCGTGACACCTGTTTCTGAGCGAGACTGAGGACCGACCATGAGCGTATCGCTGACCCGTATTGATGATAACCGTGCCGAGCTGGCTGGCAGTCTGCTGGCTACCACTGTGGTCAGCGTTCTGCCAGACGGGGAAAAGCTGATCCGTGCGGCAAAGGGGCAGTGGACGCTGAATATGGCCGCAGTCAATGAAGTATCCAGTGCCGGTGTTGCTTTACTGCTGGAGTGGCTGCGCTGTGCGACAGCGGCTGGCATCAATCTGCATATTGAGAATCTGCCCGAACACATGAAGCCTATTATCAGCATCAGCGATCTGGACTCGCTGTTTGAGCCCTTGCTGGCCTGAGTCCTGATACAGGTCCGCTGCCTGTGATCTGTTACCCGCTTTCATCTTTTCATTACATATTGCCGCCGCCATTTACTTCGCCCCGACACATAAATCCGCTATGATTGGGCGTTTTCCCCCAAGCTGAGTGGTGAAGCGGTATGTCCCCGGCGGAAATTCTGCAAATTCTGCAAACAGAATCCCCTGAAGTGAGCTGGCACGTTGATGGTGACGGCTACAAATATGAAGTTGAAGCAGTTGGTGATGTGTTTGATGGCCTGAATGCCGTTAAACGTCAGCAGTTTGTTTATCGTGTGCTTAATCCTTACATTGCGGATGGTCGTATTCATGCGGTCACCATTCGTACCTATACGCCTGCTGAAAAAGCCGAATAATAAGAACCCCTATGGATAAATTACGAATTGTGGGTGGAAAGCGTCTGGACGGTGATGTCCGTATCTCCGGCGCTAAAAACTCAGCGTTACCTATTCTTGCGGCCACCTTATTGGCCGAAGGTGTGATGCGGGTGGGTAACCTGCCGCACCTGCACGACATCACCACCATGCTGGAGCTGTTGGGCTGCATGGGCGTGGAAGTCGCTATTAATGAAGATATGTCGGTAGAAACCGACTGTGCCGGCGTTAAAAGCTGTGTTGCCCCATACGATCTGGTGCGCACCATGCGGGCATCCATTCTGGTACTGGGTCCGCTGCTGGCACGTTACGGCGAAGCGGAAGTGTCACTGCCTGGCGGTTGCGCCATCGGTTCGCGTCCGGTGGATCTGCACCTGCGTGGTATGGAAGCCATGGGCGCAGAAGTGGAAGTGCTGGATGGCTATATCAAAGCCCACGTTCCGGGCGGCCGTCTGCATGGCGCCAATATCTTCCTCGATACCGTGACCGTAACCGGTACTGAAAACATTATGATGGCGGCGGTTCTGGCTGACGGCACCGTTACCATCGAAAACGCTGCGCGTGAACCCGAGGTGGTTGACCTGGCGAACTGCCTGAACGCCATGGGCGCGAAAATCAGTGGTGCCGGTTCCGACACTCTGGTGATTGAAGGCGTGGAAAAACTCTACGGCTGCTCATTCGATGTGCTGCCGGACCGTATCGAAACCGGTACTTATCTGGTTGCTGCCGCCGTAACCGGTGGCCGGGTACGCACCAAAGATACCGACCCGTTAATTATGGAAGCGGTACTGCATAAGCTCGAAGAAGCCGGTGCTGAAATCACCACCGGCCCGGACTGGATTGAGCTGAATATGCACGGCAAGCGGCCGAAAGCGGTGAATATCCGCACCGCGCCGCACCCGGCGTTCCCAACCGATATGCAGGCCCAGTTTATGGTGCTGAATGCGGTGGCTGAAGGCACGGGTACCGTGATTGAAACCGTCTTTGAAAACCGCTTTATGCACGCCCAGGAACTGGTGCGTATGGGTGCGGATATTCATGTTGAAGGCAACACTGCCATTGTCACCGGCCGTGCAACCCTGCAGGGGGCTCCGGTGATGGCAACCGACCTGCGCGCATCCGCCTCGCTGGTGATTGCCGCACTGGTGGCCAGTGGCACGACCGATGTAAACCGCATCTATCACATTGACCGCGGTTACGAATGTATTGAAGAAAAATTCCAGCAACTGGGCGCCAATATCCGTCGCGTATCAGCCTGATACGCCCGCCCTGCCGGATCGCTGACAGACAAGAGAGGATCAGCAACACGATGACTCAGCCGTTAACCATTGCCCTGTCGAAAGGGCGCATTCTGGATGACACTTTGCCCCTGCTGGCGGAAGCCGGTATCCATCCGGCAGAAGACATTCATAAGAGTCGCAAGCTGATTTTTGATACCAACCATGACCATATCAAGCTGGTGGTGATCCGTGCCACCGACGTGCCCACCTACGTGGAATACGGCGCCGCCGATCTGGGTGTGGCCGGTAAAGATGTGCTGATGGAATACGACAGCAACAACCTGTGCGAGCCGCTGGATCTGAACATTGCCACCTGCCGTCTGATGACGGCGGCAATTAAAGATGCCGTGATGCCACAGGGCCGTCTGAAAGTGGCCACCAAGTTTGTGAATACCGCCAAACGTTACTTTGCCGAGCAGGGTCGCCAGGTGGACATCATCAAACTCTATGGTGGTATGGAGCTGGCTCCGATCATGGGCCTGGCCGATATGATTGTGGATATCGTCGATACCGGAAATACCCTGAAGGCCAATGGTCTGGAAGCGCGCGACTTAATTGCCCCGATCAGCTCACGTTTAGTGGCAGGACGCGCGGCAATGAAAGTAAAGCATGCGCAGATTCAGCCCATCATTGATCAGATGGCGGCGGCAGTAGAACGCCAGCGCCAGGCCAAGGCTTAATTTTCCGGAGTAATACAATGACTATCGAAATCCGCCGTTTCAGTTCTGCTCAGCCGGACTATGCGCAGCAGATGGATACTCTGCTGGCATGGGAAGCTGTGTCTGATGCTCAGGTGCAGAAAACCGTATCTGACATCGTGTTCGATATCCGTACCCGTGGCGATGCGGCACTGATCGAATACACCAATAAATTCGACCGTATGAATGTGTCCTCGATGGCGCAGCTGGAACTGAATCAGGAGCAGCTGCAGAAAGCCCTCGACGAATTACCGGCCGAACGCCGCACCGCATTGTTGCTGGCGGCTGAGCGTGTGCGTGCTTACCACGAAAAGCAAAAACAGGATTCCTGGGACTATACCGAAGCTGACGGTACTCTTTTAGGCCAGAAAGTAACGCCGATGGATCGCGTCGGTATTTACGTTCCCGGTGGTAAAGCGGCGTATCCGTCGTCTGTGCTGATGAATGCTATTCCGGCCCATGTTGCCGGTGTGCAGGAAATCATCATGGTGGTGCCAACCCCCGATGGCGAACTGAACCAGCTGGTACTGGCTGCTGCAGCGGCAGCCGGTGTCAGCCGCGTATTTACCGTGGGTGGCGCGCAGGCGGTTGCCGCGCTGGCGTACGGTACCGAAACCGTACCGGGTGTGGATAAAATCGTTGGCCCGGGCAACATCTATGTGGCCACCGCCAAGCGTATGGTGTTTGGCCAGGTTGGTATCGATATGATCGCCGGTCCGTCGGAAATTCTGGTGGTCTGCGATGGTAAGACCGATCCGGACTGGATTGCCATGGATCTGTTCTCCCAGGCGGAACACGATGAAGACGCGCAATCGATTCTGGTATCGACCGATGCCGACTTCCTCGATGCCGTTAAAGCCTCCATCGACAAGCTGTTGCCAACCATGGAGCGCGCCGACATTATCCGTACCTCGCTGACTGAGCGTGGCGCCCTGATCCACGCGCAAAGCGATGCTGATGCGATTGCCATCATCAACCGCATTGCGCCGGAGCACCTGGAATTATCGGTAGAAGATCCGCAAGCCTGGCTGCCAACCATCCGTCATGCCGGTGCTATCTTTATGGGTCGTTACACCGCAGAAGCGCTGGGCGATTACTGTGCCGGGCCGAACCACGTATTGCCGACCTCCGGCACTGCGCGTTTCTCGTCGCCACTGGGCGTGTACGATTTCCAGAAGCGTTCGTCGCTGATTATGTGCTCGGCCGATGGCGCTTCTGAACTGGGTAAAACTGCCTCTGTGCTGGCCCGTGGTGAATTCCTCACCGCTCACGCCCGCTCGGCTGAATACCGTATTAAGGACTGATATCAATGAGTCAGTTCTGGAGCCCGTTTGTAAAAGACCTGGTGCCTTATGTACCGGGTGAACAGCCGAAAATGACGCGGCTGGTAAAGCTCAATACCAACGAAAATCCATACGGCCCGTCGCCTAAGGCGATTGCGGCGATGCAGGCGGAAGTGAATGACGATCTGCGTCTGTACCCGGACCCGAACGGTGACCGTCTTAAGCAGGCGGTTGCCGAATATTACGGCGT
Organism: Venatorbacter sp. C2-1; assembly: GCF_022832715.1. Lineage (NCBI taxonomy): Bacteria > Pseudomonadati > Pseudomonadota > Gammaproteobacteria > Oceanospirillales > Oceanospirillaceae > Venatoribacter > Venatorbacter sp. C2-1. The sequence continues at coordinate 669,145 of NZ_CP094879.1, forward strand.
CAGCACGGCGCAGGTATTTGTTGGTAACGGTTCTGATGAAGTGCTGGCCCATGCCTTTCATGGTTTATTCCAGCACGGCAAGCCGCTGTTATTTCCGGATATTACCTACAGCTTTTATCCTGTGTACTGCGGTCTGTACGGTATTGAGCCAAAACAGATTCCGCTGGATGAAAACTTTCAGATTAATATTGCTGATTACACCCGTGAAAATGCGGGAGCCAATAAAGGGAAAATCGGCGGCATTATTTTCCCCAATCCGAATGCGCCCACAGGATGTCTGCTGCCATTAGCCGCGATTGAACAGCTGCTTAAGCAAAATAGCGATACTGTGGTGCTGGTCGACGAAGCCTATATCGACTTCGGTGGTGAAACGGCTATTGCGCTGGTCAACCAGTATCCGAATCTGCTGGTCACACAAACGCTGTCCAAGTCACGTTCGCTGGCCGGTCTGCGTGTGGGTATTGCCGTTGGTCACCCGGATTTAATCGAAGCGTTAGAGCGTATTAAAAACAGCTTTAACTCCTATCCGCTCGATCGCATGGCGATTGCCGGTGCGGCCGCAGCCTTTGATGACCGTGAATATTTTGACGATACCTGTCAGCGTGTGATCGACAGCCGCGATACCGTTGTTGCCGGTCTTGAGCAGCTGGGTTTTGACGTACTGCCATCAGCCGCGAACTTTGTCTTTGCCCGTCATCCGCAAAAAGATGCCGGAGAACTGGCCGCGGCGCTGCGTGAACAGGGCATTATCGTGCGTCATTTTAAAACGCCACGTATTGCCCAATTCCTGCGTATTACCATCGGCACGGATGAGCAGAACCAGATTCTGCTGGATGCGCTGAAAGCACTCTAATTTAAGCCGGCTGAACTTAGAATAAACGGCATAAAAAACAGACATAAAAAACGGGCTTAAAAGCCCGTTTTTTATTTCTTCAGTATGCGTAAAGGGTAATACCGGCAGGGTATTGCCCTTTGTCGCTTAAGGGGTGTTGATACTATCCATCTGACCGTCGCCATCGCTGTCACGGAACACAGTACCGTTTAACAACAGGCCAGGCAGCTGATAACTGTCACCGAAATCCCAGTAAGCATTGCCTTCAGCATCGGTTACAGAAGACCAGCCAGTGTACAGCGTATTTGCTGCACAGGACGTACTGTCAGCACTGACCGGACATTGCAGCTGTGTCAGCAGTGCACCGACGTAACCGTTTGCGCTGTCCGCTGCACTGCTGCCAGTCTGGCCGCTGCTGTCTGTCGCCCAGTAGCTGTTGGCTACGTTGGCTGCTGAGACTTTACCAATCAGTCCACCGCGGTTGGCACCGGAAGCGCTGACGTTGCCGCTGGCGTAGCTATGGCTGATGGCAGAACTGTTATACAGCGAGCCGGCCAAACCACCCACGTAGTCAGTACCAGTAACACTGGCAGTGCTGAAGCTGGCATCGATGGTAGTGGACGAGTACACACGGCCAATCAGACCACCGGTATGCGCTGCTCCACTGACACTGCCGGTTACAAAGCTGGCGCGGATCAGATTGTTGGAATAGGCATGACCACTCAGGCCGCCGACATAATCGCCATTACCGCTGATATGACCGCTGACGTAGCTGTTGATGATGGTGTTGCCGTTATAAATACGGCCAACCAGACCACCAACGTAGGCTTTACCGCTGACGTGCATCAGCTCACCGTTCAGACCGATATTGCGGAAGGTTGCCCCTTCGGCATAACCGAACAGACCGATGTAACTGGTTGTTGCGCGGCTGATATACAGGTTACTGATGGTGTGACCATTACCTTCAAAGACGGCGGCAAATGGTGCGGTGGCGGAGATACCAACCGGCAACCATCCATAACCGTTGTTATAGAAGTCATCGCTGGCATCAATGACGCCGTCCTGATTGCTATCAAAATCGAGATCAGCAGTCAGTTCATAACCGTTACAGCCGCTGTTGAGCGGGCAACCTGCAGTAACGCCGTTCAGGCTGGTGCCATTCAGGTCATTACGCATGTTATCGAGTGCTGCCAGCGTGGCGATTTCGATCAGGCCATTGCCATCAGCATCGACAGCGTCCGCGGCTGATGAACCGGTTGCGTCCTGTGGGAATGCATCGGCATTGTCACCTACACCATCACCATCGGTATCGAGAGTTTCAGTCGGATCGTGAGGGAATGCGTCGGCATTGTCACCCACGCCGTCGTTGTCACTGTCACGGGATTCCGTTGCATCGTATGGGAAAGCATCGCTGTTATCACCGACTCCATCACCATCGCTGTCCAGACTTTCGCTGGCATCCGTCGGGAAAGCATCAGCGGCATCATTAATGCCATCGCCATCGTGATCGAACGGTGTGTTATCGGTATTGTCTTCGATACCGTCACCATCGCTGTCACGGAACACCGTACCGTTTAACAACAGACCAGGCAGCTGATAACTGTCACCGAAATCCCAGTACGCATTGCCTTCGGCATCGGTCACAGAAGACCAGCCAGTGTACAGCGCATTTGCTGCACAGGACGTACTGTCAGCACTGACCGGACATTGCAGCTGTGTCAGCAGTGCACCGGCGTAACTGTTTGCGCTGTCCGCTGCACTGCTGCCAGTCTGGCCGCTGCTGTCTGTCGCCCAGTAGCTGTTGGCTACGTTAGCTGCTGAGACTTTACCGATCAGTCCACCGCGGCTGGCACCGGAAGCGCTGACGTTGCCGCTGGCGTAGCTGTGGCTGATGGCAGAACTGTTATACAGCGAGCCAGCCAAACCACCCACGTAGTCGGTACCAGTAACACTGGCAGTGCTGAAGCTGGCATCGATGGTAGTGGACGAGTACACGCGGCCAATCAGACCACCGGTATGCGCTGCTCCACTGACACTGCCGGTTACAAAGCTGGCGCGGATCAGGTTGTTGGAATAGGCATGACCACTCAGGCCGCCGACATAATCGCCATTACCGCTGATATGACCGCTGACGTAGCTGTTGATGATGGTGTTGCCGTTATAAATACGGCCAACCAGACCACCAACGTAGGCTTTACCGCTGACGTGCATCAGCTCACCGTTCAGACCGATATTGCGGAAGGTTGCCCCTTCGGCATAACCGAACAGACCGATGTAACTGGTTGTTGCGCGGCTGATATACAGGTTACTGATGGTGTGACCATTACCTTCAAAGACGGCGGCAAATGGTGCGGTGGCGGAGATACCAACCGGCAACCATCCATAACCGTTGTTATAGAAGTCATCGCTGGCATCAATGACGCCGTCCTGATTGCTATCAAAATCGAGATCAGCAGTCAGTTCATAACCGTTACAGCCGCTGTTGAGCGGGCAACCTGCAGTAACGCCGTTCAGGCTGGTGCCATTCAGGTCATTACGCATGTTATCGAGTGCTGCCAGAGTGGCGATTTCGATCAGGCCATTGCCATCTGCGTCGATGTCACTGTTATTGCCGACACCATCGTTGTCGCTGTCTGCTGTTTCTGTAGGATCCTGTGGAAAGGCATCAAATTCATCATCGACACCGTCGTTGTCGAAATCGCGCGGATAAGCATCAATAGCATCCTCGATGCCATCGTTGTCGTAATCATGCGGATAAGTGTCTTCACTGTCGGGGATGCCATCACCGTCGCTGTCTGGCTCGCTGGTCTGCAGAATATTCAGTGTTGGCAGATCGTTGCTGGTTCCGAAGTTCCAGTAAGGGTTGCCTTCACCGTCAACACTGGTTGCCCAACCGGTAAACAGAGGTTGTGTGGTACAGGTCAGATTATCAGCACTGACCGGACATTTCAGTTCGGCCAGAGTCACGCCAAAATAACCGCTGCTGATGGATTCTCCGGCACTGTTTAACTGACCGGTAGCGTCGGTGGCCCAGTGACTGTTGGATATCGTGCCGTTATCGTTTTCCCCGATTAACCCACCTGTATAGGCATCACCACTGACAACTCCAGTGGCATAGCTGTTATAAAGAGTAGCTTCGGATATTACACCTAAGAGGCCACCAATAGCGTTTGTTCCGGATGCATTAGCGTTTGAGTAGCTTGCTTCAGTAATAGCGTTGTAAGCCTGGAAGCCAACAAGTCCCCCGACATACAATTCCCCGCTGACACTACCTGCAGAGTGACAGGCACTAATCAGAGAGCTTTCTATGGCTGCACCAATAAGTACGCCGACATGGCTAGTACCCGTGACCGTTGCTTCTGCGGAACATCCGGATACGGTTGTCTGGTCAATAACGCCGGCGAGAACCCCGATTCCCATTTGCCCGGTGACAGATGTCAAAGGTCCGTTAAAGTGCAGATTATTTACTGCGCCGCTCCGGATCCAGCCGAATAAACCGACGATATCCTGTTCCGGACGATTAATATAAAGGTTACGGATCAGATGGCCGTTGCCTTCAAAAATGGCGGTAAATGCCAATTCCTGAGAACCTACAGGCTCCCAGCCTAAACCGTCATTCCAGAACTCGTCTCCGGCGTCGATAACACCATTCTGGTTGGTGTCGAAGTCAATATCACTGGTCAGTTCAAAACCAATACAGCCTGTTGCCGGACAGCCAGGCCCCTGAGCCTTGAGAATAATGCCGTTAAGATTATCGCGCAGTTGATTCAGAGCGGTGACTGAGTTGATTTCAATCAGACCATCACCATCGATATCCACCGCATGTTCGGGTAACCAGGCATCCGGATCGTATGGGAATGAATCGTTATCATTATCCACACCGTCGCCATCAATATCCGGGTCTGTTGCATCAACAATGCCATCACCGTCCTGATCGCGCAGCACAAGACCATTAAATTTCAGCGCGGGCAATTGTTGAGGAGTCCCGAAATCCCAGTAAAGTTGGCCATTGTCATCGGTGAGGTTCTGCCAGTTCACAAACAGAGTTTGTTCCGAGCAGGATGTGTTATTAGCTGACGTTGGGCATTTCAGCTCGGTCTGTGTTACACCTGCGACTCCATCAAGTGAACTGGTGTTCTCGCCAATAGCTGTACCCTGCATTGTACTGTCAGTTGCCCAATAGGAATTGCTGATAACAGACGTCTGCGCCAGACCAATAAGGCCCCCCGTACCGTTTGTTCCGCTTACTAGACCGGTGGCATAGCTGTTATGCAGTTCTGCCCGTGGGCCTGATCCACTGAAGCCGCCAATCAGGCCGCCAGCAGCTTCTACACCAGTAACCTGAGCATTTGAATAGCTGTTGTTAATTATGGTCGCAAAACCAGCCCCGATTAGACCGCCTGTCAGTGATGTACCGTTCACGGAGCCAGTTGTATAGACTGCTGTTATAGCACTGCTTGCAACAGTTCCGATAAGGCCGCCAACGTATTGCTGGCCGGAGATACTACCCTGAACGTAGCTGTTCTTAATGGTTGAGTTTGCATTGGCAGCACCAGATAACCCTCCAACAGAGTGTCTTCCTGTTACCTGAGTCAGAGAGCCAATTAGGCCAAGGCTACGAACAGTTGCACCGCTTAACCCGCCAAAGAAACCAACAAAATCCTGATCCGGTCGGTTTATATAAAGGTTACGAATAACATGGAAATTACCCTCGAATACACCTGTATAAGCGTAACCAGAGCTTTCACTGCCAATCGGCTCCCAGCCCAAACCAGAGTTCCAGTACTGGTCCAGCTCATTCATGATCCCGTCATTATTGGTATCAAAATTCAGGTCGGTAACCAGCTCATACCCTGCACAGCCGGTGTCAGGGCAGCCGCTTTCGATAGGGTATAAATAAAGGTTTGTTCTGATTTTATCCAGATCAGCCAACGAGCGGATTTCAATCAGCCCGTCGCCATCGCGGTCCAGATCTTCGTTGTTACCGATACCATCCAGATCGTCGTCGGCACTTTCATTGCTATTGTATGGCAGAGCGTCACTCTCATTGGCGATGCCATCATTATCGCGATCCGGATCCTGGTCGTCCGTGAGGCCGTCATTGTCGTAGTCGAACGGTGATGCATCGCGGAAATCAACAATCGTATCGTTATCTGAATCCCGGTAAACCTGGCCATTCAGACGAAGTGCCGGAAGTTGCTGGTCGCTGCCGAAATGCCAGTAAGCCAGGCCCTCGGCATCCTGATACGTATTCCAGTTGGAATAGATAGTAACGGAGGAACATTGCTCATCATCTGCCGCCGTTGGGCATTGCAGTTCAGCAAGTGTCAGACCGCTTTCCGGACCGCCACTGCTACTCTGGCCACTACTGTCGGTTGCCCAGAAACTATCGGTGATGATGGAGTTGTTCTGATCACCCTGCAAGCCTCCAACGGATTGCAAGCCTCCAGGGGGTTGTGAGTCTCCTATTAGATGAAGTGCCATGATTGCGCCAGTGGCATAGGACGCAGCAATTTCAGAGTCGTATGTGCTGCCGATCAGGCCACCAATGTAGCCACCACCGGAAGTGGTATCATTAACCAGGCTTTTGATTGCAACCGTTGAAAAGCTGGCCTGAACGGTTGATTGTGAAAGACTGCCTATTAGTCCACCAACCGCGTTGGAAAAGCCCCTGCCATCAACCGAACTAATTATCGTGCCAATGCTGTAACAGGCGGTGATGTCGGTTGTTCGGGCTTCACCAATCAGGCCGCCAATTCTTGTATTGTATTTTGTTGAATGGCTGATAACACGCCCATTGGTATAGGAAGCCGTAACAGTGGTTTCTTCAGCCAGACCGGTCAGTATGCCAACCTGATCGCGGCCAGAGATCAGAACTGCGGAGCCGCTGATACCAATATTTTTAATATCGGCATTATTGGTGTGGCCGAATAATCCAATCTGATCTTCCGCCGGCCGGTTTATATGAAGATTGGTAATTTCATAGCTGTTACCGTTAAAAGCGGCGTTGAAATATTGTTCACCGGAGCCGATAGGCTGCCAGCCTTCACCGTTATTCCAATAAGCGTCATCTGCATCGATGTTGCCGTTGCCATTGGTATCAAAATCCAGATCGGTGGTTAGCTCGAAACCATTGCAGCCCGTCACTGGGCAACCGGCACTCTCACCATAAAGTGAGGCACCATTCAGGTTATTGCGGATTTCATTCAGATCAGCCAGATCATTGATTTCAATCAGGCCATTGTCGTCAATATCGTAATCACTGCGCCCACTCTCAGCCCATGCCTGCTGATTAAGCAGGGCTAAAAACATCGCAGTGACAAGAGTGTGTCTTGTCATGGTAATCCCTTATCGATTGTTATTAGGGGTTCATTCTGAACCGAGTACGAGTGTACCAATCTGCGTATAGGATTATGTAACTGATAATGAACTGAGTAGCCTTCTTGGCATGTATAGATACATTTTTTTGGCCTCTATGAATAAGAGGCCGGAGTGTTTTTACGAACGTTTATTCAATTATTGGTAGATCGCTTTATTCAAACACCTCATGCCCGGTCGGCTCAAAACGTTCAACGCCATTGGCCTGTAAACGGAAGTCGGAAATATCTTTCATCACTACCCGGCGGGCGCGGTTAATGCCGCCAATAGGGCGGTGTTCTTCCAGGCTGTGCCACGGGTTAAAGGAGATATTTTCGCAGAATTGTTTTTGCGCCTCTGAGGTAAAACTCTGTGGTGGAATATTAATCCGCGCTAGTGGAATAAAGGGCGAGTCATCTTCATCCCAGCTGATCAGGGCGTTTTCGGTCGGATTATCCTTGGGGTCTTTTTGCAGCTGAATTAAAAAGTCGAGACAGGCGCTGCCTTTGCTCAGCTGCTCAGCAAGGTTTTCTGCAAGGTAATCATCGGAGTCGGTCATCTGGCCTGGATTATCGGAGCAGGTACGCAGCGCATAGCGCACGACCGTTGGGTAAGTCTGTACGCCATCGCTGCCTTCCAGTGGCAGGCCCAGAGCATAGGGCGTTACGCTGTTCCATTTAACATTCAGCGGATTATTGTAGACCTTGGCGCCGCGCAGAATATTCCAGGCGCCGCGCGGATGGGTCAGTAAAAATCTCAGGCGCTTGCCATTAAAATTAGCATCAAAAAAATCAAAAAACTGCTGAGGGTTGGCGGCAAAGAAAGCATCGTGACCCAGGAATAAAAAATCCTGGCTGTGTTGCTCATCGCCAGGCAACGGCAGACGGTTGCCTTTAACCTGAGTCAGTTTCATCGCCAGACCGCGGAAGTCTTTTTCTTTATCGCTGGTAATTTCTTCCACCGAGTTGGAAAAACGCATCCATAGCGGGTAGCTGGCGGCCGGCTGAAAAATGCCATGACGGTAACGCTCATCAATCTGTTCGTTAACAACCAGATTGCCACGAATACAGCCATTATCTTTGGGATGAGTGTCGCGCAGGATATTGTCGCTGGCGTATTGTTCTTTCAGGTGGTCGGTGAGCAGGGTGCTGATGTCTTTGAATAATACTTCTTCGCCTTTAACCGGCAGTTCCTGTCCTAAAGGCAGGTCCGGCGTTTTGGTGCAGGCGCTGAGGGTTAATAGAGCACAGCTCAACAGCAGAGCAGAAGATCGGCGTAAACCGGGTGCGATGGCTCGCATGATAAGTTCCTTTTATCGTTGAATTCCTGTTGTTTTTGCGGCGCTGATGTTATTTGCCGCGTGCGTGCCAGTGTAACTCCGCCACAGCCGAAATCCTATGCAATGCCGTGGCAATGGCGCGGATTGGCAGATGCTTTCTTCAGGGGGCGTTACTGATGTGCTTTATTAATGTGCCTTACGTTGGCCGGCAATAGCGTGGGTCTGCATTTTTTGTCCGGCGCGGATAAATTCCAGGTCAATGCCATCACCCGGGCGCAACGCTGCAATCTGGTTCATGGCACTGCGGGCGTTAGCAGCGTCCTGATTATTAATCCGTACCAGAATATCGCCGATGGCGAGTTTTGCCTGATCAGCAGGCCCGTCGGGATAAATGCCGGTAACGATCAGGCCGGTTAACGCCTGTGGCAGGCTGAGGGCGGTGAGCAGTTGCGGCGTGGATTCCTGCACCTCAATGCCGAGCCAGCCACGAATCGTGGTGCCGTGGGTAGCAATATCGGTCAGGGTGCGGCTGGCCACTTCAGCAGGAATGGCAAAGCCAATGCCCTGACTGCCGCCGGATTTGGAGAAAATGGCGGTATTTAAGCCGACCAGCTCGCCATGAGCATTAATCAGGGCGCCGCCGGAATTACCGGGGTTAATGGCAGCGTCGGTCTGGATATAATCTTCGTAGGTGTTTAATCCCAGCTGGTTACGGCCGGTGGCGGAAACGATGCCGAGGGTTACCGTCTGACCAACGCCAAAGGGGTTACCGATGGCGAGTACCACATCGCCGATGCGCAGCTGACTGTCGTGGGCGACCTGAATCTGTGGCAGATTTTCCAGCTCAATTTTCAGTACGGCGAGGTCGGCTTCGGGGTCGGTGCCGACCACGGTGGCATTAACCTCACGGCCATCGTGCAGGGCGACCACAATCTGGTCGGCACCATGAATCACATGATTGTTGGTCAGCACATAGCCATCCGGGGACATAATGACACCCGAGCCCAAACTGGATTGCATACGTTCGCTGGGTTCAGGATTGGTGCGGAAAAAACGCTGGAAAAAAGGATCATCAAACAGCGGATGGGTTTTGCGCCGTACCAGTTTGCGGGTAAAAATATTCACCACCGCCGGTGCTGCCCGGTCAACGGCATCGGCATAGCTGACCGGACCGCTCTGGGTGATGCTGTTGCCGGTGGCGTTTTGCTCCGGCATCGGACCGATTCCGGCAAGCGGGGCATAGGTTACCGCCGGGGCTTTGGGAGTGGCTGGTGTAACCAGATCCGGCGCCCAGAGCAGGACGGCAAAGGCGACAACCAGACCAACCAGAACCGGTATGACCAGTGTATTCACAATGAACTGAGCAGAACGCATTTGCTGTGAATCCCCCGTAACCCATAAACTGGGCTGACACTATAAACCGGCATTTTATCAGAATATAAATGAGGGCCATATCATGGTTGAGCGCCGCCAATTACTGAAGCACCTTGACTCACTCTTACAAACAGAGCGCTTTCGCGATTATTGCCCTAATGGTCTGCAGGTGGCAGGGCGTGAACATATCAGCCATATCGTTACCGGTGTTACCGCCAGTCAGGCGTTAATCGATGCCGCTATTGAGCGTGGTGCTGATACGATTCTGGTGCACCATGGTTATTTCTGGAAAGGAGAAGATGAGCGTATTACCGGCATTAAACGTGAGCGTCTGAAAGCGTTGCTGGTTAATGACATCAACCTGATTGCCTATCATCTGCCCCTCGACGGTCATCCGGTTTACGGCAATAACGTGCAGCTGGCCGATGTTCTCGGACTGCAGATTGATGGCCCGCTGAGTGAAGACGACCCCAGCATTCCGGGCCATATCGGGCGTTTGCCCCGGCCAATGAGCGGCAAAGAATTCAGCGCCTGGCTGGGTGAGTGCCTGCAGCGCGAGCCCCTGCATATCGGTGAAGAAACCGACACCATCGAAACCATTGGCTGGTGCACCGGTGGCGCTCAGGGTTATTTGCAGGTGGCCGTTAATGCCGGCGTCGATGCCTATTTAACCGGTGAAATCAATGAACCGGCGGTTCACCTGGCGCGTGAAACCGGCACCCACTTTTTCAGCGCTGGCCATCACGCAACCGAGCGTTACGGCGCCAAAGCGCTGGGGGAATATCTGGCGGATGAGTTTGGTCTGAATGTGGAGTTCGTCGATATCGACAATCCGGTGTAAGACTGCGGCTTGCCGTAGCTGGTGGTAAGGGCTGAGCGTTGCCGGCACTGGAAAGCCTTAAAGAGCTCCCAGCTGTCCGACCACGCCGGATAAAATCATCCTGCTGTTTGCTACAACATCATCGATAGATAACTTATACCCGCTTTTCATCCAGTCGATAGCGCTGAATGCCATTGCCCCGCAAACAGAGTACCCCAGCGCTTCCAGTCTGGCTCTGGGCACACTGACCGGAAACCGGGACGTCGCCAGAGTGTCTATCATCAGCAGGCCGAAAGACCGGGTCTGGTTCATATGAATTGCATCCACACTTTCACTGATTCCCAGAACCTCCAGCATTGTAATCTGTGCAAAGGCCGGGTTACTGACTTCCCGGTAAAAACAGTACAGCCCCTTATTTATAAAATCATTAATGTCAGTGCTTTCTTTCAGCGTCTGCAGGAGTTCTTTCCGGAAGCCCGACATCAGTTGCTGATAGCAGGCAATCAGCAGTGCCTCGGTGCTTTCGAAGGATTCGTAGAAGTAACGGCTGGTCAGGCCTGCTTCGCTACAGATTGCCCTGACACTGCTGTTATGGAAGCCCTGGCTGCCAAATAAACGGATGCCAGCGGCGATGATCTGTTGCTGCCTCAGCTTCTGGCGCTCCTCCGAAGAACACCCGGCATATTTCTTACCCAGCATTGGGGATGATGAACTACTCACTTGGTTCCCTTTTTACATTTGACAACGCATGTAGTCAGATTTAATCTGACTACCAATGTTGTCAGTTTACTCCCTTCCGGTGATTGGGATAAACCGTCAGCAGGCATAGCAATAAGATAAAAATAATGAATACCTCTCCGCTTGTATTGATCCGCTGTGTGGGCAGAGAGAATGGTGATGGTCTCGCTGCGAAGCCTCATTTCTCTGATGAGGCCGCATTTATCTGATTATCCGTAAATCTCAGAAAGGGGTCAGGCGTGCATAAAATAAAAAAAATATTTGTAACCGGAGCCAATGGCTTTATTGGCCGGGCAATCATGGAGCGTTACAAACAGAAAGGCATTGATATCTGTGGTGTCGATATTACGGCCGATCCTTCCCGCAACGTTGTGCGCGGTGATGTTTCCAATGCCGGAGAATGGCAGGAACATGCAAAGGGGTGCGACATCATTTTTCATACAGCCGCTGTCGTTTCAAATACGGCATCAGCGGACATGTATCAGAAGGTGAGTGTTGGCAGTGTGAAGCAGGTGGTTGCTGCTGCAAAAAAATATCATATTGCACGCGTTGTTCATATTTCCTCAATTGCAGCATATGGACTGAACTTTGATACTGATCAGGATGAAAACTGCAGCATCTCGGTTCTGAGTGGATCTTCATATTGTGATGCCAAGGCAGCGAGTGAACACGGCTTTCTGGCGGCTCATGCCGCAGGGGATATCTGCACAACGATAATTCGTCCGGGAGATGTCTATGGTCCGGGGTCCAGGCCCTGGGTTCTGATTCCTCTGACGATGATCAGTAAAAAGCAATTTGTTTTACCAGCCATGGGCAGAGGGATATTCAGCCCTGTTTATATTGATAATCTGGTGGATGGTATTGTTCTGGCTGCTGAAAAAGAAAGTGGTAAAGGCCAGATTTTCAATATAACCGATGGGGCAGGCATAGAATGCAGAGAATTTTTTAATAATCATTACAAATGGCTTGGGAAAAACACCGAGCCAGTCTGCTTACCCACACGTGTCGCCGAAGGTATAACCAGTGTCGGGTCGTTTATTTTTAATACGGTATTAAATGCCAATACTGAAATAGACCGGAGCTCCCTGGCGATGCTGTCAAGAAAGGCCACCTATTCCATTGATAAAGCCAGAGACATGCTTGGTTACGTACCTGTGGTATCTCTTACCGAAGGAATGGCAAGAACAGAAGCTTGGCTGAAAGAAAATCGTGGGGTTTTATAAGTTTCCTTAGCAGAATCGCCGTCAGCGGTTTACAGCCTGCCATGCACTGCCAGGCCGTTCTTAAATATACTAAAAGGGTGCGGTGTGAACGTTGTATTGATAACAGGATCTTCAAGCGGCCTTGGTATGCATCTGGTCGGTGTATTTCTGGCTAAAGGATACCGAGTGGCCGCATCTGCCAGAAATATGGATCTTCTTCGTCGGAAGGCTGAAGAAGAAAAATGGCCTTCAAATAACCTGCTCTTACTCCGGCTGGATGTAACGTCAGGAGCTGATTGGTCTGATGCTGTCTCCGGGGTGCTGAGTAAGTGGAAGAGTATCGATATATTGCTGAATGTGTCCGGTTACCTTCAGGCTGGTCGGGTTTATGAGCAGGATGAAGAAGAAATACACCGGCATATAGATACGAATGTAAAAGGTTTAATGCTTGGTTGCCGGTTATTGGTACGGCAAATGATTCAGCAACGATCAGGGCATATTATTAACATAGCATCAACCGCAGCGCTTTCTCCTGTACCTGGTCTGGCTCTTTATAGTGCTTCAAAATTTGCGGTAAGAGCATTCAGTATTGCTCTTGCAAAAGAAGTAAAACCTTTGGGTATTCGTGTGAGTGTTCTTTGCCCTGATGCTATTGAAACACCGATGTTAAAGAAACAGGAGAATGCTGCTTCAGCGGCTTTGACTTTTTCAGGTGGAAATATTCTTTCTGTTAATGATGTTTCTGATGCCATATTGCATCATTTTGTCCATAAGAAAAAACTTGAATATGGTATGCCGAAAGGCAGAGCCTTTATGGCTAAGGTAGCCAATATCTTTCCTGAGCGCTTTAGCTGGATTGAACGATATTTAAAACATAAAGGGCGTAGTGCTCAGAGAAAAAGAAGTCTCAGGCAGGACAGGTTCTGATCTTTTTTCATCTTTCCACATTAGTGAAATAACGGTACCGGATATGTTTGATTACATTATTGTAGGCGCAGGATCTGCAGGCTGTGTGCTGGCAAATCGCTTATCTGAAGATAAAAATAACCGGGTCTGCCTGATTGAGGCTGGCGATACCGATAAAAGCTACTGGATCAGAGACTGTAATCCTTTCAATATGCTGGTTCTGATGAATAGCGGTAAATATAACTGGCTTTATAAAACTGAACAGGATGACAATAATTCTCAGCGGTCATATTTCTGGCCCCGCGGTAAGGTTATGGGAGGATCAAGCTCAATCAATGCAATGATTTATACGCGAGGACATCCCTGCGACTATGATGGCTGGGAAGAGCAGGGGAATCCTGGCTGGGGCTATGAGTCTGTTCTGCCATATTTTAAAAAATCAGAGCGACAGATCAGAGGGGGAGACGGGTTTCATGGTGTCGATGGTGAAATGGATGTCTCTGATACAAATTATCATCTTCCGGTTTGCGATGCATTTATTGATGCCTGCGCAGAGGCCGGGTTCAGAACGACAGATGATTTCAATGGTGCAGAACAGGAAGGCTGTGGTTATTTTCAGGTAACGCAAACCCCGGAGGGGAAGCGTGCCAATTCCTCCACATCATTTCTCGATCCTGTGGAAAACAGATCAAATCTGGTCATCCTTAAGAAAACGCATGTTACCAGGGTTTTATTTGATGAACGTGGGGAATCGCCAGCCGCATGTGGTGTTGAAATTTACAATGCCAGAAAGAGAATAAGAGAATCGTTATTGGCCAGAGAGGTCATTATCTCTGCGGGTGTTATTAATTCACCACAAATACTGAAGCTATCAGGTATCGGGCCATCTGCTGAGCTTGAAAAGCATGGCATCAGAGTTGTTAAAGATCTTCCTGGCGTCGGTGAAAACCTGCAGGATCATCCGGATATTCTGTTGCGCTATCAGACGGCTAACGATGGGACACTTGTAATGGCTCCCTGGAGCAAGTCGTTCTGGGCATTTGTCGGGCGTTATCTGAATCGTACCACGCCGCTGTTATTTACCCCGACCGATTGTGGTGGATTTATTAAATCGGATGAGCATCAGCCGTTGCCTGATTTGCAGCTGCAGTTTGCCGCCGTGAGGATGAGTCCTCATGGACGGGATCTGAAGCTGCCGATGAAGGCGGGTTATGTGTTGCACGTTTGTCATCTCCGCCCGAAAAGCCGGGGGCGGGTGTTGTTGAGGGATAATAATCCTTTCAGCAAAGCAAAAATTGAAGCCAATTATTTTGCCGATAACACGGAGCTGAATGCATTGGTGAATGGTGTAAAAATCGCCCGCCGGATTATGGAACAGCCCGCTTTCAGGGCCTATAAAGGCAAGGAGGAAGCGCCAGGGATCTCTGTTCAGACGGATGACGAAATACGTGACTATATCCGCTCTCATGTTGAAACCGTGTACCACACGGCCGGCTCCTGCAAAATGGCTGCTCTGGCGGATGGTGGTGTGGTTGATCCGGAGCTGAGAGTGCATGGTGTTACTGGCCTGCGGGTTATTGATTCATCGATAATGCCCTCGATTACGGGAAGCAATATTCACGCACCGACCGTTATGATTGCTGAAAAGGGCGCTGATTTTATTCTCAGGCGTAGCGCGCAACCCGCAGGAGCTGAATATTCAGTGCAGGAGCCGGCTTAATGAAATCATTCAGACATGTTCCGGTTTTATCCGCAGCCGGATAAATTTATTGCTCGCTTTCTATTTGCCGCACCAGTCCCATAATCATGCGCATACCGGTGCTGACCAGTGTCTGCTGCGAGGCACTGCAACCGCTCTGCAGCCAGTAGGTAGTTACCTGACGCATGGCGCCGATAAAGCCCATTCCCAGCAGCGCATACTCGTCATCACTGAGTTGCCAGTGTGGGTGCACGGTACGCGCCAGTGTCATCACCATATTGGCAAAATCCTGCATATAGCCGTGATAGAAACGGTCGGTCGCTGCACTGACGCCTTCGAGCTCCAGCATACAGACCCGTGCGACACGGGCGTCCTGCATGGCACTGAAAAAGGCCGCCAGTCCTTGTTGTGCCAGCACTTCAATCTGCCCGCCGGGCTGCGCCTGAGAGAAAGCGTTAAACAGCTGCTGTTTGATGCTGTCCATGCACTGGCCGTATACCGCCTGCAGCAGGCCTTCGAGATTACCGAATTCGCTGTAAAAGTAGCGGTCGGTCAGCTGCGCCTGACGGCACAGGCCACGCACGGTGGCATTGCGGAAGCCTTCGGTGCCGAACACCTCAAGCCCGGCCTGCAGAAACTGCTGGCGCCGCTGGGCTTTGCGTTGTTGCTGGCTCTGGCCGCCATAGGTGCGTCCGCCTGTTCTGGCTGCCGGAGTATCGCTTGTGGTGTTATCGCCGTTGCTGGCGGTGGATTTTCCCATCGGAAAAATTGTCCGGAAATGACTCGTATAGCAATTTGACGACAAGTGTCCTCAGAAGTAAAGTGAGGACATCTGTCGTCAGATTTACTGGCGTGTGCAATATAACAATAAAATTTCCGGCCGGTGCCGGGCGAAGAGGTCCGTATGTCCAGTTATGGTGTGATCATTATCGGCAGTGGCTTTGGTGGTCAGTGTGCCGCCATCAATCTTAAAAAACGTGGCATTGACGATTTTATTATTCTCGAGCGGCGTGAATTTATGGGCGGTACCTGGGCACAGAATACCTATCCCGGTGCTGCGGTGGATGTGCAGTCGCCGCTGTATTCCATCGAGTCCGAGCCGTATGACTGGTCGCAGATGTTTGCCGAACAGCACGAACTGCAGCAGTACACGAATCATGTGATTGATAAACACAGCCTGCGGGAAAAGACCCTCACCCACGCCAATGTTGAAAAAATTGAATGGCACGAAGCTGATCAGCGCTGGCACGTGCATGTCGATGGTAAAGGCGTGCTGCAGGCACGTTTTGTTATCAATGCCTCCGGGCCATTAAGTACCCCGGTGATTCCGGAGTTTAAAGGCCGTGACAGCTTTAAAGGAAAAGCTTTCCACACCAATAACTGGGATCATGATTACGACTATAAAGGTAAACGGGTCGCGATTATCGGCAGCGGTGCCAGCGCCGCACAGATTATTCCTGCCATAGCGGCCGATGTTGCTCATCTGCATATCTTTCAGCGCACGCCGCACTGGGTGTTGCCGCGTCCGGATTATGTGTTTAAAAACTGGCAGCGTAAGTTGCTGCGCAACCGTGGTATTTACCGCGCCCTGCGCGAAGCCATTTACTGGGGGCTGGAAAGCCGCGTAATCGGCTTTAAATACTCTTCCCTGATGCTGGAATTGCTGGCAGGCCGTAAAGCCCGTGCGCATATTAAAAAGCAGATTAAAGACCCGGTTCTGCAGCAGAAAGTCACGCCGGATTTTACCATCGGCTGTAAGCGCGTCATTTTATCCGACACCCTGTACCCGGCTTATTGCCGCGACAACGTTACCCTGCACGATAAAACCGATGGCATTGGTGAAATTAATGAGAGCGGCATTAAAACCAGCCATGGCGATCAGGTGGATCTGGATCTGATTATTTATTCCACCGGTTATGACGCCACCGATGGCGTAATCTCTTATCCGGTTATCGGCCGTAACCAGCAGACGCTGGCGGATGTCTGGGCGGATTTTCCGCGCGCCTATTTAGGTACGTCGGCACCGGGTTTCCCTAACCTGTTTATTGTTACCGGCCCGAATACCGGTATTGGTCATACCTCGGCGATTTTTATTATCGAAGCGCAGATGAATTACATCATGAAGGCGATCGAGGAAGTCGGCCGCCGGCAGAAAAATCTGATCGAAGTAAAAGCCAGTGCCGAAGACAGCTACACCCGCCATATTCATGCCGAGATGGCCAAAACCGTCTGGCAGCAGGGCGGCTGTAACAGCTGGTATAAGAGCAAAAGCGGTAAGGTGATTGCGATGTTTCCGGGCTTCAGTTTTACCTTCCGTCGCTGGACTAAAAACTTCCGCGTCAAAGATCACGACTTTGCCTGATCGAACCTGTTAAGTGCAGGGCTGTGCGGGTATAAAAACGCGATAACAATAAAATAGACAAGGTAAGGTTATGAAAAAAATCAGTCTGTTAATTCTGCCGCTGGTGCTGGCTCTGGTGGTCGGTATGCTTAACGGTGCCTACGGCCGGGTCGGCCACTGGCTGTATGCTAACGTCACCGATCTCGAAGCCTCTGCTTATGGTTTTGAGCAAAGCGCGGTGGATATCGGCGATATGGAACTGGCACTGTACAGCAACAGCAATCCGGGCAAACCGGTGATCGTGATGCTGCACGGTTACAGTGCCGATAAAGACGTATGGCCACGTTTTGCCAAGCATTTTGTCGACGACTATCGGGTGATTATTCCGGATATGGCCGGTCATGGTGATACCGGTTTTGATGCCAGCTGGGATTACAGCATGCCGGCTCAGGCGAAACGTCTGGCGGCGTTGCTGGATAAACTGGATATCGCTCAGGCACATGTTATCGGTAATTCGATGGGGGGCTTTTTAACCGCCACCTTCGCCATTGCTTATCCGGAACGGACGCTGTCGGCCACTATGGTTGACCCGGCCGGGGTGATGTCGCCGGAGCCGAGCGATATGTTCAAAATGCTGAATCAGGGCCACAACCCTTTCCTGATTCATAACCGTGCGGAGTTCGACAGCTTCTATGCCATGACCATGGCGCAGCCGCCATTCCTGCCGGGAATGGTGCTGGAAGCCATGTCGGATAAATACATTGAGCGCCGCAGCGAGCTGGAAAAAATCTTCGCCGATTTCCATTCCAGCGATTACCTCGAAGAAAAACTGGCTGACCTGAAAGCACCGGCCATGCTCTGGTGGGGTGATAAAGACCGCTTACTGCATGTGAGCTCGGTATCGGTGTGGGAAGCGGGCGTTCCTCAGCTGAAGACACATATCTTTAATGGCATCGGTCATATGCCGATGGTGGAAGTCGCGTCTGAAGCCGCGGATCTGTACCGTGACTTCCTGCAGCAGGTGCCGGCTCAGATCGCTGCCGAATAAGGCTCCCGAATAAGCCCTGCTGTTCAAACACAAAGCGCCGCCCGGTTTCCGGACGGCGTTTTTTTTGCCTTGTTACAAGGCAGTGCTGTAGCTGCGTGCGCCCTGAATTGGTGCGTCAGGGGCCTAGCTCCCGCCTGTTCTGCAGCGTCGTTTCCCGCCAATTGGTCTTACCCTGAGACAATGCGCCCGTCCGACGGATTACATACCTGCAGCGTTGTTGTCACACGTTTTTGCACCAATTCGTGACTCAAAGTGGACTTTCCGGTCAGAAATTGGCGCTAAGCTTGCGTGAAGGTTGTCTTCATCCTGCCAATGTGTAATGTTCGCGCCCTTGTCCGTTTGTGCGCGCCAAGCCCTATATATGAAGAACTCCAACGCTGCTCTTGAGCTGATCAACATCCACAAATGCTACGGTAATCTTGAAGTGCTGAAAGGCGTCAGCCTGACCGCGCAGAAGGGTGACGTTATCTCGATTCTCGGCTCCAGTGGCTCCGGTAAAAGCACGCTGCTGCGCTGCATTAACCTGCTGGAACGCCCGAATCAGGGCGAGATCATTATCGGTAATGAACAGCTGGCACTGATTCCGGACAAAAACGGTGAACTGAAAGCGCAGGACAAGCGCCAGCTCGAACGCCTGCGTTCGCGCCTGGGCTTTGTTTTCCAGCAGTTCAACCTCTGGCCACATATGACCATCCTGCAGAACCTGATCGAAGCACCGGTGCACGTATTAAAGGTGCCCCGTGATGTTGCCGTTGCACGGGCACAGGAATTGCTGCGCAAGGTCGGTCTGGCTGACAAACAGGACGCCTATCCGGGACATCTTTCCGGTGGGCAGCAACAACGTGTGGCCATTGCCCGCACACTGGCAATGGATCCGCAGGTATTGCTGTTTGATGAGCCGACATCTGCCCTGGACCCTGAGCTGGTCAACGAGGTGCTGGCGGTGATGCGCGAACTGGCCGAAGAAGGCCGGACGATGCTGATCGTGACGCACGAAATGCGCTTTGCGCGTGAAGTGTCCAGCTCTGTGGTTTTCCTGCATCAGGGACAGATTGAAGAAACAGGCTCGCCGGAAAAGGTATTCGATAACCCCGAATCCCAGCGCGTACGCGATTTTATGGCGAGTCATCAGGCCTGATTGGTCTGCTTTATTATCTATTGCTGAGGATTAACACCATGCAAAAATTCGTTGCCACTCTGTGCCTGGCGGCCAGCGTTATGCTGTCGCCATTCGCCTCTGCCGAAAAAATCCGCATCGCTTCTGAAGGGGCTTACGCACCGTTCAATATGATCGATGCCAATGGCAATCTGGTCGGTTTTGATATCGATATCGCCAAAGCCCTGTGTGCCGAAATGAAAGCCGAGTGCGAAATCGTGGCGCAGGACTGGGATGGCATTATTCCGGGTCTGATGGCACGTAAATACGATGCCATTATTGCCTCTATGTCGATCACCAAAGAACGTCTGCGCGTGGTGAATTTTACCAATAAGTATTACACCAACAGCCTGGCGTTTGTGGCTGCCAAAGGCAAAGCTCTGGACACCAGCATGGACGGTCTGAAAGGCCTCAGCGTTGGAGCACAGCGCGCGACGATTTCCGGCCAGACGCTGGAAGATAAATACAGCGACGTGGTGAATGTAAAACTGTACGACACTCAGGATAACGCTTACCTCGATCTGGCTGCTGGCCGTATCGACGCCATCCTGTCGGATAAATTCCCGGCCTATGACTGGCTGCAAAGCAAAGACGGCGCGAATTTCGAATTTAAAGGTGCCGATCTGGATATCGATGACAAAATCGGTATCGCGGTGCGTAAAGGCGACAAACTGCAGGAACGTCTGAATAAAGCGCTGGATGCCATTGTTGCCAACGGCACCTACAAAGAAATTAACGCTAAATATTTCCCGTTTGATATTTACTGAGCGAACGCTGCTCAGAGGTAAGCCGATGAATTATATGACACACCAGGACGACGCTGCATGCTGATGGATTTACAGGGCTTTGGCCATCTGTTACTCAGCGGAGCGCTGATGACCATTCAGCTGGCGCTGGCCAGCTTAGCCATCGGACTGGTGATCGGCTTACTGGGGGCGGCAGCCAAGCTGTCGCCTTCACCGTTTCTGCGTATTCCGGCCACGCTGTACACCACACTGGTGCGCGGCGTGCCGGAATTATTGCTGGTATTAACCCTGTATTACGGCGGCGCTCAGCTGCTGATGTGGGGCGCCAGCTTTTTTGGTTATGACGAATACATCGAAGTAGGCGCTTTTGCCGCCGGTGTTGCAGCTCTGGCCATTGCCTTTGGTGCTTACGCCACGGAAGTATTCCGTATGGCGATGCTGGAAGTACCCAAGGGGCAGTGGGAGTCGGCACAGTCGATGGGCATGAGCCGCGGGCAAACCTTCTTCCGCATTATTTTTCCGCAGGTGTGGCGTCTGGCCATTCCCGGACTGGGCAATTTATTTCAGGTACTGCTGAAAGATACCGCACTGGTATCGGTGATTGGTCTGAATGAATTAATGCGTCAGGCCAGTGTGGGTTCTGCGGCAACCAAACATCCTTTTGATTTTTATCTGGCAGCCGCCATTCTGTATCTGGCGCTGACCCTGTTGGCGACGCTGGTGACCGAAATTCTTGAGCGTCTGAGTAAACCTGAATTACGTGGACGACGGGCATGAACTGGGACTGGTCTGTAATCTGGGATTATTTCCCACGCCTGCTGGAAGGCGCCTGGCTGACATTAGAGCTGGTCGGTTTATCCGGCCTGTTCGGTATTCTGATGGCGGTGCCTCTGGCATTAATGCGCGCTTCAACGCAGCCGCTGCTTAAAGGTCTGGCCTATGGCTATATCTTTTTCTTCCGTGGCACGCCACTGCTGGTACAGATATTTCTGATTTATTACGGTGCTTCGCAGTTTGATGCGGTGAAAGACTCGTTCCTCTGGCCGATTCTGAAAGAACCTTACTGGTGCGCCATTATTGCTTTCACCATGAATACTTCGGCTTACAGCGCAGAATTAATCCGTGGTGCCATTCAGGCAATTCCCCATGGCGAAATTGAAGTCGCCGACGCGCTGGGCATGAACCGGCTGACCAAAATCCGCCGTATTATTCTGCCAAGAGCGCTGGGTATTGTACTGCCGGCCTACAGCAACGAATTTCTGTTAATGCTGAAAAGCAGTGCGCTTGCCTCGACCATTACCCTGCTGGATATTACCGGTATGGCGCGCACGATTATTGCCCGTACTTATACGCCGCTGGAGATTTTCTTCGCCGCCGGCATGATGTACCTGGTGATGTCGGCCGTGCTGATCGGCTTATTCCGGTTGATGGAGTTAAGGGTTAACCGGCATAAATACATCAGCCGGGAAGGCTGATAAATACCCATAAAAAAACCTGCTTTGTCACACTACTGTCCCACAGTTTTTAATCAGCACCGCAGCTGACAAAAACAGCATTTTTTAACTTCAAGGCCTGCTGCCTCCCAAGGGAACTTATCCTCTTGCCGGCGGGCTTTATACCTGACCGCCATGGATGGCGGAAATGCATGTTTTGCAGGAGCAAAAACAGGCCCAGCTTCGCGCTTTTTGAAACCTTGATATTTACTGGCCGCGTGCCTCATCGGCCATCCATGGCCGGAGCCACTTGTCCGCATCCCTGCGGACAGACCAGACATATCAGCAGTTTCTGCGGCGGCCCCAGAGGCGCAGAAAACCGTCACCGCAATGCCGCGTTTCAGATCAAACGTTTTCTTTTAAATATCATGTCTCAAGCACGGTTTCTGTTGAAATACGGCTGAGCGGATTACTGTAACCGGCGATCGTGCGGCGCCAGTCAACCAGATGATTCTGCGGCCTTCAGAGCAAAACCCTGCCCCGGAACGATACAAATTTTTGCTGTTTTAAAGCGTCGTTCCGGGGCGGGCTAAATGGCAGGAGCCATTTCAACAGCCGCAGGCTGGCCCGAAGGGTGGAGGGCATGGATGCCCGTAATCATTGTTTTGCGTGCCGCATAATCATTGCAGTTGGCTGGATGAAGTCGGACGCGCCGAAAAGAGAGGATCGTAAGGAGATACCTCTCCTTACAGGGGGGCCAGGGGCTTGCCCCGGAAAGGCGTTTCAGATTGGAAAACAGTAGTCGATGAATGCTGCCGTTTGGAGTGACACAATGTCACTCCAAACTGTGGGACAGCAGTGGCTTTGGCAGTTTTTTTTATCTTCGCTATCCGGGAGCGATTAATTCTTAGCCTCCATCATCGCGATTCTGACTCCGGTCGCAATCAGGGTTAAACCTGCGGTTTTATTAATCGCATTAACCACCCGTGCTTTCAGTTGTTTGCGTGCCAGATGATTCCCCATATAGCTGAATGTGCTGTACACCAGCAGGTCGGCGAGCAGGCAGGAAGCCCCCATAATCAATAGCTGCAGCAGCACAGGTTCCGCCGGATCAATAAACTGCGGCAGCAGAGCAGAAAAATAGAGCAGTGCCTTGGGGTTGGCGAGCTGTACGATTAATCCCTGATAAAACAGCTTGCCGGGTTTGCTCACCTTTTGCTTACGGCTGAGATTAATGGGCCCGGCGTCGCTGAATATGGCACTCAGTCCCAGATAGAACAGGTAGGCAACGCCAACCCATTTAATCAGGGCGAACAGTGTGGCCGAGGCAATAATTAACGAGGCAATACCGGTGGCAGACAGCGAAAAATACAACACATCAGCGCAGGCGATGCCCAGCACGCCAAAAAAGGCTTTGCCTTGCGGGTGGCTGGCACCCTGACTGGCTGCGGTGATGGCAGAAGGGCCGGGCACCATGATTAACATAACCGTGGTTGCCAGAAAAATCAGGTAGAGTCCGCTGTCCAAAATTGTATTCCTGCCGGTTACTGTGTTGTCAGAGTTTTGTGGCTTTTGGCTGCAGGCTGTGACAGTCACGCCAGTTCAGCCCAGCCTGTTGCTGCAGGGTCTGCAGTGCGGCTAAATTGGCCAGCGCCCGCGGGTGGATATCGTGGTAAAGAATAATACCGCGACGCCATAACAGCATCAGGGTAATCACCCGGTCTTCAACGTCTTTATCGCTTAATTTTCGGTTCCAGTCCTGACTGTCGATATTCCACAGCATAACGCCTTCACCAGTCTGTTGCAGTGCGGTGGTCAGGACTTCGCTGCGCTGACCGTAAGGCGGGCGGAACCAGTATGGGCCCGGCTGGTAATCATTCAGACGGGTACGCGTGGTGTTAATGGAATCGGCCCAGCCGTCCCATTTCTGGTGGCTTTTGTGTACCTCGCCGTGGGAACCCAGACACTGACTGGCGTAAAAATCTTCAGGTGCTTTCTGCTGTTTAATGCGTTCGCCCAGTGCGAAAAACTGTGCACGCATACCGGCACTTTCCAGTGCTTTAACCAGCTGCTCAGTGCCGTTTACTTTTACACCCTCTTTTAAGCGGTCGGGTGCCGGGCCGTCATCATAGCTCAGCAGAAACTGACGGTCGGGTAATTCAAAACCATCCACCTCGTGCTGATTAAAGGTGTGAATTTCACTGGTAATGTGCGGGAATAATGCCGCCAGACGCACCTGTTCATACAGGTAACGTAAGTGAAATGCTTCACTGGCTTTGGCCCAATTCTGATAACCGTCGGCAGCGGGCTGTTGGCTGGCGGTTATTAATGCCGCCCAGCTGGCGGACGCGGCACACTGACCACAGGCTTGTGCGTAGTTAGCCTGCAGCCGCTGCCGGGTTTTCTCCAGCCAGCGCTGCACGCTGGCTGCATCGGGTTTATCGACGGCGGTGAAGGCTTTGATGTCGGCTTCGTTGCTCAGCGGCGTGGCTTCCAGCAGACGAGCAAAGGTCAGAATTTCGGCGGCGGAAGCGCGGTCAAACGCTGCGGCACTGGTTAACGGTTGTGGCCACAGGTTGCGCTCCAGCGTGGCGACTTTAGCGGGGCCGGCGGCCTGAGTGAGCGGGCTGATGATCAGGCCCAGTAGCAGTGGGAAAATAAAACGCATGGAATATCCTTTGACGATGCGGAGTAACGTTGGATAAAGGGAATAAAAAACCCCGCAGGCGCGGGGTTTTAAGTGCTCAGCATTACTGCTGATTCAGTTTTTCCTCCATCCGTGTGATGCCACTGTCGTAAGCGCTGTGCTCGCGCAGAGATTTGGCTTTGCGGAAGTTATCCAGCGCATCCTGCCAGCGGCCACTGGCTTCATAAATACGGGCAATGTTGTAGTAGCTGCTGGCCTGAACCCGCGCCTTGCTGTTACCGGACGCCAGTTCGATCGCTTTGCGGTTAGCCCACAGCGCTTCGGCGGTACGGTTCAGTTTCTGATAAGTCAGACCCAGGTTGCTGTAGGCCTGACCAAAGCTTGGGTAAAGGTTAATGGCGTCCTGGAAGGCGTACATAGCTTCTTCCAGTTTCTTCTCGCCATAGAGTTTTTCACCACGGGTATTAATCCGCTTGGCTTCTTTCTTGATGGCGTCGGTGATCAGTGAGTGGCTCTCGAAGGATTCCGCGCTGATCAGGCTGTTCAGGTGCGAGGCCAGGCCTTCACGGTTCAGGCTCAGGTACTGATCAATATCGTGGAAGGCGCCGTTTTCATCGATGCCGAACACCACCCAGCTGGAGGCGGTCTGCTGCGGTTTTACGTTATAGGTACGGATCAGCGTTTGGCCAACATAAACCTGCACGCGGGCGCTGCTGTTACCCAGAGCTTTGGAGGTTTTGCTGCTGTGGTTGCTGTAATCGTGCACGGCGTAAACGTAGCGTTCGCCGTCGTGCTTCTGTTCGATGGTGATGGTTTCCGGGCCATAGCTGTTGGTGTCATCCACATCCAGATTGGCATCACGGCCCTGTTTTTTCACGTAGAACACGTGGTTCGCCGGGTAGGTCAGGTGAGAGTCCAGATCGGATGGTGTGCTACCCCAGGTCAGTACCACGCGCAGACCATCGAGGTTTTGCATTACCGGTGACAGGGCGTAGGTAAAGCCATCACACGGGCACTTCACAACCAGGGTGGAGTAACCGGCTTTGTCGATAATCATGGTGGTATCGTTATCGTCGGCCAGGGTGCTGCTGGCGCTGGCGACACCGTTGGCAGTCGATGTGGCGCTTACAGAGCTTTCACCGTTGCGCTGCCAGGTGATTTTGGCATCGGCGATTTTTTCGTCTTTAACCACGGCGCTCAGCACTTTGACTTCCAGTGCAGCAGCAGGCAAAGCCAGTGAGGTTGCCAGCAGCAGGCTGCTGAGGCGTAAGCAGGATTTGAACATGGGGTCTTCCTTTATTAACAGTCCTGGAATTGTCACTTCGGCTCGCTCCGGGTTGAGCCGAATGAAGACCGCAGATTCTAGCTGCAACCTCTATCAATAACTACCTTGACGATAAGGACCCGTTCACACTATCTGAATCCGGCTTGCTGAAAGTCTGTTTTTCAGGACTGGCCCCGGAAGCTTCATGCTCCTGTCTCAGAGGACTTTGCACCCATCAGCTCCCTCTGTGGGCATAACCAGATGCCGCGCGTGCAGGACTAGGGCCGGCGGGCGCTTGCTGCTATAATCGCGCCCCAAATTTTTTTATCGCCAGCAGAGCCGGTTCAGCGCGTAAGCCTTACACGCTGAACCGGCACCGCGGGCGCATCAGCTACTGGATATTGTGAGTGGGGTTATCATGACTGTATTGAAAATGGCCGATCTGGATCTGAGCGGTAAGCGCGTTCTGATCCGTGAAGACCTGAACGTTCCGGTAAAGAACGGCAAGGTCACATCCGATGCGCGTATCCGTGCGTCGCTGCCAACCATTCAGCTGGCTCTGGATGCCGGTGCCAAGGTGATTGTTATGTCCCACCTGGGTCGTCCGGAAGAAGGCGTGTACGACGAAGAATCGTCCATCAAGCCGGTTGCTGCCCACCTGGCCGGCCTGCTCGGCCGTGACGTTAAGGTTATCAAAGATTTTCGCGAAGGCGTTGAAGTCGCCGCTGGCGAAGTGGTGCTGCTGGAAAACGTGCGCTTTAACAAAGGCGAGAAAAAAGACGCCGATGAACTGGCGCAGGCGTATGCCGCACTGTGCGACGTATTCGTGATGGATGCCTTTGGTACCGCTCACCGCGCTCAGGCGTCTACCCATGGTGTGGCCAAGTTTGCCCCGGTTGCCTGTGCCGGCCCATTGCTGGCGGCTGAACTGGACGCACTGGGCAAAGCCCTGGCGACTCCGGCCCGTCCGCTGGTGGCCATCGTTGGTGGTTCAAAAGTGTCGACCAAACTGGAAGTGTTGGAAAGCCTGTCCGATATCTGTGATCAGATCATCGTCGGTGGCGGTATTGCCAATACTTTCCTCGCTGCAGCTGGCAAGCCGGTGGGCAAATCCCTGTGTGAAGAAGACCTGATCCCGGCAGCGAAAAAGCTGATGGAAAAAGTCTCTATCCCGCTGCCAACCGACGTTGTATGCGGTAAAGAATTCTCCGAATCAGCAGCAGCGACACTGAAAAGCGCCGATGCGGTAGAAGCCGACGATATGATCTTCGATATCGGCCCGGATTCCGCCAAAGCACTGGCCGAACAGCTGAAGAGCGCCAAAACCATTATCTGGAACGGCCCGGTGGGCGTGTTCGAATTCGACCAGTTCGGTGAAGGCACCAAAGCCCTGTCACTGGCGATTGCCGAATCCGACGCTTTCTCTATTGCCGGCGGTGGCGATACTCTGGCCGCTGTTGATAAATATGAAATTGCCGATAAAGTGTCGTACATCTCGACCGGTGGCGGCGCTTTCCTGGAGTTCGTAGAAGGCAAAGTACTGCCTGCGGTTGCGATTCTGGAAGAACGCGCCAAGTAAGTCAGATCAGGGCTGCCATAGGCAGCCCTGTTTCATTTTCACATTCATATATTCAGGGAAGAGTATGCGCAGCATTCTTTTATGCCTCTTATTGGTTATGGGCGCTGGTGTTGTGGCCGGCTGTGCCCAGCAACCTGCCAAAAAAGTAACCAGCGAGGCTGGTAACAACCTTCATCAGGCGGTTTTGTCTGATTCAAAAGCCATTTTCTCAGCCTTAATCGATGGTGCTGATGAAACCCGTCTCAGCCGTCGGCCGATTGCCTGTCCTAATGGCCGGGATCGCGCGGCCGCTGGTGTTACCGCCCGCGATCTGGCAAAAATCTGTGCACTTAATTATGCCCTGGAAGCCTTCGCGGTTTACGACCTGGACGTACTGAGCTGGCAGGCTGTACGCAGCATCAATGAGGTGGATAATTACCAGACCTTTCTCCGCGCAGAGCCGGAAAATATTTTCCGCAATAAAGCACAGCAGGCTCTGGCAGAACGCCTGCAGCAGATACGGGCAGAGTTACAGGCCAGCAGTCAGTGTGCACTGCAGGAGCCGGACTGGTTCTGGATGAGCGGTGAGTGTCCGCAGGGCGTGGCACAGGGTGAGGGTATTGCCCGGCACACTGAAGGTCATGAATTTCGCGGACGTGTAACGGATGGTCGTTTTGTACAGGGAAAATGGCTGGAAAATAACCGCATTGTTTACGATGGCAGCTTTGCTGAAGGTCTGCGTCATGGTGACGGTATCTGCTTACATGAAGGTGCTTATGAACCCTGTCGTTATTACCGCAATGACCGGGT
Source organism: Venatorbacter sp. C2-1 (assembly GCF_022832715.1). Lineage (NCBI taxonomy): Bacteria > Pseudomonadati > Pseudomonadota > Gammaproteobacteria > Oceanospirillales > Oceanospirillaceae > Venatoribacter > Venatorbacter sp. C2-1. The sequence goes on from NZ_CP094879.1 coordinate 697,355, forward strand.
GGATGACGTATTTGTGCAGCGCCGCCTGATGGCCCGCCATCTGGAATATCTGCGCACTGTGCGTGGCAGCGGTGGTCAGCCGGGTTCCTGGTCGCAGCAAATATCGGCCGAAGAAAAAAATATGCTGCGTAATCTGGATCGCAGCAGTGGTTATCACAGCGCCGATACCGGCGAGTAACGGCAACGTCACTAATTAACGGAGTCCAGGGATGAACCCGCTTGAGCAGATTGCTGAATTATTCAGCACGGTAGCGCCGGAACATTTTGCTAATTTATCGCTGGATGAACTGATGTCCGGTGAGTACCAGGTGGGCTTTGCCAGTCTGGACTTCTTTTCCTTAGAGCCCTTTGTGCAGTATCTGCAGCAGTTGCCGCCTGCGCGCTGTACGATTTATCCGTCGGTCGATGAGATGGATACCACGGCTGACGGCATTATTGTTGTCGCGCTGCAGGGCCGGCAACTGCATGCGACCAAATATCTGATTGGCGACGACGTCAGTTATGACACGGCGTTTTATTCGTTCGGCGACTGGTCCTGCCGCCAGCAGATTTACCGCAATGGCGCCGAAGTAAAACCCATTGTTATCGAGTTTCTGAGAAAAGATGCCGAAGGCTACCCTGTCACTTTTATCACTGCCCGTGAATACGGTTTAAAGGTTGGTGATTATGAGTGGAGTGAGGCCGGTGTACGCATTATTGAGCGTTCTGCCCGTATGCCAGAGGTCGGTGTTGCACCAGAGCTGACGCCCTATATGGAAAGCCTGGTTGAGTTCAGCAGCACGGGCGAGGTTGAGATCATCCGCAACCTGACGCAGAACAGCATTGTCTATGACCGCTCGCACGAAGCGCTGTCACTGGCGAACATGCTGGAGCAGGCCAGTTCAGTCCTGCACGATAAAATTCTGGCGGATCTGCAGGCGGCGCCGGTTGCCAATACCGTTGGCTGTTTCCTGTTTGAATACTCAGACCAGGGGCCGTTACCGCCCACCATCGCGCTGATTCAGCCGCATGAAATCACGCAGGAAGAGGATGACTATCCGCTGTTATGGCTGAATGCTCCGGATTGCGAACTCTTTACCGAAGATGATTTTGACGGCATCCGCCTGCATGGTGAGCATGATGCGTTGTTTGACCGCATCAATGCCCAAATCGAGGAGCTGGATTACGAACAGGCCGATCAGCTTATCGTCGCTTTCTATCTGACCCTGTGCCGCCGTCTGCAGGATTCTCTTCTCTCTTCTTCGCTGCTGCAGACCACGGAGGATTTCTTTGTCACCGCGCGGGAGTTTTCCGCCTGTAACGAAGCTGTTTTTCTGCAGCAACTCTGGCCAGAAGAGCGCTGGCAACCACTGGCGGCGGCGCTGGAGCAGTTTGCCGCAGCTCAGGCTGAGCGTGAACTGGCGATGATCCGCAGGCTGGAGGCGGGAGATTGGCAGGATGACGAGGCCTGATCCGCGCGACACTGCAGACAGCAGCCAATAGCCGTTTCTATCCATAACATAAGCCGTTAGAATAGCGGCCAGCCAATTTTCACAGTTAAGGTATTTTGACATGGCATTAATCAGCATGCGTCAGATGCTGGATCACGCCGCCGAATTCGGCTACGGCGTACCGGCATTTAATGTGAACAACCTGGAACAGATGCGCGCCATTATGGAAGCCGCCGACAAGACCGACTCTCCGGTGATTGTTCAGGCGTCTGCCGGTGCCCGCAAATACGCAGGCGCTCCTTTCCTGCGTCACCTGATTCTGGCCGCGATTGAAGAGTTTCCGCACATTCCTGTGTGTATGCATCAGGATCACGGTACCTCTCCGGACGTGTGTCAGCGTTCTATCCAGCTGGGCTTCAGCTCAGTGATGATGGACGGTTCTCTGGGTGAAGACGGTAAAACCCCGACTTCTTACGAATACAACGTTGACGTGACCAAGCGCACCGTCGATATGGCGCACGCCTGTGGTGTATCGGTAGAAGGCGAGCTGGGTTGTCTGGGTTCTCTGGAAACCGGTATGGCCGGTGAAGAAGACGGCATCGGTGCCGAAGGCGTACTGGATCACAGCCAGATGCTGACCGATCCGGAAGAAGCCGCTGACTTTGTGAAGCGTACCCAGGTCGATGCTCTGGCAATTGCCATCGGTACCAGCCACGGCGCCTACAAGTTCACCAAGCCACCAACAGGGGATATCCTGGCGATTGACCGCATCAAGGAAATCCACAAGCGTATTCCGAATACTCACCTGGTTATGCACGGTTCTTCTTCTGTGCCGCAGGAGTGGCTGGCGATCATCAACCAGTACGGTGGCGACATTAAAGAAACCTACGGTGTACCGGTTGAAGAAATCGTGGAAGGCATCAAGTACGGTGTGCGTAAAGTAAACATCGATACCGATCTGCGTCTGGCCTCTACCGGTGCTATGCGCCGCATGATGGCTGAGCATCCGAGTGAGTTCGATCCGCGTAAATTCTTCGCTCAGACTGTGACCGCAATGCGCGATATCTGTATCGCCCGTTACGAAGCCTTCGGTACTGCTGGTAATGCTTCCAAGATCAAACCGATCTCTCTGGACAACATGTTCCAGCGTTACGCCAGTGGCGAGCTGAACGCCAAGGTAAACTAAGCGTTTAACGCGTTTAGTTACCGGCTTAATAAAAAAACCCGCGCAAGCGGGTTTTTTTATGTCCGCCGTCCGTGGCGGCCACCCTTCGGGCCGCGCGGCAGCGCGTTAAGCGTCGTTCCCGACTAGCGCTTTGCTAGGCTGAATATTTACATTCGTAGTCCAGATCACATCCACTGGTTCACGTCATTGCATTTAGCGGTATTTTTAAACTGCTTGCTCAGCGTTGTCTGATAGGCCTCACCAGCACACTGGCCAACCTGTGTTCCCCAGTAAGAGCCATCGGCCGGTTGCTGAAATACCTGTGGGAACTGCGCTGAAAACTGCTGCAGACACTGACGGGTGGTTTGTGTCGCCGTTTCCATACACTGCGCTTCGCTGATATCAAAACACTGACGGAAGAACTGTTGCGGCTGGCAAAACGCATTGGGCAGTGCTGTGGTCATGGCGTTGGTCCATTCATCGCGGCCAACCTCAAAGGCACTGCTGAACGAGCTCAGCGCGGTCAGAAAGATAAAACTTAGGGGTAATTTCATAGTGGCATCCTGCAGGTAATTGGCTGGCGTTCTGTCTTTGGGGCTGTGAATTCGGGGCGGTAAAGCAACAGGCACATCGTACCGGGAATACTATCAGCATGAGGAAACTATAGAAATTCCATCGCTGGGTATTGATTCACTTGTCATTTTACATCGGTAGCGGTTGTTTATTGGTGGTGGGGAGGAATCTGTACGACCGTTTTAAAAGTGGTAAATCAGGAAAAACTGAGCACCGATTAAGACAAAAGTACAAAAAAACTGTCTCCATTTGTGCCAAAAACTACTTGGTATATTGCTTGGTAGGAAATTGCTTGTTTATGGTTCGGCCGCTGTTCAGGCGAAGCCTGTTTGTCATCTGCTGCGCTCATCCTGAGTCAGGAGACAGATATGCCTGAGCGGCTTAACAATAATCATCATAAATGAGGAAGAATCATGAAACCGGTTTTACTGACCACCCTGGGGGTGGCTCTGTTGGGTTCGTCGCTGAATGCTGCGGCCTTCTCCCAGCCAACCCATAAGCGCATTGTGCAGGACGCCGTCAGCTATATGGCAGCTCATGCGGATACTACGGAATACAACAAGCTGGCGGCGGCGGCTCAGGCTGCGGGTTACACCATGGCGCAGTTTGCGGAAGTGCTGGGTCAGGGCGCCTACGATGTCGATGACTTTGCCGATACGTTTATCTGTGGCGCCGTGAGTGGTGACTGTGTTGAGGCGCCGGTCTGGGGGGCGGGTTCATCCATCGCCAAGTACACCTCCTACTGGCACTTTCAGAACCACACCCGTGGTGCAGATGCCCATGGCAACGATCTGGGTGGCTATAACTACGATCTGCTGACCGTATGGGGCGATGTCGACAATATGGCCGCAACCTGGCTGAAAGGCGATCATCTGGATGATGGTCCGGGCGGCATGACCGGCTGGTGCTACTGGTGGAGCTGTAACGAAGATTCTGAATACAACACCTATGGTGTAACCGAAGCGAATTACCGTCAGGGCAGCAGCTCCAGCAAGAGCATGTACGAAGATTTCGAAACCATGCCATTCCAGCCGATCGATAACCTGGGTCAGCACTGGTACAACGAATTCTGGAATCAGCCAACGGTGCAGACGCTGGGTTTTGTGCTGCACACTACCGATCTGCTGCAGCCACATCATACCTGGACAACCTCCAGCCTGAATCATGCCGGCTGGGAAACCTGGGTGGAAGATAATTACAGTGCTCTGCAACTGAATAATGATGCACTTGTCAGTGCCGCGCTGAACAGCTTCACACCGGTTGCTGCCGGACAGCATGATATTCGTGCCTTACTCACTCAGGGTGGAGCTGTTTCTTATGGTCAGGGTGGTATTGTGCTGAGCAGTACAGCCGATGCTGACCGTGAGCAAATTGCAGAAATTGTTATCCCGCATGCGATTGCGATGACAGTGCATATTCTGAATCACGCAGCTAACCGTTTCTGAGGCGTTAATTATTTCCGCAAGCCGGGTAATCCTGTGATTATCCGGTTTTTTTTGCCTTTAAATAAGGTCAGACCAATCACCATAATATCGCTCTAATTAATATTTTAATTATTAGTGATGGTCCAAAAAAGTCGCCGTATTCACCGTTTGGGACAGTTTAAAATTAATCTGTGCTTATTCAGGCCAAGTGCCTGCCGGCGTATTGTCGGCGACCATTCTCAGTTATTAGTCTTAGCTGCATCACGGTCGTCGTGACGGTTTTAAAAAAATAAAAACACACTCGTTATTCATTGTTCTGACTCAGAGTCGTCACCGCAGCGCAACGCGGTATTCACAATGCTGTGCGAGTTTAGTAAGACCAAAAACACACAGGCGAATCCACTATGAAACACACTCTGGCCCTTTCTGTCAGCGCAGCCCTGACCATCGGCGCAATGAATGCTGAAGCATTTACCCAGCCGACCCATAAACGCATTGTTAAAGATGCTATCAGTTACATGGCGGCGCATCCGGATACCACCGAATACAACAAGCTGGCTGCCGCAGCACAGGCTGCCGGTTACAGCATGGAACAGTTTGCTGAAGTTCTGGGGCAGGGTGCCTACGATGTGGATGATTTTGCTGACACCTTTATCTGTGGTGCGGTAACCGGTGATTGTGTTGAAGCTCCGGTATGGGGCGCAGGTGCCTCTATCGTGAAATACACCTCTTACTGGCACTTCCAGAACCACACCCGCGGTGGTGATGCTCATGGTAATGACCTGGGTGGTTATAACTACGATCTGCTGACCGTCTGGGGTGCTGTGGATAATCTGGCCGCGACCTGGCTGGTGGGCGATCACCTGGATGACGGCAAAGGCGGTATGACCGGCTGGTGCTTCTTCTGGTCCTGCTCTGAAGATTCTGAATACAACAGCTACGGTATTACCGAAGCCAACTACCGTCAGGGCAGCAGTTCCAATAAAGGCATGTATGCCGACTTCGAAAAAATCCCGTTCCAGCCGATCGATAACCTCGGCCAGCACTGGTACAACGAATTCTGGAAAAACCCAACGGCACAGATGCTGGGCTTTACCCTGCACACAACTGACCTGCTGCAGCCGCACCACACCTGGACCACATCTGACCTGAACCACTCCGGTTGGGAAGGCTGGGTAGAAGACAACTACACAGCACTGGATCTGAATAATGATGCGCTGGTGACCTCAGCGATGAATGATTTCACTCCGGTTCCGGCTAACCAGAAAGATATTCGTCCTCTGCTGACTCAGGGTGGTGCGATCTCTTACAGCCAGGGCGGTATTGTACTGAGCAGCACCTCTTCGGCAGACCGCACTCAGGTTGCCAAGGTTGTGATTCCACATGCCATCGCCATGACCGTGCATGTACTGAACCACGCTGCGAATCGTTTTTAAAGGATAGCGGCAGCGACGCCTGATCAGGGTGTTGCTGTCCAAGGTCACAAAGGCTGCTCAGGCATGGATTGTCAGAGCAGTCGTTGTGAAGGCCCCACTCTGAAATTTTGTTTCAGGTGTTTGCAGGATGATTTGCGTGAGGATCATCCTGCTTTTTTTTGCCCGGAAAAAGACTTTGTCATTCATACCGGTCATTATTCCAGTTAACACCGCCACCGGATCTATAACGAAGCCATGAAAAAATACGCCGTATTCTTTGCCGTTATGCTGTCTTTTCTGTTGCCTGCCCAGGCCTTGGCAGGCATTCAGTACAGTCTGGAAGATGAAGAGCAGATTGCCCGTGTCGGAGATCTGACCCTGAGCCGTACCCTGCTGGATATTTTTCTGCATAAACAGCAGAAAGCCGCGCAGGCCAGCGGTAAAACCCTGACCCTGCAAACCATTCTGCAACAGTTACTCGACGACGCCTTAATGGCGGAATACGCCCGCACGCATCTGACAGCCGGGCAGCTGAATCCGGAAAACCGCGTGGCTTTTGCTGCTGCCGTTGAGCGTCATAACCGTCTGGTTGCTTTATTGCGTGGCTATTTCAATGAGCAGATTGTCGCCAGTGTGAACGCCTTGCCGGGGAAAAATTTTTCCAGTCTGGTGCAGTGGAATCCTGAACTGAATGTGGAACGCCTGAATGCGCTGATTAAATTACAGCCAGGGCTGACCATTGATCTGACCCCGGAACAGAAAACCGCAGCTGCAGATTTTGCCGTGCTGAATACGGAACTGGCAGAAGGTGGCAAAGTCAGTCTGCTGGATATTTATCAGCGTCAGAATGTGCAGGGCCGTCTGGCGCTGCAGAGTGGTAATCTCGATTATTTACAGCAGCAGACACGGTTATATGTCGGTGGTCTGTATGTTCTGAACCGAGCGAAAAAGCAGCTCAGTGAGGCAGACTGGCAGGCGCTGCAACAGGTGATTCTGAATCAGGAACAGCGTCAGCGCTTACTGGCCAGCATGGGTATTAATATGGATATTCATGATGATAATCCGGCCCTGCGAGCACGTGCGGCCAGAATTACCGAGGCCGAATTGCAGGCTGGTTATAACGAGCATAAAGACGATTTTCGCGTGGTCGAGCGTGCCAAAGTGCGGCATATCCGCGTGGCTGATCAGGCGCAGGCAGATGCCATCGTCGCCGAAATCCGCGGCGGTTTATCTTTTGCTGATGCAGTAAAGCGCTATTCCATTGCCGCTGATAAAGATAAAGGCGGCGAGCTGGGCTGGCTTAAACGCGGTGAAAAAGACCGCACCTGGCTGCACTCGGTGGCCTTTGTGCAACCTGCCGGGCAAGTGTCACCTGCATTCCGCAGTCCGCAGAACGAAGGCGATGTTGTGTACGAAATTCTCTGGGTGGATGAGCGGGTGGATGGTTATTTACCGCTGAGTGATGAAGGCGTGCGGTATGAGCTTTCGCATGAACTGGCGCGGGCAGCCTTACAGCGGGAGCTGCAGGCGCTGCAGAAAAAATTGCGCAACGATGCCGATATTCACCTTAATCGTCGTCTGCAACCACAGAGCTGAAACCACCGATGAAGGCCAAAATCATAACCCTATTGCTGCTGGGAACAGGTGCTGGTCTGATTGCGGCTTTATTGTGGCTGCGTCAGGTGGATGTACTGGTGGGTGAGAACAGTGCTTCGCCGCAGACAGAGGAGCCAGCTTACACACCAACCGTTGTTCCACCACGGCAGGCACCGGCTGCACCGGATTCTGCCAGTGCAAAAAATGCAGACAACGCCATCCATGATCTGGATAACAGCGAGCTGGATGCCTGGCTGCCACGGCTGAACAGTGATGCCATTGCCAGTATGCAGGCTGCGCGTATTAACGGTGATCCGCGTGCGCCGAAACTGTCACCTTCGCGCCCGCGGGAAATGCCGACGGCCGAAGAACTGGCCGATGAAGAGCAGTACCTGGCTTACGAGCAGCGTCAGGAAAAGCGTATGTTCCGCGCCTTTGTTGAGGCCAGCAAACAGAAAACCGCCCTGATTCAGCAGTATATTGATCAGGCTGAGGCTGGCGGTATCAGTGAAGAAGAAGTCGCTTTTGCGCGGGAAAAAATCCGCAAAATTGAAGAAATGGCCCTCAAACTGCAGCAAGAACATCCGGACATTATGCAGGACACCTTTAAACCAGAAGATAACTGGTTGCCGGCGGCTGATTAACGCAGCAGCTTTTAGTAACAAAACAGGAAAGAGGCAAGAGACGCAGAAAAAACGGAACAAAGGCGCTGCCAGCCGGGCTGAACAGCACCTTTGCCAAAGAGTGGACTTGTCAGACTATCTGACCCATTTTGTCGTAGCAATACGAAATTAAGATTAGAATCAGTCCACATTAAACACTAACAGTGCCTGTCGCTGTTGTTCTGCCAGGCCAGCCAGTTCATGACTGAGCTGCTTCGTCTCGCTGGCTTTTTCTTCGGTACGGCGCGACTGCTCTGTCACCTCTGTACCGCGGCTCTGAATACTCTGACTTAACTCCAACTGTTCACCGCTGAGGCGCGATACGCTCTCGCTGGTGTGGCGCATGGCTTCGACCGATTGCTGAATAGCATTCAGGGCCGTCCCGGCATGCTGCGCATGATTCACCATATCTTCACTCAGACGGTTTACGGCATTCAGCCCGCTGGCCGTGTTGTTAGCGCCCTGTTGCAGGTCGTCTACCAGTTGCTGAATCTCGCGGGTAGAGGCCGAGGTGCGGCTGGCCAGCGTGCGTACTTCATCGGCGACCACGGCAAAACCACGCCCCTGTTCACCGGCACGGGCCGCCTCAATCGCGGCGTTCAGCGCCAGCAGATTGGTCTGCTCAGCAATGCTGTTGATCACATCCAGCACGCTGCCAATATTTTCCGAATGACGACGCAGGGACTCGGCGTTATCAGCGGCCTGCCGTATCTGTTCGCTGGAGCGGCCAATAGTGCTGACCAGCTGCTGTACCGTATTGCTGCCTTCGTCAACTCTGGACGCGGCTTCCAGCGTGGCCTGTTCCGCGCTTTGCGCGACATTGCGTACTTCTTCGGCTGCTGCCGCCACCCGTGCGATCTGCTGACCATTGATGGCGGCTTCCTGTGTCTGCTGCTGCGCAACCTCGCCGGTTTCCTGCGCCAGCTGCAGCAGGGTTCCGGCAGCACGGCTTAGGTGCTGACCGTTGCTGTGCATACCACCCAGGGTTGATGCCATAGTGCTCAGCATTTTATCGAAGGCGGCGGCCAGTTCGCCCAGCTCGTCTTGGCTGTTAATGCCGGTGCGGCGGCTCAGGTCTTTACTCTGTTCGATACCAATCACATGGTTACGGATGGTCCGTAACGGATTAAGAATGCGGCGGTAACCAAACCAGCCCAGTGCCAGCATTGCGCTGATGGTTACCACTGCCATCAGCGCAATGGTGCGGATGGTGGCGCGGGTGTCGCTCAGCGCCTGTTGCTGTCCTGCTGCGGCCAGCCCGCTTTGCAGGCTGATCAGTTGATCGGTCAGCTGCAGCATGGGCGCCAGTTGTGGGTACATATCCATATCGATATAACCCCCCATACTGTACGACTCGCGTTCGGCCACAAACTGCTGCAGCCGGGTAATCACCGCCAGTGCTTTGTCGTAAGCACCGGCTTGCTGGTTGATGGCTTCCTGTTCGGTATTGGTCAGGCCGCTGGCCAGATATTGCTGCCAGTTGTTTTCAATCTGCTCACGTGCCTGCTGCAGCCGCTGGCCTGCGTCATCCCATAACAGCATCTGTGCCCGGCTCTGATGAGCAACATCCACCACATTAGCGGCATAAGCGCGGCTGATACCACTTAACAGCCAGACCGGCTGCATACGTTGTTCAAATAAACGGGTGGCGTTATTCACCACCACTGGCATCTGCATCCAGACGTAAAAAAACATAATACTGGCCAGCAAAGCCGGCAGTGCAGCCATCAGAATCAAACGGTGGCGGATTCGCATGTAGGTACCCGTATTTAAAAGAGTTCAGAAAGTCTGAGGAAAGAATAGAGGTTACGGATGCAGCTTTTAGGCGGGAAATATGAAGGTTTTATGACAATCGGCAGTGCGGCTACAAAGGCGTAACAAGTTTCCTGTTTTTTTATCGCGGCTGTTACCGGAGGTTACCGGGCACAACCTGTGGTTACGCAAAGTTGTTGATAAAGGCCAGCGAAAATAAATGAAAATTAAAGCTGGTTATGGGGTGTTTTTTACGGATTTTTTTCAGACAAACCGCAGGTAATTAATGGAAAAATAAAAGGAGGCCAAGCCTCCTTTTATTTCGGTAATTATTCTCAGTAAGCAACACCAATCCGCTGTTTGGGATGAGCATTATTTTCGGCTTCATCAATCATTGCCACGGCATAATCCTGTACTGAAATACGGCTGTTACCTTCAGCATCGCTGACCAGGCTGTCACCGCCGGTGCGGTAGTTGCCGCTGCGCTCACCGGGGAAAATTTCTGCCGCCGGGCTGATAAAGGTCCAGTTCACGGCGCTGTGGCTGTTGCGGAATACCGCCAGCGCTTCACCCTGAGCTGTAGCTTCATCTTTATACGCTTGTGGGAATTCCGGCAGCGATAACAGAGTGACGCCCGGCGCAACTTCCAGACTGCCGGCACCGCCGACCCAGAGCAGACGATTAACCCCGGCTGCCGGTAATTCATTGAGCAGGCGCTGAGCTGACGCCGCAACAATCTCATGGTTACCGGCGGCACGGCCGCCGATGCTGGCGATGACCAGATCGGCACCGGCAACAGCCGCAGCGATGCTGGCGCTGTCGCCGGCTGTCAGGTCGAGGCTGCGTTTTTCCACCGCGCTGGCCGCGATCTTGTCGCTGTCACGGGCAATGGCGATGACGTCGTGGCCGCGGCTTTGTGCCTCTGCTACCAGAGTTGAACCAATCCAGCCGGTCGCACCAATAATGGCAAGTTTCATAATCTGTCCTCTTGTGTTTGAAAGTGGTTATCTGTGTTTGAATGCGACCAGTCTATTGGTTCGGTGTGTGGCGATAAATATTCGTATATGATCGTGTTTGTATCTGATACTGATCAAATAAGGGGCGGCTGTGGATAAACTCAATGCCATGCGCAGTTTTGTTGAAGTCGCCGCCTGCGGCAGTTTTACCGCAGCGGCTGAGCAGCTTGGCCAGAGCCGGCTGCGTGTCAGCCGCGATGTACAGGAGCTGGAAGACTGGCTGCAACTGCGCCTGCTGCACCGCACCACGCGCAGGGTCAGTCTGACTGGTGCCGGCGAAGAAGCCTTGCGTTACTGCGAGCGCATTCTCAGCGAAGCCGCCGAACTGGAGAGCCGCGCGCGCCTGCATACGGCCGAGCTGGTGGGCGATATCCGCATAGCCAGCCCGATTGGTCTGGGTCAGAACCTGCTGCTTGATCTGATCGAACGCTTCAGCGCCCAGCATCCGCAGGTGCGTTTTCACCTGTTGCTGTCGGATAAAAATGCCCAGCTGGTGGACGAGCGGGTCGATATTGCCCTGCGTTACACGGTACAGCCGGATGACAGCCTGATTGCCCGGCGGCTGATGGCGGTGGATTCCATGCTCTGTGCCAGCCCGGACTATCTGGCCCGTTACGGCAAGCCGGTAACACCGGCGGATCTGGCCAGCCACAACTGTCTGATTCATCTGGTGCAGCAGCGCTGGCAGTTTCTGCATAACGGTCAGCTGCTGGAGCAGGAGGTGAACGGCAGCCTGTTCGCCAATGATATGGGCGTGCTGGTGCGTGCCGCCTGCAAGGGTATGGGCATTGCCCGGCTGCCCTGTGATCTCGGCAATCCGTTGCTGGTCAGTGGGGCATTAGAACCGTTGCTGGAAGATTATCCGCTGCCGCAACATGCCTTGTGGGCGGTGTATTTATCGCGCAGTTATCAGCAGCCGGTTATCCGTGCCTTTATTGATTTTGCCGCAGAGCATTGGCAACAGGATGTGCTGCGGCCCTGATTGTTTTGTGGGGCTGATTGTGCTGTGGGACTGATTGTTCTGTGGGTATGGCAACGCGGCTCAGCGTTATTCTTATCGGGCTGATAACCAATCAGTATTGGCCGAACAGGCTCTGCTTCTTTATGGTCAAAGGATACAGACCGTATTAATGACAGAGGAATACAGCATGAGTGACTTCCGCAGCGAACGCGACAGCATGGGCGAGTTACAGGTACCGGCTGATGCTCTCTACGGTGCCCAGACCCAGCGGGCGATCAATAATTTTCCGGTCAGTGGTCAGACTCTGCCCGAGCCATTTATCCGTGCACTGTTACTGGTAAAAGCCGCCGCTGCGCGCGCCAACAGTAAGCTGGGCGAACTGGATCAGGATATCGCCGTCGCCATTGAACAGGCGGTGCAGTCGTTGCTGCAGAGTCCTGACATGATGCAGCACTTTCCGCTGGACGTATTTCAGACCGGTTCCGGCACCAGCTCCAATATGAATGCCAACGAAGTGCTGGCCACGCTGGCTGCACGCACTCTGCAGAAAACGGTCAGTCCGAACGATCACGTTAATGCCGGACAGAGCAGTAACGACAGCATTCCCTCGGCGATTCATATCAGTGCCGCTTTATTGTTGCAGCAGCAATTATTACCGGCGCTGGAGCATCTGCAGCAAAGTATCGAACGCAAAGCCGTGAGTCTTGCGCATATTGTTAAAACCGGTCGCACCCATTTAATGGATGCCATGCCGTTGCGTATGGATCAGAGCCTGAACAGCTGGGCTACACAGATTGCGCAGAATATTCATGCCTTAAAAATGCAGCAGCCGGCGATTCAGTCACTGGCACAGGGCGGTACCGCCATCGGTACCGGGGTGAATGCCCATGCACAGTTTGCCGGTGCGTTCTGTGCCGAATTATCGGTATTAACCGGTACGATTTTTACTCCGGCAGAGAATCCCTTTACTCATATTGCGACCCAGGATATTGCCGTGGCCTTGTCGGGCCAGTTAAAAACCTGTGCGGTTTCATTAATGAAAGTCGCCAATGATTTACGCTGGATGAATTCCGGGCCATTAGCCGGATTGGGAGAAATTGAATTACCGGCACTGCAACCCGGCTCGTCTATTATGCCGGGCAAGGTAAACCCGGTGATTCCGGAAGCGGTGGCGATGGTCTGTGCGCAGGTAATCGGTAACGACAGCGCGATTACCATTGCCGGTCAGTCCGGTAATTTCGAGTTAAATGTCATGCTGCCGCTGGTGGCGCGTAATCTGTGTGAAAGTCTGAGCCTGCTGGCCAACGTCAGCCGTTTATTGGCTGATAACGCCATCAGCGGTTTTAAGGTAAATGAAGATAATCTGAATAAAGCGCTGGCACGCAATCCGATTCTGGTTACGGCGCTGAATCCGGTGATCGGTTATTTAAAAGCCGCTGAAATCGCCAAACAGGCGTATAAAGAAAACCGCCCGGTGATTGATGTGGCACTGGAACATACCGATTTAAGCCGGGAAGAGCTGGAGCGTCTGCTCGATCCGACATTGTTAACAGGTAAGTAATTATCCAGGGTTTTCATGCTGGCGCGACAGGTTGCGACCCCGTTTATTTGTCAGAGCTTTACGCTTGCTGAAAACCATAAAAACTTCCCAGTCCGAGCATCTGCGTCAGCTCGTCCAGAGCATTCTGTGATTCATCAAACAGGGCCGGGTCTGCCAGATCCGCAGGCACTAATTCGTCGCGGTAATGGCGTTTTACCCAATCCTGTAAGCTATTGATTTTTTCGTTGCTGAGCATAAAGGCCGGATTTACCGCCGCCCGTTCGCGGGCCGTTAATATCACCCGCAGACGTAAACAGGCCGGACCGCCACCGTTGCTCATGCTCTGGCGTACATCAACAAACTGCACCTGACGGATAGGCTGGCTGTGATCGGTCAGCAGTTCATTCAGATAGGTTTTTACGGCCTGATTATCGGCGCATTCTGAAGGGGCAATTAAACACATGTTGTTCATATCGGCGCTGCCGTCAGTGTTAATGGCGGCCAGCAGCTGGCTGTTAAATAAATAACTGCTGATGGCGTCACTGAGGCTGACTTTGCTGGCCGGTACGCACAGGCTTTGCAGTGGCAGCCACTGATTTAATTCACCGAAGGCGCGGTCGCGTGCTTTGTCTTCGTAAGCCTGCTCATGAAAAAACAGCAGCGGCCCATTCCCCACAGCCACTACATCGTTATGAAACGCACCGGCATTAATCGCATGACGGCTCTGTTGTAAAAAAACGGCATGGCGCAATCCGTGCTGGCGGGCGATGGCTTCGCAGGCTTCACGGCTTTGTCGTGCCGGAAACGTCAGGGCGGCGAGATCGGTATTGGTATCGCGGCCATAAACAAATAAGCCCACCCCGGGGCTCTGATAATCGGCACTCAGGCGGGTGTGGTTGGCCGCACCTTCGTCGGCAAAGCGGTGAATCGCCGGTAACGCCGGATGCACGGCAAAGCGTTCTTTATCAGGGAACATGGCATTTAAAGTAATGAAGGTCTGTTCATGTTCGATGGCGCGGTGGGCGGTGGTGAGCAGGTTGGCCGGGGTAAAGTGCACCCGGCCGTCGTTGCTGTCGGCGGACGGTGTGACGGTAGCAGCATTGGCGGCCCACATGGAGGAGGCGGAGTACACCATCGACAACAGCGCCGGAGCTTCTTTCGCAGCGCGGTTCAGCAGCTGGTGATCGCTGCCACTGAAGCCAAGGCGGCGCAGCACGCTCAGGTCGGGGCGCATCTGCGGTGGCATAAAGCCCTGTGGATAACCCATGTTCAGCAGCGTGCGCATTTTCTCCAGCCCCTGCAATGCCGCCTGTTTCGGACTGGAGCGGCTCAGGGCATTGCGGCTGGAGGCCAGATTACCGCTGGCAAGACCGCCGTAATGGTGAGTCGGGCCGATCAGCCCGTCAAAGTTAACTTCCTGTACGCTCTGTTGAGCCTGTTGTTCCTGTTGTTCCTGTTGTTCCTGTTGTTCCTGTTGTTCCTGGGCAGTCTGGGTGTTCATGGACGGAAACCTGTACCTGAAGGGGAAACGTAATCGTGGGTTAACGGGCCTGTGCTGATGGCCTGTGGCCAGGCGCAGTAATCGGCGGCATAGAAGGCGCTGGGGCGGTGGTTGCCACTGGCACCGATACCGCCGAACGGTAGCGCGCTGGAAGCTCCGGCGGTCGGTGCGTTGATGCTGATCACCCCGGCGCGGATCTGCGCGCGGAACTGTTGTTGCTGTTGTGGATCATCGCTGATTAAACCAGCGGCCAGACCAAAGCGGCTGTTGTTGGCCAGTCTGATGGCGTCGTCAAAACTGGTCGTGCGGTACAGCTGCAGCAGCGGGCCGAACCATTCTTCATCCGGCGCGGGCTGGGCGCCGGTCATATCGATCAGTCCCGGCGACAGTAAAAAACCGGCGCTGCCAATGGCGCTCATACTCAGTAATGTTTTACCGCCGAGGCTGATTAACTGTTGTTGCGCGGCCAGTAATTGCTGTTGTGCACGGGCGCTGATTAGCGGCCCGTAAAACGCCTGCTCATCACCTTGGGGTTGCAGAATCAGCCGCGCACAGAGTGCCTGCAGTGCCTGAACTATGGCGTCAGTTTGTGCTTCTGTCCCCGTCAGAATCAGGCGCCGGGCGCAGGTGCAGCGTTGTCCGGCGCTGATAAAGGCGCTGCGCACAATCAGCTCGGCGGCGTGTTGCGCATGCACGTTGCCATCGACAATTAACGGATTGTTGCCACCCATCTCCAGCGCCAGTAAGACTTCCGGACGGCCGCCAAACTGCTGGTGCAGCAGGCGCCCGGTATTGGAGGAGCCGGTAAACAGCAGGCCATCAATCGGCTGCTGCGCCAGAGCTTCGCCAACCTCACGCCCGCCCTGCAGCAGATTCAGTACGCCGGCCGGAAGACCGGCGTGCTGCCACAGTTCTGCGGTTTTTTCGGCGCATAACGGCGTCTCTTCGCTGGGTTTAAAGACCAGGGTATTGCCGGCCAGCAGCGCCGGAACAATATGGCCATTGGGCAGGTGGCCGGGAAAATTATAAGGGCCGAATACGGCCATGACGCCGTGGGCATGATGCTGCAGACCGGGCTGGTCGTTGCCGGTGCGCTGCTGATAGGCGCGGATGCTGATATCAACCTTGTTGATCATGGCGCTGACTTCGGTCAGGGCTTCCCAGTGCGGTTTGCCGGTTTCCTGGCTGATGGTGCCGGCCAAAGTCTCCTGCTGTTGCTGTAGCTGTGTGGCAAAGGCCTGCAGTATCTGCAGGCGCGACTCAAAACCCAGAGCGGCCCAGGCCGGTTGGGCGGCGCGGGCGGCGGCAACGGCAGCAGCAACCTGAGCGGCGCTGGCGCTGGCCTTACGCCAGACCGGTGTAGCGTCGGCCGGGTTTAAGGACTCAAACTCCGGGCCTTCGCCCGCAATCCACTGGCCATTGATTAACAGGCTCATCATGCCCCCAGTTGTTCCGGGATAAAGGCCAGTGGCTGGCCGGGTTGTACGCCCAGATGACCCAGAGCGCTGGCACTCAGTGCCAGCCGCTGCTGGCCGTTTTGTGCTATCAGTTGCGCTTCGGTACAGATCACGCGGAACTGCTGCCAGCTAGGGTTGGCGATGATCAGCAACTGGCTGTCATCGGCATCTTCATCGTCGGTGGTGTCGGCGCAGAGCGCACTGCTCAGCTGGCGGATAGCGCGCACGCTGCGGATATTGCTCAGCTCGGCCCGCATCAATGGCCCGGCGTCGAAGATATCCACCACCCGGTCGTAGCTGAAACCTTCCAGCTCCAGCAGTTGTTTGGCGCGCCGGCCGGCGTCGGCGGGCTTGCCGATAACGGCCTGAGCCGCTTCCGGCAGCAGGCTGGTATAGATCGGGTATTTGGGCATCAGCTCGGTAATAAACTGATTGGAGCCGATACCGCACAGGGTGTCGGCCTCATCGAATTCCATCTGAAAAAAGTGGCGGCCGATGGCATCCCAGAACGGGCTGTTGCCCTGTTCGTCGGTCCAGCCGCGCAGCTCGGCGATAACCGATTCGGCGAAGCGTCCGGCAAACAGCCCCATCAGCAGATAACGCGAGCGTGCCAGCCAGTGGCCGTTGCCACGGTAGGCGGGGTCAAGAAACAGTGCGCCGACTTCGGAGCAGTCGGTGTAGTCGTTGGTCAGGTGCAGCAGCTGGCTGCGGACCTGCTTATTCAGCGAGTGGGAATGGTGGGTCAGGCTCATCAGACGGTAGGCATAGAACGCCTGACGCGCACCGGTCATGGCGTGTACGCCGGCGGTGCCGACCACCTTGTTGTGGCGGCTGTCTTCCATCACCAGAAAGAAGAAGTCGTCGCGGTGTTTGTCCTGACGTTCGAAGCTGTCACAGGACAGCTGAATCCGGTCGAGCAGGGCGCCTTCGTCCTGCGGCAGAGAAGTCATACCTTCACCGGCTTTTTCTGCCAGCTCCAGCAGGTCGTGTACATCAGCGGCGATGGCCGGCCGGACAATCAGCATAAGGCGGGGTTCTCCTTGTCAGGGGTAGACAGCTTCCGTTGAATCAGCTTTTCGATAAAGACCACCGTCAGCGCCGCGCGTTCGGCAAAGCTGTCGGTGCAGGCGTATTCCTGTTCGGTATGAATATTGGCACCGCGCACCCCGAGGGTATCGATATTAGCGAGACCGGCGGCGGCGAGATTATTGCCTTCGCAGCAACCGCCGGTGGCGACCCAGCGGATATCCAGCCCCAGCTCAGCACCGCATTCATGCAGTAGGCTGAACAGCGCCTGCTGGCGTTCGTTCATCGGCTTGGGCGGGCGGTTAAAGTGGCCGTGCAGGGTCAGTTCGCAGCCACTGCTGGCCTGCACCTTGTGCACGATCTGCTGCATCTGTTGTTCAAGCACGGCCATCTGTGAGGCTTCATCCATGCGGACGTTAAAACGGCAGATGCACTGATCCGGTACCACATTCACCGCACCGCCACCGCTGATCTGGCCAATGTTGACGGTGATGCCCTGTTGCTGATCGCTGAGCTGTGCCAGCAGCCGTGCGGCGTCGGCAATGGCCAGCACGGCATTGCGGCCGGAAAAGAAATCGCGTCCGGCATGGGTGCTGTGGCCACGAGCGCTGAGGGTAAAGTTGCCGCTGCCTTTGCGCGCTCCGGCCAGCGTGCCGTCTTCCAGCGCCGGTTCGTAGGTCATACCGACATGGGCCTGCGTGGCCAGTTCGGCCAATACCGGCGCAGAGGAAGGTGAGCCGATTTCTTCGTCGGGGGAGATGGCGAGGGTAAAACCAAAATGTTCTTTTAATGGCGACTGCTGCAGCCAGTGCAGGGCTTCGGCCAGCATGACCAGTCCGCCTTTCATATCGGCGGTACCGGGGCCATGCAGGCGGTCAGCGCGGATTTCGCATTGGTTAAACGCGCTGTTGGCCGGAAAGACGGTGTCGCTGTGGCCGGTAAACAGAATCTGCAGCGCGGCGTCGGGGCGGGCGCGGAAAATCTGCATTGGTGCACAGGGGGATTCGAGCAGGCTGCCGTTATCGGCAATCTGGCTGAGGGGCGCCAGTTCACGGTATTCCACCGTATCGGATAGCGGCGCAAACAGCTGATGCAGGCCAGCCTGCACCTGGCGGATGCCGCTCAGATGCCGACTGCCGGAGTTGATTTCACATAACGCCCGCAGAGTATCAATCATACTGCCGGTACGGGCTTCCAGTGCGGCCAGCAGCGCCTGCCGCTCAGCATTGCCTGTGAGGGGCATATACGCCTCCTTCATTCGTCCTGTGACAGGTATAGCATTAACGCATCGGCAATGACCATTACCGCAATCCGTTTACTTTCTCAGAAGCGGATTACACTGAAAATACAGCCTGACCGGTTTGTCTGTTTTTATGCGCTTTAAAAATTAAAGGAGTGCCTTATGGACGATTCTGACCTGAAAAAGCTGATCGCTGAAGATGCGGACGTCATATTGCACCCGGCCTCATCCATCAGCGCATTGCTCAGCAATGGCCCGCAGATGATCTGCGCCGCCGATGGCTGCATGATTGAAGACGCGCAGGGGCGGCGATATCTGGATGCGGTGGGCGGACTCTGGTGTGTGAATGCGGGCTATGGCCGTGCCGAGCTGGCGCAGGCGATGAAAGAGGCCGCAGAAAAACTCAGCTATTACCACACCTTCAGCAATGCCTCGAACCCCTGGCAGGTGCAACTGGCGGAAAAACTGCTGAGTATCGCGCCGGCTGGCCTGGGCAAAGTATTTTTTGGCAGTGGCGGCAGCGATGCCAACGACACGCTGATTAAAATCGCCTGGCATTATCATGCGCTGCGCGGCCAGCATAAAAAAATTAAAGTCATCGCCCGTCAGCAGGCGTATCACGGTACCTCGGTCAGCACCGCCAGCCTGACAGGGCTGGGTGGTTTCCATAAAGAATTTCCGCTGCCGCTGGATTTTGTGTTGCGGGTCGAGTGTCCGCATTTTTACACCCGCGCTTTGCCCGGTGAAGACGAAGCGCAATTCTGTGAGCGTTTAATCGACGAAGTACGGCAGTTAATCAACACCACCGGGGCTGAGAATATCGCTGCCTTTTTTGCCGAGCCCATACATGCCGCCGGTGGCATTATCGAGCCGCCCGCCGGTTATTACCAAAAGCTTAAAGCGCTGCTGGCTGAGCACGATATTTTACTGGTTGCCGATGAAGTGGTGTGCGGTTATGGCCGGCTGGGCAGCTGGTTTGGTTCACCCCAGCTGGGGCTGGAGCCGGATATGATGGCCACGGCCAAAGGTCTGACCAGTGGCTATTTTCCGATGTCGGCGGCCTTTATTACCAATGATATCTGGCAGGTACTGAAACAGGGCTCGGAAAAGCTGGGTGCTTTTTCCCATGGCTATACCTACTCCGGCCATCCGGTCGGCGCGGCGGTAGCATTGGCGAATATTGAGTTGCTGGAGCGCGAAGGGTTGGTGGAGAAAGCGCGGGAAAACGGTGCTTATCTGCATCAGCGTTTACATGCGGTGTTAGACAGCAACCCTTATGTCGGTGAAATCCGCGGTCGTGGTTTACTCGCCGGGGTGCAGCTGGTGGCCGATAAAGCGCAGAAAATATTGCCGGATGCCGGTGAAAAATGGCCGCTTAAGGTCAGTAATGCCGTACGCGAACGGGGCGTGATTGTGCGGCCCTTGCCCAGCGTGGCAACCCTGGCAATCTCGCCGCCCTTAACCATTTCGCGCGAACAGATTGATACCCTGGTGATGGCCTTGCAGGAGGCTGTTAATGAGCAGCTGCCGGCTTAACAGCGAACGGATTAGGCCGGGTGAGGCTCCTTTTCCGGGTGATTAATTTCGCCTATAGCCTGTATCGGTAATTGTTATTGGTGCGGATCGGGAGGGATGAAGAAAATAGTCTGACATTTTTTTGTGGGACAGTTGTATGTTGATCCGACTTGTATATGCCAGCCACGCATCTTTCTCTGTTGGTAACGACCGGATTGATCCCCGTCTGGGGCGGATTCTGACGCAATCGCGCAGTAATAACGCGCGGCGCGAGATCGGAGGCGTTCTGTACCTTGGCGATGGCTTTTTTCTGCAGTGCCTGGAAGGGGAGGCTGATGCTGTTGATGCTTTGTATCAGTGTATCTGTGAAGACAGTCGTCATCATAATCAGGTTATTCTCAGCCGTAGCACTATTGAAAAGCGCTTATTCCGCAACTGGTCGATGAAATATATTCCGGCTGAAAAAAGTGTACGCACTTTCCTGCGCTCCCGTGGCTACGACTACTTCAATCCGTTTGAATTAAGTCAGGATGATCTTGATCTGTTGGTGCAGTTTTTCCATCAGCTGCAGGTTCGCAGCGGCAGTGACAGCGAGGATAAACAGACTCAACCGGGTTCAGCGCAACCTGTCTGGCGCCGCTGGTTACAACAGTTGTTTGGTTCTGCGGAACGTACGGCATCCCGCTGAGTAATCAGTGAAGATGCAGGTGGTAGAGTAATAACGCCTGCAGTTTTTCAGCATCAATCGGTTTGGCAATATGGGCCTGCATACCGGCGTCCAGACAGTCAGTCACATCGTTTTCCATGGCATTGGCGGTCATCGCGATGATAGGAATATGGGAATACTGTGGGTGCTGACGGATGGTGCGGCTGGTTTGCAGTCCATCCATAACCGGCATCTGAATATCCATCAGAATCAGATCAGGGTTCAGTTCCTGCTGCAGAAGGTCCAGTGCTTCCTGGCCATGGTTGGCAATGGTTACCCGGGCACCAAAGCTTTCAAGCAGCTCCTGCGCCAGTAACTGATTCATCAGGGCATCTTCTGCCAACAGGATATGCTTACCCTGCAGAGGCAGATTCAGGGCAGATTCAGCCGGAACATCTGCCGGAACTTCTGCCGGAACTTCTGCCGGGTCGGCTGGTTCGGAGTTATTGCTTTCTGTACATGGAAAAATTCCGCTACTGAGCAGCGCCCCTTCGGGTTGTGCCGGCGGTAATTGCAACCACAGATGAAATTCGCTGCCAACACTTTCCTGACTGCTGATGGTGATATCCCCACCCATCTGTACAGCGAGTTCTTTGCTGATGCTCAGTCCTAAGCCGGTGCCGCCAAAACGGCGGCTGGTTGACGCGTCAGCCTGGCGGAAAGCCTCAAATAAAAACTTTATCTGATTGGCGCTGATGCCTATGCCGGTATCACTGACTCTGGCATGCAGGCACTGCTTCCTGTCATCGTAATTCAGGCGTAAACAGATATTGCCTGCGGATGTAAATTTGAATGCGTTACTGAGTAAGTTTATTAATATCTGTTCAACCCGCAGGGCGTCTCCCATAAAAAAGGCCGGAATGTCTGTTTCCAGAATGATACTGAATTCCAGATTTTTATCTCTGGTTGGCAATAAAAACAGTGCACCGATTTTTTTCAGGATATTTTCCAGTGAAAATCTGGCGTTATCCAGCTCCATTCTTCCGGACTCTATCTTGGCATAATCCAGGGATTGATTAATCAGAGCCAATAATGTTTGAGAAGACAACTGTACCTTTGTCAGATAGTCTTTCTGTTTATCGTTTAACAGGGTTTTCAGACATAACTGAGTAAAGCCAATGATGGCATTTAACGGTGTGCGGAATTCATGGCTCATGTTGGCCAGAAATTGTGACTTTGCTTTGTTAGCGGCGTTGGCCTTTTGCATGGCGATGGTCAGATCTTCGGTTTTTATCCGTACCTGATCCCTGATGTATTCCAGCGACCCCGTAACGACCAGAATAAACATTTGCATAATAGCAGCCAGCAAAAAACCGCCGGTTAAAATAACCCAGCTGGCCCAGTCTTTGTCATCGATAACGTAGTCTTTGTTGGCATATATCTGTATGTGGTAAGTACGTCCGGAAAAATAATTGAGGTAACTCTTCTCCTGATAACCTGGCAATGGTTCAGTATTGGCGGTAAAAAGTTCCTGTGGTCTTTCTTTGTCAGTGACGTCGGTTATCTGAATCGATAAGCCAAGTCGCAGGGCTTCCTGCCAGATGTTTTCCAGCAACCCATGAATCTTCAGTACTCCGCTGGCAAAACCAATAAATTCAGAATAATTCTCTTTTTTGCTATCGCGCAGCGCTGCTGTTGTATCGAATATCGGCATGTAAATAATGGTGGCTTTTTTCTCTCCTGATTCCTGCGCCAGAACAATAGGGGCTGTAGCAACAGGATGGCGCAGCTTGCGGGCGTTCATCAAAGCTTCCCGCCGCTCCGGATTCGCAGCGAGATTAAGGCCAAATGCCCGGCGGTTTTGCTCCAGCGGATAGAGGTAATACACAGGGTAATACTCGTCACGGTCTGCAGCTTTTGCTAATGATCCATCGGCTTTGAACTCAGTCAGTTCAAAATCAGGGTACCCTTGCTGACGCATGTCGTTAACCAGCTCCTGGCGCTCTGTCTGTGCCACAACGGGTGTCCAGCCGACACCATAGAACACCGGGTCATCATCCAGAATGACTTTAGAAAAAGCGTTGAATTCAGTGAAAGAGACATGTTCAGATGCATTGAACAGGGCTGCATAAGCAACGAGCTTATGCTCCGCGGTGGTCAGGAGAGCATCAAGCTCGCGGGCGATGTTGTCTGATTTTCCGGAAATAACTTGCTGATTTTCATAGTGCCGGTGCCCAATCGAAATATAAAAAATTCCCCATACCAGAAGAAAAATCACTGTGGTTGGCACCGTACTTTGCAACAGGCGACTGCGTGTCAGCTGCTTACGGTAATAAAAAATATTGAGCAGCAGCGGGGTAAACAGCAATACACCGATGGCGTCGCCAATCCACCAGGTTAACCAGGTGAAAAAATACTGGTCGGCAGTAATGATGCCATTAAAGAACAGCGTTGTTACACCAATAGTGCTGGCAATCAGGCAGCCACCGAGTGCGATGATCAGGGTAAATAACAGAATGGTGCGGGGCGATTCCAGCAGTCGGGCTTTACCAATAAAACGATTCTGTAACAGATAACCGCCAGCCGCCTGTGACATTGCACCACTGGCAATGCATAACGGTGCAATAAGGGCTGTGGCTGTCAGGTTGTGGTAATCACCGCTGATGATTGCCAGATTAATCAGAAATGAACCGCAGCCAATGCCCAGCAATGCAGGCCAAAGGCGCAGGGCTGTTACTGCTGCCAGAGCAATGCCGGCCGCCGGCCAGACGGCAGAGGCAAAGCCTGGCGGAATTGCCAGTGCCAGACCAAAGCGGGCGGCAATGGCATAGCTCAGAGCTGCGATCAAAAAATGAATAATGGAATGGCGCATGGGTCCCTCTCCCGCCTGAGTGTCCGAAGTATAGACGTGGATTGGCGTCAGGGCGGATCAGAGGCTGGGCAGGTCAGGGCCGGAACAGATTACAGAGAGTAGCGCTGGTGGCAGTAGGCTACGCCAGAGACGATGGGGTAATCCTGGCAGTAGCGCAGGTTGCAATGAAACTCTTCGAGGCGCGCCTCTGCGGGCAACAGCACTTCGGGCTCGCCAACATAGCCTGCGCTGCAGAGTTCGGTCGCGCGGCGGCGCCAGTGTTGTTTAAACGTCGTGATGGTGTCGTCGTAATTCAGAATAAACTGATAACCGCCGATCTGGCGCACTTCAATCACATAGACGCCAGGAGCAATTTCTTTATCCAGATAACCATTCTGCTGTTCCACACCATCGTTCAGTACCGGCTTATAAGCGACAGGACTGCAGGCAGCCAACAGTGCGGTCAGGCTTAAGGCGATGACTGAGCGCAGGGCTGTGACTGGATGTAAAACGGAGTGGTTCGGCTCGTTCATGCTGGCTGGTCTGTGATTGGCTGATCTGTGGTTGGTGGTCAGGGTGCTTTAGTCTGGTGCTATCCGGCCTGTTGGCCGCAAGGGGAGGAATTCTGCACAGCCTTGCCGCTCACGTCCAGCGGCCCGCGACAAAAGTTCTGCCATAAACGTGCAAAGCTGTGTTGCAGTCGACAGAATAACAGTGGCAGTGGCCCTGCTGGCCGGGAGGGATCACCGCCAGCACCTGATGTGCGCTGGCGATATGTTGAGGGGAGGTCGTCAGTTGCTGGTTATTAGTCGCTGGCAGCGGCTATTCGCTGGTAATAGGAGCGAAGACTGCGCGCGTGAGCTTTGCCAGATCTTCCGGAGCCAGTTCAATTTCCAGACCACGACGACCGGCGCTGACGTTGAGCCTTGATAAGGCTTCTGCGCTGCTGTCGATCACCGTTGGCAGGGCTTTCTTCTGACCGATAGGGCTGATGCCGCCGACAATATAGCCGGTGGTGCGTTCAGCCAGTTTAGGGTCGGCCATTTCGGCTTTTTTGGCGCCCAGTGCTTTGGCAATGGCTTTCAGGCTGAGCATATGGGTTACCGGCAGCACCGCGACGGCCAGCGTACTTTTATGGCCGGTTAAGCTGACCAGCAGGGTTTTGAATACCAGTGAAGGATCAAGCCCCAGCGCTTCGGCGGCTTCTTCGCCGTAGGATTCCGCCGCGGGGTCGTGCTGATATTCATGCACATTAAAAGTAATACCGGCTTTTTTGGCGCAATTAATCGCGGGTGTCATCAGCAGGCCTCCGGGCTGATCAGCTGAAAACGAGGCTGGAGTACGCCGTTGTGCTCTATGTTTTCAACAAACATCGCATACGGCCGCACCCAGCTGGAAAAATCGCCATACAGCGTTTTGTACAGCACCAGCCACTCTTCATTTTCACTGTGGCGCACCAGTCCCAGCACCTGATAATCGTTACCTTTGTAATGGCGGTAAATTCCCGGAGTAATCTGCGGGGCTGCGGCTTGTGCGCTCATTGGTATCCCTTGTAAATAATTATTTCAGTTCAAAGCGTACGCCGGCACTGGCGTTAATGCTTTGCTTCTGGATCAGCATCGGAGCAGGCGCTGAATCCGATTTAGCCATACTCATAGCGCGCATTTCAAACATTGGCTGGCCACCGCCACCCTGTTCTTCGATGTGCAGGACTTTACCCAGTTTATTATCCAGAGCTTTGGCCATGCTGCTGGCTTTATTGCGGGCGTTGGTCAGTGCCAGCGTCATCGCCTGCTGTTCCAGAGCGGCACGGTCGTTAAAGCGCAGTTCGGTGTTATGGAGTTTTACCAGCGAATTCTGCAGCAGCTCATGTACCAGTACACCGTATTGCTCCATATCACGCAGCGTCAGGCTGACATTACGGCTGACCTGTTCACCTTTATATTCACGCTTATTCCGGCCAATGCTGTAGTCGTACTCAAATACCGGCTGGTTGCTGATGTGTGCGGCGTCGATATCCTCTTTTTTAATACCGAGCTTTTTGCTGATGGCGAGTACATTGTTCATCGCCGTATCTACTTTGGCCTTGGCCGCTTTAGCAGTCGGCTGGGTATCACTGACGGTCAGATTAAGCTGCAGATAATCGGGGTAAGCTGCCACTTCGCCCTGACCGGTAACATCGATATAGCGGTCGTCACCGGCAAGTGCAGGCTGAGTGCTGAATAAAGCACAGACAGAAAACAGTAAAGCGGCAGAAGCGGTGTTCAGTTTCATGGTTATTTCCTGAAGGACGGTTTATTAGGCGTATTCGATACAGCATATTGCCAGCGGTTCGGTAGATGGCGGGTCTTTGCCTGATCTTTACGCCGCAGTGTTACAGGATAAGGTACAGGGGAAACATTATGACTTGTTTTCCTGGCCGGCATTAAAGGCTGCTAATTGTTCGGCTGTCGCTTCCTGCTGGTACTTTTCTTTCCACTCGCTGTAAGGCATGCCATAAATTTTTTCCCGGGCGGCGTCATAATCCATCTCTGCTCCCTGCTCAGCCGCGGCACTGACGGTCCATTTGGCGAGACAGTTACGGCAAAAACCGGCGAGGTTCATTAAGTCGATATTCTGTACATCCTTACGCTCGTCCAGATGCTTAAGCAGGCGGCGCAGCACGGCAGCTTCAATGGCGGTTTGCTGGTCGGGTGTCATAAATGTCTCCATAACGATGGCAAAGCACTCAGTGTAAACGATGTCGCAGGCTTGTTGCGTTGTTTATTACGTAATATAGTGAACCACCTTTTTTAACCGTCAGGAGAATATTTGATGATTGTCGTAACTTCTGACCGGGCCTGTATTGCAGCTTAATCCGCACAATCTGATGCTTCGCATCAACGCTGTTTTCTGCTTTCCCCGCCCGGTTTACTGAACTTTTAAACCGGGGCAAAAATGCCCCCCTGTATTTTTTACATGCTTCTCTGCAAGGCTTTTTGCTGCCTGTTATCCGGCGCAGACCTGCAGAGCATGATGACGCCTGGCGTCAGGGGTTCATATGACATCTCAACCTTCTCTTGCCGGTCTTGGCTGGCAGGCATTTTTTCAACAACAACTCAGCCTCGAAGAATGGCAGCATGGCCATCCGGTGCGGGTGCTGGAGCAACATAAAACATTGCTGGAAGTCAGTGGCGGGCAGGGCATTGTTCGTCTGCCTTATACACCCGCGGCGTTCAGTCAGCATGGCGCTGTGTGTGTCGGTGACTGGTTGCTGCTGGATAACAGTGAGCAACCACAGATTATCCGCCGGCTTGAACGGCTCAGTTGCTTTCAGCGCCGTGCAGCAGGCATTAAAGCCGGAATGCAGTTAATTGCCGCCAATGTGGATACGGCGTTTATCGTCTGCTCATTAAATGATGATTTTAATCTGAACCGTATTGAACGTTACCTCAGCATTGTCCACGAAAGTGGTGCAGAAGCCGTGGTGGTGCTCAGCAAGGCAGACCTGTGTGAGCAGGCAGAAGACTATCGTCAGCAGGTACAAAAGCTTGACCCTCTTCTGGCGGTGGTCAGTGTCAGTGCGTTTGCGCAGGACAGTATTCAGCAATTAATGCCCTGGTGTGGGTGTGGTAAAACCGTTGCTTTACTGGGCTCATCCGGTGCCGGTAAATCGACCCTCAGTAATCAGTTATTGGGGCAGGAGATACAGGCTACTGCGGCTATCCGCGAGGACGACAGTAAGGGTCGCCATACCACGACCCGGCGTTCATTACTGAGTATGCCAGGTGGTGCGATGATTCTGGATACACCGGGCATGCGTGAGCTGCAGCTGGCTGATTGCGCCGATGGTCTGGCACAGACCTTCGCCGATATCGAAGAACTGGCCGGACAATGCCGTTTTGCCGACTGTGGACACAGCAATGAACCCGGTTGTGCGGTACGTCAGGCGCTGCACAATGGCATGCTGGATGAACGGCGTTTACGCCATTATGAAAAACTGCAGCGTGAGCAGCAGCTGAACAGTGCGACTCTGGCACAACGCCGTGCCGGTGAGCGGGAAACAGGTAAGCTGCATAAGCGCATTCTTAATGAGCGTAAACGGCAGAAACATCCGGATCATTAATGGTTTGATCATAATAAAAAGCCCGGATTTTTCCGGGCTTTTTACTATGTAGCAAAACTCTGAAATTACAGTTCGGTCGCATTGTTATACATTGCGATTATGGTCCGGCTGGCGACTGAGTGGTCAAGATGGCGACTTTTTATTGCCAGATACTCGGGGTCAGCAAAAAAAGCTTCCATAGTTTTCTGGTCGGGAAATTCAATGGTAAAAACCCGGTTGATATGATTGGCTGTTTTCGTTTTCAGTACTTCAGCGATACGGAAGTCGTAGCCAAAAGAACCGCCGTAGGCCGTCAGGATCGGCAGCATGGCATCGCGGTATTGCTGATAGCCCACGTCGTCAGTAACGTGAAGTCCCATTACGCGTTCATAACCCATAAAAATTCCCTTTCGTGCTTATCAGGATCAGAAATGTTGAAAACCGGCGTGCTCCGGCAGCGTTAATATATGATCATTTTCCTGCACCAGTACATCCTCTCCGTTATGGGTAATGACTTTACCTATACGGGCAATACCGGAAAATTCTTCGCGCAAAGCTTCTGCTTCTTTGCGTCGTGCTGCCGGTATGGTGAATAACAACTGGTAATCATCGCCACCGGTAATGCACTGCAGCCAGCGGCTGTCAGTGCGTTCGGCAATGGTCGGAATGGCAGCGGCATCTAATTCCAGGGTGACGCCGGAAGCGCGGGCAATATGCCCGGCGTCTTGTAATAAACCGTCGGAAATATCCATGCAGCTGGTCGCCAGATCACGCAATTGAATGCCCAGCGGCGTCTGCACCTGCGGAAAATAATAATGCCGTGCCAGGCCACTGAATTGCGCCGGATTTTCCAGCACCTGTGGCAGGGCCAGTGCACCACGGCCAATGGTATCGGACACCCAGATATCATCACCTGCCTGTGCACCTGCGCGTGTAAGTGCGGAGCCTGCCGGTACCCAGCCCTGAACCTGAATGCTGATAACAAGACAGGGGCCGGAGGTGGTGTCACCACCGAGTAAATCGAGATCCAGCTCATGGGCAGCATCGCGCAAACCGCTGGCAAAATCAGCCAGCCATTCATGCTCTGCATTAGGTAAGGTGAGCGCCAGATGAAAGCCCTGCGGCTCAGCACCCATGGCGGCCAGATCCGAGGCGGCACAACGCAGCGCGCGCTGGGCAATTAAATGGGCAGGAGCGGTCGCCGGAAAATGCACATCGGCCACCTGGGTGTCGATGCTTTGCAGCAGGTCACAACCGGCGGGCGGCGTAACGATGGAGGCATCGTCACCCACGCCCAGACGGGTGTATTGATTGCGCGGAAAACCGGAGGCAAAAAATTCGCGGATAAGCGCGAATTCACCGGAGCCAGTTGCTTTGCTCATGGCAGCCTCCGTTTAGCGATCAGTCGCGGGCAGCGCGTGGTCCGCGGATTTCAACGCTGCGTTCACGCTGGGCCAGTTTATCCAGAACACCGTTGATAAACTTATGACCGTCGGTGGCACCGAAGGTTTTGGCCAGTTCAATCGCTTCGTTAATCACGACTTTATACGGCACGTCGATGCGGCGCAGCATTTCGAAAGCACCAAGGCGCACAATCGCCAGTTCGACCGGTGTCATTTCGTCCATGCGGCGGTCGAGCAGCGGTGCTACTTTTTCGTCGAGCAGGGTTTTCTCGCGGGGCACTCCGTGCAGAATGTCGTGGAAATATTCCAGATCCACCTTGCTCATGTCGTTATCGGTGCGGAATTCAGCCTCAATCTGAGACAGATCCGCGCCTGCCAGTTGCCACTGGTACAGAGCCTGAACAGCGTAATGGCGAGCCTTGCGACGGGCTGCCGGGCTGGCTTTCTGATTGCCGGAAGTGCGGGACATGAAAATCAGGCCTCCATGGCTTTCAGCAGGGCAACCATTTCGAAGGCAGACATGGCTGCTTCTTCGCCCTTGTTACCGGCTTTGGTACCGGAACGTTCGATCGCCTGTTCGATGGTATCGACGGTCAGCACACCGAAGGAAACCGGAATACCGAATTCCAGAGAGACAGAGCTCAGACCCTTCACACATTCACCGGCCACGTATTCGAAATGCGGTGTACCGCCACGGATAACCGCACCCAGTGCGATGATGGCGTCGAATTTATCGGTCGCTGCGGTTTTCTGCACAACCAGTGGAATCTCGAAAGCACCCGGTGCGCGGATGATGGTGATGTTTTCTTCGTCCACGCCGTGACGCAGCAGCGAATCCACCGCACCTTCCAGCAGGCTTTCAACAACAAAGGCATTCCAGCGGCCAACTACGATGGCGTATTTGCCGTCGTTCGGGGTCAGGTTCCCCTCAATGGTATTAATGTGTTTCATGGTCTTTATCCATTCATTCGTTAAAAGGGATGTACTCGACAATTTCCAGATCGAAACCGGAAATGCCGCTGTATTTCATTTCGGAGCTGAGCAGGCGCATTTTCTGCACGCCCAGTTCACGCAGAATCTGCGAGCCGGTACCAATGGTTAAAAAGGCGCCGGAGCTGTCTTTATTCGGGCTGCGCAGCGGACGCGCACGGCCGAAGAAATCATCCAGACTGTCGCTCACGCATTCGCTCTGACCGGCGGACAACAGCACCAGCGCACCTTTGCCTTCTTCGGCAATACGGCTCAGTGCCTGGGTCGATGACCAGCTGTCGGATTCCGGTTTGCGCAGACCGAGTACGTCGCGCAGCATATTGTTGGTCTGCACGCGGATCAGGGTGGGCTCATCAGCGCGGATATCGCCCATGGTCAGTGCCAGGTGCGTTTCGTTCTGAATAGTGTCGCGGAAGGTGTGCAGGGTGAATTCACCGAACTCGGTGTGCACGCTGTCACGGCTGATCACTTCCACGGTTTTTTCGTTGGCGATGCGGTAGTGAATCAGATCGGCGATGGTGCCGATTTTCAGGTTATGTTTGGCGGCAAACACTTCCAGATCCGGACGGCGGGCCATGGTGCCGTCGGCATTCATCACTTCGACGATGGCGGCGGCCGGAATCAGGCCCGCCAGACGCGCCAGATCGCAACCGGCTTCGGTATGACCGGCACGGCTTAATACACCGCCGGGACGGGCGCGCAGCGGGAATATATGGCCAGGCTGCACGATGTCTTCCGGCTTGGTGTAGGAGTCAACGGCGACACGGATAGTATGCGCACGGTCAGCCGCGGAAATACCGGTGGTCACACCTTCGGCCGCTTCAATAGAGACGGTAAAAGGCGTGGAAAATTTTGCACCGTTACCGGTTACCATGGCCGGCAGGCCGAGGTAATCACAACGCTCACCGGTTAAGGTCAGGCAGATTAAACCGCGCGCTTCGCTGGCCATAAAGTTGATGATTTCCGGCGTCACTTTTTCTGCGGCAACAATAATGTCGCCTTCGTTTTCGCGGTCTTCATCATCCATCAGGATGACCATTTTGCCCTGGCGGATATCGGCGATAATGTCTTCGATTTTATTCAGTGCCATGTGTTCAGCCTGTTATTTCCAGAATCCGTTTTGCGCCAGAAACGCCTGGCTGATGCCAGTGTCCGGTGCCTGTTCGGCGCTGTTGTCCGGGCGCAGTAACTGCTCCAGATAACGCGCAATAATGTCGACTTCCAGGTGTACCTCACTGCCCGGTTGCAGACCGATTAACGTGGTCTGCTGGGCGGTGTGCGGCACGATATTCAGCTCAAAGCCGTCGGCGCTTAATGCATTGGCGGTGAGGCTGACGCCATCAACCGTGACCGAGCCTTTGGCAGCGATGTATTTACGCAATGCCGCCGGAGCTTCAATGGTAAAGCGGATCGAGCGTGCATCGGCGCTGCGTTTTTTCACGATGCCGACGCCGTCAACATGGCCGGTAACCAGATGGCCACCCATGCGCGTGGTCGGCAGCATGGCTTTTTCCAGATTGACTTTGGTGCCTGCGCTCCAGCGCTCGATGTGGGTGTGCGCCAGTGATTCGCGTGACACATCGGCAATAAAGCCATTACCGGGCAGACCAACCACGGTCAGACAGACGCCGTTGGTGGCAATGCTGTCGCCGAGTTTTACATCGGCCAGATCGAGTGCGCCGCTGTTGATCTGCAGCGTCAGGTCGCCCTGTTGGTTTTTAACCGCGGCTACGGTGCCGATGGCTTCAATAATTCCGGTAAACATGGACTTTCCGTCACTCTCTTAATGCGCTGCCGGCTCGCGGCAGGGCTCTGTTATGCGTCTGGTGTCAGTACCAGTTTTAAATCGCCGCCGACCATGCGTACATCCTGCCAGCGCCAGCGCAGCTGCTGCTCCATACGCTCAAGCCCTAAGGATAGCAGCGGTCGCGCCTCACTCCCGAGGATAGTCGGTGCGCAGTAGAGCACCAGCTCGTTGATCAGTCCGGCGGCGGCAAAGGCCCCGGCCAGCTGGGCGCCGCTTTCCAGTAATACTTCGTTGCAGCCACGTTCGCCCAGTTCCGCCAGCAGCGCCGGCAGATCGACTTTATTCGCCACGGTCAGCGGTGCCTGCCAGATGCTGAGTGTGCCCAGCGACTCATCGCGGCGCACCTTACAGCTCGCAGCATTGCTGACAGCCAGCAGGATATCGCCGGGCAGGGAGAATATCTGTTCGTTGCCGCTCAGCCGTTGCTGTCCGTCAATGATCACCCGTAATGGCTGACGCCACAGGCGTTGTTCCTGTTCGATGCCGGTCTCGGCCGGGCGTACGGTCATCGACGGGTTATCGGTTAATACGGAACCTGCGCCGGTAATTACCGCGCAGCTTTGCGCGCGCAGGCGCTGGACATCGGCACGGGCTGCAGCGCCTGTGATCCACTGGCTTTCACCACTGGCCATGGCGGTACGGCCATCCAGACTTTGCGCTAATTTGGCGCGAACCCAGGGCATACCGCTGCGCATACGCTGCATAAAACCTTTGTTCAGGTCGATGGCCTGAGCTTCAAGGCAGGGAGTAATCACCTCGATACCGGCATCGCGCAGCAGGTTGTAGCCACGTCCGGCAACCAGCGGGTTAGGGTCGGAACAGGCACCGACTACCCGTGCCACACCGGCCTTAATCAGGCCTTCGGCGCAGGGCGGGGTGCGGCCATGGTGGCTGCAGGGTTCGAGGGTAACGTAAGCCGTGGCACCGCGGGCGTTATCGCCGGCCATGCGCAGGGCATGCACTTCGGCATGGGGCTCGCCGGCTTTCTGATGCCAGCCTTCACCGACGATTTCGCCGTTATTCACAATCACGCAGCCGACGCGCGGATTCGGGCTGGTGGAGTAACGCCCGAGTTCGGCCAGCTGCAGAGCACGGGCCATATAAAATTCGTGGTTCATGCTTCTTCTTCCTTACTGTCAGCGAGAGGGCTTAACGGTGAGGAGATGCGCTCGATTTCGGCGCGGAATTCATCCAGATCCTGGAAGCTGCGATAGACCGAGGCAAAGCGTACATAGGCCACCTGATCGAGCTGACGCAGTTCGGCCATCACGCATTCGCCCAGAATACGGCTGGGGACTTCGCGTTCGCCGGTGGCGCGCAGTTTTTGTTTGATACGGACGATGGCGGCTTCAACGTCTTCGACACTGACCGGGCGCTTTTCCAGCGCGCGGTGGATACCGGAACGGAGTTTGTCTTCGTTGAAGGGTTCGCGTGTACCGTCTTGTTTGATGATGCGTGGCATCACCAGTTCGGCACTTTCGAAGGTGGTAAAGCGTTCGCCACAGCTGATGCATTCCCGTCGGCGTCGGATTTGCTCACCATCGGCAACCAGGCGTGAATCAATAACTTTGGTTTCCGGGTGAGTACAGAACGGGCAATACATAACTGGTAAAGAGCGACTCAGGTGAGCTTAAAGAGGGCGGATTCTAAAGGATTTGCGCTGGCGGCGCCAGAGGCCGGGCGCTTTCCGGATACACAGACAGCCACCGGGTTAACGGCGGCTGTCTGTGCGCAACGCTTAAGGCAGGGCTTAAGCGCGCTGTGGGTTTTTGATCTGATCGGCGAGCATGCCGTCTTTACCCAGCAGTTTCTCGCGCCAGTCGTCCAGCAGCTGCACGGTATCGTGGTCATTCGGATGGAAGCCTGGCTTAAAGAAGTCCAGATACTGCGGCAGCAGTTTCGGGAACAGGCCTTTCGGGCTCCACAGATACCAGAAACCTTTCAGGTTGTTCCAGACATCAAACAGCTTGCGGTCGGCCCAGAGCATACGGATATGGCCGATGCCCACCACGGTAAAGAAGAAGAAGGTAACAATCAGCATGGTCAGTACGCGGGTGAAGTAGCCGCCACCAACCAGGTTGTACACATCGTAGGCCACGATTTTGTGTTCGTTTTCTTCCAGCGCGTGCCACATCCACAGCTTCAGGGCTTCCGGGTCCTGAATGTTGGCCTGATGCGATGGGTCACGCAGCAGCTGTTCAGCCAGAATCGCGGTGTAGTGCTCCAGCGCCACGGTAATGGCCAGCTGGATTTTCTTTGGCAGGGTTTTACGCGCAAAGCGCAGCAGAATACCGAGATCGCGGTCGAGATTGTTGGCCGGGAAACCGTGTTTTTCGGCCAGATCGTTAAAGGCTTTGTGTTCTTTGCTGTGCATCGCTTCCTGACCGATAAAGCCGGATACCTGGGCTTTCAGCAGCGGGTCGGTGATGTCTTTGCGGTAGTTGCGCACAGAGTCAACGAAGAAGGTTTCACCTTCCGGAAACAGGGTCGACAGGGTTGACCAGAAGGTGGTCAGAAACGGGCTGTCTTTGTACCAGTAGCGTTTGGTGTCATCTGCGAATTCGAAGTCCATACGACGTGGCGGGATGTTAGCCTTGGCTCCGGCAGTCTGACGGACAGTGCCAGCATCGGCAGTGCTTGCATGAGTCATAACTGATTCCTTTGATACTTTTATTGTTGTTCGGATGTTCGGGCCTGTCGGCAGGCCCTGATCAATGTCAGCGTATTAAACGCTTGCGGGTCGGAGGGTTGAAGGTAGCAATCGGTCAATATTTAACAGGGGGGGCTGGTGCGGGTCAGACAGGATATTTGGCTGTTCTGGCAGAAAATCACCCTGAGTTGTCCGGGCTGTGGATGAACGGCGCAGAACGGCTCTTTTCAGCGTTATTTACACCATCTTCTGGTACAGCTGTCTGGATTGTTCCCGGGTTCAAATCAGCCAATGACGGTTTTGACTGAGATACGGCACAAACGCCCCGCTTCCTGTTTTATCAGTTAGCGGCGGAGGTCAGGTCGGGATGGCTCTGAAACAGGCGTTCCAGATGGACGTCCAGAGCGTCGGTATGGGTCTGGTAGTCTTCGATATGGCCCCAGCTCATAAAAATACTGGAGTTAAAGCCCTGACTGATGTCGTTGAAATAGACACAGGTTTTGCCAAACACCGCCACCACCCAGAAACCACAGCCTTCATCGCCCCAGGGATGCTGTTGCCAGAGTTCCGGTAATGGCAGCCGGATCAGTTGCCAGATCTGGTGCAGGGCGGGGTCCATCTGTTGCTCGGCATGACGAAGCATGGCGGCCAGGTGCCGTTCGGTTACCGGAGTCCAGTGCTTGCTCATGATATGGCATCTCTCTGTGGATAACGGATACAGCAAGGTGCTGCCTGCTTATGTAGCACCCTATGACAAAGCTGTGACAGACAGATGACAGTGTTATGTGCTTAATCGGTATCCAGCGGAGGTAACTGCAGCAGGGCATCATTGATTTGCCGGGCCAGCGCCGGTTGCTCCTGCAACAGGGTATAGGCGATATACAGACCGAAAGGCTGTACCAATTCGGGCTGCTCCGTAAACAGCGTGACCGGCAGCCCCTGGCGGCGGATTTCTTCCAGCATCACCCGGCGCGCAACAAAGGCGGCACTGACGCGCCCGTCAGTAAGCAGGCTGATCAGGTCAGCGGCCTGATGCACGGTATGCAGCGGACCGCATCCCTGCTGTTCCAGCCAATACTGGGTGTTGGTATTAATGATGGTCGCTGTCGGGCTTTGGCACAGTCCGGGCTTTTTGCCGGCAAAGTAAAACCAGCTCCAGCGGTTGAGCATCAATGGTCCGAAAAAGTGTGCGTGTTCGCTGCGCTTATTGTTTGGCGAGGCGAGAAAAAAACCGTCGACATCACCAGCCTCCAGCTCCGCCAGCGCACGGCCGTAATTGGGAACGGGCACAATGCGAAATTCTACTCCGGCGCGGGTCAGCAGCTGTTGCAGGCGGGCAAGCGCTATGCCGTCAGCCTGGCCCTCAGCATTGATGTAGGTATAGGGAGGGAAGTGCGGCATCGCCAGGGTTAACGGACGGGCCTGCGCCGGATGACCACAGAGCAACAGCAGCAACAGGCAGGGGATCAGAGCCGGTAGTGGCATGGCATGGATGTCTCGTAATCTGAATTCGTACTTTAAGCTTAGGTCAGGCTGCTACCCGTGCCGTTTCTGTTGTCGGTAAAGAGCGGTTTTGTTTTATAAAAGTCACATATGGCACCCCGCACTCAGGGCAGAAGAGGCATAACAGCAGAATAAAAAAAAACCGCCGGGTGCAGGCACCGGGCGGTTTGTTTACAGCGGAAGTATCAGTCGGGGCTTATTTGTAAACCGGGAACTGTTCGCACAGGGCAACAACCTTGGCTTTTACTTCGGCTTCAACGGCGTCGGAGTTGCCGTTTTCCAGACCGTTCAGTACATCACAGATCCAGCCAGCCAGTTCCGTTGCCTGAGCTTCTTTGAAGCCGCGGCTGGTGATGGCCGGAGAACCGATACGCAGACCAGAGGTTACGAACGGAGAGCGTGGGTCGTTAGGTACTGAGTTTTTGTTCACAGTGATGTTGGCGCGACCCAGAGCGGCGTCAGCGTCTTTACCTGTGTACTCTTTACCGATCAGGTCAACCAGGAACAGGTGGTCATCGGTGCCACCGGATACCACATTGATACCGCGTTCGATAAAGGTTTTGGCCATGGCCTGAGCGTTCTTAACTACCTGCGCCTGATAGGCTTTGTACTCGTCAGACATCGCTTCTTTGAAGCATACGGCTTTGGCTGCGATAACGTGCATCAGCGGGCCGCCCTGGGATTCAGGGAATACCGCGAAGTTCAGCTTCTTGTTCAGCTCTTCGTCTTCGTTGGCCAGAATCAGACCACCACGCGGACCGCGCAGGGTTTTGTGAGTGGTGGTGGTTACCACGTCGGCAATGCCAACCGGAGACGGGTAAACGCCAGCGGCGATCAGACCGGCAACGTGGGCCATATCAACGAACAGGTAAGCGCCCACTTCGTCGGCGATGGTGCGGAAACGCGCCCAGTCAACCACGCGGCTGTAAGCCGAGAAACCAGCGACGATCATTTTTGGCTTGTGTTCACGCGCCAGACGCTCAACTTCGGCGTAATCGATTTCGCCGGTTTCCGGGTTCAGACCGTACTGAACAGCGTTATAAACGCGGCCTGAGAAAGATACCGATGCACCGTGAGTCAGGTGACCACCGTGTGCCAGGCTCATACCCAGAATGGTATCGCCAGGCTGACACAGGGCGAAGTAAACCGCCGCGTTGGCCTGAGAACCGGAGTGTGGCTGTACGTTAGCGTAGCCTGCACCGAACAGTTCTTTGGCGCGGTCGATGGCCAGCTGTTCGATCACATCAACGTGCTCACAACCACCGTAGTAACGCTTGCCCGGATAACCTTCGGCGTACTTGTTGGTCAGCTGGGAGCCCTG
This sequence comes from Venatorbacter sp. C2-1, assembly GCF_022832715.1. NCBI lineage: Bacteria > Pseudomonadati > Pseudomonadota > Gammaproteobacteria > Oceanospirillales > Oceanospirillaceae > Venatoribacter > Venatorbacter sp. C2-1. The sequence goes on from NZ_CP094879.1 coordinate 734,883, forward strand.
AGCTTCCATTACCCGTGGGCTGGTGTAGTTTTCGGAGGCGATCAGCTCAATGTGATGCTCCTGACGGGCATCTTCGGCTTTCATCGCTGACCACAGTTCCGGGTCAAAATCCGCTATGTTCATATCACGGCTAAACATCAGAGCTTCCTCACACAGGGTGGTAGAAAAGGGGGTTAAAATCAGAAGGGCGGCATTCTAGCGCAAACTGCGCCGTCTGGCACTTGAGAAGGTGTCATTATCGGCGTGAACTGCGCTCATCTGAGGAAGGAAAAATGTGACCATATGGTCAGAAAAACGCCCTAACAACGCGGTTATAACAACTTATTACATCGTTTAACGGAAAAGCCCTGCGGCTGTTCCATACTCAAGGCTTCACTGATCATGGTACATCTCTGATGCGTGCTGGTTTCCCCCTGATTCTGCTTTGTTGGCTGCTGAGCGCCTGCTCCGGTCCCGGTAATGAATACGCCGGCGAACTGGTCAGCGACAGCAATCCACAGAACAATACCCCGGATAAAACTCCGACAGATGGTAATGGGGCTGCGGCCTGTGCGGCGGAGCTGGAACGTTTCAATACTGAATTATGGGCGCCGGTACTGGCGCCATCCTGTATGCAGTGCCACCAGAGCGGTGGCATTGCGGCTGAGTCCGGACTGGTGCTGAAGCCCGCCTCCGTGAGCTCTTATCTGGCTGATAATCTCAGCGCAGTAAATACTTACATCGCCTCTGAGTCTGGTCTGGCCAATATAGAAGCCAAGCCGCTGGCGCAGGTCGTGCACGGTGGCGGGCGTGTGTTTGCTGCGGGTTCTGCGGCTCATCAGGCGCTGCAGGGCTGGCTTGCCGGCCCGGTTGCCAGCTGCAGTGACGGTGATGGCAGCGATGGCAGTGTCAGTCTGTCGGCGTTCTGGGACGAGGCCGTCTTGCTGGATAACAACGCCACGTTGCGTAAGGCGGCACTGCTGTTTGCCGGACGCCTGCCAACAGCCGCAGAGCAGGCTTCGATTGCTGATGGTACCGAAGTCAGCCTGCGCAATGCGATCCGCCATTTAATGAGCGGCGAGCACTTCAGTGATTTCCTGATGGAAAGCGCGAATGACCGCTTACTCACCAATAAATTCGCCAACAACCGCACGCCGGGGCTGGATCTGCTGTATGAAGGTGGACGCTTCACCTATATCGAATCCCGTCTGGCACCGCTGCAGCAGGCGATCAACGATGCCACCACTGATGAACAGCGTCAGGCCGCCAATGAAGCCTTTGGTTTTGCCTGGGCCAATACCAACAGGGCCGTGGCCTCCGCACCGCTACAGCTGATTAATTATGTCGTCACCCACGACCGCCCCTACAGCGAAGTGCTAACCGCCACCTATCTGATGGTGAACCCATTTTCCAACGACGTGTATCACACCGGTATCAGTTTCCCGGATGCCAATGATCCGGACGACTGGCGGCCGGCACAGATTATCGATGGCTATGCCGGTGGGCCATTGCCCCAGGCCGGTTTGCTCAGCTCACAGATGTTTCTGGCGCGTTATCCCTCAACCGATACCAACCGCAACCGCGCGCGGGCCCGTTGGGCGTATTACTTTTTCCTGAATGTGGATATTGAAGGGCTGGCGCTGCGCTCTATGGACCCGGCTGATCTGGCCGATACCAACAACCCGACGCTGAATAATCCATCCTGCGCGGTCTGCCACGAAATGATGGACCCGGTGGCCGGCGCCTTTCAGAACTATGGCGACAACGGCCATTACCGTGATGCCTGGGATGGTGATGACTCACTGCCGGACACCTACAAAGCCGGCAGTCTCTATCAGCAGGGTGATCTCTGGTATCGCGATATGCGCGCACCGGGCTTTGCCGGGCAGATACTGCCGGCTGCCAATAATGACAACAGCCTGCAGTGGCTGGCGCAGCAGATGGTGGCCGATGAGCGCTTTGCTTCAGGTACGGTCGCCTTCTGGTGGCCGGCGGTCTTTGGGCGTGAGTTGTTGCCACAACCAACCGAGCCGAGCGACGTTGATTACGCCGACAAGCTGGCCCGTTACAGCGAACAGCAGCGCATGGTCGGTGAGCTGGCGACTGCTTTCCGCAGCGGTGGCTATCAGCTGAAAGATCTGCTGGCCGATATGGCAATGAGCCCGGTGTTCCGCGCTTCGCATGCACCGGCAACGGCGTATTACGGTGATATGGGCGCCGGTCAGCTGCTCAGCGCCGAGCAGCTGAGCCGTAAGATTCAGGCGGTGAGTGGTGGCCTCTGGCATCACACCTGGGATGAAAACTATGACCTGCTGGCGCGGGATTATTATGGCCTGTATGGCGGTATCGACAGCGATACCGTGGTGCAGCGCGGGCAAAGCCTGAACACCCTGATGTATGCCGTGGCCGGTCGTATGTCGCAGGAAATGGTGTGCCAGCGGGTGGTGGCCGAATTTGAATTACCTAAAGCACAGCGCACGCTGTTTACCCTGGTGGAGATGACCGATACCCCGGCCAACGCTCCGGTACAGGTACAGGCGCAGGTTAACCGGCTGATTGAGGTGATCTGGGGCGATCCGCTGACCGATCTGGTGGTGGAGCAGAACAGTACCTACAACCTGTTTAACGAGGTCTGGAGTGAGCGTGTGGCCAATGCGCCCAGCGACTGGCTTTACCACAACGACACCAGCGATGATCAGCAGGACGAGTTCTGTCTGCTTGACTGGGACAACGATGCGGCCCTGAAACAGGACCCGAACCACACCCTGCGCAGCTGGATGGCTGTGCTGACGTATCTGCTCAGTGACTTCAGGATGCTTTATGAATAATGGGATGAATCGCCGCCGTTTCCTGCAGTTGCTGGTTGCTTCCGGTCTGGCCGCCGGTCTTCCGGTGTCACTGCGCGCGCGTGCGGCAGAGGGGAATTTCACGCCTTACAGCGGCCCGTTTTTTGTCAGTATTGAGGCTGGCGGCGGCTGGGATGTCACCAGTTTCTGCGATCCGAAAGCCAATCCGGCGATCAATCACTGGGCCAGTACTCAGGGCGTGCAAACCATCAGCGGCAGCTCTGTTACCTACGCGCCCTTTGCCCACAATCAGCGCTTCTTCAGCAACCTGCATCCGCATATGCTGGTGGTCAACGGCATTGATGCCCAGACCAACGCGCATCAGGCCGGCCAGCGTTACAACTGGAGTGGCCGGCTGGCAGAAGGCTATCCGTCGTTTGCGGCGCTGGCAGCGGCGGTGTATGGCGCCGGACTGCCACTGGCATATCTCAGTAATGGGGGTTACAACCAGACGGCAGGAGTCATCAACTACACCCTGATGCAGGACCCCGGTGCGCTTAATAAGCTGGTGTATCAGGATCAGTTTCTCGACGGCGGCAGCGGTTGGGATGCGGCAAAGTATTTTCATCGTCAGAGCACACGCGACATCATCAACCGCCACCGTGCAGAACGTCTGGCGCGGTTGCAGGCCGCACAGCCGCATATGGCGTCGCGAATGCAGGCGGCGCTGAATCAGTTTGCGGCGGCCAAAGATGGTCAGCAATTGCTGGAGTTGCTGGCGCAGTATGTCCCCCAGACGCTGGTCGATTACACCGATGCCGATGGTTACTGGAACCCCTTGTTACGCCAGGCGCAGATTGCACTGGCAGCGTATCAGTCGGGGTTATGTGTCAGCACCGATCTGGTGGCCTGGGGGTTTGATACTCACGCTAATCATGATGCTGATCATGCGGCGGCACTGATGCGTCTGCAGAACGGTGTGGAATACCTCTGGGCGGAAGCCGGGCGACTGGGGATCGACGATAAGCTGGTGGTGATGATCAGCTCTGACTTTGCCCGTACACCGGGCTATAACGACGGTAATGGTAAAGACCACTGGCCAATCGGCAGCACGATTTTTATGAGTAAGAACGCCAGCTGGGCAAACCGCAGTGTCGGCTTAACCACTGCGGCGCATGAAGCTCAGACCGTTAATGCCCAAACACTGGCTCCGGACAGCAACGGCATTTTGCTGCAGCCCAAGCATATACAGCAGGCAATGCGTGAACTGGCGGGAATTGCCGGGCACGAGCTGAGTCAGCGTTTTCCGTTGAATGCGGAGTCGGTCAATCTGTTTGGTCAGCTCTGACGACGGCAGGTTTAACCGACAGCTGGCCAGGGGGCGGCTGCCTCGCAGCAGTTACGACCGTGGGCTTTGGCGCGGTATAAGGCTTCGTCGGCGCGGCTCAGTAAGGTCTGAACCGAATCACCACTACCTTCAAACTGACTGATACCGGCCGAGACTGTGATGCGCAGCTGCTGCTCTTCCGGCATGGTGTAAATGCTTTGCCGGGTCAGCTGTTCGCGCAGGCGGTTTCCCAGATTCATGGCGTCGGGCAGGCGGGTTTCCGGCAGCAGAACTACAAACTCCTCACCGCCCAGCCGGGCAAAAAAGTCGATTTTACGCAGGCCGCTTTCATAGAAACGGGCAAAAAACTGCAGCACCTGATCGCCGGCGTGATGGCCAAACTGGTCGTTTACCTGTTTGAAGTAGTCAATATCGAGCAACATCAGGCACAGCGGATGCTGATAGCGCTGGGCGCGCGCTAGCTCTTCTCCGGCGCGGGCAAAAAAGTGGCGACGGTTGGCGACGCTGGTCAGCACATCGGTATTGGCGACGTCGTTGAGTTCTTCCAGTGCGGTGCGCAGGCGCGCTTCGGTATCTTTCAGCTCGGTGATATTGGTGCCGATAAGGACCAGATGATCATCGATGGTGACCTGGGTAATTTTCAGCCACTCACCGTTAAACAGGTCGGATTCAAAAGTGCGAACCGGGTCCAGACGCTGGCGGCTTTCCACATCGCTGATCCACTGTTCGAAGTCTTCGCTGTCTGTACGGACGCCAAGGCCGTTGTTGTAGGCATTACGCATCAGCTCCCGGTGCGTCAGCCCGGTGGCCTGCTGACGGCTGAGACCGAACACATTAGCCATATTGGCGTTGCAGTAGAGCAGTTGATTGTTGCTGTCGAAGACACCAAAAGCGTTGGGTGTTTCATCCAGCAGGCGGTAAAGAAGGTCGTTGATCTGGCTGTTCATAGAGCAGACCTCTGCGTGTTTGCAGGCGCTGGAGAGCAGTATAGACAACGGCTGACAGCCAGTAATGTCTGGCGTTTATTTGTTCCGTGACAGATGTAGCAGGCCAGGGTACTTAGCTCTAGTAACGGTAAAGAATACCGGCGCTGAGCAACTGATAATTCACCAATGCCGGTGCTTCAGGCGCTTTGCTGCCATCCCGTCCCCAGGATTCACGGCTGCGGTAATTCTGTCCGCTGATGCTGAATTGCAGTGCCTGAGACCAGAGCAGGTCTACACCCAGTTCAAGGGTTATGGCGCCGTAAGCGGATAAACGCGCATCATTACTTTGCGCATTGCCACTGGCGGTACTGGCCAGAGAGTAGAAGTCAGCGGCCTGCTGGCGGTAAAGGCGGCTGCCCAGCGTGGCGCGCCAATAGCGTCCGAGGTTCTGATACCAGCGCAGCTCCAGCGTGTGGGAATCCACGCCCCAGCTGTCGTGATAAAAGCGGTAATTCCAGTGAGCCGCACCATCCCAGGGCTTCATAAAAAACCGGTACATCAGGCTCAGGGTCTGGGCATCGCGGTTATCCGGGCGCAGATCGATATTGCGGTATGGGTCGGATAAATAGCCGCTGCTCTGACTGTAGCCCAGGGTCAGTTGCAGCAGTTCGTATTTATTCAGAATCTGGCTGATACCCAGATAACCTTCCTGACGCTTTCGGCTCTGGTCATCCGCCAGTTGGCGGTTGACCGAGAGGCTGCTGTCGCTGGGGTTCAGGCGGTCGTCAGACTGGCTGATACCGGCATTGAGGGTCGTCATTCCTGACCAGAGCTCAAGGCTGCCGGCCAGATTCCAGGCCAGCGCCTGATAGTCATTTTCGCCGGAGTAATACAGCCCGCCACCGAGCGTGCTGTTGCTGAAATAACGGGTCAGCTGCAGTTGTGCATCCTGTCTGCTTTCGTCGATGGAGGCGCCGCTCATGATCACTTCGCTCTGACCGCTGCTGTTTTCAAAGGTCTGCAGAGGTGAGGCACCGCTCAGCGTTTCGTAGCTGCCCTGCATATTCAGCAGCCACTGGCCGGCGACGGGGGTTTGCCATTGCAGTTGCTGCACAGAAATCTGATAGCGTTCTGTGGAACCGCTGGCCACCCGGTTAGCAGGCATATCGTTTTCCTGATACTGGCTCACGCGGTATTGCAGCTGTGCTTCCTGTGGTGGTGCAAGTGCATGAACAGGTGCCACTGCGGCCAGAGCCAGAAGTGCGCTTTTAGCTCTGGGTTTCATAAGGTTGCAGTAGTTGCAGGAATTGTTGTTGGGGAAGCGGTTTACTGAACAGGAAACCCTGAACCTCTTCACAGCGGGCAGAAATTAAAAAATCCAGTTGCTCACGGGTTTCTACCCCTTCGGCAATAATGCCCATACCCAGGTTGTGCGCCATGGCAATAATAGTGCGGGTAATCTGAGCATCATCGGAGTTGTCGGGTAAATTCTGAATAAAACTGCGGTCAATTTTCAGGGTATCGACCGGGAACTGCTTCAGGTAATTTAGTGAAGAATAGCCGGTACCGAAATCGTCGATAGCTGTGCGTACGCCGAGTTTGCGTAAACCATCGAGTGCTTCCAGCGTGTGTTCAATATCATCGATCAGGATACTTTCGGTCAGCTCCAGTTCCAGCTGGTCGGGGCGTATACCGGCTTTGAAAATTGCATCTTTCACAATCTGCAGGAAATCGTCCTGTTTAAACTGGCGGGCGGAAACGTTGACGGCGATGCGTTGCAGTTCCAGTCCGTTTTTCTGCCAGTCTGAGAAATGCTGACAAGCCTGTTCCAGCACCCACTGGCCGATAGGAACAATCAGGCCGGTATCTTCAATAATGGGAATAAATAATCCGGGGGATATAAGCCCCTTGGTCGGATGGTTCCAGCGTAATAAAGCTTCGGCAGCGACGGCAGTTCCTGTGCCCGACTGGTATTGCGGCTGGTAATAAAGCTCCAGTTCGTTGCGGTTTAAGGCATGGCGCAGATCGTTTTCCAGCTCCAGCAACTCCACCGCTTTCTGATTCATTTTTTCGTTAAAGAACTGCACGTTGTCACGTCCCAGATCTTTGGCGTGATACATCGCCATATCAGAGTTTTTCAGCAGTTCAATAACACTGACGCCATCATGCGGATAAATAGAAATACCAATGCTGGCGCTGATAAAGACTTCGCGCTGACCAAGAATATAAGGACGGTTTAATGCATGCAGAATGCGCTCGGCCACTTTAACGGCGGTATCTGCTGCTTTTTCGTTATCCGTCTGCTCGCCAAGGGCAACCGTAAATTCATCCCCACCGATGCGGCAGACCAGATCCTGCTTCTTGGTGCAGTTCCGCAGGCGTTGAGCGACCTGTTTTAATACCTGATCACCGGCCGGGTGTCCCATAGAATCATTAATCGGTTTAAAACGGTCGAGGTCGATAAATAACAGTGCAACACACTGATCATGGCGTGCGGCGGTTTTCAGTAATACGTCCAGACGTTCGTGCATCTGGCTGCGGTTGGGCAGGCCGGTGAGCGGATCGAAATAAGCTAGCTTATGGATGCGTTCTTCAATCACCTTACGTTCGGTGATGTCAGACATAATAATAATCAGACTCTGAACTTCATGGTCGTGGTCGCGGATCGCACTGACGCCGGCCCAGCCGGTGCGTATTTCTCCGCTGGCTCGCTGATAAAAAATCTCGCCCTGCCAGTAGCCTTCAGTAACCAGAGCTTCGCCGATTTCTTCAAAGAAGGTGATGCCATGGCGTTCCGGTGAAATAAGAAAATCCGGTGTACGGCCGATGACTTCTTCATTTTTGTAACCGGTAATGGAACTGAAAGCGCGGTTGATATTGGCAATGTTCAGCGTGCGGTCGGTAATTAAGATGGCTTCGTTACTGTTGGCAAATACTTCCCCCGCTAACTGTAATTCGCGCTCGATTTTGCGTGCTTCACCGACATCACGCGAGATGCCGAGCATGCCCTGCAGTTCACCTTTATCATTCCATAACGGGCTGGCCTGCAGCTCGAGTAAAATCTCTTTACCATTTTTACTGGTAGCGACCGCGTCTTTACGGATCATCACATTACGCGATTGGGCATTGGCCGGATCGAGCAGTGCCTGTTGTATCTCGTGGTGCATGGCCCGGAACAGGGTACGGATATCCCGGCGTTTAAAAATAGCACCGACACCTTCACGCAATAATTCATCCGGTTTATAACCGAGAATACGTTCCACCGACGAGCTGACGAAATTAAAATTCAGATCAATATCGGTGGCCCAGATAACGTCGCTCATATTTTCTGCCAGCAGGCGGTAGCGGCGTTCGGATTCGACAATGCGTTCCTGTTTCTCAATATCGCCGGTTACGTCGCGGGCGGTACCGATATAGCGTACAACTTTACCGTTTTTATCCAGTGCGAACGGGGTATCACGGAATTTGAGAATTCGCAGGCTGCCGTCGTAGTGGCGGAAACGGGCGGTAGCTTCGCGCGTAGTGCCCATTTCCAGCGTGCGGTTTTTATTCAGAGCAATCGCCAGCTGGCTTTCTTCTTCCGGTTCGGCATAGCGAATCCAGTCGTCAGCTTCAAGTTGCAGATCGGGCGGATAACCCAGCACTTCACCGATTGTACGGTTGTGGTAAATGACTTTATGAGTAAGTTCCGGGGTCAGCTCAACGACGTAAACCAGATCCGGCATGGCGGCCATCACCTTTGACCAGAAGGCTTCACGCTCACGGGTTTTTTCGTTGGCTTTCTTGCGTTCGGTGACATCCAGAACGGTCATCAGTGCCTGACCGGGAGTGCCGGAGCGCAGGCTGAGGTTGACCCAGAAATCACGCTGCTCACCGCTGAAGATGCGCAGCGGTAATTCAAATTCGGTGGTGTTCAGTTTCAGATCAACCGCACGTTGCAGAGCAGAGCGCAGTTCGCGGCTGCCCTGTACCAGTAAGTGGCTGTAATCCTGCAGCAGTTGCTGGCGGTCGCGGGCTTTGGTCATGCGCACGGCGGCATCATTGATATTCACCAGACGGACGCTTTCCAGCTGACCATCAAAGTGAGAGATATCCAGCAGACAATGGGCAACGCCGGCTTCTTCAAACAGGGCTTTATAGCGTGAACGGCTCTCTTCCAGCGCGCTGGTGGCATGTACGGCATCGGTAATATCGCGCAGCAGCCAGACGATGCCGGTAATGCGCCGGCCTTCGTACAGCGGGTTATATCCCTGCTCAAGAATGCGCTGTTCTTCACCAATGCGGACGGTCAGCTGGCGGCCGTTATCCTGCAACAGCTCCAGTTCATCGGCGGTCAGGCCACGGTTCCAGAGCGCCTGTTTGTCAGGCCAGACATCGGCCAGGCTTTCGCCAATAAAGTCGCGCTGGCCGTTCTCAATCAGCAGTGCAGCCCCTTTGGGGTTAACGTAGTTGATCAGGCCAAAAGCATCGGTGGAGATCAGGGCATCATCGATTGACATCAGCACCCGGTCGGCGCGTTGTTCGGTCTGACGGCGGATAATTTCCAGCTCGGCGGCACGGCGCTCCTGACGGCGCAGGAATATCCACAGTATGCCGGCCAGCACCGAGAAAGTTGCCAGTACCACCAGGGGAGGATGAATGCGGCTCCATAACTGGGCCCGGGCGTCTTTAGCGACCGGCAGGGCAATAACATCCCAGTGAGTGAAGGGGATGTTGGTACGGTACAGAATCTGCTGTTCTTCGGTTTTAGTCAGCCTGGGCTGATGGGATGAATCGGCGTAGTAGTGTTCACGGATACCAATGGAATTATCGCGGGTATCCAGCAGCAACATCTCGAAGCCGGGAAATTCGCCATTGTAAATAATGCTCGACAGCTTGCTGTAGGAACGGCGACTGACAAACATATAGTGATGGCCGCTGGGGGCCTGAAAACGGGTGTAAAAGTAATAGCCGCCTTTGCCACCATAGCGCAGGGAAAACATGCCTTTTTCGCCACCCAGGCTCTGGATATTGGTATAGATGTCGCGGGTTTCATCGGCGTGCAGCGGCGCGCCCTGATGCATCAGATAATGGCCATCATCATCAAACAGCACAAAGCCGGTCAGGTTGAAGAAGGATTGCTTCATCTCTTGCCAGAGCCGGACGGCAGCCGCTTCGTTGCCACTGGCCGACTGTTCCAGCAAAGCGGCATAGCCATGGCTGAACATGGTGTTTGCGGCCAGACCGGCCTGTGCCAGCAGCCCGGATTGCTGGACGTAGTTTTCCAGCGTCAGCGCCACTTCTTTACTGAATGCCTGCTGATCATGGTGCCACTGACGATAGCCGTTACCGGCCAACACCAGTGCCAGAAAGACAAAACTGAGCAGAAACAGCGGGAAGTTAATCAGCGTTGAACGGCGCAGGTCGTCCTGGCCGGCCCGCTGTAACAGGCGAAACAGCATGGTTAATGAATCTTATCTTTATTAATCATCATGGCCGAAGTATAGACAGCTTAAGGTGGGATAGGCGACTTAATATGGCGCTGATGACATTTCTGTGACTTTGCCCGCAGCAAATCGCGTGTACAGGCAGAAAAAGCCCGGAGAACGGCCTGTTATGTTGCCATTGGCGACGCTTTTCAGTAGCTTTGCCGCCATCTGATACGAGGTATTTTTCCATGGCACAGTATGTATTCACCATGAACCGTCTGGGCAAGATTGTTCCGCCCAAACGCCAGATTCTGCGTGATATTTCCCTTTCGTTCTTTCCTGGCGCCAAAATCGGCGTGCTGGGTCTGAATGGTTCCGGTAAATCCACCCTGCTGAAAATTATGGCCGGTCTGGATACCGACATTATCGGTGAGGCACGTCCGCAACCTGATCTGAAAATCGGTTATCTGCCGCAGGAACCGGAGCTTGATCCGGCCAAAGACGTTAAAGGTAACGTCGAAGATGGCCTGCGTGAGCTGATTGATGCCCGCGCAGCACTGGATGCCGTGTATGCCGCTTACGCCGAGCCGGATGCCGACTTCGATGCGCTGGCGAAAAAACAGGGGCAGCTGGAAGCCTTTATTGAAGCGGCCGGCGGTCATGATATGGAGCGCCATATGGAAGTCGCCGCCGATGCGCTGCGTCTGCCACCCTGGGACGCCGACGTGACCAAACTGTCCGGTGGTGAGCGCCGCCGCGTGGCATTGTGCCGTCTGCTGATGTCTAAGCCGGATATGCTGTTACTCGACGAACCCACCAACCACCTGGATGCAGAATCCGTGGGCTGGCTGGAGCAGTTCCTGGAAGAGTATCCGGGCACTGTGGTGGCCATTACCCACGACCGTTACTTCCTCGATAACTGTGCGGAATGGATTCTGGAACTGGACCGTGGCCATGGCATTCCGTATCAGGGCAACTACACCACCTGGCTGGAAGCGAAAGAAAAACGCTTAGAGCAGGAAAAGAAACAGGAAGAAGCACACTCCAAAGCCATCAAGCATGAGCTGGAGTGGGTTCGTCAGGGGGCTAAGGGCCGTCAGGCGAAGAGCAAGGCACGTCTGGCCGCGTTTGAGGAAATGAACTCACGCGAATTCCAGACCCGTAACGAAACCAACGAAATCTACATTCCACCCGGCCCGCGTCTGGGCGATAAGGTGATTGAGTTCCATAACGTTACCAAAGCCTATGGCGACCGGGTGCTGATCGATGACCTGAGCTTTACCGTACCGCCGGGTGCCATCGTCGGTATCATCGGTGGTAACGGTGCCGGTAAATCGACCCTGTTCCGCATGATTGCCGGTACGGAACAGCCGGATTCCGGCTCAGTGGTCATCGGTGAAACCGTGAAGCTGGCCTTTGTTGAACAGCTGCGTGATGAACTGGACGACAAGAAAACCGTATGGGAATCCATTTCCGACGGTCTGGATATGATCAACATTAACGGTAAAGACTACCCAAGCCGCTCTTACATCGGCCGCTTTAACTTCAAAGGCGGCGATCAGCAGAAGCGTGTTGGTGAACTGTCCGGTGGTGAGCGTGGTCGTCTGCAGCTGGCCTATACCCTGAAGCAGGGCGCCAATGTGTTACTGCTGGACGAACCGTCCAACGACCTCGACGTAGAAACCCTGCGTGCGCTGGAAGAAGCGGTACTGGCTTTCCCGGGTGCAGTAATGGTGGTTTCCCACGATCGCTGGTTCCTCGACCGTATTGCCACCCATATTCTGGCTTACGAAGGCGACTCCAAAGTAACTTTCTTTGAAGGTAACTACACCGAGTACGAAGCCGACCGTAAGAAGCGTCTGGGTAATGATGCCGCGCCTAAGCGTATGAAGTACAAGCGTCTGGCGTAAATCGTTGCCGGAAGCCAGCTGCTGTCAGCATCTGGCTTCCGGCGTTCTCTTTCTTTTCTGTCATAAACGTCAGCCTCAGCGGTTTGCGATCTCAGCAATACGGACTAAACCTTTATACATCTGTGGGCATAATGCCCCGGAATATGACAGAGGTAAGTCATGGATTCTCGGCAGTTCAAACGTGTGCATTTCCTTCAGCGGGTTCAGGTTGAAACCGATGGGGAGCGGCTTGAAACCCATTGTCTGGATATCAGTTTGCGTGGTGTGTTACTGGTGCGTCCGGAAAATGTTAACTGGCGCCTGGAGCAGCAACTGGTGGTAACCCTGGTTTTGTCGCCGCAGGAAACCATCGAAATGCGCTGCTCGCTGGTGCATATCGACGATGACGTTGTCGGCTGTGCCTGTGATTCGATGGATCTCGACAGCATGACCGCATTGCGCCGTCTGCTGGAGCTTAATCTGGCCGATCCACAGGCTGTACACCGCGAGCTGGCCGAACTGGTGCGCCCGAGTCCTGCGGACTAGATCCTTCTCCCGGCGAGCCGGGTGACAAGGTATAGTAACGGCCTGTGATCCTGATCAGGCCGTTTTTTTATGTATTTTCCCATCCTCGAAGGTCAGCCCTTTACCCATTCAACCGGCAAAATTGTCTGTGTCGGACGTAACTATGCTGAACATGCCCGTGAACTGAATAACCCCATTCCCAGCCAGCCGATTCTGTTTATCAAACCCGCTGACGCTGGAGTGTCTATGGCGCCATCGTTCCGTATCCCGCAGGGGCAGGGGTCTGTGCATCACGAACTGGAAATCGCGGTGTTGATTGGTCAGCGCTTATGTCACGCCGCTGAAGATGACGTTCCGGCCGCTATTGCCGGTGTGGGCCTTGGTCTGGATCTGACCCTGCGTGATGTGCAGGACGGACTGAAAGCGAAAGGCCAGCCCTGGGAAATCGCTAAAGGCTTTGATGGCGCTTGTCCGCTGAGTGATTTTGTTGCCGCCTCGCGGGTGGAAGACTGGCAGCAGTTGAGTCTGACCCTGGTGCGTAATGGCAAAGTACAACAGCAGGGCTGCAGCGCCGATATGCTGTTCCCTTTGCTGCCGCTGATTGCCCATATGAGCCGGATTTTCACGCTGAATCCGGGCGATATCATTATGACCGGCACCCCGGCTGGTGTTGGACCTCTGCAGCCCGGCGACCAGCTGGAAGCCCGTCTGCAGGACTGGCTCAGTGTGCACTGCAGTGTTGAGGAGATGGGCTGATGGCATCCTGTGATATGCCGGGTCTGACACCGCTGGATCAGGCACTGGAAAGCTTACTGGACGGTATTGAAACACGGAGCGATAAAGAACTCATCAGGCTGGAGGAGGCGCTGGGTCGGGTGCTGGCTGATGATGTCTGCAGCACGCTGAATGTCCCTCCGGCTGACAACTCGGCGATGGATGGTTATGCCGTGCGGGCTGCCGATTTAAGTGCCGGCTGCGAATTAACCCTGTTGGGTAAAAGCATGGCGGGTCATCCCTTCAGCGGCAGCGTTGGTCAGGGGGAATGTGTCCGTATTATGACCGGCGCACTGCTGCCTGCCGGAGCCGACACCGTGGTCATGCAGGAAAATGCCGCTGTGCTGGAAAGCGGCCGGATACAGTTTCAGGCTGGCGCGCCACAGGGCGACAACGTGCGCTATTGCGGCGAGGATATCCGTGCAGGGCAGGTGATTCTGCATGCCGGGCGGCGTCTGCGTCCGGCGGACGTTGGCCTGCTGGCCAGTATTGGCATTGCCGGGGTCAGTGTGCGGCCGCGACTGAAAGTTGCATTGCTGGCGACCGGTGATGAGCTGGTGATGCCGGGTGAGCCTTTGGCAGATGGGCAGATTTATCAGAGCAACAGCTTTACCGTGGCGTCTGTTGCCAGACGCCTTGGCTGTGACGTGCTGGATCTGGGCAAAGTGGATGACAACCCCGAAGCACTGCGTCAGGCCTTTATTCAGGCCGACCGTCAGGCCGATGTGGTCATTACCTCTGGTGGTGTATCGGTGGGTGAAGCCGACTACACCAAAGATATTCTCGCCGAGCTTGGCGAAATCAGTTTCTGGAAGCTGGCGATTAAACCGGGTAAGCCCTTTGCCAGCGGCCGTCTGCCCAACAGCGTATTTATCGGCTTGCCCGGTAATCCGGTATCGGCACTGGTGACCATGCATCAGCTGGCGGTGCCGATGCTGCGCAAACTGGCCGGTGAAACGCAGACTGCAGCGCTGCGTCTGCCGGCAGTTGCCGCCAGTGTTATCCGCAAAAGTCCGGGACGCACGGACTTCCAGCGTGGTATCTGGCAACTGAATGAACAGGGCCAGATAGTGGTGCGGCCAACCGGTGGGCAAAGCTCCGGTGTGCTCAGTTCGATGAGTCAGGCTAATTGCTACATCGTATTGGAGCAGATGCGTGGCCGGGTCGAAGAAGGTGAGAGCGTTATGATCGAGCCTTTTGATGCTTTACTGGGATAGTGTTGTTCAGCAGCCGGTGGAACTCTCATGAGTCGTCTCCGTCCTACGCCGCTTACTGCACTTAACCTGATGAAGAGTAATTTATGATCCCGACAATCTGCCGGGTCGCAGCGACCCCTTTCACAGTGGGCCTGATGGCCTTTGCTGCTTTGAGCGCCATGTTATCGGCACCTGCCAGTGCAGATGCTCTGCAACAGCAGGCTCAGGCTGTATTTGGCTCAGGAGAAGCGCCCAAACCGCATTTTTCAAAAGCCGAAGCAGCATTGGGCCGGGTGCTGTTCTTTGATACCCGTATCGGTCGCGATGGCACTAACTGTGGTACCTGTCATGAACAGAGTAAAGGTGGGGCCGATGGACGCAAAACCGCGCTGGGAGCCTTCGGCCGGCAAGGTAAGCGGAATACACCGACCATTGTCGATATCGTGCCGCAGATCAGCATGCACTGGACCGGCGACCGGGAATCTCTGGCGGATCAGGCGATACGCGCACTGACGGCGCCACCGGCCTATGCTCATGCTTCGACCGATGAAGCGCTGGCGGTTATTAAGGCCCTGTCAGATCTGAATGAAGGTTTTAATGCGCTGTACGATGATGGCGTCACCGCCGCCAACTGGGGTAAAGCGTTAAGCGCTTATCAGGAGCATCTGGTAACCACCTCGGCTTTCGACCGCTATCTGCAGGGCGATGCTCAGGCTCTGAACGCAGCGCAGAAAGAGGGGTTAAAAACCTTTATCAATACCGGCTGTGCAGGCTGCCATAATGGCCGCTTGCTGGGCGGAACCTCTTACCAGAAGTTTGGCATTGTGGCCGACTACACGCAGTATACCGGCTCGCAGGAAGACATTGGCCGTATGGCATTTACCGGTAAGGAAAGCGACCGCCGGGTATTCAAAGTGCCACCGTTACGTCATGTGGTACAGACCGCACCTTATTTTCACGATGGTTCTGTGGCAGAGCTGAAGGACGCCATCGACATCATGGCAAAAGTGCAGTTAGGGCGAACGCTGAGTGACGATGATAATCAGGCAATTCAGACCTTCCTGCAGGCGGTTACTGCGCCCATGCCGGCTGAGTTGCAACGGCCATAACCGGACGGCCCCGCTGACAGACAATAAAAAACCCTGCATTGGCAGGGTTTTTTATTGCTCTTATAACCGCCGGGGCGGTTAATCAGAATGGGATATCGTCATCAAAATCGTCAAAGCTGTTGCTTGGCTGTGGTGCGTGCTGCGGCTGTTGCACCGGAGCCTGAGCTGGCTGCTGGTAACCACCCTGATAGGCTGGTGGTTGCTGAGCATGCTGTGGAGCCTGTTGCGGTGCCTGTTGCGGAACATGCTGCGGTGCCTGTTGCGGAGCTTGCTGATAGCCACGCGGAGCCTGAGGTGCGGCCATCGGAGCTTGCTGTGGTGCTGCCTGAGGAGCCTGCTGATAACCCTGTGGTGCGTTCATGCCCATAGGCTGGCTCATTGTCTGTGATGGCGCTGAGTAAGACCCCATATTGTCGCCACGGCCATCGAGCATCATCATATCGTTGGCGATGATTTCGGTGGTGTAGCGTTTAACGCCGTCTTTTTCCCATTCGCGGGTACGCAGTTTACCTTCGAAGTAGGCTTTTGAGCCTTTTTTCAGGTATTGCTGAATAATTTCTGCCAGCTTGCCGTATACCGTAATACGGTGCCATTCGGTGGATTCTACTTTCTGGCCGGTCTGTTTGTCGTTGTAGCTTTCGTCGGTGGCCAGTGTCAGATTGGCCACGGCGTTGCCATTCGGCATATAACGAACTTCAGGGTCACGACCCAGAGTACCAATGAGTGTCACTTTGTTAACGCTGCGACCCATGCTCTTCTCCTGTGGAATGAATGATGGCCAATGCCTGTGTTCGATCAAAGGCATCAGCACTGACTTTTAAATAGATTGCGCCTTCACTGGCAAGCAGACTGACTTCCGAGACTCCGGTCAGTGCCATCAATTGTGCAAGTTGTTGTTCGCTGCAGCCATCCGTGCTGTCCAGACGAACACTGGTAAGGTGTTGCGGGGCGGAAGACTGTGACATAAGCAGCACCCAAAGTATCACTAATGCCCCCAGTCCGACAAATAATGCACTGCTGCCGTACTGGCTCATAAGCCAGCCGCCGAGGCTGCCGCCGGCAAAGGCGCCGAGGAACTGCATGCTGGAATAAATGCCCATGGCGCTGCCCTTGGCGCCGGCCGGAGCAATCTTGCTCAGCCAGGATGGCAGGCTGGCCTCCATCAGATTAAAGCCCCAGAAATACAGCAACAGCAGCACAACCCAATGCCACATTTCAGCGGCTGCTGACATACCAAACAGGCTGAGAGCAATAACGCAGGCACCGGTAATCACTACGCTTTTCATTTTGCGTCGCTTCTCGGCGATGATGATAAAGGGCACCATTAATACGAAGGCACTGAGAAGTACCGGTAAATACAGCCAGCTGTGATGCTCTGCCGGTAAATCCAGCTTCAGCAATTGTCCGGGAATGGCGATAAAAATAGCCACCATTAAGGCGTGCAGCAGGAATATCCCCAGATTGAGCGGCCACAGCTGGGTATTACGCAGCTGAACACCGACTTCGCTCAGTACCGCTGAGGCATCGCGATGGGGCAAAACGGGTGGTGTTGGAATAACAAACAGCGTTACCAGAATGCCCAGCAGGGCAAGTACGCCGGTCAGGCCAAAAATCAGGCTCAGACCGCCTAATCCGGCAAGCCATGGCCCCAGTACCAATGCGACAGAAAAAGACAGGCCGATGCTGGCGCCAATAGACGCCATCGCTTTCATGCGGTTTTCTTCGCGGGTCAGATCCGTAACCAGTGCCATAATCGCACTGGCAATGGCGCCACCACCCTGTAGCGCGCGGCCAAGAATAACACCGTACACGCTGTCGGCACTGGCGGCGATCAGACTGCCAAGAGCAAAAATCAGCAGGCCACCGATAATAATAGGTTTACGGCCAAAGCGGTCCGACAGGGTTCCGGCGGGAATCTGCAGCAGCGCCTGAGTGAGGCCATAGACCCCCATCGCCAGACCAAGCAGTTGTGGCGTAGCGCCATCGAGCTTCTGTCCTTCGATCATCATCACCGGCAGCACCATAAACAGCCCCAGCATACGCAGGGCATAGAGTGACGCGAGGGAGACGACTGCACGCTGTTCGACGGCAGAAATGCCGCTGTGCTCAGTTTCTGGAGAGGTAGAACTCGACATACTCACTGGTATTCCGGTTGGTACAGCTAAAAAGTGCGCCAGTTTAACAGCAATGCCGTCTGTGGATTAAGTCTTAAGCACGGTTATCTGCAGATTGCTTGTTTACGGTGGCTCCGGACAGACCCGGGAATGGTACGGAAGTTCTTCAAAAAGCCGTGGGTCAATCCGTAAAACTACGAAAAAAAGTCATGCTCAAGTGGCAATTTGCATTGGATTGCGTACACTCTTAGCACTGGTTTTGGAAGACCGGTTAAGGATCAGCAACAGGCATAAAGGAGTTATGTTATGGATCGTCAGGCAAGCCTCCCAGGTCGTCGCATTATCTTATTCGGCCAACAAAATCTGCAGAATTCCATTCTCATTGGTTACATTCACCAGCGTACAAATATCGACTGCCAGCTGGTCAGCGTGCCGGAATGGCGTGAAGACTGGAATCGTTACCCCTGTAAAACGCTTGTGCTGGTTGACGCTGAATGCGCACGTCCGGAAAAACTGCATGATTTACTGGAGCAGGTGTACGAGCAGCCGGTGGATATAAAGGTGGCTTTCTTCAATACTCCGCATAATCATCCGGTTGAACGCCTGATGGCCTGGCCAATGGTCAATGGTCTGTTCTATCGTGAGTGTTCACAACAACAGCTGAGCAAAGGCATTGTTGGCCTGTTTGAAGGCGAATACTGGCTGCCGCGTCAGCTGGTTGGGCAGTATCTGGAACGCACCCGCCATAAGCCCCGTAAAATGACCACCACCACCACGGTACTGACCAAGCGCGAGAAGCAGATCCTGCGTTTAACTGCGACTGGCGCGACTAATATCGAAATTGCGGACAAGCTCAACGTCAGCATGCATACAGTTAAAACCCATATTTATAACCTGTTCAAAAAGATTGGTGCGGGCAACCGTATTCAGGCTGTGAACTGGGCTAAAGAGTATATGGAAGAGCTGTTGCACGAATCAGTTGAATAAGCGGCTGAACTCAACCTCTGCCTGAACTACAATGGCGGCTTTTCTCTGATGTGATGAGCCGTCTATGGATAAGATTCAGGTGAGAGGGGCCCGTACCCACAATCTCAAGAATATCGATCTGGATATTCCCCGTGACAAGCTGGTTGTTATTACGGGGCTGAGTGGCTCGGGCAAATCCTCTCTGGCATTTGATACGCTCTACGCCGAAGGGCAGCGCCGTTACGTCGAGTCTCTGTCGACCTATGCCCGTCAGTTCCTGTCGATGATGGAAAAGCCCGATGTTGATCTGATTGAAGGTCTGTCACCGGCTATCTCCATCGAACAGAAGTCCACCTCACACAACCCCCGCTCGACCGTTGGTACGGTTACCGAAATCTACGATTACCTGCGTTTGCTGTTTGCCCGTGTTGGGGTGCCACGTTGCCCTGAGCATGAAGTCGCACTGGAAGCCCAGACGGTCAGTCAGATGGTCGACAGCATTATGGATCTGCCGGATGACAGTAAACATATGATTCTGGCGCCGGTAGTACGTGATCGCAAAGGCGAACATCTGCATGTGTTCGACAGCCTGCGTTCACAGGGTTTTATCCGCGTGCGGGTGAATGGTCTGGTCTGTGATCTGGACGATACACCGGAGCTGGATAAACGCCGTAAGCACAGCGTCGAAGTTGTGGTGGACCGCTTTAAGGTGAAAGAAGGTATTGAACAGCGTTTGTCAGAGTCGCTGGAAACCTGTCTGGAGCTGAGCGGTGGCCTGGCTCTTGTGGCCTCGATGGATGACGATAAAGCCGAGCCTCTGCTGTTTTCGTCACAATTTTCCTGTCCGCATTGTGGTTATAGCTTATCCGAGCTGGAACCGCGTCTGTTCTCCTTTAACAATCCGGCCGGTGCCTGTACCAGCTGTGATGGTCTGGGTGTAAAACAGTATTTTGATCCGGAGCTGGTGGTGCACGATCAGAATCTGAGCATTGGTGAAGGTGCGATCCGCGGCTGGGACAGACGCAGCATTTACTATTATCAGATGCTGAGCTCGGTGGCTGAGCATTATGGTTTTGATATTGAGAAAAACTTCGGCAAATTAACCGCTAAACAACGCGACCTGCTGCTCTACGGCAGTGGCGATGAAGCGGTGAATTTTAATTACGTCAATTCCCGTGGCGACCAGATTATCAAGGCGCATCCTTTTGAAGGTGTGCTGCCAAACCTCGAACGTCGCTACCGCGAAACCGATTCGCAGATGGTGCGCGAAGAACTGAGTAAATATCTCAGTGTACAGCCATGCCCATCCTGTGAAGGCTCACGTCTGCGGGTTGAAGCACGTAATGTGTTTGTCGGCGATAAAACCATTCATGCCTGTACAGCGATGCCGGTTGAGCAGGCATTTGATTATTTTACGGAGCTTCACCTGGCTGGCCATCGTGGTGAAATTGCCGAAAAAATCCTGAAAGAAATCCGCGAGCGCCTGCGTTTTCTGGTTAACGTCGGACTCGAATATCTGACGCTGAACCGCAGTTCCGATACTTTATCCGGTGGTGAAGCGCAGCGTATCCGTCTGGCGTCGCAGATTGGTGCCGGTCTGGTTGGCGTTATGTATATTCTCGATGAACCTTCTATCGGTCTGCATCAGCGCGATAACGACCGTCTGCTGAAAACCCTGTTTCATCTGCGTGATCTGGGAAATACCGTGCTGGTGGTCGAACACGATGAAGATGCCATCCGCAGCGCCGATTATTTAATTGATATCGGCCCCGGGGCTGGTGTGCATGGTGGCGAAGTGATTGCACAGGGCACGCCGGAGCAGGTGTTTGCTAATCCAAACTCGGTTACCGGACAGTTCTTATCCGGCAAGCGTTCTATCCATGTACCGGAAAAACGTACGCCTTATGATCAGAATAAGGTTCTACAGTTAAAAGGCGCCCGTGGTAATAACCTGAATAATGTCGACCTGACCATTCCGCTGGGACTGATGACCTGCGTGACCGGCGTGTCCGGCTCCGGTAAATCCACTCTGATTAACCGCACATTATTCCCGTTGGCTTCAACAGCGTTAAATGGTGCCACGACCCTGAAAGCCGCTGAGTACGATTCGATCGTTGGCCTGAAGCAGCTGGATAAAGTCGTCGATATTGATCAGAGCCCGATAGGACGGACACCACGTTCCAACCCGGCAACCTACACCGGTATTTTTACCCCGGTACGGGAATTATTTGCCGGTACGCAGGAATCCCGTTCCCGTGGCTATAAAGCCGGACGTTTTTCATTCAACGTGAAAGGTGGCCGTTGTGAAGCCTGTCAGGGTGATGGCGTTATTAAGGTAGAAATGCACTTCCTGGCTGATATCTACGTTCCCTGTGATATCTGTAAAGGCAAGCGCTACAACCGCGAGACGCTGGATATCCGTTATAAAGGTAAAAATATCCACGAAGTGCTGGATATGACGGTTGAAGATGCGCGTGAATTCTTCGACGCTATTCCGGCGGTGGCGCGTAAATTACAGACGTTGATGGATGTTGGCCTGAGTTATATCCGCCTTGGTCAGGCAGCGACAACCTTGTCTGGTGGTGAAGCTCAGCGGGTAAAACTGGCGAAGGAATTATCGAAACGCGATACCGGTAAAACGCTGTATATCCTGGACGAACCAACCACCGGCCTGCACTTCCATGATATTGAACAATTACTGGCGGTATTGCATCGCCTGCGCGATGACGGCAATACCATCGTGGTGATTGAGCATAATCTGGATGTGATTAAAACCGCCGACTGGATTGTTGATCTTGGCCCTGAAGGTGGTTCCAAAGGTGGTTATATTATTGCCGAAGGAACGCCGGAAGAGGTGGTGAAGAATAAAGCTTCACACACCGGTCACTTTCTTAAATCGTTGCTTAAACCGCGGAAAAAATGAGCTCAGAGTTTGTTCAGAAACGCCGGCACTGTGAACAGTGCCGGCGTCCTCTGTCGGTTTGTCTGTGTCCGTACATCCACGTTTTTTCCAGTCCGGTAGAACTGATTATCTGGCAGGATCCTACCGAGGCGCGTCATCCTTTATCAACAGCACCCTTACTGCATAAAAGCATTGCTGGCAGTCGTTTGCTGGTGGCTGATTGCCTGCAACCACAGGATATTTTTGCTGCAGGTGAGCAGAGTACAACAGCGCTGCTGTATCCGTTTACACATAAACCCGCATTGGCAGAAAACGCGCGTATTCACATTCGGCAATTACTGATATTGGATGGAACCTGGCGTAAAGTCCGGCGTTTATTGCACCTGAATCCCTGGCTGAATGATTTACCTCATATTGTTTTAACACCACAACAACCCAGTGGTTATGCAATACGTGCATCACAGCAATGTGGTGGGTTGTCGACTATTGAGGCCGGTGTCAGTGCATTGCAATGGCTTGATCCGTCGCAGGATTATCAGCCTGTTTTACGGGTATTGAACAGAATGGTCGAAGTTCAGCAGGGTTTTGGTCATAAGGGCTGAAGGTGCAGCGAATATTCTGGGTTTTTATTTTCGGACATAAAAAAAGGCGCCGAAGCGCCTTTTCAGAGTATTTAATATCTGAATAAATCAGAATTTAAAGACAACCTTAACCGAGCTATCCACGACAGATGAGTCGACATAACCGATAAGGTTAGGGTTTTTAGAGACCAGATTTTTGATGTCGGCATCTGAGCCAGATTCTTTTGGCGGAGTACCTTTACCGGTAAAGATCAGTCGCGACCAGTAGGCTTTTAACTGGCTGGAGCTTTTGCCCAGCACTTTATCGTTAAAGGCTTCACGGCTGGCAGAACCTTCGTTCTGATCGACGGGAATCGCCTGACTGCCATCGGGAAAGTTCGACGTCTTTCCCAGAAAAACCCGTGAAATGGTATCCTGATCCAGTGCAGAGTTGGCGTTGGAAGCGCTGACAATCACAGCAACTTCGGCATTGGCCAGAGCAGTGACAAAGAACGTCATGGCAATGGCAAGTCGGGAGATCACTTTAAACATATTCATATACTCTCTCCTTAAAATACCAGACTCATACCGACATTATAGAGCAGGCCGGATTCACCTTTTGCACCATTAACCAGTTCTTCGTCATGCTGTTGAATATCGACTTTAAACGCTGTACTGCTGTCGTAGTCATAACGCATCCCGAGGATAATACTGTTTTCTTTGGACTCTGCATTTTTCTGGACCTGACCGACAACACCAGACTCAAGATCATCTTCTGCAACGGTATAGGTCAGGTGCACTGTTGCATCACCGAAGCGCTGGGCAGCACTGATCAGATAGGCGCTGTCATCGTTGAGTAATGCGGTAGTCTGGTCCAATGCAGTCCATTCAGCAATTACCGCAGTACTGCCGTTATCGTATGACACGGATGCCTGATAGAACTTGGCTTTATCTTCATCGGCAGTGAACTCATCACCGACGCCAGCAAGAGCACCGCCTGCTGCAAGATTATCGAGGGCGCGGCCATTAGGCCCAGCCAAAGCTGCATTTGCATCTAAGGTCAGATCTGCCTGGTGATAACTCAGACGGGCACCGAAGTCACCGGAGTTCAGGCTGAAAACCATACCCGCTGCGCGGCGCAGTTCAATGTGGTAGGTGTCGCCGCTCAGCGTAAAGTCGTCATTGTAGCGACCGGTGTAAGCCTGGATAGAACCGTCCATGCCGCCGATGGCGAAGCGGTGTGTCACATCAACACCACTGATGGATGAAAATGCATCCAGACGATAAACAATTGAAGGCGGACGCACCCAGTTATAGGCGTAGCCTACTTCAAGGAAGTCTGAATAATAGAAAAATGGTGTACGCAGACGACCCATACGGATGTCGGTATTTTCATTGGCTGCGTAAGTAACATATGCCCAGGATGCTTCAGTGCTGTAGTTATCGCTGCCGCGGGATATTAACTGGACGGTGGCTGATGTTGTGTCGTTGACCTGCTTGGACATCTGCAGCCCAACCACTGTGCCGACATCGAATGAAACGCCGTCATCGTAACCATCCAGTGAAATATCTTCGGTGGACAGATTGCCGGCGGTTACATTCATGAAGCCATTAATATTTAAATCGTCAGAAAAAGCAGCGGGGCTGCAGGCCAGCAGCACTGCCGCTGCCAGGCCAGATTTGCGAAGAACCATGGATAGTATCCTCTACTGTTGGTTTCACAGATAACCTTAGTAGAGGTCTGGAATAGTTCAAATTGGCAATGTTTTTATTTTCTTCTGTGTTTTGGGGAATAAAAGATCTTCAGGCATTTTCTGTCATTGCGGTGATATGTTTGATCTGCCGCTGAATTAACAATTGGTTCTTTTCGGCCAGACTGTTAAGCCAATAGCTGGCCTGCTCACGTCCGTGTAAATCGGATACCATCGGCCCTTCTTCCCAAGCAATACCTGCATCCTGAGGGATATGGCTGAGCAGCTCCTGACTGACCAGCAGGCGACGTTCTTCACCACTGGTAGCAAGGTGGGAAGCCCAGTGCACTGTATCGCCGATCAGGCTGCACTGGATTTGCTCATCATCACTTAATGGTGCCATCAGTACCGGGCCCCAGTGGGCGGCAACGCGGAATTCGACCGGGAGTGTTTTGCTGTCGTGATCGCGAAGATGAGAGATCAGGCCGAGGAATAATTGCGCGGCATAAAGGCAGTGCAGGGCTTCATTACCGTGTCCTGATTGCGGGTCGCGTGACATACCGAACAGCATGACAACACCATCTCCCAGATAACGATCCAGCTTGCCGTTATAAAGTTTGGCCGCATGGGACAAAAGCCGATGATATTGGTTGAGGGTTTTACTCAGTTGCTCAGCACTCAGACGGTTCTGAAGAATTTCGAGATCCTGAATCTCAATAAACAGCAGTGCGCATTCATGGTAACGCAGCAGCTCACCTGTGGCCGGCGGAGCAGAAATGAAACGTCCCAGCGCTTCCTGCATCGCACGTTGCTGTTGCTCTTTAATGGCAATGTTATTCAGGGTGCTGTGCAGCTGTTTCAGGTCGGACAAAAGCGGTGGTGGTGGCAGGTGCAGAAGGTCTTTGCCTTCCTGCCAGTTAGACAGGCGTTGTTGTAACTGGCGTAAATAATGGAGATAGCGTTCGCTCAGCTGATACACGACAAGAGCTGCCAGCAGTGCTGCCAATGCGCTGGCAATTAATCCGAGGGCAAAATAGCGGCGGGCAGTTTGTTCCGCGCTGCTGAGATTGATGTCGGCGCGCAGTAGCCCAATGGACAGATTGTCCTGAGTAACCGGCTGGCTGATCTCAATGCTGTCCGGTGATGGCCGGCCACTTTCGGCGATGACCTGCTGGCTGGCATTGAGTACACGGATGGCATCGATTTCGGGTCCCTTACTCCAGTCGCTCAGGGTAAGGCTGATACTGATGCGGTCCTGACGCAGCAGGCTGGGTGCGAGGGCAACGGTCAGACGCTGTAACTGGCGCTGTGCATCCTGACGCAGCTTTGCAGACAGCTGGGTTTCCAGATGGGTGTATGTCAGGCTGCTGATCAACAGGCCTGTCAGTAAAATCAGAAAGGCTGCGAGCAGGCCGCAAATTTGACTTGTATTCAACTTTTGCCCAATCAGGCTGGCGATCCGCATCACATTACTCAAACAAACGAAGATTTCCTCAACATTGGTGGTATTATATGCGCCGCCTGCAGTAACGCTAGGGCGAAACGGCAATTGTCAGTCCTCTTATTTGAGGACAGCGGATGATCATCCGGCATGCTGTAAACCGAATTTATAATTTTGATGAATGGGGATTCACCATGAGCGACGTGAAACAGTCTCTGCAAGATAAGCTGCAACAACTGGAAAAAGGTCTGTACCTGATGAGCGTTGACCGCGTACGCGCGCTGTCTGTACATGAAACCGTTGAGCTGATCGAAGAGCTGCGTGCGGTTGTTGCTGCTGCCAAAGCTGACGCCGGCAAACTGTAATTGCATCAAACTGATCTGCCTGCAGGTGTAACGTCCGTGACTGAATTGGTTCTAATCCGAGTGACTGGGGCCGATAAGCCCGGGTTAACCTCCAGCATCAGCGCCATTCTGGCGCAATATGATGTCACCATTCTTGATATTGGCCAGGCCGAAATCCACGACACCTTGTCGCTGGGTATTCTGGCCGCCATTCCTTCCCGTGCCGAATCGGCACCGGTATTAAAAGATGTGCTCTTTAAGGCTCACGAGCTGGGCCTGTCTGTCCGCTTTACTCCGGTTACACCGGAAAGCTACGAGCATTGGGTTAATGGTCAGGGCAAGCCGCGTCATATTATTACGCTGCTGGCCCGTGCCATTGAAGCCGATGCTATTGCCCGTATTACGGCAATTGTGGCTGAGCATGGTCTGAATATTGATCAGATTAATCGTCTGTCCGGGCGTGTTCCTCTGGTGCAGACTGAGCAGAACACCCGTGCCTGCGTCGAGTTCTCGGTGCGTGGTGATGCCGAGCAAAGCGTGATGCGCGCTCAGTTTCTGCAGGTTGCCAATGAACTGGGCGTGGATATCGCCTTCCAGGAAGACAACGTTTACCGTCGTACCCGTCGTCTGGTTTGCTTCGATATGGATTCAACCCTGATTGAAGCAGAAGTGATTGATGAGCTGGCCCGGGCGGCCGGTGTGGGTGAGCAGGTGGCGGAAATCACCGAGCGCGCCATGCAGGGGGAACTGGACTTTATCCAGAGCTTCGAACAGCGTGTGGCGCTGCTCAAAGGCCTGAGTGGCGATGTGCTGCAGGGAATTGCCGAACAACTGCCGGTTACCGAAGGCGCTGAACGCCTGATCCGTAACCTGAAAGCGCTGGGTTATAAAACCGCCATTCTGTCGGGGGGCTTTAATTACTTTGGCCGTTATCTGCAGGACAAGCTGGGCATCGACTATGTGTATGCCAATGAGCTGGAAATGGAAGATGGCGTAGTCACCGGCCGGGTGACCGGGCGTGTGGTGGATGGTCAGCGTAAGGCTGAGCTGCTGCGTGAACTGGCGGAGAAAGAAGGCATTCGTCTGGAGCAGACCATTGCGGTGGGGGATGGTGCAAACGATCTGCCGATGCTCAGCATTGCTGGTCTTGGTATTGCTTTCCGCGCCAAACCGCTGGTGCGGGAAAACGCTAAGAATGCAATTTCGACACTTGGGCTGGATGGTATTCTGTACCTGCTGGGCTATCGCGACCGCGATATTCTTGAGTAAAACACTCTGCAACAGCCACAAAAAAGCCCGGCTCAGTATCATGGTACTTGCCGGGCTTTTTTGTGACTCAGTGATTACTCCTCATTTTCGTCACTGAAGTTGTAGCTCATTGCGCTCTGTGGTGGCTGAACGTAGTAGCCCTGAATAAAGTGAACCCCCAGCTGCCAGAGTGAAGCAACCGAGTTTGCGCTTTCAACCAATGGCACAATGGTGCGTTTTTCTTCTTCGTGCAGACCTTCAAGCAGGGCTTTCAGGTGTTTCTGCGCTTCAGGGTTTTGTCCCAGTTCTTGAGTAAAGGAACCATCAACTTTAACGTAATCAACCGCCAGGTGTTTCAGGGTCTGCATCGGATTCAGCGCGCAGCCGAAACGGCTGAGTGCCGCCGGAATGCCTTTTTCCATCAGCGAGTGGCTGAATTGCTGAGTTTGTTTCAGCAGACGGCTGGCGTCTTCTTCATTGAACTGGAAGATCACCGAACCTTTTGGCAGCTTGGCGGCGTTGATTGCGACACCAATCCAGCCGGGCAGAGTGTCATCGGCCAAGGATGCGGCTGACAGGTTGATAAACATCCGGGTGTTATGCCCCTTCGCCCGATGTTCACCCAGTAATTTAGTGGTGTGCAGAATGACCCAACGGTCAATCTTGCGCTTCAGATCATCGCTGATATCAGTGTTATTCAGGAAATCACCGCCAGACAACTCATCGCCATTCGGATGATGCAGACGCAGTAAGGTTTCATAGTGTTCGGTTTCTTCGCCGCGCAGGCTGATCATCGGCTGGAACAGCAGGCGGAAGCTGTTATTGCGGATGGCGTCAGTCAGCGTTTGCTGCAGGTTGCTGCTCTGTTGCGGCTCGTCCATTTCTTTTGGCAGGAAGAGATGAACACCATTGCCACGCTCATGGCCAGCCTGCTTACGCACATCATCGGATGCATGATGCGATTGCTGCAGAATATCTTCCGGCCGTGAACTGTTTTCGGTGATCAGTGACAGGCCGATACTGGCGGTCACTGTAACGGTGCGGTTGCCGATATCAATTAAGAGATGCTCAATCTTATCGCGCAGGCGCTCGCCAAACTGCAGTGCGGATTCGGCATCGGCGCCCATACGCATACAGGTGAAAATATCCTCACCAATACGGGCCAGTACGTCTTTCTCATTGATCTGTGCTTTGAGGCAGTTACCAATTTCACTAATCACGGTATCGGCATTGCTGATGCCAATTTCGCTTTTGATTTTGCCGAAATGGTCAATGTTGATATACAGCACTGCACCTTTAGCACCTTTTAATACAGCGCTGTCGACGGCTTCTTCCAGACGGGCATTGAAGTAGGGTTTGTTGTACAAGCCTGTCATCAGATCACGGCTGCTGATTTCTTTCAGTTTGGCTTCCAGCTCGCTGTTATCGGCATTAGTGCGGATAACGACCTGAGTACAGCGTTCATCACCATAAGTGGCCGCAGAGAAGGTCATCAGCATAGGAAAGGTGTGGCCCTTGTCGTTGATACCGGTGGTTTTCAGTTCCTGACTGCTGCCCTGTTCGGCATGATAGGTTTTCAGAAAGCTTTTAAAGCCGGCCTGACCTGAGCTGTCGACCATATCCATGATCGGCATTCCTTCCAGCTCTTCTACTGACGCATAACCAAAGAGTTCGAGATAGGCCTGATTGGCGTATACGTGCATACCATCGTGAATATAGGCCACCGCATCTTTTGAACTTTCGAGCAGATTCTGGCAGCGCTTTTCGGCATCACGGATACGAACTTCCAGTGTCCGCAGTTCACGACGGGTGCGCAAATGGCGTAATTCCCGCTGGATAACCAGCAGCAGCAGATTGCTTTCGTCAATGGGAACCACGGTACAGGCGCCACGTTTGATGGCCGCTTCCATAATCATGGCATCGACATCTTCAGTGATCAGAATGACGGGCAGGTCTTTATTCAGTCGCTTGATCTGCTTCAGCAAATCATCATAACCGATGCCATTAACGTCTGGCTGAGCAACCAGAAGGTCCCAGGATTTTTCCTGAAGCTGTTCGTTCAGGTCTGCCAGTGAGGTAATCTGATGCGCCCGGGTGGCGCTGCCGGAATTACGCATCAGACTCACCAGGCTTTCGGCATCATTCTGGGTTTCTGTGAGCAACAGCAGATGCAATGTGTCCCGACTTGTCGACATGCCAACCTCTGGTAAATAAAAAAGCGATTATAGAGCCCGTGAGTAAAAAAAAAATGACCGGGTGTGACAAAACGGTCAGAAGGGCATTTTAAAACGATCAGATGGTGGTATATAGGATCAGAGTTTGTTCCAGATGGAATCAAAGTCATCTTCACCCAGTCCCGGCGTTTGCTGCATCCCTGATGACTGAGCCTGACTGGCTGCACCGGCACTGCGGAACTGAAACTGACTGAAACTGCTGGTTGATGTCAGTCGCTTGGTCAGCTGATAACGACCCTGTAATTCAGGATACATTAATTCGACCTTATTGCCTGTGCGGAAGGGGATGCGCGGCAGCAGCAGTGTTGCAGGCTGAGCAATGGCCTTGATTGCGGGCAACAGCAACGCTCTCATATAAGGACCGTTGCTGCCGGTTTTCTGCAGTAACCGCGCTGCGCCGACTTCGGCTTTTGGGGCTAACAGTTCAACGCCGAGCTGTGTACCCTGATCGCGCAGGTGACGAATCCAGCGGATCACACCGATGGACCAGTGTTTAACTCCGCGCTCCTGAATGCCTAATAATTCTCCGGCCTGAATACTGGCCGGCACTTCTCCGTTCCAGTGAATACAGTAACCGCCCGGGCTGGTATTAATCAGATCAACCTGATGTGCAGGGTATTTTGTGGTGACTTCGTCACTGCTTTCTTCCTGCGCCTTGTGTTTATTGATGAACTCAATGGCATCAATATTCAGTGCGGTATTTTCGGCAATACGGGCACCGCCGGCATCGAAGGCATTAGCCCAGACATCGCCTTCGCTGCTGGCTTTGCCGACATCAACGCTGCGCTCAACCTCGCCTTCCAGAGTCTTGGGTTTAACTGAGGCCAGCATCTTTTCGAAATCCTGCTGACCACCGCTGTAATAGTGGGTTGCAGAAAGCCCGATGCAAATACGCAGCTGGCCTTCGGTATGTGCACGGCGGAAGGAGCGCTGCCAGTGGATTCCCCAGGACTGAATGGCGTGGGACAGCAGGTTGTCGCTGAGCTTGCCGGGAACGGTAATCTGATGGGTGCCATTAGGATTGGCTGCCCAGTGTTTCAGTGCTTGTACCAGCTGCGCGGTATTCAGGCTGCGGAACAACGGCTTTTGTGCATCTCGCAGGTGCTGGCGGTACTGTCCCGGACGATCACGGTGCAGGTTAATAATAAACAGAGCGCTCTCATCGTCGGCGGCAGACAGAGAAGCAGATTCCGCCCACAGCTCGCTGGCATCGTACAGTTGAGCCAGATCTTGCTGGCGCAGGTTATTAGGCTTGGCGGTTCCTAGCAGGTGAGCGCGGATATACACATCCTGAATGGTGGATGTGGATAAAAAACGGGTCTGGCGGTCACTGACTTTATAGGTCAGCAACTTGTGCATTTCTGCCAGCAGATAAAGCTGGTTGATCTCCAGCCAGGCGTGCTCCGGCGGCTGACAATACAGCTGGAAAGCACGCAGTATGGTTTGGTTGGTATCGGATATCGCGCGGTGGATCGCCAGCGTAACCACTTTGGAGGGCTTGTCTGCCGGGGCAACACGGCTGATGCTGTGCGCCACAACCATCTTATAACCGGTGGCCAGATGTCCCTGCAGCGCCTGACTGAGATTGGCGATTTTCAGCTGTTTATCGTTCAGTGATATGGACGATTGCAGAAAGTGTTTATTCAGCAGGGTGCAGATGGAATAGATGTAAGGACGCACCACTTCCAGCACTTTAAAGCGCAGCAACGGGTCGGTGTTCCATTGATTCAGCTCGCGGATAGCCTGATATAACTGACGTGCAGCTTCACCGGTGTTGGCCATAGGTAATTCTTTGGCCCACTGGGTAACGCCCTCAACATTACCCGCACAAAATGATGGCTGCGCGAGAGGCGTTGTCGGTATGTGCAGTTTTATCGGTGTTTTCGGGCTTTCCATGCAATCCTGCTGTGATTAAACCAAAGTTTTTCATCCGGCGGATTTTTGCCGAACCTCATACACAGTATAGCGACTTTGCCGTAAGTGCATGTGATTCATAGCAAAAGCCTACTTCCTTATAGGCAATATCCGTTTACCTGTCGAGGTTGATTGGGGACTTGTTCGCTTTGCCTGCTTCCTCGCGAACCAGGCGTGGAACCAGGTATCCGGGTAATTCAGCCAGCAGTTGTCGGTACAAAAACACGGCTTCCTGCTCGCTGATATCAAAATGATGAGCCCCCCGGACTGAATCAAGCAGGTGAAGGTAATAAGGCAGCACCCCAAATTCAAACAACCGTTCGCTTAAATCAGACAGAATACCGAGCGTGTTGTTCACTTTTCTCAGCAATACGGCTTGGTTCAGCAGGGTAATACCGCTCTGACGCAGTGCCTGTAATGGCAGGCGCAGGGCGTCACTGAGTTCGGTTGGATGATTGATATGCAGAACCATGCTGACCTGCAGACGGCTGTTGCTCAGCAGGCTTTGCAGTGCCGGGGTCAGACGCTGCGGGATCACGACTGGAAGGCGACTGTGAATGCGCAGGCGACGCACATGTGGGATGGCTTCTGTCAGGGTAACCAGTTCCTGCAGGGCATCATCCTGCAGCAGTAAAGGATCGCCGCCACTGAGGATCACTTCGCTGATGCTGCTATCCATCGCGACATAATTCAGCGCTTCTGCCCACTGCTTGCGGCTGATGCGGTTGTCGCCATAGGCAAAGTGGCGGCGGAAACAATAGCGGCAGTTAACGGCACAACCGCTGGTGGCCAGCAACAGCACCCGGCCGCGGTATTTGTGAATAATCCCTGGCTGGATATTGGTGTCTTTTTCCGCCAGTGGGTCGGTGATATAGCCCGGCCGGTGTTCGTTTTCCGTTGCCTGTGGCAGCACTTGCAGCAGTAATGGATCGACTGCATTGCCGCTCTGCATCAGTGCGGCATAAGTCCGGGGTACCAGCATGCTGAATTCCTGACAGGCCTGCAGGCGTTCTGGCATCTCTGACAGTGGCAAATCGAGGTATTCCAGCAGTTCCTGAGGACGGCGGAATGCCTGGGCCAGAATCTGCTGCCAGTCTTCGCCCTCAACAGCGGCGGCAGATCGCGTTATGATAGGCAACTTGATATGAATTCCTAAGAAGCGATTAATTTAAAACGGGTTATTACATGGCGAATTATTCTACCAACGAATTTAAATCAGGTCTTAAAGTCATGCTGGATGGCGAGCCCTGTTCCATTCTGGATAACGAATACGTTAAGCCGGGTAAAGGCCAGGCGTTTAACCGCGTTAAATTGCGCAACCTGCGTAATGGCCGTGTGGTGGAAAAAACCTTCAAGTCGGGTGATTCGCTGGAAGGCGCCGATGTGATGGAGCTGGAGATGGAATATCTCTACAACGACGGTGAATTCTGGCATTTCATGGCCACCGACGGTTCTTTTGAACAGCATGCTGCCTCTCAGGAAGCGCTGGGCGATACGGTGAAGTGGCTGAAAGAACAGGAAATCTACACCATTACTCTGTTCAACGGTGCTGTACTGACTGTCGCTCCGCCAAACTTTGTTGAGCTGGAAGTGGTGGAAACCGATCCGGGTCTGAAAGGCGATACCGCTCAGGGCGGTAACAAGCCGGCCACGCTGACCACCGGTGCTGTGGTTAAAGTGCCGCTGTTTATTAATATCGGTGACAAGCTGCGTATCGACACCCGCAGCGGCGACTACGTCAGCCGCGCCTGAGTCCTCGGCGCTGTTACAGGGGAGCTTTAAGGCTCCCTTTTTTGTGTCTTTTTTATACCGACATCAACAGGTAACTCATGAACTGGCAACCTTCTGCCGAAATGCATGCACTGCGTGCCCGCGCCCGGATGAATCAGCAGATCCGGCAGTTTTTTGCTGCCCGCGATGTACTCGAAGTCGAAACCCCGGTGCTGGCCTCAGCACCGGTCTCTGATCCGAATATCGAGCCCATGTGTACGACCGAGCAACGCTGGCTGCAGACTTCCCCTGAATATGCGATGAAGCGCCTGCTGTGTGCCGGCAGTGGCGATATTTTTCAGATTGCGCGGGTGTTTCGCCGTGGTGAAGCCGGGCGGCGTCATAACCCGGAATTCAGCCTGCTGGAATGGTACCGGGTAGGCTTTGATCATCGTCGGCTGATGGATGAAGTTGCCGAGCTTGTAACGCAGTTATTGTCAGCCCGTTACCCGCAACTGCCACGGCTTAACCTGAGCTATGGCGATGCCATGAGCTGTTATGCCGGGCTGGAAGTTCATTCTGCCAGCGATGAGCAGATCGCTGTTCTGGGCCAGCAGTTAGCGGGGCAGGATCTGCAGCTCAGCCGCGATGGCTGGCTGGATGTGATTATGAGTCATCAGGTCGAACCGTCCCTGCCGGCAGATACTTTGGTGTTTATCGATGATTTTCCCGCCTCACAGGCGGCATTGGCGCGGGTCAGTAACAACACTGAGGGTGTCGCGGTGGCACAGCGTTTTGAGTTGTATTTCAACGGTGCTGAGCTGGCTAATGGTTATCACGAACTGACCGATGCAGAAGAGCAGCGGCGGCGTTTTGTGCAGGAGGCCGGCGGCCGTCCGATTGATGAATATTTACTGGCGGCACTGGAGCATGGCTTACCAGACTGTGCCGGCGTGGCAATGGGGCTCGACCGTTTATTAATGCTGGTTCAGGACAGCGGCAATATTGCTGATGTGCTGAGTTTTGACTGGAGCCGTGCCTGAATCAGGCAACAGAGAGAGAAGCTTTATCGGCTCTCAGGCTCAGTTGTATCTGTTGACCGGCCGGAGTAAAGCCAAAGCGTGACAGCTGCTGCTGTATGGTGGGGTTTATATCGGTCTGATGGACAACAATTTTGCTCCAGCCAGCCTGGCGTGCCTGATTGATCGCGGCCTGTAACAGCATACTGCCTGCTCCCTGACCCTGATACGCCGGCAGTACCGCCATATCATTCAGCCGCATAATGGCCGGTTGGTCGCTGCCGGGATTGAGGCTGCTCAGGGTCAGCATGGCAATGACTTCTTCCTGATCGCGGATGCAGAGTACCAGGGCATGTTCTTTTGCCAGCAGCAGATTACCCAGACGGCGTACCTGCTGATGGCGGCGGCCAAAAAAGTCACCTTCCTGTGTTTCCAGCAGCGACGCCAGGTCACAAAGTGCAGATATATCTGAAGTTGAAGCCGTATCGATATACATCGTCTACCCACCGCTGCAGTAATTCATAAACTGATCAGGAATGCAGAAGCTTACCCCGGATAAAAGGTGCTTGCCCAGACAATTGCTGATAAATGTGTAGGCATTGTTGCCGTTGGTCATAATATCGCGGTGATATTGAAGAAGCCGTGCTGAACTTCGCAATTTGTCCAACCAGGCCAGGAGGTTGAGGGCAGCGCACAGAAGCGCTGCCCGGAAAGCATCAGGCTTCTTTATTGCGGCTGAACATCTTGCGGCCCAGAACGGCCAGACCGAGCACGATAAAGACACCAAATTTTTTCAGGAACACCAGCGCCAGTGCGAGGAAGCCTGTTTTTGCCAGCACCTTGCCGGTAATCAGGGCGCCAAGACCGTAGGCCGCTACCTTATCCATATCCGGATTAAAGTCGGCATAGGTTGAGCCCTGATCGAATTCGGCAATATTCAGCACATTGTTCAGATTGCTTTCGATGGTTGTCAGCTGGTCAACGCCGGCAATAAAGTTCAGAACCAGAACGCCCTTACGGCCCAGCACGCGGATGTTGTAGTTCAGCGTGTGCAGCTCTTCATCACCAAAGCGCAGCTCTTTGGCCCAGTGCAGTTTCTTTGCGCTGGCATCGTAATAAGGCGTGGCAGCCCAGCCGATCAGCTCAATGGATTCATAACCCATAGCGGCGCGTTCTTTGTTTTCTGCGCGGATATCATCCTTCATCTGTTGCAGCAGTTCGCTGTAGTCGATGTCGGCAGCGTCTTCGTCAGAAACGTAGCCTTCTTCTTCATATTCAATGGTTACTGCCCAGGAATTGTCATCAAACGGCGTCTGATCCGCAGGGAACAGCATGCCGAGAACATTCTGGCCCGGAATATTGCCCCAGACATCTACCAGTACACGCTCACTGTCATTGCCATCAAGAAAGTAGAAACCTTCCGGTACATGCAGGGTGGCGCCGGCGCCATAGAGAGGAATGTCGCCTTGCTGGCGGTTAAGGGAGTCCCAGAATTGCTGGGCAGTCATGCCGCTTTCTTCTTCAGCGCAGACAAACAGGGATACAGCCAGCAGTACGATACTGGCAAGCAGACGGTTAAACATCGTATTTCCTTACACGGAGATAGTTAAAGTCAGAAGATCCATTTCGGCGGTGTTAACCACGGCTGGAAGGATATGCCGGTATCCGGCAATGTAAGGAATTGTCAGGGAGCTCCGGGTTTTATGCAACCCGGAGCTGACAGATATATCAGTCGGCTTTGGCGATGGCTTCGCCCATGCGCAGCGGCGAGTCGGCTTTGAGCTGATCCAGCCAGTCGATTTTATCCTTGCCGAAGCAGAGAACAACGGTCGAACCGAGCAGGAAGCGACCCATTTCTTCACCTTTTTGCAGGGTAACAGGCTGCGGGTTAGTGAAGTCGGTGACTTTCAGCTGACGTTTCGGCGGGGTAATCAGTCCGGCCCAGACGGTTTCAATCGCAGCCACAATCATGGCACCAACCAGCACCATCGCCATCGGGCCATGCTCGGTATCGAAGATAGCAACCAGGCGCTCATTACGGGCAAACAGACGCGGAACATTTTCGGCGGTAGTTTTGTTCACTGAAAACAGGTCGCCCGGCACATAAACCACTTCACGCAGCGTGCCGGTCACCGGCATATGCACGCGGTGATAATCCTTTGGCGACAGGTAGATAGTCGCGAACTCACCGCCCATAAAGGGTTCTGCACGCTGGGTGTCACCACCGAGCAGTTCGATCAGCGAGTAGTCCTGACCTTTGGCCTGGAAAATACGGCCGTTTTCAATGGGCCCCAGCTGGGACACCGCACCATCGGCCGGAGAAACAATCACATCATCACCGCTGGCGATGGTGCGTGCGCCGTCTTCTAATTCGCGGGTGAAGAAGTCGTTAAAGCAGCGGAATTCCTCGGCGGTTTTACGCTGCGCTTCGTTCATGTTGACGTCGTACTGATCGATAAAGGCACGGATCAGCGGATTTTTGATCCAGCTGGTTTCGCAGCTGGCCAGCCAGCCAACAGCACGGGATAACAGGTGTTGTGGTAACAGATACTGGGCGCCGATAAAGGCTTGATCTTTAAATGACATGGGATTCCTCAGGGTTGGCTGCCAGTGCTGACAGGAGTGGCCGGGTCGTTGCCCCATTCGGACCAGGAGCCGGCATAGCCTTTGATGTTCAGGCCAAGAATTTTTCCGACCAGATAGGTAAAGCCGGAACGGTGATGGGTCTGACAGTGGGTGGCGATTTCTTTGCTGCTATCGATGCCCATCTCTGCCAGTAACTGACGGAAGCCGTTCAGTTCGTTAATGCGCAGACCGCGGGATTTATTCATTCCCAGCGTCCACTCGTAGTTCACCGCGCCGGGGATATGTCCGCCGCGTTGTGATATTACTTTTTCGCCGCTGTATTCCGCTGCAGAGCGGGCATCCCAGATAGCAAAATCCGGCTGGCCGATACGGGCAATAATCTGATCTTTGTCCAGTGCAAATTCATGGTGCAGTGCGCCCACCTGATAGCCGGACGCCTGTACTTTATGCTCACCACTTTCGGTCGGCAGACCGGCTTCACGCCAGGCAACAATGCCGCCGTTGAGATAGGAATAGTGCTGGTGGCCAATCATATCCAGTACCCAGATCAGACGTCCGGCCCAGCCGCCGCCTTCATCGTCGGAGCAGATAACATGGGTATCCGGGGTCAGCCCCAGTTCACTGAATACTTCGGACAGCTGCTCAACCGGTGGTAACTTGCCGGGAATCGGCTGGCCGCTGCATTGCAGACGTTTGAAATCCAGATGCACGGCACCGGGGATGTGCTGCTGCAGGTAATCTTCGTATTTCGCCTGCTCAATAATCAGTACTTTGCCCTGGGCCGGCGTCAGGGGTAATTGCGCCGCCAGCGCTTCCGGTTCCAGCAACAGAGGAAAATCTGCCATGGAAAACTCCGCCAGTGTGAATAATAAAGGCGAGAGTTTATCCAAGCCGGGGACGGATGTCAGGCGCCGCTTGCGTCAGCGCTTATGGCTGACCGTGGTTTGCGGCTGCGCGGCGCCGTTTTTCGGTGTTGGCTTTCAGGGTTGCCAGACTCTGGCTGGTAACCTGACAGAGGTTTTTAAAGCTGATGTATTCCGCCTGGGATAATTCCGGCTGATGTTCGGCGGCAAAACCCATTACCAGACCTATCGGAGCTGCGCCGGCGTCAATCGACATCATCATGGTCTGCTGTGGAATCAGCTCGCTGGTGGCTGCTGGCAGATGCTGCAGAAAACGTTGGCGGTTGTCGCTGTTAAGTAACAGGCTGGATTGTTTTTCCAGCAATTTGTTGAACAACGAAGGCTTACGCAGGTCGACCACAAAACGCCGCATCGGCGCCTGTTCGCTCATGCCTTCAGCATAAAACACCTTCAGCACGGTTTTGTCTTTATTCAGCAAAGCAATGCAGGCCGCCGACAGACCGATACCTTCGCAAACTCCTTTCAGCATGCCACGCATCAGATAGTGCCAGTCGCCGAAGCTGTCCGGTTCCTGCTGCAGCTGGCGCAGCAGCTTCTTCATATATTTATCGTCGCTGTGGCGCTCTTCAGGCTCTGCATTAACCGCTGGTGTTGCCCTGCGCTCATGATAAGGCTGTGCCTGCTCCTCGTGCACTGGCTGCTTAGGTGCGGCATTTTCTGTATCAATCCAGGGGTATTCGTGGACGGCTGGTTGCGGGCTGAGCAGCAGCTGCAGGCCGGTAGAAATACCGCTGTGCTGTTGCTTGCTGGTTTGCACCTGCAGCTGGCGCAGTTCCGGTTGCAGCATGTGCTGCGGTTTGCCAAGCCAATGGCTGACCAGAGTTTGCCAGCGTTTGCTGTGACGACCGTCAGGGGCAATATGCCAATGCCAGGCGAGGCTGTTTGCCATCAGGCTGATCATCGCTGGTTGTTGGCAGTGATGCAGCAGCGGGCGCTGATTGTCCAGATCGCGAGGGTCATGATGACGCAAAACCCGCCATTGTTCGGCATCTGGCCAGTTTTCTTTGTTGAATACTGCCGTGGCCATAACGGGTAGCGACAGCTGTTTATTCAGTTTCTGTATGGCAGAAAGCTGGCTGCCGAAAATAGCCCGGGTACTTTCGGCCAGCTCACAGCCACGACTTAGCAGGTGCAGCCAGTTCTGCGCCGGTTTGTAGTTCAGCAGTGCCAGCCATAGCGGAGCAGAGGTCAGCATGGTGCTCCAGCGGGCATAGCTGACGGAGGTATTACCTTTACTGGCGGCCCATACTGCGGCCAGATTGCCCGCCAGCTGGGCCGTTAACAGTGCATTGCGGTAAAGCTGAGCGGCGGGATCTTCAGTCTCCGCTGAGACGACAGGCAGCTGCTTCATCAGCTTAACCAGTTCCTGCATACCCAACAGAGACAGGCAGCTGGCAGCCCCTGAAATCTGTTCGTTGCAGCCGGGATGGCGCTCCACACTAAGGCGTAATAAATGCAGGCAAAGCGCCGGATCGCGCTCAATTGAGCTGGCGAGGTCTTCAAAGCTGACGCTGCGGTTATGCATTTGCTGGCGGATACGCTCACGCGATTCCTCCAGAACGGGAAAGTCATGACAGTCTGCGAGCGTCTGCCAGAGTGTTGCCGGTGGTTTTGCTATCGATAAGTGTGTCATGACCCTGTTTGTGTAACAGCCGTTTGTAGCCTTTACTTAACTATAGAAGTGTCTGAATAAACCTGCACAGCTCTCGGCTCTGGCATTCGGCTTTGCTCGGCATCCTGTATCTCTGCCGTCGTGTACGAGTCTTTCCGGGTTATTCAGAGACTCCTGTAGTCTTAATCCTTCCCTCCGGGAGTTGTTGCACCAAGGACTCTAGTGAATGCTGTTTTTAATTGGGCTGGTGATCGTAATCGGAAGTGTGCTGTACGGCTATGTCATGTCTCATGGCAATTTGCTGGCGCTATGGCAGCCCTTCGAAATTCTGATTATTTGTGGTTCCGCGTTCGGAGCCTTTTTGCTATCGAATCCGTGGCATGTGGTACTGCAGTGTTTCAAACTGACACCACAGGTCATTATGGGCAGCAAGGTCAATAAGGCGATGTATATGGATGTACTCGGCCTGATTTATGACATCCTGAATAAAGCCCGGCGTGAAGGCATTATGGCGATTGAAGCTGATGTTGAAAGCCCGGCGTCCAGCGCAGTGTTCTCCCGTTATCCGGCGATCCAGGCGAACGAAGAACTGGCTCATTTTATTGCCGATTATTTCCGTATTATTGCGGCCGGTAACCTGACCTCATTTGAACTGGAAGCTCTGATGGATCAGGAAATTGATGCCCGTCTGCACGAACTGGAATTACCGGGTAATGCGGTGGGTAAAGTTGCTGATGCGTTACCGGGTTTTGGTATCGTGGCGGCAGTACTGGGTATTGTAATCACCATGGGTGCCATCGGTGGCGAGGTCAGTGAGATTGGTGCGCACGTAGCCGCCGCACTGGTCGGTACCTTCAGTGGGGTATTTCTGGCATACGGTATTGTTGGCCCGGTGAGCGCGGTGATGCGTCATCTGGCAGAAGAAGAAATTAAACTCTACGAAGCCAGTAAATCCTGCATCATTGCTTCTCTTAACGGCTTGCCACCACAGCTTGCGGTTGAGTTTGGACGTAAGTCATTGTTTACCCATGGCCGTCCGAGCTTTACCGAAGTTGAAAGCAAGGTTCGTGGTCGCTGATGGAAAATCTAGGTCCTCACCAGAATATTATTGTCCGGCGTAAGAAAAAGGGCCGGCATGACGACCATGGCGGCGCCTGGAAAGTCGCTATGGCTGACTTTGCTCTGGCGATGATGGCGCTGTTTCTGGTGCTGTGGGTAATTAACTCCTCCAATGAGCAGGAACGCGCGGCTATCTCTGGGTATTTTCAGGATCCGAAGGCCTTTGAAGATGGCAAAAAAGTGCCGTCTAAATACGTCATCGATCTGGGTGGTTCACCTTCTGTATCGGATAACGTCTCTGAATCGGAAACCATCGATCCGGAAGATATTCTGCAGGCCGAAGAAATTGAAAGTCTGGCCGAAGCGATTGAGAAAAAACGGATGGAAGATATGAAAGCGCAGATTGAAGCGCAGATTAACGCCAGTCCTACTCTCAGTCCGTTCAAAAATCAGTTGCTGCTGGATATCACCACCGAAGGTCTGCGTCTGCAGATTGTCGATCAGACCAAACGTCCGATGTTTGATCCCGGCAGTGCACGGCTTAAATATTATTCTGAAGATATTCTGTGGGAACTGGCGCCGTTACTGGCCACCATGGAGCACCGTTTATCCATTGCCGGTCACACCGATTCATCCCGTGCCGGCGGTACCCGCGATGAGGATGATGCTAACTGGGGTTTATCTTCTCTGCGGGCAGATTCGGCACGCCGGGCATTAATGGAAGCTGGCGTACCTAAATCGCAGATCGCGCAGGTGATTGGTATGGGGGATACCGCACCACTGAAACCGGATGATCCGGGTAATGAAGTGAATCGTCGTATTTCCATTACACTGCTGAACAGAAAATCGGAAGAGACTGTGCGTGACCGTTCCGGTGGTGAGCCACAGGTCGAATTTATCGACAGCAATAATCAGGCTCCGGGTGACGCCCGTCAGCCGGTTATTAATAAAGCCGGGTCATTACTGGAAGAGCTGCGTAAAAAACGCGAATCAAAAGATAATACCTACGATAATCCACCGAATAAAAATGAGGCGTTCTGGTAGTTACCGATCCATCAGAAACAACATAACAAAACGGCAGCCTGAGGCTGCCGTTTTTTATATGCATTGCATACTCAGAGTTCGGTCAGTGTCTGCAGGATACGCTGATAACTCTGGAAGCGTTCGGGTTTAACCTTGCCTTCTTCAACCGCCGTACGGATCGCACAACCTGGCTCCTGATTATGGGCGCAGTCGCGGAAGCGGCAATAACCGGCCAGTGGGCGTAATTCGCGAAAGCCATACAAGACTTCATCTTCACTCATATGCCACAGACCAAACTCACGGATTCCCGGGGAATCAATCAGATCACCGCCAGCCGGAAAATGATACAGGCGCGCGGTGGTGGTGGTGTGTTTCCCCTTGCGGGTATTTTCTGACAAGGCACCGACTTTTAATTCTTCACCCGGCAGCAGGGTGGCAATTAATGAAGACTTACCAACCCCCGACTGGCCGACAAAAACACTGATGCGGCCATTCAGGAATTCTTTCAGTTCGCCCAGACTGCTGTCGTCTTTGCTGCATACCCGCAGAGTGCGGTAGCCCAGATCTTCATAAGCACCGAGCAGCTGGTCAAAATGACCACGGTTACTGTCATTCAGCAGGTCGGTTTTATTGAGCAGAATAATGGGCTCGATATCGCAGTTTTCGGCGGCCACCAGATAGCGGTCAATCAGGTTACTGTGTGCTTCAGGTTCCGGTGCCACAACCAGCACAATAAAGTCGATATTGGCCGCTACCGGCTTAATTTCGTTATAAGGGTTGGGGCGGGATAATTCGGAGCTGCGCTTCAGTACCATTTCGACAACCCCGGAGTGTACGCCGTTATGTTCAGCGCCCGGGCGGAATACTACGCGGTCACCGGTGACCAGAGAGCCCAGATTCGCGCGCAGGTAGCAGCGATAACGCTGAGCGCCTTCTGCGCGGCTTTCGATTTCCACCTGAGTGCCGAAGTGCGCAATCACCTGACCTTCGCATTCATCGCCCAGTTCGCCGGCGTTCAGCTGCTCGGTAATTCCGCTTTCTTTCTGCTGGGCGCGCTTGGCTTTTTCTTCCTGGATTTTCTCCACGCGCCAGGCCTGGCGTTTGGTCAGTTTACGTTTGCTCATCAATCTTCGCTGTAGTGAGGGCAAGGCGGCCATTGTCCGTGTTGGCCGGGGCTGGTGCAAGTTGCTAAACAGGTGGGGCCTGTTAACACTAAGTGAATCGGGCCTGCTGAAAGCCAGTTTTTCTCAGAACAAGGAGAGAGGAGTGATATTAGTGGGCTAAATGAATGACGAGCGACGCAGTTAATGGGGAAAACTGGCCTCAGCCCGGAGGGTTATGGCTAAAAATTCCTCATCCTGCGTTGCTGTTCGTTTGCTTAACCCGTTAGGCTACACTCTCAGCGCCTTGTCTGAAATATTTTTAGCCGATAACAGGCCTGTTTAATTAGCGTTAACAGGCCCCAGTGTTTATTTATGAGCAGCCGTTATGAGCCAAAACGAAAATTTAGTCTGGATGGATCTGGAAATGACCGGTCTGGAGCCAGAGCAGGATGTGATTATCGAAATCGCGACCATAGTCACCGACAGCAACCTCAACATTATTGCCGAAGGCCCGGTGCTGGCGGTTCATCAGCCCGATGTATTGCTCGATGCCATGGATGAGTGGAATACCAAAACCCACGGCAACTCTGGCCTGACCGAGCGGGTGCGCAACAGCAGTACCAATGCCCGTGAAGCCGAACGGTTAACGCTGGAATTCCTGCGTCAGCATGTGAAACCGGGCACTTCACCGTTGTGCGGCAACAGCATTCATCAGGATCGCCGCTTTCTGGTGAAATATATGCCGGAGCTGGAAGCCTATATGCACTATCGCAATATTGATGTGTCCACGCTGAAAGAGCTGGCCAAGCGCTGGAAACCGTCGGCGGTGTCATCTTTCCAGAAGAAAGGCAGCCATCAGGCGCTGGATGATATCAAAGAGTCGATTGCTGAAATGCAGCACTACCGTGAGCACTTTCTGGCGTTGTAAGAGCTTGGCAGGCCAGATCCTGTGCAATAAAAAAAGCCCCGCGATTGCGGGGCTTTTTTATAACCGGCAGGAGCGTTCAGTCTTGCGCCTCTGTGCTATGCAGCAGGCAGATCTGATCCCGGCCATTATTTTTGGCCCGGTATAACGCCCGATCGGCCAGATCCATCAGATCGGTTTCGCTCTCCAGTCCGCGTGCCGATGAGCCGGCAATACCAATACTGAGGGTAATTTTCAGATCCGGAGCAACATCGGGAAAGCGGAGATTACGCACCCGGCTGAGGATGCGTTTGGCCAACTCTGCGGCTTGTCGTGGTTCGCAGTCATCCAGAATAATCAGAAATTCTTCACCGCCGTAACGGCCAATCGCATCCTGCGGCCGCAATGCCTGACGCAAGGCTGAAGCGATGTTCTGCAGAACTTTATCGCCAGTAGTATGGCCGTAGGTGTCGTTCACTTTTTTGAAGTGATCGGCATCGATCATCAGCACTGACAGCGGCGTAAGATTCAGCAGGTGGCGCTGAAAGGCACGGTGCAGAATCTGTTTGATGGTGCCCTGATTCCACAGCCGGGTCAGGCTGTCGATCCGCGCCTGCTGATAGGCTTCGTCCAGCTCGCTGATCAGCTGTACCTGAGCGTCGCTTATCTGGGTCAGGTTAAGTTCGGTTTGCGCCCAGCTGGCGATATCGGCGAGGGCAGACAGATCGTCCTCGCTGAAAGTTCGTGGTTTGGTATCAACAATGCACAG
The DNA here is from genome assembly GCF_022832715.1 of Venatorbacter sp. C2-1. Lineage (NCBI taxonomy): Bacteria > Pseudomonadati > Pseudomonadota > Gammaproteobacteria > Oceanospirillales > Oceanospirillaceae > Venatoribacter > Venatorbacter sp. C2-1. The sequence goes on from NZ_CP094879.1 coordinate 778,945, forward strand.
CGTGCCGACATTTTGTTCGCGGCTTTTGAGCAGGTAACCGGCATAAAAACGCGCATAAGGCGCGCCTGTAACGTAGGGGTTGTCGGCGAAGCGCGGGTCCTGAGTCATGTCTTCACAGATCAGATATTCGTCTTCCAGCAGAGTGTGCTGGCAGAGTGCATCAGAGCGCGGCGTGCTGATCAGGTCGAGGCCATGAATCGATTTGAACCACTGGGTTTCGTCATCAATCAGCGACAGATACGCAACCGGGACATCAAATAACCGGCACAGTGTACGGGTTATACGATCAAAGCGGTCTTCCAGCGGCAGGTAGAGAATATCCAGTTCCTTTAATGCCTGCAGGCGCTGATGTTCGCGGGCCGGATGTGAGGCAACGGTCATAAAGGTCTCCAACAGCTGGGGCGTCTGCGAAATCGCCCGGTAATTCTGAAGTTTAGACAGTCTGACGGTATCAGACAGGTGCTGTTTGCCCACGGGTTTATTGTGTGGCTCATCATGGGGTTTGCTGTTGCTGTAACGCCCAGTCGATATGTTCCTGCACCAGAGCGCTGACCTGCGGCCGCCGGCGTTGCAGGGCGTCGGCCACTTCCAGACTGCGCGGCGCGTTACCCAGGGCAACGGCGATATTGCGCAGCCAGTTTTCGTAACCGGTGCGGCGGATGGGCATGCCTTCGGTGCGGTTTAAAAAAGTGGCTTCATCCCAGGCGAACAGCTGCAACAGACTGGCCTTGTCGAGCTGATGGCGTGGGCTGAAATCGCCTTCTTTGCTGGCGTTGCTGAAACGGTTCCAGGGGCAGCCGATCTGGCAGTCATCACAGCCGAAGATACGGTTGCCGATGCCGGATCGCAGGTCTTCAGGAATCGGCCCGTTCAGCTCGATGGTCAGATAAGAAATACAGCGCCGGGCATCCAGCACGTGGGGGCCGACAAAAGCCTGGGTCGGGCAGATATCCAGACAGGCTGTGCAGCGTCCGCAATGATCCTGTGTGTAGGGCTCGTCCAGAGGGAGCGGCAGGTCGGTGAGGATTTCGCCCAGGAAAAAATACGAGCCGGCTTTGCGGTTGATCAGCATGGTGTTCTTGCCGATCCAGCCGAGTCCGGCGCGGTTGGCCAGCGCCCGTTCCAGTACCGGTGCGCTGTCGACAAAGGCGCGGAAGCCCATCTCGCCGGCGGCCTGTTGCAGGCGCTTACCCAGTTCGGTCAGGCGCTTGCGCACCAGCTTGTGATAATCGCGGCCGAGGGCGTAACGCGAAATATAGGCCTGATTTTTATCGCTCAGCTGATCGGTGATGCGGATATCCGGCGCCAGATAATCCATACGTACGCTGATGACCCTGAGGGTGCCGGGCAGTAACTCCGCCGGACGTGAGCGCATATTGCCATGGTCGGCCATATAGCCCATTTCACCGTGATAACCGGCGGCAAGCCATTGCTGCAGGCGCTGTTCATGCTCGCCCAGATCGACCCCGGTAATGCCCAGTTGCTGAAAGCCGAGTTCTTCTGCCCAGCTGTGCAGCTGGGCGCGTAATATGGCCCATGACGGCGATAAATCTGTGCAATCCGGTGCATTGTCCGACGATCTTTCTGTCATGGGTTCGTCTTCAGGCTCAGCTTCTATATAATTTTGCGCAATTTAACATATTAGGCAGCCAAGGGATGAATCGACCTTACACCGCCAGGGATCATCTGCCGGGTGAACTCTACCGCGCTGATCAGGTGCGCGAGCTTGACCGGTTGGCAACAGAACAGGAAAACATCAGTGGTTTTGAACTGATGTCGCGTGCCGGTGAAGCGGCGTTTGCCTGCCTACTGGAACGCTGGCCGGACGAGCAGCAGATCTGCGTCTTTGCCGGACCGGGTAATAACGGTGGTGATGCCTGGGTGCTGGCGGCACTGGCCTGTTACCACGGCATGGATGTTTGCTTTTATACCCTGGGCGATCTGCAACAGCAGTCGGACAGCGCGCAACAGGCGCGGACAATGGCACTGGACGCTGGCGTGCAACCGCAGGTCTTCAGTGGGGAACTGGATTACGAAGGGCGGGTCATTGTTGATGGGCTGCTGGGCACCGGACTGAATGCCGAAGTTCGTGGTGATTATGCTCAGGCCATTGCCGCCATCAACCAACACTGGGCTGATGTACTGGCGCTGGATCTGCCTTCCGGCCTGAATGCCGATACTGGCCGCATTATGGGTAATGCGGTGGAAGCCAGCCTGACGGTGACTTTTATCGGTATGAAGCGCGGCATGCTGACCGCGGCCGGACCGGATGTCTGTGGCGCGATCGCCTTTGCTTCACTGGCCGTCGATCCGCTGCTGTACCGCCAGTTGCCGGCCGATGCCGAACGCATCAGCTGGGATCGCCTGGACCGTCTGGGTCAGCGTTTACCGGCGCGGCTCGGCAATGCCCATAAAGGCGAGTTCGGCCATGTGCTGGTGATCGGTGGTGATCAGGGCATGGGCGGTGCTGCTGCTATGGCATCTGAAGCGGCAGTCCGCTGCGGTGCGGGCCTGGTCAGTTGTGCGACCCGTACCGAACATGTGGCGCCACTGCTGATGCGTCGCCCCGAAGTGATGGTACGTGCTGTTGAATCCGGTCTGGAGCTGCAGCCATTGCTCAGCCGTGCCGCGGTACTGGCGGTCGGTCCGGGGCTGGGGCAGAGCAGCTGGTCAGAGCTGTTGTTGCAGCAGGTTTTAGGTGATGAGCGGCCGCTGCTGCTGGATGCCGATGCCCTGAATATTCTTGCATCACCGGGCTGGCGCTGTGATTTTTCCGGACGTGATGCTGTGCTCACACCGCATCCGGGTGAAGCGGCACGGTTGCTTGGCTGCAGCATTGCCGAAGTGCAGGCCGACCGTTTTGCTGCGGCCCGCAAGCTGGCGCAGGAATATCAGGCGGTGGTGGTGCTCAAAGGACAGGGCTCACTGATTGCCGCGCCTGATGGTCGTCTGGCGCTGTGTACCGACGGCAATCCGGGGATGAGCAGCGGCGGTATGGGCGACGTGCTCAGTGGCGTGATTGCCGCGTTGCTGGCGCAGGGCATGACTCCCTGGGCGGCGGCACGTTATGGCGTTTGTTTGCACAGTGCTGCGGCTGATATGGTGGCGGCACGTTACGGTCAGCGTGGTTTACTGGCCAGCGATTTAATGATGATGTTGCGGGAGCTGATTAACTGATGACCATTCGCCTGTGCGGAGAATCCGCCATGACGGCCTTTGCGGCGGCCTGTGCGCCGGTATTAAGCGAAGGCGGCCTGCTGTTTCTGGAAGGTACGCTGGGGGCGGGTAAAACCACCTTCAGCCGTGGCCTGATTCAGGCGCTGGGACATCAGGGCGCGGTGAAAAGCCCGACGTACACTCTGGTTGAGGATTATCCGCTGGCGGCCTGTCATGTCTGCCATTTCGATCTGTATCGTCTGGGCGATGCTGAAGAGCTGGAATTTATGGGAATCCGCGATTATCTCGATAACCAGGCGTTGTGTTTAATTGAGTGGGCTGAAAAAGGCCGCGGTGTTCTGCCTGCGGCCGATCTGGTACTGCATATTGATGATCTGGGCGACAGCCGCGAACTGAGCTGGCAGGCCGGCAGTGAGCGTGGTCAGCGCTGGGTGCAGTCTCTGGATAAGCTGGCGCAGGAGTTTGAGCAGACATGAAACCTGTTTTTCTGCCTGTTTTCCTGTTGGGGCTGATATTGCCGCTGTTGCTCAGCCCGGCACTGCATGCCGACGTTAAAGATGTGCGGGTCTGGCAGTCGCCGGATAAAACCCGTCTGGTGTTTGATTTATCCAGCCCGGCGGAACATAAAATATTTACCCTCAGCAATCCTGACCGGGTCGTGATCGATCTGGCCGACTCCAAAGTGCTGAACGATCTGGCGAAAGTTGATCTGCAGTCCACGTCCATCCGCGGTATCCGCAGTGGCAAGCGCAATGGTAATGACGTGCGTATCGTGCTCGATGTAACAGAACCTCTGAACCCGAAAAGCTTTCCGCTGGCGCCGAATAATGTGTATGCCAATCACCGTCTGGTGGTTGATCTGGAGCGTGAGGTGGGTGCTCAGGTCGTGGCGCCGGTTAAAAAAGCCGATATTTATACCGACAACAAACGCGACATTATTATTGCCATCGATGCCGGTCACGGTGGTGAAGATCCGGGTGCGATTGGTCATGGCCGTACGCGGGAAAAAAATGTGGTACTGGCCATTGCCAAAGAATTACAGCGACTGTTAATCGCAGAGCACGGTTTCCACCCTTTTATGGTGCGTACCGGCGATTACTATATCGGCCTGCGTGAACGTACCGAAAAAGCACGTAAAGCCAATGCCGACTTTTTTGTGTCGATTCATGCTGATGCGTTCAAACATCCGAGCGCCCATGGCAGCTCGGTATTTGTGCTGTCGGAACGTGGCGCAACCTCAGAGGCGGCGCGCTGGCTGGCCGATAAAGAAAATGAATCGGATCTTATCGGTGGTGTCAGCCTGGAAGATAAAGAAGATCATCTGGCGATGACACTGCTGGATTTATCCATGACCGCCAAACGCAATTCCAGCGTGAAACTCGGCACCCATATTCTCGACAATATTGGTAACGTTTCCCGGCTGCACAAAAACCATGTGGAAGAAGCGGCTTTCGTGGTGTTAAAAGCTCCGGATATGCCAGCGCTGCTGGTAGAAACCGGTTTTATTTCCAACCCGGATGAAGCGCGTAAACTGGCCACCAGTAATTATCAGAAAAAAATGGCACGGGCGATTTTTGCCGGTATTACCGAATATTTCCGTGAGCATCCGCCACGGGGAACCTTGCTTGCCGTGCAGAAAAGCAGTGCGCCGGTATTTAATACCTATGTAATCCGCAGTGGCGATACCCTGTCGGATATTGCCGTTAAAAATGGTGTGGCGATTAATGAGCTGCGTCGCGTCAACGAACTGAAAAATGATCAGCTGCGCATCGGCCAGCGTATCAAAATTCCTAATACCTGATTTCCGGGCTGTATTTTTATGAGTCGAATTCATCTGCTGTCACCGCGCCTGGCGAACCAGATCGCCGCCGGTGAGGTAGTCGAACGTCCTGCCAATATCGTTAAAGAACTGGTGGAAAACGCCCTGGATGCCGGTGCAACCCGCATCGAAATTGATGCTGAGCAGGGCGGGGTCAAGCTGCTGCGTATCCGCGACGATGGTCATGGCATTGAACACGATGATCTGCCGCTGGCGCTGAGCCGTCATGCCACCAGTAAAATCACCACGCTGGATGATCTGGAAGCGGTTGCCAGTCTTGGTTTTCGCGGCGAAGCGCTGGCCAGTATCAGCTCGGTCACCCGGTTAACCCTGACTTCAAGAGCGCAACATGCGGAAGAAGCCTGGAGTGTGCATGCCGAAGGCCGTGATATGGCCGCAAGCGTGACTCCGGCGGCGCATCCGGTGGGTACGACGCTTGAGGTGCGCGATTTATTTTTTAATACCCCGGCGCGGCGGAAGTTTTTACGCACTGAAAAAACCGAATTTTCCCATCTGGAAGAAACCGTTAAGCGGCTGGCGTTAAGCCGTTACGATGTGGCATTTTCGCTGCGCCATAATGGCCGGGTGATTCACCAGCTGCGCAGTGCCGAGCGCACTATTGATCGCGAAAAGCGCGTTGCCAGCCTGCTCAATAAAGATTTTATCGACAGCGCGGTGCATATCGACGCCGAAGCGGTGGGTCTGCAACTGCAGGGCTGGGTCGGTTTGCCGACCTTCTCGCGCTCGCAGGCGGATATGCAGTATTTCTTTGTTAATGGCCGTGTGGTACGCGATAAATTAGTGGTGCATGCGATTAAGCAAGCCTACCGCGATGTGCTGTATCACGGTCGTCATCCGGCCTTTGTACTTTACCTCTGGCTGGACCCGAAACTGGTGGATGTGAACGTGCATCCGACCAAGCATGAAGTGCGCTTCCGCGATGGCCGGCTGGTGCATGATTTCCTGTTCCGCACTCTGCATAAAGCATTGGGTGATGTGCGTCCGGATGATCGTCTGGCGGGCAGCACACCGGCGACGCTGGTGCCACAGACGGCGCCGCTCAGTGGTGTGCAGGCCGGTGAGTTTCAGGAGCAGGCACGCCTCGACTGGCAGGCGCAGGCGGTACAGGAAAATGCCGGCAGCTATCAGCCTGCATTTAATGCCGTGCCGCAACAGGGGGCCGTCAGTGCGCAACTGGACGGCCTGCGCTCGCTCAGTCAGCCGCTCGATGATGCGCCCTGGGGACAGGAAGTACGGCAGGGTCAGCCACAGCCGTTACCACAAACGCCCAGCGCCGATATGCCGCCTCTGGGTTATGCCATTGCTCAGCTGCACGGCATTTATATTCTGGCTCAGAACGCACAGGGTATGGTGGTGGTTGATATGCATGCGGCCCATGAACGTATTACCTACGAGCGGTTAAAGATCGCCGTTGATCAACAGGGCGTGCAGAGTCAGCCGCTGCTGGTGCCGGTGACGCTGGCGGTGAGTGAGCGCGAAGCTGATGCCGCCGAGCAGTTTGCCGATGAATTCCGCTTGCTCGGCGTTGAGCTTGCGCGGGTAGCGCCGGAAAGCGTGGTTGTACGCCAGATTCCGGTGCTGCTGCAGCAGGCGGAAGTACCACGGCTGATCACTGACATGCTGGGCGACCTGCTTGAACACGGCACCTCCGACCGTATTCTTGCGCACCGCAACGAATTACTCGGCACCATGGCCTGTCATGGCTCGGTACGTGCAAACCGCAAACTCAGTATTCCGGAAATGAACGCCTTACTGCGCGATATGGAAGCCACTGAGCGCAGCGGCCAGTGCAATCATGGCCGTCCGACCTGGACTCAGCTCACCATGGGTGAACTGGATAAACTGTTTTTACGGGGCCGCTGATGAGCACTGTGCATGAATTACCGCCGGCCATCTTTCTGATGGGGCCGACCGCTTCCGGCAAAACCGCACTGGCACTGGAGCTGGTGGAAAAATATCCGTGCGAAATTATCAGCGTTGATTCGGCGCTGGTGTACAAGGGGATGGATATCGGTACCGCCAAACCCGATGCAGACATGCAGAGGCGTGCGCCGCACCGGTTAATTGATCTGATTGATCCGGCAGAGAGTTATTCCGCGGCAAGTTTTTGTGAGGATGCACTGCGCGAAATGGCTGATATCACCGCCCGCGGCAAGGTACCACTGCTGACCGGCGGCACCATGATGTACTTTAAATTTCTGCGTGATGGCGCTGCGCAATTGCCACAGGCCGATGAAGAGGTTCGTGAGCGTCTGCTGGCAGAAGGGCTGCAATATGGCTGGCCGCATATGCACGAAAAACTCGCTGCCATCGATCCGCAATCGGCGGAACGGTTAAAGCCGATGGATTCACAGCGTATTCAGCGCGCACTGGAAGTGTATGAAGTATCGGGCAAAACCCTGACCGAGTTCTGGGCTGAGCAGCAGAGCGAACCACTGCCTTATCATGTGGTCAATCTGGCCGTATGTCCGCGTGAACGCAGTACCCTGCATGAACGTATTGCGCTGCGTTTCCGCCAGATGGTGGAGCAGGGCTTTATCGATGAAGTAAAAAAGCTGCATGCGCGCGGTGATCTGAACGTCAATATGCCTTCCGTGCGGGCCGTCGGATACCGCCAGGTATGGGACTATCTGGACGGCAAATATGATTATGAGGAAATGATTGAGCGTGGCATTATAGCCACGCGCCAGTTGGCGAAGCGGCAGGTGACCTGGTTGCGCAGCTGGCCCGATCTGTACTGGCTGGAGACAGAGGATAGTAATCTTCTGCAAAGCGCCTTGAAAATCCTGCATGCCAACGCCATATTTAGCGCATCGTCCTGATTTCGCAGCTTTATCGCATTCGCGTCGCTCCGGACGAACTGGGGCTTATTATTTTTCTTGGCTGTCCCCACATTGGACGGCACACCTTCATTTAAGGAGACCATTATGTCAAAAGGGCATTCTCTACAAGACCCTTACCTCAATCAGCTGCGCAAAGAACGTATTCCAGTGTCTATCTTTCTGGTAAACGGCATCAAGCTGCAAGGTCAGATCGAATCATTCGACCAATTTGTTATTCTGCTGAAAAACACGGTCAGTCAGATGGTTTATAAACACGCAATTTCTACTGTTGTACCATCCCGCAATGTGCGTCTGCAGCCTGCAGATACCGGCGAAGTTGATGGCAGCAGCGACGAGTAAACGCAGGAGCCGCTGATTTGTTCTTTGAACGCCCGGATAATGGCGGCGAAACCGCAGTACTGGTTCATATTGATTTTCCTGAGGGTCTCAACCGTGAGGACCTTAACGAGTTCAGGGAACTGGTTATTTCGGCAGGTGCCGATCCGGTGGATCTGGTAACCACCAAACGCTCAACCCCCGATCCCAAAACCTTTATCGGTAAAGGTAAAGTGGAGGAAATCGGTCAGGCTCTGCGCCTGCATGGCGCAGAACTGGTTATTTTCAATCACGCATTGTCACCCAGCCAGGAGCGTAACCTGGAGCGGGCATTACAGTGCCGTGTTCTCGACCGTACCGGTCTGATTCTCGATATTTTCGCCCAGCGTGCGCGTACCCACGAAGGTAAGCTGCAGGTTGAACTGGCGCAGCTGCAGTTTCAGTCGACCCGTCTGATCCGTGGCTGGACTCACCTTGAACGCCAGAAAGGTGGTATTGGTCTGCGCGGGCCGGGTGAAACCCAGCTTGAGACCGACCGTCGTCTGCTGCGTGAACGGGTAAAAAATATCAACGCCCGGCTGGACAAGGTTCATGCCCAGCGCGATCAGAACCGCCGTGCGCGTAAGCGTTCATCGATTCCCAGTGTGGCCATTGTCGGTTACACCAACGCCGGTAAGTCGACCCTGTTTAATACCCTGACCACCGCCGATGTGTATGCGGCCAATCAGCTGTTTGCGACTCTTGACCCAACGTTGCGCCGCTTTGCGGTGGATAACGTCGGTGAAGTGGTACTGGCCGATACGGTGGGATTTATTCGCCACCTGCCACACAAACTGGTTGAGGCCTTTCAGGCCACATTGCAGGAAGCGGCCGAAGCGGATCTGCTGGTGCATGTGATCGACTGTGCGGCACAGGAACGCGAAGGCAATATTCAGCAGGTTGAGCTGGTATTAAAAGAAATTGAAGCCGATGTGGTGCCGCAACTGCGGGTCTACAACAAAATTGACCTGCTGGAACACGGCGAAGCACGTATTGACCGCGACGATCAGGGCAAACCGGTGGCGGTGTGGGTATCGGCACAGCAGCGCCTTGGACTGGATCTGTTGAACCAGGCTATTGGCGAACTGCTGAGTACGGAAGTCTTCAATGAAGATATCTGTCTGCACCCGGCGGAAGCCAAGTTACGTGCAATTCTTTACGAATTGGGTGCGATACAGAAAGAACACTATGCTGAAAACGGTGATATGGTACTGACCCTGAGAATGCAGCGTCAGGATTTCAAACGTGCTCTGGCGCGCGCTGATATGGCCGAAAGCCGTTTTCTTGAACCGGTACAGGAAGCCTGGCACTGAGTGACGATGTTACTCAATGCAACCGGTTCTGATATTTTTCAGGATGCGTTGTCATACGGACGTGCGCATCGAATTGTCTGCCTAACTGGAGTGACTTATGGCCTGGAATGAGCCCGGCGGAAAGGGCAATCCCAATGATCCCTGGGGTAACAACAACCGCGGTAATAAAAATCGCGGCAATCAGCCACCGGATCTGGATGATGCCCTGAAACAGCTGATGGACAAGATTAATGGTCTGTTCGGCAAGGGAAATGGCAATAACAATAACGGCGGTGACAGCGGTAGTGGTGCCGGCGGTTTTTTTGGTATTGCTGCGGCGATTCTGGTTGTTATGCTGGCTTTTAACTCCTTCTACACCCTGGATGAACAGGAGCGTGGTGTTGTACTGCGTTTGGGTAAATACCTGAAAACTGAGAATCCGGGTCTGCACTTTAAAGTGCCTCTGGTTGATCAGGTGATTCCTGTAAACACCACCAAGGTGCGTGAAGCCGAAATTAAAGAGCGCATGCTCACCGAAGACGAAAATATCGTCGAAGTGGAACTGAACGCGCAATACCGTGTGGCCGACCCGATTGCTTTCGCCCTGCGTGTTGAGCTGCCGGAGCGTACCCTGCTGTCTGCGGCGGAAAGTGCGCTGCGTCATGAAGTCGGTTCTGCGGCGATGGACCCAATCCTGACCACCGGCCGTGCGGTATTGGCTGAAAAAGTACAGATCCGTCTGCAGGATTACCTCGATCGTTACCAGACCGGTATGGTGCTGACCAACGTCAACATTAAAGATGCCCGCCCACCGGCTCAGGTGAAAGCGGCATTCGACGACGTACAGAAAGCCAAACAGGATAAAGAACGTTTTATCAACGAAGCTGAAGCCTACGCCAATGCGGTTGTGCCGGAAGCCCGTGGTCGCGCCCAGCGTCAGCTGGAAGAAGCCAGTGCTTATAAAGACCGCATCATCGCCCGCGCAGAGGGTGAGGCAGCCCGTTTCAACAATCTTTATTCCGAATACAAAAAAGCGCCGGCGGTTACCCGCGAGCGTCTGTATATCGAAGCGCTGTCTGATGTGTACAGCAATACCAGCAAAGTGCTGGTGGATGTTAAGGGCGGCAATAACATGATGTATCTGCCGCTGGATAAACTGATGCAGAGCCTGCCGACAGCCAAGGGCGACGGCGCGTCTCTGAGCAGCGGTGATATTTCCCGTCTGACTGATCAGGTACTGAATGAAGTCCGCACCCGTCAGAACAGCACTGGCAACACTACTCGCAGGGAGGGTCGTTAATGTCTCCGAAAGCTTTATTGAGTCTGATCGTTCTGGGTGTGCTGCTGCTGGTCGCCAGTCAGGGCCTGTACGTCATCAACGAAACTGAACGCGCGATCAAGCTGCAGTTCGGTGAAGTGGTCGACAATGACATCAAACCGGGTCTGCACTGGAAAGTGCCTTTTATGCAGAACGTTAAGCGTTTTGATGCACGGGTACTGACGCTGGATACCAATCCATCGCACTTCCTGACCTCCGGTAAAAAATATGTGATCGTCGATTCGTTCACCAAGTGGCGTATCAAGGATGTGAATTCCTACTACAAAGCCACTTCCGGTAACCGTCAGGAAGCATCTAACCTGCTGGCTAACCTGGTCAACAAAGGTCTGCGTGATGAAATCGCCAACCGTACCCTGCATGAAGTGGTATCCGGTGAGCGTGATCAGCTGATGACCAAGCTGACTGCTGCCTTGAATACTCAGACTCAGGATGACCTGGGTATTGAGATTCTCGACATGCGCGTTAAAGCCGTCGATCTGCCGGATGACCTCAGTGCCTCGGTGTATAACCGTATGTCGGCGGAACGTGAGCGTGAAGCGCGCGAACACCGCTCACAGGGTAAAGAGCTGTCAGAAGGTATTCAGGCCGATGCCGATCGTCAGAAAACTGTTCTGGAAGCTGAAGCTTACCGTGATGCTGAACGCACCAAGGGTGAGGGCGATGCTGAGGCTGCGCGTATTTATGCGTCTGCTTACAACAAAGACCCTGAGTTCTATGCCTTTACCCGTAGTCTGAAAGCTTACACCCAGACCTTCAGCCAGAGCGATGTGCTGCTGCTGGAGCCGGACAGCGACTTCTTCCGTTATATGAAGGACGCACAAGGCAAGTAAGCAATAACCAATGCCCGCGCCTTAACCATGTTCAAGGCGCAGCGGCTTTGGTAGAATCCTGCAACCGGGCCTGGTGCCCGGTTTTTTTGTGCGATTTTCTTTTGAGGACCTCCGGTGCAGCCTGATTTATGGCGCGAATTCGCTATCGCCCTCTGCCTGGTGTTTATTCTTGAAGGGGTAATGCCGTTTCTCTACCCCGCCCGGTGGCGCAAGCTGGTCGCTCAGCTGGCCACAGTCGATGATCGCACGATGCGCATGACCGGTCTGATCAGTATGCTGATCGGGCTGGGTTTACTTTACGTAATCAATTAAAAGGCTGGACGATGACTAGCGCTGACCGTTGGCTATTGCCGGATGGTATTGAAGAAGTGCTGCCGCCACAGGCGCGGCGGATTGAACAGTTGCGTCGCCGTTTGCTCGACCTGCTGGATAACTGTGGCTATGACCTGGTGATTCCACCGGCGCTTGAATATCTGGACTCATTGCTGACCGGTGTTGGCAAAGATCTCGATTTGCGTACCTTTAAAGTCACCGACCAGCTGTCTGGCCGTCTGATGGGACTGAGTGCCGATACCACGCCTCAGGTTGCCCGTATCGATGCCCACAGTCTGGCTCCGGAAGGCATCAGCCGTCTGAGCTACTGCCGTACCGTATTCCATGCCAAGGCCAGCTCGCTGCTGGCCAGCCGCACCCCGACGCAGATTGGTGCTGAACTGTACGGCGAAGCCGGTGTTGGTGCCGACGTTGAAATCATCAGCCTGATGCTTACCCTGCTTGAGTCCGCCGGTGTACAGCAGGTGCATCTGGATCTGGGCCATGTCGGCGTATTCCGTGCGCTGGCAGCCAAAGCCGGCATCAGTTCTGAACAGCAGCGCGAGCTGTTTGATCTGCTGAAACTGAAATGCGCCACCGACCTTGAAGCCTGGGCCGCGCGCGAAATTCAGGATGCCGCACTGGCTGAAGCCTTTGCACTGCTGATCCGCCTGCAGGGCGACCGGCAGAAACTGGATGCCGCCATCAGCCGTATGGCAGAGCTGGTACCGGAAACTTCCACCGAACTGGCGCATATTCAGCAGGTTGCAGAGCAACTGGCGCAGCGTTTCCCGCAGACGTCGCTGTATTTCGACCTGACCGAACTGCGTGGCTATAACTATCACACCGGTCTGGTGTTTGCTGCTTATATTCCTGGCTATGGCGATGCCATCGCTCAGGGTGGCCGTTATGACGAAACCGGTGCGGTGTTCGGCCGTGCCCGTCCGGCAACCGGCTTCAGTGCTGATCTGAAGGTACTGGCCCGTTTCGGAACCTATCAGGCAGAAGCAAAACAGACAGTAGTTGCACCCAATGATAATGACCCGGCCTTATGGCAACTGATTGCGCAACTGCGCGAGCAGGGCAAACGGGTTCTGGTGCCGTTGAACGATGATGCGATCCGGGCGGATCTGTATCTGAAAAAACTGGATGGCCAGTGGCAGCTGGTCGAAGCTTAATTTTTTAGAGTGATTGATACCGCGATGGGCAAAAGCGTTGTTGTTCTGGGCACCCAATGGGGTGACGAAGGTAAGGGTAAGATTGTTGACCTGCTGACTGAAAAAGCCGCCGCTGTTGTGCGCTTTCAGGGTGGTCACAATGCTGGTCATACACTGGTAATCAACGGTGAGAAAACCGCACTGCACCTGATTCCGTCCGGCATCCTGCGTGATGGCGTGACCTGTATCATCGGTAACGGTGTGGTGCTGGCACCGGATGCTCTGCTGAAAGAGATCCGGGCACTGGAAGAGCGTGGCGTACCGGTAATGGAACGTCTGCGTATCTCTCATGCCTGTCCGCTGATTCTGCCGTATCACTGCGCTCTGGATCAGGCTCGTGAGATCAAGCGTGGCAATGCCAAGATCGGTACCACCGGTCGTGGTATCGGCCCGGCTTACGAAGATAAAGTATCCCGTCGCGGCCTGCGCGTTGGCGATCTGTATCAGCCGGAGTTCGCCGACAAATTGAAAGAAGTGATGGAATACCATAACTTCTCGCTGAAAAATTACTACGGCGTTGACGAAGTCAGCTACGAAGAAACCCTGGCGTCCTGCATGGACTGGGCAGCACAGATCAAAGACGTTGTTGTTGACGCTGTGAACCTGGTGCACGAGATCCGCGAAAGTGGTGGCGACATCATGTTCGAAGGTGCGCAGGGCACTCTGCTGGATATCGACCACGGTACTTATCCGTTCGTAACCTCGTCCAACACCACTGCCGGTGGCGTAGCGACCGGTTCCGGTGTTGGTCCGCTGTATCTGGATCAGATTCTGGGTATCACCAAGGCTTACACCACCCGTGTAGGTTCTGGCCCGTTCCCGACCGAACTGTTCGACGACGTGGGTGTACACCTGGCGACTGTTGGTAAAGAAAAAGGTACCACCACCGGCCGTGACCGTCGTTGTGGCTGGTTCGATGCGATGCTGGTGAAACACGCGATCCGTGTAAACTCCATCAACACCATCTGTCTGACCAAGCTCGACGTGCTGGACGGTCTGGAAACCATCAAAGTTTGTGTTGGTTACGAAGATGCCGATGGCAATGCTGTGAATGTACCGGCCAGTGCTGATCAGTTCGATAAGATCAAACCGGTCTACAAAGAGCTGCCAGGCTGGACGGAATCGACCTTTGGTGCCAAGAGCATTGATGATCTGCCGGAAAATGCCCGTGCCTACGTGCGTTTTGTCGAGCAGGCTATTAATGCACCGATCGATATTATTTCCACCGGTCCTGACCGTGTAGAAACCATCGTTCTGCGTCACAGCTTCGAGCTGTAATCCGCATCTGGTGCAGCAAAGAAACCCCGCAGCTCAGGCTCCGGGGTTTTTTTGTACCTGCTGTTTATGATTGGTGTCACCGGCCCTTAAATGAGCTGAATAATATTCATCAATTTCCTGATTTTAGTATTTTCGATGATTTAACGGCAATAAAGGCATGTCTATTGCTAAAGTGTCTTTTCTGACTTTTTAGACATTGATGATTGTCAGAAAACCGGCACAAAGAGGCCGGTCGTCACCACGTTAACTACAGGAGAATGCTATGCAGGATTTGTATGAATATCCGGTCGTCATTGAAGTACCGGTAGCCTGGGGGGAAATGGATGCTTTTCAGCATGTGAATAACATCCAGTTCTTCCGCTATTTTGAAAGCGCCAGAGTGCAGTATTTCGATAATCTGAAGATTCTTGATTATATGAACAACTATGCCCGCGGGCCGATTCTGGCTTCCACTAATGCTAAGTTTCTGGCGCCGGTAAAGTACCCGGATACACTGAGTGTCGGTATCCGCAGTCTGCGTCTGGAAAGCGGGCGTATTACCCAGGAGTACGCGGTCTGGAGTCATGAAACCTCACGCCTGGTGGCGAAAGGTGAAAGTCTGCTGGTGTTCTTTGATTACAAGGCCGGACAGCCCTGTGATATCCCGCAGGGGCTGGCAGACAGTATTCTGGCACTGGAGCCTTATCTGGCAGCCGGAATAAAAGCCCCTTCCTGAGGGAGCGTTCTGTAAAGAGCAGGCTCCGTAAGGGAAATTTGTCTTAAAGAGAACATGCCTTAAAAAAACAGTGCCATGCGGAATAACCGCATGGCACTCTTTGGCGCTTAATCTATTTCAACGCGGAAGCGGTGATCGTTACCGTAGCTGCGATCCCAGAGGAACAGGTGGTTGTGCCAGTTACCACCCTGCCAGTTGCGTACGTAGTACCAGAAACTGCCGCCGAAATCACCGAACACCACTTCATCGCCGTCTTTCAGGCAACCATCACTGACGGGTCCGACTTTACGTAAATACAGGTTCTCCGACGGGCTGCTGGCGGCGTAATAACCGTAGTCGCCATCGCCGCCGCGCCAGTAATTCATATAGCGGCCGTTCTGGTTGCTGCGCAGCTTGATATAGGCTCCGGGCCAGCCGCCGACATCTTTATAGTTATTACTGGTCAGGCAATAGAGGTCGGTAAACTGAGTTCCCCAGCCTTCAATACTGAAACTGCTGCTGGCATCGCTGGCGCTGTGATTGGTGGTCAGCCAGCCGTCGCTGTTATTGCTCAGACCCAGATAGCCGCCACTGTTCAGCGCTTTGAAGCGCACCTGACGATAACGCTCCTGACGCGGACTGATGTCCGGCTGGCTGGCAGCGGCGCCTAAACCCACAACCGGGAAGTGGTCGGAATATTCATCCGATTCATAATGGTAGCTGTCGGGAATAATGACGGTATCCCGCCAGGTGCTGGCTGCCGCAATCGGCAGGGTGGCGTTGCCCCAGCCCGGGATGTCTGCATGGGCGGCCGACAGCAACAGGTAATCCAAGTGTTCAGGGGCGTAGCCGGGGTATTGTTTGGCCGCGAGGTCGTTCTGCTCAGGGTTCCAGCTGGGGATATCATTCAGGTATTGCGGAGCACGGGCGTTCAGTGCGCTGAGCATGTTCTGATATTCCGGACCCTGGGTTTTAACATTCAGGTCGCCGGCGATAATCACGGGTTCATGTGCAGGGATATTCTGCGCAGCAATAAAATCGCGGATTTTTCCGAACTGCGCCAGACGCTCCGCCGAGCCTTTTGGCGTACCGCCGCAGCTGGATGATTCTGACTGGGTGTGAGTGGCGATCAGGTGCAGGCGTTCACCGTTACGCAGAATGCGCGCATAGGCAAAGCCCTTGTTGTCGAGAGAGTCGTCACCGCAGCTGTTGTTAAACATCACCTGCGCCTGATACTCAATCGGCCAGCGGCTGAGGATGGCAACACCGCCATTCTTTTTAACCGGATCAATATAACCAATGCTGTCATCCCACTGGCTGGCATTCAGGTCGGAGGCGATCACCGGCGTCTGATACGGATAGTCGTTTGCCAGCCCCTGCAGAATGACATTGGCCGGGCCGCTGCCGTCGTAGTTCAGTTCGAACAGTTCATTCAGCGCGACCACATCGTAGCCGCGGATATAGTCTGCCTGGGCGACCAGCGCTGCACGCTGATCGGTACCCGGGCCGGTGCCCAGTCCCCAGAGGAAGACCGGCAGATACACGTTATGGGTCAGAACACGCAGATCGTTGTAGCTGGCCTGAGCGGGAATGCCCAACAACAGCAGAAACAACAGAGGAAGAACGGATTTCATGGTGAGCTCGTTATAATTGTAAGAGCGTACCACTTTAACGGAGGGGGATAATTCTGACATCTGGCGTATCGGGCCAGATGCCATGTTTGTCTTAAGCGATCAGTTTAAAACAATATCCGCAAAGCTACTGACGGCGGTATGAGTGGGGTTCTGCGGTAGGGCACCATCACGTACCAGCCAGCAGGTTTGCAGTCCGGCTGCGCGTGCGGCATCCAGTTCTTCAGCGATATCCGACAGAAACAGCACATCCGCCGCCTGAATATCATGCTGCTTCTGCAGTTCGGCGAGGATAGTACGGTAGGAACCGGCCTCCCGTTTGCCGCCGATCAGGGTATCGAAATGACCGCTGAACAGCGGCAGCAGATCACCGTCCTGTGAATAACCGAAAAACAGCTTCTGTGCCTGTACTGAGCCTGAAGAATAGACATACAGCGGAATGCCGCTGGCATGCCAGCGCTGCAGGTATTCGGTGGCATCGGCATACATGTGCGCGGCGTAGTCGCGGTTTTTGTAGCCGGCTTCCCAGATCAGTCCCTGCAGGGCTTTCAGCGGTGTTACTTTGCGGTCGGCGGCGATCCACTGCAGCAACAGTGCAATCAGCGCTTCATGGTCGGTGGCGTCAACGTCGATGCCTTCGGCGGCAGCCAGTTGCGTAGTCTGTGCCAGTTGCTGCTGCACCTGAGCATCCTGCAGATGACTGCGCACGTAATCCGGCAGGTGCTGTGCGGCGTATGGAAAGAGCACGTCTTTGACAAAAGAGATGGAAGACGTGGTGCCTTCAATATCGGTCAGAATCAGTTTTACGGTCATCAGGGGTGCGGCTCAGTTTTCCAGGCGGTTAAAGCGTTCGGCAATGTCGCTGCCGGTGAAGTTGGCGACCCAGCCGTCAGGGTTGTTGAACAGACGGATGGCAATAAAGCCCGGATTCGGGCCCATATCAAACCAGTGGGGGGTGTTGGCCGGCACACTGATCAGGTCGCCTTTCTTGCACAGGACTTCAAACACTTTATTGTCGGCATGCAGGGTGAACAGACCTTCACCGGCGACGAAGAAACGCACTTCGTCTTCGCTGTGGGTGTGTTCGCTGAGGAATTTCTGCCGCAGTTCGGCTTTCTGCGGATGGTCGGCGCTGAGGCTGACCACATCAACGGTCTGATAGCCGTCTTCCTGCATCAGGCGGTCGATGTCTTTGCGGTAGGCGCTGATAACTTCTTCCGGTTGGGCGCCGGCGCTCAGATCGCTGCCGGTTTGCCACTGTTCGAAGCGTACGCCAATCTCTGCCAGTCGCGCCTGAATCTTGCTGCTGTTATCACTGGTAAACAACAGATTCGTTGTGTCGTGGTCGGTATAGATGCGGATAATGCTCATGGCAGTCCCTTAGAGTTGACGGAGTTTCAGCAATTCGAGCTGGTAGCCTAACAGGTTTTCCAGCGCTTCCAGATGACGGAAACATTCCGCCAGATCTTTGCCCCAGGTGTACACGCCGTGACCGCGTATCAGATAGGCGTGGCCCTGACCCTGAGTGCTCATATGCTGTTCGACCAGAGCAGCCAGACGGGCGATATCCTGATCGTTGGCAAACAGCGGGAAGCTTATGGTGTCTGCGTGGGTGGTTTCCCCGGCGAAGGCTTTCTGCAGTTCCCAGCCGTTAAGCTGCAGCTGATCCTGTGGCCAGATCTGCGACAGTACTACCGCCACCGGCGAGTGGGTATGCAGCACGGCACCAATGGCCGGATCACGTTCGTACAGCTGAGTATGCAACAGGGTTTCGGCGGAAGGCTTGCCCGGAGTCAGGGCGTAGCCATTCCAGTCGACCACCAGAATATCCGCCGGTGTCAGCTCGCCCTTGTGCTTACCGGAACTGGTCAGTGCACAGCACTGCTCATTCAGGCGTACGGAATAGTTGGAACTGGTGGCCGGTGACCAGCCACGGCTGTAGAGGATGCGGCCATAATCACACAGCGCCTGGGCGGCGCGGGCAAAATCCTGCTGATTAAACATGGCCATTCCTCAGCGTGCCAGCAGCAGCGCAACGCTGTCGCGGTCGGGTTGCATAATCAGGCCCTTTTCGGTGGCGATGACATCGATCAGGCCAGCCGGGGTAACATCAAATGACGGGTTAATGGCCTGACAGCCGGCCGGTGCAATCGGCTGACCAAAGAGGCTGGTCACTTCTTCCTGCGGTCGCTGCTCGATTGGAATATCTTCACCGCTTTCGAGGGTTAAGTCGAAGGTGGTGGTTGGGGCGGCAACCATCACTTTGACCCCATGGTGTTTGGCCAGTACCGCCAGACTGTAAGTGCCGATTTTATTGGCTACATCGCCATTGGCGGTAATACGGTCGGCGCCGACAATCACCCAGTCGACATTGCCCTGACGGAACAGCTGCGCGGCGGCACCGTCGCATACCAGGGAGACAGGAATCTGATCCTGCATCAGTTCCCAGGCGGTCAGACGCGCGCCCTGTAACCACGGGCGGGTTTCTCCGGCGTATACCTGAGTAACCTTACCTTCGGCGTAACCGCTGCGGATAATGCCAAGGGCAGTACCGTGACCACCGGTGGCCAGTGCGCCGGTGTTGCAGTGGGTGTAGATCACGGCATTTTCCGGCAGCACCGAGGCACCGAACTCGCCCATGGCGAGGTTGGCGGCGATATCTTCTTCGTGAATCTTGCGGGCTTCGGCTACCAGAGTGTGCGCATCGGCGGTGTTCAGCGCGGCCATGCGCTCCAGTGCCCAGAACAGGTTAACGGCAGTCGGACGGGATTCAGCCAGAACATGGTAAGCCTGCTGCAGATCGCGGCCGGCCAGAGCGTCGAGGGCATAGCCATAGGCTGCGGCAATACCAATGGCCGGGGCACCGCGTACGACCATGGCGCGGATGGCATCGGCGACTTCGGCGGCGGTGGTGTATTCGAGTACACGGTGTTCGTGCGGGAGTACGCGCTGATCAAGCAGATGCAGGCTTTGCTGGCGCCATTCGATGGCATGGAAAGAAGCGTGTGCGGATGCAGAATGTGCAGACATGATGGCCGTCCTGATAACAAGGTGCGGGCAGCGGTAACACTCTGCCACACACTTAAAATAAGGCGGCTATTCTAGCTGAATGGCACCTGATCCTAAACTTTAAACTCGTTTACGATGCTGCGCAGTTGTTCGGCCAGCTGTTCTGGCTGAATGGCACCCGATCCTAAACTTTAAACTCGTTTACGATGCTGCGCAGTTGTTCGGCCTGCTCGGCCAGCTGCTCGGAGGCGCTGGCGGTGTTGCTGGCCTCGCGTACGGTATTCTCGGACACCTCATTGATACGCACGATATTGGCGCTGATTTCGGCCGCCACCTGGCTTTGTTCTTCCGCGGCAGTGGCAACCTGAGCGTTCATATTATTGATGGTGGCAACGTGCTGCATAATGCTGTTGAGTGAGTTTTCGGCCTGACGTGACTGTTCCACTGCTTTCTGGGCATTGCCCTGGCTGAGCTCCATCACCTGAACGGCTTCCTTCATATTGCGGTTGAGTCGTTCGGTAACACTCTGGATATCGCTGGTGGTTTCTTCTGTGCGGGCGGCCAGTGCGCGGACTTCATCGGCGACCACGGCAAAACCACGGCCCTGTTCGCCGGCACGGGCGGCTTCAATGGCGGCGTTCAGCGCCAGCAGGTTGGTTTGTTCGGCAATGCCCTGAATGGTTTTGGAGGCATTGCCGATCTGTTCGCTTTCTTTTGCCAGCGTCTGGATAACGTCACGGGCGCGCTGTACATCCTGCACCAGCTCGGTAATGGCGCGGATATTGGCTTCCATCACTTTTTGCGAGGCGCTGGTTTCTTCACTGGCTTTGCGGGTGGCATCGGCGGCGGACTCGGCGCTCTCGGCGACTTCGGAGGCGGTGGCGGACATCTGGTTGACCGCAGTGGCTACCTGTTCAATCTCATCCTGCTGATGCTGGATGCCACGGCGGGTGGCGGTGGCGATGGTCAGCACCTTTTCTGAACCGGCAGACACACCAAGGCTTAAGTTAGCCATTACCCGTACCAGCAGCTGCAGGTGACTGATAAAACCATTGAAGTTGGTGACCAGTTTGCCGATTTCATCGGTAGCGCGGGTTTGCAGGCGGATGGTCAGATCGCCGTGGCCGGTAGCCATTGAGCCCAGTGAGTGAACAATACGGTTAACCAGCCGGGTAATCAGGCTGGAGATGTACCAGGCGGTGAATTGCAGCATGGCGATCATAATCAGCGCAATCATCAGGCCGACCTTGAGGGTGCGCGAGCTTTCATCGCTGGTGGCCTGAATTTCTGCAGAAAAGTTCTGGTAATTCTGCTGGCGCAGCTGCTCCAGCATGGTGCTGAAAGCATCGTAAGTCTGGTTTGCCTGCTGAGCACGTTGTGCCAGTTGGGCCAGCTCTAGAGAGCCTTTAATCATGCCCTCAGCCATCTGACTGGCGCTTTGCCAGTACTGTTTATAGGCATCGCTGAGTTGCTGGATTTGCTGGTTCTGAGGCAGCAGCTGGCGGATAGCATCCAGTGTTGTCAGCATATCCTGATGATGACGGCGGGCTTCGGCGATGCGGTCTTCATCCAGATCGGCGACGGCATTGGCCAGCTCATTGCGGACTTTAAACAGCAGCAGGCCGCTGCGGTCGATTTTTTCGGTTAACGGGAAAGCAACCTGCTCCATATGCTTCAGGTTGGATTCTATGCGCTGCTGCGCGAGCAGTGAATAACCCAGGTAAATGAGAAAACCGGCGGCACCGGTCAGGGCAATGGCAAAAATTTTGTAGCGCAGGGATAGTCCGTTAAACAGCGTCATTCAGTATCATCCTGATTGAAAACTCAGGATTAGGAATAGCTTAGGAGTCGGAATGCGACAAGTTGCCTGACCTGATAGTCAGTACGTCCTTATGGGAATAACTGAAAGCACCCACACTCAAGAGTCGGAAGTCATGCCGGAGTATGAATGGGGGCTCATACTCCGGCATCAGACAGGATCAGAGCATATCCTGCATTTGCTGGTAAGCGCGCACCAGGCCGTTGGTAGAACCGTCAAAATGCTGCGGAATACGCTGTGATTCCAGCGCTTCCAGTACTTTATTACCAAGCTGTTTACCCAGTTCCACGCCCCACTGATCGAAGGAGTTTACGCCCCAGAGCATGCCCTGGGCCGCGACCTTGTGCTCGTACAGAGCGATCAGTGCGCCAATGGTCCGCGGCTTGGATTTGGGGAAGTACAGGGTATTGCTCGGACGGTTACCGGGAATGACCTTCTGCGGTGCCAGTACGATAGCTTCAGCTTTGCTCATGCCGGCGGCGATCAGTTCTTCGATGGCTTCGTCTTCCGATTTGCCCTGCAGCAACGCCTGGCTCTGGCTCAGGCAGTTGGAGACCAGCATAGCGTGGAAATTGTCGATCGGGTTGTGGCTGCACATCGGCATGATGAAGTCACAGGGCGAGAAATGCGTGCCCTGATGCAGCAGCTGGTGGAAAGCATGCTGGCCATTGGTGCCAACGCCGCCCCAGATGATTGGGCCGGTCTGATAATCGACCTGATAACCATCGGCGGTGACCGACTTGCCATTACTCTCCATATCGAGCTGCTGCAGGTGGGCCGGCAAGGTACGCAGATAGTGGTCGTACGGCAGAATGGCGTGGGAATTTACCCCGAAGAAGTTCACATACCAGATTCCCAGTAATGCCATGATCACCGGCATATTCTGCTCCAGCGGCGCGGTGCGGAAGTGCTCGTCCATTTCAAAGGCGCCGCGCAACAGGTCGCGGAAGTTGTCGATACCAATCGCCAGTGCCAGCGGTAAACCAATGGCTGACCAGAGCGAATAACGGCCGCCCACCCAGTCCCACATCGGGAAAATATTCTCTTCGGCAATGCCAAACTCAACCGCTTTCTCAATATTGGAAGACACCGCGGTGAAGTGCTTGGCCAGGTCACTTTCGTTACCACCGTTATCCAGGAACCACTGGCGGCAGGCCATGGCATTCTTCAGGGTTTCCTGAGTACTGAATGACTTCGACTGGATGATAAACAGCGTGGTGGCCGGGTCGAGGCGCTTCAGGATCTCGGTGATATGAGAGCCATCGATATTGGCCAGATAGTGAATGGTCAGGCGGCTGTCCCAGTAGGGTTTTAACGCACCGGATGCCAGCTTGGGGCCCAGAAAAGAACCGCCGATGCCGATGGAGACCACATCAGTAAAGGCTTTGTTGGTATAACCGCGCCATTGGTTGCGGCGGATTTTCCAGCAGAACTCTTCCATGCGGCGTACGGTGTCTTTGATTTCCGGCATGATGTCCTGGCCGTTAACCAGCACCGGGCGATCGCTGAAGTTACGCAGGGCGGTGTGCAGGGCAGGACGCTTTTCACTGCGGTTAATGGCTTCTCCGCTGAACATGCTGTCGATATGCAGAGGCAGTTCCCGCTCATTGGCGAGCTGCAGCAGCAGGCGCATGGTTTCTTCGGTGATACGGTTTTTGGAGTAATCCAGGCTCAGACCAGCGGCCTGAATATGGAAGCGCTCAAAGCGGTAAGGGTCTGCTGCAAACCAGTCACGCATATGCTGGTCTTTGATTCCGGCATGATGCTGTTGTAACGATTTCCAGATTTCAGACTGGGTCAGGCTTCCTGTTACGGCCATGAACTTTCCTTAAATACGGTCGGATGACAACGACAAGTCAGATGCGGCGAGTATACGGAAGGCGGCAACAACGGGCAAAAAACTTGCGCTGAGGGCTGGGTTGGCAATGGCCATAAAAAAACGCCGCATAAAGCGGCGTTTATTGGTCTGGCAGTGAGCTGGGCTCAGGCCACCTGGACCGGAATATCGAAGCTGGTATGGCTGACGCTGTTATCGGCGTTCAGGTACACCATCTTAGGCTTGAACGTGGCCAGCTCTTTTTCGTCATAGTTAGCGTAAGCACAGATAATAATGCGGTCGCCCACATCAGCCATATGCGCTGCAGCACCATTTACGGAAATGATACCTGAACCATCTTCGCCACGAATAATATAGGTGGTGAAGCGTTTGCCATTATTGATGTTATAGATCTGGATCTGTTCAAACTCACGCATACCCGCGAGATCCAGCAATTTGCCGTCAATGGCACAAGAGCCTTCATAGTTCAGCACCGAGTGCGTAACCCGAGCCTGATGAAGCTTGGCTTTGAGCATGATGGATTGCATGGTAAACCCTTTCTTTACTATTCGGACGATTCTTCACTGTGGGAGCAGGTCCTGCAGCGCCGGAATTGTTCACTTATCACCCATATGGGCGCAAGGCGGCGAAGTATGCCTCAATCATTCGCCTGATTCAATGTCACCTGAAGATTATCAATTAAGCGTGCTGAGCCAAGGAAAGCCGCGCCTAAAACGACTACAGAGTGGTCATTGAGTGTTGCCGGAGCCAGGTCTGAAGTACGGCGGATTTCCAGATAATCGGTACGGAAACCACGTTGATTCAGGCGTTCTTCTGCATTTTTCAGGCTATCGGAAAGGTCTTTTCCGGCTTTGAAGTCGTCAGCGATCTCGCTCAGGGTCTGATACAGGCCCGGGGCCAGCGCCCGTTCTTCAGCGCTCAGATAACCGTTACGGGAGCTTAAGGCGAGGCCATCAGCTGCGCGTTTGGTTGGTACCGGGATGATTTCCACCGGCATGCACAGGTCGTTCACCATCTTGCGGATTACCGCCACCTGCTGAAAATCTTTTTCACCGAAAAAGGCCATATCCGGCAGCACCTGATTGAACAGTTTGCTGACCACCGTCGATACGCCATCAAAGTGGCCGGGGCGACTGCCGCCGCACAGCCCCTCAGATACGACCGGTACATGCACGATGCTCTGTGCGTCCTGGCCGTTGGGGTACATTTCATCGACATCGGGCGCAAACAGCAGGTCACAGCCGGCGGCGGCGAGCTTTTCCTGATCGGCAGGCAGGGTGCGCGGGTAGCGTGCCAGATCGCTCTTATCATTGAACTGCAGCGGGTTGACGAATACTGATGAAACGGTAAAGCAGTCTGCCGCCAGAGAGCATTCAATCAGGCTGATATGGCCTTCGTGCAGATTGCCCATGGTCGGTACAAAACCGATACGGCGGCCGCTGTTGCGGGCATTGCGCACATGTTCGCGCAGTTCGCGGATGGTATGAACGGTAATCATGCGCTGAATCCGTGTTCGGCGGCCGGGAACTGACCGGATTTAACTTCTTCAACATAAGCGGCAAAGGCCTGCTGCACGTTGCGGCCATCGGTGAGGAAGTTTTTCACAAATTTAGGAGTAAAACCGGAATTCAGACCCAGCATATCGTGCATCACCAGAACCTGTGCATCGGTGCCAGCACCGGCGCCGATGCCGATCACCGGAATGGATACCGCGGCGCTGATACGGGCGGCAAGGGCGCTGGGTACACATTCGAGCAGCAGCAGGTCGGTACCGGCTTTTTCCAGCGCTATGCAGTGGGCCAGCATGGCTTCGGCTTTATCGTCTTCACGGCCCTGTACGCGGTAACCGCCGAATTTGTTGACCGATTGCGGTGTCAGGCCGAGGTGTACGCACACCGGCACGCCTTGGCGACCCAGAGACTCAACCAGCGGGATCAGCCAGTCATCACCTTCCAGCTTGACCATATGCGCACCGGCCTGCATCACTTTACGGGCGCTTTCCAGCCCCTGTTCCAGCGTGCCGTAACTCATAAACGGCAGATCGGTCATGATGAATGCCGGGCGCTTGGCGCGACGGTTACCACGCACAACGGCTTCGGTGTGATAGACCATATGCTCAACCGTAACCGGCAGTGTGCTGTCCTGGCCCTGAATCACATTGCCGAGGGAATCGCCGACCAGCAGCACTTCGACACCGGCATCGGCTGCCAGTTGGGCAAAGGTCGCGTCGTAGGCGGTCAGGACCGAAAATTTTTCCTGCCCGGCTTTCATTGCCTGCAGTGAGCGGATACTGATGGGACTCATGGTCATTCTCCGGTTACAGCGTTTCGTTTAGAAACAAATCTGGGGCGTATGGTGCGGATTGGCGCTTATAAGTCAACTGTCAGAGCAGTCAACAAACCTGTGGCGGTGGCCCGATGCGTTGCAGATCACCACCGAATTCCGGCGTCAGCCCAGCAATGGCGCGGCCATCGGGCAGGTGCAGATCGGCGGCAATTTCAGTCAGCGGCAACAGTACAAAACTGCGCTTATGCATCTCGTGATGGGGAATATTCAGGCGTTCGCTGCGCATGGTCAGATCACCATACAGCAGCAGATCGAGATCGATACAGCGCTCTCCCCAGTGGCGGCGTTTGATGCGGCCCTGCTCGCGTTCCTGAGCCTGCAGGGCATCCAGCAGGGCCAGAGGTTCGAGACTGGTTTCCAGCTCAGCAACGGCATTCACGTAATCCGGCTGATCCTGCGGCCCTAATGGTTTGCTGCCGTACAGTGAGGAGCAGCGCAGCAGGCGGCTGTGCGGTAATGCAGCCAGCGCGCGCAGAGCGATAGTGATCTGCGCGGCAGGATCGTCAAGGTTGGCACCGAGGCCAATAAAGCAGCGAATCATAAGGATGAACGGCCGTCGTCAGTTCGCCTGGGGAGGACGGCGGTTGCGGTTACGCGGTGAACGGCGGCGGCGTTTTTTGTACTCGCCCTGACCGTCAGCGTCGCCCGTGCGTTCGAAATCGCGTGGTGGGCGGCTCTGTACCAGATCAGGATGTTCCTGCTGCAGGCGTGTCCAGAAACCACCGATACCATTCAGGTTTTCGCCGGACTGCTCGCGCAGCAGTACAAAATCGTAAGCGGCACGGAAGCGCGGGTGGGTCAGCAGGTCTTCGGCCTTGCGGCTCTGGGTACGTGCCAGACGTAACTGCATCTCCCAGATTTCACGCATCGGGATAGAAAAGCGCTTGGGAATGGCGGTGCTCTGAATTTGTTGTGCGAGAACCCGGTCAGCCGCTTTCTGCAGTGCCGGATGCGGTGGCATGCCTTTGGCCTCGAATTCTTTCTGGATACGTACCAGTGGTGGCCAGAGCAGGGCAGCGAGGAAGAAGTAAGGTGTTACCGATTTACCCGCACGGATGCGCTCATCGGTGTTACGCATGGTGTTCTCTGCCATGATCAGTGCCTGCGGATCATCGCGCAGGCATTGCTCTGTGGCCGGGAACAGCGGCCCAAACAGCTGGTACTCACGCAGCAGGCGCAGGGTATCCAGCGCCTTGCCGTGCAGAAACAGTTTGAGAATTTCTTCAAATAAACGCGCGGCCGGAATCTGTTCCAGCAGTGGCGCCATCACCGGGATTGGCTCGGCGGTATGCGCCTCAATGCTGAAATCCAGTTTGGCGGCAAAACGGATGGCGCGCAGCATGCGCACCGGATCTTCGCGGTAACGGGTTTCCGGATCGCCGATCAGGCGCAGACGACGGTTTTGCAGGTCATCCCAACCGCCGGCATAAGCATGCACGCTGTAGTCGGCAATATCGTAATAGAGAGCGTTGATGGTGAAATCGCGGCGTACGGCGTCTTCGTCTTTGTTGCCGTAAACGTTATCACGCAGAATCATGCCCTGATCGCCCTTGGCGGCAATCTTACTGGAGTGTTCCTCCGTGGGCGGGGCGCGGAATGTGGCTACTTCAATCACGTCGCGGCCAAAGACCACGTGCACCAGCTTGAAACGACGGCCGATCAGACGGGAATTACGGAACAGCTGATTAACCTGCTCGGGGGTGGCATCGGTTGCTACGTCGAAATCTTTTGGATGCAGGCCCAGTAGGGTGTCACGAACGCCACCGCCAACCAGCAATGCCTGGTGTCCGGCTTTGTTCAGCCGGTACAGTACTTTGAGGGCATTTTCGCTGATGTTGCTGCGACTGATGCTGTGCTCGTCACGTGGCACGATGGTCAGCTGCACATCGGTACGTGGTTTCTTTTTGCCGAACAGGCGGATAACAGATTTGATCAAATTGGTTGGCCGTTTCACGGATTGAGAAGTCTTAGTCTTGCAAAGAAGCAGGCGAGTGTAACGGTTCACCTGAATTTAAGGAACCTCTGAATAGTCTCGTCTGCCAGCAATGGCCGCGAAGTCTGTTTGCGGGGGGCAGATAAACAAAAAGCCGCATTGGCGGCTTT
The DNA here is from genome assembly GCF_022832715.1 of Venatorbacter sp. C2-1. Classification (NCBI taxonomy): domain Bacteria; kingdom Pseudomonadati; phylum Pseudomonadota; class Gammaproteobacteria; order Oceanospirillales; family Oceanospirillaceae; genus Venatoribacter; species Venatorbacter sp. C2-1. The sequence goes on from NZ_CP094879.1 coordinate 806,866, forward strand.
GTGAGTCTTCTCTTTTTATTATTGTTATTTTTCAACCAGGCGAACCGACTGTTTTGAATGGACAGGTTCCTGCCCTTTATTTTTCTTATTCTTCACAGCCAAGAGCTGTGCATTCAAAACAGCGTGTTCATAACACCGGTCTTTTATTGTTGTTGTTATCGAAGACCGTTTTGCCCGGCGCTTTGTTATTTTTATAAGTCGCCGGTTTTGCACTCAGGACGTTTGTTATTTTTATTGTTCGCCTCAGTGTTCTGATATCTATATAGCATTCGCCATGCCAGTTTTAAAAAGCCCTTTAATATCAATACCTTATGAATTTTACGTGACGTTTGTTACCCGAGACTTCGACTAAAGTGTTACTTGGAGCGAGGCCTGAGGTAACAAAAGATGTTTCTGGGTAACAGTGTGTAACCTTATTTGGGATGACGTCGCTTCTGGTCGTGGCTGACGCTTTTTAAGTCAGGGGAAAGTATTGGTTTTTACGGTTTATTGCTGGTTGCGCTGAAAATACTGACGAGAGCTGAGGACGGGCGGGATTGTCCGGGTCTGTTACAGAATTTTGTTACCGGGGCTGTTTCAGAGGGGAGTTGGCAGAAGTACTGGGGTCTTGCAGATAAGAGAGATGATTGCTTTGCCGGCTGCGTCGCGGGCAAAGCAATCGTCTTTCAGTGAGTCGGGGCTTGTTATTATTGTTTTTAACTCAGCGGCCGTTTTTATTTTTATTGTCTGGCCTGTCGCGCTCGTTTTTTTATTTTTATTTTATGAGGCGCATTTTTTATTGCTTTGCTCACTATATAGCGAATGCCGTGCCAATTAATTGGTCTCTTTAAAAACCCTTTAAAATCAGTAGCTTATGGATTTTTAAGAACGTTGGCCCGAATTGCGTTCCACTAAAGTGTTACCAATGGTGGCGGTAAATGACTGATTTTTGAGAGGAGTGTAACCCGAAGGTTACACTTTGTGATACAGATGACATCGTGGTGATGCTGGCGGAAGCAGTGTTTATTTCCCGCTCTTCTTGCGTGGAATGCCCAGACGCTGGCGGCGCTCCCAAAGGCTTTTGCGTGAGATGCCCAGCTTACGCGCCAGGTCGGTCTCGGTCATGTTGTGTTCGTTTTCCAGCACAAAGTGCACAAAGTAGTCGTCCAAAGATAGATCGCCCTGCTGGGGTTGACCATCAACTGGCCCATATTGTTCATTCTGCAGCAGATTTTCACGCATCGCCGGGCTGACATAACGATCCGGTGACAGATCAATACCCAACAGATCAGCCTGAATGCTGTCATCATCGGCAAGGATCACAGCACGTTCGACGGCGTTTTCCAGCTCGCGCACGTTACCCGGCCAGTTGTACTGGCGGATAGCCTGGGTGGCTTCGGCGGTAAAATGCATCGGCGGTTGCTGCATTTTCTCGCAGGCACGGGTCAGCATGGCATTGGCAATTTCGACCACATCGTCGCCACGCTCGCGCAGTGGCGGCAGATGCAGCTCAACAACATTCAGACGGTAGTAAAGGTCTTCACGGAACTCGCCGCGACTGGCCAGATCTTTCAGATTGCGGTGGGTCGCAGCAACCAGGCGAACATCGACCTTTCTGCTTTGTACTGAACCCACGCGGCGGATTTCACCTTCCTGCAATACGCGCAGCAGGCGCGCCTGAGCTTCGAGTGGCAGTTCACCGATCTCATCAAGAAACAGGGTGCCGCCGTCGGCAGCTTCGACCAGACCCTGACGCATGGCGTTGGCGCCGGTAAAGGCGCCTTTTTCATGGCCAAACAGTTCCGATTCAATCAGGGTTTCAGGAATGGCAGCACAGTTAACCGAAATCATCTCCGCGTTATGGCGACGGCTCTGATTATGCAGCGCCCGTGCGACCAGCTCTTTACCGGTACCGGATTCGCCCTGAATAAGGACGGTGGCGTCGGTGGGGGCTACCTTGCTGATTTTTTTGAACAGCAGCAGCATAGGCTCGCAGCTGCCGATAATGCCGCTGACCGGATATTCTTTGCTGACTTCTTTGCGCAGATCGGTGTTGGTTGGCTTATGGCTGAGGCTGGATTCTTTCAGAATGCGCTGTACCGCCTGAATCATTTCGTCGTGGTCGAAGGGTTTGGCGATGTAATCCACGGCCCCCATCTTCATAGCATCAACCGCCGAGCGCAGGCTGGCGTAGCTGGTCATGATCAGTACCGGAGTGTCTCCGGCCAGCTCGACCAGTTCGGTGCCCATGCCGCCGGGCAGGCGCAGATCGCTGATGATCAGGCTGTAGCGGCTCAGGTCTTCATTTTTGGCGGCATCAAGGGAATCCACATCGGTGACTTCGTAGTCGTGGCGCTGCAACAGGCGGCGCACGGACTGACGGATAATGGCTTCGTCTTCAACAACCAGGATGTGACTCATGCAACGGGTTCCGATTCTTCAATGTGATGATAACGTGGCAGGCTGACTTTAACACAAGTGCCGCGGCCGTCGGCGACCGGACTTTCAATGGCGATGTGGCCATAGTGTTCTTCGATGATGGAATACACCAGTGACAACCCCAGTCCAGTGCCTTTACCGACGTCTTTGGTGGTGAAAAAAGGCTCAAAAATACGGTCGACTTTATCGGCGGGAATGCCGTGCCCCTGGTCGATAATTCTTAATATCACCTGATGTTCGTCGGTATCGGCGGTAACGCGGATGTTCTGACCGGGACCGCTGGCATCGCGTGCGTTGCTTAACAGGTTCACAAATACCTGAACCAGGCGCTGATCATCGCCAAGCACCATCACGTCACCGGCACACTCATTAATAAAGGCAATGTCCTGGCTGCGTTTGCTTAAACGCAACAGCTGCATGGCTTCGTCAATAACATGCGCCAGGCTGACCGGTTCATGTTCGGTGGAGTGGTGGCCGGCGTGGGCAAAGTTCATCAGCGATTGCACGATACGGGTAACCCGCTTGGTCTGCTCCTGAATCTGGTTAGCCATTTCCAGCAGTTCGGGGTTGTCGGTTTCGTAGCGGATCGTCTGCGCCAGACAGTCGATACCGGTAATGGGGTTGCCGATCTCGTGTGCCACACCGGCCGCCAGACGGCCAATGGATGCCAGACGCTCGCTGTGCATCAGCTCGTCTTCCAGCAATTGGGTTTCAGTCTGATCTTCCATCAGCACGACAATACCGCCGGGCTGGCCGCCACTGGGCTTGATTACCGATTTATGTAGACTGTACCAGCGCGGACGGGCGCCGATATCGACACGCTTTTTGTGTTCGTGCATGGGTTCGTTAAGAACGAAATCCTGTAGCAGCGTATTCCACGGTGGTGGCAGACGGCTGAGATGTGAGCCGGTGACCTGAGCAGCATCGATCTGGGTCAGCTCAGTCATCGCCTGATTCCACATCAGAATCTCACCATCGTCAGCCAGTGAGCATACCCCCATCGGCAGACGCTCCAGTGTCTGGCGATGGTAGCGGCGCAGGTTATCCAGTTCGCCGGCGAGGCCGCTGAGGCGGTCATGGAAGCCTTCCAGACGCTGTTCAATCTGATAAATGTCTTCGCTGAGTTCGGCATTTTCCTGAAACGGCAGGTAACGGCTGACGATATCGTGCGCCACGGTTGGTCCCATCAGGCCGGAAATATTCGCCTCTAAGCGTGCGCGCAGGCGGCGCAGGGCGTAGGGACGGTCTTCGTAAGAAGGCAGGTCGAGATCGGTCAGGGCCTGATAGACCTCGCGCTCGGCGACGTAGCGCCCAAGCGGTTTGCTCAGCGACATAATCACATCGTTGGAGTTGCCGGCAATCAAAGGGCGGCGGCTGGGGCGTGAGACGGTGTCAATGGAACAGGCTTCGGCAGCCGACATTTCCGAGGCCTTCTGTTTGCTGCTGAGACTCACCAAAACAAACAGCAACAGGTTGATGGCAAAGGCTGACAGCGCGGCCAGATGCCAGTTGCTTTCATCAATGGCCGCCAGTGGCAGCGGTACGTTCCAGCCCAGCGCCAGCTCAGAAAACGGCAGCAGCATGCCGTAGATCCATACCAGAATACCGGCGATCAGACCGGCGAGAAAACCTTTGCGGTTGGACTTGGGCCAGTACAGCAATCCCAGTACGCCGGGTAAAAACTGCAGCGCGGCGACAAAAGCAAGAATACCGAGGCGGTTAAGATCCAGATCAGCGCCGACGGAACGGTAGAAGCCGTAAGCCAGCAGCAGAATGCCGGCGATCAGCGAGCGCCGCATCCACAGCAGCCAGCGATAAAAATCATGGCGCGGACTGGGCTTGTGGAAAGGCAGCACCAGATGGTTGAGGAACATGGCGGCGGTGGCCAGGGTTATCACAATCATGATGCCTGAAGCGGCGGCCAGACCGCCGACAAAGGTCAGGATGACCAGAAACGGCGATTCCAGTTTCAGGCCGATACCTATGGCAAAGTACTCGGCCGGTGTTTGTACATTCAGGTAAATACCGGCCCACAGAATCGGCGGCACGGCCATGCTCATGGCCAGCAGAAACAGCGGGAACCCCCAGCTTGCCGGTTTTAGCGCATCGCTGTTGACGTTTTCGGTAAAGGTCACATGGAACATGTGTGGCATGACGATGGCCGCGGCAAAAAACACCAGCAACAGCGTGCGCCACGGCCCTTCCTGCAGGGTAATCTGCTGGTTGGACAGGCGGTCCTGATTATCGATCAGCCACTGCTCCAGACCACCGACCTGATCGAAAATACCAAACAACGCCACACCGGCCAGCACCAGAATGGCAGTCAGTTTGAGCAGCGATTCAAAGGCCAGGGCAAAGACCAGCCCCTCGTGTTTTTCCCGCGGTGAAACATGACGCGCGCCGAACAGTACGGCAAAGATAATCATGGTGACACAGAAGCCGAATGCCAGCGTGGTCACCGGCCACTCACTGTTGAGCAGGTGCAGGGTATCGGCGATGGCACTGATCTGCAGCGTCAGCATCGGAATAACGACGGCGAGGGTAAACACTGATACCAGCATACCGGCCAGACGCGAGCGGTAACGGAAGGCGAGCAGGTCGGCGAGAGATCCCAGCTGATAAATACGGGCAATATGCAGAATGGGACGCAGCAGGATTGGCGACATGACAAAGGCGCCGGAGATGCCCAGGTAATAAGCCAGGAAACCATAGCCGTATTGGTTGGCCATGCCCACCGAACCATAAAACGCCCAGGCGCTGGCATACACGCCGAGCGAGAAAATATACACCAGTGGGTGACGTACCCAGCGGCGCGGGACCCAGCCGCGTTCAACCGCATAAGCGGTGGTAAACAGTGCGCCGAGGTAGCCTAAAACGATCAGCCCCAGCTGACCCAGACTAAAGCTCATCGTCACCCCGCTTATGATTCAGCCAGATATAAAAGCCGATCAGTAACAACCAGATTGCAAAGGGGCGATACCAGGCGCCGCGGTCATCGAGCCACCAGTCCATCATGATGGGGGAAAACAGATAAATCCCCACCAACAGTGCCAATCCAAGGCGGTAATCGTACATAACCAGGCCGTCGTAAATGAAAGCGGCAAGCGTACCACAAAGTTCTCAGCCGGCAGACGCTTCGCGCTGAAAGCCCTCGGGGGCCGGGCGCTCGCGCTGGCCGGCCAGCGCCTGTGGTTGCCAGTGTTGTGTTGCCCAGTGCAGCAGTTCGCCGGGCGAGCATGACTGCAGTTGCGGCGGGGGTTGCTGGCCGAGCCAGCTCAGCGCCATCCACAGGGTTTGGCTGATATTTTCTGTGGTCAGCGGCTGTGCCAGATTCTGTTTGCTCAGCTTCTGTCCATTAGCCTCCAGCGCCACCGGTATATGGCTGTAGCAGGGCAGGGGGTGCTGCAGCGCGTGGTAGAGCAGGATCTGGCGTGCGGTGGAGTCGATCAGGTCGATGCCGCGCACGATATGGCTAATGCCCTGATCAATATCATCGGTGACCACCGCCAGCTGATACGACCAGGGACCATCGCGGCGTTTGATAACAAAATCGCCAATCTCCTGTGTCAGATCGCTGCACCAGCGGCCCTGTAAACCATCGTCAAAGCACAGCTCACCTGCCGGGCACAGAAAACGCCAGGCGATATCCGTTGTTGCCTGACAGTGGCAATTCCCCTGATGCGGCAGGCCGCCAAGTTGCTTGCGCGAACACTGGCAGGGAAACGCCAGACCGTTGCTGATCAGTTGCTGCAGTACCTGTTGATAGGCCTCATGGCGTTCGCTCTGATAGCGTACCTCGCCATCCCAGTGCAGGCCGTAGGCATCGAGAATATGCAGAATCGCACTGGCGGCAGAGGGGTCTTCGCGTGGCGGGTCGAGATCTTCGATGCGTACCAGCCAGCGGCCGTTATTAGCACGGGCATCGACATAGCTGGCCACAGCGGCAAGCAGTGAGCCGAAGTGCAATGGTCCGGTGGGAGAAGGCGCAAAGCGGCCGGTATAAGAAACAGAAGAAAGGGGATTGGCCATGACGGCAGTGTCTGACATGAAAGGGTCAGTCATCAGAGGAAAAAGAAAGCGCGACCGCCGCTGGCGGTCGCGCATTCAGCCGGATCAGACGCCCAGCTGTTTTTCTTTGATTTCAGCCAGCGTCTTACAGTCGATGCACAGATCGGCGGTCGGGCGGGCTTCAAGACGGCGAATACCAATTTCCACGCCACAGGCGCTGCAGTAGCCGTAGTCACCTTTGCCGATCAGGTCGATGGTTTTCTCAATCTTTTTGATCAGCTTACGCTCACGGTCACGGGTGCGCAGTTCCAGGTTGAACTCTTCTTCCTGGCTGGCACGATCGTTAGGATCGGCGTAGTTATTCAGCTCGGTTTGCATGTGCTCTTTGGTGCGATCCACTTCTTCCATCAGCTCCTGTTTCCAGTTGCGCAGGATAGTTGCGAAGTGCTCCAGCTGAGCATCACTCATGTATTCTTCATCTTTGCCAATTTCGTAAGGAGTGAAATCGGACAGGGCAAATTCTTTTTTATCTTGCGGCATTGCGTTACTGCCTCACCTGGTAAACCGGTTTAACCGGACATCGGGTCCATGCGCCCCGGGAAAACAACACTTTTCTTCCCTGGGCTCCAAATGATAAGGCGGGGAAACTATCAGATAACCTGCCAAGCGCCAACTATTTCCGCAGGGTTTTGTTGGCTTTGGTTGCTGCCAGTCAGTCATCTGGCACAATAGGCCGGTTATTTTGTTGTCTTCTTTAGCCGTTTTTATCTGTATTTATTGATAGTTGAGTTGTTATGTCCCCCGAACAGGCCCCGGCCACCCCTGATTTCTCTTCGTCTGCCCGCCGTTGTGCGGATATCAAACCCTTTCAGGTAATGGCCATTCTGGCCGAAGCTCAGGCGCTGCAGGCGCAGGGGAAAGATATTATTCATCTGGAAGTCGGCGAGCCCGACTTCCCGACGCCACAGCCGATGATTGATGCCGCGATCAAAGCGATGAACGCCGGCAAAACCGGCTACACCCCGGCGCTGGGATTGCCCGAATTACGCCAGAAACTGGCGGATTATTACTACAGCCGTTTTGGTGTCAGCATCAGCCCAAAGCGTATTGTGCTGGCACCGGGGGCCTCCGGCGCCTTACTGCTGTTAACGGCGGCACGGTTGAATCCGGGGCAGAAGATGTTGCTGGCCGATCCGGGTTATCCCTGTAACCGTCATTTTGCCCGGGTGTTTGAAGGCCGCGGGCAACTGCTGCCCTGTGGTGCGGCGCAGAAGTTTCAGCTGACGGCGGCCGATATTCGTCAGCACTGGTCGGCAGATACCAAAGTGGCGTTGGTGGCGTCACCGGCCAACCCGACCGGCACCGTGTTGTCGCTGGATGAACTCAGCGCTCTGGCGGCGGCTGTACGTGAGCAGCAGGGCGAACTCTGGGTGGATGAAATCTATCAGGGGCTGAATTACACCAGTGCGCCGCAGACGGTCCTGTCGGTGGCGGAGGATGCGGTGGTGCTGAACAGCTTCTCCAAATTTTTCGGTATGACCGGCTGGCGCCTGGGCTGGGCGGTGGTGCCGGAGTCCTGGGTGACGGACCTGGATACCCTGGCGCAGAACCTTTTTCTGGCACCGCCGACGCCGGCGCAATATGCCGCGCTGGCGGCTTTTGAGCCGGAGACGATGGCGATTCTTGAGGAGCGCCGGGCGGAACTGGCCGAACGCCGTGATTATCTGCTTGAAGCTTTGCCGCAACTGGGTTTTGGCGTGCCGGTCGCACCCGACGGCGCGTTTTATATCTATGCCGATGCCAGCCGTTTTACCAGCGACAGTCTGAGCTTCTGTTCACAGGTGTTGCGTGAAACCGGCGTGGCCATTACGCCGGGCGTCGACTTTGGCGAACACGAAGCCGGCAGTCATGTGCGCTTTGCTTTTACCACCCGCCTTGAGCGTTTACAGGAAGCGATCGCCCGCCTGCAGAACTGGCTCACTCAAGCCGGCGGAGTACGCTGATGCGTTACGATTCAGCGCTGGTCGGCGGGCGTTTAATCAAACGCTATAAACGTTTTCTGGCCGATATCGTGCTCGACAGTGGTGAGGAAATTACCGCCCACTGCCCCAATACCGGCTCGATGAAACACTGTGCCGAACCCGGCAGTCGCGTATGGTTGTGGGACTCTCTGCCATCCGGCGCGGCGGCCAAACGCAAATACCGTTACAGCTGGGAATGGGTGGAAGTTGCCGGGCGTTATAAAGCCTGTATCAACACCGCCCGCCCGAACCAGCTGGTGGCCGAGGCTCTGGCCGCCGGGCGCATTGCTGAGCTGGCGGGGGATTATCAGATTCTGCCGGAGCCTAAAGTTGAAGACGGGCGGCTGGATTTTCTGCTGCAGCCACAGCAGCCGCAAGAACCCCCGGTGTATGTTGAGGTTAAGAGTGTTACTTTGCTTGATTACCCTCAGCCAGATCAGCCGCAGGCCAGTGATGGCTGGGGCAGTTTTCCGGATGCGGTGACCACCCGTGGTTTGAAGCATCTGCGCCGTCTGGCTGAGTTACGTCAGCAGGGGTATCGTACCCTGCTGTTATTCTGCGTACCGCACGAGGGCATTAAGCGGGTACGCCCGGCGCGGGTCATTGATCCGGCTTATGCCGCGGCGCTGGCCGAGGTGGTGGCACAGGGCGTTGAGGTACTGGCTTATCAGGCGCAGTTTTATGCGGATGCCAGCGGCCTGGAGCTGGGGCAGTGTTTGCCGGTCGATATTGCTGGCTGATGCTGCAGCAATGGCACAACTGATTACAAAAACAAGGTAAGTACGATGAAACGCACTCTTATTATTCTCATTATTGGTCTTTTGCTGGGCGCCTGGATTGGTTCCAATCTGATCCGTGACCGTGATCCGTTCGCCAACCCGTTTAAATCCGATGCGCTGATGGATCGCCTGAAAGACGGTGGCTCTGACTTACTGGAAGGCGGTAAGGATGTACTGCAGGACGGTATCGATAAACTGAAAAAGTAACGGCCGCTTGCGGCGTTACAGATCGGCCCAGATCCGTCCATCGCGGATCTCGTGCGCAACGGCTCTTAAACGCTGGCCCTGACAGGGGCCGGCGATGCACTGACCATCTTCAATCAGAAACAACGCACCGTGCATGGCACACTGAATCAGGCAGCCATCACTGTCGAGAAACTGGTCCGGTAACCATTCCAGATTAATGCCCAGATGTGGGCACTGATTGTGATATACGAAGAACTGTCCCTGTTTGTGCACAACAAAGACCGACTGGCCTTCGAGTTCAAAACCTTTACTCTGTCCTTCCGCAATTGTGTCTGTGTGGCACAATGCCCGCATATTCTTTCCTGCAGCCTGAGTTAATTCCTGCGATGAACACCGCCCTGAAGCGGCGCAAGCATATCCTGCTGTTATGCCTGCTGCTACCACTGATCTTTATTCTGCTTGGCCTGGCCAGCGGCAGCCAGAGTCTGGACTGGCTGCTGTATACCGATGTTGGCCAGACCATTCTCTGGCAGATCCGCCTGCCACGGGTGCTGATGGCCTTTCTGGTGGGGGCTTTGCTGGCCTGGGCCGGGGTACTGATTCAGGGCATGGTGCGCAATCCGCTGGCTGATCCGGGGCTGATCGGTGTATCCGGTGGTGCGGCGGTGGCGGCAGCCGTGTTTGTGGTGCTGCAGGCCGCGGGTCTGGCGCTGCCTTACTGGGCGCAGCCCATCGCCGCCTTTGCCGGTGGTGTGGTGGCACTGCTGCTGGTGTTGCGTCTCGGCCTGCAGGGCAATTCCCTGCACGCCATGAGCTTTCTGATTCTGGCCGGGATAGCGGTTAATGTTCTTGCCGGAGCTTTGATTGGTTTGTTGTCGTATATGGCCAGCGATGATGCGCTGCGCCAGATTACCTTCTGGTCGCTGGGCAGTTTATCCGGCGCCAACTGGGGTTGGGTCGGGGCGATGAGCGCGGTGCTGCTGGGCGCGGTGATCTTCTGGCCAAAACGTTTACGCAATCTGGATGCGCTGTTGCTGGGCGAAGTGGAAGCCCGCTCGCTGGGCGTTTCGGTCAGTCGTCTGCAGTGGCAGGTCGTCATCTGGGTTGCGCTCTGTGTGGCACTGGCGGTATCGGCCAGTGGTGTGATCGGCTTTATTGGCCTGATCAGCCCGCATATTGCCCGCCTGTTAACCGGTGCTGCGCACCAGCGGGTATTGCCGCTGGCGGTGGTGCTGGGTGGCTGTTTGCTGGTGGCGGCGGATATGTTGTCACGGGTGATTGTGGCGCCGGCGGAACTGCCGATCGGTATCGTCACCACATTGCTGGGGGCGCCGTTGTTTATTGCGCTGATGATCCGCGAGAAGAAGAGGTTGGCATGGTGAACCCTGACATTCTGATTCAGGCGTCCGGGCTGGGCTTAAGCCGCGCTGGTGCCGCCATTGTGGATGATGTCGGTTTTCAGCTGGCCTGCGGTGAGCTGGTGATGCTGGTGGGCCCCAACGGCGCGGGTAAATCGACGCTGATGAACATGCTGGCCGGTATGCTGCAGCCCGATCGTGGTACGCTGCAGTTTAATCAGCAGGATACCTGTAACTGGCAGCGTCGTGACTGGGCGCAACGGGTCACACTGGTGCCGCAGCTGAGCCCGATGAATTTTCCGCTGTCGGTGAGTGAGGTGGTGCAGTTGGGTGGTCTGGCACACAGCGACTCGGTGGTAGCGCTGCGTACTCAGGTGCAGGACGCCTTACGGGCCTGGGATATCGCTTATCTGGCCGGGCGCGATGTACGTCTGTTATCCGGTGGAGAACAACAGCGTTGTCAGCTGGCGCGCAGCTGGATTCAGGTGAATCAGGCCGACAGTCAGCTGTGGCTGCTGGATGAGCCTTTGAGTGCGCTCGATCTGCGCCATCAGCAGCAGTGTATGAGCCATATCCGCCAGCTGACGGCCGCCGGTAAGAGCGTGCTGATGGTGGTGCATGATCTTAATCTGGCGCGGCGCTATGCCGATCGTGTGCTGCTGCTCTGTTGTGGTCGTCTGGTGGCGGACGGGCCGGCACGGGAAGTATTAACGGCGGAGCAGGTCAGTGACACCTTCCGCGTTGAGACGGTGCTTGAGGGTGATTACCTGCATTGGGTGTGAATAAGCAGGCGTGGACAGCAGATAAAAAAACGCCCCTCGGCTCTTAAAGAGAGAGGGGCAAAGCAACCGTGATTAGCTTGATGAGAGAGATCTTCACCCCGACAACAGAATGAGGTGTAGAACACCGGCGCCATCTCTGACGCCGATGGTCAAACAATAATGATTCTCAAAAACATTGTCAATAATAATTCTCATTTATATTTGAAAATATTTCATGAGCATATGCAGGGCACAAAAAAGCCGTGGCAGAAACTGTCACGGCTTTTTTGTTTCCCGCTGAGCGTGGTGCTTATTCTTTGTCGATCAGCTGCTGATTCATCAGTGTGATGCGGCGCGCCAGGTTTTCAATCAGATTCACCGCGGCTTTAGGCTGAGCTTCGATCAGCAGAATAAAGTCATGCTGTGGAACCGCCATAATGGTGCAGGGTGTGCGGGCGATGACGGTGGCGCTGCGTGGCTCGCCGGTAAATACCGCCATGGCACCAAAGACTTCTTCTTCGCCGATATCGCCGACTTTGACGCCATCAACAAACACATCCGCTTCACCGCTGATGATGGTGTAGACATGCTCAGCGGGATCACCCTGCTGAATAATGACATCGCCGGGCTGAATATTCTGAAAACCGGCGGTTGGCCTTACCTGGGTTTTGAAGGTATCGGCCAGATAGTTCAGCAGCAGGGCATTCTGGCACACCAGAAAGTGGCTCCAGTAATGCTGGCGGCGTTTATCGGAATAGACGTGGCGCAGGAAGCGGTCGCGGTCAATCGGGATCAGTTCAACGTATTCGTCGGTACGCAGTACTGGTAAAGGCAGATCAAAGGAGTGGATGATGCCAATCAGGTCACCTTCGTCAAAGCTGACCAGATTCTGGCCGTTTTTACTCAGATGCAGCATGCCGTCCTGAATCAGAAAAAACTGGTCGCGGTCGAAATGCTCATAAAGATCGTCGACACCCTCCAGTGTGATGGGCGTATTACTCAGTTCAAACCCTTCCAGCAGCAGTCGTACCAGATGTGAAATCCGGTTAATTAACTGTTCGATGGTGTCTGATGGTTTGCCGACCAGAAACATGCTATCCCCCACATTTTGCCTCTTCGGGCAATCCTGTCATTGATCTCAGGAATGTACAGCAAAACCCCGCGGGCTTGAACCTGCGGCTGCGGAATTTGCGCAAAAGGTACGATCAGATCAACCTCCGGTTTATAACTGGCTGAATTGTCGGCAGGAGGCCGGGCGGCAATGCGTTTATTGTGCCTGATCGCGCAGCCGGGTGCCGTGGCTGACTGACAGCAGAATTTCCTCGGCCGGAATGCTGGGCGGAAAATAACAGCCACTGATTTTGGCATTGGCGAGGCTGACACCATCCATACGGCAGCCGCGGAAATCAATGCCGCGCAGGTCGGCGCCGCGGAAGTAGGCGTCGGTAAGATCGATGCCTTTCAGGTTGATATTGCGCAGATCCAGGCCGCGCAGATCACAGCCCCGCAGGTCACAGGTTTTGCCACTTTCCCGCGCTTTATTAAAGCCCTGCACATCGTCGTTGCGCAGCAGCTGGTACATGGGATCCTGACTTATGATGGGAGTAGGCATAGGTTATTCCTTAATTACGGTAAACTCCGTTCTTTCAAGTATAGATCGCCCTATGAACAACGCTTTTCTGCTGACCAGCAGCTGGACCGACCTGCAGCAAGACGATGGCCTGCACACCGTACTGACGTTCTGGTGGCATACCGCGCGCGGACCTGTGTGTCAGCAGATCCGTCAGCCGGCGGTGTGTTTTATTGACCGTGAACATGCGGCACGTGCTGCCGATATTGCCCGTACCCTCAACTGGCCGGTGCGCATTGCCGATGTGCCGCTGCACAGTTTTGCCGCACAGCCGGCCAGCGCCTGTTATCTGCCGTCGTCTTATACCTACCGCTGGCGTGATGTTTTACTTGAGCAGGGCATTATTTGCCGCGAGGTGGATATCCGCCCCACCGACCGTTATCTGATGGAACGCTTTATTTATGGCGCAGCACAGCTGCCAGACAGACTGGTCGCGGATGAACAACGATCGTTTTCACATGAGCAGAGCGGACGTTTACGGGCATTGCCGGCCGGGCAGTCGGCGTTTGCCACGCTGCCACCTTTCCGCTGCGTATCACTGGATATAGAAACCTCTTTTCCGCGCCGCGGAGAGCCTGACCGGCTGTTTTCCATCGGCTTTTATGCCGATGACTGGCAACAGGTGGTAATGGTTGGCGATTCAGATGCTGCCGCCACTACTGACGACAGTGGTTCTCCTGAATTAGTGGCCGATGAGGCGGCGCTGCTGCGGCGTTTTCTGCAATTAATTGCCGACTACGATCCGGACGTGATTATGGGCTGGAACGTTATTCAGTTCGATTTTGATTTTTTACGGCGCAAATGCGCCGAGCACAACATTCCATTCACTATTGGCCGCGACGGCAGCGAGTTAAGCTGGCGGGTCAGTGCCAATAACCCTGACCGGATTTTTCTGCATATTGCCGGCCGGGTTGTGCTTGATGGCATCGACCTGCTGCGTAATGCCACCTGGCAGTTTGAGAGTTTTGCCCTGAATGATGTTGCCCAGTATTTTCTCGGTGACAGCAAGCTGCTGCAGAGCGATGACCGCGGCGGTGATATCGAATATTTATTTATTCATGATAAAGCCGCTCTGGCGGCTTATAACCTGAAAGACTGCGAACTGGTCTGGCGGATTTTTGAAAAGGCCGATCTGCTGAATTTTACCATCGAACGTGCCCATATGACCGGCCTCAGCATGGACCGTATGGGGGGCTCGGTCGCAGCGTTTGAAAATATGTATCTGCCGCGTCTGCACCGCGCAGGTTTTGTGGCGCCTAATATTGGCGAAGGTTACCACGCGCAGAAAAGCCCCGGTGGTTACGTGATGGATTCACGCCCCGGATTATTTGAGCATGTGCTGGTACTGGATTTTAAGAGTCTGTACCCGTCGATTATCCGCACCTTTAAAATTGATCCTATGGGCCTGGCTGAAGGCCTGCGCCTGGCGGAAAAAAGCACCGAAGCCCGCGATATTGTGCCCGGTTTTTTTGGTGCGCAGTTTCATCAAGAGCAACATATTCTGCCGGAACTTATCCGGGTACTGGGTGATAAGCGCGAACAGGCGAAAAAAGCCGGTAATAAAGCCCTGAGTCAGGCTATTAAAGTGATTATGGCTTCCTGTTATGGCGTACTGGGTTCCGATGGCTGCCGGTTTTACGATACCCGTCTGGCCAGTTCCATTACCCTGCGCGGCCATCAGATTATTCAGCAGAGCTCAGCCTGGATTGAAGAACAGGGCTTTGATGTGATTTATGGCGATACCGATTCGGTCTTTGTCTGGCTCAAGCGCAGTGTCAGCGATGCTGAAGCGGACGTTATTGGCCAGCGTCTGGTACGCGAACTGAACCAGTGGTGGGCTGAACGTTTGCCGCAGGAATTTGGTATCGACAGCTTTCTGGAAATGGAATACGAAACCCATTACCGGCGCTTTTTTATGCCCTCTATCCGCGGGGAAGAAACCGGCAGCAAAAAGCGCTATGCCGGTCTGATAAAAAATAACAGTGGTGAAAGTGAACTGGTGTTTAAAGGACTGGAAGCGGTCCGTTCTGACTGGACACCGCTGGCGCGCCAGTTTCAGACAGAGTTATACCGCCGTATTTTTTTGCAGGAACCTTATCAGGACTGGCTGCGCGAACAGGTGCAGAGCCTGTTAACCGGCAAGCTGGATCATCTGCTGACCTATCGCCGGCGTCTGCGCCGGCCATTACCGGCTTATCAGAAAAATATTCCGCCCCATGCCCAGGCTGCGGCCAAACTGGAGCAATGGCTGGCATTAAAAGGGTTACCTTCGCGTTTTGCCGAACGTGGCGGCTGGATTACCTATCGCTGGACGGTGAACGGCCCGGAACCGGTCTGGCCGGATGGCAGTGCAGGTGCCGCGGCCGATTATCATCATTATCTGGAAAAACAGCTGAAACCCACGGCGGATGCTATTTTTCATTACATCGACGATGATTTTACCGCCCTGGCCGGACAGCAGATGGCTTTGTTCTGACAAGGCATTAGCAGTAACAGCATTGACTGAGCAGTGGTTTTACCCGACCTTTGTCTCTGACGCTTATGTATCGCCCTATCGGCAAGGAGAAACCTGTGATCAGGACAATATTAATTAACGCACAGGGCCAGATCAGCAGTGGCGGTGCCGAGCTGATTGATGCCTGGCGGGCGCAGCCTGAAAGTCGTATCTGGGTTGACAGTCAGCAGGCCGATGCCGAACAGGAACGCGATATATTGCAGACCTTTGGTTGTCATCCACTGGCCATCAAAGACGCCCTGCGTGACCGTCATCCACCGAAACTTGAAGAGTTTTCCGATCATATTTTTATTCTCTACCGTGGTATTGCAGGTTTTGATGCTGGCCTGAATTATACCGGCCAGTCGCTGTCGTTTTTTGTCGGTGAACGTTTTTTGCTGACCCGTCACCCGCAGGCCGCCCAGAGTATTGATCGTCTGCTGGCCGATAATGGCGGTATTTATCTGCAGCGCAGTCCGGCACAGCTGGCATTGAAAATTATGCATACCTCGGCCGGGATCTATCTGGATAATATTCTGGCCTTTGAAGAACGTCTGGGTGAGCTCGAAGATGAACTGTCAGAAGCGGGCAGTGATGAGCATATGCGCGAGCTGATGAATTATAAATCACGGCTGGTGAAATTACGCCGTACCTTTAATTACCATAAAAACATCACCGACGAGTTACGCACCGGGGAATATGCCTTTTTCCCGGACGATGAAAACATGCGTCATGTGATTAACGATCTGCACGATCGTTTTGAGCGCCTGCACAGTCTGACTCAGATGTTTTATGATCTTTGCGGTGATCTGGTGGATGGTTATATTTCCATTACCTCGCATCAGCTGAACAGTACCATGCGCGTACTGACGGTAATTACCGCGATCTTCGTACCACTGAGTTTTCTCGCTGGGCTTTACGGTATGAACTTTGAATATATTCCTGAGCTTAAATTTCAGGATGGCTATTTTATCCTGCTCGGTTTTATGGGATTTCTGGCGGTTGGATTACTCTGGCTGTTCCGGCGTATGCGCTGGCTCTGAGCCCGGTTTCACGTCACAGCAACAGGCAGGCATAAAAAATGCCGGGGCGGAAAACCGCACCGGCATTTTTTATGACAAGTCTCAGAACTCTCTTTAAATAGAAGTCCCGATCAGAACATATAACCCATCCCCAGATTAAAGCCATCGGCGTTACCGGCGTCTTCATTCTGTTGCTGGATATCGGCTTTAAACACAATGCCTTCAACCGGGTAATAATTAACACCGGCATCGCTCTGGCTGGCGTTCATATCATCTTTCTGTGACCAGGCGCTCTGGCGGGCAAAAAATCCCCATTGTTCGTTCAGGCGGTAATTCACTTCAACGTAACCACCATCCTGTACGGCTTTACCGGCAGCGTCAGCGGCATCACCGCCTAAATCCCAGCGGGCGTACAGCGCTTTGGTGGTGATATCACCCAGCTGATAAATCACATGCGCACCGAGCAGGGTTGCATCGTCGGCATAAGAGATTTCTGCGCTCTGATCCAGATCCGGCTGATACTGCGCGTAAGCCGCCAGTTCCAGACCGGCACTGCCGCGATAAACAACGCGTCCAGTCACGGCCAGATCGAAGGCATCGGCAAAGGATGCTTTTTGTTTGCCGGATTTCAGATCAAACGGATCGGCATCGCTGTTGTAGGTTGGATCATCGGTTTTCAGACCTTCAGAAATCATCAGGTCGTAACTGATGCCATTATCCAGCTGGTGGGTAATGCTGATACCGGCGGAATACCAAGTGGTCGGAATAATGGTGGTTTCAATCACCGGTCGCTCAACACCGTAAAACGTCGGTGGCTCGTGGGTTTCATTAATCATGCCTACCGGCATCAGCATCACACCGCTGCGGAACTGCATATTGCTCATCAGGTCGAGTTCAACGTAGGCCTGTTCGATTTCTACTGCACCACGGGCACCATCGCTGACCAGCGTGTGTTCCACTTCAAATTCAGACACAAAGCGGGCGCGGTCGCTGAAGTCGTAGCCAAAAAACAGCACCATGCGGTGTAAATCAATCTGGCGGGTATCGGTGCCATCGACATCCAGATGGTTGTAATGCATTTCGCCATAACCGCCGATATGCATTTTTTTAGCCGCGCCGGACGATTGTTGGGCGCTGTCCATGCTGTCGGCCATCGCATTCAGGCGCTCGTTCATGCTCTGTTCAAGCTGTTCGATACGTTTCTGCAGCTCGATAATGGTTTGCTGATCATCAGCCTGAGCCAGTTGTGTATTGGCCAGTAATACCGCACCGGCTAACAGGGCGGCGTGTTTTTTCAGGTTGGCTTTCATTGACTATCTGCCCTTATAAAATAATTTAATAATTAATCGCCGTCGGTAAAGTTGATGCCCAGATCAACTTCCAGCCCGTCCGGAATTTCACGTTTAAAATTGCCATCCAGCTGTGCTGCCGAGGATTTGAATAACAGGGCATCCTGATTGCTGATGTTGTCCCGTGCGGCTGCAATATTCGAGCGCACAGCACTGACCGCCGCGTCGTAACCGGCAGCACTCATCAGTGAAAACAGGCTCAGGGTACTGGCGCTGTTGCCCTGTAAAATTTCTTCAATGCTGTCGATCGCCGTGGCCATCAGTGGCCAGCTGTAACCACTGCTTTGCGCGGCGACGGTGGCGACATTGCGTTGCTGTAAATAATCGAGAAATTCCTGCGCACTGGTCAGCAGCTGGGTCAGGGCGGGGGTGCCATCATCCAGTTGATTACTGAGAAATAACCCACGGTAAGGTTTGCCGGTGGCTTTGTGACTCTGCGTCCAGCCATTGCGGATGTAATCGGCTTTCACCTGCAGGGCGTTGCTGAGGCCGGTGAGAATGCCGCATTTGCGCGGCTGGGCCTGATATTCCGCAACAATATCGGTGGCGTTTTTGCTGGCATCGGCAGCGCGTTCAAAGACGGAAATTTCCAGAGCCAGTAATCCCACGTACTGAAAATTACGGTTATCAAAGTAGCTGCTGTTTAATTCTGTACTGTTGCCCAGCAGGGTATTGATTTCGCTTCGGACCGTGGCGCTGTAGTTATTGCCGCGCTGGCGCAGGGAGTCGATATAAATATATGGCGGAAATACCAGATCATCGTCGGCCGGGCCGAAATTTAACGGTAATAAGCGATACCAGCTGTCGGCCAGCGTACGCCATTGTTGTTGCACAACCGTCAGTCCGGCAGCATCCGGAGCGCTGCAGAACGCTTCAGCCTGATTGGTTAATGCAGCGCTTTGGCTGGCGAAATCATTAACCGCCGGAATAATGCTGTTGTCGGTCAGTTCCTGCAGCGCTTTATTCAGCGATGATTGTGTGACGGTGACCGGATCATTAACGCGTTCACCACCGCAGGCGGTTAATAACAATCCGGCAGCAGAAAACAGGAGTGAACGAAACAATAAAAAATTCATGGGTTGCTCAACTGATGGTGTTCAGGGTTAAAGAAATCATGTGATTGTCCCAGTGCATTGCAGGAATCTGCAGCCGCAGACCGGGCTGTTCCTGCAGGGTTTTTGCATCGATACGGCGCAGCTGGCCGGCGGAATTGGACAATACAAAACAGCGCTGATCATGGCTTACGGTCAGGCCGCAGACATCGTGAAAGGCGTGATAGCCGAGCAGTTCATAGCGGTCGAGATGCCAGAAAGCGACCAGGTTGCCACGCGGGCTGCTGAAACCGGCAATACGCTCGCCGTTATGCACGGCAACACTGCCCATGTAGTCGTTAAACTGACTGAGCAGCGGCACGGGGGCTGGCAGCGGCTGCAGTGTTTTACCCGGTGTGTGCACGGCTCCGGGGGCGACTATATGGTTGTCTGCCATCGCGGCCCTCTGCACCTGAGTGGCCACGGCGACGGTGCCGTCGGCGGCAATATCCAGATGGCGGATGCTGGCTTTGGGTTCGGTCAGGGTCTGTTCGTCGAGCAATACACCATCGCTGGCGCGCAGGTAGCTCAGGCTGGAACGCATGGTGTCGAGGTTAAGAATTTCACGTCCGCTGTCCGGATGCGTGCGCAGACCGCCGTTGGCGACGACCAGTGTTTTTCCATCGGGCATCAGCTTTAATTCGTGCGGACCAATGCCGTGGCTGTCGAACTCCCCCAGCCATTGGTAGGTGCTGGCATCGCGTACCACGATTTTCCCCCGGCCGGAGACAAAATCAGACTCTGTGGTAAACAGCTGCCGGCCATCGGCGCTGAAGCAGGCATGACCGTGCAGATGGCGTCCGGGCTGACAGGCAAAACGGGCCGTTATATCGCCACTGAGCAGATTAACCTCCACGCACTCGGTGCCGGGCTGGCGCGAGACCATCAGTACGGAATCCGGACGCAACGGATGCTGTACTGCGCCATGGCCGCGGAAACCACTGACTGCGGTATGAGCGCTCTGGCCGGCAGAGCCTGCCGCGGTTTGTACCCAGCCCAGGCCGAACTGGCTGCTATCACGGCCCTGAGCGGATACCCAGAATTCCTGCGCAGCGGCGGATGAGTCGGGTGCCTTATTGCAGGCGCTGAGCAAGCCGGCGGTTGCCGGAGCAAGACCCAGAGCCAGCAGTGTTTTTAAGGTCTGGCGGCGTTGCTGACCCTGTTCATGCAGGTCAGTCGCCGTTGAAGCTGAAAATCTGGATTTCATACACATTCCACTTACAGCGATTGTACAAAGCGGATCAGAGCCTTGCGCTCTTCGGCCGGCAGATTAACAAAGGCCTGGCGTGCACCAAGGGCTTCACCGCCGTGCCACACAATGGCTTCTTCGACTGAACGGGCACGGCCATCGTGCAGCAGAGTGGTGCTGCCATTGACCTGTTGGCTCAGGCCCAGTCCCCACAGCGGTGGCGTCCGCCATTCGCGGCCATCGGCGGTGTAATCCGGGCGCTGATCGGCCAGTTCTTCCCCCATGTCGTGCAACAGCAGGTCGCTGTATGGCCAGATAATCTGCTTACTCAGATGAGGGAATTCGCGGCTTTCGCCGGTGACAAACGATGGCTGATGACAGCCCGCACAGCCGCTCTGATAAAACAGTGAGCGCCCGGCAATAACGTCCTGATGATCGGCATCCCGGCGTTGTGGCACCGCCAGATTGCGGTTGAAATTGATCACCAGCTGCAGCAGTTTTTGCGGCAGCTCGGTCCCCTGTTGATCATTGCCCTGTTTATCGTTGCCAGTGGCTTGCTGTAAACAGATGCTCTGCGCGCTGGTGCAGGGTTGGGCCGGAAACAGCGGGTTACTGATGCCAACGTCGTTGGCAAAGGCACCGGCGACCACCATCGCCATGGTTGGGCGGTTGGCTTTCAGGCCAAAACGACCGGGGACGGTTTTTTGTTGTTCCACATCCCAGACCTGATTGACCCGGCCGGAAATACCATCCTGATTGCGGTCGTGTTCATCGGCCAGGGCATCAATATCGGCCTGATCAATTAACTCCAGCAAACCCATGCCATGAATCGGTGGCGCGACCCTGAGACTGAACAGTGTGTGCTCGTGCAGCGGGCCATAACCCAGATTGCGGATATCGGCTTCGGGCCAGCGCAATTCAATCTGCTGGCCGTCGGGATAGGTGAACCAACGGGTCTGCCAGTTGAGATAAACGTAGGCTTCCGGTGCTACCTCATCGGGCCTGACCAGATCGTTCTGACTGCTGCGCAGCTGATGGGACAGCGCGGTTGACTGGCTTTGCAGCTGATCGCCATACACAGGTTCGGGGATAACACCGGCAACCGGATCAGACCCCGGCAGGCTCAGCCGCAGGAAGGCATTAAACAGCGGACTGTTGTTATCGGCCGGAACCGAACCACGGCCGCCGTTAATGTGGCAGGCCAGGCAGGTGCGGGCGTTATACAGCGGGCCCAGACCATCGCGTGCGGTGGTGGCGGTCGGCGCTTTTACCCAGGGTTGGTGCGCCAGCGCTTTACCGGCAAAAAAGTCGGCTTTGGCACTGAGGGGTAAATTGGTAACGGGTTTTTCGTAGCTGGCAAAAGGCATGATGGCACTGCTGCCAATGCCACCGGGCAGGCGTTCGCTGTCGCTTAATGCAGGTACAGCTGACTGTGTTGCTGCCTTTGCCGTGTTTGCGGATGGCGCAGCAGGCTGGCAGGCACTCAGGCTCAGTACGGCTGAAAAGACAAAAGCCAGCCGGGTAAAACCCGGCTGGCTGAGCATCGATAATGCATTCATTGGCTGGTGATTATTCGTCACAGGATGCCAGTGGATCCTTGGTATCACAGGCGGATGCGTCAGGATCAACAACAGAACCGTTGATACCCAGGGTGGTGGCAATTTCTGCAATCAGTGCCGACTGGGTGTTGAGTGCGGTGATGGTTTTGTAGACCGGGTTATTGGCGGTCTGATTGGCGGCCATAATCAGCACGTCAAAGGGTTCACCGGCACGGGCCTTGGCATCGATGGCCGTGTAGTGGGTTGCGGTGGTGGTCAGCGCTGTTTCGACCCGGTTGGCCAGTTCTGCTTTACCGGCATCGCGCAGGTAATCGTCGATACCATAGCCATTGGTAATGGCACGGGTGGTGACGTTATCGGTACCGTCCAGCGTGCTGTCGTAACCGGCATAGGCACCGTAGTAACTGTTGGCTACGCCTTCTGCATCCAGCCAGATATCACGGTGAGTGTTATCGGAGAAACAGCTGTGTTCGTCTTCCTGAGAGTTGGCGCTGAAGGCAATCTGCATACGCTCACCGGCCAGTTCGCCTTCGGACAGTGTGCCCATACCGGTCAGAATTTCTGCCAGTTTTTGTTTGGCCTGTGCCTCGGTGGTCACCGTGGTGAAGGCTGTACGGTAAGCCGCACCGGCTTTCCAGCCATCGCGTACGGCTTCGAGGTCGGCAATCAGTTTATCCACTGCAACGGCCATAAACTGATGACGACGGTGGGAGAGGGTGTTGGCGTTGTAGTCTGTGGTTGTGCCATCAAAACCCGGGGTGAAATCGCTCAGCGGACGCTGGCCACCGTGGTTAAACACATAAGATTTCACGGCGCTGTCACGGTCTGTACCGTCAGTCGTGTTGCCGGTGGTGTTCAGATCCTGACCCCACAGCATAAATTCAATGGCGTGGTAGCCGGCAATCACATCGTGCTCATCATCGGCGGTGGCGGTATTGGCCAGCAGATCAGCGTTGATCACTACGCTGGTGTTGCCAATGATATTGTCAGCATCGTTGTTGGTGGCGTGGGTCGCATCAATGGCGCCGTTGCCGTTAATGCCGGCGCTGTTAGCGGTGACACCAATCTGGTCGGTACCAAAGTCGCTGCTGTTGGTTTTGACGTAATCGATCAGGGCTTCACCTAATGGCCAGGCGTTGATATCGCCTTCAGGGCCGTCTTCGCTGCTGTAGTCTGTTGAGTCAATCGGGCTGTTACGGAAACGGTAAACTTCGCTCTGGCCGTAAGGTTCGCGTGCAACCAGCCAGGCTTTCTTAGCCGCTTCCAGGTTGGCTTCAGTCGGATCTGCACGGAAGGTTGCCAGTGCAGTTTTCAGGTCGATGGCGGTATCGACGGCATCACTGTAAACGGCCAGGGCGATATCGGCATTGGTATTCAGAACCTTCTGCACATTCGGCAGGTTGATAACGGAGGAGTCTGAGTCGCTGGATGATCCACCGCAAGCGGTCAACAGTGTGGCGGTGGCGATACAGGCTGCAAGCTGTGTCAGTTTCATGATTGGGTCCTGTTTGAGCAGAAATGAATGGCGGTGACAGTTGTAAGCCGGGCAACACACGTTGGGCTGGCTGTCGCGCATCTGTAAAAAAACGTCAGGGGCCGCAATCTAGTGTAAATGCTAATGATTTGCAACTGTGAAATCATATGTGAGTGATTCGTATTTTATATCCACACTCTCTGTAGTAGCATTGCCGTCTGAATTGTTGCTACCTGGCTGATTGGGTTATGAATAAAGCGTTGTTTTTTCCGTTACATGTATCGCTGGCTGTCGTTGTGTTAGCCATTACCGGTTGTGGTGGCAGCAGCAGTGGCGGCTCTGAGAGTCCGGCCTTTGTCAGCAAAGAAGCGCTGGGTGAAAGCCTGTTTCATGACACCCGCCTGTCAGCCAACCGCACTCAGTCCTGTGCGACCTGCCACAACCCCGAGCATGGTTTTGTTGATAACCGCAGTGGCGCAGATGGCAAGGTGAGCCCGGTATCCCGTGGCGATAACGGCACGTCTTTTGGTGATCGCAATGCTCCGACCGCAGCTTATGCGCGCTTCAGTCCGGCGTTCAGTCAGGGCAGCCATACCCGCGCAGCGGAAACTGTGCCGGGCAGTCTGAAGGAATACAGCGGTTATATCGGTGGTCAGTTTCACGATGGCCGCGCCAGTGGTCTGGCACAGCAGGCTGCCGGGCCACCACTGAATCCGATTGAAATGGGCATGGAAAACAAAGCGGCCGTGGTTAACCGGTTGCTGGAAAATAATGACTACACAGAGGCTTTCAGCCAGTTGTACGGGCTGGATCTGACCGCTGATGCTGATGCCGCCTATGCGGCAATGACCGATGCCATTGCGGCTTTTGAGCGCAGTAATACCTTTGCCCCTTTCGATTCGAAATACGACCGCTCGTTATTGCCGCTTGGGGATGCCAATCGCTATGTTTACGATGCGCTGGATAAAGCCACGCAGGGAAAATCGCTGTTTTTCAGTCAGTTCACTAACTGTGGCGCCTGTCATCAGTTAAAAGCCAAGGGGCAGCGCGGGGAAACCTTCAGTAATTACGAGTACCACAACATTGGCGTACCGGTGAATGCCGCTGCCCGTGAGCTGAGCGGAGTGAGCGGCAGCGATGATGGCTTGCTGGCGAATCCGGACGTCACGGATGAGATGCAGCGCGGTAAATTTAAAGTCCCGACGTTGCGTAACGTCGCTGTTACCGGCCCCTATATGCACAACGGCGTGTTTGCTGATCTGACGACGGTGGTACAGTTTTACGATCACTTTAAGACCGGGTCGGATTTTGCGGAAAATCCGGAAACCGGGCTGCCCTGGGCTGAGCCGGAAATCAGTGCCAACATGAGTAACGACGATTTGCAGCAGGCGCGTACCCTGACGGAAACAGAAGTCACTGCACTGGTGTGCTTCCTGCGCACCCTGACCGACGCCCGCTATGAACATTTGTTGCCGGATGATGGCTTGTGTGACTGAGAAGCGCTGAGCAGATAAACGCAGTTTTCTGCCGGCTGCTGCAGCTTGTAGTAGTCTGTTTATTCAGGTGATGATTCTGTCGCAGATGAACGGGCAGACAGAACGCGCAGACAGAACAGCAGAGGAGGCGTTATGCAGGCGGTTCTCTTTGATATCGATGGTGTCCTGTTATTTAAAGGCGCAGCACTGCCCGGTGCTGCGCAAACCCTGAGTTGGGTGCAGCAGCAGGGCATTCCTTACCGGTTTTTAACCAATACCACCTCCAAACCCGCCAGCCGTATTGCAGCCGATCTGCGGGCCGCCGGTATTGCTGCGCACGAAGCCGATATTCTTACCCCGCCGATTGCCGCGCGGCTGTGGCTGCAGCAACAGCGTAAGCAGCGTTTGCATGTGCTGTTACCGCAGGCGGTGTACAGTGAGTTCGGTATGTTTGATCTGAGCGGTGGTGACGATACCGAGGCGCTGGTGATCGGTGATATGGGTACCGGTTTTACCTTTGAGGTGCTGAATCAGGCGTTCCGGGTGCTGATGGCTGATCCTGATATTCCCTTGCTGGCATTAGGAATGACGCGCTATTTCGCTGCCGCCGATGGGCTGCAGCTGGATGTCGGCCCCTTTGTTAAGGCGCTGGAATACGCCACTGGGCGGCAGGCGCTGGTGATGGGGAAACCGGCGGCCTCGTTTTTTCAGCAGGCACTGGCGGCGCTTAATGTTACGGCAGAGCACACCCTGATGATCGGTGATGACCGCCTCGGTGATGTGCTGGGCGCTCAGGCCTGTGGCATTCACGGCGCACTGGTGCGTACCGGCAAATACCGGCCGGGTGATGAAGACGCCGACAGTGCCGGATTGCAGCCGCAACACCTGCTGGATTCTGTAGCCGGTTTACCCGAGCTCTGGCGCAGCCTGTAGCCATCTTCGCGTTAGCCCCTGTGCAGGGTAGAATGCGCGCCTTTTCTTTATTTGCCTGTGGGTAACAACGCCAATGCATCGTAACTCTGTCGCTGACCTGCGCCTGCAGGAACTGGCGAAATCCCGCCGTGCTTTCCTGGCACGCGGCAGCAAAACCGTGCGTTGTCCGCAGTGTCTGCTGGGTGTCAGCAATTGCATCTGTGCCGAGCGGCCGGAAGTCAGCAGCCGCAGCGCGTTTGTTTTTATCATGTATCACGGTGAAGTCTTTAAACCGAGTAATACCGGGCGGCTGATTGCCGATGTGGTGGCCGATAATTACGCCTACCAGTGGCAGCGGACGGTGCATGACCCTGAGTTACTGGCGCTGCTGCAGGATGAGCGTTATGCCCCGATTGTGGTGTTTCCGCATCAGTATGCGCAGCCCGAACGCTGTATTCATTCTCCGGCGCAATTACCAGCCGTGCAGCAGGGCAAAATTCCGTTGTTTGTGATGCTCGACGGCACCTGGCGTGAAGCGAAAAAAATGTTCCGCAGCCCCTATCTGCAGACTCTGCCGGTGCTCGGCATTCAGCCGGAAAAAGGTTCGGAATATCAGCTGCGCGAAGCGGCACACCTGCATCAGTTATGCACGGCTGAGGTCGGTGTGGAGATATTAACACTGGCCGAAGACCACGCTGCCGCGCAGGCGCTGGCAGAGTATTTTGCAGTTTTCCGTGAGCGTTATTTAGCCGGTAAAGCCAATATTAATGAGAAACCACAGCGGCAGATGAGCACGTTGTTTGGTGCGGAGTACGACGGCCGCTGAAAGGCTGGCGGGCGTTTCAGTCGCCACTGACCTGATGGCCGCTGAGGCAGTCACCGCCGCTGAAACAGTAGCTGTCGTAAGGCCAGTATTTATGCTGATACAGCGCTTTTGTCAGACTGCCATCACGGCGCATCGCCTCCAGTGTCTGCCGCAATGGCTTGACCCACTCTGCCTGCAGCGCATGATGGGCGACATAGAGGTCGGCGCGGGCGGTAAATAATGGCAACGCCAGCTGAACGGCGGCGGCATCGATACCGGCGCTGTACATGGCAAACAGCAGCGAATGTTCAGTGCTGGCCATGGCATCCAGACGCCCGGCCAGCAGCATTTTTAATCCCTGTTCAACATCGGTCAGAGCGACCCGGGTAATGCCCGGATGAGTATCAAAGGCCTGGCCATATTTTGAGCCGCGTACCTGACCAATGTTCTGGCCATTAAAATCATCCAGCGAGCGGTATTTTTTACTGCCGGCTTTTACCACGATAACGATGCGTTCGTTGAGCACGAACCCCAGTGAGTGAGCAATACGCTCAGCCTGTGGACTGACAAACATAACAGCAATGTCGGCGTCGCCTTTTTCAATATCCTGAATTACCCGAGGGTAGGGCTCCAGCTGGTTGTTGAACTTAATATTGGCGCGGGCAAACAGCGAGTTCTGAAAATCCACCAGAATGCCTTTATTGGCTTTCTCTGTATCAGAAAATCCCCAGGGCTGAACCGTTGACGTCACGACCAGCGGAATGGCTTGCCCTGTCTCCTGATTAACTTCAGCCGCAACCGTTAACGATGAAAAGGTGAGTAAAAGCGCAACAGGGCATAACAGCCTGAACGCTGGTAAAAAGATTTTTGATAATAAACGGAATAGCACGGATTTCATCGGCCAAGCTTACCAGAAGTGTGCCGGAGATAAGAAGTGGCGAGCCTGTATAGCAGCCCTGGGGTGATTGATGAATATAAATCCGCATTCGGCTGGGGATTATCTGTTTCTGATGGGATAAACAATAAAGCCGGCAGTTGCCGGCTTTATTTGTTATCGGGTGATTAATTACTGCAATTATTAAATCAACTGATACCCAGCGTTGAACGCAGATGGTCGTTCAGGAACAGGCCCTGTGGGTCCATTTCTTTACGTATGCGCAGGAAGTCATTGAAACGTTCATAACGGGCGGCAAATTCAGCGGCTTTCAGCGTATGAATCTTACCCCAGTGTGGACGGCCATCGTACTTCCAGAAAATCGGTTCGATCGCGGCAAAGTACTTTTTGTAGTCCTTGTCGTGGAAATTATGGCAGCTGATGGCAAAACCATCGCGCTTATAAAACGGGCTCAGCCAGACATCGTCGCCTTTAATGTAGCGGGCTTCGATCGGGAAAATCACCGGAATATTCTGCTTTTTAATGGTCTGCAGAATTTCGCGCAGACACTGTGGCCCCACTTCAGCCGGTACGGTGTATTCCATTTCGTTAAAACGGATATCGCGCAGGTTGCCGAAAATCTCGTGCGATTTACCGTAACGGGTTTCAGGTTCCACGCCACCGGCGCCAAAGTTCACCAGCCAGCTGCGGGCGAATGGCATATAGTCGATCAGGTTCGACATCATGCGGAAGGCTTCATAAGCATCGCCGCTGGGTTCAGGCTGATCGGCCGGAATTTCGGACGGATCAATTTTATCGATGGCAATACCGAGCATATAGTCGCTGTGCGGCAGCGCATACATTTCGTAATGGCGGTGAGCATCACGCAATTCTTCGGCGCGTTCCAGACCTTCGTCTTCCGACATCATCCAGCTGTGTTCTTTCAGATAATAGGCTTTGTCGGCATGAATACGGGCTTTGGTTACAACGCCCAGAGCACCCAGGTTGTTACGGGCGGCATTAAACAGGTCAGCATTCTGGCTGGCGCTGCATTCCAGCATTTCACCGGCGGCATTGGCAATGCGCAGGGTTTTAACATGGGTCGACAGGGTGCCGAGTTCTTTACCCGTACCGTGAGTCGAGGTTGCCAGTGCACCACCAAAGGCCTGGGTGTCGATGTCAGACATATTGATGGTGGATAAGCCGTGTTCCCACAGCTTGTCGCCGATCTGCGACAAGCGCGTACCGGCCCAGACGTCGGCTTCCATCGCGTCGCTGTCGATGTTTTCGACACCACGCAGACGTGCCAGAGACAGCAGGGTCTGATCGGTTGGTACCAGTGCACTGAAGCTGTGACCAGAACCAACACTGCGGATAGGCTGGGTGGCATTACGCAGAATGTTCAGCAGTTCGTCTTCGTTGCGTGGTACCAGGCGCTCGTTCGGCTGGCAGTGCTGATTACCGGACCAGTTGCTCCATGGCAGCACCCGCTTGCCGTCTTTGCCGATGATGCCCGGGTTTTCCTGAGGTTTTACGCTGGAGCTGCAGCCAGCAGTACCGGCGGCAACCAGACCTGCGCCGGCGGCTTTCAGCAGGTTGCGACGGTTAAGTTGAATACGGTCAAAATTCACGGCTATTGCTCCTGTGCCATATAACGGATGATGTCTTCCAGATCTTCGGCACTGCACTCTGCACAGGTCCCCATGGGTGGCATATTGCCGATACCATTAATGGCGTTATTGACCAGGGTGGTGATGCCCTTGTCGAGCCGGTCGTCCCATTCGGAGGTAAATGCTTGTGGTGCGCCGGAGGCGGCGACGGCATGACAGGCCGTGCAATAAATATCATACAGCTCTTTGCTGTAGTCATCGGTGGCATTGGCACTGCAGGCGATTACAAGCAGCAGGCCGGTGCTGAGTTTTTTTAT
Organism: Venatorbacter sp. C2-1; assembly: GCF_022832715.1. Lineage (NCBI taxonomy): Bacteria > Pseudomonadati > Pseudomonadota > Gammaproteobacteria > Oceanospirillales > Oceanospirillaceae > Venatoribacter > Venatorbacter sp. C2-1. The sequence continues at coordinate 836,198 of NZ_CP094879.1, forward strand.
CATTATTTGCCCCTCACAAAATCCTGCCCAGATTATCCAAAACAAAACTAACGTACAAGTATCGTGGCGTACCAAAACACGGCTATTTACAGTCTTTTACGGTCGGAAGTCTTGCCGGGAGAAGATTATCAGGGCTGCAGGCTGCTGCCGTTGGTACGCAGCAGGTAGCGTGACGGAGCCAGAGCCGGGCTTTCCAGTGGTTGCCACAGACGCTGCTGCAAAAACTCGTCAATACGGGTCAGGCGTATATTCCGGATGCCCAGAGCCGGCAGCTCGCGGGCAAGAAAGTCGAGTGTCTCGGGATAAGGGTGGCCGATCAGAACGGCATAACCGCGACGCTTGGCGAGATGCAGAGCTTGCCCGAACTGACGCTGCAGTGCCTGTGGGCGGATGTCATTATCGAGAAAAACGTCGCGCTCCAGAGCGGGAATGCCAGCCGCTTTGGCCTGTTCCAGAGCCACACTTTTCGGACTGGTCAGACTGTCGACAAAAAAAAGTCCCTGTTGCTGGGCGATCTGCATCACCCAGCGCATAGCATCGGGCTGCTGGGTGAGCAGACTGCCCATATGGTTATTCATCCCCTGGACATGGGGGATGGCCGCCAGATTGTCGGTCAGGGTTTGTTGCAGACTGGCCTGATCCATACCGCTGGTCAGGGCACCAGGGCCAAGGCGGGCGCCTTTTTCATTGGCCATCGGCGCATGCAGCAGAATGCCATGGCCCGCACTGAAGGCATCCTCGGCCAGTGCTGCGGCATAAGGCGTATGCGGCAGAAACGCGAGATTCAGCGGTCCGGGTAGTCCGACCGTGCGCTTACCCAGGCGGTGGTTATTGCCGATATCGTCGATAATCAGCAATAACTCGGCGCTGGCCTGTGGGGGAGCGGCCATAGTTGCAGAGGCTGAAATCAGGCTGAGCAGGGTGAACAGGCTGGCCGTAGCCAGCCGGGAGCAGCGTTGCAGCAATCAGGCCTCCGGACGGGGACTGAGAATGGTAACGCCGCGCAGCAGGGTGTGAGCTTCGTACAGCTGGAAATCTTTTTTCAGCAACTCGCCGCTGGCGTCTGCACTGGTTGCTGTATCGGCGGTTTTAGCGTTTTTATCCTGAGTTTTTTCTTCTTTACGTGTCGGGTTGCTCAGGTGGCCGGGAAGATCAGCCTCTTTATAAAAGCGCTGTTCGTAAGGTGTTACCTCGCTTTGTTCCACCCAGATATCCGGTTTGATGCCCTGTGCCTGAATAGAGCGGCCATTGGGGGTGAAATAACGCGCGGTAGTGAGCTTAACGGCACGGTCTTCGGTGATTGGCAGCACACTCTGTACTGAGCCCTTACCAAACGACTGAGTACCGACGATCACGGCACGCTGATGGTCCTGCAGTGCACCGGCAACAATTTCTGAAGCGGATGCCGAACCACCGTTAATCAGTACCACCACCGGCACGTCGCCTGCGGCTGTGTGATTGGTGGCGGAATAGCTGACTTCGGCGCTTGGCGTGCGGCCTTTGGTGTACACAATCAGACCTTTGCTGACGAAGCTGTCGACCACTTCTACGGCAGCATCGAGAACACCACCCGGGTTATTGCGCAGGTCGAGAATAATGCCGTTCAGATTGCCTTTGGCGCGCCAGTCTTCGATAGCGGCGGCCAGCTCACTGCCGGTGTGTTCCTGAAACTGAGTAATACGCACATAGCCGACGTTACCGCTGAGCATATCGGTGCGTACGCTGGCGACTTTGATTTCGGCACGGGCGAGGGTAAAGGTCAGCAGTTCTTTTTCATTTTTACGGCGGATTTCAAGAGTAATCTCAGAACCCGGTGCGCCGCGCATACGTTCCACAGCATCGTTCAGACTCATGCCCATAACGGCTTCGCCATCCAGCGAAACAATTAAATCACCGGCACGGATGCCGGCTTTTTGTGCGGGGGTGTCGTCAATCGGGGTGACTACCAGAATCAGGCCATCTTCAAGGCCCACCTCGATACCGAGGCCACCGAATTTACCTGAGGTATTCTCCTGCAGATCCGAAAAAGCCTCAGGCTGCAGATAGGCCGAATGCGGATCAAGGGAGGTAAGCATGCCGTTGATGGCGTACTCGAGCAGGGTTTTATCATCCACCTCTTCAACATAGGCGGTGCGGATGCGCTCAAAAATCTCGGTGAAATTACGCAGTTCCTGCAATGGCAGCTGGCCCTGTGGACGCTGTACCTGCTCGCTGCCAGCAGGCGTGGCGGCGCTGTCTTCGGCGGGTTGAGCATTAACCGGCGTCAGCCCCAGTGCGAGTACGCAGACCGCAGTACAACCAAACCAGGGAAAAATACGGCGGGGCAGAACAGAAGATAACGACATGGGGATACTCAATTCAGGTCAATGCGTTGAAGAATGGCACAAAAGTCAGAACCTGTTAAGGCGGCTGCAGCGCCGCTGACATCATCGTTTCAGCCAGGCAGCCGGGTCTTGCGGGCGGCCCTTATAACGGATCTCAAAATACAGATTCGGTTCCGTACTGCCACCACTGCGGCCGATGGTGGCAATGTTGTCACCCTGATTGACCCAGGCACCGACATCGCGCAGCAGTGTCTGGTTATGGGCATACAGGCTCAGGTAGCCCTGGCCGTGATCAATAATGGTGATTAAACCAAAACCGCGCAGCCAGTCGGAATACACCACCCGGCCATGATGAATGGCACGCACCGGCAGTCCTTCCGGGGCACTCATCACCCAGCCTTCCCAGCGCGTCATGCTGTCATTGTTGCGGTTGCCAAAGGCATGCAGTACGCGGCCATCAACCGGGCGCGGCAGCTTGCCTTTAAGAGCGGTAATCGGCCGGGCATCTTCTTTACGCGGGCTGTTGACCAGCAGGGTCTGAACTTCGTTAAGCAGGGCTTCCAGACGTTTGCGGTCGGCCTGTTTCTGGCTCAGACGTTGTTGTTCGGTTTTCATCTGCCCGGCGAGTTTAGCCAGTAATTGTTGCTGTTCCTGCTTGCTGGCTGCCATTTCGCGGTTTTTATCCAGCAGCTTTTTTTCGGTGCTCAGCAGTTGCTGTTCCTGCTGTGCAATCAGCTCGGCGAGGTTATCCAGCCGTTCAAGTTCGGCCAGAATCTGGTTGATATGCTCAATGCGGGCGTTATTGAAATAACTGAAGTAGCGCAGCATACGCTGCGCCTGTTGCGGATCATCCTGATTAAGCAGGAGTTTGAGCGGCCCTTCTGAACCGATACGCTGGGCGGCGCGCAGCTGCTCAGCGAGGTGCAGACGGTGTTTGTCCTGTAGCTGACGGAGCTGTCCCTGCTCCTGTCTGAGCTTTTTTAGGCGGTCTTTCTCCTCCTGCAGGCGGGCACGGGTCTGCTCGATCTGCTTGCTCAGCTCAGCAATGTCTTTATCCGATTTACGCAGCGCATCGTTCAGCTGGCTGTACTCATCTTTTGCTGAGTTCAGCCATTGTTCGAGTTTGGCAATTTCGGTTTTCAGCGCATCCAGTTTCGCTTCGTCGTCGGCCTGCGCCGGCAGACACAACAGCGCCAGGCAGAAGCCGCTCAGCAACAGTGATTTCATATCAGTTGCCGTAGCTGACCAGACTGTTGCCGTCCATTTCTGCCGGCTGCTCCAGACCCATCATGCTCAGCAGGGTTGGCGACACGTCACACAGACGACCCGGATTCAGCTGTACGGCTTCGGCACGGTCATGTACGTAGATCAGGTTAACCGGACCTGTGGTGTGCTGGGTCATGGCTTCGCCATTGTCATCCAGCATCTGTTCGGCGTTGCCGTGGTCGGCGGTGATCAGGCATTCGCCACCCACTTCCAGCAGGGCGTCGGTCACGCGTCTGATGCATTCATCGATGCACTCGGCGGCTTTTACCGCTGCATCGTAAACGCCGGTATGACCAACCATATCGCCGTTGGCGTAGTTGCAGACGATCAGGTCGAATTCGCGGTTTTTAATCGCGGCGACCAGTTTGTCGGTCACTTCCGGGGCACTCATCTCAGGCTGCAGATCATAGGTGGCTACATCCGGGGATTTCACCAGAATGCGGGTTTCGCCGGCGTATTCTTCTTCGCGGCCACCGGAGAAGAAGAAGGTAACGTGGGCGTATTTTTCGGTTTCGGCAATGCGCAGCTGGGTCAGGCCCAGATTGGATACGTATTCGCCAATGCCGTTGCTCAGCGTGGCCGGCGGGAAGGCACAGCTGGCTTTAATATCGGCGGCGTATTCGGTCAGCATGACAAAGTCGGTTAACTGCGGACGGGCAGCGCGTTCAAAGCCTTTGAATTCATCGCCGGAGACAAAGGCGCGGGTCAGTTCGCGTGCACGGTCAGGGCGGAAGTTAAAGAAGATCACCGCGTCGTTATCCTGTACACGGCCGTCGGCACCCTCAATAACGGTGGCTTTCACGAACTCGTCGTTTTCGTCACGGGCATAAGCATTGCTCAGAGCTTCGCTGGCGGAGGCGGCGCGGAATTCGGCGCTGCCCAGGGTCATAGCATCGTAGCCGGCCTGTACCCGTTCCCAGCGGTTATCGCGGTCCATCGAGAAAAAGCGGCCGATCACCGTTGCGATCTGGCCATTACCCAGACGGGCAAAGGTGTCTTCAATCTTTTTAATGGAAGGCGCAGCAGAGCGTGGTGGCATATCACGGCCATCGAGAATGGCGTGCACATAAGCGCACTCAGCGCCACGGGCTTTGGCCATTTCCAGCAGGGCTACCAGATGGTCTTCATGACTGTGCACACCGCCCGGTGACAGCAGGCCGGTAAAATGTACGGCACCACCTTTGGCAACGGCTTTATCGATGGCGGCACAGAGCGCTTCGTTCTGCGCCAGTTCGTTGTCTTTGATGGCTTTGTTGATGCGGGTGAAATTCTGATAAACGATGCGTCCGGCACCCAGATTCATATGGCCCACTTCGGAGTTACCCATCTGGCCGTCGGGCAGGCCCACGGCTTCACCGGAGGTCTGGATCAGTACGTTAGGGTACTGCTTGAGCAGACGGTCCCAGGTTGGGGTATTGGCGTTGGCAATGGCGTTGTTGGCGGTTTCTTCACGATAGCCCCAGCCATCGAGAATGATCAGAGCAGTAGGTACAGGACGCGATTTCATTAAAACAGACTCGGTTACGTTGCCACGAAAGTCCGCCATTGTACCTAAAAAACACGGCGCTCGTCGCCCTGCTGAGCAGGCAAAAATCGTGCTCAGCCATTGATTTTATCTCTCGCTGCGATAGTGCCGGCGGCAGGCAGAGCCGGTCTGTGTGCAATGGCCGGTCTGGGCGGTGGTTCCACGGGCGGGCAGAGGCTATGTTCTGACCTTCTTTACTTACCTGAACAGTCCGGTGGTTCCGCAGGCGGGCAGAGGCTATGTTCTGACCTTCTTTACTTACCTGAACAGTCCGGTGGTTCCGCGGGCAGGCAGACGCTATACTGCCGCCTTCTTTTTTCGGGTGATGATGAGTAGTTATGGATCGTCTATTTGAATTTGTGGGCAACCACATCGAGCTGGTGGCTATCTGGGGCGCATTTCTGGCGGCTCTGCTGTGGGACAACAGCCGGCGCAGCGGCCAGACGGTATCGACCGCTCAGGCCACATTAATGATCAATAAAGAAAACGCCGTCGTGCTGGATATCCGCGACAAGAAAGACTTCAGTGCTGGTCACCTGGCCAATGCCATGAATATTCCGTACAGCAATCTGGCCAGCCGCCTGAATGAACTGGATGCTCATAAAGAGCGCCCGATCATTCTGGTGTGCAAGACCGGCCAGACTGTCGGTGTGGCGGGCAAGATGCTGCGCGAAAAGGGCTTCAACGCTGTGCGCCTGAGTGGCGGCATGATGGAGTGGACTAATCAGAACCTGCCGGTGGTACGCAGCTGAGGCTGCTCCGGCGCATAATAATCAGAAGGACGTTACGACATGGCCGACAATCAACAGCCGCAGTTCGCTCTGCAACGTATTTACATCAAAGATGCTTCTTTCGAGGCTCCTAATGCACCACAGGCCTTCACCAAAGAGTGGAAGCCGGAGATCAAACTGGATCTGAACAGCGGTGCGCGTAAGCTCGATGATAACCACTACGAAGTGTCTGTTAAGGTCACCGTTACCGCGACCAATGATGGCGAAACCGCTTTCCTGGTAGAGCTGGTACAGGCCGGTCTGTTTGCCATGGTGAACATTCCTGAGCAACAGCTGAAGCCGATGCTGGGTGCCATGTGCCCGAACATTCTGTTCCCTTACCTGCGTGAAAGCATCGACAGCCTGGTGGTGAAAGGTGGCTTCCCGGCACTGATGCTGGCACCGATTAACTTCGATGCCCTGTTCCAGCAGCGTATGCAGCAGGAAGCTCAGCAGGCTCAGGCAGAGTCTGCCGAGCAGGAAACGACTCACTGAGCTGAGTGGTTGCCGTTACGCAGATAATTCTGCGCAGCAGAAATAAAGGCCGCAACCCGTCAGGGTGCGGCCTTTATTGTTTATGGTGGTGCTGGATTACCGCTGCTATTAATAGCGCAGCAGGCGGCCGCTGTCGGTGGCGATATAGAGCTTGCCGCTGCTGTCGGTTGCCAGCGCTCTCAGGCGTTCGTTCAGATCGGTCAGCAGCCGCTCTTCGGCCACGGCCTGTGGCTTATTCTGAGTGTCGGCCAGTGTGATGCGGTTCAGGTGAGTTAATTTAAGCGCGCCGGCTAACAGGTTGCCCTGCCATTGCGGGTGAGCTTTTCCCTGATAAAACAGCAACGAACCGGGCGCGATCGACGGGTCATACATCTTGACCGGGTCGGTCATATCCGGGCGGCTGCGGGCCTCGCCGACATACATTGGGTTCCAGTATTCCTTTCCCCACGACACAACCGGCCAGCCGTAGTTGTGGCCTTTTATGATGAGATTGATTTCATCCCCGCCGCGCGGCCCGTGTTCAATCGCCCACAGACGCTGGTTGGCAGCATCGTATGTCAGGCCCTGCGGATTGCGGTGTCCGTAACTCCAGATCTCTGCCAGGGCTCCGGGTTTATTGATGAAGGGATTGTCGGCGGGGATATTGCCGTTACGGGTCAGGCGCAGAATTTTTCCGGCGTGTGTGTCCAGGTGCTGGCCGTTATCGCGCTCGCCTCTGTCGCCGATGCTGAAAAATACGTGTTGTTCATCGAAGGCAATGCGGCTGCCAAAATGCTGGCCGCTACTGCTCGCCGACTGGCTGATCAGCAGTGTCTGCCAGTCTTTAAGGTGCAGGGGCTGCTGGCTGACATCAAGACGGGCCCTGCCCAGAGCGGTGGCGGCCCGATTCTCTGGCAGCGGGGCACTCCAGGTGAAATAAATCCAGCCGCCGGGCTGATAGTCGGCGGCAGTGGCAACGTCCAAAAGCCCTCCCTGACCATCGAACCACACCTCAGGGGCCCCCTGTACTGCCTGCAGTTGCCGCTGTCCGGTATCGAATAATTTAAGCTGGCCGCTGCGTTCACTGATTAACAGCTGGCCGGGTGCGACAAAGGCCATGCCCCAGGGGCGGCTGAGCTTGTCGGTGAGTACTTCGTGGGTGCTTGCTGCATGCAGCGGCGGGGTAAGGAGGGTAGCGATCAGCAGCAGGAATTTCATGGCGGTACTCCCGGATCAGGAGCCGCCAGTATACCCAAGTTGCCGCCAGGCTTCATAAACCATCACCGCTACCGCGTTGGACAGGTTCATGCTGCGGCTGTCGGGCATCATCGGCAGTCGCAGCCAGTGTTCAAACGGCAGGCTCATGCGCACATCTTCCGGTAAGCCGCGGGTTTCCGGGCCAAACATCAGGTAGTCGCCAGCGCTGAAGGCGACATCGGAATGGGTGCGGCGGCCTTTGGTGGTCAGGGCAAACAGGCGCTGTGGCTGTTCGGCTTCGAGAAAGGCGTCATAGTTGGGGTGGATTTTTACACTGGCCCACTCGCTGTAATCCAGTCCGGCACGGCGCAGGCTCTTTTCTTCCATATTGAAGCCCAGAGGCTCAATCAGATGCAGGCGGCAGCCTGTGTTGGCACACAGGCGGATGATATTGCCGGTATTGGGCGGAATTTCGGGTTCGAACAGAACGATATTAAACATAGTGCCTGGCCTTAAAAACAGTCGGGCATTATAGATTCCCCGGCTCTGACTGAATACAGACATTGGCCATCCTGCGCCAGAATCATGGTCTACACTCTCTTTAGATTATTTTGTTTTAAAGAGGTGGCGATGCGCTGGCCCTGGCAGAAAAAAAGTCTTCAGGATTCACGCTGTCTGGGCATCGAATTGCATCAGGGCAGAGGCTTTGCTGTGTTGCGTGAAGCGGATGTCGTGCGGGAGTGTTACCGTCCTGCAGATACAGAGCAGGGGCTGGATGGTCTGGCAGCCTGGGTTGGCCGTCAGCAGTTGCAGGGGGTTCCGGTGGTGTTGTCATTGGATGCTCTGGATTATGAACTGCATCTGGTCGAGGCGCCGGCAGTGAGCGATGACGAGCTCGGCGATGCTCTGCGTTTCCGCATGCGTGATCTTCTGCCGCAAGGCTCAGAACAAAAAATCATTCAGGGTTTCCGTATGCCCGCTGATGCTTATCGCCGGCGGCTGGAGATGGCCTTTGCGGTGGTGGTCGATCATCGCCGGATTAAAGAACTTGTGCGTTGGTGCAAACATCAGCAGTTACAGTTGCACAGCATTATCATTCCGGAGCTCAGTCTGCTGCATCTGGTGGCTGAAATGGAGCCGGAAACCGCCGTTGGTGTACTGCGTCTGGATGCTGACGACGGCATGATTTATCTCTACCGCGATGGCGGACTGTATCTTTCCCGGAGGCTGAATACCGGCACCCGCGCGCTGGGTTTAGCCTCTGCTGGTGAAGGTGAACTCAGCCTGGAAACCGACAGCCGGGTTGATGCTCTGGCACTGGATATTCAACGCTCTCTGGATTATTTCGACAGCCAGCTGGGCATGGGTATCGTTGGTCAGCTTTGGGTTCTGGTGCCTGATAATGCTGATGTCAGTGAATTATTACCGGAGCTGGAGCGCAGCGTGAATATTCCGGTACGCAGCCTGTTGCTGGAGTCGGCATTCAGTAACAGCGGCCAGGAAACACTGACCGCTTCACTCGCTATTGCTCTGGGTAATGCTCTTTCTTTTGAACAGAACGACGCGGCATTGCCTGTTGCCGGAAAGGTGGCCTGATGACCTGGCAGATTCGGCAGCGGGTTAATTTTTACCTTGAAGAATTCCGTCCACCGGCTTTGCCGCGTGATATCAGGCAGCTGTTACTGCAGCTCGGGCTGACTGCTGTACTGCTGCTGGTGGCTGCACTTGTGCTGCTGGGGTACTCCCGGTGGCTGCAGCACGAACAGCAGCAGATAAACCAGTTTACGCAGAATCTGACCCGGCAGCTGGAAGACGAAATGGCACGTCACCCGCCACTGGTGGTCGATAACGGTTTGCAGCAGCAGCTTGAACAGGCAAGGCGACAGCTGGCTGACAGTCAGAAAATTTTGCTTTATCTGGGGCGCGAGCAATTGCAGCAAAGCCAGTCGTTTACCCCGTTGATTGCTCAGCTGGGAGAGCAGCAGGTTCGCGGTGTCTGGCTGCAGGGCTTCAGCGTGCGCGGAGGCGGTCAGCAGGTACAGCTGCGGGGGTTTGTTGATGAACCAGAGAAACTGTCCCGTTATGTGGTTGAGCTGCTTCAGCGCAGCGCCTACGCGGGTAAATCATTCAGTCAGATTGATATACAGCGCAGCGAACAGCGCTGGCTCAGCTTTGTGCTGGATACGGAAGCTCCCGCAGCAGAGCAGGGCTCTACAGAGTTAACAGCCAGACAGAATCTCACTCGCAATCAGCAACAGATAAGTAGCGGGGGGCGTTTATGAGTTCCCGCAACAAAGTGTACTGGTGGCGTCATCCGCTCGCGCAAAAGCTTATTACTGCTTATAAAAAACTGCTCCCGCGTGAGCAGCTGTTGCTGCAGATTATTCTGCATGCCGTCATTCTTGCTCTGTTTTCCTTATTCCTGCTGCAACCTTTGTGGCAGCGCAGCGAAGTGCTGCAGCAAACAACCGCCAGCCAGCAGCAACAGAATCAACAATTACAGGAGCAGCTGGCACAGCAGCAGCTGCAGGTGATGACCGATCCCAACCAGCCTTTACGGGATGAGCTTGCCCGTTTGCAGGTGCAGCAGGCTGATATGAACCGGCGTATCGCTACCCTGACCGATGCCCTGGTATCTCCGGCGCAGATGGTGCCTCTGCTGGAGCAAATGCTGAAGCAGGACAAGCGCCTGCAACTGAAAAGTCTGGTGAATCTGCCGCGTGAGCGTCTGGGGCTGGGGGAAGAATTTGCCGATGTGCAGCTCTACCGTCATGGCCTGCGCCTGACGCTTGATGCCAGCTACGATGGCTTGCTGGCGTATCTGCAACGGCTGGATGCCATGCCCTGGCGATTGTTCTGGCAAGAGCTGAATTTTACCGTTGATCAGCATCCCCGTGGCGAACTGACGCTTGAGGTATATACCCTGAGTATGCGTGAGGAGGTACTGGGTGGCTGAATATTCTTTCATGCTGAAAAAGCAGTTTCGTCTGTTACCGATGCTTTGGCTGGGGCTTGCTGCTGCCGTCTTTGCCGCCGATCCGACGCAGCCACCGTCCTGGCTGCAGCAGGCGCCGGTTTCGGCAGCAGCAGCGGATGTACCTCTGCGGGTACAGCAGATCCTGATCCGTAAAGGCGATAACCGCGCCGTTATTAATAACCGTCTGGTGCAAGCCGGCGATGTTGTTGACGGAGCTCAGGTTATGGCGATTTATGCGGATAAGGTTGTGGTGAAAATCCGGCAGAAACGGCATGAACTGTCTTTACTTGTTAATACACGACGTATTTCTGAATAGGTATTTATTTTGTCTGTTGTCATTGCCAGTCGTTCTGCACCATTGCGCATTCTTTCTCTGCTGACTCTGGCTTTATTTATGCCGTGGCTGAGTGGCTGCGCTGCGTCTGCGCCTAAAACCCAACAGGATAAAGAAACGGCTGATAATCTGCTGCTGCAGACTGAAGCGGAACCTGTGCAGGCTGATCTCGATCTGCAGCAGCTGCTGCCACCGCTGAATCAGCAGCCGTCTTCGCCACCGCAGCGTTTTGACGTATTGGCCGACCGTACACCGGCCACCGCCTTTTTTAACAGCCTGGTGGATGGAACGGGTTATAACCTGGTGGTTCATCCCGAAGTCAGCGGCGATATCAGTCTGAATTTAAAAAGCGTAACCCTGCTGGAAACTCTGCAGGCCGTGCGTGATATCTACGGCTTTGATTTTGTGCAGTCAGCCTATGGGGTGCAGATTTTACCGCGTCAGCAGCAAACGCGTATTTTTCCGATTAATTACCTCAACGTAAAACGTGCCGGACGTTCCGGCATGCATGTCAGCAGCGGCCAGGTGACATCGACCGACTCGCGTCAAAGCAGTACCCAGACCAATACCACTACCTCTGGCAGCAGTTCGCAGACCATTAACAGCAGTGAAGTTAATACCGAGTCCAATACTGATTTCTGGCAGGGATTAAAAAATACCCTGCAACTGATGCTGGCTCAGGAAACCGATGCACAGGTGGTGGTTGATGCTCATGCCGGTATCGTGGTGGTAAAAGCCATGCCGGGAACGTTAAATCATATTGCCAGCTATCTGGAAAAAGCGGAGTTAAGCGTACAGAAACAGGTACTGATTGAAGCAAAAATTGTTGAAGTGACACTGAGTGATGGCTTTCAGTCGGGTATTGACTGGGGAGCCTTTGGTAAGCAGGGAAGCCGCTATACCTACAATGCGACTCAGTCTGCGACCGCATTAACCAACCCCGATTTAATTGATGGTATTTTCTCGCTCAATATTACTGCAACCGACTTTACTGCAGCGCTGCAGTTATTAAAAACACAGGGTGATGTGAAAGTTTTGTCCAGCCCGCGCATTGCTACCGTTAATAATCAGAAAGCGGTCATTAAAGTAGGATCAGACGAGTTTTTTGTTACCAATGTCAGCAACACAACAACGTCAACAACAACCGGCAGTTCCAATACACCGGATATTGAGTTGACGCCATTCTTCTCCGGTATTGCTCTGGACGTTACACCGCAGATCGGTTCTGATCAGGAAGTGACTCTGCACGTGCACCCCACCGTGACCGAGGTAGAAGAAAAAGTAAAAACGGTGCAGCTGAATAACGACGATTACACACTGCCTCTGGCGTACAGTACCGTGCGCGAAACCGATTCAATTGTCCGTGCCCGCTCCGGTCAGGTGGTGGTTATTGGTGGCCTGATGCAGAACCGCAAAGTGCGTACAGATGCCAGCGTTCCCTGGTTGGGGAGCATTCCTGTTCTGGGTTGGTTCTTCCGTCAGACCCGGGAAGAAATTGTGCAGAGCGAACTGGTCATCCTGATTCAGCCCAAGGTCATTGATTCCGCACTGAGTCGTGAGCAGGTGGATGAGCTTAACCGGCGCTATTCACGGCTGATGCCCGCCCGGAGGTGAGTATGGATATGACCCGGCTGACCCAGGCCTGTGAGCAATTTTATGGCCTTAAACAGCCACCCTTTGGCTTGACGCCCAATACCGAATTTTATGTGGAATTGCCCAGTCAGAAGCAGGCCTTCGAACTGCTGTTGTTTGCATTGTCGTCTGGTGAAGGGTTTATAAAAGTTACCGGTGAAGTCGGAACCGGCAAAACATTATTGTGCCGCCGTCTGCTCAATGCTCTCAGTGTTGATGGCGTGCGCACTGCTTATGTTCCCAATCCGGCATTAGGCGCAGAAGGGTTATGGCGCGCCATTGCCCGTGAGCTTGGATTAAACACGGAAAATAAAAGCGATCTTAAGGTGCAGGAAGATATTCAGCAGTGTCTGCTGCAGTTTGCACTGAATGCTCAGCCGGTCGTGCTGATTATCGATGAAGCTCAGTGCATGCCGGAGGATACGCTGGAAGCACTGCGGCTGATCTCCAATCTGGAAACCGAACGGCAGAAGCTGGTTCAGATTGTTTTATTCGGCCAGCCTGAGCTTAATCTGACGCTTGCTCAACCCCGCTTTCGCCAATTATTACAGCGTATTACTTACAGTGCAGATTTGCGGCCGTTAAATACCAGCGAAGCTCTGGCGGTGTATCTGCAACAACGCCTGAGTATTGCCGGGTATCGTGGCATGCCGCTGTTTCAGGCATCGGCGCTTAAGCATCTGTGGCAGGCCAGCCGCGGAATTCCGCGACTGGTTAATATTCTTGCGGCAAAAACATTGCTGGTGGGGTATGGCAATGGCAGCCATCAGCTGGAATCCCGTCATGTGGCAAAAGCGGTGGCCGATACCGAAGGTGCTTACCCATCTGCGCCGGACTGGTCATGGCTGCGTCTTTCTACTCTGTTTGCCGCTGTGGTTCTGGTGCTTATATGAGCTTGCTGCATCAGGTTCTGCAGGATATCGATAAACGTGACGCCGTACAGCCGGTGTTACCACCTTCTTTGCAGCTGGATCATGAAACGCCAGCTGCAGCCTATTTCCCGGCGCAATTACGTTTTCGCCGTTATCAGCCTGTGTTCTGGCTGTTGCTGATTTTAATTCCGGTCTTTTTTTATCTGTCTGAGCGGTTAACAGAAAACGGCCCTGAAAAGGTTATAACAGAGGCTGCAGCGCCTGCTGCAATACAAAGCGCAGATATTCCGGAAAATGCAGATATTCCGGCGGATTCCAATACTGAAAATACTCAGCCAGCCGCAGCAGAAGAGATTACGGCTGTCATTACTTCAAATAATGAGATTCGGGCCGGAGCGCAGAATACTTTTGCAGAGGAAACTCAGCCTCAGCTGTCAGTCCTCACTGCTGCAGAAAAACCTGTAAAAGAGAAAGCAAAACCGGCTGCGTCAGCAGGTGCTGCCTCGGTGGTGCGCAGCGATCAGGAAGCGCAACAACATTATTTGCAGGCGCTGGATGATCTCGCCAGTCAGCAGTTTTCCATGGCACTGGAGCATATAAATCAGGCACTGGCTCTGGTCGGGCGGGAAGACTATCTCGCCATCAAGCTGCGTATTTACCTTGAACAAAAGGAACGGGAGCAATTTCTGCAGTTTTATGCGCAGCATGCCTCTGTTCTCCATTCTTACTGGCTGGCTGTTGCAGCACCGGGTCTGCATTTATTTGGCCGTTATGACGATGCTGTCCGGGTTTACCAGCAGCTGATCCTTGCGCAGCCGGATGTTGTTAACTGGCCACTGGCGTTAGCTCAGGCTTTGCATTCTGCCGGGCGAAATCAGCAGGCACGTAGCGTGCTGGAGAGTCTTTATGAGCAGAATCGTCTGACCCCTGATCAGCAGCGCTGGGTTGAGCAAAGATTAAAGAGTTTAAGGTGAGTTATGGAAACACCGAGTCGTAAACGTGTCCGTGTCGGAGATCTGTTGCTGGAAAAGAGCCTGATCAGCGAAGATCAGTTGCATCAGGCTCTGGCAGAGCAGAAAAAAACCGGGAAAAAGCTGGGCCGGGCGATTACTGATCTGGGTTTTGTTAAAGAAGATGAACTGCTTAGAACACTGGCCGATTTTTTTAATTATCCGTTTATCGATCTGGCCCGTTTCCGTATTCATAATCATCTGGTGCAGCGTCTGCCGGAAACCCATGCCCGGCGTTATCGCTGTCTGGTTTTGTCTGAGGAAAATAATGGCTTACTGATCGGTATGGCAGACCCTACCGATCTGATGGTGATTGATGATCTGCAGCGAATCCTTAAGACAGCGATCTTCCCTGCGTTTATCCGTGAGCAGGAGCTCCTCTCTATTCTGGATACGGTTTACCGCCGTCAGGAGCAGATGGCGACCATCGCCGGTGAGCTGGAAGGCGAGCTGCGTGGCAGTGAATTTGATATTGATCAGATGGCACAGTCATCCGATGTTAATGAAGCGCCGGTTGTACGCTTACTGCAAAGCCTGTTTGAAGATGCGGTACAGATTAAAGCATCGGATATTCATATCGAACCGGAAGAAAACCAGCTGCGTATTCGTCTGCGCGTCGATGGTGAACTTCAGGAACAGGTTATGAAAGAAAAGCGTGTTGCTTCGGCATTAGTATCACGCCTGAAAATTATGTCTGGTCTTGATATTTCTGAGAAACGTTTACCACAGGATGGGCGTTTTAATATCCGCGTGTCGAATAAAAATATTGATGTACGGGTCTCGACCATGCCTGTGCAGTTCGGTGAATCGGTGGTGATGCGTTTGCTGGATCAGAGTGCCGGAATTCTCAGCATGGAAACACTGGGGATGCCGGAAAAACTACAGAAGCGTTTTGAATATCTGATTCACAGGCCTCATGGCCTGATACTGGTCACAGGTCCGACCGGTAGTGGTAAAACCACTACCCTCTATGCTGCTCTCAGTGTGCTGAATCAGCCGGAAAAAAAGATCATTACCGCCGAAGACCCGATTGAATACCGCTTGCCGCGGGTAAATCAGGTGCAGGTGAACAGTAAAGTCGGCCTGGAGTTTTCTACGGTATTACGTGCCGCATTACGTCAGGACCCGGATATTGTATTGGTCGGGGAGATTCGTGACCACGAAACGGCTGAAATTGGTCTGCGTGCAGCCATGACCGGCCATATGGTGTTATCGACGTTGCATACCAATGATGCGGTATCAACGGTCGCACGCTTAATGGATATGGGGGTTGACCGCTATCTGGTGGCATCATCGCTGCGCGCAGTGGTGGCTCAGCGTCTGGTCAAAAAGCTATGCCGCCATTGCCAGCAGCCGCATGTTATGGACGCCCAGGAAAAGGCCTGGCTGGATGTACTGGAACCGGGATCTTCGGCTCACAATTACCTCAGTGGCCGTGGTTGTCATCACTGTCACAATACCGGTTATCAGGGACGTATCGGTATTTACGAGCTGTTGGAAATGACTCCCGAGCTGGTTGCATCATTGCGTCATGATGATGCGCAGTTGTTTGCTGAACAAGCTGCCGCCCAGAGCGGATTCCGTTCCCTTGCTTTGTGCGCACTGGATTATGCCCGTGCCGGAGTCACTTCGCTGGAAGAGGTGTTCAGGGTGTCGGCAACTCTGGAAGAGGATCTGGCCAATGGCTGAATTTATTTACCGTGGCCGTGATAACCGTGGCCAGGCGGTGAATGGAATTATTGCCGCCGGCAGCAGCCAGTCGGCGCTGGATCAGCTGCAGCAACAGCAGATCATTGTACTTGCGCTGGATGAGGCCGAAGAGGTCCGGGAATCATCCGGCTTAAACATGAAGCTGTGGTCGCGCGAGCGTATCAGTGCGGACGAATTAATTCTGCTGACACGGCAGCTTTATTCGCTGACTAAAGCAGGTGTTCCTATTATCCGTGCCTTAACCGGACTGGCGGAATCATCGGCAAATCCGGCTATAAAAAATACACTGAATGGCATCAATCGTTCTCTGGTATCCGGGTCGGATCTGGTGACTGCTTTCCGCCAATACCCGCAGTACTTCTCTCCCATTTTTATCAGCATGGTGCATATCGGTGAAACTACGGGGCATTTGGCGGATGCATTACTGAAACTGATTTCGCACCTGGAAATGGAGCGTGAAACCCGTAAGCGGATTAAAGCCGCATTACGCTACCCAACCATGGTTGTTGGCAGTATCAGTATTGCGATGGTCGTGATCACGATGTTTGTGATACCCAGCTTCAGTGGGGTGTTTAATAATCTTGGCGCCCAGCTTCCCTGGGCTACCCGCGTGTTAATGGGCACATCACAATTTATGCAGGATTACTGGTTGTTCTTACTGGTGATGCTGAGCGTTTCCTTTTGGGCATTCCGGGGCTACGTAAGAACACCGCAGGGTGCCCTGTTCTGGGATGAGAAAAAGCTGAAAATTCCGATATTGGGCGGCATCTTCGAGCGTATTGCTCTGGCGCGGTTTTCCCGCTCTTTCGCCATGCTGATGGCGGCGGGGGTGCCAATTCTGCAGGGACTTTCCATTGTTGCCGAGAGTGTCGGTAATCGCTTTATCGGTGCAGCGGTTAAGAGTATGCAGCATGGTATTGAGCGCGGCGATCGCCTGACGAATACAGCAATTGCGACCGGGCTGTTTACCCCTCTGGTTTTACAGATGATGTCGGTGGGAGAAGAAACCGGTTCGGTTGATAGTTTGCTCGATGAGGTTGCGGATTTTTATGAGCAGGAAATTGATTACGATCTGAAGCGCCTGGCTGATGCGATTGAGCCGGTTCTGCTGGTTTTTCTCGGCTTAATGGTACTGGTCCTGGCGTTGGGGGTTTTCCTGCCTATCTGGGATCTCAGCCGTGTGGCGACAGGGCGTTAGGATTCTTTGATCCGGCGCATTAAATCACTGAAAACAGGCGGATTTATGTTTTGTTTCGTAAATATAAACGGCAAAAAAAAATCACTGAGCTAAGGTTTCAGTAGGCTTATGAATGATGGCCGCATCTGTTCTTTACATGCTTATACCAAACTGGAATTTGCGGCGGCGGTCGCTCTGTTGGCACTACTGCCTGCGCTGTTGTTACCGCGGTATAACCGTTTGCTGGATGATGCCAGAAGGGCAGAAGTTATTGCCCAGGGAAGTAGCTTAAAAGCCGCCGTCATGAAAGTGCATGAACGTTGGTTTCTGGATGGGCAGCCCGGAGCTGTCGAACGGCTGAGCGGTTTTGGACGTAATGATATTGCCGTATCGGTTTCCGGATGGCCGGTTGATGCAGCAATAGTGTCAGCGGATGCTGGCTTTAATGAACAGCAAAGTATGCCGGGATCGCCAGATGTGGTGGCCGCAACAGCACCTTGTATCCGTCTTTGGCGGGCATTGCTGCAGGACCCGGTACCACCGTTGTATACCGCTTATGAGCACGCGCCGGCAGACAGCTATCGTGTGTATTGGATCTCCGGTGTTTGTCGCTACGTAAAAGTAACGGCGGCAAACAGTGGAAAAACCGCAGGCAAAGACGCCGGCGGGCAGGAAGAAAACGGAAGTCAGTCTTACATTGAATATAACGCGGCCAATGGCCGGGTCACTTGGTTTATCCGATAAGCAAGCAGGAGTCGGAATATGAAGAAACAAGCAGGTTTTACACTGATCGAACTGATCATGGTAATTGTGATTCTCGGCGTGCTGTCGGCTTTTGCTTTGCCCCGCTTCGCAGATTTTGGCGGTGACGCGCGTACGGCCAGTGTTAATGCGCTGGCAGGTGCACTGCGCTCGGCAGCAAATATTGCCCACGCTCAGCAACTGGCGAATGGGGCAGCACTGGGCGCCAGCGTTACACTGGAAGGTAGTGCCATTACTATGGTGAACGGTTATCCGACTGCCGATGCCGCCGGTATTACGGTAGCTGCTCAGGTTTCGGCGGGTCTTCAGGCTGCTTTTGATGCTGGCACTGTGGATTATGTGGTCAGCGGTGGTGGTGCAACAGGTGGCAGTACCCTGACATATACTTTGCGTGCAAACTGCACCGCTGCCTATACCGCAGCAACTGCAGCAACCGATAATACCGCCCCTATTACCGCCTCTCCGGTAGTCGTGGTTACTGCCAGTGGTTGCTAATCCGCTTCTGCAATGAAGCCGTATGTCTCGGGCTTTACCCTGGTAGAACTGGTGATGGTACTGGTTCTGCTGGGGGTGCTCAGTGCGATTGGCAGCAGTCTTTTTGCCCGCCCGGATAGTTTTTCTGCGTTAAGTGCGCGTGATCAATTACAGGCTATGATTTTACTGGCCCAGCAGCGTGCACTGGCCAATACCAGTAATTCTGCGGTTGTTCTTAGCGTGATGCAGGACAATGCGAACTGGCGGTTTAATCTCAGTCAGGGAACGGTGTCATTTAAGGAGCGTCAGGCTCCCCGTCATAACGCTACTCTCAGCCTTAATGGCTCGGCCTTCAGCAATGGTCAGACCAGCAGCTTTACCTTTGCCAGCGATACCTCTGTAGGCAGCAACTATCAGTTTGTCTTCTCCTCCGAAACGACTCATCCATTGTGCCTGGCTGCCAGTG
Source organism: Venatorbacter sp. C2-1 (assembly GCF_022832715.1). Taxonomy (NCBI): domain Bacteria; kingdom Pseudomonadati; phylum Pseudomonadota; class Gammaproteobacteria; order Oceanospirillales; family Oceanospirillaceae; genus Venatoribacter; species Venatorbacter sp. C2-1. Next base: position 855,168 of record NZ_CP094879.1, read on the forward strand.
GTTTTGCTTATCCGGCAACCTGTCAGCCTGATCAGCTAAACTTAGAAGGTAGTTTCAGTGTTAACAGGCCCTAATATTTCAGGCGCGATAATATGAACAGGCAACAGGGACTGACATTGGTCGAGCTGGTGGTCATGCTGATTATTATCAGCGTGGCACTGGTGGGTAGCTTGCGGGTATTTTCGCTGCTATCCGGCCGTAGTGCTGATGCGCTGTTGCAAAGCCGTGTAACCAATCTGGCGCAAATTTATCTGGACGAAATACTCGCCCGCCAGTTTGACGAAACAACCGGGCCTGCTGGTGTACCACCTTATAATGGAGTATGTCGTATCACCGATGACGGCGAAAGCCGTGCTCAATACGATGATGTGGATGACTACAACGGTATTAATGCCGAAGATCCGGCATTAATGGATCAGAGCCTGGCAGGTTTGTATAACGGCTATAGCGTCAGCATTGAGGTACATTGCGATAATTCGTTGGGCATTAATGCTGAAGGCGCAAAAAGAATTGATCTGAGTATTATGGCGCCCAATGGGCAGGTAAGCCGTTTTACCGCTTATAAAGGTAATTTCTGATGCTGCTTCCGGCCAGATCAAGATTACAGGCGTTTACTCTGATTGAATTGCTGATTGTACTTGTTGTCGGCAGTGTTCTGGCCATTATTTCTGTACGTTTTATCAGCGAGAGTGGTCGCATGCTGCTCGACAGTGGCGCGCGCCAGCAGTTGGCTGCAACAGGCAGTGTCATCAATGAAAAGATCAGCCGGTTATTACGCCCGGCGTTGCCCGGGAGTATCCGGGTAACAGCTAATGGCCGCTGTATTGAGTTTATTCCGGTAAAGGTTGCCTCCGTTTACACAAGTCTTGCCCTGAATATGGCAATTACCGATTTTTCTGCCGTGCCGGTTTCGGCATCAGAAGTTAACAGTGGCTACGCAGTTATTTATCCTATCAATCAGAACGAACTTTACAGCCCGTCTGCCAGTGGCGCATTAACGCAGGCCATTGCTACCTTGCCGGCTGGCACTGCTGCGGTAACGGTAAGCCTGTCGTCAGCTCACGAATTTTTATCGGATTCGCCTGTCAGGCGCTTTTATCTGGTTACTACGCCGGAAGCGGTTTGTCAGCAGGGCAGCTTTCTTTATCATTTCCGGAATTACGGTTTTATTGCCAATATCGCCTCGCTGGAGTCGTCGCTGCCAGCATCACAGGCCGCCGGGCGGGATGTTCTGGCCTATCCCTTGCAAAATAACTCGCTGAATTTCCGTTATTTACCCCCGACACTGCGGCGCAATGGTCTGGTTACCTTTTCTTATATTCTGGAAAACCCATCCTCTGATGACCAGTTGCAACAGACACAGGAGGTACAGCTCCGTAATGTGCCCTGAGCGAATATTAAATGCCCGAATAACGACCAGGCAGTCGGGTTTTGGTTTACCAATGGCTGTGTTTGTAATCACGGTGCTGGCATTGGTTATCGCTGCTATGGCGCAATTACAGCAAAGCAGCAGTGAGGGCAGCAGCCTGCAGTTACAGTCGCAGCGTGCGTTTTATGCGGCCGAATCCGGGTTACAGCTCAGCCTTAATTTACTTCTGCCTCCGGATGGGAGTGCAGGCAGAAGCTGTGCATCAGTACCGTTCTATGCTCATGATTTTTCTTCAACGAATTCTTTGTACGGATTGAGCAACTGCAATGTTCGTGTTGTATGCCAGCCGGTTACGGTTGACAGTGAGGTATATTTTACGCTGACCTCGACGGGAACCTGTGGCAGTGGCACTGACAGCGCACAACGTACCACTGAAGTGAGAGTGAAATAATGCAGATTATTTTACGGCTGTTTTTTTTACTGTGCAGTGCCGGGGTTTATGCTGCTCCCGGCGATGTTATTTTCAGTGATGATTTTGAACGTACCACTTTGGGTGGCAATTGGGCTGCCAGCAGCGGCACGAATACCGGCATCAGTAATGCAACAGCAAACTCACCTTCCCGCAGTTTATTCCTGCGTTGGGATACGGTAACGGTCGATACGCTGGCGTTTGATTTGGCGGGTAAAGCCGGTGCTACGTTATCCTTCTGGTGGCGGCGTGGCGATGACAGTTTCAGTGAAGACCCTGATAGTAATGAAGATCTGACAGTGCAGATTTTATTAAATAATACTAACTGGGTAGAGCTGGAGCGCTTTGACGGTAGTGGTACGCCCGGAGAATCAGGGCTGGCTGAATACGAATTACCCGAAGCGGCTATGTATACCGGTTTACGCGTCCGCTTTCAGCTTGACCGGGGAAATGGTCCGGATAACGACTATTGGCATATCGATGACGTTAAACTGACGGAGACTGCAGGTTATTGTGGTGGCAGTAATATTATTTTCTGCGACGATTTTGAGCGCAATTTTCTTGGTAGCGACTGGAGTGTGACGACGTCTTCTGGTGGTGATGCCGGAATTTCTTCTGCGACAGCCAGTAGTCCGACGCGCTCACTCTATACCAGCAGTGGTGTGGTCAATGTACAGCTAAAAACCCTGGATTTAAGTGTGTACAGCGGCGTTACTCTTGAATACTGGTGGCGGCGGGGAGCTGATTCTTTCAGCGAAGATCCTGATATCGGCGAGGATCTGGTTGCAGAATTCCGTACCGGTTCCGGAGGCTGGACGCCACTGGAAACTATTAGCGGAAATGGTACCGCGGGTGCGAGCGGTAACAGTATTTTTGCTCTCCCTTCCGGGGCACTGAGCAGTAATTTTCAGTTCCGTTTTCGCCAGACCGGCGGCAACAGCGGAGGAAATGATTACTTCCATCTGGATGACCTGCGTATCACCTCAGACAGTGCTGCTTTAACCTGTTTTAATGATGATTTTGATCGCACCGGCAATGGCAGCGACTGGATCACATCAGCGGTGGCCGGTGGTTTTACACCCTCATTAGTGAATAACCGTCTGCGTCTGACGCAGGATGTTACCTACCAATCCACAGCATCGACATTACAGCGTTTATTTCCGGCGGCAGATAATATAGTGGTGATTGAATTTACCCATTACGCCTGGTCAACTTCCTTTTTTGGTACCGGTGCTGACGGTATTTCGGTGGTCTTCTCCGATGCCACCATTACCCCGCAGTCCGGTAGTTTTGGTGGTTCTTTGGGGTATGCCCAGCGGGATAATGGTGACCCCGGTTTTGCCGGTGGCTGGCTGGGGATTGGTCTGGATGAGTACGGAAACTTTTCCAATCCGACCGAAGGCCGGATTGGGGGGCCGGGTGCCAGACCCGACAGCGTAACCATTCGTGGTTCGGGCAGTGGCAGCAGTGGCTATCGTTATCTGACCGGCACCAGCAGCTTATCTCCGGGAGTGGATCAACGGCCAACATCCTCAGCTGGTGGCCCGGCTCACCGTTATCGTTTTGTTATTGATTCCCGTATCGCCGGGCAGTCCATCGTCAGTGTCGAGCGCGACAGTGGTGCTGGTTTTGTACCCCTGGTCGCGCCGGTTAATGTTGCGAACCTGAATGGCCAGGCGACGATTCCACAGAATTTATTACTCTCATTTACAGGATCAACCGGAGCCTCCAGTAATTATCACGAGATAGATCTGCTAAGGGTGTGTGCCAATACGATTAATCCGATTGGCCCCATCGTTCATCATTTTGAAATGAGCTACGCCAGCAGTGCACTGACCTGTTCTCCACAGGAAGTAGAGATTAAAGCCTGTGCCAATGCCAGCTGTTCCAGTTTATATACCGATCCTGTGACCGTCACACTTGGCCCTTCCGGCTGGGAAGGGGGCGATGTACAAACCTTCAGTGGTGGTTCTGCCACGCTTTCTTTACGCCAGAATACGGCGGCAACGGTTAATCTTCAGGTGTTGTCATCGGTACCGGTATCGCAGGCGTTTACGTCTAATCTTTGCTCGCGTGACGGTGGAGCATTATCGACCAACTGCAGTATGACCTTTGCAGACTCTGGTTTTGTGCTGGATATTCCGGATTTTCCCGCAGGGCTTGGCGCCAGTGATGTATTGCTGAAAGCCGTTAAAAAAGACGATGTAACCAGGGCCTGTGTGCCAGGATTTGCCAGTGTCAGTCGCGATATCGCTTTCAGCTCACAATATATTGACCCTGATAATACTTCCCGTGTTGTGTCCTGGCCGGTCAGTGTTAACGGAAATAATATCGCCGATATTTCTGCACCAGCAGTAACCTTAACATTGAGTTTTGATGCCAATGGACAGACTCCGCTGACGATTAACTATGCCGATGCCGGGCTGATGCAGCTGAATGTGCAATACAGCGGAACGGGTACGGAAAACGGATTAACCATGAGTGGCAACGACCGTTTTGTCAGTTACCCGGCGGGCTTCTGTATTCAGGCAGATGACAATAATGGCAACAATGGTGAATGTGGTCTTCCTGTCTATAGTGACTGTGATGCCTTCGTCAAAGCCGGAGATAATTTTAATCTGAATATTTCCGCCGTCGGCTGGCAGACGGCTAGTGATTCTGATTTTTGTAACAATACACCAACCCCAAGCTTTGCAATGAATAATATGACTCTGAGTACGGAGTTGGTTGCCCCTTCGGCAGGCGTTAATGCTGTATTAAATCCGGCGCAATATAATCACAGTGCCGCCACGGATAATAAAAACATTCTGGCAGCGAATGTATCAGAAGTCGGTGTATTTAATATCCGCTTAACACCGGGCAGTAATTATCATGGCGTAACATTACCAGCGGCGGTCAGTACTCCGACAGGACGTTTTTATCCACATCATTTTAACGTCACTGAACTGGTCGCCGGACAGTTGCAGCCCTATTGCAGTACGGCTTCTGGTTTTGCTTACAGCGGTCAGGATATTCACTGGGATCTTGCCCCTGTGCTGGAAATTCAGGCCCGGAATGCGCTGAATAATCTGACGCAGAACTATACCCAGACTGGGTTTATGAAATTACCGCCGAACCCGGCCATATTTTCTCTGCCGACCACAGACAGCAGCGCGTTGGCCAATGATGGTTTGCCTGTTTCGCTGTCAGCGGTGATTAATGCCGGAAACCTGACTACCGCTTCGGCAGGTATTCTGAATTATACCCTTGATGTGCTGAATGATACCTTTACCTACAGTAAAGAACTAAGAGCAAAAGTGTCCCCTTTTCAACCGAAGCCGATTTTAACCTTGAGCGATTTTAAAGATACCGATGAGGTTAATATGACTGGTTCATTAACGCTTAATATTTCTTCTGGTTTTGAGCTGCGTTACGGGCGTTTATGGCTGGAAGACAGCTACGGCCCGGAAACGCAAACTCTGCGGATACCGGCACGGGCAGAATATTTTTCTGGCGGACGCTTTGTGCAGAACAGCGATGACAGCTGCTGGAGTTACGACAGCAGCGTTGATGCCAGTGTCTTGCCGTCAACGCTGACCAGTGTGCTGGGTAATAGTCGTACGTTAATCAGTGGCCGTAATACGGATGCGGTGTTACTGCAGGCACCGGTTTTACACGCCGGTACACCGGATACCGGCACGGCAACGGTTGGCTTTAATGTGCCTGTATGGCTGCAGGATGATTTTGATAATAACGGTTCGCTGGACGATCCGCAGGCGACGGCCACCTTTGGTATTTACCGTGGCCATGACCGGGTGATTTACTGGCGCGAAGTCAGGCCCTGAGGCCTGACTGCAAAGAGACGTTATTCGTCGCTGTCATCGTCATCATCAGAACCGTGGCCATCCATATTCAGTTCTTTGATTTTACGGGTCAGCGTATTGCGTCCCCAGCCCAGCAGGTTGGCGGCATCACGACGGCGTCCGGCGGTATGCTTAAGTGCCGTTTCAATCATAATGCGTTCAAACACCGGTACGGCGGTATCCAGCAGATTGGTAACACCGTTGGCCAGTTGCTGATCTGCCCAGTAGCGTAAAGCCTGTTCCCAGTTGCCGGAGGTATGAATACTGCCCTGCTGTTCCAAAAGCTCCGGAGGCAGATCGCTGATTAATACTTCACGGCCGGACGCCATGACGGTAATCCAGCGGCAGGTATTTTCCAGCTGACGCACGTTACCCGGCCAGTCAAGCGAGCTTAAATAATCTTCGGTTTCACTGCGCAGGGTTTTGGCTTCGACTTCCAGCTCTTCGGCGGCACGCTTTAAAAAGTGTGACAGTAACTTCGGAATATCTTCACGACGATCCGCCAGACGTGGCAGATGAATACGGATAACGTTTAGGCGGTGGAATAAATCCTCGCGGAAACGTCCTTCTTTAACCAGGCCTTCAAGGTTCTGGTGAGTTGCGGCAATAATCCGTACATTCACTTTGACCGGCGTGGTGCCACCTACGCGGTAGAACTCACCGTCGGCCAGAACACGCAATAAACGGGTCTGGGTATCGGCCGGCATATCACCGATTTCGTCGAGAAATAAAGTACCGCCATTAGCCTGTTCAAAGCGTCCGCGACGCTGACCGCCGGCACCGGTAAAGGAGCCTTTTTCGTGGCCGAATAATTCTGATTCGATCAGGTCTTTGGGAATAGCCGCCATATTCAGGGCAATAAACGGCTGCGCCGAACGTGGGCTGTGTTTGTGCAGGGCATGGGCAACCAGTTCTTTACCGGTACCGGATTCACCGTTAATTAATACGGTAATATTGGATTGAGACAGGCGGCCAATGGCACGGAAAACTTCCTGCATGGCCGGCGCTTCGCCAATAATTTCATGCTCTTCGGTTTCTTCTTCGCTTTGCGGCGCATTGGCATTTAATTCAGCGAAGTGTGCAATCGCACGATGAATCAGGCTGACTGCTTCATCCACATCAAATGGCTTGGGTAAATATTCAAACGCACCCTGCTGATAGGACGATACCGCGCTTTCCAGGTCGGAATGGGCGGTCATAATAATTACCGGTAAATCCGGGTGAGCTTCATGAGCATGACGTAATAACGCCAGACCATCCATGCCGGGCATCCGGATATCGGAAATAATGGCATCCGGATGTTCTCGCTTTAACGCTGCCAGTGCCGGCTCCGCCTGTTCAAAGACGCGGGTGGTGATATTGGCCTGTTCCAGAGCTTTTTCCAGAACCCAGCGGATTGATTTGTCGTCGTCGATAATCCAGACAGTGCTCATAGTTATTCCAGAGGTAAATAAATAGAGAAGACGGTTTTACTGGCATCACTGACAAACTCAATGATGCCGTTCTTCTGATTGATAATGGATTGCGAAATCGATAATCCCAGGCCGGTGCCGTCGGCGCGGCCGCTGACCATCGGGTAGAAAAGATTTTCGCGTAATTCTTCGGGAATGCCCGGGCCGTTGTCGCTGATATCGATCTGTGCGACCAGACGGTGACGATGATGGCCAATGGTAAACTGGCGCACGGTGCGGGTGCGTAAACTCAGTTGTGGCTGTGCCAGTGGCGGCTGTGCTTCGAGCATTGCCTGCATGGCGTTGCGGCAGATATTCAGCAGGGCCTGAATCAGCTGACCTTTGTCGGCCTCAAGCTCCGGAATAGACGGATCGTAATCGCGCTCAATATTGATGCGGCCGGCCGATTCAACATCGATCAGCTGGCAGACACGTTCCAGCACTTCGTGAATATTAACCTGTTCCTGTTTCGGAATCTGGCGCGGGCCGAGCAGACGGTCGACCAGATCACGCAGGCGGTCGGCTTCTTCGATAATGATGTTGGTGTATTCCTTCAGCTCGGCCGAAGGTAATTCACGCTCCAGCAGTTGCGCGGCACCGCGGATACCACCGAGAGGGTTCTTAATTTCGTGGGCCAGCCCGCGGACTAAAGAGCGGGTGGTTTCCTGTTTGGCGATCAGCTGCTCTTCGCGGCTGATGCGCATCAGCCGGTCACGCCCCTGCAGCTCGATCAGCAGCGAAGGCAGGCGGCTTTCCGGATGGGATACCGGGCTGACACTGTAATCCAGTGTCATCTGTTGCTGATTGTGCAGCTGAATAGTGGCTTCGCGTTTGGTATAGGAGTGGCCGGTAATAATCGCCTGCTCCAGCGCGCTGGTCGCTTCTTCAGATTCGATGGCCAGTTCAAAAAAGGGCACGCCCAGACAGCGCTTGCCACTCATTTCCAGCAGGGCTTCGGCTGCGGGGTTCATATAAAGAACGGTCAGATCGGCGTCCAGCAGCAGAACACCGGTATTCAGGTGTTCCAGTAAGCGTTGATTGATGATCGGGCTGGCCAGCATGCTTGTCTCCGTTTGCTGCCTGTAAAAACGCCGCGTGAGGCGTGGGTCAGACCGCACCACCAGTACTTATCCAGAGGGCAGTCGTGGCCATCTGTCAGGCCGCTAAAACATTGTGCAACTGGCTTTCAGCAAAAACTGAGCCATATATCAGAGGTTATGGGAGGGATGCACAATATTAGCGCCGGGGTAGGCGATTCATGTTGCTAAGTCGAACATGAACGAACATACAGGAGAATTGAGCGCACAAAAACAGTGCTTCGCAGTATTTTTGTGCTCGAATTTGGTGCTTTGGTTTTAAGGCCAGTGCCGGCCGCGTTAACAGGCCTTAACGGCCTGAACGGTTCAGAACCGAAGCGCGCTGAACATAAATGGTCACCAGATTACTGCTGATAATGGTGTTGCCGGCTTGATCACGCACGACCAGTTGCAGGCCATGCTCGCCACGGCTGAGGTTGGTGAGCTGGAAGGATGTCTGGCGTCCCTGACGTAACACTTCGCCGTTATCCAGCAGATAAAGTGTGTCGGCCTCGCGCAGGCCGGGACTGAGTACGCCGGACACCTCAACATTACCGGCGAAACCGGTCGGAATATCCTGACCATTGCTTGGGGTGATAATACTCAGACTGGTGTAGTTAAAGCTGGGTTCGTTCACCTTGGCCGGCTGGTGTGCACTGGGGGGAGGCACATAGGCGGGGATGGACGGCAGCTCTTTTACCGCATGTTTTTCGGAGTTCTGTCCCGGCTTATCACTGAAGATGACGTTACCGTTAGCGTCGCGGCTGATGTACACCTCGGTCGCCAGACTGGTGCAGGCTGTTAATAAAAGAATGAGTGACATCAGTGTCTTCTTTGTCATGGTAATCCTGCTGTGCTGAGGGCGGTTATCCGGAAGAGTCAGGAATTCTCACTAGACTGAAAATAATCACCTTCCGGGCGTATTCTATGTTAATTCGTAAACAACTCTGGCTGGCCGGTGCATCTTTGCTGCTGGGCGCTGTTCTCTGTATCTACCTTCTTACCCACTATCTTGCCGAGCCACGTTTGTATCAGCAAGCGCAGGATAGTGCGCAGCTGCGGGTCGAGGGCATTGCTGCCGAAATCCATGGCGTACTGCAGGCCACAGCATCACTGACGCGCAGTATGGCGGCACTGGGTGCAACACTGCCATTGGATGAGACAACATTTATCACTCATTTACGCGATCTGGTGGACGAATTTGGTAATGGTGCCATTGCCGGTGGCGGTATCTGGCCAGAGCCGCAACGTCTGGACCCGGCGCGGGAGCGTGCCTCGCTGTTCTGGGCGCGTGACAGTCAGGGTCGTCTGCAACTGCTGAACGATTATAACGATCCGGCCGGGTCGGGTTATCACAACGAGGGCTGGTACAGCATCGGGCGCACGCTGGCGCCGGGGCAGTGTGCCTGGTCGGAGGCCTATGCCGATCCGGTATCCGGCACGCCAATGGTCACCTGTACCGTGGCTATTCGTCGTCAGGGAGAATTCTGGGGTGTTGCCACTGTCGATCTGATGCTCAGCGGTCTGGGCAAATTACTGCAGGGGCATCGCGAAATTGCTCAGGCTTATCCCTTCGTGGTTGATCAGACCGGTACCGTGGTCGCTGCACCGGGTCTGCGCGCGCAGTCTCTGGACATGAAAACACTGGATGAACTGGCCTCCAAAGACCGCAGCCTGGCACCGCTGAAAACACTGCTGAGTGCCGGCCGCAGTGGCGTTGCTGTACCTGCCGGCGTGGTGCCGGACGACGAGGCTTTGCTGGTTCTGAGCAGTCTGGAGGAACAGCATTGGCAGGTGGGCATGCTGTTGCCGCAGAGCGTTGCTCTGCAGACCATGAGTGCACTGTCGCTGATGCTGTATTCCAGTCTGGTTCCGCTGATTCTGCTGTTTGTGCTGGTGATGATTGTCTTTGGCCGGCAGATTATCGGCTGGCTGGAAGAAACCACGGCGCAGGTCCGCAGTCTGGTTAACGGTCAGATCAGTACCCGTCTTACCGTCAGCCGTGATGACGAAGTCGGGCGCTTACGTCAGGCGGTAAATGATTACGCCGATTATCTGGGCGGCATCCTCCGTAACATCAGCACCGAAGCCGAAGGTATCCGCACAGGTGCCGATGGTCTGAACGGTCTCAGCGATACCCTGACCCGCCGCGCCCATGCCCAGCTGGATGAAAACAACACTCTGGCAACCGCCGTCAGCGAAATGGCTTCCAGCGCCAAAGAGGTGGCCCAGAACACCGCCACCGCCGCGCAGACCGCCAGCGAAGCGCGCACCGTGGTTGATCAGGGGCAGCGGGTGGTCACCGAAAACAGTGAAGCCATTGGCCGGCTGGCGGATGCGCTGAGCAATGCTTCGCAGGTGATTGAACGTCTGGCCACCGATTCGCAGCAGGTCGGAGCCGTGCTGGCGGTGATTAAGGCGATTTCTGAACAGACCAACCTGCTGGCGCTGAACGCTGCTATTGAGGCGGCCCGGGCCGGCGAGCAGGGGCGCGGTTTTGCCGTGGTGGCCGATGAGGTACGTACTCTGGCCGGTAAAACCCAGGCCTCCGCCAGCGAGATCGAACAGATGATCACCCAGCTGCAGCAGGCCGCAGGCTCTGGTGTGCAGGTGATTGAAAACAGCCGTGAGCTGTCGCGTCAGTCAATCGAACGGGCGCAGGAAGCGCGCGACAGCTTTGCCGATATTGTCAGCGCTTTCAGTAATATTGAGGGCCGCACGGCGACCATTGCCACCGCCGTGGATGAACAGACGCGGGTTGCGCAGGAAATTCATCAGCTGGCCGAGCGTATCCGCAATTTGTCGGAGCAGAATGCACAGGATGCCAGCCATCTGAATGATATGAGCCGTGATTACACCGCCGTGGCGCAGCGTCTGCACGCCATCAGCCGTCACTGACGCCAGTGCGTGCAGGTTTGCGCGCGCTGGCTGAGCGGTTATTCTCTGCGCCTTTGTTTGCAGGGCAGGGTTTGTATGATCGGATTGATTCAGCGCGTCAGCAACGCCAGCGTGGTGGTGGATGGCGAAACCACTGGTGCCATCGGTGAAGGCATTCTGTTATTGCTTGGTGTACAGCGTGACGACAGCAGCGCCAGTGCCGATAAGCTGCTGAATAAAGTACTGAACTACCGTATTTTTGCCGACGAGCAGGGGCGTATGAACCGCAGCCTGCTCGATTGTGGTTATGAATTGCTGGTGGTGTCGCAGTTCACGTTAGCGGCTGATACCGGCAAAGGCACCCGCCCTGGTTTTTCCCGCGCCGCAGCGCCGGAGCTGGCGGATGAGTTATACCGCTATTTTCTGCAGCAGGCCGCGTTACAGGTAACCACCGCCAGCGGCCGCTTTGGCGCCGATATGAAAGTGTCCCTCACGAATGATGGCCCGGTAACCTTCTGGCTTGAGGTCTAGGGCCTGTTTAATTAGTGTCTAGCAGCCTGCTAGACGCGCGCGATTTCTGCTTGCTCTGTGTTGCCCATTGGGCCATATCGGTTCTGTCTTTGGCTGTGCGGGTGAATCGTCGGACACTTCTTGCTATGCTCGCCGCCACTTTTTTATCAGACCGCTGCCAGCCTCTGCCGATTCCGGGCAGGTAACGGCTGCGATAACGGAGATTGCCGTGGATTACTCTGTACTGAAACACTCGCACGCAGGCCTGGCCTATTTAACCGTCCTGCTGTTTGCCGGCCGCTTTATGCTGTTTTATTTCGCGCCGGTATGGCGCCGGAACAAACTGCTGAAAATACTGCCTCATGTGCTCGATACCCTGTTGCTGGTGTTTGCCATTATGCTGTGTATCCGCATTGCTCAGTACCCGCTGACCGATGCCTGGCTGACCGGTAAAGTGATTGGTCTGCTGCTGTACATCGGTTTTGGCACCGCCGCGATCAAGCGCGCCAGCCGCAGTGCATTTTTTATGGCGTTATTGAGTTATGCCTATGTTCTTGGCGTGGCAAAAACGCATAATGTTGTATCCTGGTTTTCGTATTTCTGAGCAATACAGGACAGAAACTTGCTGACACTGAGCCTTTCATCCATTAACCGCCGGCTGCGCGGCCCTCTTCAGGGGCTGCTGGTGCTGTCGTTGGTGTTTGGAGTGGTGCTGAGTGCCAACAGTCAGGCTCTGATGCTCTGGCAAATGGCAGCGCAGAATGAGCTGGTACAGATGACGGCGGGCGGAGACTCTCAGGCGCCGGCAGCAATGCATACCATGCCTGCCTGCCACGATATGATGCCGATGAGCGATATGAGCGGCGACGCTCAGCACGTCTCAGACAACAGCAGTATGCACACCGGTACGCATAGTAGCGCCACGATGGCCAACTGTGATGCATCCTGCCCCTGCTGTGCCGGTGCCTGTTCTTCTTTTGCTATGACGCTGGACATGCCGCGTGCCATACGCAGCAAACAGCAGAGTTTTTCCCGCTACGACCCACGCCCGGCTGCTGCCGTGGTGCTGGCCCTGCCGCAACGTCCCCCCATTTTCAGCTGAATCATCGCTACAGAACCGCACAGGTATTGGTGGCAACAGCCCCTGATCTTTGTGTCTTTTTGATTTGCTGAAAGTGGAGCATTTCCATGATGTTGTTTTTTACCGGCCGCCACCCCGCTGCGCAGGCCATTGTGTTTGTGCTGCTGTGCTGGCCTGCGCTCAGGGTACTGGCCGCGGAGCCGGGCCTGGGTCTGGGTCTGAGTCTGGAGCAGACCCGCGGCTACGCGCTGCAGTCGGACCCGGCGCTGCGCAGTCAGCGTCAGCTGGAGCAGGCCTATCGCCAGGACAGCGCCGCCAGCCGCTACTGGCCTAATCCGAAAATCGCGCTGAATGCGCAGAATCTTCCTACCGACTCCTGGTCGTTTGAGCAGGAACCCATGACCCAGATCCAGCTGGGTATCAGCCAGATGCTGCCGCGTGGTGACAGCCTTGATCTGCAGGCGCAGAAGCAAAGTCTGATGGCCGGCCTCAGCCGTGAAAATCAGGCGCTGCGTGCGCGTGAGTTACGCCGTGAAGTATCACTGTTATGGCTGGAAGCTGCCCGTGCTCAGGCGGCCGAAAAGCTGACCGCCGAACACCTGCAGCACCTGCAACAGCAGGCCGCCGTACTGAACCGCCGTTACCGTAACGCCAGCGGGCTGAATGCTGACAGCGGGCCACAGCAACAGGATTTGCTGCGCGTTGAGCTGGAAACCCAGCGTATCCGTGAGCGCCTGCTGAATCTGCAGCAGCAGTATCAGGCTGCGCGCCAGCGTCTGAATGAATGGCTGCCGCCGGGAGAGGCGATGACGGCTCTGGCGCTGGAAGATGCTCCCCGCTTTGAGCCCGCAGCAGAGCTGGTAAATGCAATGCCTGACGATCAGGCGTTAGCCGCCGTGCTGATGCAGCACCCGCTGTGGGCCCAGACCGAAAACCGCGTCGCCAGCGCCGCCGCTGATATCGAGCTGGCGCGTCAGGAAGACAAGGCGCAGTGGGGCATTCAGGCCAGCTATGGCTATCGCGGCGATGATGCGATGGGTAACGACCGTGCGGATTTTGTTTCCGTTGGTGTCAGCGTCGACCTGCCGTTGTTTAACGGCGAACGCAACGAGCGCAAGGTGGCCGCCAGTGTACGCCGCCGCGAAGCCGAACAAACCCGGCAGCAGCTGTTGTTACGCCAGCTGCTCAGCGCAGTACGTAACGAATGGGCTCAGTATCAGCTGCAGCGCCAGCGGCTGGAATTTTACGATCAGACTCTGTTGCCGCAGATCAGCCGCCAGCTACAGGCGGTAAAGAACAGCTACGGCCAGGACAGAGATGACTTTAACGATGTGATCCGTGCGGTGATGGAGCGCCTCAACGGCGATATCGAACGCCTTAACCTTTTGCGTGAACTGCACAAAACCGCAATCCGCCTTGAATTTTATGCCCCCGGATTTTCTGCACCGTCGCCTGCCGCCTCTGCTGCGCAGCCAGGCATGACATCCGGCCACGGTACTGAACAGGAATAAAACGATATGACAATGAAACAACAATGGCCGTTATTACTGGCTCTGGCAGTGGGTACCGGCCTCGGCGCCGGCCTGATGTCGGTACAGCAACCACAAACAGAAGCGGCAGAAACACAGGCCAGTGCTGAACCGCAGCCACTTTACTGGGTTGCGCCGATGGACCCTAACTATCGCCGCCCTGAACCCGGCCTGTCGCCGATGGGGATGGAACTGGTGCCGGTCTACGCCGATGACAACAGCGGTGCCGAAGACGCGCCGGGCACCATCCGCATCAGTCCTGCGGTAGAACAGAATCTGGGCGTACAGAGCGCTGCAGCAGAGCGGGTGCCGCTGGTGCAGCAGGCGCTGGCACTGGCGGAAATTCAGGTGAATCCGCAGTACGAACAGCAGATCCAGGTACGCAGCGAAGGCTGGATCAGCCGCCAGCAGGTGTTTGCCGTGGGCGAGCGTGTCAGCGCCGGACAGACGCTGTTTGAGTTTTACAGCCCGCGCATTATCAGCGCACAGGAAGAACTTTTGGGCGCACTGGAAGCCCGTCAGCCAGCGCTGATCCGCGCGGCGGAGAGCCGTCTGTTAGCACTGGGTGTGGATGCCGGCTGGCTGCAGCAGCTGCGCCGCGATCGCAAGGTGCGCCAGCAGGTGGCGATCGTGGCGCCGCAGGATGGTGTGATTACCCAGCTGAATCTGATGCCGGGAGCACGGGTAATGCCGGAGCAGGCGTTATTACGGATCGCGGATCTAAGCCGCCTGTGGGTGGACGTGCGTTTGCCGGGGTCGCTGGCCGGCTGGCTCAGCGCTGGTGATCGGGTTGTGCTGCAACGGCGTGACGGGGTGTCGGCCGAGCTTATGGCTGACAGTGTGTATCCACTGCTGAACAGCGAGCTGCGCAGCCAGACGGTACGCCTGCAGCTGGATAACCAGAGCGGTAACTGGCGCCCGGGGGATTTTGCCCAGGCACAACTGCAGAAACAGAGTGAACCGGTACTGCAGGTGCCGCGTAACGCCCTGATTGATGACGGCGTGCAGCCACGGGTTGTGCTGGCTTTGGGTGATGGTCGCTTCCGTTCTCAGGCGGTTATGGTTGGCCGCACCGGACAGGATAACGTCGAAATTCTGCGAGGCCTGAAAGAAGGCCAGCAGGTGGTTACCAGTGCGCAGTTTATGCTGGATTCGGAATCGGCCATCGGTGCCGACCTGAGCCGCTTTGACGATGAAGTGGATCATTCGCAGATGGATCATTCGCAGATGGATCATTCGCAGATGGATCATTCGCAGATGGATCATTCTCAGATGGATCATTCGCAGATGGATCATTCGAACATGGATCATTCGAATATGGATCACTCGAACATGGATCATTCGAATATGGATCATTCGAACATGGATCACTCGAATATGGATCACTCGAATATGGATCACTCGAATATGGATCATTCGAACATGGATCATTCGAACATGGATCATTCGAACATGGATCATTCGAACATGGACCATTCGAACATGGACCATTCGAACATGGATCATTCACAGATGAATCATGAGCAGATGGAAAGCGATAACCAGCCAGCGGAGGTGATGCATGATCACAGCCATCATTGATTGGTCGGTACGCAACCGCCTGCTGGTGCTGCTGCTCAGTCTGATGCTGGTTGGTGGCGGTTTTTACGCCTTATCGCGTACACCGGTGGATGCTATTCCCGATTTATCCGACGTGCAGGTAATTGTTAAAACCAGTTACCCCGGCCAGGCACCGGAGGTTGTGCAGGAGCAGGTAACCTATCCGCTGACCTCGGCATTAATGTCGGTGCCGGGTGCAGAAACCGTGCGCGGTTTTTCTTTTTTCGGCGATTCCTATGTGTACGTTATTTTTAATGACGACACCGATCTGTACTGGGCGCGTTCACGTGTGCTGGAGTATTTAAGCCAGATTGCGCCCAGCCTGCCGGAAGTAGCACGGCCGCAGTTAGGTCCGGACGCGACCGGTGTCGGCTGGGTATTTATTTATGCTCTGAGCGACCCTACAGGACAGCATTCGCTGGCGGATCTGCGCGCTTATCAGGACTGGTTTTTAAAATTCGAATTACAGAGTCTGCCCGGTGTTGCCGAAATTGCGCCATTAGGCGGCATGGTGAAGCAATACCAGATTCAGCTCGATCCGGTGGCGCTGGCGGCGCATAAAATTCCGCTGTCGCTGGTGGTGAATGCGCTGCAGTTATCGAATCAGGAAAGCGGTGCTTCGGTGATTGAAATGGCCGAAGCGGAAACCATGCTGCGCGCGACCGGTTTTATACGCAGCATTACCGATCTGGAAAATATTCCGCTGGGTATCGACAGTGCCGGCGTGCCGTTATTACTGAAAGATGTTGCCAGCATCAGTACCGGCCCGCAGATGCGTCGCGGTATTGCTGAGCTGAACGGTGATGGCGAAGTGGTTGGCGGTATTGTGGTGATGCGCTTTGGTGAAAATGCCAAGGCGACCATTGCCGGCGTTAAACAGCGTATTGAGCGTTTAAAGAGCTCACTGCCGGCCGGTATCGAAATTACCACGGTGTATGACCGCACCCGGCTGATCGATAATGCTATCGATAATTTATGGCAAAAACTCAGCGAAGAGTTTGTGGTGGTTGCTATTGTCTGTGCGTTGTTTTTATTTCATCTGCGTTCGTCGCTGGTCATCGTACTCAGTTTACCTGTGGGTATTCTGGCCGCCTTTGTACTGATGAAATGGCAGGGCATTAACGCCAATATTATGTCCCTTGGCGGTATCGCCATTGCCATTGGTGCCATGGTCGATGGTGCCATTGTGATGATTGAAAACCTGCACAAACATCTGGAAGCCGAAGAACAAAAACCACCCGCCGAACGCAGTGAACGCTGGGCACTGATCAGCCGCTCCGCGCAGGAAGTTGGCCCGGCGCTGTTTTTCAGTCTGCTGATTATTACCCTGAGTTTTCTGCCGGTGTTTGCCCTCGAAGCGCAGGAAGGGCGGATGTTTGCCCCGCTGGCCTTTACCAAAACCTATGCCATGGGCGCGGCTGCTATTCTGGCCATTACCCTGGTGCCGGTATTAATGGGCTATTTTGTTCGTGGCCATATTCAGCCGGAAGATAAAAACCCGCTTAACCGCGCTCTGCAGGCACTGTATCTGCCGCTGTTGCAACGGGTTCTTGCGCGTCCGAAAACACTGCTGGCACTGGTGCTGCTGGTGGCGCTTTCCAGCCTGTATCCGCTGAAAAATATCGGCAGCGAATTTATGCCGCCACTGGATGAGGGCGATTTAATGTATATGCCGACCACCTATCCGGGTTTGTCTATCGGTGAAGCGCGGCAGATATTGCAGCAGACCGATAAATTAATCCGCAGTGTTCCGGAAGTGGAAACCGTTATGGGAAAAATCGGCCGTGCGGAAACGGCGACCGATCCGGCACCATTAACCATGATCGAAACCTTTATTCAGCTGAAGCCCAGAGATCAGTGGCGTGAGGGGATTACGACCGCCGATATCCGTGCGGAGCTGGAAAATAAAGTACAGTTTCCGGGGCTGAGTAATGCCTGGGTTATGCCGATCAAGACCCGTATTGATATGCTGGCGACCGGTATTAAAACCCCGGTCGGGGTAAAAATTGCAGGGCCGGATCTGCAGCAGATTCAGGCAATAGGTCAGCAGCTTGAAGGCATTATTAAAACAGTACCGGGTACGGTATCAGCCTATGCTGAGCGGGTAGCCGGTGGCCGCTATTTAACGCTGGATATCCGCCGTGAGCAGGCCGCGCGTTATGGCCTGAGCGTGGCACAGCTGCAACAGATTATTACCACCACCATTGGCGGCAAAAATATTATTGAAACCGTCGAAGGACTGGAGCGTTACGGCGTCAATCTGCGTTATCCACAGGCTTACCGCGATTCCCCGGAAGCTTTAAAACAGCTGTTTTTTGTCGCACCAAACGGTCAGCTGGTGACGCTGGGCGATGTGGTTGATATCCGCAGTGAAGCGGGGCCTGCAGCCATTAAAAGTGAAAATGCCCGCATTAATGGCTGGCTGTTTGTTGATATCGACGGTGTGGATGTTGGCCACTATGTTGATTCTGCCCAGAGCCGGGTACAGCAGGCGCTGGACAGCGGCGAACTGACGCTGCCAGCGGGTTATTCGCTGCGCTGGTCGGGGCAGTATGAATATATGCAGCGTGCGAAAGAAAAACTGCAGTATGTGGTGCCGTTAACCATCGCCATTATTGCTTTGCTGCTGTATCTGAGTTTCAGCCGGCTGACCGAAGTCGCGATGATTTTGCTGACTCTGCCACTGGCACTGGTTGGCAGCCTGTGGCTGATGTGGGCGCTGGGCTTTAATTTTTCTGTGGCTGTCGGTGTAGGCTTTATTGCTCTTGCCGGTGTCGCCGTAGAAATCGGTGTGATTATGCTGGTGTATTTAAATCAGTCATATCAGGCTGCTCTGGCTTTGGCACAGGAGCAGCAGCGCAGGGTTACGGAAAGTGAATTACGTCAGGCGGTTATCAATGGTGCCGGTTTACGTCTGCGCCCGGTAGCGATGACGGTGGCTACTATTGCCGTGGGCTTATTGCCGGTCATGCTGGGAGAGGGCACAGGTTCGGAAATTATGAGCCGTATTGCCGCACCTATGGTGGGTGGTACTGCCAGTGCTCTGTTGCTGACGCTGGTGGTGATTCCGGTGTTGTATTTTCTCTGGCGTAAGCGTGAAACCGCATAATTAATCAACGCGATAAAATAAAAGCCGGCGACTGCGACAGTCGCCGGCTTTTATTATTTCCGTTTTACGCGGGTTAAAGTGAAAAGCTGGATACCTCATCACGCAGACTGGATGCCTGATGATTCAGCCCGTCAACGGCCTGGCGGATACTGCTGGCACTCTGCATACCCTGATCACTCAGATGTTTGGCATTGCTGAGGTTTTCATTAATGTTATTGATAACGGATGTCTGTTCTTCAATAGCGGAGGCAACCTGCAGAATGCGGTCACTGATACTGAGCAGTGAACCGGAAATATTGCGGATATTTTCTTCCGACTTGCTGGCATATTCGACGGTGCTGACCGCTTTTTCCTGACTCTCCTTCATGCTGCTGACGGCACGGTTAACACCACTGCGCAGCTTCTCAATCATGACATTAATATCGCCGGTCGACTGCTGGGTTTTGCTGGCCAGAGTCCGTACTTCATCGGCCACCACGGCAAACCCCCGGCCTTGCTCACCGGCACGGGCCGCTTCAATGGCTGCGTTCAGCGCCAGCAGATTCGTTTGCTCGGCAATGCCTTTAATCACATCCAGCACCGAGGCGATATTGGTGGTTTCGGCGACCAGCTCCTGAATAACGGCACCTGAGTTATCAACATTTTCGGCCAGTGCCTGAATCTCTTCCATGGCCTGACGGAATTGTTTTGATACCGCCCGCGCCGATTGGTCGGCCGCTTTGGCTTCTTCTGATACCTGCTGGGTGTTGGATGATACTTCCTGAATCGCCAGTCCCATTTCATGATTGGCGGTGGCAACCAACTCCATCGAACCTGCATATTCGCCGCTGATGCGCTGGCTGTCGCCGGCACCTTTTTTCAGGGTATTGGTGGTGGAAGCAACATCCAGTGCGACCTGTTGAATGGTGCCGATCATCTGCTGCATGCCGCCGAGAAAACGGTTGAAGTTATGGCTGAGCAAACCAATTTCATCGCGCCCAAGATCCGGCATGCGTTTACTCAGATCACCTTTACCATCGGCCATCTGGCCAAGCACTCTGGCCAGCTCGTTAACCGGGCGGGTAATCAGTCGTGGGAAATAGACGGCAACCAGCAATGCAATCAGCAGGGCCACACCGACCAGAATAAAAATGCTGCGCAGTGCGGCATTTTTGGCCTGTTCTGCTTTTTTCTGTAAGGATTTGGCTTCTTCACCAAGCTTTTCGCCGAGAACGTTGAGCGTTTCGCGGATGCCCTCAAATTCATTTTCCAACGAGCCTGTGCTCATTTCTGTTGCCTGGCGGGTACTCAGACTACCGCCGAGAACCTGCTGTACCATCGCTTCACTTTTCGGGCGCCAGCGTTCAAAAGCCGTCAGAAAAGATTGAGACAGCTTTTTCGCATCGGCAGAAATATCCAGTACCTGAATTTTTTTCAGACGGGTGGCAACCTGATCCAGATTTTCCTTATGCATTTGCTTATATGTGTCTGCTGTAAGACCTAAGGCCATCGAACGTTCGGCAATTTGTGCCTGATATAAATCGCGGTCAGCGTTCAGGGTCAGTTCCAGCGCCGGAAGATATTGCTCATTAATATGGCTGTATTCGGCAGTAATTGTGTTCAGGTTCGAGATCTGAATAACGGACAGTGTGGCGAGTAAAATCGCAAGAACGGCAATCGGTAATGTCAGTTTTTTGGCAAGGCCAAGGTCGGACCAGTTCATATTATTCTCCTGTTAGGCCTGCTTAATATGGGCAGATCCTGATACGAAATGGCTCAGTTATCCGGCGGAATATCTGGCCTTCATTACAGGGAAGTGTAGATCAGGGGCAGTTATCTACCATGTCAGTAACAACCGGCCCGGGAGGATGGCGCATTATGTGAACTGTGCAGCATACCGGCGTTATTTAATTATCAGCGCTGATAACCCGGTCGCGGCCACCGGCTTTGGCGGCGTAGAGATTCTGATCGGCCTGGCGCAGCAGCTGTGCGGTATTGTCGGCGTTGGTGCTGCTGCTGATTCCTATGCTGATGCTGAGGGTATTGTCAGCGCTGATCCGGATAGTGCGTGCCTGCTGGCGCAGACGCTCACACAGTACTGCTGCCTGTTCTGGCGTGCAGTTGTTCAGCAACAGCATAAATTCTTCGCCGCCCCAGCGGACAAGCAGATCCTGGGGGCGGATATGCTTAGTCAGTAAATCGGTCAGCTCAATTAATATCTGGTCGCCGCGTTCGTGGCCGTACTGATCATTGATACGCTTGAAATAATCCACATCGATCAGAGCCAGACTCAGCGGAGTTCTCTGCTGCAGAGCGTTCTCCATTGCCTTATGCAGTTGTATATCACCATGGCGGCGGTTGCTGATTCCGGTAAGCACATCGGTATTGGCCTGTAAGGCCAGCTGCTGGCTGAGTTCGGTCAGCTGCTGATTCTGGCGGTTAAGCGTATTGGTGCGTTGCGATACCCGTTGCTCAAGTGTCAGACGCAGGCTTTGCCATTGCTGCTCGGCATGCTGACGGCGACGAATATTCAGGCTCAGCACTAAAATAATCAGCGACAGAAAAACGATAATGCTCAGGCTGACACCGATCAGCACGGCATGGGCAGCGAGAAAACTTTGTGGCCGGAAATGCAGCTCGGTTCCGCTGGGCAGGTTGCTCAGCGGAATATTAAAACGCAGGCGCTGGCGCTCATCTAACTGTGGCGTAAAGCGGGTTTTTGGTAATACGGGAATATCAGCGGCAGGAACTCCACTCAGAATCTTGCGCACTATCTGTGCGGCCATTTCCGCCTGACTGCTGGCGTTGTGCATCATGCCACCGGCGCTGCCCTGACCCATCATCAGGTCGCCCCACATGCCGAAGATCGGTACCGGTGTTTTTGCGCTCAGCACAGGTAAATGTTTGGCGTAAGAAAAATATTCGCCATTACGGTCGTTATGAATGGCAAGAAACAACACCGCGCTGTTGGCTGGCATATTACTCAGGAACTGTTCCAGTTCGGTGAAGGTAAAATCGTCGTAAACAGATAATTTTATATCGTGAAAGCGCTGACTGCGGATCAGCTGGCGGGCTTCGTTTCCCATCAGGGCGCCCAGTCCGGAGCGGTCGGCAATTAACAGAATTTCGCGGGTGGCTGGCAACAGCGTGCGGATAAATTCGATATTTTCTTCAATCGCCATACCTTCCAGTACTCCGGTATGTTGCGGATGGCGGCTGAGGTCGTGGCCTTGGGGAACATTAATCCCTAAAAATACCAGTGGCGTATTCTTCAGCCAGGGCAGTTCAGCATTGAGCACCAGATTCAGTGCCGCATCGTCGCTGACTACCACCACATCCGGCGGTTGTTCTGCATATTTCAGATCATACAGGCGCAGTAATTCGGCACGGACCTGCGGGTTGTCGCTATAGCGCCGTTCATCCATAAATTCGACATGAATCTGTTCACCGGGCAGCAGCGGCTCAAGATTACTGAGTAGCTTGTCGTTAAGCAGACGGGTCCAGGGAAACTGCAGGTGATACGAGTGGATAATTAATATGTCAGGCTGGGGAAGGAATGTCGCGCGCTGGCTATCGGCCTGTAATACCGGGCTATAAATGATAGTAATAAAAATAACGAATAAAATATGCCTGATCAGCACGGTTGCTCCCGCAAATTATGCAGCCGGATATCCGTGGCTATACAACGGAGATTCCTCATCTCCGAAGTCAGAGCATAGCGTATTTTTCCTTGCCTTTCTGTTGCTCTTTAATCGTACAGCGGAAGCGTGGAGGCTCAGCGCGGAGGGTCGGCCCGGACAGTGGTTGAGCTGTTCAGACGGAACCAACCGGCAATGCTGTAGCGGTCGCGTTTGGCGGGCAGCACTTCGTGTGGGTAGTCTTCGCTGAGAAAGGTGACCAGCGTGCCGAAACGCGGACTGACGCGCAGCAGTTCCTGTTCATGGTTTTCAGCCTGATAGATCACCAGTTCACCGCCATCCTGAACTTCCCAGTTAGGGTTCAGATAGAGCACGGTGGTCAGTACGCGGTTGGCCTGCCCTTTGAATGCATCCATATGCTTTTTGTAAAAATCACCGGGCTGGTAATGGGCAAAATGGCCTTCGTAGCTGAACAGACCCAGATACAAACGGCGGTTCATATAGCGCTGCAGTTCGGCCATATAATCCAGCCACGCGGCTTCGGCCGGATCGTCATTGCTGAGCCAGCGGATTTTGTCGCGACGGACAAACTGGTTGAGCTGATGCTGTTGCTGGCGACCAGTGCCTGCGGCACTGAAATCATCGTGCTGCAGTCTCACCACACGGTTCAGCAGGCCGGAAGACATCAGCAGAGGCAGTGCATCATGGGTGATGGCATAGCCCTGGGTCTGCAGATCGGCGGCAATGCTTTCAAACAGATCATCATGGCTGGCTTCAGCAAACTGCAAGGACGTACTCCGGAGCAAAACACAAAGGGACTGGCGTTTTACCCAAAGCCCGGCGGCAGTAAAAACAAAAAATACAGATCGTTTCGATCCCGTTTATTGCTGGAGATAAGTGCCAGCGGCCGCACCGGGTACGGCCCTGACAGCACAGCGGCTCAGCTGAGCAATGTCCACAGCGCAAGTATGGCAAACAGCAGGCTGGTAGCGTAGCGGGCCAGATGCAGCGGCATACGGCGCATCAGACGTTCGCCATAAATCACCACCGGTACGTTGGCCAGCAGCATTCCGCAGGTCGTACCCAGAGTTACCCAAAGCACCGAGTTAAACTCGGCGGCCAGCAATACGGTGGCTACCTGGGTTTTGTCGCCGATCTCAGCCAGGAAAAACAGCACAGTGGTGGCCAGAAAGGCGCCCCAGGCCTGATGGGTGTCAGTGCTGTCGTCTTCTTTGTCCGGCACCAGCACCCAGATCGCCATGGCAGCAAAGCCGGCGGCCAGCAGCAGGCGGCCGGTACTGCCATTCAGCCATTCGGTCAGGGAATTGCCGAGCCAGGCGCCGAGCCAGGCCGAGGCTGCGTGGTTCAGCAGGGTTGCCAGCAGAATGCCGAGCACAATCGCACTCTTGTTACGGAAACGGGCTGCCAGCAGCAGAGACAACAGCTGGGTTTTATCGCCGATTTCGGCAATGGCAACTGCAACGGAAGAGGTCAGGAAGGCTGAATGAGCGAAGGTGTCGTTCAGAGCCGGCAGGCTAATCAGGGTATCAGTCATGTTTATAGTCCGGGCGGAGATCGTTAACCAAAGACAAACGGCACGATGCCGCCCTGGTCATCCTGCTGTTTGTCTCAGGTCTCATCAAACCATCGTGAGATGGTCGCCGGTGCCATGAGCATGAGGCTCAATTATGTTGACACGGGCGCCGCTGACTTTATGGGTCAGGGCAGATTACTCCCCCAAGAGCGCGGCGATTATAACGGCTTAAGCGGCACACGTCACCCCGTAAGACGTTATGGTGTTCTTTGTCAAAACAACAAAAAAAACTGATCCAGAAGAATAATTTTTTTCAATTTACCACAGCCGGAACTGGTGAAATTATGCCGCCGTTTTCGCCCCGGTGCCTTTGCCGGTAAGGGGCGGGCAGTATCTGAACATCTGAGGTGGGTATGAGTCAGCCACAAGACTACGAAGATTTTGACGATCTCGACGACCAGCCACAATCCCGCAGCAAGCCCAAAGGACGCAGTGTCGATTACGATAAAAAACGTCGTCGCGCCGAGCGTATTCTGGAGCAGGCACGTCTGCGCGATTTGCTGGGCTTCGATATCGATTATCAGGACTGAGCGCGCAACGCGCCGATTTCCTTCCTCCGGGGTGTAACTTCTCTTGCACCCCTTTTTCTAACCGTGCTTTCATCGGCTTTTCAATCTGTAGCAGCTCTGCGGGGTATCCATGAGCGACCGTACCGCCTTTCTCGATATTTTAAAAAGTCTGCTGCGCAGCCCTTCGGTGGTCGGCGCTGAGCATTCCTTTTTCCGCGTATTGCAGCGCGAACTGGAAGAGCGCGGGGCGCAGGTAACCTGGTACGAAGGCGTGCTGGTCGCGCAGGGCAAAGATCCGATGAGCCTGATGTTTTCGGCCCACATCGACCGTCACGGTCTGGTCTGTACCGGCCCGAACGAATTTCAGTACGCGGCCTTTGTCTCCGGCGGCCGTTCCGACCTGCTGGGTAACTCGGTGTCGGAAGAACTGATGAAAATGATCGTCGACCGTTTCGGCGATGTCGGCGTGTTTGCTTATGAACCCTGGTCCGGTGCTTACCGTGGGCGTGGCAAAATCGAGCGTACCTATATCTGTCCGCACCGTAATAACCTGATTTTTGAGCTGTCCGGTATGGAACATCTGGTGGCGGGTACGCCGGTGGCTTTCCGTGATCAGCTGCGTATCGAAAATGGCCGTTATCTGGGCCAGCTCGATAACGTACTGACCGCCGCCATGCTGGTGTATTTATTTGAACTGGGTTTTCAGGGCACCGCCTTTTTTACCGCTCAGGAAGAAGCCGGACGCAGCTGGCGTTACCTGCTCGAATGGTTCCGCCGTTTTGGTGGCTCCACCAACCAGCTGGTGGTGGTGGATACCAGCCCGTATCCGGATGTACCGGCGGCTAACGAGCAGTTGCTGGTGTTACGTCATTGCGATGCCAACGCTTCCTTTAATACGGAGTTAACCAACCGGCTGGCGGAAAAATGTAAAAAACTGGGCATCCGTTACAGTTTTAAAGATGACTATATCCGCCGTCAGAACGAAGAAAATGCCCGTCAGGGTATTGCTGCCAAATCCATGGGCAGTACCGAAATGGGCCGTATTATTGCGGCCTCTAATGGTCTGGTGGATGGCACCACGCTGCAGATTCCGACCACGGGTTACCACACCATGGACGAAAGTGCGGGCGTTGAAGCCTGTGATGCATTTTTACGTGTACTCTGTGCCATGGCTGGTCTGCGCTACCCGTTCTGGACCTATGATCCGATGGCCTGAGGCCATTAGCCGGTAATGGATTGATGAACGAACCTGTTGAGCTGCAGTTGTTAAGCGATTTACCACCCCCGGCGGATGATTCCATCAGCGGGCCGGGTGGCGCTTATGCATTTTTTTATGCCACAGCCACGGCAGCCGATCCGCATATTCTGGTGTATGAGCGGGCACGGGATTTTTTATCGGCCCCCAGAGCCTTTGTTGTGCTGGCGCTGATCTCTGCTGATACCGATGCAGTGGAGCTGAACAGTGTGCTGGAATACGACGGCATTGATTACGATACCGAAGGCAATATGCTGCAGCATGGCTGTTTTCAGTTAATTAATTCCGGCGCAGGTTTGGGTCAGGATCAGTGCCATTTTTTACTCAGCGTTCCCGGCCGTCGCTGTGAAGTTCTGTGCCGTGAATATCAGCTTAAAGCCACGCTGTATCATTGTCAGAGTGCCAGTCAGGCGCTGCGTCTGTTTCTGCATCAGGCAGAATAACCTACTCGCCAGCAGTATTTCAGCCGCTTTTCCGTAATCCTATTCTGCTTTGTCAGATGATTATTTGTGCCTTATTACCGTGCGCGGTAAAAAATATCAGCATCATGCTGGTGCTTTTATTCGTAGGTATTTCCGCTTTATTTTTTCCTTTGCTTTCTAATTGTGCAGTTGCTCACGAATTTGCGCTGATGTGAGGCGTATCACTAGCAATGGCATCATGTTTGCTAAAGCCCAGTGACGTTCATTA
Source organism: Venatorbacter sp. C2-1 (assembly GCF_022832715.1). Taxonomy (NCBI): domain Bacteria; kingdom Pseudomonadati; phylum Pseudomonadota; class Gammaproteobacteria; order Oceanospirillales; family Oceanospirillaceae; genus Venatoribacter; species Venatorbacter sp. C2-1. The sequence continues at coordinate 881,745 of NZ_CP094879.1, forward strand.
ATCAGTTAATAGGAAATACCATCGTGCGTTCAATACTGTTGTTCTCTGCTGCCGTTCTGGCCCTGCTGTTCGCGCGGGGTGTCTTTGCGGAGCCCGAGTTTATTGAGCCTGAACCACTGGCAGCGCGTATTAATACGGCAGTGGGCCCGGTAAAGAATACTCAGCCACTGCGGGTGCCGATGATTACCTGGGGCGGCGATATGATCAGTATTCTGGCCAATGGTATGAATACCCGCACTCAGCCTGGCAGTGCCATGGCCAAGGCCGGATTGAATTACGAATTTGTCTTGCAGGATAACTTTGATAAACAGCTGCAGGATTATTTATCCGGCGCTTCCCCTTATCTGCGCTGTACCATTGGTATGTGCAACCAGGCGCTGGATCTGATTAATAAAGATCCGCGTACCCGCCCGGTGGTGATTTACCAGCTCACCTGGTCGCGCGGTGGTGACACCCTGGTTGCTAAAAACGGCATAGTCCGCGTTGGTGAATTAAAAGGAAAAACCATCGCTATTCAGGCTTATGGTCCCCATGTGGATTTTATGACCACGTTGCTGACCCAGGCCGGCCTGAAGATGAGCGATGTGAATCTGAAATGGATGCCGGATCTTACGTTATCGCCCAACTCACCACCGGAAGCACTGAAGCTGCCGGAAATCGATGCCTCATTTATGATTATTTCCGACGCTTACGGGCTGACCTCCGGCCGGCGGGTCGGTACCGGCAGTAACGGTTCGATTACCGGTGCCCGGATGATTATTTCGACTATGTTTGCACGCCGGATTATTGCCGATGTTTATGTGGTGCGTGCCGATTATTTTGAAAAAAATAAAGCTGAGGTGCAGAGTTTTGTACAAACGCTGATGAGCGCTTCAGCTCAGCTGCAGGAGCTGATGCGCGATCTGTCCAATCCACAGAAACTGCAATTACTGGAAGCCTCGGCAGATATTTTACTGGGTGATAAAAACGCCCAGCCGGATATTGAAAACCTGTATTACGACGCGCAGTTTGTCGATAAGCAGGGCAATGTTGATTTCTTCAGTAATCCGCAATTTCCACATCGTTTGGAAGTACTGAATGACCGGGTTCAGGATGCGTTTAATGCGATGGGGTTGATTAAAACCAGAGCGCCGATGGCGAAAGCTGACTGGGATTATTCATTGCTGTCGGAGTAAAGGCCCCCGGGGCAGAGAACAAAAAAAACGAGCCATTAGGCTCGTTTTTTGTTTTCAGCCAATTTATTACCCGGCTTCATCAATAAGCAGAGTGCGTTCCGGTTTCGCCACCGCTTTCAGAATATGGTAACCAAAGGCGGTTCTGACCGGACCGACGTAAGGAGATTCGCTGTCATGCTCATTCAGGGCGCGCAGCAGTTCGGTGGGTAATTGGTCGCTGTCGTGATAACCGGCAAAGCCCTGATGATGTGCTGAGGGGCAGGCGGAATATTCTTCGGCCAGTTCACTGAAGTCGGCACCAATATTCAGTTCCTGTAAAACATCGGCAGCCAGCAACGGGCTTTTCAGCAGAATATGGTGCAGGGCGAGGGTGGTCATAGCATCTCCGGAATCAACTGTCTGCGGATAAGCTTAGTTCAGCTCAGGCGTTCCTGCGCGCTGGTTTTGGTCGGTGTGCAGGGTCAGCATTTGTCCGGAGATAACGGAGCACAGGCAGAAGGCGGTAAACCAGTAAAAACCGGGTAACAGTTCGGCCGATAATTCGGCGGTGGCTTTGGCGGTAAAAAAAGCCACCAGAATAGCGACCACAAATACATCGGCCATCGACCATTTACCCAGCATGCCGACCAGGCGCCAGCGCAGTACTGAAGGCAGCAGCCAGGTGCTGATGATCAGCGCCAGTTTCAGCAGCGGAATAATCACACTGAAGCTGACAATAAGAATGGCAACCGGGGTGTAACCCAGCTCATGCAATTTGAGAACGGTCTGCCAGATTGAGCGGGTTTCGTGAAACAGCTGGGCCTTAAGGCCAAACATGCTGACCTGAGCGCTCAGGGTCATAATGGGTTCAGTAACCCCGGGCCAGAGTAAGGCGTAACTGCAGAGAGCGAAGAACAGGCCGCAACGCTGCAGAAGGGGGGCCTCTGACCAGCGTTGCACAAGCAGACGGATCATTTACGATCCGGCAGGGTAACGTTCAGCTCCAGCACCGATGTGGTGCCCTGCTGTTCGAGATGAACCGATACGTCGTCTTCACCGATGGCGACATATTTGCGGATAACCGCGAGAATTTCCTGCTGCAACTGTGGCAGATATTCGGGGCCGTTATTACGCAGGCGATCGTGGGCAACCAGAATCTGTAAACGCTCTTTGGCGACACTGGCGCTGCTTTTCTGCTCCTTGCGGAAGTAATCCATTAAACTCATATCAACCTCCGAATACGCGCTTCAGGAAGCCTTTTTTCTGCTTCTCAAGAAAACGATGCGGACGGTCTTCGCCCAGATAACGGGCTACAGCGTCATCGTAGGCCTGACCAGCGTCACTTTCGGCGTCATGCACAACGGGTACACCCTGATTCGAGGCTTTTAATACCGCTTCCGATTCCGGGATAACACCCAGCAGCGGGATGGCAAGAATTTCTTCAACATCCTGCACCGACAGCATTTCACCGCGTTCTACGCGTTCCGGGTTATAGCGGGTCAGCAGCAGATGTTCTTTAACGCTTTTGCCCTGTTCGGCGAGGCGTGATTTGCTCTGCAGAATGCCGATGATGCGGTCAGAGTCGCGTACGGAAGAGACTTCCGGGTTGGTGACGATGATGGCTTCCTCGGCGTAATACAGCGCCATATGTGCGCCGTGCTCAATACCGGCCGGGGAATCGCAGACGATGTAGTCAAAATCGGCGCTGAGTTCATTCAGCACTTTTTCCACACCTTCGGGATTCAGTGCGTCTTTATCACGGGTTTGTGAGGCCGGCAGGACAAACAGGTTCGGCAGACGCTTGTCTTTGATCAGTGCCTGTTTCAGGGATGCTTCACCCTGCACGACGTTAACGAAATCGTAGACCACACGGCGTTCACAGCCCATGACCAGATCCAGATTGCGCAGGCCAACATCGAAGTCGATGACGACGGTTTTATGGCCTTTCATGGCCAGAGCGGTGGAGAAGGCTGCACTGGTGGTGGTTTTACCGACTCCGCCTTTACCGGAGGTGACAACGATGATCTTTGCCAAAGCCGTATTTCCCTGAAAATTCAATGTGTGGCGCAGTATTTATCAAACGCTGGTGATGTTCAAGGTGCCATCCTGCAGGCTGACCGCGACCGGCTGCTGGCGTTGCTCCTGCTGTTCTTCAAACAGACGGTACTGACCGGCAATAGCAACCAGTTCCGGATCGAACTGCTGACAGGCAATAATGGCCGACTCATCGCCTTTTACCCCCGCCAGAGCTCGTCCGCGCAGGGTGCCGTAGATATGAATATCGCCGGTTGCCAGTACCTCAGCGCCGGCGCTGACCATGCCAAAAATGATCAGGTCGCCGTCGTTATACAGCTGCTGACCGGAGCGGATATTACCGGTATGAATTTTGACCGCACGTGCAGGCGGCGGTGTTTCATTGCCTGAATCTGTGGCCGCTGTGTCCTGCTGGCGGGCTGCAGCGCGGCTGGTTCCTTTACCAAGATCGGCCAGATGCAATGCTTCTGCCTGAGCCTGCCACTCATTGCCGGCATTGCGTACAGCAACGGGCAGCAGACCACAATCACGGCAGAGCTGTTGTAAATCCGCCAGCGTCAGCAGGTTGGGATCTAATGAGGATAAATCCAGCACACAGGGCAGATGACGGAACAATGCCGGCGCTTCGGCCTGTTTTTTCTCCAGCTGGGCGCGGATATCGGCAAGATCATTGCTGCTGAAATGCAATGTGGTCAGCGGCACCAGACCGGCTTTGAGACTGACGGCACTGTCCATATCAGGCCTGCGCTTTAGCAGTCAGCGGGAACAGCTCGAAGCTGATATCGCCTAAACCGTCGCGCAGTACACGGCGCAGGTTATGGTGATTATCGACATCCGGCGTGGCCAGCACGTCACGGTAATGTTCACCAAAGCAGCGCAGAGCCTGCTCTTTGCTCAGTTGCAGCAACTGGGCAAGGGCAAACACCTTGCAGCTGCCCTGGTTTTGTTCGGCGCTGTTTTGTACGCCACCGTTGTTGAACGCGCTTGGGGTGAAATCAAACCACTGCCCGATAAATGCCAGAGTGCTGGCAAACAGATGATCATTGCTGTCGAGTGCGGCAATAAAGTCGGCTTGCGCCTGAGAAAAATCGTTCACGCGGGAATTCCCTGTAAATAGGCGGCAAGGATAATGCTCTGTACGATTTCTGAGCGACTCGCCGGGCGGTTAATGACAGGTTGCCAAGGCTAACACCAGTACCGGGTTATGTCATGGCGATTGATTATTATACTGGTTGAATATACAGTAATTTAAACCTTGTACCAGATTGGCTGGTCATCGCTGTTTATCAAACCCGGAGTGATACGATGCCTTACAGCGTTCAGAGTTCACAGGCTTCCGCCGTGTCAGCGGAAGTGCCGGCTGTGGCAGAAACGGAATCTGCCGCTGTTACTCAGCGGAAAGTGATCCATATCGACTGCGACTGTTTTTTTGCCGCAGTTGAGATGCGCGAAAATCCGGCATTACGTGAGCTGCCCATTGCCATTGGCGGCGAATCTGACCGCCGTGGGGTGATCGCCACCTGCAATTATCCGGCGCGGGCTTTTGGCGTACGCTCGGCGATGGCAACGGCGCAGGCGAAAAAACTCTGTCCACAGCTGCTGTTGCTGCCAGGACGTATGGCGCTGTACCGCGAAGTATCAAAACAGCTGATGGTGATTCTGCAGGAATATGCCTTGCAGCTGGAGCAGGTATCGGTCGACGAAGCTTATCTGGAAATTGCCAGCCACCTGAATGCCACCGAGGTCGCGCGGGAAATCCGTGAGCGGGTACGTAACGAACTCGGTATTACCGTCTCCGCCGGTATCGCGCCGAATAAATTCCTCGCCAAAATTGCCTCCGACTGGAACAAGCCGGATGGACAATGGGCGGTAAAACCGCATCAGGTCGATGAGTTTGTCGCGGCGTTGCCGGTCGGGAAAATCCCCGGTATTGGCCCGGCGATGGAGAAAAAACTCGCGCTCTACAAACTGCAGACATGCGCCGATATCCGCCGCTGGGAGCTGACCGAGCTGGTGCGTACCTTCGGCCGTATGGGCGCGGTGCTGTATGAACGCTCCCGCGGCATTGATCATCGTCTGCTGAATCTGGAGCGGCCACGTAAATCGGTCAGTGTGGAATGCACCTTTGCCACCGATCTGGCCGGTGAAGAACATTGCCTGGCACAGTTGCCGCAATTGCTGGAACGCTGGCATGAACGGGTGGAACGCGCAGGCTGGCCGGCGGCGGCGCTGGCGCCCTTTGTGAAAGTGAAATTTGCCGATTTTACCCAGACAACGTTGGCCGACAGTCACGAGCAGGCATCAGAGCAGGGCTTTGCCCGTTTGCTGAAGCTGGCGCTGCAGCGGGAAAACAAGGCGGTGCGTCTGCTTGGTATTGGCGGACGCACGCCGGAGATAGACCGCAATCAGCTGACGCTGTTCTGATTGGCTGGCCTGATGTGCATGGGGTGTTACATCACCACGCCGGCAAACATCCCCACAGGCCAGATCAGCAGTGACAGATAGCTGATTAAAAGGCCAAGGCAGGCGCCGACCAGAACATCGGTCGGGTAGTGCATGCCGAGAATCACCCGCGACAGAGCAACCAGCAGGGCGAAAGGCACAACCAGCCAGAACAGCGCCGGGAAGAACACGCTGAACAGCACGGCAAAGTTCACCGCGTTCATGGTGTGACCGGATGGAAAACTGTACAGATCCAGTGGTGCGGTGTGGGCGCGGATATCGTCCCAGGAAATAAACGGCCGCTGACGCACCAGGCGGTTTTTCAGCTGGCTGTAAATCGCTACGCAGATCAGTCCGGTCACCGTCATATGGCCAACGGCAGCCAGACCTTCGATACCCTGCAACAGAATCAGCGACAGCGCCAGGCTGTACCAGAACACCCCGTCACCCAGACGGCTGATGCTTTTGAAAAACAGGCGTACTGAAGTGTACTGACCCATGCGGTTAAGGCGCTGACACAATGTCAGTTCGAAGCGGTCTGCTTTGTTAAACAGTAGCGCGGCTTTTGGCTGTATTGTTTTGCTCAGTTCCATGCTGGATTACCTCCGCAGTGGCGCCATTCAGGCGCTGAATAAAATCATCAACAATGCTGTTCCAGCTGATACTGCCTGCATGCAGGCAAGCCTGCTGGCGCAGTCGCCGGAGTAAATTCGGGCTGTCGAGTAAGGTTTCGGCACAGCGGATATAACTCTGATCATCGCCGAAGGGGGCGAGCATGCCGTTCTGACCGTTGTGGATATGTTCATGTGCGGCGGCATAGTCGAAGCTGACCACGGCTAAGCCGCTGGCCATGGCTTCGGTCACCACGTTGCCGAAGGTGTCGGTTTTACTCGGAAACAGAAAAACATCGCCGCTGGCATAGTGGCGGGCAAGGTCTTCACCACGTTGCATACCGCAACAAATCACCGCCGGGTAATGCTCACGTATGCCCGCCAGCGCCGGGCCGTCACCGACCAGCACCAGTTTCACCCGCTCATCGGCAGCCAGCAGGCGGCGGTATGTGGCCAGCGCCAGATCCATATTCTTTTCACCGGCAATGCGGCCGACGTACAGCAGCACCAGATCGTCTTCGCGTACACCCCACTGTTTGCGCAGTTCAGCACTGCGTTTTTGCGGGCTGAATAACTGGCTGTCAACGCCACGGGCCATCACCCGTACATTGTGAAAACCATGGGCATCCAGTTCATCGCGCTGAATGCGGGTCGGCACCAGAGTGCCGTTGGTACGGTTATGGAAGTAGCGCAGGTAACGGTAAGCCAGGCCTTCCAGTGCTCCGAGGCGGTAGTGCTCAATGTACTGGTGAAAATTGGTGTGGAAGCCGCTCAGTACGGTAATGCCACTGGCGCGGGCGGCACTGACCGCAGCCCAACCCATAGGCCCTTCGGTGGCGACATAGATCGCCTGCGGGGCAAAACGGTTGATAGCTTTACGGATGCGGCCAATCAGCGGAAAACCAAAGCGCAGGGCGTTGTAACCGGGAATCGGCAGGCCGGGCAGGGTAATGCTGTGCAGTTTGCCCTGACTGCTGGAGAGATCGTTGCGGTTCTGACGCGGGCGTATCACCTGAACCTCGATACCGCGTGATATTAGCCCCCGAACCAGATGACCGAGCGTATTGGCGACACCGTTGATTTCCGGTGCAAAGGTCTCGGTCACTATGGTCACGCGTTGCAGCGTGGAAGAACTCGCAGTCAAAGTCATAGGTCATCGCTGACAGGTTGAGTGTGACTTTCACTTTGCGGGTGCAGTATGACAGTTATGTTTCAGCCCTGTGACGGTCTGGTGAAGTCCGGGCGCCTGAGGCTGTGACGGGGAAATAAGGGAGAAATGACGGCCAGAAACTCTGGCCGCCGGGGTCAGAGTCCGCGTTCTTCGCGGTAGTAAGACGGCGCGTGCTGGGTCCAGCGGCGGAATGCTTTACGGAAGTTGGATGGGTCGCTGTAGCCAACGAGAGCGGCGATCTCTTCGATCGGCAGGCTGGAATTACGCAGGTACTCAATCGCCATCTCTTTGCGTACTTCATCCAGAATACGCTGATAGGAGGTGCCAACATCCTGCAGGCTGCGGCTCAGGGTGCGGGTTGAGGTTGCCAGATGGCTGGCAACCACATCCACCGGCGGAAAGGTGCCGGGATTACTGAGCAGAATACGGCGTACCTTGGCGACGATGCCTTCTTTCGGTCCCATACGGGCCAGGATCTCTTCGCACTGGCTTTCCGCCATGGCGGCGGTGGCACGGTCGGCCATCGCCAGCGGGGTATCGAGCAGCACGCTGTCGATAATAAATTCGGTGCGTGGCTGATCAAACAGTACAGGGCAGTTAAACAGGTGCTGATATTCGTCGGCATAACCCGGCATCGGATGGTTCAGGTGCACTTCGCGGGCGTCGATCTCTTTACCGGTCAGAAAACGTGCAAGGGTGGCAAAGATAGCAATGAACACATCGCACATCAGGCGATACATATGTTCAAACGGGATATGGGAGGTCAGGCGTACGGCGGTGGTATCGCCCTGATCGACCACTTCAAAAGTAAACGCAGGATCAACCAGTGAGTGATACTTCAGGCCCAGGCGCAACGCACTGCGCAAGTCGGCACAGCTGAGAATGGCGTAGCCGAGCATACCAAACTGATTGATATTGATGGCTTTGCCGAGATCCAGACCCAGCGTTTCTTCAGGATAATCACGCATCAGATTGCCGGCCAATAACAGCATCTGCTGATAGGTCAGACGGGCCGACGGGTCGGATAACTGCTCGGGACTGATGCCGGTGTTCTGCAGCAGGACATCGCTGGTTATCCCTTTTTCTGCGCCGACACGGATCATGGTTGCCGGAATATTTACCGGAACCAGAGGTTCGGTCAGGCTCCAAGTACCTCGGATCATGTGAATACCGTTATTGTTATATTGGGCGATAGGATGACAGGCTTTAGCGTTAAATCAAGAGCTATACGCTGTGTAAAGGGCACGAATGATACTTGTCGTTCGTATAAAAATGCTGAGTTTTTATGGTCGCCGGAGGCAGGTCAGATACATCCGGTCAGTGATTACGGAAAGGAAAATGCTGGCGCGTCAGAAAGCGGCCGAACTCGGTAATCTGCTGAGTTGAGCGATTATTCAGCAGATTCAGCAGAATGCGGTTGATCTTGCGGTTGTTCTTTCGTGCAACCAAAAAGACCAGATCACTGCGCCGCCATTCAAATTCGGCCAGTACCACAGGCAGGTCTGCACGGCTGAGCAGATCATGCATAATGTAGGCGCTGTCACGTTGCATCAACAGCAGCCAGTAATCGTTGCGCAGACGATCCAGCACCTTGGTATTCAGGCTTTCCACGTTGATCAGCGCCGGAATGGATGCGTCCCGCTGCTTTTGCTGAGCGTACAGCAGGGTAGCTGCAAACAGGCGCGGCTCCTCTTTATTCACCCAGTAATAACGGCCATCCCACTCGCGGTAGACCACCCGGTGAGGTTTGGCTGCATCGGGAAACACCGTATGCAGCGCCTGCTCAAAATCGTCCGCGCTTTCAAGCATGATGTCTGCGCAATTATGTTCTGCATAGGCATGCAGGTTGGGCCAGTCCTGTTCCTGATGACTGAATTCCACACCCTCAATTGCCGTGATTGATAGCGGCCGTTTATATTCTTTTTCGATCAGCAGTTTTTCCATTAGATCAATCAATGGCTGCCAGTCTTTGCCGGAGGCTTGCAGTGATTCATGCAGAGATTTAACCACAGCCTGCAGACTGAGCCAGCGGTGGCTGAGGAAACTGTTGGGGTTGATGGTTCCCAGTGGGGGCAAAGACAGTTCTTTCGCCGCCTGGCCGGCGTACCAGACAGGGAACAGACGCTGAATAAGATTGTTGAAAAAGCTTTCAATATCCAGAGCGGGTGGTGTTGGCTTTCCGGAATTATCCATGGGTCAGTGTAAGTACGTCTATGCTGAATGAAATGAAGGCCTGTCAACACTCATTAAGCAGGCACTATTACAAGTAAAGCATGAATGGGAGATATGGCTATGTCCGCCGAACCCTCTGCACCATCGCCTCTGCAGGTTCTGGCCCGGGTAAACCGTGCTCTGGAAGATGCGGGACTGAGCGATAACCGCGCTCAGCGGGAGCCCCTGCCGCTGTTCACTGAATTATTAAATGACTGGTTCGTGTGTCAGGACCTGAACGAGCAGCAGATGGAATGGAGCATCGCCCTGCCGCTGTTGCTGCAGACTATGACTGCTCTGGAGTTGTCGGAATCTATCCGCAGCGTGTTTGAAGAAACCCTGCAGTTATGCCGGGCGCACGGTACGCTTAGCGTCTGGACACGGCGCGAGCTGGAAAGCCGCTTCCGTTCGTTGCAGGCTGATATTGAGAAAGAAAACCAGCGCCTGCAGATTCCGGCCGGTTATTGAGGCCGTATGGTTGCTGTTCCGCTGAAGTGTTTCTGCCGGCCTTGATTGCGTATAATCGCCGCTTTTTGCGGAGGCCTTATGTCTGTTATTTATCTTGCTGTTGGCAGTGTAACGGGTACGGCGCTGATTGTTGCCAAAGCGGTACAGCAGCAACTGGAGCAAGCCGGTCACCGGGTTGTGTTAGACGATAAGCCCAGCGTCAGTGCATTAAACGCCAGCCAGTGCGATGCTGTATTAATCTGCACATCGACTACCGGGCGTGGTGATTTACCGGCCGCTATCGCCCCTTTCTATGTTGAACTCGAAGAACAATTCCCACTGCAGAATGGTAAGCCGTTTGGGGTGATCAGCCTTGGTGACAGCTCTTACGATGCCACTTTCTGTGGGGCCGGCGCCTTATTCGAAGAGCGCTTCTTTGAACTGCAGGGCAGTGCACCGGTACCTCGGGTCACCATCGATGCTACCGAAACCGTTACTCCGGATGAGGACGCCCTGTTCTGGCTGAACGAGTGGATGGAAAAAGCCCTCTGACAGCAAGGCTGGCAGAAGGCTGAATGTTGGTCAGAAACGCACCACCAGTTTCAGCTGAGTCTGGTGGTTGTGATATTCAGTACCTTCCGGCGGACGGGTATCCCAGCGGCTCTGCCATTGCCACTTCAGATCGGTATGAGTGCCCAGAGGTAAAGTGACTGCCAGCTGCCATAAGGCGCGCTGGTCTGAAGGCTCATCGACAGATGGCTGAAAATACAGTGTGCTCTGCAGCTTGCTGTAGGCCAGTTTCCACTGAATATGGGTGTACAGGCTCAGGCGTGTGAGCTGGCTGCTGTTATCTTCGTTGAGTACCCGTTCCCGTACTTCCTCATGAAACAAACCAATGCCCTGATACAGGCGGGTCTGCTCATCAAACGCATGCTGGTAACGCATTCCGGCACCGATCAGGGCCCGGTGTGCCAGGGCGGCAAAGGGATCACGTTCGTATTGGGCATAAAACTCTTCAGACCAGGTGTCACGACGGTTCAGCACCAGACGGCTGTGGATAAAGGTGTCATCGTCGGTGCGTTCACCGTTGCTGGATTCGTAGCTGCGGTTGCCCCAGGTGAAAAAGCGCTTGTTATCATCCTGCCAGTTGCCGTTCAGGCCCAGATTCCACTTCCGTTTTTCGTTGTTGCCGGATTCCGCATCAAAGCCGATCTCCGCTTTGCCGGACCAGCCCAGCTGATCGTCGCCGGCGCGCTTTTCTTCAACGTTGGTAATCGCCTGGGCGGTGAAACTGAGCAGGCTGAAAGCAGCGAGCAGCGGAAAGCGCATGTCGGACTCCTGAAATAAAAAAGTCGGACATTATAGGGAAGGCAGGGCAGAACTGCATGTTATGTCTGCCGCAGGAGGCGTAATTACTGCGGCAGACGGGCGGAAGCCAGATTCTGAATCAGGGTATGCAGACGGTTGATCTGCTGGCGCTCAGAGTAGGCCGTGCCGCGCTCACCAAACTGCTGGCGGGCTTCATCGAGAATGGCCACCGTATCCAGTTCGGCACTGTCATCCAGTTCAGCCCGGGCAGTATTGATCAGGGCAAAGGCGTTGAGGTCGCGCCCGGCGATCAGGCCGTACTGTTGCAGGCGGTTCTGAAATTCACCGACTTCTCCGGCAGGCAGGGAGCGCACATCGAAATCGCTGGCTACAGCGCTGACCATTAACGCGCGTTGCGAAGGAGAATATGGGTGGGCTCCGGCGGTGCTTTCTGCATTGCCAGTATTGGCAGCAGATACGGCTGCGGTAGCTCCGATCTGTCCGCCCGCGACGCTGTCTGCCGGATTGTGATCCGGAATCAGGGGCGACTGTTGTTGCAGGTAGCTGGTAAGGGCGTTAAGCATAAATCATATTCTCCGGCGTTAAGCGGAGAATGCAGAAGCTGTGCCACTACTGAAGAGGCGCTGAGCAAACAGCAGTCCCGCCAGGAGTGGCGGGACTTACGGAGCGGTTAGCGGGTTCTCAGAAGTGGTAAGTAGCGCTCAAGACAGGCCCGAAAGCGGCAACCTGCCAGTAAGGTGCGTCAGACTTTGCCGTTGCTGCCTCAAGGTTGCCATTGCGGTACTGTTCGCGCGCTGCCGTCATTGTCTGCGGCGAGGTGTAAATTTTCACTTCGGAGGCGATCATGCCAGTGGCGAAGGTCATCCAGCCATCAGCCGGACGTTTGTCGTCGTAGGCAACGGCAAGTCCGGCAAGGCCATTTACCAGGCCGGCCAGAAAATGATTCAGCAGGCTTTGTTCATAGATTTCACGCTCGGCAGCGGTGTTAAGCCATTGCTCGGCCTGTGCCAGCTTCACCTGCCGGGCCGTATTATCCGTTTCTGGCATGGCTTTCAGGTCCTCAGCAAAGCGATGGGTCTGCATCGGATTAAGCAACATATCGGCAGCACCGAGGAAGCTGGTCGTAAAGCCTACAGCACGGTCATATTTGTTGTGCTCGCCGTCGGTTTGCGTATAGGCAATGCCGTTCAGGGCGGTTACACCGGCAAATAATCCAAACCAGCCATCCTGCCACAGGCGGGAATGGCTGGCGCTGTTATCAAACTGTTGCTGCAGAAAGGCGAGTTTAGCCTGCTCATCTGCCTGGACTGCGGTGCAGCTCAGTAGCGAGAGAAGTGTCAGGGTCTGCAAAGAGGTTTGCCGAAGGTTGAGGCTGCTGAGCATACTTGGGTCCTGAAATTATTATTATTGTGCTTATAAAACCCAAATTTTGTACCAAAGTACAGTTTTGAGTGGGACAAATCCTGCCACTCTAAAGTATGAAATATGCTCAAGTGGTACCTTGGTGCTTATATTTGCCATTTTTCTTTCGTCGGACAATCCGCATAATAATGGCTATATCTGTGAAACATTCGGAGAGACGAACATGGCATTGGTTGCTGAAACAGCAATAAATAAAAGCAAGCCCTTACAATATCAGGGGCGAAAAGCCAGCCGGGCCAAGAGCGAGCAGCGTCGTCGGATTATTCTGGAAGCAGCATTACGTATTGTAATCAGTGAGGGGGTTCGTGGGATCCGTCATCGCGCTGTTGCGAAAGAAGCCGGCGTTCCTCTGGCGGCGACCACTTATTACTTTAAGGATATTCAGGAACTGATTATCGACACCTTCACCCTGTATACGGAGAAGGCGTTGGAAGTGGTTAACGAATTCACTCACCAGTTTTATCAGCCGATGGCCAGTATGGCTGGCACAGATATCAGCAGTCCGGAAGGCCAGAAGGCGCTGGTGGACTTTATGGTGGAACAGCTCACGGTGTATATGCATGAGCAGATTATCGGTCAGCGCGATATGTTGATTGCCGAGCAGGCATTCCGTTATGAAGCCATCGTTAATGAAAGTATCCGCAAACTGGCACAGATGCATCGTAAAGCGCTGTTTGAGAAAGCGGCAGAATTTTTCCGCAATGTAGCCAACTCAGATGCGCCGGAAGCTGATGCTGAAATTTTGCTGGGCTTATTCCATTCGCTGGAGTACAGCGCTTTGCTGAAAAATGAAGAAGAGCCGGATCTGGCAGAAGTGTCAGCCACCCTGCGCCGTCACCTGTCTCTGTTGCTGCCGAGGTTACTGGCAGTCTGAGGTTCTGCGCTTTGTCCTGAGGCCGGGCAAAGCGCTTTCAGAGTGCGAAGTGGTAGCCGGCCTGAGCCAGCAGCATGCGCATCAGGCGCATTTCTGTGGTGCTGAAGGTGCGGACATTACTGCAGTGCTCGCACAGAATACCGTGTTTGCTTTTCAGCGTTTCGATACTGATGTCGGTGTCCTGCTGGCAGTGGTCACAGTTTATCGGGATCATCACTTTGGCAGACAAAATTGTGCTGACATCTCCGTAGCTGACCTCTGCTTGTTTCACAGGCAGCGCTTGACTCATAGGGTTCCCCTGTTCATTCAAACCGTTTGTCTTAACAACTGTTCTTCAGATTAGCAGTTCGTTGTCTCATGCTTGTGTCGTATCAGGGAGTTATGGTGAGCATTCGTAAGCCGATTGTTCATCATCTGCGGCTTGTCGGATTACAGTGTAGTTTGGCTGTAACATAAATGCACAATCCGCCGTACTAACTGCATCAGATCGTATAACTCTATGATTTTTTAGATGAATTGCTTCGGCCCGTAGCCATGGGCAGGGCGTTTTTGGCAACACCTGAACCTACTTTTGTAACATTTCTGTTACAAAAGTGCCAATAGCAAGAGAAGCGGTCAGGCCCGGGCTTTCTATCCCAAACAGATGAACCGCGGGGGCACTGTTATCAGGACGCTGGATATTGAAGTCGGCTGCAGTCTCATGCTTTGTGTGCAGTTTGGGACGGATACCGGCGTAATCTGGCTGCAGGTGTTGTTCTTTCAGGCCGGGAAAGTAGCGCTGAATGGCCCTGGCGAACGTGGGTGCCAGCGCCGGGTCTACCCGGTAATCCGGGGTGTCGTCTGACAGATATTCGGTATCAGGGCCGAAGCGCAGCTGATTACCAAGGTCGAGGGTGGCATGAATGCCCAGTCCTGCCAGATTCTTTTCCGGCAGCGGGTAGATAAGATGCCGGAAAGGGTTTTTGCTCTGGTAGCTGAAGTAATGCCCGCGACAGAGATAAAGCTTTGGAATCCGGCTTTCTTTAATGCCCAGTGCGTGGGCCATCTTCTGGGCCTGCAGACCAGCGGCATTGACCAGTGCTGCGCAGCGGATACTGCTTACACCATCCATGCTGCATACCTCAATCTGCCAGCCATTATCGCGCTCACTGGCGGAGACAACCCGCGAGTGTTTGAGCAGCAGGGCACCGCGTTGCTCAGCCTGCTGGGCAAGACGCTCCATATAACTGTGGCTGTCGATAATACCGGTCGTGGGAGAGTAAAGTGCCACATAACCGCGCACCTGAGGTTCCATATCCTGCAGCTGCTGCTGATCAAGCGACTGCAGGGGAATCCGCAGATTACGGCCTTTGCGCAGCAGCTGTGTCAGCTGTTCCTGACCACTTTCGGGGGCGACAATCAGTTTACCGATAGCTTTGTGGGGAACATCAAAGTTTTCACAGAACCGATACAGGCGCTGCTTGCCTTCGATGCACAGACGTTCTTTCAGTGAGCCTGGTGCATAGTAAAGACCGGCATGAATGACTTCGCTGTTACGACTGCTGGTTTCTGCGCCAAAGCGGTTATTTTGCTCCAGCAGCAGGACGGAGCCGTGGTGGCTGAGTTCATAAGCACAGGCAAGGCCTATAACACCGCCGCCGATAATGCAGTAATCGAAGTCTGTCATAGGCTGAAAATCACCATGATGTGGCCGGGTCGGGTAGAGTACAGAATCAGGTCTGGCTGAATTGTAAAGGATATCCGCGCGTATGAAGATGCCTTCATGGCGGACCAAGGGGACGTGCGGTAACTGTTAACGCTCACCGCACGCAGCGAATCCCTGTTAATGGGGTTGGAATCAGCCTTCGGCCTTTTCAGCACATTCAAAATGGCCAGGATTAGCACGGCAGCGCAGACGGAACATCAGCTTCATCATCCGTGGGTCGTAAACCTCTTCGGCGGTCAGTTCCAGACGGATCTGACGCAACATTTCTTTGTACTCATCCATCATTTTCTGCGGTAGGTCGATCCAGTAGTTCTCCGGGATTCCGGCCTCCGCGACGCGGATATGTTCCATCGCTTTATCAAAATTACGGAAGGCAAACTCACGGCTCTGTTGTGCAAATTGTGGCGGGAAGCGCTTGCTGTGAATCAGCAGCTGGAAATTCATCTGCGCCATGCTGAAGCGATAAATACCTCCGTTTTCCCCCAGCCCTTTGTACATTTCGAAAGGCTGATAAGCGATGGCGGGTGCATAGGCAACGTCAACATCGCCATTATTAAAACGCGGTGCAAATGTGGCGACGCTGGATGGCACCATGGTGGCTCCTACATGTTCCACCACTTTTACCGAAGCCTTGTCGTAATCGAGAGTGGCGATACGCTTGCCGGCTGCTGCCTCGACTGAATTGATGGCCTTATCGCGTACGTAAATATATACCGCACCGCCAGGCATGATACCGGCCACCTCATAATCACCTTGCAGCATATATTTGCTGGCCTGAGGCTTGGCGAGCATGCCGATTAAATCCTGTAACTGCTGATAATCGCTGATGCCGCCCAGCGCTTCGATACTGGCAGTAAAGGCGTTATAGGGACGAACGCGCGTGCCTGTGACGCCCATAGCGTCACAATGACCGGCATTAAAATCGGCCAGTACGACGGCTTCGTTGGTATAGGCCTTTAACTCCAGTTCGGTTCCCCAGGACAGGGCGCTGGTCTGGTAATCACGCATGGCGTCGAATATCGGCCCTTTGGCACCGACCGGATCGAATACACAGAAGGTACGTTTGACGGTATCTGCATGGGCGGAAGACAGGCTGCACAGCAGAACAGCAAAAAGGATTAACAGGTGGCGTGAGGCGTTAGAAAACATAATCAGGACCTTTGTTTATTATTATGCAGGTCATCTGCCCGCCCATGATAACCGTCTGGGATGCGGTAGCAAGTCAGGCGCAGCATTGCCTTGCGGGCTGGTGCCAGAGCCCGCCTCTGAGTACCATACGCGCACTTTTTAGCTGTACACCGGAAGGTAGCGCGGAATGAATGCAGAGCTGTTTGAAACCTGGGCAATGAATATTGGCGTCACACTGTTGATCGGCTTTATGTTTTTCATTATTTACGACCTGGGTAAGCGCGCCAACGCCGGTAAGTTCGGGATGATGATTCTGCTGATTGGTCTGGGGCTGGGTATGGTTGGTTTTAT
Source organism: Venatorbacter sp. C2-1 (assembly GCF_022832715.1). NCBI lineage: Bacteria > Pseudomonadati > Pseudomonadota > Gammaproteobacteria > Oceanospirillales > Oceanospirillaceae > Venatoribacter > Venatorbacter sp. C2-1. The sequence continues at coordinate 898,624 of NZ_CP094879.1, forward strand.
TATTAAAACCGTACTGGTTGAAGTGCTTGATCTCTGAGCCATCCGTCATCTGACCAAAACACCAGATTTTTTAAGAACCTGGTGTGAATTCCTGCAGTAATGTCTGTCTGGTGCTAGCGCCAGCCTTGTTGTTTGTCTATACCTTAAAAGTATAAAGGATATCTTCTGTTTATCTGCTAACGGCAGAGGAGTCCGGCAATAATAACAACAGGGAGTGGTTATGGTTGCATGCAGCGCAGCACCAAGTCTGGAGCTATTGTCCCCAGAGCGGGGCGGAGCAGGAATCCAGCGGGTTCCATCAACCCTCAGCGGGCGTGCAGATGCCTGTGTTTATATCGTTAATCTGCCGGCAGATTCTGCTTCTCTGGGAATCGTGGGCTATACGCCTCAGCTCAGTGAACTGATTGAAGATGCTATGCCTCTTGTCTGGCACCTGCTTGCACGCCAGTCCCTGTCGGAACAACTCCCGATTTACCTTTTCTACGTGAACCCCCGTGATCAGATCGGCACTAATGCTGCGCGTTTGCTGCAATTGCTGCAGTTAATGTCCGGTAAGGCGCAAATCTGGGTGCCGGTGTCGACCAGCCACAGCGCGATCCTGCATTCGCTGCGCCTGATTTTGCCTGAAGCTGTGAGGCTGGATCTGAATCATTCATCTTTGCTGTATGTGGGCGACAACGCTAACCGCAAACCTATGAAGGCCATGGCTGAAGCCTGCGGTATGCCATTCTGCTTTCACGCGCTCTACTGAACAGGCTTTCTTGATTTGGATTAGCACCTGAGGCGCTGCAGTTGTTAGACTGACAGTAACAGTATGAACAGGCTTTAACCCAAGGAAGTTGCTTCTATGCCTCAACAAGATCTCAAACAACAACTGCAACAGCTGCACGAGACCCTGCAACAGAATCCCCAGCTGGACGACAGCAGTCTGGAGTTACTGCACAGCATTGCCCGTGATATCAATGCCATGGAGAACAGTGATGCGGCTGATATCGGCGAGCGGGTGCAGGAGCAGGCGATTCGTTTTGAGCAGGAACATCCGACCTTAGCGGGTATTCTGCATCAGATAGTGGATACGCTGGGGCGCATTGGCGTCTGAGCGCTGTACCGGGTACTGTACGTTGTGTGCTGGCGTCAGTATCCGGTACAGCGACCTGCGGAATTCGTTTTGAGGGAACAGCTATGCGCCATATGCCTACGATTGCAGAAATTATGACGGCGTTTCCGGTTCATGTGGAAGAAAGTCTGCCACTGGCCGAAGCCGCGGAACTGATGAAATCTCATAACTGCCATCACTTGCCGGTTATGGCCGAACATGAGGTTGTCGGGTTACTGACCATCGAAGATCTCAAACTGGCACAACAACCGGGTCATACCTCCAGCGATCTCGGAGACCTGAGTGCCGGCGATATGTGTCGCCGGCAGATTAAACAGGTTGATCTGCATACCCGGCTGGATGTCGTTCTTATGGGGATGGCAGAACAGCATGTTAATGCGGTGCTGATTATGCGTAATGATCGTCTGGCCGGAATCCTTACCAGTCAGGATGCCTGTCGCGGCTTTGCCCGCTGGCTGCAGAAAGAATACCTTCCGAGTGATGATCCGGGCGTAGCCTGAGGCGGCGCTTTCTCCGTAGTGGCCTCCGGTACTGCAGTTCCGGAGGTGCACCGCCTTGGAACATATCCATATTCCATTGTTTACAAATAGCGCATTTTTTCACGCTTTATCCTTCTTTTTTTCTGTCTTTCCGGCCGTAATCAGCCGTTTTTAAGCGCATCCTGAACAAAATAAAAACATGGTACGGAGTTTGCGAAAGGCTGATTATCAGGAGGAGCAGCCTATGTATAAAATTGCCGATATTCAGGATTACCGTCAGCCCGTTATGCCCGTTTCATCCATGCCATCGGCCTGGCTGAACAGCGTGACCGAAATTATTGAAAGCCGTTACCACGATGAGGACAGTATCCAGCAGCTGTTGTTGCTGGTGGCCGAAAACAGCGGACTGAATAATGTTTCCGTAGCCTTACCGGATTCTCCCAGCCGTTTTAAAGCTCAGTACTGTTCCACCGGAGTCAGTAACGGTGTTTACAGTTTCGCCGTACAGCATGCTCTGTGCCGTCAGTTTGAATCACGTGAGTGGTTGGTGATTAAAGATGGCAGCGAGCGCCCTGAGCGGTTCGAACCTTTTATCGATTCTTTGTGTCAGCAAGATCGCTGTCTGCTGGTGCCACTGGTGTTGCGCCAGTCGGTGCTGGCGGTGCTGGTGATGGATCTGCGTGGTGCACGGGCAGATCATATCGATCTGGCTCTGGTGAATTTTCTCGGTGCGCAGATTGCCCATATGCTGGCCACCCAGGTGGTGCCGAATTTCAAAACACTTTATGCCCGCCCTTACCAGCGGGTACAGGCCGATGAACTGAGTGACATTCAGTCGGCAATTGCCAAATGCAGCGGAAATAAGACCATGGCAGCGAAAGTGCTCGGCCTGACGCCGCGTCAGCTGCGTTATCGCTTGTCCAAACTTTCCGGCGAGTGCTGACACTCCTTCCTCTCTTCATAAAACTGTCATGGGTTAAGCGTCACACTGGTGGAATAATCACCAGAGTGCCGCTTAACCATGGCCAAGATCCGCATTTCGATCGTCACGGAAACCTATGTTCCGGACGTTAACGGCGTTGCCAATTCCCTGCGCCAGCTCCTCAGTGCACTGAACTCTGAACAATTTTGTATTCAGATTATCCGCACGGCACCGCGCAGCGACTGGCTGCCTGAAACCGAAGAAGTCTGGTGCCGTGGCCTGACCATCCCGATGTACCCGGATCTGCAGCTTGGATTACCAGCCCGGCGCCGGGTGGCCAGAGCCTGGCAAAGTTTCCAGCCGGATCTGGTGTACATTGCGACCGAAGGCCCGCTGGGTAACTCTGCTCTGCGCCAGGCCCGTAAGCAGGGTATTCCGGTTATCAGTGCCTTCCACACCAACTTCCATCGCTACAGCAGCTATTACGGTCTTGGCTGGATCAAAACACTGACCCTGGCCTGGCTGCGGCGTTTTCATAACCGCACGGCGGCCACGCTGGTGCCAGCGGGTGAAATCGCAAGCGCATTAAGCAGCGAAGGTTTCCGCAATGTATCGGTGCTGCCTCACGGGGTTGATTGCCAGCTGTTTCATCCGCGTCGGCGCAGCATTGCTTTGCGTCAGCAGTGGCAGGTTGGCGCTGAACCGGTGCTGTTGTATGTCGGACGCATTGCCGCTGAGAAAAATATTCCGCTGGCAATCCGCAGTTGGCAGGCGTTGCGGGCGCAGGGGAACAATGCCCGTCTGATCATGGTGGGTGATGGTCCTATGCGGGCGGAGCTGGAGCGAGAACATCCGCAGATTATTTTTGCCGGCGTGCAAACCGGTGAAACACTGGCGCGTTATTTTGCTTCAGCCGATGCCTTTATTTTCCCCAGTCAGACAGAGACTTTTGGCCTGGTAACGCTGGAGGCGATGGCCAGTGGCTTGCCGGTCGTGGCGTTCAATATGGCTGCCGCGCAGATGCATGTGCAACCCGGGGTTAATGGTGAGCTGGCGGCGGACGATACGGATGAGGCGTTTATTGCTGCGACATCGCGTCTTGTTGGTGGTGATCTTCAGGCCATGGGCATCGCGGCTCGTCTTCAGGCTGAGCGTGCCAGCTGGCAGAGTGTGGCAGAGCAATTTGCTGCACTGGCGAGCCGTCATACCGGAGCGGCTGCGCCGAATAAAACTGAACAGATTCAAACTATGGTATGAGGGTTGCAATACTTCGTTTAACTGAGACTTCTGATAGTAGCTATTAACCGGAGATGATTGCATGGAATTCAACCGTCATAACATCGCTTTGCTGCAAAAGATCAAACGACTGGCGAAAGACGAGCAGGGATGCGTGATTCACTTTGATTCACCGTCCCTTGAGCATGACCTGCGTGTTCTGGTGCAAAGCGGCGTCAGCCGTGATTTGCTGGCCCTGATTGAGGAGTTTCTGCCAACCCAGGAGCCACCAGAGCTGCATGAAATCAGCCATGTATACCGTGGCAGCCAGCGCCTGATGGATGATTCTGAGCGGGTCAGCAAACGTACCCAGCGTGTGTACCGCGGTCAGGTGGTGATGGCCTGAACTGCGGCTGGTGCGACATTAAAGTGCGCCTGTGCTAGTGTTCGCCCAATGCAGGGACGTTTCTGAGGGACTCTATGCGCTGGGGATCATTGTCTCGCACGCGTCTGCCCATTTTATTGGGTGTGTTACTGACCGCTTATTTTATTCTGCTGAGCCTGCAGCCCGGGCAAAGTCCCGGCCATTGGCTGAAACGACTCGACTTTCTGCTTTACGACCTGCGCTTTAACGCAGCACTCGACTGGCATCCGCCCGAACGTGGCGAGCAGCCAATTATCATTATCGACATCGATGAAAAATCCCTTGCCCATGAAGGCCGCTGGCCCTGGAGCCGGCACAAACTCGCCGATCTGGTAACCACTCTGGCGCAGTATGGCGCAGTGGTTGTGGCCTTTGACGTGGTGTTCTCTGAGCCGGAACGTAACCCGGTGGACGATATCCGCAAGCGTCTGGCGGTTGATGGTGAACGCTGGCAGGCGCCCGAAGGATGGCGCCGGCAGGTTGATGCCGATACTCATTTTGCACAGGAATTACCGGCGACCGATACGGTGCTGGGTTTTTTCTTTCTTGATGAGGGCAATGTGAGCGTGGGTCGTTTACCGGCTCCGGTCTACCGGTTGCCAGTGGAGGCTGCCAGACGTTCGGTAGTGATCGCCAAGCCGGGCTATGCTGCCAATCTGCCACTGCTGCAGGATGCTGCCGCCGGTGCTGGCTTTGTCACCACCTTTGCCGATGCTGATGGCGCGATCCGCCGGGCGCCACTGGTTATCCGCTATGGTAACGATCTGTACCCATCGCTGGCACTGGCGACGGTGATGGCTTATCTGTTCGACCGCACCTTGCAACTGGAAACGGTTGCGCTGGGCGATGTTGATGTACTGCGCTATGCCGGTGTCGGGGGACAGCTGGCACGTACCGATGCCGCTGGCCGGGTGATTGTGCCCTATAAAGGGCCGAAGCGTACTTTTACCTATTTTTCTGCCACCGATGTGCTTAATGGCAATATCAGCGACGATGCGTTGGAAGGTGCCATTGTGTTGGTGGGCACCTCAGCCCTCGGTTTATCGGATCTGCGTGCCACGCCGGTTGGAACGCAGTATCCGGGGGTGGAAGTACATGCCAATGTGATCGAAGCCCTGCTTAATGATGAATTCCCATACCGTCCGGAATGGGAAGCGGGTGCGTTGCTTGCCCAGCTGTTGTTGTTTGGCATAGTACTGTCGTTCTGGCTGCCACGGCTTGGGCCTTTCAGTGCCATGTTGTTGAGTGGTCTGGCGGTTGTACTGGTGATCAGTGGCAATTTTTATCTGTGGTCCTATCAGAACCTCGATTTACCGCTGGCAGCGGTATTGCTGCTGGTTGGCGGGCTGACCATCGTTAATCTGGGGTATGGCTTTGTCAGCGAAAATCTCAGCCGTCGCTTGCTGAAAGGGATGTTCGACCAGTATGTACCGCCGGCGCATATCGAGCGCATGATGAATGACCCTACGGCCTATCAGTTTGCCGGGGAAAGCAAAGAGCTGACGGTACTGTTCAGCGATATCCGCAGCTTTACCAATATCTCTGAAAATCTGTCGGCCGCTGATCTTAAGGCACTGCTGAACAGCTACTTCACGCCCATCACCAAAGTGATTTTTGATAATGAAGGCACCATCGATAAATACGTCGGCGATATGGTGATGGCTTTCTGGGGCGCGCCACTGGATGACGAACGTCATGCCTGTCATGCGGTACAGGCAGCGCTCAGTATGCAGCGCGTCACGGCTTCGCTGCGTGAAGAGTTCATTGCCCGTGGCTGGCCGGCGATTGAAATCGGCATTGGCATTAATACCGGTCCGATGAATGTTGGCGATATGGGATCATCCTACCGCCGTGCCTATACCGTGCTGGGGGATGCGGTGAATCTGGGTTCCCGGCTGGAAAGCATTACCAAGTTTTATGGTGTGAAGATTCTGGTTGGTGAGAACACCCATGCCCAGGCACCGGAGTTTGTTTACCGCTATGTCGACCGTATTCAGGTAAAAGGTAAAAACGAACCTATCCGCGTCTATGAACCGCTGGGCCTGGCAGGTGAAGTTGATGAGGCAACGCGGCAGGAGCTGGCACTGCAGCAGCAGGGAACCGAGCATTATTTTGCCCGCCGCTGGGATGAAGCGGTGCTGATTTTTACACAGTTATGGCAGCAACAGCCACGGCGTTTATATCAGGTATATATCGAGCGCATCGGCAGCCTGCGCCAGCAGACGCTGGCCGAGAATTGGGATGGTGTCTTCCGCCATACCGAGAAGTAAGCGGAAGACAGAGGTCAGCTTCAGAACTGACCTGTCCGCACCTGTTGTGGCCAGACAACAATGCCGGCGGCACTGTTGCCGTCCATATCGATCAGGTTGAAACTGCCGGCAAACACGCCGCCTGACGGAGCGACCAGTACGCCACTGAACTGGCTGGCGACGGCGTCCAGTGCAGAGCTTTCGCCGTGATAACCTGTGCCGAACTGCATCTGAACCAGCGCTGTATTTTTACCGTTGGCGCCACCCGCACGGATGGTGCCGGTAAAGTCGGCGTTCCAGAAATTACCGCCGATACTCTGGCCACCACTGCCATCAGCATAGTCAGCACTCAGAAAACCATTACTGACGATACCGGTAGAAAAATCCAGATCAAAATTGCCGCTGGCACTGAGCAGAGCATTCCCTTTGCTGTCTGTTCCCAGGGCCTGAGTGCCGCCGAAATATACCGAGCCAGAGGTAGGGATATTGCCTTCAAGTGCAGGATTGGCAATCACCCACATAACCGGCGATTCGACAGCGGTGACAACCAGCGAACTTTCTTCCAGCAACTGTGAAACCGGCGCCTCTGCGCTGCCGTTCCAGATGCCCCATTCAATACCGGCAATATCCGCCATCTCCGGCAGCAATGTACTGTCGGTTGTGCCACTGTAACGGGTGATATCAATACCTTTATTGTCGTCGACGGATACAAACACCGGCTCGCCACGCTCGTCACGGAAGGCGGATACAGGAATTGCTTTGCCATTAACAATAATGCTGCCGACGCTGGTACTGGTGAGAAAGGCGGTGAATTCTTCCGAACTCAGGCGCAGATCCGGTGAGGTGATCACAGGACCGCCGTCGCCACCATCACCACCGTCTCCGCCATCAGGAGGGGTGTTATCAATCAGATTACCGGCTTCTTTCAAGGTATCTTCATGACCACTGTCGGCATCCTGATCAAGAGGTGGCGGAACTTTGTTATCGCCGCTGGTGTTATTCAGTACCGTTGTAGCCGGGCTGGTAGTGGCTGTTCCGGGAGGTGGTGTGCTGCCATCCGGATTTTCTGAACCGGTTGTACTCATGCTGTCTGGTATGACGTCAGAATCAGCGTTATCCAGTGCCTGCGGTGCTTCCAGCATTCCCTGAAAGCCAGTGTTACCCAGTACGCCAAAGTTGAAATCAGCATTCTGACCAAGATTAAAATCGCCCTGATCTGAGGACAGCGTAATGCCTCCTTTCCAGACTCCCGCCATCAGCTGGCCTTTGGCCAGTAAGGCGCTGTAGAGCGTGCCACGGATACCGATGCTGGCAACGGGGGTGTCGACCCGGTAAGCCTCTTTATTGCCTTTGCCAATACTGCCGGTCAGGGTGCGGAACCCACCTTCTACCAGTTCCATCAGCACCTTGCCCCCTTTGCCATCGGCATCGGCCTGCTGGTAGGCATGAATACTGAGCTGGCTGTTTTCCTGCAAAGCCAGCAGGGCGTTATCGATAAAGCGGATCTGTACGCGGCTGCCGGTACCGGTACGAATTGTGTCGCTGGGGTAAATTTCATCGCGGCGCTTCAGATTGCGGCTGCTGCCATCGGCTGCCTGCGCAGTGACATCGCCTTTTACCATGATGATGTGGCCGGCCAGTTCGGCTGCGCGGGCTGAGTTCAGTGTGAACATCATCAGCAGAATAACCATTGCCTGAAACAGGCAGGCTGAACGTGTAATCCGGTGCATGATGGCCTCCATCAGAATGTCCAGTTGATGCCCGCTTCGAGCAGCGTGCGGTCATATTCGTACAAGGGGAGATTGCTGTTGTAACGGACCTGGCTGGCCTGGGTGTAAAGGGTCAGGGCTGGTAACAGGGTATAGCCGTAGCCCAGTACCAGCTGGATCATTTGCTCGGCACGGGTTTCGCCGGCGGCGAGCAGGTTGTCTGCCGGAAATGCCCCCTGAAACTGGTAGTCGCGCAGAATCAGGCTGGCATACAGACTGCTGTGAATGTTCAGCAGTTGCTGAGCACTCAGGTTAATACCCTGCGTGTCCCGTGCCTGATACTCCTGTTCGCCATCATCGGTGGCCAGCACCAGTGCAAACTGGGCTGAGAGCGATCCGGCTGAAAAAGCGGCACCCGCCTGAAGTTCGGCCTGCAGCAGGTCGAGATCATCATTGAGCTTATTGTCCTGGCTACTCAGTGTCAGACGGGTCTGACTCTGCCATTCGCTGGCCAGCTGGTAGTTCCATTCCAGATTCGCCGACAGGTCTGACAGCAGATCATCCCGGCCCAGCCAATAGTGGCTGTAACGACCGCCAAGCCGCAGATTGTGACGTCCACGGACCATCCGCATGCCGCCGCTGGCGTAGAGGTTATCCAGATCAAACAGATCATCGGCGGCGTTGTCTTTGCGGCTGGCTCCTAACTGCAGGTCGATGGCGCTGCGCTGTGTCAGTGGGCTGATATAACTGCCCTGGGCCCGCAGCTGATAGTAGCCACTGCCTTTAGCGCGCTGATCACGGCTCAGGCGCGCGGTCAGCAGGCCGTCGAGCAGGTCGACCTCATTGAGATCAGTAGCGGTATTGTAGTTGGAGTCATAACCGCCGCTGGCGGAGACAAAACCTCCCCAGGCAGGCATCACGCTCAGGCGCTGCTCCTGAATACGTTGCAGGAACTGTGCAATGGTCTCCCGGACCTGCGCAGGCGGGTTGGTACTCTGAACCCGGCTGAACTCCTGCTCGGCAGCATCGTGATTACCAAGGTAATAGTAAGCACGTGCTAACTCCAGACGGTAGCGGGCAACTGCCGGGTAGTTGCTGCTGAGGCGCTCGAAGCCGAATAAGGCTTCATTGAAATATCCAAGCTGGGCAGCGCTGAATGCGTAATAAAAATCAAATGACGGGTCGCCTTCGTAAAGGCTGAGCAGTGGTTGTGCCAGTTGATAGGCGCTCTGGTAGTCCTGCTGCCGGATCAGTTGTGACAGTTGCTGATTGGTTCGTGCCAGTGTTGTGGTATCTGCTTCGGGCGCTGCACCTAGTGCAACAGGCGTCAGGGCAGGTGTGGCTTGGTCTGTCGGAGCTTCTGCCGTTGCCTCTGTCACAGAGGACGTTCCGGCGGCGGGTTGTTCTTCCGCCTGCAGCAGGGCCGCAGAGAACAGTGATCCGCACAGCAGCAGTGAAGCAGCTTGTGTAATTGGTCCTTTCACCTTGCTCAGTCCTTTATGGTCGCCGGTTTACATAGTGTGCACTGACTGACGATAAATACCAATAATTGCGCAGTGTCTGTCTGCTGCATGGCTGCAAGGGATCTGCGCAGGAGTGTTGATGCTCAGCATATTCGGTAGCAAGGTTTACACCATTAGTCATAATAACTGTATGGTTATTTGATGTGTATCAAGCTCCGTATCAACCTCTTTCTGGGGCGATTTTTTCGTTGATTTACATCAATTCTGCCTTCCGGCCCCTTGCTAAAGTGACTTCATACCAAGCGCAATGAAGCAGCCAACGCAGCCATTGCCGCTCCGAACTGCACGGCTTAACTGAGAGGTGAGCACTATGTTTATGGATGAAGTTGTATTTTCCGGCCTGATTATTGTTGCCCTGACCTGCGCCTTCTTTGGCGGCGTTTACTGGGCTGTTAAGAAAGACATCGAAAAACACGGTACTGGTGAATAAGCCGGGCCAACACGCTTTAGTTTTACTGTTTCTGCGCTGAGTACCTTGCCTCTGGGCCTGACGTTGATCGTCATGGCCCCTTTTTTTGTCTCTTTGTTGTGATCAGTTCAGCTGGTGAGCAGCCAGCAGCAGTGGCTGGCGGATATTCAGCTGATTAAGCCGGTCCAGTACGGCCTGCAGATCATCACCCTCGGGCACTGGTCCGATCCGCACTTTATGTAAACCGGCTCCGCCGTCCTGAGTGCTGATGCTGACCGGCCAGGTCATGGGCGCCAGTGAGCGCTGCAGGCTGGCCTGCAGCCGTTGCGCGGCGGCGGCATCTGACAACGCGCTGACCTGCACCCAGCGTACGCTGTGGGCATGGGGTGGGGTGACAACTTCAACATCAACCACGGCCGTGCCCATTTTATTGATGCCAAGGCGAACGGCAGCAGCATAGGACAGATCAATAATCCGGCCTTCGTGGAACGGCCCGCGGTCATTGACCCGCACGATAATGGATTTGCCGTTATCAACCCGGGTAACACGGACATAGCTGGGCAGAGGCAGGGTTTTGTGGGCCGCGCTGAACTGATAGACGTCGTAAATTTCGCCGTTTGAGGTGCGGTGACCATGAAATTTCATACCGTACCAGGAAGCAATACCGCGTTCTTTGTAGTTATCGGCCTTGTCCATCACCTGATATTCCTTGCCGAATACCTGGTAGCTGCGCGGATTACCCATGCTGCTGCGGGGCTCTGCTTTAGGTTCCGGTTCCGGCAGATTGTGGATATCGGCAACGGTTGCCGGAGTGAAGTCGTTGGCGTGCTGATAACGCGAGGTTGCACAGCCTGCCAGCACCAGTGTCAGTGCCAGCAGAAGGGTAACCGCTCTCAACGCAGCGCCTCACTCAACTGATAGACGGCCATGGCATACATGCGGCTGTGGTTGTAGCGGGTGATAACATAAAAATTGTGTTCACCGAGCCAGAATTCTGCACCGACTTTTCCCTGCAGACGGATCAGGTTCGCGGGGCGGTCTTCGGCGACTTTATTGGTCGGTTCCACGCCCAGTGCTTTTAATTCGGCAACGGTCCATTTGGGTTTGAGGCTGTCGTTGATGATTTCTTCATAGTCTTTACCGCTGACCCGAACGCGTTGGGTTACGGCTTCACCGGTGCGCCAGCCGTGGCGTTTGAAGTAGTTGGCGACGCTGAAAATCGCATCCGCAGGGTTACCCCACAGATCACGCTTACCGTCTTTGTCAGCATCAACGGCGTAGTTCAGAAAACTGGTCGGAATAAACTGGCCATAACCCATCGCTCCGGCATAAGAACCTTTGACACTGGCCGGGTCGATTTTTTCATCGCGGGCGAGAGCAAAGAAGGCTTTTAATTCGCGCCAGAACAGCGGCCGTTGCGGATAATCAAAGGCCAGTGTGGCGAGGGAATCGAGTACGCGATAATTTCCCTGACGGGTTCCATAAAATGTTTCTACGCCGATGATGGCAGCAATAATGTGTTTATCCACACCGAATTTTTGTTCGGCCTGTTGCAGCAGCTCGGCATGTTCCTGCAAAAATGCTTTACCGGCAGATATGCGTTTTGAGGTCAGAAATATATCCTGATATTCGTCCCACTCTTTTACTTTTTCGGCCGGACGGGCAATGGCTTCGAGAACGGAGTCGAGCTTTTCGGCATGGGTCAGCCAGGCGCGGATTTCGGCCGGATCAATTTTGTATTCTTTGCTGGCTTCAGCAATAAATTCGTCGCTGCGCGGATGCTGATCATAAGCTGCAGAAACAGGCAGGGCTGCACATAACAATAAAGCGCTGCTTAATTTACTCAGGGTGTCACGGAAAAAACGCATAAATCTGTATCCTAATTCTGCCGGTGGGTGTACATGGACATAATTAAACCGAAAGCCGTCAGCAGACTGACTACCGAGGTGCCACCGTAGCTCACCAGCGGTAAGGGTACGCCGACCACTGGTAATATGCCACTGACCATACCTATGTTTACGAATACATAGATAAAAAACGTAACGGCCAGACTACCGGACAACAAACGGCCGAATAAAGTTTCACAGCGGGAAGACAGATACAGGCAACGCATAATAATCAGAAAGTACAATATCAGCAGGGCAAGTACGCCAATCAGGCCGAGTTCTTCTGCCAGTACGGCGATAATAAAATCGGTATGGCTTTCCGGCAGAAACTCAAGCTGCGACTGAGTGCCCTGTAAAAATCCCTTGCCATCAATGCCGCCTGAACCAATGGCCGTTTTTGACTGAATAATATTCCAGCCGGACCCGAGCGGATCGCTTTCCGGATTGAGAAAAGTCAGCACCCGTTGTTTCTGATATTCACGCATCACAAAAAACCACATCAGTGGTGCACAGGCTGCGACAATACCTATCATCGACAGTATTAATGCCCAGGACATACCGGCAAAAAACAACACCAGAATTCCGGACGCGCTGATCAGAATGGATGTACCGAGATCGGGTTGTTTCAGAATCAGAATGGTGGGCAGGCCAATAATTATCATGGCCTTAATCAGGTCGAAAAAACGCGGCGGTACAGGACGGGTCGACATATACCAAGCGACCGTCAGCGGCAGCGCCAGCTTCACCAGCTCTGATGGCTGAAAACGCGGCAGACCGGGTAGTTCCAGCCAGCGTTGTGCGCCTTTGGCACCCACGCCCATGACCAGTACGCCGATAAGCGCAATAACACCGATGGCAAAGGCCCAGGGAGCCACAGTCTGATAAAAGCGCGGAGGAAACTGGGCCACGACAATCAGGACGATAAAACCGATCAGAAAATGCAGCGCCTGACGTTTGACCATGGTCATATCCTGGCCGCTGCCGCTGTACAGAATCAGCAGGCCGCAACCGGCCAGCAGCAGAATCAGCAGGAACAGAATGAGGTCGATGTGCATGCGCTCAAACCAGGCGCGGCTGCGATCGAACCCATGCTGGTGATGGCCGCTGCCCATGGTGCGGCTGAAATCGGTATTAGCCACTAGCCTTCTGCGCCTCCGAGGTATTCGTTAATGATGCTCTGTGCAATAGGGCCGGCGGTACGGCCGGCGGATTCACCGTTTTCGATCACCACGGCAATGGCAATCTCTGGCTTTTCCACCGGAGCAAAAGCAATAAAGAGTGCGTGGTCACGCCAGCGCTCACGCAGGGATTCGGAGTCGTACTCTTCATCCTGTTTGATGCCCACGACCTGCGCGGTACCGGTTTTACCGGCAATCGGGTAGCGCAGTTTGCTCAGCAGGCGCCGGGCTGTGCCACGGCTGCCGCTGATCACCTGTTCCATGGCGTGATACATCTGTTCCCAGTCCTGCGGGTTTTTCAGCTGAATATCGGCAATATCGCCATGCGGAATTTCGTCGGCTATATCGTTATGCGCCAGAATCAGACGCGGTACCTGCCACTGACCACGATTGGCCAGTACTGCGGTTGCGGTTGCCAGCTGCATCGGCGTAACCAGCATAAAGCCCTGACCAATACCGAGGTTGACGGTGTCACCGGCGTACCAGAAGGATTTTCTTTTGGCGCGTTTCCAGTCGCGGTCGGGCAATAAACCCGGCAGGGCGTTGCTGATGTCCAGTGTCATATTGCGGCCAAAGCCGAACTGAGCGAGGAACGGCGAAATATTGTCGATACCGGCCCGTACAGCGACGTCGTAAAAATAGGTGTCACAGGATTCAACAATGGCACGCTGCAGGTTTACTTTGCCGTGGCCGCTGCGCTTCCAGTCGCGATACAGGCGTTCGTCATTTTCCAGCTGATACCAGCCCGGATCATCGATGCTCTCGTTCCAGCTGGTGATGCCGGAGTTCAGTGCCGCTAAGCCAACGAAAGGCTTGAGAGTGGAAGCTGGTGGATACTGGCCACGGATTGCCCGGTCAAACAATGGCAGATCGGGATTGTCACGCAGGCTTGAATAATCCTTGTGTGAGATTCCGGTAACAAATAAGTTCGGATCGAAACTCGGGTTGGAGTACAGACTGATAATACCGCCGGTTGCCACTTCGATTGCCACGAGGGCGCCACGCATCCCCTTCATTTCTTTTTCTGCCAGCTTCTGCAAACGGCTGTCGAGGTGCAGGCTGATGTCCTGGCCGGGCACAGGGTCCTGACGTTCAATAATCTGGATAACCCGTCCACGGGCGTTGGTTTCTACTTTCTGGTAGCCCACTTCACCGTGCAGATCCTGCTCGTAACGGCGCTCCACGCCGAGCTTGCCGATAAACTGGGTCGCGCTGTAACGGCGCTTGGTTTCCGGGTCGGTGTCGAGGGTGGCCTGCTCCTGCTGGTTGATCCGGCCAACATAACCGAGTACATGAGCAAAGGTTTCACCTTGCGGGTAATGCCGCACCAGCTGGGCTTCAACGTCGACACCGGGCAGGTAGAAACGGTTGACCATCACTTTGGCAATGTCGTCTTCGCTCAACTGGTGGCGCAGCACTACAGGCTCAAACGGCCGGCGGCGGAAGCCCTGACGTTTTTCAAACTGTTCGCGGTCACGTTCGCTGATACCGATCAGCTGATCGAGGAAAGCGATGGTCTGCTCCATATCGCGTACCCGTTCCGGTACCAGGGTCAGACTGTAAGAGGGAATGTTTTCGGCCAGCAGAATGCCGTTGCGGTCGTAAATCAGACCGCGGTTAGGTGCAATAGGACGCAGCTGAATACGGTTGTTTTCCGACAGGTCTTTGTATTTTTCGTAGAGGTTGATCTGCAGATAGGCCATGCGCCAGGCCAGTATGCACAGCATCAGGAAAATAAAGATGGCCAGTGTTAATGCGCGGGAGCGGAACAGCCTCCGTTCTGCCGATTTATCCCTGAATGAATGCTCCCACATAAACGACTCACTTATGGTAAGGGTGGCCCTGCAGGATGCTCCACGCGCGGTACAGCTGTTCGGCCAGCAGTACACGCACCAGCGGGTGGGGCAGAGTCAGTGCTGACAGCGACCAGCGCTGTCTGGCCAGTGCCAGTACTTCGGCAGTCATGCCATCCGGGCCGCCGACCAGCAGGGCCACATCGCCGCCCTGCATGCGCCAGCCTTCCAGCTGCTGTGACAACTGCTCGGTCGACCAGTTGCTGCCTTTTACATCCAGCGCCACGACATGATCCTGCGGACGGATTGCTTTACGCAGAGCGTCAGCTTCCTGCTGCATGGCTTTTTCTTTGCTGGTGTTTTTGGCGCGGTGTCCCGGCGGAATTTCCACCAGTTCGATGCTGCAGTCGGCGGGCAGGCGCTTGGCGTATTCCGCAAAGCCCTGTTCCACCCATGCCGGCATCTTATGACCTACCGCCAGAAGGCGCAGTTTCATGCCTCAGATTGTCCGGTCTCTGCGCCGGGTTCTCCCCAGAGGCGCTCCAGATCGTAGAAGTGACGGGACTGGTCGGTCATAACGTGTACCACCACATCAATCAGGTCGATCAGAACCCAATCAGCGGCGGCACGACCTTCCGTACCGTTAGGGCGCAGGCCGGCGTGTTTGGCTTTTTCTTCTACGTTAGCGGCAACAGCTGTGACGTGACGGTTAGAAGTACCGGTTGCGATGATCATCCAGTCGGTTACCGAAGTACGGCCGCGGACGTCGAGAACGGTGATATTTTGCGCTTTCAGGTCTTCCAAAGCGTCGATCACCAGAGATTTGATTTGCTCAGTTTGCATTCAGTTCTATCGATAGAGTTGTTGTTGGGTTATGTAATCCAGCACCGCGTCCGGTGTCAGAAAGGTCACATTGTCGCCCTGCTTGATAGCCCGGCGCAAGTCGGAGGCGGATATATCCAGCTCCGGCCAGTGATGAAGACAGATATGACCGGCTTCAGCGGCCAGTAAATCGGTCAGTGAGCACTCACGTTGCTCTAATTGTTGTTCCTGCCAGTGGCTGACATTGCGCAATCCGGGACGGCTGATGACCAGCAGATTGGCTTCATCCAGCAGTGACTGCGGCTGATGCCAGTGTTCGAACCCCTGCCAGGCATCCTGTCCCATGACCCAGGTAAAACCGACGCTGGGGTAGGCGGCGCGCAGGGCAGCGACGGTGATGGCGCTGTAGCTCAGGTCATCACGCTCAAGCTCGATGTTGCTCGGTTCAATCCCATCCAGGTTGCGGCATGCCAGCAGCAGCATTGCCAGACGCTGTTCAGCGCTGGCCTGTGGCTGGGGCCGGTGTGGCGGAATGCGGTTGGGAATCAGCAGGACTTTTTCGAAGCCGAGATCGCGCAATTGCACGGCGATACGTAGATGACCGATATGAACCGGATCAAAGGTACCGCCCAGCAGCGCCCAGCGTTTGTGGCGGCTGCCGGACGATTGCCTGGCGGTTGGCTGCGTGGCGGGCGGCTTATTTACGGACTTCGCCATTACCCAGCACTACGTACTTTTGTGAGGTCAGACCGTCGAGACCGACAGGGCCGCGGGCATGGATTTTATCGGTGGAGATACCGATTTCGGCGCCCAGGCCGTACTCAAAACCATCGGCAAAGCGGGTTGAGGCGTTGACCATCACCGAGCTGGAGTCGACTTCGGTCAGGAAGCGCCGTGCCAGCGTGTAGTTTTCGCTGACGATGGTGTCGGTATGGTGTGAGCCATAGTGGTTGATATGGTCGATGGCGCTGTCCATATCGTCGACGATTTTCACCGCCAGTACCGGCGCCAGATATTCGGTATGCCAGTCTTCTTCCGTCGCGGCATTAATATCGGTCAGCAATTCACGGGTACGCTCACAGCCACGCAGCTCCACGCCAAGGGCTTCATAGGCTTCGGCCAGCTCCGGCAGGATATCGGCGGCCACGGCCTGATGCACCAGCAGGGTTTCCATGGTGTTACAGGTGCCGTAGCGGTGTGTCTTGGCGTTGATGGCGATATTGATGGCCTTGGTTTTATCGGCGAATTCGTCGATATACACATGGCAGATACCATCCAGATGCTTGATCACAATCACCTTGGCGTCACGGCTGATACGTTCAATCAGGCCTTTGCCACCGCGCGGTACGATCACGTCCACGTACTCCGGCATGGTGATTAACGCGCCGACTGCGGCACGGTCGGTGGTTTCCACCACCTGCACGGCACTGGCCGGCAGGCCGGCTTCTTCCAGGCCGGCGCTGATAATGGCGGCCAGTGTGCGGTTGGCTTCAATGGCTTCGGAACCACCACGCAGAATGGCGGCGTTGCCGGATTTCAGGCACAGGCTGGCGGCCTCAATGGTGACGTTCGGACGGCTTTCATAAATGATGCCGATAACGCCCAGGGGCACGCGCATCTTGCCCACCTGAATGCCGCTTGGACGGTATTTCAGATCGGTGATTTCGCCGACCGGATCGGCCAGTGTGGCTACCTGATGCAGGCCTTCGATCATGGTATCGATACGCTCGTCGGTCAGTTCCAGACGATCAAGCAGGGCAGCCTCAAGGCCATTGTCGCGGCCGCGCTGCATATCACGCTGGTTGGCGGCCTTAATGGCATCGCGCTGGGCGGTAATGGCGTCGGCAATGGCCAGCAGCGCCTTATTTTTGTCCTGAGTCGACGCGCGGGCCATGGCACGGGAGGCCTGGCGGGCATTCTGACCCAGGGTCTGCATGTATTCGATTACATCCATCGATCACACCTGAACAGTCTGTAGCGGGAGAAAGTGCGCTAGTATACACCAACAACTACAATGAAAGCGTCCGCAGCCTCTGCGGTGCAGTAATTTCAGCTACGGATTCTCTCGGTTATGGAAAAAACGCAGTTTCACAGCCTGGTCGTGCTGCAGGTTAAAGTCCTTTATTGCCTGCTTGCGGCTTTGGGGTTGAGCATTATTGCCGCCCTGGATCTGCTCGAAGATAAAAAACAGTTCGCCATGATTGCCGCCGGTTTTTCGCTGGCGCTGGTGATTTATGCCGGTTACCTGCTACTGCGCCGTAAGCAGCGTTCTTCGCCGTACCCGGAGTGGGTTCTGGTGGGGCTGTTATCGGTGTTTACCCTGTTTGGTATGCATCAGAGTGCACAGGTCGCGCACTGGATTTATTTTGTGCCGGTGTACACCTACTTTTTGTTTCCCTTCCGTCTGGCAAGCTACATTACCCTCGCGTACAGCGCGGTGCTGGTATTACTGGTACTGGAAGACTTTGATAATTACAGCCGTTTGCAGATGCTGTTTACCTACGCTGCCTGTTACACCTTCTCGGTGATGTATGCACTGATTAACGAACGTAATAACCGTGCCCTGACCGAGATTGTGAATACCGATCCGCTGACGCAGGTCTATAACGAACATCAGTTGTATCTGGATCTGAATAAAGAAATGACCCGTGCTGACCGTCAGCGCAGCAGCCTGATGTTAATGGCGGTGGCAACACCAGAGGCCTGGCACAGTCTGAAAGTGGAAGATTATGAACAGCGCCTGAGTTATCTCGGTAATAAACTGCGCAAGTGTCTGCGTAAATACGATGCCTGTTACCGCCTGAATACCGATGATTTTGTGATTGTTATGCCGCACAGTGATCCGCAGGATTCTGAAGAGCTGAAAGCCCAGCTGCTGGGCTGTATGGCCGATAAAAAGTTTGCCGCACTGAAAGAACTGCCGGTGCATGTGGAGGCCTATCAACCGGATGACGATGCTCACAGTCTGATCCGCCGGGTTATGGAGACATTACATGCTGGCTGACTTATCACAGGACGAATTGCTGCCAAGACTTCAGGCCGTGGTGTATTTACTGGCATCGGTCGCCATTGGCATTCTGATGTACGACCAGTACCGGCAGGGGTTGTACCCGTTGGTGCTGAGTAACGCCATTGCCATCCCGGCGTTTGTATTCAGCGCCATTTTTATTTATATCAACCGCGACCGTGACAGCTTCTCCTGGGTCAATTATCCGCTGATTTTTACCCTGGCCGGACTGGCGCTGTATCAGTTGCCGCAGTACCCGCAGCTGATGACGCATTATTTATATGCCTTACCACTGTTCAGTTATTTTTGTCTGCCGCTGTATCCGGCCACCGTATTTAATGTGGTGGTCGCGGTTCTGATGACGCTGCTGCTGTGGCTTGATCATGGTTTTATGCTGGCGCTGCGCACCGGCACCAATTACTCATTGCTGCTCGGCTCTGCCTGGTGTTTTGCCTATTTAACGCTGTTAAAAGGCTGGTCGCTGAAACGTCTGGCGCTGACCGATCAGACTTCCGGCGCCTATAACCGCAGACACTTTTTTCATGCCCTGACCCGCGAGATTGCCCGCAGTGAATCGACCCGTCACAGTGTCAGCCTGATCGGACTGGTGATTGATGATTACCGTCAGCTGATTGATATTCACGGTAACCGGGTGATGTCGCAGTTTCTGCCGCGCTTTGTAGAACGCACTCAGCGCCAGATCCGTGCCGGAGATGAAATATTCCGTCTGGCCGATGATTTGTTTGTACTGGTGCTGCCGAACTGTCCGGAAGATGGCGCCATTGTGCTGATGGAGAGGGTTAAGCGCACCCTGCAGCAACAGGCGTGGAAACCCTTTGCGGAGATTTCCATCAGCGCATCGGCGGTGGGTCTGCAGAGTGGGGAAGACAGTAAAGATCTGGAAAAACGCTTATCGGCAAAACTGAAGAAACAGAAACGCGCCAGTCTGCAACTGGCGGCGTTTGCCGATTAACAGGGTTTCAATACGGTTGTTGCCTGTGACTTAAACGCTGGCGCGGATAATCCGCACCAGCGTTTTTGTTTTTGATTGTGGCAGGTTCAGCTTGCCGTAAAATTCCGCCGGGTCGTGTACCCGTACCTCGTTAAAACCATCCTGCTGAAAGCCTTCTTTAATCGCGGCATCCGATGAATAGTGCAGCGGCCATTGGCCGCGGGTAAAAAATCCCACCAGTTTCTGCGCGAATTTTACGTAGCGGTATGACGGATGATCGGCAAAATCCGGGTATAAATCGGTGACATAAAATCCGCCGGAAAATCCTTTCAGACCTTCCGCCATTCGTGCCCAGACACTGCGGATGGTGGTCAGATCAAAATAATTCACCAGCCCTTCGGTAACGATGGCGGTTTTTTTCGCCGGATCAAGACTGGCCAGCAAGGCGGCAATAGAGTCATCACCGCTTTGCTGCAGAATATTGCAGGCCCGGACGCTGTGGCCACTGGCCTGGCCAATGGCCGCCAATAGTGCCTGTTTGCGGTTGGCCATGCCGGGAAGATCGGCTTCGATATAAGTCAGCTGCGGATATTTCTGTTTAAAGCGGTAACCGCGCGGCGATAGACCAGCAGCAATTTCAACAATCTGCTCCACACCTTCTTCTTCAATCAGGCGCTCGACCTGATGATCAATAACAGAGTGCCGCTGCAGTAAAAATGTATCGATATCAGCACCGGCCACCAGACGTAAAAAGGCATTAACCGGGCTGAGTGCAGCGTTGGCGACACGTCCCATACCGGTAATAAACCCAGGGGCGGAGAGGCCGTGCTTGTACCAGATGTAGCCGGTATAGTGAGCGCTGATGCTGATGCGGGACGTATCGGTGGCGGAAGTGGAAGAGGTCATGAGCTGTCTTTTATTGTTGTTGTGTACGCACACGAGAATACAGGGGAATACCCTGCTGCGTCCACGCGTGGTCAATCGGCAACATCCCGGGCGGTTGTGATGGAGTCGGCACTATCCGGTTTTTTTGCAGGTTTCACCGACATTGTTGAGCAACATGTCTGGCTGTTGCTGCCGGCGGTATTTGTTCTGGCGCTGGCTGAGTCGCTGCTGGTGGTTGGGTTATTTATTCCTGGTGTGGCATTGCTGGTGGCGTTAACCATTCTGGCGGCGGAGCAGGGACTGCCCGTTGCATGGTGGTGGCTTGCCGGAGCGGCGGGGGCATTCTGTGGTGACGGTCTGAGTTTTCATATTGGTCGCTGGTATGGACCGCGGCTGGCGCACTGGAATATCTTCCGCCGTCACCCTGACTGGCTGCCCTCAGCTGAGCACTTTTTCGCCCGTTACGGTGTGTGGAGCATTGCGCTCGGGCGTTTTATCGGCCCGTTGCGCCCTCTGGTTCCGGCCATGGCCGGAGTGTGCGGGATGCCGGTGCGCGACTTCTGGTGGGTAAACAGCTGGTCTTCGGCGGCCTGGGCGGCGTTTTATCTGTTGCCGGTTTACTGGTTTGGTCAGGCAGCCCTGACCGTGCTGCAACCCTGGCAATTATTGCTGGGGCTGGGACTGGCAACGCTGGTCGCGCTGCTGCTCAGTCGCGTATTGCGGCGCCGGAAAGGCCGCTGATAACAGGTCTTACTGCTTATCCTGTAATGCCCGTACTTCGTTACGTGCCTCATTAAGCTGAAACTGCAGGTCGGCGACTTTCTGTTTCAGTTCGCGCGCAGCGGCCACTTCCTGCTGATGCTGGTCGGCAATCTCCTGCAGACTTTTTTCGGCATCTTTTACCTGCTGCTGCCAGCGTTTACTCAGCCGGTATGCCACCAGGGCACCACCAATAATCATGCCTGCCATAATGGCGAAAATAAGACCCATAACAACTCCTGTGGCCCTGAGGCTATGTGGGGTAAAACGTCAGTTTATCGGAATTAGCGCGGATATACCCGGCTGCCGGGCAAAAACTGGTAAACTGCCCGCCGTTGAATTTTCTGTGGGCTGATCGCCATCAGCCCATTGTTGTGGAGCTAAGTTGTGACCATTGCTGAACTGGTAGCCAAAAGTGGCGCGCAGATGCGCGTATTTGATCTTGGGCGACGCATCGAAGAAGTGCCTCTGGCGGATTTCAAAGCCTTTGAACAGATGCAGAAACCCTATCCGGTACCCTATCTGAAACATGCCTGGCTGGGCATTCTCAGCTGGAATCCCGATGAGCCGGGACAGCACAATATCTGGTTTGTGAAATTGCCGCTGGATGAGCAGAACATTCTGCAGCCGGGTCCGCGTGATGCCTTCCTGCAACACTGGCTGCGGGTTGCCCAGTATCCGGATCAGAAGCACGGCGATGCGCCCTGCAGCTACAAACCGGATGCCAACCGTATGGCCTACTTTCATGCACTGGCGCTGCAGGCGCTGGGGCAGGGGACGACCCAATACTACGCGACCGCCCGTGCTTACCTCAGCGGTGATATCGGCTGGGACAACTGGCAGCAGCTTGGTCTGCAGGGGCTGGCGGAAGTGGTTGCACGCCTGGCCGAAGAGCAGAATGAAACCCTGCTCTGTAATGCATTGCCGCATTTACCCGCGGTGCCGCGCAACGTGGTGCTGGGCTTCCTTGAAAATGCCGCACCGGGTCAGGCGCTGACCTCCGCGATTAACGACAGCCTGTCACAGGTGGTGGCAGGCGGTGCTGAGGTGGCCGATCTGGCAGCCTTTGCCCGTGCCTTATCGCACAGTGTTAATGCCGATCAGCGCGTGCTGTTGCTGCAGTTGCTGCTGCAACATCCGCACAGCCGTTCGGTCGAGTTGCTGGCCGCGCTGGGCAGCCGTTGTTGGCGTGATCTGCAGGGTGGACTGCTGCTGGCTTATCTCGAATGTCTGGCGGTTAACGAACAGGGCATCAGTGCCTTTAATGCGCTGGTTGCCGACCTGCTGGCGTTGCCGGGTATGCGCGAGCGCTTTATGGAAGTCTTCCGTTCTCCGCAGCGCAGTGAATCGCTGGCGCAGGCGATTGGTCAGCTGTTGTCGCTGGCGCGTCAGGGTGACCGCGGGCGTCTGCAATGAGCAGTCAGGCAGAAGCTCTTTGCCCCTGTGGCAGTGGCCGTCTGTATGGTGACTGTTGTCAGCCGTTGCATCAGGGACAGCCTGCTGCAACCGCTGAAGCCCTGATGCGCTCGCGTTACACCGCTTTTGTCTTTGGCTTGCAGGAGTATCTGCTCGAAAGCTGGGACAGCCGCACCCGCCCGGCAGAATTACCGCTGGATAACGATACCCGCTGGTTTGGCTTAACGGTGCATGATTCACAGCAGGATGGCGACAGGGCGACGGTCAGTTTCAGTGCGCGTTTTTGTGAAGGCAAAGACTGGTTCTGCCTGAGCGAGGTTTCTGCTTTTGCTTTAGCGGCCGATGGCCATTGGCGTTATGTGGATGGTAAGGCTGATTTTCAGCCGCTGCAGCCGGGGCGTAATGACCTTTGCCCTTGTGGCAGCGAGAAAAAATACAAGAAGTGTTGCGGCGCCTGACACTGATATCGGGCGCCGGATAAAAGGCCTGTCAGGATGGTTGCTGCGGACGGGTCATGCCTTTTAACAACATGCCCCAGACCATGGCAAAAGTGCCAAGCACAGACAACAGCATCATCAGATTGACCAGCGTGCTGTGGCGCTGATAGTAACTGCTCTGTGGTTGCGGCTGATCGGCACAGCGGGCATTGATGAAGTCGTAAAAGCCACCGCTTTGGCTGCATTCAGTCACGGCCGACATTTCGATTCCGTACAGTGTTAGCAAAATAATGCCGGGAACGGCAAATAACAGTGAACCGAGGCGTAGCCACATGGTTTTTTCTCCGCGTATTACAGGTGAATGACAGATGGAACTTGACATCAGAGGGCGATTCTTTGCATCTTACCAGCCTCGGGCCTGTTCACACTAATTGAATCAGGCCTGCTGAGAGCCAGTTTTCCTCAGAACAAGGAGAGAGGACTGATATTAGCAGGCTAAATGAATGACGAACGACGAGGTTTATGGGAGAAACCGGCCTCAGCCCGAAGGGTTATGGCTAAAAATTACTCATGCCGCGTTGCTGTTCGCTCGCTTAACCTGTTAGGCCACACTCTCAGCGCCTTGCCTGAGATATTTTTAGTCGATAACAGGCCTGTTTAATCAGTATGAACAGGCTCCGCTTATGCCCGACAAAACGATAACAAAATAAAGCTGCTCATTATGAAACGACTGATTACCGTAACTGCTCTACTGCTGGCCATGAATTCCCAGGCCGCTACCCAGAACCTGGATCAGCTGCTGAGCAGCATCAAAGCCGATATTGCTGCACAGCGTTTATCCAGCCCCGCAGGCAATAACGCGCTGGAGCGTATCGACGCTTTCCGTGAGCAGGCTCCCTATGATTTCCGTGTTGTGCCACTGGCCTATCAGTGGGGCGAAGCCTATGTGGCGCTGGCAAACAAAGCCATCGCAGCCAAAGAGTACGATAAGGCTCAGGGGTATCTGGATAAAGTCTGGCTGGTAGCAGCACTGACTCCGGGGCTGGAAGAAAGCCAGGATAAACTGGATAAGCTTTATAAAGGTGCACCGAACGTGGTTGCCCGTGCTGAAGAAAAAGGCCCGAGCAAAGAAGAGCTGGCGCGTCAGAAACAACTGGCCGAAGCTGCAGAAAAAGAAAAAGCCAAGGTAGAAGCCGAGCGTAAGCGTAAGGCGGAAGAAGAAAAACGTCAGGCTGCGGCGGACAAGAAGAAAGCCGAGCAGGAACGTCTGCGTCGTCAGGAAGAGGAACGTCAGCGTCGTGCTGAAGCGGAAAAAGCCGAAAAAGCAGCCGCTGCAAAACGTCTGGCTGATGCAGAAAAGGCCAACACTGCTAAATCTAAAGCTGATGCCAAACCAGCGGCTAAAGCTGCTCCTGTTGTCGCCGTGGCTAAACCCGTAGCGCCTAAGCCTGTGGTAAAAGCCAGCGCCGGCAGTAATGAAGTTTCTGAGTTGTGGAGTGAAGCGAAAGAAGATACCGCGCCTATGGCCAGCTATCCGGTTTCAGCCGAGCAGATTGCCAGCCGTGACCGTGATATCGCCGATAGTCTGCAGCCGGTCTGTAAAGCCATTCTGGATAACGATGCATCGGTGGTTGTTCATACTCAGGATAAAGCGGATTACCGTTGGTTGACGGTACGCCTGACACTGTGTCTGCGCCGTCTGGATAAGTCGTTCCGTCTGCGTCACAGCTATCAGGCTGTAGCTGACAACGCTCCGTTTGTGACTTTGCACCCAACGCGTGAAGTCTCTCTGGTGCGTCAGGCAGGGGATTAAACTTACGCGCTGAAGATAAAAACCCGGTTTTTTGCCGGGTTTTTTTATATCGTTTTTTCGTCTGTGGCGATGGAACCAAACACCGGTTTTTACGGTCACTCATGGTCGGGCAGCGGCCCGGCTAATTCACCCGACAGGGGCAAACGAACATTGGAGGGAGCAGGAGCAGTCGTTACTCTTTCTGCCCCCTGCAAAAAATGTTCAGCGTGTTACAATGCGCGCCCGTGTTTACCCAACGGTTAAATATTTGTTATGCGTTATTTGCTATTGATAGTTTCTGTAATGATTTCTGCCATCACTGCTTCTGCCGTGCAGGCAGAAGTAATCGTGCCTAAAGCGCCGGATCTGGATGCCAGTGCCTATGTGCTGATGGATGCCGACAGTGGCCGCATTCTGGTTGAACATAACGCTGATGAACGTTTACCGCCGGCCAGTCTGACTAAAATGATGACCAGCTATATTGCTGTGCATGAGCTGGAACTGGGCAATGTCACTGAGCAGACTCAGGTGCCGATCAGTGTTAAAGCCTGGCGTAAAGGCGGCTCAAAAATGTTCGTGCGCGAAGGTACCGAAGTTGCGCTGATTGATCTGCTGCGTGGCATTATCGTGCAGTCAGGTAACGATGCATCCGTTGCGGTGGCCGAATACTTTGCCGGTTCGGAAGAAGCCTTTGCCGGCTGGATGAATCAGTACGCTGAACGTTTTGGTATGACCAATACCCACTTTGAAAATGCAACCGGCTGGCCGGCTGAGGGGCATTTATCTACCGCTGGCGATATAGCTAAGCTGGCGTTGCATATCGTTAAAGACCATCCGCATTATTACAAGCTGTACGCCGAAAAATATTACGAATACAACGACATCCGTCAGCCAAACCGCAACAAGCTGCTGTGGCGTGACCCTTCCGTAGACGGCCTGAAAACCGGTCATACCGATGAGGCCGGTTTCTGTCTGGCGGCTTCTGCTGTGCGTGATAACACCCGTCTGATTGCCGTTGTTATGGGCACCCGCAGCGAAGAAGCCCGCGCCCGTGAAACCCAGAAATTACTGGCTTACGGTTTCCGTTATTACGAAACCCGTAAGGTCTATAACGCTGAAGAGGTACTGCAAACCAATCCGGTGTGGCTGGGTAAAACCGAAACCGCTGATATTGGTCTGGAAAAAGAGCTTTACCTGACCCTGCCGCGCGGCATGAAAGGCGAGCTGGAAGTGAATATCCTGACCGATGAATTTCTTGAAGCCCCCATCGTTAAAGGCCAGGTGGTTGGTACCCTGACCGTCAGCATGGAAGGTGAAGTACAGGCTGAGCGTCCGTTAATTGCGCTGTCTGATGTTGAAGAAGCTGGTTTCTTCGGTCGTCTGTGGGGCAGTATCAAGCTGTTCTTTGCCCGCCTGTTTGCCTGATTGAACGCGGCAGATACGTGCCAGTCTGGGTTTTGGCTCAGGCTGGCTTTTGTGTTTCTGGCTGCTGAATAATGTGGCGTCTTTGGCCAAAGTCCGATGGCGCTTGAATTTCGTATGGGTTACAACCATATAAGGCTCTGATGTACAGAGAGGCCATAAACGTGAGTCAGCCTGAAGCTCCAAAAATTGAATTCCCCTGCGCTAACTATCCGGTAAAAATTCTCGGTCATGGTAAGGATGACTATGTCGAGGTTGTACTGGAGATTGTGCGTATTCATGCGCCTGAATGCGATGTTGAACGCATTCAGATCCGCAACAGTTCCAATGGCCGTTTCCGTGCCCTGACCGTATATATCACGGCCACAGGGATCGAACAGCTGCAGGCTTTGCACAAAGACCTGCTGGCCCATGACTATATCCATATGGTGATCTGATGACGGCTGTGCTTGTGCGTGAGCTGGGCCTGCAGGAATACACCCGCGTGTATGACGATATGCTGGCCTTTACCGCCGCGCGCGATGAACAGACAGCTGACGAGCTCTGGTTTCTGCAGCATGAGCGGGTGTTTACCCAGGGGCAGGCCGGTAAGGCCGAACATGTACTGATGCCGGGCGATATCCCGGTGGTGCAGAGTGACCGTGGCGGGCAGGTTACCTATCATGGGCCGGGCCAGCTGGTGGTCTATCTGATGGTGGATATCAAACGCCTTGGCTGGGGACCGCGGGCACTGGTGTCGGCAATTGAGCGTGCGATCGTGGCCACTCTCAGCGAGTGGCAGATTGATTCTGCTCCGCGCGAAGATGCGCCGGGTGTTTATGTCGGTGAGCGCAAGATTGCCTCACTTGGGCTGCGTATTAAAAATGGCCGCTCCTTTCATGGCCTGGCTCTGAATATCGATATGGATCTGGAGCCCTTTCAGCGTATCAATCCCTGCGGCTATGCCGGCATGCAGATGACGCAGATGCGCAATGAAACCGATCTGCCGCTGAGCATTGAGGCGGTGATTGCTTCCTTACAACAACAGTTGCTGGCTGAATTGAGTGCCGGCAGCGATGCGCCCGGAGCGTGATATGACAGATAAGGCGAAAGTGGTTCAGGGAGAAAAATTACGTGGTGCTGAAAAGGTCGCCCGTATCCCGATCAAAGTCATCCCTACCGAAGAGTTGCCGCGTAAACCCGACTGGATCCGCGTGCGTATTCCGGCCTCACCGAAGATTAACGACATCAAACAGAAGCTGCGCAAGCACAAGCTGCACACCGTGTGTGAAGAGGCCAGCTGCCCGAACATCGGTGAGTGTTTTGGTGGCGGTACGGCAACGTTCATGATCATGGGCGATATCTGTACCCGCCGTTGTCCGTTCTGCGATGTGGGCCATGGCCGGCCGAATCCGCTTGATGTGGATGAGCCGATCAATCTGGCTACCGCCATTGCCGATATGGGCCTGAAATACGTGGTGATAACCTCGGTAGACCGTGACGATCTGCGTGATGGCGGCGCCCAGCATTTTGCTGATTGTATCCGCCTGACCCGCGAGCACAGCCCTGCGATTCAGGTTGAAACCCTGGTACCGGACTTCCGTGGCCGTATGGAAATTGCCCTCGATATTCTCAGCGAAACGCCACCGGATGTGTTTAACCACAATCTGGAAACCGTGCCGCGTTTGTACAAAGAATGCCGTCCGGGTTCTGATTACCAGTGGTCTCTGACGCTGCTGAAAGAATATAAGGCCCGCCGCCCTCAGGTGGTGACTAAATCCGGTCTGATGCTTGGCCTGGGCGAAACCAACGAGGAAGTGATTGAAGTGATGAAGGATATGCGCGCGCATAACATTGATCACATCACGCTGGGGCAATATCTGCAGCCGAGCAAAAATCACTCACCGGTTAAGCGTTTTGCTACACCGGAAGAGTTTAAAGAGCTGGGTGATATCGCCAAGAGTCTGGGTTTCCTGCGTGTGACCAGCGGCCCGCTGGTGCGCTCGTCTTACCATGCGGATCTGCAGGCGCAGGGGGAAGACGTTGGCGGATTGTAAAATGCTGTGGGCCGTGATTCTGTAGCGGCTCTTTCTGTGAACGTTATTGGATTGTGAAACGCTGGGCGATGATTCTGTAATCGCTCTGTGGTAGACAAGGGGTTCCTGTTTAATTCACTGAGGGAACCCCATGAAACGCACTACATTGCTGGCCATTCCGGCTTTTTTGGCACTCTCGTCTGCGGCATCCGCCGCCACTGTGACGTATAACGCCGCTTTTGTCTCAAACTACCTGTTCCGTGGCCTGAGCCAGACTGATGATGGTCCGGCCTTGCAGGGTGGTGCAGATGTTAAAAACGGTAATGCCTATGCCGGTGCCTGGTTCTCCAATGTTGATAAGCCAGACGGCGCCGAAGGTCTGCCGGTCGAGATGGACGTGTATTTCGGCTACAACAACCAGTTCGATGGTTTTAACCTCGATATGGGCGTGCGTACTTACAACACCCTGTTCGATGTGGGTCGTGAAGAAACCGAATTCAAACTGGGTACCAGCCCGGCCAAGGGTCTGTCTGTCAATATGCACCGTGGCGTAAAGGCTCAGTACTGGTATCCGGAAGTCACTTTCGAAAAACACCTGCCGCAGCGTCTGTACCTGGACGTAGCCGTTGGTATGTGGATGGTGGATGACGCTGACGATAAAGCGCTGACTGCCCGTGTTGAAGTGGCCCGTGATTTCCCCGAATTCCATAAGATTGATCTGTTTATCGCTGCTGACTTTATCAGCGATGACACCCCTTATGGCGACAATAACGATAAAGACGATTCCGATCTGAATTTCGTTATCGGTGTACGCAAAAACTTCTGATAAGTGATGCGTTACCCACAAAAAAGCCCGGAAAATCCGGGCTTTTTTGTGTCTGGCGGAAACGCTCAGGCGCTTTTCAGCATCGCATACAGGTCGTCCTTCAGATGCAGACGGCGCATTTTCAGGCCTTCCAGGCGCTCATCGGAGGCCGCTTCAACGGCTTCTTCGATTTTACGTACTTCGCGGTCAACTTCATGGTACTCGTCAAACAGACGGGCAAAGTGACGGTCTTTCATTTTCAGGGAACGGATCTGGTCGCCCATGTCCGGAAATTCGCTGTGCAGGTCGTGGTGTTCAATTGTCATTATCAGGCCTCCTTTTGCAGATGCTTTCAGATTGCCTGCTCTGGCAGAAAGCGTCTTGATACAGATCAGGCGAATCCCTGTCGTTTGCAGGGGCTTTGCTATAGTTGATGCAGATCAAATCGTTAATTATTTCAGGGAGAGGGATATGAGTTGTAACAACGTTGCGCTGCTGGATGATGAGATCAGTATGGTCAGGTTGCTTGAGCGCGCGCTGGATAACTACGATGTTCAGTCCTTTACCGATCCGGAAGGGTTTCTGAATGGTCTGCGTCCGGAGACGGACTGTATTCTGCTGGATATTCAGATGCCGGGCCGTGATGGCTATGAAATCTGTCGTCTGTTGCGTGCCCGTGAAGCAACACGCCATACGCCGATTCTGTTTGTCTCCGGTCAGAGTGATCTTGACCAGCGTCTGCAGGGGTATGCTGCCGGGGCCGACGATTTTATCAGTAAACCTTTTAATATTGACGAGATGCGCGCCAAGGTTGAGCGCGCTCTGCTCAGCAGTGAGCAGCGGGAAATCCTGCAATCATCGGCCGATTATGCCCGCCAGGCGGCGTTTGAAGCCATGACTCACTCGGCGGAGCAGGGGGAGATCAGTCGCTTTATCGAGCAGGTTATGGGCTGTAAAAACCGCCAGCAGCTGGCCTCTGTACTGATTGCCAGCCTGAAAAACTTTGGCCTGAATGCTGTTTTGGCTTGCTGGACGGGGCCGGAGTTCTGTTTTGTCTCGCATGCTGAGCAGGTGCGGCCATTGGAAGCGGAGCTGTTGCTGAGCTGCCGCGAAGGCGCGCGTATTATCGAGCTGGAAAAACGCATGATAGTGAACTTTGGTAATGCATCCGTGCTGATCAAGAACGTGCCCTGGCAGGAAGAGGCACGTTATGGCCGGATAAAAGATCACCTGTGCGTTCTTATGAGCAGTGTACATGCAAGGCTGCAGTCGCTGGCGACTGAGCACAAACTGCATCAGCAACAGACGCTGCTGAATGCACTGGACGATGTGGAATATGCCCTGCAGCATTTGCAGCAGCGTCAGGATCAGGGGTTAAACAGTGCGCGTGAAACCGTGCAGGAGCTGGAGCTGGAGTTGTCTGAAGAGCTGCTGTTGCTGAATCTCGATCCGGATCAGGAGCAGCATCTGACGCAGCTGGTGCGTAATCATATGGGTCAGCTGGAGCGCCTGTATCGTAACTGCGCAGATGTCACCGGCCCGCTGCAGCCGGTGCTGCAGGCGCTGGCTGATATTGCCGGAAAGCGCCTGCCTGACAGAGACTCTGTCTGAGATCAGTGAATTTTACTCAGCGCCGCCTGCAACCACTGTTGCAGCTGCGGTGCCGGTAAGGCTCCGGCCAGACGGTCAATTTCTTTTCCCTGATGATAAACAATCAGCGTCGGGATACTGCGGATGCCGAGTTGCGCGCTGGTTTGCTGCGCCTGTTCGGTGTTTACCTTGGCAAAGCGCATCTGTTGTTGCATCTGTCCGCACAGCTGGGTAAATACCGGCGCCATCATCTGACACGGGCCGCACCAGCTGGCCCAGAAGTCCACCACTACCGGCAGATCATTTTTCAGCAGAAAACGCTGAAAATTACTGTCGTTCAGTTCCACCGGATGACCGTTGAATAAGGGCTGTTTGCAGCGCCCGCACTGGGCCTGCAGCTTTTGTTGCTGATCTTCAGGGATGCGGTTAATGGCGGCACAGGATGGGCAGGTGTAATGCATGATGGAATCTCCGCGAGAATATGCCATCTATATGCGTCTTCGGTAATGAAGTTTCAAGGGCTCAGCCGAATTGCCGGCGATACTCACCTGGTGTCAGGCCGGTCAGCTGGCGAAAGCTGCGGCGCAGGCTGCTGTCATCAACAAACCCCAGCATATGGCTGATTTCGCTGATGCTGCGGTTGCTGGTCTGTAACTGATCACTGACCTGATTCAGTTTGATCAGCCGCAGCAACTGTGCGCAGGTCATTGTGCTTTCCTGTTTAACCCTGCGTGCCAGTGTGGCCGGGGTTAGGTGCAGATGGTCGGCCAGCGCAGAGGTTTGTACCTGTTGTGCCGGAGTTTGCTCCACCCACTGGATAATGCGGCGTAACAGCTCGCTTTGTTGCAGTAACAGGGGAAGTTGCTGAAAAGGGTTGTTCTGTTCATTCGGTCGCGGCAGCACCATATAGCGACGGATCTCTTCGGCGAGAGCAGCACCGCAGTGGCGGCTGATCAGCTTCAGCGCGATGGGCAGATAGCCGTTAACTCCCGAGGCCGTTGCCAGATGCTCGTCAAACAGGCAGCTGTGCTGCAGGCTCCAGTGAACCTGTGGAAAAGCCTGACTGACTGTATCTTTCAGCCACCAGGTTGTTGTGGCGTTGTGCTGATCCAGACGTCCGCTGCGGGCAAGCAGACAAACGCCGGTACAGTAGCTCCATAATTGTGTGTTGTCCGGCAGCCGCTGCAGGGTGTTAACCAGCGCCTGGTCACTTGCCTGTATGACCTGATGACGATCACGCCAGGCACCGGGGATAAGCAGGGCATCCGGTGGGTTTGCCGCCAGTGCTAGAGTGTCGAGCGTCTGACCATTGGCAACCGGCAATGCACCGCCGGGTTCACTCAGCCAGGTTATACGGAATTGCCGTTTGCCGAGGCGCAGATTGCAGGCAGTCAGCAGGTCGGCAAAGGCGAACAGGCCGGCAGGGATGCAATCAGGGTAGAGCAGTAATCCAATGTTCATCTGCTTAAAAATGTCTGTTTTATGTCGATTCTTGCCATGCTAGCGCGTGCAGGCCCCCTCTACAATGCCCTTACTCAGAGAGGAGAGCGCTATGAAAATACGACAGATTCGTAATGCCACCATGATTGTTGAGCTGGGCGAAAAGCGCATTCTGGTGGACCCTATGCTGGCTCCGAAAGGGGCGATCCCAGCGTTGAAATACGCAACTTTCAGCCGTCGGCGTAACCCATTGGTTGAGCTGCCGGATGACAGCCCTGACTGGTTGAATGAAGTGACCCATTGTCTGATTACCCATTGCCAGAAGGGGCACTTTGATCATCTTGACCGGGCTGGCAGCCGCTGGCTGCGTGAGCGCGGTATACCAGTATTCTGTATGACTGGAGATGCTGATTTTCTGCGCAGTAAGGGGCTGAACGTTCAGCCGCTGCAAAGCGGAACACAGTCTTTTCTGGAAGGCGAAATTACACCGGTTCCCTGCGTGCACGGCCGCGGGATTGTGGGCAGCATGATGGCCCATGGCTTTGGTTACCTGATTCGCTATCCGCAGGAGCCAAGTCTGTATATAGCAGGTGATACACTGCTGACAGCTGAAGTGAAACGTTGTCTGACGGAGCAGCAGCCGCAGGTTTCGGTGATTCCGGCAGGAGGGGCACGGTTTGATATTGGTGGCGATATCATCATGGGACAGGAAGAAGCACTGGAAGCCGCACGCCTTAGTCAGGGAGTGGTGGTGGCAAACCATCTGGAGGCTCTGGATCACTGCCCGGTGACACGCCAGTCACTGACACTGGCAGCACGTCGGGCAGGTATTCTGGAACGCTTACATATTCCGCAGGACGGTGAAGAACTCTGCTTTTCTTGAGTCAGGGTTGAGTAAGACCGGCGGCCTGAACCTTCTGCAGGAAGGCCGCTTTGTCCAGCTCTCCGACAATACGGGCGGATTGCATTTCCTG
Source organism: Venatorbacter sp. C2-1 (assembly GCF_022832715.1). Lineage (NCBI taxonomy): Bacteria > Pseudomonadati > Pseudomonadota > Gammaproteobacteria > Oceanospirillales > Oceanospirillaceae > Venatoribacter > Venatorbacter sp. C2-1. The sequence continues at coordinate 931,844 of NZ_CP094879.1, forward strand.
CTGCTGATTGAAAAACAGAATGGTTGGCGGGCCGAAGATCGCGTGCTTCTGCATAAAGGCAATCTGCTCGGCGCTGTTATCGGTGACGTCGAGCTGCAGCCAGAGGACGTTCTTCATCATCTGCTGCACATCGGGCTCGGCAAAGATTTCTTCTTCCATCACTTTGCAGCTGATGCACCAGTCGGCGTACAGATCGAGCATCACCGGTTGCTGGCTGGCAGCAATCCGGCGCTCGATATCGGTAACGGAATCGCTGCGGTAGAACGCTGAGCTGTGCGCTGTTGTGCTGTTAGTGTTAACCGCAACCAGACCGCCGCTCAGTGGTTGCAGCGGGTTGCTGTTACCCTGTAATACGCCGATAAAGGCGCTGATGCCGTAGAGTAAAAATACCCAGGCCAGACCTTTGACCAGCCGCTGTATGCCGCTGGTGGCCGGTTCCAGTGCGCCCAGGCTGATGCCGTAAAACAGGGCCAGCAGGGCCCACAACAGCAGGCTGACGCTCTCGGGCAGGATGCGGCTCAGCAGCCAGATGGCAACGCCCAGCAGCAGAATGCCAAAGAATGCCTTGATCTGGTTCATCCAGCCGCCGGCCTTAGGCAGGAACGAAGCGCCGGTGGTGCCGAGCACAATTAGCGGTGCGCCCATACCGAGGCCAAGCGCCAGTAATGCGCTGCCGCCCAAAACGGCGTCGCCGGTGGTGCTCAGATAAACCAGCGCGCCCGCCAATGGAGCAGACACACAAGGGGATACCACCAGAGCGGAGAGAACGCCCATGATAAAGACGCTCAGCCACTGACCGCCTTTCTGGTTCTGATTCAGCTGGTTCAGACGATTACGCAGGCCAGAAGGCAGTTGCAGCTCATACAGGCCAAACATGGCCAGTGCCAGCAGCACAAAGAGAACGGCAAACAGAATCAGTACCCAGGGTGTTTGCATCCAGGCCTGAATATTGGCTCCGGCACCCAGCAGGCCTACGGTCAGACCGGCGGCGGCATAAGTCAGCGCCATACCGAGGACGTAGATGGATGACAGCATAAAGCCACGGCTGGCGGAGGTATTCTTCTGACCCAGAACAACCGTGGTCAGGATGGGCACCATCGGCAGCACGCAGGGGGTAAAGGTCAGACCGAGGCCCAGCAGAAAGAACAAACCAACAACCGCGCCCCAGGAGCGGTTGCTGAACCAGCTGTCTGCTGCGCCGTTTGTTTGGTTGTTCGCTTTGTAGTTGCCAGTGCTGTCTGTGACACTGTTGCCTGACGCCGTATCGGAGTTGGCATTGGCCGTTGTGTTTTGTGCAGCCTGAATATCGGCCTGAGTAATGGTCAGGCGAGAGCGCTGCGGCGGATAGCACAGGCCGGCGTCGGCACAGCCCTGGTGGTGCAATACCAGTTCACCGGGCTGAAACCGGCTCAGGTCAAAGCGGGTATCCAGCTCACCATAAAATGCAGTGACCAGACCAAAGGCTTCGTCTTCTTTCTCTTTACCCGGATGCGAGTAGTACACCGGGTCGGCCTTCAGCTCACCCTGCTGGATAAAGATGCGGTGCTTGTAGAGGTAATAGCCATCGGCGGAGTGCCAGCTGGCGTGCAGCTGGCCATTATCGATCAGCGTGGTCAGCGGAAAGGCCTGTTCGACCGGCAGAAAGTCCGGCTCGTCGTTACCGGTCAGGCTGTCCAGCAAGCCAGCCTGCGCGGGCAGCCAGAACAGAGAAATACACAAGAGTAACCACTTCGCCACAGATAACCTCCGGGTCATTGTCCGTCTGTCAGGTATTACGCTTCACCGCCAGTAACGCCAGCGCACGCAGGGCCTCTTTGGCCTCTGAATCCGGCAAAAGTTGCAGGTGCGCCTGAGCGCGGTCAGCACAGTCATAGGCTTTCTGACGGGTGTATTCCAGCGAGCCCAGTTCGCGTACGGCATTCAGTACGTCGGCCATATCGTCAAGGCCGCCTTTGCGGATCGCCGAGCGGATCAGGCTGCGCTGTTGTTCGTTACCATGAGCCATGGCGTGAATCAGCGGCAGGGTTGGCTTGCCTTCGGCCAGATCGTCGCCGACGTTTTTACCCATGGCTTCGGCATCGCCTTCGTAATCCAGCACGTCATCAATCAGCTGGAAAGCCATGCCCAGTTCCTTACCGTATTCCTGCATGGCCCGGCTTTGCTCGGGAGTGCATTGCAGCAGAGCGGCAGCAGCATGGGTTGAGGCTTCAAACAGCATCGCCGTTTTGCCATGGATAACATCCATATACTGCGCTTCGCTGGTGTCCGGGTTCTTTACGTTGGTGAGCTGCAGTACTTCACCCTCGGCGATCACGCAGGTGGCATTCGACAGGATGCTCATCGTTGGCAGTGAACCCAGTTCAACCATCATGGTAAAGGCACGGCTGTACAGGAAGTCACCGACCAGTACGCTGGGAGCGTTGCCCCATTTGGCATTGGCGGTCGGGTTGCCGCGGCGCATGTCCGAGGTATCGACCACGTCATCGTGCAGCAGGGTGGCGGTGTGCAGAAACTCAATCACGGTGGCCAGCTTAACCGCTTGCTCGTTGCACTGGCCGAATGCTTTGGCGGTCATCAGTACCAGTAGCGGGCGAATGCGTTTGCCGCCGCTGCTGACAATGTAGTCGGCGATCTTTTCAACCAGGGGAACGCGCGATGCCAGTTGGGTATGGATCAGGCGATCCACCGCCTGAAATTCGTCGCTGACGACAGCGAGAATATCTTGTATCTGCATGAATTAAGGGCCTTATAAAAAACGGCGCTCGACTCCGGCGGAGCTTGCAGGCAGAACCGGAGCGGCTGAAGGCGTGCAGTGTAGCGATGTACTGGAAGGGCTGACAACGATAGCGGGTGAAAAAGTCAGTTTTTGGCCGCCTGAAACCGGCTTTTCAGCATATTTTTACTTTTTGGCCTGTAATTGCCGTCGCCGCTGGCCGGGAGTTTTCGCTGCTGATGTCAGCCGGATGGCAGGCTTACCGCCCAATAGGATTGTGACTTGCGCGTGTGGATAAGCTGGGGTATAGTCTCGCGCCCCGAAATTCTGCTCCCTGCCATATGGAAACCAGAGCGTTGCCAGTAGAAGCAGGTCGTGAAAGTAGCAGCCAAGTAAGTGCCCGTTTATGGGCTCATGTGGAGATTACAGTATGTACGCTGTAGTAGTAACTGGCGGTAAACAGTACCGTGTTGAAGAAGGCCAGACCCTGAAAGTTGAGAAACTGGAAATCGCTACCGGCGAATCCGTTGCTCTGGAAAAAGTTTTGCTGATCGGTAACGGCGATGACGTTAAGATCGGTGCTCCTGTTGTTGCAGGCGCTAAAGTGACTGCTGAAGTCGTTGCTCATGGTCGTCACAAGAAAGTGAAGATCCTGAAGTTCAAGCGTCGTAAGCACCACATGAAGCAAATGGGCCACCGTCAGTGGTTCACTGAACTGAAAATCACCAGCATCGCTGGCTAATTATCTGAATTAAGTCCGGGGTCCGTGCCGGTTTGCCAAACCGCCGCATCCGCAGTGTTGCAGTGACCCCAAAACAGGAGAAAAGCAATGGCTCACAAAAAGGCTGGTGGTTCTACCCGTAACGGTCGTGATTCCGAGAGTAAACGCCTTGGTGTCAAACTGTTTGGTGGTCAGGCTGCAAAAGCAGGCAGCATCATCGTTCGTCAGCGTGGCACCCGTTTCCACGCTGGTACCAACGTTAAAGTTGGCCGTGACCACACTCTGTTTGCTACTGCAGACGGCGTTGTTACCTTCGAGGTAAAAGGTCCGGAAAACCGTAAGTTTGTAAGTATCGTTCCAGCCGCTTAATCGCTGCACGACTTACCCGAGCGCCCTGGCTGCAAAGTTCACTTTGAAGTCAGGGCGTTTTTGTTTGCATTCAAGAGGATATAAGGCATGAAATTCGTCGACGAGGCGCGAATTACCGTTCAGGCGGGCAAGGGCGGCAATGGCTGTATGAGCTTCCGTCGCGAAAAGTTCATCCCTAAAGGTGGCCCGGACGGTGGTGACGGCGGTGATGGTGGTTCGGTTTTTCTGGAAGCCGATGACGCCATGAACACCCTGATCGATTACCGTTACACGCGCCATTATCAGGCCGAAAACGGTAAGAACGGTTCCAGCCGTAACTGTACCGGTTATAAAGGTGCTGACCTCTATCTGAAAGTTCCCGTCGGCACGACGGCTATTGATGAAGACACCGGTGAAACGCTGGGCGATCTGACTGAACATGGTCAGTTGCTGATGGTTTCCCGTGGCGGCTTCCATGGTCTGGGCAATACCCGTTACAAATCCAGTACCAATCAGGCGCCGACCCAGACCAAACCGGGTCAGCCGGGCGAATCACGCAACCTCAAGCTGGAGCTGAAAGTGCTCGCTGACGTAGGTTTGCTGGGCTTGCCGAATGCCGGTAAATCGACCTTTATCCGTGCGGTTTCTGCAGCCAAGCCCAAGGTGGCGGATTATCCGTTTACCACGCTGGTGCCGAATCTGGGTGTGGTATCGGTCGAAGCGCACCGCAGTTTTGTGGTTGCCGATATTCCGGGTCTGATTCCTGGCGCCTCTGATGGTGCTGGTCTGGGTACCCGTTTCCTCAAGCATCTGGTGCGTACTCACTTATTGCTGCATATCGTCGACATGGCACCCTTCGATGACTCCGATCCTGCGGAAAACGTACAGGCCATCAGCAACGAGCTGGAGCAGTTTTCTCCTGGTCTGGCGCAGCGTGACCGCTGGCTGGTGCTGAATAAGCTGGATCTGGTGCCGGAAGAAGAACGCGAGGCGCGTTGTCAGGACGTTATCGACCGCCTGCAGTGGCAGGGGCCGGTATACCGTATTGCCGCGATTAACCGCGAGGGTACGTTTAAAATCAGCTGCGACATCATGGAATACATTGAGCAGCGTCGTTTACGTGCCCAGGAAGATGAAGAATTTGCCGAGCAGTTACAGGCAGAGCGTGCACAGGTTGAAGCCGAAGCGCGTGAGCATATCGAGTATCTGCACGAGCGCCGTCGTCAGCAGCGCGAGCTGGATCAGGATTACGATGATGATGACGATTACGACGTGGAAGTTATTTATACCCGCGAATAATCGCGGCTAACCATAACGCTCGAAAGAGTAGTCGCAGAGAGCAACAGGCAGAAAGCAATGACGGCTGTGGAGTGGCAGGAAACCCGGCAGAAGCTGGCGCAACAGAAGCGCTGGGTCATTAAAATCGGCAGCGCGCTGCTGACCAATGATGGCCGTGGTCTGAATCGTGAAGGTATGCAGAGCTGGGTGGATCAGATTGCAGCTTTGCTGCAGCAGGGTCACGAAGTAGTGCTGGTATCATCGGGTTCGGTGGCAGAAGGCATGACTCGTCTGGGCTGGAGCAAGCGTCCGGACGAAGTGCATAAGCTGCAGGCCGCTGCAGCGGTCGGGCAGATGGGGCTGGTGCAGGCCTATGAGACGGCTTTTGCCGGTCACAAGCGCGCTACCGCACAGGTTCTGCTGACGCACGACGATCTCAGTGACCGCAAGCGTTACCTGAATGCCCGCAGTACCCTGCGCACGTTGCTTAGTCTGGGTGTGGTGCCGGTGATCAATGAGAACGACACCGTGGTTACCGACGAAATCAAATTCGGCGATAACGATACCCTTGGGGCGCTGGTTGCCAATCTGGTAGAAGCCGATGTGCTGGTGATTCTGACCGATCAGCTGGGCCTGTTTACCGCTGATCCGCGTTCCAATCCGGATGCTGAGCTGATCGCCGAAGGCCGCGCCTCAGATCCGCAGTATATGGCGATGGCCGGCGGCGGCGGTGTATTGGGGCGTGGTGGCATGATCACCAAGATCCGTGCGGCCAAACTGGCGGCGCGTTCCGGTGCGGACACTGTGATCGTCGGTGGCCGTATTGATAACGTCATAACCCGTCTGCGGGCCGGTGAAGTGCTGGGTACTATGTTACTGGCTGATAAAGAGCCGGTGGCGGCGCGTAAGCAGTGGATTGCCGGGCATTTACAGACCCATGGTGAACTGGTGCTGGATGCCGGGGCGATTAAAGCCTTGCGCGAAGGTGGCCGCAGTCTGCTGCCGATTGGTGTGGTGGCGGTTGGCGGTAAATTTGAACGTGGCCAGGTGGTGGCCTGTAAAGACGAGCAGGGCAATCTGGTGGCTAAAGGTCTGGTCAATTACAACCAGTCCGACGCTCAGAAAATTGTGCGCACACCGACTGCGCAGCTGGAGCAGGCTCTGGGGTATATTGCCGAGCCGGAGATTATTCACCGCGATAATCTGGTAGTCTTGTAACTTTGGCGCAGCACTTGGGCTGTGCGTTAAGCAAAAGTAAGAATAAGCAGAGGAATAACATGATCGAGGCCGTAAACGTAGCCGGTATTAACGTCAGTAATGACGCGCCTTTCACTTTGTTTGGCGGCATGAATGTGCTGGAAAGCCGTGACCTGGCAATGCAGATCTGTGAACACTACGTAAAAGTAACGGAAAAGCTGGGCATTCCGTATGTGTTCAAAGCATCTTTTGACAAGGCTAACCGCTCCTCGATCAATTCCTACCGTGGTCCGGGTATGGAAGAAGGTCTGAAGATTTTTGAAGAAATCAAAAAGACCTTTAACGTACCGCTGATCACCGATGTACACGAACCTTATCAGGCCGCACCTGTGGCTGAAGTGGTGGATGTTATCCAGCTGCCTGCGTTTCTTGCGCGTCAGACCGATCTGGTGGTGGCTATGGCCAAAACCGGTGCGGCCATTAACGTGAAGAAGCCGCAGTTCCTGGCGCCGCATGAAATGCGCCATATCATCAAGAAGTTTGCTGAAGCCGGTAATGAGCGCGTCATGTTATGTGAGCGTGGTTCCAGCTTCGGTTATAACAACCTGGTGGTGGATATGCTGGGTATGGACGATATGAAGACCATGGCGCCGGTTATATTCGACGCCACGCACGCGTTGCAGCGTCCTGGTGGCCGTGCCGATTCTGCCGATGGACGCCGTCAGCAGGCGTTCCAGCTGGCACGTTCCGGTATGGCTCTGGGGATTGCTGGTCTGTTTCTGGAGGCGCACCCGAATCCGGCTGAAGCCAAGTGTGATGGCCCTTGTGCCTTACCGCTGGATAAGCTGGAAGTGTATCTGGAGCAGATGAAAGCCGTGGATTCGCTGGTGAAGTCTTTTGCAAAAGTGATCATCGACTGATCATTAAGGGAAGGGACTGCTTTTTAAGCAGTGCCCTTGTTGACACTGGGGCGGGATGTCTGGATAATCCCGGCCCTCTTAGATTTGATTGATAAACCAATTTTGAGGAGCCGACTGTGGCAAATTCCGCTGGTTCTCGTAAACGCGCCCGTCAGGCTATCAAACGTCGTGCTCGTACTGTAGCTCTGCGCTCAATGGTGCGTACTTACATTAAGAAAGTACACGCTGCTGTTGCGACTAACGACTATGACCAAGCCCAGGCTGCGTTTACTAAGACTCAACCTTACATCGACAAAATGGTGAACAAAGGTATTCTGCACAAGAATACTGCTGGACGTATCAAGAGTCGTCTGAATGCTAAGGTTTTCGCACTGAAAGGTTAATCTCTGATTAACGTTCCGGTTCGGACGAAAAACCCGCTTTTGCGGGTTTTTTTGTTTCTGTCGTTTGCTGCGCGGATATGGCCAGGCCCGGCTGACTTTCCTGCAGGCTTTCCTACAGACTTTCCGGTGTAGCTGCGTATGATACGCGCAGGTAAATGGAGACTCGTATGACGCAACCGCAAGACCCTACTCCCGCCGAACAGAAGCCAGCCGGTAAAGGTCTGGGCCTGCTGCGTTCGTCGTCGATTGTCAGCCTGATGACGCTGCTCAGCCGGGTGCTGGGGCTGATCCGTGATGTGGTGGTGGCGCAGTATTTTGGTGCCCGCGCCGACGCTTTCTTTGTTGCCTTCAAAATTCCCAATTTCTTCCGCCGTCTGTTTGCCGAAGGGGCTTTCTCCGTCGCTTTTGTGCCGGTGCTGAGCGAATACCGCCGCCTGCGGCCGCTGGAAGAAGTGCAGCTGCTGATTGCCCGTACTTCCGGTGTATTGGGAGCGGCGCTGCTGGCGGTGACACTGCTGGCGCTGTTGTTTGCGGATTATCTGCCCTGGATTTTTGCGCCGGGCTTCCGTAATGATCCGGAAAAGTTTGCTTTAACTGCCGATCTGCTGCGTATCACCTTTCCCTATCTGTTGTTTATTTCGCTGACGGCCTTTGCTTCCAGTGTTCTGAACAGTTACGGTCGTTTCGCGGTACCGGCGTTTACTCCGGTGTTGCTGAATTTGTGCATGATTTTCGCCACGCTGGTGATGACCGACTGGTTTGAAGAGCCGTTGTTTGCGCTGGCCTGGGGTGTGTGTCTGGCTGGTCTGGTGCAGCTGGTATTTCAGTTGCCTTTTGTGGCGCGGCTGGGACTGCTGGTGCGCCCGCAATATCAGCCCAAAGATGAAGGTGTTAAGCGTATCGGCAGTCTTATGGTGCCGGCGCTGTTTGGTGTATCGGTCAGTCAGATCAATCTGCTACTGGATACTCTGCTGGCGTCTTTTCTGGAGAGCGGCTCGGTGAGCTGGCTGTATTATTCCGACCGCCTGAACAACCTGCCGCTGGGCGTTTTTGCTATCGCTATCGGTGTGGTGATTCTGCCGGCGCTGTCGGGTCGTCATGCTGCGGATGAAAAGGACAGCTTTTCCCGCACCCTCGACTGGGCTGTGCGTATGGTATTTCTGATTGCGCTGCCGGCAGCGCTGGCGCTGGTGCTGCTGGCGACGCCGCTGATGTCGACCATCTTCTTCCATGGAGAAGTGACGGTCTACGATGTCGGCAAGATGAGTCTGAGCCTGCAGGCTTACGGCAGTGGTTTGCTGGCCTTTATGATGATTAAGGTGCTGGCGCCGGGCTATTACGCCCGTCAGGATACGAAAACCCCGGTAAAAATCGGTATTCAGGCGATGGTGGTGAATATGGTGCTGAACCTGATTCTGGTTTTCCCGTTCGCTCATGCGGGTCTGGCGCTGGCGACCTCGCTGTCGGCTTATTTTAACGTGTATATGCTGTACCGCGGCCTGCGAAAGCAGGGGGTCTATCAGCCGCAGGCCGGATGGTGGTCTTTTGCCGGCAAGTTAGCGCTGGCTAATGGCGCTCTGGCGGCACTTATGTGGTGGCTGATGGGGCCGGCGCAGAGCTGGCTGGAATGGTCGCCTTCATTGCGTGCCGGCTGGATGGCGCTGATCGTTGTCTCCGGTATCGTTCTGTATTTTGCTTTACTGATTGCAGCAGGGCTGCGTTTGCGCCATCTGCGCGGCGAAGTGTTCTGAAATCATACGGCTGGCCAAATGGCTGTTCCCTGAGCAGTCATTTGGCTATAATCCGGCCCTTTGTATTCGGCGGGTAGTGGTTGTAGATGCGCTTATTGCGTGGGCTTCATAACATTCCGGAAGACTTCAGCGGTTGTGCGGTTACGATCGGTAATTTCGATGGCCTGCATCTCGGCCATCAGGGGATTCTGCGGGCGCTCAAAGCGGTCGCGCAGCAACACTCGGTGCCAACCCTGGTGATGTTATTCGAGCCCCAGCCGAAGGAGTTTTTTGCGCCTCAGGTGGCACCGGCACGTCTGGCTAACCTGCGTGAGAAGCTGCAGGATCTCGCCGCTCAGGGTGTGGATTATGTGCTGTGCCTGCCATTTAACCAGACGCTGCGCTCTATGCCGGCGGATGCCTTTATCCGCGATATCCTGATTTCTGCCTTAGGCGTTAAGCACCTGATCGTCGGCGATGATTTCCGTTTTGGCTGTGACCGCAGCGGTGATTATCAGGCGCTGGCCCTGGCCGGCAAAGAACATGGCTTTTGTGTGCAGGATACTTCCACCTTTGAGGTGGACGGCGAGCGGGTCAGCAGTACCCGCATACGCAGCGAGCTGGCCGCGAATAATCTGGCGCGTGTCGCGCATCTGCTGGGACACCCTTACCGCATGTCGGGCCGGGTCGCCTTTGGCCGTCAGCTGGGCCGTATGCTGGATACGCCAACCGCCAATGTGATGGTGCGGCGCAGTAAATTACCGCTGACTGGTGTGTTTGCCGTGTGTGCCATTGACGAAGCCTGCGGCAAGAAATATCAGGGCGTTGCCAATTGCGGTGTTAAGCCCACCATCAGCGGAGAGCCGGAACCTTCGCTAGAAGTACACCTGCTGGATTTTCAGGGCGATCTCTACCACCGCCATTTAACGGTGGAGTTTTTACATAAAATCCGCGAAGAACAGAAATTTTCTGGTCTGGATGAACTAAAGCAGGCCATTGCGGCCGATAAAACAGCGGCCAGACATTATTTTGCCGCCTTGCCTGATTCATCCCGATTTTGAACCGAATTCAGACTTTCAGAAAAGTGACGCAGCTATGAACGATAAAGTGGAAAGCCAATATAAAGCGACGCTGAATTTGCCCGATACCGACTTCCCGATGCGCGGAAATCTGGCACAGCGTGAACCGGAAATGCTCGCCCGTTGGGAGCAGATTGGCCTGTACCAGAAAATTCGTGAAGCCCGTGCCGGCCGTGATCAGTTTATTCTGCACGATGGCCCGCCGTACGCGAACGGCAAGATTCACCTGGGTCACTCCATTAATAAAATCGTAAAAGACATCATCGTGAAGTCGCAGACGCTCAGCGGTAAGGACTCACCTTACGTACCGGGATGGGACTGTCACGGCTTGCCGATTGAATTAAAAGTAGAAGAAAAAGTCGGCAAGGTTGGCGTGAATGTCAGCGCCAGTGAATTCCGTAAGCATTGCCGTGAATATGCGATGGAGCAGGTGAATGGCCAGCGCGCCGATTTCAAACGCCTGATGGTACTGGGGGACTGGGAAAACCCGTACCTGACCATGGATTTTAAATTCGAAGCCGACATCATCCGTACGCTGGGTAAAATCATCGATAACGGCCATCTGCACAAAGGCTTTAAACCGGTTAACTGGTGTTCTGACTGTGGTTCTGCACTGGCCGAAGCTGAGGTGGAATATCAGGATAAACAATCCATCGCTATCGATGTGAAATTCGCCTTTGCGGACAGCACTGCATTGCTGCGGGCTTTTGCTGCTGATGAATCTCTGGCGGCAAAAACGATCAGTATTGTGATCTGGACCACCACACCATGGACGCTGCCGGCTAACGAAGCCGTATCTGTACACCCGACGCTGGAATACTCGCTGGTATTGCTGAAAGAACAGGGTGAAATTCTGCTGCTGGCCGCCGATCTGGTGAACGATGCCATGCAGCGCTACGGTATCGCGGCTGATGGTTTTGAAGTGATAGCCACAGCTAAAGGTTCGGTTTTTGGCCAGTTGGATGGGCAGGCAACAGCACCTTTCGTTGTACAACACCCGTTTATGCCCGCGGCAGACGGCGGTGCGAAATATGTGCCTGTCATTACCGGTGATCACGTAACAGCAGAGTCCGGTACCGGAGCGGTGCATACCGCACCTATGCACGGTGCGGACGACTTTGTGGTGTCTAAACGTTTTGACGTTAAATCTGACGATATGTTGGTTGATGGCGCCGGTAACTTTATCAGTAACGCGGCTCTGGATGCGCTGGAGCTGGCAGGATTAAGTACCGCCGATAAAGGTAATTTCCGTGTGCTGGGTCTGTTGGCAGAAAAAGGCGCATTGCTGAAAAAAGCGAAAATTACCCACAGCTATCCGCATTGCTGGCGTCATAAAACGCCGATTATTTTCCGCGCCACGCCGCAGTGGTTTATCAGTATGAATCAGGCCGGATTGCTGGAAAAAGCCCTGCATGAAGTGAATGAAAATATCGAGTGGAAGCCAAGCTGGGGTCAGGCGCGTATCGAAAGCATGATGACCGACCGCCCTGACTGGTGTATTTCCCGTCAGCGTACCTGGGGTGTGCCGATTGCGTTATTTGTGCATAAAGAAACCAGTGCACTGCATCCGGATTCTGCGGCCTTGATTGAAAAAGTGGCCCTGAAAGTTGAAGAAAAAGGTATTGATGCCTGGTTTGAACTCGAAGCTGCTGAGCTGTTAGGCGCTGATGCCGAACACTATGTAAAAGTCACCGATACGCTGGATGTATGGTTTGATTCCGGTGTATCCCACAGCGCGGTTTTGCGTCAGCGTAAAGGGTTGCGGGCACCGGCTGATCTTTATATGGAAGGTTCAGACCAGCATCGTGGCTGGTTCCAGAGCTCCTTGCTGACCAGTGTCGCCGCGTACGGTGAGGCACCTTATAAAAGTGTGCTGACGCACGGTTTTACGGTCGACAGTAATGGCCACAAAATGTCCAAGTCGCTGGGCAATACGATCGAGCCTGCCGAGGTTATTAAACAGTACGGGGGCGATATTCTGCGTTGGTGGGTTGGTGATGTTGATTACACCGGTGAAATTACGGTGTCTCAGGACATCTTCAAGCGCAGTGCGGATTCATACCGTCGTGTACGTAATACCTGTCGTTTCCTGCTGGCCAATATTAATGGCTTTAACCCGCAGACCGATATGGTTGCCGGAAATGAACTGCTGCCGCTGGATGCCTGGATGGTGAATTATACCCGCCAGCTGCAGGACAAAGTTATTGGTTACTACCACAACTATGACTTTAAAGGCCTGACCAAAACACTGATGAATTTCTGTGTGACGGAGCTGGGTGGTTTCTATCTTGATGTGATTAAAGACCGTCAGTACACCTGTAAAGCCGATGGTCTGCCACGCCGTAGTGCGCAGACGGCTCTGTACCACGTGCTGGAAGCGATGAGCCGCTGGATTGCTCCGATTCTGTCATTTACCGCAGAAGAGATCTGGAGCTGTCTGGCCGGTGAGCGCGAGGAATCAGTTATGCTGGCCGAATGGTACAACGCTTTCCCTGACACCGGAGACAGCACCTTTGATGATGCGTTTTGGGCCGATATTATCGCCGCCAAAATTGCCGTGAACGGTGTGTTGGAAAAAGCCCGTACCGATAAAATCATCGGTGCCAGCCTGAGTGCCGAAGTAGAAATTTACGCGCAGCCTGAACTGAAAGCTCAGCTGGAAAAACTGGGTGATGAACTGCGTTTCGTGCTCATTACTTCCGGTGTTCAGGTATTGGATTTCAACGCCGAAGCCGGTGTTGAAACCGAGCTGACAGGTTTGCGAGTGCAGGTTAAAGCGTCTGCACATGACAAATGTGAGCGCTGCTGGCACCACAGCGATGATATTGGTCAGAATGTTCAGCATCCGACGCTGTGCGGCCGTTGTGTGGAAAACGTGGAGGGCGATGGCGAAGTCCGTCGTTTTGCATAAATGCCGAATTCTCAGCAGTCCCGCTCAGCATTAATCTGGCTCTGGTTGGCACTGGCGGTATTCGTACTGGATATCGCCACCAAACAGCTGGCCGAAATGATGCTGACGTATGGCCGTCCGGTATATTTATTGCCCGTACTGGATTTTACCCTGCTGTATAACCGTGGGGCGGCCTTCAGTTTTCTCGCTGATGAGTCTGGCTGGCAGCGCTGGTTTTTTACCGCTGTTTCACTTGGCGTGAGTGTCATGCTGATTGTCTGGCTGAAACGTTTGCCGCGTACACAAATCTGGATGCCGGTTGCACTGGCGCTGATTTTAGGCGGTGCTTTGGGCAATTTATTTGATCGCCTGGTGTATGGTCATGTGATCGATTTTATTTCCGTACATTGGGATCGTTCGTATTTTCCGGCTTTTAATCTGGCTGACTCGGCAATTACCGTCGGTGCTGTGATGATGGCATTGGATGTTGTGCGCGAGACCTGGCAGGAACGTCGTCAGGCTTCCTGAAATATAGTTTTTATTGAGTAGTTATTATGTCCGTCGGAATCATTGCAGCAGACAGTAAAATCACAATGCACTTTGCGTTGAAAATCGACGATGAGCAGATTGTTGATTCAACCTTTGAACGTAGCCCGGTTAACTTTGTTTTGGGCGATGGCAATCTGCTGCCAGGTTTCGAGGAGTATTTACTGGGACTGGCAACCGGCGATCATAAGACTTTCAGCGTGCCGCCGGAAAAAGCCTTTGGTCAGCCGAATCCGCAGAATATGCAGGAAATGAAGCGCAACAGCTTCCCTGTTGATATGCCGGTTGCACCGGGCTTAATGGTCTCTTTTGCTGACGCTCAGGGAGCAGAACTGCCGGGCGTTATCAGTAAAGTGGAAGGCGATTGGGTAACTGTTGATTTCAACCACCCGCTGGCGGGTAAAACCCTGCAGTTTGAAGTGCAGATTCTTGAGGTTCAGAATGCAGATTAAACTCGCTAATCCACGGGGTTTTTGTGCTGGTGTTGATCGCGCTATCGACATTGTTAATCGTGCGCTCGATTTATTTGAACCACCGATTTATGTGCGCCATGAAGTGGTGCATAACAAATTTGTGGTGAATGGCCTGCGCGAACGTGGTGCTATTTTTGTCGATGAACTGGATGAGGTGCCGGATAACAGCATTGTTATTTTTTCTGCCCATGGTGTATCTCAGGCGGTACGAAAAACCGCAGAAGATCGTGGCTTGCGCGTATTTGATGCGACCTGTCCATTAGTGACCAAGGTACATCTGGAAGTCAGCCGCTACAGCGCCGATGGCAGTGAGTGCATTCTGATTGGCCATAAAGGTCATCCGGAAGTTGAAGGCACAATGGGGCAGTATGATTATGCTCAGGGCGGACATATTTATCTGGTCGAAGACGAAGAAGATGTGGAAGCACTGTCGGTAAATAATCCGGACAGATTGTCGTATGTAACGCAGACGACGCTGTCTATGGATGACACCGCGCGTGTAATTGATGCTCTGCGGGTAAAATTCCCCAATATTCAGGGGCCGCGTAAAGATGATATCTGTTACGCCACGCAAAATCGTCAGGATGCAGTGAAAAATCTGGCCGCCGATTGTGATTTGTTACTAGTTGTCGGCTCACCGAACAGCTCCAACTCGAACCGTTTACGTGAGCTGGGTGAGCGTATGGGCGCTAAAGCTTACCTGATTGATAACGCCGCAGAAATCCAACCGCAGTGGCTGGAAGATGTGAAAGCCGTTGGTATTACCGCGGGAGCATCAGCTCCGGAAGTACTGGTGCGTGAAGTGGTTAACAAGCTGGTTGCTCTGGGCGGAGAAGCCCCGCAGGAAATGCAGGGCCGCCCGGAAAATGTGGTGTTTTCGTTGCCGAAAGAGTTACGGTTGCAAGAAGTTTAAAACTCTTCGAGAGTACCACCTTTAAGGCGATGATTTCTTGTACCTAAGGTGTTGAAAATAACATCACCGTCGTCTCGTTGATCCCCCAATGCGGTTGCTTCGACCTCAACGCATTGAGTCAATGGCATTACATTCCCATTAAGTACGCACTGTCGGGCACTGATGCGGAAGCGCCCGTTTGGGGTTGTATAAGGGTTGCTTGGCAGCCCCAGATCGGTCAGACTTGTAGTGTAGGTCAGGGTGTCGCGCCGAAATTCTTCCTGGGCTGATAAAATTGGCCCCAATTCGTCTGTACCGACTTCTGTACGATGGCTTTTGAGCATGTATTCGTAATAAGTGGGTACGGCTATTCCTGCAAGAATACCAACGATGGCAACGGTTACCATCAATTCCATCAGGGTAAAGCCAGAGTGTTTATTTTTGCCGGTTGTGCCTAGATTAATCTTCATTCGTCAAAAACACCGTCGTCAATTGTATTTGCCGTGCAATAGTATCATTGAATGTTAATGGCGTGGCATCCAGTAATACAAAGCTCCGTTGTTGTGCCCGCTGTGCCTGATCGGCGAAAGATCGTGTCAGAATGCTGAGTTTAACAGCATGAACATTGTTCCAGTTATTGACCTGGTCCGCTGATACATAGCGTCTTCCCGTAGCGTCGCGTTCACCATAGAGTATCTGCATATTTTCGACTCCAACTGCCAGTGTTTGCGCTGGAGCAACAACGGTGCCTGTGTTTTCGTTGTAGGTAACACAGCGGAATACATCATTAAAGTTATCATCTGCACCAGCACCGGCAAAATTTGGTTCAATCCAATAAACATCGACCAAAGGAGTGTCATCCGCCAGTGCCAGATTTACACCAGTACAGTCTTGTGCATCGCGTGGTGTTGTTGCGCCTCTGTAAAGGCGTCTGAGTGCAAGGCGATCGCTCAGATCTGTGCTTTCAAAGCTGCAGGCTGCTCCAGCAGCAGGAGGCATTGCTGCACCACCGCATAATGGTGCCATTGGAGTGGTACGGCCTTCTTGCTCATTCGGAGTATAGCCCGCACGATGAATTTCTTTTGTTAACCAATGCAATATGAAGCGACCAGTTTCCTGAGATTGTGCTGCAGAGTTTGATTGGTTAGCGCTGCGGTTAGAGGTCACCATTATGTTCATCACAAAATAAGTGACCATCATGCCGACGGATACTCCGATCAGGAGTTCCATTAATCCCAGGCCACGGTTCTTTCTGAAAGAACTTATCATGGTTCAAACCTCCCACTCACGCTGGCTCTTCTGGTTTCTGTTGCAAGTGGACTGTTGCTGGCGTAAATTTTATTGCCGTTTGCATCCTGTCTTTCTGTAGTTGAATCCCAGGTAACGGTTGCCACCATATCTGTTCCATCGACAGTTACCGATATAATGGGATTTGGCAGAAAGTTGATAGATTGCGCCCGAGTGGTAATACTACCCGGTACGCTGATTCCCATATTACAACGGACTTCCCAAAGATCATACGTAGCCAATTCTTCTGCAGTACAGCTGGGGTCTGCCAGAACCCGATTGCGGCCATCATGGTAATTTGAACATATTTTCGCAGGAACATTGCAATTCAGGGGAATTACGGTGGTGTCATAGTTGGCAGAGGCTTCTGAATTAAACTGGACCCTGCTGATAATTCCTTCCCTTATAAATAGTGCATGGGATTTTCCACCGGCATCAATCGCAGATTTATTCGCCTCAATCTGTAAAGAACTTAAACCAACCAGAGCTACGGAGGTTACGGCGACGGCGACCATTGCTTCAATAAGGCTGATGCCTTTTTGCTCTAACATGCTGCCTCCTGAACCAGAACCTGTCCCATAAACGTAATGGATATAGTTCTTACCCGGTTACCCGTGCAATTCGGAACATTAATAGTAAAGCTCCCTGCTGCACTGGTAACCCGCCCCTGGTCATCAAAAATTAATGGAGTACCTGACGTATAGGTTGAGGTAATAGTACCCGTTGCGGCAAGAGGCGTGGTTGCGCTTCCTGTTTGTATGCGAACAACCAAGCCGTCATCACCATCAGAAATGACCTGCCATCCGTTACTCCAGTCATTGTTGATTGGGCTAATCGATACAGTATCAATGGTTGTTACATTATTGACGGCGAAATCCCTGGCAAAGCTGATATCTCGCAGTAGATCATCGCGATACCGGTCTGCTGCACTATTAATGTTCATTGTGCTGAGGGATGGTACGCCAACAGTCAGCAGTATGCCGACTATCGCAATGGTGACCAGCAGCTCAATTAAGGTAAATGCACGTATTTTATACATCTGGTTCTCTCTGAGTGCCCTGCCCGAAGGCAGGGCAACATCTTAAAATAGTTCACGCCAGTAGCTTTTGTGGATAATTTTGGCCCCATCCTCACAGATTGAAATCGTAGAGCTACCATCGGTAATTATCTCTCCGCAATCCTTGGGCGGGAAAGGGGGCGGAGGGGGCGGAGGGGGCGGAGGGGGATCATCATCACCCCCACCAGTTGTTGATCCATTTCCTGTAATGATCAGTTTCAGATCATTCAAAGGGTTGTCAATTTTGCCCCAGTCATCAATATGCGGGTCTTTGGGTTGAGTAGCATCAGCATTGTTTGCCGAAATTTGTACTGAGTAGAGTTGGCCGTTACCCGCATCAGCGTTACAGCCAGATGAGCTTCCCAGATTTGGCCGGAAGGTGCTGAAGAATGTTCTTCCGTTTACTGTTGTTGACGTTGAAAGTACTTTTTCACCGGTTCGTGTGAGTGGTATATAGTAACCATTAATCTTTTTGTTAGCGGGCTCCGCACTGTAATTATTCAGGTTAGCCAGATCAGATTTAGTGACAGTTGTATAAGATGTCGGTGGTGTTACATCTACATTCATGTCGTTTACAACATAAAAACTATCTTTGGTATCGGTATCTAATGGATGAGCTCGATAGCCGGATCCTATTGCCAGCTGATATCTGGCAATTTCCTGATATACCGGGTTACCACTGACGGGATCAGTGCTGGTCTGAATTTTTCGCTTGGTATAAATAACATCCAGGTTGTTATAAAAACGCACATGGTTAAGGGTTGTATTGTCTGCACCAAGGTCTGCAATCATGCCTCCCTGTGCAGAATTGGCTGAACCTGAACCGAGATCAGTAAGATCAATACGCCATATCCGTCCACCCAAATCTGCGGCGTAGAGCAGATCGACATTTCCATCTCCCCTGTTATCAATGGGAATAACCTGACCGACGATGCCACTGGTCATTTTATTAAGTTGAAGATCAGCTGATGAATCTGCAGAAGCCCACCACAAACGTTTACCTGTTTCAGGGTCTACGAGATAAATTGCATTTCCCTGAGCGTGTTCCTTACGGGTTTTATTGTTGTCTTCATCAGGGTCATAACCACCTGCAAACAGTAAAACATCACGCTTTTTATTATTCCATAGCACAGGAATAACGGATATTTTTGACCAGCTTTGTCCCAGTTGTTTGAAATCTCCTGTACCGCCAGTAATTTGCCAGGCCAGTTTAGGGTTGTCGCGATCAGTAACGTCAAGTGCGTAATAATTACGGCCGCCACGGCGCATGGCTACGTAGATATAAGCTTTTTCACCAAGTGCAGGATCAATAATACGGTTACGATTAATATCTGTGTGGTAAGAACTGATCGGGCCATCCAATCCATAGACCTTCGTGCCTCCACCTGCGTAGTAAGCCGCAGCATTTGGTAGCAATTCTTTAGGGATAAAAGCGAATCGTTCTTTAGGGTTGCTCAGTTTGGTATCGAACGCATGCAAATAGCCGGAATTAGTACCAATAAACAGAGTGCTGTCTGGTACATTAACACCGTCCTCTTGTATTGTGCCGTAGTTAAGCAGGATTGGCTTGCTATGCAATGGGTCTTCGATACGGCGACGTGCTGCTGTCGGATCGCTGCCTTTTGTGTCCAGGCCGCGGGTCCACTGCACCAGCTTCTTGAATTCCGAACTAGAATAGCTGGTGTTAAACAGTGTTTGTTTCACATTGCTGTTGCTTTCTGTTATCCGGTTACCGCTATCCATGAGATTATTGTTGATGAGGTTGGAAACCACTCTACGATCAGTTGTGAGACGGCTGGCAATACCACCTTTTTCCACATTATCGCCATCCGGAGCATCGTCGTTTAAAGTCCAGAAACTTCTTGCATTGTTACGGAAGAAACCGGTGTTTGGGTCAATGGCGGGGCTGTCGTTCGCATCGACAAATGTACCGCCATCTTTAAGGCGGAAACGCTTAACATTACCTTGCCAGCTTACCGATGCATGTGGTTTGAAAACCGAAAAATATAATTGGTCGAGTAATTCCAGACTGTTGAATGCGTTTACGGCTACTGCAGGCGCAGAAAATGTATCTGCTGACTTGGAAATATCATCGAAAATTTTGGTTAATGCATTTTTCAGACTTTGATAGTCATTGGCTTCTGCCGAAATACCGCCACCATGGGTTGCTGCGCTGTTTAAAAAGCTTTGGGAATTCCCTGACAGGAAACCACCAATGGCATGAAATTGTACATGTTGATCACCATCCAGCGGGGAGTTGTCAGTGGTGTACATGTAGTAAGCCAGCTCTTCAATACAACTGTTAGTAATGGTGGTGTTACCGCCGCCATTGGATGAGCAGCTAGTGGACAGATCTCTTGGTCTGTCAGCGTATGGTGTTGTTCTCAGCATATCGCGGATAGCAGCATTGCTTTCACCATCCACGGACGAATCACCATCGGTGAACAGTACAATGTGATTTTTCTGACATTGGTCTGTAATAGGGCTTATATACCTGCCATTGCTGTGAGTGCTGGAGTGGCTGAGGTATGTCCACGGATAACTTGAATATCTCTTAGTCCGGCCGTAATTAACGGGGTCCCCACGCAGATATGACAGTGCCTCGTGCACACTTTCTGTCATCGGTGTACCGCCGCCATCATTATAAGCGTCAATAATATCTTTAAAATCTTCTTTATTTGAGCCAGCATCAATATCAAGCATCGGGGTGCTCAGATATCCCCCTCTGTATTGCTTATCCTGCCCGCTTTCATAATAACTCCGGGAAGGATTGTAGCGCATCAGAGCTAAATTGATGCCGCTGATATCATCGATTGTATCTTTCGCCGCGCGCTTGACAATATCAAGGCGGGTTTCAGATCCAGCGTAAGTCCCCATACTACCAGAGGTATCAAAAATAAAAATTACGTTAGGGTTTACCCGGTTGGGGTTGCCTAGGTAAATCTCCGTATCATCCGCCAGTAGCGGGTTGGTGAAGAGACCAAAACTTATTAATGACAGCCAATAGAGTTTCATATTATTTCTCCACCTGAGACTGATTTTCAGGGTTGTTCGGATCTGCAGCCAATTCGTCAAAGCCACCGATGATTATATAATCTGCTGATCTGTCATTACGGTTAATGCCGAGAGACAGGTACTCATATTTTCGTTTCAGGAAAAGCTCCAGTGCGGTCTGAAAATCTACTACGCTATTTTTTTCCTGAAATCTGGTGTTACTTGTAATTTTTACTTGCTCAATTTCACAGCCATCGCAGAGCCTTGCAGAAATATTATTGGGAGCAATGGATAGTACGCTGCTATTCAGAAGCTGTACTTCTACGTGGGACATAGGCAGTGCGGCGAATGTGTTCGTTGACGCTATCGACGTAATAAATACTGTCAGGGCCAACAGAGTTTTATTCATATTCATTATTTCGATCTCCTTACTGTTGGTTTGGGCTGACCGCGATCAGATAAAATCCCTGCTGTTGCCGGGATTTCAGTACATCGCCATTGGTAACACCTTCAGCATTGGCTTCCATATAGTATTTGAACTTAGCCCCGCCCTGAGAGTTGTCCTCGTTCTCTTTTGCCGAGTGTAGATTAGGTTCTTTAAGCATACGTACATTTATTGATACGGCCTTAATCGCTTTACCGTATCCGGGGCGGGTAATATTGTTAGTGCCAAAAGGGTCAAGGCGGACAAGGCCATATGGGTTACCCTGGGCAAAGCTGGCATTTTCCTGAAGGATAAGGTCACCAAGTGTATTGGCTGCTATTTGGTATTCGCCTGGCTCGTCGATTTCGGCAAGAAAAGAGCGCGAAGTACTGTAGGTCGCACGGAATACTTCCTGACCATGATCAAGATTTGAGATCATTCTAGCCTGGAGTGTGGTGCGCTGCATCGCGACCATTGCACCAACAGTGATCACCGTCATAATAACCAGACTGAAGATCAGGGCGGAGCCACGTTGCTGTGTATTGTTGCTTGATTGAGGAACCATAACCCACCTCAGATTGATGTCAGGCTTATAGTAATCTTACTGTGCTGTCATGGTAGGGATTGCCGATTAGTGGTCTTAATCCGGTGGCTAATGGTCGGCATTGCAAGGGTTAGCGGGCGGGGCAGGCCACATTCTTTCCGTTGGCGGTTTCTGGTAAGCCATCACCATCCTTATCCTGTCCGGGCCGGACACTTCCATTCCTTGATATGATAAAAGTTGCACCTGTAGGTCTGGAACCGTGGGCGCAGTAGCCGAAAGAGCCTGTGTGGAAGCCCGCAAAACCGCTTGCATTAAAGTGGATAACTGATCCATTGAAGGTTCGTAAGACTGTGCCAGCTATTACAGCGGGTAATCGCAGTAAAATGACCTCCCCCTGATCAAGTTGGCGATTGCTGTTTTTGTCCAGAAACATAGTTAATTCACTATTCCAATCAACGGCGCATTGATTGGTGTTGTTTAGCGGGCAAAGTGTGGTCGGAGTCATGTATTTAACGGCACTGCTTCTGGCGAACTGAATCGAAAACCTTAGCTGGCTGATGTCCTGCTCCGCAGACATGCGTTGTAGGAAGCTATTGAAAGCCGGGACTCCTGCCCCCAGAAGAAGGCTTGTCAGCATCAGAGTGGTCAGTGACTCGATCAGAGTAAAGGCTTTGATGTGTTGATTGTTATGCATAGTAACTCCTGAGTCCGTTCGGGAGGTGAGTGTTGCCGGCGCCTGTCCATGGCACCGCTTTCAATACTCTAGTGTCCGCTATGCTGGTGTCACTCAGACCTGAGGCTGAAATTTTGTTTTTCGGTTCAGTCTCAGGCCTGATGTCAGAGCTGCTTTAACGATCCGGAAATTTAATCTATCTCGAGTTTTTTACAGCGGTAACGCAGCGCGCGGAAGCTGATGCCGAGCTTTTCGGCGGCGGCGGTTTTGTTCCAGCGCGTGGCTTCCAGCGCCTGGGTGATGGCGCGGCGCTCAATGTTCTCGAGGTAGGCTTCGAGGTTGTTGGTTTCAATACGCGGATTGCTGCTGTCCGGTTCTTCGCTGATCGGTTTGCTCAGGCTCAGGTCGCTGAGGCCGATGCTGTCACCTTCGGCAAGGGTGACGGCACGCTGCAGGATATTCTCCAGCTCACGTACGTTCCCCGGATAGTGGTAGGCCAGCAGTGCCTGCTGTGCGCTATCTTCCAGCATAATCTCCGGCATGCCCCATTCCTGAGAATATTTACGGATGAAATGCCGGATCAGCATTGGAATATCTTCTGCCCGGTCGGCCAGACGCGGTACGTTAATCTGAATCACGTTAAGGCGGAAATATAAGTCCTGACGGAACTCTTCGGCTTTGACCAGTGCTCCGAGGTCTTTGTGACTGGCGCAGAGTATGCGCACATCGACCGGTGTTTCAAATTCGGAACCAACGCTGCGCACCGCTTTTTCCTGAATTACGCGCAGCAGTTTGGCCTGCATATCAAGTGGCAGTTCGGCGACTTCATCAAGGAACAGGGTGCCGCCATTGGCTGCGCGGAAAAAACCGGCCTTTTCGCTGCTGGCGCCGGTAAAACTGCCTTTGGCGTGACCGAAGAATTCGCTCTCCATTAAATCACGCGGGATAGCGCCGCAATTAACGGCGATAAAGGGCTGCTCCATGCGGGCGCTTTGGTGATGAATCAAACGTGCTACCAGTTCTTTGCCGGTGCCGGACTCACCGAATATAAATACCGGTGCCTGGGTGCGGGCCACTTTGAATATTTTTTCTTTCAGCGTGCGCATGCCGTCTGACTGGCCAAGCAGGCCGTCGGCAGAAGGCAGGTTTTCAATATTGGCCGGCACCTTGGTCAGCTGCAGGGCAGCTTTGACCAGTTCACGCAGGCGGTCGGTATCCAGTGGTTTGGCCACCACATCGAAGGCGCCGGCTTTCAGCGCGTTGACGGCGAGTTCCATATTGCCGTAAGCGGTGATCATGGCGACCGGCATGTCCGGATGGCGGGTGTTACACAGCTGAATCAGATCCAGGCCGTTACCATCCGGTAATTTCATATCCGTGATGCAGAAATGGTAAGGACGTTCCTGCAATAACGTCAGTGCTTCGCTGACACTTCCTGCCTGATAACAATCCAGTTCCATACGCTTCAGCGTCAGTGCAATCAGAGCGCGGATGTCGGGTTCGTCGTCAATAATCAGGGCGGCAAATTTATTCATACAACAGTGTCCGTTCTGTGGCGCAATTGGCTCAGGATGTTCGCATTATGATGCGGAAGCAGGTTCCGTTGGGTATCGGATGATACTGGATATGGGCCTGGTTTGCTTCGCACAGTTCGCGGCACAAATAGAGTCCGAGTCCGGTGCCATTATGTTCGGTGGTGTAAAAGGGTTCAAACAGGTGGGTGCGCTGTTCGGCCGGAACACCACTGCCATTATCAATAATATCCAGCTGTACCTGACGTTCATTTAAGGTTTGGGCGATAAGGGTGAGGCGCGCATTATCCGGTGCAGATTTAATCGCATAGCGCAGACCATTGGCGCACAGGTTATGCAGAATCTGTTGCAGATGATCCGGATCGAATTGCACCAGCAGGCTGTCGTTGCAGTGCACGCTGAAATGAAAGCTCTGACCGCTGGTCAGGTTGCGGAACTGATCGTGAAAATGCTGCAGCCAGGGTGCCAGACGCAGGGTTTCGGCAACGGCTTTATTGCGTCTGGACAGCTGCAGAATATCCTCGATGGTACGGTTGATACGCATGCAATGTTGTTCAACGATCTGGGTCAGTTGCTGTTCACTTTCCTGCAGATAGGGTGTTTCTGCCAGCAGCTGTGATGCCTGGCGCAAGGCGCTGAGCGGATTGCGTATCTCGTGGGCGATGGAGGCGGTCAGACGCCCTAATGATGCCAGCTTGAACTGTTGAGCCTCGGCGGCAATGCGTGCGGCTTCTTCAACATAAATGAGATAATCACCGGGCTCGGAACCATTCAGCGCCACGCGGCGGAACATCAGTTTTTCGTTACGCACTTCAATAACCTGATCGGCTTCGGCTTTCAGTAACGCCGGTGGCAGCGGTGCCCCTTCTGCGAGGCTGAACCACTGCCGCGCCTGTTGGTTATAAAACAGAATATGATCATTGATATCACAGGCGATGACGGCGTTGGGCAGTTCCAGCAGTGCCTGCTGGCTGAAACGCTGCAGGCGTTTGATGCGTGTCGCCTGATCAGAGGCCAGAGTTAAGGCACTGTTCAGACGATGTGACAGTGTCTGGGTTAACCAGGCGAGGATAAAGCATAAAAAGCCATACAAACCGGAGTTTACAATTTCTTGGGTGTTGTAGTTACCGGGCCAGAGGTGCTGAGTATAAAACACGGCAATGGTTGTCCAGGCGGCTACCCCATAGCCGAGAACGCCGGGAGCCAGCAGGTTGGACATCATGACCGGAATCAGAATCAGGCTGGAAAAGCCGGTATCCAGACCGCCGGAGGCATGCATCAGTGTGGCCAGAATAGCGATTTCAGCAAAGACATAACTGGTGGCCTGTTGCGGGTCCGGTTCGCGGTTGGCGATCGCGGCAAAACCTGAGGCGACAATCACATAGATTGATGATGCCACCAGAAAAATATGTGGCAGCTTGCCACCAATAATTACGTTCTGCAGGTCGATAGCATCAGTAATGATCAGCAACAGGGAAAGGAACAGCGAATAATAGCTGTAAAAGCGCAGCAGGCGGTTGCCACGTACAACCAGTTCAGTGGATTTAAACCAGCGTGCCACAGGGGCTCCTTAAGTATAAATATCGGGCGAAAAGCGCCGGCCAGTGCGTTGATGATTGCTTCGGCCCGGTAATTTTTCGACAATACGCGCAAATTCGTCAGGGTAACCCGAGAGTATGTCACAGTCACTTACCATCGCATTGGCACAGCACAACTTTCTGGTCGGAGATATTTCCGGCAATGGCCAGCGTATTGTTGAGGCTGCACAGCAGGTACAACAGCAGGGTGCGCAGCTGGTGGTATTCAGCGAGCTGGCGGTAACCGGTTACCCGCCGGAAGATTTATTACTGCGTCCGAGCCTTCAGCCGCGTGTAGAAGAAGCTTTACAGCAGATTGCCGCTGCCAGCCATAATATCGCTATCGCCGTTGGTTTCCCGTGGCGCGAGCAGGGCAAGCTCTATAACTGTGCCGGTGTCTGGTATCAGGGCGAATGTCTCGGGCGCTATGCCAAACAGTGTCTGCCGAATTATCAGGTATTTGATGAGCAGCGTTATTTCAGCGCTGGTGATCAGCCCTGTGTTATTGATCTGTTGGGACATCGTATCGGCCTGACCGTCTGCGAAGACGTATGGCACCAGGGGCCGGTGGAGCAGAGTGTTGTGGCTGGTGCGGAAATGATTCTCAACCTGAACGCTTCGCCCTTCCATCTGGGTAAGCATGGGGAGCGCCTGACTCTGCTGCAGCAACATGCCCGCAGTCAGAATGTACCGCTGCTGTATGTGAATCAGGTCGGCGGGCAGGATGAACTGGTGTTCGATGGCGGTTCTTTTGCGGTCGCCGCCGATGGTGAGCGCGTCCTGCAGATGCCATCCTTTAACGAATCGCTGGCACTGGTGAAGTACCACTCGGGTAAGCTGCAGGCGCTTTCAGCGCAGTCGGCAGAGCCGGACAGTGAACTGGCCAGTCTGTATCAGGCACTGGTGCTCGGTGTGCGCGATTACGTCAATAAAAACCGTTTCAAAGGGGTTTTGCTGGGGCTGTCCGGTGGTATCGACTCCGCGCTCACACTGGCCATTGCGGTGGATGCGTTAGGTGCCGAGCGGGTGCAGGCGGTGATGATGCCGTTTACCTATACCTCCGGCATGAGCAAAGAAGACGCAGCAGAACAGGCCGAAACCATGGGCGTGCGCTACCAGTCGATCTCCATTGAACCCATGTACCGTGAATTTATGGCGGCCCTTGCGGGTGAGTTTGCCGGTCTGCCGGTGGATACCACCGAAGAAAACCTGCAGTCACGCTGTCGCGGTGTGCTGCTGATGGCGATGTCGAATAAAAGCGGCTACATGGTGCTGACCACCGGCAATAAAAGCGAAATGGCGGTGGGTTACGCCACCCTGTATGGCGATATGGCCGGTGGTTACGGCGCTTTAAAAGACGTTTACAAAACCAAGGTATTCGCCCTGGCGGAATACCGGAATTCAATCTCGCCGGTGATTCCACAGCGTGTGATTGACCGTCCGCCATCGGCGGAACTGGCGCCGGATCAGAAAGACGAAGACAGCCTGCCGCCGTATCCGGTGCTGGATGCGATTCTTGAACGCTATATTGAGCGTGATATGAGTGCCGAAGCCATCATCAGTGCCGGTTTTACCCGTGACGACGTGCTGCGCGTGCTGCGTCTGGTCGACGTTAATGAATACAAGCGCCGTCAGGCACCCATTGGCGTGCGCGTAACTCAGCGTGGCTTTGGCCGTGACCGCCGTTATCCGGTGACCAACGGCTGGAAAGCCGGAATTTAATCCACAAAAAAGCCCGCAATAGCGGGCTTTTTTGTGTCTGTATATTTGTCGCTGTCTGCTCAGTCCAGCAAACCAAAACTGATGATGTTCCAGAACGAACGGCGGTCAACCATAGCCAGGCCGCTGTCTTCAAATTCACCGTCTTTTAATTGCGGATGTTGCGGGTAGTTCAGCTTCAGCAATGCCAGTGCCTGTTCTGATTCTTTATTCAGGCCCAGCAGGCGGTAGGCTTCAACCTGAATCGCCAGCGCGTCGGCAACGGCCGGGGTTTTCTGATAGTGCAGCAGAACGTTCTCACAACGGTTGGCGGCCGCCAGATAGGCGTGGCGCTTCATATAGTATTGCGCCACTCCGATTTCATGGGAGGCCATACGCTGCTGCAGGTACACCATGCGCGCCCGGGCATCGGCGGTATACGGGCTGTCTGGGAAGCGGATCAGCAGGTCGGAGAAATGGTTGAAGGCATCCTGCATGGGGGTTGGGTCACGCTGGGCGATTTCGCTGTCAAAATAACGCTCGGCAAAGGCAAAACCCATTTCATAGGTGGCCAGACCACGCATGTAATAGGCGTAATCGACCTGTTCATGCAGAGGATGCAAACGGATAAAACGCTCGGTGGTGGCCAGTACCGCTTCCAGGTCAGACATCATGTACTGAGCGTAAATCAGCTCCAGCTGTGCCTGCTCGGCGTAACGCCCGAACGGATAGCGGGATTCCAGCTGGCGCAGCTTTTCGGTGGCCGACAGGAAGTTATTGTTATCCAGCGACTCGCGCGCCTGTTCGTAGTACTCACGCTCAGTCAGCTCCTGAGGTTTGTCGGGGTTTCCTGAGCAGGCGCAGAGTAGCAGGGTAAAAATAACCAACAGCGAACGGGAGTTCATGGAGTGCATTCCTGATTGTCGATATACTTGGCAATGTGCCGGTTTACGAATGTGCCGTATTAAAACACAGTCCCCGCATAGCCCCAACTGACAGCACTGGCTGTTAGCGGGATACAGCCGATCGTCGCGGCAGCCATACAGCTAATCTCAGAGAGTTTATGTCCAATCAGATTTCAAACAGGGTAGAAGTTCCCTTCGACATGGGAAACAAGCGTCTTGATCAGGTCGCTGCCCAGTTATTTCCCGATTATTCGCGTTCGCGTCTGCAGCAGTGGATCAAAGACGGCCAGCTGACGGTCGATGGCAAGCCGTGGCGCGGCCGCGATAAGCTCACTGGCGGCGAAACCCTGATTCTGGAAGCCGAACTGGCGCCTGAGGGGAACTGGCAGGCGGAAGAGATCCCGCTCAACATCATTTATGAAGATGACCATATCATCGTCATTAACAAGCCCGCCGATCTGGTTGTGCATCCGGCTGCCGGTAATCAGGACGGCACGCTGCTGAATGGCTTGCTGCATCATTGCCCACAGCTGGAGAATATCCCCCGTGCCGGTATTGTGCACCGTCTGGATAAAGACACCACCGGCCTGATGGTGGTCGCCAAAACCCTGCAGGCACAGAACAATCTGGTCGGTCAGCTGCAGGATCGCTCAATGGGACGCGAATACGAAGCGGTGGTGCAGGGCGTGATGACCGGCGGTGGCAAAGTCGACCAGCCGATTGGCCGTCATGGTACCCAGCGTACCAAAATGGCGGTGAATCCTATGGGGAAAGAAGCCGTTACTCATTACCGTGTGCTGAAGAAATTCCCGACCCACACTTATATCCGTCTTAAGCTGGAAACCGGCCGTACGCACCAGATCCGGGTGCATATGGCGCATATCGGTTATCCGCTGGTGGGCGACTCCACCTATGCGGCGCGTACCCGTCTGACCAAAGGCATCGGCCCGGAACTGCGCGATACGCTGCTGCACTTTGGCCGCCAGGCTCTGCATGCGCGCAAGCTGGGCCTGATTCATCCGGATACCGACGAGTGGATGGAGTGGGAAGTGGATCTGCCGCAGGATTTTATTCATCTGCTCGATGTGCTCGAAGCCGATGCCGAGCGCTGAGTCCGGTCTGCTGATACCCGACTGGGATCTGCCCGCGGGTATCGGTGCCGCGATTACCACCCGCGAGGGTGGTGTTTCTTTACCTCCTTACGAACATAACAACCTGGCTCTGCACGTTGCTGATGATGCGGCCCGGGTGCGGTTTAACCGTAAGCGCTTGTGGCAGCAACTGCCGGGTGTGCAGGGCATTCAATGGTTATCTCAGGTACATGGCACGACCGTGGTCAAAGCCTGTGGCGAATCTGTGGTGCCCGAGGCTGACGCGCAGTTCAGTGATCGTGCCGGACTGGCCTGTGCCATTCTTACCGCCGATTGTTTGCCGGTATTGTTCTGTGCTGCTGATGGCTCGCAGGTGGCCGCTGCCCATGCTGGTTGGCGCGGACTGGCGGCCGGGATTCTGCTGAACACGCTGGCGACTTTCCCTGATCCTTCTCAGGTGCGGGTGTATCTGGGACCAGCGATTGGCCCCGACGCCTTCGAGGTGGGGCCTGAGGTACGTAAAGCCTTTGCGTGGGCGCCGGACCATTGTTTCCGTGCCGGGTGTGGTGATCGGGTGATGGCTGATATTTATGCGCTGGCGCGGCTGCAGTTATTGCGGGCGGGCGTGGCCGAGGTTGCCGGTGGTGGATTCTGTACCTTCAGCGATGAACGCTTTTATTCCTATCGCCGCCAGAGTCAGACCGGCCGTATGGCCAGCCTGATCTGGATACAGACTTAATCCTGCCTTACTGATTACGGGTCTTGTTGGAAAAGGTCATATTGCAGTATTTGGCAATCTGCTCGTCTGCCAGTTTGATCTGCTGCGCCCGCTGTTCATCAGAGAGCGGGCGATATTCGCCGTCTTCCTGCTTGAAGCGGGTGCTGTAGTTGGTGCTCACCACTTCTTTGTGTTTCCGGGCTTTGGCACAGGCTGCTTCGGCTTCGGCTTTACTCACCTTAGGTTCGCTGCTTTCACTGGCTTCTGTCGCCGTTTCTTTTTCTTTACCGGTGTTGATTTTATAGCCATCGACTTTGTCGGCGGGTTTGCTTACCCGCACTTTATATTCTTCAGTATTTTTAGCCTTGTCGGCGGGAGGCAGGCTGGAGAAATGGGTCTGACCATTTTCATCCACCCAGCGGTACATTTTGTCGGCCTGAACCGTCAGGCTCGCACAAGCAAGCAGCAGAGCGAAAAAAGCAGTAAAAAAACGCATAAAACACATCCGTTGTTAAGGAAAAGGATAATTTCTCTGACCTGCTCCGGACATTATTAAAACCGTATGATTTGTCAAGGATTTAGGGCGGTTTTTTGCTAGACAATAATACCGGGAATGCTAGAATTACCGCGCTTTTGTCAGCCGGCCTGCGCCTCCACCCAGTGCCCCGCTCGCTGACAATGACAGCCTCTGGTGCGGTTATCTCCGACCCAGTTTCAGACCCGGTGTCCTCGACCAGGCAACGGGACTCTGATGAGAAACTACAAGTTTATCATCCAGCCTGAGAGAGCCTTTGTGTTTCGGGCTCTAATCGCACAGTTATTTCAGTTACCCACGCCCCTGCGGGCTTGTGAAGAGGATAGTACGGTGGAATTACTTTCCGGCGGAGAAATGTTGGTTCGTGCACTGCATGAATCAGGCGTCGAATATATTTACGGTTACCCGGGCGGCTCGCTGCTGCACGTTTATGATGCGCTGTACAAGCAGAGCGCAGTCAAACACGTCCTGGTCCGTCATGAGCAGGCGGCTGCTCATATGGCTGATGGTTATGCGCGTGCAACCGGTAAGCCAGGTGTGGTCATGGTCACCTCTGGTCCGGGTGCTACCAACACAATTACCGGTATCGCCACGGCGTTTACCGACTCGATTCCTATGGTCGTCATTTCTGGTCAGGTGATGAGCCATCTGGTGGGCGATGATGCCTTCCAGGAAACCGACATGCTGGGTGTGTCACGTCCTATTGTTAAGCACAGCTTCAGTGTGCGCCGCCCGGAAGATATCCCTGAGCTGGTGGCTAAAGCCTTCCACATTGCCAGCACTGGCCGTCCGGGTCCGGTTGTTATCGATATTCCGAAAGACATGACCATGCCGAATGAGCGTTACGAATACGTTTATCCGAAGAAGGTCAAACTGCGTTCTTACACGCCACCTCAGCGTGGTCACTCCGGCCAGATCAAAAAGGCCGTTGAGTTGCTGCTGAAAGCCAAGCGTCCGGTTATTTATGCCGGTGGTGGTGTCATTATCGATGGCAGCTCCGACAAACTGCGTGCACTGGTTGATCGTCTGGATTTCCCTTGCACCAACACGCTGATGGGGCTGGGTTCTTACCCGGGCACCGGCGAGCGTTTTGTTGGCATGCTGGGTATGCACGGTACCTATGAGGCGAACATGACCATGCACCACGCTGACGTGGTTCTGGCTATTGGCGCGCGCTTCGATGACCGTGTAACCAACGCGACCAGCAAGTTCTGTCCGGATGCCAAGATCATTCATATCGACATTGATCCGTCTTCAATCTCCAAGACCATCATCGTTGATGTACCTATCGTTGGCCCGGTTGGCAACGTGCTGGACGAAATGATGGCGTTGCTGGATGAAAGCAACGAAGTACCGGATGCCGAAGCCATTGCGTCCTGGTGGAAACAGATCAACGAATGGCGCCAGCGTCATGCGATGCGTTATGAGAAAAACGACTCGCAGCTGATGAAGCCGCAGGAAGTGATCGAAGCGATCTGGGCGGCCACCAAGGGTGACGCTTACGTGACTTCTGACGTTGGCCAGCACCAGATGTTTGCCGCGCAGTACTACAAGTTCGATAAGCCAAACCGCTGGATCAACTCCGGTGGTCTGGGAACCATGGGCTTTGGTTTCCCGGCGGCGATGGGCATTAAGATGAACTTCCCGGAAGAAATGGTTGTATGCGTGACCGGTGAAGGCTCTATCCAGATGAATATCCAGGAACTGTCGACCTGTCTGCAGTACGGCATTCCGGTAAAAATCCTGTGTCTGAACAACGGCTCTCTGGGCATGGTTCGTCAGTGGCAGGACATGAACTACGAAGGTCGTCACTCCCACTCGTACATGGAGTCCCTGCCGGACTTTGTCAAACTGGTGGAAGCCTATGGCCACGTGGGTATCCGCGTGACCGGCCGCGATGAGCTGCCACAGGCACTGGAAGACACCTTCAATAAATACAATGACCGTCTGGTCTTCCTCGACGTTGCCGTCGACCCGGAAGAACACGTGTATCCGATGCAGGTGCCGGCTGGCTCCATGCGTGATATGTGGCTGAGCAAGACGGAGCGGACCTGAACATGAGACACATTATTTCGATTCTGCTGGAAAACGAACCGGGTGCTTTGTCACGCGTTGTTGGTCTGTTCGCCCAGCGTGGTTACAACATTGAAACCCTGACAGTGGCGCCGACAGAAGACAACACCCTGTCACGCCTGACCATGACCACCACCGGTGATGATCGCAAGATCGAACAGATCACCAAGCAGCTGAACAAGCTGATCGAAGTGGTGAAACTGGTTGATCTGTCTGAAGGCCCGCATATTGAGCGTGAGCTGATGCTGATCAAAGTGAAAGCGGTGGGTGCGCAGCGTGCGGAAATCAAACGTACTGCCGACATCTTCCGTGGTCAGATCGTGGATGTGTCTGCCAGCGTGTATACCATCCAGCTGACCGGAACCAGCGACAAACTGGAGGCTTTTATTGAAGCAATCGGTGCTGGCTGTGTTCTGGAAACGGTACGTACCGGTGTGTCCGGTATTTCCCGCGGCGAGAAAATTCTGAGCCTGTAATTCAGAATCAGAAGCCATAAAAGAACCCTCCGCCGGAGGGTTTTTTTATGCCTGCGATTTCGTGCACTAAAGAACCGTCAGAGTGGCGGATTATCCGGCTCAAGAAACGCCAGCGATAAAAAGGTGGCGAATGCGCCCAATACACAAACCACGGCGGTACTGCCGCTGGCGAGCATAATCAGGCCGGTAATAATCCAGCCATTTTTTACCTGCTCTAACCGGCGCCGGTACAGTTCGGTGCGGGTCCAGTTCAGTTCCGGATAATCCTGTGGCAGGCGATAAATACGGCGGATAAATTCGATAACGCTGAATCGGCTCATGGGATGCTCCTTACTCATCTTTATTCAGAGTAAAAGACCAGCGGCATTTTGCCTGCTAAACAGCGATTCTATCTATTGGTGACGGGAGTTATGCGTTCCGCATCTGACCTGCTTTGGTGCAGGTCAGTGCGCGATGCGGAGGCATGATTATACAGGCTGGGGTTTTATCAGAAGCGATAAACGGATTTGGTCATCACTTTCGATACCGCGGTCATCGCCAGTTTGACCGGCAGCGGGAATTTATGGCCGCCGGCTTCGAGGGCAACGGTTGCGTGTTTGGCTTCGTCTTCCAGCATTTGCAGCAGTACCGCTTTGCTCTTTTCGTCCTGCACCGGCAGGCTGGTCATATGCTGACTCAGATGCTTGCACACCTGTTCTTCGGTGGCGGCGACAAAACCCAGACTGACTTTGTCGGAGATTTTTCCGGCCAGAGCGCCGATGCCGAATGACAGTCCGTAAAACAGCGGATTCAGACGGCTGGTATGGCTGCCCAGATCTTTGATGCGATCTTCGCACCACACCAGGTGATCAATTTCTTCGCGGGCGGCTTCTTCCATGGCTTCCCGTACTTCAGGCAATTTGGCGGTCAATGCCTGGCCCTGATACAGCGCCTGGGCGCAGACTTCACCGGTATGGTTAATACGCATCAGCCCGGCGGCGTGTTTCTGTTCGGCCTCGTTCAGCTCGTGGTACGGGCGCTGCTGCGCCGGGGATGGGCGTTCTTCCTGTGCAGCACCGGGCACCAGTGTGCGTAATGCCTGATCGGCGTTCTGGATCAGTTTGTCAAACAGCGAGTAGCGACGGGAGTTGGCATTCATAACTCATACCTCCGGAATTTCCGGCCATTTTACGGCATAACGGCGTCCGGCGCATGACCCATATCAAGTGAGTTTCGGCCAGAACAGGGCGGACAGTCGCCCATGGAGTGGTTAGAATCGCGCATAGAATAAGGAGACTGCGATGCAGGATTTACACGATTTAAGCCTGTTGCTCGACCGCCAGGTGCCGCTGTTGCTGCTGGAATCCCATGAGGAAGCGCGGGCGTTGGAGATGCTGACCCGGCTGGCCATCCGCCGCGGTCTGGCGCTGCAACAATGGACGCTGAGCGATGGTCTGCGCCGTCTCGGCTTTGGTGAGGACATTGGCGCCAACGAAACCACGCAGCCCGCCGATGCCCTTCGAATCGTACGCGAGCGCGAACAGGGCGGATTGTTTATCTTCTGCGACCTGCATCCGTTTCTCGAAGAGCCTTTGGTGGTGCGTTTGCTGAAAGACATTGCTCTGCAGCATGAGCGTTACGGCAAAACCGTGGTGTTGCTCAGCCACCGCCTGCAGGCGCCACCGGAATTGCAGCGCCTGGCTGCCAGCTTCAGCCTGCAGTTACCGGATGACAGCCAGTTGCTGGCTTTGGTGAAAGAAGAAGCCCAGCGTTACGCCAAGCTCAGTGGCCGTAAAGTGCGCAGTGATAACGACACCCTGCAGCAGCTGGTCGCCAATCTGAAGGGACTTACTTTCTCCGATGCCCGTCGCCTGGTGCGCGGTGCCATCGTCGATGACGGCGCCATTACCCAGGACGATGTACCGGCGGTCAGCCGTGCCAAGATGGCCTTGCTGGATATGGACGGTGTGATGAGTTTTGAATACGACACTGCGCGTTTCAGCGATGTTGCCGGTCTGGAGGTGATGAAAACCTGGCTGGCGCAGCGCCAGCAGGCCTTTATGACCGCCGAGCGCAAACTGCGGCCGCGCGGCTTACTGCTGTTCGGTGTACAGGGCAGCGGTAAGAGTCTGGCGGCGAAGGCGGTGGCCGGTTCCTGGGGCTTACCCCTGCTGCGTCTGGATTTCGGCACCCTGTACAACAAGTTTTTCGGCGAGACCGAACGCAATCTGCGCGAAGCGCTGAAGCTTGCCGAAACTATGTCGCCCTGTGTGGTCTGGATTGACGAGATTGAGAAAGGACTGGGGCAGGACAGCAACGATGCCGGTGTCAGTCAGCGTATTCTCGGCACCTTGCTGACCTGGCTGGCAGAGCATGATGCGCAGGTATTTGTGGTGGCGACGGCGAACAACATTCATGCGCTGCCACCGGAGTTACTGCGTAAGGGCCGTCTGGATGAGCTGTTCTTTGTTGATCTGCCCAAGCCTGAAATCCGAGCGGAGATTCTGCGCCTGCATATGCACAAGCGCGGGCTGGACCCGCAGCGTTTTGATCTGGCTGCACTGGCTGAAGAAAGTGACGGTTTTTCCGGTGCCGAGCTGGAGCAGGCGGTGGTATCGGCCTGGCATGCCGCCAGCAGTGAGCACTCCGGCCCCGGTCTCAGCACGGATACCCTGCTGCAGGAAATCCGCCGTACCCGGCCGTTGTCAGTGGTGATGGCAGAACCTATGCAGGCACTGCGGCAGTGGGCTGCGAGCCGCGCAGTCGCGGCCGATTAACTGCCTTCGTTCTGCACCTGAGGCTGGTATTTGAGGGTCAGCAAGGCGTTACGCAGGCGTTCGCCGCTGGCCGGTTTGGCCAGCAGGTGCTGAATACCAACGGCCAGAGCATCGTCGCGCACACTGCTGATGCTTAAACCTGTCAGCATCAGGCGCGCTGGTTTTTGGCTGATGTCTTTATCAGAGCGGATTCGTTCTGCCAGCTGCAGGCCATCCATAATCGGCATATCGTGATCGATTATGATGAAATCATAGGGCTGGCCGATGCTTATCTGATTACGCAGCATGGCGAGTGCTTCCTTACCGCTGTAAGTGCTGTCCGGGCGCATGCCCCAGCGGCGTACCTGTTTTTCGATCACGTTTCTGAGTGATGCATTATCATCGACGATCAGAATGCGCAGACCAATCAGACTGTCATCCTGCGGCGAGGGAATGCTGTTTCCGGCTTCCGCTTCCAGCGGCAGGTAGAGCGTCAGTGAGGCTCCCTGACTGGTCATACTTTCTACTTCCAGAGTGGCTTTCATTTTCTGCAGCAGGTGGCGTGTTACCAGCAGATTCCAGCTCTTGGCGCTGTAGTTTTCTGCCAGCGGCAGGTGGTGCTGTAAAACGGAGAATGCATTTTTCAGCTCGTCCTGCTTAACGATGGTGCTGCTCAGCTGGATCTGCAGACGCAGTCCATGGGCCTGAGTGGTCTGGTAATAAGATGCCTGCAGTGCCAGCTCACCATATTCGGTATAAGCCAGAGCGCGGGCCAGAACATTATGCAGCAGGGTCTGCAGACGGCCGCGGTCACCGATAAAATATTCCGGCAGCTCGTCGCTGATATCCAGCACCAGTTCGACCTGTTTACGGCTGGCTTCCTGTTGGAAGTGGCTGATAACCTGATTCAGCAGCTGCGTGGTACTGAATGGTCGTTGCTCCAGTTCGAGCTGGGCGTTCTGGATGCGCGCCAGATCGGAAACTTCATTGGCAACATGCAACAGATCGCGACCGGCGAGGGCGATGGTATCGGAGAAATCACGCTGGTTGGCACTCAGTGGGGTATCGCCCAGTAACTCCGTCATGCCAATAACGCCATTGATTGGTGTACGCAGTTCATGACTGATCTGCGACAGCAGGGCAGGCGTCATACGCAGCTCGGCATTGGCCTGATTTTGCAAAGGGTGCTGTTGCAGCTTAATGCTCATAATTGCCAGCACCAGACTGGCAATAACGATAAATGGCAGAATAACCGGTGCCCAGCTGGTAAACAGATCCAGCGATAACAGGTTGTGGCTGGTCAGGATGGCCAGCAGCACACCAAAGCCAACCAGCAGGTGGCCAGTCAGCAGCCAGCGCTGAGCCTGTGGGTGTTCAGAACGTCCCTGGGTCAGAATCAGGGCTGCAAGAAATTCATTAGCGACAATCATGCAGGCAACCACCATCAGCGTGGCCTCCTGTGCCAGCCAGACGGTCACTAAAGCAACCGGCAGGTGAACCAATGCCGCCAGTAGCAGAATCCGCCGGTACAGTGTGGCGCGGCTGCCATGCCAGCCCAGCGCCAGTACGGCCAGCGCCTGACAGGTCGCGGAGGCTGCCAGTGCCAGTTCACCGATTTTATCGGCAATCAGTGGACTGATATTCAGCAGCAGGGAGAACTGTCCCATCCACGCCGGCTGGTAAATGATCATGCTGACGCAATAAGCGGCGCCGGCGGCCGCGAGCATAATGCGTTGGCTGCGGACCACAAAAATAAACCAGGCAAGGGTGGCCAGAATCCAGCCGATGCTCATGCCCTGCAGCATGAAAAATTCCTGCTCATTATTGAGGAAGCGGTCGAGACTCAGCAGGCTGACGTTGGTGCTCAACAGGCCATAAGAGTGAATGCGTACCAGATAACTGCGGGTGCTTTGTGCCGGTACGGTGAGTACAACCGGAAACGTCTGTAAAAAACCGCCACGCAGGCTGCGGGCCGGATCATCGGGGCTGATATAGCGGTAGGACTGTGCATCGCTGAGTTCATAAAAACTGAAATCGTCGATATCGCTGTCGGACAAAGTAAAAACAACTTCGCGCTCCTGAGCATAAGGATTACTCAGGCTGAAACGCAGCCAATAATTGGAATCGCTGATGCCGAATTTCAGCCGGCGGGCGTGGCTTGGAGTAAAACGCAGTTGCTGCTCACGGCTGAGCATGGCGTTGATATCGAGCGTGCGGCCAGGATCTTCGTAAACCGAAATATAGGGCGTGATCGGGTAATCAAACGAGGAGGTGGGCAGCAGCACAGGACTGCTGGCCCAAAGTTTCAGCGGCAGGAAAAACAAAAACAGCAGGGTGACAATCAGATGCTTACGTCCTCTGTACTGCCTCATCCCTGCTGTCTCCATTACGTTCTGCTTAGTTATCGGCCTGCTCGCGCGCAATGGCACGATAACCGATATCAGAGCGGCAGAACATGCCTTTCCAGCTGATCTGTTTGATCAGCTCATAGGCCTGAGCCTGAGCTTCACCCACGCTGTTACCCAGCGCCGTGGCACAAAGGACACGGCCCCCGGCGGTGACGGTATTGCCAGCATCGTCCAGCTTGGTGCCGGCGTGGAATACTTTGCGGTCAGCGCCGTCGTTTTCCGGCAGGCTGATGACATCACCTTTTGGGTAGTCAGCCGGGTAACCTGCAGCGGCCAGTACCACACCCAGAGAAGGACGCGGATCCCATTGCGCGGTTTCGCCGTCCAGTTTGCCTTCCAGCGCTGCCAGACAATGGGCAACGATATCAGACTGCATACGCAGCATGATTGGCTGGGTTTCCGGATCACCGAAACGGCAGTTGTACTCGATGACTTTCGGTGCACCAGACGCGTCAATCATCAGACCGGCGTAGAGGAAACCGGTGTAATCATTGCCTTCAGCGGCCATACCGTTAACCGTTGGCATAATTACTTCGCGCATCACGCGATCGTGGATTTCCTGAGTAACGACTGGCGCCGGAGAATAAGCACCCATACCGCCGGTGTTCGGGCCGGTATCTTTGTCGCCAACGCGTTTGTGATCCTGACTGGTAGCCATTGGCAGTACGTTTTTGCCATCGACCATCACGATGAAAGACGCTTCTTCGCCGGCGAGGAATTCTTCGATAACAACACGACAGCCCGCATCGCCAAAGGCGTTACCGGACAGCATGTCTTTGACGGCTTCTTCGGCCTGCTCCAGGGTTTCGGCGACAATCACGCCTTTACCGGCGGCCAGACCATCGGCCTTAACCACGATAGGAGCACCCTTCTCACGCAGGTAAGCCAGCGCCGGTTCGACTTCGGTGAAGTTCTGGTAATCGGCGGTCGGAATCTGCTGACGGGCCAGGAAGTCTTTGGTGAAGGCTTTGGAGCCTTCCAGCTGCGCAGCACCTTTGCTTGGGCCGAAAATCTTCAGGCCGGCGGCACTGAACTGATTAACGATGCCGCCAACCAGCGGAGCTTCCGGACCAACGATGGTCAGGCCGATGGCGTTATCTTCAGCAAATTTCTGCAGACCATCAAAATCCATAACGTCGAGGGCGACGTTTTCCATACCGGCTTCACGCGCGGTACCGGCGTTGCCCGGCGCAACAAATACTTTTTCAACCAACGGTGATTGCAGAGCCTTCCAGGCCAGGGCATGTTCACGACCGCCACTGCCGATAATTAATACCTTCATTCTTACATTCCTTATTGTAGGAGCGGGCCATGCCCGCGATATCTCGATCAGGTCGCGGGCATGGCCCGCTCCTACGGATTTTTATTTCATTTACGCGCCCCTGCGTCAGAAAGCGTTATGAGCGACGCTGTAGCAAGGCATTTTTTGCTGAGGGAGCGCAGTGTAGTTGACCTACATGAGCATCCCGAGGCAAAAAATAACGCCGCTACAGCGAGCGCAATCGCTTTCAACCCACTTAGTGGCGGAAATGACGCATTCCGGTAAATACCATCGCAATGCCGGCCTCATCGGCTGCGGCGATCACTTCTTCATCACGGATCGAACCACCCGGCTGGATAATGGCTTTGATGCCATTAGCCGCGGCGTTGTCGATACCGTCGCGGAATGGGAAGAAGGCATCGGATGCCATTACCGCACCTTCAACCACCAGACCGGCATGTTCGGCCTTAATCGCCGCGATGCGGGCTGAGTTTACACGGCTCATCTGACCGGCGCCTACGCCCACGGTCTGACGGTTTTTGGCGTAAACAATGGCGTTGGATTTAACGAACTTGGCGACTTTCCAGGCGAAAATCAGATCGTGTAGTTCGGCTTCGGTCGGAGCACGCTTGGTCACGACTTTCAGTTCATCGGCGGAGATCATGCCGTTATCGCGATCCTGCACCAGCAGGCCACCATTAACGCGCTTGTAATCCAGACCGGCGGCACGTTCTGCTGGCCACTGGCCACATTCGAGCAGACGCACGTTCTGCTTGGCGGCCACTACGGCGGCGGCTTCAGCGCTCACTTTAGGAGCAATGATGACTTCGACAAACTGACGGTCAACGATGGCTTTGGCGGTGTCGGCATCCAGTTCGCGGTTAAAGGCGATGATGCCGCCGAAGGCGGATTCGCTGTCAGTTGCGTAAGCCAGGTCGTAGGCCTTACGGATGCCACCGTCTTCTTCCGGAACCACAGACACACCACAAGGGTTGGCGTGTTTGACGATCACACAGGCAGGCTTAACGAAAGACTTTACACACTCCAGCGCAGCATCGGTGTCGGCCACGTTGTTGTAAGACAGTTCTTTGCCCTGCAATTGCTTGGCAGTGGCGATTGAGGCTTCGGCCGGGTTGGCTTCAACATAGAAGGCCGCATTCTGATGCGGGTTCTCGCCGTAACGCATGTCCTGCGCTTTGATGAACTGGCTGTTGAAGGTCTGCGGGAAGGCCAGACGGTTATCAGTGCTCAGTACTTCCGCGTTCTGGTTGATGGTGCCCAGATAGTTGGCAATCATACCGTCGTAGGCGGCGGTGTGTTCGAAGGCTTTCAGCGCCAGACCAAAACGGGTTTTGTAGGTCAGGCCGTTGTGTGCTTTAAGGTCTTCCAGCACCTTGCTGTAGTCGCTGCTGTTTACCACGATACCCACATAAGCGTGGTTTTTCGCGGCGGAACGCACCATGGTTGGGCCACCGATATCGATGTTCTCAATCGCCAGTGCCAGATGACAGTCTTCTTTGGCAACGGTGGCGGCGAACGGATAGAGGTTAACCACGACCAGATCAATCGGGTTGATGCCATGTTCGGCCATCACATCATCGTCCTGACCACGACGGCCCAGTACTCCGCCGTGAATTTTCGGATGCAGGGTTTTTACCCGGCCATCCATCATTTCCGGGAAACCGGTGTAATCCGATACTTCAACCGCCGGAATCTGGTTGTCGATCAGCAGCTTGTAAGTACCGCCGGTGGACAGAATTTCAACACCAGCCGCCTGCAGGGCCTGGGCGAATTCGACGATTCCGGTTTTATCCGACACGCTGATCAGGGCTCGGCGTACAGGGGTGATGTCCGCGGGGATCTCGTTGGCAGGAATAAAGTTGCTCATATGGTCAGGTTTTCTATGTTTTTAAAAAAGAAAAAGCGGCCACAAAGCCGCTGAGTATTCAGGATAAGTCTTAAAGCATGCCGTACTGCTTCAGTTTCTTACGCAGTGTGCCGCGGTTCAGGCCGAGCACAACGGAAGCTTTGGTCTGGTTGTCACGGGTGTACTTCATGACAGTTTCCAGCAATGGGGCTTCCACTTCGGATAATACCATGTCGTAGATATCGACTACGGCCTGACCATCAAGATGGTCAAAGTAGTTTTGCAGTGCTTTTTCCACACTGTCGCGCAGGGTTTGTGTCGCTTCTAACGGGGTGCGCAGATATTGCTGCAAGTCTGCTGAATCGGTCACTGTCTCAACCTTCCTTCTTTCGATTACTTCGCTGTTCAATGTATCGGTGTTCATGCTGCCAATTCCTTCTTCCGGATCGTATCCTTAAAAAACTGCTGCACCGCCTGTTGTTGCTCGGTACAGCCTTCCAGCCGGTTAAAGCGGGTACGGAAATCGCTGTCGCCGTTCTGATACTGGAGGTACCAGCTGACGTGCTTGCGGGCGATCCGTACGCCCAGAAAGTCGCCGTAAAACTCGTACAGCGCTTCCAGGTGGCTTAATAAAATCTGTTCGACTTCCTGCAGTTGTGGGGCAGGAAGCTCTTCGCCGGTGGCCAGATAGTGGGCCACTTCGCGGAAAATCCAGGGTTGACCCTGAGCGGCGCGGCCAATCAGCACGCCGTCTGCGCCGGTGTACTGCATTACCTCGAAGGCTTTGCGGGCGCTGGTGATATCACCGTTGGCAAACACCGGTATTCCAACGCTTTGTTTGATCGCGCGGATGGTGTCGTATTCGACGGTATTTCTGTAACCACAGGCCCGGGTACGGCCATGTACCGCCAGTGAGACAATGCCGGCGTCTTCGGCAATACGGGCAATGCGCACGCCATTGCGGTTGTCCGGATCCCAGCCAGTGCGGATTTTCAGGCTGACCGGCACATCAACAGAGCCGACGACCGCCTGTAATATGTCCTTCACCAAAGCTTCATCTTTCAGCAACGCTGAACCGGCAGCCTTGTTACAGACCTTCTTGGCCGGACAGCCCATATTGATGTCGATGATCTGGGCGCCGTTGGCAACATTAAATATGGCGCCCTGAGCCATGATTTCCGGGTCTCCGCCGACGATCTGTACCGCAATCGGTTCCGGTTCGCCGGTGTGATCCAGACGCAGCTGTGATTTACGCGTATGGCGTACATCCGGACTGGATGACACCATTTCGCCGACCACCAGGCCGGCACCTAACTGGCGGCAGAGCTGACGGAACGGACGGTCAGTTACCCCTGCCATTGGCGCCAGAACTACTGGATTGGGTAGTGTGTAAGGGCCAATCGAAGGCATGCGAAACCGCTGAAATCTGATCAAAAAATGTGCTGCGAAAAAGTCGCGGTATGATACTCATAACCCCCTGCTGAATAAAGGGGGAGTTGGCTGCTTTTGTATGAATAGTGTGAAAAATTCTGACGGCGGCCGCTTGACCGCCGGGAATTATTGGTTGCCTACAATCTGGATGGCATAGCTGACGGCTTCCGGGCCAGGATCGACAATTTCCAGTGCGATATGAATCGGTGCCTGGCTTGGCATATCGTGTTGTCCTGCCAGTTCACCGGACAGATACTGAGCCGGGGTAAACTGGCGGCTGGCGACGATATTGTCATTAAGATCACGGAATACCAGAGTGAGATCCGGGAACGGCTGTTCGTACGCCGCTTTATTCAGCAGCAGAGTGTCGACGACCAGCGCACGCTGCAGGTCAGGGTGTGCCCGCACAACCAGATGCTGAGTTGTCATCTCGCGGATGTTCTGAATTTTCGGCAGGCGGCAATCCATAGCAGCGCAGATTTGAGCGTAATAAGGACGCCATTGTGGGGTGCGTGCCCAGTTGTCGAACTGGAAATACAGCGTCTGCGCAGCGGCTGCGACCAGCATCAGTACGATCCCGGTGAGCCAGCCCCAGGGGAGTCTGCGACGGCGCTTTTTGGCCAGTTGCAGGGGTTCTTCCTGTAATCCGGCAATGCTGCTGGCCGGCAGGCTGATTTCCAGCGTTTCGGTTTGCAGGCCATC
The DNA here is from genome assembly GCF_022832715.1 of Venatorbacter sp. C2-1. Classification (NCBI taxonomy): domain Bacteria; kingdom Pseudomonadati; phylum Pseudomonadota; class Gammaproteobacteria; order Oceanospirillales; family Oceanospirillaceae; genus Venatoribacter; species Venatorbacter sp. C2-1. The sequence goes on from NZ_CP094879.1 coordinate 975,002, forward strand.
ATCACCGCCGAGGGTGAAGTCATTCCGGTTATGGTGCTGATCGGTATCGTCTTCGTCATCGAGGAAACCGTGGAAGTCATCTTCTTCCGGTGGTGGCAGGTCGAAGTTGAATTCGTCGTTGCCGCTCAGTTTCAGGCGTGAGGAAGTAACTTTCTCTTCCTTCATCTGCCGGATGCTGTCGTCATCGTCGTTCAGCAGGGCATTGGCCCAGGACTCATCATCGTCCTTAATTTTGCCTTCGTCCTCTGCATCCATGTCAGAGAAATCGAGGGTGTCGTTGCTGACGTTACGCAGGCTGAAAATAGAATCGTCCATTTCCAGTTCAATACGGGGTTTGGGCCGTTTCTGCTTTTCGGGAGCGCGCAGATTGAAGTCGGTAAACGGATCGTCGGCGAGGGTGTCAGAGATAGGGTCATCGTCCATATCATCGTGGATCAGACCGGTGTCATCGTCATCTTCTTCAATCGCTGGCTGACTGGCGGCGGGTTTACTGGCTGGACGGGCCTGAGGGACCGCCGGGGCTTTTACCGTATCCGTCTTGGGCTGTACGGCTACCGCGGCCGCAGCGCCTTCCTGAATAAAGTGTTCGGCAGCTTTAAAAACCTGCAGGCAGGAGCCACAACGCACCATGCCACGGGCAGCATTCAGATGCTCATCGCGAACGCGAAAGCTGGTCTGGCAATGTGGGCAGCGGGTTACGTGAACAGCCATGACAGATCCTTAACGTTTAATCCCTGTAAGAATAACCCAATCACCCATTTGTTCCGCCGGGTTCATGATGAACCACTGAGCATAACAGGCCGAGACTTCGTCTGCCTGCTCGGCCAGCAGGCCGGACAGTGCCAGTTTGCCGCCGCTGCGGGTCAGTTCCGCCATGTGCGGCGCGAGGCTCATTAATGGTCCGGCGAGAATATTGGCTATCGTCATATCGGCCTGTACTACCGGCGTGGCTTCCGGCAGATAGATTTCGTACTGGCTGGCATCAATACCATTACGTTCGGCATTATCGCGGGTGGCAGTCAGTGCCTGCGGATCGATGTCGACGCCAATCATATGTTTTGCGCCAAGCAGCAGGGCGGCAATCCCCAGAATACCGCTGCCACAGCCGTAGTCGACGACCAGTTCGTTGCCTTCAACCGCGCCGTCGAGGTATTTCAGACACAACGCGGTCGTCGGGTGAGTGCCGGTACCAAAAGCCAGCCCCGGGTCGAGCATCAGGTTAACGGCATCTGCTTGTGGCGGCTCGCGCCAGCTTGGGCAGACCCACAGGCGCTTGCCGAAAGGCATCGGATGATAATCGTCCATCCAGGCGCGAACCCAGTCTTTGTCTTCCACCAGTTCCAGCTTGTGTTCAGGCAGTGCAGTACCGCCTTCGGCGGCATACATCAGGGCAATCTGCTCCAGCAGGGCATCGCTGTCCTGATTGGCATCAAACAGGCCGATGATCTGGGTTTTATCCCAGATAGGCGTGGTGCCCAGCTCGGGTTCGAGAATCGGCTGGTCAGCGTCATCCTGCAGGGTGACCGATAAGGCACCGGCGGCCAGTAATGCATTTTCAACCGCTTCAACATCGGCCTGTGTGGCGTGAATACGGATCTGAATCCAGGACATGTTATACGTTCTCCGCGTTTAAACGGCTGATAGCCGCCTGCAACGCCAGGTCATAGCCCTGCACACCGAGTCCGGCGATCACTCCGACGGCAATATCCGACAGATAGGAATGATGGCGGAAGGCTTCGCGTGCATGGACATTGGAAATATGAATTTCGATAAAAGGAATGGCAACGCCGGCCAGTGCATCGCGCAGGGCGACACTGGTATGGGTAAAAGCGGCCGGATTAATCAGGATAAAGGCCGTGCCATCCGTGCGTGCGGCATGGATGCGGTTGATCAGCTCATGCTCAGCGTTGCTCTGGAATTGTTCCAGGGTAAAGCCTGCGGCGCTGGCGTGCTGGCTCAGCTGCTGCTCAATATCGGCGAGGGTTGTGTACCCGTATATATGCGGTTCACGACTGCCCAGCAGATTCAGATTTGGCCCCTGCAATACCAGAATGCTTGCCATGATGATTCCCCTGAAATGAAGAAATAGGATCGCAGACGGCAGGCTCCTGTAGGCAGGCCGGCCGATATGACCCGAAAGCCCGCGAGTTTGCCGAAAAAGCCGGCGAGCGTCCAGTTCTGGCGGGGATAGCTTGGTTATTCGCCTTGCTCGGCGGTCTGCACCTGATTGCGGCCGTTACGTTTGGCGCGATACAACGCCTGATCGCTGGCAGCGACCAGTTCGCTGATACTCTGGCCACTCCATTCGGCGATACCGCAGGAGAAGGTCACGCGCAGTGACTGGCCATCATGAATCAGGTTGGCAAAGTTGAGACGGATATCGTCCATGATCTGGCGAGCCTGCTGGGCGGTGGCGTCGAGCAGGATGATGGCGAACTCTTCACCGCCATAGCGGCCGATCGGGTCGGATTTGCGCAGGCTCTGGCGCAGGAACAGTGACAGGTTGCGGATCACCAGATCACCGGCCGGATGACCATAACGGTCATTGACCTGTTTGAAGTGATCAATGTCGACCATGACAAAACTGATAGGCACATCTTCATTTTTGCGCATGGCATCCTGCAGGGCCCCCAGCAGGTGGGTGTGATTCAGCAGGCCGGTCAGGCTGTCACAGGCAATCAGATTCTGTAGCTGGCGGGCACGGCTGACACGGTTACGCAGGGTGGTAAGCAGATGTCCGGAATCGACGGGCTTCGTTAAAAAGTCATCACCGCCTTCGGCCATGGCGGCTAACTGGCGTTCGCGGTCTTCTTCGCCGGACAGATAAATGATGGGCAGGTTGATGTATTCACGTTGCTGACGGATCACTTTAGCCAGCTCCATGCCATTACAGCCGGGCATATACATATCCATCAGGATCAGATCCGGTGTAAATCCGCTAAGAACATCGAGTACCAGCAAAGGGTCGTTAGCGACCTGAGTGACCATACCGGCTTTATTCAGTACGTTGGCGGTATGGGTCGCCTGTGCGCGGGAGTCGTCGATGATCAGAATTTTGAAGGGCACATCGGGGGTGCTGTCGAGCAGGTTTTCCAGATGGCCGATGACCGACTGTACGTCCATTTCTTCGTAAATTCCCAGGCCACCGTTGCGCAGAGTCGCCAGACGTTGTTCCAGCGTTGGCGGTGTTTCGCGATAAGTGAACAGTACCGGCAGCGGATTTTCACGGCTTTGCTGCAGGCTCTGCGCCAGTTCCAGTCCCTGACCGGGTCCGGCAAAGTCGAGATCCAGCACCACGGCCGCGGGATGACGTCGTTCCAGTGCCTGGGCAAAGTCATGGGCGGTGCGCTGCAGCTCAGGACGTAAGCCAAAGTACTGCATCTGCTCGGCCATGGTCAGGGCGTGGTCGGTATTACTGAGGGCAATATAAACCGGCTTTTTTTCCGGAATCAGGGTGTCTGCGTTTTTATCGTCGGTATGGCGTAATGCCGTTTTACTGAGGGCGATAATTGTTTGATTGAGGCTTTCCAGCTGGGCACTGTCGGGGCTGTGGCCAACGGCGATATGGGCCAGCGTGGATAATAACTGACGGGCCAGTTTTTCATGCCGGGCAGCTTCAAAACGTTGTGCAAAACGCACCAGCTTTTCTACCGCGAGGGTGAAATCCATCATGCGCTCAGCACTCCAGTGCTGTGCCGGCAGCTGGCGCCAGAGATCAATAACCTGACGAACCTGATTAATAACCCGGAAGGAGAAGTGTTGTTTTAGGCGGGCGGCAGGGCTCAGGTTATCCGTCATCAGTGTTACTTCTTAGCTACAGATGTTCTAAGAGTAGCAGTTTCTGCGCCGGACTCATGTTGTCTGTCTATGCTTAATGGTAACAATTTTTATCTGTTGGTTGCCTGTCTGCGCATGGATTTCTCCATCATTGTGTTTTGCTCCCGTCGTCAGCCGGACTACCTCAGGTGGCTGCCATGGGTGTTGCTTGTTTCGTTGTGCTGGCATTTTTCCGGGCAGGAGAGACTGTATGCGGATACTGAAGGCTGGGTCCCTGAGTCTCTGACCCAAAAGGCGCAGCAGCAGTATGACGCTCCTGCGGCGGCGCGGATTGACGCCTGGCGACAGGTTTTACATGGACTGGCGGACGCTACCGAGGCCGACAAGCTTAAAGGGGTGAATGATTTTTTTAACCGCAAGTTGCGCTTTGTCAGCGATGAAAAACACTGGGGCATGGATGACTACTGGGCCACACCTTATGAAGCTCTGGGCAGTGATGGCGGCGATTGTGAAGACTATGTGATTGCCAAATATTACTCGTTGCGCAAGCTGGGCGTGGATACCAGTAAACTGCGCATCACTTATGTGAAGGCGATCCGTCTGAATCAGGCGCACATGGTGTTAACCTATTTTCCCACGCCGGATGCGGTACCTCTGGTGCTGGATAATCTGATCGGCATTATTGCTCCGGCCAGTGAGCGCGGTGATTTATCGCCGGTTTACAGTTTTAATGGCGATGGTATGTGGCTGGAGCGTATGAAGGGCGAAGGGATTCGTATGGGGAATCCGAATAAGCTCGATTTATGGACAGATTTACGTGTCCGCATGAACCAACTGGGAATGGACTTATAACAATGACATTGCGACAACAATTTTCCCTGCTCACCGGTTTGCTGGTTGTTATTTTACTGGCTGGTAATCTGCTGGTGATGGTTATGAATGGCCGTGATTATTTTCAGCAGCAGCTGAATGCCCGGGCTTATGATGCGGCGACTTCTCTGGCTTTATCCATGTCTCAGGTAGCGGCTGATGACGAGGTGCAGTTAACCCGTCTGATGGATGTGCTGTTTGACCGTGGTTTTTTTGCAGAGATCGAATTGCAGCGGGTCGACGATGAGCCCATCTATCGCCGCAGCCGCGATACGCCGGGGGATTTACCAGCGCCGCGCTGGTTTATGCATTGGGTTGGGCTGGAAATGATTCCGGCGGAAGCGGATGTTACCCGCCAGTGGCAGCGTCTGGGAACTGTACGTGTTGTCAGTCACAGTGATTTTGCTTACCGCGATCTGTGGGCGATGGTGCGCGCCGAGCTGATCTGGTTCTCGTGGGTGCTGGTGATTACGCTGGTTCTGTTGCAGTTGCTGCTGAACTGGCTGTTCCGGCCGTTGGTACGGGTCGAGCGTCAGGCGCTGGCCATCTGTGAACGGCAGTGGCAGGTACAGACCGAGATTCCGCGCCCACGTGAGCTGCGGCGCATGGTTCTGGCGATGAACAAAATGGTGCAGAAGCTGCAAAGCATTTTCACCGAACAATCGGCGATGACCGAGCAACTGCGGGCTGAGTCCTTTAACGATAATGTCAGCGGTTTGCTTAACCGTCGTGGCTTTGACCAGCGTTTGCAACATATTCTGCAGCGCGGGGAAGAGCACAGTGGTGTGCTGATGCTGCTGCAGCTGCAGAATCTGAGCGAGCTGAATCAGTCGCAGGGACGGCAGCTGGTGGATGACGTTCTGCACATGCTGGGAGCCGGGTTGCAACGCTGTTTGCAGGAATATCCCGCAGCGTTCACTGGTCGCCGTTCCGGCAGTGATTTTGCGCTTTATATTCCCTGTGCTGATCAGGCTCAGGCCGATGCCTTATTGCAGCAAATGTTCAGTCAGCTGGCGACCAGTGTTCTGTCGCGTCGCAAAGAGCTGATTTTTCATCTTGGTGGCGTGTTTCTGCAAGGTGTGCAGGACGATCCTGTGCAGGCGTTAAGTTGTGCTGATGCGGCTTTACGCCAGGCGCAGCGCTCACCGGAAGGCCGCGCACAGCTGTACCGCAGCGATAGCAGTAGCGGGATTCAGGAGTGGACGGCCGGTGAGTGGCGCGAGTTATTGACCGGTGTTCTGGAGGCGGGAGCGCTGCAGTTGCAGTTTTTGCCGGTGATCAGCAACCGCAATCGCCGCTTGCTGCAGTTTGAAGTATTCAGCCGTATCGTCTGGCAGGGGGAAACGTTGTCGGCGGCACGGTTCTGGCCAATGGTGGAACAGCATCAGCTGGCTGCCCGTTACGATGCCAGTATTGTTGCCCAGGTACTGGCTTTACTGGAGCAGCATGCCCCGCAGAAAGGTATTCGCTATTGCATTAATATTTCGCCGGCCTCAGTCCTGGATGAACAGTTCCACCAGTGGCTGGTGGAGTTATTCCGCGCTTCACCTGCGCTGGCGGCTCATATTGCACTGGAAGTACCTGAATCATCTCTGACCGGTATCGAAACTGCTCTGGCCCGGCTGGCTATACAGCTGAAACCTTTTGGCGTAACTCTTGGCGTTGATCAGGTGGGTACCGGCAGCATGGCCTTTGCTTACCTGCAGCGTTTGCCGCTGGATTATATCCGTATTGATGGCAGCTTTAACCGCGGCCTGCATCAGGCGCAGGATCATCGTTTCTTTATCCAGTCGATGGTGCAGATTGCCCACAACCTGGATCTGCTGATTCTTGGCGAAGGTATTGAAGAAGCCGATGATGTCAGCGTGCTGCGCCAGACCGGTGTGGATGGCATGAGCGGTTATTTCTTCAGCAAGCCGCTGGCGACACTGGCAGATGCTCATGCCTGGCAATTACCGGCAGACGATGACTAAAGCTGCGACATTTTGCCTCTGTATCCATAGGCTGTAACCAGTACAATGCGCCCAGTTTATACGCTGTCGTGCGGAGAAATTATTATGCGTAATATGACTGCTGTTTTGGTATTGCTGTTGGGGCTGACGTGCTCTGTAATAGCGTTGTCTCAACCGCTGGATGTGAGCGGTGCTTACGTGCGAGAGCCCATTCCCGGGCGCTATATGAGTGCAGCATTTATGACGCTCACTAATACGTCAGCCACCGATAAAACACTGATCAGTGTCAGTGCTGACTGGGCGGGAATTATTGAAATACACACCCACTTGCATGATAACGGCGTGATGCGTATGCGTCAGCTGGAGTCACTGACTATCCCGGCCGGCGAAACCGTGAGCCTGCAGCCCGGTGGTTTGCATTTAATGTTGTTTAAGTTGCAGTTACCTTTGACGGCACCGCTGCCATTAACCCTGTGTTTCGATGATGGTGAGTGTCAGACCGCCAGCGCTGAGTTACGCAGTCTTAAATAAATTCCCCGACATTTAAACCCAACAAAAAACGCGCCCATTAAGTATTCATCAGGAATATTTACAGGGCGCGTTTTTTTATTGCTTATTATTATCCATCATCAGGCTCCCATGTGGAGCATGGGAACGATAAATTGTCGTTAAAACACTGCCAGCTCAGGCTGTTTCAGTTTGCCCGGCATTTTTCTTGGCGGTTGTTTCTTTGGTGGTTTCCGTTTCATCAGGCTGAGGTGGCTGCCACTCTTTCAGCAGTTTTAATACCTCTCCGGCTTTACGTCCCTGCATGGCACAGGCGGTCATCATGCCCGCCATTAAAGCGCCACCCACGCCTGCGGTCATCACATCGGCACCTGTCATGTAGAGGTTTTTAACCGGTGTGATCGGATGAAGAAACGGCTTTTTAAAACGATCGACAAAGTGATCAAGGCCGTAGATTTCACCGGCCGTGCTTTTCTGGAACCAGTCGCTCGACAACGGTGTGGATAATTCCTGAAACACCAGTTTGTCGCGTAACTGCGGCAGACGCTGGTAGAGTTTTTCCAGCAGACGCTCGCTGACGCGGGCTTTGATATTGTCGTACTCTTCGCCACGCTGATTCCAGGTGCTGCCGCTCCACTGACTGAACCATTCGTGTTTGGCCACGGTGACAATTTCGACGGTGGATTTACCCGGAAAGCGGTTGTTCCAGTCAGGGTCTTTGGCCGATGGGAAGGAAATATATACGACCGGAAATTCCTGCTCCGGATCGTCATAGTAGCGCTGCAGATTGCCTTCGTGGTCGGCGCTTGGGTAAATCCACAGGTTGGTGGTGTTTAAGCCCAGTTCTTCGGCAGTCCCTTCAAAGCCGGCATAAATACAATAATGAGCGCTTGAACGCTGCACCTGTTTGGCCCAGCGTTCGGTGCCCAGTTTTTTCCGCACATCGGCGGGCAGCAGGCGCTGGGTGGTATTCCAGAAGCCTGCGTTACTGACCACGCGACCGGCCGTCAGCTCGGTGCCATTGGCCAGGCGCACGCCACAGGCGCGGTTATTACGCACGATGATTTCGTCGACATCAGCGTAGGTAAAGACTTCGCCGCCGGATTTCTGAATGGTCGGAATAATAGTGCGGGCAATAGCCGAAGCGCCGCCAACCGGATAGGCGCCACCGGCCAGATAATGCTTGGCGATTAAAGCGTGCATGATGAAGGCGGCGTCGGTAGGCGTCTGACCGTAATCGCCCCATTGGCCGGTCAGTACCGAAATTAATTGCTGATTGCTGGTGAGATTTTCCAGCACTTCACGGGTGGTCTGGAAAAATTCTTTCGGCAGAAGCAGCGGACGAATGAGGTTATAGGCCCGTGCAAGTAAGGGGGGCATCGCCTGGCCGGCAAAAAAACGCGGGGTCTTGCGGCTCATTTCACGGATCAGTTCGATGTAACGATCAATCGCCTGAGCTTCCTCTGGGAAGCGTTCTTTCAGCATGGCGGCAAAGTTATCCCGACCGGCAACAAAACCATATTCTTCTTTGCCGAGAATAATGCGGTCGTATTCCGGTTCCATTTCCGCCCACTGCAGGCGTCCTTCGCTGACCACATCAAATACCCGGCGCAGGGTAGAGGGCTTATGCACTTCACCGATGTAGTGCACGCCGACATCCCATTCAAAACCTTCACGGTCGTAAGCATGGGTAAAGCCACCGGCAGTGTAATGCTGTTCAAGAACCGCGACTTTCTGGCCCAGTAAGGACAGGAAGGCCGCGGTAGTCAGGCCGCCCATGCCGGAGCCAATAACAATTACATCGTAATGGCTGTCGGCGCGATTGGCGCGAAAGCGGGTGCCGGTTCTTACTTTGACCTTGCTCATGGGGTGCTCCTCCGGATGGGGCTGGTGTTTTGTTATTGTTATTACGATTTATCTATGCAAAAAGTTGCATATGGTTGTCAGATTATCCCGACCACATAGGCGATGCAAGCCCGGACAGGTAGAATGACGGCGAAAATTAAGGAGAACACAGTGTCGCTGAAACACGCCATTCTGGTGTTGCTGGAAACCGAGCCGGGCTCAGGCTATGACCTGCTGAAGCGTTTCCGTGAGCATATGGGGTATTTCTGGAATGCCAGTCATCAGCAGATTTATCAGCAGCTTAAATGGATGCACGAAGCCGGCTGGCTGGCGCTGCGCACCGAGCCTCAGCAGGGGAAGCCGGACCGCAAGGTGTACGAACTAACGCCGGCGGGCCATGATGCCTTGCTTGACTGGCTGGCTGAAACCAGCAAGCCGCAGAAGGTCAATGACAGTCTGCTGGTGCGTTTGTATGGTGGCCATTTACGTGAAGCGGACGCTATCCGTGCGGATATCGCCCATCACCGCAAACTGTATGAGCAGAACCGGGCAGCGCTGTTGTCGATTGAACAGCATTATCTGGCGTTGCCTGAAACTGAGCGGCAGCGTTACCGCTTTCCATACCTTACTTTGCGTCGCGGCATTCTGTCCGTGCAGGCTTGGCTCGACTGGGCAGATGAAGTCGACGCTTTTCTGAATCACCAATAAATTGAAAAAGGAACAACAATGGCGGGTGCAAGTTTATTAGCGTTGCTGGACGATATTGCCACGGTACTGGATGACGTGGCTGTGATGTCGAAAATGGCGGCCAAGAAAACCAGCGGCGTGCTGGGGGATGATCTGGCGCTCAATGCGCAGCAGGTTTCCGGTATACGTGCCGAGCGTGAGTTGCCGGTGGTGTGGGCGGTTACCAAAGGCTCATTGAAGAACAAGCTGATTCTGGTTCCCGCAGCACTGCTGATCAGTGCGTTTGCTCCTTGGGCGGTGATGATTCTGCTGATGCTGGGCGGCGCTTATCTGTGTTTTGAAGGCGTTGAAAAACTGCTGCACAGCTTTTTACACCGCAAAGAGGCGGAAGCTGGCAAACAGCAATTGCAGCAGGCGTTGCTCAATGGCTCTGAAGATTTACTGGCGTTTGAGCAGGGAAAAATCAAAGGCGCGATACGCACCGATTTTATTCTTTCGGCAGAAATTATTGTGATTACGCTGGGCTCGGTTGCTCAGGCCAGTTTTACCACTCAGGTGCTGGTTGTCTCGGCCTTAGCCCTGCTGTTTACCTTTGGCGTTTATGGCCTGGTGGCGGCGATTGTGAAAATGGATGACGCCGGTCTGTATCTCAGTGAACGGAGCAATCGTCTGCTGCAGGGCGTCGGCCGTGGCTTGCTGGTTCTGGCTCCGTGGCTGATGAAAACCTTATCGGTGGTCGGCACGCTGGCGATGTTTCTGGTGGGGGGCGGTATTCTGATGCACGGCGTACCACAGCTGGAACATTTGGCGCATTCGGCATCCGGTTGGGCGATTCACAGCTGGGGCGCAACGCTGCCATGGCTGGCGGATATCAGCAGTGCATTACTGCCGCTGGTATTTAACCTGCTGGTGGGATTGCTGGCCGGAGCTGTTTTGGTTGCTGTGGTGTCTGTATGGACAAAACTGCGCGGTCATTAAGACCGCGTAATAACTCCTGTTGGGGATTCTTAGCGGTGTTTTGCCGCCTATTAAGCTAGTGTAGTACATCCGCCTTATTTATAGGCGTTCTTCAATACATTCGATGATTCAGTTTATGTGCTGCCGATCACAATAAAAACAAAATTGTTATTAGAGGGCTGATAAGGCTGTTAGTTTTAGGATTCTGTATCAAAAGCAATTTTGTATACGTAACGTTATATAAGGAAATACTTAATGTCGCTGTCTAATTTATTCAGGAAAGTCTGTTTGTCGGGTCTAATTGCAACTCTCGGAGGCGTGAGCCACGCTGATTCTGGGAGGGGCGATTATGACTTAGATGATGACGGACTGATTGAAATTAACGATCTGGCTGATTTGGATGAAATTCGCCGTAATATTTATGGAACGACCTTATATGGTTCTGACTTAGGTTGTCCGGCCGGCGGTTGTAATGGATTTGAGCTGACCACCGATCTGGATTTTGATACCAGTGGTGATGGCCTTCTCGACTATCAGGATGCTTATTGGAATGCCGGTATCGGGTGGGCCCCTATCTCCTCATTCTATGGAGTATTCCGCGGAAACGGACATGTGATTAACAATTTATTCATCAGCAGAACTTCAGGCCAGACAGGGTTGTTTGGCGCCCTGAGAAATGCCGTTGTGACGGATCTGATATTGTCTGGACCACTCTTAGAACTGAGCGGTACTTCATCTGTAGGTGTGCTGGCTGGTGCTGCTATTTTAACCGATATATCTAATGTCCATGTTACATCCGGAAAAGTATCGGGATCATCAGACATAGTTGGTGGGTTAATCGGGAAATACGATGGTGGTCGTCTTGAACACTCCTCCTCTGTTGCTAATGTGACGGGGAATAGTTATGTAGTGGGAGGATTGGTGGGGGCAGCCCGAGGATTCTCCGGAACCAACTTAGTTATTTCCCATAGTTTTACTTCGGGTTATGTTTCTGCCGGGCGTGATAAAGTGGGCGGGTTGGTCGGATATTTTTCTGACGGATTGATTGAAGACAGTTTTTCTCTCGGTGAGGTATCTGGAGGCTTGGGTAATTATGGTTTTGGCGGGCTTGTTGGTCAGGGAAATAATGCCATCTTTGTCAGAAGCTATGCTACTGGCAAAGTATCCGGGAATCACCATTCGGCGGGATTGGTTGGCTATGCGGTAAACAGCCATTTCACAGCGTGCTTTGCGACAGGGGAAGTTATTTCTGATGGCTTGGTAGCTGGTGGACTGGTTGGCTATCTTAAGCATGGTGGAGTGTACTTGAGTTATTCAACATCATCTGTAACCGTTGATAGCTCAGGAGTTACTTACGCAGGAGGGTTAATTGGCACAGCGAATCCCGAATCATACCCAATGGAGATCACTGGCAGTTATGCCGTAGGTGCTTTAAGTGCAAGCTATCGCGGTGGTTTAATGGGCTATGATATGAGCTCGCCTACAAGAGGTGTTACCTTAACATCGAATTACTGGGCTTTTGATCGTGCGGGGCTGGTTTCAGATGTTGCAGGACGAGGACTACCTGGAGCCCGGTATTATCACACTCAGGCAGATTTGCAGCAGGCGGCTCCGGCAGGAGGAAATAGTATATTCAATGGATGGGATTCCTACAGCTATACTGATAGTAGTGGGGATAGTGTGCAGTATTGGGATTTTGGGACAACTGCTCAGCTACCAGGATTGAATCTTAGCGGTGTTGTATATCGCGATGGTGATGCTGATGGGGTTCTGGATTAATCATCAAGCTTTTGGTGGTTTATAGAGCAAAAAAGGCGGATAGATGCCCGCCTTTTTATTGGGTAGTGAAACCTGTCAGTTATACGGCTTATTCTGTTCCTGCTGCCATTCTTCCGACATCAGTACTTCATCAGCCGGTTTGCCGGGAATGGCATGACCTTCGCTGGCCCATTCGCCCAGATCAATCAGCTTGCAGCGTTCGCAGCAGAATGGACGGTATTTGTTTTCCGCAATCCATTCCACGTCTTTTTTACAGGTCGGGCAGTTTACTTTCATGGGTTTCTCACAGGTTTGCTACTCGCATGTCAGCCAGCGCTGTTGCTGACGATTTTATAGTGAGGCTGCACGCAACAGGTAGCTGTTGTGTAACAGTTCCAGTTGCTGGTGCAGCTCAGCCAGCCCCAGGCTGTTATCGGCAATATCATCGGCGCGTGCACGGCGTTCATCGCGAGGCATTTGTGCAGCGATAATGCGGCGGATCTGATCGGCGTTATTCTGGTCGCGGGAAGTGGCCCGCGCAATCTGAATATCGACCGGCACATCAATCAGCAGTGTATGTTGTGTTAATAATGCCTGGCCGGATTCGAACAACAGGGGCGACACCAGAATGGCATAGGCAGAGGTTGCTTGCTGCAACTGGCGGATAATACTGTCGCGGATGCGCGGGTGAGTTTGGGATTCCAGCCACTTACGTTCATTCGGCTCGGAGAAAACTTTGTCACGCAGCCAGGCACGATTAAGACTACCGTCCGCCAGCAGTGCCTGTTCGCCGAAATGCTCCTTGATTGCCTGCCAGGCCGGCTGGCCAGGCTCAACAACTTCGCGGGCGACAATATCGGCATCGACCACAGTAATACCTTTGCCGGCAAAAAAGTCACTGGCAGCGGTTTTGCCGCTGCCAATTCCACCGGTTAAACCCAGAACCCACATCGCTGATTATTACCTGTCAGAAACGGCCCAGATACCACTGGCTGATGTCATTGCCCCAGAGGGCGGCAATCCAGCCAGCGGCGGCCAGATAGGGGCCAAAAGGAATCGGAACATTTTTGTCCCGTCCGAGAATAATAATGCCGGCAATACCAACCACAGCGCCCACCACGGAAGAGAGCAGGATGATCAGCGGCAGGCTTTGAACGCCGAGCCAGGCGCCAAGGGCGGCCAGCAATTTGAAGTCACCGTAACCCATTCCCTCTTTGCCGGTAACCAGCTTGAAGATCCAGAACACGCTCCACAATGCCAGATAGCCTGCAGCTGCGCCGTATACCGCACTTTCCAGATCGGTAAATAATCCCTGACTATTGACCAGAAGACCCAGCCACAGAAGGCTTAACGTCATGGTGTCGGGCAAAATCTGATGGTCGATATCAATCACCGACATGCTGATTAACAGCCAGGTGAACACCAGCATAGCGGCCAGTTGCCAGCCCCAGGGATACACCAGTAATAACGCCGTACTCAGAATGGCGGTGGCAATTTCCACCGCCGGATAACGCAGGCCTATAGGGGCGCCACAACCGGCACACTTACCGCGCAGTAAGACCCAGCTCAGCAGCGGAATATTCTGCCAGGCTTTTACCGGAGCCTGACATTTGGGGCAGTGTGAGTCAGGCTTTAACAGGTTGAAGGGCTTACTCAGATCGTCAATGGCCGGGTGCTTGGGCAGATTGCTGTCCATTTCCAGGCAATCCTGCTTCCAGCTGCGGAACATCATGACCGGAAAGCGCAGTATCACGACATTGAGGAAGCTGCCTATAAGGAGGCTGAACAGCGTGATAAAAATAGCCAGCCAGACAAGGTTGTCGGCCAGCAGTTGCAGCAGTTTCATCAGATCGCTTTACCCATCTCGAAGATTGGCAGGTACATTGCGATGATCAGACCACCGATTACCACACCGAGGAATGCCATAATCATAGGCTCCAGCAGAGCGGTCATGTTGTCGACTGCGTTATCCACTTCATCTTCGAAATAAGTGGCGGCTTTATCCAGCATGGCATCAAGAGCACCGGATTCCTCACCGATACTGGTCATCTGTACCACCATATTGGGGAACACACCGGTCGAACGCATCGCAAAGTGCATCTGCTGGCCAGAGGATACTTCATCACGGATTTTCAGTACGGCTTCGCGGTAAACAACATTGCCTACCGCACCGGCAACCGACTCCAGTGCTTCTACTAAGGGCACACCCGCAGCAAAGGTGGTCGACAGAACCCGGGCATAACGGGCAACCGCCGCCTTGCGGATAAGATCGCCGAACACGGGAAGCTTAAGGGTGAGGCGCTCAAAGTTATTGCGGAAAGCCGGTGAGCGTTTCATTGCCTGTGAAAAGAACACCCCGGCAACGGCAAGAACGCCCAATACATGCAGATAATAGGCCTGCGCCTGTTCGGACAGATAAACCACAAACTGTGTCGGTGCCGGCAGTTGTGAACCAAAACTGCGGAACATATCATCAAAGGTTGGTACCACTTTAATCAGCAGGATAGCGGTTACCACGAAAGCCACTACCAGAGTTGCAAGGGGGTAGGTCATCGCCTTCTTGATTTTGGCTTTCAGTACTTCCGTTTTTTCTTTGTAGATAGCCACTTTTTCCAGCATGGCTTCAAGCGCACCGGCCTGCTCGCCGGACTCGACCAGATTACAGGTCAGGTCGTCGAAGTACTCAGGATGTTGTTTCAGCGCAGAGGCGAAGTCATTACCGGCAGAAACGGTATCACGCAGACCCAATATAAGCTCTTTCATCGACGGGTTATCAATGCCATCGGCCACGATATCAAATGACTGTACCAGAGGAACACCAGCTTTGATCATGGTCGCCATCTGTCGGGTAAAAAAGGTGATATCAGCGGATTTGATTTTTTTCTTGCCCAGCCCACCCATTCCCAGCAGGGGTTGTGCAACTTTACGGACCTTCAGCGGATTAACACCCTGCTTACGCAGCTGGGCTTTGACCATAGCGGCATTTTGGCCGCTCATCTCGCCCTTAATCGTCTGGCCGCGGCGATTGATGCCTTCCCAGGCAAAGGCGCTGTTCTTTATTTGCTTAGCCATTGTGCTGTTGTATCCATGCTATGGGCAGCACAAAGGCTGCCGTAAAACTTAGTCGGTGGTTACCCGGTTAGCTTCTTCCAGGCTGGTAACCCCTTGGGCAACCTTTTGCAGCGCCGATGTACGCAAATCGTTAAAGCCTTCTTTGCGCGCCGCATCAGAAATCTCAATCGAGTTACCGCCCTCCATGATAATACGGGAGATGGCATCGGTTATTCTAACTACTTCATAAATACCGACACGGCCTTTGTATCCGCCTTTACATTGTTCGCAACCAACCGGCTTATAAATCTCAGCGGTTTGCAGCTGCTCATCCGTAAAGCCAGCTTCCAAAAGCAGCTCTTTAGGTATTTCTGCCGGAACCTTGCAACTTGGGCAAAGGCGGCGTGCTAATCGTTGAGCGATAATCAGACTGACGGAGGTGGCAATATTGAACGAGGGCACGCCCATGTTGGCCAGACGGGTCAGGGTTTCGGCAGCACTGTTAGTGTGTAGTGTGGAAAGCACTAAGTGACCAGTCTGGGCTGCTTTAATCGCGATGGAGGCAGTATCCAGATCCCGGATTTCCCCTACCATCACCACGTCCGGGTCCTGACGCAGGAAGGAACGCAGAGCCGCTGCAAAGTCGAGGCCTACGCGGGCGTTCACGTTTACCTGGTTAATACCTTCGAGGTTAATTTCCACCGGGTCTTCGGCAGTGGATATATTGGTGCCTTCCACGTTAAGGATATTCAGACCGGTATACAGGGATACCGTTTTACCGGAGCCGGTCGGGCCGGTAACCAGAATC
This sequence comes from Venatorbacter sp. C2-1, assembly GCF_022832715.1. Lineage (NCBI taxonomy): Bacteria > Pseudomonadati > Pseudomonadota > Gammaproteobacteria > Oceanospirillales > Oceanospirillaceae > Venatoribacter > Venatorbacter sp. C2-1. The sequence goes on from NZ_CP094879.1 coordinate 991,214, forward strand.
ATCCCCTGAGGCTTGGCCAGGGCATCCAGATACAGGGTTTTCTGATCGGCTTCATAGCCGAGCATATCAATCCCCAGTTTGGCTGAAGAAGGATCGAGAATACGCAGTACGATCTTTTCGCCCCACAGGGTTGGCAGGGTATTGACGCGGAAGTCGATGGCCTTGGTTTTGGACAGCTTCATCTTGATACGGCCATCCTGGGGAACACGCCGCTCAGAGATATCCATCTGTGACATCACCTTTAAGCGCGCAGCAATCTTGCCGGCAAGGTTGACTGGCGGGCTGGCGACTTCATGCAACATACCATCGGTACGGTAACGTACCCGGTAGCGCTTTTCATAAGGCTCAAAATGAATATCGGAAGCGCCGCCTTTAATAGCATCGAGCAGCATTTTATTGACAAAACGTACGATCGGAGCGTCGTCGCCGGAGGAATCTTTCTCGGTTTCCTGGGCTTTATCCCGGGCGTCCGGGTCTTCCAGATCCACATCGTCGAGCTCGCCGTCCAGGTCACCAAAGCTGTTGTCGTTAGCGGCCAGAAACTTATCGACGGCACTGCCGAGTTTATCTTCTTCAGCCAGTACCGCTTCAACGGTCATGCCGGTATTAAACTTGATTTCGTCGATTGCCAGCATGGCGGATGGGTCGCTTTGCGCAACAAAAAGACGGTTTCCGCGCTGAAACAGTGGCAGCACCCGGTGTTTCTCGATCAGCTCCCGGCTGACCAGTTCTTTGGGCATCAGATCAAAATCAAAGGCACTGAGGTCCAACAGGGGGAGACCAAACTCTTCAGAAGCCAGCAGTGCAATGGCGCGTGATTTTATGTAACCCGATGCAACGGCGGCGGCAACAAAGCTGATTTTGTCCTGCTTTGCCTTATTGATGATTTCCTGAGCCTGCTGACTGTTCACCAGATTCTGCTCAACGATACGGCGTGGTAAGCCGGTTAAGACGGCCATAGAGATTCCCCAAAGGCATTGTGCTTTTTGTATCAGAACATACCAGAGGGCGTGGGGATAAGCCAGAGATTGGGCGTGGTAAGAGGGGGAGCACAGGCAATAAAAACCCCGCCAGAGCGGGGTTTTATTAGCTATTAAAGCTGGGTAGCGAAGTCTGAGTTGACGTTCTCATGCATCCACTTGCATGCAACACCAGCCAAATCTATACCAGCTGCGAGCGCGCCGGTTGCAGTTGCAGCCCACGCCAGTGTTTGTGGACGGTTTGCTATGTACAGAGGAATCAAGTCGATAGTTCCGTCGATATCGGCATCAATAGATCCGTCCAGATTGATTTGAACGTAAATATTAGGTGCTGTTGGGGCGGCAGGATATGCCAGAGGGAACCCTGTACAAGTTACTGCTGGAATGGCAGCACCCTCCAGAATAGACACGCCATCATTAGTGTCAACGCCATCAATGCGGTCTGCATCTGGAGCTGCACGCATTCCATATACGGTTTGCCAGCACGATTGAGCTGTATTCAATGGGCTATAGAGACATTCCACGGCTCTGATACTGCCGACACCGTTTGTTGCCAGGAGCCAGTTTTCGCCTTTGTCGGAGTAGTTCGAATTGATTGCTGTTTGTACAGAGCTAACAGCAGAAAAAATACCACTCATTTTGGTGGTGACGATGTATTCGCGATACGCAGGCAGAGCCACAGAGGCCAGAATACCGATAATCGCAATAACGATCATCAATTCAATCAGGGTAAAACCTTTTTGAACTTGTTTTAACATAGGGAATTCTCCACTCGATTTGAGATTTTTAATTCTTGACTCGTTTGGTGACGGTTGACTGTATTTCAGTCTGCGACACGCCTGCGGGTCAGAGCCATTCATGCTAGATGGTGCGAAGAGTGTGCCAAGCTTGCGGAGCCTCCGCAAGCCCTATTTGTGCGCTATCTCAATGATCTGTGAAGTAGTTACGGAAAAACCAGGTGACAAATATTGTCACTTTTGAGTGTGTTTTGTCCGGTGATGGCTAAGCATGTCAATGCCCGGTAGTGGCCTGGCCATCTTGTGGAGATAAATGAGTGATTTCCAGGTTTTTATCCTTATCGATGAGGATGTAGGTAGTATCTTTGACACCAGCATCGAGCTTTAGAAATACTGATGGCCGATCAGAGTACGTCTTATCCCGTAATATTTCGTTACTGAACGGGAGAAGATTGTCTTTACTGATTGAAAAATCCGACGCGTTCACTGAGCCTGTTACGGGACGATCATAAGCAGTTTGGTAATAGAACAATGGTGTATTTTGTTCGGCGATGTATGAAAGGGTACTTTTGTCAATATTTGATGCATACAGGGTTATTGCTCCGTTTTCCGGATTAAATACCAGAAACCCCACCGGCCGGCGTTCATGTATCAGGTAACTACCGGCGATCAGTGCGCCGGCCTGCAATAACGCAATTACAGCCAGATCCATCTTCAGACTTTTTTTCGCCGGATTAAAAACAATAAGGGTGCAAAGCGGGCCGAGAACCAGATCGACACCCGCGATTAACGCAATGGCTTTCCAGCCTTTTTCCGACTCAAAGAAAATACCCGGATACCAGACGTAAAACACCAGCAACAACAGAATAAGAAAAATAAAAAAGCTGACCGCCAGGTGAACGGCAAAAGCCTGATAACGGTTGTACGAAGTAATATTCATTTATATGCCTTTGAAATCTTTTTTATGGCGATTGTTAATTTACCAGTCGCATCGACAGGTCAATCGCTTTGCAGTCTTTGGTCAGAGCACCAATAGAAATGTAATCCACGCCGGTTTCGGCATAGGCACGCAGACTGGTATCGGTAATGCCGCCGGAAGCTTCCAGTTTTACCACGCCGTTAGGGCGGCCCTGACTTTTCTGTCTGGCATGGACAACGGCAACGCGCATTTGTTCAGGATTAAAGTTGTCGAGCATGATGATGTCGGCACCGGCGTCGATAGCTTCATCCAGCTGTTGCATGGTTTCCACTTCTACTTCGACTGGTTTGCCAGGGGCAATGTCATGAGCCTGGCTGATCGCCGCCCGGATGCCACCGGCGGCCATGATGTGGTTTTCCTTAATAAGGAAAGCGTCGTACAGGCCAATACGATGGTTAAAGCAACCGCCGACGCTGACGGCGTACTTCTGTGCGATTCGCAGACCAGGAATGGTTTTGCGGGTATCGAGCAACTTAACGCCGGTGCCGGTCACTTTGTCGGCATAGAAGCGGCACAGGGTGGCAGTGCCGGACAGGCTTTGCAGAAAGTTCAGGGCGCAGCGCTCGCCGGTCAGCAGCGAGCGGGCACTGCCCTGCAGTTCAAACAGCGTCTGGTTGGGGCGTACCCACTGGCCTTCAGATACACGCCAGATCACGCTGACGGCCGGATCGAGCTGGCGGAATACTTCATCTACCCAGGCGCGTCCGGCAACAATGGCGCGCTCACGGGAAATGATGCGCGCTTTGGCTTGCTGAGTTGCCGGGATCAGACGGGCGGTAATATCGCCGCTGCCCACATCTTCTTCCAGCGCACGGGCAACGATGGTGGCGATATCATTTTGATGCAGGCTCAGATCCATGGTTTAAGAAACTCTTTGTCAGCTTGAAGACGACCGGGCTCAGCAGTAACAGGGCAACCAGGTTTGGCAGCGCCATCATTGCGTTGAGGGTATCGGCAATCAGCCAGGCGACGTCGAGTTCACGCGTTGCACCGATCGGAATGGCCAAAACCCAGATGATCCGGAAAATGGGCACGGATTTTACACCGAACAGGTACTCTGTGCATTTCTCTCCATAAAAAGACCAGCCAATAATGGTGGTGAAGGCAAAAATCGCCAGGCCGAGGGTCACAATATAGTTACCAACGCCGGGCAGGCCGAGGGCGAAAGCGGCGGAAGTGAGGTTGGCGCCACTTAAGCCTTTGCCGGCGACACATTCGGCGACTTCGGGCGGGCACAGTTGCCAGGCACCGGAGGCGACAATCACCAGCCCGGTGATGGTGCAGATAATGATGGTGTCGATAAAGGTACCCAGCATGGCAATGCTGCCCTGACGCACCGGATTGTCAGTCTGAGCGGCGGCGTGGGCAATCGGCGCGCTGCCCAGACCGGCTTCGTTAGAGAATACGCCGCGGGCCACACCAAAGCGGATAGCAGCCCAGACCGCTGCGCCGGCAAAGCCACCCACTGCGGCTGTCGGGTTAAAGGCGTGATGAATAATCAGTTCAATTGCCTGTGGTACCCGGTCGGCAAAGATCACCAGCAGTATCAGGCCACCAAGTATGTAAGCAATCGCCATAAAAGGGACGAGCTTACCGGCCACTTCAGAGATACGGCGAATGCCACCTAATAGAACCATGCCAACGAGAATGGCGATAGCTACGCCGGTCGCCCATTCCGGCACACCAAAACCATCGTGCAGGGCGTCGGCGACCGAGTTGGCCTGTACGCCGTTACCGATACCGAAGCCTGCCAGCATACCGAAGAAAGCGAAGATTAATGCCATCCAGCGGAATTTCGGGCCAAGGCCGTTGCGGATGTAGTACATGGGGCCGCCAACATAATGGCCCTGTTCGTTGCGTTCACGGTAATGAACGGCAAGTACGGCTTCAGCGTATTTGGTAGCCATGCCCAGCAGGGCAATCAGCCACATCCAGAACAGCGCCCCTGGCCCACCGGAAGCAATCGCGGTGGCAACCCCGGCAATATTTCCGGTACCGATCGTGGCTGACAGCGAGGTCATCAGGGCGTTGAAACCGGATATTTCGCCCTGACCTTTGCCTTCGCGGTTGGTCCACAGGTAGACGAAACCGCGTTTGATATTACGGATCGGATAAGCTTTCAGGCCGATGGTCAGATACAGGCCGGTGATGCCGATCAGAAACAGCATGGGCGCACCCCAGGCCCAGCCATTAATCGTCTTAATAAACTCCAGCATGCTGCTCTCTCTTTATTGTCATTTTATGTCAGCGGTCACTATAAAGGTTGTGGCAGAGGCTGCCAAACTGACGACACTGCTAAAAAGCGTTAAGGTGTCGACTTTGTTCATGGTATCCGGGAGCACAAGCATGAAAGTGAGTGAGGGGCGTCTGGATAGTGCCTGCTGGTGTCCGTCACCGAACTTTGGCCCGCGCCCGTCCGGTAGTGAGGGTGAGATCAGTCTGTTGGTGATTCACAATATCAGCCTGCCGCCAGGCCAGTTTGGTGGTGGTTATGTGCAGCGTTTTTTTCAGAATGAATTGCCGGTCGATGAGCATCCGTACTTTGCCGAAATCGCTTCTCTGCAGGTTTCCAGTCACTTACTGATCGAGCGCGACGGAACCGTAACCCAGTTTGTGAATTTTAATGACCGCGCCTGGCATGCCGGGCGTTCGGTTTATAACGGCAGGGAAGACTGCAACGACTATTCTGTAGGTATTGAGCTTGAGGGTACGGACACCGATGCCTACAGTGCGGTGCAATACGTTACGCTGGCTGCTGTCATCAGAGCGTTGCAGCAGGCCTATCCTGCTATCGGTGCGCGTATTACCGGGCACGAGCATATTGCGCCAGGGCGGAAAACCGATCCGGGCCCGGCATTCGACTGGCAACATTTACTCCGTTTATTGGCTTCGTCCGGAGATTGAGAGGCTGTTATGAAATTTCTGATCGTTTTTATCGCACTGGTACTGCAATCGCAATTACCTTTGCCGCAGCGCAGTACACGCAGCCGCACCTTTGCGCGCTGGCTCAGCCTGTGGCTGCCGCGCAGCTTTTTTCCGCGTATCCCGCGCCACGTAAAATACGCTTTGATCGTGGTTATTCCTGCGTTGCTGCTGGCGGGCGGGTTCTGGTATATGGAGCAGTTTGCCTGGGGATTAATCAGCTTTGTGCTGGAAATCCTGTTGTTGCTTTATGTGCTGTCGCACATCGGTATTGAGCGGCACCTGCAGGAATACCGTGAAGATTTGCAACAGGGGGATACTCAGGGCGCTTACCACTGTGCTGAAAAATTCCTCGCGGTACCGGAAGTCAGCGTGACGGAAGATACCGGGCAGATGAACGAGCAGGTAATTAAAGCGCTGTTGCATCGCTGGTTCGAATATTTTTTCTTGATGGTTTTCTGGTACATGATTGCCGATGTCGCCGGGGTATTGCTGGCCTGGTTCAGTGTGCAGTATGCGCGCGCCAGCGACTGTGATCAGAAAGCCTGGCGTTACCTGCACTGGCTGGAGTGGATTCCGGTTCGTCTGTTAGGGCTTACTTATGGTCTGGCGGGTAATTTTATGCGTGCCCTGCCGGTCTGGCAGGGGTATTTATGGCAGCTGAAAGCGAGTGGCGCCGATATTTTGTTTTCCGTCGCCAGCAGTGCGTTATCCCATAACGGTGAGCAGAGAAAATGGCATAGCGTTGCTGACGATGGTGAGGCGGCGGCACGGGAGCTGGATGAATGGCATCAGCTGCATTTGCGCAGTGTCTCTATTTGGATGGTTATGATCGCTGCGGCCACGGTAGGGGGGTGGTTGCTGTAGTAACAGCGGCTTAAAAGTCGCTGCCCTGATAGTACTTAATGCACGGTCAGGGCAGCATTATTGTCTCTTACCTTCAGCCTTTGATGGCAATGCCGACTGGCAACTCTTCAAACCAGTTCAGAAATTCGTGCACATAGGGCGGCTGAAACAAGCGGCCATGCTGTGGTGCCATAATCTGAATATCCAGTTGCCGTACGCGACGAACCCAGTCCAGCTTTGCCTCATTCGACGGCATCCAGCGCTGGTGGAATTTACGCATTTTGGGAATGTGCGTACTCATATTGTCGACCCAAAGCGGAGCATCGGTGGATTCCATCGCTGCTCCGATATCGCCACTCATTAATATTTTAGCTTTCGGATCATAGACATTAAAATTGCCGGAAGAATGCAGATAATGGGCAGGAATAAACTGCAGCTGAATGCGGCCCAGATTCAGCGTCATACCTTCATCCGGAATTGAGCAATACTCTATTTTTTCCATACCGAAGTGACGGATAAAACTTTCCCATAACCAGGGGGAGTAAAGCTTGGCATTGGGTAATGCCTGATCCCATAAACCCAGCGACGAGATAATGTCAGGATCCTGATGCGAGGCAAATAAATGTGTGATCTGTTCGGCGGGTACGAATTTTAATACCGCTGACAACATTGGGGCGAATAGCTCAATACCGCCCGGATCCAGCAGAATGGTCTGATCACCACTCTGAATCAGATACTGATTGGTATCGATAATACCTTCGGCTTTATGTGGGTCGCGGCCGAACATAATCCAGCGGTGATCACCGTCTTCATACAGAGTGGTTGCCAGCATAGTGCGATTCCTTATCCTGTTTATCGTCCGTTGCGGATTATTGTGTGTGTTTTTGCCGCTGCCCGAGCAGGCGTCTGGCCTGGCTCAGGTGAGCGCGGATTTTGTCGGCGGTATCGGTAATATTTTGCGCAATCACCTCCAGCTGATTGCGGAAATCACCGGCTGAGGCGGCTTCTACTTTGCTGGAAGTGGCAATCAGATTGGCGGTGCGGATGTGTTTATCGCCTTCTTCCAGCTGTTGCTCCAGTTCACGCAGACCACGGCTGAGGGTTTGCGACAACGTCTCGCGCTGTTTATAGCAGTTCTGCATCGAAACGGTCAGCGAACCGAGGTTCTGGCTGTGCTGGTCGGCGACCCAGCCAAATTTGTCGGCGGCGGTACTGGCGCGCCACAGAGCCACCGCGTTATGGGATAAATGCTCAGAGACGCCGTTAATATATTGCGACTGGCGGATAATGTCGGATGCCAGCTCATCAATAAAATGCGTAATTGCCTTAAAACCTACGGTTTTGGAACCGGCTCGGACGGCCAGCGCACGGGCGTTTTTGGCTGTCAGGGCGAGTCCTTTGGCTTCCAGCATGGCCTGATGTAATTCGGCGGCAATGCTGGCAGCGGTAACAAAAATAGGTGTAGCCATAATCAGTGTGTCCGGCAGAGGCTCTGGTATCTGAGCGCGAATACTGAAAAGTATAGATAGTTTTTCTGTTATCTCCGCAGATCAGTTCGCGGTTATCTTCTGGTTCGGTAATTCAGTGCCCGCAGCATTGGTTTTCAGCCAGCCACGCACGCGGCGCACGATCAGGTTGCTGTCGTCGTAATTCAGATCAAATGCCGGAATTTCGATTTGCTGATATTGCAGGCGTTGTTTATGCCGCATGCTGCCGGCGCGTTGCTGAGTAGCATAAACAGGGCTGATGCTCTGCTCGCTGATCAGATCGAGTAATGGCAGATCCAGCCGCACCAGTTGCTGATTCAGTGGCACGGGAGACAGCGGGTTATCCAGGGCATCAATCAGAATCAGTGCCAGTCCGCGCTCCTGTGCTTTACTTTGGCTGCCTGCATTGCCTGCCGTTTTACTTGTCGCGCCGTTCTTGCTGCGCGCCAGTAAAAAATCAGCCGCCCAGTTAGCGCTGTTACCACAGGCAATCACCACAATATTGAGCTGACCGCGCTGATTGAGAAAGCTGATGCCTTGCCGGATACGGTCCTGCATCTGCTCGCGGTAGCGTTCGTTGGGGTCCGTTTTCTCTGCCGGTTCCGCTGTCTGCGGTTCATCTGTTGTTGGCAACGGTGGTAGTCCGCTCAGTCTTGGTAAGGCAGGTTCGGCGGCATTAAATGCACTGTCCTGTCCGTCGCTGGAGGTTTTTTCGACAGCACTGATGCCATTGCTGTCGACGCTGTCCGCGACTGGTGTTGCCGCTGGCGGTGAGGCTTCAGAAGGCGCTGCGGCATTGTCGGCAGGGGTTGCTTCAGGAACTTCTGTGGCTGCCGGCGTGGCGGCGGCGGTATATTCGGCCGTACTGGTGCGTGCCGGTGGCTGTGCTACGGGTTGTTCCGGCAGTTCGATGCTCAGGGTGGTCCAGCCATAAGCCGGCAGGGTTTCACGCAGCGGCGCGACGATTTCCGGCCAGTGTCCGTGCTGGCCATTGTCGTGCAGAATCAGCACACCGCCCTGAGGCTGGCCACGGGTTTCGGTTAACAGCAGGCCGTAAAATTCACTTTCGGCGGCAACCAGTCTGACCAGTTCGGATTCACGGCTGTGCAGTTGCAGATATTGCAGCAGGCCGTAATGGCGGCTGGCGTCCGGATTCGGAACAACCCGCGGCAGTTGCTTTACGGCGGTTTGATTCTGATCTTCCGGTGACTGCGGATCTTCTGTTGCCGCGGGTGCTTCTGCAGTATCCGGCAATGCTGCGTCACTGGCCGGCACTGGCTGACCGCTCTCATTGCCGCTGTTGTCATTATTGCCGCTGCCGCTATTTGGACTGCCGCTGCCATTGGTGTTGTCGCCATCTGCGGCATAAAGCACACAGCTACCCAGCAACAGCAGAGCGGGCAAGGCTTTGAGCAGGTTTTTCAGCAACCCTGAGAGAGCCGTCATGGGTGTAAAATCCTTAAAAACTGACGCTTTTCAGGCTTACAGCAAAAGCCGTTCCTGTTTTCTGGCTGTGGCTGACATGGTATTGCCGGCGGTAGTGTTCGCCGCGCTCAGACCTTACAATGCGCGCTGAATTTCTCTTTGCCGGAACCGCTGATGAAAGACTTCCTGATTGCACCGTCCATTCTGTCTGCCGACTTTGCCCGTCTGGGTGAAGAAGTTGAAAACGTACTGGCCGCCGGAGCCGATGTGGTGCACTTCGACGTGATGGATAACCACTACGTACCGAACCTGACCATCGGCCCGATGGTGTGTAAAGCGTTGCGCAATCATGGCATCAAGGCACCGATTGATGTGCACCTGATGGTAAAGCCGGTGGATCGTCTGATCGGCGATTTTATTGAAGCCGGTGCAACCTATATCACCTTCCACCCGGAAGCGTCTGAGCATATCGACCGCAGCCTGCAGCTGATTAAATCGGCGGGCTGTAAAGCGGGCCTGGTGTTTAACCCGGCAACACCACTGCATTACATGGACTATGTGATGGATAAGCTGGATGTGGTGCTGCTGATGTCGGTTAACCCGGGCTTTGGTGGTCAGTCTTTTATTCCGGCCACACTGGATAAACTGCGTGAAGCGCGCGCCAAAATTGATGCATCGGGTCTGGATATTCGTCTGGAAATCGACGGTGGTGTTAAGGCCGATAATATCCGCGAAATCACCGCTGCCGGTGCCGATATGTTTGTCGCCGGTTCTGCCATTTTTAATGCGCCGGACTACAAAACTGTTATCGATCAGATGCGTGCAGAAATCGCTGCTGCGGCGAAGTAACGGATGCGCTGGAATGCTGCGCTGAGTGCGCATTTTGCAGTGGCTTCAGGCCCGCAGTTATTGCTGCTGGATCTGGACGGCACACTGATTGACAGTGTGCCCGATCTGGCGGCCGCGGTGGATATTATGCTGGCAGGTCTTGGCCGTGCAGCCGCCGGCACAGAAAACGTCAGCCACTGGGTCGGTAACGGTGCGGATATGCTGATCCGCCGCGCCCTCTGCGACGGTGATGAACAGGCTGCCGTGGCGTTGGCCACCGGGCATGTGCAACCGGCGCGGGCGCTGTTCGATCAGGCGTATCTGAATGCCCTGCATCATGCCACCGGCGCATATCCGGGCGTTAGCGAGTGGTTGCAGCAGGTGTCGGTGCCCAAGGTGTTGATTACCAATAAACCGCGTTTATTTACCCTGCCTTTACTGCAATCACTGGGCTGGGAAGAGTACTTCGTTCAGGTGTTGTGCGGCGATGATCTGGCCGAGAAAAAACCATCAGCCATGCCTTTGTTACACGCCTGCCAGACGCAGAATGTGACGCCGCAACAGGCACTGATGATCGGTGATTCGCGTAACGATATTCAGGCGGCAAAAGCGGCGGGTATTGCCAGTGTTGCCGTCACTTACGGCTATAACCACGGCGAAGATATTCACAGCGCCCGGCCTGACTGGGTGGTGGATAATCTGCTGCAGTTACTCGGCTGATACTATCAATACTAACAGCGGCGGCCTAACCGCCGCTGTTGTCTGCTTTCTTTATCTGCCCGAAAACGGCTTAAAGGCACTGCTGTCCCACAGTTTTTAATCAGCACCATAAGTAGCAAAAACAGCATTTTTTAACATCAAGGCCTGCTGCCTCCCAGGGGAACTTATCCCCTTGCCGGCGGGCCGACCCCAGCTTCGCGCTTTCTGGGCCGTGAGACTCCGGGCGTCCTTGCCCTTCGCGCTACGCGCCAGCCTTCGGCTGTTCATTTTGCTCCGGCAAAATAGTCCTTGAAACCTTGATATTTACTGGCCGCGCGCCTCATCGGCCATCCATGGCCGGAGCCGCTTGTCCGCATCCCTGCGGACAGACCAGACATATCAGCGGTTTCTGCGGCGGCCCCAGAGGCGCAGAACACCGTCACCGCGATGCCGTTTTTCAGATCAAACGCATTTTTGAAATATCATGTCTCAAACACGGTTTCCTCTGGAATACGGCTGAGCGGATTGCTCAAACCGGCGATCGTGCGGCGCCAGACAACCAGATGATTCTGTGGCCTTCAGAGCAAAACCCGGCCCCGGAACGATACAAATTGTTGGTACTTAAAAGAGTCGTTCCGGGGCGAATTGTTTTGCGTGCCACATAATCATTGCAGTTGGCTGGATGAAGCCGGACGCGCCGAAAAGAGAGGATCGGAAGGAGATACCTCTCCTTGCAGGGGGCCAGGGGCTTGCCCCGGAAAGGCGTTTCAGATTGAAAAACAGTCGTCGATTAATGCTGCAATTTGGAGTGACGCGATGTCACTCCAGGCTGTGGACAGTAGTGTGCTTAAAGGTATTTCTGCCAGAACATCGCTTTACCCATGGCCGCATCCAGCTCATAGCTGGCATAACCCAGTGAGCGGTATGCGTTCTGCGCCACCTTATTACCTTCCAGCACTTCCAGCGTCAGCTTGCAGCAGCCGAGTTCGCGGGCGATCTCTTCGGTTTTATTCATAATGCGCTTTGACAGACCACGGCCCTGGAATTTTTCCATTACGGCAACGTCGTGCACATTCAGCAGTGGTTTGCAGGAGAAGGTTGAAAAACCTTCGATGGAAATCACCAGTCCCGCTGGCTCATCATCAATAAAGGCCAGTACCACGTGCACATTCGGGCGCCTGGCCAGCTCAGCTGCCAGATTAGCACGGGTAAAGTCAGACAGTTTTTCACCGCCACCCATAATGCCGTCGGCATAGTGGTTCAGCACCTCGATCATGGCGCTGGCATGAAGGGGATTGTTCAGATCAGCAATAACGATTTGTTCAGATTGTTCAGACACAACAGCAATTCCGGATTTAATAAGATACTCAGCAGTGCCGTACTGTAGGAGTTCCGGTCCGTGGCGTAAAGCATCGCATCCTGTGCTGCGTGGAATGACCGGCAGTGTTGACATTTTATGACGCCAGGGCCTGTTTAATTAGTGTTAACAGGCCCTGAGCCAGCCCCTTTGCCTTGTAATCTCCGCCCTTGATCCCATATAGCTGTTACCACCCGCCATCTTCTGCTGCACAGTCAGCCAACAGACCCGGCGGCCATTCAAGCACTGACCTCACGGAGCTGCCTGTGCCTTTGTTATTAATCTTTATTCTGGTGCCGATGATTGAACTGGCGGTTCTGATCAAAGTTGGCTCCCATATCGGTGTGCTGTGGACGCTGGCGCTTATTTTCCTTACCGCCATTATTGGCGTTACCCTGCTGCGTGCTCAGGGGCTGGCGACGCTGATGCGTGCTGGTCAGCGTCTGCAGGAAGGGCAGTTACCTGCACAGGAACTGGCGGAAGGCTTTTTGCTGGCACTGGCGGGTGCCTTGCTGATTACTCCGGGATTTGTCACCGATGCTATCGGCTTTACCCTGTTGTTGCCCGGCGTGCGTGGCCATTTTGCCGGTTCGGTGCTGAAAATGCTCAAACCTCAGATGATGGGGGGCATGGGCGCAGGCCGTGGCCCGCGTGATGTCTATGGCGAAAACGAGCAACCGGACCGTATTCACCCGAATCAGCACCGTCCGACCATTATCGACGGTGAATATCGTCGCGAAGACTGAAATTTTTTAACCGGGGGTGTTGAAAAGGTTGTGTGCCACCCCCAATAAGCGAAACACAACGAAAATACAGTTTGGGGATGAGGGCGAAGCAGGCTCTGTCTGTACCGTCCGACCCCGGTTATCAGCAAACATTGCTTTAAACATTGGAGAAAACCTCAAATGAAAATCCGTCCTTTACACGATCGCGTCGTTGTTCGTCGCAAGGAAGAAGAGCAAACCACCGCTGGCGGTATCCTGCTGCCGGGCGCCGCTGCTGAAAAGCCGAGCCAGGGTGAAGTGCTTGCTGTCGGTACGGGTCGTATTTCCAACAATGGCGAAGTTCAGCCTATGTCTGTGAAAGTTGGCGATACCGTTGTGTTCGGCAAATACTCCGGCTCCAACACCATCAAGATCGATGGTGAAGAGCTGCTGATTCTGAACGAAAGCGAAATTTACGGTGTTCTCGAAGCCTAAGCGTTTCTGCTTCAACCGTTAGTATCGAAACTCACTGAATTTAAAGGAAACAAACATGGCTGCTAAAGAAGTTAAATTTGGCAATGACGCCCGCGTAAAAATGCTGGCTGGCGTTAACGTACTGGCTAACGCGGTAAAAGTAACTCTGGGCCCTAAAGGCCGTAACGTGGTTCTGGAAAAGTCTTTCGGCGCTCCGACCATCACCAAAGACGGTGTATCTGTAGCCAAAGAAATCGAACTGGAAGATAAGTTCGAAAACATGGGCGCGCAGATGGTTAAAGAAGTGGCGTCCCAGGCTAACGATCAGGCCGGTGACGGTACTACTACTGCAACCGTTCTGGCTCAGGCCATTGTTAACGAAGGTCTGAAAGCCGTTGCTGCGGGCATGAACCCGATGGATCTGAAGCGCGGTATCGACAAAGCCACCGCCGCTGTTGTTGAAGCCCTGAAAGAACAGGCTCAGCCTTGCACCGATTCTAAAGCCATTGCTCAGGTTGGTACTATCTCTGCCAACTCTGACGAATCTGTTGGCACCATCATCGCCGAAGCGATGGCCAAAGTAGGTAAAGAAGGCGTTATCACCGTTGAAGAAGGCAAAGGCCTGAACGACGAACTGGAAGTGGTTGAAGGTATGCAGTTCGACCGCGGCTTCCTGTCTCCTTACTTCATCAACAACCAGGAAAAAATGGTTGCTGAACTGGAGCACCCGGTGATCCTGCTGGTCGACAAGAAAATCGACAACCTGCAGGAACTGATCCCGATTCTGGAAAACGTTGCCAAATCCGGCCGTCCGCTGCTGATCGTGGCTGAAGACGTTGAAGGTCAGGCGCTGGCGACTCTGGTTGTGAACAACCTGCGCGGTACCTTCAAAGTCGCTGCGGTTAAAGCGCCTGGCTTCGGCGACCGTCGTAAAGCCATGCTGCAGGACATCGCTGTTCTGACCGGTGCTCAGGTGATTTCTGAAGAAGTGGGTATGTCTCTGGAAACCACCACCATCGATATGCTGGGTACTGCCAAGAAAGTTGTGATCAGCAAAGAAAACACCGTGATCGTTGATGGCGCTGGTAACGAAGGCGACGTAAAAGGCCGCGTTGAACAGATCCGTGCCGAGATGGAAGCGTCCACCTCTGACTACGACAAAGAAAAACTGCAGGAACGTGTGGCCAAGCTGGCTGGCGGCGTAGCCGTTATCAAAGTAGGCGCCGGTTCTGAAGTTGAAATGAAAGAGAAAAAAGACCGCGTAGACGACGCTCTGCACGCTACCCGCGCTGCAGTAGAAGAAGGCGTGGTTGCCGGTGGTGGTGTTGCACTGGTTCGCGCTCTGACCAAGGTTGACGTGAAAGGTGACAACGAAGATCAGAACGTCGGTATCGCTCTGGCACTGCGTGCAATGGAAGCTCCGATCCGTCAGATCGCTGCCAACGCCGGTGCAGAAGGTTCCGTTGTGGTTGATAAAGTAAAAGCCGGTTCCGGTGCCTTCGGCTTTAACGCTGCCAGCGGTGAATACGGCGACATGATCGAGATGGGTATTCTGGATCCTGCCAAAGTAACCCGTACTTCTCTGCAGGCTGCTGCTTCTGTTGCTGGTCTGATGATCACCACCGAAGCCATGGTTGCAGAAATTCCGAAAGAAGCGCCAGCAATGCCAGATATGGGTGGCATGGGCGGAATGGGTGGCATGGGCGGCATGATGTGATCTGACGCCAGCCCGGCTGTCTGTAAGAACAGCGCCCACACCAAGGGTACTGCAATAAAAACCGGCCTCATAAGGGCCGGTTTTTTTATGTCTGCAGTTTGCGTTGTTAGTGTGGAGAACATGCTTATTGTTATATGTGATAACAACTTGAAAGATCGGAAAATCAGTGCATGCTGGTCCGGTGATGAACATATCATCAGAGATGTCTGGTGCAGAATCAGCCGGTAATTTCCGGCGGACACATGAGCATGCACAGAGACTACATGAATGCATTCAGCCACGGGGAGTTTGTTGATGTTTATCCCGCGAAAAACAGAAAGTAACCCGCAATGGACAGATCCGGATGGCATTAAAATTTATACCATTTCGGTTAATGATAATGCCGTTGATCAAAGCCGCTTCAGCGGGCGCTTAAATGCCGTAAAACAATCGAAAGCCCTGCCATGGGCAGAAACTGCAGCATTTACCATTTTTCATGAAGGGGCAGGTTTTCTTTATTTAATTCTCGCCTGGTGGGGGAACGATAATGAATTATTCACGTCGGTTTCCGTGCTGACTGAAGAAGGATGGGTGGAAGATCCGGGCCGATTTTCTTTCTGTGTTTATGATCTTGAGGTGTTCTGGGCAGAAAGAAATATTTATATCGACACACTGTATTGCGCTACCCCAGATATTCAGAAATACCGTGAACAGCGTATGGGGGTTGGGGAGTAAGAATAACTGGTATCGGGTAACAAGGGCCAACGCAGAGGTTGGCTGGATAACGATGTGATACATAAATCCTGTTCGTCCGGCTTATGGCGGTCAGCGACACAGTGCCCGCAGGATGTTAGCCAACTTCTTTACGGCGATTTCCATTTCATGCGGAGCGTGGGCGGCGAATCCCATCAGGAATCCAGGTGTATGCCGGTTCGATGCATGGAGCGCCGTCAGTCCCAACAGGTCAATTCCAGCCCGGCTCGCAGAGTCTATAGCCTCATCTTCGGGGATGTCGCGGATAAACACACAGGGCATCTGCATCCCGCCGGCGGGCACCCGTGGCTCCACGAATTCAGCCAGGTACTGGCGCACCAACCGCGCCAGTACATCGCGCCGTTCGGCATAGATGGCACGCATGGTACGCATATGCGCACCGAAGTGACCCCCTTCGATAAAGCGCGCCAGCGTGAGCTGCGGAATAGGTGCGCTGTGGCCATCCAGTAGGGTACGGGCTACGGTCATAGGCGCGACCAGCGGTGACGGCAACACCATATAGCCGATGCGCAGGCCGGGGAACAGCGACTTGGTGAAGGTACCGATGTAGATCGTCCGCTCATGCTGATCAAGCCCCTGTACGCAGGCGGTGGGCTTGCCTGCGTAATGGAACTCGCTGTCGTAGTCGTCTTCGATGATCCAGCTCTGATATTGCCTGGCCCACTCAATAACGGCCAGGCGCCGCTCCAGCGTCAGTGTTGTCCCGGTCGGAAACTGATGCGATGGCGTCAGGAATACGGCCTTGGCCGAATCTCCGAATGTTTGTGCCGCATTGTTCAGGTGTTCCACCTGCATGCCATTGGCATCAAGTGGCACGGGTACGCATTCCAGACCGGCGGCGTCGAATGCTTTGCGGGCTCCCTGGTATACCGGATCTTCAATGAAAATTCTGTCGCCAGGATCGAGCAATACATTGGCGCACAGCGTCATCGCTTGTTGTGAACTGGTCAGCACCAGAACGCGCTCGGGTGTGGCATGTGCCCCGCGTTCAAGGCTGACGTAATCTGCGATGGCCCGCCGTAATGGTTCCAGCCCTTGCGGGTCGCTGTGTGACAAAAGCTGAGTTCCATATTCCTTGAGTACCTGCCGCTCCAGGCGCTCCCAAATCTGGAGGGGAAAGTTACGCGTTTCCGGTACACCCGGAGCAAATGGGCGCGGAGCCAGGAAATCGCGCAAGCCTCCGCCCTGAAACATAGCGCTGCCGCGCTGGCTAAGGCGCAGGGTTTCCTTACGTGTTCCCGGGCGGCGTGCCGGGCTGCGTCTCGGGAGGCGTTTGGCCTGTTCCGATACGAAGCTACCGCTGCCAACGCGGCGCTCGAGGAAACCTTCCGCATGCAACTGGCTATAGGCCGATTCGACGGTATCACGGGAAACGCCCAGCGATTTCGCCAGAGCACGCGAAGCGGGCAGTGGCTTACCTACGGCCAGCGTGCCATCAAGAATCAGTTGCCGGATTCCACGCTGTATTCGCGCATACAGCGGCAAGGCGTTATGCGCAGGGTCGCCAATCCAGGCTTTGACCGATTCCAGCTGGGCATGCTTAAACAATTGGTCTGTATCTCTTTCATAAAATGGTGGGGCTTAGCCATCCATTTTAGGGCTATAAACATGTTTATCAACTTTGCCCATCAGATTGCATTCAGGAGCCTCTTCAGACCATGTCATCCATTCCTTCATCTTTACCCGTCCGTTGGAGCGATCTTACTCATCCCATTGTGGCGGGTCTGATCTCCGTTATCGTTAACTATGGCGGTACGTTTATTCTGGTATTCCAGGCCGCCAAAGTGGCCGGTCTCAGCCCAGAGCTTACGGCGTCATGGGTGTGGTCGATCTCCATCGGCGTAGGCGTGACAGGGATTATTCTGAGCTGGGTTTCCCGCGAACCGATCATCACGGCCTGGTCGACACCAGCGGCCGCATTTCTGGTTACTGCTCTGGCGAGTACACCCTACGCGGAAGCGGTCGGCGCTTATCTGATTTCAGCCGCCGCTTTTGTCGTACTGGGGCTGTCGGGCTGGTTTGAGCGGGTAATTCGCCTGATTCCACCCGGGGTAGCGGCCGGGTTACTGGCTGGCATCTTGCTCCAGTTCGGTATCGGGGCCTTTGGTGGCATGAGCATTGATCCATTATTGGCGGGACTCTTAATCGTTGCCTATGTCGCACTCAAGCGCTTCACCGCACGCTATGCGGTGGTGGGTATTCTGGTGCTGGGGTTGGCTTTCTTGCTTATTCAGGATCGCGTTGACTTATCGGGCCTGAGCCTGAAGCTGGCCGCCCCTGTTTTTACCACGCCCGAATTCTCGTTCAATGCTTTGCTGAGTGTGGCGTTGCCGTTATTTCTGATCACTCTGACCGGGCAATATATGCCGGGCATGCTGGTACTGAGCAACGATGGCTTCAGAACCAGTGCCAACCCTATTGTGACGATCACCGGATTTGGCTCTCTGCTGATGGCGCCCTTTGGCTCGCATGCTTTCAACGTCGCCGCGATAACGGCGGCTATCTGTACTGGCCGGGAGGCACACGAAAATCCGGATAAACGCTGGATCGCCGGTATTGCTGCTGGTGTGTTCTACATTCTGGTCGGTGTTTTTGGGGTGACACTGGCTGCGGTCTTTATGGCTTTCCCGGCAACCTTTATCACCACCCTGGCGGGTCTGGCTTTGCTGGGCACCATCGGCGGTAGTCTTGCCAGCGCTATGGCTGATGCCAGAACCCGTGAAGCCTCGCTCATCACCTTCCTTGCAGCAGCGGCAAATATCACCTTGCTGGGGATTGGCGGCGCGTTCTGGGGACTGGTGATCGGTCTGGTGGCTTATACGGTGCTTAATGGTCAGTTGCCACAGCGCACACCTGAATCGCTCATACCTCCCATAGCAGGCAGCAGCAAGGCGAACTGATATAAGCCACAACTGACACAGCCGGTAGCCAAACATTATGGTCAGTAACAGCCGCTGGTTGGCAAGGAAATGCAGACCGATGAGGGAGTGGCGTGCATTTCCCGCTTACTGTCCTCAAGCGCCGTGCTCAGTACGGCAACGGGGAGGACAGTCGCGCCGGTGGCATCAGTGACGTGAGTCAGATAGCCGCATAGCAGAGCAGCTGCAGATTGAGCCTTTGTTGCTGTCCTGCGCTATTAAAAAGCTGCAGGGCGCGGCTGATTCGTGCCGGGAAACGCATCAATTCAGCCTGATTAATAGCGCTTCAAATGCCGTTAAATCGGTGTACTTTTCCGCCTCTGCTGCCTGATGTGTCAGGAATATTCCGCCGCTCAGGGCGATACCGCCTTCGATCATCAGATTGTCGTGCAGATCAAATTGCTCGATGCTTAATCCATCACGATCGTGTAATTCAGAGCTGCCATGTTCTCCCTGACCAAATAACGCAAAGGTACGCTCGGCAAACAATGCCGGATCATTGCTGTAGCCATGAATTATTTTTCCAAGGCCACGTGCCAGTCCCAGCTCATACACCGTACCAGCATCAGCGCTGGCTCCGCGGAACGGCGTCAGGTTGGCAATCACCAGATCGGCACGGCGAATCAGTTGTTCGTTTGCCGCACTGATGGCAAAGCCCAGTTCGCGGGCGCTGCCACTTTGCTGTAATTCCCCATCAAGTGGAAATAAACCGCGGAACCCATAGTGTTCACACAGGGCTTTTTTACGCGCGCCAAGTTCACTGGCAGCCGGGCAGAAGACTTCCGGGCCGGCAAGGTAAATGGTTCTCGGCATCCCGATGTCTCCATAAAGGTAAATAAGAAAGCCCCGTTGGCATGGCGGCACTATAACAAAGACGTATAACAAAGACGGTTCAGCAGGGCAGTTGAGATTCAAATAATAATAAATCTCATTAACTATTGATGTGATAGCTAAAATACTTCAGAATCAAATGCTAATCGTTATCATTACCTGATCTGCCCTGTTTACTTTGTGTCGGCAGGCTCCGGGTTCTGTTCTGTAGCAGGAGTGTTCCATGCTGATGTTTATTGTGCTTACTCTCACCGGCTGTGTGCTGTTGTATCTGTCGCATAGCAACCAACAGTGGCTGCAACGGCCTTTATCCATACGCCCCTGGCGCTGGCTTGGCGTGGCCGCGGTACTTAGCGGACTGCTGTTTTCTGCCAGTTATTTGCCGGTTAACAGCGCATTGTTTGCCTGGCTGGTAATTATGATGCTCTGCATTGGCCTGCTGCCATTTGCTGCCTTGCTTAAACCTCCGGTGGAGGATTCCGTCAGTGAGCGCTGAATCACTATCGGCAGGCAGACAGAAGGCTCCACGCCTGCAACCCGATTGGTGGCGTAAAACCCTGGCGGCGGTTCTGCTCGGTTTTCCGCTGGCGCTGGTGATCACTGGTCTGTTTGCCTGGGCTGGTCCGGGCGGCATCGCAGCTACCGATAAAGTGCAATTTAATATGTGGCTGCTGACCTTGTTATGGCTGCTGGTCCTGAGTCTGGTGTACCTGTTCCGCAGTGGTAATCAGGCATTGTTGTGGCTCGGCGGTGCGAATCTGCTGTTGTGGCCGTTATTTTTGATCGTGCGGGGAGTCATGGCCGGATGAAAGTCAGCAGCGATATTCTGCGGGTTTATAAAGCGCTGCATACCTGGGTGGGTATTGGTACCGGTTTATTATTATTTATCGGCTTTTTTGCCGGCGCGCTGACCATGTTCAAACAGTCGCTTGACCGTTGGTCGGCACCTCCGGCGCAGCAGCTGGCTATGGTGAAAAGCAATGAGCTGGATATGCTGGTCAGCGGGGTCATGCAGCAATTCCCGGATGCCCGCCAACAGCTGGTGGTGCATCTTGAATCGGCAGAGCATATTTCTGCTCCGGTTGAGTGGCAATCGCAGGATGAAGATGGCGGTCATGGCCCGGATCTGGACGGCGAGTACTGGCATGCAACGCTGAATGCGGCTGGTGAAGTACAGGCTGAAAGTATCCGGCCTTCTATGCTGGGTGATCTGATTGATTTACTGCACCAGACCGCGGGTATTCCCGGTACTGTCGGGCATGAATATCTGGGCGTACAGATTCTTGGGCTGGCCGGCATTCTGTATTTTCTGGCGTTGGTTTCCGGGCTGATTATTCTGCTGCCGACTCTGGTAAAAGATTTTTTCCTGATCCGGCGCGGCAAAAACCGCAAACGTTTCTGGCTGGATGCGCATAATGTAATCGGCATAACCAGTTTGCCTTTCCATCTGATTATTGCGTTTACTGTTGTTGTTTTTGCTTTTCACGATTCATTTTATGGCAGCCTGAAGGCGGTTGTTTATCAGGACACTCCGATGTTCGGGGCGCCTCCGGCTGCGGGAGAACGACCACAGGCCAGAATCGTTGATCAGCTGTTACCGCCGACAGAACTGATCCGGCGGATCGAACAGGCAGCACCGGATTTTAAAGTGACCGAACTGGTGTATATGCAGGTCGAAAGCCCAAGGCCAATAGTGCGTGCCGGTATTTATAATCCGCAATATCTGGTGCGCGGTCCGCTGACGGGTTATGTCGGTATAAACCCCTACAACGGTGAGCTGACCATGACGGGTATGCTGCCGGGCAAGAGTAATGTCTGGAGCGATATCGTTGTGACATTTTTCGCGCTGCATTTTGGCAGTTTTGCTGGCGAGTGGGTACGCTGGGTGTATTTTCTGCTGGGATTAAGCGGAGCGTTCTTGTTTTATTCCGGCAATTTATTATGGATAGAAAGCCGGCGTAAAAAACAGAAACGGGGCCAGCCATTACCGCAACAGGCACGTAATACCCGCCTGATGGCAGCGCTGACCATTGGTGTTTCGCTGGGCTCCGTCGCCGGAATCGGGTTTGCTATTGCCGCCGGGAAATGGGGGCATGTTGCGGCTGTTGCCGACATTAACAGCCTTTATCTGCAGGTTTATTATCTGGTGTTCCTGTTGGCCCTGACATTTGCGTTTATGCGTGGCGGTGCCCGTGCGGCGGTACCGTTATTATGGTTGTGTGCGCTGGCCAGCGCGTTGATCCCGGTAACTTCGGCTCTGGCGGTTCTTATGCCATCTACCGGACTCTGGTTTTATAACAGTGCGGCTACGCTGGCGGTCGATTTTACGGCATTGTTGCTGGCACTGGCCTTTATCTTTGCGGCTTACCGCACACAGCGGGGCTTGCAGCGTGCCAATGCCGATACCGTATGGCATATCGAGGAATCCGGCCATAAGGCTGAGCCTGCCGGTATCGGAGCAGGTTCCTGATTACTGACAGACGGTACATATAAAAAAACGGACGCGTCAGCGTCCGTATTTATGTCTGGCTGTCAGTGAGCACTTTTATTTAAAACGCGCAGACCAGTGCTGAATTGTCGGGCCGCTAAAAAAGGCAATCAGCGCCGCCGCTGGCCAGGCCAGTATCCAGGCATTAAACCAGCGCAGAAAAAATTCGTCGGTAAATCCGAGATTGAGAAAGGTAATCCAGCAGGTCATCAGCACCGATAAGACAAAAGACATCATCAGCGTAAATGCAATGCGCTGTTTCATGGTCACAGCCTCGCGGAATAATGGATTGAACAGAAAGAAAGCGGCGCAGACTACGCCTGGCGGGGGAGCAGAAAAAGCCGTTGCGCCGGAACAGAATATTCCGGCGCAGACAACAGCGGTTACCGCTGTTATTTCAACAGGGTCAGATATTGTGGTTCAACATCGGTGGCCAGATAAGCCAGACCCAGTTTATTCAGGTAATCCATACGGTCACACTTGAACGGATCAATCTCGGCCAGTGTTTTGCCGTTGTTTTCATACAGCTCGCGCAGCCAGGCTACATACAGGTTACCCGGCTCCATCACCAGTGCTGCACCACCGGCATCGGTAGTCACCTGTGCCTGCAGTGTTTCTGGCAGGTTTACTGCAAAGATAACGGCTTCTTCGTTGCCCTGCAGGTAAAGATTACGGGTGTGGGTTTTCTGGCTGGCCCAGAAATACGCCAGTTCTTTACTCTGGGTTAAAAACACCGGGTCTTTATGTTCGCTGGTGGTGTGACCAATAGTGCTCAGGGTTTTCAGCTGACGCGCCATAATTTCAGCGTCGCCGGAGCCTTTCAGGCCCTCGCTCTGAATCGCAGCAACCAGACCGGAGGCGGTGCCGTGATACCAGATGCCGGACGTGGCAATACCATCGTCAGAAAGCAGCTGGGCAAGATCCTGAAACTGAGTTGGGGTGGTAAATTCTTTCATGTTCTGGATTCCGGACTAAGGGCCGGCACGGCAGGCCCTGATCAATGATCGTGTAAAGGCGGCCATTGTAGCAGGAGTCCGGCACTTTGTCTGAGCCGGCCAGCGTCCGGAGGGCTCCAGTCTGTTGTGTTAGGCCTGTTTAATTAGTGTTAACAGGCCCTAAGCGTATCAGTTTTTTCCGGGCGGCCATTGGGCAAAACCGTCAATCCCTTCCCAGTTAAGCCAGGGCTTGTCGTGTTCCTGCCAGATATGCGCCTCTGGCCGTGCACCCGGGTCTTCATCAAGGGTGGCAACACGCACAATCACCAGCGGCATCGCCGGACGTTCGGCCATTAAATGGCTGCCGCAGCGTGAGCAGAACCAGCGGTTTTTACCCGGTGATGATTCATAGCAGCTGAGCTTGTCTTCACCGCTCAGCCAGCGGAAGTGCTCACGTTTAACACCGGCGGTGGGTACAAAGGCTGCGCCCTGAGCCTTACGGCAGGTATCACAATGGCAATGCATAATGGGCATGGCCAGTTCGTCCATTTCGTAGCTGACCGTGCCACACAGGCAACTTCCTTTCATAACGCGGTTCCTTCTGTTTTTTCAGACCTGGGGGTTATTTCTTCAGGTGCGGGATTTATTTCTTCAGACGCGAATAGACCAGTAAGTAGCCTACCGAACACAGCAGCGAGGCGGCCGTTCCCCAGTGCAGGCCAAGCAGCGGATACAGGTAACTGACTGCCAGCGCATAAACCACTAATGCACCGATGCCATCGGGGTAATGTTTGATGGTGGCGTTAAGCACGCCGGCGCCATAGCTGATATGCAGAATCAGCATCAGCGGGAAAAAGCTCACCGGAAAAGCCGCCAGCAGGCCAGCACGGGTCGGGCCAAGCAGATCGGCGAGGCCGGTAATCAGCAGTATCGATGCGGTGGCAATACTGGCGCGGAACAGCAGGGTCGCGGCCTTACCGGATAATAATTCGGCCAGCCTATTGGCCGGTGGCTGGCTGCGGTCAATCTGTTGCTCCGTAATATCTTTAAACAGCGTGCGGAATAAAAAGATGGCAGCCACCACCACCGCCAGACTCAGCCAGCGGTTGGCCGGTAATTGCTGCAGTATCACGCTGGCAGAAAAAAAACAGGCAAAGCCACTGAGTACCGCCAGCGGCAACCAGGCTAAACCTGGTTTGCGCTTAATCACCTGCCAGTAACCAAAGGCCAGACAAACAGCGGAAGTCAGGCCCGACAGGGTAAAGACCGCGCTGTCGGCGGCAAACTGCGGCCCCTGCTGCCAGCCGAAAAAATACAGCGCAATGGCCGTGCCCAGAGGAAAACCGGCCAGTAATCCGGCGTGGCGCGGGCTCATACGTTCGGCCACTTTGGCCAGCAGCACAACGGTTAAGAAGGTAACCAGAATTTTGGCGAGTAACAGCACAATAACCTCACGATGCCGGAGCGGGCGGTGAAACAACGCGGACACCGGTGCCCGGTGTTTAAAATGCAGTTTAACAACAATGCCGGACAGGGCGAATGAGTAGTTTTACCGCCGTATATTCTGTGGCAGAGTCATGGCACAGGGATAAACAATAATTCATCAGGGAAATATCGTGAAAGATTATATCTATCTCGCCATTATTGCCGCCCTTGGTTCTGCGCTGGTTTATCAGGTGTTTAACCCACCGGAATGTCCTTTGCAGCAGGAACTCAGCGCGATACAGGATGAGCTGCGTAACTGCCGCAGTGAGCAGGATGGTCTGAAGACGGCCAATGCCTTACTGAATAACCAGCGTACTCAGGCTGAAGCACAGCGTGATGCGGCAAAGCTGCAGGCCGATCAGGCTGAGGGCAAAGTCGAAGGTCTGAATAACACCATCACCCAGCGTACCCATGAGCTGAACGAACAGATCGAAGCCTTTAACCGCTTAAAGACAGGGCGTGATCAGCTGCTGGTGATTAATCAGCGTATTAATGACCGTCTGAGTTTACTCAAAGCGCTTAAGCAGCAGGGGTCAGAACGCAGTCAGCAGCAGCTGGATGAATTACTGGCCGAAGATATTGATGGTTTTCTGGTATGGGAGGGCAGCCAATGAAACTGGGCCAGAGTCTGTTTATTGCGGCGCTGCCGTTTTTCCTGCCGGGGTGCGTGATGCTGACCAGTACGCACAATCAGTTAATGGCGGCAGAAGAGTACCGGGTGAATGACCTGAAACATCAGCTGCAGCAGGTCAGCACTGAACGTGATCAGTTAAAGCTGGATCAGCAGAGCAGTGCCAGCCAGCTGCAGGAATGCAGCTCGGCATTGAGTGTATGCAACCGGGAGCGTGCCGCGTTGCAGACCCAGCTGGCAGAATGCAATGCCCGGCCGACTGCTCCTGTGACCGTAGCAGATTGCAATATCACCAATGTTCGCTTTGAGGTGCTGGAAGAAAACAAACCACCGCAATGGCTGCGCGACTTCCACGTGCCGGATATCCGTGTTCAGCCACAGAAAGACGGCATCAATGCGCAGGGTGAAACACTGTATTACCTGTCGGCTGCTCAGCTGCAGGAACTGAACAACGGCATTAAATTATTAATCCGTGCCAGTCGCGGCTGGCCGATCTGGTATCGCGAAGTACTGGAGCGGCCACAGCGGCAAATGCCCGCAGCGGAATAAATCGTTAATGGGCTGATATCAGCAAGCCCTGAGCTATTAAAGCCGCCTGCCGGGCGGCTTTTTTATTGCCCTGCACCTGAGCGCAGACAATCGCCCCTTCTTTTAACAGACACAAATCATCCGCCAGTTTTTTTGCTTTTCTGCTATCCAGCCATTGCCCCAGGTGTTTGCTCAGCATACTGACAAGGCGGTTTTTATGCAGCGCACAGTGCTGATGAACCGGATGGGCAGGGTCGGTAAATTCGGCGGCGCTGTGCATAAAAAAACAACCGCGGAATTCCTGTAACTCGGCCACACGGTTATGAAACCAGTCATCCAGAGCGGCAAACCAGTGCTGCACCGTATCTTCTGTGCTGCTGGCGCCGCAGATACGTTGTTCAAGCCAGTTAAAAAATACCTCATCGCGATAGGCCAGCACTGCCAGTACCAGTTCATCTTTACTGGCGAAGTGGTGGTACAGGGTTTTTTTCGCAATACCGGCTTCCTGCAGAATCTGATTAATGCCAACGCCATGAATGCTGTCACGGTAAAACAAAGCAAAGGCCGTCTGTATCAGCTGTTGCTGCTTGGCGGGTACAGCATTGACTGCTGATGGTGTCGGTGATGAATCGGTCATGGTAAGGCTCCGCTGATATGCTGATATTGACAAAGGTATACCGATTTGTCTACCTTGTGTTTAAGGTAGACCGATCGGTCTATTTTGTTTGAGTTTAACGCTACAGCCGTTATCACAGGAGACACTATGCTTCATCTTTTACGCCACCCATCCATAACCTCGCTCAGGGCAGCTTTACTGGCCGGCGCCGGGGCAATGCTCTGTATCAGCAGCCTGGCATTACTGCAGCACTGGCAGCACAGCCTGCTGATCATGGCGCCTTTTGGTGCCACCATGGTGATTCTGTTTGCCTTGCCCGACAGCCCGCTGGCACAGCCGCGTAATATTATCGGTGGCCATCTGCTGACCACTCTGATCGGCTTGCTGATGCTGCATTATGCAGAGGTCAGCCCGCTGACACTGGGGCTGGCGACCGGGCTTGGAGTCAGCCTGATGGTGCTGACCAATACTCTGCATCCGCCGGCCGGAGCGAATCCATTGCTGGTTATGCTGACGGTTCCTGAATGGGATTTTTTACTGACTCCGGTGCTTAGCGGAGCCGTGCTGATTGTACTGTTCGGAGTGATCTACCACCGTATGATCAACCGTCGTGCGTATCCGTTGCGCTGGTTTTAACCTTTTTATCTGCGATGGCGGCCGGGGCATTGCGGCCGCTATAATCCGCCGATGACTGATTTCAATACTTCCCCCGAAACGACCGTGCCGGCGAAAACACTGCTGGTGATTGGCTATGTCTGGCCCGAACCCAATTCCTCGGCAGCCGGCAGCCGTATGCTGCAGCTGATTCAGGCGCTGCAGCAGGGTGGCTATACCGTGCACTATGGTTCACCGGCCGAGTTCAGTGAACATGCCACGGATTTGCCTGCACTGAATATTCAGCCGCATAAGCTGGCGCTGAACTGTTCGTCGTTTGATGACTTTATTCAACGGCTTAAACCCGATGCGGTGATGTTTGACCGTTTTATGATGGAAGAGCAATTCGGCTGGCGGGTAGAAAAATATTGTCCACAGGCATTGCGTATTCTTGATACCGAAGACCTGCACTGTCTGCGTCATGCGCGTGCGGCGATGATTAAAGCCGACCCGCAACAGCCGGTGATTCAGCCTCCGGCAGAATTTATGCACAGCGAGCTGGCCGTGCGCGAAATCGCTGCCATCCTGCGTTGTGATCTGAGCCTGATGATTTCTGAATTTGAAATGGACTGGCTGCAGTCACAATTTAATGTGCCGGCCACTCAGTTGTTGTATCTGCCGTTTATGCAGGCTGAAAAAAACACGGCACAGACTGTGCCGGATTTTTCCCGGCGTCAGCACTTTATCAGTATCGGTAACTTCCGCCATGAACCTAACTGGGATGCCGTGCGCTATTTAAAAGAATCGTTATGGCCGGCGATCCGCCAGCAACTCCCTCAGGCTGAGCTGCATATTTATGGCGCTTATCCGCCGCCTAAAGCCACCCAGCTGCATAACGCCCGTCAGGGTTTTCTGGTCAAAGGCTGGGCTGATGATGCGCAACAGGTAGTGCGTTCGGCGCGGGTGATGCTGGCACCATTACGCTTTGGTGCCGGATTAAAAGGCAAATTAATTGATGCCGCCGAATGCGGTACGCCAGCGGTGACGACCGCCATTGGTGCTGAAGGTATGTATGCTCCGGGCTCTGAGGCGGCGCTGGTTGCCAATAGCGCTGAGGAATTTATTCAGCAGGCGGTGGCGTTGTATCAGGATGAAGCGCAGTGGCTGCGTCTACAGAAAAACGGGCTTAATCTGATTCGTTCACGTTTTTCTTTTGCTGAACATGCGCCGCGTTTACAGCAGCGTCTGGCCGCTATCTGTAAGAATATTCAGGCCCACCGTCAGCAGCATTTTTACAGCATGATGCTGCGCCATCACAGCTTAAAAAGCACGCAGTATATGGCCCAGTGGATCGAAGCGAAAAACCGCATTCAGTAAAGTCAGTTGCAGATATAAAAAAACCGGCCGGGCATAATGCCGGGCCGGTGATCACAAGACCTTGTTAATAAGTGTGATCAGGCTGCAGATAATCTTCTTAGTGCAGATGCTCAGGGCGCAACGCTTACCGATTTAATGCAGTAATTGGCCGCATCCAGTGGCGGTAAAATATTGTCGGCCAGTACATCACGGAAATACTCAATTAAAGGAACAGCGTAGGCCACATCGGATTCTTCGAAAGCCGCCGGATTGGCCGCGCGCACATTGGCAAAGGTGTTATAGCCATCTTTACCCAGTGCGGTAAACGAGTTGGTGGCAACGGTGTAAGTTGCAGCCATATCAATATTACTCCACACGCCTGTGGCACGGTTGCGCACTTCGACATTGTGAATACCGGTTCCGGCCGCAGCCCCCAGGGTTACGTCATAGCGCAGGTTGGATGAGTACGGGAAAGCACCGGTTGAACCGGAAACACCCTGTGCATAATCCAGACCTTCGTTCAGCACTTTCACAATATCGGCACCGCTCATATCAATGGTAACCACGGTATTGGAAAACGGCAGAATGGTGTAAGCATCGGCTACGGTGAAATTACCACTGGCCATTTCTGCACGTACACCGCCGGCATTCTGAATCGCAACATCAGCTTTCGGCAGATACTGCATAAACGCATCCGCTACAACCTGTGCCGCGTAACTGCCCGATGGCGTGTCACCATTATTAAATGGCTGTGGAATGCGGGTAAACGGCATAGTGTTGGTAACAGTGCCCAGTGACGCATTTTTAAAGGTTTCGAGTTCGGTTTTATAAGGCGCGAGAATATCTTCGATACGGCTGTCGGCAGCCATTTCGCGGATGGTTTTCAGATTCTGAATCGCGGCTTTAATCTGTGTTTGTTGTTCTGCGCTGGCATCCACCCAGGCATTGCTGTCATTTTTTACCTGATAAGGTGCGCCAACCAGCAATTCTAAATTACCGTTGATGGCGGTAATTTCGCCCTGTTTATCAAAGGAAACATTCATACGGCCAAGGCCCTTGGCATATTCCCAGGCCTGGGCAATATAAACCGGTTTACCGGCCGGGTTCATAATGACCGTCGGATATGCACCGTGAACATCAATCCCCATACTACTCAGTTCGCCGCTGGAATCGAGAACATCATGGGTATCGCCACCGATAATAATATCCACATCGGTTACGCTGGCGGCGAGAATCTGGTCAAAGTCGTAACCCAGATGGCTCAGCACGATAATTTTATTCACGCCTTTCTGCTGCAGGCTGCTGACGTGCTCTTTTACCGAGGCAATTTCTTCATCAAACTCAACGGCGTCGGTAACCAGTGATGATTCACGGGTTTTCTCAACTTTTAATACACCGAGAATAGCAACCAGTTCGCCATCCACTTCTTTAATAACGTACGGCTGAATATCTGAACCGTATAACGGGCTGCTGCTGGTCGGGTGAATATTACCGCTGATCACCGGGAATTCGGCCATCTCAATCAGCTCGGCCAGACGGTTTTCGCCTTCATCAAATTCGTGGTTGCCCAGTTCGTAGGCATCCAGGCCAATAGCATTGAATACTTTAAAATCCACTTCGCCTTTAAACAGGCTGAAATACAGGGTGCCGTTTAATTCACCACTGTTCAGTACCAGAGTATTGTCATCGCGGTATGCGCTGATAGCACTGGCGATACGGGCAAAGCCACCCAGGTTAAGCCGTACATTTTCCGGCGCGCTGGTGGTGGTGTTGTAGTCCAGCTTCAGGTCGTAGGTCTGGCCTTCAAAGTAAGAATGGTGATCGTTGGTATGCAGGATCGTCAGGTCGATGGCTTTGGCTGAGTCTTTATTGTCGTCATCCTGACAACCGCTCAACAAGGTCACCAGACCCAGACTACTGAGGGCAATAATACGGCTTAACGGTTTCATAGCGGATCTCACAGGGTTACTGTTGGTTAAATAAGGTGAGCCTAAGAGATAAGCATGACGTTTGGGTGTCAGTTTTATGATCTTGCTATGTATTTTGTCAGTTATTGTCAGGTTAGCCGGAATCAGCAGCATGTCCGGTTACGCCAAAAACAAGACCATCGTTTCTTTTTTTCACCTGCTGCTGACTGCAGCATCAGGCTACTATCGAGCATGCCGTGTCTGGCCGGATAAGTACTGCCAGGCAGCACAATAATAACAATTCAAAACGCAGGCCCTTCCATGATCCGATTTTTGCTGTTTTCTCTCGTGTTACTGACTGGCAGTGCGTATGCCGCACAATCCACCACCAGTTCCGCTGTTTCTGCAGAGGCTCTGCACCAAAAAGCAATGAATCCGGCGCTGACAGAACATGAACGCATTGATGCGATTAAGCAGCTGTATGGCAATACACTGGTTGATGGCAATATTCCGCCACGAACGGTTTGCGTCTGGGATATTCTTGGCCGCTCCGGGCCTATTTATGCGGCTGCACTGGATCAGCAGGCACGGATGCTGGATATGGGGGTGACCATTAATATGGAGGCCTATACCAATGAAGGGGTGCTGGCCGATGATCTGAAAGCCGGTCAGTGCGATGCCGCTTTATTTACCGGTATCCGCGCGCGTTTATTTAATAAATTTACCGGCACCATCGATGCGATTGGTGCGATTCCGTCATCAAAGCATATGAATATGCTGATGAAAGTACTGGTCAATCCGAAAAATGCACCGCGCATGGAAGAAGGCCAGTTTGTGGTGATGGGTTTTGCCCCTATGGGTGCGGCTTATATTTTCGTCAACGATAAGCAGATCAGCACGCTGGCGAAAGCGGCGGGTAAGCGCGTGGCGGTGATGGATTACGATCTGGTGCAGGCGGAAATGATTCTGCAGCTGGGTGCCAATCCGGTGCCGACCAGCGTGGTCAGTGCCGGCAGTAAGTTTAATAACCGCGCCGTGGATGTATTACCTGCACCGCTGGTGGCTTATAACATTATGGAGTTATACCGCGGTATCGGCGATAAGGGCGGTATTGTGAATTATCCGTTCTCGCAGTTAACGCTGCAGTTAATTGGCCGTAAAGATAAATTTCCGACTGAAATTGCCCAGCTGGTGCGTGAGAATTTTTACAGCCGCTTTGCCGCTATTGAAAAAGAAGTAGAACGTCAGACCGGTGATGTGCCGGATAATCTGTGGATTGATATTTCAGCGGAAGACAAAGCCGAATACCAGCTGATGATGCAGCAGGCACGGATTGCCCTGCGTGACCGTGATTATTACGACGGTGATATGCTGACCCTGCAGCGTAAAATCCGCTGTAAATTTGAGCCTTCGCATTCGGAATGTGCGCAGCCGGTCGAGTAATTCTGATGGTTGCCAGCGGCGGTTGAGGCGGTCGCTGGCTGTTACAGCGTGCAGATGATGGTGTCAGCTGTAACCTGTCGCTATGCGCTTCTTCTTCCATCTGCTAAGGTCGCGCCTTAAGTACGAACCCGGAAGAGAAAATCATGACCGATACCCCGCCTGCTACTCCATCTGCACCGCGTAAAACCGACCATCTGCAGGGTGTTACGCTGGAAAATCTGCTCAACCAGTTGGTGGATCAGTACGGCTGGGCAACGCTCAGCGATCTGGTGCGTATCAACTGTTTCCGCTCCAACCCCAGCATCCGTTCCAGTCTTACCTTTCTGCGCCGCACTCCCTGGGCCAGAGCACAGGTGGAAGCGGTGTTTATTGGTTTCAAAGATGGTCTTGAGGTAGAAGCGATTCGCGGGCGGCTCAAAACCATGGCGGCCGGTGATGGCTTAAGCAAAGCGGCGCAGAAGCAAAAAAGCGCCGCCGCCAAACCCCGTAAACCCGGCGCTCCGGATCCCTGGAAAAAAGCCCGCGGCGAATAAATCCGGTTGGGCTGAACGCATCAGCCCATACTGACAATGGCTTTGCGGAAGCGTGCCAGTGCCACGCTGAAAAATACCGCGCCAATCGCCAGTAATATCAGCAGTAACGGCCAAACACTTTCAAACCCGGCACCGCGATAGAGAATATCCTGCGCCAGTGACACAAAATGAGTGGAAGGCGACAGCTGCATAATCCAGCGCAGCGCATCCGGCATACTTTCCTGCGGTGTCGTACCGCCCGATAGCAGATACATAATCACCACCACCGGAATAATCAGCAGGCCGAACTGTGCCATGGAACGGGTGAGGGTGCCGAGCATAATGCCCAGCGACGTTACCGAAAACAGGTACAGCGCTGAGGCCAGGGCAAATAAAGTCACCGAGCCATGAATGGGTACCGCCAAAAGCTTATTCACAACCAGCCAGAGTGACAGCAGGGTTGCGATTAAAATCACCAGACCATTGGCCCAGATTTTGGCCAGCATAATTTCTGCCGGAGTGACCGGCATCACCAGCAAATGTTCGATGGTGCCGTGTTCGCGTTCACGGATCAGGGCTGCACCGGTAAGAATAATGCCGAGCATGGTCACACTGTTAATCACCTGCATTACCGAGTTAAACCAGGCCGAGCTGGAATTCGGGTTAAACAGCTTACGCACGCTGATTTTAACCGGCAGCTGGTCGGCAAAGTTCAGCGTCGGAGCCAAAGCATGAATGGCCTCGGCGAGAATAATCTGCTGAATATACACGGCGCCGTTACCGGCCTGGGTCATGGCGGAAGCATCCACATTTAACTGTACTTCAGGCTGTTTACCCTGCAGCAGATCACGTTCAAAATCCGGTGGAAATACCAGCACAAAGACAAACTCGCCGTTATCCAGCACTTCGTTCATGCGGGAGGCTGCAATGCGCACCGCAGGCTGAAATTCCGGTGCCAGCAGGCTGGCGGTAATCTGCCGCGATAACGCGGAATTATCATCATCAACCACCGCGACCGAGGCGTTTTTAACTTCAAAATTAACCCCGGTTGCCACGGTATAAACCGCCACTGAAAAAATATAAATAATCAGCAGCAACAGTACCGGGTCGGCTTTCAGGCTGAATAACTCTTTGATGCCCAGCTGAGCGATATTTTTTATACGCATAATTAACGCTCCTGTTTATTCAGGCCGAGCCAGGCCAGCAGGGTAAAGAGCAGCACAAAACCAGCCAGTGCCAGATGGTTATGCCACAGCTGGGAGAAGGTCAGGGCTTTGGTAAAACTGCCCATGCTGATCTGCTGAAACCAGGCCGACGGGAAACCCAGCCCCAGCCACTGGCTGGCACCGGTTAATGACGATACCGGGGTTAATAAACCGGAGAAATTCACCGCCGGTAAAATGCTGAGTACCGCGGCGGCAAATAAGGCGGCAACCTGAGTACGGGTAAAAGATGAAATCACCATACCGAAACCTGTGGTCGCCCACACATACAGCAATGCGCCACTGCTTAGTGTCAGCAGTGAACCGCGCACCGGCACCTGAAACAGCAGCACGGCCATTAACAGCAGGGTGATATAGCTTAAAAAGGCAATGGCAATATAAGGCGCCTGTTTGCCAAGCAAAAACTCCAGCCGGGTGACCGGGGTAGAACGGAAATTGGCAATAGAGCCGGTTTCTTTTTCCCGCACAATACCCAGTGCAGTCATCATCGCCGGAATCAGCGCCAGCATCAGCATGACCACGCCGGGCACAATGGCAAATACACTTTTAAATGACTGGTTAAAGTGAAAGCGGGTGCTGACCGACATCGGTAAACTGAGCCCGGATGCCTGCGGACTGGCGGCGGCCATCGCCTGTAATTCCTGCAGCATCAGGCCGTCAATATAACCGGCGCTGGTTTCCGCTTTAAAGGGCATGGCGCCGTCAATCAATACACCAATTTCCGGCTGCCAGCCGAGTAATAAATGGCGGCCAAAATCCGGCGGGATTTCAACCAGCATACTCAGTTTGCCACTGCGCAATTGCTGCATACCATCAGCAAAATCCAGTGGTGCGGGTTGCTCGTCAAAATAGCGTGAACCGGATAGTCCTTCGAGCAGCATACGGCTTTCCCGTGACTGGTCCTGATCGATGACCGCGTATTTTAAATTATCCACATCAAAAGAAATGCCATAACCAAAGGTCAGCATCAGTAACAGCGGGCCGAATAAGGCAAACAGCAGGCGGATAGGATCGCGCTGAATTTCCAGCGTTTCACGCCAGGCATAGGCCCACCAACGGCGCAGGCTGAAGGCCTGACGTACAGGTTTCTGGCGCATGTCCTGTTCAGGAATATCCGGACGGCCCGCCAGTGTCTCCACTGAAACGTCACTTTTAACCGGGCTGTCCGTCAGGCCTGCGGCTTCGCGCAGGTAATCAACAAAGGCAATTTCCAGTGACGCGCTGCCACGCTGTTGCGCCAGTTCGGCGGGTTTTCCCACCGCCAGCACTTTACCGGCATGCATCAGCGAAATACGGTCGCAGCGCTCGGCTTCGTTCATAAAATGGGTGGAAATAAAGATGGTCACGCCCTGTTCACGCGACAGGCGGATTAAATGACTCCAGAACTGATCACGCGCCACCGGGTCAACGCCGGAGGTTGGCTCATCCAGAATTAAAATATCCGGCTGATGCAATACCGCAACCGCCAGCTGCAGACGCTGGCGGATACCTAAAGGCAGACTTTCCGGCAGGCTGTTCTGCACGTCGGCAAGACCGAATTCTTCCAGTACATCGGCAATACGCACTGATCCCTGTTGCTCTTCCAGCGCATAGAGTTTTGCATGCAGTTCGAGGTTCTGGCGTACGCTGATTTCGCTGTACAGCGAAAAGCTCTGCGACATATAGCCGACTTTTTTCCGCGTTTCCATATCGTTGGCCTGCGGCAGCTGACCGAATAAACGCGCTTCACCGGATGAGAAGGGTAAAAGCCCCGTCAGCATTTTCATGGTGGTGGTTTTGCCACAGCCATTGGAACCTAAAAAGCCGAATATCTCGCCGCGCTGGATGCGGAAGGAGACATCATTCACTGCAATAAAATCGCCAAAACGCCGGGTTAAATGCCGTGCTTCAATCGCGGGAGGACCATCGTGCTGCACCGCCGGGGGCACCACCACCTCATGATGACCGGCACGTTTTTCTTCCGGCAACAGGGCAATAAAGGCTTTTTCCAGCGTATCGCAGCCGGTTTTATGCAGTAATTCCTGTGGTGTGCCGGTGGCAATAATCTGGCCATCGTCCATGGCGGCCAGCCAGTCAAACTGCTGCGCTTCTTCCATATAAGCGGTGGCGACCAGTACGCTCATCTGCGGCCGCTCACGGCGGATTTCCTGAATCAGCTGCCAGAATTGCATACGTGATAACGGATCAACGCCGGTAGTGGGCTCATCCAGTACCAGTAAATCGGGGTCGTGAATTAATGCGCAGCACAGACCGAGTTTTTGCTTCATGCCGCCGGACAATTTGCCTGCCGGACGTTCAAGAAAAGGGGCCAGACCGGTGGCTTGGGTTAAACGCTGAATACGGCTGTTGCGCTCGGCTTTATCCTGACCAAATAAATGCCCGAAAAAATCCAGGTTTTCCGCCACGCTTAATGTGGGGTAGAGGTTTTTGCCCAGCCCCTGTGGCATATAGGCAATGCGCGGCAGGCTGGCATTACGGTGGCGGCGGTTATTAATATCGCCACCGAGTACCGTCAGCTGCCCCTGCTGCAGTTGGCTGACGCCGGTAATTAATGACAGCAGTGTGGATTTACCCACACCATCTGGGCCGATAAACCCAGCCATTACCCCGGCGGGAATATCAATATCCAGCGGTGCCAGCGCCTGGGTTTTACCATAAACGTGCTTTAAGCCGCGGGCTCTGACAATGCTGCGGAACGCTTGCTGATCCATATCTGTATCCATACCTGTATTCATAGGTCAGGGTCTGCGGCAGTCTTTGCTGTTACAGACGATTGTTGGCGGATATGAATATCAGGGCAGTTGCACGGCCAGATTTTGCGGCCATTCCAGAGTGCTGTTGGTACGCACATAGGCACTGCCGCGCACGCCGGTT
The DNA here is from genome assembly GCF_022832715.1 of Venatorbacter sp. C2-1. Classification (NCBI taxonomy): domain Bacteria; kingdom Pseudomonadati; phylum Pseudomonadota; class Gammaproteobacteria; order Oceanospirillales; family Oceanospirillaceae; genus Venatoribacter; species Venatorbacter sp. C2-1. Next base: position 1,027,463 of record NZ_CP094879.1, read on the forward strand.
TTGACTTTTTCTTCGTGCAGTTTCAGTAACTGCGGATCAATGCTGAGTTTTACCCGGAACATCAGGTTGTTGCGCTCTTCGCTGGTTTCTACCGATTTCGGGGTAAATTGCGCATCACCGGCAATAAACGAAATCCGTGCCGGTACCACGTATTCCGGAATCGGGTCGAGCACCAGCCGTGCTTCGTCATTAATACCCAGCTTTCCAACCTGAGTGGCCGGTAAGAAAATGGTCATATACACATCGGAAACATCCAGCAGGGTAATCACCCGGCCACCGGCGGCGAGCACTTCGCCCGGTTGTGCCAGTACATACTGCACACGGCCGTTACGCGGGGCGTAAATCTGTGTGTCATCCAGCAGACTCTGTAATTCCTGCAGTCCGGCGCGTGCCGCTTCGATACTGGCCTGGGTGCGTTTTTCGGTGGCCTGTGCCAGACGCAAACCAGCGCTGGCTGATTCCTGCTGGGTTTCGGCCTGATCCAGTTTGTCCTGCGGGGCGACTTTTTGTTTAAACAGGGTTTGCGCGCGTTTTAATTCGGCATTGGCCAGCTTCAGCTGACTCTGACGCTGGGCGACAGCAGCGGCGGCTTCTTCGGCGGCCAGTTCAGCCTGGGCAATCTGTGCTTCGGCTTCGCGCTTTTTCGCCAGCAGTTGCTGGTTATCCATGCGTACCAGCAAATCACCGGCGGCGACCAGCTGGCCTTCGCTGACCAGGACTTCGGCTACCCGGCCAGCGGTTTTTGTGGCCACTTCCACCTGTTCGGCTTCCAGCCGGCCGTTGGTTTCAACCACGCCTTCCGGCAGTGATGATGGGTTAAATAAAGTCCAGGCCAGTGTGCCGGCCGCGGCGAGAATAACGGCAGCGGCAGAGAGAATTTTCTTCGTTTCCATGACACAAACTCCTTAAGGCAGAAAAAGGGGCAGAACAAACAGGGATGAATAATAAATACTGTGCTGCCAAGGGTACTCAATCCGGGCCATAAGGCTATTGATATTGCGCAAACTTCAGCAACAGGATAGTTATCGGTAATACGGTCTTTGCTCAAGAAAGATCAGGTTTTATGCGGCTTAGCTCCGTTTTATCGCAGGGTCGTTGCATTTTCAGGACAGAGTGTCGGCTATGTCGGTTTGTTATCCACACTCAGGCGCGTAAAAAAGCGCGCCGAAATGCCATGAATAAAAATGCTGAGCAGCACGGTCAGTACGGTGGTGGCGAAGAGTTCGGCGTGATCCGGATTGCTGCTGCCGAAGCCGAGCTGCTCGCTGACCAGCAGCAGATACAGAATACTGGCAATACCGCGCGGGCCAAACCAGGCAAGAAACATACGCGCGCGCAATGGCAGGCCGCTGCCGGTGAGGCTGATAAATACCGGAACCATACGGATAACGGTCAGGCTCAGCAGGGCGTAAATCCAGCTGTTAAGCGTGATGTGTGGCAGGGCATCGGGCACAAAAATCAGGCCAAACAGGAAGAACATGGTCAGGCTCAGCAACTGCCCTTCGGCTTCACCAAATTCTTTCAGACGCTGCAGTACCAGAGTGTGATGTGACTGCAGAAAAAGCCCGGCGAGAAACACCGCAATAAAGCCGTTACCACCAAGAATCTCAGCCCCGCTGTATGCCAGAAGAGCCAGTGCCGGGGCTGATAAGCGCTGGAATGAAGCCGTCATCCACTGACGCCGGGCAGCGGTTTCGGTCAGCAGTCCGCCGACCCGGCCGGTTGCAACACCGCATAACACGCCGATCAGAAATTGTTTGCTGATAAACAACAGCCAGTGCAGATGATCAATGGCAGAACCGGCAGCGGTATTTGCTGCCAGCAGGGCCATAACAAATAATAAAACCGGCAACGCAATGCCATCGTTCAGGCCGCTTTCCACGGTAATGGAATGGCGCAGCGACTCATCGATATCTTTTTTATTAAAAATAGACTGTGCCAGTGCCGCATCGGTCGGCGTGAGCATAATGGCGAGCAGGGCCGCCAGCAGCCAGCCTCCGGCAAATAACGGATAGGCCAGCAGGGTGCCGGCAACCATGGTCAGTGGCAGGCCAATAGCCAGCAGGCGGATGGGTAATACTTCAAATTTGACCAGATGGGCACGTTCAATCTGGCTGGCATCAACAAACAGAATCAGTGCCAGGGTAAATTCCGCCAGCACCATCAGGCCTTTGCCGTCAATTTCTGCGGTTACCCAGTCAAGCCAGGCCGGCCCGAGCAAAATCCCCAGGGCGGTGAACATCATCGGCGCAGTCAGCGCGGCCTGCTCGGTCTTGCGGGAAAACAGCGCATAAGCAAATACTGCGGCGGCAATTAACAGAGCAAGAGGTTCTGCCAGCATGGAAAAATCCTTTCCGGTTATTCTTCCCAGATAATACGCAATGGCTCGCCAAAATCATCGTAAATGACTTTTTTACGCGGACGGCGGTGTTTTTTCTCGGCTGCCGGTTTGCTGTGCTTGCGGCTGGCTTCGCGTCGCTGGTCGATGGTTTTTAATACATCAGTCAGCGGAGTGCGTTCTTCTTTGGGCTTATCAAAGGCCAGGGAGTGATCGTTATAGCGGCCATTCTGCAGCCCGGTTTCACCACGGGCCACCTCTTTTACTTCGCCACCCTGACGCAGAAAGTCATCGACTTCCTGATTCAGTTGATCGCGTAAATCGCGTTTGCTCGGGCGTTTATTCATAGGCTCGCTTTAGCGCACTGATGGTCGTACAAGGAGTCAGGAAACAGACCTGACATGTCTGACACGGAGGTTTAGTATAAAGCATCGAATAACAATAAGAATCCCAATGACACTAATACCGACGCTTTTCCTCCGCGCCCGTCTGCAGGCGCAGGCTGCGCGCCTACTCAGTCAGCCCGGTTTACTGGCCCTGCGCCGCCGCTGGCGTGAAGGTCGAAGGCTGCTGGCCAATCGCCCGCATGAAATACAGGTTTTTCTGCGCATCGACGACCCTTACAGCTATCTGCTGGTACAGATACTGGCGGATTTTCAGCAGCATTATGGCGTCAGCGTACGCTGCTTTACCGTGCTGGAGCTGCAGGATGATATGTACCCCGAGCCTGCGCTGTGGCACAGCAATGCCTTTAAAGATGCCGGTTATCTGGCCGGGCTGTATGGGCTGGATTATCCATCACAGGAATTGCCGGATTCACAACAACAGCGCCTGCAACAACGCCGACAACAGCAAAGCCAGCAGCGCGCGATGCGCCGCTTACAGGCCAGTGCCCAGCTGCTATTGCTGGAGCGTCGCGGCCAGCCCGACTGGCAGGCGGTAGAAAAGGTATTCCGCGCTTACTGGTACGACGATACGCGGGTGCTGGACAGTTATCCGCTGCTCAATCACGACCTGAACGAGCATCTGCGCCGCAATGAACAACGCCTGCAGCAACTGGGACATTACCTCAGTGCAACGCTGTATTACGAAGGCGAATGGTACTGGGGGCTGGATCGTCTTGATCATCTGCAGCAGCGTCTGCGTGATCTGGGCTTACAAAAGGCCGATAGCACCCTGATGGAATTTAACCGCACCTGGCGCGACTTCTGCTGCCATCCTGTTGCTGATATTCCTCCTGCAGAAAACCAGCCGCTGGTGCTGTATTTTTCTGCACGCAGCCCCTACAGCCATCTTGGGCTGGAACAGATGCTGCAACTGGCACAGCACTACCGCCAGCCATTAATGATTAAACCGGTATTGCCCATGCTGATGCGCGGGCTGAAAGTACCGGCGCTGAAAAAATGGTACATCTTCGCCGACACCCAGCGCGAAGCACGCAAGCGCGGCATTGCGTACGGCTATGTTGCCGATCCGCTCGGTGCCGGGGTGGAACGCTGCTACAGCCTGTTCGCCTGGGCGCAGCAGCAGGGCAAAGCCGCCGACTATTTACTGAGTTTTTCCCGCGCGGTTAACAGCGAAGGTGTACTGGCCGAAACCGACTCCGGCATGCGCTTTATCGTGCAGCGCGCCGGCCTTAACTGGCCTGACGCCAAAGCCATTCTGCAGCGTGATGACTGGCGTGCACACTGGCAGGACTGGGCCGAAGCCAACCGCCAGGAAATGATCAGTTATGGGTTATGGGGCGTGCCCAGTATGCGTTATGGCGAGCTGGCGGTGTGGGGGCAGGACAGGATTTTTGTGATAGAGCGGGCGTTAAGACAAGCCGGGGCGGTTGAGTAACCGCTGCGCGGGATAGCTTTTGTAATCTCTTCTATGGAAATACTTGGTTCTGATGAGTAGCCGCTGTGCGGGCTGGCTTTTGGGCTGACCGCGCAGCGGCTATGGAGCAAGCCCAACCTAATCCTGCTTTTTTTTGCCAAATTTCCTGCGCAATCTTGTCATGGTTTGCTCCGCCAAGCTGCGTCACACTGAACTCCGCTGTTTATTCATCGTATAACCCGTTAACGGGTATTCCAGTCAGGAAAATTAATAACAACTAATAACAAGAGGCATGTCATGGAATTTAATAATGTAGCTGCCATCGTCACCGGCGGCGCGTCAGGTTTGGGCGAAGGCACGGTACGCGCACTGGCCGCCGAAGGTTGCCGTGTAGCGATTTTCGATTTACAGGAAGAGCGGGGCGAAGCGCTGGCCAAAGAAGTTGGCGGTATTTTTGTGCGCTGTGATGTGTCGTCGGCCGAGAGTGCCGAGGCCGCTTTTAAAACCGCACGCGAAGCTCATGGCCTGTGTGGTATTGCCGTGAACTGTGCCGGTATTGCTCCGGCGGCAAAAATTGTTGGCCGCGAAGGGCCAATGGCGCTGGATGCTTTTAACCGCGTTATTCAGGTCAATCTGGTGGGTACCTTTAATATTATGCGTCTGGCCGCGGCCGAGATGATGGAGCGCGAAGCCAATGCCGATGGCGAGCGCGGCATTATTATCTGCACCGCGTCAGTGGCAGCTTACGAAGGCCAGATTGGTCAGGCGGCTTACAGCGCTTCCAAAGGTGGTGTGGTGGCAATGACACTGCAGTCGGCGCGTGAATTAGCGCGCAGCGGTATCCGTGTTAATACCATTGCTCCGGGCCTGTTTATGACACCGATGATGGCCGGTATGCCGCAAGAAGTGCAGGACAGCCTGGCGGCGACATTGCCATTTCCGCAGCGCCTTGGTCGTCCGGAGGAATTCGGCATGATGGTGAATCAGATGGTTAAAAATCCGATTCTGAACGGCGAAGTTATCCGTCTGGATTGCGCCCTGCGCATGGCACCGAAGTGAGAGCAGCATGAGCTTTATTAAAGAACCTCAGGAACGCGCACTGTTCCGCGACAACGTAGCCCGCCTGCTCGAAGCCGAAGTTGCTCCGCATTATGAGCAGTGGGAAAAAGACGGCATTGTACCGGCACAAATCTGGCGCACTCTGGGTGAGTCGGGTTTGTTATGTGTCGATATGCCGGAAGAATTTGGCGGCTGCGGTGTACCGTTCGATTATTCCGTAGTGGTCGGTGCCGAGCTGGCGCGCATGGGCTTTGGCGCACTGGCGACCAATGTGATGGTGCATTCCGATATTGTTGCGCCGTACCTCCAGCATATCGGCAGCGAGCAGCAAAAACAGCAGTGGCTGCCGAAAATGGCCAGCGGTGAAATCGTGGGTGCCATCGCCATGACCGAACCCGGCGCGGGCAGCGATTTACAGGCCATGCGTGCGTCGGCAAAAAAAGACGGCGAGCATTATATCCTTAACGGTTCAAAAACCTTTATTACTAACGGCCAGCACGCCGGACTGGTGATTGTGGCGGCGAAAACCGATCCGACGGCCGGTGCCAAAGGCATCAGTTTATTTCTGGTCGACACGACGCTTGCGGGCTTCAGCCACGGCCGCAATATGGAAAAAATCGGTCAGCATTGCGGCGATACGTCAGAATTATTTTTTGACAATATCCGCCTGCCGGCATCGGCGTTACTGGGCGAAGAAGGCATGGGTTTTGTTTACCTGATGCAGGAATTACCCCGCGAGCGTCTGGTGATTGGTGCGCTGGCCTGTGCCGCCGCCCGTGGCGCACTGGATTTAACCGTTGCCTACACCACCGAGCGTGAATTATTCGGCCAGAAACTCAGCCAGTTGCAGAATACCCGTTTCCGCATCGCCGAAATGGAAACTGAATACCGCGTTAATCAGGCCTTTATTGACCAGTGCATTGGCCAATACAGCGCCGCTGAGCTGGATACCGCCACCGCCTCGATGGCGAAATACAGTGCCACCGAAATGCAGTTTCGCGTAGCCGATGGTTGCCTGCAATTATTTGGTGGTTATGGCTACACCTCGGAATACCCGATTTCCCGTGCCTTTACCGATGCCCGTGTGCAGCGTATTTACGGCGGCGCGTCAGAAATTATGAAAGAAGTGATTGCCCGTTCCCTGTTAGGAAAATAGCAGTCCAGGCAGCAGCTGATAAAGCGACAGCGCAGAGCAGCAACTCAGATAAACCCCGATATATAAACAAAAGTGGCTGACCATCCGGCAATAATATTTATCCAGGGATCGTCAGCCCAAAAAATCCGGAGCAAACTATGCACAATAATGACGTCGTTATTTGTGGGGCAGCCCGTACCCCAATGGGCGCTATGCTGGGCGAATTAAGCAGTGTACCGTCACCGCAATTAGGCGCGGTGGCTATTTCCGCTGCGATAGAGCGTGCGGGCCTGAGCCCGGATGAGATTAACGAAGTGATTATGGGCTGTGTATTACCGGCCGGACTGGGTCAGGCACCGGCGCGTCAGGCGTCGCGTGCGGCGGGAATTCCCGACAGCTCTGGCTGCTCGACCGTGAATAAAATGTGCGGCTCCGGTATGCAGGCAATTATTCTGGCCCACGACCAGATCAAAGCAGGCACTAATAACGTGATGATTGCCGGTGGTATGGAAAATATGAGTCAGGCACCGTATTTATTACCCAAAGCGCGCGCCGGTATGCGTATGGGGCACGGCCAGGTCATTGACTCCATGTTTTTTGATGGCCTCGAAGACGCCTACGAAGGCGGCCTGATGGGCGTGTTTGCTCAGCGCAGTGCCGATGAATATGGCATCAGCCGCGAAGCCATGGATAACTTTGCCATCCGCTCGCTTAATCAAGCGCTGGCGGCGATTAAAAACGGCCATTTTGAACAGGAAATTGCGGCAGTGCTGGTATCAGACCGCAATGGCGATACCCTGATTGACATTGATGAGCAGCCGGGCAAGGCCCGCCCGGAAAAGATCCCGACGCTGAAACCGGCGTTCAAAAAAGACGGTACTATTACTGCTGCTAACGCCAGCTCCATCAGCGATGGTGCTTCGGCGCTGGTACTGACCAGCAGCGCCTACGCGCAGCAGAAAAACCTGCAACCGCTGGCGCGCATCGTTGCTCATGCGACCCATGCGCAATTACCGGCGGAATTTACCCTGGCGCCTATCGGCGCAATAAAAAAGGTGTTGGAAAAAGCTGGCTGGAACAGCGCTGAGGTGGATTTATTCGAGATTAACGAGGCCTTCGCCGTTGTCAGCCTGCTGGCGATTCAGGAATTGGGGCTGGATGAGAATAAGGTAAACGTCAATGGCGGTGCCTGCGCACTTGGCCACCCGATTGGTTCTTCCGGTTCACGTATCGTGGTTACCCTGATTAATGCACTGAAACAGCGTGGCCTGACAAAAGGCGTGGCCTCTCTCTGCATTGGTGGTGGCGAAGCCACGGCGGTGGCTGTCGAGATTCTGTAAGCAGGGGTTTATCCGGTTTGGCAGGAGGCCATACTCTGCAAGTAACAGCCTTAAAGCCACTGATAAAGGTCAGTGGCTTTCCTGACGTTGTAAATCGGCCTGAACACGTGCCAGACAGGCGGCTGCTTCAGAACGAATACCGGCATCAATGGCATTGAATGACACATAGGCCACGGTCGCAATCGCACGGTTACTTAATTCATCCGCCTCTGTGCTGTCGCACTCATCCGCAATCTGCCGGCCCAGTGCATCCGGGTAAGCATGGGTTGTAACATCGGCATAATTCTGCAGCTCAGCGGCGCTCATGTTTTTAACATCCAGCTGCTTCAGTTCCTCTATGGGATATGCAAAGCCATGGCGGTTAAAAGGCTTACCTTCGATACTCAGGGGAACCAGCTCACGGGCAGCTTCCATAATATCGGGAAACCTCCAGGTAGGCGGTTCCGGAATACTCTGTACCTGTGCAGCAGCCTCAGTATCTGCGGTCTGTGTTTCAATCTGAGAGCAGGCGGATAACAGCAGGACTGAGGTTGCTAAAATCAGTAGTCTGGTCATTCAATATCCGTATCGATGATCTATGCAAAGGGCGTCATTCATGCACTTTATTCCCATACACAGGGTTGGCTTCCGGTTGCGCCAGAAAAGGGCATCTGACCTGATTTATAGTGCCAGGGTTGGGCTTGTTCGTAGGTTTTTAAGCGGCAACTCAGCCAGCTTTCCCAAACGATAAACTGTGGGTGCTCTTTACTTTCCTTTGTCAGTTTCTCAATGGCTTCTTTCTGAATTTTTACAGCCTCGTTGAATTGGCCATTTTCTGCATATATTGCTGCAAGCGTATCCAGTGTGGATGATCTTTCTGCTTCCTCATCATCTTCCATGACATCTTTAATAAGCTCTGATGCCAATGCGCCATCTCTGAACTCTTCGTCAGGATGGGTGGCTAACCACCAGGCATAATGATGAGCGGAATAAACATAGCGGTCATGGTCAATGGCTCTTTGAAATAAGAGCTTTGAAATTTTTAGATTCTTATCGACACCTTTACCAAAGGCATAAGTTTTTGCCAGCAACCCCAGTGCAGGTGAGTATTCAGAATAGCGGTTACCTCTGAGTATATCTGTACCTTGGCTGTCATTATCCGGATCGTCGTCATATAGCATTATCCGTGCTTCAGCTAAGGGGATGAAGTAATCAAGATACTGATCCCAGGGGGCATATCCCAGGCTTTTGGCTAACTCGAAGTATTTTTTAGCCTTATCAATGTCCCGTGGTATCTGATAATCGGATAAGTACAGAAAACTGGCCATCACAGCGGAGGTCTTGTCGCCATCCTGAATCGCGGCGGCTTCAAAGAAGGGCAGGGCTTTAGCGTATTCGTTGTCATCAACCAGATCAAAGCCTTTACCGCCCTGGGTGGTTGCGCAGCCTGATATTTGTAATAAAAAAGTGAAAGCTACCAGTATTTTCTTATACATAAAAAATTAAAAACCAAAATTAATCACTCGATTACCGGGAATGCTCTCATATTAAGGTCAGTCTATATGAGACGTTTTTCTTCGCCGCTTTTAAATGACGGATTGAACGGCAAATTTTCGCACTCACATCGTATTTTGTAAAACAAAATAACCTTATTACTCATCTTTTGATGCATTCAGGTTCCTGAGGCTGCGCTTACCAAGGTGGTAGTCCAGCATAGTCAGGCACCTGATAAGAAAATTTTCTGATTGAGCGAGGCATCAGTAGGAGTGTTGCAGTATTCATCTGATGATCGTAAAAGATATATTGATTAAACCTGCCTTCCGGGAAAAGCTCATTATGTGCCATGTTCAGGGCTTCATATGGCGTTTATCTTCCCGATTTACAATCCCATCGGTATGTTTATATTCAAGAAGAAGAGCGAAATTATACTCATACCTCATCGTCAATGGTGCGAGGTGGATTTATACGAAATTAACGAAACCTTTGCCGTCGTCAGTCTGCTGGCAATTCAGGAGCTGGGGCTGGACGAGGATAAAGTCAACGTCAATGGCGGTGCCTGACAAAAGGCGTAACCTCTCTCTGCATTGGTGAGGGGAGCCACGGCGGTGGTTATCGATATTCTGTCGGGGTTCAAAGAAGGCGTTTATTAAAAAGCCGCTGGCGGTGGGTCAGCGGCTTTGGTTTTTGGAAGTGAGAGCTGAGTTTTTTAAAAGCGGAGATGATCACACCTCGCCAGTTTGACTTTGGTGTCCGTTTTGTCTGAGCAAGATCAGGGCGATCTTTTCTTTGCTTGTTATGTATTGAAGATTACTCATAGATAGTTGCGGCCTAGATTGCATCCGCGAATATCTGCCAATTAGGAAGATCTGAATTCGTGTCTATTTTGAGATTTTTATAGAAATGACCTGAACCCTCTAGCCAAGCCGCCATAGCTTCAAGGAAGGATACAATAGATACGCTCTCCCACTTGGACGTATCCTCAGTGCAAAGTCTAGCAATAAGAGCGATCAGCTCCTCTTTACTTCCAATTTTTTCGTAGTCTATTTCCATGCACTTACTCTGATTGACACATAAGGATTAAGCTAACGGGCAGGAAAAGCGTAGCTTTTTACCGTCCAGTAACGAAGTTAGCGGTAGTTGAACGCGCTGTTGTACGCTTACACAAATTCATGCTTTTTCATTCCTGTGCAGCTATCGCGGCTGAAAGTCACTTCTACAGATCTCGGCTTTATCGCGGATAGGAGAAATTACAGGACTGGTTAGGCATTTATTAGAATCTACCTATCCCTGTTAAGGATAGCTTTATACCGTATATTCTGGCGACTAATAAGATACCTAAGGCAGAAATTATTAGTGATAAAAAGTTTACCTCAATGCCATTAAAATCACCTTGTGGCCAATAAATGAAAGCTAAATATGCAATTGCATTGTTTAAAGAGTGTGCAAATATACAAGGCCACAAAGAACGTGTAACGTAGTAAAGCCAACCGACATAACATCCTAAAAGAAAAGCCGTCGGCATTTGATATATATTAAAATGTACTGCAGAAAATAATATTGATGAGTAAAGTATTGATCTGGTAGGACTGTAATGCCCTAGAAAACCTCTTAGGAACATACCTCTAAAAAGCATTTCTTCGAGGAATGGAGCGATTACACAAATTGATATTATAGTTACCACTCCTCCTGATAGCATATTATTTAATGAATCAATGCTTTGTTTGTTTTCCGGTAAAAAGTTAGTTACAAACATAACTAGATCATTAAGCCATAAGGAGGAGGGAATTATCGTTAATGAAACAGGTATAAACAAAAAGCTTAAGGTGCTAAATATAGAATTGCTGGATAAGTGGAAAATATCTTTATAAGTTGAATTTGTTACTTTCATTAGTATGGAAATTAAGAAGCCGGTTGAGATTACAGAAATCACAGAGTTTTTCGGATCGCCATTGATGATGGAAGCACCGGAATCAATGAAGCTAATTACCACTAGAAACTGGAGGGCAAATAGTAAAACTAAAGCTGCACAGGCTTCGTAAATATTCAGAGTTTTCTGGTTCATTTCGGTCCTTGATTTGAAGAATTATTACTTAACAATGTATTAGTGTGCGTGCGCATTTATCCTGAGCGACTCTTTCGATAAAGCCTGCGTGACTGATTGATCCTGCTGAGAAATCTTCCATAACTCAAAAATCCCTTCCAGAAAACGCGAACCCTGTTAATTCAGGTTCAGAAGGCAGCTGTATTAACTAGCAGTTTGCAAACCATGTTTGCAAACTGTTGATTCATTTGACGTTTAAGTTACTACCCTCTGGAAAAACGAGCAAGCACGAATGTAAAGTGTGCCTGATTTGCGTATAACTCGGAAATATACTGTATATAGTTCCACCGTTTCTTTACATACGAAGCTTTGTGGGTAAATTGCAGATACCTACAAAGTCACTATTCAGCGGTCTTCTGTTCAGGCCTTTTGGTGGGCAGTGCCCACTTTACATATGAGAGTGAATGTAGGGCTGCTTCCGTTGCGGATAAGATCCGTTCCCACAGTGCGATGTTTGGTGTTATATCGGGCGTTGCGTGATTGATGGTTTTTGCTCCTGAAAAACCTGCATTTCCCCATCCATGGCGGTCAGGAGTAAGCTTCCGACCAGCGTGAGGGTAAGCCCCCTCAAAGAGGTCATAGGGCGGTAGCCAAAAAACCAACCCACGTAGCAGCTACAACTCAGAGCACAATCATTTCCAGAACCAAAAAAGCGGTAGGCACTACTACGCAGAGCGTAGTAGTGAGCCGAGAAATTATAGAACCGGGCGGCAGCCCAAAAGCCAACCCGCGCAGCGGCTCCTTTATTGATCCTGCTGCCGGTACGCCAACGGGCTCACCCCGGTCCAGCCTTTAAACGCGCGTGAAAACGCTCCCGGTTCGGCAAAACCAAGCTGGCTGGATATTTCAGCAATACTGAGGTTTTGCCGGGTCAGCATTACCACGGCCTGATCGCGGCGCAGGTTATCTTTAATTTTCTGATAGGCGCTGCCTTCGGCTTTTAATTTGCGGCACAGGGTGTAGGAGGTCATGTGCAGTTGCTCGGCCACCCAGTCGAGGTTCGGCAGGCTGCTGGTATCGCCGGCTTCAAGCAAGCGGCGCACCTGGGTGGTGATGCTGTCGTCTTCATCGGTCCAGACAATCAGGTCACGTGGTGAATTATTAATAAATTCATCCAGCTCGGCGGGTGTGCGCACCACCGGCATAGAAAGCAGGTTTTTACTGAAAAACAGGCTGTTGCGCTCGCGGCCAAAAAAACAGCGGGTGGGAAACACAAAACGGTATTCATCAAAATGCGGTGGCAGGGCGTGTGTGAACGTGGCCTGGCTGAGCACAATTTTACGGTCAATCAGCCAGCCGGTCAGGCGGTGCCAGACCAGTAATAACCATTCGACCAAAAAAGCATCGGGGTCGAGCTGCGGATTATGATGAGTCAGGCTCAGTTCGGCATCATCGCCATCGAGGTTCAGGCTGATTTCTATTTCGTTGGTAAATAAACGGTAACAGCGGATGCTTTCGCGCAGCACTTCTTCGAGATTATTAGCATGTACCGCCAGTGACCCCATAAGATGAAAATGACCGACCTTACAGGGGTTGATGGTGCGGCCCATAAACTCGTCATCCAGCGCTTTCCAGATCAGGCGGAACAGACGCACAAACTGGTCGGTAGGAATACGCGCCAGTGGCTCGCGGATCAGGTTGGGGTCAATATTCTTCGCCTGCAGCAGGGCCGAGCAATCGCCTTTTTTCTGTTCCAGTCCGTAGAGTGCAGCGCGGGCATAATGTGAAGAGAAGGTCAGATTTTGCATAGCGATATCGGCTGTCCTGCGTTGTTTTTACCAGTGTCTGGCCCGGGTGTCTGGACTGAGCGGCTGGCCTGGCATCAGCGCTCTGGCTGTGCGCAAAAGTTGTTAAGTTATCTGCTTAATCCTGTCATTCTGTTTGTCGCCTGCCTTGTCTTAGCATGGGTGAATCGCATGTCAGGGGCTGTCGACACTATTTAAACAGGCTCTGATAAACGCCCGCGCAGACAACAATGATGCGCACAACAAGAACAACAGGGTAAAGCACTATGCACACTATGAGCTATGACGCCTTCGTCAGCGGTTTTTCTGTCGATTCTCTCAAACAGCAGTTCTGTGCTGACTTCGACCAAGGTCTTAATGTCTGCACCGAAATCTGCGACCGCCATGCCGGAGATCCAACCCGGGTTGCCCTGCGTTACGAGCGTATTGATGGCTCAACCGGCGAAATTACCTTTGCCGGGCTGCAGCAGCGTGCGGCGCGCTTTGCCGGTTTTCTTAAAGCTCAGGGCATTGGCCCCGGCGACCGTGTGGCTTGTCTGTTGCCACGAACCCCGGAATTACTCATTTGTGTGCTCGGTACTCTGAAAGCCGGTGCAGTATATCAGCCATTGTTTACCGCGTTTGGTTCCGGCGCAATCGAATACCGTCTTGAACAGGCGCAAAGTAAGCTGATTATTACCAATCCGGAACAGTGGCCCAAGCTGGCCGATGTTAAAGGCTTGCCACCCAGCATGCTGGTCGCGGATTCCGCCGATGTTGTGGCGGGTAAGCCGGATTTTCTGTTCGAAGCCGAGCTGGCCAAACAATCAGACAGCTTTGAACCGGTTTTAATTGGTGCCGATGATCCGATGCTGCAGATGTTTACCTCCGGTACCACCGGCAAAGCCAAAGGTCTGGTGGTTCCGGCGCGGGCATTAATGGCCTTTCATATGTATATGAAATACGCCGTGGGTTTGCGTGCCGACGATAAATTCTGGAACGTTGCCGATCCTGGCTGGGCCTATGGTTTGTATTACGGCATTGTGGCGCCGCTGCAGTTGGGTGCGACCATTCATTTTAACGAAGCCGGATTTACTGCCGACAATACGTTTGAATTTTTACGTAAATACGCCATTACCAATCTGGCGGCGGCGCCAACGGCGTATCGTTTATTAAAAGCCAATGATGATTTATTAAAAAACTATCCGGAGATTAATCTGCGCGTAGCCAGCAGTGCCGGTGAACCGCTGAATCCGGAAATTGTCAGCTGGGCACAGCGCATGCTGAATTGCCGTGTGTGTGATCAGTATGGCCAGACCGAAACCGGTATGACCTCGGCGAATTTCCACGAGTTTGATCATATGCACCGTGATGCCAGCATGGGATATGAGATACCCGGCTATCGTCTGGTTGCGCTTGACCCTTATGGCAAAGAAGTGGCGCCCGGTGAAACCGGCGAGCTGGCGGTGGATATGGATAACTCGCCGCTGTTCTTTTTTCAGGGTTATATGGGCGATGCGAAAAAACCTTATAAAGGTCAGTATTATCTGACTGGCGATGTGGTCGTCAGCAATGGCGATGGTTCACATTCTTACACTGGCCGCGATGACGATATTATTGCCTCCGCCGGTTACCGTATCGGCCCGGCCGAAGTTGAAAGTGCATTGCTCGAACATCCGGCAGTGATTGAAAGCGCGGTCGTGGGTAAACCCGATGCCGAGCGTGGTGCCATTGTTAAAGCCTATGTGGTGTTGCGCCCGGAATATTTCAGCGATGAGGCGCTGGCGAAAGAATTACAGCAGCATGTGCGTAAATGCCTGTCGACCCATTCTTTCCCGCGTGAGATTGAATTTGTTGCTGAACTGCCGAAAACCTCCAGCGGAAAAATTCAGCGTTTTATGTTGCGTAAGCAGGCCGAGGATGAGGCTAAACAGCCTGTTGTGGGGTGAGTGTTTTGAAAATCCGCTGCGCGGGCCAGCTTTTGCGATTAATTCAACACCGGTGCAGGGCAAGCCCCTGCGCCCCCAACTTAACTAAAAAAGCCAGCCCGCGCAGTGGCTACAACTCAGAGCACAATCCTTTCCAGAACCAACAAAGCGGCAGGCACTACTACGCAGAGCGTAGTAGCGAGCCGGCCGCCTCAGATAGCCAGCCCACGCAGCGGCTACTATCACTTCCCCTGCTTTTTTTCCGCAATATCACAGCCACTAATCGCACAGGCCTCACACCGCTGCTGGCCGGTCAGCCAGCCGGAAATCCGGTAACGGTTGCGGGCAAACCACAGGTAAACCTGATCGGCGAGCAAGCGGATAACCGGCCAGCGCAGGGGCGCGATCCAATAGCCTTTGCCGACCAGTTGCCAGGCGCGGTGAGTAACATCGAGGCCGCGCAGCCATTCACCGTTGTCCTGCACGGCCAGCAAGATGCTGCTGGCTTCTGCTTTATTAACCTGCGGCCAGTGTTGGCTGAAATCATCGCTCTGGATATCGACGAGTTGCATCTGCCCGGCGGTATCCAGCCGGGTAAGATGCTTCATTTCGCGTACACAAAGCGGGCAGTAGCCATCGTAGAACAACGTCAGTTCGGGCATTGGTTTTCCCTGATATTGCTGGCGGAGGCTTTGATATTAATAGAAAAAGACGATACTTTCAGCGCCCTTTTACCTGACGCAGCTGTGCATAACGCACCGGGTTATAACGGCTGCACAGCAGCAAGGCGGCAGCATACATAATAGCCAGAGCCAGCCAGGCTGAGCTGAAATTACCCAGCTGATCGCGCACACTTCCCATTATTAACGGCGTAATTGCTGCGAGGCTGTAGCCGTATCCCTGCACTTTGCTGATTAATGACCCCGCCTGTTGAGCATCCGGGTGATGATCCATAGTAACGATCATAATCATCGGAAATTGTCCGCCAATACCCAGTCCCAGCAGCGTCAGCGGGATAAGCACTATGGGCATTGATGCCAGGGTGAATGCTGCAGAAGGCAATGGCACTGCACCTGTCAGCGGAAAATACGCCAGCCAGATAAAACCACCGATGGATAATATCAGCACGCTGAATAATACCCGGCGGCGGTCGGGGCTGCCTGCAGCCCAGGCCGGAAAGAGTAATCCGGCAATCACTTCCACTGCGGTCAGATAACCCAGCATTAATCCGGATTCTGTGTTGCTGTAGCCAAGGTCAATCAGAAACGGCGGCAACCAGGCCAGTACGCATACATAGCCAGCGGCTGCCATGCTGAAGGTCGCCACTAATGACATAAGCCGGTAACGGTTGAAGCTCTGGGCAGCCGGGCGTGCAAAGAGTATTTCAGCGTCTGTTGCTGACTGTGGTTCAGCGGACGTTGCCGCAGGCTGAATTTGTGTCCGTGCTGTCCAGCGTATCCAGGCCACGAATGCTGCCACCGCCAGCACCGCCCAGAAAGCCAGAGCGGCGCGCCAGCTGGCCAGCCACTGCGCCAGAAAAGGAGTAAGGCCTGCGCCTAACGCCGCACCCGCCATAATGGCACTGACATAAAACCCCATAATTCTGGCACTGTCGCTGGCCAGCGACTTAATCACAATCGGCAGTGTTGCCTGAATAACGGCAATACCGGAGCCGGCCAGTAATGCGGTCAGCAGTAATAGTGCGGAATTCAGGCTACCGGCGTCGATCAGACGCAGCAGGTTGGCGAGCAGTAACAAGGCTAAAGCGCCCTGAATTAAGTACGCCAGGCTGATATGGCGGCGCAGCCATAAGGTAACAAAGCAGCCAATACCCATCGCCAGTACCGGCAGCAGGGTCAGCCAGGCAACAGCGCTGAAGCTCAGCCCGGTATCCTGTTGTAGCAGCGTTACAACCGGGCCGATGGCCGCCAGTGCCGGGCGCAGATTCAGGCCGACCAGAACGCAGATAATAATCAGACTGAGCGCTGAGGTTTGTTGTGTTGGCGGCAATTCCGCGGATGTTGCGGGGGCCTGTATCGGGACAGCCTGAGCCGGGGATATGACGGTCTGTGACATAAATAGTCTTCTCAATAATGAAACCGGCGGCTACCATAAAACCTCAACTTAACTTGAGGTCAAGCCTTATGCCGCAGCCGGTTGCCGCCGACAAAACCGCATTGAGCGTGGGTGAAATTGCCCGGCGCTGTGATATCCCGGTATCCACCGTGCATTTTTATGAAGCAGAAGGGCTGATCCGCAGCTGGCGTAATAATGGCAATCATCGCCGTTACAGCCGCCATGTATTGCGCCGTATTGCGGTTATTAAGGTGGCGCAGCGCACCGGCATCAGCCTGCGCGAAATTAAACAGGCGCTGGCGGTATTACCCGCAGACAGCGCCCCGACTGCCGCACAATGGCAGGCCATGTCACGTCAGTGGCAGGCGTTACTGCAACAAAAAATAGCTGACCTGAATTTATTACAGCAGCAGCTCGACAGCTGCATAGGTTGTGGTTGTTTATCGTTAGCGGATTGCCCGTTGCGTAATCCGGGGGATTGCCGGGCGGAGAGTTTGGATATGTGAGTGCGGGTCTAAGGCCCGGTTCAATTAGTGTTAACAGACCCTGGCAAAGAAAATATCTGTTCATCGCGCTGGTCGTGATGAACAGATATTTTTAAATCTTAATGTGGTTATTTATTCGATTGGCTCCTGGTACCAGGTTTTGAGCATATTAGAGTCCAGAGGATCATCGAATATCGCTGAACTTCCCCAGTTCTGGTTTATCCCCTGAACTTCATAACGATACACTTTCTGCCACCAGGCAATACGGATAGGTGAGCTGTCTGTGCTTCCGGTCAGTTTCTGAGTAATCGTCGTGTGGTTGGTTATTCTTTGGGTATGGGTTGTTTCTTTGGATATTTCCGCACCGATGCTCAGGAAGCTGGCTTCCACGCCCAGACTGGCACTGACCTGCTCAGTAACCGATATTTCATTTTCGACACCAGCACTTACTTCTATCATTCGGTCGATAGGACTTCCTTTAATGGCAGTACCGGAATAAACCAGCTTGTAAAATGCACTGACTTTTAATGTTCTGTATTTACTGTTGTTTAAATCCGGCAGTCGTTTGTGACAGACTAAAACAGGCTGTGAATCCACAAGATTGTCATTGATGCTGGTCGGGGTAGGACAGATAAGATGGCTTTCATCCCAATCCTGTTGCTGGAAATCCAGAACCGGAATAGTTATGGGTTTGTTTACACCATGTTCTTTTTCGGTGGCTGCGTTACTGTAGTTCGGAAAAACCCAGGATTCCTTTCCGGATCTTAAAACAACGACGCAGGGACGGTAAGCATCACTGTGCAGGCAGGAAATGGTGATGCTGGTAGGGGATACCAGATCCTCCACCATTACCGGAATCTCTTTTGCTGCGAACGGATCAGAATGAGGAGACGCAACACTGTTATTATCTTTAAGCCCACGGCAACTTAAAATTTCAAATGATGGGGAGGAAATCATCTTTCCCTTGGAATTCAGGCCGTGGAGGGTGAAGTGTATTCTGTAATCGGTTCCGGAGTCGCCTTTCCCTGCGGTGGTCATTCGAACGTAAAATGCATGTTCCATACGCTGTTCTCTTGGTTTAGCTTCTGCTGAAGCGGAAGAACAAGGGTAGTGGAAAACAGAATAATTATTTTACAGCTGATTTATATTGCAGAAAAAACAGCAATATTTATTAGAACACTTATCCGATGTGCTCAGGGGTAATATCATCCTTGATGATTTAGTACGAGGATGCTCCGGGATAGCTGATGCAGGCGATGGTGCAACCGTCTCCGGAGCTATATCAGTGCAGTTTCGCTAAGGTTCCGCTTTCTTTTAATTGTCTTTCTTCACGCTTGCGCCAGCGTTCGGCACTGGCTTCACTCAGGTATTGGCGGCGCAGCTGGTAGCGTTGCTGCAGCTTATCGCCAGCATTGGCAGCGTCGCCGGCTTCGTACAGGCTGATCAGGCGGTTAACGTGGTCGATGGCATCGCTGCTCAGGGCGCTTAACGGCTGACCATGCTGGCTGGCAAATTGTTGCTGCTGTTGTTCATACCAGGCCAAACGGTCTTTTAATGGCAGGTTTTTGGCCTGTGTTAAAAAATCCTGAAAGCGTTGATTAAAACGCATGCCATCGCGCTGGGCGCTGAAGACTTCCCGGCTTATATCGGTACCGTAAAGTGCATCCTGTGTGGCCCAGTATTGTTCAAAAAACTGCAGCGGATTATCGAAATCGCTCAATGGTGAGCGTTGCTGGAATTGTTTCAGCGGTTGTGGGTTTTCCCGGCTGAGCGAGATAAAACGACTGGCCTGCTCCAGGGTTAAGCCCTGACTTTCCGCCAGAGATAACAGCAATTGCTGTTCACAGAGTTGCTGAATGTCGCTGTCGTCAGTGTTGCGTTCAAAGGCACGGCTGAGTTGTTGTTGGCAGCGTTGCTGCAAACGCTCAAGCCCGGCATTGGGGTCGGCCTGCCATTCGCTTTCGCGCCAGTGCAGGGTATTCAGTGATTGGGTCAGCTGTTGAGCGGCGGCCTGCTGGGCGCCGCGCAGTAAACTCTGGTGCAGGCGTTCACGCAATGACGCCGGCGCGTCGGCCAGAGTGTGCTCTGGCGCAGCATCAGACTGTGGGTCAGTAACAAGGGATACAGAATCACCGCCGACCTGAGTCAGCGGTGTCCGCCATTGCAGCAACAGCAGAGTGAAACCAGTGGCGAGTGCTGCAAGCAGCACCAGCCGGATAATAGTTAAACGCTGCATATTACGGCTGGCAGAAATCGATTTCGGTCAGACTGCCGTAATGATCGCTGTGGGTGTAATAGGCGAGGTAACGCTGGCCATCCTGACCGCGCCATTCCGGTGCCCAGACGCTGGTATTGACGCGGGTAACGCCGCAGCCGGTAGCCGGAGCGCCGATGTTCCAGTTGGCTGCATCAAATACCAGGGTGTAATCGAACCAGGCGTAATCGTCGGTTGCCAGACCGTTTGGACCGGTGTCTTCACAGCAGGCATCTTTTGGCCAGTAGGTATATTGCAGGCCATCGCGTACTTCGGTGTTCTGATTACGTACTAATGCCATCTGATCCCACAGGCTGCCCTGGGTGATGTTCTGTACCGCGGCGGGGTTCTGCAGGTCGGTGTTAAAGTCGCCACCGAAAATAACGGCCGCTGGCGGGAATTGTGCGGCGTTGGCGTCGATCTTACCTTTAATCCAGTTAATGGCTTCATTCATCTGGCCACGGCGGGCGTTGTCGTCGCTGCTGTTGCCGCCCAGATGCTGAGCGCTGCCGTATACCAGATGGGTGTTGAATACATAAATGTACTGGCCATTTTTTTCGACAATGGCACCGATCACGCCTTTGCCTTTTACGCCATCAATACCGCTGGTGGCGTTGTATTTGTGGTAGCCCAGTTTTTTTGCATAACCGTGGCGCGAGAAAATCATCAGTCCCGGACAGTCGTCTTCGATATCACTGCCGTTGCAATAGTTGCTGCCACCGCCGTAGGTGTCTTCAAAACCGCGTGCGGCAAAATCATCCACCGGGCCGTCTTCGTACATATCGTCGTAGTCCCAGGCTTCCTGCAGCATAATAACGTCGGCACATTCAGTGACCTTGCCCAGTGACTGTTCCATTTCATCACCGAAGTCGTACACAAAGCCCACATTGTGGAAAATGTTGTAGGTGACGGCGGTAAAGTCGGCGCTGTTATCGCAGGCCGGATTGGTTACCCAGGTGGTGGTGAAATTGGTGTCGAAGTATTCCAGCTCGGAAACCTCGTTGTACCACTGCAGCGGATGGGTAGAGTAGTGGTTGTTCATGCTCGGGGTAGAGGAGCTGGCCTGAACCTGAGTGGTCAGCACCGGGGTCAGCGCAAGCAGCGCTAAAGCAACGGCTTTCATGGAATTATCCTTTGGTGGTGAGCTGTTTTTATTGTGATGTCGATTCTGCACGATGGAACCAGTTTGGCAATTCACTGGCACGCAATGCCGCAGCAATCAGGCATAATCAGCACAGATTGGCGCGCAGGGTGGCAAATGACGACAGCGCATTTGGCCCGATGGCCTAAGTAACAACAGGACTGAACATGATGTATTCCGATGACAACACGATGAAAGGCCGGTACAGCTGCGGTACCGCAACGAGCCGTATGGGCTTTCTGCTTTTACTGCTGGGTATGCCGGTACAGGCATGGCAGCCTCAGGGGTATGCCGCGCTGGCGCTTGGGCTGAGTGCCCAGAGCATTCCGGAAGAGCGCAGTGACGATGGTGAGTCTGACACCCTGCTCACCGATCTGGTGTATGCCAGAGGCGGCATCGAGTGGATTCCGGGTGTCAGTACCGGTCTGGGTTTATGGTTGTGGGGCGATAAAAACATTAACGAGAATGCCGAAAGCCCACAATTCGACGGTATCAGTGCCGGTTGGGATGTTACCCTGCGTTTGCCACTGGCCAATGGCGTTGGCCCCTGGGTGCGTTATGGCCGTCATTGCTGGAGTACGGCGGTGAGTGGTGTTCTGGAGCCCTGGTCAGACGATGGTTGCTCTACCATGCGCAGTGCCGGATTTAACTTCCCGCTGCCCAATCAGCATGATGTGGTGTTATTCGCCGAATATTCCACCACCGAATTCAGCGATATTGATGCCGACAGTATTATTGCCGGCGTGCGTGCGCATTTTTAACTGATGTTTATGTCTGCATCTGATGAGGTTTTATGTTTGAGTTTTCGTTAATACAGCTGGCTTTATCGGCGCTGGCGTTATCATCGGCTGCTGCAGCTGCGTCCTGGTTTTATCAGCATGCACAGATGCAGAAAATTCAGCAGCAGCTGGAGCAGGAACAACTGCAGTGGCAGCAGAGCGAGCAGCAGTGGTTGCAGAAAGAACAGCAATATCAGCAGCAGAATACTCAGCTGAGCCAGAGTCTGGATGCGCAGCAACAGAAGCTGGAACAGGTACAGCAGGAATTGCAGCAGCAGAATGTCGCCCAGGCACGCTGGCAGGAGCGCAGCGAAAATCTGCAGCAGCAGGCACAACAGCTGGAACAGCAGCGTCAGGAGCAAAACCTGCAGCAACAGCAATTGCAGCAGCAGCTGAATCAGTTGCAGCAGCAACTGGCCACCGAGCAGGAAGCGCGCGCGCAACAGCAGCGCAGCGCTGAAGAAAAGTTAGCCTTGCTGGAGCAAAATAAAGAACAGCTGCTGAAAGAGTTTGAGCATCTGTCGCATAAAATTTTCGAGCAGAAACAGCAGCAATTCAGCGAGCAAAGCCAGAAAGGTCTGAACTCATTACTGACGCCTTTTAAAGATCAGCTCGAAGGTTTGCGTAAAAAAGTCGACGATGTTTATGTGAACGATGTTAAAGACCGCACCGAGCTGAAAACCCAGATCGAAAATTTGCACAAACTCAATCAGCAGATTACCGCCGAGGCCCACGCATTAACCACCGCATTACGCGGTGAGAAAAAAATGCAGGGTAACTGGGGCGAAATGGTACTGGAAACCGTGCTTGAACGTTCCGGCTTACGCAAAGGGGAAGAATACCAGCGCGAGCAGAGCCATCAGAATGATGAAGGCAAGACCTACCGTCCGGATGTGATTATTAATTTACCGGAAAAGAAACACATCATTGTCGACTCTAAAGTCTCGCTCAATGCCTATACCGATTATGTTAACGCCGAAAGCGATATTGAGCGCGATGCTGCCGCGCGCCGCCATGTGGATGCTATCCGTAATCATATCCGCAGCCTGAGCGATAAAGCCTATCAACAATTACAGGGGCTGCATTCACCGGATTTTGTCTTCCTGTTTATGCCGGTAGAGCCGGCTTTTATGCTGGCATTCCAGCAGGATGAAGCCTTATTTAACGAAGCCTTTGAACGCCGTATTGTGGTGGTCACACCAACCACCTTGCTGGCGACCCTGCGCACGGTGGCCAGTATCTGGGCGGTGGAACGGCGCAGTAAGAGCACCGAAAAACTCGCTGACCAGGCGGCTAAGGTGTATGAAAAACTGGTAATCGTGGTGGAGAAATTCGAGAAGGTCGGCAGCCAGCTTGGCACCGTACAGAAGAGTTACGACGATGCCTGGAACTCAATGAAAAGCGGCCGTGGTAACCTGCTCAGTCAGAGCGAGAAGTTTTTACAGCTGGGCGTACGGGCGAAAAAAGAACTGTCGCGCGATCTGGCCGAAGAAGCACTGGAACAGGATGGCCAGTTATTACTGGATGAGGTGTCGGAACCGGATTGAGTTTTCTGGCGCCGGAAGCAGGTAAAAAAAGCACCGCAGAGCGGTGCTTTTTTATTCTTTCTTATCAGAAGGCTACGGTAACGTTTACCCGGCCACTGACAGTTAAGCCGCTGGTATCTACCAGGTTCAACACGTTGTACAGCTCTGTGGTGTCGCTGTCTTGCAGACGAACAAACAGGTTGCTGTAAGTAATGTACATAGCATTGTCAGCGGTGCCGCTGTTATTGCCGTTGAAGTTTACCGGATTGGTAATAAAGTTTGGCTGCAGAGTCAGAGTCAGACCGTCGGCAGACAGAGTAACCGTTACTTCACTGCCCTGGCTGTTGGTATCCAACACCGCTGTCGTGGCATTGGTCAGTGCAGCGCTGGCAAATGATTCATTCACGATGCTGACCGGACGGCTCAGTTTCAGAGTCAGAGTACCATTGCTGTTAATGGCGTTGTCGTCTTCGTTAGACGCCTGAGCAACGTACAGACCGTCGTTGTTGCCTGGTACGATATCGACCATCGCTACGCGCTGGTGGATAGTGCTGGTACCAATATTCACGTTAACGGCAGTAGGCTGACCCAGTTCAATGCCTTTGTAGCTCATTGGCAGAATCTGTACCTGATAACGGCCACCCAGAACCAGAGCGTCGCCGGAGAATACAGCGTTACCTTCAACATCGGTTGTGGCAGTGATTGCACCCTGGAAACCATTGTTAGGGGCAATAACATTAATGCTGTCGGCAGTCAGGGTATTACCATTGGTATTTGGTTGCAGCTGAACGGCTGCTCCTTCAATCTTTTCACCATTGTAGGTAACGCTCACTGTCATATCCGCAGCGCTTACGCCCAGCGGGTACAGATAAAAATTACCCATGCGCCATGCATTTTTATCCTGCAGGTTGTTTGTATCAGCGTTGAAATCAACGGAAGCAATGACCGGCTGGTAACCCGTTGCTGTGGCTTCCATACGGAAAGTCACATTGTTTTCAGTTGAGGTCGGAATATCCTGAATGAAATAGTCACCAGCGTATTCTTTGTTCAGTTTCGCTGTACGGTATTTATCTCCCTGGACCAGCAGCACTTTCAGAGACTCGTTGCTGATTCGTGCACCGGTAACGGCATCAAATACCGTGCCCTGCAGATGGGTGGTAATGTTGTGATAATTCTGCGGAACTGCAGCATCCTGATTTTCATCGCCGCCACAGGCGATCAGGCCAGATGCCAGCACGCTCAGGCCGGCGGTTTTCAGCATTACATTCATGCGATTCTCCATAGTGTTGTAATAACGACAGGGAACCGGGTGGCTGTCAGAGTTCGTCTGAGTGGTTGCCTTTTGGCTTCCCTGTCGGGTCCTTTTAGGACGGCGGCACCTTAAGTAGCGGCCAGACCGGAGTCAAAAGCTGTTCGGTCGCCTTTACTGATTATTTAATAGTTTTATCAGTAAATAGTATGGGGTCGCTGGGTATTATCAGACTCGGGCGGCCTTACAGGCGCGAATGGCGGCCAGTGCTGGCCGCTCCGGTGTCCATCCGTTAGAATGCGCCCCCTGCACAGAATCTGGTCAGTTTGCCATGTCCGACTTCGATCAACAGCCCGATACCATCTTTAATACCCCGCAGCAGAAGGTCGCCAGTTTTACCTTCGACAGTGCGGTCGCGCGTGTCTTTCCGGACATGATCAAACGCTCCGTGCCGGGCTATGCCGAAACCGTGGCAATGTCCGGCATTATTGCCGGCCGTTATGCGCAGCCGGGTTCCAGTCTGTACGATCTGGGCTGTTCGCTGGGGGCGGTTACTCTGGCGATGCGCCATGGTGTACAGGCGGCGGGTGAACGCGCCGCGGGCTGCCGGATTATCGGTCTGGATAATTCGGCCTCGATGATTGAGCGTGCCGAGCATTATGTGGCGCTGGATGAAGGTCAGGTGCCGGTCACCATGGCCTGTGCCGATATTCTTGAATACCCGCTGGAAAATGCTTCGGTAACGGCACTGAATTTTGTGCTGCAGTTTATTGCCCCCGAGCAGCGTCTGACTTTGCTGAGCAGAATTGCCGATGCGACCCTGCCGGGCGGGGCGCTGATTCTGTCGGAGAAACTCTGCTTCGGTGCTGAAGAGCAGTTGCTGCAGGACGAACTGCATCTCGACTTTAAACGCGCCAATGGTTATTCCGATCTGGAAATTGCCCAGA
Organism: Venatorbacter sp. C2-1; assembly: GCF_022832715.1. NCBI lineage: Bacteria > Pseudomonadati > Pseudomonadota > Gammaproteobacteria > Oceanospirillales > Oceanospirillaceae > Venatoribacter > Venatorbacter sp. C2-1. The sequence goes on from NZ_CP094879.1 coordinate 1,052,845, forward strand.
AACGCAGCGCGATTGAAAACGTACTGATTCCGGAAACGGAACAGACGCATATTGAGCGTCTTAAAGCGGCCGGCTTCCGTCAGGTTATCCGCTGGTATCAGTGTTTTAATTTTGTGTCTTTTTTAGCGGTTAAATGATGACAGAGCGTGACGATATTCTGCACTGGTTTGATGATGTGCTGGCCTTTATGCGTGAAGGCAAACTGGCGCCCTGGGCGGAGGTTTTACCGCGTCAGCTGGAACTGGTGCTGCAGGAAAAAGAACACGGCGATCAGCAGCGCTGGTTACATGCCCTGCAACAGCTACCGGTTATTGAGCAGGTTCAGGCCGATCTAAATCGCCATGATATTGCCCTCAGCAGCGATGCCATCACCGCCGCTCAGCAGGAACAATTACAGCAGGCGCTGGAAGGGCTGATTCCCTGGCGTAAAGGGCCGTTTCAGTTTTTTAGCACACACATCGATACCGAATGGCGCTCCGACTGGAAGTGGGAGCGGGTGGCTCCGCATCTGGCGCCGCTGGATGGCCGTGTGGTACTGGATGTTGGCTGTGGTTCCGGTTATCACATCTGGCGCATGCTGGGTGCCGGTGCTTACCGCGTGATTGGTGTTGATCCGTCACGTTTATTCCTGATGCAGTTTCAGGCGTATAAACGCTATCTTCAGGCTGCAGGTCACAGTGCCCGCGCCGATTTATTACCGCTGAAAATGGAAGATGTGCCGGGCAATTTAAAAGCCTTTGATACGGTGTTCTCAATGGGTGTGCTGTATCACCGCAAATCGCCGGTGGATCATCTGCAGGAATTAAAAGACGCACTGCGTCCCGGCGGTGAGCTGGTGCTGGAGACGCTGGTGATCGATGGCGCTCTGGGCGAAGTATTAATGCCGGAAGACCGTTACGCCATGATGCGCAATGTATGGTTTATTCCCAGCACCGAAACCCTGCTGCTCTGGTGTCGCCGCGTCGGCTTTAAAAACGCAAGGGTGGTGGATCTGAACCAGACCTCGCTGGATGAGCAGCGCACCACCGACTGGATGCATTTCAACTCGCTGGCGGACTTTCTCGATCCGCAGGACCGCAATAAAACCGCCGAAGGTTATCCGGCACCATTGCGGGCGGTGATTATTGCCGAAGCCTGATCTTTACTGAGCAGGCAATAAATAGTGTAATCGGCACTGCTTTTGAAAATCCCGGCAATAGCCGGGATTTTTATATTTTGTACCGTCTTTCTGATGCCGGGCAGGGAATGCAGCGGTCATTCAGCCGCCATGCAGCGGTCATACAGAGACGAGTGCTTATTCTGCCCCATTTTGTCCGTGCAGTTCCTGAGCTGCTGGCGGCACAACGATAAAAGGATTATTTATCATGTTATTGCTATTAAAAGACCTGTTCTGGCGCGACCAGTTCAGCGGCGAAAAACCCGCTGTTCTTGACGGACGCATCGACCGTGACCGCTATATGCTGGCGTTTTTTATTCTGTTCGCGATACAGGGTGCATTGCATGCCGGTGGCGCTTATGTATTCCCGGATTCTGGTTATGCGTTTAACGGTCCTTATTCCGACTACGTTGAGCTGATGTGGGTTTTCTTCTCCATTAATATTCTGGTTGATCCGCTGTGGCTGGTGCTGAGTGTCATTCTGGCCTGCCGTATGTTTGGTCGCTGGCTGATGGTACCGGTTGGCTTGCTGAATTACGGTTTGCTGTCGATGGTGCCTTATATGTCGAATATCAACATGAACAGCTCGCCATCAGGAGTGATGATGTTCTCCATTATGGGGATCAGCGCAGGCTGGTTGCTGTTTCATATTTATGTACTGTTCCGCCCGGCACTGAGCGTCAGCCAGCCGCAGCATCCGTTGCTGCGTATGAATCCGCGCTATGCGGCTGAAGAGCAGCTCAACAGTATTCAGTTTTTCTGGCGCTGTACGGTGCTGGGTGTGGTGGCAGCGCTGCTGCTGATTGCGGGAGCTGTGTCGCTGTTTGGTTACAGCAATGGTTATGGTTATTCGTCGTCACGTCAGGAACAGCTGCTGGTCTGGTTTGCTCTGGTGCTGATTGTGAGTGTGATTGTTGCGTTCTGGTTTCTGGTTCAGCGCCTGCGCAATATGGGCTGGAGTCCGCTGAAGACCATCCTTCTGGCCATGCTGTTACCGGGTTTGTTCTTTGGTCTGCAGCTGTTTTTCTACTTCAACGATTACTACGACAACCCGATACTGCTGGCGGTCTTCTACCTGTTGCTGCCATGGGTACGCTTGGCGCTGGCGGTGTTTAACAGCTTTATCATCGTCTTACCTGCGCCAGAAAACGCCAGCCCGGCATATGCCGGAACGGATACCGGAGCTGACGCCGGGCCTGAAGGTGATGCGCAGCAACCGGTTGCCGGATAAATGGCCTTGTTTCACAAAATTGTCATGGATGAAACGCGCTGCGGGGTTGAAATGTATGCCTTTCAGCGTAGTATTGAGCGCTATGAATACTGATTCCCGCGTCCTGAACATGCTTTCTGCCCATGCTGCTTCTGCAGCAGGCAGCGCTGTATCTGCTGTTCAGAACGTTAATTATTGGTGGTTTGGTTATGGCTATTTTAGCCAGGAGCCGGGCCGCGCTTAATTTGCATCATGCAGTTAAGGCAGTCCGGTGAGAACCGACTGCCACCGGAAAACCCCGATTGGCAGTCCGCCTTTCGGGGTTTTTTGTTATTGGCTTGGCAGAATTAAGGAATATGTCATGAAAGTTCAGTCCGCTGTTTGTTTGTTGCATCAGTACCGCCGATTTAGTCGCGGCCGCTATTGGCCGCACTTCTGATTCGCAGGAAATACGCTGACAAATACATTGAGGACTGCACCATGAACGTACAAACACAGAGCAAGCAACCAACAGAAACACAAACCGCCGATCAACAGGCAAGCAATGACCCGGCGGTGCGTCCGCTGCGTACACCGCGCCAGCTCAAGGCTGACCTGCCGCTTAACGAAGCGCTGGCATTGCAGATTGACCAGCAGCGTCAGCAGATCCGCGATCTGCTCAACGGCAACGATGACCGTCTGCTGATCGTCACCGGCCCCTGTTCCATTCACGATGAAGCGGCGGTACTGGATTACGGCCGCCGTCTGGCCGCGCTGAACGAGCAGCTGAGCGATCGCCTGCTGATTGTGTTGCGCGCCTACGTGGAAAAACCCCGTACCAGCATCGGCTGGAAAGGGCTGGCCTACGATCCGGAGCGTAACGGCAAAGGCGATATGGCGCTGGGGCTGGAACGCTCGCGCGGCATTATGCTGCAACTGGCGGAGCTGGGTTTGCCGCTGGCCACCGAAGCACTGAATCCGCTGGTGATGCGCTACCTCGATGATCTGGTGAGCTGGACCGCCATCGGCGCACGCACCGCCGAATCGCAGACCCATCGTGAAATGGTCAGCCATCTGCCAATGCCGGTGGGCATTAAAAACAGCACCGATGGTTCGGCCACCAATGCCGTGAATGCGATGATTTCTGCGCGTCACAGCCACCATACGCTGGGCGTGGATGTGGATGGTCAGATGGCCATGCTCGACACACCGGGAAACCCGGACACGCATCTGGTTCTGCGCGGCGGCCGTGGCATTACCAATTACGACGCCAGCTCAATTGCGTCTGCTCTGGCGGAACTGGAAAAAGGCAACTGCCACGCCAAAGTGCTGGTGGATTGCAGCCATGATAATGCCTGCAAGCAGCATGAGCGTCAGGTGGCGATCGCGCAGGACGTGGTGGCTCAGCGGGCTGCAGGCAATCGCGGTATTTTGGGTTTAATGCTGGAAAGCTTCATTCACGCCGGACGTCAGAACGATGAAGGTGAGCTGCAGTACGGCCAGTCAATTACCGATGCCTGTATCGGCTGGGATGAAACCGAAAGCTTGTTGCGCGGATTGCACGCTGCACTTTAAGGCTGCAACTCAGTGTGCCGTAATCCGTTATAAAACGGCCGCTTGCGGCCGTGGCCTTGGTCTGCGGAAAGGGTACACTTGAGGCTATCTGTTCATCCGCAAGGGGAGCCTCATGACTGAAACAACTTACATCCCGCCTAAAGTCTGGCAATGGCAGGCGGGGAATGGCGGTAAATTCGCCAATATTAACCGTCCGGTTGCCGGCCCGACTCACGACAAAGAATTGCCGGTCGGCAAGCACCCGTTGCAGTTGTATTCGCTGGCGACGCCGAACGGTGTGAAAGTCAGCATCATGCTGGAAGAGCTGCTGGCTGCCGGAATCAGCGATGCCGAATATGACGCCTGGCTGATTAATATTATGGAAGGCGATCAGTTTGGTTCAGGTTTTGTTGAGGTTAACCCTAATTCCAAAATTCCGGCGCTGATGGATCACAGTGTTAATCCGCCGCAGCGTTTATTTGAATCGGGTTCCATCCTGATGTATCTGGCAGAAAAATTTAATGCCTTTATTCCGGCGGATGCCGCAGGCCGTGCTGAATGTTTTAACTGGTTATTCTGGCAGATGGGCAGCGCGCCGATTTTAGGTGGTGGCTTTGGTCATTTTTATGCGTACGCGCCGGAAAAATATCAGTATCCGATTGACCGCTATACCATGGAAATCAAGCGCCAGCTCGATGTATTAAACCGTCATCTGGCGGATAAAGAGTTTATCTGTGGTGATGAATACAGTATCGCTGATATGGCCATCTGGCCCTGGTATGGCGTGCTGGTGCGTGGCGGCTTATACGACGCCGCAGAATTTATAGAAGCACACACCTACACCCATGTTCTGCGCTGGGCCAATACCATTGCTGATCGTCCGGCTGTGCAGCGTGGCCGTATGGTTAACCGTACCTGGGGGGAACCGCACGAACAGTTGCATGAACGGCATGATGCCAGTGACTTTTTGCTTAAAACTGCGGACAAGGTATAAGCCAACGTCTGAGTTTTGAACGAAAAAGGTCCGTCAATGACGGGCCTTTTTTATTGTGTATGCCTTATTTCTGTGCCGGTTGCGGTGCATTGTTGTACGCCTGAGTTCCCCACAGGGGCACTGTCGATAAACTGTGTTTAAAACTGCCGGATGTTTCTTTGGTGGCATAAGACAGATACATCAGGGTCTGGCTTTCGGCGTCGTAAATACGGCGGATTTTCATATTTTTAAAGAAAATACTTTTTGATTTTTTAAACACCACATCGCCGGATTTACTTTTATCGATCTGGGCAATCATCGCGGCGGTAATTTCACCGGTCTGACGGCAGGAAATGGCACTGTCGCTGGGATCGGAAAAACTCAGGTCAGCTTCAATTGACGCAACATGGCAGGTAACGCCGGGAACCAGCGGGTCGGTCATAACATTCAGTTTGATGTCTTTGAGGGTAAATAAACCCAGTGAAACATCGCCAACTTCATCATTGCTGCAGGCACTGAGCAGGCCAGCCAGGCAGACGGCTGCAAGGGTCAGGGCCGTTTTAGGTTGTTTCATGAAAATACTCCGATGGTCAGATAATCAGTTGCGGTTACCCACTTACAGTCTGCGAGCGGGTGCGGTTCAGGCGTGCGGCTGCCGGGTTTTGCGCAGGCTGACATAGCGGATGGTCAATGTCAGCGCACCGCTCAGATACAGTGCGGCGAGTGTCCATTTTAAGGTGGCGCTGAAACCGGCAATCATAACCCAGGGATCGCTGGGGGGGCTGAGCAGGTTAAACCAGGGTTCATGAATGCTGTTTTCAATAACATCCAGAACCGACATCAGCACGGCAGGCCACAGCAGCAGATTCCAGCGCGCGGATAATGCATTCAGATCAAACAGCCAGCTGGTCAGGGATAATGCCAGCAATCCGTACCATAGCGGGTGCATATGGTCATAGGCGAAGTGTTGCTGCAGGGCATTTAACTGAGCATCGCTGATGCTGTGCAGCAGCGCGGTAAATGCATCTGCCTGATAGCAGAACTGAAAACGGAACAGCAAGGCCTCGGCACCACCCTGTTGCAGAGTATGGGCAATCATACTTTGGGAAACGATATAAATAACCGCCATTGCAATAACAATCAGCGGGTGAGCCAGCCAGCGGCGTACGGCATTCATAGTACAGTTCCTTGTGTGTTATCTGTTGTCCAGCCTGCCACAGTTCTGCGCGTTGTAAAACTGCGGGGTTATGCTCTGTTATCGGTAGCGCTTTACCCGGTGCGGCGCTGCATGAAGGATTCCCGGGGGCTTTTCTTTCAGGCTGTGATCTGGCTCGCACTGATGATAAGAAAATCAGATTCTGCGTTGCAGCTTGTTGCTGACTGTCTCATCATACCGGGCATTTAATTATAGAGTCAGGGAATACCTATGCCGGCTTCATCGAACATCCGCAGTAAAGGCGGAGAATCCACCGAGAAAAGTAAATCCGGAAAAAGCGTCGGTATGATGCTGTTTGGTTTTATTTTTTTTGCAGCAGGCTTTGCCGTTGCCGCTTTTACTGTGGGCAGTAATCTGCTGCGTTATTACGAAACAGAAGACTGGGCCCGCGTACCGGCCACTATTACCAGCCTGGATTTGCGTACACATCACGGTGATGACAGCGTGACCTGGAGTGTAGAAGCACACTATCAATACCAGTTTAATGGCCGCACCTATTACAGCGACAGCGTGGCCTTAACCGGTGGCTCTGACAATATCGGCGATTTCTGGCAGGTACTTTATGCCCGCCTTAAATCGGAGCAGCAGCGTAATCAGGTGAAGGCTTACGTGAATCCTGCGAAGCCGCAAGAAGCCTATCTCGACCGAACCCTGCGTATGGGGCTGATGGTGTTTGGTGGCATTTTCGGTGCGGTATTTATGGCAGTGGGCGGCGCCGTTATGTTTATGGGCGGCCGCAGCAGCAATGTCAGCGATCAGGCAGATCGTGCGCGTGAAGGAATTCCCAGTGACCAGCGAGGCAGTTATAAAATTCTGCTGTTTATTGGCTGTCTGTTTGTCCTGATATCTGCGCCACTGTTGTTCATTATTGTTGATGCCCTGCAGGATGGTGAGCCGGAGGTTTTGCTTGGGCTGATTTTCCCGCTGGTTGGAAGCGGTGCAATTTATGCCGCACTGCGTATGCGTAAGCGCTATCTGCAGATTGGTCAGACTCTTTTTTATCCTGATCCTTTACCCGGAAATGCCGGCGGACAGGTGGGTGGATATTTTCATCTGGCCAGCGGTGAGTGGGTTACGTCACCACAGGTGCGGTTAACCTGTGTGCATATCTACAGCACCGGTAACGGCAAAGAGAGTAAGACCCATCACGATGTTATATGGCAGAGCAAAGGCCGTGCGCACTGTGAGCCGAATAACAGTGGCTGTAATGTGCATGCCCTGTTTGATGTGCCGGCTGATTTACCGGGCAGTGGCTCACCGTCTGGTTACCGGGGGCGTATTCAGTGGAATCTTCATTGTGACGGTATTGTCAGTGTGCCGGTTGCAGCGGCACGTAATCCGCGGGTGGATAACAGCCGGGCGATGCGCGACAGCAATCGTCTGCAGGTTGAGTTCGAACGCAGCTGGAGCATTCCGGTAGAAAAAGGTCAGCAGACATCATCATTTCAGATGCCGGCAGAAGAGCAGGAAGCCTGGAATCAGCAGCAGCGGGAAGACGCGCACACCAGCGCCGCTGCGCAGATTGCTATGACAGCCGCAGGCAGTGGTCTGCATCTTGAGAGTGCTGCCGGACGGCATACCGGTATGGCGCTTGGGCTTTTGGTATTCGGCCTGATATTTGATTGTGTCGGCGTCTTTCTGTTCTTTATGGCGGCACAGGGTGAACTGATGCTGTGGCTGATGGCTCCGGTATTTTTGCTGGTCGGCCTGCTGGTCACCTGGCTGGGTGTATTCTGGTTGGGGCGTGGCCTGGAAGCCGATGTTGAGCCGGGCAGAGTGCGTGTGGTGCGGCGTTTATTCGGTATCGCCTTATATCAGCGCAGTGCTGAGATTAATGCCGCCAGCCCGCTGACTCTGGATATGGGGATGTCGTCCAGCAATCAGAACGGTATCAGCACCGAGTATTTTTCTCTGCAGGTTGAAGCCGGCGGTAAAAAAATCAAACTGGCCGAAGGCATTGAAGGACGTGAAGCCGCCGAAGCATTAAAAGAGAAAGTCAGGGCAGTGCTGACCCGTGAACTGGATAGTGAGCTGATCTGAAGGCAGAAATATACGATTGGTTTATGCTGAATAACAGATAAACAGACACCCGGGGCACGGGCAGGGAGACGCAGATGCACTGGCAGGATAAAACGGACAACCCTTATCCGCTGTCGGCAGCGGCTCTGCAGTTCCGCCTGATTGTCGCGGTGGTGCTTGTTACGCTGATCACCGCCGCGGTTGCCCTGAGTCTGCATTACTATTTCAGCCGTGCCATGGTGCTGGATTCTGCCATGGCGCGTTATCAGCAAACCGTCAGTGCGACCCGCGACTACCTCAGAAACCTCGATAACAATGCGCTGCAAACCACACGGGCACTGGCACAATATCCACAATTAGTAGAGGGACAATGGGTTAACCGCGCAACTCCGCAGTTATTTGCCGAAGTAATGCGTAATAATCCGGTGCTGTACGCCATTTATATCGGGTTTGAAAATGGTGATGTCTACGAACTGGTAAACCTTAACAGCAGCGATGCTGTACGCCGTCAGCTGAAAGCCGCGCCCAGCGACCGCTGGGTGGTCATTACGGTTACAGGGAAAGGAGATCAGCGTCGCCGCCGCTTCGAATTTTACGACCTGCATATGCAGCAAACGTTTGCCCGCGATGAAGCCAGTGACTACAACGCCAGCCAGCGTCTTTGGTATACCAGCGCCCAAAGCGGCAGTGTGAATAAAACCCAGCCATATTTATTTCAGCATCTGCAGGCGCCGGGACAGAGTTACAGCACACGTATTGCTGGCGGGCAGGCTGTACTGGCGGTAGATATTGCCTTTTCTACCCTTGCCGCCCACTTGCGCAGCCAGCCATTGAGTCTGGATGGTGAAATATATCTCTACCAGCAGAGTGGCGAAATTATTGCCAGTAATGCCGAACGCTGGAATGAAGACCGCCTGCCTCCCGCCGATCCCTTTACGCTCAGCGAAGCACAGACCCGCTATATCGACAGCCTGGGGCTTTTGCGTATTTCCAATGAAACCGACTGGCCGCCGATTGATTTTGCCGTATCAGCCGAGCCGCGTGGTTACAGCATTGATTTATTACGCTTAATTGCGCAAATGACCGGCCTGAATATCGAATTTGTAAATGGCTATGCCTGGCCGGAATTAATGGAATTATTCCGTCGTAAAGAGCTGGAAATTCTGCAACCGGTATTAAGTCGTCAGCAATTACCCGGCGTAATGACTCAATCATTTCTGCAGTTGCCCTACGCAGTGGTGCAGCGGCCGGAAGACGCTGAAATTAATGATTTGCAGCAACTGAACGGTAAAACACTGGCTATTCCTGCCGGCTGGAGCGTTATTAATGTTATCCGCAATAATTACCCACAGATCACTTTGCTGGATATTGCCAATACGCGGGAAGCACTGGAAGCGGTAAAACAGGGCAGGGCAGATGCGGCGCTGGATATGGAACTTATTCTGCGTAAAACCGCCGACCAGTATTTTATAAACGGACTGCGTTTCAGCCAACAGATTGCCGGATTGGAGCTATTGCCTCAGGGGCTTAAATTGCTGCTGCAGGAAGATCTGCACCCGTTAGCGGCGATACTGGATCAGGTGCTGGCCGCTATCCGTCCACAAACCTGGCAATTTTTACAGGATAAATGGCTGGCCGGAGAAGACGCCAGCCGCAACGCTGTACCCGCGGTAGTGCCTTACCCACAGCTTCTCAGTATGACCCGCCATAATGCGTTGCAGAATCGTCTGGAAAAAACCACGATTAACGGCGCTGAGTACTATATTTTCGCCTCCTCCTTTGAGCATAAACAAAGCACGCGTGAGCATTTTGCCTTTGTTATATCTGCACAGCGTTTGTTTGCCGGCAGCAGCCGCGAAGTATGGTGGTCGGTGCTGATTATTGCCGCCGTCTGGCTGCTGCTGATACCACCGGTTCTGCTGCTTTTAGTACTGCGGCCGTTACGCCATTTTGGCTCTGACAACCACGGGTAAGACCGGCAGCCGTTATTACGCAGCGCTACATTTCCATACCGGGCTTTTCTGGACTCACCCTGTTAATTCCAGTACAGTCCGCCCCCTCTCAAAGGCTGGGTGAACACCTGTTGACCTGCCTTGCCGGGCGACTGCCCGGATGGACGCGGCTGCTGACACCGCGCCATTTCTCCTTGCAATGTCAGCTCTCAGAGCAGATCACGCACTCATGACCCAATTTTCCGAACTCGGCTTAGCCGATGCCATCCTGAAAGCCGTTGCTGATCAGGGTTACACCACGCCATCTCCGGTACAGGCCCAGGCCATTCCCGCCGTACTGGCTGGCCGCGATGTAATGGCCGCCGCCCAGACCGGCACCGGTAAAACCGCCGGTTTTACCCTGCCAATGCTGCACAAACTGCAGCAGGGCGAACGCGCCAGCGCCAACCGCTGCCGCGCGCTGGTATTAACACCCACCCGTGAGCTGGCTGCTCAGGTAGGTGAAAACGTTGCTGATTACAGCAAATACCTGAATATCCGCTCCGCCGTTGTATTCGGTGGGGTCAGCATTAATCCGCAAATGATTGCCCTGCGCCGTGGGGTGGACGTACTGGTGGCCTGTCCGGGTCGTTTGCTCGACCTGTACCAGCAGAAAGCCATTCGTTTTGACGAAGTGGAATTTCTGGTGCTGGACGAAGCCGACCGTATGCTCGATATGGGCTTTATTCACGACATCAAAAAAATCCTCGCACTGCTGCCGAAAAACCGCCAGAACCTGATGTTCTCGGCCACTTTCTCTAACGAGATCCGCACCCTTGCCAAAGGCCTGGTAAACGATCCGGTAGAAATTGACGTCAGCCCGCGTAACAGCACAGCCCACACCGTTGAACAGTGGCTGATTCCGGTCGATAAAAAACGCAAACCTGAAGTGCTCAGCCACCTGCTGAAACAACACGGCTGGAAACAGGTACTGGTATTTACCCGCACCAAACACGGCGCTAACCGTTTAACCACGCATCTGCAGGATCGTGGTATTACCGCCGCTGCAATTCACGGTAATAAAAGTCAGGGTGCCCGTACCCGTGCGCTGGCCGAATTTAAAAGCGGCGATATTGCAGTATTAGTGGCGACCGACATTGCCGCCCGTGGTCTGGATATCGAACAATTACCGCACGTAATCAACTTTGAATTGCCTAACGTTGCCGCCGATTACGTACACCGTATTGGCCGCACCGGACGTGCCGGTGCCAGTGGTGAAGCCATTGCCCTGGTCTGTGCCGAAGAACTGGAAGACCTCGAAGGCATTGAAGGCTTAATCGGCAAAAGTATTGAACGCCGTGTGCAGGAAGGTTTTGAGCCTAATACCCCGCTGCCGGTGTCGCGCCCTAAATCTCCGCGTAAACCGAAAAAAGCCAAGCAACCTAAAGGCTTTAAAGATACCTTCGACCGCGAGCCGCGCGCTCCGCGTCCGGCCGGTAGTGGTCGCTCTAACGGCAATGGCGGTAACGCTGGCCGTTCCGGTTCAGGTCGTTCTGGCTCAGCTCAGAAACAGGGTGAGCAAAAGCAGGGTGAACAGCGCCGTTCATCCGGCAGCAGCGGTAATAACAATGGCGGTAACAGCCGCCCGGCAGGCAGCGCACCGCGTCGTCCACGCCGCCCGGCACAGGGATAAAACCTGCGCCAATAGCGGCTGCTGTTAACGCCGCCTAAAACAAAAACGGGCCTCAGATGAGGCCCGTTTTTTATGCTGATAATAAAGTAAAGAACCTTATTACCTATTCCTGCTTAGCGATCAGTGTTATTGGCGTCTGTTTGAAAATTGCTTGCAGGCCTGAATGCTAACTCCGGATTGATCAGATAGGCAAAAATAAATCCGATACCGGCGGAGCCAAAAAACGACAGAATAGGAATGGCGCTGCTGTCTCCGTTTACGAACAGGTAATAGCCGAACCCGGAAATTGCGGTAAAGATTCCGAATGTAATCATGAAAAAAATCATATTGATATACCTGCCGATTTTTTGGTTGGTCGCAGGTGCTGGTAGCGGAATAATCTTACTGAAAAGAGCCAGTATCGCCGGAGCGAACAGACCGAAGAATACCCCAGGAAGAACTGGCATATGCTCTGTGTGAAGGATAATGTTGCTGCTGAATATCATGATTCCCTGAATCAGGCCTGCAACAGTCCCGGCAGCAAGACCAAGCCAGTCACCGGGTAAAAAATGGATCTTCATTGTGATACCTTTATTTTAAGTGAGATAAGTCGTGAAGGGGTAGCTCTGTCTTTATTGCTATGAACCGGGACTCAGAAGGTCGCGCATTAGGTGATCTGAATTCAGGTCTTTTACGGCAGAGGTTGCTGTAGTCGGGCAGTTAGTTCCTGATTGAGACGCAGAGTCTCAGTTACTCAGAGGCAGGCTTCGCAGAAAGGGTGCAATTTTCAGGATATTGCTGACATAACCACACTAAATATCTGATGAAGTAATACTTATAGATTCCATTGTCTGGCATGAAATCAATAATTGGCTGTGCAGTGTTTTCATATGTCCGGCTTATCCAGCGGTTATTTATCTCAAGTCTGGGTCAGGCTGCGAGTAAGGGATAAGTGAGGAGCACGGTTATCGCTACGGCTAATATTCCTGCTGTTGCTTTCTGCTTTTCGGATATGGTTAAGGTTTATTGCCTTTTCGTATGCTGTTCGCTGCAGAGCGTTTAAATACGCTCTCTGGTCTTTAATCTCTGATGATAAGAGGTCCTGGAGGACCATGGTTGGTAACTTTTATACACCAGTGAGAGCAGCGAAAAATCCAATGATCAGAAGAGCGGATCCGGACAATAATAAGCGCCTGGCAATGATGGCTTTTTTGAAGTCAGACCTTCCACGCTCTTTTACTTCCGGGCTTTCAGAACTTTCATAGCCCTGATTCAGTACCCAGCTGAACATTCCCAGTGTTTTTCCAAGATCAATAAATGACGATCCCTCCGGAGATCCCAGTTTCGTCCACTGCGCCTGATCCTGCTCTTTTAGTGACTGAGTAAGACCCTCAAAATTAATTGAGAGTAATCCGGCAATAAGAAGAAAAGATCCGATTAAAATGAATAACATATCATAGTCCTCTGATTTCTTTCATGCTTGCTTACACCAGACACGCTGCCGCCCATCCTTATATACGCAGACAGGAATAGCGTGGCTTTATCATTCGGGATTGTTAGCGGGGGGCGGTTGTTCTCGGTCGTTCTGACTGCGTTGTATTAACGATATAGCGGCATCTCTGCTGTGGTTCGAGAGTACTTAAGTTCAGGCTTTGGTTCAATAATTGATAGAGATGGGTACAAGTGGCAACAGACGACAGGGAGTGCTCTGTCTGGCGCGTAGGTTGGTTCAAGTGCTACTCAACGGAGCCGAGCATTGGCATAGAATAGATTACAGAAATCACTCCGCGCAGCGGCAATGTCTGAGTCGCTGATGACCGCACACCTTCACACAAGCCGCCAAAACATTAATCCACCAGATTAATACCCAGACTCTCCAGCAGATTTAACGCCTCATAGCGACTGAAGGTCGCATTGCTCAGATTATTATCCAGCACATCGATATTAAAATTAACCGATTCACTCAGGTCTGCACCGCTTAAATTGGTGCGGCCAAACAGGCTGTGGGTAAAGTCGCAGTAGGTGAGGTGGGCGTTGTTCAGCTGGGTTTCGCGCAGGTCAACATCGTGTGCTTTGCACTCTTCCATAACCACTTCATGCAGGTTCAGTCCGAGGAAGGAGGAGTCGTTCAGTATGCACTGGTAGAACTTCAGTTCAGGGTGAAACTGGTAGCTGGACCATTGGGCACGGGTCCAGTCGATACCAACCATTTTGCACTCGCGGAAGGTTGTTTCGGCAAAACGGCTTTGCGGAATTTTAATCAGGCTCAGATTGCAGCGGGTAAAGCGGCAGTTAATAAACTTACAGGCTTTAAATACGCTGTGCGATAAGTCGCAGTCGCTGAATTCGCATTCTTCAAACTCGGTATTGCCGATCTGGCTGTCGGTGATATCGAGTTTAGTGAAGTGTTCTTCAAAATACTGGCTGGCGCTGGTCAGGCTGATCACGGCACTCTCCGCTGCAATTTCTTAAGATGGTAAAGCAGAAGCAGAGCGTCTGCACGGTTGCGGTTATGAATACCCTGTTGCAGCCAGGGTAACGGTTATTCTGCATTTTGTGCTTGTTACCGCCGTGAATATCAGAGCAAGTCCTGTCATTGACGGGGATCATTCAGTTCAACCAGCAGCCAGGCAACGTAGGCAATAAAAGTGGTCGGAAAATACAGAATACGTGAATACCAGTAACCTGCGTCTTCACCTAAAAAGGTGTATACCGGCACGACGGTCAGCATAGCGGTAACAAAGGCAATATAAATAAAGCGTGGTGCATGCCAGCGCAGGTTGGTGAAAGGGTATTTATTGTAGCTAAAAGCCCAGCGCGCCCACAGTCGTGAGCTGGCATAAAAAAAGACCCCGAAGGCCAGCAACCAGAGCCAGTCGCTGGCACCGAGTTCACTGAGCTGGCAATCGGGCAGGCAGCTGAACATTAAAAGAACTCGCGCAGGGAATTCTGGTAAGTCTGCGCTAACACCTCTTCAACACTCAGGCCTTTTACGCCGGCAATTTTTTCGGCAATAAAAGGCAGATATTTCGGAGCATTTTCCATCCCGCGGAACGGAATCGGCGTGAGGAAAGGTGCGTCGGTTTCCAGCAATAAATTGCTCAGTGGTGTGGCGGCAACCACTTCGCGCACGTTGTCGGCTTTATTAAAGGTAACGATGCCGTTAATACCGAGGCAAAAGCCCAGTTCAACGGCCAGCAGTGCCAGTTCCATGCCGGAAGTAAAGCTGTGCACCACGCCTTTACGTTTCATCTGCGGGGCGTATTCACGCAGAATGGCCATGGTATCTTCGTCGGCTTCGCGGGTATGAATAACAACGGGTAATCCGCATTCAACCGCCAGTTGCAGCTGGCGGGCAAATACCTGACGTTGCACAGTACGGTCACAGTGGTCGTAATAATAATCGAGACCAATTTCGCCGACGGCGACCACTTTTTCGTGGATGGCATGGGTGCGGATATAGCCTTCGGCGGCGTCATCAAACAGCGCGGCTTCGTGCGGGTGTACACCCAGTGTGGCATACAGGTCGGCGTGGGCTTCGGCCAGCGCCAGCGCCTTGGGCATATTGTCCGGCTCAACACTGATGGTCATAAAGCGTTCCACGCCAATGGCGCGGGCGGCACTGAGAATATCGTCGGCACTGCCTTCTTTCAGATAATCGAGGTGAAAGTGGGTTTCGATAATGGGCAGGCCGTAGGCCGGAATATCACGACGCTTTTTACTCATAATGGTTCTTTCTGATCTCAGCGGTAGCAGACAGGGCGGCGCAGAATTATAACGCGCTTAAGCGCTGATTTCTGCAGCGGCCCGTTTTTGTCCGTATTCAGGGTTTTATATGTTGCTGCCAGTGTTGATAGAGCGCGGCAATATCTGCGGAACAGAGCAGCTCCATACAGGCGCTGAGTTGTTCATCCGGCCAGTGCCACCAGGCCATTTCCTGCAACAGGGCAATATGCTCGTCACTGAAGCGCGAGCGGATAACCCGCGCCGGGTTAGAGCCGACAACGGCATAGGCCGGAACGTCGCGGGTAACCACCGCCCGGCTGGCAATAATGGCGCCGTTGCCGACGGTAATGCCCGGCATAATCATGGCTTCTGAGCCGATCCATACATCATGGCCGATGCAGGTGTCGCCAGCGCGGCTGAAGCCATCTTTACTGGCAGCAAAGGCTGGGTGCAGCTGGTAGAAAAAGGGGAAGGTGCTGATCCAGTCACTGCGGTGCCCCTGATTACCCGCCATCATAAAAACGGCGCCGGAACCAATAGAGCAATAATTACCGATAATGAGTTTGTCAACATCGTCGCGGTCGGGTGCCAGGTAGCGGGCGCAGTCATCAAAACTGTGGCCATGGTAATAACCGGAATAATAACTGTGACGGCCAGCAATAATATTGGGGTTGGTTATCTGTTCGCTCAGGGGTTTACCGGCAAAGGGGGAGTCGAAATAATTTCCGGTCATGGGGTTGTACCTGATCTGTCATCAGACCGCATGATAAAACCTTTTGGCGAGGGGCTCACGGTTTAGTGTGTTTCAGGTCTGTTGCCATTGCAGCAAACCTGAAAAGACAGGCACGGAGGTGCCGTCAGTTGAATAAACGACGCAGCTGTTCGCCGATAGCGGCTTTGGCGTTGTTCATTAATGGTGAGCCGTGGGCGGCGAGTAGATGGTCAAAATCCAGATTCATCAGACGGTTAAAATCCGCTTCCAGAGTCTGGCCTTTCGGTGTTACGCGTTTCAGCCACGGCTTGCCGATATTCAGCCCCGGTTTAAAACCCATAACGCGCAATGCCAGACGGCTGAACAGGCTGGTGTAATTCCAGTTATCCAGATATTGCAGGGAATCGGTGGTCAGCAGGCATTTGTGCTTGGTCAGCAGTAAAGCCGCTTCCGGGTATTTGGCGTTATCAAAGATAAACAGCTCAGCGTGCGGGAAAGGCATGGCCAGACCGGTTTTCAGATGCACGTTTGCGCGTGGGGTTTTGTAGGTGCTTTGGCCAGGCTGGCACCAGAAACGCGCCTGATATTTATCGACGTAGTACTGATCATCCAGTCCATGAAAATCGCCGAGGCGGAACACATGGGTTACGCGGCCAAGTTTTTCCAGTTTGCGTTCTTCCGTCTCGTTCAGCCGAACCGGGTTGATCAGGGTCAGCTCGTGGCGATTACGGATGATCACCATATTACGGTTCATGCTCATGCCCGGGCCTACGCGGATACTGCCCTGCACCCAGAAAATATCCCAGAAGAGTTGTTCGATTTTACCGTGTGGATAAGCCGGGGCGTAGCTCTGGCTTTGTGCCGCCGCTGCGGGCGACAGCTCTGAATTCAGTGTGGCAGTCATGGCGTTCTTCCTGCGTTTATAGGTATGCGTGTGAAAATGGTCGGCACAGACAACGGCCGCAGAGAGATATTAACGGGAATTAACGGCAAAACATTACGCAATGTGACAATTTTTGTCACATTGAGCTGAAAGTGTGACGAATTTTGTCAGGATGCTGGGCTCGGCAGGTCAGGATGAGAATCTGTGTTGGTTTTTGTCCTGTCAGGACACGACAGGCATCAATCCGGAATGTGACAGAAGAGCCTAAAAGAAGAGCCTAGAAAAAGAGCTCAGAAAAATGAGCCGGGAAAACAGCAACGCAAGAAAAATAAACAGAGGAGGCAAGACAGGCGGTAGTCAAAACTGCAGTACGGATGCCAAAGCGCAGGCGGTTGCGCTGCGCTTTGCCGTTGGGCGGTAAATTACTGTCCGGCTTTTTTCCCGCTCATGGGGGCGTAGACCGCCTGAATAGCCTGCATATCGGCGTCGATGTCGCCTGTGGTATGGAACACGCCGGCAATGCCGCCGGTTTTGTTCGGATAGTCGAGAAATCCCATCAGCACCGGCACGCCGGCATTATGGGCAATATGATAAAAGCCGGTTTTCCAGTAGGTTACTTTGGCGCGCGTACCTTCCGGCGGTACGATCAGGAACAGCTGCTCGTTGCTGTTAATAGCATCAACCGAAGCCTGCACCATGTTGTTGGCTTTGGAGCGGTCAACGGGAATGCCACCCATCCACATCATCAGGCCGCGGAATGGCGGTTTGAAAATCTGCTCTTTACCCATCCAGTAAATTTTTACGCGGAAGACAAAAGCGATCATAAGCATAAAGGGCAGATCCCAGTTGCTGGTGTGCGGCGCAGCGATCATCACGCATTTTTTTAAATCCGGCGGGATATGGCCCACGCTTTTCCAGCCGGCGAGCTTCAGAAAAGCAATGGAACCCCAGCGCAGCAGGGTTTTCAGAATGGGGGTATCGAACATGGTACGGTGCATAACAGGCCCTAGTAAAAGGGCAGGCGTACGGACAATGCCGGATAAGACAGCAGGTCCGGAGACTCCGGCCCCGATCAGTGAGGCGCAGATCATAGCGGATTTGTTGAGGGCCGACACTGAGATAAATCAGCCTGCCTGGCCCCTCACACCCGGCGAGGTCGCCTGTTCAGAGCGCAGGTGGTTCTGCGCCCTGATGGTGACGGGTGTTTTCGCCAGGGGTGATAAACAGCAGGCGGGTGGCTTCAGAAGTGGTTGCGGTATGCCAGATGCCTTGCGGAATCAGTACATAGTCTCCGGCGGTTGCCAGCGCTACCTGCTGCTGACCGTCGCCGGTCAGCAGGGTAAAGGTGGCACTACCGCTCAGCAGTATCACGGTTTCATCACCGGCCGGATGAATCTCCCAGCTGTTCCAGGGACCGGAAAACTCATACTGAGCAACCAGTGAGCACTGCCGGAACTGATTAAAATCGCGGTCGAGGGCGGCGTACATGCCCTCATTAACCGCGACCCGACTGGCACGCTGCTGGCCATCCAGCACAACGAATTCATCGGTAATCTGTGCTTTGCGGATGTCCATAAGGTTTGTCCTCAGCTGTTTTGTGCTTCCATATACATCAGCTCCCAGGTGTGGCCATCCGGATCTTCAAAGGCCAGGCCGTACATGGGTCCCTGATCCTGGCCGGGCCGGGCAATTCGTCCGCCATTGTCTTCGGCGGCCTGGCCGATGGTATCGACTTCGGTGCGGCTGCTGCAGCTCAGGCACAGCAACACTTCGCTGCTGGTATGGGCATCGCACAGACTCTTGGAAGTGAACTGCGAATAGAATTCCGGCTTCAGCAGCATGGCGAAAATGTTGTCGGCAATGACGACGCAGATGGCCACTTCATTGCTGTACTGCTCGTTAATACTGAAGCCCAATGCGGTAAAAAACTGGCGCGAACGCTGGATGTCGCTGACGGAGAGATTCACAAAAATCTGACGGCTCATGGCGCTTCTCTTGTTCTTGTTATGGATGAGAACGCTATTGTTAGCAGATTTTTGCGCCAGAAAAAATCCGTTGCCGAGCAGAGGGCAGGTGTTGAAAGCGGCAGCTGCAGATACAGAACTGCCGCGTAAGGCTGCTTAGCGCCTGTTTAATTGCCCTGGGCCAGGGCTTTGGCGCTGGCTGTTAAACGCATGGCCTGATCGGCGGCGTTAGCCAGTTCCTGCCCTTTAATCACAAAATGGCGGGCATAGTAGTTTTTATGCTCGTCGTGCTCGTGAAAATTGTGCGGGGTCAGTACCGCGGTCAGTACCGGTACTTCGGTTTCCAGCTGTACCTGCATCAGGCCGTTACACACGGCGGCGGCAACGAAGTCGTGGCGGTAAATACCACCGTCGACTACCAGAGCGCTGGCGGCAATGGCGCTGTAGCGCCCGCTCCTGGCCAGCAGTTTGGCCTGCAGGGGAATTTCGTAGGCGCCGGGAGCGGCAATCACATCAATATTGCTGATGTCGTAACCACGGCTGGCGAGTTCGTCTTTAAAACCATCCAGACACTTGAGTACGATGTCGGTGTGCCAGGAAGCGTGAATAAAGGCGATGCGTTGTTGCTGAGGATTAAAAGTGTTGTTCATTGGCTCTGATTCTTCTTTAAATGCTGATTAGAATCAGGGCGAACGGGCAGACAAAAGCACTGACAGAGGCGGGCCTCTGTGCTGTCTGACACGCTCTCTCTTATCCGGACTATACCGTCGGCTCCGGAGTTACACCGGATCTGCTGACCTTGCTGGCAGTTAAACCGCCGGCAAGCGCTCGCGGGCTTCAGCGCAATAAACGCTGTTACCGCCGGTGGGGAATTTCACCCCGCCCCGAGAACGATGCGCTCTCAGCAGGCTGAGATCGCGGCGGCAATATAGGGAGTTTGGCGGGAAGAGTCAAAGGCAGCGGGCGCAACGCATTGTTGCGCCCGTGCGGCTTTTGATTTGTCTGAGCGTGCATCAGCTCAGGGCTTCGTCCGGCAGCAGATCCTGCAGCTGTTCGATACCTTCGACCACATCATCGGGCTGATGGAAGTAGGCCACGTGGTACATGGCTTCGCCTTCCTGCACCAGCGGGATATTGGTTTTGCCGATAATAATGCCTTCGTAACGCGAGCGGACTTCGTCCAGCACAGTGCCGTACGGGTCGCGGATAGTAGCGAGTAATTCCTGTTTCTGTACGCGGTCACCGAGTTCTTTATGGTGCTGCACAAAGCCGCTGTCGGTAGCGCGTTCCCAGGCACTGGTACGCGCCGTGACCGGCTCCAGCACATGGGATTTTTTCGCCCGGCTGCGTGGCAGCATACCGAGGTGGCGCATAACGTTAATGGTGCCGCGTTCGCCGGCACGGATGCACAGCTCGTCGTAACGCAATGCTTCGCCGGCTTCGTACAGCAGAATACGCACGCCATGGTCGGCGGCGGCTTCACGCAGCGAGCCATCGCGCAGGTTGGAATTCAGCAGTACCGGAACACCAAAGGCGCTGGCCATGGCGGCGGTTTCTTCGTCGTCGAGGTTGGCGCGGATCTGTGGCAGGTTAGAGCGGTGAATGGCGCCGGTATGAAAGTCGATGCCGTAATCGCATTTACTGACGATTTCTTCGAGAAACATATTCGCCATACGCGCCGCCAGCGAGCCTTTTTTGCTACCGGGAAAAGAGCGGTTTAAATCGCGGCGGTCGGGCAGATAACGGCTGTGGTTGATCACGCCATAAACATTGACGATCGGCACCGCAATTAACGTACCGCGCAGGCTGTTGAGTTTGCGTGAATTAATCAGACGCTGAATGATCTCGATGCCATTCAGCTCGTCGCCGTGAATGGCTGCACTGATAAATAAAGTGGGGCCGGGGCGTTTACCACGTTTAACAAAGACCGGCATGGAGACGGAATTGTCGGTGTATAAACGCCCGACCGGTAATTCGATTTTCTGGCTTTCGCCGGGAGCGATGCTGATCCCGGCAATTTCAATACTACGCTTTGGCATGCTTTCCCTGATCGTTATGTATTAATTCAGTCCGCGCATTAACCCTGACCGCGGGTTTTGGTGCTGGTGCGGGCTGATTTTTCCAGAAACTGGAACACCATGCCGGCAACGTCTTTACCGGTGGCGGTTTCAATGCCTTCGAGGCCGGGAGAGGAGTTCACTTCCATCACCACCGGACCATTGTTGGAGCGCAGAATATCCACACCGCACATATTCAGGCCCATGGCTTTGGCGGCGTCGATGGCGGTTTTACGTTCAGCCGCTGATAAACGTACGATTTCGGCACTGCCGCCACGGTGCAGGTTGGAGCGGAATTCACCTTCGGCCGCCTGACGTTTCATCGCCGCAACAACTTTACCGCCGACCACTAAACAGCGGATATCGGCACCGCCGGCTTCCTTAATAAATTCCTGCACCAGAATGTTGGCGTTCAGACCCATAAAGGCTTCGATGATGCTTTCGGCGGCTTTTTTGGTATCGGCCAGTACCACGCCAATGCCCTGGGTGCCTTCCAGCAGTTTGATCACCAGCGGCGCGCCGCCGACGTTTTTGATCAGGTCTTCAACGTTATCCGGACGATGGGCAAAACCGGTACGCGGCAGGCCAATACCTTTACGTGACAGCAATTGCAGCGAACGCAGTTTATCGCGCGAGCGGCTGATGGCGACGGATTCGTTAATGGAATAGGTGCCCATCATTTCAAACTGACGCACCACCGCCGTACCGTAGAAGGTAACGGAGGCGCCGATACGCGGAATCACCGCATCGTACTGCGGCAGGGCGTCACCTTTGTAACGCACCGTCGGCTTGTTACTGGTGATATCCATATAGCAGTGCAGGGTGTCGATAATATCGACCTCATGCCCGCGTTGCTCCCCCGCTTCTTTCAGACGACGGGTCGAATAAAGATTGGCATTACGGGAAAGAATGGCGATACGCATAGCGGCTTCCGGAAGCTGAAAATAAAGCGCTTAGTCTGCGCTGACGGATGGCAAATGTCATCATAGGCAGAAAAAGATAGTTACAGACAGAGCATAGGCAGGGGTGGGCATTGCCACTGCCTCAGTTACGGTAAATAGTCTCGATCAGATGGTAGCCAAAACGGGTTTTAACCGGCCCCTGTACTTTTAACAGCGGCCCTTTGAACACCACATCGTCAAAGGCTTTGACCATATCGCCTTTGTTGAACTCACCGAGGCTGCCGCCGTTTTTCTTGCTCGGGCAAATGGAGTGTTGTTTGGCCAGTTTGCTGAAGTCGGCTCCTTTATCGAGTAACTGCTTCAGTTTGTCGGCTTCTTCTTTGGTTTTTACCAGAATATGGCGGGCACAGGCGCGGGGCATACTTACCTCGGATTCAGTCTATCAGGCCAATCTGACCATTCGGTTAAATTTTGCGTCGCGCAGGATCAGGTGCTGTGCGAAAATTGCGCCCGTTATTGTACCCGAAAGACAGAATGAGGCATGCATGAGCGTACATGAGATCCGCCACCCCCTAGTGCAGCATAAAATTGGTTTGATGCGATCCAAATCAATGAGCACCCGCACCTTCCGCCAACTGGCGGCTGAAGTCGGCAACCTGCTGACCTACGAAGCAACCAAAGATATGGAACTGGAAAGCTACACCCTCGATGGCTGGTGTGGTCCGGTTGAAGCGGAGCGGATTCGCGGCAAAAAAATTACCGTGGTACCGATTCTGCGTGCCGGTCTGGGCATGCTGGACGGCGTGTTAGAGCTGGTGCCAAGTGCCAAAATCAGCGTTGTCGGCCTGTACCGCGATGAAGAAACCCTGGAGCCGGTGAGCTACTTCGACAAACTGGCCGGTGATATCGACCAGCGTATGGCACTGATTGTGGACCCGATGCTGGCCACCGGCGGTTCGATGGTTGCAACCATCGACCTGTTAAAACAAGCCGGTTGTACCAGCATCCGTGCATTGGTGTTGGTAGCGGCACCGGAAGGCATTAAAAAGGTTCAGGATGCGCACCCGGATGTGGATATTTATACCGCATCGGTGGACAGCCATCTGAACGAGCAGGGGTACATTATCCCTGGTCTGGGCGATGCCGGTGACAAGATCTTCGGCACGAAATAATTAAAAATCAGGGGAGTTTCTATGCGGGACAATACAGAAGATCTGTATCGCGGCTGGCGTATGCTGCTGGCCGGTTTACAGATGTTGTTCGTTGCCTTCGGCGCACTGGTGCTGGTGCCATTGATTACCGGCCTCGATCCGAGTGTGGCGCTGTTTACCGCCGGTATTGGTACGCTGATTTTTCAGTTCACCACCAAGCGTTCGGTGCCGGTATTTCTGGCTTCATCTTTTGCCTTTATTGCGCCGATTCTGTTCAGCGTAAAAACCTGGGGCATGGCGGCCACCATGGGCGCGCTGTTCTGTGCCGGTATGGTTTATGTTGCGCTGTCGGCTCTGGTGGCGTTGCGTGGCCCGGGTTTCCTGCACCGCTTACTGCCACCGGTGGTTACCGGTCCGATCATTATGGTGATTGGTCTGGGCTTAGCTCCTATCGCGGTGAATATGGCGATGGGTAAAGCCGGTGATGCGTCAGCAGAGCTCTTCCCTTATGCCGATGCCATGTGGGTATCGATGCCTGCCCTGATTACCACCTTGCTGGTGGCCACTCTGGCGAAAGGTATTTTCCGTCTGGTGCCGATTCTGGCCGGTGTGGCGGTGGGTTACACCATTGCGGCGTTTACCGGTATGGTCGATCTGACTGCCGTGGATGCCAGCCCCTGGGTTAAGTTACCGCAGTTTGTGACGCCGGAATTTCAGCTGGCGGCCATTCTGTTTATGATTCCGGTGGCCATTGCGCCGGCGATTGAACACGTTGGTGACGTTCTGGCCATCGGCAGTGTGACCGGTAAAAACTACGTGCAGAAGCCTGGTCTGCACCGCACTCTGCTGGGCGATGGTTTGGCGACCTCTGCGGCGTCTCTGTTTGGCGGCCCGCCAAACACCACTTACTCCGAAGTGACCGGTGCGGTGATGCTGACCAAAGCCTTTAACCCGGTCGTCATGACCTGGGCGGCGGTGTTTGCCATTGTGCTGGCATTCGTGGCCAAGTTTGGTGTGCTGCTGCAGACCATTCCGACGCCGGTGATGGGCGGTATTATGATTCTGCTGTTCGGCTCTATTGCCGGCGTGGGCATGAACATCCTGATCAAAGCCAAAGTCGATATGAGTGCACAGCGCAATCTGGTGATTGTGGCGACCACTCTGGTATTCGGTATTGGTGGTATGGCAATTGGTTCTTCCGAGTTCCACCTGCAAGGTGTCAGCCTGTGCGGTGTGGTGGCGATTGTGCTGAACCTGCTGTTGCCGCATGAAAAAGCCGACGCTGAAGACCTGCATGAAGAGCAGGAAATTGTGGAAGATATTCTGGAACACAGTAAATAAGCTGTCGTTTCTTTTTATCTGCATTATCCGCAGAAAAATGGCCGCCTATGCGGCCATTTTTTATGGGCTGTGTTCAGGGCATACCGCTGCGTTATTGCAGGGTACGGATGGTCGGGCGGAAGGTATACGACGCTGGTAATTCATCCGGCACTCTGGGGTACGGGTTGGCACTCAGTGCGGCTTTGACGGCCCAGTCGTCCATTACCGGGTCGCCACTGGAGCGGATAACCCGCACGTTGGTGGCCACCTGACGGTAACTTAAGGTCAGCTCCAGCCTTACACTGCCGGTAAATTGCGCCGGTGCGATTACCCGTTCGCGCAGATGTGCGAGCAGTTGCTGCTGATAGCTGCGCTCCAGCGGATCGGCTGATAAATCTTCTTTCTCCGTGACCAGTCCGGCTTGTTTCTGGCTCGGTTGTTGTGCTGTCTGTGCGCTCGACTGCTGCTTTGGTTGTGGTGCGGATTTCGGCTCAGGTATTGGCTTTTGGGGCTGTTGTTTGGCGGCTTCTGTTTTTGCCTGAGGCTGCTTTTGAATCTGCTCCGGAGCTGTGTTTTGTTTCACCGCCGCGTTTTGCTTTAGAACTGCATTTTGCTTGAGAGCCGCGCTTTGGCTTTGAGCTGTCTCCTGAACCTGGGCTGTATGAACCTCAGCCGTCGGCACCTGAGCTGGCGCTTCATCCTGTAAGGTCCGGGCGCTTACCTCTGGCTGGCGCAGTTCGGCATTAATTACGGGTTGGGTCTGGGCCGGTGTCAGCCGTACAGAGAAGGGCGCCGACAGCAGCAGGGCATGCAGCAACAACGAGATAGCCACAGCCAGCAGCAAGCGCTGGTAGTGTCTCCGCTTCGGTGCCGGGAGTTTGCTGAAAAACCCTTCTGCCACAATCACTTACCCGTGTTATAGACAATTGCTATGGCTATGATTGGCAAAATTAATCATCGCCCTGATTCTCTGGCGGCGGCGGTATGCTTAGCCGGGAGCGCGTTGTATGATACCAGCTCTTTATGCTCCGGCTGCGCCGCAGGTGTTGTCCGGATAATACCGATAAATTTCAGAACTCACAGGGAGTAAGAAACATGAGCGTACTGGTAGGTAAAAAAGCACCTGACTTTACCGTTCCGGCTGTACTGGGCAACGGTACCATCGTTGATTCATACAACTTCGCAGAAGCAACCAAAGGCAAATACGCTCTGGTGTTCTTCTATCCACTGGATTTCACCTTCGTGTGCCCATCTGAGCTGATCGCTCTGGATCACCGTATGGCCAAGTTCGAAGAACTGGGCGTGGAAGTGATTTCTGTGTCTATCGACTCTCACTTCACCCACAACGCATGGCGTAACACGCCGGTTGCCAAAGGTGGTATCGGCGAAGTTAAGTACACCATGGCGGCTGACGTTGACCACGGTATCTGTAAAGCATACGACGTAGAAACTGCCGGTGGCGTTGCGCTGCGTGGTGCTTTCCTGATCGATAAAGAAGGTGTGGTACGTGCTGCCAACATCAACGACCTGCCACTGGGCCGTAACATCGATGAGCTGGTACGTCTGGTTGAAGCTCTGCAATTCCACGAAGCGCACGGCGAAGTTTGCCCGGCTGGCTGGAACAAAGGCGACAAAGGTATGGACGCATCTCCTGAAGGTGTTGCCAAATACCTGGCAGAAGAAGCCGGCAAACTGTAAGTTTTGCCCTTCTGAAAAAACCCGCCTTGTGCGGGTTTTTTTATGGCGGCCATCCATGGCCGCCACCCTGCGGGCCATTGCTACGCAATGTTGATCAACGCTCCCGGCGTTGATGCTATGCCCGCCATCCGTGGCGGTCACCCTTCGGGCTATTGCTGCGCAATGTTGATCAACGCTCCCGGCGTTGATGCTATGCCCGCCATCCGTGGCGGGCACCCTTCGGGCCGCGCTGAAGCGCGTTAAGCTATGCTCCTGCTGCGCTTTGATGCCCGCCATCTATGACCAATACCCTGAAGTACCTTCCTGTCCTCAGACGATATGGCTGGTCTACGCTTAAGTTCTTATTATCGGAGGATGGGGGTTGATATGCGTTGGCTGTTGGCTATGGGGATGTTTGTGGTGGCACTGTCCTGCCTGGCGCAGGAAACGCCTGTAGCAGATGATCGTCCGCTGTTGCGCTGGATTGTGATGCCATATCCGCCGCTGCATATCAGCGAGGGACCAATGGCAGGCAAGGGCATCGCCGATACTTATCTGGATCTGGTCATCGCGGCGATGCCGCAGTATCGCCATGTACGGGAAGAGATGACCCCGGCCCGGGCCTGGCAGCTGATCCGTGCCGGGGAAAATATCTGCCATCCGGCGGCGCTGTATACTCCGGAGCGGGCAAAGTACACCCTGTTCAGTGATTCTCCGGCGTTGTTTCCATCATTGGCCTTTATGGTGCGGCTGGATGATTATCAGGCGCTGTTTGCGCCGCAGATGACCATTGCAGCAGCAGATATGCTGGCGCGTACCAATATGCGCCTGGGGCTGGTGGCTGACCGTTCCTATTATGTGTTTCTCGATAATCTGCTGAGTGCCGGCGATGTGTATCAGCGTGCTACGGTGCTCTCCAGCCTGCATGGGCCGCTGAGTCTGTACCGTATGCTGCAGTCGGGGCGTATTGATTACATTATCGAATACCCCTGGATTAACCGTTATATGGTCGACACGATTCAGTCACCGGAAGAGCATGAGCTGGTGGCACTGTCGATCAAAGAGCTGCCGCAGTTTGCCAAGGGTGCCATGGCCTGCCCGAAAACGCCCTGGGGAGAAACCGTGGTGGCGGCGGTAAACCGCTGGGTAGCTGAGCAGAAAAATACCGAAACCAACCGTCAGCGTATGGCGGTATGGCTCGACCGCAATACGCTGCCGCGTTATATGAAAGCTTATGAAGAGATGATTGCACCGGTAACCAGGCCCTGAACCGGTCTGGCAGGCGCTGCGCTATTCACTGCGCTTCAGCACCCGCGCCTGATAACCGGCCTCGGTGAGGATATAGGCCGCGGCTTCTGCCCGGCCTTCGCCGGTAACCACATACACAAAGGCTTTGGATAATTCATTCAGACGGGTACGCAGCTGTGCCAGTGGTATGGTTGTCGCACGGTGAATCGGGCTGGCCGCGACCTCCTGTGGCAGGCGTACATCGAGCACCACAGTACCTGTATCGCCTTCATCGATCAGGGCGCTGAGCTGGCTTTCGCTGACGTATTCAACCACCGGTGTTTTCAGCAGGGTGTCGAAGTCTTCTTTGGTTAATACCATCAACACGCCGTTACTGCTCATGGTAATGCTGGCATTACGCGGCAGATTACTGACCAGGGCGTCTTCACCAAACAGATCTCCGCTGCCAAGAGCGGCGAGGGTTTCCTGTTTGTTATTTACTTTACGGCTGACAATGGCCTTGCCGCTTTTGATCACATAGCACTCATGGCCTTCTTCGCCCTCACGGATGATTTCTTCACCGAGTGACACTTCACGTTCGTTAAAACGGGCCAGCAGCTTCTGGATATTGGCCGGTGGTACACGGTTGAACAGATCGGAGGTGAGCAGGCTTTCCAGCCAGTCGTGTTCAGAGTCTTCTTCCTGATCATAGGCCTGACGTAACTCCGACCATGTGGTGATCAGCTCCAGATATTGACGCTTGATAGCAAACAACTGGCAGGGCGACTGGGTAATGGCCGCATGGCGGTGAATTGGATGGCTGGCATCCAGAGCGAGAAAGTTTTCGTCATCGTCGCCTTTAATCTGGGTAATACGGAACTGGTCATCGGCCAGGTCGACCGTTCCTTCAAGCAGAAAGTGACATTCGTCGTCTTCTTCACCACGTTTGAACAGAATCTTTTTATCGGCCAGCGAATAGGCACGGAAATGCGGCAACAGCTCGCTGACAGCATGGGCAGACAGCTCATCAAAGGGAATAAAGCGCTGAATCTGCTCTGTCGTAAGGGCCGTATCCGGCGCGGTTGCTGAAGATGGATTGATAGAATCTTCCATGGTGTTTCTGGCCTGACCAATGACGAATGAAATAACACACGATGAATGTATTTTTGCACACTATCACGAAGCCTGCCGTTTTTTGCTGTGCCTGTTATTCACAACTGCAGGCCCGGAGGCCAATGCAGACAGTCAGAAACGGCCTGTAATTGTTGCTTATCTGTGCAATTCAGAGCGTCGATAGGCGGAATAACCCCCAGGCAGGGAACATTCTGCTGATTGAACCAGTGTTGCAGGAATTGCAGATTTTCCTGTGCTGCGGTCATCCCCGGTGGCAGCTGGTTGGCCACCCAGCCTGCCAGCGCTAAGCCGGATTGCTGTATGGCGCGGGCACTGAGCAGTGCGTGGTTAATACAGCCCAGTTTCATTCCCACCACCAGAATCACCGGGGCGCCCAGTGCACAGGCAAAATCGGCGAGGGTTTCTGCGTTATTTAATGGTACCAACCAGCCACCGGCGCCTTCGCATAACAGCAGATCCGGCTGCTGACGCAGGGCGGGCTGGCAGGCCTGCATCAGACTGTCCACAGTAAGTGTGCACTGCTCCTGTTGCGCGGCAATATGGGGTGCAATCGCCGCCTGCAGAGCGATGGGATTGTGGACGCTGTAATCCTGTGCCGGCTGGCTGTACTGCTGGTGCAGCAGGGCATCGCTGTTGCGCATCAGATAAGAGGAAGGCTTACGTTCACAACCGGCGGCGACGGGTTTCAGACCCAGGCAGGTTAAACCCTGCTGTTGTGCTTTCAGCAGATAGGCGGCGCTGATCAGGGTTTTGCCGGCGTCAGTATCGGTGCCGGTAATAAAGAGGCGCTGTGTCATTTGGCTCTGTTCCCATTTTACTCTTTACGCAGCAACAGCCACTGGACCTGATAGCTCAGCGGCAGCAGGCCATTGCGGTCACGCGGATAAGCGTTATCCAGCTGCTGCAATGCCCGGCGGCCGCCCAGGCCGCTTTTCCGGCCGGGGTTCACATTGGTGGCGCCAATGGCTTTGAGGTTGCGCAGCAGGCTGGTGAGTGAGTCGTAATACTCCTGCAACAGACTCTGCTGCCGGCTGACGCTGCGCAACCCGGCCTGCAACAGTGCCTGCTGCAGGTCTGCGGCGCTGATGAAATTATTTACATGAGGCTTGTCGTCGATGCTGCGCCAGGCCTGTAACAGCTCCCGCTGAGTACCGGGCAGCAGCGTTGCCAGGGCCAGTGTGCCGCCGGGTTTCAGCACCCGCGCCCATTCCCGCAGGGTGCTGTGCGGCTGCTCGCTCCATTGCAGCATCAGGCTGGAAAACAGCCCATCGCAACTGGCATCGGCCAGAGGAATCTGGTCGGCATCGGCCTGTAACAGGGCGATGGCCGGGCTGGCAAAGCGCCGGGCACTGCTGATCATGCCGCAGGCCAGATCAATACCGCAAACCTGTTGTGCGCCCAGCTGGTGCAGACGTGGCAGGGTCTGTCCGGTACCACAGCCAATATCCAGCCAGTGACCAAACAGCGGCCCGTTTACGCGCTGCAGACGGCTGAGCAATTGATTGCGCACCTGCAGCTGAATGCCTGCGGCCTGATCGTACGAGTGGGCGGCGCGGCTGAACTGCTGTGCCACCAGACGTTTATCACGCTGCAGCGTTATCGTGCTGTCGCCGGGCGTTTGCAGAGAAAGACATTCAGCGTTCATCCCTGTGCTCCGCTGGCCGGTTTGAGCTGGCAGCATAAGGCCTGCAGCCGGGTTAACAGGGCGGCCTGTCCCTCGGGTTCGAGAAAAAAGGCATGACTGTGGCCGGGGCTGTAATACACCGGGTTGAGTCCGCCGGCATTGAGCGCATCGTGGCTGCCGAGCCAGTGTTGTTCCTGCCTGACCTGCAGGCGGTTGCCGGTTGCAGGGTTAAGACGATAGCTGCGCAGCCAGTCGAGGCCCGGCAGCAGGGTAGCCGGATCACTCAGCTGGTGGCTGGCAAGCAGGCGACTGAGTGGCCGTGCGTCAGCGGCGCCCTGAGTGCAGAGTGCGAGAAAGCGGCGCCGGGTTTTCTCCGGCTGTTGCTGCATATTCTGGCTGAACTGCTGCAGCAGATCGGCATCCAGACCAAACTCGTCCTCCGCCTGTAAACGGCAGAACGTGGCACTGGTGGCCAGTGTGATCAGGGTAATATTGCCCGTTTTTTGCGTTGCTGATGCCGCTGCAGAAACAGACAGCGCTGCGCAGGCCAGGGCCCCCCCCAGCGACCAGCCAACCCAGATCGCCGGACGTTGCGGACTGGCGGGAGCCTGATTGATCAGAGCCTGAGCGCAGCTGTTGAAGTCACTGTTGTCTGCAACACCTGTTGCGGAATAATCAAAGCCATAGTGATGACCCGGCAGCTGGTTATAGAGCGGGGCAAAGACTTCCGGGGCAAAACTCCAGCCCGGCAGCCAGAACCAGTCGGGGCCGGGGCTTTCTGTCCGTAGCAGGCGCCATGGGGAGATAGGCTGGCTCATGCACTGGCCTCCTGAACCGGCAGCAATTCAGCGAGGGCGTTTAACAGTAAGTCGATATCGCTCTGACGATGTGCAGCACTCAGGGTTATGCGCAGGCGGGCGCTGCCGGCAGGTACGGTGGGCGGACGGATGGCACTGACCCACAACCCGCGTTGCAGCAACTGCTCAGATAGCCGCAGGGCGCTACCGCTGTCACCGATCAGCAGCGGCTGAATGGCTGATTCTGACGGCATAAGCGATAAACCCAGACTGGCGGCCTGACGGCGGAAATAGCGGATATTGGCCTGCAACTGTTGCTGGCGGTCGCCCTGCTGCAGACGCTTCAGGTTGGCCAGCATTGCTTCGGCCAGCGCTGGTGGCAGCGCGGTGGTGTAGATGTAAGGCCGGGCAAACTGGATCAGGTAATCGATAAGGTCAGCACTGCCGGCAACAAAAGCACCAAAACCGCCCAGCGCTTTGCCCAGAGTGCCGACGTACAGCGGCAGCTGTTGCGGACTGAGGCCAAAATAGGCCCGTACTCCCTGGCCTGCAGCGGGTTCGATGTTGGGTGTGCTGAGTGTACTGCCCAGTACGCCAAAGCCGTGGGCGTCGTCGATCATTAACAGGGCGTTGTGTTTGCTGCTCAGTTCGCTCAGGCGACGGACGTCGGCCAGATCGCCGTCCATGCTGAAGATACTGTCGCTGACGATCAGACGTTCGCCGTTGGCCGGCACGTCCAGCAGCTGTTGCAGATGGTGGTAATCGGCATGGCGGTAACGGCTGAGTCTGGCGCGGCTGAGCAAGGCGCCATCCAGCAGTGAAGCGTGGTTGAGCTTGTCCTGCAGCACTTCGTCACCACGTCCGGCGAGGGCGGCAATCGTGCCGAGGTTTGCCATAAAGCCGGTTGAGAATAACAGCGCCCGCTCATAGCCACAGTGCGCGGCCAGTGCCTGCTCCAGCTCATGGTGGGCGCTGCTGTGGCCACACACCAGATGTGAAGCACCACTTCCCATCGCCCAGCGCTGTGCGGCATGGGCCAGATCATCAGCACCACAGGCGGCCAGACCAAGATAATCATTGGCGCAGAAGTTCAGCACCGGCTGGCCGTTGCGCAGGGTGTGTGTCTGCTGCACATCGCCCAGCAGAGCGCGCTGGCGCCACAGCTGCTGTTGCTGGCGTTCATGCAGTGCCTGTTGAATACGCTGGTTCCAGCTCATGCTGCCTGAGGGTGCCTTTTCTGAATGGGTTAAAGCCTGTCGCTGTTGCCGGCTCGTCTGTTTCTGTTGCCGACTCGACAGGGGAGTTGCGGCTGATCATAATGCTGATGGTTAACCAGTCAATTTAAAAATGGTTTACAAGTTTACTGCGGAACGGTCCGGAGCCGGGCCTGCCTCGGCCTGGGTCTCTTCCACTGTCAGGAGTTGCTATGCATTTTTCATCTGTTTCTCACCCGGCTTCTTCCATGCTGCGACAGAAACCCGATCTGGCTTTTGACCGTGAACACCTCTGGCATCCTTACAGCTCAATGGCTGATCCGGCGCAGGTGTGGCCGGTGGTTGCGGCCCGTGGCGTCAGGCTGCAGCTGGCCGATGGCCGCGAGCTGGTCGATGGCATGGCTTCCTGGTGGTGTGCGGTACACGGCTATAACCATCCGCGTCTGAATGCTGCTCTGCTGGAGCAGGCTGAGCAGATGAGTCATGTGATGTTTGGCGGTCTGACGCACAGTCCGGCCATTGAGCTGGCACGGCGTCTGGTGGCGCTGACGCCGGCGGGGCTGGATAAGGTGTTTCTGGCGGATTCTGGCTCGGTGGCGGTGGAGGTGGCGCTGAAAATGGCGCTGCAGTATCAGCAGGCCCGCGGGCTTAGCGGTAAACATAAGATTCTGGCCCTGCAACGCGGCTATCACGGCGATACTTTGGGGGCGATGTCGGTATGTGATCCAACCCGTGGGATGCACCAGTTGTTTGCCGGTATTCTGCCGCAGCAATATTTTGTTCCGCCGCCGCAGACGGGTTTTTATGACGACTGGGATGCCGCCGACTGCAGCGCACTGGAGCAGGTGTTACAAAAGCATCATGCCGACATAGCCGCCCTGATTGTTGAGCCGGTGGTGCAGGGAGCCGGAGGTATGCGCTTCTATCACCCGCAGTACCTGCGCGAGGCGCGGCGCCTGTGTGATGAATACGACGTGCTGCTGATTGCCGATGAAATTGCCACCGGTTTTGGTCGCACCGGACGTTTGTTTGCCTGTGAATGGGCCGGAATCACACCGGATATTCTCTGCCTTGGCAAAGCCCTGACCGGTGGTTATATGACACTGGCGGCAACGCTTACTACCTCACAGGTTGCGGAAACCATCAGCACTGGTGAGGCTGGCTGTTTTATGCACGGCCCGACTTTTATGGGCAATCCGCTGGCTTGCCGGGTGGCCTGTGAAAGTATCGATTTACTGTTGGAAAACGACTGGGCGGCGCAGGTCGCGCGTCTGGAGCAGGGACTGCTGTCGGGATTAATGCCGGCACGTCAGTTACCGGGAGTTGCTGATGTCCGTGTGTTGGGTGCTATTGGCGTGATTGAAATGCAGCAGCCGGTGAACATGGCGCAACTGCAGCCAGCCTGTGTGGAACGCGGTATCTGGGTGCGGCCATTTGGTAATCTGCTGTATGTGATGCCGCCTTTGGTGATGGATGATAACGACCTTGCGCACTTAACTTCTGGAATGCTTGCAGCGCTTGCAGCCCTGTAGTTGTACTTCAGCTGTGCTTTGGCTGTAAAAAAAGAAGGAACCGTGCAGGGATGAGGCAGTCTCAGACAGACGTATTTTTAACGCTGTCACGGGACCGACTTATGCTGAATTCGTTACTGACTCCATCGGGAAACACTGCCCAGCCTTTGCTTCATCAATACAAAACCGGCGTCGCTTTATTATTTTCCGGTGTATTCCATCTGCTGGCTTTATTGTTGGTGGGATTATCGTTTTCGACGTTTTTTAACGGATTATTTAGCAGTGATGGCGATATGGTCACGCTGGTGATTAAGGCGATTAATACGCTTGTTATCGCGCTGGCAATGTATGAGCTGGGGTTGGGGGTTGGTAAGGAATACGCGGCGGAAGAAGCCGGGGAAAATATTTTCCAGAATATCCGCCGCACCATCACCCGTTTTGTCGGCACCGTGTGTATTGCACTGGTGCTGGAAGCGCTGATTATGATTATTAAATACAGCCAGCTCGATCTGGCCGGTAATCTGTATTATCCGGTGGCGATTCTTGTTGCCTGTGCCTTTTTATTGCTGGCGCTGGGAGCCTTCCTGGCGCTGACGCGCCAGGTGTGTGACATTGCCGCCGATTGATTATTCAGAGACACCTTTGTTTTTATCGTCACCATTAAGGGGCCATAACGGCTCTTTGGTTTTGCGTGCCTGGCTTTGTGATACTCCGGCAGTTAATGCAAAGCGCATGGCATCTTCAAACGACCAGTCGAGCATCGTCAGGCGGGCGCGCGGAACAAACAGGGTATAGCCGCCAACCATGTAGCTCATGGGCAGGTATACCGCGACCAGCTCTTCCTTATCACCGGCATTCTGCACCGCCGGCGGAATTTTGCTGGCGGTAATAAAGCCCAGTAATTGTGCATCGCCGGGCATATCGACCAGCACGACCTGTTGATTGTGCTGTTTTTCCTGATCGAACATGGCGGCAAAGTCTTTAACCGCGCCGTACAGTGTTTTTACCAGCGGAAAACGCAGCAGGGCATCTTCCACATACTGATACAGCCAGCTGACCGGGTTGAACTGAAATAATAATCCGACTGACAGCAAAGCCAGCAGCATCAGCAGCAGGCCCATACCAGGAAAAATGCTGGGAATATGCAGGCTGGCGAGCAGGCTCAGGCCCAGACCGTTAAGCCACATCAGCGCAGACCATAACAGCCAGATGGTAATCAGTAACGGCAGTACCACCATGGAGCCTTTGATCAGCGGTTGCAGCAGATAGCGTTTCATAAAAACTCCGTCAGGACTTTGGTGGTTGCTGCTGTTGCAGCAGGGCTTTCAGTTCGCGGATTTCTGCCGCCAGATCGTCAAGGGTAGCTTTGCCGTCGGCGGCATCCTGCTCGGCTTTTTCCTGTGCATGTTCATCTTCAAGTACGTTTACCACAATACCGATGACCATATTAAGAAAGGCAAAGGTGGTGAGGAAAATAAAGCTCAGA
The DNA here is from genome assembly GCF_022832715.1 of Venatorbacter sp. C2-1. NCBI lineage: Bacteria > Pseudomonadati > Pseudomonadota > Gammaproteobacteria > Oceanospirillales > Oceanospirillaceae > Venatoribacter > Venatorbacter sp. C2-1. Next base: position 1,087,940 of record NZ_CP094879.1, read on the forward strand.
TAAAAAATCCACGACAGCGGGTAGACCGCCATGGTTTCGTACATAACATCGGTCCAGTCTTCAAAGGTCATCACCCGGAACAAGGTCAGCATGGAGATGGAAATATCCCCCCACAGCACATCATTGATGGGTTCAAAAAAGGTGGTGCCGATAGCCGCGTAAATATAATAAATAATAAACATCAGCAGCAGGACATAGCCCAGCTGTGGCAACGCGCGCAGCAGCGAGTTCAGCAGCATACGCAATTCCGGGATGATAGATACCATCCGCAGCACGCGGAAAATACGCACCAGACGACCAATAAGAGCCATATCGCTGTGATCGACCGGAATCAGACTGACAACCACGACCAGGGTATCAAACAGGTTCCAGCCATTATGGAAGAAGCGTTTCTTATCCGGTGCCGCGAGAAAGCGGATAACGATTTCGATCAGGAAAATAACCGTAATGCCGGTATCCAGCCAGTTCAGCACCACCATCAAAGTGTCGGGAATGCTGTAGGTTTTGGCACCGATCAGAAGGGCAGAAAAAATAATGATGGCTACAACAAAGAGTTCGAAGGCTTTGTTATCACGAACGGCCTGCGAAGCGGCCTGTAATTGCTGAATATTCATGGTCTGGATTGAAGTCGGATGACGGCTGGTGATAGGACGACGCGAAGTCTGTCACAGCCGCCGGACTTCGCCAAGACAGGCTGACGCAACTATACATTGCGCCAGCCTCAGATTTGCCAGATCAATCAGGCGCGGGAGATAAAACGGTTCTCAGCGGTGTTGATCTTGACGGTTTCACCCTGTTCCAGATATTCCGGCACCTGGATGACCAGACCAGTGGCAAAACGGGCCGGTTTGGTACGGGCACTGGCGCTGCCGCCTTTAATGCCTGGGCTGGTTTCGATTACGGTCATTTCTACCGATGATGGCAGCTCAATGGCAATCAGCTGACCATCGACCAGCAGACCCATAGTGCCTTTCAGGGATTCGCTGATATAGAGCGCATCGGTGTCCAGGGTTTCGGCATCGATCGGATACTGGTCGAAGCTTTCTTCGTCCATAAAGTAGTAGGTGTCTTCTTCACGGTAAGAGAACACGATCTGGCGACGCAGCAGTTCAATGGCTTGTAGCTGATCGTCACCTTTAAAACTTTCTTCCAGCTTCTGCCGGCCGGGAACGGTCTGGAAGCGGATTTTGTACAGGGTGGCACCACCGCGCGAATGCGGGTTCTGCACTTCGATGTTTTTGATCAGGCAGGTCTGATTCTTGAATTCGACGACGCCGCCTTTCTTCAGTTCGTTGGCTCTTGGCATGCAAGGGGTCCTTGTGGCAGTGCTTGCAGGATGATGTAAAGGGAGCCGATGTTACCGCCTTGATTATTCCGGCTGAAGATTTTTTTGCACAACGGCTGCAGAATTCTGCACTGGTTTCCCGTCGCAGATTTCGCCATCATTGGCCCGGCTGCACAGAGCCTGTCTTTAATGATTAGTTAGTGGTCACTTCTTATAGCTAAATTATATAAACCCTCATGTAAGTGAGTACTAACCTCAGAAGTTACTTTAACTTCGTGATGCAGGCTCACAGTCCTGTTTAAGATTTGCTCTCCACATTTTCCCACCTTGCCGTTAAGGCTTTCTAAGTCCTTGTGAGATAAAGCAAAAATGCAGATATCCACACCCCGAAGTGGCTTGCAAAAGGCTATTTGCCTTCCTATAGTGTCGTAAAGTGGAAAATAGTGGGTAATAGTGGGACTTTGACGAGGTTGGTAACTACTTACACCGACAGAGGATTCACACCCAAACCAACAGGAAGGACGTATGTTCCGGGGGCTGCACACGATCAATCTGGATGCCAAAGGGCGTCTGGCGATCCCGACTAAATATCGGGAAACGCTGGCGGAGCTCTGTGGCGCCCGTTTGGTGGCCACCATTGATACTGAAGAACGCTGCCTCCTGATTTACCCCGTAAACGAATGGGAACTGATCCAGGCCAAAATCGAGGCTCTGCCCAGCTTTAACCCGGTTGCCCGCCGCATTCAGCGCTTATTGATTGGTCATGCGACTGATCTGGAGCTGGACAGCGCCGGTCGTATCCTTTTGCCGCAACCGCTGCGCGAATATGCCTCGCTGGAAAAAGAAAGCGTGCTGATGGGGCAGGGAAAGAAGCTGGAGTTGTGGAGTAAGTCGCTGTGGGAAGACCGCCGCGATGAGTATCTGGATATGGTCAGTCAGCCCGAACAATTACCCGAAGAACTACAGAGTCTGTCGTTATGAATCTGAGTGAGTTTGCTCACACCACCGTACTGCTGCAGGAGACGGTCGACGGCTGCCTGAATGATCCGGCGGGTATTTATGTGGACGGAACTTTTGGCCGTGGCGGTCACAGTCGTCTGCTGCTGAGTAAGTTGGCACCTGAAGGTCGCCTGATTGGTTTTGATAAAGACCCGCTGGCCATTCAGACCGGTAAAGAGCTGGAGCAGGAAGACAGTCGCTTTCAGATTGTGCAGGCCAGTTTTGCCGATATGAAAGCCGAGCTTAATGCTCTGGGGATCAGCCAGATCAACGGCATTCTGCTGGATCTGGGGGTGTCTTCGCCACAGCTGGATGATGCTGAACGCGGCTTCAGCTTTATGAAAGATGGCCCGCTGGATATGCGTATGAATCCGGATGCCGGCCTGAGCGCTGCTGAGTGGTGTGCCCAGACTTCCGAAGAAGAAATCGCCCGCGTATTAAAAGAATACGGAGAAGAGCGCTTCGCCAAGCGTATGGCGCGCGCGATTATCAAGGCCCGCGCTGAAGCGCCTATTACCCGTACCCGCGAGCTGGCTGAGTTAATTAAAGAAGCCAATCCGGCCTGGGAAAAACATAAGCATCCGGCGACCCGTGCTTTTCAGGCAATCCGTATTGCAGTGAATAACGAGCTGGGTGATCTGGAAAAAATTCTGGCCGACAGCGTTGATCTGTTGCTGCCACATGGCCGCCTGGCAGTCATCAGTTTCCATTCGCTGGAAGACCGTATGGTGAAGCGCTTTATCCGCGCACAGGAAAAAGGCCGTGATTTACCTCCGGGTATTCCGGTGCCGGATGACATGCTCGGCCGCACCATGAAAAAAATGGGTAAGGCGATTATGCCCGGCAACGATGAAATACGGATTAATGCCCGCGCCCGCAGTGCGGTATTACGCATTGCTGAGCGGTTGGCGTGAAAGCAGGAGTCGCCGTGTTGTGGGCTGTGGTGCTTATGTCTGCTCTGGCTCAGGTCGGGGTGGTGCACTGGCACCGCGTGCTGCTGCAGGTGTGGCAACAGGAAGATGCATTACGGGCGCAGCTGCTGCAGGAACATACCCGTTTGCTGCTGGAAAAAAGCACATTAACTGCGCATGGCCGGATCGACCAGCAGGCGCGTAAACAATTAAACATGACAGAACCAGGCAAGGTGCAGGTGCTTTCACAATGAATGCGCAACCGAACCAAGAGACAACATTAAGCGGCATCACCCGCTGGCGTTTTACGCTGGTGCTGGTGGTGTTTGGCTGTCTGCTGGCTGCGGTTCTGGTGCGTCTGGTTATGCTGCATACCGTGGATCAGCCTTTCCTGTTTGAGCAGGGTGAAAAGCGTACGGTGCGTGAAGAAGTTCAGCCGGCAATGCGCGGCATGATAACCGACCGTTATGGCAAACCACTTGCAGTCAGTACTCCGGTGGTAACGCTGTGGCTGAATCCGCAGCAGGTTAATGTTCAGCAATTACCGGCTGTCGCCACGGATCTTGGTCTGAGCACCAGAGAACTGGTGCGCAAAGTTGAACGGGCGGCCTCTCAGGGTCGCTCTTTTTTATACATTAAGCGTCAGGTTCAGCCGGAGCTGGCACAGCAGGTATTAAAACGCCGTATCGCCGGTATTTATGGTGATGATGATTTCCGCCGTTTCTATCCGGCAGCAGAAGTGACCGCACACACGGTGGGTATCGTTGATGTGGACGGTAATGGACAGGAAGGTCTGGAGCTGGCTTTTGATGAATTTCTGCAAGGCAGCGAAGGCTCGCGCCAGGTGGTTAAAGACCTGTATGGCAATGTGATTAAACAATTAAAAGTTAATGCGGTGCCAAAGCCAGGCGGTGACTTGGCGTTAACGCTGGATCTGCGCCTGCAGTATCTGGCATACCGCGAATTAAAAGCAGCCGTTTCCCAGCATAATGCTAAGTCCGGCAGTGCAGTGTTGGTGGATGCGCGCAGCGGGGATGTACTGGCTCTGGTTAATCAGCCGTCTTATAACCCGAATAACCGCGCCAGCCTGCGTGCGGAAAACATGCGTAACCGGGCTATCGCCGATCTTATTGAGCCGGGCTCTACGATTAAACCTTTTACGGTGGCTGCGGCTTTAAGTTCCGGACGTTATTTCCCAGGTTCCGAAATTAATACAGCGCCGGGTTATGTGCGGGTTAAAAATAAAACCATTCGCGATCACCGTAATTACGGTGTGCTGGATATTACCGGTGTTATTACCAAATCCAGCAACGTTGGAGTTACCTATCTAGCTCATCAGCTGGGGGCAGAGAATATCTGGAATTTTTTCAGCAAAGCCGGTATTGGCCAGGCAACAGTGCTGGGTTTTCCCGGAGAAGCGGTAGGCAGCCTGCCTTATCCGGAGCAAATGGATGCTCTGCGTCTGGCGACGGTTTCTTACGGCTATGGTTTATCGGTATCGCCTTTGCAGCTGGCGCATGCCTATACCAGTTTTACTCAGGGTGGTTGCCGTAATCCGGTGCGTTTATTGATGAATAATCAACCACAGACGGAATGTCAGCGGGTAATGCCAGCGAAAGTTGCCCGTCAGGTTCTGGATATGCTGGAAACTGTTACCTCAAAACAGGGAACCGGCAGTCGTGCCCGGGTTGCCGGTTACCGCGTTGGCGGTAAAACCGGTACTGCGCATAAAGTGGGTCAGCAAGGTTACGAAGATTCAGAATACACCGCGGTATTTTCCGGAATAGCGCCGATTTCCTCCCCGGATCTGGTGCTGGTTGTTGTGATCGACTCACCTCAGGGCAAAGAATATTACGGTGGTGAAGTAGCAGCGCCGGTATTCTCACGCATTATGCAACAGGCGTTGCGTCTGCGTCAGGTTGCTCCGGATGATGGCAGTGTACCGGCGTTACAGATGGCAGGAGGTCCGGCATGAAATTAAGTCAGATGGTTACTCCTGAATTATTTATTCCGCCGGAGTGGGATCGTGAATTCGCACAGGTTGCTGTCGATAGCCGCGATGTACAGCCTGGCGATGTATTTATTGCCCGTCGCGGTTTGAAGAGTCATGGCGAAGAACATATTGCCGCAGCTATTGAGCAGGGTGCGGTTGCGGTACTGGCAGAAGGTGAGTTGGGCTTCCGTTGTGAACAGAGCCCGCATTTTCCTGCCGTCCCTGTCTTCTTTAATAATGAAATTCCAGCCTCGTTAACCACCTGGCTTCATCGTCGTTATGCACCCGTTGCGGATATGAAACTGACAGCGGTAACCGGTACTAACGGCAAAAGTTCTGTGACGCAATATATGGCACAGCTGGCTGGTTTTTGTTCAGTACCTTGCGGCGTATTGGGGACTTTAGGTAATGGTGTATGGCCAGATCTTCAGACCAGTCGTAATACAACCGCCGATTTATCCGTAATCTTACGTCACCTGAACAATATGCAGGAAAACGGTGTTGATTTTGCCGCACTGGAAGTCTCATCCCATGGTCTGACGCAGCAGCGTGTGGCCGGATTGAACTTTCGGGTAGCCGTGCTGACCAACCTCACCCAGGATCACCTGGATTATCACGGCAGTATGGCCGATTACTTTGCGGCAAAGCGTCAGTTATTCGTTGGTCATGATATTGAAGCGGCATTAATTAATATTGATGACGATTATGGCCGCCGACTGGCCGCTGATTCAGCAGTAAATACCAATGTCATTACCTATGGCCAAAGCGAGCAGGCTGCAGTGCGGTATTCCGCTGTGCAGATGCAGGCCCGTGGAATGCAGGCCTGGCTGGATACCCCATGGGGCAATGGTTTATTGGTCCTGCCATTAATCGGTGAATTTAATCTGGCCAATGCAACGGCTGCGATTGCTGCACTGGCCTTGCAAGGATTTGATTTTAAGCAGCTGCTCGCGGCTGCACAAAAACTGGAGCCGGTGGCCGGACGTATGGAGTTGTATGTAAAAGATGATGCGCCACTGGCGGTTATCGATTTTGCCCATACGCCGGATGCTTTGCTGAATGTATTGCAGGCACTTAAGCCCTGGAATAAAAAAATTACTGCGGTATTTGGCTGTGGTGGTGATCGTGACCGCAGCAAGCGCGCGCTGATGGCTCAGGTAGCTGCCGCGCATGCGGATGTAGTCTGGCTGACAGACGACAATCCGCGCAGCGAAGATCCGCAGCAGATTTTTGCCGATGCACTCAGCGCAGAGAATACCAGCGATTTTTATTGTGAACATGATCGCAGCCGTGCCATTACACAGGCACTGGATATGACAACTGCTGCCGGTATTGTACTTATTGCCGGCAAAGGTCATGAAAATTATCAGGAAGTTCAGGGCGTGAAATTACCCTACAGCGATGCCTCAGTGTTAACTCAGGCGGGTTATCGCAAGGCCGGACGGTTACTGAGCGGAGATCATCATGCTGAGTAATTTGTCGCTGTCGCAATTAGTTAAAATTGTGCATGGGCAGCTGCAGGATAATACGGCAGCTGCGCTTGATGATGACATGATTCATGGTGTGAGCACCGACAGCCGTAACATTAAAGCCGGTGATCTGTACGTACCATTAAGCGGTGAACGTTTTAATGGTCATTATTTTATTGCTCAGGCCGCAGAGCAGGGCGCGGTTGCTGCGCTGATTGATCAGGATGTGGATACTGCCCTGACACAGTGTCTGCCGTTAATCCGGGTAACGGATTGCCTGATCGCGCTGGGGCAGATTGCCGGCTGGAACCGCAGTCAGTTTCACGGGCCGTTGGTTGCCGTAACCGGCAGTGCCGGTAAAACCAGTGTGAAACAATTAATGAGTAGTGTACTGGCACAGCGCTACCGCACATGGATGACACAGGGCAATCTGAATAACCATATCGGTGCGCCGCTGACGCTGCTGGCATTACAACCTGAGCATGAGGCGGCCGTCATTGAACTGGGTGCCAGTGGTGCCGGTGAAATTGCTTACACCGCACAGTGGGTTAAACCTCAGGTTGGCATTATTACCAATGCTGCAGAAGCTCATCTTGAAGGTTTTGGCAGTCTGCAGGGAATTGTGCAGACCAAAGGTGAGTTGCTCGATTTTATTCAGCCAGGCGGCTGCGCCATTTTAAATGCCGATGATGTGTTCTATGGCGAATGGGCAGAGCGCGCAGCGGCGGTTAAATTGCTCAGTTTTGGATTTTCTGCCTCAGCGGACGTACGTGCCAGTGCTTTGCGCTGTGATCTTCAGGGCAGTCATTTTGTACTGCATCTGGACGGTGAAGAATATGCAGTTCGCCTGCCATTACTGGGTGAACACAATGTGCGTAATGCGCTGGCTGTGAGTGCCGCGGCTTATGCGCTTGGGCTGAGTGCTGCTGAAATTATTCAGGGTCTGCAACAGGCAACCACGGTTTCCGGTCGTTTGCACTGGCTGGATGGGCAAGCCGGTCAGCGGATTTTAAATGACGCTTATAACGCCAATCCTGCGTCAGTCAAAGCAGCTATCGACGTGTTAAAACACGCGGCACAGAGCTGGCTGGTATTGGGCGATATGGCCGAACTTGGTGAAGGCGAATTGGCTGCCCATGTGGATATTGGTCTGTACGCCAAAACGCAGGGAATTCAGCATTTATTGGCAACGGGCGAGCGCAGCCGGAAAACGGTTGAGGCATTTGGCGCCGGAGCGCACTGGTTCGCAACCAAAGAAGAATTGGTGCGGTATTTACAACAACAGACCACTAAACAGGATGTCATTCTTGTTAAAGGGTCACGTAGCGCTGGTATGGATCAGGTGGTTCAGGCGCTGCAGAAAAATACAGAGGAAAACTGATCATGTTGCTATGGCTGGGAGACTGGTTAGCGCAGTACCACTCCGGATTCGGGGTCGTTAACTATTTAACGCTGCGCGCTATTCTGGCGGTGATTACTGCCCTGATGGTGTCATTACTCCTTGGGCCTGTGGTTATCCGCAAATTGCGTGAATACCAGATTGGTCAGGCGATCCGTGAATTAGGTCCTAAATCCCATTTAAGCAAAGCCGGTACTCCGACCATGGGCGGCGTGCTGATTCTGCTGTCGATTGCCGTCAGTACTTTGCTGTGGGGCAATCTGGAAAATCGTTTCGTCTGGGTTGTACTGCTGGTAACCCTGGTCTTTGGTGCGATCGGCTGGGTGGATGATTACCGTAAAGTGGTTGAGAAAAACTCCCGTGGTTTACCGGGGCGCTGGAAATATTTCTGGCAGTCGGTGTTCGCCTTAATTGCTGCCGCTTATCTTTTCTACAGTGCGCAAAGTCCGCAGGAAACCCAATTGGTTGTTCCTTTCCTGAAAGATGTGATGCCGCAGTTAGGCCTGCTGTTTATTCTGTTGACCTACTTTGTAATTGTCGGCTCCAGTAATGCCGTAAATCTGACCGATGGCCTGGATGGTCTGGCGATTATGCCAACCGTGATGGTGGGTGGTGCTTTAGGTATCTGTGCGTACCTTGCCGGTAACGTTAATTTTGCTAGTTATCTGCATATTCCTTATATCGCCGGTGCCGGTGAACTGGTGATTTTCTGTGCCGCTATTGTCGGCGCCGGTATCGGGTTCCTGTGGTTCAACACCTATCCGGCTCAGGTTTTTATGGGCGACGTGGGCTCTCTGGCATTGGGCGCAGCATTGGGTGTGGTGGCGGTGATCGTTCGTCAGGAAATTGTGTTGTTTATTATGGGCGGTATTTTTGTGGCGGAAACCGTATCGGTGATCCTGCAGGTTGCCTCATTCAAAATGACTGGCAAGCGTATTTTCCGCATGGCACCGTTGCATCATCACTATGAATTAAAAGGCTGGCCGGAGCCGCGCGTTATTGTCCGTTTCTGGATCATCACCATTATTCTGGTGCTGATCGGTTTAGCCACGCTGAAGATTCGCTGAGGAATCTGAATTTATGTCGCAGCTGATTTCCACAGATTACAAACGACTGATCGTCGGTCTTGGCATGACCGGGCTCTCTGCTGCCCGTTATTGCCAGAGCCGCGGCTGGGCGTTTGATTTGTGCGACAGCCGCGATGTGCCACCGGGACTGGATGCGGTACGCAGCGAGTTTCCACAGTCGGCTATTTATAGCGGTGAATTGCAGGCCGCTGTCCTCAGTCAGTACGACGAATTAATCGTCAGCCCCGGCATTGCGGTTTCTCATCCGGCCATTGCTGCAGCCCGTCAGGCCGGTGCTCGGATTGCCGGTGATATTCAGTTATTTGCCGATGTCTGCAGCAAGCCATTAATTGCCATTACCGGCTCCAATGGTAAAAGCACGGTCACTACTCTGGTGGGAGAATTACTGGCAGCGGCCGGCAAGCGTGTTGCGGTTGGCGGTAATATTGGTATTCCTGCGCTGGATCTGCTGCGTAACGATGCTGGAATCGATATCTATGTCTTGGAGCTGTCGAGCTTTCAGCTGGAAACCACCGAAAACCTGGCCGCCTCGGCTGCGGTGGTGCTCAATATGAGCGAAGACCATATGGACCGTTATCAGGGCATGGCGGATTATCATCAGGCCAAGCACCGCATTTTTCAGCAGTGTCGTGGCGTTGTGGTGAATCGTGACGATGCGCTCAGTCAGCCGCTGGTTTCCGATAAAATGCCGCGTCTGAGTTTTGGTGTAAATAAAGCGGACATCGGTCAGTTTGGTCTTGAGCGAATCGACGGCGAAAGCTGGATCATGTTCGGTACTGAAAAAATTATCGCTGCCAGCGAGCTGAAAATTAAAGGTCAGCATAATCTGGCAAACGTAATGGCGGCGCTGGCACTGATCAAACTGCTGTCGGTAGATATTACTGCCGTATTACCGGCGCTGCGTGAATTTGCTGGCCTTGATCATCGTTGTCAGTGGCTGGGCAATAAAGCCGGTGTTGATTTTTACAACGATTCTAAAGGTACCAACGTCGGTTCTACTCTGGCGGCGCTTTATGGTCTGGGGCCGGAAATTAACGGAAAAATCTGGCTGCTGGCCGGTGGTGAGGGTAAAGGACAGGATTTCAGTCCACTGGCTTCTGCCTGTGAGCGATACGCCGCGGAAGTTCTTACTTTTGGTGCTGATGCAGGAACCATTGCGGCGGCCGTTGCTAACGTTTGTCCGGTATCGCAGCAGGTTACTTTAGCTGAAGCTTTTACCCGCGCCTGTTCTGTAGCAGCTGCAGGTGATGTCATTTTATTGTCTCCGGCTTGCGCCAGTTTTGATCAGTTTAAAAACTATGTCGCCCGCGGAGAATATTTTGCGCAGCTGGTAAAAACGGAAATCAGCACTGAGGTGGCGTCATGAATGCTGAACGCTTTCTCTGGCAGAGCCGGCAGAGCATGTTTTATCCCTGGCTGGCGCTGATGTGCCTGGGTTGGCTGATGGTGGCATCGGCTTCAACCGGAATCGCAGAGTTTTATACCGGTAATGCTGCGTATTTTGCTGTGCGTCATGCCGTTTACCTGCTGTTAGGCGTTGCCGTGGTTTATACCATCAGCCAGATTCCGCTGAGCTGGTGGAGCAGGGTTGATGTGATTTTTCTGCTGTTGGCGGTAGCGGGTCTGATTCTGGTGTTTGTGCCCGGAATCGGCCACGAGGTTAACGGCAGTCAGCGCTGGCTGAACCTGGGGATTATTAAAATTCAGGCATCAGAACTGGCGAAATTAGCGGCGGTTTTTTATGTGTCTGGTTATCTGGTTCGCCGTCAGGATGAAGTTCAGCAGCAGTGGTCTGGCTTCCTCAAACCGCTGGGTATTCTGGCCGGAATGGTTTTCCTGTTGTTGCTGGAGCCGGATTTTGGCGCCGTTGTTGTGTTGATGGGGGCCGTGCTGATTCAGTTATTTTTAGGTGGTGTAAAAGCCGGGCAGTTTTTCCTGCTGTTAATCGCCACCTTAATTATCAGTGTCGTGGTACTGACCTCCGAAAGTTACCGTGTTGAACGCTTGATGGCTTATCTCGACCCCTGGGCGCCAGAGCATGTGTACGGCACCGGTTATCAGCTGACCCAATCGCTGATTGCTTTTGGCCGTGGAGACTGGTTTGGCGTAGGTCTGGGTGAAAGTGTGCAGAAATTATTTTATCTGCCGGAAGCTCATACGGACTTTGTTTTTGCCATCTGGGCAGAAGAAACCGGTCTGATTGGTGGTGTAGCTGCTTTGACATTATTGGCTGTTGTTATTGCTCAGATCTGGCGGGTGTCATGGAAAGCCCAGCTGCAGGGGCAGTTATATGGTGCTTATGTTGCCATTGGTATTGCTTCGTTGTTAGGGCTGCAGGTGGTGATTAATCTGGGTGTGAATATTGGCCTTTTACCAACGAAAGGACTGACATTGCCTTTCTTCAGTTATGGTGGCAGCAGCTTGCTGGTGTGCTGCGTTATGGTTGGTATTGTAATGCGTATTGCTCATGAAAATGATCAGGCTAATCAGAGCGAAAACGCTGCTGCGGGAGGTGCTGCATGAGTCAGGCATCTTCGGGTAATGTTTTATTAATGGCAGGCGGTACTGGCGGGCATGTTTTCCCGGCATTGGCCGTTGCTGAACAACTTAAACAGGAAGGTTTTACCATTCACTGGCTGGGCACAGCATCCGGTATTGAAAAAGACCTGGTGCCTGCCAACGGTTATCCGCTGCATTGCATTAATATCAGTGGCCTGCGTGGTAAGGGCAAACTGGGTTTGTTAACTGCGCCGCTGCGTATTGCTAAGGCAATTCTTCAGGCGCGGAAAATTATTAAACAGATAAAACCTGTCGCGGCTTTAGGCTTTGGTGGTTATGCCACAGGCCCCGGTGGTGTTGCTGCCCGTCTGAGTGGGGTGCCTCTGCTGATTCATGAGCAGAATGCTTTCGCTGGTATGACCAATCGTTTATTAAGCCGCATCAGTCAGCATGTTATGCAGGCATTTCCGGGAGCTCTTGCGGGAGCCCAGGTTACCGGAAACCCGGTACGTGAAAGTGTTCTCAACCTGCCTTCACCAGCGCAGCGGATAAAAGCCGATGGGCCACTTAAGGTTCTGGTTGTCGGTGGTAGCCTTGGTGCTGCTGCGCTGAACCGTACGGTGCTTGCGGCGATGCAATTGCTGTCTGAAAATCAGCGCCCGCAGTTACGTCATCAGGTGGGTAAAAGTAATCTGGCAGAAATGCAGGCTGCTTATGAGCAAGCCGGAGTGCAGGCTGAGGTTATTGCTTTTATTGATGATATGGCGGCCGCTTATGGTAATGCCGATTTACTGATTTGCCGTGCCGGTGCACTGACCGTATCTGAAGTTGCAGTCGCAGGCTGTGCAGCGATTTTTGTACCTTTCCCTTTTGCGGTGGATGACCATCAGACTGCAAACGCAGAGTACCTGACGAAAGCCGGTGCGGGTCTGATCTGTCAGCAGAATGAATTAACCGCGGAATGGCTTGCAGCTCAGTGGCAGCACTTTTCTGAGCACAGAACATTATTACTGGAAATGGCTGAGAAGGCGCGTAGTCAGGCCATCACCAATGCAACCGCACAGGTTGCTGAACAGATTAAGAGGTTTGCCCGTGACAGATAAATCCAATACACCGCTGAATCATCTGATACCGGAAATGCGCCGCATCCGCTGCATGCATTTTGTTGGTATTGGCGGTGCCGGTATGTGTGGTATTGCTGAAGTATTACTGAATCAGGGCTATCAGATTTCCGGTTCAGATTTACGTCAGTCGGCGGTTACTGAGCGGCTGCAGGCTCTGGGGGCCACTATTTATATCGGCCATCAGGAAAGTAATGTCACACATGCTGATGTACTGGTGGTGTCGACAGCGATTGATCATGAAAATCCGGAAATCCGTGCCGCGGTTGAGGCGCGTATTCCTGTTGTCCGTCGTGCGGAAATGCTGGCGGAGCTGATGCGCTTCCGTCATGGAATTGCGGTGGCCGGAACCCATGGTAAAACCACAACCACCAGTATGGTGACATCGGTACTGGCTGAAGCCGGTCTGGACCCGACCTTTGTTATCGGTGGCAAATTAAACAGTGCCGGTACTAATGCCCGCTTGGGAGCCAGTCGTTATTTAGTCGCTGAGGCCGATGAGAGCGATGCTTCTTTCCTGCACCTGCAGCCGATGGTTTCTATTGTTACCAATATCGATGCTGACCATATGGCGACTTATGGCGGTGATTTTGAACAGCTGAAAAATACCTTTATCGAATTTCTGCATAATCTGCCTTTTTATGGGCTGGCGGTGGTCTGTATTGATGACGATGTTGTGCGTGAATTATTGCCGCGGATCAGTCGTCAAACCGTCACTTATGGTTTTTCGGAAGATGCTGATTATCGTGCCACCGAGTTGCGCCAGGATGGACTGTTCACGCACTTTACCGTACAGCGCCCGGCAGGCCGTGCGCCGCTGAATATCAGTCTGCGCATGCCTGGTAAACATAATGTGCTGAATGCTATGGCGGCTATTGCGGTAGCGGATGACGAAGGTGTGGCAGACAACGCAATTGTTACATCACTGGAAAAATTTGCCGGTGTGGGCCGTCGCTTTACAGTCTGTGGTGAATTTCCATTGGGTGATGGTGATGTGATGCTGGTTGATGATTATGGTCATCACCCACGCGAACTTGAAGTTACGCTTGATGCCATTCGCAAAGGATTTCCTGAACGCCGGCTGGTAATGGTATTTCAGCCACATCGTTACAGCCGGACCCGCGATCTGTATGAAGACTTTACCCGGGTACTATCCGGTGCCGATGTACTGCTGTTAATGGATGTATATCCGGCGGGAGAGAAACCCATTGCCGGTGCTGATGGACGTTCGCTGTGCGGCAGCATTCGCCAGCGTGGCATGGTAGATCCTATTTTTATTGAGCGTGATGAGTCTCTGGAGGCACCGCTTAAAAGCGTATTAAAACCAGGTGACCTGTTACTGACTCAGGGAGCCGGTGATATCGGCAATCTGGCTGTGACATTAACCCAGCAATTACCGGTATGGTTGGCAGAGGTAAAAGTATGAACGTTGCCGCATTAGGAAAAATCGCGGTTTTAATGGGCGGAACATCTGCGGAGCGCGCGGTGTCACTGAAAAGTGGTCAGGCTGTTTATGCCGCCCTGCAGCAAAGTGGTGCTGACGTTATTGCTATTGATGTTCAGGCGCATGCGATTGAGCAATTAACCAATGTTGATTTTGATGTGGCGTTTATTGCACTGCATGGTCGTGGTGGTGAAGACGGTACTATTCAGGGTGTGCTGGAGTGGCTGAATAAACCTTATACCGGCAGTGGTGTAATGGCATCTGCCCTGGCAATGGATAAATGGCGCACCAAGCTCATCTGGCAGGCAGCAGGTTTGCCGACGCCAAAAGCGTTTCTGCTGAATGAGAACAGTGACTGGAGTCAGCTGATTACCGAACTGAACGCCGATGCCATTGTGAAACCAGCACGTGAAGGTTCCAGTATCGGTATGCGTAAGGTTCACACTGCAGAAGAACTGCAAAACAGCTTTGACTTTGCCCGTGAATACGATGGACTGGTTTTGGCTGAGTCCTGGGTGAAAGGCGCAGAGTTCACGGTTGCTATTGTGGATGGCAAGGCGTTGCCGGCTATTCAGTTAAAAACCAGTCATGCTTTTTATGATTACGATGCCAAATACCAGGCAAATGACACTCAGTATTTGTTGCCTTGCGGTCTGTCAGCGGAAAAGGAGCAGGAATTACAGCAACTGGCTCTGAAAGCGTTTGATGTTATTGGCGGTCAGGGTTGGGGGCGTATCGATGTGATGCAGGATCAGAACGAACAGTTCTGGTTGCTGGAAGCAAATACCAGTCCGGGAATGACCGATCACAGTCTGGTACCGATGGCAGCGGCTGCGGTTGGTATGAGTTTTTCTGAACTGGTTGTGCATTTATTAACGGAAGCCAGGGAAAGAATTCGTGGCTAAAAAAGCAGCTCCACGCGGCGCAACCCCTTTGGTGGTTAAAGAGCCCATACAGTGGCGGATAACGATGCCGGATATTGCCTGGCAGTGGCTGTTGTTGCCATTAATCGTGGTTGCTTTGGCAGCTGGAGTCCGCTGGGCGTATCACAGCTGGCCTATTACCAGTGTTGATGTTAAAGGGCGCTTGTCGGTCTGGAATGCAGAGGATATCGCAGGAAAAATTGTCTGGGTAAAAGACGAGAGTTTTTTCTCGCTGGATCTGCAGCGCGTATATCAGCAGCTTTCCGGGTTGCCATTAATTATGCAGGTGACTGTGCGTAAACGCTGGCCGAACACGTTAGAAGTAAATCTTTATGAAGATGTGCCGATGGCAATCTGGAATGGGGATCAGCTGCTGAGCGGAAATGGACGTTTAAGCGAAATTCCGGCACACCTGAACGCCGGGAATCTGGCGCGAATTGATGGTGACCGTAATTACGCTGAAGCGGCAGTAAGACATTTTCGCCGTATCCAGCAATCGCTGGGGCATTTGAATATTGGAATCAGCCGGTTGACGGTTTCTTCTGTCGGTGCGGTTGATGTGGAATTAAGTAATGGCTGGCAGGTTCGTTTTGGTCGCCAGTATTTTGAAGAACGCGTTCAGCGTTTGGAATTATTGATCGCGCAACTGCCGGAAGCTGCGGTTGTGAGTGTTGATTTACGCTACGGAAAAGGTGCCGCCATTGGCTGGCGCACAGTGCAGGAGATGGGATGATGAGTCAGGTACAACAAAAAAATATGCTGGTTGGCCTGGATATTGGCACCTCTAAAATTGTGGCCATTGTTGGCGAGTTGGGGGCGGACGGCACTATCGAGGTGGTTGGTCTGGGTTCTCATCCGAGTCGTGGGCTAAAAAAAGGCGTGGTGGTCAATATTGAATCCACGGTGCAGTCCATCCGGCGTGCTGTGGAAGAAGCCGAATTAATGGCGGGCTGCACGATCCATTCAGTTTATGCCGGTATTGCCGGCAGCCATATTCACTCAATGAACTCTCATGGGATTGTTGCTGTTCGGGATCGTGAAGTAACGCCTATGGATGTCGACCGCGTTATTGACGCG
Source organism: Venatorbacter sp. C2-1 (assembly GCF_022832715.1). Classification (NCBI taxonomy): domain Bacteria; kingdom Pseudomonadati; phylum Pseudomonadota; class Gammaproteobacteria; order Oceanospirillales; family Oceanospirillaceae; genus Venatoribacter; species Venatorbacter sp. C2-1. Next base: position 1,104,148 of record NZ_CP094879.1, read on the forward strand.
GCTCAGGCGGTGGCCATTCCTCAGGATCAGCGTATTCTGCATGTCTTGCCGCAGGAATATGTAGTCGACAATCAGGAAGGTATTAAAGAACCGGTGGGAATGTCCGGTGTCCGTCTTGAGGCGAAAGTGCATTTGGTTACCGGCGCCGTTAATGCAGCACAGAATATAGAACGTTGCGTTCAGCGCTGCGGTCTGCAGACCGATGCCATTATTCTTGAGCAGCTGGCTTCCAGTTATGCCGTATTAACAGACGATGAACGCGAATTGGGTGTCTGCCTGGTGGATATTGGTGGCGGTACAACGGATATCGCAATTTTCACTGAAGGTGCAATCCGTCATACCGCGGTGATTCCGATTGCCGGTGATCAGGTCACCAATGATATTGCAATGGCGCTGCGTACTCCGACTCAACACGCAGAAAAAATCAAAATTAAATATGCCTGTGCTTTAACTCAGTTAGCTAAAGCCGACGAGACAATTAAGGTTCCTAGTGTTGGCGAACGCCCTCCACGCGACCTTTCCCGTCAGGCACTGGCAGAAGTAGTTGAACCCCGTTACGACGAACTTTTTACCCTGATTCAGGCAGAGCTTCGTCGCAGTGGTTTTGAAGATATGGTTGCTGCAGGCATTGTTCTGACCGGTGGTACCGCAAAGATGGAAGGCGTAGTGGATCTGGCTGAGGAAATTTTCCACATGCCGGTTCGGCTGGCAAAACCATATGGTGTGTCAGGGTTGACCGATGTGATTAATAACCCGATTTATTCGACGTCTGTGGGCTTGTTGTTGTATGCGGCAAAACAGCACAGGAATAAAACAAATAATACCCGCAATGAAGATTGTCCGGATGGCTTTTATTCCAAAATAAAAGATTGGATTAAAGTCAACTTTTAAGATTAAATATTATTCAGCGCGCTAAGGAGATAACGCTATGTCTCAGCAAAGAGAAGGGGATATGTTCGAACTGGCAGATGATTTACAACAATCGGCGGTCATTAAAGTCGTCGGCGTTGGTGGTGGTGGTGGCAATGCTGTTCAGCACATGGTGGCTGGCAACATTGAAGGTGTTGATTTTATTTGTGCTAACACCGATTCACAGGCACTGCGTAATGTGAGTTCCCGCTCCATTATTCAACTGGGTAACGGTCTGACCAAAGGATTGGGTGCAGGCGCGAATCCGGAAGTGGGCCGTCAGGCTGCTCTGGAAGATCGTGAACGTATCGCCGAAGCACTGAAAGGTGCTGATATGGTATTTATCACTGCCGGTATGGGTGGTGGTACAGGTACCGGTGGTGCTCCGGTTGTTGCTGAGGTGGCGAAAGAATTAGGTATTCTTACTGTTGCTGTGGTTACCAAGCCGTTCCCGTTTGAAGGTAAAAAACGGATGTTGATTGCTGACCAGGGTCTTAAGCAACTGGCCGAGCATGTCGACTCCCTGATTACTATTCCGAACGAGAAGCTGCTCTCTGTCTTGGGGAAAAATACTTCCCTGCTGGATGCTTTTAAAGAAGCAAACAATGTTCTGCAGGGAGCTGTTCAGGGGATTGCCGATCTGATTACCCGCCCGGGTATGATCAACGTCGACTTTGCTGACGTGCGTACAGTGATGTCCGAAATGGGTCAGGCGATGATGGGAACTGGTGTTGCCAGTGGTGAAAACCGTGCCCGAGAAGCTGCAGAGCGTGCAATTGGCAGTCCGCTGCTGGAAGATGTTGATCTGCAGGGGGCCCGTGGCATTCTGGTTAACGTAACTGCAGGTTTTGATCTGTCTCTGGGTGAGTTCAGCGAAGTCGGCAGCGTGATCGAAGAGTTTGCCTCTGAGCATGCAACCGTTGTTGTTGGTACTGTAATTGATCCGGATCTGTCGGATGAGCTGCGTGTAACTGTTGTTGCTACCGGTTTGGGACGCCGCGACGCGATTGAGGAACCAAAGCCGACCAAGGTGGTCGATAACACGGTCAACGCACGTAAGGCTGATGGCACGACAGATTACAGTCAGCTGGATCAGCCGACCGTAAAACGTCAGGCAGGTAACGCCGCGAAGCAGTTGGATGTCGCAGCTCGTCCGGATATGGACTATCTCGATATTCCGGCCTTTTTGCGCCGTCAGGCTGATTAAAGAATGCGCACTAGCGCATTCTTTATTTATTGCTATAATGCCGGACTAGTCTTTTTGTATGAAATTTGCTCAGTAATGGCAGGATTGTTCAGATGATTCCACAACGAACGTTAAAAAACGCTATCCGGGCGACTGGGGTTGGCCTTCATTCAGGTGAGAAGGTGTATCTCACGCTGAAACCGGCACCTGTTGATACCGGTATCGTGTTCCGACGTATCGATCTTGATCCGGTTGTGGATATCCCTGCTCACGCGCTGAATGTTGGCGAGACAACGTTGTCCACAACGCTGGTTAAAGATCATGCACGTGTAGATACCGTTGAACACCTGTTGTCAGCAATGGCGGGCTTGGGTATCGATAATGCGATTGTTGAACTCAGCGCGCAGGAAGTGCCGATCATGGACGGCAGTTCTGGTCCGTTTGTGTTCCTGGTACAGTCCGCAGGTATTGCTGAGCAGAATGTTGCGAAGCGCTTTATCCGTATCAAACGTCGTGTTGAAGTGCGTGAAGGCGATAAAGTTGCCTCTTTTGTTCCCTACGATGGCTTTAAAGTCAGCTTTGAGATCGATTTCGATCATCCGGTATTTAAACAGAGCGTACAGAAGGCAAGCCTGGATTTTTCATCCACTTCTTATGTAAAAGAAGTCAGCCGTGCCCGTACCTTTGGCTTTACCAAAGATCTGGAATACATGCGCTCCAAAAATCTGGCACTGGGTGGCAGCGTTAAGAACGCCATCGTGGTTGATGAGTATCGTGTGCTGAATGAAGACGGTCTGCGCTACGATGATGAGTTTGTGAAGCACAAAATACTGGATGCGGTAGGTGACTTATACCTGCTCGGTCACAGTCTGATTGGTGAATTCATCGGCTATAAGTCGGGTCATGGCCTTAATAATAAGCTGCTGCGTGAGCTGTTGTTGCAGGAAGATGCCTGGGAATTTGTCGAATTTGCTGAAGAAAGCTCGCCAATCTCCTACATGCGTCCGGCCGCTGCTGGTTAACTTATTGAAACAGTAATACGTTTGAGTATCCTCATACAAAGGCCATAATTGATTTATGGCCTTTGTTTTGTGGGTGGCTGGTGATTCGTTTATACGGGTCAGGCAGGCAGGAAGTCAGTGCCAGAGATTGCACAGCCGATTAGGAAGTAAATAGCTTAACTATGAATATCATTATTGTTGGCCGCCGCCATGGTGAATCTAGAACCTACACACTGAGTGCTTCTGCACGCACAGTGATGTTTGGGTTCCTGTTCGCTTTGCCTTTTGCGATGGGAGTCGCGGGCTACTGGCTGGCTGAGCGTCTGGCTGATGAGGGTATTCTTGATCTTAACGCTGCCAAAGCCTGGGAGCGTGACCTCAATATGCAGCGTCAGGAGCTGCAGCAAATCCGCAAACAGACCGATCAAGAGCTGGAAGCGCTGACTCTGCGTCTGGCTGAGCTGCAGGCCAAGTTACTTCGTCTGGATGCTCTTGGTGAGCGTCTTGTGGATGTTTCCGATCTTAATTCCGAAGAATTCGATTTCAGTATGCAACCGGCCGTTGGCGGCCCGGGCACGCTTGGTGAAGCCTATCAGGTTCCTGAAATCAATGAAGTGCTGAATGAGCTCGCTGAACGTATCGACAGCCGTGAGCAGCAGCTCGAAGTGCTGGATGATCTGATGTCGGCCAATAAGCTCAGTGCCGATACCTTTGTAGCCGGGCGTCCGATTACCAAGGGCTGGATGTCATCTCGCTATGGTAAACGTACGGATCCGTTTACAGGCCGTCTTGCCTGGCATGGCGGAGTCGATTTTGCCGGCAAAATGGGCGCTGACATCGTTGCCGTTGCCTCAGGTGTTGTTACCTGGTCCGGCCCGCGTTACGGCTATGGCAATCTGGTCGAAGTTAACCACGGCAATGGCTATAAAACCCGTTATGCACACTGCAAAGAGCTGAAAGTTGCTCTTGGAGATATTGTCCGCAAAGGTGATGTTGTTGCATTAATGGGAAGTACCGGACGTTCAACCGGCCCTCACGTTCACTTCGAAGTGTATAAAAACGGTCGCACAGTCGACCCGGCGGCGTACATTCACCGCACTCCTCAGTAATCTTTCTGTTTCAACACGCTTGTCATCATTCTGGGTTATAAGTAGCCTTTAGCACTTTGGCCCAGCGCCTTATTTTGTTTCCCGGATAATGATAATTCCATGATTGGTAACCTTTTTCGTAAAGTCTTTGGCAGTAAAAACAGCCGCGAACTCAAGCGCATGGGCAAACTGGTATCCCAGATCAATGCCTTTGAAGAATCTGTAAAATCCCTCTCTGATGAGCAGCTTAAAGCAAAAACAGCGGAATTCCGCCAGCGCTTGAGCGATGGTGCGTCACTGGACTCCCTGCTACCCGAAGCTTTTGCCGTGTGTCGTGAAGCCGGCAGTCGGGTTATGGGGATGCGCCATTTCGACGTTCAGCTGATCGGTGGTATCACCCTGCATGAAGGCCGGATTGCTGAGATGCGTACCGGTGAAGGTAAAACCCTGGTGGCAACCCTGCCGACTTACCTGAATGCCCTGACCGGCAAAAGCGTTCATGTTGTAACCGTGAACGACTATCTGGCCCGTCGTGACGCCGAGTGGATGCGTCCGCTGTACGAATTTCTGGGTATGAGTGTGGGTATTGTTGTTCCCGGGCAGAACCCGCTGGAAAAACGCGAACAGTACAAGGCTGATATCGTTTACGGTACTAACAACGAGTTTGGCTTCGATTATCTGCGCGATAACATGGCTTTCTCTCTGGCCGATAAAGCGCAGCGAGAACTGTATTTTGCCATTGTCGATGAGGTGGATTCGATCCTGATCGATGAGGCCCGTACGCCGCTGATTATTTCTGGCCCGGCGGAAGACAGCTCTGAGCTGTACCGTAAAATCAATAAGCTGATTCCTAAGCTGGAACGTGGTCAGGCTGCCGATGAAGGTAATGAGGCGGCTTCGGGTCATTACTTCGTGGATGAAAAGCAGCGCTCTATTGAAATGACCGAAGAAGGACATGAGTTTGTTGAAGAGCTGTTAACCAAAGAGGGCATTCTGAAAGAAGGTGAAAGCCTTTACGCCGCCGGCAATCTCAATCTCCTGCACCATGTGCATTCTGCGCTGAAGGCTCATGCGGTTTATCAGAAAAATGTCGACTATATCGTGCAGGGCGGTCAGGTGGTCATCGTTGATGAGCACACCGGCCGTACCATGCCAGGCCGCCGCTGGAGCGAAGGTCTGCATCAGGCGGTTGAAGCGAAAGAAGGTGTGAATATTCAGAACGAAAGTCAGACTCTGGCTTCGACCACTTTCCAGAACTACTTCCGTCTGTACGAAAAACTGGCCGGTATGACCGGTACTGCAGATACTGAAGCCTTCGAATTTCATCAGATTTACGGTCTGGATGTGGTGGTTATTCCAACCAATAAAGCCGTTCGCCGGATCGACTATAACGACGTTATTTACGCCACTCAGAAAGAAAAATTTGATGCCGTTATTGAAGAAATCCGTGAAGTAACCGCACAGGGCCGTCCGGTTCTGGTGGGTACTGCATCTATTGAATCATCAGAATATATTTCGCATCTGCTGACGCAGGCGAAAGTTGCTCACAATGTTCTGAACGCCAAAGAAAACGCGCGCGAAGCACAGATTATTGCTGAAGCCGGTAGTCCGGGTGCGGTGACGATCGCTACCAACATGGCCGGTCGTGGTACCGACATTATGCTGGGCGGTAACTGGGAAGCTGAAGCAGCGGCGCTGGAGAATCCGACCGACAGTCAGATTGCAGCGATTAAAGCCGACTGGCAGAAGCGCCACGATGCTGTTCTGGAAGCCGGTGGCCTGCATATCATCGGTACCGAGCGTCATGAATCCCGCCGTATTGATAACCAGCTGCGTGGTCGTGCTGGTCGTCAGGGGGATGCAGGTTCCACCCGTTTCTTCCTGTCGCTGGAAGATAACCTGATGCGTATTTTCATGTCTGAGCGTATGCGCAGCATGATGCAGGCGCTGGGTATGAAAGACGGTGAATCCATCGAGCATAAGATGGTGACCAATGCCGTTGAGAAAGCTCAGCGCAAAGTAGAAGGCCGTAACTTCGATATCCGTAAACAGTTGCTTGAATACGATGATGTGGCTAACGACCAGCGTCGCGTGGTCTACAACCAGCGTAACGATATTATGGCGATGGAAGATATTTCTGAAATCATCACCAATATCCGTAAAGACGTTGTTAATGAAGCCATCGATGGTTATATCGCACCACAAAGTCTGGAAGAGCAGTGGGATATTGCCGGCCTTGAAAGCCACCTGAAAGCTGAGTTCGATGTCGAGCTGCCGGTGCAGCAGTGGCTGGATAACGAAGATAAATTGTACGAAGAAACTCTGCGCGAGCGTATTCTGGAAGCAGTACAAAAAGCCTATGACGAAAAAGAAGCGACCGTAGGTGCCGAGCCAATCCGCATGTTTGAGAAGCAGGTGATGCTGCAGATTCTCGATAACCTGTGGAAAGAGCATTTGGCGACCATGGATCACCTGCGTCAGGGCATTCACCTGCGTGGCTACGGCCAGAAAAATCCAAAGCAGGAATATAAGCGTGAATCCTTTGGCCTGTTCCAGGAACTGCTGCGTAATATCAAGCACGAAACCATCCGTATTCTGTCCCACGTAAAAGTGCGTCAGGAAGAAGAAGTCCGGGCGATGGAAGAACAGCGCCGTGCGGCGGTGGAAGCCCAGGCACAACGTGCGCAGTATCAGCATGAAGCTGCTGAGTCTCTGTCAGGTGGTCAGCCAGAGGTTGATAGTGGCGACGATCAGGCACAACCTTTTGTGCGTGATGAAAAGAAAGTCGGCCGCAACGAGCCATGCCCGTGCGGTTCAGGTAAAAAATACAAACATTGTCACGGCACTTTGTCGTAAGCAAAAGTCGGAAGGCGTAAGCAAAAAAATGGCAGTTAATTTCACGGTTTTTGAAGATTTTAAAGCGGTAGATGGCGTTCGTCTTGGTGTGGCACAGGCGCATGTGCGCTATGCCAACCGTGACGACATGGTGGTGATTGAGCTGGCCGAGGGAACAACCGTTGCCGGCGTATTTACCACCAACGCATTCTGTGCAGCGCCGGTGCAGATCAGCAAAGTGCATCTGACAGATACTGCTCCGCGTTACCTGCTGATCAATACCGGTAATGCTAACGCCGGTACAGGTCCGCAGGGCTATGCTAATGCGGTTCGCAGTTGCGAAATGCTGGCGGCAGCAACTGCTGTACAGCCGGCTCAGATTCTGCCGTTTTCGACCGGCGTGATTGGTGAGCCGCTGAACATGGCGGCGTTTGAACGTGGTATCCCGGCAGCACTGGATAATCTCAGTGCCGATAACTGGGCCCGTGCTGCCAAGGGCATCATGACCACTGACACCCTGCCAAAAGGTTACAGCACCCAGTTTGAGGTTAACGGTAAAACCGTCACCATCACTGGTATGTCCAAAGGCGCCGGTATGATCATGCCGAACATGGCGACTATGCTCGGTTATATCGCTACCGATGCCGGTATCTCTCAGGCGCTGTTGCAGTCCTGGTGTAAAGAGCTGGCCGATTGCTCGTTTAACCGTGTGACCATCGATGGTGATACCTCAACCAATGATTCCTGCATGCTGATGGCCACCGGCCGTTCCGGTGTGCAGATCAATGATGTTGCCAGCCCGGAAGCACAACTGGTCTTTGCCAAACTGAAAGAAGCCTTCCAGATTCTGGCTCAGGCGATTGTTCGTGACGGTGAAGGGGCCACCAAATTTGTGACCATCGAGGTCGGTGGTGCAGCCAGCCAGAAAGAAGCGCTGGACGTAGCTTATACCGTGGCGCACTCACCGCTGGTTAAAACCGCGATGTTTGCATCCGATGCGAACTGGGGGCGTATTCTGGCTGCGGTCGGTCGTTCCGGTGTACAGGATTTTGATCTGGAGAAAGTACAGATCTTTATCGATGACGTGCAGATCGTGGAAAACGGGGGCCGCTGTGAGTCTTATACCGAAGAAGCCGGCGCTGCTGTTTTTGCCCTGACTGAGTTCCGTGTCCGTATTGAGCTTGCGCGCGGAGACTTCCGCGAAGAGCTGTGGACCTGTGACTTCTCGCACGAGTACGTAACCATCAACGCCAACTACCGCTCCTGATGAAGACGGTGCATGTAGCTGTAGCTGTCGTGGTCGTTAATGACCACGATATTCTGATTGCCCGCCGCCCGGATGACAAACATCAGGGCGGGTTGTGGGAGTTTCCCGGCGGAAAAGTAGAAGCCGGTGAAAGTGTCACGGCGGCTCTGGTGCGCGAGCTGGATGAAGAAGTTGCACTGAGTGTGACGGAGCAGTCTATGTCACCTTTGCTGCAGATCCCTTTTGATTATCCGGATAAAAGCGTGCTGCTGGATGTGTACTGGGTCGAGGCGGATATGAATTCCGCCTTGCTGGCTCACGGTGCAGAAGGCCAGGAAGTTCGCTGGCTGCCTTTCACCCGCCTGGCAGAGTTTGAGTTCCCGGCGGCGAATCAGCCAATTCTCAATGCTGTTTGCGCCCGTCTGGGCTGACGTTTTCCTCTTACTGACCCAGTGACAGAAATGGCCACAGGGTCAGGCCCAGAACCAGAAGCACCGCAATCAGCGTCATGATCAGCTCAGCGGGTTGCTCCAGCCAGCGCTGCAGCATGCTCTGGGTGTTGCCTTCCTGTTGTTGCTGTTCATATTCGCTGCGTATACGCTGCAGGCGTTCCTGCTGATACTGATCAAGTAAACCGCGCGCCTGTTCATAGTCGTCATTGTGGCGAAGCCAGATGGCGGCCACAGAAATACGCCAGCGGCCTTCGTCGGTTTCGTAAAATTCTATTCCGGCATCCTGCAGGAGGGTGCGGACATCTTCTGCTTCATCTTCATTAACGCCATTGAGGCGGAACAGCAGCTTGGCCATAGTGATCTTCAGTTCAGAAATTTGTGCTTATTGTACCTAAAGTGCTGGCATAACTTCCGGCTAAATCCGGCCGCGAATGGCGGGCATAAAAAAGCCGCCAGACCCGTAGGTGGCGGCTGAAGCTCTGAGAGTGTGCACTTCTCAAATTGGATAATCCAATGCTAGTTCAGGATCTGCAAATGCGCAAGTAAAGATCTGGTCAGTTACATGGGATACAGGCTATTGCACCGTTGGCGGATTTTCGCCAGACTGGGTCATCCGGCTGAGGCTGGCGTATGAATGACTCACTAATAGATAAGTATAATAATAATGAGTAAAACCCTACCGGATCAGATAGCTGATCTGTTGATTTCCCTTATTTTTACCGGCGATCTGCGGGCCGGTGAGAAGTTGCCACCTGAACGTCAGCTGGCAGAGTTCCTTGACGTTGATCGTACTTCCTTACGCATGGCACTACGTACCTTAGGGCGTATGAACGCTGTACGCAGTGTGCAGGGTTCAGGTATCCGGGTCGGTGATGTGCGCCGTGATATGGGCCTGGATTTTCTTGATAATCTGTACCGCATACCGGAGCTGGAACTGGGCGGTGAACTGTTGCTGGCCGGACTGGAATTATTCAACCGCGCGATTCCGACGGCTATCCGTCTGGCTCTGGAGAAACGTGAGCGCTCCGGAGGAAGCCCGGAAGATGCGGTTATTCCGCAGCTGGTGCAGCGTATGTATCAGGGGCTGAACGAGGGAATGCCGATGAGTGACCTGGCTGATCTGGAGGTGGAGATGATCGACACCATCATGACCGCGACCGGCAATCTGGTGCTGCAGGCTTCATCGACTAGCTCCCGCCGCATCCGCAGCTTGCTGACTCAGAAATTGTTTGAACAGATTGATGTACGTGCCCATCTGGATCATCAGGTGCAGATGCTGATGCGCACCCAGCAGGGGGATTACCGGTTGGATGAGATGATTCAGCAATACCAGCAGTACATCGATACTCTGACTAAACCGTTACGTGAGCATCTGAATAACATTCCGGAGCAGCCGCGTTTATTGCGTTCACCGCTCCACAACGGGCGCAATATTATCAGCCTGCGCCATCTCACGGGCTCTTCCTGAACGCCGCAGCCACCAGGCCGCGCCGATAATCAGCAGGCTCAGGACATACAGCGGCCACAACTCCCAGATCATATAAGGCGTTTTGCCCTGACGCATTTCTGCGGTTCCGCTCAGGGTTGCCCTTTGTTCATAAGGCAAACGTGACATCATCCGGCCTTTGTTATCCACCAGAGCGGTAATGCCGGTATTGGTCGAACGCAGCAGCCAGCGTCCGGTTTCCAGTGCGCGCATTTGCGCCAGCGCCATATGCTGTTTCGGCCCCAGAGAATCGCCAAACCATGCATCGTTGCTGACCGTAATCAGAAAATCGGCATCCTGTGCCATACGGCTGACCAGCTGTGGATAGGCAATTTCGTAGCAGATATAGGGTGCGACCAGATACAGCTCTTCTGTGCTTTCTGAATGCTTACCGACTTTCAGCAGTGGCTGATTCGCCGGCCCATGCAGGAAGCTGGACATATCCAGATCAAAAAACGGAATCAGTCCGCGAATCAGCGCCTGCAGGGGAACATACTCACCGAACGGCACCAGATTCTGCTTGTGGTAGATGCCTTCGCCGTTGCCGAAGGCGATCACGCTGTTATGAAACTGTCCGGCCAGTTCGTGGCCACGGGGGTAGCGGTAGGGAATGCCGGTAATCACTGTAGTGCCGGTTTCCTGTGCCTCAATCGCCATATCATCCATATAAGGCTGGAACTGATCGAGTAGCAGCGTCATGGCGGTTTCCGGCCACAGAATCAGGTCACTGTCCCAATGCTCGCTGGTCTGCTGGAAATAGGCATTGATGGTTGGGCTGATCCACTCACGCTGCCATTTCTGATCCTGAGGAATATTGCCCTGTACGGCGCTGACTTTCAGCTCACCGGTTTTATGGGTCCAGTCCTGCTGCTCTAACAGCAGGCCAGCAGGCCACAACAGCAGCACCAGCAGGAAAGCCGGCTGATGTGTCTGCCAGAAACGGTAGAGTGCGGTCACGCTCAGTACACAGATAAAAGATAATCCGTAGCTGCCGAATACCGGTGCCCAGCCGGACAGCCAGGTGCCGAGGTGAGCATCGCCGGCAAACAGCCAGGGGAAGCCGGTCATAAACCAGCTGCGGAACCATTCGTGCAGAAACCAGAATACCGGAATCGTCAGCCAGGCCAGACTCTGGCCGAGAAAGCGCTGGCGCAGGGCAAACCAGAAACCGGGGAAGGTGGCTAGAAAGGCGGCAAACAGGCCGATCATCAGCACGGCGAGCAGTGCAGGCGTTCCGCCATGGTCATGCATGCTGACGTAAATCCAGGAAATACCGACCGAGAATTTGCCCAGACTGAACCACCAGGCGGTGGCAAAGGCAGAACGTGCATTGTCCGTCTGCAACAGAAAATGCACGAACACCGCAATACTTAACAGGCCAACCGGCCACCAGAAAAGGGGAGCCAGGGCGAGTGGAAACAGCGCACCCGCCAACAATAACAACGCCCGCGCAGCCCAGCCTGCCATAGCTTTACCTGATTATGAGATGTGTGAGGGTTAATGCGCCGGCTCAGCCGGCGTCGATGGGCGTTACTTCCAGCAGGTTGATCTGTCGGCTGGTACCGTTGACCACCTTGAACTGCCATTGTTCGATGCGGATGCTTTCATTGCATTCCGGCACCCGGCCAAAGTGATGTACCACAATGCCGCCAATGGTATCGAATTCGTCGTCCGGAAAACGCGCACTGAAGTGTTCGTTGAAGTCGTCCACCGGGGTCAGGGCTTTGACCATGGTAATGCCGTCTTCCACTTCTTTGATCATGCTGTCTTCTTCATCGAAGTCGTGTTCGTCTTCAATGTCACCGACAATTTGTTCAAGCACGTCTTCGATGGTAACCAGACCGGCAACTCCGCCAAATTCATCGACCACAATCGCCATATGATTGCGGGTTGCACGGAATTCACGCAGCAGCACGTTCAGGCGTTTGCTTTCCGGAACGAAGGTTGTTGGGCGTAACACCTCTTTCAGGCGGAATTCTTCACGATTTTCGTTAAGGATTAATGGCAGCAGGTCTTTGGCCAGCATAATGCCCAGCACTTCGTCCTGGCCTTCACCCATCACCGGGAAACGTGAATGCGCAGATTCGATGATCTGCGGCAGATAATCTTTGAGCGAATCGTTGACGTTGATGGAAGTCATCTGCGAGCGCGGAATCATAATGTCCCGCACCTGCATTTCAGATACCTGCAGAGCGCCTTCGAGAATATTGAGGGTTTCGTTATCGACAATGCTGCGCTCGGCAGCCTCGCGCACAATAACCTTGATGTCCTGACGGCTTTGCGGGTCGTCGGAGAATAAATCAGTCAGTCTTTCCAGCCAGCTACGATGCTGGCCCGATCGGTCTTCGCTCATGGTGCCTCATCTGGATAAGGATCAGGGAATCCCAGTCCGGCCATAATCTGGCGTTCCAGGTCTTCCATAACTTCTGCTTCGTCGTCCTTTATATGGTCGTACCCCAGCAAATGCAAGCAGCCATGCACGACCATGTGGGCCCAGTGGGCTTCGGCGGCTTTACGCTGTTCTTCACTTTCCTGCTGTACCACCTGAGCGCAGACGATCAGATCGCCCAACAGTTCGATCGGTACCTGCGGTGGCGCTTCAAAAGGGAAAGACAGCACATTGGTGGGTTTGTCTTTGCCACGGTACTCGTTGTTCAGTTCCTGGCTTTCTTCTTCTGCGACCAGACGAATCGTCAGTTCCGGCTCGGCGAAATTGGTGCGGCCGCTCAGTGCGGCGCTTGCCCAGAGTTGCAGCTGCTCTTCGCCGGGCAGCCAGGCCTGGTAGCCTTCCAGCTCGTCGGCAAGCTGCACATCAAGCAACAGGTTCATACCGCATCCTCGTCGTTCTGCTGTGCAGCCAGACGGGCGGCCTTACGTTCTTCGTCGGCCTGCTTTTCTTTTTCGTCGAAGCGGTCATAGGCATCAACAATCCGCTGTACCAGCGGATGGCGAACCACGTCGGCGTTGGTAAAGCGGGTAATGCCGATGCCGGGAACGCCATCGAGCACTTCCAGACCGTGTTTCAGGCCTGAGTAGACGCCACGTGGCAGGTCGACCTGAGTAACGTCACCGGTGATCACCGCTTTGGAGCCAAAGCCAACACGGGTGAGGAACATCTTCATCTGTTCTTTGGTGGTGTTTTGCGATTCGTCGAGGATCACAAACGAGTGGCTGAGGGTACGGCCACGCATATAGGCCAGCGGTGCAATTTCAATCACATTGCGTTCCAGCAGGCGGGCAACCTGTTCAAAGCCCAGCATTTCATAGAGTGCGTCGTACAGCGGGCGCAGATAAGGGTCGATCTTCTGTGCCAGATCGCCGGGCAGGAAGCCCAGTTTTTCACCGGCTTCAACCGCAGGACGCACCAGCAGGATGCGCTTCACTTCGTCACGCTGCAGTGCTTCGACAGCGGCGGCAACGGCGAGGAAGGTTTTACCGGTACCGGCCGGGCCCACACCGAAATTGATATCAAACTCACGCACGCGCTGCAGGTAGTCAAGCTGGTGCGGACCGCGCGGCTTGATGATGGCCTGTGGCGTTTTAATGGTGCGGCTGTCGTAATCGGATTTGGCTTTGCGTCCGGCGGCCTGCTCGCTGCCGTCTTCCTGCAGCAACAGATGGATCAGATCTGGCGTGATCGGCGTGCCATTGGCGGTTTCGCGGTACAGGCGCTGAATCAGCAGGGCGGCACGCTGTGCCAGCTTCACCTTACCTTCGATAGTGAATTTATTACCGCGGTTATAGATTTCCAGCTCGAAGTGGTCGGCAATCTGCTCGATATGGCTGTCAAAATGGCCGCACAGATTGGCCAGACGCTGTGCATCATCCGGTTCCAGTGCAAAGCTGGTGCTGTGGCGGTTGGGGCTGGCGCTTTCAGTCTCGGCAGGCTGAAGGGCCTCGGTGGATTCTGGTTGCTCAGTATCTTTGCGGGTCAATGAGAACTCTCTCTGTGGGCTTTTGTTTATGTGGCCCGGCTCTGGCCTGGCCACATAAATCACGAATGAGGTTAGTAGGCTAACTCTGGATTAAGCAGGATGCCACGCAAACTGTTTGGGTACGCATCCTCGATGCTGACTTTAACGAATTTGCCGATCAGGCTGTGATCGTCGGCCTTGAAGTTCACCACCCGGTTGTTTTCGGTACGGCCCTGTAATTCGCCCGGATCTTTACGTGATACGCCGGTAACCAGAATGGTTTCTTCACGGCCTACCATGCGGCGGCTGATCTGCTGCGCATGCTGCACGATACGGGCCTGCAGAATCTGCAGACGCTGCTTTTTCAGCTCTTCCGGCGTGTCATCTTCCAGATTGGCGGCCGGTGTTCCCGGACGCGCACTGTAAATGAAGCTGAAGGAGGTGTCGAAGCCGATACGGTTGATCAGGTTCATGGTGTCTTCGAAATCTTCGGCGGTTTCACCCGGGAAGCCGACGATAAAGTCTGAAGAAATCGAAATGTCCGGGCGCAGTGCTTTGATGCGTTCGATTTTATCGATGTACATATCGATTTCATGGCCGCGTTTCATCGCCGCCAGAATGCGGTTGGAGCCGCTCTGTACCGGCAGATGCAGGTGGCTGACCAGTTCCGGCACTTCGGCGTACACGTTGATCAGGCTGTCACTGAATTCCAGCGGGTGCGAGGTGGTGAAACGGATACGGTCGATGCCGTCGATATCGGCCACCAGAGTGATCAGCTCCGCCAGATCGGCCACTTCGCCATCGCTGGTGTCACCGCGGTAGGCGTTAACGTTCTGACCCAGCAGGTTAACTTCACGTACGCCCTGATCGGCCAGAGCCTGAACTTCTTTCAGTACATCGGCCAGCGGACGGCTGACTTCTTCGCCGCGGGTGTAAGGCACGACACAGAAAGTACAGTATTTGGAACAGCCTTCCATGATGGAGACAAAGGCAGAACAGCCTTCTACTTTCGGGGTCGGCAGATGATCGAATTTTTCGATTTCAGGGAAGGTAACGTCCACCACCTGAATGGCATTGCTGGCCTTGTTCACCATATCCGGCAGACGGTGCAGGGTCTGCGGACCGAACACCATATCCACGAACGGAGCGCGTTTGATGATGGCATCGCCTTCCTGTGAGGCGACGCAACCGCCGACGCCGATTTTCAGATCCGGATTCTTGGTTTTCAGGCCTTTCCAGCGGCCCAGTTCATGGAACACTTTTTCCTGGGCTTTTTCGCGGATCGAGCAGGTATTGAGCAGAATAACGTCCGCTTCTTCCGGGTTATCGGTCAGCTCCATCTTATGACTTTCGCCCAGCATGTCGGCCATGCGTGATGAATCGTACTCATTCATCTGGCAACCGTGGGTCTTGATGTACAGCTTTTTCACCTGGTCAGTCATGAGGGAGTTTCCGGCCTCGTCAGCGGTTTATACAAAAGGGGCAACATTATACTGTCCCTGCTCAGTTAGTCACCAGTATCCGTCGGCTGTCTGCATCCTGTCTTGCCCGCCCGTGTTACAATTGCTCTCTTTTTCTTTGTCCGGTGCTTTAACCGGCATTTCAGGTCGACAAGCAGGCACCATGAGCAGTAAAGACAAGCAGGAACCGACTTACCGTATTGTGTATCAGCAGCAGGGCGATGTGGTTGAGATTTACGCCCGCTACATCTATCAGAGTGATCTGCATGGTTTCATTGAGGTGGAGCAGCTGCTCTTTGGCGAGCGTTCTTCTCTGGTGGTTGATCCTGATGCCGAGAAGCTGAAAGCCACCTTTGCCGATGTAAAACGCACTTTTATTCCGATGCACAGCATCGTGCGCATTGATGAGGTGGAAAAAGAAGGCAGCCCGAAAATCAGTAAGGGCGAAGGTTCGAATATTTCGCACTTTCCGACCCGTTTTCTGCCACCGCGTGACGAAGACGAGTAAAATCTGAGCGGCGAAAGAGCACAAAAAAGCCCGGATTACCGGGCTTTTTTGTGGCCAGTGGCCAGGATTAACGGTTACGCATCAGGGCTTCAATCGACGCCGCATATTCACCAGCCTGTTCATCCAGTGGCTGATGACGGATGTCTTCATGTTTGAGTGCGACGCTGATGCGGTACAGCCAGCGTTCCATGCGCAGGGCAATGGCTTCGGCGTCATCTTTGCTGGCATCCAGAATTTCGTTACTCAGGTTGGTGATCACTTCGGCATGCTGAGCGGCCTTTGTGGCGGCTACGGTCGCCTTGGCGATGGCACCCTTGGCACGCGGTGTTTTGCTGATCAGCGCCTGAGCCTGCAGCAGGGATTTCTGCGCGGTATCCCAGCTGATCGGAGCAACAGAAGCGCCACCTTTGTTTTTGATACGTTCGAGATGATCTTTAACCGGCTGCAACTGGATGTACTCGATGGTGGCAACCTCAACGCGGTGCATCTCCGCTAACAGCAGTTTCTGTCCGGCATCGGCTTTGATGGTCTGGTGGTCTTCCATCAGATCAATCAGTTTTACCAGTTCTTCTTCAATGGCCAGATAGTCGGCCGGGAAGTACTGATCGGCCTTGATGTCTTTCAGCACCTGACGGTGATCCAGAGTTGGCTTCAGCTGTTTGAGAATGTCTTTTTTTACATTCAGGCCGGCCTCAACGGTTTTCAGCGAGGTCATGGCGACGGTTTTTACAACGCCATCGGGCTCGCCGCTGGTCAGCATTTCCTGTGCTTCCAGCAGTTGTTTCTGTGCCAGCTCAAGGTGGCGTGGGGCGTAAAAACGCAGGTTTTCGCTTTTGCCCAGCTCAATTTTGGATTGTGCGTGCTGGATGGTGCGGGAGGCCGATTCGTCCGCCATCGCAGCGTCACGTTTGGCATCGAGGCTGATGGCATCAAAGTTAGCGATTGGCGTGGCGCAGCCGGACAGCAGTAACAAACCGCAGCCGGTGATCAGGGTGCGGGTAAAGAGTGAGTGCATGGTAATTCCCCGGAGTTCTGTCAGTGTTTGTTATTAGACCCTGATGTTAACACCATTTTTCACGCTGACTGAACGTTTACGGCGCAATCGGTGCCAAAGGGTAAATACAGAATTTGTCATCACTGCCCGGCGATATTGTGCGGCTGCTTCTTGTCACTGTCATGCAGCCCTGCTATATAACGGATATAGCCAAGCATAAGGGAGGTTCGTCAGACTCATTGCCACGCAGGCTCCATTTAATCATGGTGAATACGGAGTGATCCCTATGAATGCAGAGATGCAACCCTTGTTTTGGCGTATCAGTGATCAGGACCAGAGCGGTTTCGAAGCCGTAAGCCTGTTAATGCCTGCCGGTACCGCCGGTGAAGATCCGGCAGAATTTCCCACCGAAGTCAGTTTCCGTTCCAACCGCAGCAGTCATCATCCTGTCGACCTTCGCTGGTCTGAAGAAGATTCCGATCTGTTTATGAGTTTGCTTGATCGCCTTATGGAGCCAGAAGAGGAGGGCGACATCGAGGTGGATATCAGCGATGGTGTGATTCAGGGCATTGTGCAGCTGGTGGCGCTGGCGCGCTTCAAAACGCCGTGGCCGACTGACGAACTGGTAGGGGACGATATTATTACCGAGCGCGAAGAGCTGGAGGTGGGTGATCTGGTGGCGCTCAATACCAAATATGGTTTTGCCCTGGCGATTATCGTCGGACTGGATTCGATCGATGCGACCTGTGTGCTGCTGGACGCGCTGATGGATAACGACCAGCTGCTGATTCCGGATCACAGCCTGCTGATGGTAAACCGTCTGTGTGTGTTGCCGGCGTCATTTGCGGAGGCCGATCTGGGCGAGGATGCCATCATTCATTAACTGATGGCTCGCCCGGATGACGGTGGTTCAGGCGCTCTGTCGTGCCGTGGCGCGGTTGCGCTTCTGGGTCAGAGTCAGCTGAGTCAGCATGGAATAAAAATCACTGCCGCTGTTACGTACTGCCGGAGTCATCGCGGCACTGGCTGGCATCGTGGTGGTTGATTCTGACGCCTGAGGTAAGCTGTTCGACATGGTATGTCTCCTTAGTTAGATTTGAATCAACGAGAGTGAACGTTCATTCAGGGTCTGGCGTTTAAAAAAAGGCCTTGTGGGCCTGTTTTGTTCATCCGGCTGTTACGCTTTGATGGCGTCCCAGCACAGATTCAGCAAATCTTCGGCTTGCACCGCCTGTGGAAACATCTGCGGTGATAGCTGTTGTTTCTTGGCCATCATGGTCAGACTGCCGAAAGTCATGGTGGTGATGATTTCATCCGGCAGGTCTTTGATCAGCATCTGGCTTTTGCCCTCGGCCAGCAGCCGGGTCAGCGCTTTGTTCATCGGCTCCAGTGCTTTTTCCCGTTGCAGCTCACTGATGGCTGGTGAGGCTGACAATTGTTCCATCAGTGCACGGTCTCTGGGATGCTCACGCATGTAACGGTAAAAATTTCCCCAGAAGCTGTAAAACCTTTTCTTGATACAGGCACTTTCGTCATAGCCAGCCATGCAGTGGCTCGCCATTACTTCGGTCAGATGCAGAAACAACTGCTGCACTAATTCTTCTTTGGTCTCGAAATAGCGGTAGATGGTACCAGCACCGCAACATGCATGCTTTGCGACCATCGCCATAGGGCAGGAGTGTAATCCCTGCTCTGCAATCAGATCGGCGGTGGCTTCCAGAATTTGCTGGCGTTTATCCATGTTCTTTCGTGTTTCGGACTGAACGTTCATTCTGTTCCTCTTCCGGCGCGCAGACAAGTCAGATTTGTCCCACTGATGCACCAGTCTGTTGTTCTCATAATCAGGATGTTGTAACCGCGTCACTCTGCTCTGCCGGAATGCGGCACAGCGCAAGATTGGCCAGCAGTGCCGTGCACAGCATGACCGCCATCATCGGCAGTGGTGTGCCGTTATGCAGGTGGCCCCAGATCAGGCCAAACAAAGCGCCACTGCAGAAAACACTGACGCCGGTCAGAGCAGTGGCTGTTGCACTGATATCACGGAAATAATGCAGGATGGTTGCCGTGGCATTGGCTGAAATCAGGCCGAGTGAGCCAATAAACAGCATCATTAAAGGCAAGGTCAGGGACAATGAGGCCTGCTGGGGATATGCGCTAAACAGCAGAACCAGCAGCAGCGCACTACTCAGTTGCAGACTGAGTCCGGCCCTGAGTATCTGCTGGCTGTCGAAACGGCGCAGCAGCAGTATATTCAGGCGGTTCATTGCCATCATGGTCAGAACGTTGGCGCCAAACAACCAGGGGAAGTGTTCGGCATCCTGCTCAAAGTAATCCAGATACAGGTAAGGCGAGGCGGTAATAAAGACAAACATGCCAGTGGATGCCAGTGCCTGAGCCAGAATAAAGCGGCGAGCACGGACATGTCTGATGACCCGCAGGTAGTCACGCACCGGCAGACGTTGCTGACGTTTGTGTGGCGGATGACTTTCTTCCAGCTGCCAGACGAGAATGATCAGTACCAGCACCGCATAGATGGTCAGTGTCTGAAAAATGGTGCGCCAGCCGGCAAAGGATAAGGTCAGGGCGCCGAGCATCGGTGCTACCAGCGGTGCCAGCATCATAATCATGGACACCAGTGATAAGGTTTTGGCGACATCCGCCCCCTGAAAACGGTCACGGACGATGGCGCTGGAATTAACCGTTGCCAGCCCACCGCCGATGGCCTGCAGGAAGCGCAGTGTCAGCAGTGCCTCAAGCGAAGTTGTCAGCATCAGTGCAGCGCTGCTGAGGGCAAACAGAATCAGGCCGGTGATGATCAGGGGACGGCGGCCGTAGCGGTCAGACAGAGGTCCGCCACCGAGCTGACCAAGTGCAAAGCCCAGCAGGTAACTGCTGACGGATAACTCCACCAGGTGGATGCTGGTCTGCAGATCGCCGGCCATTGCCTCCATCGCCGGAAGATACATATCAATGGCCAAAGGCGAAAGTGCTGTCAGCAAGGCCAATAGCAGAGGAAGTGGCAGTGTAAGTGCGGGCATAGTGTTACCGATAGAGGCTGCCGGGCGCTGCTCGGCGAAGATAATGTCAGACATGGTCTGCAGAATGAGTATTTTAGCCCTAATGCCTTGCTACAGTGAGAGGCGGGGTGGAACGGATTGTTCAGGTTATCTGTCGGCGGACATAACAAGGGCCTTCCGTGGAAGGCCCTTGTATGGCTTTACTGCAGAGTGTTGCGATTATTCAATCAGGCGCCCTATCAGGAAACCGTGTGCACCACGATCGCTTTCTGTGGTGTTAAGCAGGCGTAGTAGTACCAGCTTGCCATTGGCACTGACATAACCGTCCAGTGTTGTTTCGCTGTCGTACAGTTTTATGGCGGAGGCCGAGCCGAACTCAGCCGCCAGCGGGTCATCACTGGAGCTATAGTCTTCGCTGCTGCGGACAACGGTGAAGTTGGTATTACGTAGTCTGACCTCTTGGTTATTGACCGTAACCACCGGCGCTGCCGGAGTGCTGCCAAAGCTCAGGGTACCGCGGATCAGATTGGCGGAAGAACCACGGTCATTGGCATCAACAGCGTATTCAACGCCGCGCAGTTCATAGGTTTTACCGGTAAAGTCAGCCGCTATGAGGGTCGAGTTATCGATGGCCAGACCAATATAGCGCTCATTGACCAGGGTTTTTACCGGTGTGCTGTTATAGCTTCCTTTGGATGTTGTTCCCATTAATGTCGACATAAATAACGCTCCATTGGGAGTCGCTATCCCTTCCATAATGGCATTACCACCGTCAGGCAACAGGGCTGCTGCAAGGCTGCTTGGAATACGGAATTGTCCGCTCTTGCTGCCGTCGATAGCAAAAATTGCCTGGCGTTCACTGGCAGGAGTCTGCGGATCATTGCTGGGAGATTCTTCGCCTGAGAGAACGGAAAAGCTGCCAAGACTCTCAGAGTAGACGCCGCCAGACAGTTCTATGTCATGGCTGTAACGACTGCCAACCCGGCCGGACCCACTGAGGCCGGGGTCAGACTCCATGGTGGCGGTGATGACGGACGGCGTACCACTGTCTTTCGTGATGTTCCAGCGCTGCAGCTCTGAGACCAGCGCATGTGCAAAGGTTTCATCCGTCGCCTGAGACAGGACAATCACCCCATAATCGTTCTGGAAACTGTCCTGGCTGAAGTTGCCGTTGTTTTTAACAAGCAGCAGGTTTTCGACATCAAAGTCACGGTACCTTAGCTGGCTGGTATCAGCACTGCCGTCAGCCTTGGCGGCAAAGCCTTCGCTGTGGTTCATATTCAGCGCCAGGTAGCTGCCGGTATCGACGGGCATAAAGGTCAGAATGTTGGAGTAATCGTAACGGACAACTTCATTACCCTGACCATCTGTATCCTGTTCAACCGAGGTTGGATCGTTGATGGTAATCACGCCCTGAGCATCGACCTTGCCGTCCAGGGTAAAGTTTTCACTATCGACTTGTGGTACCAGTTGTCCGTCCGTAACAGACTGGGCTGCACTGCCGGGGCCGTTAAAGAAACTGCCGTAGGGATAACGGTTTTCCAGCCGCCAGCTTTCGGCCGAACCTTTGATGTTTAAGCTGAAGGCGGATGGATCACTGGCCGACGCCGTTACACTCAGTCCGGAAACCAGATTCAGATCAAAATCAAACTCCGTCTGCTGATTACTGAAAGCGCTGCTGCTGAACATCTGGTTAGGAATATAAATCCGGTAATTACCGGCCAGAGCGGCTGCGGCCCCGGCTGCGGCCCGGATTTTTACTGTAACCCTGTCTATGTCATCGTAGCCTGCAGCATCCTTGGCGCGCAGAGCAAAAACCAGATCGCCGCTGGCTTGTGGGGCAGTGAAGCTGGTGGTTAAGGCCGTGGGAGTATTCAGGTTGACGGGAGTGCCGGATACCTGAGTCCATTGGTAGGTCAGATTCGTACCGCTGATCAGGTTGCCGGTCAGTGTTACGCCGGCCTGATTCGGTGTGGCGCTCAGGTCTGCGCCGGCATCAATTTCCGGCGGATTAATATTACTGACACCGCTGTTGTTATCGGCACTGTCTTTCTCGTTGCTGAGGCTGGTGGTGATGCTCCCCGGAACATTACCGTTAGCCGCAGCAACGGCATTGGCAGCGGCGAGAATAGCGGCAATATTCAGTTCACCGGTATCGGTGCCGTTCCAGTAGAGCTGACCACCATTGGCGGTAAAATTCTGGGCAAAAGTGCTGAGCACCTGCTGGATGCTTTCACCACGCTGCCCGGCCAGCTCGGCGAGGGCGGCAGTTATCAGACCATAGGCGATGCCGGATGGATCATCGCTGTTCTGTGCTGAGGTCGGATCCAGAGGGGAGGTCAGCAGAAGATCCACGGCGCCGACTTTATCTGCGCTCAGGCCGAACAGCTGCCGTACCCGGTTATTCAGGCGGCGTATCAGATCCGCGTTAACACTACTCTGAGCGGCACTGTATTGGGCAGCGATGTGTGTCAGTGACGTGATATTGGCGGTATAGCTGTTGTCTTCCAGGGATGAAGTGCTGATCGAGGGCAGCAGGGCGGACATTTCAAAGTCGGTAGCCAGATCGAAGGTTTCACCGAAGTCGATGGCTGCAGAGTCGGGATTATTCGTATTGCGGTCGTCAGGAATAACAGGGTAATCACCACAACCGGAGTTGGCATCGCAGATCATTTCAGCGCCTTCCTGCCAGCTTATTTTTACCAGAGCAGGGCCGTTATAAGCCTCTTCTGAGGTGGCTGTCAGATTGTAGCGACCTTCCAAATCGGTTGTGCCGGTTGCGAATGCTGTCTCTTCAATATTTCCATTGATCAGACGGAAGAGTTCAGCCTTGGCACCTATGACGGTTCCTTTGACGGCGAGGCCTGTCAGGCTGACACGTTCAACAGTCACTGCTTCGCCGGCCTGACCATCGCCACCTGAACCGTTATCACTGGGTTCGTCACCGGAACTGGTACTTGAGCCGCTACAGGCGGCGAGTGATGCTGCTAACAACAGAGAGATAGACGATGCGAGGGGATGCAATTTCATGCAGGGCTCCGGGTCGACTTAAGTTTCAGTTGAAAGAGTATAGTGAGAGATTTGGGTAAAGTGCGACAGTCATTCACCGGATTGCCCAGATGGTTGATTCAGGTTGGCCTATATTGCTGCAGATAATAAAAAAGCGCCCTGAGGCGCTTTTATTCTTTGCAGTATGTGTGCGGGAGTTTTTCCTGTCAGGCTTCACACATTAAAGCGGAAGTGCACTACATCGCCGTCTTTAACGATGTACTCTTTGCCTTCTAAGCGCCATTTACCGGCTTCTTTGGCACCGGCTTCGCCTTTGTACTGGATAAAGTCGTTATAACCAATCACTTCGGCACGGATAAAACCACGTTCAAAGTCGGTGTGAATCGCGGCGGCTGCGCGTGGTGCGGTATCACCGATTTTGATGGTCCAGGCGCGTACTTCTTTCACGCCGGCGGTGAAGTAAGTCTGCAGACCCAGCAACTCGTAACCGGAACGGATTACACGGTCCAGACCCGGTTCTTCCATGCCCATTTCCTGCAGGAATTCGAGTTTGTCTTCATCGTCCAGCTCGGAAATTTCGGCTTCGATCTTGTTGCAGACCACCACAACGGAGGCGCCTTCTGACTCGGCAATACCACGTACCACATCGAGGTGAGGGTTATTTTCAAAGCCGTCTTCCGCCACGTTAGCGATGTACATGGTTGGCTTGATGGTCAGCAGGTGGAAGGTGCGCGCCAGCTTGCGCTCGTCGTCGTTCAGTTCCAGCATGCGGGCGGTTTTGCCCTGTTCGAAATGCGGAATCAGACGTTCCAGCAGTGCTTTCTGCGCAATGGCGTCTTTATCACCACCTTTGGCAACGCGGGTAATACGCTGCAGCTGCTTCTCACAGGATTCCAGATCGGCCAGTACCAGTTCGGTATTGATGATGTCGATGTCGTCGGCCGGGCTGACGCGGTTGGCAACGTGGATCACGTTGTCGTCTTCGAAGCAGCGCACAACGTGGGCGATGGCGTCGGTTTCGCGGATATTGGCGAGGAACTGGTTACCCAGGCCTTCACCTTTGGACGCGCCGGCAACCAGGCCAGCAATGTCCACAAACTCCATCGAGGTTGGCACAACACGCTCAGGTTTTACGATGGTCGCCAGTTCATCCAGGCGCTTGTCAGGCATGGCAACCACACCGGAGTTGGGTTCAATGGTACAGAACGGAAAGTTCTCGGCGGCAATACCGGATTTGGTCAGTGCATTGAACAGTGTGGATTTGCCGACGTTGGGTAAGCCAACGATACCGCATTTAAAGCCCATAAAAGTATCCTGTGATCCGTACTGCTGCCGTAACAGCGTTAAAATTTGGCGGGTATTTTACCCTTTAAATGAATGAAGTCGATTCATGGCTTTGGCCAGGTCGCCGCCCAGTACATCGGGCAGAACGCGTAAGGCTTCATCGATCACCGCATCAATGGCCTGTTGGTCGCTCTTGCTGGCGCGGCCCAGTACATGGCCGGTGACCTGGGATTTGTCACCAGGATGACCAATACCGATACGCAGGCGGTGAAAATTCTGATTGTTGCCAAGCTTGCTGATGATATCGCGCAGGCCATTCTGGCCACCGTGACCGCCGCCAAATTTAAATTTGGCTGTGCCGGGAGGTAAGTCCAGCTCGTCATGAACCACCAGAATCTGTTCCGGTTTCAGCTTATAAAAGTTGGCCAGCGCCTGTACGGCCTGTCCGCTGAGGTTCATAAAAGTCGTGGGAATCAGTAACCAGCAATCCTGCCCGCCGAGGCGGCCTTTACCGGAGCGACCGGAGAATTTTTTGTCCGGGCTGAGACTGATGCGTTCATTCTGCGCCAGGCGTTCAACCAGCCAGGCGCCCGCATTGTGACGGGTATGCTCGTATTCGGCGCCGGGGTTGCCCAGGCCTACGATCAATTGAATAGGGTCAGACATGATGTCGATATCCGATGATAAAGAATCACCAATAAAAAAGCGGGGACCAGCCCCGCTTTTTTGCTACAGCAACCGGAATTACTCGGCAGCTGCTTCTTCTTCGCTGTCGCCGCCTTTAGGAGCGATAACAGTAACAACAGAAGTGTCGTGCTCTGGGCCGTGAGACAGAGCCAGAGACTCAACGCCTTTTGGCAGTTTCAGATCAGACAGGTGGATCACGGAGCCAGCTTCAACGTTGGCCAGATCTACTTCGATGAACTCAGGCAGGTCGCCAGCGTTACAGATGATGTCCAGGCTGGTCAGCTGGTGAGCGATTTTGCCACCACCGGTTTTCACGCCTACACAGCTTTCTTCATTGATGAAGTGCAGAGGTACGTGAGCTTTGATCTTGGTGGTTTTGCTTACACGCAGGAAGTCAGCGTGCCAGATCAGAGCTTTGGATGGGTGACGCTGCAGATCTTTCAGAACAACCTGCTCGGCTTTTTCACCGATAGTCAGGGTGATCACGCTGCTGTAGAACGCTTCGTTTTCCAGTACTTTGTTCAGCTCGTTAGCTTTCAGAACGATGGCTTGTGGCTTGCGATCGTTACCACCGGCTTTACCACCGTAAACGATGGCTGGTACGGCGTTTTCGCGACGCAGGCGGCGGCTCGCACCTTTCCCCGCATCTTCGCGAAGTTCAGCTGACAGATTAAATTCTGACATGGGTATTTCCTCATGGTTTTGACATAAAAAGCCGTTTGAGCTTGCGACCAGCTCAAACGGCCCGAAAAATCGTTTTGTATGCTGTTATGGCTTAACGAAACATCGCACTGATGGATTCTTCGTTATTTACCCGGCGTACAGCTTCAGCCAGCAGACCAGCAATGGTCAGTTGGCGGATGCGGCCAATGGATTTAGCAGCTTCAGACAGCGGGATGGTGTCGGTAACAACCAGCTCATCCAGTTCAGCACTGGCTAGACGCTCAACAGCGGGGCCGGATAGTACAGGATGTGTACAGTAGGCGACAACTTTTTTCGCACCGAACTCTTTCAGAGCTTTGGCTGCGTGGCACAGGGTGCCGGCGGTATCGACCATGTCGTCAACCAGTACACAGGTACGGCCGGAAACATCACCGATAATATGCATAACTTCAGAAACGTTGGCTTTTGGACGACGTTTGTCGATGATCGCCAGGTCAACGTTCAGCTGCTTAGCGATTGCGCGGGCACGAACAACACCGCCGATGTCCGGAGACACAACGATCAGGTCTTCGTAAGCCTGACGCTCAAGGTCATCAATCAGTACCGGAGAGCCGTAGACGTTATCAACAGGAACATCGAAGAAGCCCTGGATCTGGTCAGCGTGCAGGTCAACGGTCAGAACGCGGTCGATGCCGGCAGTCGACATCATGTCGGCAACTGCGCGGGCACTGATTGGCACACGGGCAGAACGCGGACGACGATCCTGACGGGCATAACCGAAGTAGGGAACAACCGCAGTGATACGGCTGGCTGATGCGCGGCGCAGGCCATCGGCCATCAGCAGGATTTCCATCAGGTTATCGTTAGTCGGTGCACAGGTAGGCTGGATGATAAACACATCCTTACCACGCACGTTCTCATTGATTTCGATGGTTATTTCACCATCACTGAACTTGCCAACAGTGGCTTCGCCAAGGGGAATATCGAGACGCTCAACAACGAGCTTAGCGAGCTCCGGGTTAGCGTTACCGGTAAAAACCATCAACTTAGACACAGTTGTCCCCTTTGATGTAATTGTTCAATGATGGAAGGAAAGAGAATTGGCTGAGGTGGTAGGACTCGAACCTACGAATGACGGGATCAAAACCCGTTGCCTTACCACTTGGCGACACCCCAGCAACTTTTAAGACGGTCCGAATAATACCTTATGTGCAGGTGATTGGTTAACACCCTTAGCCACAAAGACCTTATATTCGGCCGGTAACTGCGCAGAAACACTGATGGCTTCTGTTTCAGAGCCGAAGCTTGAGAATATACAAGCTCCAGTGCCCGTCATCTTAGCAAAGGAAAATTTATTTAGCAAATTCAATGTGTTACCAACTTCTGGATACAACATTGAGACTATTGCCTGGCAGTCATTTCTGCCCCCTTGCCTCAGCGCGGTGCGAATATTAATGGGGTCCGTATCCCTTGTCAAACCCTTATGTGAAAAAATTTTTCCTGTATTAACATGGACTTGCGGGCACACCACCAGATACCAGGGTTCGTCCAGCTCCGGTACCGGGGTCAGTATCTCTCCCACGCCTTCGGCAAAGGCCGCTTCACCCCGCACAAACACTGGAACGTCGGCTCCGAGCGTGAGTCCGAGTGACGCCAGTTCGTCGAAAGACAGTTGCAGATTCCATAGCTGATTCAGTGCCAGCAGGGTTGTGGCTGCATCAGAACTTCCACCGCCAAGACCGCCACCCATGGGCAATTTTTTATCCAGCCGGATATCGGCACCCAGTGTTTTTCCGGATGTTTTTTCAGATTTTTTTTGCAGCAGGCGGGCGGCGCGGATGATCAGATTGTCTTCGAAGTCGACACCTTCAATGGCCGGGCTCAGTGTCAGGTCGCCATCGTTGCGTAATTTAAAGTGCAGCTCATCACCATAGTCAACGAACTGAAACAGGGTCTGCAGGTTATGGTAGCCGTCATCCCGGCGTCCGGTGATGTGCAGCATCAGGTTCAGTTTGGCCGGCGCTGGTACGCTCAGCCAGCCAGTGTTTTCAGGCAGTTCAGCCATTAACAGTCCACTCTTTGATCGAAAATACAAAACGGAAATCGTGGCCGGATATTTTAATCAGGCCGGGCAGCCAGTAATCGCCATGCTGCTGGTAGCGGGAGAAACGGATATCCCAGCCATGCTGTTGCAGATGCGTGAGCAGGCCATGCTCATCGTACTTGCCGGTTGCCGCCGCATTGGGGCTGGCCTGGCCTTTTACCCAGTAGCGGATGTCGGTCACCGGAAAATTCCAGCCCATATGAGCAAGCATCAGTTGCTCGGGCGTGCGCGCGCGCTGTGGTTTGTCCCAACCGGGTAAGGTCAGCTCAGCCTGGCGGGCATTACCCTGCAGACGGGAAGCGCCGGAACCGAAGGGGCCGGAAATAAACAGGTCATAGCTTTGTTTATCCTGTTCCCAGGTCAGGTAGCCGGTGACACTGTCATCAGGTGAGGTCACCGATAATTTACCGCGCACCTGCCACTGTTGCAGGTGATTGAGGCTGCTTTGCAGGTTCTGTTTGCCGCCCTCTGGCTTCGGCAGCAGGCTGCTGCAGCCGCTGAGCAGCGTCAGCAGGAGCAGTGTTGTAAGCGTGGTTCTGATGGTCATGGCAGGTCTGATCAATTCTGGCTCAGGCTTTCCGGATCAATATCCAGGCGTTGCAGGGTACGCAGAATAATCTCGCTGTCAGGGGTTTGTTCCAGCCCCTGCAGCCATATGTCGCGCGCTTCGTTCTGATCACCGCTGAGCCATAACAGTTCACCGTAGTGGGCGGCAATTTCATGGTCTTTCATCATGTCGAAAGCTTTTTTCAGCAGTGGACGGGCGCGTTCGATATTGCCCATGCGGAAGTAGATCCAGCCCAAGCTGTCGATAACCGCCGGATTTTCCGGTGTCAGTTCCAGTGCGCGCTCAATTAACGGCAAAGCTTCAGCCCAGCGGTCGGTACGGTCGGCGAGGGTGTAGCCCAGTGCATTCAGGGCTTCGGCATGGTCTGGTCTGAGGCGGATAACCGTGCGCAGATCCTGCTCCAGTTTATTCAGATCCCCCAGACGTTCAGCCAGCATAGCGCGGGTATAAAGAAGATTGATGTCTTCCGGTGCAACGCTCAGTGCCTGGCTGATGAGTACCATGGCGTCTTCCGGCTGACCGGCAGCGGATAACAGGTCGACCTCGATCCGTACCAGTTCGCTTGAGTGTTGTGGAAAATCTCCGCGCAGGTCATTCAGATAACTGCGGGCGGCATCAATCCCCTGGGTATCATTCAGCAGATAAGAAGCTTTCAGGTGAGCCGCGAGAAATTCACGGCCGCTGCTGACCTGAGCGTACTGCTCAATGGCGGTGTCGTAGTCTTCTTCTTCCTGAGCAATTTTACCCAGATAAAAGTGGGCTTCGTCTGTATGCGACTGGTTGGCCAGCAGTTGATACAGATGCTCCCGCGCCTGTTCCCGCTGGCCCAGTTCTTCTTCCAGCAGGGCCAGTGACAGCAGAATGGCAGAATCTTCGGGGAAATTTTTGTGCAGCTTGGCAAAGGCATCGCGGGCACTGTCCATTTTGCGCTGCTCGAGCAGGATGCGGGCATGCAGAACCTGGATACCTTTATGCTCCGGGTAGTCTTCGTGAATATCTTCAAGCCAGTCGATAGCGTCGTCAGAGCGTTGCAGCAGCACCAGTATGCGTGCTTTCTGCAGGGCGGCACTCAGATATGCCGGATTACGTTTCAGCGCTTCATCTATATGCAGCAATGCTTCCGGATAGAGGCGCAGGTGTTGCTCCATTATGCCGCGTGCGTACCAGACGGAAGCATTCTCCGGGTATTTGTTGGAAAGAAGCTGAAACTTCGCCAGCAGAGCCTGTTGCTGTTCCTCCGGTAGCTGTCCGGCATTCGCAGCCAGATAGTCAAACTGACTGATGCCGGCAAGATCCTGCAATATCTCCAGATGTTCCAGTGCCTGGCTGAACTGGCCCTGTTCCATCAATAGCTGGGCTGCCGCCTGGTGAGCAGCGGGGTTTTCGGGCTCTTCTTCTAGCCAGATGGCAACGGCTTCAATGGCGTGGGTGTCGCTGCCAACATACTGGGCGATACGGGCAGCACGTTCGGCAATGGCCGGATCACGGGTGGTACGGGCCTGATCCATATAGTTGTAGAGCGAAATATCAAAGCGCTGGCGCTGGCCGGCCATTTCTGCAACCAGCAGGGAATACAGTGTGGCTGCAGGAATCGGGCGGTAGACCGGTTCGGCTGAGGTACCGGTAGGCGGGGTGGTTTTATAGTGAATACTTTGTGGCTGGGTGTTATCAGCCGGAACGCTTTGTTGCTGATCCGCTGCCGGTGAGGTGCCGAAACTGGCGCAGCCCGGAAGGACGATCAGCGCCGAAAACAGCGGCGCCAGCCAAAGACCTGTACGTAGGAAAACAGGCAGCGGCGGGCGCTCAGAAGAGGTACGGCGGGACTCACGGATGTAAAAAAACATATAAAGAGAAGACCTGATGATTCGGATGCCAGTATGAGATAGCGCATGCTATTTAGGGTCAGATAGCGATTTAAGTCAAAGATTTCAGCGGCAAAGCCGCGGCCAGATGTTTATAATCCCCGCTTTTGCATAGCCGCCACCTGCTGTGACGTGCAAAGCGACTGCTTAGTTGCAGTACGCTTGGCGTTTTTTGGGCAGGTCAGGCACTCCGCCGCTGATGATCGTCAGCGGAGCAGTTTGAAAGCGGGAGCAGCGTCAGTCGACATGGGTATTTGGGCACTGGGGATTAACCATAAAACAGCACCGGTTGCTGTGCGTGAGCGTGTTGCCTTCGATCCGGCGTCTATGCCGGCGGTGTTGGGCGAAGTGCAGGCTCTGGACCCTGTGTCTGAAGTAGTGATCCTGTCGACCTGTAACCGTACCGAAATTTACTGCTCGGCTGATGAATTGCGCGAAGAGGTGATCGTCGACTGGCTGGTCCGTCATCATCATATTGACCGCCGCGATCTCGATTCGGCCCTCTATTGCCTGACCAGCGAGCAGGCGGTGCAGCACACCATGCGTGTTGCCAGCGGTCTGGATTCGCTGGTGCTGGGTGAGCCGCAGATTCTCGGCCAGATGAAATCGGCCTTTGCCGTGGCGCAGGAAGCCGGCACCGTCGGTTCCGAGTTAGGGCGTCTGTTCCGCCAGACCTTTTCCATTGCCAAACGCGTGCGCACCGATACCGCCATCGGTGAAAACCCGGTGTCGGTCGCCTTTGCTGCGGTGCGTATGGCACAGCATATCTTTGCCGATATGGCCAACAGCCGTGCGCTGCTGATTGGTGCCGGCGAAACCATCGAACTGGTGGCCCGTCATCTGTATCAGGCCGGCGTGCGCGATATTATTGTCGCCAACCGCACCCTGGCACGGGCGCAGAACCTGGCGCAGGAATTTCATGCCGAAGCGGTGCTGCTGGAAGACATTCCCAATGTACTGGCACGTGCTGATATCGTGATCTCATCCACCGCCAGTCCGTTGCCGATTCTGGGCAAGGGCATGGTCGAGAAAGCGCTGAAAAAACGCCGCCACAAGCCGATGTTTATGGTCGATATCGCTGTACCGCGCGATATCGAAGAAGAAGTTGGTGAGCTGTCGGATGTCTATCTGTATTCGGTAGACGATCTGCGCAGCATCATCGAAGAAAACGTGCGCTCCCGTGAAGACGCCGCGCGTCAGGCCGAAGAGCTGATTCTCTCCGGCGTCGACCATTTTATGCGCGAGCTGAAAGCGCTGGATGCGGTGCAGACCCTGACCGATCTGCGCAGCAGTATTGATGAGCTGCGTGAAGAACAGCTCAGCAAAGCGCTGAAACAACTTGAAAACGGTGCCGACGCAGAAAAAGTGTTGCGCCAGTTTGCCCATACCTTCAGCAATAAGGTGCTGCATGCACCGACCACTGCGCTGCGCAAAGCCGGTGCTGAAGGCCGTCTGGAAGTGCTCGACTGGACCCGCGAACTGTTCAGCCTGAACAGCCCTGCGGCGCCATCCTCCTCTGCTGATACCGAATAAACCATGAAAAGCTCGATTCTGAATAAACTCGAACACCTGCGCGACCGTTATGAAGAGGTCGGACATCTGCTGTCTGAGCCGGATGCGGCCAACGATCAGGATCGTTTCCGCAAGCTGTCGAAGGAATACGCCGATCTCGAAGTGATCGCCCAGACCTACAGCGATTACGAGCAGGCCGGCGCCGATCTGGCAGAAGCCAAAGCCCTGGCCGCCGATCCTGATCCGGATATGCGCGCCATGGGTGAGGAAGAAGAGCAGGCCGCCGGCGAGCGTCTGCAGCAGCTGGCGCATGAGCTGGAAATTCTGCTGTTGCCGAAAGATCCGGACGATGGCCGCAACGTGATTGTCGAAATCCGTGCCGGTACCGGCGGTGACGAAGCCGCGATCTTTGCCGGCGATCTGTACCGTATGTACACCCGTTATGCCGAAACCCGTGGCTGGCGCACCGAACTGATGAGTGCCAGCGAAGGTGAGCACGGTGGCTTTAAAGAGGTGATTACCCGCATCTCCGGCACCGATGTGTATTCACAGCTGAAGTTTGAATCCGGCGCGCACCGTGTGCAGCGGGTACCCGAGACTGAAAGTCAGGGCCGTATTCATACCTCGGCCTGTACCGTAGCGGTGATGCCGGAAGTTGAGAGCGAAGAAGAAATCGACATCAACAAGAACGATCTGCGCATCGACACCTTCCGCGCCTCCGGTGCCGGTGGTCAGCACATTAACAAAACCGACTCGGCCATCCGCGTTACGCACCTGCCAACCGGGCTGGTGGTGGAATGTCAGGATGAGCGTTCGCAGCATAAAAACCGCGCCAAGGCGCTGGCGGTGCTGGCGACCCGGTTGCGCGACGCCCAGCGTCAGGCCGCCCAGGCAGAGCAGGCGGCGACGCGCAAAAGTCTGGTCGGCTCCGGTGACCGCTCAGAGCGTATCCGCACCTATAACTATCCGCAGGGCCGGGTTACCGATCATCGCATCAACCTGACGCTGTATAAGCTCGACGAAATTGTGCAGGGCGATCTGACGCCGGTGATTGAGCCGTTAATCCGCGAGCATCAGGCCAATCTGCTGGCTGAGATGGCAGGCGGCTGATGATCTCTGATCCGGCATCCGTGCTGAGCATTGAAGCCTGGTTAGCCGAGGCACGAACGCAGCTGGAAGCCGGTTCCGACAGCGCCCGGCTGGATGCCGAATTGCTGCTGGCCCACGTGCTGCAGCAGAGCCGTACCTGGCTTTACACCTGGTCTGATCGGCCATTAAGCGCAGAACAGCAGCAGGCAGCGGATGCCTTACTGGCGCGGCGTCTGGCCGGAGAGCCGGTGGCCTATCTGCTGGGTGA
Organism: Venatorbacter sp. C2-1; assembly: GCF_022832715.1. NCBI lineage: Bacteria > Pseudomonadati > Pseudomonadota > Gammaproteobacteria > Oceanospirillales > Oceanospirillaceae > Venatoribacter > Venatorbacter sp. C2-1. The sequence continues at coordinate 1,137,290 of NZ_CP094879.1, forward strand.
GCGCGATTTCTGGTCGCTTAATCTGAATGTGAACCCTTCAACCTTAATTCCCCGCGCTGACACCGAAACCCTGGTGGAATGGGCACTGGAATTACCTTTGCCAGCCAACAGCCGGGTGCTCGATTTAGGCACAGGCACTGGCGCGATTGCTTTGGCGCTGGCGTCGGAGCAACCTTCCTGGCTGGTATCCGGCGTTGATTTTAATGCTGATGCCGTGGCGCTGGCGCAGAGCAATGCCGTCCGTAACCAGCTGGAACGGGTGGCTTTTGCTCAGTCCGACTGGTACAGCGCCGTCAGTGGCGATTTCGATCTGATCGTCAGCAATCCTCCTTATATAGATGAAGACGATGAGCATATGGCGCAGGGCGATGTGCGCTTTGAACCACGCTCAGCACTGGTGGCCGATAACCATGGCCTGAGTGATCTGGCGCTGATTATTGACCGGGCGCCGGACTTTCTGCGCGCCAATGGTTGGTTATTGCTGGAGCATGGTTATCAGCAGGCGGATGCGGTGTGTGAGTTATTGCGCGCCCGTGGCTTTACTGAGGTGAGTAATCGTCGTGACCTTGCTGGCCAGCCGCGCATCAGTGGTGGCCGCTGGCCGCAGCAGGTGATGGGATAAATGATGAACGATCAGCAATTACTGCGTTACTCGCGCCATATTCTGTTACCGCAGCTGGATATTGACGGGCAGCAGGCGCTGCTCGACGCCCATGTGATGATTATCGGCCTCGGCGGTCTTGGCTGCCCGGTGCTGCAGTATCTGGCGGCCAGCGGTGTTGGCCGCCTCAGTCTGGTCGATGATGACCGTGTAGAACTGTCGAATCTGCAGCGCCAGACCGCCCATGGCAGTGCTGATGTTGGCCTGCTGAAAGCAGAGTCCGCCGCCGCCGAAGTGCAGCGGTTAAATCCGGAAGTACAGGTGATCACTCACGCTCTGCGCGCTGATGCCGACTGGCTGATGACGCAACTGTCCGCCGCGGGTGACGCGCAGGAAGACCGGGTGAAAGTGGATCTGGTCATCGACTGCAGTGATAACAGTAACGTGCGCTATGCGTTGAATCGCGCCTGTATTGCGCACTCTGTACCCTGGGTTTCGGGCGCGGCGGTTGGGCTGAATGGCCAGATTACTGTGTTTGATCCACGTCAGGCTGATGCTCCCTGCTATCGCTGTTTGTACCCCAGTCTGGATAATCAGCAGCTCAGTTGTGCCGAAAGCGGCGTGTTGTCACCGCTGGTGGGGGTTATTGGCGCCATGCAGGCACTGGAAGCACTGAAAGTGTTGGCGGGCATCGGCGAAAGCCTGAGTGGCCGTTTGCTGACCTTCGATGCTCTACAGGGCGAGTGGCGGCGCTGGGGTATCAGCCGCAATCCTTCCTGTTCCGACTGCCAGAACTGACGCTTCCTTCCGACAAATCTGTCACCCTGTGTTTTTTGTGTTGCTTTCTGCGCTGGTCGCTACCTGCAGCAGCGGTTGAAATTCTCTGTGAATTCAATCGCTTTGCACTATTAATTCTACTTTATGCTTATGTAGTAATATTTGGCCTCTGTTTTGCTCCTTATCTGTCACTTCGACAATAACAAGCGTGAGGCAGACTATGGCCAGAGTTATCATATTGGGCGCCGGTACCGGTGGTATGGCAGGCGCGTATGAAATCCGCGAAATCCTGAATAAAGAACACCGGGTTACGGTTATCAACGAACGTGAAGACTTTCAGTTTGTTCCTTCGAACCCCTGGATTGCGGTTGGCTGGCGCGAACGCCCGGAAATCAGTTTTCCTATCCGCCCTCATCTGGAGAAAAAAGGCATTGAATTCATCGCTTCGGCGGTGGTTACCATCGATCCCAAAACCAACCAGCTGACGTTAGCCAATGGCGATGTTGAAGCCTATGACTATCTGGTGATCTGCACTGGCCCGAAACTGAATTTTGCCGCGGTTGAGGGCGCTGGCCCACATGGCGGTTTTACCCAGTCGGTGTGTTCGCTGGATCATGCTGAAACCTGTTATGACAATGTTAAAGCCATGATTGCCGAACCGGGCCCGGCGATTGTCGGTGCCATGCCGGGCGCTTCCTGTTTTGGGCCGGCTTATGAGTACGCCTTTATTCTTGATAAAGAACTGCGCAACAAAAAAGTCCGTGACCGTATTCCTATGACCTATGTGACCAGTGAGCCTTACATTGGTCATCTGGGGTTAGGCGGTGTGGGGGATTCCAAATCGATGCTGGAAAGCGAGTTGCGTAACCGTCATATCAAATGGATTACCAACGCCAAAGTCACCCGCGTGGCCGACGGCATGATGTATGTCGATGAGATGAACGACGATGGTTCACTGAAAAAACAGCATGAGCTGCCGTTTAAGCACTCCATGATGTTGCCGTCCTTTGCCGGGGTTGACCCGGTGGCTGCGGTGGAGGGGCTGGTGAATCCGAAAGGCTTTGTCATTATCGATGAGTTCCAGCGTAACCCGACCTTTAAAAATATTTTCTCGGCGGGTGTGTGTGTTGCCATTCCTCCTGTAGAGGAAACGCCGGTTCCGACCGGTACACCGAAAACCGGCTATATGATCGAATCCATGATGACGGCGATTGCGCATAATCTGGCGGCTGACCTGGATGGCAAAGGTGAAGCTAATGCCCGCGGGACCTGGAATGCAATCTGTCTGGCGGATATGGGAGACACTGGCGCGGCCTTTGTTGCCATCCCGCAGATTCCGCCACGCAATGTCACCTGGTTCAAAAAAGGTAAGTGGGTGCATCTGGCGAAAATTGCTTTCGAAAAATACTTTATCCGCAAGATGAAAACCGGTTCGAGTGAGCCGATTTATGAAAAATACACATTAAAAGCATTGGGTATCAACCGTCTAAAGGATGAGTAATGACAGATATAGCCGGAGTTAAATTCACAAATGTTTTTTATTACAGGTAAATATTAAAGGATGATTTACTAAACGCCCCATTTTTGAACGTGGGGCGTTAACACAAATAAATTTTATCGTGTATATCCAAAAGTATAGTTTTTAATAGGTTGCTTCAATCCAAGAAAATATTACTTATATTAATATCGTCTGATATTCCTGGTGCCGTTGATTTTTGTGGGGCGATAGATCATGCTGCGCTTTATATCAAGGATGTCGAACGAGAATCAGGTTATGGATACAGCAGTGCCGAACCCCAATACTCAGATAACTTTTATGCCGGAAGACAATTCATCTGAGCAACAGTATTCATATCACCCTTCGCTATTAGCTTCTCTTAACCAGCAATTACGCACGTCATTAAAAACGCCAGCGAAAATTTCTGCAGGAGAATGGCCTGAACGTATAACAAATGTATTTTCTGAAAGTGTCTGTCAGGTAATTAATGATTCTCCGGCTCTGCCGGTATTTCAGCAATGTTTTCAGGAACTTACGGGGTTTTATTGCTCGCTGGATATTCCCGCTCCTTTACGTCAGCGTCAATTTATTAATAAAAATGGCTTAGTGATGTCGCCGGATTATGCCATCCGTACGGTACTGGACAGCCAGCGTGTGGGAGCATTCTGGCAGGCGCTCAGTAACATTCTGCCGCAGTATGCAGAGCGCGAATGTCATCTTGTTTATCCTGCCTGTGGCCCCTTTGCACCACTTCTTCTGCCGGTACTGCATTTTCTGCGTGAACAACAACAGTTACCGGAGAAGCTGGAAGTTACCCTGATTGATATTCATCCGGCTGCTGCTCAGAGTTTGCAGGCTTTGGTGGAAGTCACTCAGCTTGATTCTGTTGTGCAGGTATTATGTCAGGATGCCTGTGACTACCGCGCCGAACATGGCAGTGTGGATATTTTGCTGGTGGAGGCCATGCAGCATGGTCTGAGCCGGGAAGGGCATCTGAATATATGTCAGCATTTTGCCCCTCTGCTGGCCGAAGACGCATTGTTGTTACCGGAAAAAGTCAGTGTCCGTGCTGTTCTTACTCAGGCCGAAGATGAATTTCCGACAGAGCCAAGAGCAGAGGGCGAAAAAAATACACGCCGGATTGATATCGGCCCTGTGCTGGAGCTGAGTCGTGACACTCTGCGACAGCTGGATCTGCTCCGTCTGGATGATGGCAGTGAGCTGATCCGCTGCCTTCAGGTTAAGATCCCTGAAGATCTGGATACCTCTGTTGAACATATTCTGTTGCTGACCACTGAGATTCAGGTTCATCAGGATTTATCACTGCCTGAGTATGCATCCGGTATCACTCATCCGCTGCCGGATTTAAGTGTCTGTATTGGTTTTGAACCGCGCAATCCTCAGCCCGGTGACCTGCTGATAAAACCTGGCGACAGTATTCTTTTTTATTACCGTAAGCAGGGGTTACCCGGTTTTCTGCCGGTGTATGTGGAGCCGGTATGAAGCTGATTATTGCCACTCAGACCAGTCTTGCCCTGCCATTAATTCAGGATCTCTATGCCCGTCAGCAACTGGCGGCTGTATGGCTTTACGATGTAACGGGGGAAGACAGCCGGCAGTTAGCAGCACAATGCTCCATGCTGGGAATTAATCTGCTGGTTATGGATCCGGAACAGCCTCAGGTTCTGATTGATCATCAGAAAACGCTGCAGGCCGATGCCATCGTTTCCTGCTATTTATCCTTCTTATTTCCACCGGCGATGGTGCAGGCTCTGCAGGGTAAACTCCTTAATATTCATGCCAGTGATCTGCCACAGTGGCGTGGTGCAGATCCTTTGTTCTGGCAAATTTCAACAGGTGCTGAAAGCAGTTGTCTGACTTTGCATCAGATTGCAGAGCAGGCTGATAGTGGTGACATTCTTTTTCAGCAGGAATTTGCTATACACCCATACGATACCCATCAGGGGCTTAATCTTTATCTGTCGCAGCAGATGCCATTATTTATAGCGCAATGGTGGTCATCAGGCGGTATAGATCTTAAACCGCAGCCGCAGCGTGTTGTGCAAAATACGGATAAGCCTGCCACACGCCCTGACATTAATTCGGCGGGTATCAACTGGCAGCAATCAGGGTGTCTGGAGATTTTTAATCTTGCCCGCGCCTGTAATCCAAACCTGGGTGGGGCAGCTTTCAGTTTTAATCAGGAGGTGTTGTACTTGCTGGAGGCAACTCCGGTCAGGTATCCATCCTATGGGTTAGAAGCAGGAACCATTGTGCACATCGGTGAACCGGAAGGTTTATTGGTTGCCTGTCACGATGGTGTATTACGCCTTGATGTTATTTATTTATCGGCAGGGATATTCAGTGGACTGCGCTTCGCTGAGCGTTATCAACTTCAGGCCGGACAAAGCTTTGACAGTTATCCAATAACAAAACGGGAGAAGCAGGATGGAAGGAACAATAGCCAATATAACGAACTTTGCCGGTAATTTTGCCCCCAGGAACTGGGCATATTGCCATGGACAATTACTGGCGATCAGTCAGTATGATGCTCTGTTTTCATTGCTCGGTACGAATTTTGGTGGTGATGGGCGCACAAGTTTTGCTTTGCCAAACCTGTCGGGCCGGACGTCCATAGGTACCGGGCATGGTCCGGGTTTAAGTGATCGCAGAATCGGAGAGTGGGTCGGGAGTGAGGATGTAACTCTCACCATTGCCCATATGCCAGCACACAATCATTCGGTGCGTGTTGATCACGCTGGGCATATCGAAATTCCGGTTAACACAGCGGTAGGAGATGCAGATGAAGCGAGTCCGGGCAGTGGTGTTCTGGCAAACAGCGGTGGAGATGTTTATGCCAGCTCCGCGAGTATCAACGCTGTTTATTCCGGCAGCCCGCTGGCGGTTAATGGTCTTGAAGCCGTGGCGACCAATACCGGAGCAGGGAAAGAGTTCAATAATATGCAACCTTCTCTGGCACTGCCCGCCATCATTTGCATGTTTGGTATTTACCCATCCCGAAGCTAATCAAGGAGAATAAAAATGGAAGGAACAATTGCAACCGTTACCCAGTTCGGCGCTAACTGGGCTCCGCGAGCCTGGTCATTTTGTGGTGGCCAGTTGATTGCTATTTCAAGCAATACCGCACTGTTCTCTATTATCGGCACTATGTACGGTGGCGATGGCCGGACGACTTTTGCTTTGCCTGACTTACGTGGTCGTTGTGCGCTGGGTACTGGTGCTGGTCCGGGTTTGACGCCGCGTTCTGCTGGACAGAAGTTTGGTACCGAAACGGTAACCCTTACCAGTCTGAATCTGCCTTCTCACAACCATGCGGTGATTGTGCAAAGTGCCGGTCATGTTGCGGTGCCTGTTAATACTGAGACAGGTGAAGCAGATGAAGCCAGTCCGGGGGCTGGTGTTCTTACCAATAGTGGCGGTGATGTTTATGCCAGTGCACCGACAGCCAACGCTATGTACTCAGGTAGTCCGATGCCTGTTGCGGGTCTGCAGGTAGAAACCGGTTTAATGGGCGGCAGCCAGTCGTTCAATAATATGCAACCATCACTGGCAATCAGCTACATTATCTGTACACAAGGGGTATTTCCTTCGCGTGGTTGATGAATACCGGACCGGTTTACCGGTCCGGTATTTCTGCACCTAAGGAAATCTGAATAACGAATGGAGATTGGTATGAAGCAATTTTTATTTTTACTATGTTTTTTGCCGTTAGTTGCTTCAGCCGCAACCCAGAACAGCTCGCTGGACTCTCCGGGCGATGTAGCAATTCTGGCATACAACGGTTATGACGTCAGTCCTTCAGTTATTTATAACGATGGTTTAACTTTTCTATTGGTTGATGACTGCCCGAACGGAACAACACTGACCATTACAGATGAAGAATGGGATGGTACCGCCTTTTCAACGCCAACCGGCGAAGGCAATTTAACCTGGACAAATAATACCGGCAGTACTCTTGCCAGAGGGACGGTAATTAAAATTACCAATGCTTCCGATGATCCAAGCACTTCTGGTATTACCGTTAATATTGGTAGTGCTGCGGAAAGTGATACCGGTTTTAATATGATCGATGGTGATCAGCTTTATATCTATACCGGAACCCGGGCAGCACCTGGTGTTTTTCTGGCTTTTTATGGTGACGAAAGTAGTCTTGGTAATGGAGATGCAGCAACTATTTCAGGGACTTCGCTTGTTAACGGGCAAACTGCGCAACTGAATATTTTACAAGGCTATTACATCGGTCCCGCATCTTGTAACTCAACACTGTCAGATTGTTTATCCCAGATTTATAATACTTCGAACTGGTCATTTACAGATAACCCAAGTTATCCCAGCAATCTTCCGGATACTTTTACCGGCTCGTTATTTTCTACCAATAACGCTCCAACAGCTGCAAGCTTTACTGCAAGCCCTGTTTATCAGGGAACAGCTTATGCTTTTTCAACGTCGGATTTTTCATATTCCGACACTGATGGTGATCCTTTAAATCATATTCGTATTGTCACTGTTCCTGCACAGGGAAGTCTCTGGCTTGACAGTGATGGCAGTAATACGATTAATGGCGGTGAATCCGCTATGAGTAATGGATCGCCGGTCAGTAAAGCCAGTATTGATGCCGGTTATCTTAAATATCTGAACACTACAGGTTCATCTTCCAGTTTCACTTTTGATGTTAATGATGGCACGGAATACAGTGCGTCTGCTTATACCGCAACGCTGACAGTAACAGCCTACCCATCCATCACCTTATCAGCCAGCAGTACGAGTCCCGCAGAATCTGCCGGCAGTATTAATTTAACTGCAACCGCCAGTCATGCTTTTAATCAGGATATTACGGTTAATCTGAGTTACTCAGGAACAGCAACCAGTGGTGTTGACTATACCCAGATCAGCAGTCTTGTGATTACCACAGGAAATACGACGAAAACCTCAGCGCTGAGTATCAGCGAAGATGCAACAGAAGAGGTCAACGAAACAATTATTGTCGATATTTCGACGGTCAGTAATGGCACTGAATCCGGCACGCAGCAACAGACGATAACCATTGTTGATAATGATCAGACAATTCCTTCCGTTGCTATATCCGGGGCCAGTGGCACTATCAATGCGGCTTTTACCGCAACTTTCACCTTTAGTGAAGATGTCACCGGCTTTACCGTTGGCGACATTGTTGCCGGTAATGCCTCCGTCAGTGCCTTCAGCGCGACCAGTGCATCGGTTTATACCGCGTTAATTACGCCAACCACAGATGGTGCAGTCACGGTGGATGTTGCAGGCTCTGTTGCCCAGGATGGTGTTGGCAATAACAACACGGCTGCGACTCAGCTGGCAGTTACTTATGACGGCACAGCCCCGACAGTGGCTATCAGCGGTGCCAGCGGCAGTATTAATGCTCCGTTTACCGCGACCTTTACCTTCAGTGAAAATGTTACCGGTTTTACCGTTGGCGATATTGTTGCCGGTAATGCCTCCGTCAGTGCATTCAGTGCGACCAGTGCATCGGTTTATACCGCGTTAATTACGCCAACCGCAGATGGTTCGGTAACGGTGGATGTTGCTGGCTCTGTTGCCCAGGATGGTGTTGGTAATAACAACACGGCGGCAACTCAGCTGGCGGTTACTTACGATGCGACGGCACCGACGGTGGCTATCAGTGGTGCCAGCGGCAATATTAATGCAGCGTTTACTGCGACCTTTACCTTCAGCGAAAATGTTACCGGCTTTACCGTTGGCGATATTGTTGCCGGTAATGCCTCCGTCAGTGCGTTCAGTGCAACCAGTGCATCGGTCTATACCGCGTTAATTACGCCGACTGCAGATGGCGCAGTAACGGTGGATGTTGCTGGCGCTACTGCTCAGGACGCTGCGGGTAATAACAACACGGCAGCAGTGCAGTTAGCCGTTACCTACGATGGCACCCAGCCTTCTGTTGTTATCAGTGGTGCCAGCGGCAGTATTAACGCAGCGTTTACCGCAACCTTTACCTTCAGTGAAAATGTTATCGGCTTTACCGTTGGCGATATTGTTGCCGGTAATGCCTCAGTCAGTGCGTTCAGTGCGACCAGTGCATCGGTCTATACCGCGTTAATTACGCCAACCGCAGATGGTTCGGTAACGGTGGATGTTGCTGGCTCTGTTGCCCAGGATGGTGTTGGTAATAACAACACGGCGGCAACTCAGCTGGCGGTTACTTACGATGCGACGGCACCGACGGTGGCTATCAGTGGTGCCAGCGGCAATATTAATGCAGCGTTTACTGCGACCTTTACCTTCAGTGAAAATGTCACCGGTTTTACCGTTGGCGATATTGTTGCCGGTAATGCCTCCGTCAGTGCGTTCAGTGCGACCAGTGCATCGGTTTATACCGCGTTAATTACGCCAACTGCGGATGGCGCAGTAACAGTGGATGTTGCAGGCTCTGTTGCTCAGGACGCTGCGGGTAATAACAACACGGCAGCAGTGCAGTTAACCGTTACCTACGATGGCACCCAGCCTTCTGTTGTTATCAGCGGTGCCAGCGGCAGTATTAACGCAGCGTTTACCGCGACCTTTACCTTCAGTGAAAATGTTACCGGTTTTACCGTTGGCGATATTGTTGCCGGTAATGCCTCCGTCAGTGCATTCAGTGCGACCAGTGCATCGGTTTATACCGCGTTAATTACGCCAACTGCAGATGGTTCGGTAACGGTGGATGTTGCAGGCTCTGTTGCCCAGGATGGCGTTGGTAATAACAACACGGCGGCAACTCAGCTGGCGGTTACTTACGATGCGACGGCACCGACGGTGGCTATCAGTGGTGCCAGCGGCAGTATTAATGCTCCGTTTACCGCGACCTTTACCTTCAGTGAAGCGATGAGCGGTATTACCAATAATAATTATATCAGCGTCAGTAATGCTTCTGTGAGTGCGTTTAATGCAATCAGCTCTTCAGTGTATACCGCATTAATTACGCCAACCGCAGATGGCGTTGTAACTGTGGATGTTACTGCAGGGGTTGTGCAGGATACGGCGGGTAACAACAACATGGCTGCTGCTCAGTTGACTGTTACCTACGATGCTACGGCACCAGCGGTTGTTATTACTGGTGCCAGTGGTTCGATTAATTCATCATTTACCGCCACCTTTACCTTCAGCGAAGCGATGATGGGTATTACCGATAACAGCTACATCAGCGTCACTAATGCTTCTGTTGGTGCATTTAATGCAATCAGCTCTTCAGTGTATACCGCATTAATTACGCCAACTGCGGAGGGCGCTGTAACGGTGGATGTTGCTGCGGGGGTTGTGCAGGACACGGCAGGTAATAGCAATACGGCAGCAACACAGCTGGCGATTACTTACGATACAACGGCACCGACGGTTGTTATCAGTAGTGCCAAAAGCAGTTTCAATGCTCCATTTACTGCGACTTTTACGTTCAGCGAAGCGATGAGCAGTATTACCGATAACAGCTACATCAGCGTCACTAATGCTTCTGTTGGTGCATTTAATGCAATCAGCTCTTCAGTGTATACCGCATTAATTACGCCAACTGCGGAGGGCGCTGTAACGGTGGATGTTGCTGCGGGGGTTGTGCAGGACACGGCAGGTAATAGCAATACGGCAGCAACACAGCTGGCGATTACTTACGATACAACGGCACCGACGGTTGTTATCAGTAGTGCCAAAAGCAGTTTCAATGCTCCATTTACTGCGACTTTTACGTTCAGCGAAGCGATGAGCAGTATTACCGATAACAGCTACATCAGCGTCACTAATGCTTCTGTTGGTGCATTTAATGCAATCAGCTCTTCAGTGTATACCGCATTAATTACGCCAACTGCGGAGGGCGCTGTAACGGTGGATGTTGCTGCGGGGGTTGTGCAGGACACGGCAGGTAATAGCAATACGGCAGCAACACAGCTGGCGATTACTTACGATACAACGGCACCGGCGGTTGTTATCAGTAGTGCCAAAAGCAGTTTCAATGCTCCATTTACTGCGACTTTTACGTTCAGCGAAGCGATGAGCAGTATTACCGATAACAGCTACATCAGCGTCACTAATGCTTCTGTTGGTGCATTTAATGCAATCAGCTCTTCAGTGTATACCGCATTAATTACGCCAACTGCGGAGGGTGCCGTAACGGTGAATGTTGCTGCCGCAGCTGCTCAGGATGTTGCGGGTAATAACAACACAGCTGCGACTCAGCTGGCCGTTACTTACGATGCTACAGCGCCAACGGTTGTGATCGGCGGTGCTAGTAGTACGATTGATGGGCCTTTTACCGCAACCTTTACATTCAGCGAAGCGGTCGGTGATTTTGTGGCGGCAGATGTCACGCTGACCAATGCCACTCCCGGAGCTTTTGTTGCTGTCAGTCAGACTGAATACCGTCTTGAGGTAACTCCGGCAGCGCTTGGTCAGGTAACGGTAACGGTTGCTGCCAACAGTGCGCATGATGCTGCGACTAACGGTAACTCCCCAAGTACTCTGTCAGTCGACTATCAGAATGCGGTACCTACGCTCAGCCTGCAGGGACCGGCCCTGGCGACCGGAAGCTTTACCCTCACGCTTGAGTTCAGCGAAACCGTTACAGGTCTAGAGGAAACGGATATCACCGTTGCTAATGGCAGTGTTCAGCAGCTGACCGGCAGTGGTGCTCTGTACAGTGCAGAAATTCTTCCGGCAACCTTGGGGTCTGTAGTCAGCATTAGTGTTGCAGCAGGCGCAGTAAAAGATCTGAGTGGTCAGGATAATCAGGCTGCAATGCTGATGGTGTTTACCAACAATAATGGTTCTGTTGGTATTTCTGGTCTTGCCGTAGAGGGCCAGGCTCTGTCAGCGCAGGTGAATGATGCTGACGGTATTGATGATGCTACTCAGGTTTATCAGTGGCTGTCGGATGGTAACCCGGTTGGAAGTGCAGCAACTTACACCATTGTTGCGGGTGATGTTGGTCACAGCATCAGCCTGCAGGTCAGTTACACGGATGATCTTGGCCGTGATGAGCAATGGACATCCGCCGCAACCGGTACTGTGATCAGTATTCAGCAGTACGCTCTGGATACCATTTCAGCTGCTGCCGGAAGCGACGTTAATGCCGCACTTCTGACGGTTGTTCAGTACCGTCAGGCCGGACTGGATTGGCCGGATAACGTTGGCTTTACCCGTATCCTGCCGATTCTGAACAGCGCAGTTGCCCGTTCTCAGGCTGATGATGTCAATGAGTTGTCAGAGCTGGAAGCCCTGGTTGCCCTGATTATGGAAGCCCAGGACGATGACGGTGATGGTCTGCCGAACAGCCTCGAAGGGGATGCAATTAGTGACAGTGATGGTGATGGCATTGTTGACCGTAAAGACACCGACAGCGATCAGGATGGTCTGTCTGACCGGGTTGAGCTGGGTCTGGTGCTGACCGACACCGACAATGACGGCATTATCGATTTCTTCGATGCCGATATCGATAACGATGGCAATGTCGATGATGGCCGTACCGACGACAACCTTGATGGTGCGGAAGACAGTCTGATGACCGTTGAAGGTTATCGTACAGCCAATGCTCTGGCGGATGCTGACAGTGATGGCCTGCTGAACAGTCAGGATCTGGATTCCGATAACGATAGCATTGGCGACATCGTGGAGAATCGTCTGGCCGATGCTGACGGTAATCTGCTGGTTGATGATGCGCGTGTTGAAATCGATGACAGTAACGATCTGATCGACGATAACAACGATGGCATCTTTAACTTCCTGCAGCTGAGCAGTGATGGTATTCAGACGGATTTCTCGCGCACTGGTTTGCCGAAGCTGCTGGATGCCGATAACGATGGACGTCTCGACAGCACGGTGGATATGGACCGTGATGGCCTGATAGACGCTGTGGATAACGCGGTCGGGGCCTTCGGTTCTCTGCCCGATATTGATGGTGATGGTATCCCGAACCATCTGGATGATGATGATGACGGTGACGGCATTCCGGATGCGGATGAAAATCCACAGCTGGGCTTCTTTACCGGTCTGGATGCTGATGCCGATGGTATTGATGATGGCGTTGATTACGATGTGAACGGCCTGATCAGCGGCACTGACACCAATGCTAATGGCGTACGTGATGACCGTGAGATGCCGGATCACGACAACGATGGTATCGCTGACCATCTGGATCCGGACTCCGATAACGACAATGTCACCGACGGAGAAGATCCATCAATCAATACCGGCGATGATGTAACGACCGCTACCGGTGCATTCAGTCCATTAATGCTGCTGATTGCCGCAGCACTGGCGATGGCCGGACGAATGGCTGCGCGGGTGTCTGTGCCGGCATCAGTGCCGACATTGTTGCTGGTCAGCATGCTCTGGGCGCCGCTGTCGCAAGCCAACAGCACGCAGCCTGCCAGTGAATTGGCGATGGATGATATGCACTGGCTGCTGGCCTGGGGCGTGGGCTATAGCTGGCTTAGCCCGGAAGTACACGGCAATAATAAAGTCACCGACGACGGCGGGCTGGCCGGGCATTTTGCCGCCGGCCTGCAGCTGAACGATGCCTGGCAGGTTCGCTATCAGTACAATATTCCGGGTTCTGCCGAGGTTAACAGCGCCGCTATCGAATACACAGTGCACAGCCTGCTGGCGCAATACAGCCAGCCACTGCAGGGGCAGTGGCGCTGGATGCTGGGAGCGGGAGCCTCGCAGATTGACGTTGATGTGGCAGCGGGCTTTAACGCGGATCTGGATAGCGAAATCCAGCTGAGCCTGCAGGCCGGTGCCAGTTATCAGCTGCCCAACAACATCAGCATTGCTTTACAGGCAACCCGCTATTCGGATGATGTGCAGACCCTGATGCTGGACTTCAGCCATCTGATTCCCTGATAGCGGCACAGGTGTAAGTAATAAAAAAACGGCCCGGGCATGCGAATGTCCGGGCCGTTTTTTTATGCGCCGCGTTTGTCGCGGCCAGAATGCTGTGTAGGGTTATTCTTCGCCGAACAGTGAGCAGTCAATCAGGTCGCACAGGCAGTGAATCACCAGCAGGTGAACTTCCTGAATCCGCGCCGTTATATTGGCTGGTACCCGCACCTCAACATCGTCACGGGTAAGAAGTGACGCCATATGGCCACCGTCTTTACCGGTTAAGGCAACTACCGTCATATCGCGCTCGTGGGCGGCCTGAATGGCCTGCACCACGTTGGCGGAGTTACCGCTGGTGGAAATGGCCAGCAATACGTCGCCGGCATTGCCCAGAGCACGGATCTGCTTGGAGAAAATCTCGTTATAGCTGTAATCGTTGGCGATTGAGGTCACGGTCGATGAGTCGGTGGTCAGAGCAATGGCCGGCAGACTCGGACGCTCACGCTCAAAGCGGTTCAGCAGTTCGGAAGAAAAGTGCTGGGCATCGCCGGCAGAGCCGCCGTTACCACAGGTAAGAATTTTCCCGCCGCTGAGCAGGGCATTCACCATAATCTGCGCCGCGCGCTCAATATAAGGTGGAAGCTCTTCTGCTGCGTGGGTTTTGGTTTCGATACTGGCGCCAAAATGGCCGATGATCCTATCCTGCACAATAACGCTCCGGGAGTAACAGATGGGCCATCATAAATGAGCCATGAGACAAAACCAAATAACAGTGATTCTCAGAGAAATAATGTATCCAGAAGCGGATGCAGCCAGTGGCTGAAAAGCGCCACCTGAGCGCAAAGCAGCAACACCAGCAGCAACCAGCCATCGGCACTGCTGCAAGTGGTTATCTGTTTCTCCGGCAGCAGCGCCTGTATACGCACGCCACTGGCCTGGGTCGCCATATCGGTCTGCGGCTGCAGTTGCTGCAGCAGTGCGGCCAGTTCCTCAGGTGCATAACCCTGGCTGGTGACATAGGCGTCGCACTGTAATTCACAGTTCAGCGCAAACTGTTCTTGCAGGGCTTTGCGTGCCTTTGGCAGCCACAGCAGGCTGGCCCAGTGCAGCAGGAACTTGCGCAGGTTGTCACGGCGGATAAGGTGGCAATATTCATGCAGCAGCACCATGGCCGACTGCTGTGGCGTCAGCTGTTGTTGCAGCGCACTGGACAGATAGATCCGTGGGCGCCAGAGCCCTGCACACCAGGCCAGAGGTAACTGCGAATGAATCAGGCGGAAGTCTGGAGCTGCGCTGCTGTTACCGGACGGGTTACCTGCTGTGCTGAGCAGATCCACACTGGCCAGACGCTGACGTCCGCGCCGCAACTGATGATTGAACAGCAATAACGCAAACAGCAGCAGAGCGCTGACAACGCCTGCCAGTACGGCTCCGGTCAGCGATGAGGAACTGACATCCGGCACATGGGGGCCACACAACTGCCCGTGGCAATGGGCGCTGTGCAGGGCGCCGGTCAGTTCCGGATTCATCAGCAGAAACACCACCCAGAAGGTCACGACCCAGGGCAGCAGGGCGTACAGCATCAGCAGGCGGGACTGCTGCTGTGGGCGGCTGTTGCGCAGTGTTTTCTGCAGCAGAGGAAACAACAGGGCCACCAACACCGATGACGCCGTCAGGCTAAACGCACTGGCCAGAAGAATATCGGCCAGCTCAGGAATCATGGCCAATTCAGGAGTCATTGTTTGCGCAGCGGCTTTCTGACTCGTCATTCAGAGCCTGATGCAGACGATTTCCCATGGCCGGTGCCACATCCGCTAAATAATCGATAAAGCCCGACACCATAGGCGCCATATCGCCGCCACTGAGGTCGGCGGCAATGTCGTGCAGCAGATTGCTGATCAGCGCCTGCTTCTGCAGCACAGCACTGTAAAAAAACGCCCGGCTTTCTTTGCGGCGCTGCAGCAGGTCTTTGCGGTGTAAACGCTCCAGCGTGCTTTGCACGGTATTCAGCGAGATGTCTTCCTGCAGGCTGGCATGCACCTGCTGCACCGACAGTGCTCCCTGTTGCCAGAGTACTTCCAGAATGGCCAGCTCGCGCTTTCCCAGTGCCGGGGTGCGTGAGCGGGCGGCCGGCAGTTTCAGCCAGCGGGTTAAATCGGTGCTGCGGTTCATGGGTCGTTTGGCCGTTTCTTTTACGCGTTTTCTGGCGCGTCCGTTATTTCCATCCCTTACCTGCCGCAGATGGCGAACACCGAGCCGTTATCGGTATTCATCTGGGCTGATAAGTTCGTCAGCAGATGATGATATTTTCGTTAACAGGGCCGGTGGCGGCAATTGTTGAGAGCCGCCTTACGCCGCTTAAATGGACAATGAGGATAAAGATGAAAATTCAGCCAGCCGGTTTTTTGTTATTGGGGTTGCCTGTGTTGGCCGTGGCGCAACAGGCGCCGCTTAACGATAACCCGGCAACAAAAGGCGCATCTTTGGATACCCAGCAGGTTACGGCCAGAAATCAACTGCCGGGTGAGGCGATGTCGGCCTCGCAGGGGTATGTCACCGCCGACGATATTAACAGCCGGCCGTTATTACGCACCGGCGAAGTGCTGGAGCTGGTGCCCGGCTTAGTCGTCACCCAGCACAGTGGCAGCGGCAAGGCGAACCAGTATTTTCTGCGCGGCTTTAATCTCGATCATGGTACCGACTTCGCCACCTTTGTTGATGGTATGCCGGTCAATATGCGCACCCACGGCCATGGTCAGGGTTATACCGACCTGAATTTTATAATCCCGGAAAGCATCGGTGCGCTGAGTTATCAGAAAGGCAGTTACTACGCCGATGTGGGTGATTTCAGCGGTGCCGGCAGTGCCGCCCTGCAGACCGCCGAT
Source organism: Venatorbacter sp. C2-1 (assembly GCF_022832715.1). NCBI lineage: Bacteria > Pseudomonadati > Pseudomonadota > Gammaproteobacteria > Oceanospirillales > Oceanospirillaceae > Venatoribacter > Venatorbacter sp. C2-1. The sequence goes on from NZ_CP094879.1 coordinate 1,153,905, forward strand.
GTCTTTGCGCAGGGTCTGGCGCAGCTGAGTCTGGGCGAAGATCAGTATCGCCGGGCGCTGTTGCTCGACAGTCTGAGCAATGCTCAGGGCGACTGGCTGTATGCACTGGAGCGCAATACCTACGATGGCCCCTGGAGCGATATCCGTGAAGATCTGGATAAAACCAGCCTGCTGCTCAAACATCGCCGTACACTGGCCGGCGGCAAGCTGAGCCTGTCCTTTATGGGCTACGACAATCAATGGAACAGCGCCGACCAGATTCCGCAGCGCGCGGTCGACAGCGGCCTGATCGATGAGCTGGGTTCGCTGAACGACAGCGTGGGCGGAGAATCCAGCCGCTACAGCCTGAATGCCATCTGGCAGCGTGAGGGTGTTCAGGCTTCGGCCTATGCCATCCGTTACGACATGAACCTGTGGTCGGACTTCACCTATTTTCTCGACGATACCGTCAACGGCGATCAGTTTGAGCAGGTCGATAAACGCTGGATCTACGGCGGCCAGATCAGTTACCTCTGGCACTCAGAGATGGCCGGACTGGCGATGAGCAACCGTATCGGCGCTGACCTGCGCTATGACGATATCGGCGAAGTCGGTCTGTACCGCAGCAAGCAGCGCCAGCGTATGGGAACCGTACGCAGCGACCGCGTAGGCGAACTCAGCAGCGGCTTCTATGGAGAAAACACCCTGTACTGGAATGAACGCGTGCGCACCGTGCTCGGCCTGCGCTACGACCACTACCGTTTTGACGTGCAAAGCCGGGTTGGCAGCAATATCAACGGCGTCGATCTGCATGCCAATAGCGGCAAAGCCAGCGACGACAACATCGCCTTAAAAGGCAGCCTGATCGTCGCCCTGAACCGCGACTGGGAAAGCTATCTGGCGGCGGGGCAGGGACTGCATTCCAACGACGCCCGCGGCACCACCATTCAGGTTGATCCGGCCGATGGCAGTGCGGTTGCGGCGGTTGATCCGCTGGTGGATTCGATGGGTTATGAGGTCGGTGTGCGCGGTATTATGGCCGGGCGTCTGAGCACCTCGCTGGCGTTGTGGCAGCTGGATCTCGACAGCGAACTGCTGTTTGTCGGCGATGCCGGTAATACCGAAGCCAGCCGTGCCTCACGGCGCAAAGGGCTGGAAATGACGCTCTATTATCAGCTGAACGAGCGCTGGAATATGGATCTGGAATACGCCTGGACCAAAGCAGAATTACGCGGCGATGCGGCCGGGGGGAACGAGATTCCCGGTGCGGTGCGCAATGTGCTGCAGGCGGGCATCAGCAGCCAGCGCGGTGCGGGCTGGTTTGGCAGTCTGCGCCTGCGCTATTTTGGTGAGCGGCCGCTGGTGGAAGATGGCTCGGTCACCTCCGATCCGACTACAGTGGTGAATCTGCGCAGCGGCTACAGCCTGAACAGCTGGGTGTTCAGTGCCGATGTGCTTAATCTGTTCGACAGCCGCGATCACGATATTGATTACTGGTACGCCTCGCGTCTGGCGGGCGAAAGCAGTGAGCAGGAGGATATTCATTACCATGTAATCGAACCGCGCACTGTGCGTCTGGCGGCGGCCTATCAGTTCTGAGGCGGGTGCTGTCTGTTGCTATACGGGGTCAGCCAAACACATTCCGCAGCCACTCAAACTGCACCGGCTGACCACTGCCCGACATCACGTCAAAGCGGCAGTCCGGCGGGTTCGCACCATAGTGTTGCTGCAGATAGTGCTGAGCTGTTTTGACTAAGCGCTGTTGTTTGTGATGAGTGATGCTTTCGGCGCCGCTGCCGTGGCTTTGGCTGGCGCGGTAACGCACCTCAACAAAGACCAGCACCTTGCCGTGGCGCATAATCAGGTCGATTTCACCGCCGCGGATGGTGTAATTGCGGGTAACGGCTTTCAGCCCCTGACGCTTAAGGAAGTGTTCGGCGGCCTGTTCAATCTCGGCGCCTTTTTTACGGGTTGCAGGCTTTTCTGCAGTACAGGTTTCAGCGGCAGAGGAATTCTCTGCCGTTTGTTCTGAATCCTGCGGGTTTTTGTCTTTGCGGGTAAACCACATGGCATCCTTGCCTCGTGAGTTATGCGGTGTGAGTACTCAGCGTCTGGCTAAACGCTGCGGCCGGCCAGAACGGAACTGGGTACATTCGGTACGGCGGTGAATGCGGCGCTCGTGATCCAGCGCCAGCGCGCCGGTGCTGCCAAACATCTGGCTGTGCGGGAATACTTCAAGCTGTTTTAACCGTGGCAGCAGGCGGAAGGCATCCACGCCCATGGCGTATAAGCGGGCATAGCCGCCCTGACCATTCGGCATCACTTTTTCTACGGTGCGGTACAGCTCGCTGCTTTCCAGCAACCAGGGCACATCACAGAACTGCACGCCGTTCAGGTCGCGGTCTTTGGTTGGATTCGGTTCGCCGGAATACACATGCGAGGTGGCGTATACCGGCAGATCACCGGCAAAGTTAAATGCCAGCGTCGGCTTGATCTGGCGGGCCTGCTGCGGCAGGGCGACCATAAACACCCAGTCGACATCCTGACGGCGGCGCGGCTCAAACTCGGTGCTCTGACGTAACAGACGGCGCATGGTCTGATACCGCTTCTGGCTGTCGTCGACGTTCAGCAGCGCTTTGATTTCCGGGTTGTAGTCCTGACGGTTCGGATAAAAACGCTGTTCGCCGATTTCACCACCCAGCTCCAGCCAGCGCTGTTCAAAGGCAGCATAAATACGCTCGCCCCAGTTGCCCTGTGGTACCAGCACCAGTGCGCGGCGCAGGCCATCGGTCCAGGCTTTTTCGGCAATCTGTACGGCTTCGTCTTCAGCGGCCAGGCCGAACTGATAGAGGTTGGCGGGCAGGGTTTCGGCTTCGCTGCGGTCACCATAGTTCAGGGCCAGGGTTGGCAGCGGCAGGGTTTCGCGTTGCTGCAGCGCCTGCACCTGCATTTTGTTGATCGGCCCGATCACCCACTGCGCACCGTCGAGCTGCGCCTGGGCGTAAGCAATATCGATATCGCTGTATTTCTGGCTGTCGTACAGGTGTACCTGCGGAATGGCGTAGCCTTTATCCAGAGACTCGTAGTAAGCGGCCATAAAACCATCGCGGATGGCGCCACCGGTTTTCTCCAGCGGGCCGGATAACGGCAGCATCAGTGCGACGCTGTGCGGGCGGTTAGCCGCCAGATCAGCCAGCAGCGCCAGGCCGCCGGGTAATTGTATCGCTGCCGGGTGAGCCGGATTCTGTTCGCGCCATGTGGTTACCGCCGCCAGATGTTCGTCCAGTGTCAGGCGGGAGTTACGGGAAATCGCCGCCAGTCGCAGCCAGTCGCCAAACTGGGTAGCCGGGGTTTTTTCTGCCCATTCCAGCAGCTCGACTTCCGGCATGGCCATTAAATCCTGCCAGATTTGCTCATGATTCTGCTCGCGCTGCTCCGGATTTAATGCGCCGGATAAAAAATCACGCTCGCGCGCGGCGGCCAGATATTCGCCATTGCTTTCGTACCAGCGGGCTTTTAACAGGCTGGCACGCAGTTCCTGCTCCGGCGTGGCGTAATCCATACGCTGGGCAAGCTGGCTGAGATATTCGCCGGCAATTTCCGGCTCATTGCTGCCCAGATGCATCTGCGCCGACAGCAGCATAAATTCCACCTGCTCCTGTGGCGTGAGCACACGCTCGTGCAACAGTTGCAATTGCAGCGCAGCATTGCCAAACTCGCCGTCGTCGAGTTCGCCGCGAATCTGCTGCATTAATACTGAATTACTCTGACTACTGCTTTCGGTAAGGCTGTTGTTGCCCAGCCCGGTTTGTCCCGGTGTGGTAGAACAACCGCTTAAACCCAGACCCGCGCTGACAACCAGCAGCGATAATCCGCGTAACCAACGATCAGGTAAGTTTCCCCGCATGACTTCAGATCCCAGAATGCAGGTCGGCACGTTTTACGTCGTGGCGACACCCATTGGTAATTTGGCTGACCTCACCGAGCGTGCAAAGCAGGTGCTGACCAGCGTTGATGTAATTGCCTGCGAGGATACCAGACATACCGCAAAATTACTCCAGCACCTGGGCCTGCGGAAGCCGCTGTTATCGGTGCACGAACACAACGAACGCGAGCGTGTAGAACAGATTGCCCGCCATCTGGAACAGGGCCAGAGCATGGCGCTGGTATCCGATGCCGGCACCCCGTTAATTTCCGATCCGGGATATCCTTTGGTGCAGGCGCTGCGTGCGCGCGGCCTGAATGTCAGCCCGATTCCCGGCGTCAGCGCCATTATTACTGCCCTGAGTGCCGCGGGCCTGCCGACCGACCGTTTTACTTTTGAAGGTTTCTTACCGCATAAAAGTGGTGCCAAACGCGAAAAATTACTGGCTCAGGAACAGGAAGCACGCACCCTGGTTTACTACGAATCCAAGCACCGGATTCTCGATACGCTGGAAGTCATGGCTGAGGTTTTTGGCGCAGAACGTCAAGCCTGTGTTGCACGCGAATTAACCAAAACCTTCGAGACTTTTTATCACGGAACACTGCCAGACATTCTCAGCCAGCTGCAGGAGGATGCCGACCAGCAGAAGGGTGAATTCGTGGTGATGATTGCCGGCAACCCCGATCCGGCACCGGCCAGCGAAGTCGACAGCAACAAATTGTTCCGCCTGCTGCTGGTCGAACTGCCACCGAAAAAAGCAGCGGCCATTATCGCCGACCTGACCGGCGAGAATAAAAAAGAGCTGTACCAGAAAGCGCTGGAAATGCAGGGAAAAGCTTAAACACAGGCGTCTGCGGGTATTCCACACCGCCGCAGACAATTGACTGAATACGATGGTTGATTCAGTGGAAGTGACTTTCAGTAGTGGGAGTGACTTTCAGTCACGATTATCAGCGCGGCAGAAGTGCCGCTCCCACTGGTTTGGTTATTTCCCTTTCCTGCAGAACCGGCGCCCGAATACCGGTCTGGCTATTACTGCTCGTTCCTGTAGAATCCGCGCCCGGAGTCGGCCAGACAGTCGTCGCCCGCACTGGCAACAGTGTGGGGGGAGGAAAGTCCGGGCTTCACAGGGCAGGGTGCCAGGTAACGCCTGGGAGGCGCGAGCCTACGACCAGTGCAACAGAGAGCAAACCGCCGATGGCCCGCGCAAGCGGGATCAGGTAAGGGTGAAAGGGTGCGGTAAGAGCGCACCGCGCGACTGGTAACAGTTCGTGGCACGGTAAACTCCACCCGAAGCAAGACCAAATAGGTTCCCTATAGGCGCGGCCCGCGCTGGGAACGGGTAGGTTGCTTGAGCCTGTGAGTGATTGCAGGCCTAGACGAATGACTGTCCACGACAGAACCCGGCTTATCGGCTGACTCCTTTTATTATGAAAACCCCGCTCAGGAAACTGAGCGGGGTTTTTCTTTACCAGCGTTTCGCCGGCTTCGGCGGGGACAGTGACTGCCCACGACGACGATTCAGAAACTCAGGGCTTATCGGTTGGCTCCTTTTATTTAAAAGCCCCTGAAAGAAATATCCGGGCTTTTTCTTTGGTCCTAAGCCGGTTCTGCCGGGACAGTGACTGCCCACGACGACGATTCAGAAACTCAGGGCTTATCGGCTGACTCCACTTATTTAAAAGCCCCTGCAGGCTAACGTTTGCAGGGGCGTTTTCTTTGGTCCTAAGCCGGTTCTGCCGGGACAGTGACTGTCTACGACGACGATTCTATATCACGTTAATGCATGTACGGGTATTATGAATATCAGGATTTTATTTTTAGTGGTGTGGTAATTAATGAGTTCTTTGTACCTGATTAGAGCTATATCTCTCGCTCTTTTTCATACTGTAGCAGTTGTAGCTTCTGATATATTATTTTTGGCCTGCATGTCTGATGTTGTACGGGAAGTCGAATTATCTTTTTTGCCAATTTCTTTGGTAAGTATGACTGTTGAGGGGGGAGGAGTATTTCACTCTGTTCTTGGGCTTGCCCGTTTTGGTTTGATAGAGCTTTTGGTGGCAGCGATTACAGTCTTCGTATTTCTTTTTAATATTAAGGTTCGTATTCTTACCAATTGTCTGATTTTGGCTGTGTCGATATTTATATTTCGTCTTCTCATTGGTGATGTGGCTCATTCTTGGTACTTGTTTGGATTGGTAAGTTCGTTGCTGTCTTGTATTGTAATTTTTTCTATCGGGGCTATGCACTGTAGAGAAGATAATAATAGGATCACTACGCCAGTGGATTCACTATGAAACGAGAAATAGGATCAATGGTGAAACCAGCATGATGATTCCGGTAAAACTAAGAGATCTTCAACGTCAGGATAAAACAGCGGTTATGGCCATGCTCCAGGATTCCCGGGTCATGAGGTTTCTTGGGCCCCGCCGGGCTTTAACAGAAGATGAGGCAGATTCGTGGTTTGAGAATGCGCTTGATAACCCGTCACGTTATGCTATTGCTCAATCTGATACTGATGAGTTCATCGGATTCTGCGGTGTTAAAGAGATCGAAGGTGTTTTGGACTTCGGCTATTTCATCAGATCGGAGTTCTGGGGTAATGGCATAGTGGTAAGGGCCTCCAGACTGGCGCTTGAAAGGTTGTCGGCTGAGATCGACACAGAGTCCGTTCAGGTTTTTATTGCTGACGATAATGTGGCAAGCAAGAGAGTGGCCCAGAAATTGGGCTGGCAGGTCACACACAATGGGACTAAGGATGGGGAGTATGGCGGATATTACCGGATCGTCCTGTAATGCATGAAAATGACCTGTGACTTTTCTCCGCTTTAACGCACCCTAAAGTAAAACCGACAGGCACTTAATGCCTGAGTATCAGAATGATCACCAGAAATAAGATTTAACTTTAATTAGTGTTAACAGGCCCTAAACATGCATCATAAAAGCTATCCAGATAGCATTTTTCAGTAACGAGTAAAAATATGCACAAAATTCAGTGTCAATGCGGGGCTCTTAGTGGTCATGTTCGGGGGGGCGGAACCTGTAGTCGGGTGGTATGTTACTGTGCCGACTGTCAGGCTTTTGCGAAATTTTTAGGCCGGGCAGGTGATATTCTGGATGCACAGGGTGGGACTGAAATTGTGCAGTTGGCACAGCCCCGTGTGGTTTTTTCACAAGGTAAGGAGCATCTCGCGGCTGTGCGGCTTAGCGATCAGGGGATGATCCGCTGGTATGCCGCCTGCTGTAACACTCCCCTTGGTAATACGCTGCCAGATCCTAAGGTTTCATTTATCGGCCTTATTCATTCGGTGCTGAATCGTGCAAAGATGGCCGAAGATTTTGGCAAGAATATCGCAATAGTCAATGTGGATTCTGCTATAGGAGAACCGAAGCCGAAGCAAAAAGGACTCCCCGGTATGATTGTAAGATTTTTGTGGATTATTTTATCCATGCGTATCGGTGGTAAGTATCGTAATTCTCCGCTTTTTACTGAGTCTGGTGAACCTGTTGTGTCACCCGTTATACTCAGTGGCGAAGAGTTTAAGAACTTAAAAAATACCCTGTGATAAGGTGTTATGTATTTACAGCGTCACGGGCTATAAACCCTGTAGTGACGGTGATTACCAGGTTAACCAGACATCGCTATGATTGAACCCGCTGTTAAAAAAGAGATCCTTACCCGCATTGAAAATGCCGAAAAAGAGCACGGTGTTCGTGTTCTTTACGCGGTTGAATCGGGTAGCCGTGCCTGGGGATTCGAGTCACCTAACAGTGATTACGATGTGCGTTTTATCTATGCACATCCTAAAGACTGGTATGTGGCGGTGGATCTGGAAGATAAGCGCGATGTTATCGAGTATCCGATTGTCGATGAAATCGACATCAACGGCTGGGATATCCGCAAAGCCTTAAAGCTGTTCTCGCGTTCGAATCCGGCCTTTGTCGAGTGGCTGCAGTCGCCCATTGTTTACCTTGATCGCGGTGATTTTGCGCACAGGTCGCGTGAGCTGCTGAGTACGGTCTATTGCGTTGAAAAAGGGATATACCACTACCGCAGTATGGCGAAGACGAACTACCGGGGTTATCTGCGTGATGATCTGGTGCCAATTAAAAAATACTTTTATGTGTTACGCCCGTTGCTGTCCATTATGTGGTTGGAGAGATATCGCGAGCCTGCACCCATTGAATTTGAAACTCTGCGCCAGCTGATCGCTGGCAACAGCGAGCTGAATGAACGGATATCAGCACTGCTGGAGCGTAAGAAGATCAGTCTGGAAAAAGAACTTGCGCCGCCGATTCCGGAGCTGAATCAGTTTATCGAATCTGAATTAGAACGTCTGGAATCCTTTGCTGACAGTACATTTAATGACCGTCTGGTAATGGAGGAACTGAATGCTTTGTTTCATGAGAGCCTGGTTTTTTAAGGCGCTCGGTAAAGAAAAAGCCCATACAAGCGCGGGTTTGTATGGGCTTTTTCTGTCACGGGTCCGGCCTGTGGACGCCCGGAATGCTGACTTCAGCGGATCAGTTCTGATGTTGCTCTGAGATATTTATCTGAATTGGTACGATAGGCCCATTTTTGCTGAGGCTGTTGCTCTTTAGAATGACAGGTCGGGGAAGGGAATCCCAATCTGATAAACATAATAAATCCGGGATTAACATGACTCTGAAAAACGCTGCATTCAAACCGCTGATGGCCGCTTCTTTATTGCTGGCCGCTATGAGCAGTCAGGCCATGTCTGACACGCCAATCGTCACTCAGGAAGCCACGGCGCCCACTCCTGCACCCGTAACCCCTGCCAGCAATCTGGCGTATGTGGACGATTTAAAGCTGCTGGCCTACAACGTGTACATGTTGACCGGTGCTATCTCCGACTGGTCACAACAAACCCGTGCGGAACTGATTCTGCAATCGGACGTTATTCATGGGCACGACGCCATTATTCTTAACGAGCTTTTTGATAATGGGCCGGCGCAAACCCTGCTGGATGGCCTGAAAGGTCAGTATCCGTATCAGACTCCGGTACTGGGCCGCACCCAAAGCGGCTGGAATCAGACTCTGGGTGCATACAGTAGTACCGCTCCGGAAGATGGCGGGGTGGCTGTTGTCAGCCGCTGGCCTATTGAGGAAAAAATTCAGTACGTCTACAAGGACGGCTGCGGTGCAGACTGGTTAGCCAATAAAGGCTTTGTTTATATCCGTCTGGATAAAAATGGTCATGACTATCATGTGATTGGTACCCATGCCCAGGCCGAAGACGGCGCCTGTTCCGACCCGGCTGCCACACGCAGAAGTCAGTTCACCGAAATGCAGCAGTTTATTGCCAGCAAAAATATTCCGGCTGATCAGGTTGTGTTTATTGGTGGCGACTTTAACGTAATTAAAAACAGTGCTGAGTACCCGGATATGCTGGAAACCCTGCATGTGAATGCACCGGATGCCTACGCCGGATTTGATACATCCTGGGACCCGGAATCCAACGGTATTGCCGCCTATAATTATCCGGACCTGCCCAGCGAATACCTCGATTATATTTTTGTTTCCCGTGATCATGCGCAGCCAACCTACTGGCATAACCAGTCGCTGGACGTGACCTCGCCACGCTGGGAAAACAAAAATTATCAGTATCAGGAACTGTCCGATCATTATCCGATTGCCGGTTTCTCCTATGCCGATGACAACACCCGCACCGAAAGCTACCGCTTTGTGAATCAGCCTTATTCCGCCGTGAAATTCCGTAACCAGGCCAATGGCGCTTATATCAAAATTAACGCCAGCGATAACGACGGCTGGATTAAGGTGAATGGCAGTGCCAGCGATGCGGCAGCCAGTTTTAATCTGGATAACTGGTATCCGAAAAACCGCGCTTTCTGTATTCGCAGTAACGACTTTGTGCAGGTACAGGGTAATCTGCGTGCCGGCTCTTACTGGAACTGGTGGCTTGGCGGTGGTGGCGGTAATTATGCCTATTTTACCAAACAGGATAATGCCTCCAATAAATTACGTATCCGTATTCTGAATGACGATGGCGACTGTCTGAAAAACGGCGATCAGGTGGTATTTGTTGACCGCGATACGGTGAGCGGCAAAGATTATTATCTGCAGCGCTGGCCGTCAGGTTCCTGGACCGATCATCTGTATATGTGGTCAGGTTCGGTGGGTGCTAACGAAACCTTTACTGTTGAAATGGGTGTGGGTGAGAAGCAGGACTGGACGTCAAAACTGCGCTACGTGCAGTAATTATCAGGCTTCGGTCTGATGGAAAATGGCGTGCTACGGCACGCCATTTTTTTATTTGTCTGCCATTGACTGAAAACTCAATGACGTTCAGTCTGATCAGTAGAGCAAAGGAGAGGCTTTATTGAAGGCTGGGTGGAGAGTATCCGTCTGGCCCGACAGGGAGGTTTTTGATAACAAACACTAAGAATCGGAATCTCACCATGAAAAAAATAATCCTGGCATTATCACTTGTGATTTTTACATCGGCTGCTTTCGCTCACAGCGGCGGTTGCCGGAAAGACAGCCCGGCAGGGCAGTGCTGTCATGCCGGATCACAGCCTTATCATTGTCATTAATGCTGTCCTAATAAACAGGGCCACTTTCTCGGGGTGGCCTGTTTAACCGCCCTGAAACGCTGCTGGTTAAAAGCCTTTACTAATTTTCCTCCGTCAGCATCTCTGCCAACAAATCAAATACCCGCTTAACCCGCGGATTGGTGCGCAATTCCCGGTGGCAGACCAGCCATAGCGGCACGGTTACCGGTGCGCCGCGTTCGCTGAAGGCTCGACGGAACGCTGGCTCGGCATCGCCAATCTGTTGCGGAAAAAAGCCAAGGCCATTGCCTTGTTTGACGAGTTGCCATTGCAGCATCTGAAATGTGGTGACGATGGAAAAATTCTTCTGGCTCAGCTGCCAGCCATGCTGGTTAAGAATATTCATCAGTCTGTCGTTACGTTCAAAACCGATAATCTGAATATGTGGGTCAATGCTTGTTTTGCTCTTGCCGGCAGTCTTATTAACCGTATCCAGATTATTAAGGTACTCGTGGCTGCCGTACAGCCAGATAGGTTCATCGGCGAGTTTCCTGACGATTAAATCGGGCTGTTCGGGGCGGAGGCTGCGGATAGCAATATCGGCTTCACGGCGCTGTAAATCGCTGATGTTGTTGGATACCACAATTTCCAGCTGGATGCCGGGTTCGTGCTGGCGGATAGCGTCGATCATGGCGGGCAGGCGGAAGATGGCGTCAATTTCGCTGGCGGCAATACAGACCGGGCCTTCGGTCAGTTGTGATTGCCCGGCGGCCGTTAAAGCAAAGCGGTTGGCGGCTTCACCCATGGGGCGCAGGTGCTCAAGCAGGGCAGCGCCGCTGTCGGTCAGCTGCAGTCCTTTACCGACCCGCTCAAACAGGGTGATGCCGAGTTCCTGTTCCAGTGCCGCGACCTGACGGCTGAGGGTGGGCTGGCTGGTATTGAGCAGACGTGCGGCGGCCGACAGCGAGCCTTGCTCGGCGCTGATTAAAAACGCGCGGGCGTGGTTCCAGTCGAAGTTTACCGAGCCCCAGTCCATATTCTTCTCTCCTTAAATTCATTGTTCTTATACAGATATGTATATGAATGATGCAACTTTAGCGGATTTCTATACGTTTTGTGTATGGATAAGCTGGGCAGACTGAAATGAGGGCTCAGGCTATGAAGAAAATCTGCATCGTTGGTATCTCGGGCAAACTTGGCCAGTATATGACCGAACACGCGCTGGCGCAGGGTTATGAAGTGGTGGGCGTTTGCCGCCCGCAAAGTGTCGCTAAGCTCAGCCGCTTTGCCGGACAAATCCGTATTTTTCCCGGTCGTACGGATGAGCGCGAGGTTATCCGTGCGGCGGTCGCCGATTGTGATGCGGTGCTGACGGTGCTGGTGCCCTGGGGCGTACAGGGCTACGCCACCAACACGGCGCAGGCGGTGCTGGATTTTGCTCCGGCGGAGGCACGCCTGGTGTTTTCCTGCGGCTGGCATATTTCGCGCGACGGTAAAGACCGTTATTCCTGGCAGCTGCGTTTATTCGTCGCGCTGTTCGGGCGGCTGGCACGCTGGTTACGGCTGGCGGATCTGAGTGATCAGGAAGAGGCCTGCCGCCGGGTGTTTAACAGTAAAAGACGCTGGACAGTGGTGCGTGGCAGCGATCTTGAAGAGGGCGAGCCGGAGGGGTTACCGCGCTGGAGCGGGCATGTGGGCGATGCCGTTCTGGCCAGTAATCTGACCCGGCGTACCGACTTTGCGCTGTTTATGGTGCATGCTGTGGAAGATGACAGTCTGATTCAGCAGGCGCCGGCGATTGTTGGCTGCCGGGCGCCGTCAGCTCTGATGGCCAGAGCCGACGGAAAATATCAGAAGCCACTCAGCGGCTGAGGAGATACAGGATGGATGCAGCAGCAGCGCAGGCCCTGTTGAAGGGCGCCTGCTTACAACAGGCCAGTCCGGCTGACAAAATAATGCAGGCCACAGAGCGTGCAGGTTATCTGGATATTGCAGGCCTTAATCTGCAGTTTGATCGTGGCCATCTGGCGGTTTTTAATCCGCTGCGTTTGTTGTGCGACAGTGGCGTCGCCCTGAGTTTGCAGGCTTTGATTGGCTGTCGCGTTACCTCGGTCAGCCTCAGCGAGGATGATCTGGAACTGCTGTTTGATGACCGCCTGTTATTACGTATTTCTTTGCGTGATGAAGATTACACCGGGCCCGAAGCCGCGGTGTTTTACGCGCCGCCTGACACTGGGTGTGTGAATGCCGCTCCGCTGATGGTGTTCTGAATACGGCCTTACAGCCAGCGTCTTACCCGCTGACAGTAAGCGCGGTATTCGTCGCCGAATAATTCGCTCAGGGCTTTTTCTTCGGCCTCAATCTGAAAGTGATTCATATAAGACATAAACAGCGGAATGCACAGCGCGCTCAGGTAATTACCCAGCACCATCGCCAGCGCGCCAAGCAGCAGTACGAAGCCTGTATACATGGGGTTACGGCTCATGCGATAAACCCCGGTCTGCACCAGTGTGCTGGCCTGTTGCGGGCGCATCGGATTAACGGTGGTGCGGGCACGGCGGAAGCTGGCAACTCCGGCCAGGCAGAAGACGGCACCGGCAAAAAACAGGGCCAGCGTGATAACCAATAGCGGAGAGCGCAGGCCATGCCAGCCGCTGATATGACCGGTACGCAATATCACCGGCAATAACATCAGCAAGGCGGTAAGGCCAGCCAGCAGCAGTGGCGGTATTTTTAACTGCAGAAATTTCATCGCTGTACTCCATCATGGGGTTGCTGCGCGCAATCGGCAGACACTGGCATCATGACAGAGTTATTCCCCCTGTATACAGACCTGAATTTCACCCAATACCGGCTTGCCTTATCGGCCTTCATCAGCCGGATCAGATAATCACGGATGACCCTCTGCCACGGTTCCGATAAACTTAGGCAAAACTTATACAAGGCAGGAGATTACGCCCGTGAATTTGCCTCAACGCCCGCCTTTTGGCGTGCTGCTCGCCAACCTTGGTACTCCCGAAGCGCCGACACCGAAGGCCGTGCGCGAATATCTGGCTGAATTTCTCTGGGATAAGCGCGTGGTCGATGTGCCGCGGCCGTTGTGGTGGCTGATTCTGCATGGCGTGATTCTGCGTATCCGTCCGGGCCGGGTGGCCAAGGCTTATGCCTCGGTCTGGGGCGAGCATGGCTCACCGCTGATGACCATTTCCCGTGCCCAGCAGCAGGCTCTTAAAGAGGCCTTAAAGGCACAGTATGGGTGCGATATTCCGGTGGTACTGGCGATGACTTACGGCCAGCCGTCGATGGAGCAGGCCGGGCGTGAATTGCGCGCCGCCGGTGTCGATAAAATGCTGGTGCTGCCGCTGTACCCGCAATTTTCTTCCAGCACCACGGCGGCGGTGTTTGATCGTCTGGCTAAGGCGCTGAAGCCTTGCCCGCATCTGCCGGAAACCCGCTGGGTCAACGAATATCATCAGCACCCGGCGTATATCAAAGCACTGGCTGATTCGGTGCGTGAATACTGGGCAGAGCACGGTCAGGGCGACCGTTTGCTGATGTCGTTTCATGGTATTCCGCAGCGTTATGAAGACCGTGGTGATCCGTATCCGTCACAGTGCCGGGCAACCGCTGCAGCGCTGGCAGCCGAGCTTGGGTTAAGTGAAGAGCAATGGCTGTGCTCGTTTCAGTCACGCTTTGGCCGTGAAGAGTGGGTGAAGCCTTATACCGATTTTACCCTCACCGACTGGGGTAAAGCCGGTGTTGGCCGGGTGGACGTGATCAGCCCGGCTTTTGCTGCCGACTGTCTGGAAACCCTGGAAGAGCTGGATGTGGAAAACCGCGAAACCTTCCTGCATAACGGCGGCCGCGAGTATCACTATATTCCCTGTCTGAATGACCGTCCCGATCATATCGGTATGATGGCGCAGCTGGTGAAGGACAATACTCAGGGCTGGTAGCCAGGCTCGTGTTCACAGGCCCTGGCAGCCCTTTTTATGGTTAATTTTCCGGCGGATTTATGACAGAACGCATTGCCCTGTTTGTCGATGTGCAGAATATTTATTACACCACGCGCCAGACCTTCGGCTGCCATTTTAATTATCAGGCCTTCTGGGATCAGCTGACCGCCGGGCGCGAAGTAGTGCGCGCGGTGGCCTATGCCATCGACCGTGGTGATGCGGCGCAGATGAATTTTCAGCGTATTCTGCACAACATCGGTTTTGAGGTACGGCTTAAGCCTTTTATTCAGCGCCGCGATGGCTCGGCCAAAGGCGATTGGGATGTGGGCATCACTATTGATTTACTGGATGCCGCGCCTGAAGCCGATATCGTGGTGCTGGCCTCCGGTGATGGCGACTTTGATCTGGCACTGGAGCGGGTTAAACGCAGCGGTGCCCAGGCCTGGGCTTTTGGTGTTGAGGCGTTAACCGCCCAGGCGCTGATTAAAGCCGCTGACCGCTTTATTGCCATCGATGAGTCGCTGTTGCTGCGGCGCTGAGCCTTGTTGTTTTAACCCGGCTGTCTGAGCCGGGTTTTAGCAGCCAGTTGTGCCTTATTTGCTGAGCGCTGCGCTTTTGGGTTTCTGATCTGTTCAGATTGATCATGGCTGACGGCCGTAATCTGTGAAATCATCGCCTGCAGAATCATACGAGGCTGAGCCTGAACTACAGGCCAAACCAGCCGGATACCCCCGAATGCTATGGACAACCTTATGAGCAGCACCGACCGTATTCTCTGCGAAATCAAAGATCATATTGCTTACGTGTATATGAACCGCCCGGAAAAACTCAACGGGCTGGATATGCCGATGTTTAAAGAGATGATCGCCTGTGCGAAAAAACTGCGTAAAAATCGCAGTGTGCGCGCCGTGATTCTCGCTGCCAAAGGCGACTCTTTCTGTGCCGGTCTGGATTTTAAAGCGCTGAGCAAAGATCCGATGATGGTGCCTAAAGTCTTTTTAAAATGGCCCTGGACCAAACAGAATATCGCCCAGCAGATTGCCCATTGCTGGCGTGACCTGCCGGTGCCGGTTATCTGTGCGATTCACGGTAACTGCTTCGGTGGCGGTATGCAGATTGCGCTGGCCTGCGATTACCGTATCGCCACGCCGGATGCCAATTTATCCATTATGGAAATGAAGTGGGGCCTGATTCCTGATATGAGCGGAATGGTGACGTTGTCACGTTTAACCCGCGTGGATATCGCCCAGGAACTGACCATGACTGGCCGTCAGTTCAGTGCCGAAGAAGGTTACGAATACGGATTAATCAGCAAGCTGTCGGCCGATCCGCTGGCCGATGCTCAGGCACTGGCGGAAGTGATTGCCAGTAAATCGCCGGATGCCATTGCCGCCACCAAATATTTATTCAAAAAATCCTGGAAAGCCGATACCTGGAAAGCACTGCGCTGGGAGCGTTGGGTGCAGGCACGTTTGCTGGGCCGTAAAAACCAGCGTATTGCCATGGCCAATGGGCTGGCCGGTAAAGATAAAGAGCCAAAACCCTTTAAAGACCGTACCTCTTTTAAATAATAAAAGTTCCGGACGAAAAAACGGGCGCTGTAAGCGCCCGTTTTTTATGCCGGATACTATTCAGCGCAGTAGCTGAGCGTGCGGCTTGGCCAGCATAGCAATGACCGGATTGCGCTCCATCACGAAGTTTTTCAGCAGCAGCGCAATAACAACACCGATAATAAAACCACCGATGTGTGCCCAGTAATCGATACCACCGCCGCCAACGGCCATACCAAACAGGTTGATGCCTAACCAGATCAGGAAGTACCAGGCTGCTGACAGTTTTTTCTGCCAGACAACAATCATAAAGGTCAGGCTGGCATGGCGGAACCAGATCATATACATACCAAACAGACCGGCAATTGCACCGCTGGCCCCTACGCTTGGAATGGTGCTGTTCCAGTTCATGCCGATACTGAAGGCACTGGCACCCAGACCACAAATCAGATACAGACCAAGGAAACGCCAGCGGCCAAGCGCATCTTCGAGGTTATCACCAGTCAGCCAGAGGAAGTACATATTGCCGAGCAGGTGCATCAGGCTGCCGTGCAGGAAGGTTGCCGTTAATGGCGTCCACAGATGTTCGCCATGGGCAAAATCGGATGGTGTGCTGGCAAACAGCTCAAAAACCTGATTGGTCATTTCATCGCTGGTGGCGTAAGTAAAATAAATCAGGCAGTTGATAATAATCAGCGCCCAGGTCACCACCGGAGTGCGATGCGGTTTAACGTTATATTCCACCGGCATTTGCGACAGAAACTGGAACAGCCAGGTTTTCCAGCTGGTTTTCTGGTTGATGTTGTTTAATACATCACGCAGGCGTGGCGAGTGTTTAACTTCTTCCAGTTCGTCGTGGTCAATCCAGGTGCCGTCACACTTATGACAGATATCGACCTCCACCTGAAAAGATTCGAGCAGATGGTAGTTATACAGTTTGGCGTTGCACTGTGGACAGTCGGCATCGGTTTGTCCCAGACGCTTGCCCAGCTGTTCTTCAAACTGAACGGCATCGTCACCATTATCGAAGGCGGACAGCAGAGAATTCAGCTCGTTCTTTTCAAACCACATGCCGCCGCATTTGCGGCAGACATCCAGTTCTTCACCCTCATAGGCCATTGGCGTCAGCAGGGAATTACTGCAGCGCGGACAATATTTATTACTCACCGGCTACTTCCTTATCTTCATGGACATCAACGTTGTATACCAGCAGCTCAGCCGCCAGCCTGTTACCGTTTTCGGCCAGTTTTGGTAATACGTTCTTTTCCATATTGTCGAGTTGCTCTGTCAGCAGCTTGGTTGCGTATGACGGGCCATAAGTGAACTTTTCACGCTTCTCAATCAGATCATCCACGGTGCGGTAGAAGTTCTGAATTTCGGTCAGGAAATAGCTCGGAGTTTCCAGTGTGTTAGGAGAGTACTTCATGGTCTCCCAGACATAACGGCCGATTTTCGGATTGTTCTGCTTCAGTTCCTGTACCGAAATGCCACGGGCGAAATATTCTTCGTTGTATTTACGCAGAATTTTTACGTTCGTGTTGACTTCGTCATACAGTGACTGACGCAGATAATAGTTGGTTTCTTTACTGGTGATATCATCAAACAGGATGGCTTGCTGCAAACCGGCCTGAGCGGCCAGATACACACCGGCAATGGTGGCTGCAATCATTAATAAATGGCCGATCCAGAAACCAGAGCTGGTCAGATCCCTGTGGTCCGCATGTGCCAGTTTTTCTTTCACCGGCCGGCTGAGTACGGATAATACTTTCATTGGCATGCTGCCTCCCTGTATGAATTCAGGGCGGCATTATAGCGACTGAAACGCAGCTGCCATACAGCGCTGACATGAAAATAACAAATATATTAATGCTTAGGTGCGAGGAGTCTGGATAAAGATGCCAGACACCGTGGATTATCGACGCATTTTATCGGCATTATTTATCTGAAAGGAGACGTGGTTCACAGACGCAGGGCGCCATTAACTACAGGCGCCCCGCGAGGAAAATCAGCGGTGGAATTCACCGGCACTTTCCGGTTGATACAAAATCTCTCCGATAGAGACCTGCATCGGCTTGCCGCTGGGACCTGGCCACTCAATTTCATCGCCAACCGACAGACCAAGCAGGGCACTGCCGACCGGCGCCAGAATAGAAATTGTACCGCCCGTGGTGTCCATGTCTTTTGGATACACCAGCGTCAGACAGAATTCCTCCTGCGTATTTTTTACCTGAAAACGCACGGTAGAATTCATGGTAACAACAGTTGCCGGAACATCGCGCGGTGCGACAATCTGAGCCCGTTCCAGCTCTTCTTCCAGCTCATTCATTCCCGGGAAGGCTTTGCCGGGCAGGGAATCCAATAAACGTTCCAGGCGTTCCAGATCAAGACTGGAAATAATAATGTTCGGCTTGCTGCTCATAAAACTGACCTGTTTGTAGGTAAGGCCCGCATGAAAAAAACGCCCCGCAGCAGGGCTGCGGAGCGAATAAGGGATTACGGGAATAAAGATTAAGTTACAATTGTGTTAATAATAAAGCAAGGGGTCATAAACGGCCATGGTATGAATGCCGCGGTGCTTATGTTTTGTCTTACTTTCTGCCAATAAAACTACTGATCCGGTTTGTCTGAATGAGCCCAGAGTGGGCTTAAATACTGACTTAACGCTAATGCTGTTCACTTAAGCAACCAGCCAGCGCGGACTGCACTTGAACAGCCTTTGCGGGGCAAGCCCCTGCGCCCCAATCCGGGGAACTTCTCCCCGGGCCCCTGCTTTGCGCTTTCTGGCCCGTGATCCTTATTCACTCAGTTTTTACTGACCACGCGTATATCGGCCATCCATGGCCGGATACGCTTGCCTGGCATCCATGCCAGCCAGATCGTAAAAATCATCGCTCATGGCGGCGGGCCCAGAGGCGCGGCTTATCTCAGCCGCAACGTCGTTTTTATCGAACAATAATGTCCGTTCTGAAAAGCCGCTTTGCGGAGTAATCAATGCGCCTGCAGGACGCCGGAATGAAGAGCACTGAGCCGGTACGTCTCTGCATGGATGCAGAGCGAGCGGATAGGGCCATGGATGGCCCATTATCCGCGTTACCGTGACCGAGGAGGTCTGAATGGAGGAAAAAGGCCTGCAAAGCGCGAAGCTGGGCCTGTTTGTGCTCCTGCAAAACATGCATTTCCGCCATCCATGGCGGTCAGGTATAAAGCCCCGCCGGCAAGGGGAGAAGTTCCCCTGGGAGGCATTGGGCGTTTCAAAATGATTTAAAACGTTAAGTGAGCAGCATTACGGTTCAACGCGGCTTTGCTATTTACCTTATTCTTCGCCAATAAAACCGCCGGTCTGGTGCGCCCACAATTGCGCGTAAATTCCACCTTTGGCAATCAGTTCCTGATGCGTTCCCTGCTCAGCAATACGCCCCTGATCCAGTACGATCAGGCGATCCATCGCGGCAATGGTCGATAACCGGTGAGCAATAGCTATCACGGTTTTATTTTCCATTAACCGGTACAGACTTTCCTGAATGGCGGCTTCGACTTCCGAGTCCAGCGCGGAGGTGGCTTCGTCCAGAATCAGAATTGGCGCGTCTTTTAATAATACCCGGGCAATGGCGATACGCTGGCGCTGACCACCGGACAGTTTTACCCCACGTTCACCGACCTGAGCGTCGTAGCCCGTGTTGCCTTCCGGATCGTGCAGTTCCTGAATAAATTCGTGCGCTTCGGCCTTGCGCGACGCTTCCAGCAGTTCGGCTTCGCTGGCATCCGGGCGTCCGTAGAGAATATTGTCACGTACGCTGCGGTGCAGCAGCGAGGTATCCTGAGTCACCATGCCGATATGTTTGCGCAGTGAGTCCTGAGTTACGTCTTTAATATCCTGACCATCGATCAGAATACGGCCGGAATTCAGGTCGTAAAAACGCAGCAGCAGATTAACCAGTGTCGATTTGCCGGCACCGGAGCGTCCGACCAATCCCACTTTCTCGCCGGCTTTGATATGGATATTCAGTGCCTCGAATACCTCTTTATTCTGGTTGTCTTCATGTCCCTGATAATGGAATGAAGCCTGCTCCAGGCGGATTTCGCCCTGATTTACGTTCAGTGCTTTGGCGTCAGCGCTATCCTGCACCTGCGGGGTTTTGGACAGCGTTTTCATGCCGTCGGCAACGGTGCCGATATTTTCAAACAGGGCGCTGACTTCCCACATAATCCACTGCGCCATACCGTTGATGCGCAGCGCCAGCGAGATCGCAATGGCAATGGCGCCAATACTGATGGCGCTATCCATCCACAGCCAGACGGCGATGGCGGCAATGGTAAAAGCCAGCAGGTAATTAATGACGTTAACGGTCACATTCAGACCCGTGACCAGACGCATCTGGCGGTACACGGTATCCATAAAGCCTTCCATAGAGTCGCGTGCATAATCTGTTTCACGGTCGGTATGTGAGAACAGCTTTACTGTCTGAATATTGGTGTAGCTGTCGACAACGCGTCCGGTCATGGTGGAGCGGGCGTCGGCCTGTTCGGTGGCGATGCGTTTCAGCTTGGGTACAAAGTACAGCTGGGCAAGAATGTACAGCGCCAGCCAGGCAAGCATTGGCAGCATCAGGCGCCAGTCGGCCAGTGCCACCATGACCAGTACCGAGGTGAAATACACCAGAATATAAACCGCCAGATCCATCAGCTTCATAACGGTTTCGCGCACCGCCAGAGCGGTTTGCATCACCTTGGTGGCGAGGCGGCCGGCAAATTCATCCTGATAAAAACCGAGGCTTTGCTTTAACAGGTAGCGATGGGTCAGCCAACGGATTTTCATCGGGTAATTACCCAATAACGTCTGATGCACCAGCAAGGTGTGGAAAAAGACGACTAAAGGCATCACCAGTACGACCATCAGTGACATCAGCAGCAGGCGGCCGCCTTCTTCAGCGAGCAGGGTGTCGGGTGTGCGCTGACTCAGCCAATCAACCAGATTGCCCATAAAGCCGAACATCATGACTTCCAGCACCGCCAGCAGAGCCGTCAGCAGCGACATAAACACCAGTGGTACTTCCAGACCACGGGTGTAATGGCGGCAGAAAGCAAAAATTCCGGCAGGTGGCTGCTGCGGGTGTTCCGGAGGAAAGGGATTCACAAAACGTTCAAAGAGTCTGAGCATACTGGTCATATAAAGGCAGGAGTGAAACAGCCCGACACCTTAGCGGAGCAGGCTTATGAATGTAAGCGCTGAAAATTGATTTCACTGTTCGGGCGACGGAATAACGCTCTGAGAGAGGTTGCTGGTGTAAACCCGGTGTTTTACTCTGCCGCAGTGCTAAAGCGGCTGTAGCGCTTTGTCAGGACGATTCAGGAGCATTGCTGGCGGATTGCTGTGAATTTGCATCCCTTTGAGCAAAGATTCTGATCGCCAGACGTGTTACGATTTGAGAATGTGATCGTTAGGACAAAGAAAAATCACTGTACTACCGCGCAGATAAGCCTATCTTTGCGCGACTTTTTTCATTCACATCACTACCCGGATAAGGAGGTAGCGAGCCCAATGGTTGTTCAACCTGAAGACTACTACGATGCCGAGAGCTTTGCTCGCCTGAAAGAATTTGCCGACAAACAGGAAACTCCTTGTCTTGTTGTCGATAAACGTATTTTTGAGCGTCAGCTTGATGAACTGATCAGCAGTTTTCCTTATGCGAAAACTTACTACGCCATTAAAGCCAACCCGATGCCTGAACTGCTGGGCATTCTGCGTGACCGTGGCTGTTGTTTTGACGTAGCTTCACGCTACGAGCTGGATAAAGTTCTGGCACAGGGTGTGACAGGTGACCGTGTAAGCTATGGCAACACGATCAAGAAAGCCCGGGATATCCGCTACTTCTATGAGAAGGGTGTGAACCTGTTTGCTACCGACTCAGAAGCCGACCTGCGCAATATCGCCAAAGCGGCGCCGGGTGCGCGTGTATTTGTGCGTATTCTGACTGAAGGTTCGCAAACTGCCGACTGGCCACTGTCGCGTAAATTCGGTTGTCAGACCGATATGGCGATGGACCTGTGCCTGCTGGCGCGTGATCTGGGTCTGGTGCCTTACGGTATTTCTTTCCACGTAGGTTCTCAGCAGCGTGATATCGGTGCCTGGGACTCGGCGATTGCCAAAGTGAAGGTGATTTTCGAACGTCTGAAAGAAGAAGACGGCATCGAACTGAAAATGATTAACCTGGGTGGTGGCTTCCCGGCCAACTACATCAGCCGTACCAACGATCTGAAAACCTATGCAGAAGAAATTACCCGTTTCCTGCATGAGGATTTCGGTGACGAACTGCCGGAAATCATTCTGGAACCAGGTCGCTCGCTGGTCGCCAACGCCGGTATTCTGGTCAGCGAAGTGGTGCTGGTCAGCCGTAAAGACCGTTACGGTCTGCACCGCTGGGTATTTACCGATGTGGGTAAATTCGGTGGTCTGATCGAAACCATGGACGAGTCCATCAAGTATCCGCTGTTTGTGGAGAAAAAAGGCGAACTCGAAGAAGTGGTTCTGGCTGGTCCGACCTGTGACAGCGCCGATATTCTGTACGAAGACTACAAATATGAGCTGCCACTGAATCTGGCATCCGGTGATCGTCTGTACTGGTTCTCAACCGGTGCTTACACCACTACATACAGTGCTGTGGAATTCAACGGCTTCCCGCCGCTGGCTTCTTTCTGCATCTGAGCAGGCTCCGGTCTGCTATATAAACCGCCTGCGGGGTAACCTGCCGGCGGTTTTTTTATGCCCTTCGCATGGTGGCGGTTGGTCAACAGGCGCGAAAAGGGTATCTTGTCTGCAACGATCTCATACACAGGGAGGATGTATGCAAGCCGTACCTCTGGAATTGCTCATCAATGGCCTGACGGTAGCCGCCGGTGCTGCCTTACTGGTCGAACGGTTTACCGAAATTCTCAAGCACGTAAAAGAGCGCGCCAACAAATTCTTTCTTGAACGTGATGCTGAAGCGGCCAGACTGGCAGCGCTGAAAACGGCGCAGCAACAGGCCGCAGCTATTCAGCAGCATTTACAGGCTGGCCATGCACCCGACGTTGCGGTCTTGAAAGCGGCTGCCGCCTCTGCTGAAAGTTCCGCTGCCGGAACAGACAACGACACCGCTTCTTTTGAACAGCATACGGCCATCAGCGTTGTTCCAATTCCCGTTATCTCCACAGAAAGTGCTGCGCTTAATTTATTTATGCGACTGGCCCCTTTGGGGTTGGGCATTATTCTCGCCGGTATTTTTGATCTGCATTTATTAGCGATGTTTACCGGACAAACCGTAACAGATATTCCAACGCTGTGGGGGCAGGGCAATTGGCACGCCATCATTCTGCAATCGCTGGACACTCTGTTGTCGGGGTTATTGATTGGTGGTGGCAGTCAGCCGGTGCATGTGCTGCTGTTGTTTTTAACCACCCGCCGCTTAACCGACAGTGAGAAGCAGGCACTGCAACAGGTGGTTGATCCGGGAGAAGAAGCACACTGCCAGCCTGTACCGCAGGCGCCGGAAGTTGCCGCAGCGACTAACGATGATCGTGGCGGCAGCCTTTTAGCCGGCCCGGATATTCACTATGCCGGCGGCGTTAATCCGCAGAGTTTGGAACAGGTTCACCGCCGCAGCGGTGATCCGGAGCAGATTGTTGTACACCACACGGCGATGAATTCGGCGTTGGGTTTTAATGCCATTGTGGATGAATTTATCGGGCAGAAAAAATGGCTTACCGGTTATCACTGCGTGATTATGCCCGATGGCAGTATCCGCCCGTTCTGTCGCTGGGACCGTATGGGTAATCATGCGAAGGGGCACAATGACCGCACGCTGGGCATTGCCTTTCATGGCAATTTTCATAATCAGGAACATGACCGCTTTGCCAACAGCGATGGCCGCTATGGAGCGCTGAAACCGACCGCTGCGCAGCTGGATGCCGGAGCCCGGGTGATAGCCCTGTGGCTGAATCTGTATCCGCAGATGTCCGGCGTGCTGACACAGGCAGTAGTACCGCACCGTGCACTGGCAGGCGCTGACACCGTGTGTCCGGGAAATCAGTTTCCTTTTGCCGAATTACTCAGCCGTACCGATGCCTATTGCAGCGCCTGGCAAACATCCGCCGCAGCTCAGGCCGGGCTGCAGGCATTCCGCCAGAAACCCTATATTTATGCCCTGAGCACAACCAGCGCAGGAGGTCAGCATGGACAGCTTTGATTCCGCATTAATTATGCTTTGCAGTGCGTTGTTTTTCTCCTTATTACTGGAGCGCCTGCTAGAAATTCTGAAAGCCCTGTACGATTTTTTTGAAGTACGGCTGGGCTATCAGAGTTACTGGAACCGCACTGCGCAACGTCTCAGTGAACAACTGGATGGTCTGCGTCAGGCGGGACGTGTTCAGGCGGAAGTGAGCAAAGCGGTCAACGATTACTTACGCACCGATTATCCGGGGCTGGAAGGTGTGGAAGCTTTATCGGCGGCGACGCTGCGCTCGCTGACGATTAAAGCCGTCAGTAAAATTCTGGCCATTATTCTTGGTATATTGCTGGCGCTGCTGTTGGGCATTAATTTATTTGCCTTAATCGAACAACTGAACAGCCAGATCGGCGGTGCCGTCTATGACGGCTATTTTTCCAGCCGTTATATCCCCGGCTGGCTGGGAGAATGCCTGACCGGTATTGCTATTGGTCTGGGCAGCGGTCCGCTGCATAAAATTATTGAAGCACTGGAAAAATCCCGCAAAAACCGCACGGATAAAGGAGCCTGAACATGGACAAGCTGCATATTGGTTTATGGCTCGCCGAACATCTGGATACCGTGATTGGCTTTGTATTATTGCTCGGCGCTTGCCTGATGCTGCCGAAAAGTGTGCGTTGGTATGTTTTTACCGGTGGCGCCGCTTTGCTGTTGATGAACCTTTGGCAGGTGGCGCGAGCACGGGAAAAATTAAAAAAACTGGATAGTGAACGTTCTGCCCTGCAGGAGCAGCTGAGCGGATTAAAAGACGCCAGCGAGCAACTGAAGCAGCGTAATCAGGAGCTGGAAAAACAATCGGCTGAACTTGAGCAGCAACGTCAGGCGTTATTGCAGCGCCAGCAGGATCTTGCCAGTGGCGATGCGGCATTGCAGCAACAGCAGGAAGACATTAACCGTCAGGTTAACAACCACGCTGAGCAGCGCAATGCATTGCAGGACGAAAACCAACGCGTGCTGGATGCGCTGGCCAAACTGAAACAACTGGAAGCAACCTCACAACTCTGACGGAGGCTATATGCTGGTTTTAACAAGGATGGCTTTACTGAGCAGTGTTATCGCTGTTTTTGCCGGGCAAAGTGTACAGGCAGAAGAGACTACCTGTGAAATGCTGATCACACTGGCAAATCTCAGTCAGCAGACCATTAATGGTCAGGTTGTTTATCTGCTGCCTGCCGACAAGGTACAGCAAACTCAGAACATTACCGGCTGTGTTAATTACACTGAGTTGTTGCAGAAAAATCAGGATGACAGCCGTAAAGCCAGTGCCGATATTGCTGCACTGCAGCAGCAGAATGCTGACCTGGCGCAGCAGCTGGAAAAATACCGCATACTGGTGGCGGATCAGACGCAGCTGGGCGACCGCTATAGCCAGCTGAGTACTCAGTATCAGGATCAGGTTAAACAATGCCAGGCGCTGAACACGAATCTGATTTCAGTGGCCGATAAACTGGATACGTTATCCGGAGAATACCGCAGCATTGCCGTACAGTCGCTCAGCCGTTACCGCGTTGGCGCTGCCGTTGGCGGTGGCAGCGAAGGTTTTGCCAGCCAGCTGCATGTTGGTTATGACACACTCAATCTGTTTATTCATAATTACGATGATAAAACCAGCGCGTTAATCGGTGCCGAGCTGCGTTTTTAAGACGCAGTCCGGCCGATTGAATACCGTTAATGTTGCTGGCTGCGTTGTGGAAAGGTCAGCATAACCTGTTCTGTGGTGGCACCACTTTCATCATTGGGGGTGGTGATCATCCTTACCTGAATATCATCACCAAGCGTGATATGCGCAAATCCCCAGACCATGCCCTGCAACCACAGCTCCTGATATTCAGCATAGGTTTTTTTCTGATATGCCTGAAACGGCGTATGAATTGGCCGCTGTTTTGCCGCAGCACCTGAAACAATGATTGGCAGTGGTTTTAATTCTTTTCTGTTTGCACTGTTATATTGCTGGCAGTCATCCTGATGAGCTTCCAGATCATGCTCATGCCCGGCCAGATAAAGATCGGCAAACTCGCACAGCATAGGCATTAATAACGGGCGCAGGGCGCGGGCCTCTTCAAATTTACTGCCCCCGGATGACCAGAGCGGATGATGTCCGGCAACAATTTTCCAGCGTGCTGAAGACTGCTTCAGGGCATTTTCCAGCCAGTCTAACTGCTGCTTTTCCTGTCCCTGTGGTTTCTGCCAGTCATCATAGTGTTCCAGACTGTTATGCTTTTTTTCGCTGCCGTCAGGGTTGAGTTTGTCTTTTAAAACCGTTGTTCCGGCCAGCAATAAATTGGTATCAATAACAAAGAACTCGGCATCACCGCGATTAAAAGAATAAAACCCGGGTTGTGGTAAGACCATTTTATTGTCGTTACGGCTGGCCCAGGCAATCTGTGCATCGCGACCGGCGCGGGAGGTTTGCCAGTCATGATTGCCCAATACACCGTAAATACGGAAATCATCATGGCTGCTGACCAGTTGGCGGAAAGGCAGATCGAGAATATCGAGGAAACGCTGCTCATCACGCTCACTGCCATCGCCACCGGCCGGATAAATATTGTCGCCGAGCATCAGCGAGAAATCACAGCGATTGCTCTGACAATACTGTGTCATGGCGCCAGCCACGGCATTCAGCCCGGTGCGTTCGACGACATAATCTGTGCCACTGAGACGATGCATTGGCGGTGCAACAAAATCTGCGGGTGGCAGACCCTTCTTTTCCCAGGCAGCGCGTTCACTGAGCAGGAATTGCTGGCGGGTTTGCGGGTTATTTAAGCTCGCCTGTTTTGGGTAATCATAGTGGTAACCGCTGTCACCAAAGGCAATAAAAGCAACGGGTTGCTGCGTATCAGCCAGTGGTACTTTGTTGAATGGCTGATTTTGCTGCACATTGGTGGTTGTCATCGGTTTGTTCTGACAGGCCGCCAGCAGTGCAGAAACAGTGGATACCAGTAAAAAAGTGCGCAGTTTCTTATGGCCGTATTGCAGTCGCAGTGTCATTTCATTCTCCGGTTAAAGCAATTGCCCGCTGTTGTAGCATGGGTAATGCAGAGAATGGATGACAGTGGGGGTCTGTTTGGCTCACGCTAATCCGTATTTCTGGTAGTTAATGCGGTTTTTATCAGGAATAAGAAGGAGAATTTAAGGGAAACCTCCCCATACCCGTCAGGCTAAAGGCTTACAAGTGCGGTCTTGCGGTCATACTCCGGAGTGGTTAGAGTGCAGGGCTGAAATGCTGGTAAAGGATGTTGCCAGTGTTGCCTGTTGTGATCTGTGGGTTTTCCTTACAGGACATAATCGGGCGTTAATAATGATAAGGAGTGTCGTATGAAAATATTCTCAGCCGCTTTTTCCCGCCTTTGTAATTTCCAACCCCGCATTGCTGTTGCGGCCTGTTTTTCGGTACTGATATTAATGCTGTCAGTGCAGGTACAGGCACGGACCATTGCCGATACCGAATTCCCCGATGTGCTGGAAGCGACCAGTGAGTTTCCACAGATGACACTGAATGGCGCCTCGGTGCGTAAATACTATTACGTGGTCGATATGTATGTGGGCCTGCTGTATATGCAGAACCCGGGACGCTCTGAACAGGCCGTGATTAATGATGAGGGCTACAAACGCATGGTATTCCACACGCTGCTGCCGCGTGCCAGCGGCCGTCGTGTTGCTAAAGCCTTATACGATGCATTGAACCTCAGCAACGAAGAAGCCGAGGCATTAGGTGCGCCGATTGACGAAGTAATTGAGATGTTCGATGTCAGCATGAAAAGTGGTGACGAAACCCACGTCGAATACGTTCCCGGTGTTGGCACCCGCATTATTGTTAAAAATGAAGTGCGCGGTGTGATTGCCAGCAAGCGTTTATTTGATGCCTTTCTGGGAATCTGGATTGGCGCCAAGCCATTCAGCGAAACTTTTAAAGCGGAAATTCTGGGTACCGAAAATGCCCTGATTGCGCACGAGTAGTTGCGCATGATGGCGCATATAAATAGCCGCTCATAAATAGCAGCATATAAAAAACAGGAATGCATAATTGCCTTTCCTGTGCTTAATCCGGACGGTGTGCAGCCGTACACCGTCTGGCATCAATATCCCTCTGTTTCTCTTCGTTGTTCTTTTTCGCTGCTTTCTTTTACGCGATTTTTCTTTGACGCGATTTTTCTTTTTAGGTTTGACGTTTTACACTGCAGGCAAAATTCTGAGAGTCAGCCATGAACGACTGGTTGTTTGTCTACGGTACTCTGCAACAGCACTGGCTGGCGGATGAATCGAAGTGGCCTGCTACGGCCGATAAAAAGGCATTACGGCAATTGCGCCGCGCATTGCAGCAACAGGCACGCTGGTGCGGGCCGGCACAGATCCGTGGCCGTCTGTATCGTGTGGCTCATTATCCGGGGCTGATCTGTGATCCGCGCGGTGACTGGATCAATGGCGACCTGTACGCCTTACGCCAGCCGCAGACTCTGTTGCCATTGCTGGATGCCTATGAAGAATGCAGCCCGGCGTTTCCGCAACCACATGAATATCAGCGCGTGCGCTGCCCGGTGCAGGTTATGGCGGAAAATGGTCAGCGGACGCTGACGAGACGCGCCTGGGTGTATCGTTATAACCGTTCTGTGGCGGGGTTGGAGCTGCTGGCGGGTTACTGAAAAACGCTTCACGGCTTAACGGTTTTTTAATCAGCGGGTAGGGTGGGCACTGCCCACCAAATGGCCTGTAAAGAAAGCCGCTGCTCAGCAATGAGTGGCGGCTTTCTTGTGGGCGATCTCGTAACTCTGAATGTAAATAGATGATGGGGTAGAACCCAACTGAATATGAGGAGAAAAGGTAAACAGCGTTTACCGAGCCGTTATCCTCAACCTCTGGCTGTACCAGATGCAGAGAACCATAACTGGTCTATGGATTTTATGAGCGATGCTCTGAAGTGCGGAAGAAAGTTCAGAACGCTCAACGTAGTGGATGATTTTAATCGTGAAGTACTGGGAATCGAAATAGACCTCAACCTCCCATCAAAACGTGTAATCAGAACATTAGATCGGATAGCAGAATGGCGTGGTTATCCTGCGCAAATCTGTACAGATAACGGCCCGGAATTTACAGCTTTGGTACTGTCAGAGTGGGCAGAAGAACATGGTGTGAAGCTTGAATTTATCAAGCCAGGAAAGCCAACTCAAAATGGTTATATCGAACGATTAAACCGCACATACCGAACAGAAATACTGGATTATTATCTGTTCAGTGACCTAGATGAAGTAAGAAATATTACCAGTCGCTGGATGATGGAATACAATGAAGAACGACCTCAAGAATCGCTTGGAGATATGACGCCTGTTGAGTATCGTGAGAAAGCATCCTCCCTAGAGATACTCTAATAATGAATGGCACTAATTCGGGGAGGGTTACAAGATTACCTTGAAAACCAATGAAGGAATAATAATGTCTGAAGAAATACAACAAAATTGGATAGCGAAATTTTGGAGAAGAGTCTGGGCCCTTTTCATCGATACACTGATTCTTGGTCTAGTAGGCTTTTTATTGGGACTGGCTCTTGATAGTACATTTGTTCAACTCGGTGGCTGGGGGCGATTTATAGGTTTCGTAATCGCACTGATCTATTTCGGAATAATGAACAGCAAGCTATTTGAAGGTCAAACTATTGGCAAAAAACTCCTCAATCTGAGAGTGGTTGATTCGGAGAACAAGACAATATCCTTGAGTAGGTCTGCTCTTCGATACATTGTTTTAGCTACCCCTTTTTCTTTAAATGGGGCTCAGTTCTCGAGTGAAGCGATGCTTTCTTTTTTGATGTATCCGCTTTCACTGATCATTTTTGGTGGGCTAATTTCGATAATCTATTTATATATATTTAACCGAGTCACTAGACAGTCCCTACACGACCTTGTAGCAGGCACATTTGTGGTTAATGCCAATATCGACAAGCAAGAGGTTGGCACAGTCTGGAAAGCGCATTTAGCAGTAGTCGCAGTGTTTTTTATCGCTGCTGCAATAGTCCCAGCCTTTACAGCAAGACTCGCGGAGAATGAACTATTTAAAGATATGCTCACCGTTCAATCAGCTCTCTCAAATGAGTCTGGAGTAACCTATGCCACAATTACTACGAGTACAACGACCTTTAGTTCCGTAAACGAAGGAACTAAAACAACTACCTACGTAAATGCTCAGGTCTTTCTTTCATCTAATAATGTTAGTGATGTTGATTTTGCCCGTAAATTAGCGGCAATAGTTGTCAAGAATTATCCAGAGACCAAGAATAAAGATGCCCTAAGAATAACTCTTACTTACGGTTATGACATAGGTATTTGGTCTCAATGGTCTAATCATACACATGACTTCAACCCTGGTGAGTTTGCAGGTGCGGAGTAAGCGTAATTTCGCAAGCGGCTGTTGTCTGGCGTGCCTACGCTTCGCTTCGGCACGCCTCTGTTGTAAGCGCTAAGCCCTCTGCCCCGATCGCTACAAAATTACAGATTAAAACACTAACCAATTAAGCTTCAGCCGGAGTGACACTCTGTCACTCCAGCTATAAAACCGCTCAGCTGCCTGCCTTCTTCATCACCGCTACAAACATACAGTCGCAGTCATCTTCCGGTGCACCTAACATTTGCTGGCTTTGCAGGCTGAAGGCCGGGTTGGCCTGCAGGAAGGCGCTGACGATGTCTTCGTTTTCGCTTACCTGCCAGCTGCAGGTGGCGTATACCAGCATACCGTCGGGGCGCACGGCCGGTGCGGCCTGGGTCAGAATATTCAGCTGAATCTGCTGCAGCTCGCTGCTGTCGGCGCTGTTAAAACGCCAGCGCGCATCAGGGTTGCGGCGCCAGGTTCCGGCGGAGCTGCAGGGCGCGTCGACCAAAACTTTGTCGAAGCCCTGCTGACGGGCAATTTCCTGTGGCAGACGCAGTGGTGCAGCGGCATCCCACAAAAAAGTCCGCACATTACGCGCACCGGCGCGGCTGGCGCGGCGTTTTAATTCGTCCAGTTTGTGCTGATGCAGATCGGTGGCGACTACGGCGCCTTTGTTGTTCATCTTCGCTGCCAGAGCGAGGGTTTTGCCACCGGCACCGGCGCAGGCATCCCAGATTTTATCGCCGGGGCGGGCATCGAGTGCGGCGGCAATCTGCTGGCTGGCCAGATCCTGAATTTCGATCACGCCGTTACGGTATAACTCGCTGCTGTTTACGCCGCGGCCACCGCTGGCGCAGAGGTGGTCGTCACGCAGCTGGGCGCTGACGCCTTCTTCCTGCAGGCGCAGTTGCAGGGCTTTCAGCTCCCGTGCATCGGCCGGTAATTCGTTCAGGCGCAGGTCGTTGATGCGTAACCACAGCGGCGGAAAGCCATTCTGCATCTGCAGGAAACGCTGCAGGTCGCTGTCTGACCACTGGCTGCGTTTGGCGCGCTGTTGCAGCAGCGGCAGAAAGGACGGACGCACGCCGTGCCAGAGCAGGGCAAGCGGGGATAACGGTTTGGCTTTTACCTGATGTTCGATGCTGGCAAACAGGTGGGCGCGTTGTTCGTCCTGGCGCACCATGCGCACGAAATTCCAGGGCTGCAGGCTGCGCAGCTGAATCCAGTACCAGAACGCACTGGGGTGCATGGTATCGGCAGCGGCCGGTTGCCATTGCTCATCCCAGCTCTGCCAGTCGTGCTCAGCGGCATGGCTGGCGCTGACGCCGTTGCGTTCATTCAGCATATCTTCCAGTGCACAGGCCAGTTGCTGAAAGCGCAGGGCACTGAACATGGCTTCGCTCAGGGCGCGGCTGTTGTCGGCGCTGTCGGCCTGACGCGGTGCGCGCAGCTGGCCACGCAGCCAGCGGTCAAGCGGCGGTTTTACCGCCTGCGACTGCCATTGTGACCAGAGCTGGATAATACGGGCTTCATCACCGCTGCCGCGGCGGCCATTAGCTGAACCTGAAGCGGCACGGCTCTGGCGTTGTTTCTGCGGCGGGCGCGAACTCTGGCTTTTGGCCGGGCGTTGTTTGCTTTTTCCGAAGGTGGAGCCGGAATTTTTGGCCGGGCCATGAGATTTGCGCATAGAGAGTATCTGCCGTTGCGGAGCGAAAGGGGCCTTAGATACGGAAAAGCCGGGAGTGTGACCAGTTAAAAGAGTTTATAGATGGGGGAATCTTAATTCTTTTTAGCTATCGGTTGCTGTAACCGCCCGGATTCAGGCGCTTTGCCGGTATTGCGAGGGTGATACGCCGGACCAGGCTTTGAAGGCCTTGGCGAAGTTACTGGCGTCGCTGTAGCCCAGTTGCTCGGCGATCAGGTCGATGGCTAGATCTTCCTGCTTCAGCAGGCGCTGGGCGTGGCGGTAACGGACATCGTCTTTCAGCTGCTGAAAACTGCTGCTGTCGGCTTTGAGTTTGCGGTTAAGGGTGGCGGCCGACATGCAGAGCATGGAGGCCACATGCTCAACGGTGGGCATATCCTGCAGCCGGTCGTTGAGGATTTCCCGTACTTTGCCGCTGACAGAGCCGCTTTGAGTCAGGCTGGTGAGTGCGTTCTGCAGTTGCTGCTCGGCGAGGGTTTCCAGCTCCGGGTTAAAAAAGGGCAGCGGATGTTCCAGGGCATCGGCCGGCCAGGTCAGGCTGTTGTCGCGCTGTTCTCCGATTACGCTGCAATGCGGCAGGGTGCTTTGCTGTGCCAGATCGGTCGGGCAGACCATGCGAATGCAGCTTTCAGCCGTCAGGCCATGGCTGCCGACCAGAGTGCGGCAGATGGTTTCGACGCTGCTGAGAAAGGCCAGGGTAATAAAGGGGCCGGCAACCGGATTATCAAAACGTGGGGTAATGGTCAGGTGGCGGTGATGTTCGCTGCTGGCGCGGGCGATTTCGAAAATCTGAGCGCGGGTTTCAACATAGCGCATCACCTTTAATGCCGCATCACCCATGGTGGCACTGTACTGCGCGGCGTAGCCCAGAGCACCGTGCTTGGACAGGGTCATGCGCTTGCCGTATTCCAGCGCGATACCGAGGTCATTGGTCAGGCGGCAGAAGCGTTCAATAACCTTCAGGCAGGATTCATGGCCAACGGGCACGCCGGGCTGGAACAGAATCTGTTCTGGCAGGCCTGAATCAATCAACAGGTCGGCGGCCGATATGCCGCGCTCGAACGCCAGTTCGGTCAGCAGAATCAGATAGTCGGAGGAGATGCTGTAGGCGCCGGTGCCGATGGTCTTCATGCCTGATGTTATGCCTGTTTCTGCGGTTATTGTTTTTGCTTTTTTGTGCCGGTATTGCTGTATCCGTCAGGGATCTGCTCCGGCGACTGCGTTTGCGCTTTTTGCACTGGAGACTGCAAGCTTATCACCGGGGGACAGTTGCCCGAGTATGTCATAGTGCTGAGCATGTCAGGATGTCTTATCTGGCCACTGTTATCCGGGCACTTTTATCCGGCTAATGTTAAATGACAACGACGCTGTAGCCGCTTACAGCAATGACCTGTCTGCAGCCTCCCTCGATCCGTCGCGTTATAAGGCTCAGGTTGCCGGCAGACCCTGTTCTATCTCTGGAGTAACACCATGACTGAGCACAACAATAAATCACAGTCGGTAGAAATCAAACCACGGCGCATGGCGTTCGATACCGCCGCGCCGATGCGTAAGTACACCTTTAAAGATAACTCGCTGGTCAGCACGTTTTTTTATGCGCTGTCGGCACTGTTTCCGGATGGCGAGCGCTTCTTTATTCACTCGGTGCGTAACTATCAGAACGAAATCAAAGACCCGGTATTGCTGGCGCAGATCCGCGGTTTTATCGGTCAGGAAGCACACCACGGCCACTCCCATGAAGGGCTGAATAATACCATCGACCAGATGGGCTTTCCGATGCACGAAATTACGGCCCGGCTACAGAAACGGGTAGCCATGCTTAAGCGCACGCTGGGTCGTGGCCGTCAGCTGGCACTCACGGTAGCGATGGAGCATTTCACCGCATCCATGGCTGAGTTCCTGCTGAAAAATCCGGAAATTCTTGACGACGTTGATCCGACCATCCGCCAGATGCTGATCTGGCACGCGGTGGAAGAAATCGAGCACAAGGCGGTGGCCTTCGATATTTACCGTCTGAAGGTGAATAACGAAAAACTGCGCAAACGCGTGATGTTTATTTCGATTATCGGCCTGTTCTCACGTCTGGCGTACTATCAGTTCCTGATGCTGAAAGCCGACCGGCATTTTCCCAGTCTGCGAGAGTGGGTTGAAGCGACAAAATTCTTCTGGGGTAAAAAAGGCATTCTGCGTGACAACCTGAAGTCGATGCGTCTGTTCTTTCAGGATGGCTTCCATCCGTGGGATATCGACCAGCATGACCTGATCGACGGCTGGCAGGAACGCTTCCCCGATATTGCTGCTCTGCAGATGAACTGAAGTTTATCCTGAGCGGCCTGGCCTTTGCCGTTCAGTCTGCAGAAGGTAACGAAAGCCTGAATATCCGCTGAGGATATTCAGGCTTTTTCGTATACGGGCAGTGCTGTCGTGAAAAGCGGAGCAGGGCTACAGGCTCAGCAAAGAGCCTGAACCGGCTTTACAGTTTTTGACACAGGCGACAAAAAGGGTGTTTTTGTGCATAATAGCCCGCCTTAATTCAGGGCCTGTTAGCACTAAGTGAATCGGACCTGCTGAGAGCCAGTTTTTCTCAGAACAAGGAGAGAGGAGTGATATTAGCGGGCTAAATGAATGACGAACGACGATGTTAATGGGGAAAACTGGCCTCAGCCCGAAGGGTTATGGCTAAAAATTCCTCATCCAGCGTTGCTGTTCGTTCGCTTAACCCGTTAGGCCACACTCTCAGCGCCTTGTTTGAGAAATTTTTAGCCAATAACAGGCCTGTTTAATTAGTGCTAACAGGCCCTAAGGGTAATGCTTATGTCCATCGAACAAAGTCTGCTGCAGCGCGCGGCTAATCAGTGCGAGCTGTGTACTTCTGCCAACGATCTTTCTCCGTTTCTGGTGCCGCCGCACAGCCAGCTGACCGTCGACAGCGGTGTTGTTCTCTGCGCTACCTGCAAAGCCCAGGTTGAAGGCGGTGAGCCGGATGCTAACCACTGGCGTTGCCTGAATGACAGCATGTGGAGCCAGGTTCCTGCGGTACAGGTGCTGGCTTACCGTATGCTGAAGCGTCTGTCGGCCGAGCCATGGGCGCAGGATCTGCTGGATGTGATGTATATGGAAGACGACACCCGCAAATGGGCAGAAACCAGTGCCGCAGCGGCCGATGATGACCGTGAACCAACCCGTGACAGCAACGGTGCTGTGCTGCGGGCCGGTGATAACGTCACCCTGATCAAAGACCTGGATGTAAAAGGCGCCAACTTTACTGCCAAGCGCGGCACCATGGTGCGTGGTATTGGCCTGACTGATAACCCGGAGCATATTGAAGGCCGGGTAAACGGTACGCGTATTGTGATTATCAGTGCTTACACCAAAAAAGCCTGAGTTACGAAATTGATCGTCTCAAAAGCCGGATTTATTCCGGCTTTTTTGTGGCCGTTATTCAGGCTATGGTGATGGACTTTATTCACAGTCAGACAGTATCTGATACAGGGAGCATGTATGCAGGAAAAATTAAATTACGTCGAATTTTCCAGCCGCGATCTGGCGGCCAGTAAAACCTTTTTTCAACAGGTTTTTGGCTGGACATTTCAGGACTATGGCCCGGAATACTGTGCTTTTTTTGCAGCCGAAGCCGGACTGGATGGTGGTTTTTATCTGGACCCTGAAAAAGCGCCGGCCGCCGGTGCATTATTGGTGTTTTATTCTGCGGAGCTGGAACATTGTCTGGCACGGGTAGAAGAGGCTGGCGGGCAAATAACAAAGGCGGTATTCAGCTTTCCCGGTGGCCGGCGTTTTCATTTTTCAGAACCCGGTGGCAATGAGCTGGCGGTCTGGTCGGATAAAGCAGCGGAATAGGCCGACCGGCATAGAACGACCAGAGTCGGATTGGAATCGGTATGTCTGATCGGTTATAAACAACCTTTGCGCCGCATTGTCGGCGTGTTGAGATTGGCAGATGGGGTATTCATGCACAGCGAATTCTGGCACGACAAATGGTCAAAAAAAGAGATTGGTTTTCACCTCGACGAGGTGAATAAAGTCCTGCTGAAATACTGGCCGGATATGCATCTGGCCACAGGATGCAAAGTGTTGTTGCCTCTGTGTGGAAAAACGCTGGATCTGTTCTGGTTGCGTCAGGCTGGTTATGGCGTGGTCGGTATTGAACTCAGTGAAATTGCGCTGGACGAACTGGCCGCTCAGCTGACTGCGGAACTGGACATTGCCATTGAAAAAAACCGTGAAGGCGAGCAGGTGTTTTATCGTGGCGACGGCGTATTACTGATTGCCGGTGATTTCTTTAACGTCAGCCGGGAATTGCTGCAGCGTGAGCTGGGTGGCGATATCGATGCGGTGTATGACCGTGCGGCACTGGTGGCGTTACCGGAAAGTATGCGCCGGCAATACAGCCAGCATCTGCATGCTCTCAGTCATGGTGCGCCACAGATGCTGGTGACCCTCGATTATGATCAGAGTCAGATGGACGGCCCGCCGTTTGCGCTCAGTGACGCCGAAGTACATGCTCACTACGATGCGTTGTATACGCTGACATTGGCGGAAGAGCGGGAGCTGATCGAGCAAGAGCCGCGCTTTAAGGCCCGTGGCCTGACATCCTTTAAACAGCGGCTGTATTTTTTACGCTGAGTGCGGATGTCGGGCTGTGGCGGAGCTTATACGGCTCCGTCAGTCTCAACCGACAGAACACAAATCCCGCCGCTTTGCGGGTAATGCCAGACCACATTGATATCCCAGAAACGCACACCGTAACGGCGGCTCTCATCCGGCTGCTGATAAGCCGGTTTTGGGTCCTGAGCCAGGCACTGTTCCACCAGTGCCACAACGTCTTCCCCCAGTCTTTTCGCCTGTTGTTGTGCTGCCGCCAATGCGTCTGGCTGCCAGCTGACGCTGACGGTGACCGGTGCCTCACTGGCGATGCCATTGTGGGCACCGGCAATACTGTCGGCGTAGGGGACATAGGGTTTGATATCCAGGATAGGAGTGCCGTCGAGCAGATCGACACCGGATACCCATAATCGCGTGCCTTCCACTTTTTCCAGCCTGACCACTGACTGGCCAATACCGTTGGGGCGGTGGGTGCTGCGCGTGGCGAATACTCCCAGTTTCTCGTTGCCGCCCAGACGCGGTGGCCGTACCCGCAGCCGCGGTGCTGCAGGATCATCGGCCGGTGCCTGATGGAACTGAAACAGCAACCAGATATGGCTGACCTGCTCCAGACCAAGCAGGGCTTCCGGCTGATTGTAAGGTGGTAGCAGCTCAATCACCGCCCGTGCAGCCAGTGCCAGTTGTGGCTGGCGCGGAATGGCAAACTTTTCGGCAAACGGCGTACGCGCAATGGCAACTGGCTGCACGCTGGTGGGGCCGATTGCAGAATGTATGGCTGCTGGGCTCATGACAGATTATTCCGGAAAAAGCGGCAGTATACCTGTGGTCGGTTCGCGCATACGACCCCGCCATGATTTTGTGCAGAGCTTGTGCTGGCGTTGCGCCGACCCTGCAATGGCGCACAGGTTCCGTGGTGTTTTTTTCAATACTGAACATGGATGTTCAAAAAATTTATTTGAAGCCTAATTTGTTTCAATAAGTTACCTAATGATTACCATCTGATACAAATTGGCCGTTTTTGTGCTGGCATACTGCCGCCGCATTCGACGAACAGTAATAAATCCGTCGGTTATTCCGCCTGTGGGGTTCTCCTGACCGGGCGGCTCACATAGCGTTTCAGCAAGGTGTTCTGATGTTCAATAAACCATCCGTTCTGGCGGTTGCCGTAGCGGCAGCTTCCCTGTTCAGCGCCGGTGTTCAGGCTTCCGGTTTTAAAATTAATGAGCAAAGCGCCAGTGGCGCCGGCCGTGCCTTTGCCGGCAGCGCAGCGGTTGCCAACGATGCTTCTGTGGTGTTCTTTAACCCGGCCGGTATGAGCCGTCTTGAGCGCTCCCAGGCCAGCTTTGGTTTTACCTATCTGCAGCTGGAAGGCAGTTTTGAAGGTGTACGCACCAACCCGACTGGTATGGTGACCAGCGATACTGCTGAAGCCGGTGTGTATAACGACGGTGGCGATTTTATGCCGGATAAAGTCATTCCGTTTGGCTATATCGTGCACAAGCTGGATGACAAAGCGGCCGTGGGTCTGGGCATTTTCGCGCCGTTCGGTACCGCAACGGATTACAAAAGCGGCTCTCTGGCCGGCGGTTTTGCCGATGAGACTCAGCTGTCTGCCATTGATATTCAGCCAACCTTCTCTTATCAGCTGAGCGATACCCTGTCATTCGGTGTGGGTATTGATATTGTTTACGCTCAGGGTCTGCTGAGCAAAGAACTGGATCTGATTCCTTATGGCGCTCCTGGTGCTACCGATCCTCAGTACAAAGGTTACGAAAACAAGTTTGAAGTCAAAGGCGATGATATCGGTTATGGCTGGAACTTCGGTGTAATGTGGGATGCCAGCCAGTCGACCACACTGGGCTTTGCTTACCGCTCTGAGATCGACTTTGATCTGGAAGGTAAGTCTGAGTTTAAGCAGTCTAATGGCGTTGAAGTTTACAATGCAGACCTGAAAGGTCATCCACTACTGGATCCGGATGACAACGGTATTGTTCTGGCGGATGCAGCTATTGCCGCAGCAACTGGCAGTTACAATCCGGCCAACACATACACCGGTAAAGTCGATAAGCAGGACTCCCGTGTACCTCTGACCGGCCCGCGTTCTGCGACCTTCAGTATCGCGCATAAGCTGGATGACCGTCTGCAGTTGCTGGCCGGTGCCACCTGGACTGACTGGTCTTCGTTCAAATACTTCGATGTGATCGCGACCAAGTCCGGCATCATCGATGACCTGAGTGGTCTGGGTGAGAACTACGTTGGCCATATCGTTGAAAAATGGCATGACACCTGGTCTTACTCTGTGGGTGCTGAGTACAGCCTGAATCAGGACTGGACGCTGCGTACCGGTTACGCCTTTGACGCTTCACCGGTTAAGGACGAGCACCGTACTGCGCGTGTACCGGATAACGACCGTCAGTGGCTGACAGCAGGTGCCACCTACAACCTGAACGACAGCTGGAGCTTTGATGCGGCCGTGGCGTACCTGTTTATCGATAAATCCAAGATCGACGAGTACAACTACGATCTGGACGATGAGCAGAAAGGCGCCGACAACCTGAAGGGTGAGTTTGATGTGAATGCACTGGGTCTGTCTTTCCAGGCAAACTATCGTATGTAACAGACGCTTTTAACCGGTCTTAAAAAAAGCCCGTATGGAACTCCATACGGGCTTTTTTGTGGGCGTTGATCAGGCCCTTAATTGTTTGCCGCGAGGCTGGCGGTACGCACTCTGGGGTTGGTAAAGCGCGCTGGCAGTTCCTGCTGATAGCCGCTGCGCTGGTCTTCAATACGTAACTCCAGCGCCTGGCTTGGGGTGTCGGTGGTGCGCTCGATATCCAGGCTGTGGGCGGCGCGCTGACCGGCGCTGAGGGTGGTGTGCAACAGGATCTGCTGCTGATCGTAAACCGTCAGCTGCATAGCGTCTTGGCTGCGGTTGTGCAGCTTCAGGGTGTAGCGGTTAATCAGGGTGTCGTCCGGTGTCAGCTGGTACAGAGCCAGGCGGTCGCGCTCCAGGCTGGCACTCAATGGCGGTTGCAGCAGTGTGGTGACCAGAATGACGGCAAAGGCACTGAGTGCCAGTGCGCCATAACCCCACAGACGCCAGCGCTGCAGCGGGCTTAGCTGTTGCTCCGGCTGATAGGTAATGAGTCCGGTGGCACGGCCGATCTGCAGCATTACTTTGTCACAGGCATCGATGCAGGCACCGCAGTCGATACAGGCAATCTGCAGACCGTCACGGATATCAATATTGGTCGGGCAGACCTGCACACACAGACCGCAGTCGATGCAATCGCCGCCGCTGTTGGTATTGTCAGGGTTGTGCTTACCCCGGGGTTCGCCACGCGCGCTGTCGTAGCGTACGGTGCGGGTCTGGTTATCGAACATCACCGACTGAAAGCGGGAGTAGGGGCACATATGGGTGCAGACGGATTCGCGCAGCCAGCCGGCGTTGAGAAAGGTGAGGGTGCTGATCAGGATCAGCCAGAACATAGCGACGCTGCTGATATCTCCCTGGATAACATCACTCCACCACTGCGCCAGCGGGTAGAAGTAGGCAATGATGGTTATGGCGGTCGCCAGACTGAGCAGTCCCCAAGCAACAAACTTCAGTGCCCGGCGAACCTTCTGCTGGCGGCTCCCTTTCCCCTGATCCAGCTTGCGGCGCATCTGGCGTGAGCCTTCGATTTTCTCTTCCAGCCAGATAAACATAAAGGTCCACACTGTCTGCGGACAGCTGAAGCCACACCACAGGCGGCCGGCGTACATGGCAACAAAAAACAGGGCGAAGGCACTGCCGATCAGCAGACCACTGAGCAGCAACAGATCTTCCGACCACAGGAGCCAGCCGCCGATATGAAACTGCTGAGCATTGAGGTCAAAAAACACCGCAGGTTTGCCCTGCCAGCTGAGCCATGGGGTGATAAAGAACACTGCCAGCAGCGGCCAGCCAACAGCACGGCGCCAGTTGCGGAACAGGCCGCTGGCCAGACGCACCCGGTGCGGCGGCTCGTCAATCATATGCAGGGGGATACGGTTGTCGTGGCGGCGGCGGGCGGCGGTGAACAAAGCGGAGAGCAGGGGAATGCGGGGGATCATAACCATCAGAACCTGTGAAAATCTTTGACAGGCTCCTATGGCAACCGGCGTACCAGTTATTCAGGGCGCATAAATACTGGGGTTTTGGTCATTACCTCAGATACAAAAACGATATCCGGAGTCGATATATAGTTTTATGCGATATGTCGCTTTTTGTTACAGCAGGCCCAGCTTTTTCATGCGTGAGCGCAGGGTGGAAACCGGCAGGCCCAGCAGTCTCGCAGTGCCCTTATCGCCACCGATCATACCGCCACAATAGTTCAGGGCGCGCAGGATATGCTGCTTCTCGGCTTCCTGCAGAGGGAGTGGCTTTGTCTCCTGCCCGTTGTGGTCCTGCAGGCTGGTCATGCTCTGTAACAGCGGCAGTTGCAGCTGGTCGCTGCTGAGAATCAGGCCGTGTTCGAGCACGTTGGCCAGCTCGCGCACGTTACCCGGCCAGGGATGGTTCATCAGCTGGCGCAGTTGTGCCGGTTGCAGGGCCGGCGCCTTGCGGTTCAGACGGCTGGCCAACCGCTGCAGCAGGTGGGTGGCCAGCAGCGGGATATCAGCCTGGCGTTCACGCAGAGGCGGTACATGCAAAGGGAAGACATTGAGGCGGAAATACAGGTCGGAGCGGAACTGACCACTCTGTACCATGGCAGCCAGATCGCGGTGGGTGGCGGCAATGATACGGACATCTACCTTAATGGTGTGCTGGCTGCCCAGGCGCTGGATTTCACCTTCCTGCAGTACACGCAGGAGTTTTACCTGAGCGGCGGCGGATAATTCACCGATTTCATCGAGAAACAGAGTGCTGCCGTCGGCCTGTTCAAAGCGGCCGATACGGCGCTGGTGGGCGCCGGTAAAGGCACCACGTTCGTGGCCGAACAGCTCACTTTCGAGCAGGTTTTCCGCCATGGCACCGCAGTTCACCCGCACCATGGGTTTGGCAGCACGCGGGCTTTGCTGGTGCAGACTGCGCGCGACCAGCTCTTTACCACTGCCGCTTTCACCCAGAATCAGCACGCAGCTGGGGGTAGGGGCCACCTGACGGATACTGTGCTGCAGCTGCAGCATGCCATCGCTCTGGCCGAGTAGCTCCGATTCTCCCTGCTGATCACGCAGCTCTTGCTGCAGGTACTGGTTTTCGGCCTGCAGCTGGCGCTGCAGCTGACCTACCTGATCAAGGGCAGCCTGCAGTGAGCGCTGATGTTGCAGGCGTTCACTGATGTCTTTGAATACCACCACCGCGCCGGTAATGACACCGTTGTCGATGATGGCGGTGCTGGAATATTCCACCGGAAACCAGCTGCCGTCTTTGCGCCAGAAGACTTCCTGATCGCTGTAGGCGGTGATGCCGGTCTGCAGGGTCTGGTAAATCGGGCAATCTTCCTGCGGATAATGGCGGCCATCCACATGGCTGTGATGATGAAAGCGGTGGATACTCTGGCCTTCGATTTCGGCCTGGCTCCAGCCGGTCAGACGTTCGGCCGCCGGGTTTACAAAAGTCGCGTGGCCTGCAGCATTAAGGCCGTAGACACCTTCAGACATCGCCTCAAGAATACGCTGATAGCGATGGCTCAGTTCACTGTGGCTGAGTGCGCTGTGGCTCTGGGCTGGGGAATTCTGACTGGCGGACATGGCCTGGCCTCGGCTGACAGGGTTAACCGCCAAAGCGGTACAGACTAATTGAGTTGCCGCAGTATATCAGCTGTGTGCAGCTTGTCCGAACGGGCGGTGGCGGGTAGGCTTGCTGCTGTTTTTTGCGATACAGACAAAGGAAAGGAAGATATGAAGGGGCAGTTGCAGAACAAAATTCTGGATATGCGTGAGCGTCTGCAGGACTGGTGGACTGATGGTGGTGTGGTACGCAGCGCGGTACTGCTGGGGCTGGTGGTGTATCTGCTGGTATGCATTGTTCTGGGATTTCTGTGGAGCTCTGAGCCGGATATGTTCCCGGTGCGCGAGCGCGCTATGCAACGTGCTGAGGCGATGGGCGTTGAGCCGGTGGTTGGTTTCACCACCACCGCAACGCTGATGGAAGTGACGGCGGCTCTGTTAAACAAGCAGGGAGGCTATCTGAGTAATGATGTTTTCCCGCCGGGTTTGTGGCTCGACAATATCCCTAACTGGGAATACGGCGTGCTGATTCAGGTGCGTGACTTTACCCGTGCCCTGCGTAAAGACTTCAGCCGCTCGCAGAGCCAGTCTACTGAAGATAAAGACCTGTCGGTGGCGGAACCGCAGCTGCACTTTGATAACAACAGCTGGGCAGTTCCTTCTTCTGAAGCGGAATACGAGCGCGGCCTGAAAGCACTGGATAACTACCTGCACCGCCTGGCTGACCCGAAAGAACCGACGGCACAGTTTTATGCCCGTGCCGATAACCTGCGCCAGTGGCTGTTTGATGTGGAAACCCGCCTGGGCAGCTTGTCGCAGCGCCTGAGTGCTTCCGTAGGCAAGCGCCGTCTGAACACCGATCTGGCTGGTGACAGTGCTGCCAGTCAGTCAACGCCGGCGGATTATGATCAGGAAGTGAAAACCCCCTGGACGCAGCTGGATGATGTGTTTTATGAAGCGCGCGGTACCGCCTGGGCGCTGTCTCATATCCTGCGTGCGATTGAAGTGGATTTCCGTGACGTGCTGGATAAAAAGAATGCACTGGTGAGCCTGCGGCAGATTATCCGTGAGTTGGAAGCAACCCAGGAGCCGCTGTGGGCACCGATGATTCTTAATGGCAGTGGCTTC
This sequence comes from Venatorbacter sp. C2-1, assembly GCF_022832715.1. Taxonomy (NCBI): domain Bacteria; kingdom Pseudomonadati; phylum Pseudomonadota; class Gammaproteobacteria; order Oceanospirillales; family Oceanospirillaceae; genus Venatoribacter; species Venatorbacter sp. C2-1. The sequence continues at coordinate 1,197,617 of NZ_CP094879.1, forward strand.
GGTCTGTTTGCCAACCACTCTCTGGTAATGGCGTCTTATATCTCCCGTGCCAACGCCGCCATTCTGGATTTGCGCGAGCTGTTGTCGCAGGGCTGATTCTATAGATCTCCGGGTGGCCAGATCCGCCCGGAACCCCCTCCTGATTTGTTGCCTCGGGCCACTTTCTGGCGCCATGTAACCCATGCTTTTTTCTGCCTGTCTGACGCCTGAGCTTACTGCTTCCGGTTGACGCAATCTGGCCAATTTCTGCGAACTTTACATAATGTTTAGCTGCTATCTAAGTGGTTGAATATTAATGTGTTTTTCTTATTTTTTCGTGTTTGAAGTAAAACAATCGTCCAGCATATAAGTGGAACGGCTGTTTTGGTTCTGGTATCTTGCACGTTCGTATCACCGCTAGTCCGTACGTATAACAACAATAAAAAATTAGGGAGAGTCAGATGGCATCAAAGTGCTGTCTCATCCTGGCCACAATGATGGCCGGTTCACCTGCTCTTGCGCTTGAAGCGCTGGATGAAAGCTCGCTGTCGGAAGTGACAGGTCAGGCTCAGGGGTTGCGTTATACGTCGGAATACGACGCGCGTATTGATTCCATTTCTTATATCGACGACGACGGCCTGGGTGCAGATGGCACCGTGGGCAGTATTTCTATGTCGCCAATCCGCGTTTACACCCAAACCAACCGGCCGGTTCAGGTTGATCTTGAAGTAAAAGATGTTGGTGGCCGTAAGGCGCTGGTGTTCACCAACCGTGACCTGCCGGTTGAAGTGGAAATAGGATCCATTGCCATTAATGAATATTCCCTTGGTGGTTTTGGGCAGGGCAATTTCCAGATAGGCGCTGGCGATTCTATGGTTACTTACCTGTATGCCGGCGGCTTTGATGGTAATGGCCTGACGCTGGATCTGGATATTCCCAATTCGATGTCTTACGAAACCTACATTGACGATGAAGGTGCACGCTTTACCACAACGGTGGACTTTTCTGACCCTTATGATGCAAACGGCGGTGGTCTTTTCCTTAAGGATATTACCTTCGACTTAGTTGGCGAAGGCTTGCGTATGGGCCTTCCTACAACGACCGGAGGTAACATTAACTTCTATAACGCCCGGGTTGGCGACGATGTTCTTAACAGTATTGCTCTGCGAAATATTGTGCTGACTCCAGGCGGTTATTTGCTGATTAAGAATGCTCGTGGTGCCAGTGAAATCGGTCTGGAGATGGATGCTGTACTGAAGCAGGGTTCCAATTTTGATTATGTGTATATTGCCGGTGAAGTGGATGGTTCTTACCCCAACCCGAATGTGTTTGAAATGTCAGCAAATATCAGCCTGTTAAGCGACTTCAGCGTCAAAGGCATGCGTATGAATGTTGATGGTCAGCGTGGGCTGGTTTTTGATTTTGATAATACTGACCCTTCCAGCGGTGTTACAGCCAATATTCTTGTTCAGGATTATACGTTGCAGCGCAGCGATAAGGTCGCTGCCGCTGTAAATCCGGTGAGTATCGGCACGATGGATATTCAGATGAACCTGACCAATAACAGTTATTTACAGGTTGAGGGGCATTAATATGGCGCTGCGTAAATTGCTGTACCTCTCTTTTGTTGCTGTAACTGTACCTGTGATGGCGATGCAGCCTCTCGGTGATGAGTCTATGGCAGCCGTATCCGGGCAGTCGGGTATCACTATTGAAATGACTACACAGGATCCGAATGGTGATTTTCTGACAACAGGCACCATCCGGTTTACTGAAAACGATAAAGACGGTAAAGGTAAAGATTTTCTGGAAATCGGCAGTCTGAAGTTACGCACCATCGAAACTGATGGCGCAGGCAATATGATTGGTGTCGATACAATCCGTACAGATATTGATATCGACAGTGGCGGTAACATCAGCATCCGCAGCAGCGATATTAATACACTGGATCTGGAGTTGGGTGAGATATCCCTTAGCGGGCGCACTCTGTTCGGAGCTATGCGTTTCTCGGTCTGGGAATTTGTTGGTAACAGTTACCTGGAGACGGTACTCCTCAACGATGTTGCCGGCTCTAAAATTGCTTTCCGTACAGTGATGGAAGCGGGTAGTGGTCTGACCTATCAGTTTGATGAGGATGGCCTGACTTTTTCTTCTGATGTTGTATTTTTGCCTGCAACCGGACAATCGGAATTTCGTAGTGAGTTATTTCTGACCGGCGATAGTGACAAATTAAAACTGGAGCTTGGTGAAACCAGTGGCAGCTTTGAAATCAAAAATATTTCACTGCTGGACCCTGCCGGAAATAACATTTTTGGTGCAAACAACTTTGGCGATGTGGGCTATTCCGATATTACTATTAATACCGGTTATATGACGATTGCCGCGAATAACACGCCTGGTGTCGATGGTCTGAAAGGTGTTGTTAACGCAGATCTGAATATTGGTAGTGCGTTTTACCGCACAGGAGATCAGCGCCTGAATATGCGCAATGTCCAGCTGCGCACTAATGGTGAAATTAACTATCAGACGGATTTTACCGATAACGGTTATTCAACAGGTATCGATGCCACCATTTATGGTGTCAGTGATCTGGATCTGATTATTGGTGCGCTGACTCTGAGCTCCGGAGATGGCAGTAATGAATCTCTGAGCATGGGGTCATATGCAATCGAGAATCTTAACCTGAATGGCGGCAGTATCGAGCAGCAGCTCTATACCTTGCCGGGAGCTGGCGCTCAGGGCATGCAAATGGATCTGACAATCGCAGGGACAACCAGTTTTGATCTGACTATTAAAGATGATCCTGCAGTAAACAGCGGTGATCCTGACCCAACGCTTACCGCCGAAGTTGTTCTGAATAATGTCTCTGTCTCGCAAACCATCGACCAGACCAGTAAAGGCCTGCATATCGGTATTCTTAATCAGAGTATGGATGCCAATATCAATGCCATTCGTGTCGGTGATGGTTTAATTCAGCAAGGGCAGAGTGGCCGTTTGGTTATGAATAATCTTTCGCTGCAACCGGGTAGTTACTTCCGGATAGAACCGCTCCAGTAAGGGCCTGTAGTATATGAATAACAATTATAAAAAAATATTTCTCACGCTGACGTTTGCCCTGAGTGCTGTTGCTGCTCAGGGAGCAAGCGTTTCGTCGAAGGCGTCTGTCTGGTATGACCTGGTACGTAATACAGGAACACCTGTCGACTATAACGGTGGCAGTATTACCCGTGCACAGGCCGGTATTATCAATGCTGACACGGTAACTTTCTGGGCTTCTGGGGAGCCTAATGATTCCAGCAGCGAAGATTGTGCGACACAGGTCGCAAACGGTAGCTGGAACGATCTTGGTTGTGAACAGAGCCGCCGGGTTGCATGTTTTAATGGCACTAACTGGACGATCAGCTCTGCCAGTGTTGCCATGGGCGCAGACAATAATGCAGCTGAAAACATCAGCAATGCTCAGAACGCCTGTCCTGCTAATACCTATTTTTCAGCACCGGTTACGCTTGCACAACGTAATGCCCTGTCCTCTGCCATCAGTGCAGCCAATGTAACTAATGGTGTCTGGATTAATGCTCAGGACATGAAAACTGAAAATGTCTGGGCAATTAATAAAAACTCTTCGGCCATTGCTCCTTTTTGGGGGGCGGGTGAACCTTCGGGCGCTGCCAGCGATTGTGCTGTTATTGATGGCGCAGGAAACTGGAGTGCTTCTGATTGTTCAGCTTCATATGCTGTTGCCTGTGCTGACGGTACGCTCGACAACTGGCAAATCGTAAACTCTCCGGTTGCATTTACTTCTATCGAAAAATTAACTCAGGTGTGTCAGCAAAGTTTCGGTGTTTTTTATCAGTTTGCTGCACCCCGTACTTCTTCTGATAACACTGCCCTGAGCAACGCGCTGTCTTCTGCCGGAATTTCTTCTGCCTGGATTAATGCGCGCGATAACGGCATTGAAGGTTATTGGATGCTGAATCACGGCTTGTTTGATTGGGCTGCTGGACAACCTGATGCCTCTGCGGGTATTTGTACTCAGATCCAGAAAAGTGATGGCAAGTGGATTACCGTTGATTGTGACAACAGAGGAAAACTCCTATGTTCAGACGGAAAAAACTGGATTATCCGTGCTGTAGAGCATCAATTCAGCAATCAGGCACTGGAAGCCTGTAGCCGGGGTGATGGGTATCAGAGCTATTTTCTGGCAGCTCCACGTACTGAACATGAACGCTCCTTGGTATCCAGGCTTAACAGTGCCCGTCCGTCCTCTGATACAGGGCCTTTGTGGCTGAATTTAAAATACATTCAGGACAGCAGCTTCTGGTTATGGAATGACGGCTATGATAGTCCGAATGTCAGTGGTGGTGATCTGGCGAGTGTCGTATGGTATGACCTTATTGAGGAAGGTACGAACTGGGTTGGTCAGCCTGATGATAGCCCATACTCAAGCTGGCAGAGGTATTCTGATAACGTCACCATTTATATGGATGAAGCCTCCAGAGCTAATCGTGCTGCAAAAGCTTATTTCAGCCCACGGGAGCCGAATGATTCGGGCGATTGTGTTCAGCTGTACAGCAGTAATGCACGCTGGGATGATGATGATTGCTATATATCAAAAAGGGTCGCCTGTTTTAATGGCTATGACTGGGCTATTTCCAGTGCATCAATCGGGCTGGAAATGGAAAACGCTCAAGGGACATTAAATGAATATCAGCTGGTAGATACGGCTAATGCCGCTTGCAGCACGATTCCGGATGCTAATGGCTCTGTAGGAAATTACCGCTTTGCTGCGCCAATGTCGTATGCGCAAACTCAGGATTTGCGTACAGTGGCTGCAAATGCAGGGGCTGGCGACGTTTGGATCAATATGAATGACCGCCGCCGTGAAAAAGCTTTTATCCTGAATATCGGTGTGGATGTATTGGCCCCTTTCTGGAATGCAGGAGAGCCTAATAACGCCGGTGCCGGAGAAAATTGTGCCGTTCAGCAAACCAGTGGCCTGTGGAATGATCTGAGCTGTTCTTCTGTCCTGCCACTTGCTTGTTTTAATCCTGAAGGTAGTGCTAACGGTTCCTGGAATATCACATCGACGAGTTACGCTTTTTCAACCCCCGAAGCTATGTCTGTTATTTGCGAACAGACATTTGGAGGTCCTTATAAATTTTATGCACCGGTTACATTAAGTCAGAAGAATGATCTGATATCTGCAATGACAAGCGCAGGTGTAAATAATGTTTATATCAATGCAAGTGATCTGCAGAGTGAAGGAACCTGGCTGCTGAATCAGGATATTAATAATTGGGATAGTGGCCAGCCAACGTTAAATACAAGTGAGCGTTGTGTTTCAGCATCTGCAGAGAGCTCTCGCTGGAGCGCCCGTGATTGTTCTATTGCATTACCTGTTGCCTGTACCAGTGGTGGACGCTGGTATTTTACGGATGAAACCGTCACTCTGAATGATTTCAGCAATGGCCAGAAAGCATGTTCAGAGCTTGCTAAGGGATACCTCTTCATTGCACCGCGTTCCCTGGATGAATCAGCGTTATTGCAGTACTACGCAAAACTTGAAGGTTATGGCGGAGATTTCTGGATCAATGGCAACCGGTTAAGCAGTTTCAGTAAATGGGAATGGAACAAGCCTTCTACTATTCTTCCTATCTGGTCCGGAAGTGAGCCAAATGGTGGTGTTAAAGCGAATTGTGCGACGTTGAGCAGTACAGATGCGTCCTGGTCAGATGAATACTGTGATACAGCTTCCGACTTTAAATACCTGTGCCGTAATGGAGATAACTGGGCTATTTCTGCGGTGTCTGGTGACCTTCATGATTTCTCTCTGGCATTTTCAGCTTGCTCTGCGTTGGGGGCCGGCTGGTATTTCGCAGCTCCGACAACGTATAACGAGAATATTTTAGCTAAAAATGCGATGGGAGCCGAAGCTCAAGTCTGGATGAATGCCACTGATGCTATGCGTGAAGGTAGTTGGGTATTAAATGCAGCTGCGATTGATCAATATCCTAACTGGGCTTCTGGTGAACCCGATAACGGCGGAATTGATGCAGTTTCTGAAACTGCAATGATTAAAGGCGAAGATTGTGTGTACCAGTCTGATAGTGGGTATTGGTCGGATACCAGTTGCTCTGGGGCAAATGAATACCCTTGGGCCTGTACTGATGGCTATATCTGGAAAGTAACCAAAGGACAGGGGCGCATTCAGAATCTTGCTGATGGCCATAAACAGTGTTTTAAAGAGTATGGCGCCGCTTTTGTATTTGCCTCACCTCTTAACAAAAATGATGCGATTCAGATTGATTTTGCTCGTCTTCAGGCCGAAAAAGAGCGGTTGTCTGCTATTTCTCGCGTTTGGTTGAATATGACGGATGGTGGAGATGAGGATATTGGTGCAGCTGGAACCGGTTCGCTTTTCCGTAAAAATCTGCCATTTGTTAACTGGCTGAATCCTTATCCGGGAGAAGAACCGCAGAATGTTTGTGTCTATAAATCGACTGTTTCTGCTGGGCAGAATAACCCTTGGTATACCGCAAATTGCACAGCTAATGCTGCACATTATGCCTGCTTCGATGGTGCCAGTTGGAAGATTGCGACGTCCAAAGGTACATTGGTTAATGGTTCACTTCAGGTAGTTCCTCAGGTTGGTGAAGATTACTGGTCTTACGAACGTGGCGATCGCATGTGTAAAGATCAGTTTGGCCAGCAGTACTACTTCTCTGCACCGGTAACTGCAGCTGAAGAACTGGCGCTGGATGCTACAATTCGATCGACTAATGCTCAGGTGAAGAGTACTTGGCTCAATTATTATTATGTGAGCAATATCACCTCCAAAAATAACCGTTGGTTTGCTAATCGGCTGAAGCTTGGCGTTTGGCAAAAGCCTGTATTTGATAATTACAATAACTCAGATTGTGCCGTCGTGGATGGCAGTGGTAATTGGACAGATGTCCCCTGTTCTGAAGCTCATCCATATGCGTGTTTTGATGGCAACTGGACAGTGACAGGACTGAGTGGTCAGTGGAGAGATGGTTTTTCTGCCTGTGATAATTCCCTGGCTGGAAGAATGTTTGCTGTACCCCGAACCCCAGATGAAATGAATGCTCTGATCAACCAGATCAGTGGTGGAGAAAAGGTCTGGGTAAATCTTTCAGATACAGGACTCGAATCTCAGTGGATATCTAATCGCTTACGTTATGCTTGGTGGGCTGAAAATGAGCCGTCCAATACAGGTAACCGTGATTGCGCACGTATAAACAGTACGGGTGAATGGTATGCGGCCAAATGTTTTACAGAGACTGCTCCATTCGCCTGTCGCAAAGTGAACGGTGCTAATATTGAATGGTACCTGACAACGGAAGAAGGTATTTGGTCGCACGGTTTTTCTGCCTGCGCTCTGGAATATCCGGGTAGTGAATTTATTTCGCCAAATGGCTACGGCAACCATTCTGCAACGATGGATCAGAATACTCTGCAGGCCATTGTTATTGCGGCGAATAAAGATGTCTGGCTGAACCTGAGTGATCAGGAAGTCGAAGGTAGCTGGCGCCCGTATCAGGTTTATGGTGATTGGGCTGTAAGCTCCTTGCTCGATCAGAATAATGACTGCGGTTATTTTGATCGTGTGACAACAGGGAGCGGAACCTGGCATTCGGATAGCTGTAAGTATTTATCTGGCACACCAGTATCCCGTGGATTTTCATGCACAAACGGCTATGAATGGCGTGTTGTAAACAGCGCACCAACGACTGACTTGCGCTGGTCCGAAGGCTTTACTGCCTGCCAGGCCCAGGGTACTGACTGGCATTTTGCAGCGCCTACAAATGCTGTAGACAATGCAAAATTAAAACTTGCCCTGGAATTAGCAGGTCTTGAGCAAGTCTGGATTAATGCCCACGACCGGATTGAGGAAGGTGAATGGCAGATTAATGGTGCGGAAACCAACTTTGCCGTATCCATTGATCTGACTCAGACAGCACAACTGGTTAATGAACAGGTTAATAATATTCAGTTGCATGCATTGCTGGCTGATGATGAGGAGGTTGGTGTAGCGTCGGCCAGCTGGGAGTTGATCAGCAATACAGATTTTGACAACCCGGCAAGCACTCACAATGATATTACGGTGGGCAGCAGTGTTGTGACTTTGGGGGCCAATGGCACGGCAACGGTTGTCGCCAATTATTCAACGCCGGCTTTATTGCAGAAAGACCGTATTCTGACCTTTAAAGTAATTGCGACGGATATTCCTCCTGGTACGGCCAGTCCGGCGGTGGCAGAAGCTTTTGTCAATGTTCGGGTAAAAGCACCTATTCTTGCACACTACGACTTTAGTAATTCATCACAGCCGCAAAATGATATTTCGGGCAATGATCATCACGCCCTTAATACGGTGGCATATCCTATGCCAGATGTCGTTAACGGCGCTCTTATGCTTGAAAACACACGAAGCATGGTAATACCTGGCCTGGCAGCCGACAGTGTTAATGGGTTGGTACTTCCGGAAGATGCATATACGGTTGCTTTCCGTATCAGTGTCGAAAGCGCCGTTGCTGGCGGTATTCTGCAGAAAGGTGATGGTGATCTCGAACGTCAGCCTGCACTCTTTATGTATCCGGATGCTGCTTCTTTGCATGCAACTAACTCAACAAGCGCTGACAACAATCGTGCAGCTAACGTTGCAGATATTCCTTTCCAGCAGTGGCTGAATCTGATTTACGTTAAGGATGCTACAGGGTTTCGTGTTTACATCGATGAAGAACTCGCGGCGAGTTATACCTATACTGGCGGGGAAACCGCAGTTGCTAACACCGGCAATCTTTATGTCGGTAAAGTTCCGGGACATGCATCCTCTTTCTTTGGACTGCTTGATGACTTACAAGTCTTTAATCGGGCACTGAATGCAACGGAGAGAGCTAATATATTGCCTGAGCCGCCAATGGGGCAGGTTCAGTTTGTTGATGCTGGTACCATTACTGACGAGTTCACAACAATACCGGGAAATACTGTCACTATCGCATTGGAGCGTACCCGTGGCAGTAAAGAACCGTTAACTGTTTATGTAGACGTCGATAGTACTAATAGCACTGCTACGCGTGGTACTCAGGCTGATATGATAACAGCAGTTAATGCAGCAGATTTTGCTTTCCCTGCCAGTTATATCCAAGGCACAGGTTTAGCGGTCAGCTGGCCTGCCAATACCCGAGGTCAACAAAGCTTCGTCATTACATTGGATAATGACGATGATAACCTGCGAGAGGGTACCGAAATTGCCCGCCTGAAAATCAGTGATACCGGTAGTGCGAACACCGGTACACCGGCGAATTTTGCATTGCGTCTTACTGATCTGACGCCAAATCCTTATGGAAATTTTTCGTTGGTTGGTCCAGACCCACATGTTGTTCTGGAAAATAATAATGCTGTTCAGAGTTTCTGTATCCGACGTGAGTCGGGTTCCGATGGTGAAGTAACAGTCAGCTATGAAATCAGTGGTGATGCGATCGCTGGCGTTGATTATCAATATGTAGCAGGAGATATAACTCCGGCAGGCAGTAGCGGCAATGTCATCTTTGCTGATGGTGATGGTGCTGATAAATGCATTAATCTACAAGTTGCTGTAAATCCAGAGGTGGGTACTGCTGATAAGTCGTTATCCGTTGCCCTGACAGGCCTGACTTATACGGCACCAACAGATCCTATTTTGACAGCTCAAAATAATGCGGTGCTGATTATTCGTGATTATGCCCCAGGAGACTTTTCATTTGCTGCGAGCAGCTTTAGCTGTAAAGAACCAAATACTGGTGTAACTGTCCCTGATGAGCTGAAACCTAGCGCTGCAGAGCTGACATGTGAGGTTATTGTTACCCGGACCAATACAAGTATTTATGCACCAACGGCAACTGTTAATGTTATTGCTTCTCCTGCATCACCTACAGATTATGGCTTTACTGCTCAGCTTAACTGGCCAGCAATAACGCCTTCTGAACCAGCAAGTGCTGCAACTGAAAATCAGTTAATTACTTTTACTATTGTGAATGATGATGTTCAGGAAAATGATGAGATTGCATCTTTGTCGCTAATCCCTGCTGACTCTGAGAATATTGTTTCGGGTAATGCCGCGCTTACAATTGTGGATGTTACAAGCCCTGCATTAGTGACTTTGTCATCAGCAGTTGGTTCGGTTGATGAAGGCGATGATGTCATATTTAATATTCTGCGTGGTGGTAACCTCAATACGGTATTCAGTTTTGATTATGAATTAAGTGTTGAAGGAAAGCCGATAGGGAAATCAGATTCAGATTATGTTGACTTTGTCGGAGGAGCTGCACAAACGGGTACTATCAGTTACAGTATTGCTGATGCGAATGATTCTCGTCAGTTGGCGTTTAAGTCCATAGATACTTTAGATCCAACCGCAAGCGTTGGCTTGAGGTTAATGTTGAAAAACCCAACAACACCAAGAGTTGTTGGAATGGGGGTGCTGAGTAATGCCAATAAAGACAATACAATCAACCAAACCGATGATCTTGTTACGGTACTGAATACAAAGGACAGTATCCAAAACAATTACAGTATCAAGCTTACGGATGGTGGAGACATTCGCGAATATCAGCCGGGAGTAGATGCTTCCATGCCAACTTATCTGGTGGCTTTGGAGCAGCACTCACCTAACAGGAAGGTAATTAATTGGTCATTTACGCTACCCGCTAAGAATACACTTGATATTGATTACACAAAAATTCGTTATAGCTGGCGTTTGTTAAATGCTGCAGGGACTGCTCCTGCGACTTGGTTTGATGGTGTAAATAACCAAACGGACACTGCAGACTTTCTTGGTGGAGATACAGGTCTATTTACCGTCAACGGTAGTGCAGGCAATGGAGAAGTTGAGTATGGTGACGGACTGCAGAGTCCGGATGATAGCCTGACCATTACTGGCTCTATGCGCATTCCTTTTGTTCTGGATCCGACTCAATTTACTTTAGAATTGACTTTGGAAGGAGGAGATGGGGTAACCTGGCCCGAACTTTACCAACGTTCCATTCCTATTGCAGCCCAGCCGTATTACCGTCAGTTGTATAACAATGGAAAATGTTTAAATCGTTCGGGAAAAACATCCTCCTGTGGTTATCCGGCGAATTTCTGGACATGGAACCAAAGTTATAATCGCTTGATCAATCGTCAGTCTTTACTGGATTCCGCAAGTAATATCTGCTTCCAACAAAGCGGTAGTGGGGTAGCGATCGTAGATTGCTCAAATACCAGTAATACCAACGTGACATTCCCTACCGTCAGTGGCTTTAATCAGTTAAATGTTGGAAGTAATGCTGTATGTGGCGTGTTGTGGAGTGACAATTTGTCACAAACGAGTAATCCAGGTGGTTGCATTGCAGCTCACAGAACTTGGAGCTGGTCTGCTCCTCTGGAATTTTGATTATGAAGAATAATTATCAGATAGTCTTATTTGTGATTACTTTGCTATCTCCGATGGTATCGGCTATGCAACCTATGGATGAATCTCAGTTAGGAGAAATTACAGGCGAAGGCATCGGCGCTACCTTCGATAATGTCGTGATTCATTCTGGTAATTATGGTGATCCGGATGATTTTCAGATTCGTTATAAACTGACAGAAAATGGCCCGGAAACGCTTATATTCAGTGAGCTGCGTTTTTATCGCTCCGGTGCGACACCTGGTCAGGCTGACAGCGGTGGCTTTTTCGGTACCTACGATGATCCGTTTTTTGTTGGAGATTTGAGGGAAATCAGTGAGAGCTACATAAGTTCTATTGATCCTGAGGGGGATGGAACCTACGTTGATGCAAACCGCACCCATGTCGCTTTGTATACAGGATTTCCGGCGGCGGATGTTAGCCAGCTTAACCGAAATTTTTATTCATATTCTGGAAAACGGTTTAATGCCCCATCGAATGTCGGTTCTTCATCATACTATCGGGGGCTTCCTAATGGTTTCTTCAGCGGAACACCAAATGTTCCGCTAGGCAATCTTGAAGAGTTAACCACGCAGTATGCGGGATATCTTGCTGGACAAGATGCACGTTTAGATCAGGCTACTGATAAATTTGACCTGCATTTCCGTTTGGATGCCATTACCAGTGCAAATGTAAATATGAATACCGACGACCAGTTTATTGCTTTCGTCGATGTTGAAGGGGCGCGTCTCTATGGGACTAGCTCATACATTTGGTCTCACAGCCGTCAGAACGAAGTACTCGGGCAAACAGAAATTAATAAATATAGGAATAACAGTGCACCTGTTCAGGCTGATTATGGTCTGGCAATGGCGATGACAACAGGCTTGCGAGCTGATGTTATCCGTATTTCTGCAGACCCACGGGTCAGTGATCCTGTCACTCAGGAAGCTGCAAAAGCGAGTATCCTAGAGTTGCGTGATGTTGATATGTATCTGCCAATGGGAAGTGTTGATCAGCCAATGACAATCAGCACTGTACAATACTCTCAGGTCCAGCGTGGAACATGGAAGAATCCGACGTATCTTCCAGCCAGTACACAGCTTCGTATTGAAATCGCAGCGTTACCAAAAGAAGTTCAGCAAGCTCCTCAGGGAAATATTTATGTTCAGTCGCTATCTTTTGGTGATCCGAATGATGAAGAAGTTATTACCGGACGGGAAGATATCTACTTGCGCGATGCCAGTGGGAATATTATAGCAACAGTGCCAGATGTTATTCATCGTGCCTTTGTTCCTAAGACCGTTATCTATAACGAGCAGGTCGATTTATATAATAAGAATAATCCCTTGAATGAGATTCCTCTGATTCCTAATCAGAATGTTATTGAAATAAAAGGGATTGAAATCCAGCGTATGATTATTACGACACAGGATCTTTGATATGCGAATTTTTGCTCTTATTTTTTTGTTGATTCCTGTCATTTCCTGGTCAGAAATGAATGAGTTGACTGAAGATGAAATGGAAAGCACTAGTGGCCAGTCAGGGATTACGCTAAGTGCGCGCTTTGAATTCGATGAAGGTAGCCGGATAAGCTACACCAATAAAGATGCTGAATATCTTGATTCTCAGGAATACTGGTTTGTTGTTGATAACCTTACTGGAGCAATGGAGATAAAAGGACTTAAGCTGGATCTTGTTGGGGATTTTGGCCCATCAAAAAACACTGGTGCTTTACAGTGGACTCTGCCGGAGGAAATGGTATTCGATAATTTGAAAACGGACGGGATCTATGTCGGAGCAGGAAAAGAAGTAGATGCTGGTTCAGGTCATCGCTTCCTGATGGGTATGGAAATTGACGGAGTTCTGCAATTTCCTGCAGCTACGACTATGAGCATATTTGCAACTAAATAGGTGGAATATGAAAATAATAAAAATTCTGCTGCTGAGTACAATGTTCCACACCTTGTGTTCATATGCAGCAATGAAGCCTATGGATGAGGCAACACTTTCCGAGACATATGGACAGGCTATTTTTGAGGTTACAGACCAGCAGGTTTCCCAGGCCGATGGATCGGCTTTAAGCCTGTTAAGACTGACGATGGGAGCACGAATAGAAATTAATGCCAACGTCGAGGAAATATCCCTCGGGCGTTACTGGCGCCCGGAAGGAACTAACTGTAGCGGTGGCCCGGACAACAATAAGATTTGTTATAACAATGTTGTTCCTGTGGATTACAACGATAATATCGACTGGGCATGCACCGCGAAGCCTTGCGGCTCAGTGGGTCTTGATGCGAATTCATACAAGTCATCAAGCCTGACTCACACAACCGGGGGGGCCAGTTTCTTTGAATACCCAGGCGGTTACCAACCAGACTCCGGTGTAGATGTGAAATTGCGTGACGTTACAATGGGTCAGATTCGGAATGAAAATGGTGTTTATGAAATGCTGCCTTTTGTGCAGGAAAATCCTTACTTTGAGTTCGCTTTTGATGAGTCATCCGGAGTAAGAAAGCTGGTCGGTTTTCGAATGGGGGCTGAAGATGCATTTGGTTACCAGGGTAATATTATTGATGTTATTTCTGGCTTTATTCGTCCGACAATTACTGCGGATACTGGTTTCCTTGGACAGGTCAAACTGGAAGCTTTCCTGGGGGGAGTGCGAACTATTGGCTGGCTTGATGCGAATAATCTGACCATCTTTGATGTGTCTGGTCTGGCTTCTCTTTTGATTACCGATCCGCAAAGTCTGGTCAATATGTCGAAAGAAGCTCAGTTATTTCCCGTACAGTCTAATTATCTGGAACATACAGGAGCATTCTTTTTCAGTGTCGGAACCCGCTCTATCCAGTGGAGCAGTGTAGGTGGTTTTTCTCCGGAGGTAACGGAGCCAGGATTCTGGCTCAATATGGGTGGAGATGGTGGTCTTATTGCTAACACAAGGGCTGGCGATCACCCGAATAACTATTTTCCAGGTCATCCTAAGTATGATCTGTATAGCGGTAGTGAGAATTATGGTAATGTGAATAACTTGCCTAAGTGGTCACAAACATACAGAAATCACTAAGTTTCCTATGTTATTAATGGAAGCAGCGCACAACATCAGCAGAAAGCGTTGTTGTGCGCATCTTTTTCTCAATTTTGAAAATTTTTCCTGCTTCACTAGACCTTTCAGGAAAAGCATTTTCTTATAGCAAAGAATATCCTCAAGCTGAAAGTCTTTCTGAATCATCCTTTTTAAATGGATTATCAGATACTGTATTTTCGATTCGACCTGTTGTGAAATAGATCAAATTGTGTAGACAGTGCATTTATAATACTCAACTCTCTGTATGCTCAGATATATATATATAGTTCTAACTGATAAAGGGAAGTACTTATTGAGGAGTTGTGTTAATTGTGCGCTCACTTCTGAAGTAATATAGGTAAATTACTTTGGCCTTTGGGTCGAGAGCCGAAAAACTAGCAGGTTTTACGTAGGGATAATTTGACCCTGATATGAACGAGAGCCCTAGGCGTAGATGGCTTTTCACATTGAAAGGCTCAGCGTAAAAAAGCCGGCACTTGCCGGCTTATTTTGATCATTGTTCCAGCATCAGATGCTGAACGTTTGCAGTGAGACCGGTAATAAAGATGGCATTGGCGCAGGATTATCCTCCGCTGCCAGATGACGGATAGCCGTTGTACTTACCAGTGGCTCAAGGCTTGCCACTCTATTATGGTTTATATAAAGGCGGGTTAGTTTGGGCAATTGGCTTATAACATCAACCGAATGAATCTCGTTATTACCGGCAACTAATGTGTTCAGCTGGTGTAGTGCATCTAACTGACTAATGTCACTAAGTTTATTATGGCTGACATCCAGATAGCTCATGGAGCTAAGGCTGGTAAGTGGCGTAATGTCAGCGACTTCATTCATGCGGATATTCAAAACACGCAGATTTTTAAACTGTTCGAGCCCGTTGAGTTGTTGGATATTCTTGTCCGCACACTCCAGCATTTGCAGCTGCTCCTGATATTCAATTCCTGTATCTGCAATACAGCTGTGCAGGGCACTGTCAGCCAGGCGATTAAAATCTACCGGAGTCAGGGCAACAGCGGGCGGCTGCTTATTTGTGTCAGGTGTGTTTGAATCAGTGCCGCTGTAGCTGCTGCCACTACCGCCCCCGCCATTACATGCGGCGAGTAGGGTGCTGAGTGCTGCAGCCAGTGCTGATCGGGTCCAGGACGTATTCATGGTAAGCCTGTTTTATTATTTTTTTAATGGATACCATCGTACCACAGTGACCAGAGACACTCTAGATTCGTATGAAAAACGGCCGATTTTGTAGCTCATTGATTTATAAGTAAAATTATCCGCTCTGGTGACACCTGAGCCGGTATTCGATGTAAAGGGAGCGTAATATCCACATGCTGGATCTGAATCAACTGACTGTGTTTATCCGTGTGGTGGATGAAGGCAGCTTTACTGCCGCCGGTAAGGCGCTGGGAATGCCCAAATCACGCGTTAGCCGTATGGTTGCCGACCTTGAGGCAAACCTTGGCGCACGCTTACTGCAGCGTACTACGCGTCAGCTTAGTATGACGGAAGTCGGTAGCGCCTATTACAGTCGTTGCCGGCATCTGGTACATGAAATCATCGAAGCTCATGAGATGATTTCTGACCGCGAGGGGAACCCGCAGGGTTTATTGCGCATTGCTGTACCAATGATGGCCGGCAGTGGCGTTATGGGGCATTACTTTGCCCGTTATCAGGCTCAGTATCCGGATGTCCGGCTGGAAGTGATTCATACCGACCGTCCGGTCAACCTGATTCAGGAAGGCTTTGATCTGGGGGTATACCTGGGCGATCTGCCCGATTCGTCGCTGATTGCCCGTACGCTGGCAGAATCCGATTCTGTACTCTGTGCCGCGCCTTCGTACCTGGCACGTGTCGGGCGGCCTTTACATCCCAACGATCTGACGCAGATGCGTTGTGTCAAAATCGGCGAGGGCAGCCAGCCGCAAAGCTATGAACTGACGCATAATGAAACCGGTGAGGTTGTGGAAGTTAAAGTTGAGCCGACAATCTCAACAAACTCGGTGGTTGCTGGTCTGGGGAGTCTTGTGCAGGGCGCTGGCATTGGTGATGTGCATTACCTGCTGGCTGGAGAGCAGTTTCTTAATGGTCAGCTGGTACCGCTGTTTACCGACTGGAGCCTGCGACCGCAGCCAATATCTCTGGCCTATCCGTCACGCCAGTACCTGCCACGCAAAGTACGGGTGTTTATTGATTTTATGGTGGCCGAAGCAGAGCGCCTGGAAAAGGTTCTTGATGCCTTGCCAACCACTGAAGAGCAGATAACGGCTTTTGCCAGATTGCTGCGTAACGAAGAGCGTAAATCCTAGGGCCTGTTTAATTAGTGTTAACAGGCCCTGGCCGATGCGTGGGGGCCGCAGCACATGTTTCCTCGTCAGGGTCTATTCTGGAAGCTGACACGGTAACGGCATGTGTGGATGGATACCCGAATGAGCACGGTACCTTCGCTTTTTTTCCCTGAATCCTTGTCGCAGGAAGCAGCCCACGTTGTACAGGCGCTGCTGGATGGCGGCTATATGGCTGTGGCAGACTCTGCGACTGCGGACATTGGTTTATATTCATCAGCATTAGCCTGCCAGCAGGCGCCGCAAGGCCAGATCCGCCTGCTGGAGTATGATCAGCACAGTGGCCTGGATTACAGCACCTTAGGGGCTGACATTCTTCTGCCGGTTTCTTTACCGGTACCCTTTTTAAACAATGCCCTCAAACAGGCCCTGCGCCTCTACCAGCAACAGCAGCAATCGCAATACCTTTCCCGCCAGCTTGCCCATCAGGAAAACCAGTTTGAACGCCTGATGGATATCGGCCTGGCGCTGTCAGCTGAACAGGATCACGCCCGCTTACTGGTGCGAATTCTGCAAGAGGCGAGGCGTTTTGCTAACTGTGATGCTGCGTCGATTTTTCTGATTGAACCCGGCGACAACGGCGAGCGGCAGCTGGTGTTTAAACTCAGTCAGAATGACTCGGTGGAATTTCATTCGGAAGAGCAGCATTTTACGCTCGACAGCTCATCACTGGCCGGCTTTGCCGCGCTGTCTGGCGAGATCCTGAATTTTGACGATGTCTACCACCTGCCGGCAGGCTCCGGCTTTGCATTTAATAAAGCCTATGACCAGCAGCTGGGTTACCGTACCCGCTCAATGCTGGTTATTCCGATGCGCACACACGATGGAAAAATTGTCGGTGTTATCCAGTTTATTAACCGTAAACGCAGTCCTCAGGTGCAACTGAGCAGCCCCGAGATCGTCGAACGTGAAACCCTGCCGTTTGACGAGCGTCTGGTAACCCTGCTCGAAACCATGGCCAGTCAGGCCGGGATTGCGATTGAAAATAACCTGCTGATTGAACGTATCAATACTCTGTTTGAAGGCTTTGTCAGTGCGTCTGTGCACGCCATTGAACAACGTGACCCAACCACTTCCGGTCATTCTTTCCGGGTTGCGGAACTCACCATTGCACTGGCCGAGGCGGCGCACAGTGAAACCGGCCGCGAATATCAGGCCATCCGTTTTCGCAGCGAAGAGCTGCGTGAATTACGTTATGCCGCACTGCTGCACGATTTCGGCAAAGTCGGGGTGCGTGAACATGTACTGGTAAAAGCCAAAAAACTCAGCCCGGAAGCCTGGGTGCGTTTTCATTACCGTATAGCCCTGCAGAAAGAGCGGGTGCGTAATCATTTTCTGCAGCAGAAATTAACCGCTGCACGAGAACGGCGGCTGAACACTGAATATGAACAGCAACTGCAGCAGGCTGAAGAACAGGCTCTGCAAAAACTGGATGCGATGCAGCAGGCCGTAGAACTGGCTAACGAACCCAGCATCCTTGATGAAGGTACATTCGGGCATCTGCAATTATTGCGTGGTGAGGTTTACGCCGATATTGATGGGTGTGAACGGCCCTTGCTGGAAGATCAGGACTTTCTGGCATTGGCCGTGCGCCGTGGCAGCCTGACTGAAGAAGAACGGCGTGAAATAGAAAGCCATGTCAGCCATACCATCCGCTTTCTGGCCACCATTCCCTGGACGCCGGAGCTTGAACGTATCCCGCAAATTGCCGGAGCACACCACGAAAAACTGGATGGCACAGGTTATCCCCATGGGCTGATTTCCGCTGATATTCCGGTCGGCGCAAAAATGATGGCCGTGTGCGATATTTTTGATGCCTTAACCGCCTCCGATCGCCCTTACAAAGCTGCGATGCCGGTCGGGCGGGCGCTTGATATTCTGCATGCCGATGCCGGAAACCATAAAATTGATGCGTCACTGGTGCGCCTGTTCAGCCGTCTGCCATTGCTGCAGATATTACCCGGCCTTAAATCCATCTGATTCCTGCCCCTGCCGGCTTTCGGCGCTTTGTAATCGAAATGTCATATAACCGCAACATACTGCACCGCACTTAAGGTGCGGCTGCTGATTCCAGCTTGAGTCAGAAGAGTATCACGGACGACAACAGTTAATTGACTGCCATTCTGTCACTCGTTTACGGCGCCGCCTGTTAATTCCTGTATTCCTCGTAGGGGGCGTAATGAAACCAACTCGTGTGCTGCTTGCCGCAGCATCGTCTTTATTCGTGTCTCAGCTGATGGCTGGCGAAGCCGTTTTGTATATTACCGAAGATGGCAGCGCGGTACGTGATCTTGCTGTCAGCGTTGATGGCCAGAAAAAACTGGTCGGTGCATCGGGCTTTGTCGTTTTTGATATTAAAAAGGGCGATCACAAAGTTGAGCTTTCCAAATACGGTGAGTGGTTAGGCGAATTTGATTTTGCTACCGCAGGCAGCACTCAGAATGCCGAAGTTCAGGTTGAACTGGTCGGCGGTGAGCCGATGCCGGAAATTAATATCTACACCCCGGGTCAGGAAGAAGCTCCTGCTGTTGGTCAGATTTCAGGTTATCTGCAATCTGATGAAACCGGCGGCCCGGTAAGCGGAGCACGCATTTCTGTTGCCGGCACCGAAATGGCAATGATGACTGATGCCGATGGCTTCTTCAGCTTCGAATTACCCCGCGGTGAATATGCGCTGAATATCGCGCACCCGAATTATGGTAAGCGCGATGTTTCTTCTGTACGCGTTATGTCCAACGTTAATACCGGCGTCAACATGACCATGAGCATGTCCGGTGATGGCGTGATTGAAGAAGTGGTAGCGGTTGGTTCTTATATTCCGTCTACTGCAACTGCACAGGAACGTGACTCATCAGCCGTACTGGATGCCATTGGTTCTGAGCAGATGGCCCGGTTTGGTGATTCCTCTGCAGCTTCTGCACTGAAAAGGGTTGCGGGTGTATCGTTGGTTGGTGGTCAGTTCGCGGTCGTGCGTGGTCTGCAGGGACGTTATATTTCCTCCACACTGAATGGCAGTCTGATGCCAAGTACCGATCCAATGCGTCGTGATGTCCCTCTGGATCTGTTCCCTGCCAGTGTATTGGGTGGGATCAATATTCAGAAAAGTTATACGCCAGACCTGCCGGGTGATACGACCGGTGGCGCGATCATGATGACGACCAAAGGCTTACCTGATGGCCCGGTCAATAAAATCAAAGTTAACGGTGGTCTGAATACCCGTACCACCTTCAGTGATGTTAATGGTTATGAAGGCAGTAGTACCGATTTTACTGGTATGGATGATGGTAGCCGTGACCTGCCATCACTGGTGGACAGTGCAACCAATGGCGGTAATGACGCTATTAATTACTGTAATTTTGCTGGTTGTACTCTGCCGTCAGAAGCTGCGGCTCTGGGTAAATCATTCGATAATAATTACCGTGTAGATCAGATTCAGGCAAAACCCGAGCGTGGGTTTTCTTACGCATTTGGTGATTTAATCAGTAAAGATGCCGGCGATGTTGGTTTTTACGGTGCTGTTCAGTACAACGATAAAACAGAAGCCCGTCATGATGCGAAAACCGACGATCAGAATATTTCTGGTACCTATGAGCGTAGTAAGCGCAAAATTGATGCTACAGGTTATTTTGTTGCCGGCTTTGAAAATGAAAACCATAAACTGAACAGTAAATCGATTTTACTGCGTAAAACCGATAATACTGTTCGTACCTCCTCCGTATATGACGCTGATGATAACCAGCAAACCAAAGAATATACACTGCAGTGGGTGGAGCGTCAGTTTCTGTCACAGCAGTTTTCAGGTGAGCACTTCTTTGTCGATGGCACCAACCAGTTAAACTGGCGCCTGGGCTACTCTCAGACAAGTCGTGATGAACCGGATCGCCGTACGTATCAGTACATTAACGGTAATCTGATTCCTTCGACGATTGAACGTCGCTATGCAGAATTAACTGAAGATGCGTTTGAATTTGGTTTGGATTACACCTTCGATCAGATGATTACCGACACCATCGGTATGAAGCTGAAAGCCGGTATGCTGATGTCAACTAAAGACCGTACCGTTGATCTGGTGCGTATTGGTTTTGAGATACCGTCGACCTCAACCCTTGATGTCACTCAGGATATTGAACATATCCTTACGGCTGCCAATTTCGATAGCGGAGATGCACGTATTCAGGTACGTACTTCACCAACGGACAGCTATGAAGCTACTGATGATATGTTCGCTTATTATGGTTCGGCTGAGCTGGATCTGACGGATGTGAAAATTCTGGCTGGCGCCCGTCTGGAAGATTCTGAACAGACCCTGAGCTATCCAAACAGCAGTGTTGTGGATGATACCCTGAGTGCGAATGAGGTTCTTCCGGTCGTTTCTGTCAGCTGGCAGGCAAATGAAGAAATGCAGGTTCGTTTTGGTGTCAGTCAGACGCTGTCCCGCCCAGGTCTGACAGAGCGTTCGCGTTCTGTACAGTACGATCCGGAAACCGATGAGCAGATTTTCGGTAATCCGAATCTTCAGATCTCAAAAATTACCAATATTGATCTGCGTGGTGAATACTACTTCAGTGAAGAAGAAAGCATTTCTGTTGCGTTATTCAGTAAAGATATTGCTGATCCGATTGAACGCAGTATTCCGGATGGTTCAGGTTCTGCTTCCGATGGTTCAACCTTCCGTAATGAAGATTCAGCGACAGTTCAGGGGATTGAGTTTGATTTCCGGAAAAACACTCTGGATGGTGATGCCTGGTCAGGTTTTGTCTCCGGTAATCTGACCTTTCTGGATGCGACGGTTAACCTGAGTGATGACACTGCCCGATTTGAAGGTAAAAGCAGTCGTAAACTTCAGGGACAATCAGAATATCTGGCTAACCTTCAGATAGGTTTCGATCACTTACCATCAGGCCAAAATATTACTTTCCTGGTGAATTACTTCGATGATCGTATCTATAAGACTTCTCGTGCACTGGATCCTGAAATCGAAGAAGGGCGTTATAGCGTCGATATCGTATATCAATACGATGCGACAGAAAATCTTATGGTAAAAGCTAAGGCTAATAATATCACCGATGAAAAAGTGGTTTTCAGTCGTGATGGTAAGGAAATAGAAAGCTATTTCGATGGTGCAAATATCAGCGCCAGCATTGAATACAGTTTTTAACTGAATCGTAAAAATTACTTATTAAATGTCATTTAAGTGTCATAAAGCCGGATCAGAATACGAGTCGGCTTTTGATGAACTCTCTGAGGAAAGATTAAATGGAACTGAAAAAGAACTACCTGGCTCTGGCCGTAATTTCTGCAGCACTGGTTGGCTGTGGTGGTGATGATGACAACAACAGCAGCAAGAAGAACGTTTCTGGTGTTTCTTGTGTAGACAATGTTTGTACTCTGGAAGGCCAGATTACTGAAGACGTGACCCTGACTGCGGATAAAGAATGGCGTTTAAATGGTTTTGTAACCATCGGTGCAGGTAACGTTGAACTGGCTGATGCTGCTGCCGTTGCAGCTGCTAAAGCTGCTGGTGTGACTCTGACAATTAAACCAGGTGTTCATGTTAAAGCATTTAACACCGGTGCTCTGTTGGTTACCCGTGGTTCAAAAATCATGGCAGAAGGTACAGCTGCTGCGCCAATTACTTTCAGCTCTATTCAGGATGATGACTTTGATGGTCAGGGCGAATGGGGTGGTGTTGTTGTTCAGGGCTTCGCTCCACAGTATGGCAAAGGCAATACTGAAGCTTGTTTCGGTACCGGAACAGTTTGTAATGTTGATGGTGAAGGCGGTGATGGCATTGGTAAATTCGGTGGTAACGATACTGCCGATAACAGCGGTGTGATCAAGTATGTTCGTATTGCTGAAGCTGGTCGTGTAGCAGGTCCTAACAACGAAATCAATGGTCTGACTCTGCAGGGTGTTGGTTCTGGTACTACTCTGGAGTACATCCAGATCCACAATAACCTCGATGATGGTATCGAGTGGTTCGGTGGTAATGCTAACCTGAAGCACGCAGTTCTGACCGGTAACGATGATGATGACATCGACTTCGATGAAGGTTACCAGGGTAATATGCAGTATGTTCTGATTGTTAAAGATCAGTCTAAAGATAAGCCAAGTGGTTCTAACGATCCTCGCGGTGTTGAAGCTAACTCCAGTGGTTCAGATGCTGTGTCGCACACGACTGCTGCTCTGGCCAACTTCACTGTTGTTGGCGGCCCTCTGACCAATAACGCCTCGTATACCGTTCCTGTAAAACAGTCAGATGGTACTTACAAAGACGAAGCCATTGGTTATCAGCCAGGTCTGAAGCTGCGTGGTCAGGTGAATGTTGAGTTTGTAAATACTGTAGTAGCTAACTGGGACAAAAACTGTGCAGAAGCGGATGACGTGGTAGCTAACTTCACTCAGGTGGAGTCTGACTGTACTGCAGCTAACGTTCTGAAAACGAAAAACTCTCCAACTGTAACCGGTACTATTGCGTCTGATCTGACCATCAGCTTCGACAGCAAACTGGCGTACAGCTCTAACTCTACTGTTAACTCCATCAAGCCAACAGCTGTTGGTGCGGGTAACGACAGCTTCTTCGAAGCAACCGACTACATCGGTGCTGTTGATCCAGATGCTGCTACCGCATGGTGGTCTGGCTGGACTCTGCCAAACACTGTACCAAGCCTGAATAACTGATTTCAGTTTCAGGTTAAAACGGCGCCTTCGGGCGCCGTTTTTATTTAATTTCCTGC
The DNA here is from genome assembly GCF_022832715.1 of Venatorbacter sp. C2-1. Classification (NCBI taxonomy): domain Bacteria; kingdom Pseudomonadati; phylum Pseudomonadota; class Gammaproteobacteria; order Oceanospirillales; family Oceanospirillaceae; genus Venatoribacter; species Venatorbacter sp. C2-1. Next base: position 1,221,191 of record NZ_CP094879.1, read on the forward strand.
ATTTCCGTTACTTTCCTGCTCCGTTTTTCCCCAATCCTTATATTCAGCCGCTCCGGCAATAAATGACACTCTGTCATAAAAATGCAGCCTTTCTGTCATGTAATAGAACTGTCACAGAACTGCAGTATCTTGCGCTCTGAATTTGGGGAGTCTGCGTCACGCAGACGAATTGAGAACAAAACGGGTAATACACATATGCCGATGCAACTGCGAACTCGCAACCTTCTGGCGGCCGCCATGCTCAGCGCAGGCGTGGTAATGGGTGCTTCTGCCGCCACGGTAGACGGTGCTCTGGATCAGGGCGTTAACCGCGCCAATAAAGCACAGCAATCGCAGCAGAAAATTGATTCTGTTGATAACAGTATCCGCGCTCAGGAGCGTGAATACCGTGGCCTGGTCAAAGAAATTGACGGCCTGAATGTTTACGTAACACAGCTGAATAAGCAGCTGAAAGCCCAGCAGGATGAGCTGGCCAGTATTGAAGCCAGCATTAAAAACGTCACGCTGGTTGAACGTCAGATCACACCGCTGATGCTGCGTATGATTGATGCCATCGACCAGTTTGTGGCTGCCGATGTGCCGTTTCTGGCCGAAGAGCGCAGCAAGCGCGTTGCCAATCTGAAAAATATGATGGGCCGTTCGGACGTAACCGTTGCCGAGAAATACCGCAAAGTAACAGAAGCCTATCAGGCCGAAGTCGATTACGGCCGCACTATTGAATCGTACCGTGGCACGCTGGCGACCAATGGCCAGAGCCGTGAAGTGGATTTCCTGCGCGTGGGCCGTATTTCCCTGATGTATCAGTCACTGGACGGTCAGGAGCTGGGTGTATGGAACACCGCGGCTAATCAGTGGGAGCCACTGGACGCATCCTTCAAAAGCAAGCTGATGGCCGGTATCCGTATCGCCCGTGAACAGGCTGCACCAGATCTGATTAAAGTGCCTGTCGCCGCACCCACTTCAGCACAGCAGGAGACTAAATAATGAAACTGCAATCTTTGTTTTTAAGTGCCGCTCTGGTGCTGGGTCTGAATACTCATGTTCAGGCGGCGGAGCCGGTCAGTGTTGATTCTCTGCTGAATCTGGTTAAACAGGGTCAGGCCCGTGATGATAAAGAATTCAAACAGCGTCTGGCACGTTTCAATCAGTCAAAAGCTGAGCAGGAAAAAATGGTTGCGGATGCGCAGAATGAACGCACCCGTCTCGAGCAGCTGAGCGCACAGAAAGAAAAAGAATTTCAGCAGAACGAAACCGCAGTGGCGGAAGCTCAGGAACGCCTGAATAACCGTCTGGGCAGTCTGAAAGAATTATTTGGTGTACTGCAGCAGGTGGCCGGCGATACCAAAGCGGTATTTGAAGGTTCTGTTATCAGTTCTGAATTACCGGGTCGTGAACAGTTCCTGACCGATCTGATTAAAACCGCAGGTTCTTCTTCCAAGCTGCCATCCATTGAAGAACTGGAACGTCTGTGGTTCGAAATGCAGCGTGAAATGACCTACAGCGGCCGTGTATCGACTTACAACGCGCAAGTGGTACTGCCAAGCGGTGATACAACGGAAGAGCAGGTTATTCGTGTTGGCGGCTTTAACGTTGTCTCTGCTGATAAATACCTGAACTGGGATCTGGAAGCCGGTCGTCTGGTTGAGCTGGATAAGCAGCCTGGCAGCCGTTACACCGATCCTGCTGCGGAACTGGCTTCTGCTACCGGCACTGAACTGACCGGTTTCTGGATCGATCCTTCCCGTGGTCAGCTGCTGAAAATCATGGGGCAGTCACCAGAGCTGGGTGACCGTGTTGATCAGGGTGGTGTGGTTGGTTACATCATTATTGTACTGGGTGCTATTGGTATTGCCCTGGCTCTGTGGCGCATGGTTGTACTGTACAGCGAAGCCGGAAAAATCCGTGCGCAGATGGATAACGACACGCCAAACGAAAATAACGCTCTGGGTCGTGTAATGGCAGTATTTAATGCCAATAAAAATGCCGATACCGAAACCCTGGAACTGCATCTGGGTGAAGCCATCGCCGCGGAAATTCCACGTTTAACCCGCGCGATTGGCTGGATCAAAATTATCTCCGTGGTTGCCCCATTGCTGGGTCTGCTGGGTACGGTGACAGGTATGATCGACGTATTCGAAACCATGTCGCTGTTCGGTACCGGTGATCCGAAACTGATGGCAGGTGGTATTTCTCAGGCACTGGTAACAACGGTTCTGGGTCTGGTAGCGGCAATTCCTTGTGTGTTCCTGCATACCTTAACCAACAACCGTTCACGTGAACTGATGATGATTCTGGAAGAACGCGCCACCGGTATTCTGGCGCGTCAGTCCGAACAGCAGACCAAACCTCAGGCAACAGCGGCGTAACCATGATGTTCGGTGAATTGTACGAACCGGTATATCTGTTTATGGAACGTGGAGGCGATGTCCTCTACGCCATCTTCGGACTGATTTTTATCCTCTGGTTACTGGTACTCGAACGCGCCGCTTATTTTATGTTCTCGTACCGCCCGGCTCTGGCCGCCGCGGTACAGGAATGGGAAGCGCGCAGTGAGCGCCGCTCCTGGCATGCGCATCAGATCCGCCAGGATCTGATCAGCCAGCTGAACATTAATTTAAGCGCCAATATGAGCACCATCAAAATGGTGATTGGACTGGCGCCACTGTTCGGCTTACTGGGAACGGTAACGGGCATGATTGAAGTATTTGATGTGATGGCATTTCTGGGGAACGGCAGTCCGAAAGCCATGGCCTCCGGTATTTCCAAAGCCACCATTCCAACCATGGCCGGGATGGTCGGTGCACTGACCGGGGTATTTGCCCAGTCACTGCTCGAACGTTTTATCAAGCGCGAAAAAATTCGCCTTGAAGACCAGTTAACTTTTGACCACTAATTGGAATTAATAGTATGAGACGTGGTTTTTCGAATTTAACCCCGCAGGCAGAAGAAGGCGAAATCGACATTACGCCAATGCTGGACGTGGTATTTATTATGCTGATTTTCTTTATCGTAACGGCCTCGTTCGTTAAAGAATCCGGTATCGAAGTCAATCGTCCGGATGCCAGCACAGCGCAGTCCAAGCCGCGTGCCAATATCCTGATTGCCATTAACGACATGGGTGAAATCTGGATTAACAAACGCAAAGTTGATGAAAGCCAGGTACGCGCCAATATCGAACGCATGCACGCTGAGAATCCGCAGGGTACTGTCGTTATTCAGGCCGATGAGGAAGCCAAAACCCGTCAGCTGGTAGCGGTAATGGACGCTGCCCGTCAGGCCGGTGTTTATGATGTATCACTGGCGACTGAGGAGCGCTGATCATGCAATCCAGCTTGCTACGCTTCGGCGCTGCGCTGGCGGTTGCAGCCGTCGCTACCTTTGCGGTGTTCTGGATGATGCAGAGCCTGATCAGCACCGGGGGATCGGTGCTGAACGAACAGGACTTTGGCCGCATTCAGAGCTTCGTGATGGATAAGCCAGACGACGAAGTCCGCACCAAAGAGCGCAAGCCACAGAAGCCACCAACGCCGCCGGCCGAACCACCAAAACCGGATATGCCCCGCCCTGATATGGCACAGGCAAATACCGATGGTTTTGATATCGGTGGATTTGATCTTGGCGCCGATCTTAACGTTGATGCCGGACTCGGTGGCGGCAGTGGTGATGGTGAATTTTTACCGATCGTAAAAGTTGCACCTAATTATCCGCGCCGTGCTGCGCAGAAAGGTATTGAAGGTTATGTGGTGGTGGAATTCACCGTAACCACGCTGGGTACGGTGACCGAGCCGCATGTTATTGAAGCCGATCCTCCGGGTATTTTTGACCGTGAGGCGATGGCGGCGGTTACCAAATTCAAATACAAGCCGAAAATCGAAAACGGTAAAGCCGTTGAGGTAAAAGGCGTACGCAACATTATCCGTTTTGAACTGGATAAGAGTGGCAGATAACAGGAGTCCTTTATGACGAATGCTATGAAACAACCCGTTGCTGTGCTGATGACTGCGGTACTGGCCTATGGCGCAAGCATGCTTGCGCCGGCGGCAGCCTGGTCGCAGAGCAAGGATCAGCAGGCAGAAGAGCAATCTTCTCCTGCAGAAAAGAAACGTGTACGCCGTGCCCAGACTTTACGACCTCATATCTATAAAAAGCTGGATGCTGCCCGGGCGTTGTCTGATGAAAAGAGATACGCCGAAGCAATTGAGGCACTGAACGCGGTTGAGAAAATCAAACGCAACAGTTACGAACAGGCGATGACCCACAATATGTTCGCCTATGTGTATTTCAATCAGGAAGATTACAAGAACGCTATTGGTGCCTATAAAAACGTCGTTGCCACCAAAAATATTCCGGAAAGTCTGGAGCAAACCACACTGTACAGTCTGGCTAAACTCTATCTGATTCAGGAAGATTATAAAAATGCACTGACGCAGCTGAATAAATGGTTCGCGATGGTTGAAAAACCGAATGCTGAAGCCTTTATTTTACGGGCACAGATGCAGTTCCAGCTGGAAAAATATCAGCAGGCTCTGCCGGATGTGAAAAAAGCCATCGCCATGACCAAAGAGCAGGGCAACCAGCCAAAAGAAAACTGGCTGCTGCTGGAGCGTGCGGTGTATTACCAGAACAAAGATTTCAAAAATCTGGCGCGCTGTCTGCAGGATCTTTCGACCCTGTATCCTAAAGCCCAATACTGGGTGCAACTGGCGGCCGTTTACAGCGAGCTTGGTCAGCCGCTGAAAGAACTGGCGGCGTTGGAAACTGCACACGAGCAGGGTTTGCTGAGCAAAGAAAGCGAGCTGGTGAATCTGGCACAGGCATTACTTGGACAGGAAATTCCGTATAAGGCTGCTGCCATTCTTGAAGACGGCATGAAAGACAAAAAGATTGAAGCCAGTGCTAAAAATCTGTCTTTGCTGGGCGATGCCTGGATGCTGGCAAAAGAATACGATAAAGCCATTGTGGTAATGGCCAAAGCGGCTGAAGCCTCTCAGGCCGGTAAAGATTTCTACAAGCTGGCGCAGATTCATACCGAACGTCAGGAATGGAAGCTGGCACTGAATAATGTCGATAAAGCGCTGAAGCTGGGTAAGCTGCAGCAGCCTTCGGCGGCTTATATCCTGAAAGGTCTGATTCTGTTTAATCTGGATGATCTGCCATACGCACGCGACAGCTTTGAAGAAGCGCAGAAGTTTGCCGAAGCAGAAAAAATGGCTGATCAGTGGTTGCGTTATATCGATGGCGAACAAAAGCGCCGTGAGTATATGGCTGCGAATAACTGATTCTTTTATCGGCTATAAAACAGCCCCGGCAGGTTAATACCGCCGGGGCTTTTTTATGGAGCTTTTCAGGTATTTATCCTCTGATTTTTTGAATAAGCAGACATCCTTGTCCGGCTATGGCTCAGTGATTGACCTTGCCCGGTAAACTCAGATCACCCGAGGCTATATCCATTACATTCACCACACACAGCAGTGGCGAGTGCACACTCTGATTAACCCGTAAACCTGCGGTTACACCATCAAAGTTTGCCTGTTCAACAACGGCAATATCTGCAAAGGGAACACGAACCTCCACATGCTCGGCGGAGAACACCGGATCCCAGCCCGGGCTGTCGAGCAGAATTGGCAGGCCCGGCCAGGTTGCCGGCAAACGCGGCTTAACACCTTCCGGAATATCGGCAACGCCCAGTGCACCTTTGCCACAGCGTTCATCGGGATGTAACACCACCCAATGACTGTGCCAGAGATTGCCGTCGTTGCCGGTATCGCCATCATTGTTTTCATCGTACAGCGGTGTGTCGTCAAAATCCGGATGGCTGGTTACCGCCAGAGCCAGAATACCGGCTTGTTTGTCAAAACCCACCTCGTAGCTGTCAATGGTTGTTGGCCAGACATAAGAAAATACATGGCTGCCGGCAAGCTGTCCGCTCGCCGCGGGAGTATTTTCTCCGGCATTACCGGATACCGCCATATGGAAGGTTGCGATGCTGCCTTCAGTGGTGATTTTGGTATGAATAATATCGAAAGGAGCCAGCTCAATATTTTTCTTTTCTGCCTGTATGCCGCCGTGATGGTGGCCGCCCGCACAGGCTGCGGCAGAAAATCCCGCCGCTATAAAGGCCAGCAACAGTGAATGATTAGCCATTATTGCGCTCCTTTTAAATCGTCTAATGAGGCTCCGAAATTGATATGGAGCACCTGACCGTTGAGCAGCAATGCGGGTACCGATTTTACGCCGGCTAATTCCGCAGCTGTGATTTCGGCGGGCTCTTCACCCAGATGGACGACTTTCAGATTCAGGCGCTGCTGATCCAGTGCGGCCAGCAGAACCTGTTCTGCGCTGACACATACCGGACAACCGGCGTGATAAAAAATGGCGTTGTTCATTATCTCTCTCCAAAGTTATGTATCGACTCGATACCTTTTAAACCCTAAGGGACGAATTGCCCTGTTGTCAATAAAGTTTTTAGTCGATACTATGTGCCAATGATGACTGATCTGATTTACAACCACGTTGAACGGCTTGGGGAATTACTCCGGGTTGACGCACGCCAGTGCGGCGCAGAATTCGGCCTGTTGCCGGTTCAGCTGGAGGCGCTGCATTACCTGTCGATCTGCAATCGCTATTCGGATACGCCAATGGCGGTGAGTGAGTATCTGGGGCAGACCAAAGGCACGGTGTCGCAGACGCTGAAAGTGCTGGAAAAAAAGGCGTTGCTGCAAAAGGTTGCGGATACCGCGGATAAGCGCGTAACGCATCTGCGCGTGACTGAGGCGGGTCAGCAGCTGTTACAGCAGCTGATTCCCTCTCCGATGTTTGTTAAAGCCTGTGCGCATTTATCGGCTGCTGAGCAGCAACATGTCAGCGCCGCCCTGAAATTATTGCTGACAGGATTTTTAAGCGCTAATCAGATGAAATCATTTGGTATATGCCGTTCGTGTCGCCATAACCGTGAAACAGAAGACGGGTATTTCTGCAATCTGCTGCAACAGCCACTGTCAGCAGAAGATGCAGAGCTGATTTGTAAGGAGCATGAACGGCAGTAGCGTCTTGCTCCCGCGTAATGGCTGCGGCAATTCCTTTGCCGCTGCATCACATACTTACTTCTTCTTCGGCGTCCACGCCCACACCATGGTGGCTTTGACGGTTTCGGTACCGCTGCCATCGGTGATTACAACCGGCACTTCGATATCACCTTTTTCGGTGTTCTTCACATAGTCGAGCTGCTCATCGCTGAAGCTTGCCACCGCTTTCATATCGCCGCTGGCACGCTTGAGGTATTCCAGCTGCATGGAGCGGATAACAATGATGCGGTCATCGGGTACGCTCATGCCGGTCATAAAGCCAGTGGCCGACTCGGCCAGCAGACCCATCGCCGCGGCGTGCACACTGCCGATATGGTTCTGCACTTTCTTCTTGTTGCGCATAACGATCACGCATTCCTGCGGTGTCAGTTTTTCTACGCGGGTGCCGGCGGTGCCGGCGAAAGGAATTACCCGGCCCATTACCAGTGACAGTGCCTTGGCGCGCCAGGCTACCGGCAGTTTATTCACTTTGCTGACGACGGTGCTGAGTCGGTTAGGACGGTTTGCTTTATCTGTGTTTGCCATAGCTGGGTTCTTCGGTTTTGGTTGTAAAGGCGCGCAGTGTAGAGTGGCTGGCCTGTGTTGAATATGGCCGAAATGACGTTTTAACGGCCCGTGTATCAGGCTGTTTTGACGCCGTCCTGAGCCGGGTTGCGTTATATCCTCACCACTGGCCGGTAGTGTCCTTTTGAGATTGGTACCTTTGTGCTGTTATCCGCATTGCCATAAAACAAAAACAAAGCTGTAACATGGTGCCACTATGCTGCGGCGGCTTTCACAATGTTGTTCTCACCGCTGAATAAAGGAGATACCTATGAATAAAATGATGCTTCCCGTGCTGCTGAGCAGTGTGGTTGCCGCTCAGGCGCTGGCCATGTCGAAAACCCCGGAGCCGCTGCCGGATGTGGGTACTGTTAACAAGACCGTCCGCTTTATCGCTATCGGCGATATGGGGACTGGCGGTGATGGTCAGTATAAAGTGGCTGCGGCACTGGAATCTGTATGTGCCGAACGTGGTTGTGATTTCGCCATCGGACTGGGCGATAACATTTATGAAGCCGGCGTAGATTCGGTATCGGATATTCAGTTTCAGACCAAATTTGAAGACCCGTATAAAAACCTCAACTTCCCGTTTTATATGACGTTGGGCAACCACGATAATTCATGGTTATTCGGTGGTGACGGTCTGGATAACGATAAAGGCGATATTCAGGTGGATTATCACTACCAGCAGAACCGCCCAAGCAATAAGTGGCAGATGCCGGCACGTTACTACACGTTCTCCGCGCCGTTAAACGAAGAGCAGCCACTGATTAACTTCTTCTCCCTCGATTCCAACCCGCTGGCTGCAGTGGGCGATGCCGATGCTGAATACTGGCAGCTGCCGTACAAAAAGACCCAGGCAGAATGGATCGACCGCGAGCTGAATAACGCTTCCGCACCGTGGAAAATTGCCTTTGCCCATCATCCGTTTCTGTCCAACGGTAAGCACGGTAACGCCGGTATGTATGACGGCTTCCCGGGCGCCGGCGTGGTGTATTACGACATGCTGAAAGACCACGTCTGTAACAAGGTGGATGTGATGATTGCCGGTCACGATCACGAACTGCAATTCCTGCAGCCGGTGGATAAATGCGGAAAAACCCTGCACATGGTTTCCGGTGCCGGTGGCAAGAGCCGTGAGTTCAAAGACACCGAGCGCAACGCCGCTTACTGGCAACAGGATAAAACGCTGGGCTTTTTCTATATCGAAATCGCTGGCGATGAATTCCGTGCGACTTCTTATACCGTTGACAGCGTCAGCGGTGAAGTGACCCGTGCTTTTGATAAAACCCTGACCCGCCAATAAACCGGGCGTTAGTGCAATAACGCATAATCCGCTGTCACCCGTGTGGCAGCGGATTTTTTTTGCCTATGCTTTGATCATGGTCCGGCAAATGCCGGCTGCAGAATCAGCAAGGAGAACCGTTATGAATGTAATCGCAACGCAGGATCTGAAAATACTGATCACTGGCGGAGCCAGTGGTATTGGTGCCGCTACCGCCAGGCTGCTGGCAGCGGAAGGTGCTCAGGTATTGATTGCCGATGTACAGGACGATGCAGGAAATGCTCTGGCTAAGGAGCTGGGTTCACGGGTGCGTTACCGGCATCTGGATGTGGTCAGTGTTAAGGACTGGGAGCAGGCAATCGCTTTTGCCGAAGCAGAATTCGGCGGCCTGAACGCACTATTCAATAATGCCGGAGTCGTGGGTTTCAGTGGTGCAGAAAACAGCTCGCCGGAAGAGTTTAAGCGCATTACCGATATCAATTTATACGGTGTGTTTCTCGGCATTCATTGCGTCACACCGGCGCTGAAAAAAGCAGGGGGCGGGGCGATTGTAAATACCTCATCCACGGCAGGTTTACAGGGTTATGGCGGTCTTGCCGGTTATGTTGCCAGTAAATGGGGCGTACGCGGGTTGACCAAGGCCGCGGCGCTGGATCTGGCGCCATACAATATCCGCGTGCTGTCATTACACCCCGGGCCAATACGCACTGCCATGACCGATGGCTTGCCCGATGCGATTGCTCAGGCGCAGCCCATTCCCCGGTTTGGTGAGGCGCTTGAGGTCGCGCGCATGGCGCGCTTTATGTTTACCGAAGCCACCTATTCAACCGGCAGTGAATTCGTCATTGATGGCGGCGCCGTGACCGGACAGGTATTATCCTGGGCGGACGAATAACTTCGTCATCGTATGTTGTCAGAGCTGCTCAGTATATTGTCAGAGCTTTGCTCTCCGCTGTAAGCAAGCTCTGACATCGCCGTTTTCCGTCAGGAAATACGGTTGTATCCCCGGATCGGTATGCGGTTTAAAACAGTATGAAAATTACTCTGGAAATGTGGCGCACTTTTGTTGCCACCGCTGAACAGGGCAGCACCATTAAAGCAGCAGAATATCTCTGCAAAAGCCAGTCGGCGGTGGTGCACAGTCTGAAAAAAATGGAATCTTTATTAAATCAGCCTTTATTTCAGGTTCAGGGGCGTCAGTCGCAGCTGACGCTGGCCGGGGAACAATTGCTGGTGCAGGCACGGGCTTTACTGGCCCGCGCCGAATCGCTGGAAATAAAAGCTACCGATAGTGCTTTGGCACAGCGTCAGGAAATCGCCCTGGCGGTGGATGTCCTGTTACCTCCGGCATATTGGTTACCGCGACTGGCGCAGTTCAGCGCAGAAATGCCACAGGTGTCGGTACAGATTTATGAAAGTGCGTTATCGGGTGCCGCGCAGCTGCTGGAACAGGGGCTGGTTGCTGTCGCCATCGCCAGTCAATTACCCCATGACATACTGAGTGAGCCTTTACTGGCGGTGCGTAAACACTGTGTCTGCGGTTTATCTCATCCGCTGGCGAGCGCCGGGCAACTCACTGACAGCGACCTTAAACAACACTGCCAGATCGTGTTGCGTGATAGTGGCAGCGCCAACCGCGACAGTGGCTGGCTGGCAGCACAGCAGCGTCTGACCCTTGATTCTGCAGCACTTGCCCAGCAGGCGGTAGAAGTCGGAGTGGGCTTTGCCTGGCTGCCGGAATATCTGATTACCGGGCGGATGCAGCGCCTTACTCTGGCAGCTGGCAATGAGCGGGAAGTGGCCTTGCATATCGGTCTGAACCCGGAGTTTGCACATCTGACTGCCGTTGCCCGCCTGTATGAACTGCTGATCCAGACCCCGCCTGCCGAATAAACATGCAAAAAACGGCGTATATTCAGCCGTTCTTTTCATTATTTTTTATTTTCCCCTGGCCGTAATCTGCTCTCCGTCCAATATCTGCAACAGGAGAGCAGTAATGATCACAATCGATTTTTTCCACGATGCTGTTTGCGGCTGGTGCTATGTGCTCAGCCCACGTTTACGCCGCTGGGCGGATCATCCGCAGGTTCAGATCCGTCAGCGCTGTTTTGTATTGCAGCGCAATGAGCAGGAAATGATTGAGCGCTTTGGCTCAATGGCGCTGGCAAAAGCCGAAATCCTGCGCCACTGGCAGCAGTGTCAGGCAGCTGCCGATGATCCGGCCCGTTTTAATACCGAGGGCATGCGCGCCAAGCCTTTTTCTTATCCGTCCGGTTGGCTGGCGGCACTGTTCGCCAAGGCCGCAGAAATAACCTACGGCACTGCTGCCCACTGGGATATGTTCGATGAAATTCAGCGTCGTCACCTGCTGCTGAATGAAAATATTGGCAGTGAAGACACTCTGATAGCCGCAGCCAATACGCTGGGATTTGACGGTAAGGCTCTGGCGGAACAGGTAAAAACGGAAGAACTTCGCCTGCTGGTGGAAGATGATATAGCGCTGGCACGGCGGCTGAATGTTCGTTCGATTCCAACCTTGCTGATTAATGGTAAAACGCTGGTTTCCAGCACGTTAACCAATGAACAGTTAGAACAATTAATTGAACAGCAACTGGCGGAGGCGGCATGAAAAAATTACTGGTTTTATATTATTCAAGTTATGGCCATATCGAAACCATGGCACAGGCCGTAGCAGAAGGTGCCGGTAAAATTGAGGGGGTCGACGTCAGCCTGAAGCGTGTACCGGAAACCCTGAGTTCTGAGATAGCGGAAAAAGCCGGTATTAAAATGCAACAGGCCGGAGATGAAGCCAGCGTTGCCGAATTAGCCGATTATGACGGTATTATTTTTGGCACGCCAACCCGCTTCGGCAATATGGCAGCTCAGATGCGAAATTTCCTCGATCAGACCGGTGGCCTGTGGATGCAGAACGCACTGGTGGGAAAACTGGCCAGTGTGTTTACCTCAACCGGCACCGGCGGTGGCAATGAAACCACGATTCAGTCGTTTCATACTACGCTGCTGCACCATGGTATGTTGATTGCCGGCCTGCCTTATACCGCTCCGGGGTTAACGGATATCAGTACGGTAAAAGGCGGCTCACCGCTGGGCGCTGCCTGTATAGCCGGTGCTGATGGCAGTCGTCAGCCGTCAGAGCTGGAGTTGAGTCTTGCCGCTTATCAGGGAGAATATATGGCGCGGACACTGTTGCGTTTGCAACCGGTTTAAACGTTATTAAACAACATAAAAAAGCCCCGGATAACGGGGCTTTTTGGCCTGCATTCTCTTTTTTGCCGAATTATTCAGCGGTTGCAATAAAACGGCTGTACAGTTCTGCGGTTTCCGCCGGAATTTCGACCATCGGTAAATGACCGATTCCCGGATAAATTTTTACCTGTGCCTGTGGCAGCTTTTCTTTGAATACCTGTGCGGCTGATACATCCAGTACGCGGTCTTCCTCTCCCCAGATAATCAGCGTTGGCATGGTGACTTTTTCGCTCAGCTGTTGCTCAAACTGGCTGGCTGCCAGCTCTTCGCGGGTAGCGAGCATATCGCTGAATATTTCGCGGTTAATACCTTCGCGGGTGATGGTTTTACGCACAACCACCGGACGCAGCGGCCATGGCAATAGTGGTGGTTCACTCATGACGAAATTCCAGCGGTATTCAAAACTTTCTTCGTCGGTAGCGATTAACGGATTTTTGCCTTCGGCCAGCGCCTGCATATATTCGCTTTGCTCTGGCGCATCAACACCGGCAGCATCAATTAAGGTCAGGCTGAGAATCTGTTGCGGATAGCGGGTGGCATAAATGGCGCTGATGGCACCGCCCATGGAATTACCGGCAATATGGAATTGTTCAGCGCCCGTCGCAGCCATCAGCTTATGCAGGCGTTCAGCCTGGCGGATTAAATTATAATCCTGGGTCGATGGTGCCGGGGTGTCACCGTGACCGGCCAGGTCGGGAATAATCAGGTGATAATCCTGTGGCATTTCGGCGGCAAATTTCAGCCAGGTATCTTTGTTGGCAGAAAAACCATGCAGCAATAAGACGGTTGGTCCTGTGCCCTGACGTTCCAGATAACGCATTTCCACGTCACCGGTATCGGCCTGTTTCAGGGTCAGGTCGGCGCTGCTGCGGGCCAGGTTAATGGCTTTGTCATAAATCACTTCCTGCTGACTGGCCGAGCAGCCGCTCAGCATTAATGTTGCGAAGGTCGTGGCGCCGATAAGCAAGCGGGTGGACGTCTGAAACATGGCTGAGATAGGCCGCATAAAAAATACCTGTAATTTTATTATTGAGAGACACTGATTCAGACCATTCTGGCACTGTCCTGCAGACGTTTGATCAGTTGCAATGCATGTTGCAGGGCGTCTTCGATCTGGGCCGGCGGCAGAACATGGTGAGGCCGGCAGAGCAGCAGGATGCCATCTGCCCACTCAATGTGAAGGTGAGGATGCGCCAAAAGCCAGTCGCAGACCTCTGGTTTCAGTAAGGCCCACAGGCGTTCGCCATTCTGGCTGTGCAGCTGCCACTGGCGCAGCAGCAGGGGTTTTTGCTGTGCCGTTAATGAGACGAGCTTCTTGTGCTGGCTTTCGGAAAACACATCTTCCTGCAACCAGCGCTTGCGACAGATGCTGAAGGCACTGGCCTCGGGCAGCGGGCAGGGCAACAGAATAACGGTCTGAGTCGACGCACCTCCGGCCCCGATCAGGCTGTAATCAAACAGATTAAGGTAGCGGCTGTCATCGTTCTCCAGTTGCCCTTCAAGCAAATGGCGGAAGTGCCGGAACTGGCCAATATCCAGCAGCTGAAAGTGCGCGTCGCGGATACGCTGGCTGAGTGAGGCATAAGGCCGGTAAGCCAGTTTCAGCTGATCAGCCAGAGCCGATAATTCACTGCCTCTGCTACCTCGGTCGACTAGCATCAGCAGCAGTAACAAGCCGATAATGGCGGCAATTATGATCAGACTCAGTAACGGCGTCATGCTGGGTGTTCACTCTGGCGTACGGTTGCTTTCCGTGTGAGTGTAACACTCCTGTATGATGCGCGTACGGCAGCCGGATTGTCTGCCGGTTCTGCGCCGACTGAGCATTATCAGAGCCTGTTTAATAAAGATGAGCAGGCCCTGGGAACATTCAAGGAGACTGTTTTGACTGTTGAATCCCCGGTTTTGTTTGACACCCTGACGACCCGTTCTGGCCATAAGATTGGTGTTCTGACCCTGAATGCCCCAAAAGCCATGAATGCTGTCGATCTGACCATGGTGAATCTGATCGACAAGCAGCTGAAGCGCTGGGAAAAGAGCGACAAGCTGGTGGCGGTACTGATGCGTGGTGCCGGTGATAAAGCCTTCTGTGCCGGTGGCGATATCCGCCAGCTGTATGACAGCATGCAGGCCGAAGGCGATGAGCATTGCCGTTATGCCGACAATTTTTTCAGCGGCGAATATGGCAAAAACTACCGTGTTCACCTGTTTTCCAAGCCGCTGATTGCCTGGGGAAATGGCTTTGTCATGGGCGGTGGCTTAGGGCTGTTTATCGGCGCTAATCACCGCGTTGGTACTGAGACACTGAAGCTGGCCTGGCCGGAAGTTCGTATAGGTCTGTTCCCGGATGTTGCTGCCACCTGGTATCTGTCACGTTTGCCATATCCGGCGGGTCACTGGATGGGGTTGTCCGGCAGTCATATGAATGCCGTTGATTGCAAAGACCTGAAACTGACTCACTATTGCCTGCAGCACGCCCAGCTGGATGAGGTTCTGGCGCAGCTGCGTCAGCAAAACTGGAGCGATAACCAGGCCGAAAACCATTATTGCGTGCGCTCTCTGTTGCAGCAGCTTGAAGGCTCTGCAGCGGCGGAGATGCCGGCCAGCCAGCTGCAACCGGTGCAGGCCGAACTGGATGAGCTCTTTGCCTGCGACGATCTGAGCAAAATAGCCGCGCGTTTTGCGGCGCACAGCACAGACAACGCCTGGCTGCAGCAGGGACTGAATAACTTTAAAGCTGGTTGTCCGGCAACGGCACATCTGATTATGGAGCAGTTGCACCGCGGCAAGCAGATGAGTTTAAAAGAGGTGGTGCAGTGGGAGCTGGTGCTGGCCTATCAGTCGGTGCGGCATCCGGACTTTGCCGAAGGCATTCGCGCCATGGTGGTGGATAAAGATTTCAGCCCGCGCTGGCAGCACGCTCATGTGGATGATGTGCCGGCCAGCTGGATTGAGGCGTTGCTGGAATCTCCCTGGCCGCAGGATAAGCACCCGCTGGCCGGCATTTAGTCGGCGCTCAGCGCAGCGCGTTTTGCGTGGCTTCGGCTTCTTCAGTCAGTTCCTGCCATTGGGTAACTTCATCGTCGGCATCCAGTCCCAGACGCTGATAGGAACCCAGTTCACTGCGCTTGATCCGTGCCAGCGGGTGATCGCTGCCGTCGTAGCTTTGCAGCGTGGCAACCTGGATCAGGTCGCAGTAATCCGCACTGTCGGCCTGATGCTGCAGATTCAGATATTCCTTCGGTACATTGACCAGATCCGGCGAAAACTCCCAGCTGCGCAAAATATAGCTGCCCAGAGACGGATGCAGTTTTTCCAGTACCAGATCCAGTGAGAAGCTGTCGTTGAGCAGGTCGCTGTGATTTTCGGCATAAGCCAGAATTGGCAGCATACCGATCTGATGTACTAGTCCGGCGAGCATGGCCTGATCCGGCTGCAGTTTAGTGAAATGCCGTGCCAGCACCTGAGCCGATGAGGCGATCTCCATGGCCCGTGCCCAGCATTCGCGCATGCGTTTATCAATAATGTCGTGGGTGGCCTGAAACATCTGCTCCATGGCCAGGCCGATGGCCAGATTACTGGTGAAATCGATACCCAGGCGCGAAATGGCGGTGCCAAGGTCGGTGACTGGGCTGTTGGCGCGGATTAATGGGCTGTTAGTGACCTTAATAATGCGCGCACTGAGCGCCGGGTCCTGGGCGATGATCTGACTCAGCTGGGGAATGGTGGCGTTGGCATCTTCTGCCACTTCGCGTACACGTAAAGCAATCTCGGGCAGGGTGGGCAGCACCAGTTCGTCCTTCTTGATCTGGGCTACGATATCGTCTTTTACCTGTTGTGCCAGGTTGCTCATGGGCCGGCCTCTTAAGCGCTCCGGCCCTGTGGCCGGATCAGTTATCTGTGATGGCAGGATCAGCGTCGCTGTTATTCTGCTCAGTTGTGCCTTCAGTATAGGAAAGACGGGCGAGAGTGACGGGAATTTCCCCGGCTTTTATGCCGCTCTCTGGCCAGTCGCTGTTCATCACCGCCAGGCCAAGACGGCCGCACCAGGCGGCAATGTCGCCCAGCGTCTTACCCTGACTGTCCTGCAGGGCGGTCATAATGGCGATATTGGCATCCGCGACAGTGCTCACGGCGACCAGATTCTTTTTGCTTTTGCCCAGATACTGCAGACGCGCAACGATCTCCTGACCGGTATAGCAACCTTTGCGGAAGCTGATGCCCTCGTGGATATGCCAGTCGATAAACTGTGGCACCCAGGCTTCGCGGCTGGCTTCTTCGACCCAGACAATGCCTTCGGCAATGTCGCCCAGCCACCATTGCTGCTCGGCAGTAAGTTCCGGGGCCTGTTGGAGTTGGGCGTTGGCTTTTTCTGACGGCAGCCAGTATTCAACGCGGCCATCCGGCCAGTGCAGGGTCAGGCTGTTATCACTGCTGTCGTGCTGCAGCAGGCGGCCATCGCTCAGGCTGTCAGGGTTGTCGTCGTACGCAGACAGCTCGGCAGGCACATCGGCAGTGACCAGCCAGTCGTCCAGATGTTCGGTCATGGTGACCTTAAAAAACACCGCGTAGCGTGCCAGATGCTGGCGCAGCGCGCTGACCTGAGCCCGTGGCAGACGCAGCCAGACGCTGTCGCCATGGCGGGCAATCACAAAGTTCGCCACCATGCGGCCTTTGGCGGTACAGCAGGCGCCCAGAGTCCAGCGGTCTGCTTTAAGGCTGGTCATATCGCAGGTTAATTGTCCCTGCAGAAAGCGTTCACTGTCCGGGCCGCTGATTTCCAGCAGGGCAAAGGCGGAAAGCCAGGTCAGCCCCTGTGTGGCAGGTTGCTCCGGGATGAACCCCTGCGGGTCAATTTGGCCGGGAAGTACGATGGATGCTTCAGACATAATGAATACGGGTCTTGTGTCGGTGATAACAATATGGCCGCAGTTTACTGCAAATTGGTCATACTCTTAACGTTGCAGATTGTGTGGCTATCGGGCTTATACCACCGTCGGGATAGCGGTATCCGCTGCCAGCTTTGATATACTGCGGTTTTATCACCGGCGTGGCCGCACCCTGCGACTGCTGCCGTTTACTTTTATTGCTTATCTGGGAGTTCCGAGTGTCTGACGAAATTGAAGCAAAACGCGTCCGCTGGCACAGCCGCCGTGGCATGCTGGAGCTTGATGTATTGCTGGTTCCTTTTGCCGAAGAAGCCTTCACCGGTCTGAGCGCAGACGATCAGGCCCGCTACCGTCAGCTGCTGGAATGTGAAGATCCGGACCTGTTTACCTGGTTTATGGAGCATCAGGTTCCGGATAATGCCGATCTGGCTCGCATTATTGAACTGGTGCGGGAGCATGCCCGTAACCGCTGAGTGGTTACTACAGCCATCAGGTCGGCAGCGCTGGCTTGATGGTGCCTTTCTGTTGTCTGCTCTTCTGATTTTTAGCTGGCTGCTGCCTCCGCTGTGGTGGGGAGTGGTGGCGGTTTTTCTGTTATTGCTGATGCTGTGGGGGTGGCGTAAGCCGGCAGTGCGCAGGCTGGGCTGCGACAGTCGTGGCTGGTGGCTGGAATATCATGGCTGCAAACTATCGGTGCGCTGGCGCCATGGCAGTGTACGCCGGGCGGATGTGCTGATTCTCGAATGGTCGTTCTGGCCCTGGCAGCGGCTTATGATCCGCCCGGACAGTCTGGGCAGCGCAGAGGATTATCGCCGCCTGACGGCGGTGCTGTATAACGATCTGCGCTGAGCTGGCTCAGAGTTCGCCCAGCTCCTTCAGATATTTGGGCGTCAGCACGGTATCGAAGGCGCGTGGCAGAGGTTGCGGATAGTCACGGCTGAAATGCAGGCCGCGGCTTTCTTTGCGCAGCAGTGCCGAGCGGATGATCACGTCGGCCACATCCACCAGATTACGCAGCTCAAGTAAGTCATTACTTACCCGGTAGTTGCTGTAAAACTCCTGAATTTCCTGCCGCAGCATCTGCACCCGGTGCTGAGCACGCACCAGTCGTTTGGTGGTACGGACAATACCAACGTAATCCCACATAAAGCGCCGTAATTCGTCCCAGTTATGGGCAATCACCACGTCTTCATCGGAATCGGTCACCTGACTGGCATCCCAGGCCGGCGCTTTGGGGGCCGGTTCGTTACGGTCGATATTGGCGGCAATATGAGCCGCGGCGGAGCGGGCAAACACCAGACACTCAAGCAGCGAATTGCTGGCCAGGCGGTTGGCTCCGTGCAGACCGGTGCTGGCGGTTTCGCCGATGGCATACAGGTTTTCGATATCGGTGCGGCCATGGATATCGGTTACCACACCACCACAGGTGTAGTGCGCCGCCGGAACCACCGGAATCGGCTGGCGGGTGATGTCGATGCCCAGCTCCAGACAGCGCTCATAAATGGTGGGGAAGTGCTCTTTGATAAAATCGGCCGGTTTGTGGCTGATATCGAGGAACAGGCAGTCGGCACCGATGCGTTTCATCTCATGGTCGATGGCGCGTGCGACGATATCCCGTGGTGCCAGTTCGGCGCGTTTATCGAAGCGCTGCATAAAGCGCTGACCGTTGGGCAGCAACAGCTTGCCACCTTCACCGCGCACCGCTTCGGTAATCAGGAAGGATTTGGCCTGCGGGTGATACAGGCAGGTCGGGTGGAACTGATTGAATTCCATATTGGCGACGCGGCAACCGGCACGCCAGGCCATGGCAATGCCATCGCCGGAGGCGCCGTCCGGGTTGCTGGTGTACAGATACACCTTGCTGGCGCCACCGGTGGCCAGTACCACCGAGCGTGCGGTAATGACGTCGACATCGCCGGTATCGTTATTGAGAAAATAAGCGCCGATACAACCATGACCGCCGCTGCCGAGTTTTTCGCGGGTGATCAGGTCAATGGCGATGTAGTTCTGCAACAGCTTGAGGTTGGGCTTTTCTTTCGCCCGTGCCAGCAGCGTATCGGAGATGGCATGGCCGGTCGCATCGGCGGCGTGAATGATGCGCCGTGCGCTGTGGCCACCTTCACGGGTCAGATGGAAATGATCCGGGCTGTCCTGGGTAAAGGGCACGCCGATATCAATCAGCCACTGAATGGCATCGGTGGAGTTTTCTACGGTGAAACGCACGCTGGGTTCATGACACAGACCGGCACCGGCGATCAGGGTGTCCTGCACGTGGGCCTCAACACTGTCGTCTTCATCCAGCACCGCCGCCACGCCGCCCTGAGCCCAGCGTGTGGAGCCTGCATCCAGGCTGTCTTTGCTGATGATGGCGGCATTAATGTGATCAGGCAGTGACAACCCCAGCGTCAGGCCGGCGGCGCCGCTGCCAATAATAAGAACATCGAAAGAGAAAGATTGGCTCATGCTGTATTGTACGTATCAAAGTGGTGGGCACTATAATGCCGCCGCGGTAGCTTATGCCAGTGCCAGACGGGCCATAACGGACGCTGTACGGGGAATAACTTTCTGTCCGTCATCGGCCACATATGCCACCCATGATACACTCTGGCGGAACTAATCCGAACAAATCCCCTCTATCCTCCCAGAACCAGGTCGACACACTGGCATACAGGAGGCTGGGTAGATGAGCTTAGCAATGGCTGTAGAGACACAGCGCACGACAGCGGAAAAAAGCATGACAGATCAACAATCTACAGATCGGCAACTGGTTGCCCGCGTACAGAAGGGCGACCGGCGCGCATTTGATCTGCTGGTCATCAAATATCAGCACCGCATTCTGGCGCTGGTCGGACGCTTTGTCCCTGACTTTGCTGAGGCTCAGGACGTGACTCAGGAAGCCTTTATCAAGGCCTACCGGGCACTGCCTGGCTTTCGTGGTGAGAGTCAGTTTTATACCTGGATGTACCGCATCGCAGTGAATACGGCAAAAAATTATCTGGTCAGCCGCGGGCGCAAGACACCGACCCGCGATATTGATCTGGATGATGCCGAGTTTTTTGCTGACGAAGCTAATATGAAAGATATCGAAACTCCGGATGGTCTGCTGCAGCGCGATCAATTGCAGAAAGTGGTGTTTGACGCCATCGAAGCCCTGCCGGAGGAGCTGCGTATGGCCGTAACCCTGCGTGAGCTTGAAGGTATGAGCTATGAAGAAATTGCCGAGGTGATGGAATGTCCGATCGGCACTGTACGGTCGCGCATCTTCCGCGCCCGTGAAGCCATTGACCGCAAAATGCAGCCACTGCTGGCCGATACTGCCAGCGCCATTGCCTGACCGGGAGGATAGCAACCGATGAATGAACGCATGAATGAATCCTTATCCGCCCTGATGGACGGTGAAACCGACGAACTGGAAGTCCGCCGTTTACTTAATCAGCTCGAGCAGGACGATGAACTGCGCGGTACCTGGCAGCGTTATCAGATGATTGGTTCGCTGATGCGCGGTGAGCCTGCCGCTGCAGTTGATCTTTCGCGGGGCATCATGCAGGCGCTGGATGGCGAGCCAATGGATGAAGTGAGCCGCCCTCAGGTGGTTGTGGCCAATAACCACAAGCTGCGCTGGTTGGCCTCAGGAGCGGTTGCCGCATCGGTAACGTTGGCGGTACTTGTCGGGGTGAGGCTGAACAGCGTTGAGCCAGATGCCCTGGTCGCTGAGCAGCAAACGCAGATGCCTGCAGCGGTGCAACTGGCATCGGCGCCGGTACAGGCCATGTCTGAAGCCGATGCTGCCCAGCTTGAAGCCGCACAGCGCAAACTGCAGGAGTACGTGCTGCAGCATACTGAGCAGGCGACTATGACCGGCAGCCGTGCAGCCATTCCTTTTGCCCGTGTGGTGGATTTCCAGCAGCCTGCTGAGGGCAGCAAATGAGGGGAGGCAGACTACTGCTTACCCTGAGTTTCAGTCTGCTCGTGCTTAGCGCGCAGGCTGAGGAAGGCGCCCGGGGCTGGCTGGAACGCATGACCCAGGCCTTTCAACAACAGAATTATCGCGGTGTTTTAATCTATGGTGATGGTCAGGAATGGCAGACTCTGGCCATTACTCACGCAGTAATCGATGGGGTGGAGCAGGAAAAACTGCAGCACCTTACCGGCCTGCCGCGTGAAATGGTGCGTCATGGTCATGACATCGTCTGCATTCATCCCGGCGACCACTCCCCACGCCTGAACAGCGAACTCAGCAACCCATTACACGGTTTTTCCCGGGTGATGGATATTGATGATGGTCAGTACCACTTTACGCTTGGCAATGTGGAGCGCATTGCCGGACGTTTTGCCCAGCGTTTACAGGTAACTCCGGTGGATGCGGACCGCTATGGTTATCAGCTCTGGCTTGATCAGGTTACCGGCCTGTTATTGCGCTCTGATCTGCTGAATCATCAGCAACAGGTGCTGGAGCGTTTCCAGTTTGCCCAGATTGAGATTGGTCCTGATATCCCGGTGACTGCCTTTGAGCCCGATGATCAGGGGCATAAACTGACTCTTTACCCTGTTTCCCCCGACCATGAGCAGATCAGTACGGCCGATATCGGCTGGTTACCTGGCTGGGTTCCGTCTGGTTTTCATATTACTGCAGTGATTCAGGCCGGATCGCCACAGACGCAAATGGCGGCTGAGCAGAAGGATGACTCCGGGGCCATGAGCAAATTGCCAGTACGCCTGATGTACAGTGATGGTCTGGCCGCTTTTACCTTGTTTATTGATCCTGTCAGTCAGGAACACCTGCCGGAAATGACCAGCCGCTGGGGCGCCACCGCAGCGGTTGTGCGCTATCGTGAGCATTCTTCCGCAGAGGCCGATGGCGACAATCAGAGTCGTTTAAGGGTGACCGTGGTGGGTGAATTACCGGCCGATACCATGATCCGTATCGCGACATCGGTCGTCCCCGCAGCTCTGGCGGAACAGAATACCGACAGTGCAAACAGCGCGCTGTCCGCGGCAGAGGAATAAGCAGGCGATGAGTCAGGAAATCGTTGAAGTTATAGAGCAGGGCGATGGCGGTATCTGGGTTGAAGCCGTGCAGCGCAGTGCCTGCAACAGCTGTAATGCCCGCTCTGGTTGCGGTCAGCACAGCCTGAGTAAACTTGGCCGGCCGATGCGCCTCTGGGTCAGTACCGAACAACCGCTGCAGCCGGGTCAGCAGGTGGTGCTGACGCTGCCCGACGGTAGTCTGGCACTGAGTGCACTGGCTCTGTATGGCCTGCCTTTACTGGGCCTGATTGGCGGCGCGGTTATCGGCCAGCTGAGCGGCAGCGATGGCTGGGCCGGTGTGGCTGCACTTGCCGGACTGGCGGGCGGTTTTGCTCTGGCACGCAAGCTGGCGGCACGCTATCAGTCACAATGGCAGCCGACTCTTAAGTCCGGTTGTGAACGTATCCCTATGATCCACTCAGAACACCTTTGAGCAAGGAAAAACCATGACACAGATGATCCGTATGTTAGTGCTGCCTCTGCTGTTGCTGGCCTCTGTGGCCCGGGCGGAGTTACCCGATTTCCGTGACCTGGTGAAGGAAACTTCGCCGGCCGTGGTCAATATCAGTACTGTGCAACATATGCAGAATAACGGCTTTCAGCAGCGTTATGGTCTGCCGGAAGATGTGCCGGAAATTTTCCGCCACTTCTTTGGTGCACCGGGGCAGGGCCCTCGTGGTGGTGAGCAGGAGCGGGCATCGCTCGGCTCCGGTTTTATCGTCTCCAAAGATGGCTACATCCTGACGAATAATCATGTGATCAAGGATGCCGACGAAATTGTTGTGCGTCTTAATGATCGCCGTGAGCTCGAAGCCAAACTGATTGGTGCCGATGAGAGCTCTGATCTGGCCCTGCTGAAAGTTGAAGCCAAGAATCTGCCTATTGTTGAACTGGGCGATTCGGATGCGCTGGAAGTGGGCGAGTGGGTTGTCGCTATTGGTTCACCTTTTGGTTTTGATTACTCGGTGACCGCCGGTATTGTCAGCGCCAAAGGCCGCAGCCTGCCGAACGAAAACTATGTCCCTTTTATCCAGACCGATGTTGCTATTAACCCGGGTAATTCCGGCGGCCCGCTGTTTAATCTGGATGGCAAAGTCGTGGGCATCAACTCCCAGATCTACACCCGCTCCGGTGGTTTTATGGGCGTGTCTTTTGCCATTCCGATCAATGTGGCCATGGATGTCGCCGACCAGCTGAAAGAAAAAGGCAAGGTCAGTCGCGGCTGGCTCGGTGTGGTGATTCAGGAGGTCAGCAAAGACCTGGCTGAATCCTTTGGTCTGGAAAAAGCAGCCGGTGCGCTGGTCGCTCAGATTGTGCCTGGCAGTCCGGCGGAAGCGGCAGGTCTGAAAAATGGCGACATCATTACCCACTTCAACGGCAAGTCGATTTACCTGTCGTCCGATCTGCCGCATCAGGTTGGCCGGGTGAAGCCGGGCAGCAGCGTGAAGCTGGACGTGGTGCGCAACGGTAAGCGTAAGAAAATCAACGTGACCATTGGCGTGCTGCCGGATGGTGATGGCGCCGAGCTGGCGCTGAATAATGCCAGTCCGAAAGAAAGCACCAGCAACCGTCTGGGTGTGGTGGTCAGTGAGTTGTCTGACGCGCAGCGCAAAAGCGTCGGTGATGGCGTGGTCGTTCGTGATGTGAAGCGTGGTCCGGCGGCCTTTGCCGGTCTGGTCAACGGCGACATCATTACCATGATTGCCGGTGAGCCGGTGCGCAGCATGGACGATTTTAATACGGTGGTTGCCAAGCTGCCGGCTAACCGCAGCGTACCGATGCGCATTGTGCGTCGCGGCGCGGCGATGTTTATCCCGCTGCGGATTACCGAGTAGTTGCAGCAACCAGCACAGCCCGGCACTGGCTGCACGTGAACAGCCTTTGCGGGGCAAGCCCCTGCGCCCCAACTTGGGGATCTTATCCCCAAACCCCTGCTTTGCGCTTTCTGGCCCGTAATCCTTGAAACCTTGATATTTACTGGCCGCGCGCCTCATCGGCCATCCCTGGCCGGAGCCGCTTGTCCGCATCCCTGCGGACAGACCAGACATATCAGCGGTTTCTGCGGCGGGCCCAGAGGCGCGGTTTATCCCAACCGCTACGTCGTTTTTATCGAACAGCAATGCCCATTCTGAAAAGCCGCTTAGCGGATTAATGAATGCGCCTGCAGGACGCCGGAATGAAGAGCACTGAGCCGGCGCGCCTCTGCATGGATGCAGAGCGAGCGGATAGGGCCATGGATGGCCTATTATCCGCGTTGCCGTGACCGAGGTGGTCTGAATGGAGGAAAAAGGTCTGCACAGCGCGAAGCTGGGCCTGTTTGTGCTCCTGCAAAACATGCATTTCCGCCATCCATGGCGGTCAGGTATAAAGCCCCGCCGGTAAGGGGATAAGTTCCCCTGGGAGGCATTGGGCGTTTCAAAATGGTTTAAAACGTTAAGTGAACAGCATTACGGCCCTGGCCGGGCTGTGTTGTTTATGGCGGCTGGCCGCAGCCGGATTGCCGGATAGCGTACAAAATAGCCTTTGCCCTGCCTTTCAAGTAAAATCGCTCACCATTTCAATTAACAACCGGGTTGTATTCTGTGAGCCAGCTGGACCACATTCGTAACTTTTCCATCATTGCCCATATCGACCACGGCAAATCCACTCTTTCAGATCGTTTTATTCAGGTATGTGGCGGCCTTTCCGACCGGGAAATGCAGGCGCAGGTACTGGATTCGATGGACATTGAGCGTGAGCGTGGCATTACCATCAAAGCCCAGAGCGTGACGCTGGACTATAAAGCCCGCAATGGTGAGGTTTACCAGCTGAACTTTATTGATACTCCGGGACACGTGGACTTCAGCTATGAAGTCAGCCGTTCGCTGTCGGCCTGTGAAGGGGCACTGCTGGTGGTGGATGCTGCTCAGGGCGTTGAAGCCCAGTCGGTCGCCAACTGCTATACCGCCATTGAGCAGGGCCTGGAAGTTCGTCCGGTTCTGAACAAGATGGATCTGCCGCAGGCTGATCCGGATAAAGTCGCACAGGAAATCGAAGAAATTATCGGCCTGGATGCGACCGATGCTGTGCGTTGCAGCGCCAAAAGCGGTCTGAATATCGAAGATGTACTGGAAGATCTGGTGGCTAATATCCCG
Organism: Venatorbacter sp. C2-1; assembly: GCF_022832715.1. Lineage (NCBI taxonomy): Bacteria > Pseudomonadati > Pseudomonadota > Gammaproteobacteria > Oceanospirillales > Oceanospirillaceae > Venatoribacter > Venatorbacter sp. C2-1. The sequence goes on from NZ_CP094879.1 coordinate 1,246,422, forward strand.
CCGCCGGAAGGTGACCCGGATGCCCCGTTACAGGCGCTGATCATCGACTCCTGGTTCGATTCTTATCTGGGCGTTGTCTCCCTGATCCGGGTGAAAAACGGCAGCATCAAGAAAGGCGACAAAATCCGCATGAAATCCACCGGCCGTGACCACCTGGTGGACGGCATTGGTATCTTTACGCCGAAAATGACTCCGACCGGCGAACTGGGTACCGGTGAAGTGGGTTATATGGTCGGCAGCATCAAAGACATTCACGGTGCGCCGGTGGGCGATACCATCGTCAGCGCGAAATTCCCTGATGTCGATGCGTTACCGGGTTTCCAGAAAGTGAAGCCGCAGGTGTATGCCGGTCTGTTCCCGGTATCTTCCGACGATTTTGAAGCCTTCCGTGATGCGCTGGAAAAACTGTCGCTGAACGATGCGTCGCTGTTCTATGAGCCGGAAAATTCCGACGCACTGGGCTTTGGTTTCCGTTGTGGTTTCCTTGGCATGCTGCACATGGAAATTATTCAGGAGCGTCTGGAGCGCGAATACGACCTCGATCTGATTACCACCGCACCAACGGTAATTTATGAAGTGGTGAATAAAAAAGGCGAAGTGCTGATGGTGGATAACCCATCAAAACTGCCTGATCCTGGCGTAATCGATGAAATGCGTGAGCCGATTGCCGAATGTAATATTCTGGTGCCACAGGAATATCTGGGTAACGTGATTACCCTGTGTATTGAAAAACGTGGTGTGCAGGTGGACATGCAGTACACCGGCACGCAGGTGGCGCTGAAATATGAAATTCCGCTGGCCGAAGTGGTGATGGATTTCTTTGACCGTCTGAAATCGGCCAGTCGTGGTTTTGCCTCACTCGACTATAACTTTAGCCGTTTCCAGGAAGCGCCGCTGGTGCGTCTGGATGTACTGGTTAACGGTGAGCGTGTGGATGCGCTGGCAGTGATTATGCACCGTGATAACGTTCGTCGCCGTGGCGCGTCGCTGACCGAAAAAATGAAAGAGCTGATTCCGCGGCAGATGTTTGACGTGGCGATTCAGGCGGCAATGGGTAATCAGGTTGTTGCCCGGACCACGGTAAAAGCGCTGCGTAAAAACGTAACCGCAAAATGTTATGGTGGTGACGTCAGCCGTAAGAAAAAACTGCTGCAAAAGCAGAAAGAAGGTAAAAAACGAATGAAACAAATCGGCAGTGTGGAAATCCCACAATCTGCCTTCCTAGCCGTTCTGAAAGTGGATGATTAATATGCGTCGTCAGCGTGGTCTCTCAATCGTTTCGATTCTGGTTGTATTGTTTGTGGGTATCCTCCTGGTTAAAGGAGCTATTACTCTGGTTCCAATGTATTGGGACAATAAACTGATCGGAACCATTCTTGATGGCGTAACCAAGGATCGCGAATATCGCGCCGATATGAGACCTAAGGATTTCAAGCGACTGCTGGAAACACGACTGCAGGACAACAACATTAAAGCCAGTCTCGATGAGCTGAAAATCCGCAAGGGTGATCAGGGATTCACACTGGACTGGACCTATGAAGCCCGTGACACCTATCTCGGGAATATCGATATGGTGGTACGCTTCCAAGTGCAAAAAGATTTTACTCAGTGAATAATCCCCTCGTTAAATTATCTCAGCGCCTGGGCTATAACTTCCGCGATGAATCGCTGGTTATGCTGGCGCTTACACACCGCAGTAAAGGCATCAGCAATAACGAACGTCTGGAGTTTCTCGGCGACTCGATTCTGAATTTTGTCGTCGCGGAAGATTTATACCGCCGTTTTCCCCAGGCGAAAGAAGGCAAGCTGAGCCGCCTGCGTGCGCGCATGGTAAAAGGCGAAACACTGGCGGTGATTGCCCGTGAATTCGATCTGGGTGATTTTCTGTTACTCGGCTCCGGTGAATTAAAAAGCGGTGGTCATCGCCGTGAGTCTATTCTGGCCGATACGGTTGAAGCCTTAATTGGTGCTATGTATCTGGATGCTGGTCTGGAAGCCGCACGCGAGCGCATTCTGTCCTGGTACGCAACCCGTCTGGATGCCTTAACGCTGGAAGATCCGATTAAAGATCCGAAAACCCGTCTGCAGGAATACCAGCAGGGGCGGAAATCCAGTCTGCCGAAATATGAGGTTCTGAACGTCGAAGGCCCGACCAACGAGCAGGTATTTACCGTTGAGTGTCGTATTCCTGAACTGGCTGATGCCATTGTCGCTCAGGGCAGCAGCCGCCGTGGTGCCGAACAAAGCGCCGCCGCTCAGGTTCTGACTATACTGGGCATTGATGAATCAGCAGAGCCTGCGCATGACGCAGGAGAGGAAGAATAATGACACAACGTACCGGCTATGTAGCCATCGTTGGCCGCCCGAATGTGGGCAAATCCACGCTGCTGAACCGCATCCTCGGGCAGAAGTTATCCATTACCTCGCGTAAACCGCAGACTACCCGCCACCAGATTTTAGGCATCAAAACCGAAGGTGACGTGCAGGTGGTGTATGTCGATACCCCGGGTATGCATAAGCATCAGGAAAAAGCGATTAACCGCTATATGAACAAAGCGGCAACCACGGCAGTGAAAGACGTGGATCTGATTCTGATGCTGGTCGACCGTACACGCTGGACTGAAGAAGACGAAATGGTGCTGCAGGCTGTTAAATCCCAGCGCGCCCCGGTCGTTCTGGTGGTGAATAAGGTCGATTTCGTCCGCGAAAAAGAAGAGTTGTTGCCTGTGCTGCAGGAACTCAGCAGCCGGCATAATTTTGACCAGATTATTCCGGTCAGCGCCAAAACCGGCCATAACGTCGAACGGCTGGAAAACCTGATCGAAAGCTATCTGCCGGAAAACCAATACTTCTTTCCGGAAGACCAGATCACCGACCGCAGTTCGCGCTTTCTGGCGGCAGAACTGGTGCGTGAAAAAATCATGCGTCAGCTGGGTGATGAGTTGCCGTATGCGATGACGGTTGAGATCGAAGAGTTTGTGCACACCGGTACGTTAATCGAAATCAGTGCTCTGATTCTGGTGGAGCGCGCTTCGCAGAAAGCCATTGTTATCGGCGATGGTGGTTACCGTATCAAGCAGATTGGTCAGGAAGCTCGCAAAGATATGGAGCAGCTGTTCGACTGCAAAGTCATGCTCAAGCTCTGGGTTAAAGTCAAAGCCGGCTGGTCCGATGATGAGCGTGCCCTGCGCAGTCTGGGTTACGACGACCGCATCGGTTAAGTCATGAAGACGCTGTTTGTACTGCAGCGTCAGCCCCTGCGGGAGCAGGAATGGCTGCTGGATATATTTACCGCAGAACAGGGACGGCTGAGTGTGGTTGCCGGGCGCAGCCAGCCACAACCTGATCTGCACCAGCGCTATCAGGGTGACTGGGCCCGTGCCGAAGACTGGCCGCAGTTACGCGGCCTGCGCAGTCTGCAAACTTACTCACTGCGGGGGGCTAACCTGTACTGCGGTCTGTACCTCGCTGAATTACTGGTGCGCTTATTACCACGCTATGAAGCTCAGCCAGAACTCTTCCTGACTTACGTCAGAACCCTTGAAGGGCTGCAGCATCCCGGTTTACCGGACCCCTGGTTACGCCTGTTTGAATATCAGCTGTTGCAGACGCTGGGATATGGTTTTTCCTGGCAACAGGATCGTGAGGGACGTCCGGTCAATGCTTCTGAATTCTATCGTTTTATCGCCCGTGAAGGCTTTGTGCGTTCGGATGCCTCCGTGGCTCCGGCGCCGAGGCAGCCGTTGTTCTCCGGTGAATATTTACTCGAGCTTGGACAAGGCCGGGCACAGCGGCCACAATGCTGGGCGGCGGCCAAGCAGGTGCTGCGTTGTGCACTTGAGGACCTGCTGGAGCGGCCACTGATCAGCCGCGAACTGTTTCAGCCGGGCCGTTAAGCTCATCAGTATTATTAACATCATCCAGTAATGCCTGTTCAGACAAGAGGGAAGTCCCTGTGAAAAATGCTCAACGCGTCCTGCTGGGCGTGAATATCGACCACGTTGCCACCCTGCGTCAGGCGCGCGGCACCATTTATCCCGACCCGGTCCAGGCGGCATTTCTGGCCGAAGAAGCCGGCGCCGATGGCATTACCATTCACCCGCGGGAAGACCGTCGTCATATTCAGACCCGTGATGTGTATGTGCTGGCCGAAACCCTGTCCACCCGTATGAATCTGGAAATGGCGGTTACCGATGCCATGCTCGAGCTGGCCGAAGAAGTCTGTCCGCCCTGTACCTGTCTGGTGCCGGAAAAGCGTGAAGAGCTGACCACCGAAGGCGGACTGGATGTGATTGGTCAGGAAGCACATATCCGTGCGGCGGTTGAGCGTCTGCAGGCGATTAAGAGTGAAGTATCGCTGTTTATTGATCCGGATTTTGCTCAGATCGACGCCACGCTGCGTGTTGGCGCACCGGTGATTGAACTGCATACCGGCCGTTACGCCGATGCCAAAACCGAAGCAGAGCAACAGCTTGAGCTGAAGCGTATTCAGGAAGCCGCCACCTATGCCCATGAGCGTGGTCTGATTGTGAATGCCGGCCACGGTCTGCATTACCACAATGTGGAAGCCATCGCCGCGATTCCCTGCATGAATGAACTGAATATCGGCCATGCCATCGTTGCCCGGGCGCTGTTTGTCGGCCTGAAAGAAGCGGTTCGTGAAATGCGTGACCTGCTGGCTGCGGCTACACAGCGCGGCTGAGGACTACTGTCGTGGCGCAGGCCGATGAGTTGAAAAAGGTGCCGGGGGTGATTGCCATCGGCACCGACCTGCTCGACAGCAAACGCATTCACCAGGCTGTTGAGCGCCATGGTGAGCGTTTTGTGCAGCGTATTCTGACCCCGGCCGAGCAGACCTTGTATCGTGCGCGCGCCAATCCCCTTAACTTTCTGGCCAAGCAATATGCCGCCAAAGAAGCGCTGGCCAAAGCGCTGGGCACCGGTATTGCCAAGGGGGTGGGATTTCAGCAGCTGGAAATACTGCGCGATGAACTGGGGGCACCACAGGTATTGCTGCATGCCGCCGCCGCAGAGCGTTTGCGGGTTCTGGGCGGGCAGCGTGCGCTGGTCAGCCTGTCGGATGAAGGCGACTGGATTCAGGCCTTCGCCTTGCTGAGTTAAACGCTGCCGGGTCAGGTGCAGGAGGGTCAGGCGCTGGTGAATTGCTCGCTGCGTTTGCTGGCGGCTTCAGCCAGCGTGGTTTTCCAGTCGTTACTTTGTGCCCACTGCTGCAGATTGGCGACATCTTCCACCAGTTGCCGCATCAGCGTTGGCAGCTCCGCCTGGCGGTTGGCTTTTAATGCTGTTTCAAACGTTTCCAGTGTGCTGCGCAGGCAGGGAACACCGCAGTAGCGGGTAGCGCCGTGAACCCGGTGAACCCGTTCCAGCAGGTCATCCATATCCTCTTCTTCCCAGGCATCCACGATGTGCTGCATATCCTGCTGCAGTGAATCCAGCAGCATGCGGAACATATCCTGCGCCAGATCGACCTTGTGGTTCGCATGGCGTAAGGCCGTTGCCGCATCAAACACCCATTCGCACTGACTTTTCGATGGCGGTGAGGCTTCAGCCGCGGCTGCCGGGCTGAGTGAGCGGTAACCGGTCCAGCGCTCAACACAGGCGGCCAGCTGCTCCTGGCTGATGGGTTTGGTCTGGTAATCGTTCATGCCGGCTTTAATCAGGGCCTCTTTTTCATCGGCCATGGCATGGGCGGTGAGTGCAATAATTGGCAATGTTCCTCTGCCTGGCAGGGTACGGATCTGCTCGGTGGCTTCCAGACCATTCATGCCCGGCATCTGAATATCCATAAACACCATATCGACGGTCTGTTGCTGCACGATATCAATGGCATCGCGGCCGCTGCTGGCGGCTGTCACATGAATGCCCAGCTCCTGCAGCAGGGTCACCACCAGTTTCAGATTGGCGCTGTTGTCGTCAACGGCCAGTACACAGGGTGGTTTCTGCGCCGAGGAATGGCTGCTGTTGCCGGGCTGGGCGTCACGGAATTCCGTTCCCTCGTTGCCGAGAGCCCGGCACAGCGCCTGATACAGGCGTTTATGCAGGAACGGCTGGCTGAGACTGCTGCTGGCGCCCTGCTGTTTCAGCTGCTCCAGATGTTCGTGGCTGACGCTGTCGATCAGGGCTATCAGGGGCAGCTCATACTGTGCCAGCTGCTGCATAAACAGGCGTTGCTGTGGGTCGTTGATGTGTTGACGGCTGACGGCAACGATCAGTGCCTGCAGTTCATGCTCATTGCTGTTCAGTAATTCCAGTAATTGCTGACGGTTTTCGCAGTCGTGGTGTTCAACCTGCCATTGATTCAGCAAGGCTCCGGTATTCATCCGGTTCAGCAGCGAAGGCTCCAGCAGGGCGATATGCTGACCGCTCAGCAGGGGCAGGTTATTGACCGTCCCGGCATGCATACCTACCTGGATATGGAAACTGAAAGTCGAGCCGCGGCCTTCGTGACTGCTGACCAGTATCTCGCCGTGCATGGCTTCGACCAGAGCGCGGGAGATAATCAGGCCCAGTCCGGTGCCGCCAAACTGGCGCGCAGTACTGGCGTCGGCCTGTGTGAAGGCATTAAAGATCTTGTTGATCTGTTCTTCGGACATGCCGATACCGGAGTCCTGGATTTCAAATTTGATGCTGGCGCGGTTATCTCCCTTGCTGATCAGCGATACGCGCACGCTGACGTTGCCGCGCTCGGTAAATTTGATGGCGTTATTGACCAGGTTGGTGAGTACCTGTTTAAGGCGCAAGGGATCGCTTTCGATCTGCAGCGGTACATCTGAATAAATCAGGTGGCTGAGTTCCAGTTCTTTCTGAAAGGCGGCCGGAGCCAGTACCGTCATTACATCTTCCAGAACATCGCGCAGATTAAAGCTGGTGTGCTCAATAATCAGCTTGCCGGCATCAATTTTTGACAGGTCAAGGATGTCGTTAATGATGTTCAGCAGATCGCCGGAGGATTTGCGGATGGTATCCAGATAGTCAGCCTGACGTTCATCCACATGAGTGCGCAGCAGCAGGTCACTGAAACCGATAATACCGTTCAGTGGGGTGCGGATTTCATGGCTGACATTGGCCAGGAACTCTGACTTCATGCGGCTGGCTTCCAGTGCTTCTTTACGGCCGATGGTCAGTTCGCGGTTGCGGATTTCCATCTCATCCAGCGTTTCCTGCAGATCCTGTGTCGCCTGTTCCAGATTTTGCTGATGTTCGGTATTCACGCGCTGCAGTGCACTGGCCATGGCATTGATGCCTGAGGCCAGTTGCTGGAACTCGCCGCCGCTGTTGATATGAATACGGCTTTCCAGCTTGCCGTCTTCCAGTTCGCCAATGGCTTTGACGATGCGCCCCATAGGCTCAGATACCTGACGGCTGAAGCGGATAGCCACAAAGGTACAGCTCAGCAGCGCCAGCAAAATAACGCTTAGCGAAGACGCAATATGCTGATAGCGCAACAGCAGGGTGTTGCTGTTTGACAGCTCCAGTTCGGCCCACCCCAGCAGTTTGATCTGGCGGCTTTCTTCGGCATAGAACTGATCGGACAGCTGATCGGGAATCACCAGATTCTGGGCAAAAATCGGTGCCCGTACCCGGACCGACCCTTCGGTACGCAGCAGCTGTAACTGGTTAGCCTGCAGTTGTGCTGAGCCGATGCGCTCGGTCAGCATTTTCGGTCCGGCATGGGCCAGAATTTCCACATCCTGGTTATAGATGCTGACCGAGCGGACGTCCTTTTCTTCCAGCATGTTGTTAGCGATGTTCTGCAGAATACCGACATTGCCGGTCATCACGCCGTATTCACAGGTCGGAGCCAGCTGTTTGGCCATCGCCAGCGCACGCTGATCGAGCAGGTCATTCAGGTCGCGTGCACGCTCGGCCATAAAGAAAATACCGAGCACAACGGAAACAATAACGCCGGGTAGCAAAGCGAGAAACAGAATACGGCTCTGGATGGTCCAGTTTTTCATGCACACAACTTAAAGAAAGGTAAAGCCGTAGAGTAAAGGGCAGGCAGGATGGGTGCAATCGCAGCCTGCATTGCCGCAGCAGGACTGTGCGCTGGTATGCACAGCGATATAACGAAATCACCAATTGATATTACGTTCAGGTGAGGTGCAAAGGTAAACTACGCGCTCTTTGGTTATAAGTAGAGATCGCCGTGACCGATATTCAGTACCCGACCATCGCCGACTGCGTGGGCAATACACCGCTGGTACGTCTGCAGCGTTTATTACCGGCAGACAGCAGTAATACCATTCTGCTCAAGCTGGAAGGTAATAACCCGGCCGGCTCGGTGAAAGATCGTCCGGCGCTATCCATGATTGAACGCGCCGAACAGCGCGGTGATATTCAGCCCGGCGATACCTTGATTGAGGCCACCAGTGGCAATACCGGTATCGCGCTGGCGATGGCAGCTGCCATTAAAGGCTACCGCATGATTCTGATTATGCCTGACAGTGCCACCATGGAACGGCGCTGGGCGATGGAAGCCTATGGCGCAGAACTGATTCTGGTCGACAGTGGTATGGAAGGCGCCCGCGATCTGGCGCTGGCGATGGAGTCGCGTGGCGAAGGCAAGGTGCTGAATCAGTTTGGCAATGGCGATAACCCCGAGGCGCATTATCACAGCACCGGGCCTGAAATCTGGGCGCAGACCGGTGGGCGCATCACCCACTTTGTCAGCTCAATGGGTACCACGGGAACCATTATGGGAACCTCACGTTACCTGAAGGAACAGAATCCGGCGGTGCAGATTGTTGGTCTGCAGCCGGAAGATGGTTCGGCCATCCCCGGAATCCGTCGCTGGCCGCAGGAATATCTGCCGACTATCTTTGATGCCCGTCAGGTGGATCTGGTAATGGACATCAGTCAGCAGGAAGCAGAGCACTGCATGCGCGAACTGGCGCGGCGTGAGGGGATTTTCTGCGGAGTTTCCTCCGGTGGCGCGGTGGCCGGTGCCCTGCGTCTGGCGCAAACGCTGGAAAATGCCACTATTGTTGCCATCATCTGTGACCGTGGTGACCGTTATCTGTCATCCGGTGTCTTTGCGCCTGAAAAGTGAGCGCTATGCAGCGGCTGATAACCGTCAGCCGCTGCGCGATGTGTTCCTCCCGGACCCTGGGCACCTCTGAATCATCCTGCACAGCTTCGCGTGAGTGTTGCAGAGTTATTCGGAGGTACCCTTGAATCTTTTCCCCTTTGCCCCAATCTTGTGCGCCAGATGCCATGTCGTGCTGCTGTGCATGATACTGGCTGGTCATTAAAGGAGTGCCTGGTGAAACCAGCAGATAAACAACGGCGCCTGACGCTGTCGGTGGATAACCTGACCTCGGAAGGGGAAGGGGTGGCGCGGCTGGGTCGCGATGTCTATTTCGTTCCCGGTGCTTTGCCCGGCGAAGAAGCCGAAGTGGTGCTCGATGGTCGCCGCCGTAAGGTGTGGCAGACCCGTTTGCTGAATCTGATTAAAACCTCTCCCGAACGCGTAACCCCCGACTGTCCGCATTACCAGCGCTGTGGCGGCTGTGATCTGCAGCATCTGGCCTATGATGCTCAGGTGGCGTTTAAGCAGGAGCGCGTGGCGCGTGAGCTGAGCCGTCAGGGCGTTGAGGTGCCAGAGTGGTCGGCGCCGATTGTGGCTGAACCCTGGCATTATCGCCGCAAAGCGCGCCTCGGTGTGCGTTACAGCAAAGACAGCCGTGAGAACTTTGTTGGCTTCCGCGAAGCCTCGTCTGCGCATATCAGTAATGTTGACCGCTGTCTGGTGCTGCCCGAGCACCCGGCCCTCGACTGGGCATCCTGGCGTGAACAGATTAACCACCTTGATGCGCGGGCAGTCATTACCCAGATTGAAGCCATTGCCGCCGATAATGCGCTGGCACTGGTATTGCGCATTCTGAAGCCTTTATCGCCGGGCGATGAGAAAAAACTGTGCAGCTTTGCCGCAGGGCTCAATATTGATGGCCTGCTGCCGTTACAGCTGTGGCTGAAAAGCGAACGCGATGCGCCGCCACAGCGGTTATGGCCAGAACAGGCTGAGCCTTTGCATCATCAGGTTGATGATCTGGCACTGCGGCTGGAACTCAGCGACTTTGTGCAGGTCAATGGCGCGGTCAATCGTGCCATGGTACAGCAGGCGCTGGACTGGCTGCAGCCCGGTGCCGATGAAGTTATCTGGGATCTGTTTGCCGGTCATGGCAACTTCAGTATGCCGCTGGCGAAACGCTCGCAGCAGGTACTGGCGGTGGAGGTAGAGCAAAGTATGGTAGACAGCCTGGCCACACAGGCGTCCAATCTGGCCTTACCTTTGCAAGCGATTCAGGCCGATTTAAGCGGCGCCGGTGGTCTGGCGGATTTGCCTGAGCCGCAGGCGGTGCTGCTGGATCCGCCCCGCGCCGGAGCGGCCGGAGTGATGAACGAACTTATTGCACGCCGGGTGCCGCGCATTCTCTATGTGTCCTGCGATGCGGCAACTCTGGCACGGGATCTGAATGTGCTGGCGGCGGCCGGTTATCAGGTCCGGCAGGCGGGAATTATGGATATGTTCCCGCAGACTCACCATGTAGAAACCATGGTATTACTGGAAAGAAAGGCTAAGCGTCATGGTTAAGGTCAGAGATGATCATCCGTTGTTACATGATGGATCGCTCGATGTTTCACGTTGGCTGGACAGCATCCAGCAGGCGTACGATGTAAAAGACCCGGAAACACTCGGGCGCGCGCTGACACTGGCGAAACAGCTGTCAGACGAAGCCATTGCCAACCGCACCTACTGGTCAATCGACAGTGTGCAGATGGGTATTGAGATGGCGCAGATTCTGCTGGATCTGCGTCTCGATACCGAGTCGCTGGTGGCTGCCATTCTTTACCGTGCGGTGCGTGAAGGGCGTCTGGCCCTGCAGCGTGTGGAGCGCGATTTTGGCGCTGAAGTGGCCAAGCTGATTGAAGGCGTGCTGCGCATGGCGGCGATCAGCGCAATCCAGAATTCGCGCGACGAAGTGGTGCTGGGCCAGCGTCAGGCACAGGTTGAGAACCTGCGCAAAATGCTGGTGGCAATGATCGATGACGTGCGCGTGGCACTGATCAAGCTGGCCGAGCGGACCTCGGCGATCCGGGCGGTGAAAGATGGCCCGGAAGACAAGCGCCGCAAGGTCGCCGAAGAAGTATTCAATATCTATGCGCCGCTGGCGCACCGTCTGGGTATTGGTCATCTGAAGTGGGAGCTTGAGGACCTGGCGTTCCGCTATATGCAGCCGGAAGCCTATAAAAAGATTGCCGGTCTGCTGGATGAAAAACGTCTTGCCCGTCAGGACTATATCGAAACCGTGGTACAGCGCCTGCGTGATGACCTGCTTGGTGCCGGCATCAAATGCGATGTCTATGGCCGTGCCAAGCATATCTACAGCATCTGGCGGAAGATGAGCCGCAAGAACCTCGATTTCTCGCAGATTTACGATATCCGCGCGGTGCGTATTCTGGTGCCGGAACTGAAAGACTGTTACGCCGCACTGGGCATTGTGCATACCCTCTGGCGCCATATTCCGAACGAATTTGACGACTATATCGCCAACCCGAAAGAGAACGGTTACCGCTCGCTGCATACTGCCGTGATCGGCCCTGAAGGCAAGGTACTGGAAGTGCAGATCCGTACCCACAACATGCACGAAGATGCCGAGCTTGGGGTTTGTGCGCACTGGCTGTACAAAGGCACCGACCTCAACGCCAAAGATCAGGGCTACGAGCAGAAAATTGCCTGGCTGCGTCAGGTGCTGGAATGGCACGAAGAGCTGGACGATCTGCCGGAGCTGGTGGGCGAACTGCGCGCCGACATCAACCCCGACCGTATTTACGTGTTTACCCCGGAAGGCCACGTGGTGGATCTGCCGCCGCGTGCCACACCGGTAGATTTCGCCTATCGCGTGCATACCGAAGTCGGTAATAAATGTCGTGGTGCCAAGGTCAATGGCCGTATTGTGCCGCTGACCTATCTGCTGAAAAACGGCGAGCAGGTCGAAATTCTGACCAACGCTAATGCGCACCCGAGTCGCGACTGGCTGTATCCGGAATCCGGTTATATTCACACCACCCGTGCGCGCGCCAAAGTGGCGCACTGGTTCAAACTGCAGGCGCGCGATCAGAATATCGATGAAGGCCGCCAGCTGGTCTTGCGTGAGCTGGATCGTCTGGATCTGGTGAATGAGCCGCTGACCGATGTCGCCAAAGACATGAATATGAAGTCGGTGGACGATATGTTCGCCGCCGTCGGTGCCGGTGATCTGCGCGTTGGCCAGATTGTGCATAACGTACTGAAAAGAGCCGATACCGGCAACAGCCAGCAGGAACTGCCGCTGGCGCGTAAGCCGGAACACAGTGAGCGTCATGCCAAGGCCGACGATATTTATATTGAAGGCGTTGGCAATCTGCTGACTCAGCTGGCGCAGTGCTGTCAGCCGGTGCCCGGTGACGACATCCGTGGCTATATCACCGTGGGGCGTGGTGTGACCGTACACCGCAGTGACTGCGATAACCTGCTGCATCTTGAAGCGATGGAGCCACAGCGTCTGTTGCAGGTCAGCTGGGGGAATAAGCCGAACAGCACCTATCCGGTGGATATGCTGATTCAGGCCTATGACCGCACCGGTCTGCTGCGCGATGTCAGCTCTGTACTGGCGAATGAACGCATTAATGTACTGTCGGTGAATACCCAGTCCAATCAGGGTGAAAACACCGCCAATATGCAGCTGACGGTAGAAGTGGAAAGCCTTGAGCGCTTTGCCCGGCTGATGAGCAAAATTGCGCAATTGCCAAATGTGATTTCTGCCCGCCGGGTACGTGGAGGCCATGGCTCATGAGTTATGGCCTTGATGATCTGCTGTACCTGATGCGCCGTCTGCGTGATCCGCAGACCGGCTGCCCCTGGGATCTGAAGCAGGATTTTGCCACCATTCTGCCGCACACCCTGGAAGAAGCCTACGAAGTAGCCGACGCTATTGAACGTCAGGACTGGCCGCATCTGGAAGAAGAGCTGGGCGATCTGCTGTTTCAGGTGATTTTTTACGGTCAGATGGGCGATGAGCGGCAGCTGTTTAGCCTCAGCTCGATTATTCACCGTCTGGTGGAAAAGCTGATCCGCCGTCATCCGCACGTGTTTCCTCAGGGCACACTGCACAGCGAGCTGGACTCTTCGGTCAGCCCGCAAGAGGCAGAGATCAACGCCAACTGGGATCTGATCAAACAACAGGAAAAAGCACTCAAACCCGTAGCGCAGAATATGCCTTCCGGTTTACTGGCCGATGTCCCGGCCACGCTGCCGGCCCTTAACCGGGCGGTCAAATTACAGAAAAAAGCCTCAAAAGTGGGCTTTGACTGGCCGTATGTGCAGGGCGTGCTGGATAAAATCCGTGAAGAACTGGCCGAGGTCGAAGCCGAAATCAGCGCAGCCGACCCAGAGCGGCTGGAGCATGAAGTGGGCGATCTGTTATTTGCCGTCAGTAATCTGGCCCGGCATTTAAAGGTGGATGCGGAAGTCGCGCTGCGTGGCACTAATGCCCGTTTCTGTTCGCGCTTCGCTCAGGTCGAAGCGCAGGTTGAACGCCTGGGCGGCTGGGACAACGCCAGCGCCGCCGAGATGGAAGCTGCCTGGCAGGCTGCCAAGCAGCAGGAAAAACACTGAAGCAGTACCGCTCAGTGTTTGCCTTTTTGCAGGCTGTTCAGATGCTTGCGGGTCAGCTGCAGGAATTGCGGTGTCGGCCCCACATCTTCAAATACCGGATACCCTTCTTCATCCTGCGCCACGACTTTATCCCCGGCAATATAAGGAAAACCGCTGGTCAGATCTGATAATGCTGCACTGACGAGATCGCGCAGAATGCGTTCTTTTGTGCTGCCGGGAAACATTTCTGCAAGTGCTTCAAGCCGGGCCGCATCTTTTACATTTAATGGCAATTCATAGCGGGCGGCAGTCAGCGGTTCACCGAATTCTTTTTCCCAGTGGCGTAATAATTCTGAGGTTTTCATCGGGCGTTCCTTTTTCTCTGGCTGTTTTATCAGAATAGAATGAAAAAAAGCCGCTGCCCTGTAACTGAACAAAGTGTTACCAAAATGCAGTGAAAGTCACCCTGCGTAACTCCTTGCTATCTGTCTGTTTTTCCGCACACTGAATAAAACGATCTGACAGGAGTAGGTATGAGTGCTACGGATGCTTTTGAATTGGATGCTTTGTTACGCGACAAAGTAAAACTGCTGGGCAACCTGCTGGGCAAAACGATCGAAAATCAGTACGGCAGCAGTATGCTCAAACGTATTGAGGATATCCGTAAGCAGGCCAAAAAAGCCCGCAATGGCGACGATGCCGAACGCGACCGTTTACTGGCATTACTGAAAACCATGCCGGATGATGCACTGGTGCCGGTGGTGCGTGGTTTTAATCAATTCCTTAATCTGGCCAATATTGCCGAACAGCAGCACGGTGCCAGCTGGCGGCGCAGTGATTTTCTGCACGATGATGTCGAGCAGATGTTCAGTAATTTACTGGACCGTTTACAGCAGAAAGGCATCGCCGGGCTGAATCTCAGTCAGAAAGTCGCCGATGTGAATATTGAGCTGGTTCTCACCGCCCATCCGACCGAAATTACCCGCCGTACCCTGATCCAGAAATACGATCTGATTGCCCGATTACTGCAGCAACGTGATGACCTGCGCGACGGCCATCCGCAATTGCTGGAAATTGAGCAGCAGCTGGCTTCGGTGGTGGAAGAAATCTGGCACAGCGATGAAATCCGTCAGGTAAGGCCAACCGCTGTGGACGAAGCCAAATGGGGTTTCGCGGTGATCGAAAACTCCCTCTGGTACGCAGTGCCGCAATTATTACGCAATCTGGATGATGAGCTGCGTCAGCGTGGCAGCAGCGCATTACCGCTGACGGCGGCGCCGGTGCGTTTTTCTTCGTGGATGGGCGGCGACCGTGACGGCAATCCGAATGTCACTTCTGCCGTTACCCGTGAGGTTTTATTTCTGGCACGCTGGATGGCGGCGGATTTATTCCTGCGAGATATTGAACAATTAGGCATGCAGTTATCGATGACGGCAGTCTCGGCGGAATTACGCCGCGCTTATCCGGATAATCTGCACGAACCTTACCGCGCCTGTATGCATCAGCTGCGCCATCGGTTGGAACAGACCAAACTCTGGGCGGCCGCCAAAGCCCGTGGGGCGGAAAGCGATTACGAACCTCTGCTGGAAGACGATGAATTACTGCAGCCATTAATGCTCTGTTACAACAGCCTGGTAGAGCAGGGGCTGGATACGGTGGCCAATGGTTCATTGCTCGACACCCTGCGCCGGGTCGCCTGCTTTGGTCTGGCGCTGGTGAAACTGGATGTACGTCAGGAATCGACCCGCCATGCCGATGTGCTGCAGGAAATCTGCGCCTTTTATAACTGGGGTGATTACAAATCCTGGGATGAAGAAAAGAAACAGCAGTTCCTGCTGAATGAACTCGCATCCCGCCGCCCGTTAATTCCAAGCCGATGGACGCCAACGGCCGAAACGCAGGAAGTGCTCGACACCATGAACGTGCTGGCGACCCGAGCCGGTGACGGTGTGTCCTGTTACATCATTTCCATGGCCAGTGAGCCGTCGGATATTCTGGCGGTAGCTTTGTTATTACAGGCCTGTGGTGTGCGCGATCATATGCCGGTGGTGCCATTATTTGAGACCCTCAGCGATCTTGAACAATCGGCGCCGCGCATGGAGAAACTCTGGTCGGTGGACTGGTACCGCCAGTACTGTAAAGGTCATCAACAGGTGATGATTGGTTATTCCGATTCCTCTAAGGATGCCGGTCAGCTGGCGGCTGTCTGGGCGCAATACCGGGCGCAGGAAGCGCTGTCAAAAACGGCACAGGATAAAGGCATTAAACTGCGTTTATTTCATGGTCGTGGCGGCAGTGTTGGCCGCGGCGGCGGTCCTGCTCACCGGGCGATTTTATCGCAGCCGCCGGGGTCGGTACTGGGTGGCTTGCGGGTAACCGAGCAGGGTGAAATGATCCGTTTTAAATTCGGTTTGCCGGAAGTGGCGGTGCGTAACCTTAAGGTTTATGTTTCTGCGGTATTGGAAGCCAATCTGTTACCGCCGGAAGCTGCACAGCCGCAATGGCGTGAGCGTATGGAGCAGTTAGCGGGTGCCGGGGTTAAATCTTACCGGGCTATGGTGCGTGATACGCCGGATTTTGTCCGTTATTTCCGCGCCGCAACGCCAGAGCAGGAATTGGGTAAATTATCATTAGGCAGCCGGCCAGCGCGCCGTAAAAGTGGTGGTGGTATTGAAACACTGCGCGCTATTCCGTGGATTTTTGCCTGGACACAAATGCGCTTAATGCTGCCTGCCTGGCTGGGTTCGGATGAAGCTCTGGCGCAGCCGGTTAATCATGGTGAGCTGCCACAGCTACAATCGATGTATGCGCAGTGGCCGTTCTTCCGTACCTATATCGATATGCTGGAAATGGTGATATCGAAAGCCGATCCGGCTATTGCTCAGTATTATGAAAGTCGTCTGGTTGAAGCCGAGTTACAGCCGCTTGGCAGCCAGCTGCGTATCCGTTTGCAGAAGATCCGTGAGCTGGTGCTGGCGATTAAAGATCAGCAGACTCTGCTGCAGGATAACCTGGCCTTACAGCACTCCATGAGTGTGCGTAATCCATATACAGATCCACTGCATTATTTGCAGGCCGAATTACTGTACCGCGAGCGGCAGGATCAGGATGTGGTCAGTAAAGAAGTGGAGCGTGCATTGAAAGTCACAATGGCTGGTATTGCTGCTGGGATGCGTAATACCGGTTAATCCCTTGTCGTGGGCGTGGCATCACTTCAGGTGCTGCGCGGTCTATACCAAAGTCGGGCATTATCTGCCCGGCTTTTTCATCACAATCACTTGAGCAAGAGCCCGGCTCGGAGTAAGGTTAGGCCTATTTTTTCCGTGACTGGTTGAAAAATAACCAATTTTTTGACTCGCCGGACAGTTTCTATTAACCACAAGGGGTATGCGCATGCGCGTAATTCTGTTGGGTGCGCCCGGTGCAGGTAAAGGCACACAGGCACAGTTCATTTGTGAAAAGTTTGCTATTCCACAAATCTCTACCGGCGATATGCTGCGTGCAGCAGTAAAAGCCGGTAGCGAACTGGGTCTTAAAGTAAAAGAAATCATGGAAACCGGCGGTCTGGTTTCTGATGAAATCATTATCGGTCTGGTAAAAGAACGTATTCAGCAGGATGACTGTGTAAACGGTTTCCTGTTTGATGGCTTCCCGCGCACTATTCCTCAGGCAGAAGCCATGCTGGAAGCGGGCGTTGATATCGACCACGTTGTCGAAATTGACGTAGCTGACGAAGAGATTGTTAAACGTCTCAGTGGCCGTCGTGTTCATCCGGGTTCTGGCCGCGTTTACCACGTTATTTACAACCCACCTAAAGTGGAAGGTAAAGACGATGAAAGCGGTGAAGATCTGGTGCAGCGTGATGATGACCAGGAAGAAACCGTACGCAAGCGTCTGGCTATTTACCATGATCAGACTGCACCACTGGTCAGCTTCTACAAAAAACTGGAAGCAGAAAAGGGTGCTAATGCACCTAAGTACAGCCACATCCAGGGTGTTGGCTCACTGCAGGAAATCACTTCTCAGGTTCTTGAGGCCTTACAGGGCTGAATAACCGGATAAGTTAAAAAGGGCTTCGGCCCTTTTTTTATGTCCGCGTTTTACATCCGGCGACAGTTGATCGTGATGTTGTTCCGGTAGGCCGTTTAAATCATAGCGGGTGGTTTTCACCTTTCCTTTATGCACCGGCTAATGTCATTGAGCTTTATTTGTCTCTATTGCGACCCGATCTGTACGTGCTGATGGTGTTGCAGAGATTAAAAAGTACCTTCTGAAGGCCGGGGTCGACTGCACTTAGTGCAGGAGATACCTAGGGCCTGTTAACACTAAGTTAATCGGGCCTCAGCCCGAAGGGTTATGACTAAAAATCCCTCATCCTGCGTTGCTGTTCGCTCGCTTAACCCGTTACCAATCTGTCTGGAACAGATTGGCGTGACAACCCCGAAGGGGTGAAGCACAGGGATGTGCTGAACATCCCACACTCTCAGCGCCTTGTCTGAGGCATTTTTATCCGATAACAGGCCTGTTTAATTAGTGTCAACAGGCCCTGGGGTCGTATCGGTTTTTTAATAGAATCAACAACTTAAAAACAGGTGTGTGCACCATTAAGGTTCATCTTTATTTGCTGAGTCAGAACATAAATGCGTGATTCCGTATTTGCTTTTGCCATTACCGGGTACCAACAGGCAAATATTGTCAGCTTTTAAACTACCGGGATTAAACTGATCCGTAAAACTACCAAGACGCTGCTTATTACATTATCGATCGATGAACTTCCTTTCAGCGGAATTTAAGACATGGCTGAATTATTCGGAAGTACCTTAAGAAGTATCTTAAGAAGTGCCTTAATAGTAATCCGGGAGATTAATAGGAAGGCTGTTAAATACGTCATTGCAAGTAACGCGAGGATGCAAAAATCATATCTATTTTCAGTAATGGCAGCGGAATATCACAGAACAATGACCAGAATAGGCAAAAACAGGTCATAAATAGCATTGTTGATTCATTATTTTTTGGTTTTCGATAATAAAAATACTATTATTGCTCCCGTTAGCTTATGCACTTATATATTTTGTGCTAGCGTTACCCTACCTGATCAGGAATATTAGAGGAATTCACCTATGGCCAGACCTAAAAAAGCTCCAGCCAAACGCGGTCGTAAGCCTGCAGCTGCTAAAGCAGTTGCGGCTAAAACTGCAGAGGCAGTACCAGCTGTTGTCGCTTCAGCAGTAAAAGCATCTGAAAAAGCCCATGCAGCGGTTACCGCTCAACAGGCTAAAGTCGATGCTGCTGCAACTAAAGCAACCGCTGCAAAAGAAAAGGCAACCGCTAAACCAACGCCTGCTGCCAAGCGCGCAGTTGCTGCAGCTAACGCTAAAGTAAAAGCAGAAAATACCAAGCTGCAGGCTCTGAAAGCTGAAGCCCGTACTGCTACTGTTGCGGTTAAAGCTGCACAAATTGAAGCGAAAGCAGAAGAAGTGGCAGCAAAAGCCATTGCGGCTGTTGAAGCGTTTGAAGCGTCACTGGTTGCTAAAGCAGAAGCCGATCTGGCGAAAGCCGTTGCTGCATTTGAAGCCAAATGGCGTAAAGCCCGTGGCAAACAGGATGCTGCAAAAGTTAAAGCTCATGCCACTAAAGAACATGGCAAAGCCTCTGTTGCTGCTAAAAAGCTGAAAGCCAAAGCAACTGCAACCGCAAAAACAGCAACCGCTGCTGCGCCTAAAAAGCGTGGCCGTCCGGCTGCAGCAAAAGCAACAACCGCTGCTGCGCCTAAAAAGCGTGGTCGTCCGGCTAAAGCTGCGCCAGCAACTGCTGCTGCTCCTAAAAAACGCGGTCGTCCGGCTAAAGCAGCCGCTGTACCGGCTGCTGCAGGTGCCGCTCCTAAGCGCCGTGGTCGTCCGGCTAAGGCCAAACCAGCAGCTGCGGCTGCCGGTACTGCGCCTAAGCGTCGCGGTCGTCCGCCAAAAGTAGCAAGCTGATTGCTGCATTGAAAAACCCGGCAATGCCGGGTTTTTTTTCGCCTGTCATTTTTGTTCTGCAGGGACTGTCTGTCAGCGTTGGGCAGCAGGATGGAAGAATCATGCCCTGTGTTATACTGCCGCGCCTGTTCGCTGCGGAAAGTATTATGTCCTGTTTATTGATCGTTGATGCCTCATCCTCTCTGTGTTCTGTTGCCCTTAGCCGTGGTTCGGAATCCTGGTCGTTGTGTGAAGATCAACCGCGTCGTCATGCACAGCGCTTATTGCCGATGGTGGATGAGTTGTTAACCCGGGCAGGGGTGAAAAAAGCAGAGTTGGAGGGCATAGCTTACGGGCGTGGACCAGGCTCTTTTACCGGTATCCGGATTGCGGCTTCGGTATTACAGGGAATTGCTTTTGCACTGGAGCTTCCTGTTTGCGGTATTTCCTCATTGCAGAGTGTGGCATTAAAAACTTTACGCAGTTCTCAGGCTGACCATGTAATGGCGGTAATGGATGCCCATATGGGAGAGGTATTCTGGGGGCATTTCCAGCGTGAAGGTGAACTTTGCCGGTTGATCGGAGCCGAACACGTCGGCAGTCCGGAGCAGTGTCTGCAGGCGCTGAAGGCGTTTGACGGTATCGTTGCAGGAGATGGCCTTACTCTGCCGGCATTTGCTTCCTGCGCTCAGGACTGGGCTGATGTGCAACCTCAGGCCGATATTATGTTAGCGCTGGCTGAGGACGCATGGCAACGCGGTGAATTTGGCAGTGTCGAACAACATCCGCCGGTTTATTTGCGTGATTCTGTTGCCTGGAAAAAACTCGATGAGCAACCGAGCCTGTTGCGCCGGGATTAATACTTTTAAGGAATCAACTTATGGATCTTATTGAGATCATTGTACTGGCGGTACTGCAGGGATTAACTGAGTTTTTACCTATTTCCAGTTCGGCACATCTTATTCTGCCTTCACAGGTTCTTGGTTGGCAGGATCAGGGACTGGCATTTGATGTAGCCGTGCATGTGGGCACACTGGCAGCAGTCATGTTTTATTTCCGCCAGGATATTCACAGGCTGATCAGTGCATGGTTTAAAAGTGGCTGGACGGCAAAGCCCAGTGCTGATGCAAAACTCGCCTGGTATGTCGGGCTGGCAACAATTCCTGCCGGTTTGGCCGGGGTATTATTAGGCGACTGGATTGAAGCTAACCTGCGTTCGGTTGAAGTGATTGCCTGGGCCACGATCGGGTTTGGTATTTTATTGGGCATTGCCGACCAGAAACGCGGGAAGGGCATCAGCCTGGCAAAAATGACGCTGGCGATGGCGTTGATTATTGGTGTCGCCCAGGCGCTGGCATTAATTCCCGGTACGTCACGTTCCGGTATTACCATGACGGCGGCGTTATTACTTGGCTTACACCGGGTTGATGCGGCGCGTTTTTCTTTTCTGTTATCGATACCGTTAATTCTGGCAGCCGGTGGTTTAAAAGCGCATGAGTTGAGCCAGTCGCTGTTGCCGGTTGACTGGACCTCACTGGCTCTTGGTGCGGTATTGTCGGCGGTCAGTGCCTGGGTCTGTATTTATTACTTCCTGGCTTTTATTAATCGGATTGGCATGCTGCCGTTTGTTCTGTACCGCCTGGCATTGGGTGGCGTGTTGCTGCTGTTTTTTGTCTGAGAACGGATAGGTTGTGACTGAACTAATCAATCTGGTGCGTGAATCGGACAGTGAAGTCCGGGAACTGTGTGAACGCTACGGTCTGACACTGGCACCTAAATCCCTGTTGCAGCAGGATGGTTTTCATCTGTGCTTTGACTATGACGGTCTGAGCCTGCGTCAGGGCAATAATCTGCGCACCGCGGTACGTGCTGATTTTTCTGCCGGAGCTGCGGCGCACCGGCGTAAATTTGGCGGTGGTCTGGGGCAGGATATTGCCAAAGCGGTGGGAGTGAGTGGTTCGTACAAACCCTCGGTGCTGGATGCCACCGCAGGTCTTGGTCGTGACAGCTTTGTGCTGGCGACTCTGGGTTGCAGCGTACGTGCTCACGAACGTCAGCCGGTGGTCGCGGCCTTATTGGCCGATGGTCTGGCGCGGGGCGCTAACGATGCAGAAGTTGCCGATATTATTGCCCGTATTGAATTGCACTTTGGCAGCAGTCACGATCTGCTGGTGCCTGAATCCGATCCGCAGCGGCAGCCGGATGTGGTGTATCTCGATCCGATGTTTGATCACGACCCGAAAGCAACGGCGCAGGTTAAAAAAGATATGCAGGCGTTCCGTGATGTCGTAGGGCAGGACACCGATGCTGATGATCTGCTTGAACGGGCTCTTGCCTGTGCCCGTTGCCGGGTAGTGGTGAAGCGGGCACGTAAAGCCGAGCCTCTGGCGGGTAAAAAACCAACCTTTGCCTTAACCGGTAAATCCAACCGCTTTGATGTTTATGTTAAAGCCAAAGTTGCTCCCTGGAATCCAGAAGATACTGACGCTGAATAAGCGCTTTGCTACAGATTACAGATATAAAAAAACCGGCAGATGCCGGTTTTTTTTATGCTCTGAGCAGGTTTAAACGCTGCGCAGAATGCTCTGACGCAGAGCGCCGTCCAGCACTTCTTCCAGGGCGCTGGTCAGCGCATCCAATTCATTGCTGAAGGTCAGTTTGTCGTCGCTGTTTTTAGCCAGCAGTTTTTCACTGACCAGTTGCTGAATCAGGGTGCGGAACAGCGATTTATCAAAGAACTCCGGCGCGTTAATGCCGTACAGCAGGCTGATACGCTGTGCCAGCAGGGTGCATTGTTCTTCCAGTTCTTTGGCGCTGAGTTCGCCTGAACCTTTACGGCTGAGCACGCTCAGGGTGAGGAAGTAACGTTCCAGCGTCTGCATCACGTTAGCCGCCAGTCCTTCGAGCAGAGCATATTCATTACTGCTGGCCGGCGTGGCGTGGTAGCCCTTATCGTTCAGATGCAGATAACCACAATCCACCAATGCATCCAGCCAGCGCTGTACTTCGCTGCTCAGCTCGCTGCTGTTCCAGTGCAGGAATAATTCAGCCTGCAGGTAAGGATAGAAGCTGGCAACCATGGCCTGAACCTGTTCGCTGCTGTAGCGCTGGTTGTTCACGAACAAACAGGCCAGCAGTGATGGCAGAGCGATTAAATGCAATACGTTGTTGCGGTAATAGGTCAGGGTAACGGCCTGACGGTCGCTGGTCTGAATCAGATCGCCGAGCGGGTGCTTGGAGCGCGATACGGCATCCAGTTTTTCGGCATAGGCCAGCCACTCAGCACCATTACCATCCGGCAGGGCCGTCAGTTTGCTGTATGGGGTTTGTGCCAGCAGATTGCGGTAGGATTCCATCTGCACAATCAGCTGCTGCTCATCCATCGCCTGACGCGGTGCCGACAGAATGCTCAGGGCAATCAGGTTGATCGGGTTAACGGAGGCCGCGCTGTTGATACCGGTGACCACTTCTTTTGCCAGCTGATCAACTACCTTAGGTGCCCATTCCGGACGGTAATCACAGGTGCTGTAGTCTTCCGCACGCCAGTCCGGGCGCTGCTGATTAAGGAATTCGGTGAAGTAAATCGGCTCGCCGAAAGTAACGTTTACTTTTCCGAAGGAACGTTTAAAAGAACGCAGTGTACCCACAACACCCAGCAGGCTTTCTTTTTTCTTCTGCTGGCCGCGTAACTCGCCCAGATAACTGTTGGCTTCGAATACTTTCTCGTAACCGGTGTATACAGGCACAAACATAATCGGCTTGCGCGAATCGCGCAGATAGCTGCGCAGGGTCATGGCCAGCATACCGGCTTTCGGACTCAGGGTGCGGCCGGTACGTGAACGTCCGCCTTCAACGAAATATTCGGTGGCGTAACCACCGGAAAATACCGAGTGCAGGTATTCATCAAAAACCGCGGCATAGAGTTTATTGTCACGGAACGTCCGGCGCATAAAGAAGGCACCGCCACGGCGCAGGATTGGGCCAACAACCGGCATATTAAGGTTAATGCCGGCGGCAATCTGCGGCAGTTGCAGACCGTGGTGATACAGAACGTAAGACAGCAGCAGGTAATCAATATGGCTGCGGTGGCAGGGCACATAAATAATTTCGTTGTCTTTGCTGATGTTTTTCAGCTTTTCGATATTGTGCAGCGAAATACCATCGTAAATTTTATTCCATACCCAGGTCAGCAACACATCCAGGAAGCGCACGTTGGTGTAGGAAATATTGGAGGCAATTTCGTCGGCATACTTCAGCGCCTTTTGCTGCGCTTTGGCTTTACTGATGCCCTGGGTTGCTACTTCTTCTTCAATGGCTTTGAGTACCAGTGGCTTGTGCGGAATCTGATGCACCAGAGTGCGGCGGTGGGATAAATCCGGTCCCAGTACCGAGGCGGAAACCTGACGGTTATGCACACGCAATACGCGGGCTACTTTACGCGCCAGCATTTCCGGCGATTTGCCCGGCTCGTACAGTTCACGCAGCGACATTGGCCGGCTGAAATGCACAAAGGTATTACGACCGTTGAGTAAAATGGCCATCAGAGTAAATAAACGGCCACCCAGAGTACCGCTGTTCTGCAGCCAGATACGCAGGAAAGAGCCTTCTTTTTCCGGTGCCCGTCCCCAGAAAACCCGCACAGGCACAACCTGAATATCGCGCTCATCCTGCTCTGCCAGCCATTCGGCCTGACGGATCAGCTGCTTGGCGACAATCGGTGTGCCCTGTTTGCGGAAGGGGGTTCCGGCGCGGCGGTAAATATTAAAAAACGGCTTACCCGGCAGGCGGCGCTCAATGCGGTCCTGATGGGGACTGCCCCAGCCCAGTTTATTGACTTCGGCATCTATCACCAGCTGCTCAGCATGGGATGGATAGAGCATGGCATAGATGATTGGCTTGTCAGGGTCCAGGTTGAAATCTTTAATATCCGGCCCGATGATCTGGGTTTTGATTACGCCATACAGCCATTTTTGTTGCCAGCGGAACAGGGTGCTGCGGATGTTTTTAATAATATTCA
This sequence comes from Venatorbacter sp. C2-1, assembly GCF_022832715.1. Lineage (NCBI taxonomy): Bacteria > Pseudomonadati > Pseudomonadota > Gammaproteobacteria > Oceanospirillales > Oceanospirillaceae > Venatoribacter > Venatorbacter sp. C2-1. The sequence goes on from NZ_CP094879.1 coordinate 1,271,056, forward strand.
TAGTCAGTCTCTGGTGTGTCTGCGGGTCGTGACGCCCCCGCGTTGTAAATGCCTGCGGAGTTTACCCTGCAAGTCTGTAGGTTTAAACGGTCTGATCGCGCGGGCTGTGACGTAATAGGCAGTCATGGCGCCTTTATCGGTGGTTGTACAGGTTATTGTCCGGAAATGGCCCGGTTGTCGCTGTTTATGGCGCAGACCTGCTGTTTCAGGAAACAAAATGCCATCTTTATGGTCTGGATTTTACCTTTTAGGTTGTTCTGTGCGGCAGGTGGTTGCGGCCTGCCAGTGTTACTGATCATGGCAAAATAGGGAGTTGATATGATTGAAGTGCAACATCTGACCAAGCGTTTCGGCGGTTTTACCGCTGTAGACGATCTCTCTTTTGAAGTCAGGCCCGGCGAAGTGCTGGGTTTTCTCGGGCCAAATGGTGCCGGTAAATCAACCACCATGAAAATGCTGACAGGTTTTCTGCCGGCAACTTCCGGTACGGTTTGTATTGGTGGTTATGACGTGGCACAGCATCCGGTGGCGGTGAAACGTCAGATCGGCTATCTGCCGGAAGGTGCCCCCAGTTATGGTGATATGAGCGTGCTGGCATTTCTGCGTTTTATTGGTGAGGTGCGCGGTTATCGTGGTACCGAGCTGCGTCAGCGCCTGGCCCGTGTGGTTGAACAGGTTGGCCTGCAGGACGTACTTAAACAGGCAGTGCAAACCTTGTCTAAAGGCTATAAGCGCCGCGTTGGTCTGGCGCAAACGCTGTTGCATGATCCGGCCATTATGATTCTGGACGAGCCAACCGACGGTCTCGACCCTAACCAGAAGCAGCAGGTCCGCCAGCTGATCACTAACCTGGCGGAAGATAAAATGGTGATTATTTCCACCCATATTCTTGAAGAAGTCTCAGCGGTTTGCTCGCGGGCGATGATTATTGCTGCGGGTAAAAAAGTCGCCGATGGCACCCCGGCCGAGCTGGAAGCCCGCTCGCGTTATCACCAGGCGATTTCGGTGCGTTTTCAGCAGCCGGTAAATGCTGCCGCCGCCTTTTCTGCATTGCCTGAAATCAACGAGGTTGATGAGCTGGAACAGGGGCAGAGTTATCTGTTGTTTCCGCAGCCGGGTGCGCGTCCGTATCACGCGGTGAATGCCCTGATTGAACAGCAGGGCTGGGATCTCGACACGCTGCATATTGAGCGTGGACGTCTGGATGATGTTTTCCGTCAGTTGACCGGAGTCTGAACAGCACTATGAATACATTAATGACGATTTGTAAGCGCGAATTTTCTGCTTATTTTGCAACCCCGGTTGCCTATGTTTTTATTTTTATCTTCCTGGTGATGTCCGGCGTCTTTACCTTTTATCTGGGTAACTTTTATCAGCGTGGGCAAGCCGATCTGCTGCCATTTTTCAACTTTCACCCCTGGCTGTATCTGTTTTTTATGCCGGCGGTGGCGATGGGGCTGTGGTCGCAGGAGCGCCAGCTGGGCACCATTGAACTGCTGATGACGCTGCCTGTTACCCTTTGGCAGGCGGTACTGGGAAAATTCCTCGCCGCATGGCTTTTTGCCGGTCTGGCGTTGTTGTTAACCCTGCCGCTGTGGCTGACTGTTAATTATCTGGGCACGCCGGATAACGGCGTGATTCTGGCCAGCTATCTGGGCAGCTGGTTAATGGCCGGTGCCTTTATTGCGGTAGGCTCCTGTATGTCGGCACTCAGCCGTAATCAGATCGTTGCCTTTATTCTGACCGTGGTGGTTTGCTTTGTGCTGATGCTGAGTGGTTTTCCGCTGGTGCTGGATTTTTTCCGCGGCTGGGGCTCTGAAGGTTTGCTGGATCTGATTGCCAGCCTGAGTTTCCTTACGCACTTTGAAGCCCTGGCGCGTGGTGTGGTCGATATCCGCGACCTGCTGTATTTCGTGTTGGTTATTGCTGTGTGGCTGCTGGCGACAACACAGGTTTTAACCGTTAAAAAATCCGTATAAACAGGGCAGGAGACCGATATGAAATTCAAACTGTTTTCACTTCTGGCGCTGTTGCTGGGCTTTATTGGCGGAGCGTTTTTGCTGAACCAGCTGGGCAGTGGTGCGCGTCTCGATTTAACCGAACAGAAACTCTACACCCTGTCAGAGGGAACGCGGAATATTCTGGCACAGCTGAACCAGCCGGTTGAGCTGGAGTTGTATTTCTCGCAGAAAGCCAGCGCTGATCTGGTGAAAGTGCGCGCTTATCAGCAGCGTGTGCGGGAATTACTGGATGAATATGTGATGCTGGCTGGCGGTAAGCTCAGTCTGAAAGTTATCGACCCGGCACCCTTCTCAGAAGAAGAAGATCAGGCCACCGCTTATGGCCTGCAGGCCGTGCCGGTATCGGTCAGTGGCGATAACCTGTATTTCGGTCTGGTTGCGAAAGCCCAGCTGCCGCAAGCCGCAGAAAATCAGGGCTCAGATGAGAAAGCCGCAGACGCAGGCAAAGAGCAGGTGGCGCAGCTGCCTTTTCTGCAGCCTGACCGCGAGGCCTTTCTTGAGTATGAAATTACCCAGCTGATTTATCAGGTGCAGCAGAGCAAGCCGGTGGTGATCGGCTTACTCAGCGGACTGGATGTACGCGGCGGCTTTAATCCACAAACCGGCCGCCCGGCGCCAGCCTGGATGGCGATAGATCAGCTGGATGGCCCTTATGAGTTACGCTCACTGACGGCCGGACTGGATCAAATCGATGACGACATTGACCTGCTGCTGCTGGTGCAGCCGCCGGAGCTGACCGACAGCGCGCTGTATGCCATTGACCAGTTTGCGTTAAAAGGCGGACGCGTATTGGCGTTTCTTGATCCGGTTGCTGAAACCGCACCGAATGGCGGCCTGATGGGAATGGGCGACAGCGGCTCGGCCAGCAGTCTTAATAAACTCCTGCAAAACTGGGGTGTGGGCTGGAACCCGGATCAGGTGGTGCTGGATGCTGCCAATGCGCTGGTGGTGAATCAGGGGCCGGGGCGTCCGCCGCTGCGCCACTTTGGTTTGCTGGCGCTGCATCCGGAAAGCCTGAACGCCGATGATGTGGTCACCGCTCAGCTTGAAGCCATTAACCTCAGCAGCGTTGGGCATTTTACCGCACTTGAAAATGCGCTCAGCAGCATCGAACCCTGGCTGTACAGCAGCACGGAAGCCATGCTGACGGACGCCAACCGCCTGCGCATGGGGGGCGATTTAATGGCGCTGCAGCGTGACTTTGTGCCGGCCAATGAAGAATTTAATCTGGCTGTGCGCGTGCAGGGCAAAGCGGATTCTGCTTTCCCGGATGGTGTTGATGGCGTAAAAACCGACACTCATCTGGCCTCAACGGAGCGCCTGGCGGTCACGTTGGTGGCCGATACCGACGTGCTGTCTGACCGTTTATGGGTGCAGGTGCAGAACTTCTTTGGTCAGCGCATCGCCTCTCCCTGGGCAGATAACGGCGCCCTGCTGGTGAATCTGGCCGATCATCTGGGCGGCAGTGCTGACCTGATCAGCCTGCGTGCCCGTGGACAATACAACCGTCCATTTGAACGGGTAAATACTTTGCGCCGCGATGCCGAGCAACAGTTTCTGGCCAGCGAGCAGCGTCTGCAGCAGGAACTGGAAGAAACCGAGCAGCAGCTCAGTGCTCTGCAGGACCAGCGTGACGGTGATAATGGCGTGCTGACGCTGTCGGCAGAGCAGCAGGCCGCGCTGGAGCAGTTTCAGCAGAAGAAAATCGAAATCCGCAAAGAACTGCGTAATGTGCAGCATGAGCTGGATAAAGATATCGAAGCGCTGGGCATGCGCCTGAAAGTGCTGAATATCTTTGTGCTGCCGTTGTTGTTTACCCTGTTATTGTGGGGGCTGGTGGCCTGGCAGCGGCGCCGGCAGAGCCTTTGATCATTTGATTAATAGTGCCAATAAAGAAGCCGGGCTTAGCCCGGCTTTTTTATATCTGCCTGTTACTGCTCCGCTATGGGCTATCAGTAATGCGGCGGCGGTGGTTCATCGGCCATTGCTTCGCCGGCAGAAGGGTTCTGCTGCAGTTGCTCCAGCTTACGGTGCATCAATTGCATGGCCTGTTTGGCCAGCAGGAATTCCTGGCTAAGGGTCGATACCTGGTCATTCAGGCTATCGATGGTGTCTTCCAGGAAGGCAATACGCATTTCCAGTTCGTCGATACGTTGTTGCGCCAGCGGTTGTTTATCAGGCGCTGCAGCGGAAGCCGGTGGCTGTTGGCTCATAGGTGTGTTTATACCCTTTAGCTATCGTGTTGATTTTTTTAATGAATTGGGCTTTCATAGCCCACTTGTCAAAGGCCCGCGGGCCAACGATTTTGTTACAGCTGTGATATTAACGAGTGATACGAGAGAACGCATGGGTAAATTGATATTACGTAAAATTATTGTAGCGCTGGTGTTTGCTGCAATTGTTCCTTTCATTGTTGCCGGCATCTTTACTTCGCTGGTGACAGGTCTGCAATTGACCGACGGTACGGCGCTGACCGCCGATAACCTGATGAATGTCGCCGGTATGACCGAGCTGCTGCTGGTTGTTGCCGTTCTGACACTGGTTACCAGCCTGCTGTCAGCGCAGTTGGTTCCTTCCCGTCGCCGTCGTTTCCGCTCCAGTGGTACCGTTGTGGAAAGCGATGTTGAAGATGGTCGCGAGCGTGGTGTGGTTAAGTGGTTCAACGTGAAAAAAGGTTTTGGCTTTATTACCTGGGATCAGGGCGAAGATGTGTTTGTGCATTTCCGTTCTATCCGCGGTCAGGGGCACCGCTCTCTGACTGAAGGTCAGCGCGTGAAATTCACCGTGGTGCGTGGTCAGAAGGGCCCGCAGGCGGAAGATGTTTCAGCGGTTCGCTGAAGCCTGAAACCGATACAAAAAAAGCGGCTGTTGCCGCTTTTTTTGTATCTTCAGTTTTTAGTTCTGCTATGCCTTGTGGCTTTGTGCCTGACTGATGGGCTGGGTATCGGTCTGATGCAGGCCGGGTTCATCGCAGCCCTGGGGCTCGGCGAACCATTGCAGAATCAGAGTGAAATATTGCCAGAGCAGTGTCATAGCGAGTCCTCCCGCGTTGTCTTATCTGAGTGTAGACAGGGCTCGGGAGGTTGCCAGCAGGCCGGTTTTTCAGGAACTGGCGCCTTGCCGACTACCGGCCGCCATAATCTTCCACAGACAGCTTATTTGGAGTACTCAATACTCATTGTTAAATACGAATGATTATCAAATATTGTAATGGCTGTGATAGTCGCATACTATCTGTCGAGTTCTAAATGATAATCAATGTTATTTATTGGGGAGGAGTTCATGAACTTCAGATATTCAGTACTGGCATTTGCTCTGGCAAATGCATCAATGGTTGTCGCCGCAGAAGAGCAGACCAGAGAGTTAGAGAATATGGTGACGACAGCAACGCTGTCGGCCCGGGATTCGGCAACAGTGCCGGCTTTTACTACGGTAATCACCGCGGAAGATATTGAACGGTCGGCGGTAACCAGCCTGGCAGATCTGCTGCGCGATACCGTAGGCGTGCATAATTCCAACGACAGCCTGGGACGTGATGAATTACGTATCCGTGGTCTGGGAGGCGATTACACTCTGATCCTGGTGAATGGCAAACGTGTTTCCTCTGGCTCTGCTTTCGCCAAAGGCAGCGATGTGGATTACAACTCAATTCCGCTGAACAGTATTGATCGCGTTGAAATCATCCGTGGCCCTATGTCTTCTGTTTATGGTGCCGATGCGATTGGTGGTGTGCTGAACATTATTACCAAAGCACCGACTCAGGAATGGAGCGGCAACGTATCTGCTGAATACCGTACGATTGAATCGGGTGAAGATGGTCAGCAGCAGCGCTTGGGAGCTTCTGTCCGTGGTGAGCTGGCACCGGGTTCGCGTCTGTTTGTGGCCATTGAGCAAAAGCAACACGATGCCTGGTATGAAGATCGTGCCGATAAAAAAGCGAATGAGCCTCCGCGATTGGAGGAGAAAACCTCGACCAATCTGTTTGTCACACTGAGCCAGGATCTGAATGCAGAACAGACACTGGATGTGGACTTGGCGCTGAATAAAGATGATCGTCCACTGGGTGTTTATGCTTCCGGTCCGCGTACCCGTGAACAGGAGTTGGAGCGTATGGAGCTGGCTCTGACTCACACCGGTCGCTGGGGTTGGGGTACAACAACAGCGTTCGTCAAACATGAAGACTCTGAGGTAAAAGACTTTAACTCATCTTATGCTGCTCCACAGACTCACAATACCGGTGAACAAAATCTGTATGCCAAAGCCTACGCCAATGTAACGGCCGGCAGTCATGCCATTGTTGCCGGTATGGATTACCGCCATCAGGAAATTGAAGACAAAACGACCTACCTTAAAACCGGTAAGCTGTCGATTGATGAGCTGGCAGCTTTTGTTCAGGATGAAATTACAGTCGCTGATAATCTGTTCGTTACTCTGGGCGGACGTTTGGATAATCACGAAATTTTTGGCTCGAATTTCTCGCCGAAAGCTTATGTGGTGTATCAGGTTAACAATGCGCTTACCGTTAAAGGTGGAGTGAGTAAAGCCTTTAAGGCGCCGGATGGCAGCTATCTGAGTGAAGAATACCGCGTGATCAGCTGTGGTGGTGCTTGTTCGCTGGCCGGTAATCCGGATCTGAAAGCCGAAACCAGTATTAACTATGAAGCGGGTATCGAACTGCGTCAGGATACCTGGGAAATGGCACTGAGCTGGTTCAATAATGATATTGATGATCTGATTGAGCGCCAGATTACTTATGATACCAACAATGATCCGGTTGCCGCTGAATGGATCAACGTTGCCAAAGCAAACACCAATGGTTTTGAACTGACAGCCTCTGCCGATGTGCTCAGTAATCTGACTCTGTCGGGCAATATGACGTACCTGGACACCGAATATGAAGACGCAGCAGGTGAGAAGTTTGTGCTTACCGGCCGCCCTGAATATGAAGCCAATACAACAGTCGACTGGCAGGCCAGCGATGCAGTTTCTGCCTTGTTGAGTGTGAATTATCTGGCGGGTATGCAGTATTCCAGCTGGGCAAATAATGGTGGTACCTGGGTGCAGGAGTTTCCGGTTGCAAAATCTTACTACCGCACCGATCTGGGTGTTGTGGGTAAGGTTTCTGATACCTTTACGCTGCGTGGTGGTGTGAAAAACCTCACCGATGTGCAGCTGAGTGAAATTGATCCAAGTTATACCCTGTTCGAACTGGGCCGTAACTACTACGTCAGTGGAACTTATAACTTCTGATAGTCAGTAGCAGCAGGATTACTGAATCCGGGTAAGGAAAAAGCACACATAAATTCTTGTGTGCTTTTTATTGCCCATCAGGATGTTCGCCAGGGAGAGATCATGGCTTTTACACAGGGAGACGTATTTCTTTGCCGGCAGGAGTTGTCGCTTTCGGATTTTAACGCGGATGATTTTGAGCGGAAAAATATTAAATTGCCGCAGAAAATAGCAACGGCTTCACCTGTGCGTCAGGCGTCTTATCTGGCCGGACGCCAGGCAGCCCGACAGGCTTTGCAGATGGCGGGTGAGTCCGGGGAATTTAATATTGGCAGTGATGCTGGTGGTTGTCCGCAGTTTCCGCCAGCGGTGGTGGGGTCGATCAGTCATGTGCGTACGGGCGAGCGTATCGAGGCGGTTTGTCTGCTGGCCAGAACAACGTCGGCCAGATCTCTGGGTGTTGATCTGGAAAATATAATGAGCAGGGATATCGCTGCGGCGGTGTTCAATCAGGTATGTGATGCATCTGAAAAACTGCTGTTAAAAAGCAATCTGCATTTTACTGAAAACGTGGCATTAAGCCTGATATTTTCTGTTAAAGAAGCGTTATATAAAGCCCTGTGGCCGGAAGTGAGGCAGATTTTTGATTTTACCGATGTTGCGGTAGTTGCTGTTCATCCGCTTTGTCAGACTCATTATTATCTGTATTTACCTGATCAAATACAGTGCGGCTATTGTGATATAACGCTGAAAAGAACACTGGCTCCGGGAGTAACACAGGGACGCTGTTATCGTGCTGACTGGATTCTGACAGATAAACAGGTTCTTACTTCAGTTCTCGTCAGCTGAAAACCAGCGGTTCATCAAAGCTACATCTGTTTCATCAAGAGCGCCGGCATAATATTTCAGTTCCATCAGGTGAGTCATATAGTCGCTACGCGCATTGGCGAACTCTTTTTCTGCCGCCGATAATGTACGCTGAGCATTGAGGACATCCACCATGTTGCGGGTTCCAATGCGATGGGCACTGCGTGTTGCGTTCATGGCAGACGTAGCAGAAATAATTGCTTGTCGGCGTCCGTTAATATTCATCACATCATAGCGTATCTGTCGTAACAGGCGGCGTAGCTCAAAGCGTACTGCCCGCCGGCTTTCTTCCTGCTGATGTCCGGCAGCGATAGCTTGCCAATGAGTTTTCTGCTGCTCACCATAGTGGCTGCCTCCGGCCAGTAATGGCAGGGTGATTTTGGCCGAGAGCATCGTTGTCGTTCCTTCGTCATGTTTATTACCGTAACCCTGCGTATGCTGAACGGTGGCGGTAAAATCGGCCTTGGGGAAATGTGCGGCTGCAGCTGATTTATTCAGCAGCCGCATTTTAATTTCTTCCTGTTGAGCCTGTTGAATCTGTGGATGATTAATTCCATCCGACATCAACCACTGGTTCAGCTGTTGCTCATCAGGCAGCTGTAATTCAAGGCCGGGTGTAAATGGTGTAACAGCAGTTACCGGCTGACTGCTGATACGGCTTAGTATTTCCAGTTGCAGGCTGAGCTCTGCCTTGGCTGAATGAGCCGCTGCATACGCATTGTCGAGTGCGGCCTGTGCTTCCAGCACTTCTGTTTTTACAACAAGCCCCGCAGTATGGCGCTGGCTGGCATGGTGCAATGCTTCAGTAAATGCCAGGGTATCAATGTTGGCGGCTTCCTGTGCGGCGATTGCCCGCAGGGTGTCTGCGTAAGTCCGGATAAGTGTCAGCAGCCATTGTTGCTGAGTGTCACTGAAGGCTGTTTTTGCTGCTGCGCTTTCTGCATAAGCTGCGCGGTAGTCATACCAGGCAACCGGATCGAACAGACTTTGTTGCAGAATTATTTCCCCTGACCGGCTGCCGCCATTACCTGTCTCATCATCTGTACTGGTCACTTCCAGCCGTGCATTTATCTGCGGCAATAATTTACCAAGAGCAATATCTGTGGTGAGTTGGTCAGCGGCCAGTTGCGCCCTTGAGCTGTTTAAAGTTGGGTCTGTCATCTGGCCCGCTTTAAATAGTGATAATAAATCATGGGTTTCGGCCTGGGCATGATTTGTAAGAAGAATTACTGAGAGAAAACCTGAAGAAAGCGGAAAAGGAGAAAAAATAAATCCCGGTTTCTGGCGGCGGAATGGATTAAAAAAGAATTTCATAAAATCCGTTTAAATAGCAGAAGAAAAAAATAGCCAATTCTTGCTTGACGTTTGTTGACACTCATCCTGATGGTGATGTACCGTAAAATGATAAGCATTATCATTAGCGTTTGAGGCTGAGGTGTCAAGTGAATAACCCTGTATCCGGTATTGAGGAAAATTCCTCTCATCCTGTTTTGGCTTCTGGCATCAGCGCTCATCCTGATGTGGAAAACGCCTGCTTTTTTTATGCTTCATCTCAGGGGTGCATTCAGGCGCGGGGTATCGCAGAGGCTGTTTGTCAGCCTGTAGGTGTTGATGCTGTTCAGCGGCTGCAGTTTTTACGTTCAGTTGATTCAGCATTAAATCGTGCGCGCGCTTATGGTCAGAAACGACCCTTGGTAATGGGCTGTATTCCATTTGATCGTACGCAGCCAGCCACTCTTTATGTACCCCGCGAGAGCGAATTCCTGACGGAGGCGCCGGTTTTACCGGTGCCTGATTTGGCAATAAGGTCGCGTGTTATTTCCTGTGACAGCGTGCCGGGTGAGCAGCGTTTCCGGCAATCTGTAGAGCAGGCTGTGGCGAATTTCCGTCTTAGTGATATTCGCAAAACGGTTCTGTCTCGGGTTCTGAATGTGGACCTTGACCGGCCACTGGATGCCGGTTCTGTTTTTCAGCGATTACGTGCACAAAATCCATCCGGATATCATTTTCGTTTTCCACTGGCTGATGGTTCTGAGCTGATTGGTGCCAGCCCGGAATTATTACTGCGCAAGCAGGGGCGAAAAATTATGTCGAATCCTTTGGCGGGTTCAGCACGCCGGCGTGCTGATGCAACAGAAGATCGCCAGGTCAGTGAACAGTTATTACGTTCAGCGAAAGATGCATACGAACATAAGCTGGTAATTGATGATATTCGTCAGGTTTTATCTCCCTGGTGCGAGGAACTTGATATTCCCGATGCTCCGTCGTTAATCAGCACTCCGGCTATGTGGCATTTATCAACCTGCATTCACGGTCAGGTTAATGATGCGACTATGAATCCATTGAAAATCGCTACTGAGTTACACCCTACGCCTGCTGTTTGCGGCTCTCCTACCGCTCAGGCATATAAACTTATTCAGCTTATAGAACCTTATGAACGAGGGCCATTTGCAGGAATGGTCGGCTGGTGTGACGGTGAAGGCAATGGTGAGTGGGTGGTAACTATCCGTTGTGGGCGTATCACTGCAAACCGGATCCAGATCTTTGCTGGTGCGGGTATCGTCGCAGACTCGTCGCCGGAAAGTGAATGGGCAGAAACCCGTGCAAAAATGCAGACCATGCTCAATGCGCTGGATGCCGATTTTTCGGGAGTAACACTATGAGGCCTTCTCTGCCGTTTAGCCGTTGGCCGCAGGTTCTGGAGGATGAGTATCGCGGGCAGGGATTCTGGCTGGACTTACCGCTCAGCAATATTCTGCAGCGCCATCGTGATAATCAAGGCACTGCTGTTATCTGTGGTGAACGACATTTTTCTTATGCAGAGCTGAATCGTTTAAGTAATAACCTGGCAGCGCAATTTGTCTGTCGTGGTTTAGGTGTTGGTGATACTGCACTGGTGCAGCTGCCGAATATCGCTGAATTTTACATTGTTTTTTTTGCCTTACTGAAAGCCGGTATTGCCCCGGTTAATGCACTTTTCAGTCATCAGAAACTGGAGTTGCGTGCTTATGCCAGTCAGTTGAATCCGGCATTACTGGTGATCAGTGATGAGCACCCGCTGTTTACCGATGAGGTCTTTACTGCTGAATTAAAGACACTGGCTCCGGCACTGGATTTGGTCTGTTCTGCAGGGGAATGCAATTTTGCACTGCATCTCAGCAGTCTGTGTTCCATGACCGTTGACGTGGATGTTGACGCAGATATTGACTGTAATAGTGCAGCAGAAGAGGTTGCATTTTTTCAGCTCTCAGGCGGCAGTACAGGTACGCCCAAATTAATTCCCCGGACACATAACGATTACTACTATAGCGTACGCCGCAGTGCAGAAATCTGTCAGCTTGATGGTGCCACACGTTATTTGTGTGCGTTACCTGCGGCGCATAATTATCCGCTCAGTTCGCCGGGAGCATTAGGTGTCTTCTTTGCCGGTGGCTGTGTCGTTATGGCGCGTGATCCTGAACCTCTGCGCTGTTTTTCCTTAATTGAAAAACACGGTGTGACTATGACTGCGCTGGTGCCGTCGGCGGTCATCCTGTGGTTGCAGGCGGCACCCGGTTATCAACAGCAGTTAAGCAGCCTTAAATTACTGCAGGTAGGCGGAGCCAGTTTTGCTGAAGCTTTGGCACGACGTGTACCCGTTGAACTTGGCTGTCAGTTACAGCAAGTGTTTGGTATGGCCGAGGGTTTGGTGAATTACACCCGCCTGAATGACAGTGATGAGCGTATTTTCACCACTCAGGGATGTCCGATGAGCAGCGCTGATGAAGTGTGGGTCGTTGATCCTGAAAGTCACACACCTGTGGCCTGTGGTCAGACCGGAATGTTAATGACCCGTGGCCCTTACACGTTTCGCGGTTATTTTAACGCCGCAGAGTATAACGTCAGCGCCTTTAATCCGGATGGATTTTATATCTCCGGAGATCTGGTGACACAGGACGAAAACGGCTACCTGAGAGTAGTCGGCAGGGTAAAAGATCAGATTAACCGTGGCGGTGAAAAAATCGCCGCTGAAGAAATTGAAAATATTCTGTTGCGTCACCCTGATGTATTGCAGGCAGCGTTGATTTCTGTGCCGGATGCTTTGCTCGGTGAAAAAAGCCTGGCCTGTATCGTTGCGCACAAAACCGCAGGGCAGAGTGAATTAAAGCCTGTCGCGCTGCGCAAATACCTGCGTGCTCAGGGGGTCGCTGAATTTAAGTTGCCTGACCGCTTTCAGTTTATGGCCTCGCTGCCACTCACCGCCGTCGGTAAAACCGACAAAAAAGAATTACGTCAGCAGATTTTTACTACTGCACCTGCTATCTGAGGTTTTTTATGAGCATTCCCGATATCACCTCCTATTTATTGCCCGCAGCCGATGAGCTGCCAAAAAATAAGGTTAACTGGACGGTCGACAGCCAGCGTGCGGTATTGCTGGTGCATGATATGCAGGATTATTTTCTGCGTTTTTACGGCAAAGACAGCCCGCTTATGCGTGCTCTTACCAACAATATTGCACGTATCTATCAGTGGGCAAAGCAGCAGGGTATTCCTGTGGTGTATACAGCACAGCCGGTGGAGCAGAGCGATGCCGAACGTGCGCTGTTAAATGATATGTGGGGGCCGGGTCTGACTAAGGCCGATCCTGCGCAATGCAAAATTGCTCAGGCCATTGCCCCGGCTACAGATGACACTGTACTGGTTAAATGGCGTTACAGCGCTTTTCAGCGTTCTGAGTTGCAGGAAAAAATGCTCGGCTGGCAGCGTGATCAGTTAATCATTGTTGGTGTTTATGCACATATTGGCTGCCTGACCACGGCGCTGGATGCCTTTATGCGTGATATTCAGCCTTTTATGGTGGCGGATGCGGTCGCTGATTTTTCCCACGCCGAACATGTCATGGCACTGAAATATGTGGCAGGCCGCTGCGGTTCTGTGATCACGACTCAGAATTTATTTGCTGAAAATAACAAGGCCGGAATACTGACCCGTGAAGGTCTGCAGGCGCGTCTGTTGCAATTGCTGGAAATCAGCGCCGATGAATTCGACGGCGACGAACTGCTGGTCGATTACGGTCTGGATTCGGTGCAGGTAATGCAGCTGATTGGTGAATGGGATAAAGCCGGTATCCGCGTGCAGTTTGAAGAGCTGGCGCGCCAGGCCACCTTTAATGCCTGGTGGGATTTACTCAGTCGCCGGCAAGCGGCAAAGGCGGCATAAATATGGCCGCATTTGATTTTTCCGGACGCCATGCCTGGGTTACCGGTGCCGGTCAGGGGATTGGCTGGCAGGTCGCGCAGCAATTAACGGCGCTGGGTGCTGACGTCACAGGTTTTGATCTGGCTTTCAGTCAGCCGCCGGCAGCCTATGCGTTTCGCCGGCAAACACTTGATCTGAGTCGTGACGGCGATGTGCAGGCCTGTGTGGCGGATCATCTGCACCATGCAGTGCCCGATATTCTGATTAATGCGGCCGGTATTTTACGTCTGGGCGGTCTCGACAATCTGACGATGGCCGATTGGGATGCCTGTTTTGCCGTTAATGTGCGTGCCGTCTTTTCTATGATCCGTGCACTCAGTCCGGCGATGAAAGAGCAGCGCCGTGGCAGCATTGTAACGGTGTCGTCCAATGCGGCCCATGTACCACGGCTGAATATGGCAGCGTACTGTGCCTCTAAAGCAGCCGTGCGCAGTTTTGCCCAGTGTGCGGCTCTGGAGCTGGCGCCTTTTGCTGTGCGCTGCAATCTGGTTTCGCCGGGTTCCACCGATACCCCAATGCTGCGTGCCATGCTCCCCGATGGCTATCAGCGCACCATCGGCGGTCTGCCCGAGCAGTACAAACTCGGTATTCCGCTGGGCAAGGTCGCGACCCCGGCCGACATCACCAACGCCGTTATTTTTTTAGCCTCTGATCTGGCAGGCCATATCACCATGCATGATCTGGTGGTGGACGGCGGTGCCACGCTGGCGGCATGACGCTGCCATCTTTTGTGAAGGAATTTATAACCACCATGAGTTATTCAATATCCATTCGGCGGAGGCTGTGTCTGTTGTCTCTGCTGTGGTCGCTGCTGTTATTGACCGCCTGTTCGTCCGCTCCGGAGCCGGCTCCCGAAGAAGAAACTCCGGCAAAGGTTTCGGTGCTCACTCTGCAGTCCGGCCCGGAAATCCTGACCAGTGAATTACCTGGCCGGGTATCGGCTTTTCGTTCGGCGGAAGTGCGTCCACAGGTGAGTGGCATAGTGGTGCGGCGCCTGTTTGAGGAGGGCGCTGATGTTACGGCAGGGCAGCTGTTATATCAGATTGATGATGCCAGTTACCGTGCGGTGGTTGCCCGTGCTGAAGCCGGGCTGGCCGTCGCGGAGGCCAGCCTGGTGAACTTAAACATCAGTGTGGAGCGCTATCGTCAACTGGTGGACAGCGAAGGGGTCAGCCAGCATGAATATGAGCTGGCACTGGCGTCCTATCAGCAGGGCGTGGCCGAAGTAAAAGCGGCGCGTGCCGAAGTGGATGCCGCGCGTATTGATCTGGAACGCACCGGTATCCGCTCCCCCATCGATGGTCGTATCGGCCGCTCACTGATCAGCGAAGGCGCGTTAGTGGTGGTCGGACAGAATGAACCGCTGGCAACGGTGCGCCAGTCTGATCCTGTCTATGTGGACATCGTTCAATCCAGTCGCGATCAGGTAAATATCCGCCGCCGCCTGGCTTCCGGCGAGCTGCTGTCAGGCAGCCAGCAGGTCAGATTGACGCTGGAGGATGGCAGTGCTTACCCACTGGCCGGAGAGCTCAAGCTGACGGAAATGAATGTCGATGCTGATACCGGCGTGGTCACCATGCGCGCCCAGTTTGCCAATCCACAGGGCCTGCTGTTGCCTGGGATGTATGTCCGCACCCGGGTTGAGCAGGGCGTGGCACCTGCGCTGTACAGAATCCCGCAGCAGGCCGTACGTTACAACGAGCGCGGTGATGCCACAGCCTGGATTCTGGACGGTGATGGCCGGGCGCAGCTCAGTGTTCTGAATGTTCAGGGCCAGTCCGGCCGTGACTGGCTGGTGTCGGCCGGAGTGCCGGATGGCGGGCGGCTGGTGATGGAAGGCAGCCTGCGCCTTTGGCCGGGGCGGATTACCGAAGCCCGCAACTGGGCAGATACCCTGCAGATACAGGCGGAGGCTCAGTAAATTATGGTGTCGCATTTTTTTATTGATCGTCCGGTTTTTGCGTGGGTGGTGGCCATTGCCATTATGCTGGCCGGCCTGATGACCCTGCGTACATTGCCGGTGGCGCAGTATCCGGATATCGCGCCACCGATCGTGCGCGTGGGAGCGATGTATCCCGGTGCGTCAGCCGCTGTTGTTGAAAACAGCGTGACTCAGGTGCTGGAACAGGAGCTGAAAGGACTGGAAGGACTGCTGTATTTTAATTCCACCAGTTCTTCCAGTGGTGAAACCGACATCATGCTGTTTTTTCAGCACGGTCAGGATGCCGAAGTCGCGCAGGTGATGGTGCAGAACAAGGTCAATCAGGTGACCTATCGTCTGCCGCAACAGGTTCAGCAGAACGGTCTTTCGGTGACGGCGATGCAGAACACCTTTCTGATGGTGGCGGTGTTTTATGACGAAAGCGGCGCGCGCAGTAACTCGGATATTGCCGACTGGCTGAGTAACAGCATGCTGGATGCGTTAAGCCGCGTACCGGGTGTTGGCCGCATACAGAATTTCGGTTCACCTTATGCGATGCGTATCTGGCTGGAACCGGACAAGCTGGCCAGCTATAGCCTGATGCCGCAGGACGTTATCGCCACTATTGAAGCGCAGAATGCGGAAGTGCCGGTGGGCGAACTGGGTGCTCTGCCTGCGCCGGATCAGCAACAGCTCAACGTTACAGTAACGGCGCTGTCGCGTTTGCGGACGGTGGATGAGTTCCGCAATCTGGTGTTGAAAACCAGCACTGACGGTGCACTGGTGCGGCTGCAGGATGTTGCCCGGGTAGAAATCGGGCAGGAAAGCTATGGCAGTATTTCGCGTTTAAATGGTATGCCGGCGTCCGGACTGGCGATTATGACAACACCCGGTGCCAATTCACTGGCGACGGCTGCCGCAGTAAAAGAGCGGATTGAGCAGCTCAGCCGTTCATTTCCCCATGGCGTTAAAGTGATGTATCCGGAAGACGCCACCCGTTTCGTCAAACGCTCCATCAGTGCGGTATTTAAAACTCTGGCCGAGGCCGTGGCGCTGGTGGTGCTGGTGATGTTTCTGTTTCTGCAGAACTGGCGCACAACCTTAATTCCCGCCATTACAGTGCCTGTGGTTTTACTGGGTACCTGCGCAGTGCTGGCTTTGGGCGGATTTTCCATTAATACCCTGACGTTATTTGGCATGGTGCTGGCGATTGGTCTGCTGGTGGACGACGCCATTGTGGTGGTGGAAAACGCCGAACGCATTATGCAGGAAGAGGGTGTGGATGCCCTGACGGCTACGCGGCGCAGTATGAAGGAAATCACCAGTGCGTTAATCGGTGTGGCGGTGGTACTCGGCGCGGTATTTTTGCCGATGGCATTTTTCCCCGGCTCTGTTGGTGTGATTTACCGCCAGTTTTCCGTGACGCTGGTATCGGCAATGGGCTTGTCCGTTCTGGTGGCACTGACCCTGACGCCGGCATTGTGTGTCAGCCTGTTACACACAAAGCAGGACGCTGCACCGGCCACTGGCTGGAGCGCTCGTCTGGCCCGGGCAATCGGCGGGCTGCAGACTGCTTACCGCCGGCGTTTACAGGCATTTCTTAACCGTCCGCGTCGTTTTGCTGTTATTTATCTGTTGCTGGGACTGGGCGTTTATTACGGGTATCAGAAATTACCCACCACCTTTTTACCGGAAGATGATCAGGGTACGGTCATGGTGCGCTATATGCTGCCACCGGGGGCGACCTATGAGCGCACGGCTGAAGTAATGCGCCAGATCGAAGACTATTTTCTGACCCGGGAAAAAAATAATACCGCTGCTATTTATACCGTCTCCGGCTTCAGTTTTTCCGGCTCAGGTCAGAATGCCGGTATTGCTTTTGTTAACCTGCGCGACTGGGATGAGCGTCCTGACAGTGACAATACCGCACAGGCGATTGCCGGACGGGCAACCCGTATTCTGAATGAAGAATTACGCGACGGGCGCATGTTCGCCATGGTGCTGCCACCGGTGGATGGTCTGGGTGACAGTGCCGGTTTTGAATTCTGGTTGCAGGATACGGCGGCGGTGGGAATTGAGGCACTGACCACCAAAGCGCATGAGCTGGTGGAGCGTATCAGCGAATCACCGGACGTTCTGTTTGCCGATGCCGAAGGCAGCGACATTATTCCGCAATTACGCATCGATATAGATCAGCCAAAAGCGGCGGCTATGGGACTGCGTCCGGCCGATGTTAATTCCACGTTAAGTGCGGCCTGGGGCGGCGCTTATGTGAATGATTTTATTCATCACGGCCGGGTAAAAAAGGTCATGGTGCAGGCCGCCGCCGAATACCGTGCTCAGCCGTCGGATCTGGGTGAATGGTATGTACGTGGTGTGAATGGCAGCATGACACCATTTTCTGCATTTGCCTCCACTCGCTGGACCTCCGGACCGGCACAGCTGGCACGCTTTAATGGTTTACCTGCGATTGAAATCAGTGGCGCCGGAGAAGCCGGAGCCAGCTCTGGTGACATCATGGCCATGATTGAAAAAGCGGCGGCCAGCATGACCGATACCAATCTGGAATGGGCAGGGCTTTCTTATCAGGACAAAATTTCCGGCGATCAGGCCCCGGTGCTTTATGTCGTATCCGTTTTGTTTGTTTTTCTTTGTCTGGCCGCGTTATACGAAAGCTGGAGCATTCCGGTTGCCGTGATGCTGGTGATTCCGCTGGGCCTGCTCGGTGCCGTGGCGGGAGTCATGTTGCTGGGTATGAAAAACGATATTTTCTTTCAGGTCGGCGTGCTCACCACCATCGGCCTTGCTGCTAAAAATGCCATTCTGATCGTTGAATTTGCCGAAAGCGAAATTGCCCGCGGAGAGATGCCAATGGCTGCCGTCGTGCATGCCGCCAGCCAGCGCTTACGACCGATTCTGATGACCTCACTGGCTTTTGGTGCAGGCATTATTCCACTGGTATTTGCTACCGGCCCGGGTGCTGCGGCACAGAATGCCATTGGCGCCAGCGTGCTGGGTGGCGTCATTTCCGGCACGGCGCTGGCTATTTTCTTTGTGCCTCTGTGTTACCTGCTGATTGCCCGTTTGCGTCAGCGGCTGAGCCTGTCTGGAACGTCTGTGGCGGGTGAGCTGCAGCCTCCGTGTCAGTGAGTGTGGGGGTCGTAATGAACGCCGGGAATATTATGAACTCAGGAACTGTGGCTGAGGCTTCTGCCGTAATGCAGGAGAGCGCTTTACGGCAGGTTTTTTCTGCCTCAGATATAACCGCAGTTCCTGGTTCAGATGCATTCTGGAAACAGATAAAAAAACAGGGTACGCCACTGCTAACCAGCCGTGCTGATAACCAGTGCGGTATCACCTTTCTGTGGCGTGATCCGCAAGGTGCAGAAAACTGTTCGCCTTATAAAGCGGTATTTATTGATGTGTATTCACACACGCCGCACCCGACCCGTCAGCTGACCAGTCTGGTGCGCCTGAGCGGTACCGATGTCTGGTACTGGCAAACGCAATTACCCGCCGACTGGCTTGGCAGTTACGTGCTGTTGCCAGCAAAAAATACGCAATTACCACCGGCCAAAAGTGCGCAGCAAAGCAGCAGTGATTTTTCCGCAGCAGTGCGCGGCTGGTGGATAAATTTATTGCAGCAAAGCGGTCAGGCCGATGTGCTGAATCTGCGCGCCCCACATGTGGATGGTAATGGCCGTGAATTATCGGCGCTGATATTACCGGGTGCTGCTGTGCATGCGCAGCTACGCGATGAAAAATGCCTGCCTGCGCAAGGCAAGCTGCATCACTGGCGCTGGCATAACGCTCTGCTCGGCGCAGAGCGCGATGTGTGGTGTTACCGCTGTGGTACGGGTCGGGATTTACCTCTGGTTATTTTTCTCGACGGACAGCGCTGGGCACGCAGCAAAGGCTTTTTCACCCAGCTGGATGCCTTAACTCACAATGGCGAATTTCCGCCCGCGGTGTATTTATTTATTGATTCGGTCAGCAGTGATGTGCGCTCGCGCGAATTAACCTGTAATTCAGCGTTCTGGCTGATGCTGCAGCAGGAATTATTAGCCGATGCGCAAAGACTGGAAGCTTTTTCCACTGCTGCGCAAAAAACCATCGTCGCCGGTCAGAGCTTTGGTGGTTTAGCGGCGCTGTACGCCGCGCTTAACTGGCCACAGCGTTTCGGCAACGTGCTCAGTCAGTCGGGCTCTTTCTGGTGGCCGGATGTTAATGAGGAGGCCGGTAATGGTCTGCTTACCCGCCATGTGCGTTCGTCTGCCCCTGTGCTCAGTGAGCTTAATGTGGAACTGCAGATCGGCTGCTACGAAGACAGCATGCTTGGGGTTAATCACGCCATGCACGATGCCCTGAATGCTGCCGGAGCGCATGTTTCTTTTCAGCAATTCCGTGGTGGTCACGACTGGCTGTGCTGGCACAGCGAATTACTGTCGGGATTAAAACGCCTTTTTTCGGTTATTTAAAAATCAGGATCTGTTATGAGCAATAGTGCCTATTTAAATCCGTTCGACGATGACCAGCATGAATTTCTGGTGCTGAAAAACAGTGCGGGGCAATACAGTTTATGGCCGGTATTTGCCACCGTTCCTGAAGGCTGGCACCCGCAATTCGGTCCGGCGGCGCGCAGTGCCTGTAACGATTTTATTGAGACGCACTGGCTCAGTATTAATCCATTTACCGCAGGTGCCGGACAATGAGCGGTGCAGATATTAACGGGCAGGCACTGACCGGCACCCAACAGGGAATCTGGCTGGCGGATCAGGTCAGCGAAAGCGGCGACCTGTATAACATTTCCCATGCGGTGGAAATCCGCGGGCCGTTAAATGCGGCACTGCTCGATCTGGTCATTCGCCAGGCCATGACGGAAGCCGATACGGTGTGTGCGTTGTATCGTGACGGTCAGCAGACGCTGCGTTGTTTAAGGGCAGAGGATATTTCCGCCTGTGAACAGCTGGATTTCTCGGCACGGCCTGATGGCCGTGAACAGGCCTTTGCACAGATGTGGGCCGACAGTCACGCCCATCTGGCGGTGGATGGTGAAGCCCCTCTGTTCCGTCATCTGCTGATTCAGCTCGCGCCGGAGCACTGGCTCTGGTACCAGAGATACCACCATATTCAGCTCGATGGGTTCAGCATTAATGCTTTAAGCCGCCGTATTGCCGCTCTGTATTCTGAGCGTCTGGCGGGTATCGCCTGTGGGCCGTCGCCCTTTACAGCGGTAACTGAGGTGACGGCGGAATATCAGGCTTACCGCGCCTCGGACGCCTGCCAGCGTGATAAGGCTTTCTGGTCAGAGCTCTGTGCCGACCTGCCCACACCGGCATCCTTATCGGCCAGGCCGCACAGCATTGCGGGGGCCGCATCGTTATTAACCGTGGAATTACCGCTGGCCGGCGATGTGCTCAGCCGCCTGAAAACCTTTGCCGCGCAATGCGCTAAACGCACCGGTCTGCCGGATGTGCTGATGGCCCTGATTGGTGCTTATCTGGCCCGCATGACCGGCCAGAGCACTCAGGTGCTTGGCGTGCCCTTTATGCGCCGTCTGGGTTCGGCGGCCATTACCTCTGCGGCTCCGGTGGTGAACGTGTTGCCATTACCACTCAGTATTGCGCCGCTGACCTCGCTGTCTGAATTAACCCGTCAGGTGCACGAACAGATGGCCGCCGTGCGCCGCCATCAGAAATACGATGCCGAACAGATTGCACGCGACCTGAAGCGCGTGGCCGGCGACCCTTTATACGGCGCGGTGGTGAACTACAAACACTTTGATTACCGCCTGGATTTTGCCGGAGCCGAAGGTATTACCCATCACCTCGCCACCGGCCCGGTAGACGATATTGAATTCGGTCTGCTGGTGCATGAGCAGCACTTATTGCTGGAATTACGCGCCGGTGCTGGCCGTTACACTGCCGCTGAATTAGCTGCCCATGCTGAACGCTTTGTGCGCCTGCTCAATTACTGGCTGGCGCAACCGGAATCTCCACTGGCCGATGTGCCCCTGCTCAGCGACGACGAACGTCACAGCCTGAACCTGTGGCAACAGGGGCGGGTATTCCCGCCACCACAGGATCTGCACAATATCGCTGACCTGTTCTGGGAGCAGGTGCAGAAAAAACCGGCGCACACCGCGCTGGTTTTTGCCGCTGGCAGCGGCGCCGACGAGCGCCTGACCTTTGCCGGGGCTGGTGCAGAAGTTGCACGTCTCAGCCGCTGGCTGCGGGCTCAGAGCATAGGGCGTGGTCAGGTCGTGGCCACTGCGCTGCCAAGGTCGCGCTATTCGGTACTGGCCATGCTGGCGGTGCTCGACAGCGGTGCCAGCTGGTTGCCGCTGGATCTGGATTACCCGGCCGGGCGTATGGCCATGATGTGTGAGGACGCCAGACCAGCTTTGTTGCTCAGTACTGCTCAGGTTGGGGCACAGTTTCCGGCACAGCTTAAGCGGGCGAACCTCGACGATATGGCGTTGCTGGCAGAGTTGCAGACCCAGCCCGCCGTGCGACTGAACGCTGATGAGCGACCGCTGCCGGGGGGCGATGATATCGCCTATGTCATTTTTACCTCGGGCAGTACCGGGCGGCCGAAAGGGGTGATGAACACCCACGGCGCGTTGCTTAATCTGATCAGCTCACACCGCAGCGCCTTTTATGAGCCGCTGCGCGAGCAGATCGCGCAGCGCTGTCCGGGGCGGCCACTGCGCGCCGGTCACACCCATTCGTTTTCGTTCGATTCCAGCTGGCTGCAGATTTTCTGGCTGCTGCTGGGCGAAGAAGTGCATGTGTTCGACGACACTGTGCGACGCGACGCCAGCGAGCTGGTGCAGCAGATCCGGCAACGTGGCATCGACACCCTCGACCTGCCACCGTCGTTTCTGGCACAACTGCTCAATCAGGGCCTGATGGACGCCGACCATCATCAGCCGTCGCTGATTCTGATCGGTGGCGAAGCCTGCCCGGCTAACCTGTGGCAGCAGCTGAATCAGCATCCGCAACTTACCGCCCACAATTTGTACGGCCCGACCGAATACACAGTGGATACCCTGCGTGCCTGCGTGCGTGACAGCGAGCGCCCGCTGGTGGGCCGCCCCATCGGCAATACCTGCGTTTACATTCTCGATGCCCGCTTACAGCCGGTGCCGCCGGGCGTACTGGGCGAACTCTATATCGCCGGTGCCGGTCTGGCGGCGGGTTATCTGGCCCGTGGCGCACTCTCGGCCGGACGTTTTGTTGCCGACCCTTATGGCCCGCCAGGCAGCCGCATGTACCGCAGCGGTGATCTGGTGCGCTGGACCAGCGATGGCCGTGTGGAATTTGCCGGGCGCGGTGACGATCAGGTGAAAATCCGTGGCTACCGCGTCGAAATCGGTGAGGTGGAAAATGCCCTGTCGCTACTGCCGGCGGTGGAAAGCGCGCTGGTGCTGGCGGAGTCGATCAACAACAGCCAGCGTTTGCTTGGCTATTGCGTGATTCCGGGGCTGAGCGGTGACGAGCGCACACAGCGCAGCCGCGAACTGCTGGGTCTGCTGCGCGAGCGGCTGCCGGATTACATGGTGCCGTCGTTGCTGCTGGTGATGGATGAATTCCCGCGTAATGTCAGCGGTAAGATTGACCGCAAGGCATTACCGAGCAGTCAGGATATGCACGGCGGCAGTGTTCACACCAACAGGGCACTAAGCGACGACGAGGCGCTGCTGTGCATACAAATGGCCGCTGTGCTTCGGCTCGGGCAGGTGGGCGCGGATGACGATTTCTTTGCCATCGGTGGTGACAGTATCAGCGCCATTATTCTCTGTACCGCTGTGCGCGGGCAGGGCTGGCTGCTGAAGCCGGCGCAGGTGTTCAGCCTGAAAACCCCACGCGCACTGGCCACTGTAATGACGCCCCTGCAGGCAAACACGGCTTCTGAGCTGGAGTGGCTGAGCGCGGCGGAGCGCCAGACCCTGCAGCTGCGCTATGGGCGTGAGGTGGAGGCCGCACCTCTGCTGCCGCTGCAGCAGGGTATGCTGTTTGAAACCCAGTTGCACCCGGATGGCGGTAACTACAACGCCTTTACCCGCCTGTCTCTCAGTGGCGTGGTGGACAGTGAACGCTTACAGCAGGCGCTCAATCATGTAGTGGGCTGCTATCCGCAACTGGCCGGGCTGTTCGACAGTGACAGTCTGGAGCAGTCGTTACTGGTAATGCCGGCCGTTACGGAACGGCACTGGCCGTTGAGCGAACACGATCTCAGCATCTTGCCCGCCAGCGAGCGCGCCCGGGCCTTTGCTGAGCTTGAACAACAGCTGCTGCAGGCGCATTACCCCACCGACCGCGCTGGTGGGATGCTGGCAGCGGCATTGGTGCATCTCGGGGTGAATGAAGACAACGCACCGCGCAGTGAACTGATTCTGGTGATTCACCATCTGGTGGTGGATGGCTGGTCGACGCCGCTGCTGCTGCGCGATCTGATCACCGCTTACCAGACACAGGCGCCGCTACCGGCGCTGGATGTGTCCTACCCGCAACTGATGCAACAGCTGCTGCAGCGTGATGACACTGAAGCACGCGCTGTGTGGGCGCAGGCGCTGGCGGGGGCCAGCCCGACCTGTATATTCGATGCTGCCGACAGCCGCACAGCGGTGGCCGCTGTCAGCGAATACACGCTCACCTTAACCACGGCAGAAACCCAGGCGCTGACGCAGAGGCTGCGGCGTCAGGGGATTACCCTCAACGTGCTGATGCAGGGCATCTGGGCTCAGGTCCTGCGTGGCATAACCGGGCGCGACGACGTACTGTTCGGCACGCCGGTGTCCGGACGCAGCGCGGCCATTAACGGTCTGGCCGATCAGGTTGGCTTGTTCCTCAATACCCTGCCGGTGCGGGTTAAGACCGACGCTGATCAGGCCTTCTGGCCCCAGCTTGCGGCCATACAGCAGCAACACGCGCATCTGATGGAACAGGACAGTCTGGGACTGGCGGACATTCAGCGTCAGGCCGGACTGGGTACTCTCTTTGACACTCTGCTGGTGGTGGAAAACTACCCCGACTCCGCCTGGGCCAGCGCCGAGCTCAGTGGCAATGGCAGCCAGCCGTTGCATATCCGCGCTATTCATAACCGTGGCTACAGCCATTACCCGCTGGCGCTGCTGGTGATTCCCGGCGAGCAGCTGACTCTGCTGGTAGAAGACCGCCAGGCACTGGCGACGCTGGGCCTGAACGCAGCGCTGCTGGCGCAGCGCGTGGCCCATGTGTTGCGTCTGGCGCTGGCTGAAGCCAATAGCAATTCCGCTGTGCCGTTGGCCCGCTGGCCAGCGCTGAGTCCGGTGGAGCAAAGCCTGCTGACAGAGGCTAATAACACGCAGCGGCCATTGTCCGGTGCCACCCTGCAGTCGGCGCTGCGCAGTCGGGCTGAGCATCATATGCAGGCGTTCTGTGTGGCCGACGAGCACCAGACTCTGACCTATGGCGCAGCGCGTGCGCGGGTGGATGCCATGGCTGCAGGTCTGCAGCAGGCTGGGGTGACGCAGGGCAGCATTGTGGCGCTGGCCCTGCCGCGCTCGGTGGATCTGACCCTGGCCATCTGGGCGGTAATTGAGGCCGGTGCGGCTTATCTGCCGCTGGATACCGGTTATCCGGACGAGCGTCTCGGCTTTATGTTGCAGGATGCTGGCGCGGCGGCGCTGATCACGGCAGAAGCCCTGTTTGCACGGCTGCAACCACTGGCTGGCAACAGCCCGCTGCTGGATGTGAACGACCTGCAGACCAGCGATGCGTCACAGCTTAAGCGGGTGACTATCACCCCAGCGCATCCGGCGTATCTGATTTACACCTCGGGCACTACCGGGCGGCCAAAGGGTGTGCTGGTTGGCCATGAAGCCATCGTTAACCGGCTGGAGTGGATGCAGCACCAGTACCCGCTGACGGCAGCGGATGTGGTATTGCAGAAAACGCCGTGCAGCTTTGATGTGTCGGTGTGGGAATTTTTCTGGTCGGCGTGTGTGGGCGCCGGGTTGGTGATGGCCGCACCCGAGGCGCACAAAGATCCGCAGGCGCTGATCGACACCATTAACCGCTGGCAGGTCACCACCCTGCATTTCGTCCCCTCCATGCTGGCGATTTTTACCAGCACAGCGCGTGCGCTGTACGGTGAAGAACAACCGCTGTGTACATCATTGCGTCAGGTCTTCTGCAGCGGTGAAGCCCTGACCTGGGCTCAGGCCGATGCCTTTAACCAGCGTTTTGGTGCTGGTGCCGCGGATGATCAGGGCGTGCAGCTGCACAATCTCTACGGCCCGACCGAAGCGGCGGTGGATGTCAGTTACGAACCGGCCTCACAGGCTGTGTCGTCTGCGGGCAGCCCAGTGTCATTGGGTAACAGTGTGCCGATAGGACGTCCGGTGTGGAACACCCGTCTGCAGGTGCTGGATGCGACATTACGCCCGGTCCCTGTGGGGGCTACCGGCGAGCTGTACCTCAGTGGTGTACAGCTGGCGCACGGCTATCTGGGCCGCGCTGCACTCAGCGCCGGGCGTTTTGTTGCCGATCCTTATGGTCCGCCGGGCAGTCGTATGTACCGCACCGGCGATGTGGTGCGCTGGCTGAGCAATGGCGCAGTGGAATATCTGGGGCGTGCCGACGATCAGATCAAAATCCGCGGTCAGCGCATTGAGCTGGGTGAAATCGAAACCTGTTTGCTGGCGCAACCGGGCGTGGCCAATGCCGTGGTGCATGCAACGGTGCTGCACGAGGGCAATAACGGCTCCGGTGAAGACAACCGCCAGCTGGTGGCTTATCTGGTGGCGCAGCCCGGCGTAACGCTGGCAGAGGATGCACTCAAAGCCGCCGCCAGTGCTGCGCTGCCTGCGCATATGGTGCCGGTGGCCTGGGTTGCGCTGGAAAAGCTGCCGTTAAGCGCCAACGGCAAACTCGACCGTAAAGCTCTGCCCAAACCTCAGCTCAGCAGCGCTGTCAGCAGCAGCGGGCGCGCACCGGCACGCGGGCTGGAGCAACGTCTGGCGCAGCTGTTTATGCGCCTGCTGGAGGTGACGGAACTCCGTGCCGATGACGACTTCTTCGCCCTTGGCGGCCATTCGTTACTGGCCATGCGCTTAGCGGCCGATATCCGTCGGGAACTGAAACGTGCGGTGACTGTGGGGCAGATTATGGGCGCACCCACCGTGGCGCGACTGGCAGCGTTGCTTAACGAAAACGACCAGCGCAACGATTTTGGTCACGATGGTTTTGCCGAAGTGATCAGGCTTCGTGCGGCGCGTAAAGACGTTCACGGCCACACACCAGAGCCGCTGTTCTGCTTCTGTCCGGGCTCGGGCTTTGCCTGGCAGTACAGTGTGCTGTCGCGTTACCTGCGTGAAGGCCGCGCCATCATCGGCCTGCAGTCACCGCGCCCGCACGGCCTGATGGCCAGCAGCGCCAGCATGGAGGAACTGGTGCAGCGTCAGCTGAGCATTATCCGCCGCGAGCAGGCTCACGGACCTTACTATCTGCTGGGTTACTCGCTGGGTGGCACGGTGGCCTATGCCGTGGCGGCGCAGTTGCGCGCTCAGGGCGAGGAGGTGGCCTTCCTCGGTCTGCTCGATACCTATCCGGCGGAAGTACATGACTGGAACGATCCGGAAGGTGCAGAAGAAGCCTTAGGTGCCGAGCGGGAACAGGCGCAACTGCTGAATGATGCCGTCGGTGCGGAAACAGACAGTGCAACGCTGGCGCAGGACGAGCAGCAGGCCATGGCCCAGGCACAGGCAGAAAAAGACGCCATGCTGGAGCAGATTTTTGCCAACTACAAAGATGCGGTACGTCTGCTGAAACAGACGCGTACTCCGGTTTACGACGGCCGCTTCAGCGTGTTTGTCGCCGCCCAGGATCTGCCCGCTTATATCCGCCCGCAAGCCGACTGGCAGCCTTATGCACCGGGAGCCGAGTATGAATTTCTGCCCTGGGCCAGTCATGAAAATATCCTTTCGCCACAATCCCTGCAGCAGCTCGGCCCGTTACTCGACCGTCTGCTTGCTGAGGGAGACAGTGAAGCCGCAGGTTTCTCCCGTCATTACCCGCCGGTCAGTGCATGACCGGCCTTAGTTTAAGTTGATGCTATGAATAAAAAATCGTTCTTTGTTGATTTCAGCCTGCTGAAAACCAACCGTCATTTCCGCAACGTATTTATTGCCCGTACCATTTCCCTGCTGGGGCTGGGCATGCTGGCGGTTGCCATACCCATGCAGGTGTATCAGCTCAGTGGTGATTCGTTTCAGGTGGGGCTGGTAATGGCACTGGAAGGCGCGGGTATGTTTGCCGGACTGTTACTGGGTGGCGTGCTGGCCGACCGTGATGACCGTAAAAAACTGATTCTGTTTGCCCGCGCTGTGTGCGGCATTGGTTTTCTCGGGTTGGCGGTAAACGCCTGGCTGCCACAGCCGCAACTCTGGGTTATTTATCTGCTGGCCGTCTGGGACGGCTTCTTCGGTGCTATTGGTGTAACCGCTTTGTTAGCCTGCATGCCTTTTATTGTCGGACGTGAAAATCTGCTGCAGGCGCGTGCCGTCAGTATGTTGTCGGTACGTCTGGCGACGGTTATTTCCCCGGCGCTGGGCGGGCTGATCATCGCCTTTGCCGACGTCGGCTGGAATTATCTGATTGCCGCACTGGGCACTGGTCTGACCCTGATTCCTTTGCTGGCATTGCCCTCCATGCGTCCGCAGGAGGTGGAAGAGCATCATCCGCTAAAGGCGCTGGCGGCGGGTTTTCGTTATCTGTTTGCTAACCGCATTGTGTTTTACACCGTACTGGCCGGAACTCTGGTGACGTTAACCACAGCCATTCGTGTGCTGTTTCCGGCACTGGTAGAAGACGCTTTTGCCGGTGGGGCGGCTGAACTCGGGCTGATGTATTCCGCAGTGCCGCTGGGGGCAACCTTAGGCGCACTGGTGAGTGGCTGGGCCAGCCATGTGCAGAAACCCGGGCAGGTGATGCTGTTTGTCAGTCTGGCGGCCTTTGCCTGCATGATGGCGCTGGGGCTTAACCACAGTTTTATTACTGCACTGTTTTTGCTCGCCGCTTTTGGCTATCTGGTGTCCATCGCCTCGCTGCTGCAATACAACCTGGTGCAGATTAATACTCCCGATCAGTATCTGGGTCGTATTAATGGTATCTGGACGGCGCAGGATGCTTCGGGGGACTCCCTCGGTACTCTGGGGATTGGTGTGCTGGGCAAGTTTATGTCATCGCTGGGCAGCATTTTTACTCTTGGGGCAGTCGCGATGACACTGGGAGTGCTGCTGCTGGGTAACAAAACACTGCGTGGTATAGAGAACACTGACGGTTAGTGATGGTGCGGCAGTAGGCAGGGCAAACCGTGATCACCGGCAGTGTCGTTATCTGTTGAAAACAACATGCTGCCGGTGATGGCCGGTATATCAGTCTTTGGCGAGCAGGGCTTTCAGCAGACGTGGGTTGCTGACCACCAGGTTGGCCGGAGCGCGCAGCAATGGCTGACCACTCACTTCAGACAGCAGACAACCGGCTTCGGAAGCCAGCAGGCCGGCAGCGTTCAGGGCAAACTCATCAACGTTGCTCAGCAGGGCGCCCTGGAAACGGTCGGCGGCTACGTAGCAGATAGACAGGGCGTTGGAGCCGATGTTGCGCAGGTCAAAGCTTTTTGACATCAGACGCTGTAAACGCTGCAGCTGATCGAAGGCGGCTTCGTTGTTGCCCATAGGCTGGGTGTAACCAACGATGGCGTCGCTCAGGCTGTTAACGTTACCGCTGCGGATACGGCGGTTGTTCAGCTGGGCGCCACGGCCACGTGAAGCCGTGAATTCATCACCATTAATAGGATTGAGGATCACCGAGTGTTCTGCTTTGCCGTTTTGCATGCAGCAGACGATGATGGCAAAAGATGGGATACCTACGCGGAAGTTGGAGATGTCGTCGATGACGCACACCTGCCACACAGGCTGGTTGGCCTGTTCGCCGTTCTGACCGGTTTCACGGCCGTAAAAGTTGTGCTCAGGCAGGGCTTTCTTCAGCTCAAAAATAATGCCTTTTTCCAGACCAATGGTGCAGTCTGCCACAAACTTTGCTTTCTCCTGATCCGTGCTTTTGTACGAATCGAAGCGGTCCAGGCGACGGACCAGATCTTGACCAGCATTACGCGCAGCGCGCAACGCCAAGTTCACCATGGGTTGCATAGGGATCGCTATCTCTTAAAGTTAAAGAACATTTTTCGGGCGCGGGATTATATCAGCACCTGACTGGTTAGCGAAGCCCGTTTTGCGTTACACTTCGTGCCCCTTATTCTGTACCGGCCTGGCTCCCGCAGATGCTCCGTTGTGAGGTTAACCTGCGGATTGCACGGGTTTCAGACCGGCCGCCATTCTCCGATAAGCGCCGTTGCGGCGCAGACAAGGCGTTATGCTCGATAAAATCCGTATCGTAATGGTTAATACCACCCACTCCGGCAATATCGGAGCGGCCGCCCGTGCGATGAAAAACATGGGCCTGAGCCGGCTGGTGCTGGTTGATCCGATCGCCAGCATTGACGAAGAGGCGATCCAACGTTCTTCGCGCGCAGAAGATATTCTGCACAACGCGGTCATCGTACCGACGCTGGAAGACGCCATTGCCGACTGTGGTCTGGTGATTGGCACCAGCGCGCGCAGCCGCCATATTCCCTGGCCGCTGATGTCGCCGCGCCAGTCGGCCGCAAAAGCTGCGGAAATGATTCCCGCCGGTAATGAAGTGGCGCTGGTGTTCGGCCGTGAATCCCGTGGTCTGACTAATGAAGAGCTGCATCTGTGTACCGCGCACGTGCATATTCCGACCGACGAAAACTTCTCATCACTGAATGTTGCCCAGGCCATTCAGGTGCTGTGCTATGAAATGCGTTTGGCACTGGTGACGGATGATTTCCGCGCCGAAGCCGAACCGGAAGATGAGGCCGGAGCCTGGGGCGTGCCCTGGGATTATCCGCTGGCAACCCAGGGCGAGCTGGATGGACTGTTCCGTCATATGGAAACTGTGCTCATTGATATCGGCTTCCTTGACCCCAATACTCCGAAGCACCTGATGTCCCGTATGCGCCGTCTGTATCAGCGCGCTGCACCGGACAAAACAGAAGTGAATATTTTGCGTGGCATTCTGGCGGCGGTACAGCGTCAGGGCGACACCAGCCATAAAACACAAGGGGATACTGAGTGATCAGACAACTGCGTGAAGACATTGCCAGTGTATTTGAGCGTGACCCGGCAGCGCGCAATACCTTTGAGGTGGTCACCACCTATCCGGGGTTGCATGCTCTGCTGCATTACCGGGTGGCCAACTGGCTGTGGCGCAAGGGCTTTAAATGGCTGGCGCGCATGCTGTCGACCTTCAGCCGCTGGATGACCGGTATTGAGATTCATCCGGGAGCAACCATTGGCCGGCGTTTCTTTATCGACCACGGTATGGGCGTGGTGATTGGTGAGACCGCTGAAATCGGCGATGACTGTACCCTGTATCACGGCGTGACGCTGGGTGGTACTACCTGGAATAAAGGCAAGCGCCACCCGACCCTGCAAAATGGCGTGGTGGTCGGTGCCGGCGCCAAAGTGCTGGGGCCGATTGTCGTCGGTGAAAACGCCCGTATCGGTTCCAATGCGGTGGTGACTAAAGAAGTTCCTGAAGGCGCCACGGTGGTCGGAATTCCGGGTCGTATTGTGCGTAAAGCGAGTACGGCTGAAGATGAGCAGCGGCGCAAAATCGCCGAGAAAATCGGCTTTGATGCTTATGGTATGGCTGACGAAATGCCCGATCCGATTGCCCGTTCCATCCATAACCTGATGGATCACATGCACGCGGTGGACCGTAAAATCGACACCATGTGCAAAGCGCTGCACGATCTGGGTGACCGCACCTGCTCTGAGGCGCTGCCGCAGCTTGAGGCGGAAACCTTTGTCAGCCTCAGCGAAGCGGTCAGTAGTGACGATGCTGACAGTGCCGAAACGGCTGACAGTGCTGGTCCGGGTGTGGAAAAGCACTGAAACCAGTCCGGCGTGTTTTGTTATGTAAAGGCATGCAGGCTAAAGTTGACTGAAATAGTCGGATATACGCATAATGCCACCACGATTTATGTGGGGGATAGACCATGCGTTTAACGACCAAGGGCCGCTATGCGGTGACGGCCATGCTGGATCTGGCGATTCATGCGCAGGACGGGCCGGTAAGTCTGAATGATATTTCCGGTCGTCAGGGCATTTCCCTGTCGTACCTGGAGCAGTTGTTTGCCAAGTTGCGCCGTGGTGGTCTGGTCGCCAGCGTGCGTGGCCCGGGTGGTGGTTATCGCCTGAGCCGTGATGGCAGTGATATTAATGTGGCTGAAGTGGTGGACGCGGTAAACGAATCCATGGATGCCACGCGCTGCAACCGCCGTGGTGATTGTCAGGATGGCGAAGAGTGCCTGACCCATCATTTATGGCTGGAGCTGAGTGATCAGATTCACGCATTTCTGCGCGGCATCACGCTGGCGCAACTGATTCAGCGTAAAGAGATCCGTAATACCGCCGACCGTCAGGACAGCAATACACGAAACCGTATTGATGCAGTACTGAGTACAGAAGACATTACCGGCTGAATGGCCGGTCCTTGACCGGAGTGCTCTTCTTGATCTGAGCGCCCCTTGACCTGAGCGCTGCAGCGCGGACAATGCGCCGCCTCAGGTTTCAGATTTTCCAGCGGTGACCCATGAAATCCATCTATCTCGATTATGCAGCGACCACGCCGGTCGACCCCCGTGTGGCTCAGGTGATGGCAGCCTGCCTGACTCTGGATGGTACCTTTGGTAATCCGGCATCACGTTCCCATCGGTATGGCTGGCAGGCTGAGCAGGTGGTGGAAAATGCCCGGCGCCAGCTGGCTGATCTGCTCGCCGCCGATCCACGTGAAATCGTCTGGACCTCAGGTGCAACCGAGTCCAACAACCTGGCCTTAAAAGGTGTGGTCGAAGCGCTGCGTGCTGACGATGCCGGCCGTCCGCTGCACATTATTACCTCAGCCATTGAGCATAAGGCGGTACTGGATGTCTGTGCCTGGCTGCAGGCGCAGCATCAGGTTGAAATCACTTATCTGGCGCCGGATGCCGATGGTCTGATCAGTGTGCAGCAGGTGGCTGATGCCCTGCGTGACGATACCTGCCTGGTCAGTCTGATGGCGGTTAATAACGAGCTGGGCACCATTACCGATATCGCCGCCATCGGCGAGTTGTTAAAAGATCACCCGGCGTATCTGCATGTGGATGCCGCTCAGGCGCTGGGTAAAGTTGCTGTGAACGTCAGAGACTGGCAGGTCGATCTGTTGTCGGTATCCGCGCATAAATTCTATGGCCCGAAAGGCATTGGCGCGCTCTATGTGCGCCGTGAACCGCAGGTGAAGCTGGCGGCCCAGATGCACGGCGGTGGCCATGAGCGCGGTATGCGTTCCGGCACGCTGCCAACCCATCAGCTGGCGGGTCTGGGTGAGGCTGCACGTCTGGTGCAGGAAGGGCTGGCGGCCGATGAAGCCCGTATCCGTGCGTTGTCGGCCCGTCTGTGGGACGGGCTGCAGGCGCTGGGTGGGGTGTATCTGAATGGCCATACGCAGCAGCGTACCGCTAATCATCTGAACGTCAGCTTTGACGGCGTGGATGGTGAGATCCTGCTGGCCTCGCTGGCTAAGGTGGCGGTGTCTTCCGGTTCGGCCTGTAACTCGGCGACGGTTGCGCCTTCCTATGTGCTGAAGGCCATTGGCCGCAGCGATGCGCTGGCCCATGCCGGTCTGCGCTTCAGTCTCGGGCGTTTCACTACGGCCGAAGAGATCGGTTTTGCCCTGAGTGAAGTTACGCGTGTGGTGCAGATGCTGCGCGGCTGATCGCTGAGTTCCGTATTTCCTGCCGCTGGCGGTCAAATAATCCGCCAGCGCGCCCGCGTACGCGTACAACTTTAATGAAAAGGTGCGTATAATCCGCGGGTTTTATTTTCCGTAACCCTGATAATTTACCCTTGGGAGCTAAAAATGGCTGTTGAACGCACTCTGTCCATCGTTAAACCAGACGCTGTGGCCAAAAACGTAATCGGTGAAATCCTGACCCGTTTCGAAAAAGCTGGCCTGAAAGTTGTTGCCGCTAAAATGATCAAACTGGACGACGAAAAAGCGGGCGGTTTCTACGCAGAGCACAAAGAGCGTCCTTTCTTCAAAGATCTGGTGTCTTTCATGACTTCTGGTCCTGTTGTTGTACAGGTTCTGGAAGGCGAAAACGCTATCGCTGCTAACCGCGAACTGATGGGTGCTACCAACCCTAAAGAAGCGGCTGCCGGTACTATCCGCGCTGACTTCGCTGAAAGCATCGATGCTAACGCAGTACACGGTTCTGACTCTGCAGCTTCTGCTGAGCGCGAAATCGCTTACTTCTTCGCTGCCGACGAAATCTGCTCACGTTAATGAGTGGAACTCAGAGGGCAGGAATGCCCTCTGATCAATCCTCCGGGATGCACCAGTGCCAACAGGCCTCAGGTAACCAATTGATGTCCGAAACACCAGAAAAAATTAATCTGTTGGGCTTATCGCCCGCCAAAATGGAAGCCTTCTTCGCGGATATGGGCGAGAAGAAATTCCGTGCTCAGCAAATGCTGAAATGGATTCATCAATATGGCGAAGCCAACTTCGACAACATGACCAACATGGGTAAGCCCTTGCGTGCGCGCATGGCCGAAGTGTGTGAGATCCGCCTGCCGGAAGTGATTTACGAAGATTTCTCCAAAGACGGCACCCGTAAATGGGTGATGCGTATGGATGGCGGCAGTGCCGTCGAAACCGTTTATATCCCGGAAAAAGACCGGGGCACCCTGTGTGTGAGCTCGCAGATCGGCTGTTCGCTCGACTGCAGTTTCTGCTCCACCGGTAAACAGGGTTTTAACCGCGACCTCAGCGTGGCGGAAATTATTGGTCAGGTATACGTGGCGGCTATGAGCTTCCATGCACCGGGCGAGCGTCGCGAACGCCGTATTACCAACGTGGTGATGATGGGCATGGGCGAGCCGCTGCTGAACTTCGACAACGTGGTCGATGCCATGAACCTGATGATGGACGACAACGCCTATGGCTTGTCCAAGCGTCGTGTCACCCTGAGCACCTCCGGCGTCGTACCGATGATGGATAAGCTTGGCGATGTTACCGATGTATCACTGGCGGTATCGCTGCACGCACCGAATGACGAGCTGCGTAACCAGCTGGTGCCAATCAATAAAAAATATCCGATTAAAGAGCTGATTGCGGCCACTAACCGTTATCTGGCGAAACTGCCGGACCGTCGTAAGGCCACCATCGAATACACCATGATGGAAGGCGTTAACGATGAGATGGAGCACGCGGAGCAGCTGTCCGTGCTGATGAAACAGGTGCCGTGCAAAATCAATCTGATTCCGTTTAACCCTTTCCCTAACTCCGGCTATAAACGCCCGAGTAACAATCGTGTGTACCGCTTCCGCGATTATCTGGTGAATCAGGGGCATATTGTCACCATCCGCTCGACCCGTGGCGACGACATCGACGCCGCCTGTGGTCAGCTGGTAGGCAAAGTTCAGGACCGCACGCGCCGCAGTGAGCGTTATATCAATGCGGTGCAGATCGACGAGTCTTCACAGGGCAACCAATAAAATGACCGGGATGGGCATGAAAAAATTAATCACCACACGCGCAGCGAGCCTGTTGATAGTGCTGCTGAGCCTGACGCTGGCTTCCTGCGTTACCGTCACTGAAAGTCGTTTTACCAAGAAAAAATCACCGGAAAAAGCGGTGGAGAATTATACCCAGTTAGGTTTGGGCTACCTGCAGAAAGGCCGTCCGGACTGGGCGCGTCAGCGTCTGCAAAAAGCACTGGCGATTGATCCTGATTACGCCCCGGCCAACGATGCCATGGGGCTGGTCTGGCAGACCGAAGGCGAGATGGATCTGGCGGAAGAATATTTTCAGAAAGCGCTGAGCAACGACAGCAGCTTTACTCTGGCACGCCACCATCTGGGGCGCTTGTATGTGCAACTGAAGCGTTACGATGAAGCCGAGGGTAATCTCCAGCGGGTTACCAACGATCGTTATTACGATAATCGTGCTTCAGCCTACAACGATCTGGCGCTGAATGCTTACCGCCAGGGCAACACTGAGCAGGCAATCGACAGCTACGGTCAGACCCTGCGTATTGCTCCTTACAATGTTGATGGGCTGGTCAACATATCGACCCTGCTGTTTGAAGCGCAGCGTTACGATGAGTCACTGAAATACTACGATCGTTTTGAGCGTCTGGTGCAGCGCGAGCAGGCGCGTCAGACCGCCCACACCCTGTGGCTGGGCATTAAGCTGGCAACGCTGCAGCAGAACACTCAGCGGGCGATTGCGCTGGCGACCGACCTGAAGCGTAACTTCCCGGAATCGGTTGAATACCGTCTGTATCAGGACTCCCTGTCCGGAGCCAAATAATGAGCATGCATTTCGAAAATCCCATCAAGCGTCGTCAAAGCCGCAAAATCTGGGTTGGTGATGTGCCGGTCGGCGGTGATGCGCCGATTGCCATTCAGACCATGACCAACACCGAAACCACCGATGTGGCGGCCACTGTGGCGCAGATTCAGCGCGCTCAGGATGCCGGTGCCGACATCGTGCGCGTTTCTGTGCCGACCATGGACGCAGCGGAAGCCTTTGGCAAAATCCGCAAAGAAGTGAATATTCCGCTGGTGGCAGACATTCACTTTGACTACAAAATCGCCCTGCGCGTCGCTGATCTGGGTGTTGACTGTCTGCGTATCAACCCCGGCAATATCGGTCGTGAAGACCGTGTGCGCGCGGTGGTGGATGCGGCGCGTCATAACGGCATTCCGATCCGTATCGGGGTGAATGCCGGGTCACTGGAAAAAGACCTGCAGAAGAAATACGGCGAGCCGACCCCGGCCGCGCTGGTGGAATCCGCCATGCGCCATATCGATATTCTCGATCGCCTGAACTTCCCGGATTTCAAACTCAGCCTGAAAGCCTCCGACATCTTTATGACCGTGGCGGCTTACAAACAGATTGCCAGCCAGATTGAGCAGCCGCTGCACCTTGGCATCACCGAAGCCGGTGGCCTGCGTGGCGGTACGGTTAAATCGTCTATTGGTCTTGGCCTGCTGTTGTGGGAAGGCATCGGTGACACCATCCGCGTATCGCTGGCGGCCGATCCGATTGAAGAAGTAAAAGTGGGCTGGGACATGCTCAAATCGCTGAAGCTGCGTTCGCGCGGCATCAACTTTATTGCCTGTCCGAGCTGTTCACGTCAGAACTTCGACGTGATCAAAACCATGAACGAGCTGGAAATGCGCGTTGATGATATCCGCACCGATATGAGTGTGGCGGTGATTGGCTGTGTGGTGAATGGCCCCGGCGAATCCAAGGAAACCGATATCGGTCTGGCCGGTGGGCAGCCGAATCTGGTGTATATCGACGGTAAACCAGCCGGCAAACTGAGTAACGAGACTCTGGTGGATGACCTTGAGCGTATGATCCGCGAACGCGCCGCCAGCCTCGATGAAGAACGCAAAAATCTGATTGCCAGCGACAGCTGAGCGCTGACCCAGACAAGAACGGACATTATGGCAACGAAAATCCAGGCCATTCGTGGCATGAACGACATCCTGCCGGCCCAGAGCCCGGTATGGCAGTATCTCGAAGGCACAGTGAAAGACCTGCTGGCTTCTTACGGTTATGACGAAATCCGCATGCCGATTGTGGAGCAGACCGCGCTGTTCAAACGCTCTATCGGCGAAGTGACCGACATCGTCGAAAAAGAGATGTACACCTTCGACGACCGCAACGGTGACAGCCTGACCCTGCGTCCGGAAGGCACCGCCAGCTGTGTGCGTGCCTGTGAAGAACACGGTCTGCTGTACAACCAGACGCAGCGTCTGTGGTACACCGGCCCGATGTTCCGTCACGAGCGTCCGCAGAAAGGCCGTTACCGCCAGTTCTATCAGATTGGTGTGGAAACCTTTGGTATGGCCACGGCTGATATCGATGCCGAAGTGATTCTGATGACCGCGCGTCTGTGGCAACAGCTGGGCCTGACCGATGCGGTTACCCTGCAACTGAACACTCTGGGCTCCAACGCAGCGCGTGCCAATTACCGCGATGCCCTGGTAGCTTATCTGAGCGAGCGCAAAGACCAGCTGGACGAAGACAGCCAGCGCCGTCTGGAAACCAATCCGCTGCGCGTGCTCGACAGCAAAGATCAGAACACCCAGGCACTGCTGGCCGATGCGCCACAGCTGCACGATTACCTCGACGACGAAAGCCGCGAGCACTTTGCTCTGCTGCGCAGCATCCTTGATGCCGCCGGGGTGAAGTACGAAATCAACCAGCGTCTGGTGCGCGGTCTCGATTATTACTGTAAAACCGTGTTCGAGTGGGTCACCGACAAACTCGGTTCGCAGGGCACCGTCTGTGCCGGCGGCCGTTACGACGGCCTGGTCGAGCAGCTGGGTGGTAAGCCAACCCCGGCGGTTGGTTTTGCCATGGGCGTTGAGCGTCTGATTCTGCTGCTGGAAACGCTGGAGCTGATTCCGGCCGAAGTGCTGCAGACCATCGATGTATACATCTGTCCGGTCGGTGAGGGCAGTGCTCAGGTGGCGCTGCTGCTGGCAGACCGTCTGCGCGACGAGCACAGCTGGTTACGCATTCAGACCCACTGCGGTGGTGGCAGCTTCAAGAGCCAGATGAAAAAAGCCGACAAGAGCGGTGCACATCTGGCACTGTTGCTGGGCGAAGACGAAATTGCCAACGGTACTGTGACCGTTAAAGATCTGCGTGGTGAAGGTGGGCAGCAGACGCTGGCGCTGAGCGACGTGGGCGAATGGCTGGCACAAGAAACTTTTTAATAACCAATAACTCACAATATTCGTTTTTTTGGGGAAGTGGACGCATGACTGAATATCGTACGGATGAAGAACAAGCAGAACTGCTGAAAAAATGGTGGGCAGAGAACGGTAAAAGCCTGCTGGCGACCATCGTGATTGTTGCCGGTGGCTGGTTTGGCTGGAACAGCTATCAGGCTAATCAGCAGGCAACAGCCGAAGCAGCTTCCATGCTGTACTCACAGCTGGTCGACAAAGTCGCACAGCCGGCAGCGCAGCAGGATGAAGCGGCTAAAACCGAAATGGAAGCACTGGCGACTCAACTGAAAAAAGACTTCGGCAATACCAGTTATGGCCAGTTTGGTGCTCTGTTCCTGGCGCGCTTTGCTGCCGATGCCGGTGACTTTGATAGCGCCGCTGCTGAACTGAACAGCATCATTGCCACGGCTGACGAAGGTCCGATCAAATATACCGCTCAGGCGCGTCTGGCCAATGTCCTGATTCAACAGGAAAAAATGGACGAAGCGCTGGCGCTGGTTGCGACTGTACCGGACGCTGCCTATGCCGCGCAGTTTGAAGAAGCCAAAGGCGATGCCCTGTTCCGTAAAGGCGAACTGAGTGAAGCCCGTGCGGCTTATGTCCGTGCGCAGGAAGCCGCTGCGAATCTGGGTCTGAACACCCAGCAGCTGCAGCGTAAGATTGATAATCTGGCTGCGAGCGGAGACGCCTGATGCGCCTGAGTCCTGTTGTCGTCCTGTTGAGTGCTCTGCTGGCTGTGCAGCTGAGTGGTTGTGCCAGTCAGCCAGCCAATCAGGCAGAAGCGGCTGACACTGCCGACGAGACAGGGCTGCCCGATTACAACGATGAAACCGATATCTCCATCGAGTGGCGTAAGCAGCTTGGTGTGGGGGCTGGTACGGCTTATACCCGTCTGCGCCCGGTGGTGAGCGGCGATACCGTGTTTATGGCTGACACTTCCGGTGAGGTCTACGCGCTGGATCTGGCCGATGGCAGCGAACAGTGGAATGTGGACCTGGAGCAGCCGGTAACGGCAGGTGTGGCGCAAGACAACGGTCAGTTGTTTGTTGCTACCCGTGACGGTTTTCTGCATTGCCTGAACAGTGCCGACGGCTCTGAAATCTGGCGTTCACGTATGACCAGTGAGTCTGTCGCACCAGCGGGTACCGACGCTAAGCGGGTGTTTGTACACACCGTTGACGGTCGTGTTACAGCCTTTGAACGGGCGGATGGCAAGCAGGCCTGGTCTTACGAAACTGCGATGCCGGTACTGACTGTGCGCGGCACCGGCACGCCGCTGGTGCTGGATCAGCTGGTGATCACCGGTTTTGCCACCGGCAAACTGGTGGCACTGGATAAGACCCTCGGTATTCCGCGCTGGGACGTGCGCCTGGCAACGCCGGATGGCCGCTCTGAGCTGGAGCGTCTGGTGGATGTTGATGGCGCACCGATCTGGGATAACGGCATTATTTATGCGGCCAGCTACCACGGCAAACTGGCAGCCGTTTCGCTCAATGGCGAAACCCGCTGGGAAGAAGAAGGTTCAACCTACACCAGTCCGGAACTGGCGCTGGGCAACCTGTACCTGACCCTCGACAGTGATCACATCCAGTCCTATGACATGGCCAGTGGCGCGCCGGTCTGGACTCAGAAAGCACTGCATGGTCGCCGCCTCGGGCAGACCAGTGCTTATGGCAGCTGGTTGGCAGTCGCTGATGGCGAAGGCTATCTGCACATTATGAATCAGGTGGATGGCGAGTTGGTGGGACGTAAACTGTTGCGCCCTAAACCACTGCACGTCAACTATCCTAATCAGACGGAAGGCACCAACTGGCGTGCGCTGCGTGGCCGCGATATGGGCATCCGCAGTCCGTTAGTTGCCACTGATAAAGGTCTGCTGGTGTATACCAATGCCGGTGAACTGCTGCTGCTGAGCGTTCAGACCGACTGACGCCGGCGGTATCAGCCAATGTTTTTTACCGGGCGTCGTATAGCGACGCCTGTTTTATTTCTTAAATGAGGTTTTCTGATCATGGTCCCTGTGATTGCTCTGGTCGGACGTCCCAACGTGGGCAAGTCCACGCTGTTTAACCGTCTGACCAAAAGCCGTGATGCGCTGGTGGCTGAAATTGCCGGCCTGACCCGTGACCGTAAGTACGGTGAGGGCAAGGTTGGTGATGTGCCATTCATCGTGATTGATACCGGTGGTATCAGCGGCCAGGAAGAGGGCATCGACGAGGCCATGGCCGCGCAAAGCTTCCAGGCCATTAAAGACGCGGATATCGTTTTCTTTATGGTCGATGTTGGTGCCGGTATTACCAACGGCGACCGTATGATTGCTGAATATCTGCGCCGCAGCGGTAAAGACGCCTATCTGGTGGCCAACAAGATTGACGGTAAAAACCCCGATCTGGTGCTGGGTGAATTCTTTGAACTGGGTATGGGTGAACCGCTGCCGATTGCTGCGGCGCATAA
The DNA here is from genome assembly GCF_022832715.1 of Venatorbacter sp. C2-1. NCBI lineage: Bacteria > Pseudomonadati > Pseudomonadota > Gammaproteobacteria > Oceanospirillales > Oceanospirillaceae > Venatoribacter > Venatorbacter sp. C2-1. The sequence goes on from NZ_CP094879.1 coordinate 1,311,713, forward strand.
CCGTGGCATCAGCGCATTGATCGAATACGTGCTGGGCGAACTGCCGCAGGACGATGACGACTACTTCCGTGAACTGGCCGGCGAAGAAGCCCCGGTACACGAAGAGCTCGACGTTAAAGGTATTAAAATTGCCGTGGTAGGCCGCCCGAACGTGGGGAAATCGACTCTGGTTAACCGTTTTCTCGGTGAAGACCGGGTGGTGGTATTCGATGAAGCCGGCACCACACGCGACAGTATTTATATTCCCTACGAGCGTCACGGTCAGGAATACACCCTGATCGACACCGCCGGTGTACGCCGCCGTAAGAATATTTCCGAAGTGGCGGAAAAATTCTCCATTATTAAAACCCTGCAGGCCATTCAGGACTGTCATGTCTGTATTCTGGTGCTCGATGCCCGTACCGGTATCGTCGAGCAGGACTTACATATGCTCAGCTTCGTGCTGAACTCCGGCCGGGCGCTGGTGATTGCCATCAATAAATGGGATGGCATGGAAGCGGACGCCAAAGAGCGGGTAAAAACCGAAATTGATCGTCGTTTCGATTTCTTAACCTTTGCCGAAATGCATTTTATTTCGGCATTGCACGGTACCGGCGTGGGTAATCTGTACGATTCGGTTGATCAGGCTTACCAGTCGTCCATGGCGAAATGGCAGACCAATATGCTGACCCGTATTCTGGAAGACGCAACGGCCAGTCATCAGCCACCGGTTGTACGCAACCGCCGGCCAAAACTGCGCTATGCCCACCAGGGTGGCTCTAACCCGCCCATTATTGTGGTGCACGGTAATCTGGCGAAAGAATTGCCGGAAGACTACAAACGCTATCTGGCCAATACCTTCCGCCGCGTGCTGGAAATTAAAGGTACGCCGATCCGTATGGAATTCCGTCAGGGCGATAACCCGTATTCCGGCAAAGAGAAAGAAATCCGTCACAGCAGTAAAAAGCGTGCGGATGCGGTGGAACGGACAGAAAATAAACGTAAGATTAAGATTGAAAAAGCACGTAAGCAATTACGTAAAAGCTATAAAAAACCGACCTGATAAAAAGGAGCTTCGGCTCCTTTTTTATTGTGTGTATGTTATGGAAGTTTTTGGTCAGTCGCGTATCAGCGTCATGGGTATAAAGCGGATGCCATTGAATGCTGCTTCCTCGCCCGTCGCCTTAAAACCATAGCGGCGGTAGAAGCCGGCCGCATTCAGTGACGAGCGCAGGCTGATTTCTTTAGCGCTGGTGGATGCCAGTACGGCGTCCAGCAGTTGCTTTCCGAGCCCGCAGCCCTGAGTCTGTTTCGCCACGAACAGGTGGGTCAGATAATTGCCATCACGCAGGGCTGCAAAGCCAACCAGTTGATGAGCGTTCAGCGCCTTCAGTGTGACGAAACGGCTTTCATCCATGGTTGTTGCTATATCCGGCAGAACGCGCTGTTTATATTCACGCTGACCGTCGGCGCTGAATAAGGGCAGTACATCAATCTCGGAGATCGCTGAAATTAATGCCTGGATAGTTTCGGTATCGGCGCTTGTTGCTTTCTGAATATCCATTTTCTTTCTGCTGTGTGGTAACAGGGCGGCGCTTATCGTCACCCTGATGCCTGAGAATAACACGGCTTTTTCAGCTGTGCGGATGCTCCTGAAATTGTTTTGCTTCATCGCCTATCTTATACCAGTGCGGCTTTTCTTTAACGAACTCATGAAAGCTGTTACTGAGATTCAGTTCATCGTCAAAGCAGTTCGCAGATACCGGAAAGGTTTCGTTGTCGGAGGTTACCTCGCCCAGCGATGTACCGCATTTTGAGCAAAAGCAACGGTTGTACATATAGGGCGCTTCCGGTTTGTAGGTGCTGATTACATCAGCGCCGGAGGTCAGCTGAAAAGCATCGCGCTTAACAAATACCAGAGCACTGGCTCCGACTTTGCGGCAGCGGGTGCAGTGGCAGGTTCCCATCATGGTCGGTGGGCTGGACAGGGTGAATTTTACGGCTCCGCAGCAGCAGCTACCATGCAACATAATGTGATCCCTCGGTTATGAATAAGGCTTGTACTGTATTTATATACAGTCCTTATTGCAAGGGGGCAGGGAGACTTTATTCAGCCTTGTCTGCCATGCTGCTGTTTTCCGGCTTCAGGGCATCGTAAGGCAGCAGGAGAGTATCGAGGGTTATATCAACCGGCAGGGCAATCAGGGTGAACAGCGGGCAAACAACAGACATCCAGCAGAACACCATTTCGCCGCTGGCTTCGCCTGTATGGCCGTCCAGGCCAAGCAACAGCAGACTTCCCTGAGTACCCGGATAGTAGCGGGCATCAACCGGGCTACTGTCCGAGCGGGCAATGAGTGTGCCGCAACCATTTAACAACGCCAGGCTGATAAGCATCATCATGGTCAGGATTCTGCTTCGCAGGCCGCAGCCCTTAGTGGCGAACCGGTGCATTACATGTGTATCCCTGCAGTTTTCGGAAGGCTGATCATAGAGTGCTTTGTTGTTCAGAGCGAATTCCGCGCGGGGGCAGCATCAATGGCCGAGTAAAAGCTTTATCGTCAGCAGCAAAAAATTTCGCTGAGCCGGAATCCGGCCATTGCTAATATCGCTGCCCCTTTACTCAGGCTCCGACTGCGCCAGTGTGATCCATGCAGCTGATCTCTTTTGATCCTTACCGCACCCTTCATTTTGCCCAAACCCAGTATCTGAAACCGGAACTGATGAATCATCATCTCGATCTGCTGATCGCGGCTGATGGCATTCTGTTTCCGCAATACTGGCAGGTGAACGCGTTGCTGTATGGCTTAAAAAAGCGCATATTTCCCAGTCCGGCGAGTTACTACATCGGCCATGATAAGGTCGAAATGACGCGCTGTTTTCAGACCATCGCGCCGCAGCATGTGCCCTGGACCCTGATCGAAGCCAATACCCCGGCCAATGCCGAACGGGTATGGGATACCTTACCTTTGCCTTTCGTCGCCAAAATTCCCAAAAGCAGTATGGGAGATGGTGTATTCCTGATTGAAACTCAGGCTGACTGGAACCGCTATCTGGCACTGTCACCGGTGATTTATGCGCAGGAATATCTGCCCATTGACCGCGACCTGCGCATCGTCTGGGTGGGCGATCGCATTATTGGCGGTTACTGGCGGATTCAGGCCGATCGTGGTTTTTATAACAATGTCGCCAAGGGCGGCCAGATTGAAGCCGGTATTCTGCCGCCGGAAGCCTGTGCGCTGGTTGAGAAGCTGGCTCTGGGGCTTGGCATTGACCACGGCGGGTTCGATATTGCCATGGTAGGCCATTATCCCTATGTGTTCGAGTTCAACCGTCTGTTCGGCAATCAGGGCCTCAGCGGCCTGCAGGGCAGGATTGATGACGCTATCCACGACTATCTGGGGCGCATCTGGCACGACGGTGAGCCGGACTCTCCTGACCCTTTCAAAAACCCGGATCAGCCTCCCGGCATGGGCGGGCCGGACTTACCTCAGGTAGTGTAAGCCGCAGCTCTATGGGGCTGTGCTGAATCCGGCGCACAACTGAATCCAATGGGCGCAAAATCCGTTACAATGCTCCTTTTTGCTGGTCAGGGCGTCCGTTCATGTCACAGGGCTTTGTACACCTCCGGGTTCACTCCGAATTTTCGCTGTACGACAGCACCATCCGCGTTAAAAAGCTGATTGGTAAAGTCGCGGAGCTGGGTATGCCGGCGGTCGCGCTGACCGATCAGGCGAACATGTACGCCCTGGTTAAGTTCTACAAAAGTGCCATGGACGCCGGGGTTAAGCCGGTACTGGGCGCTGACCTGTGGCTGGAAAACCCGGATGACAACACCCAGCCGTTCCGCATCACCGCACTCTGTCTGAACCCCGATGGTTATCTGGGGCTGCGCGAACTGATCTCCCGTGCTTACGCCAAAAACCAGCATTACGATAAAGCCATTGTTAAAAAAGAATGGCTGTTCGAGAAAAATGCCGGACTGATTATTTTATCCGGCGGGCGCGACGGTGATGTCGGCCAGCGGGTTATTAAAGGCAAAGTTTCTGACGCCGAAATTCTGGTGCGCGAATATCTGCAGCACTTTCCCGACCGTTTTTATTTTGAATTACAGCGTACCGGCCGTCCCGGTGAAGAAGCGGTTATCCGCGCCGGTATCGCCATGTCAGCGCGCTGCGGTGTGCCTCTGGTTGCCACTAACGACGTACGCTTTTTAGCCGCCGAAGATTTTGAAGCGCACGAAACCCGTGTTGCGATCGGTCAGGGCTATGCGCTGGAAGATAAACGCCGGCCGCGCGAATATACCGAGCAGCAGTATTTCCGCAGTGCAGAAGAAATGGCGGAACTGTTTAACGATATTCCATCGGCCATCGACAATACCGTCGAAATTGCCAAACGCTGTACAGTGGAAGTGTTGCTGGGTAAATACTTCCTGCCGGATTATCCGATACCGGAAGGCATGAGTGAGGCGGATTTTTTCCGTAAGATTTCTCAGGTGGGTCTGGAAGAACGACTGGACGTGGTGCTGGCCGGTATTCCGAAAGACTCAGCGGAATATGCCGAAAAGCGTAAACCCTATGATGACCGTCTGAACTTTGAGCTGGATATTATTATTCAGATGGGGTTCCCCGGTTACTTCCTGATCGTAATGGACTTTATTCAGTGGGCTAAAGACCACGATATTCCGGTCGGTCCGGGCCGTGGTTCCGGTGCCGGCTCGCTGGTGGCCTACGCTCAGAAAATTACCGATCTTGATCCGCTTGAATACGATCTGCTGTTCGAACGATTTCTGAACCCGGAACGGGTATCCATGCCCGACTTCGATATCGACTTCTGTATGGAAAACCGTGAGCAGGTAATTGCTTACGTAGCCGACACTTATGGCCGTGAAGCGGTATCGCAGATTGTGACCTTCGGTACTATGGCGGCAAAAGCGGTGGTGCGCGATGTGGCGCGGGCGCAGGGAAAATCCTTCGGTCTGGCTGATAAATTATCCAAATTAATTCCCGGCGATCCGGGCATGACGCTGGAAAAAGCGCTGGCGTCGGAAGCCCTGTTAAAAGAATTCCTCGACGAAGACGAAGAAGCCCAGGAAATCTGGGAAATGGCGCTGAAGCTCGAAGGTATTGCCCGTCAGACCGGTAAGCACGCCGGTGGTGTGGTGATTGCGCCAACCAAATTAACCGATTTTTCGGCCACCGCCTGTGAGCCTGACGGCACCGGTCTGGTGACCCAGTTCGATAAAAACGATGTGGAAGAAGCGGGTCTGGTGAAGTTCGACTTCCTCGGTCTGCGCACCCTGACCATCATCGACTGGGCGCTGAAAACCATTAACAGCAAACGCGCCAAAGAAAATCTGCCACCGGTCGACATCAGTCAGATTCCGCTCGACGATGAGCCGTCGTATAAATTATTAAAAGCCGCCCAGACCACCGCGGTATTCCAGCTGGAATCACGCGGGATGAAAGATCTTATCCGCCGCCTGCAGCCGGATAATATCGAAGATATGATTGCACTGGTGGCCCTGTTTCGTCCGGGGCCGCTGGAGTCGGGCATGGTGGACGACTTTATTAACCGTAAACATGGCCGCGCCAAGGTGGCCTATCCGCATCCTGATTTTGAACACGAAAGCCTGAAAGAAACGCTGGAACCGACCTACGGCGTTATCGTTTATCAGGAACAGGTTATGCAGATCGCCCAGATTCTGGCCGGTTATACCCTCGGCGGCGCGGATATGCTGCGTCGGGCGATGGGTAAGAAAAAGCCGGAAGAAATGGCCAAGCAGCGCGACACCTTCCGTGACGGCGCCGCTTCGCAGGGCGTTGATCCTGATCTGGCGATGAAGATTTTCGATCTGGTGGAAAAATTCGCCGGTTACGGTTTTAACAAATCGCACTCCGCGGCTTATGCGGTGGTGTCTTACCAGACACTGTGGTTAAAGCAGCATTACCCGGCGCCGTTTATGGCCGCGGTTCTGACCTCCGATATGCAGAATACCGATAAGGTTGTGACCTTTATCGAAGAATGCCGTGAGATGGAACTGGAGCTGGTACTGCCGGATGTTAACCAGAGCCAGTTTGGTTTTACCGTAAATGATGACGGTGCCATCGTTTATGGTCTGGGCGCGGTAAAAGGCGTGGGTGAAGGCCCGATAGCGGCCATTATTGCTGCCCGCAGCGAAGGGCCTTTTAAGGATTTATTCGATTTCTGCCAGCGTGTCGACGGCAAAAAAATTAATAAACGTGTGCTGGAAGCTCTGGTGCGCTGCGGTGCCTTCGACCGTCTGGAAAGTACAGCACCACGTTCTGTATTAATGGCCAGCCTGGAAGATGCGATTAAGAGTGCAGGCCAGACAGCCGCGAACGAAGCGGCCGGTATGATGGATTTATTCGGTGAGGTGCAGGAGGAAGAAGCCGTTGGTGCCGACCCTTACGAACGTTACCGTCATTTGCGCGACTGGTCCTTGAAAGAACGTTTACAGGGCGAAAAAGATACCCTGGGCTTATTTGTTACCGGCCACCCGTTCGATGAATACGAACACGAAGTGCGCAAGCTGGTGCCGAATAAATTGTCGCATTTACAGGAAGCCAAGGCGCCGCAAAAACTGGCGGGGCTGGTGGTGGATATGCGCGTGATGAAAAATAAACGCGGCGACAATATGTGCTTTGTGACCCTTGATGACCGCACCGGCCGGGTTGAAGTGGCGCTGTTCTCGGATATTTATGAACAGGTGCGCGAAGTCGTGGCGAAAGACCGTGTGCTGGTGGTAGAAGCATTGGTTTCCCACGATGATTATTCGGGCGGTTTAAAAGCCACCGGGCGGGCGGCCATGGAAATCAGTCAGGCGCGTCTGACCTTTGCCAAAGCGCTGCGTATCCGTGTCGATGGTGAACGTTCGGAAGATGAATTCTGCAATGATTTAAAACGCCTGCTGCAGCGTATGGATAACGGCTGCCCGGTGGTGCTGGATTTCTATAACTCGGTTGCGCGCTGTGATATTCAGCTGGGTGATAGCTGGCGCATTAATCCCAGCGATGAGCAACTGCAGGAACTGCGTTATGCCTATGGCGATGATGCGGTGGAATTATTATTTGCATAAGCTTGTGGGGGCGACGACGTGGGTGTGAAAAATACCGCTGTTGCCCCGATAACCAATATGCGGCTGGCTAAACGGGAAAACTGACCTCAGGCAGGGTTTCAAAGCCGGGTCTGGCAAACAGGTAGCCCTGCATCAGTTCAATACCGGCATCCCGCAGCCAGTCATATTCTTCAGCGGTTTCAATTCCTTCTGCTAATGCGGTGATATTCAGCTCGCTGAACATCGCCAGACAGTTACGTACGATCGTCTGTCGTGCGCTGCTCCGATGAATATTACGGATTAATTCCATATCCAGTTTTATGATATCGGTCTGAAAGTCTGCCAGCAGATTCAGCCCGGAATAACCGGAGCCAAAGTCATCTGTCGCGGTTTTGAAACCCAGATCATGGTAATACTCAACAATGCGTTTTATATGACCGCTGTCTGAGATTTTTTCGACCTCGGTGAATTCGAACATGATTTTATCGGTGGGAAAGCCATATTTCCGGGCGGCTTCCAGAGTGGTGCGGATACAGCGTTCGGGCTGATAAATCGCATTGGGTAAAAAATTGATGCTCAGCATGGAATCAATGCCCAGCCTGGCCGCCAGTGCGATGGCCTTGATGCGGCAGAACTGATCAAAGGTATAACGGTTATCGTCATTAACGCGGGAAATGACTGAGTACGCAGATTCATTATTCAGCCCGCGCACCAGCGCCTCATAACCAAAAATGCGTTGTGTCGTACAATTCACAATGGGCTGAAAAGCCATGGTGAAATCAAAACCCAGATTGGCGGCATCAGCGCATTGATTGCAAAGTAATCGTTCACAATCGGCGTTTTTATCTGCCATTACTCTTTCCTGTGTTCAGCATCATCCGCTAAGCCTAGTCAGTGGATGACATTGCCGCAATGCATAACCCGCTGGTCTTGGCTGCGCAGGCTGCCTACAATCCCTGCTTTATTCTTCTGAAACAGCGCTATGTCCGAAGCTTTGCTGAACACCCTGAATCAGGCACTGGCATCATTGTCCGCAAGTCAGGGACGACTGCTGGTTGGCTACAGTGGCGGGCTGGATTCCACCGTGTTGCTGCATCTGCTGGCACAGAACGCTGCGCTTAAAGACCGTTTGCTGGCGCTGCACGTACACCATGGTTTATCGGCTAATGCTGATGCCTGGGCGGCTCACTGTGAGCAGCAGTGCGCGCAATTACAGGTTCCTTTTGTCTGCGAGCGGGTGGTGGTCAGCAACCATGGCGCCGGTATTGAGCAGGCGGCCCGGGAGGCCCGTTATCAGGCCTTCGCCCGGCACTGTCAGCCTGGCGATACGCTGCTGCTGGCTCATCATGCTGATGATCAGGCAGAAACCTTTTTTATGCGTTTACTGCGCGGCAGTGGCCTGACCGGTCTGGCGGCAATGGCTGCCGTGCGTGAGCTGCAGCCGGGGTCTGGCATCTGGCTGTTAAGGCCTTTATTAAACATCCACCGCGCACAGCTGGAAGACTATGCCGCAGCGCAGCAGCTGAGCTGGGTTGACGATGAGTCCAACGGTGATGAGAGGTTTGAACGCAACTGGTGGCGACAAACGCTGCTGCCGCAGATATTTGCCCGTTTGCCGGGAAAAGACGCCGCACTGCAGCGCTCTATTGCGCAGCTGCAACAGGATCAGCAGTTGTTAGAGGAATTATTGCAGCCAGCGGTAGAGGCTTGCCTGTGTTCCTGCCACTGGCCTTTTGCCGCAGGGTTTTCCTGTTCGGTTACGGCTTTACTGTCCGCCCCGGCGCATCACCGGCCTTATCTGTTGCGCGGCTGGCTGACACGCTGTGGTCTGAATGGCGGTATGCCGGGCGCTGAATTTCTGCAACGAATCGAACAGGAGGTGATTGCCGCCGCTCCCGACCGTCAGCCGCGACTGCAGCTCGGAGATTTAACCATCCGCCGTTATCAGCAGCAGTTGTATCTGGTGGCTGAAATACCACCGTTCAGTGCTGATCCCCGTGACGTGGTTATTGCGGACGACTGCCACATTCCATGGTACGGAGGTGCGCTTGTCACTGCACCTGCGGCAGAGAGCAGGTATGACGTGCTTGTGCAGCCTGGGAGCTACCACTTAGTGCCGGCAGGGACCTGTCAGGGCATGACGCTGAAAATAGCCGGCAGGCCACGTAAAACACTGAAACATCTCTGGCAGGAGGCCGGCGTTCCTCCCTGGTTGCGGGAATGCTGGCCAGCCCTGCTGCGCGACGGAGAACTTTGTGCTCTGACCGGGCTGTATGTAGCTGAATCGGCACAGCCGCCTGCTGAGCGACGTGAGGAAGAGGGCAGGTTTCTGCGCTGGCAGGGAATCTTTTAAGCTTTGAAGGATCTTAAAAGGTCAGCTGTGCGCTTTGCAAATGGCTTATCCGGCGCTGTTCTTCAGCGTTATTAGAGGCTATTTTGCGCACCAGCCGAGCGTTATCCGGAATCGCCTGTGGTTTACTGATGCTCAGCCTGTTGTGTGTGCTTGCTTTTGGGCGGTTTTGAAATTTATCTGCGGGAGCAGCTTTTAGTCTTTATGCGTTATCCGATCGTATTTGCAACACTGGCCGCCACTTTGGTACTGGTCACTCTGAATGAAACTGACAACCGTATTCTGCGTGGCAGCAGAACTCCGGCACAATTGTTTAATCAGGGGGACGCTTCCGTTCAGGTCGAAGTAAATACTCCGCAGGCACCGGCAGAGAAGGCCGTCGTTTCTGACGGTTATGACAACAACATGGGTGAAAAAACAAAAGAACCTGTGCGGCTTAATCTCAAATTGCCGGATATGGAATGGGATGATTACAGTTACGGTAACAGTGATGCTTTTCCGAATGTATTTGGCAAGCAACCAAGCGAATCTGCCGTGAACTGGTCCGGTCGTCTGCATCTGGATGAGTCGGAAGAGGCAAAAGCCAAACCGCTGAATGAAACCATCCTCGGCGCAGAACTGGAACTGCAGCTTAAGCTGCCCTGACAGCGCTGCCGTGTTTTGTCTGCTTCCCTTCCTGAATCATCATAGTCATAAAACAGTTCTTCAGTACCAAAAATGGCCGGCTGCTTTTTTAAAATCGTCAGGCCTGTTAAAGTCCGCCCATAAAAAATATAAAGAGGTTTTGTGATGCGTATTACGCTGTATCAATTCCCGATTTCTCACTACTGCGAAAAAATCCGCTGGGCACTGGACTATAAAGGTATCCGCTATAAAACGGTTAATCTTGTCCCGGGCCGTCATATTGCGTTGATGCAAAAACTCAGTGGCCAGACGTCGGTGCCTGTGTTGAAACACGGCAGACAGGTTGTGCATGGTTCATCAGCGATTCTGGATTATCTTGATCAGGTTTTCCCGCAAAAACCACTGCTGCCAAAAAATCCGGAACTGCGTGCTCAGGTACTGGAGTGGGAGCGTCGTCTGGATGCCGAAGCCGGGCCGGATGTCCGTCTCTGGAGTTACCATCATTTATTGCAACAACCAGCTCAGGTCATTCCTTTGCTGGGGGCACGTAAACCGTTCTTTTATCGTTGGTTATTGCGTTCAATTTTTCCTAAGCTGGAAAACGGAATGCGTCGCTGGATGAAAATCACACCGGATAATGCCGCTAAAGCGCAGCTGCGTATGGAAAGTGTATTAACCGATTTACGCCTGGCCTACAGCCAGTCGCATTTTCTGGTGGGCGAACATTTCACCCGTGCCGATCTTACGGCCTGTGCGTTATTTGCACCGCTGTTTCAGCCGTTTCAGTATCCGGTGCCCTGGCCGGGGGTGGAGTATGCACCAGCGACGATGCGTGAATGGATTGAGCAACATCAGGATATTATTGAGCCGCTGCGGCTGCGTTATGCTCAATATCGCTGATGTCTGACAGTAAACCGATTAAATAAAAAATGCCCGGTAAATACCGGGCATTTTTTATACAGTCTGTAATGGCTGTTTACAGTACATAGTGGCCAAGCAGCAGCACACTGCTATAGCCGACGCTGTAGGCGATAATCAGAGCAATAAAAAACTTCAGGTAGCTGCCAAAAGTCAGCTCATCAATTTTGCTCATGGCCACAATGCCAGCGGCAGAACCGATAATCAGTAACGAACCGCCTACACCAACAGCATAGGTCAGCGCCATCCATTCCTGCAGCGTCATCGTTACATCGGCTTTCAGTAGAGCGGCCGTCAGCGGAACGTTATCAATCACGGCAGACAGCAGTCCCATCAGATAATTGGCGGCCCAGGCTGGCATATGCTGGTACAGCGCCACAAAGCTGTCGAGCGCATGGATTTCTTTCAACGAGCCGACAATCAACAGGATACCGAGGAAGAACAGCAAAGTGTCGAACTCGATCTGGCGGATATAGTTAAGGATCGGATGGTTTTCAGTATCTTCGCCGTAAGCCCGGGCTACCAGAAACATTACCGACAGCCCGGTCAGGAAGCTCAGTACGGGCGGAATATCAAACATGACATTGCCGGCAATCGTGGCAAGAATAGTCAGAATAAAAATAGCGGCGATGGCCAGATCGACCCGCGCCAGATCGTTTTCTTTATGCTGAATAATGGCATGATCACGCAGCGACCAGGACAGCATGGCGGCGAGTAGCAGTACTGCGGTCAGGGCTGGCAGTGATAATAAAAGCAGATTGGTAATGCTGACTTTACCGGCGAGGAAAATCATCAGCGTGGTAACGTCACCGGTGATCATGGCAACACCACCAGAGTTCACTGCAAACACCACCACGGTGGCAAAGCGCAGGGTTTTAGCGGCGGATAAATTCAGCGATAAAATCAATGCAACAGAAATTAACGTCGCCGTAATGTTGTCGGCCAGCGACGAAAATACAAAGCTGAACAGACCAGCCATAATCAGCAGTTTGCGTTCGGATACCTGCCTGGGCAGGAAACGATAAATCAGACTTTCAATCAGCCCTTTTTTGTTGAGGTAGGCAACAAAGGTCATAGCGGCCAGCAGGAACAGCCAGAGGCTGGCAATTTCTCCGATATTTTCCTGCAATCCTTCCTGGACCAGCTCATGGGTGTGGGTGTCTGAGGAAAACACAAACAGCAGAACCCAGGACAGTGCACCTAAAAACAGTACAACCTGAGCTTTGTTTACGTGGATAACTTCTTCAAGTACAACGGCGAGCAGACCAAGAAAGGCCAGTGCGATCAGCAGGTAGGGCAAAAAATCGGGCATCAGGTAACCTCGTTGTCGCCCGGACGGAGTGTCCGGAAGGGAAAGACATGGGTCATAAAGCGCAGGCATTGTAGGACTGTAAAAGAACGCTGCAAAGTGCTTTTTTACCGCAGGATTAAGACCTTAGCCGGGCATTGCCGGTGGTGTCCGGTATGGCGTGGCTGCAGACTCTGGTGCAGCCACGGATCAGACTGTTGCGGGCAGGAAATCTGTGCACTACCAGAAATTAATGAGTACCACCGCTGAGTATCAGTACTCCTTCCATTCTCCGCCGTCATTCATTGCATCATTCCATTCGCACAGCAGTTCGGACAGGGCATGCGCCTGGTGATGCAGGGCGTGCAATTCTTCCAGTGTATTTTTTTCACCGGTATAGAGGGGCAGTGTGCGTACTTTGCCGACCAGCGGGTGATCGGGCAGCTGCATTTTATTGCGCTCCAGATTCCAGCGGATATTGTTGGTCAGCATGCGGAAGAAACTGATTTTGGTGCGCAGCGTAAACAGGGTGAAATCATCAAGGTCGCTGAAGTGCTGGTAGTCAATACCGGCCAGTAAGGCAGTACGGCCATTCACTTTAATCGAGGCTGAACGTTTGAAGTTCAGCACCATGGCCATCACGCCGAACATTTCGCCGGCATTGATTTCGTTGATCACTTCACCGCTGTCATCATCGGCTAACACTGCAAGCTGACCCTTCAGCAAAAAATACAGCACGTTGGCGTCATCGCCGTGGTGCAGGATGATTTCGTCCTGATCGGCGGTCACAAACTGAGTAACACTCATCAGTAATTCAAACTGAGTCGGGTCGCTGTGAATCAGGTCCTTGAAGAAGGTGACGCCATTGACAATACGTTGCAGGGTGTCAATGGGATACTCTTCACGGGTGATACGACGCATGTTTGCTCCAAAAACTGGCAAGGATGTCAGTGGCGCAATATAGCATGCCCGCCGGGTGAATAAAGGGCAAAACCATGGGTTGGCATGATCAGGGTCAGTTCGCAGCGATGGTTAAATCGCTGCGGTTTTTTCTTCATCGCGCAGAGTAAGTACTTCATAACCTGTCGCCGTAACAGCGATGGTGTGTTCCCACTGAGCCGACAGTTTTTTGTCGCGGGTAATGACCGTCCAGCCGTCTTTCATATGTTTTAAACGGTGATCGCCCTGATTGATCATGGGTTCGATGGTGAAGGTCATACCTTCCTCCAGCTTCATGCCACTGCCGGCTTTACCGTAGTGCAGTACCTGCGGTTCTTCGTGCATTTCGCGGCCAATACCGTGGCCGGTATATTCGCGTACCACGCTGAAGCCTGCGCGTTCGGCAACCTGCTGAATGGCCTGGCCTATATCGCCGAGACGGGCGCCGGGGCGTACCTGACGAATGCCGGCCCACATCGCCTGATAGGTGGTATCCACCAGACGCCGGGCTTGTGGGGTAATCTGGCCGACGCAGTACATTTTGCTGGAGTCGGCAATAAAGCCGTTTTTTTCCAGGGTGATATCGAGATTGACAATATCACCGTTGCGCAGCAGCTGGCTGGCTTTGGGCATGCCGTGGCAAACCACATGATTCACCGATGGATTCAGCACATAGGGAAAATCGTACTGCCCCTTGCTGGCCGGTCGTGCCTGCAGATCATTGACGATAAAGTCTTCGACCCGGTTGTTGATATCCATGGTGCTGATGCCGGCTTTGACGTAGTCATCAAGCATGGCAAACACCTGCGCCAGCAAGCGTCCTGATTCACGCATCAGCGCCAGCTCTTCCGCGGTTTTGATTTTAACCAGCATGTTGCAGTAACTCCTTCAGTGGCAGTTCTTTACTGCTAAGCAGCTTGCGTGTCAGCTGTGGGTAAGTGAGGTCAGGATAGAATTCGGCCAGCATGCCGATTTTGATCCAGAATTCGGCCTGGGCATTAATTGAGCGCGACATAGACGCGCTGGCGTCACGGATCTCTTCGTGCAGATCGTCAGAAATTTTAACAATACCCATCAGCAGGCTCCCGGTTGAATTACACGAAGTATATACGTTTCGTATATTCCGGGCAGCAATGAACATACTGCTTTTTTGCAACAGAGTGTTTGCACTGTGTGCAGGTAGTATCCGGGAGGGGGGAATAACTGAAGTACGAAACAGGCTGACGTGCAGTCGTCAGCCTGCTGGCAAGCCTTAATCCGGCAGCTTGATCTTGCGGTCGGTGGTCATCTTGGCGGCGCGGATGGTGTTGTCTTTGATCTGCAGAATTTCTACGCGGTAATAACCAATGCGCAGGCAGACCGGCGCATCGGGAATATGCTCGAGAATTTCGACAATCAGGCCGCTGATGGTTTTCGGGCCATCGGTCGGCAGATCCCATTTCAGCGCTTTGTTCACATCGCGCACATAGGCAGCACCATCGACGATATAGCTGCCGTCTTCTTGCGGATGTACGTCCGGAGAGGCGGCGGAGACCACATCGGTGGTAAATTCACCGACGATTTCCTCAAGAATATCTTCCAGCGTACAGATACCCTGCACATCTCCGTATTCATCGACGACCAGAGCAATACGGCGCTTATTCTTCTGAAAGTTAAACAGCTGGGTATGCAGCGGTGTACTCTCCGGAATGAAGTAAGGTTCGCGGCAGATTTTTTCCAGATCTTCTTTTAGGAATTCACCGGAGGTTAAAAAGCGGCTGATATTACGGGTGTGCAGGATGCCAACCACATTGTTGATATCACCACGAAACACCGGCAAACGGGTGTGCTGGGTGGTGCGCAGCTGTTGCAGCACGGTGTCGAGGTCATCGTTGAGATCAATGCCCACCAGTTCGGTACGCGGCACCATGATGTCGTTTACCGTCATCTTCTCCAGATCAAGAATACTGATCAGCATATGCTGGTGACGCTTGGGAATCATCGAGCCGGCTTCACGCACGATGGTGCGCAGCTCTTCGGTGCTCAGGTTATCCGGTGTGGTGTTGTTGACGTCCACCCGAACCAGACGCAGCAGGGCGTTGGCAATGGTGTTTACAAACCAGACAAAAGGCTGCAGCAGCCACTGAATCGCCAGCAATGCGCGCGAGGCAGGAAAGGCAATTTTTTCCGGCGCAATGGCGGCCAGGGTTTTTGGCGTCAGCTCGGCAAAGATCAGCACCACCAGGGTAAACAGGATGGTGTTAACAAAGACGGCGAGATCGGGGTTATCCGGCCACAGGCGCTGGCTGATGATGGTTGCCAGAGCGGCGGCGGCAAAGTTGACCAGGTTATTACCGGTAAGGATGGTACCAATCAGACGATCGGGCTTTTCCAGCAGTTTGGTGGCACGCAATGCCCCCTTATGCTTACTTTTGGCCAGATGGCGTAACCGGTAACGGTTAAGCGACATCATGCCGGTTTCGGAACTTGAGAAAAATCCAGATAAGATGATTAACAGAACCAGTATGCCGAAGAGCACACTTAAGGGAACGTCACTCAAGACGGGATCCTTTTAACATTAAGATCCCGCCATCATAGGGGCGGATGTTGGGCTGTCAACTGCGCCAGCAGGCTTGCTGGCGCAGAAAGCGGCTGAATCAGCGCTGCAACACCATTTCCAGCACAAACTTGGTGCCGAAATACGACAGCACCAGAAAGCCTGTGCCTATCAGGGTCCAGCGGCTGGCAATCACGCCACGCCAGCCAAAACGGTAGCGGCCAACCAGTAAAATAGCGAACACGATCCAGCCGAGGCTGGCGAACACCACTTTATGCAGCAGATGCTGGGCTTTCAGATCGAACACATAAGGCCAGCCGATGGCAAAAGCGGCGGTCAGCAGGATCATGCCCAGCCAGACCATTTCAAACAGCAGTAAATCCATGGTTTGCAGTGGCGGCAGCGCCTGTACCAGTCCCCGTGTCTGGCGTTTTTTCAAAGCCAGATCCTGCAGATACAACAACACCGACTGCACCGCGGCGATGGTAAAGACGGAATAGGCCAGTATCGACAGCAGAATATGCCAGGCCAGGCCATAACTCAGATGCTCAAGTGGCATCTGCTGACCGGAAACCGCCGCCAGCAGCAGAATCACGGCGGCCATTGGCAGCAGGCCGATAAACAGGTTGTCGACCGGTTTCTTCCAGCCGGAGAACAGCAGCAGCAGGGTGATGACCCAGCAGATCAGTGAGCCGACTTCGAACATGGCGAAGTTAATGTGTTCGCGTCCCAGCATATCCATGCCTATATAACCCAGGTGCAGCAGGGCAGCGATCATGGTGCTCATCAGCACCGGCATGCGGTTGGCGGTTTTCTGTCCGCTGACGGTCTGCCACTGGCGCCATGCGGCAAACAGATAAAACCCGGCGGCGGGCAGCGCCAATACTAATCCTGACATGAAAAATCCTCTTCAGAGGGCGGCAGTTTCGCACATGCCGCAAACGGGTAAAAGAGTACTGTGTCACCGTATCCGGCAGAATCCGTCTGTGCCGGCAGGTACGGAGTTTGGGGCCTGCGCTTTGCCGGGGTATACTGCCGGCTGTTTTGTATCTGGGTACGAGTCATCGCGATGTTTGAGAGCCTTACCGACCGCCTGGGGAATGCCCTTAAAAGCATTACCGGCCAGGCCAAGCTGACGGAAGAAAATATTAAAAGCACCGTACGCGAAGTGCGTATGGCGCTGCTGGAAGCCGACGTGGCGTTGCCGGTGGTAAAAGCCTTTACCGAACAGGTAAAAGAGCGCGCCATCGGCACCGAGGTGCTTAAGAGCCTGAATCCGGGCCAGGTGTTCCTGAAAATTGTTCATGACGAATTACAGAAGGTCATGGGCGATGCCAACGAAAAGCTGAATTTGTCGGTTCAGCCGCCAGCAATCGTGCTGATGGCGGGTCTGCAGGGTGCCGGTAAAACCACCACCGTGGGCAAGCTGGCCAAATTTTTGGCTGAGCGCGAAAAGAAAAAGGTGATGGTGGTTTCTGCCGACGTTTACCGTCCGGCAGCGATCAAACAGCTGGAAACCCTGGCCAACGATGTCGGTGCCTTGTTCCATCCGTCGTCACCGGATCAGAAACCGCTGGATATTGCCCGCGGTGCTATCGATGCCGCCAAGCGTGCCCATGCCGATGTGCTGCTGGTGGATACCGCTGGTCGTCTCGCCGTTGACGAAGAAATGATGGCCGAAATCAAGGCGCTGCACGCCGGTATTAATCCGGTGGAGACCCTGTTCGTGGTTGACGCCATGACCGGTCAGGATGCTGCCAATACCGCCA
The DNA here is from genome assembly GCF_022832715.1 of Venatorbacter sp. C2-1. Taxonomy (NCBI): domain Bacteria; kingdom Pseudomonadati; phylum Pseudomonadota; class Gammaproteobacteria; order Oceanospirillales; family Oceanospirillaceae; genus Venatoribacter; species Venatorbacter sp. C2-1. Next base: position 1,329,194 of record NZ_CP094879.1, read on the forward strand.
AAGCCTTTAACGAAGCGCTGCCGTTAACCGGTGTGATTCTGACCAAGGCTGACGGTGATGCCCGTGGTGGTGCTGCGCTGTCGGTGCGTCATATTACCGGTAAGCCGATCAAGTTTATGGGTATGGGCGAGAAAACCGATGCGCTGGAGCCTTTCCATCCGGATCGTGTCGCCTCCCGTATTCTCGACCTGGGTGACATCCTCACTTTGGTGGAAGAAGCCGAACGTACCATCGATAAACAGAAAGCCGAAAAACTGGCGAAAAAGATCAAAACCGGTAAAGGCTTTGATTTGGAAGATTTCCTCGACCAGATTCAGCAGATGAAAAACATGGGCGGCCTGACCTCCATGCTCGATAAATTACCGGGCATGGGCAATATGGGGCAGATGGCCAAGCAGACCGATGCGGCAGAAAAGTCCTTCAAACAGATGGAATCCATTATCTATTCCATGACCCGTGAAGAGCGCCGTTTTCCGGACAAAATCAACGGCTCGCGTAAAAAGCGTATTGCCGCTGGTTCCGGCACCCAGATTCAGGACGTTAACCGCGTACTGAAACAGCACTCACAGATGCAGAAAATGATGAAGAAAGTCACCGCCAAAGGCGGCATGCGCAAAATGATGCGTGCCATGGGCGGTATGGGTGGACCAGGCGGCCCAATGGGCGGCGGTGGTCCGTTCGGTGGTGGTATGCCGCCGATGCGTTGAGTGCCGGTAAGGTGCTGACAGGCTCGCTACTACGCTCTGCGTAGTCGTGCCTGCCGCCTGAGAGGATATAAGACGACTGTTCCGGCAGTCGTTTTTTTTTGGCTGGAAGGCGTTGTGTTCTGAGTTGTAGCCGCTGCGCGGGTTGGCTTTTGGATTACATTGAAGCTAATGCGGGGCTGCCTGACCGCCATGGATGGCGGAAATGCCGATTGTACAGGAGCACACAATCGGCCCTGCGCCGGGCCTCGTGCGCATGAATTCAGCCGCAACGCCGGATATAAACCAAACGCCGAATTGTAGGAGCGGGCCATGCCCGCGATAGCGCTCGATTAAGCAGGCCGCAGGCGCATACATTCAGACGCAACGCCGGATATAAAACAAACGCCGAATTGTGGGGGCGGATCTTATCCGCGACGAGCCCCACATTCACTCTGATATGTAGGGTGGGCACTGCCCACCAAATGGCCTGTAAAGAAAGCCGCTGCTCAGCAATGAGTGGCGGCTTTGTTGCAGGTATCAGCGATTCGTCCACGAAGCCCCGTATATAAAGAATCGGTCGAACGATATACAGTATATTTTCGTGCTATACGCAAATCAGGCGCGCTGATTATTCGTGCTTGCTCATATTGCCAGAGGCTAGTAATTTAAACGCCAAATCAATCAATAGCTTGCCCTCAGAGTGACAATAGGGGTTTACAAGCTGACTGGTTAATACAGCTGCGTTCTGAGCCTGAATTAACAGGCGTGCGCGTTCTTACAGAAAGGATTTTTGAGTTATGGACGATTTCTCAGCAGGGGCAATAAGTTACGCGGTGGGCTCGAAAGAGTCGCTCAGGATAAATGCGCGGAATACAAATACACTGTTAAGCAGCCAGTGAGGGAACTATGGCCGATACTTTAAGCCTATTGCAAATAGGGACTAATGGTTTTGCCCTATTTGTCGCTGGCTGGATATATGCCGCGTATATAAAGAATATTAGAGCTTCATTGACGCAGAAAGATGAACAGATCAAAACGGTTGAAAAGAACCTTTTATTTTGGAAAGACAAGGCGAGAGAGTTTGAAAAGAAAACGCCTGAATATATAGAAGAAATTCTAGCGAAAAGAATTAAGCATCGTGAAGAAGAGATCGAACGCCTTGATAAAGATAGAGAGAGTGGTACAAAGTTGTTGGGTCAGAAAACTGCAGAGGTGGCTCGTCTCAAAGAACAATTGGAAAACGCCACATATCTCGGCAGAGCGCTCACATACTATGATATCGACTCCGATGAAGATGTTGTTATTCCTGAGAGTGATATTGAAGTAGAACACCTAGGAGAAATATTTGTTGATTCGGCTTCTATTCTGATAACTGATCCTATGTATGTAGATCATGAGTGGAGGAGAGATGTTGAATATGAAGATTCTCGAATTTATAAATATGTCCCTACAGGTAAAATATATCGGTTTGGTGTAGATTTTAGCCACTACGAAGAAATAATCCCCGATCTTAATAAAACGCCAAATGTTCTGATAAAAGAAAATAATTTTGTTCAACTGGAGCTGGAGCGAAAGTTTACATATTCGCTGCCGGGCTCAATGTACGCAAGCTCTTCCAAGAGCGGTTATGCCGAACTTGAATTTAGAAAAGGTCATACTGGTGCAGGAATTTGTGTCCGCACTGTGCATGGTGATGGCGGATATCAGGTGTACGGTGAGCGCTATAAGGGCAACATTTATCGTATCTACATAGATTTACAGTGAAAATTCTTAACAAGCGCAGCGACTCGCGCGTGTTGCGAGCATTATGTTTCAGGGAGAGCTCAGTGTCATATAATATGAATGAAAAGCATTATGAAGCTGTATTGGCGCTAGATAGCAGTGATAGATACGATCACTTCATCAGTAAGGTGGCGGACTGGCGACAACTATGGGGCGTCAAAAGTGAGGAAGGTTGGCTTGTCCCAATCGCACCTGAAGACTTTGAATATTTCCCATTATGGCCACATTACGAGTATGCACAGAAAATCACTGATGAGAATTTTCCAGGGCACACTGCGGCGGAAATCAGCTTAGAGGAATTGCTTGATCATTGGCTGCCTCTATTTGAACAGGATAAAGTGAAATTAGCGGTATTTCCGAACAAAGAGTGGATCTTTTGGTGTGTTGATCCACAAGACTTAAAAGAAAGATTGCTAAATGAAATGGCTAAATATGAATAAAACCATAATAAAATACTCAAGCTTTAGATTTTTCCGCTGCGCTGCAAACCAGTCGCGAATGCGAGCGTTACCTATATGAACATTACGCTTACTAGATCATTACTTGTAATTTTGTTACCGGGAGCTATGGCGCTTTCACCTTGGATCGTGCTTTTACTTATCACGCATCCTGATTACATACCAATATATAAAGAATATAAGTATGAGCTTTTAGGTATTGGTGCGGGACTTTCAGTATTGTTTGGAATGATTTTCGAGGGTATAAGCTCTTATGTAGAGGTAAGGTGGGATGATACGATCGGTTGTACGTATAAAGTTGAAGAAAACTGGCATAAATATTTAGCAGCTTCATATGAAAATGAACCAGTAGCATATCGCTATATCAGCACTAAAGTGACCACAATGTATTTTGAGTTTGCAATGATGTGGGTGGCTGCTAGTTCTGCTTTTGGTTGGGCGTGGGTTGTGTGTTCTTTTAAGCCGCTTCACTTTGAAGCTTGGGCATGGGCTTGTGTAATTGTAGGCCTAAGTATGTCTTGGTACTTTAAATACATGGCAAAATCATCACACGAACTTCTTTGCATCATTCGATTAAAAGTTAATATGATCAACAACAAATAGTTAGCAAGACCAAGCGTGGGTCGCCATACTGCGTGCGGCTTATCACTGTAAACGGCATTACATGAAGACCGAAAACTCAAGGATCGCCGATATAAATGGCGATCCTGAATCAGAACTTTCACCTTGACCTTCCGCCGCCATGATTGATTACCTGAACAGCGTGAGTGCTCAACCTGCGCTTTTTACCGGTGTTTTAACCAGAGCCTGATTCAGAGGAATAATGCGATGACAGGAGTAATACGATGATCTGGCTGCAACAGGAGATTCAGCTCAGCGCCAAAGCACGCGGCTTTCACCTGATTACCGGCGAAATCCTGCGGCAGTTGCCACAGCTTAAACAGATTCAGACCGGGCTCGCGCATATTTTTATTCAGCATACTTCGGCGTCGCTGACGGTGAATGAAAATGCTGACCCTACGGTGCGCAGTGACTTTGAAGCGGTCTTTAACCGTCTGGTGCCGGAAGGCGAGCCTTATTACCGCCATACGCTGGAAGGTGACGATGATCTGCCTGCGCATATTAAAGCCAGCCTGCTAGGGCCTTCAGTCACTCTGCCGGTGACAGATGGCGCCTTTAATCTAGGCACCTGGCAGGGCATTTATCTGTGTGAACACCGCGACCACGGCGGCCCCCGGCGCTTACTGGTGACTCTGCAGGGCGTCTGAGTGCTGCTTATTTGCTCAGGCATCCGGAGCGAATCCGGTCAGTTATGCCCTCATAATTATTTGTTCTTAGGGATAGCGGGTGCTTCCTTTACAATGCCCGCCTTTCATCTGCTGGCAGGACTGCTCCCGTGAGTCTTAACACTTCTTCTGAACCTGGCGCTGCGGCGTCTTCTTCATCGGCCACTTCTTCAGCGGCTGCTGTGGCCCCATCCGCGCTGGCATTGTTGCCGATTGGTTTGTTTCTGGCGCTGTTTATCGGTGGTGGTCTGTATTATCAGCAGGCCGGGGTGGACTTTGCCTTCTATCAGGTGCCGGCCCCGGTGGCGATTCTGCCGGCCATTCTGCTGGCACTGTTGCTGGCCCGTGGCACGCTGAACCAGCGCGTCGATGCTCTGATCCGCGGTTGTGCCGATAACACCCTGATTACCATGGTGCTGATTTTCCTGCTGGCCGGTGGTTTTGCCAGTGTGGCCAAGGCCATTGGCGGTGTGGATGCGACGGTGAATTTTGGTCTCAGCCTGATTCCGGCGCCGCTGGTATTACCGGGTTTGTTTGTGATGACCGCTTTTATCGCTACTTCGATGGGTACCTCCATGGGTACCATCGCAGCCATTGCCCCCATTGCGGTGGGGATCAGCGAAGCAACGGAATTATCGACGGTACTGACCATCGGTACGGTGATGGGCGGGGCGATGTTTGGCGATAACCTGTCGATTATTTCCGATACCACCATTGCCGCAACCCGCACCCAGGGTTGTGAAATGCGCGATAAATTCCGCATGAATTTCAAGATTGCCTTACCGGCGGCAATCATCACCCTGTTATGGCTGGCTTATCAGGGCGCGGCCAGCGAGGCGCAGCAGGTGAGGGGTTATGACCTCTGGCTGGTGCTGCCTTATATCGCGGTGCTGGGCTTAGCGCTCAGCGGCCTGAATGTGTTGCTGGTGCTGTTCGCCGGTATTGTTCTGGCGGGTGTGATCGGCCTGGTCCGGGTAGAGGATTATCATCTGGCGAACTGGGCGAAAGATATTTACGCCGGTTACGGCAGCATGCAGGAAATTATGATTCTGTCGATTTTTATCGGTGGCCTGGCGGCACTGATGAAAGCCGGTGGTGGCCTTGCCTGGATCGGTGCGTTTATTGACCGCCTGAGCCGTAAAGGCAGCGCTCCTAAAGATCACCGCCGCGCCGGTGAATTCAGTATTATCTCGTCGGTGGCGCTGGCCAACCTCTGTACCGCCAACAACACTGTAGCCATTATTATTTCCGGCAGTCTGGCGAAAGACATTGCCGAGCGTTACGGCGTAGACCCAAAGCGCAGCGCCAGTCTGATGGATATTGCCTCCTGTGTGGTGCAGGGCATTATTCCTTACGGTGCGCAGATGCTGCTGGCCGCCTCGCTGGCGGCGCTATCACCGCTGCAGCTGGTCAGCGCTGTTACCTATTGCTGGGCACTGGGGGCCGTTGCTCTGATCTCGGTTGTTATCGGTAAACCCGCAGGACGTTAAGTCCTGCCTTTAATAAGGCTGTTTTATGATTGTCCGTCCACGTCCCAATGCCATTGCGCTGCTGTTTGTGATTCGTGGTTCGGTTGTGCCGCGCATTTTTCCGCACCTGCTGGCGGTTGGATTATTTGCCGCCGCGGTCAGTGCGCTGCATGAACTGCGCTGGCTGAGTGTTCCTGAGTTTTCTCTTGCGCCATTTACTCTGCTCGGTGTGGCGCTGTCGATTTTTCTCGGTTTCCGTAATAACGCCTCTTATGAGCGCTGGTGGGAAGCGCGCAAGCAGTGGGGCGCGATGGTGTACGAAATCCGCAGTCTGGCACGCTCCAGCGAGACGTTGCTGGATCTGCAGGCCGAACATTCGGCGGCCGGACAATTGCGCCACGATTTACTGCACTGGTGTGCTGCACATTGCCATGCGCTGCGCGGCTCATTGCGTAAGCAGGACAGCCGCAAAGAGCTGAAACCCTGGTTAAGTAATGAGGATATCGAGCGTGTATTCAGCCACCAGAATCCGGCGGAATATTGCCTGCGCCGCGCCGGGCGGATTATTGGTGAACTGTACCGCCAGCAGCATATCGATGCGGTGGGCCTGCGGATTCTGGACGAGCATTTAACCCGCTTAGCCGCGGTGCAGGCCGCCAGTGAGCGTATTGCCACCACGCCACTGCCGTTTGCCTACACGCTGCTGACCCACCGTACCGCTTACCTGTACTGTTATTTACTGCCCTTTGGTCTGGTGCCATCACTGGGATGGTATGCGGCGTTGTTTACCGTCATCGTGGCCTACACGTTTTTTGGTCTGGATGTGCTGTCCGAAGAAATGGAAGAGCCTTTTGGCTGCGCCGCCAACGACCTGCCGCTGGATGCCCTGTGCCGGATTAACGAGATATCCATTGCTGAGTCGCTGGGTGAAACACCGCCGCCATTGCTGCAGCCGGTTAGGCATGTGTTGCAGTAATTAGGGCTGATCAATCACTGCTTCCCATAGCTTTTAAGCAGCACTATAGCTGACAAAAACAGCATTTTTTAACATCCAGGCCCAATGCCTCCCAGGGGAACTTATCCCCTTGCCGGCGGGCCGACCCCAGCTTCGCGCTGTGCAGGCCTTTTTCCTCCATTCAGACCACCTCGGTCACGGTAACGCGGATAATGGGCCATCCATGGCCCTATCCGCTCGCTCTGCATCCCTGCAGAGACGTACCTGCTCGTTGCTCTTCATTTCGGCGGCCTGCAGGCGCATTGATTATTCCGCCAAGCGGCTTTTCAGAACGGACATTACAGTTCGAGAAAAACGACGTTGCGGTTGAGATAAACCGCGCCTCTGGGCCCGCCGCCATGAGCGATGGTTTTTACGATCTGGCTGGCATGGATGCCAGACAAGCGTATGTGGCCATGGATGGCCAATATACGCGTGGTCAGTAAAAACCGAGTGAATAAGGATCACGGGCCAGAAAGCGCAAAGCAGGGGTTTGGGGATCAGATCCCCAAGTTGGGGCGCAGGGGTTTGCCCCGCAAAGGCTGTCGGGAATAACTGCGTCTGGAGGGAGCATTCAGGAAAGCACCAGAGCGGTTATTTCCTGAACGTCTGATGACGCTGCATCAGAACTGATGCAGCGTATCGCGTGGTAAAACCGGCGCTTATTCCACGCCTTGAGACTTCAGGTACTCGTCGTAAGTACCGTGGAAGTCTACGATCTCGTGATCGCGGATTTCGATAATGCGGGTCGCCAGCGAGGATACGAACTCACGGTCGTGGGACACGAAAATCAGCGTACCTTCGAACATTTCCAGCGCCGCATTCAGCGACTCGATGGATTCCATGTCCATGTGGTTGGTCGGTTCGTCCATGATCAGCACGTTGTGGTTGTGCATCATCAGCTTACCGAACAGCAGACGGCCTTTTTCACCACCGGAGCAGACTTTCACTGACTTCTTTATGTCGTCCTGGTTAAACAGCAGACGACCCAGAGTCGCACGTACCGCCTGATCATCGTGCTCGGTGGTCTTCCAGCGTTCCATCCAGGCAAACAGATCCATGTTTTCGGCGAATTCGTATTCGTGATCCTGAGCGTAGTAACCCAGGTTCGCGTTTTCCGCCCACTTAATGGTGCCGGACTTCGGTGTCAGGTCGCTCACCAGACACTTGAGGAAGGTGGTTTTACCCGCGCCGTTAGCACCGATAACCGCAATCTTCTCGCCGGCTTCAACCATCAGGTTGGTGTTTTTGAACAGCAGCTCATCGCCTTCATAACCGTGGCTCAGGCCTTCCACTTCCAGCGCCAGACGGTGCAGTTTCTTTTCCTGAGTAAAGCGGATAAACGGGTTCTGACGGGTAGACGGCTTGATATCGTCCAGCTTGATCTTGTCCATCTGCTTGGCACGGCTGGTGGCCTGCTTGGCTTTGGAGGCGTTGGCCGAGAAGCGCGATACGAACTGCTGCAGTTCAGCAATCTGCGCTTTCTTCTTGGCGTTTTCTGATTGCATACGTTCGCGCGCGGCGGTGGAGGCAATCATAAAGTCATCATAGGTACCCGGATAAATGCGGATATCGCCGTAGTCGATGTCGGCCATATGGGTACAGACGGAGTTCAGGAAGTGACGGTCGTGCGAGATGATGATGATGGTGCACTTCATGTCATTGAGGATACCTTCCAGCCAGCGGATGGTGTTGATATCCAGGTTGTTGGTCGGTTCGTCGAGCAGCAGGATGTCCGGGTTAGAGAACAGCGCCTGCGCCAGCAATACACGCAGCTTCCAGCCCGGAGCCACTTCGCTCATCGGACCTTCATGCAGTTCGGTTGCGATACCGGCGCCCAGCAGCAGCTCACCGGCGCGGGATTCGGCGGTGTAGCCACCCATCTCAGCGAACTCACCTTCCAGCTCGGCGGCACGCATATAGTCGTCTTCGGTCGCTTCCAGGTTGGCGTAGATCGCATCACGCTCTTCCTTAACGGCCCACAGCTCTTTGTTACCCATCATCACGGTATCGATAACGCGATACTGTTCAAAGGCGAACTGATCCTGGCTCAGCTTACCCAGACGCTCGTTCGGCGTAATGCTGACATTACCGGCGGTCGGCTCCAGAGAACCGTCCAGAATTTTCATAAAGGTGGATTTACCGCAGCCGTTGGCGCCGATCAGGCCATAGCGATTACCGTCACCAAACTTGACGGAGATGTTTTCAAACAGAGGCTTGGCACCAAACTGCATGGTGATATTAGCGGTGGAGATCACGGGTCAATCCTGATAGAAGAAGGGTTTTACGAAAGGGCGCGACTATACGTGTTTTTCGTGCAAAAAACGAGCATCTGAGGCGTTTTTGCGCCGCATTGGGATGATTTCACCGTCTGGTTTGAGGCTGGGTGAAAGCCAGGGGAGAGTCCGCCAGCCGCCCGGACATTCAGGAGAAAAATCATGGATACAGACAATATCAATGAACAGACCGTACTGGACTTCTGGTTCAGCGAACTGAGCCCCAAACAGTGGTGGGTGAAAGATCCGCAGCTGGACCGGGAGATTGAGCGCCGCTTTGGCGATATACACGCAGCTGCCTGTGCCGGGGAGCTGTATCACTGGCGTGTCAGTGCGCGCGGACGGCTGGCTGAAATCATTGTGCTCGACCAGTTTTCACGCAATATCTACCGCGACAGCGGGCGTGCCTTTGCCGCTGACCCGTTAGCACTGGTGCTGGCACAGGAAGCGGTGGCGGCAGACGCTGATGCGGGTCTGGCGGTGAGCGAATGCCTGTTTCTGTATATGCCTTATATGCACAGCGAATCGCTGCTGATTCACGATGAAGCGCTGCGTCTGTTTGCCCGTCCGGGGCTGGAAGATAACCTTAACTTTGAACACCGCCACCGCGATATTATTGCGCGCTTTGGCCGCTATCCGCACCGCAATGCCTTGCTGGGGCGCGAATCGACGGCAGAAGAACTGGCGTTTTTACAGCAGCCGGGGTCGTCATTTTAGGATTTGTTCAGAATACAGGTACAGGGAATCGTTATGTTTACGCTTGATATTAATGAGTCAGTCAGCCTGGCTCTGGTTCAGCCGTCGTTCGCCGGCCGCTATCTGGCGATTGTTGAGGCTGAGCGCGACTATCTTTCGGAGTGGCTTGCTTTCAGAGTGGCTTGCCTGGCCGCCCCACGCCGATTCGGAAGAGTTTTTCCTGCGCTTTATCCGTGGTGCTCTGCATGATTATGCCGATGGTAAATCGATGACATGCGCGGTGTTGTATCAGGGCGTTGTGGTGGGCAATGTCAGCTACAACAGCATTTGCCGAAACCTTGGTAAAGCAGAAATCGGCTACTGGCTGAGCAAGGAATATCAGGGGCGGGGAATTATGACAACGGCGGTCCGCTATCTTATTGATGATGCTTTTAATCGGCTGAAGCTGCATAAGGTGCAGATATCGGCTGCCGCAGAGAATGAACCGAGCCGTGCATTATGTGAACGTCTGCATATGACCCTTGAAGGCATTATCCGCAACAGTGAAAACCTTAATGGCCGGGTAGTGGATCATGCCATCTACGGGATACAATCCGCGCAATGGCTGGCCTTAACGGCCGCTGAAACCTGACAGGAACCCCTATTTTTTATGGCTGTTTTAACCGTATTACAAGCACCTGACCCCCGCCTGCGGGAAGTTGCCCGTCCGGTAACCGATATCCGCAGCGTACAGACGCTGATCGACGATATGTTCGACACCCTGTACGCCACTGACGATGGCATTGGTCTGGCCGCGACTCAGGTGGGCCGTCGTGAAGCCTTGCTGGTGATTGATCTTTCTGAAGAACGTAATGAGCCGCTGGTGCTGATTAATCCGGAAATTATCCGTGGCGAACATAAAGAAGCCGGTCAGGAAGGTTGTTTATCGGTGCCTGGCTATTATGCCGATGTTGAGCGTTTTACCTCGGTAACGGTGTCGGCGCTGGATCGTGATGGTAAGGCCATCACGATTGAAAGCGATGATTTTCTGGCGGTTGTCATACAGCACGAAATGGATCATTTAAAAGGCAAATTATTCATTGATTATCTGTCGCCGGTTAAACAACAGATGGCGTTGAAAAAGGTGAAAAAACAGCAGCGGGAAAGTGTTCGCGGTTGATTGATTGGATTCGCCGTCGGCAGGACGCTGACGGCGGTTTATTTTCCTAAGCGGGGCACTAAACTACAGTAGGCCACGTTCCTGCAGTACTTCTTTAAATGCAAACATGGCATTCAGTGCCGCCGGAAAGCCGGCATAAACCGACATCTGTAAAATCACTTCTTTGATTTCATCGGCGCTGCAACCAACATTCAGTGCGGCCTGTAAATGCACCTTCAGTTGCGGCTGGCAGTTACCGAGCGCCGTGAGCGCGGCAACGGTGGCTATTTCGCGTGATTTAAGATCCAGCCCCGGACGGGAATAAATATCGCCGAAAGGATATTCGATGGTGTAGCGCGCCAGATCCGGACAAATATCCTGCAGGCTGTCGATCACCTTATGCCCGGCTTCACCATCAATTTCGCTGAGTTTTTTCAGTCCCTGTTCAAAGCGTACGCTGGTCATATTCCTGCTTCCTGTTAATTAAAGAGAAAGCAGGTTAGGGCTTTGAGTTAACTCTAAGTCAAGCGGATTTCAGACCTTGCCGGTCAGCTGACGGTAATAACCGATTTTGTTATCCAGAACCTGCAGATGCTCCAGTTCGCGGGCAATTCTTGCCTGCAGAATATCGCGGTGCTGTTGCAGTAACTGCTGGCGTTCAGCCATTGTGCTGTCGCCCTGCGCGCGGAATTCTGCGTATTCAATAATGTGCTGCAGCGGCATGCCGGTGTCTTTGAGGCGCAGAATAAAGGTAATCCATTCCAGATCTTTATTGCTGAATACCCGGTGGCCACTCTGATTACGTGCAACCTGCAGCAAGCCGATTTTTTCGTAATAGCGCAGGGTATGGGCAGAAACCCCGGTTTGTTCGGCAAAGGCTTTGATATTCATAAGCGGAAGAGGGGTGTCTGAGTGAATGTTTGGCTGGTTGTGACTGACCAGCAAGGCCACCGCATGGTTCGCCGGCGGCCAGAGCAATTTTTTACAATGGAACGGCTTTTTATAGTGGAACGGCGGCATCCTGCGATGCCTTAAGTTTACCATTTGCCACGGCAGCGCTGAGACCACAAACCAGTGCCATGGCGCAGACAATGGTTGCTCCTGACGGCAGATCCCACAGCGCCGACAGCATCAGCCCGGCGGCATAAGCACAGGCCCCGGTAACGTAAGCACGCAGCAGCGGATGCTGGCGGACTTTCTGTACGGCAAGTGCCGGCATAATCAGGCTGGCAAACACCAGATAGACACCAACCAGCTGCACCGAGGTGGTCACACTGATGGCAAACAGGGAATAAAACAGCAGCGGGCTCTGTTGTTTGCCACGGACAACTCTCAGCCCAAACCACAGCGCCAGTACCGCCGAATAAATAATGGCCACCGGGATCAGCTGGCTGTAGCTGACCCACAGAATCTGCCCGGCAAGCAGGTCTTTTAACGCTTCACCGCCGTGCGGATTGCTGCTCAGTACCAGAATGCCGGCGCTGGCGGCGAGTACAAAGGCGCAGCCAATAATGGCTTCCTGATTGTCTTCCCACAGCGTCTCGGTGGCATACAACAACAGTGCACCGGCCAAGGCGGCAGCCATGGCAATCAGCTGAACCTGCCAGCCACCGGCTTCCCAGCCCAGACTGTAAGCAACGATAACGCCGAGACCGGCAATCTGGGCGATGGCCAGATCAAGGAAAATAATGCCGCGGCTGAGCACCTGACGGCCCAGTGGTATGTGGGTGGTCAGCACCAGCAGCCCGGCGAGAAACGCCGGGGCAATGATCGATAAATCCAGCGTGCTGAACAGGTTCATGGTGTGAGCCCAGCCAGCAGGCGTGAAATGGTGTCGTCGTAGAGGCTGAACAGATCCTGCGCCTGTTCACTGCCACCCACGGTAAAGGGCAAAGCAATGGCCGGAAGGCCGGTTTTATCCGCCAGCCATTCGTCAGCACGGCCATCCTGATAGGCCGCGCGGATGATCATTCTGGCCGGCTGGGCATCCAGCTGCTGCAATACCTCCGCCAGATGCCCGGCGCTGGCGGGCACGCCGGGTTTCGGCTCCAGCGTGGCTACTTCGTTCAGCCCCAGCCACTGTTGCAGATAACTCCAGCTGCGGTGGTGAACTACAACAGCAACACCGCGCAAGGGTGCTGCTTTTGTTTCCCAGCGCTGCATGGCGGCTTGCCAGCGTTGGCCGAAATCATCGGCGCGCTGCTGATAGGCGGCGCTGTTGTCAGCATCCAGCTGTTGCAACAGTGGCAGCAGGGCTGCGGCAACCTTGCTGATATTGTGTGGGCTGGTCTGAATGTGAGGATTACCACCGGGATGCACATCGCCTTGTGAGCGGTCGATGATTTGCGGTTTATCCAGGGTTTCGACAAAACGGCTGGCTTCAAAATAGCCGGGCTTGCCCGGTTGCACCCTGCTGTTACCGGACTGGCGCAGCAGCAGAGGCAGCCAGCCGCTTTCCAGCTCGGAGCCGGTGCAGATCAGCAGGTCGGCTTTGCGCATCTTCGCAATCAGACTCGGTCGCGCCTGAATATGATGCGGGTCCTGTAAGGCGGTGGTAGCGGTGAACACCTCAACGTTATCACCGCCCAGCTCCTGCGCCAGTGCGCCCCATTCCGGCTCGCAAGCGAAGATATTCAGCGCTGCAGCCTGTGCAGTGCTGCAGCCACCAACAAGCAGTAACGGCAGCAGAACAGCGCGTGCTTTGTGTAATATTTTTTTCATCACGCTCTCCTTAAAAACGGTGCGCGCCGTGGGCGCCGAGGCTCATGGTGTATTGCAGCAGCCACTGATGATCGATCTGTGGCTGAGACTCATCGCGGTTGTATTGCAGACGCAGACGGCTGAACTCGCTGTTGCTGTAATCCAGCATCAGGCTGTTGCGTTGTGGGGTATGGTTTTGCGCGTCGAGCATGGTGCCGGCAAAGGCGGCATCATTCTGGCCAGCGTCGAGCTGATCGTGGCGCACACCGGCACGCCAGCCGTGGGTAAACTGATAAATTGCCTGCAGATACCAGCCTTTGGGTGTGGCCGAGTAGGGCAGTTCGCTGCCACCTGCGGGGGTAAAGTCACCGTCGTTTTTACTCAGCAGGTACTCGCCCTGCACTTTAACGCTGCGGTTATAGGCGTTGCCGCCGGGTGACCATTTCCACACGAAATCGGCAATGGCGACCTTACTGCTGCCGCTGAACAGATCCGGGTTATCTTCGTCGCCGCTTTCACGCGCATCGGCATTGGCATTCAGGTACGACAGACCGGCGCGCCAGCTGCTGCTCTGGCCTATATCGCCGCCGCTGTGCACAAACACCGACCAGGCCCCCTGACCCTTACTGGCGCTGCCGCCGGCCGGATAAGCGCTGCCGTTAAACCATTCCGCGCCGACTTCGGTGTACAGCTCGGTCGGTGCCAGCCAGCGTAACTGTACGCCGTCGTCTTTATATTGCGTACCCAGCAAGGCACGGTACGCCAGCGCAGTATCGGCAAAATCCCAGGTGTGGGCATGCTGTTCGTTGAGATAACCGATGCCGGAGAAGAATCGTCCGCCGCGGAAAGTCAGGCCGTCTGCCGGGCTGGTTTGCACGTAGGCGTTTTCTACTTCGGTTTCATCACCGAGCGCGACGGTAATGGCACCGAACCAGTCGGGATCAATATTGGCGCTGATGTTTAATTCCGACTCGCCCAGCGCAAAGCCCTGGCTGCCGGGTTCGCTTTCTCCGCCTAAGGGCAGACCGGCGATGGCGTAGTCATCGGGTTCACGGGAAAAGTGGCCGAGTGTGCCATTCAGAATCAGGCCAATAGCCGGATTAAATGCATTGGCAGAATCGGCGGCCCACAGTGGAGCGGGCAGAATAGCGGACAGGCTAAGCAGGGCACAGCAAGGCAAAATGCCGGTACGGGATACAGACATGGTGTTCTCCTGAAAAAATACACGTATCACCGGTATGCGCTAACACACCGGTAACGATTCTGGGTTTAACGGATTCAGGAAAAACGGGGTGGGGCGCGTGCCTGTGAGGCTGTTAAAACGGTCGTTGCAGTGCCAGGCGCTGGTGGACAGATGGTGCTGTGCTGGTCAGGAATGCAGGGGGCTTCAGGACTGACGCCGGACAGGCCGGGTGTGCTGAGGTCGGATGCCTGCAGGCAGTAACTGCACAGCTCACCGGCGGGATGCTGTTCTGAGTGAGTCTGATGCCATAGCGCAGCCGACTGACCGATAAGCAACAGCATCGTCAGTAACAGGACATGGTTCAGAGAAAGCAGGGTTCGTTTCACAGCATCGGCACCAGATACAGGCGCGCTCAGACTAACACGCCGTCAAAGTGGGTCAACCGGCAATCGGAGCCAGTCTTATTTGCCGCCACACAGAAAATGACATGTTGATTTGCGCCATTTCCCGGACGCTGTCTCATCCTTCCGGACGAGGCCGGAACAGATATGGGCAGCTTCTGTTGTGATAAAACCGGGCAGAGGAAGCAGCCTGATCAGGCTTAGCGCGTATTTTTCTGCGGATTCCACCGGCATATATGGATTGTCGTTTTGAGACGTAAGTCTGATTCTGACAATAAAACATATTGTTTCTAACCGCTTTATCAATTGATGTGAAAGGATCGGCTGTCTAGAATGGCCGCTTACTGCTCAGTCTGTTTTATAAACCATATCATCAATAAGCAGTTTGTCTTTTCCTGGTTGCTCTGTGCGCTGATAGCGGCCGGGAATAATAATCTGTTGTTGATGTGAGTTTTGCAGGCTGATTTTCTGACAACTTGGAACGTTAAGCAGGTGCAATCAGTGAACGTCGAGGATGCGATCCGCTTTCAGTCTGACCTCAGTTTTTTTAATGAACTGCTGGCTGATAAAAAAATTCAGGTGCTGGCTGAAAAACGTATTAAAGAGGCCCGCCGTGATTCCTATCGCCGCAGTCTTCTTGGCCACAGCCTGAGGGTTACGGCCAGACTGGCGCCCGATCTTTTTAAGTATGTGCGTAATGCACAGGAAGCCCTGAATCTGGGCGATAAAAATGTTGAGGTCTACATCTATAACAGCCCTGAGCCTAATGCCAGCTGCAGTTACTCCGGTGGCGATGACATTATTCTGACCTTCAGTTCCGGTCTGTTAACCTCAATGAATGAAGACGAAATCAACTTCGTTGTTGGCCATGAACTGGGTCATGCTTTATTCAGCCATTATGCTTTACCGACCCATGCAATTCTTGAAGAAGGCACGCTGAATGCCAGTGATGCCATGAAGCTGATGTCCTGGAGCCGGCGCGCAGAAATCTCTGCTGACCGCGCTGGTCTGTTTGTCTGTAAAAGCCCGGAAGCGGCCATCAGTTCCTTCCTGAAGCTGTCCTGCGGTGTTGCTCATCCGATTATTGAATTTGATCTGAAAGAGTACTCGGCGCAGATTCAGGATTTATCTGAGTTATCAAAAAACACAGAAGATACATCCCATTGTTATTCCAGCCATCCGTTTAACCCTATCCGTATTATGGCCGTTGATTTATACAGCCAGTCGGATGAGTTTCAGCGTTTAACCGGACAGGGAACAGGGAATAAAACGCTGGCCGATGTTGATGACGGTATTCATAAAGTACTCGAGTATATGGAGCCTGTCAGCGATGAAGAGAAACAGGCCCTGCATAACCGGGCAATGTTCTGGGGCGGCGCCTGGGTGGCTTATGCGGACGGACATCTGGCCGATGCTGAAGCAGAAAACCTGATCGAGCAGGCCGGTGAAGAAATATACCGCGAAGGTATTCAGCTGCTGGAACAGGCTGAAGATCCTATCGGTCTTGCCCGTGAACAGTTTATTGAGAGCTCAAAGCCGCTGTTATCCCTGGGAGCTTCAAACCGCTGCGCCTTTATTCAGCGTCTGGTTGTGGTCGCCAGAGCCGATCAGAATATTGATGATCGCGAACTGGATGCCCTCACGGAAATGGCAAAAATTATGAATGTTGAACCTTCTTTTGTTCAGCAAATTTTAATGTTTCTCGAATAAGGAGAATCTTGATGACATCGAATGGAAGCACAAATCCATATCCAAACCCGTTCACCAGTAAGATTGTTGCTTACTGTGAAGAGATTGGCTGGAACTTTGAAGTCCGCTCTGAAACCTCGGTTAAAATGCTGTTTGTTGAAGATGACGGGCGTTCGCAGCTGGTCTTTTTTAACCGTCAGCAGGCGGGTAATGGCAGTGAAGTTGTATGTATTTCTTCGCCGGTTGTTCGCCTGAGCACCATCCAGGAATCTGATATCGATCAGAAAGCTTTCTTCAACGAATTGCTGGAGCTGAATGGCCGCTCCGCTAACTATCGCTGGGCATTTACCCGCATCAGTGAAGAAGATGAGCTACTGATCGCTGTTGTGGATATGCTGCTGGATACTATGGATCTGAAAGAAATGGCGATGGCAGTATCTGCCGTATCAACCGTTGCAGACCGTATGGAAAGTCGTTTTGGCGTGGACGAGTTTTAAAGGAGATTAAAATGTCGAACAAATTTCATGAAATCATTGCAGGTCACGCCGACAAACTTGGCATTAATCTGAAAATTGATAATGAGCGCATGATCAGCGCGATGTTTGATATGGGCGAAGGGCGCTCACAGCGTGTTCTGGTGCTGCATCACCCAAGCGAAGACGGTACTAAAGACATTGTTGAAATTGCCTCGGCGGTACTGGATTTAAGTGGTATGCCGGATCAGCAACTGGGTGCTTCTATGGCACTGAAATTGTTGCGTGAAAATGACAGTACACTGTGTGCATCCTGGGCCATCGACAAGGTTGGCGGATGTCACCTGGTTGCGATGGGCAACTGGTGGCTGGATGAAATGGATACTGATGAATTCGGTACCACGCTGTATGGCGTAGCCGCAATGGCGGATAATCTGGAACAGCAGCTCGGGGTTGATAACTTCTGATGCTGTAACGAAAACGGCCGCGCATAACAGAGTTATGTGCGGCCGTTTTTTATCCTGCTGCTTTGTCAGGATATGTTCTTCAGGATTTCTTTTTCAGACTCAGTGTTTTTTCCGTTTTTGTCTTTGGGTTACGGTACACTTTAGGCGCTGATTTTTTCTCAGCCGGTTTTTTATCAGCCTGATCCTGATTCCTTTCTTCTTTCTTTGTACCTGTTTTCTTCGTGTCTGGTTTTTCTGCTTTCTGCGTTTTTGGTGCAGATGTTTTTTGTTCTTTAGCCGGTTTTCTGGCGTCTTTACCCGACTCTTTTTTCGCTTCTTTTTTCAGGTCTTTATTGACCACAGCTTTCTGGTCAGCCTCTGTTGCCAGACGGATACCACTGTCTTCGATCACAATTTTGCGTTCTTTATACAGTTTGCCGATGGCCATTTTAAAGGTACGTTTGCTGACCCCGAACTGCAGTTCGATCAGCTCTGCCGGAGAGTGGTCGCTGAGGCCTAAGAGGCCGTGGTTATCTTCCATTTTCTGCAGGATTTTTTTCGCCAGCGGGTCGGCTTTGGTATGGCCTACCGGCTCCAACATCAGATCGAGTTTATGATCGTCACGCAGACGTTTGATATAGCCTTCAACCCGCTGGCCGGTACGAATGGCTTTGCGGATATCGTCGTTGTGCAGCAAACCCCAATAGGTGTCGTTGACTACGGCTTTGTAGCCGATGTCGGTGCGCTGGGCGATCAGTAATTTTACTTTATCGCCGGTGGCCAGCGGTACCGGAGCACCGGGCCAGTTGGCTTTGACTTCGTCTTTGATAAAACGGTTTAAGCGCGCGCTGGCAACGATACGGTCGGTGTTATCGAGGTACAGATAGACCGCATAGGACTTACCGGCTTCCATGCGGTGGGTTTGCTCGGCGAAGGGTACGAACACGTCTTTGGCCAGACCCCAGTCGAGAAAGGCTCCGGTTTGATTTACATCCACGGCTTCCAGCCAGGCGACCTGATGCAGCTGTGCTTTAGGGCGCAGGCAGGTGGCAATCGGACGGTCGTCGGAATCAAGATAAACAAAGACTTTAAGACTGTCGCCGATTTGCGTGCCGGCAGGAATTTGTTTGCGCGGCAGCAGAATTTTGCCGCCGTCGTTGTCATCCAGATACAGGCCGTGGGGCTGTTCATCGAGTACGGTCAGGGTGTTGTAGCGTCCGAGTTCGGCCATGATGGTATTCCGCGGCAAGGTGTTTCGGGGGCAGCATTATGCTGTCGTTTGTATCAGGATAGGCTGGCCTGTGGCCGGCGGCGCGCAGTTTATCACAGCCATGGGCGGAGGCAGAGTCCGGGTTCGGGCATTTCCATCCATGCGGGGCCGATAAAAAAGCCCCGCCAATGGTGATTGGCAGGGCTTGTGGCTGTTGCGGGTCTGCACTCAGGTACGCAATGCGCCCAGCTGTTTATCCAGACGGTCGAGCTGTTCGGTGACGTTATGGCTGCTCTGGTTGGCTTCCTGTGCCAGCTCGGCCAGCATGGTGGTGGCATCACCGATCACGGTGAGGTTGCGGGTAATTTCACCGCTCACCGAGCTTTGTTCTTCGGCTGCGGTGGCTACCTGACGGATATGATCGGCAATTTCGCTGATCGCCTGTACTACTTCTTGCAAAGAGCCATGGGCTTCGCGGGTGGATTCCATCGCCAGCCCGGCTTTCTGGCTGCCACTGTCAATGATGCTGACGGCGGCTTTTACCTCGCCCTGCAGGCTGCCAATCATATTGTTAATTTCTTCGGTCGATTCCTGGGTTTTGGAGGCGAGGGTACGTACTTCATCGGCCACCACGGCAAAGCCACGTCCCTGTTCACCGGCACGGGCGGCTTCAATGGCAGCGTTCAGTGCCAGCAGGTTGGTCTGTTCGGCAATGGAGCCAATAACCACCAGGATGCGGTTAATATCGTCGGAGCGGGCAGATACTTTGGTGATCGACTCGCTTGCGGTATGCATGTTTTCGCTCAGCTCCAGCACCGTATCTACCGCGGAAGACAGGTTCTGCTGCGATGCGGTGACGGTCGAATGGATATCGTTGGCCCGTACCGCAACGTCGGAGGCAATGCGTGATACTTCCTGCGCTGTGGCCGACATTTCCTGAGTCGCGGTAACCACGTTATCCATTTCACTTTGTTGCTGATCGGTGGCTTTACGGGTTTTCTGGCTGATTTTCAGGTTCTCGGCTGACTCGCTGCGCACTTCGTGACTGACTTCTTTCAGCGCCAGTACCAGATCGCGCAGTTTGCTGAGGAAACGGTTAAAGCCGCCACTCAGGCTGATCAGTTCGGCGTGGGTATCAAGTTGCAGACGCTGGGAGAGATCGCCATCGGCGCTGGACAGTTGCTCGACCTGTTTATTCAGTACTTCCAGGGGTTTGGTAATGGACTGAATCAACAGGGTTATGGCAACCAGAGCGGCCCCGGCGAGAATCAGCGCCAACAGCAGCTGGCTGCTGAGTACTGAGGTTTTTTCATCGGCGACCAGCGCTTTCAGGGTTTCAAGATCGGCGAGGGCGACGTTCAGCGGCAGTTCGATCAGCAGTGACCACTCACTGTTGGAGGCCGGAATTTTCAGCCCACGGGCAACATACAGGTTATCTTTTCCGCTCAGCAGACCGTCGCCTTTATGCAGTTTGCTCAGCGTATCGCCTCTTTCCGGCAGAGACTCTTTTAAAGGCCGCATCAGCTTATCTTTGTAGTGGCTTGAGGCGACCACCAGACCTATTTCACTGAGTAATGTTACCCGGGCTTTGCCGCTGTAGAGCGACTGGCTCAGTTCATCCACCAGTTTCTGGAAAATGGGCAGGTTAACGTCGACACCGGCAATGCCGCGGAAAGTACCATTGGCGATAATCGGCGCGGTGAGACTGGTCATCAGTTCTTCATAGCCGGGGCTGATCTCATACAGGTAGGGTTCCATCAGGCAGGGAACTTTTTTATCGCGGCTGCAGAGATACCACTCGGATTGACGGATGCCGAATTCATTACGGGCATCGAGGTATTTTTCGTCCGGATCGTCGACTTTCTGCTGTTCGACCTGACCGGACTGATTGCGGATCCAGTAGATTTCCAGTGAGCCGGTGCGTTCGGCGTTGTAAATCAGGCCTGAGTCGACGAACTCGCTGTCACGACCATCGAAGCCGTTACGCTCGAACTGGGCGTATGTGGAGCTGACATCCTTATTGGCTGCAAGTGCGGCCCCCATCATTGCGCTGACCTGAGCGCGGCTGCCATCACCATTTTCAATCGCGGTTTTAATGGCGGCAGCCATTGTCATAGGAATGCGGTAGGCGGCGTTGATGTAGTTACTGATCTGCTCGCCATAGGCCTGGGTTTTGGTCTGCAGTTGGGTAATAACGGCCTCGGTCAGATTTTTTTCACTGTGCTCCTGCAGTTGTTCGCTGAGCGAACTGATGCCCTGATAACTGCGCCAGGTCAGGGCGGCGGCCAGCAACAGAATGGCTGACAGCGTGATGGCAAACAGCTTGGTTTTAAGGGGTAAGGATTTCATGCAAGGCTCCGGAAGGCGTGGTCATACCAAATCAGTATAGTTTCTGATCTGATCTCTGCGTCCGGTTTGCCCGATTTGTCCTCTTGGGCTGCTTAACCTGATGAAAAAACAGGAAAAACCGCCGTCATCACGGTTTTTCCTGTGGCGCTGTTGCTGTTTCAGCGACCGCTGAACTTTGCCGCGCGGCGTTCCATAAATGAACGTACGCCTTCGGCGGCATCGTCACTCTTCAGCACCTTACCCATATCGCCGAAGACGGTGCTCAGTGCAGCGGTATCACCGTGCAGACGCGCGGTTTTTGATGATTTCAGCGCGGCGCGCACACCCAGCGGGGCCGCGGCGGCCACTTTCTGTGCCAGTTCACGGGCACGGCTGTGCAGCTGGCTGAATTCACAGAGTTCGGTCAGCATGCCCCAGTCGTAGGCCTGCTGGCCGCTGAATTCATCACCGGTCAGCAGATAACGCTGTGCCCGTGCCCAGCCGATTTCTTCCGGCAGGCGCACCGTACCGCCGCCGCAGGGGTAGATACCACGCTGTACTTCCAGTTGGGCAAAGCGGGTATCGGCGGTGCCGAGGCGGATATCGGTATTGAGCAACAACTCCAGACCGGAGGTGTAGCACAAACCATGCACGGCAATGATCAGTGGCTTACTCAGGGTTTCGCCGGAAATACCGTAGGGGTCAATTTCATCTGCGGCCATCTGCGGGGCGCCGCCCTGAGCAAAGATAGGGGCCCATTTATCCAGCTCCAGACCGGCGGTGAAGTGTTTGCCATCGGCCAGAATCACGCCCACGCGCAGATCATCGTCGTGCTGCAGGCGGTACAGTGCCTGTGCCAGCAGATGGTAACTCTCCGGGTCGAGGGCGTTCAGTTTGTCGGCACGGTTAAAGGTGATGGTGAGGATATGCTCACTGGCTTCAACGAGTACTTTGGCAGTCATGGTGTGTTGTCCTGTGCAGTTGCTGATTAAAACCAGTCCGGGTTCATGGTGGTGCAGGTATCGTCAAATCCGGCTAACAGTTTGGCCTGATGCTCAATTTCCGGCAGTTCCCAGCGGATAAAGTAGCGTGCCGCCTGCAGTTTGCCGGCGAGGAATTGCTGGTCGTCTTCTGCCGCCGAAGCGCCAAAGGTGTCGATAGCCTTGTCGGCCATTTCCAGCCACAGCCAGCCGATCACCATCTTGCCCATCATGTCGAGATACAGCGCCGAGTTGCCCAGCGCCGCACTGACCTGACCGCTCTGCAGGGCTTTGCCCAGCGCCATGGTGGTTTGCAGCAGGGTGTTCAGGTGTTTCTGATAGCTGGCGGTCAGCTCGCTGAGTTGCTCTTTACCCTGAGCGGATTTCAGCGTGGCCTGTACCCGCGCCATCAACAGCTGCTGGCCTTTGCCATTGTGCTGCCACAGTTTGCGACCGAGTAAATCCAGCGACTGAATACCGTGGGTGCCTTCATGAATCGGATTTAAGCGGTTGTCGCGGTAGCACTGCTCGACCGGATATTCGCGGGTATAACCGGCGCCGCCCAGAACCTGAATGGCTAGATCGTTGGCGCGCGGGCCGTAATACGACGGGAAGGATTTCACCACCGGCGTTAATAAGTCGAGCAGGATGCCGCTGTCGGCGTTTTCTCCGGCTTCCTGTTCATCCACTAAGCGTGCGGCCAGCAGACACAGCGCCAGCGACCCTTCAACGTAGGATTTCTGCGCCAGCAACATGCGTTTTACATCAGTGTGTTCAACGATATTCAGCGGTTTGCTGAGCGGATCTTTTTCCGCCGGAGAACGGCCCTGCGGACGGTTACGGGCGTAGTCGAGGGATTCCAGATAACCGCGGTAACCGATCATGGCGGCCCCCAAGCCAACGCCGATGCGCGCTTCGTTCATCATCTTGAACATGTACATCAGGCCCTTACCGGCTTCACCGATCAGGTAGCCGTGGCAGTCGTCTTTTTCGCCAAAGCTTAAAACGGTGGAGGTCGTGCCACGGTAGCCCATTTTGTGCAGCAGACCGGCCAGCTGCACATCGTTGCGTGGGCCCAGCGAACCATCGGCGCTGGTGTGGAATTTCGGCACGATAAACAACGAAATACCTTTAACACCCTGTGGCGCGCCCTGAATACGGGCCAGCACTAAGTGCACGATATTTTCGGTGATGTCCTGATCGCCGCCGGAGATATACATCTTCTGACCTTTAATGCGGTAGCTGCCGTCATCTGCTGGCAGGGCGCGGGTGGTCAGATCGCCCAGTGATGAGCCAACGTCCGGTTCGGTCAGCGCCATAGTGCCGGCAAAACGGCCGCTGAACATGTGCGGTAAAAAGGTGGCTTTCTGTTCATCGCTGCCAAAGGCATGGATCACATTGGCGGCGGCGCTGGTTAAGAAGGGGTAACCAGCGGTGGAAGGATTGGCCGACATAAAGTAAGCGTTGGCGGCCATATGCAGCAGTGATGGTAACTGCATGCCACCGTCCTCATAACGATGGCGGGCGCACAGCAGACCGGAATCGGCAAAGTGTTGCCAGGCTTCTTTTACTTCCGGGATGGTGCTGACTTTTTCACCGTCGAATTGTGGCTCGTGTTCGTCCGCTTTGGCGTTATGCGGGGCAAAGTAATCTTCGGCAATGCGGCTTGAGGTATTCAGAATGCCATCGAAGGTGGTGCGGTCGTGTTCACTGTAATGTGGCAGTTCGGTCAGCTGCTCAGCCTGAAATACCTGATACAGCAGAAATTCCAGATCTTTCTGATTAATAAGTTTCGACACGGTTTGGCTCCCCGCAGGGTTAATAGAAAGTGAATCATGAGTTCTATGACGTATTTCACCAGTATCAGGCTTGTCATGCCGCCGGATAATCGTCAATATAGCCACACTTGATGCTAATAGTGACATAAACCTGCCGTCAGCCTGATTTCGCAGATGACAGGTATCAGAGTGCAGTGCAGCAGAGACTTTAAAGGGGGCCATCCATGCTTAATGTAGTGATCGCGGGTTTTGATAAAGCCTTATCATCGGCCATGACCGGTGTCGCCGATCTTTTTGGTCTGGCAGGGGTAACCTGGAACCGCATTCAGGGACAGGAACTGGAGCGCCTGTTTAATGTGCGCATTGCCAGCCCGGATGGCGGCCCTATCCGCTGCATTAACGGCATTCAGCTGCTGGCACATATGAGTTACGACGATGTGCAGGATGTGGATGTGATTGTGGTGCCGACCATCGGTGGCCCGGTTGAGGATGTGATTGGTGTGAATCCACAGTTGCTGGCACTGCTGCGCCGCGCCGATGCTCACGGCTGGACCATTGCCGGTAATTGCACCGGTAATTTTTTACTGGCCGAATCCGGCATTCTCAACGGCAAAGTGGCCACCACTCATTGGGGTTTTAAAGATCTGTTTGAACAGCGTTACCCGCAGGTAGAACTTAAGGCTGATCAGCTGATTACCCGCCATGATCATATTTATTGTGCCGGTGGCGGTCTGGCCTGGTTTGATCTGGGGCTGCATATTATTGAGCGTAATTTTGGTTTTGAAACAGCCATTCAGACTGCCAAAGCCTTTGTGATCGACTATCGTCGTGACAGCCAGCTGTCGTATTCGCTGATGCGTTTATCAAAACCGCATAAAGATGATCTGGTAAAACAGGTTCAGGCCTGGCTGGAAGAACACTACGCCGGTAATTTTACCGTCGATGAACTGGCCGACCGTTTTAGTGTATCCAAGCGTACTCTTATCCGTCGCTTTAATGCGGCGCTGGATATGCCACCGAATACCTATGTGCAATCTATCCGTATCGAAGCGGCGCAGAAATTACTGGAAGAAACTGAACGTACTGTGGATGTGGTGATGAATGATGTCGGTTATGAAGACGCCAGTTCATTCCGGCGTTTATTCCGCAAAAAAACCGGCTTAACACCAACCGAATATCGCCGCCGTTTCAGCCGCCGTTTCTGATAACTGAACGCCTGTATATGCCGGACGTTACAACTGGTTACGGCTGAAAGGGAAATTCTGACAAATAAAGGCGATCATTGACAAAATCCGGCAGGGGTCGCAATCGGTCTTTTACAGTACAATGCGTGCATGTCAATGGAGGAAAAATACAATGCGCGGGTTGTTCTGGGTTTTACTGATGGTGGCAAACAGCAGTTATGCCGGACTGCTTTGCGACTGGCCTTACCGTACACAACTCAGTGTGCAGGAAAACTCGGGTACAACCCTGACCGATTACCAGGTATTGCTGACCATTAACAGCAGCAATCTGCATCCTGATTATCAATGGACCAGTAATGGTTACGATTTACGCATTATCGATAGCGATGATAATACTGCGCTGGATTTCTGGATTGACAGCTGGAATCAGGCCAGTAAAACCGCCAGTATCTGGGTTCGTTTTCCATCTCTGGTTGCCAGTCAGAACCGTTCTATCTATCTCTACTATGGTAATGCAGCAGCATCGAATCAGACGCAGGTTCCGCCCGTATTTACTTATCCGGGTATTAAATTTCATACCCGTCGGGTAACCGCCGACCCTTCGAGTAAAAACCAGGCTTTCAGTTTATTTAACGCCGCCAGTGATAATGTCAGTGGGTATGGTTGTAAATTTATTACTGATTTTACCAATATCAGTAACAGCAGCAGCTTCCCTGGTGGCCAGGATGGCAACTTTATTGCCTATTCCGAAAGCTATTTTCAGGTACGTGCTAATGAAGCCGGAACCTGGCGTTTTCGTTATGGTGCTGACTTTGGTCGTGGTGGCGGTTTATATGTGAATGGCACAAGGCTTGAAGAGCAATGGAATGCAAACTTATGGTGGAATAATAATTGGGGTAATACCAGTCAGACTCTTGAAGGCAGTATCAGCTTGTCGGAGGGCTACCATAAACTGGAAATTATTGGCGCCGAAGACTGTTGTGATGGTGGTATTACCGTACAGTTCCGTAAGCCTTGGGGGAGCTGGACAACTTTCCGCACCAGCGATATTGATATTCGCTCACGTTCTTGCCCGGTCGCTCTGCCAACGATTACCTTTGGTGCTCATGAAAGCTGCAGTGCGGATTTATCTGTTACCGCTACAGCTCCGGCGCTTTGGGTGCGTAACAGCCCCCGTGACTTGATCTTGTCTGTTGTCAACAATGGGCCGGATAACGCTCCGTCTGATACGGCTCTGACGCTTAATCTGGATTCTGGTTTATTGCTGGAGCAGGTACAGGGCAATAGCTGGTCGTGTTCCGGCAGCAGTGGCAGCATCAGCTGTGCTTATTCAGAGCTGGTGGGCAATGGGGATCATTATCCGGATTTGGTTCTGGGTATCAGTGCACAAAGCGGCTCAGCCAATAATGCCGGATTCAGTGCCACAGTTGACGGTAAAGCATATGATTTTAATACGGCGAATAATACGGTATCAGGCTCTGTTGCCGTACGTACATTGATTCTGCCAGCGGGACGCAGCTGTGCAGCCTCGTCCGGATTATGGACACGTTTTTTTAATACCCAGAGCAGCAGCGTTAATTACCCGACCAGCGCCAGCCAGTTTCAGACGATGGTGGATACCTTTGCCAACGAAACCTATCTGGATGGGCAAACCATATTCAGTCAGGTCGATGGCTCAGGCAATCCGTTTGATAACCGCGGTGATGAGTATTATCTGACGATTTTTGATGGTTATTTATATGTGCCGACTGATGGCGACTGGTGGCTGGCGCTGGATGGTGATGATGCGGTTGAACTGCGGCTGAACGATACAGTGCGCGTTAGCTGGTACGGTGCTCATGGGGCAAATAATGGCCCGAATACCAGCAATGATGTCCGTCTGGGTCTGGCCCGTGGTTATCATAAATTTGAATTCCGCCATCAGGAATATGCTGGTGGCGATGTGTACCGCGCCTACTGGAGCGGCACAACAACGGGAGCTTACCAGATTATTCCGGCAGCCAGTTTTTCGCAGTGCAGTGGCGTGTATGATCTGCAGCTGAACAGCACCGCGCAGGTGATTTCCGATCCGGTTAATGGCAGCAGTAATCCGAAAGCCATTCCTGGTGCTGTGATTGATTATTCGGTACGGGCCAGTAATGCCGGTACACTGAGTTCTGACCCGGACAGCACCGTGTTGGTACAGGCTATTGCCGCTGACTCAGAGTTTTATGTGGGGACCGACAGCACCATCAGCCCGGTTACTTTTGTTAATGGCAGCGGTAATAACCGTACCGGACTGACGTTTACTTTTGACAGTCTGAGCAGTACAACAGACAGTCTGGACTTCTCCAGTGATGGTGGTAACACCTTTGGCCATACACCTGTTGCAGGTGCCGATGGTTTTGATCCGGCGATTACTCATTTCCGTCTGATTCTGAATGGCAGTATGAATCCCACGCTGGGCAATCTTCAGCCATACTTCGATTATCAATACCGGGTACGTTTGCACTGATACGACAACTGACACAGGAAAAGCATGCAGGATAAACCGCAGCCATCCGTTCACACAGCGGATGCCACTCTGACAGACGCGGATGCAGAACTGCATTCGCAGCTGGCAGAAAAAAAAGCGATACGTCAGCCGCTGCTGCGGGCGCTGGTGCTTGGCTGCGGTTGGCTCAGTGTATTGCTGGGAGTGTTGGGGATTTTTCTGCCGTTGTTGCCGACAACGCCTTTCCTGTTGTTGGCCGCCGCCTGTTTTCTGCGGACATCACCACGTTTTTACTTATGGCTGATCCGGCATCCGAAGCTGGGCCGTTATGTGATTTATTACCTTGATGGTAAAGGTATTCCGCTGCGCGCCAAAATCTATACGCTGTTGCTGATGTGGAGCACCATGCTGCTGACGGCTTTTGTGCTGGTGGATCGCCTGCCGGTTAAAATTATTCTGCCTGCCATCGGTGCGCTGGTCAGTATTTATATTCTGCGTCAGCCAACGCTGGTGTTATCAGATACCCATCCTCATTCCGCTCCGCACTCTGAACAGCAGCGCTGACCGTCCGCTCAGCGCGGTACGCCAGCCGGGCCGGCAATTGTCTCCAGAGCGCCGCTGTCGAGAATATCAATGCGGTTATAGTGTGTGCTGATCCAGCCTGCGCTTACCCAGTGAGCCAGCACCCGCGCGACTGACTGCCGCGATACGCCCATCATTTCTGCCAGCGCCTGCTGCGACATCGAATGGCGGGTATCCATACGGTGTAACTGCAATAATTTACGCGCCAGCCGCGCCGGCATTGGCAGTAGGGTGGCTTCTTCAACCGCATCCATCAGCAGGCGCAAACGCTGGCATAAGTGTTTTGCCAGCGTCGGCCATAATTGCGGATAACGCTGCAGCAACGACTGAAAATCCGTTGCGGCGATCAGCAATAATTCGCTGTCTTCCATCGCACTGGTGTCGTGGGTGCGTGGTAGTCCATCGATCAGAGAAATTTCTCCGAACCAGTCGCCGGGTAAAAAATAGGCCAGTGTCAGTACTTTACCGTCATCGGTCAGGGTGCTGACGCCCAGCCGTCCGCTGATAACCCCCATATAGCCTTTCGCCAGATCGCCACGGGCGTGCACCTGCTGGCCTGTGCTCAGACGCAGAATGGTACTGGCACGGGCCAGTTGTTCCAGCTCCGCGTCCGGCAATTCGGCCAGCCAGCTTTGCCGCAGCAGTTGCAGACGCTGCTGTACGGAGGGTTCGGCGGGTGCGGATAACGGCGGATTGTCAGGCACAGGATTGTCCAAAAATTTACAGAGTTTGCCGCTCAGGCGGGGTATGTTGCTGGTGAGAATAATAACCAGAGGAGTTTAAGATGACCAAGCAAAACGCCGTCAGCGTCCGTGAACAGGTATCCGCCGAAGAATGGCAGATGCGGGTTGATCTGGCCGCCTGTTATAACCTGGTCGCCCATTATGGTTGGGACGACCTGATTTTTACCCATATCTCTGCCCGTGTTCCCGGTCCGGAGCATCATTTTCTGATTAACCCCTACGGAATGATGTTTGACGAAGTATCGGCGTCCAGTCTGGTTAAGGTGGATCTGCAGGGCAATAAAGTGATGCCGTCGGAATATGAAATTAACCCGGCCGGTTTCACCATTCACAGTGCGGTACACGAAGCCCGTGATGATGCTAAGTGCGTGATCCATTTACACACCAAAGAAGGTGTGGCGGTTTCGGCACAGAAAGATGGCCTGCTGGCAATATCCCAGCAATCGCTGTTTCCGTTGTCTGGCCTGAGCTACCACGAATACGAAGGCGTGGCATTAAATCCGGAAGAAAAAGTCCGCTTAGTAGCGGATCTGGGTGAAACCCGGTTTATGATTCTGCGTAATCACGGTTTACTGACCTGTGCTGATAACGTTGCCGATGCCTTTCTGAATATGTTTATTCTGCAGCGTGCCTGCGAAGTGCAGTTACTGGCGCAGTCCGGTGGCAGCGAATTAATTATGGTACCGGATGCCATTGTGGCCGGTATTAAACAAGCAGCACAGCAGGTCACCCGCAATGCCGGTGGCAAACTGGCATGGCCCGGATTATTGCGTAAACTGGAGCGTATTCAGGCACCTTATGCGCAGTAATATTGTGCGCAGTAAACCTGTGCGCTGAAAGGTTATCGCCAGGGTCTGTTTAATTGGTGTTAACAGGTCCTGAAACAAAGAGCAGGGCTTAAATTAAGCTCTGCTCTGTTTTTATAAGAATAAAAAAGGGTTTTTATGAGCGCCAACGCACCATCGTTAAACCAGTGGCAACAGCAGGGGAAACGTATTTCCTTGCTGGGTCAGGATATTTTCTACTGCACCGCCGGCGATGAAAAAAAACCAGCATTGCTGCTGATTCATGGTTTTCCTACCGCCTCCTGGGACTGGCGTTACCAGTGGCAGGCGCTGAGCGAGAACTATTTTGTAATCACGATGGATATGCTCGGTTTTGGCTTCAGTGGCAAACCGCAGAATGGTGATTACCGTATTGCCTTTCAGGCGGATTTACAGCAGGCCCTGCTTAAACATCTGAATATTCAGCAATACAGCATTCTGGCACACGATTATGGCGATACCGTGGCACAGGAATTACTGGCCCGTGATCTTGACCAGAATGGCACCAGTAACGGCAGCAAAAAAAGCAGCATAAGCGCCTGTATTTTATTAAATGGCGGGCTGTTTCCCGAAACCCACAAACCGGTGCTGGTACAGAAATTACTGATCAGTCCGCTGGGACCACTGTTTGCCCGTTTGTATTCTTATAAAAAACTGCAGAAAACCTTTGCTCATATCTGTGCAAAGCCACTCAGCGACGAAGAACTGCAGGGCTTCTGGACATTAATTTCACAGCAACAGGGGCTGCGGGTTTTTCATAAACTGATCCGTTATATGAGTGAGCGGCGACAATTCCGTGAGCGTTGGGTTGGCGCATTGCAGAACACCAGCGTACCTCTGGCGCTGATTAATGGCTCTGCCGATCCTATTTCCGGTGCGCATATGGTGGCCCGTTACCGTGAACTGGTGGGCGGGGAAAACATTGTGCAATTGCCGGGTATTGGTCATTATCCTCAACTGGAAGACAGCCAGACGGTATTGGCCGCTGTGCAGTCTTTTCTGGCCGGAGTTATGTCGTCCGGCTGATCACTGCGTATTAACAGGCCCCAATACAGGTTCGCCATGAATCAGCCTTCTTATTCCACTATTGCCGCCTGGGCGCTGGCCATCTGCAAAGCCCTGCAGGAATCCGGTCGCGACCCTGTGCCTTTGCTGCAGGACGTCGGCCTTAACCTGCAGGAGCTGGAGCAGCATCCCGACAGCCGTGTTGCCATTGCCACCATGACCGCGTTCTGGGACCGGGTGGAACAGATTACTGCGAATCCGGCTTTTGGCCTGGAAGTTTCACGTTATGTGCAGCCGATGCATTTTCGCGCCCTCGGTCTGCTGATGATCAGTTGCCAGAATATGCAGCAGGTGATCGAAAAAATCGGGCGCTATCACGCCATGATTTCCAACACCGTTAATATCCGCGTTATTCATCAGCCACACCGCATCGGTTTTGCCATTGATCCTCTGGCGGGAGTGCCGATCAGCGCCCTCGCCGTTGATGGTTTTTTTGCCACCATCGTTACCTTTGCCCGGCAATTAACCGGGCAGAATCTGCTGGTGCAGAATGTTGAATTAATGCGGTCTTTACCCGCAACAGGCAATGAGCGCTGGAGCACGTTTTTTCAGTGCCCGGTCAATTTTCAGCAGGCCACCAACTGTCTGTGGTTTGAGCGTGCTCAGCTGATAAAAATGGCATTGCCCGGCGATTCACAACTGGCCGCAGCCAACGAAGCACTGGTTGAACAATATCTGCAAAAAATGAATGCCCTTAACTGGCACGAGCGGATAAAAAACAGCATTCAGGCAGTGCTGGAACAGGGTGAACCGACGCTGGCCGATACCGCACAGGTATTTAATCTGAGCGAACGGACGCTGCGGCGTTATCTGCAACAGGAAGGCACCAGTTTCCGTCAGGTACTGGAAGAAGTTCGGCGTGAAATGGCGGTACATTACCTGCTACAGACAGCGGTGCCGGTAACGGATATAGCGTTACGGCTGGGCTTCAGTGACAGCAGTAATTTTAACCGCGCGTTTCAGCGCTGGTTTGAGCAGACGCCGGGGCAATACCGTAAGGAAAAGAAAAGCGTCGGATCTTAAAAAATGCCCCGCAGAGTGCTGCTGCTCCATTGCTTTAATGAATATTGTGGAAACAGCATTTTTTTAACATCCAGGCCCAATGCCTCCCAGGGGAACTTATCCCCTTGCCGGCGGGCCGACCCCAGCTTCGCGCTTTCTGGGCCGTCACCCTTAAAACCTTGATATTTACTGGCCGCGCGCCTCATCGGCCATCCATGGCCGGAGCCGCTTGTCCGCATCCCTGCGGACAGACCAGACATATCAGCGGTTTCTGCGGCGGCCCCAGAGGCGCAGAAAACCATCACCGTACTGCCGCTTTTCAGATCAAACGCATTTTTTAAATATCATGTCTCAAACACGGTTTCCGTTGAAATACGGCTGAGCGGATTGCTTAAACCGGCGATCGTGCGGCGCCAGTCAACAAGATGATTCTGCGGCCTTCAGAGCAAAACCCTGCCCCGGAACGATACAAATGCTTGGTGTTTTAAAGCGTCGTTCCGGGGCGAATTGTTTTGCGTGCCGCATAATCATTGCAGTTGGCTGGATGAAGCCGGACGCGCCGAAAAGAGAGGATCGTAAGGAGGTACCTCTCCTTACAGGGGGCCAGGGGCTTGCCCCGGAAAGGCGTTTCAGGTTGAAAAACAGTCGTCGATTATGGAGTGACACTCCAGGCTGTGGGACCGCAGTGCCCCGCAGAAAATCTATTCTGCGGGGCAAACGGACTATGCCGGGAGTGTATTTAAGAAGTCCTTAATCCGGCAACACAATCGCAAATGATGTTGCAGGCTTTTCAAACAGGCTGAAAAAACGCACCAGATCAATCTTGCTGCCATCAATGCTCAGGTCATCGGAAAACAGCGTGTCTTTTAACCCGGCCTCACCAATCAGCATGCTGATAAACAGCGGGTGAGTCAGGTTCAGGCTGGCGTTGATTTCGCCTTCCAGCGGCGTGTCTTTGCTAAGCAGACGGTGATGCAGCACGGCATTTTCAACCCACAGCAGATGGCTTTCATTCAGATCGGTAAAGTTAATTTTAATGCGCCAGTTTTTATCGGCGGCATCTTCTGCTTTTAAGCGTACAGCCAGAGTATCGAAGAAGTTGGCCACCGGTGTCTGCAGCAGCATATCTTTCATGGTGGCGATATTAATGCCGGTTTCTGGTGTGCCGGTACGTAATTCCAGTGCCGCGGTTAAATACACATCACGCCACGGACCGGATTCGGCCTGATAACCCAGCTGATCATAATTACGTGCCAGCAGTTTACGTGCCGCACTATTATCCGGTTCGGCAAACACCAGATGGTTGAGCAGCTCGGCACTCCAGCGGTAATTACCGGCATCAAACGCACTTTGTGCTTTTTCCAGCAGAGCACCTGCGCCTCCGGCGAGAGCAACATAACCGGCGGCCCGTTGCGGATCGGGCAGCGGATCAAGGTGGGCCGGGTTGGCGTCGTACCAGCCTAAATAGCCCTGATAAACAGCACGTGCATTGTGTTTTACCGTGCCGTAATAACCCCGGCTGGAAAAGGCCTGGGCGAGGGAATCGGGCAGGGCCAGATCTTCGGCAATTTCACCCGGTGTCATGCCCTGGTTCATACGGCGCACGGTCTGGTCGTGAATAAATTTATAGGTATCGCGCTGTTGTTTCAGGAAGGTCTGAATCCGCTCTTTGCCCCACATCGGCCAGTGATGGCTGGCAAAATAAATATCGGCATCGGCAAACAGGTTACGTGCTTCTTCAATATAGGCACTCCATTTCAGTGCATCGCGTACCTTGGCACCACGCAGGGTATAGAGGTTGTGCATATTGCGCGATACCACTTCGCCACCGCAGAAGGCTTTATATTGCGGTAAATAAAAGGTGAACTCGGCCGGTGCTTCGGATTCCGGCGTGTACTGGAACTGAAACTGAACACCGTCAATGGTCAGCTCGGTCGGGGTTTCACTGACCAGCTGATTGGGTTCAATAATACTGAATTCACCAAAGGCCGGGCTTTTACCTAAGCCGGAATCCACATGGCCAAATTCATCGCGGGCCAGATTTTTACCGTACATATACACCGCACGGCGGCTCATGGCGGTACCGGCAATAATATTTTCGCTGGTGGCTTCTTCCATAAATCCGGCCGGTGCAATCACCGGAATATTACCCTGCTCAATTTCCTGCTGGCTGATAATGCCGAGCACACCGCCAAAATGGTCGATATGGCTGTGGGTAAATAAAATGGCGCTGATATTCTGTTTACCCGGGTAACGTTCTGCCAGTTGTTGCATGGCAAAATTAAAGGCGGTGCGTGCAGTTTCTTTAGCGGTGATCGGGTCGATTACAATCCAGCCACTGTCACCTTTAATCAGCGTCATATTGGATAAATCGAAGCCACGCAGCTGATAAATGCCCGGCGTTACTTCAAATAAACCATGAATATTATTCAGCTGCGCCTGACGCCACAGACTGGGGTTGACGCTGTCGGGCGCATCGCCCTGGACAAAACCGTAGGCGGGCATATCCCAGACCTTTGTCGCCGGGTCGGCCAGCGAAGTAACCTGCAGGTTTTCCGGGCTGGCAATCAGGCCACGGCGGGCATCGTCAAAATCCTGCTGATCATTCAGGTTCAGTTGCTCTGCCACCTGACGGTTGGCGGCAATGGTGATGGCGGTAGCCGCGCGTTCGTCGCTGCTGATGCTGATCTGGTTATCGGACTGACCGCAGGCGCTCAGTAACAGACCGGCACTGAGCAGCAGTCCGGCGTTGAGACATTGCTGGCCACGGGGTTTGCGCAAGCGCAAAGCAGGGAAAGGAAGTTTGATTGTCATTATAAGCTCCTGTGCTGATCCCTCAGTGTAGGAGCCTGGGTGATGCGCTGCCGGTTCGCGCCGGTCAGTCACTTGTCTTTACTGACCACTCTGAAGTGGCCAGCCGGCTGATGTCGCCGGTTTAATGCTGGCGGTTTAATGCTCGCGGTTTAATGCTGAGTCGTTAACGACAAGCGGTAGGCCGACAGCGCCGGTAACAAGCCGGCGAGCAGTGCCAGGCCCAGACTGAGCGCAGCGTAGAACCAGACGTCCTGCAGGTTGAGCAGTGGTTCAATCAACAGGCCGTAATGTTCGGCCAGCAGCGGCTGGGCCAGCCACTGAGTAGCCGCGGCCATGCTCAGGGCCAGCAACCAGCTGAGCAGCGTCAGCAGTAATACCTCGGTTTCCAGCAGCACAAAGAGGTACAGCGGGCGGGCGCCGATAATACGCAGCAGGGCAATTTCCTGACGCCGTCCGGCCACGGTTACCTGCAGCATGGCCACCGAGCCGAGCAGGCTGGTGATTAACATCAGCAGGCTCAGCGCCTGCAGCAGTTGTTCGGCGTTACCCAGCAGTTGCCAGAATTCGCTCAGGGCGACGCCGGGAATCACCGCGGTTAATGGCTCCTGATGGGGCTGGTTTAAAACGTTCTGCAGCTGAAATAACAGCGGCCGTGAAGTCAGCCCAACAAAGAGGGCGGAGATCGCATCAGCCTCAGGCAGATCCTGCCAGCCGGCCTTTGCCAGACGCCTGGCCTGTTGCGGATCGTGCAGCGCTTCCAGTGTCTGCAGATGCACATGCAGCGAGCGGTCAACCGGCGTACCGGTCGGCTGCAGAATACCGGCGACGATAAATTCCACGTCTTTGTGTTGCATAAAGCTGTGGCCGTGGCTGCCATGGCTAAGGTGCAGATGATCGTCCGTTTGATAGCCACGCTCGCGCGCCACGGTGGCACCAATAAACACCTGCAGCGGTTCAGCAAAGTGCGGTTGCTGCAGATTGATTGCCGGCAGGGCGCTGCTTAATTGCAGCGCCTGCTGGCGGCCATAACGGAAGTGGCGGAAGTAGTCGTCGTTGGTGCCGATCACCGCATAGCCCTGATGGGAGTCGCCGAGCACGATGGGAAAGGTCCAGGCGGTTTGCGGTCGTTGTCCGATTTCATGCCAGCGCTCTGCCGACATCGCCTGAGTCGGCGTGCCCATGCGGAATACCGAATACAGCAACACCTGCAGCGGATGGCTGCGGGCGGCCACAATCAGGTCGGTGCCGCTGATACTGTTGCTGAAACTGCTGCGTAACTCGCTGCTTAAGCTGCGCGTCAGTAACAGGGTGGCGAGACTCAGGCTCATCGCCAGCACTATCAGCGCCACCGCCAGTTTACGCTGCAGCAGACTTTTAACGGCCAGACGCATCAGCATGGCAGCGGCTCCTTATCTGACTCCGGCGTTGCGCGCTGACCGGGCTTGCAGCTGGCAATATCCAGCACCCGGTCAAAATGTGGCTGCAGGCTGAGGTCGTGGCTGACCAGTAACAGGCTGGCGCCGCTGGCTGAACACTCCTGCAGCAGCAGGCGCATAAAGGCATCTTTGTTTGCACTATCCAGTGCCGAGGTCGGTTCGTCGGCGATGATCAGTGCCGGACGGTGTACCAGCGCGCGGGCAATGGCGGCGCGCTGCTGCTGGCCAACGCTCAGCCGCGCCACGGTCTGGTTCGTCTGAGCGCTCAGGTTCAGCTGTTGCAGCAGATAGCTCTGCCAGTCACGGTCATTGTGCTGCCCGGCAAAATTCTGCATCAGCTGCAGATTTTCGCTCACCGTCAGATAGGGCAGCAGGTTAAAGGTCTGGCTGATCACACCGGTTTTGCTGGCACGCAGGTGGTCGCGCTGACGTGCGCTCAGTTGCCACAGCGATTTACCGGCCAGCCATACCTCTCCGGTGCTGGGCTGACAGAGGCCGGCAATAATATTCAGCAGGGTCGATTTACCGCTGCCCGACGGGCCATGCAGAAAACAGCGCTCGCCGGTCTGTAATTGAAAATTGCGGATATCCAGCAGCGTTTCCGCCTGTCCGGATTGTGCGTCCGGCCAGGCGTGCAGCAGATGGCGGATTTCCAGCACCGGCTGTGCGGCTACAGGTTGATCTGCAGAAAGACCGGGGTTGCGCATGCTGATCAGAAGCTCCAGTTCAGCCCTAACTGCACATTGCGTCCGGCAAGCGGCGCAGCATGTTTCAGGTAGGACACATGATTAAGGGCGTATTGGTCGGTCAGGTTACTGGCGGCGAGGCGCCAGAGCAATTCGCTGTGCGCTAACAATTGGCGATAACTGAGGCTGGCGTTCAGCAGCGTATGGCCGTCGCTGGG
Source organism: Venatorbacter sp. C2-1 (assembly GCF_022832715.1). Lineage (NCBI taxonomy): Bacteria > Pseudomonadati > Pseudomonadota > Gammaproteobacteria > Oceanospirillales > Oceanospirillaceae > Venatoribacter > Venatorbacter sp. C2-1. The sequence goes on from NZ_CP094879.1 coordinate 1,366,194, forward strand.
GTCTTCGTTGGCGGCGGTGCGCTTCTGGCTGGCTGTTGCCTGTCCTTCCAGACGCATCAGCAGATGCCCGCTTTCCCGGTTGATGGCAAACAGGACACTGGCCGGTGGCGTACGTGGCAGATGATCACCGTTACGCAGACGCGCCTGAACCACATCGGCATTGATATCCAGATGCCAGAGTTCGTCAATGTTGTGCTGCCAGCTGAACTCCGCACCGAGAAAACGGGCATCGTCCTGCTCATGACGATACACATTATTATCGTGGAAGGGGTCGGTAAAATCTTTCAGCTCGTTGTAGATGTAATCCTGGAAACGGTAGTGGAACAGGGCGATTTTTACGCGGTCATGTTCGCTTTCACGCAGCCAGTTAATATCCACTGTCCAGGCGGTTTCCACGCTCAGGTCGGGATTATCGAGCTGGAACGAGAAGGTTGCATGATGGTCACCATTCCAGAACAGCTCGGCGGCATCCGGTGCGCGCTGTACCCGTGCCAGATTCAGTCCCAGACGCTGTTGCTCATCCAGCACCCAGGTGCCTGCTGCCGACAACGTCGCCGGATTGAAATTTTTGTCGTTGTAGTAGCTGCGTTGCTGGCGATAGTTGGGGTCAATCGGGTCCGGGTCTGAGCTGATACTGACAGAATCAAGGCGTGCTCCAAGTTCCAGCGTACCCTGTGCCCAATCTCGTTGTTCAACCAGAAACACACCGGTTTGCGTGGTTTCGTTCAGGGGCATTGGCGTTGAGTGGGAATGCAGAAAGCCGCCACGTTCACGGTTTAACAGGTTGAAGCCGGTTGCTCCATCCCAGGCGGTTGCCGCAAACGAAGGGATGCCGCTGCAGCCGCTGTGATTATGGCATAAGGCCAGTTTCTGATATTTCATCTGCAGGCCAAAGGTTCCCTGCCACTGGCCGAATGCCGCATGGCGGATACGGCTTTGCAGCTCCCGGCTTTCCTGCTCAAACAGGCCGATATCCACAGTGGCAGCACCGGGAATATCATTCCGGGCCCCGGTTTCTGCGTGTTCATAATCGTTGAATGACAGCTCGGTTCGCCATTCATCCAGCCAGCTGAAAGCGCCGGACGGGTCAGGACGCCAGGCACCTTTCAGATCGTAACGGACTTGCGTAGGCTTAACCCGGAAAGCTTCGCCATCGGTATTGGGCACACCGTAGTCATATTCCAGGGTGCTGATGCTGCCACCGATAAAGCCCCGGTTACCGTCGGCCCAGCTCAGGGCAACAGCACCTCCTGAGCCTTCGCTGTCACTGTTGGCGATGCGGCCACTGTTACTGGCGGCGGGTATATTGCCGCGCTCGCCGCTATGGTAATCAGCGGCACTGCGATGAAAACCGTCGAGATGCAGTGTCCAGTTGCCACGGCTTGTATCCATTAAGCCATCAGTGCTGTAACCGCTGTCGTTACTGCTGCCTTTAATATTCAGTCCGCCGCTCAGGCCTGAGCCTGGTTGTTCATGGATGCGGCGGTCAATCAGGTTAACCACGCCGCCAATGGCGCCACCACCGTACATCAGGGTGGCCGGACCGTAGATCACTTCAATCTGTTCTGCGGAGCTGGCTTCTGCCATGGGTGAGTGGTCGGAGCTCATGGCGGATAAGTCGGCACTGTCACTGCCATTCTGCAGGATTTTTACCCGGCTGCCGCTCATACCGCGAATAACCGGCCTGCCAACGCCGGGCCCAAACGAGGCGTTGGCAATACCTGGCGTGCTGTCGAGTAATGTACCGAGGGTGTCACCCGGGTTGTCGTTGATCGCGTCCTTATTAAGAACGGTCGCAGGTTGGGCAACATCATAGATTGAATTCTGTCCGGCACTGCTGACAACGACGGTATCAAGTTCGGCGGAATGAGCGAGTGCCTCAACGGACAGGCAAGCGGAAGTAAGACTTGTAATAACGAGAAACAGACGAGGCATAAAAAAGAACCTGAAACGTAAGGGCCAGCAGATGCTGGCCCGGGTTATCTGAGCAGGGGTTACGCAGAGTAATTAATGATCGTGATCATCATCCGCGTGCTCTTCCTCTGCTACATGAGCGAATACAGCGCTGAAGGCATTGTTCAGGTTGCTGTTGGCAGTCGTTGAGTGCAGGTGATAATCGTCTTCAGCACTATGGGTATCGACTTCGTACAGTGTGCCTGTTGCACTGTTTACAACCAGAAACTCAAAAGCACCGGCCAGCAGCTGAGCATTAGCTGTGTTCCAGATTGCTGCAGCGGCTCCCAGTTGCTCCCGTGTAGTTTCTCCGCTGGCTACCGGATTACTGCTCTCATCGACATCAAAGCGGCTCACGGCCAGCTTGCCGCTGTTACTCAGAAGAGCGATGGCATCGTCTTCGGTTGTTGTTGTCACCGCGATAATGTCACCGAAGTTTTCACCGGTAACGGACACTAAATCGCCACGGTGTGGATGATCGTTGTGCGCATTGACCAGCCACAGCTGACCGGCAGACCAGGCAGCAATAACACTGTGTTCATGGTTCGTTTTGGTTAAACCGGTAATGTTTTCGATAAAGCCGGTACTGCCTGTTGTTACTTCACCGACAGCACCTTCACGGCGGGTTTCGGTGGCAGGGTAGCGCTGGGTGACATGGAGGGTTTCACCGGCGCCTTGCGGATGGCCGTCAATGGTTACATAGCCGCTGATCAGCCAGCGCAAGGTGCCATCACCGCATAAAATAAGCGTGAAGTTTTCAGTCTGAGCAGTTTGTTCTACGCCATCGGCGCAGGTCATGGATTCTGCAAAGTAGCCACCGTCGTGCGGGCGTACCCAAATCAGACCATCGGTACCGGTTGTGCCGTCAGCATTAACCACGGTGATGTCGGTATTGGCCGGGGTTACAGCGTTAGCCGTAAAGGTCATGAACTGACCGCCCTGTAAAGCCAGGGCCGGGTAGACAAGGTTGTTGGGTAAATTCAGCCCGCTAACGACTTCGCCATCGGCGGCTTCCAGCAGCAGGCCGCTGCCATCATTTTTCAGCACAGAGAAATGATCCGTTGTGGCGACGACCTGAGCGACATCGGCAATATGGGCTGCGGTTAATGTTGCAACAGCATGAGCGTGAGCATCTTCACCGTGCATATGCTCCAGACCCGAACTGACAATGCTCAGATCACTGCCATTCAGCATGGCGAGGGTGACACCATCGTTAGACAGAACCAGCTGAGCATCGGCACCTGTGGCTACGGTGGTGGAGGTGAACTGCTCGCTTGCAACTGTCTGATCAAACATTTTCAGGGTGTCAGCAGAGCCGGACAGAGAGTAAATCAAACGACCACCTTCGGCGTGATCATGGTTATGATCGTTATCACTGCTGTCACTGCTGCTGTCGCCACCACAGGCGCTCAGGGTCAGGGCCAGCAAGGTGGTTAAGGCGGTGGTCGTTACCGGCTTAAGCAAATGGAGGTGACGGAAGCGTACCTGGGGTTGTGCTCGTAGGTTCATGCTGAATTCCTTATAGTCTGCGTCTTGTGTCAGTAACGTTGGCGCTGCCTGCTTGGCAAGGTGCGGCGCGCCAAAGAAATGATATGTTATATTATAACTTTAAGAATAGGAAACCCTGAGATGGCTGTTTTTCGTTCTCTGCTGTCGGGCAGTCGCCGGACTGCTGGCTTCTGGCTGCTGGTACTCGGCTATGCCGTTTGTTTTACAAGCGCGCAGGCCGCAGACCCGGTCTATCGCGAAATTGAATTTGCCGATTTGCTGCCGGATGAGGATTTTAAGGCGCTGTCGAATCCACCGGCTGAGCTGGCGGCGATTGCCGATGGCTCAGAAGAAGATCAGATTGATGCGGCGCTGGGACAGGGCGAAGCGGGGAAAAACCCGGATCAGCCACAGACTGACTGGCACCGGGCGTTGCAATCAACCAATATCCGCGCTGAATTTAACGGCCAGAAAGTCCGTATTCCGGGCTACATAGTCCCGCTGGAGTTTGATGACCAGCAGGTAGTCACCGAGTTCTTTCTGGTGCCTTACTACGGCGCCTGTATTCATCTGCCGCCACCACCACCGAATCAGCTGATTCTGGGCAAAAGCAGCGATGGGGTAATGCTGGAAACCATCTACGATCCGTTCTGGATTGAAGGCACGCTGCTGACGGAAGTGAATAAAAATGACGTTGCGACTTCGGCCTACCGCATGACGGTTGAGCAGATTATTCCGTATAAAATGCAGTAAGCCTGAGCCGTTGTGAGCGGGGTTACTCCCAGGCTGGGAATGGGTCGGGCAGTTGTTGCCAGAGCTCTTTCCCGGCCAGCAGTTCTTTATCGTTCAGCAGGCAGGCATCCAGCTGGGCTGTGACTTCCGCAGCGTCCAGCCCTTGCCCGATAAACACCAGCTCCTGGCGCATATCGCCAAAAGGCTCCACCCATTTTTCGCGGATATAGGCGAGGGACTCTTCATCCTGTGGCCAGCGCTCATCGGGTACGGCTTTCCAGAACATGCCGGCAAAACCATGGTGGGCAATACCGCCAGCCTGACTCCATTGACCGGCAAATTGCGGGCGGCTGGCCAGCCAGAAATAGCCTTTGGAGCGCAGCAGCTTGCCATCTGGCCAGTCCTGATGCAGAAAATCCCAGAATTTTTGCGGGTGAAAGGGTCTGCGCGCGCGGTAAACAAAACTGCCGATACCGTATTCTTCCGTTTCCGGATTATGCTCGCCGCGTAATTCCTGCAGCCAGCCCGGTGCCTGAGCGGCCTGATCAAAATCAAAACTGCCGGTGCCCAGTACTTTGTCCAGCGGCGCATTGCCTTTAACCATCGGGATCTGTTCAGCGCGTGGATTCAGACTGTGCAGAATGGCCTGCAGGCGCTGCAGTTGCTCCGCGCTGACCAGATCGGTTTTGCTGATCAACAGCTTGTCGCAGAACTCGATCTGATCAATCAGCAGGTCGCTGACACTGCGCTGGTCGTCTTCACCCAAGGATTCACCGCTTTCCTGCAATGAACGGGCAGCGTCAAAATCCTGCAGAAAATTCACCGCATCGACCACCGTGACCATCGTATCCAGGCGGGCAATATCCGACAGGCTGACGCCATCTTCATCGGCGAAGGTAAAGGTTTCAGCCACCGGCAGCGGCTCGGCGATGCCGGTGGATTCAATCACCAGATAATCAAAGCGCCCGGCTTCCGCCAGTTGGCGTACCTCAATTAACAGGTCTTCGCGCAGGGTGCAGCAAATGCAGCCGTTGCTCATCTCCACCAGTTTTTCTTCACCACGCTTCAGCTCAACTTCGTCTTTTACGAACGCAGCATCGATATTCACCTCGCTCATATCATTCACAATCACCGCCACCCGACGGTTATCGCGGTTATGCAGAATGTGATTGAGCAGGGTGGTTTTACCGGCACCGAGAAAGCCAGACAGCACGGTAACCGGCAGGCGGGTATCGGCCATCGCCGGAGTTGAATGGGTGGGGGAAGTCGCAGGAGCGTTCATTGAATCCTCGTACCGGGTTGCGTGAGTTATCACAATTAACATATGTTATAACGTAACATTTATGGTTTTGAGAAAGCAAGTAAGAAGAGAAGGGTGAGCCGCAAGTAACAGAAGGGCGCAGGAAGAACGCGCAAGAAAGCCTGGCAGGAGCTGGTCACTGGGCTGTTGGCATTAAAACCGTTATCCTTGCGCTCTTTATGTTTAACGCGGATTTAACCCACATGGCTTTTGCAAAACAGCACATCGATTGGATTTTATTTATTCTTCTGGCCGCTATTTTTGTCATTTTTCCGCAGATTGATCTGAGCGTCAGCCGCTGGTTTTACGACGCAGAACAAGGCCGCTGGCCGCTGGCCAATCACCCGGTCAGCGAGTCGGTGTATGCGCTATTTCGTTATGTGCCCTATGTGCTGGTGCCGGTATTACTGATTGCCGTTGCACTGACCTTTGTTAAAGGTGGTATTGCACAGGCGCAGCGTAAAGCCTGGGTATTTATTCTGGTGTCGTTGCTGGCGGGCCCCGGTATTCTGGTACACGGAGTGTTTAAAGAAGGTTTCGAGCGCGCACGGCCAAAACAGGTGCAGGAATTTGGTGGCCACAGTGGTTTTACTCCGGCCTTTGTGATTTCTGACCAGTGTGCAAAAAAATGTAAATCTTTCGTTAGCGGACATGCGGCGATGGGATTCTGGCTGATGGCTTTTGCCTGGGTCTTCCGTCGTCGCAGCTGGTTCTGGGCTGGTATGGCCGTGGGTATTGTGGTCAGCGCCGGGCGTATTGTGCAGGGCGGGCACTTTTTAAGTGATACGATTTTTGCCGGTTTTGTCTGCTATTTTACCTACCGGCTGATGAGCTACTGGATTCTGGGTTACAGCCGGATTCAGGACGATAAAAAAGCCTGAAAAAATCTCTGATTATTTTCTGGCAACAATAAAAACGGACTGTGCTGCCGGTTGCCAGAGATGATCGATACTGAATCCGGCCCGGGTCAGTTTTTCCACTAACTCCGTTTTATTAAAACGATTCACAAAGGGCGCCAGATTCAGCACCTGCATAACCGGAATCAGCATACGCCAGAAGATATTCATTTCCTTCACCAGCGCTGTGCTGGTAATAAATACACCGCCTGGCTTTAACGCCTTATAACTGGCGTTGATAGCGGAATCAGGATCTTCCAGCAGGTGCAGGATATTCAGCCCCAGCACCGCGTCAAAGCTGGCCGCGGGTGGATTAATACTTTCCAGCGTTCCCTGCTGAAAACGGATATTACCGATACCAGCATCTTTGGCTTTCTGTGCCGCAATGGCCAGCATATTGTCGGAAATATCCGTTGCCAGAACCTCTTTAACATACGGCGCATGAACCATCGCGGTGCTGCCGGTGCCACAGCCAAACTCCAGTACTGACCAATCGGGTTGCAGATAGTGCTGGGTTATTTCCAGCTTCTTACGGTAGGCCGCTTCATCCTGAATCCGGCTTTTGGCATAGCGCTGTGCACTGTTATCCCAGAATGTCTTTGAATCCTTCATCCTCATCTCCTTTGCTTACGTGTGGCGGACTACGCCGTAAAGTGCAGCAGTAATTCAGTATGTCCGGTATGACTGTCGGTTTGTTCCCGGACCAGTGTAAAGCCCTGATTCCGGTAAAAACGACAGCTGGGTTCGTTGGCTTTATATACCGTAAGATGCAGCTCATTGCGCTGCTGTTTAGCGTGATTTAATAATTGTTTACCAATGCCCCGACCCTGCTGTTGCGGAGCAACAAATATGGCGGCCAGCGTGTTGTTATGCAGAGCATAAAAACCGACAACCTGTGCGTTTAGCTCAAATACCCAGACATCGGAGTTGGGTAAATACACATCGCGCATATTATCCAGCTGAGACTGCCAGAATGATGACTCAATAAAATCATGGGCTTTAACGGACGCATCCAGCCAGACTGTCAGTATTGTGTCGATATCACTGCGGGCTGCCTGTGTGCTGCCTGCACCGGGTGGGGGCAGCGTAGTAGGAGAGGTTGTGGTATCCAGACGGATACCGGCAGCGGGTCTGATCATAATTATCCGGGGGAAGTTTAACAACAAAGAGAGTTTTAACAACAAAGAGAGTTTTAACAACAAAGAGAGTTCAGGGCATATCAAGGCAACTGAAACTGTCTGGCAGAATCTGCTGTTGGCTATCGCGCTCAAATTTTAAAAAGCGAGTGGAGCATTCCTGATCCTGCCAGGGTTTGCAATCGGAAACCGACAGCGTACAGACTTCGTTATAACAACCGTAACTCAGACGGTTTCTGCTGGTTGTATTATTTATTTCCAGCAGCGAGGCAATAACAGCTCCCACTGTGGTAACCGGGCTGCCTTCACAGGCATAATTCTCTGCGGCAATTTCCGTGCTGGCATGGCGCATCACATTTTCCAGTAATGGCTGTTGTTCTGCTGCAGGCGGACTTTCGCGATAGGAACAGACCCAGGCACTGAACAAGCCAGCGGTAGCTCCCAACAGGAAAATAATAATATTCAGTGCTGTACGTTTCATCGCATCACTTTCCGCTTATAAACCGGCTTTGGCCCGTTCAATCGCGGCATTAATTGCCGCTTTCGCTTGTGGGCTGTTTTTCCAGCAGGTGGTTCTCAGCATCTGAGCCACTCTCTCGGCGATATCTTCTGCGTTGTAAGCGGCCAGCTCAGCCAGCGAACTGATACCAATTTCCTCAAAGCGTTTGATCACGGTCGGGCCAACGCCCTTCAGCGCCAGCAGGGCTTCTTTTTCAGGTTCAGAAAATTTCATAGATTACTTTATTTTAAGGGGGTAACGGAGTGGGGCGATATTAATTCAGCTTTGGTGTCTGTTAAACCGGAGGAGGATTAAGGTGACATTGAGCAATTTGTTATATGCCTGAATCAAGATGTTAACTCCTATTTTTGAGTATTGTTTCAATGTTGTTAACGCTCTTCTTTAAATCTACAATCAGCATGATAGGGCCAAAGAATATTACTGAAAATATGAGAGAAGAAATAAATCCAATGCCCGCATCAAAAATTGGATTGCCAGTAATTTCAGAACCGACAGCACTAAGTGTTCCCATGAGTACGATCAACCACATTAGTATCTCAAGAATACCAGCGAATGAATTTGCCAAAAATCTAGTTAACATAATTATTCTCCTTTTATAAACCTAATGGATTGTGCGGACTCCATACCCCGTATGCACATAACGATCAAAGCAGGCGCGCGGTACGTGTTGCTTTGCCTTTGCTTGTTAACTGCTGCTCCATGAAGGCGTCACCAATGGGCGATTTCTTAGTGAAGCAACAAAATTTTCATATATTTCCGGCTCGTGAATATGGCCGCACCAAGATATAAGGGAACACATCTCCTTCACTAGATACTCAGGCCGATTATTTCCGTAAGCTAATTTCGCCAACTCAGAAGCGTACCAATCTAGATCCTTGACCTGTTGATTGGATGCAGGCTGAGTTTGCGAGGCTAACTCCTCCAATAAGTCCGTAGCACTATCGGTCAGTTCAGTTATTCGTTTATTCAAGTCGGGCTCGTTTCTCATGGCCAGTTAACGCCTCAATAACCGGCGCAGCTTTGCTGCGTCCGGCGCCAAAGGCGCGAAGTTAATTGACTTGTTAGGCGTAGTTCCATGAATCACTCTTTGAAATCTCAGCCCAGGGGTATGTGCCATTGAAAGCGCCAACATAAAGAACTTCCTTGCCACGCACGATCCACTCCATACCATGCTCTGGTTCCCATTCGCAGTTTAACTCCATATGTACAATTGGTTCGTCACCATTTTCTGGATCAGGGATGAGAAGTGTGGATGGGTATATTTTTGGTAGTACATCTTTGTAGTTATTAAATTCAATTGTAGGCTCGCAGATAGCGTCTAAGAATGAATTGCAATAGCGAATTGATGCTTCACAAATATTACGAATTATTTCTTCGCTTAAATTATTCAAATATTCTGCACATTTTGTTGCGTATTCAATGTCAGCAGAATCTTCAATTGCAAAGCTTATATATTTATCAAATAGGCCAAACCATACCTCACCTTCTGGTGGGTCAAGCTGGCCTTGATAGATGTTCTTAATTAGTTCCATGCTTTTCGCCTAACGCTTTGGTTTGCGGGAGCCGAAGGCGATCCGCAACACCAACTTGTTCTGTTTTTCTCTAGCTAGTGAAAGAAGCCAGCTGCTCTTTCGTTCTTGCAAGGTTATCAATCCCAAAGTCTGAGCTCTTGTCAAATAGGTAATGCATACAGGCATCAGGGTGTGTTTCTTCGAAGGCGCACTTCATTAACTCTACAGCCATTCGAAGGAATCCCTCTTTATTTGCATAAAGAGCAGTTTCGCCGTAAGCCACCAACCTAGCTTCTGCACCAATTTTTGGGATATAGACGTCCAATTCCTTTATAAACTTCAAGATCTCTTCGTCGGTCATGAGTCTTTTCCTAGCGAACAGAACGCTCCGCTAAGCGGCGAGCGTTAGCGAGTCCGGTGGAGGCCACGCCTTTTGTGGCCGGAACGTATTTAAGCGGTTTGTTATGTGCTAGTTGGCAGCGCATAGTTTATATATTTCCAGTGCCAATGCGCCAGCCGCGATTACAACAGCAGCAAAAGTTAACCAATTTAGACTTTTGGTTAATCTAGTAGAAGATTCATTGGCATTCTTAAGCTCGGCAGTTAAAGCCTCAGTATTAACGGCAAGCTTTTCAAGAGCAGATGCAGAACGATTTAAGGAGGAAAATACTGTGTTCTTACTCATTGCCTCGTAGAATGTCTTTTCTACATCAGCCAATGTGCGCTCACGATCATCAGAACTCAATTTATTCTCCTTTCACTATTTGCACATAACGCCCGCAACACGGGACAAATTGGAGCGTAGCGGAAATTTGTTCCCTGTGATTGCGTTTGTTAGGCATTTTTTAAAATCTCAGACACATTTTGAATAGTTTGCTCAGAACAATTTAGTAAGTGTTCCTTTATGCTTTCTGTGTTGCCATATATAACGCCAATGGATAGCTTTTTATCTGCGCTATTTGGTATTGATTTAACTCTTTTCCAATTGCTGCCTGGTTGTGGACCGCTATGATGTACCTCGGGGAAACTTTGCTCACCATGAAACTCACCGTCTGTGAACTCATAGCTTCCATTTATTAGATACCCTTCCAAGGTCGCTTCATAAAAATCCCAGTCTCCACCAAATTCAATTCTAAGCATATCACTACCAGTATTTGGATTACGTAGACTTATGCTTTCTGTCCATTTTTGAGGAAGTGTTCCTGTCTGTTGAGCATTGGATCTAACTCCCGCTCGCTTTTGGGCATGCTTACTTAAAACTAAGTCTATTAGTTTGATTGGCATACTACCTTGGTCCATATTTAGCTCAAATAGCTCTCCTAACGTATTGGGTTGACCATCTATGACCTCCAACCACGCAGCCCAAAAATGGAATGCAGGTGTCATTAGATATGCATGAAAGCTTAGTAACTCTGGAATATCAGCAGGTTCATTCTGATATAAACGGCAACATGAAATACCTCTAGCTTTTGCTTTATCTAATGCAGGCTTGGTAAAACCTGAATAGGAATAAATCACGCCTTTTTGAGCACCTGAGGACAATAGTTCGCCAATAAATGCATCGATATGCTGCTGATTAAGTTTGGTTTTATATCTTTTGCAACTAACGAGAATTTTTAAGGAAAAGAGTTTTGAAACTTTGGTTTCAATCCAAACATCACGCTGCCGTGGAGTACCAGTATCCTTGTCTGGGATCATCGCATCATGAGTGACTTGGGCTTCAGGATCTAAAGCTTTAATAAAATTAGTTACCGAAATTTCAAATTCTTTCCACGCTGGATCTTTTGCTTTCATATCTGCCTAAGTCTAATTTTTAGCGTAATGCCTAACAGTTTCTTAGTAGGCATGCTCATTAACACACCTAAGCCCTTATTCAGATTTCCAGCCTAACCCATTGTCCAGGATGTAAAAATCATCGTTATTTTCTTTCTTGTCAGGATATAAACGCGCATGCGCGCTTTTACCCTGAGTAGCTCTTTACACTTTGCGCGTTATCACTTTTCGCAGAATCTTAAGTAATTGATTTTCTTCCATTCTTTCTGGACCGAAGGTGTCAATCTGCGCATGCGTGTTTTGTTATGGGAGCGTAAATGCGCATCAGATTGCGCAAGCAGTAAAATACACTGGTTATTTGTACATTACTTTTCTTCGGTAATTTTCAGTGCTTTTCCGGCGGTGAAAATCGCTCAGGTGATGCTTGTTTACCAGACACGCTGCCGCCCGTCCTTGTATACGCAGGGCAGGAATCGCGTGTTTTTATCATTCGGGATTGTAAGCGGGGAGGGCGTGTGTCCGGACGGTGTGTTCGTACGATATGGCGGCATCCCTGCAGAGGTCTGAGAGTACTGAACTTCATGGAGCGATTCAATAATTGATAGAAACAGTTACAACTGGCACAAGACGGCAATGCTGTATTACCCATAGTCGGGCTGGTTCAGGCTCTGCTGAGTAGCGCTGTGCGGGCGGCCATAAAAAAACAGGGCAGCACATTGTGCTGCCCTGTTTCTGTCATGGTAAAAAGCATTTGCCGGTGTTCCGGCAAAATTACCGCGACGGTTATTCGGCCTGAATGCCCACAATTAACCATGGCGCGTTGTCTTTGCTCAGATCGCGCTCCAGATGCCAGATATCAAAAATACCGTCTTCGGATTTTTCCAGCAGGTCGCGTACGCGGCCTTTAAACAGCAGGCTGATTTCGGCGTTGTCTCCGGCCTGACCGGCGGCGACGATTTCGGCACTTAAATCCAGCACTTCGGTTTGTGGTGGCACCATCATGCGGTTGCGCTGGTTGGCGAGGGCGGCATACAGGCCCGGGCTGACGTATTCAGCGATGGTGTCGAGGTTGCCCTGATTCCAGGCTTCCTGCACTTCACGGTAGTGCTGTAAGGCGCCGTCGATAAAGGCTTGCTGATCAAAACCTGCTGGCAGATCAATGCTGGCTTCGGCAGCAAAAGCGGCGCTGTTGCCAGAGGCCGGAGCAGCACCGCTGTCGGCCAGGTTGCCCATATCGAAGCTCTGGCGTTGCTGGGCAGCATTGCCGGCAGCGGAATAAGCACTCTGTGGCGCATTGTGCTGAGCGGCGCGGCCACGCAACAGCTTAAACAGAACAAAGCCAACCAGCGCCAGCAGCAGAATATCCATCATCTGAATGCCTTCAAACGCGCCGCTGCCCAGCAGGTAGGCGAACAGACCACCGGCCAGAAGGCCACCCAGCAGGCCTTTACCCAGGCCACTGCCCGGACGGGCGCTATTGGCTGGCTGCTGTTTCTGGGTCTGATCCGGGGTGGCTTTTTTCTGCTGGAAAGGTACAGATTTGGTTTTGCCAAAACCACCGGAGCCAAAGCGTGCCGCATCGGCGGTGCTGGCGAGTCCGAAGGTAAGCATCAGGGCGGTGAACAGGGTCCAGAAGGCTTTCATAGTATCCTCGTTGTATTTTTATGCCGGTCTTTCTGCATAGTGTTTCCGCAGAAAAGCCATTTTCAGGCATGCATCATAGGGCAGTGAGAAGGGGGCGTCATGCAGGGAATTGGCAGGAATCGTAAATGTGATGGACGTTTTATTTTGCGTGAATTTAACCATTCAAAGTGTGTGTGAATTGATTCAGGTCAATTTCTGATCAGGCCATTTCTCTAGACTCGCCGGAGTCTATTAATAAAAACAACAGCGACAGGATGTTCCGGCTATGGATATGTATGAGTGGACCGCTGACCTTAATCTGGGAATTGAGGTAATTGATGCTCAGCATCGGCAGATTGTGCAGTACATCAATGATCTGACCCATGCTATTGGTTCTGAAGATGTTGATGAAGTCTTTGATGTTATGGAGCGCCTGCGCGACTACACCCTTGACCATTTTGCCTTTGAAGAACAGTTAATGAATCAGGCGGGCTATGTTTTGCTGAGTGCGCACCAGATGGTGCATCGCCGCTTTGAAGATAAAATTTCCCGTATGCAGGAAGAGCTGACCAGCGGTCGTGATCCTTTTGGTATCGCCCGCCGGGTACGTACATCATTAATGGCGTGGCTTATTCAGCATATCCGCCACGAAGATGTTGATTATGTGCCGGTGGTAAAAAAAGTACTGAAACGGGAAGAAGGCTGGATTAATTCGGCGTTAAAGCGGATTTTTGGTAACAACACTTCCAACGCCTGATCATACTCTCTGGCATAAAAAACGGCTGACGCTTTTGGCGGACAGCCGTTTTTTTATACGTTTTTACGGGCTTGTATTTACCAGAACAACCAGGCGAACAGGGTCAGTACAATAATGCAGGCCAGGTTAAGCCAGATGCCTGCACGCATCATTTCACTTTGCTGCACATAACCGCTGCCAAACACGATGGCATTGGGCGGCGTGGCGACCGGCAGCATAAAGGCGCAGGATGCGGCGATAGCAATCAGTGCAGACAGAATAACGGGTGATACACCCAGACTGTCGGCAATGGCCGCAAACACCGGTACTAACAGTGCGGCGCTGGCGGTGTTGCTGGCAAACTCGGTAAGAAACACCACGAAGGTCACAATACTCAGCAGTGCTACGAGAGTGCCGCCGGAGTGAAGAAAATCGCCGATACTGTGCGCCAGAAATTCACTGGTGCCGGTGGTTTTTAAAATTGCGCTGAGGCACAGACCACCACCGAACAATAACAGCACACTCCAGTCGGTGGTTTTTTCAATGTCTTTCCAGGTTACAACGCCGCTGACCGCGAGCGCGATTATCGCACTGATGCCAATAACGCTATCAAAGGAGGCAAGGCCACCAAGCCAGGAGTTTAACGGCGCACTGAATATCCAGCACAGTACGGTCAGGGTAAAAATGGCGAGGGTAATACGTTTGTTGTTATCCCAGACCAGAGTACTTTTCTGCACGCTGAAGCGTTGGTTCAGATCGGGCTTAAGTACCCAGTACAGTACGCCGACAGCAACCGGCAGCAGAACCAGCGTAACCGGCAACGCCAGTTTCATCCAATCCACAAATGTCATGCCATTTTGTGCCGCTGCAATGGCATTCGGCGGGCTGCCAACCAGTGTGGCAATACCACCAATACTGGCGCAGTAGGCAACGCCGAGCAGGGTAAATACATAGGTGCGGTGATGTTTTTCGCGGTCAAGCTGGCTGAGCATACCCAGCACCAACGGCAGCATCATGGCAGCTGTTGCTGTGTTACTGACCCACATCGACAGGCCGGCCGATACGGCAAACATCATCAGCACCGCAATGACCAGACGGCCACGGGCAATATTCAGTACTTTATTGGCGATAGCACGGTCGAGCTCCTGAGCATGCAGTGCTGAAGCCAGGGCAAAGCCACCGAGAAACAAAAAGATAATAGGGTCGGCAAAGTTACCCAGTGCCTGGGGTGTTTTAAAGATGCCGAAACCGACGGCCAGAATGGGTACCAGTAATGCGGTTACCGATACATGAATGGCTTCGGTCAGCCACAGCACGGCAACAAACACCAGAATACTCAGCCCGGTGACCACCGCCGGAGCAAAGGGCAGAGTTTTGAGCAACAGCGCAAACAGCAGAATGTCGGCACCTAAAATCAGCGGCCCACGCCAGCGCCGGAAAAAAACGGAAGAAAACATACCCCTACCTTTATTAATGGTAATAGACCAGCATACTGCGTGGCTCGGGCGGCCGCCAGTCGGGTTTATAAGAGGGGGTGCTAGGTATAAATACGGTAACAGGCGGCAGGTTTTAGTCTGATATGAGTAAAACCATGCTGCCGTACGGAGTCTTTAGTGGTTTACTCTTCTGTGTATTCTGCTGTTGGCAGAAAATCAAAATACTGATCGGGGTAGGGTTCATCGCCGAGGGTAAAGTGCCACCACTCTTCCCGCACACCTGTAAAACCGTGGCGACGCATAACACTCTGCAGTAAATCGCGGTTGGCGCGCTGGACTGGGCTGACGTCCGCCGACTCCGGCCAGGATTGCGGGCCAAAGAAATCAAAGATGGTACCCATATCCAGCTCCCGGCCGTCGCTGTCGACCAGTGTCAGGTCGGCGGTACTGCCGCGCGAGTGCGAGGAATGGCTGAACAGATAGCCCTGTTCAAACAGTTGTGGCTTTTCCAGCGAGGGATAAAAGCGGTCTTTGGTGCGGAAGTCTTCGGCACGGCTGGCCCAACGTAAAAAATGGTCGACCGCACGTTGCGGACGATAAGCATCAAAGATCTTTAAGCGCAGGTTTTGCTGACGGAGTTCTGCTGCCACATTGGCCAGAGCTTCTGCCGCCGGACGGCTGAGCAATGCACAGGCCTGTTGGTAACCATCCACCACAGCACCAATAAAGTTATCGCAACCGGCGTATTTCAGGTCGATCAGAATGTCAGGAATATGCTGGTCGAGGCGCACAAAGGATGGCCGTAACTCATGTGCAGAAAGTGGTGGCTGGTGGTTTGCGGAGGAATTGCCATTCTGAGGCTGAGGCATTGTTGCGTATCGCGGCTGTTGAGGTAATGGCTGCAGTGTAACGCTTTTTCTGCCCGCTGACTGTTCAGCTTATGTATAAGCCGGATAAGCGCTGGTCGCGTCTTGTGTTAATCGGGGCAGGCGGCTTTTATGTACCGCCTGCCTGCGGACTACTGCTGCATATTTTTCTTATGCATGTTCTGCATATTCATCATTTGATCTTTACGCATATCCATCATTTCCTGCTGATGCTGCATCTGGCCATTCTTCAGCTCATCGGCGCTCAGCTTACCGTCGTTATTGGTATCAAACTGGCTGAACATGGGGCGGTTAGCGGCGCCTTTCATCGGCATACCGGCGGCAGAGTTGTTTTGCATACGTTTGTCGTGGGCGGCATTGAATTCAGCTTCAGAAATACTGCCGTTTTTATCGGTGTCGTAATCGCTGAAGGCCATAGGCCCACGGGCAGGAACATCGGCGGCCTGAGCACCAGTGCTCAGTAAAAATGATACGGAAAATAAGACGGACAAGACGGGTAGGGCAATATGACGTGTTTTCATGGGAGCCTCCTTTAAGGGCTGCAAACACAGGTGATACCTGTTTACTGTAGCGCTATGACGGAGACATGATCACGACTCAGATCAATAAATGATCAGCAGATGACTGCACCGTGAAAAGCGGTTATTAGCGTTCACGGCACAGGGGCTCAGTTATCTGCTGCATAACCCTTTGCTGGAGAAGCGTTTATGCAGCAGATAACCGTTCGGCAGCAACTCAGGCCGGCCCTCAGGCTGCGCCTAAAGCAATACCGGTCAGAGCAATCACAGCACCGGCAGCGCGGCGGCTGATATCTGCTGCTTTGCTGTGACCAAAGGCGGCCAGTGCATAACCGGCCGCATGCAGAACAGCAGTCGCCAGCAGAAAGCCTGCGCCATAGGTTGCCAGAGTGCTCATTGCCGGCATTTCCGCGCCGTGGGCAAAACCGTGAAAAAAGGCAAAGCCACCGGCCAGCAAAGCACCGGCCAGAGCGCCTTTTTTCAGGTTAAAGGCAATCAGAGACCCGAATACCACCACAGAGGCGGCAATCATCAGCTCGGTAAACGGCAGCTGCAGGCTGCTGGCTCCGGCCAGAGCACCCACCGCCATCATGGCAACAAAGGCCAGTGGCGTCGCCCAGCGGGCAGCACCACTCTGGCGTGCGGCCCAAAGACCCACCGCCAGCATCGCCAGCAGGTGATCCAGCCCGGTAAAGGGGTGCGCAATACCGGCAGCAAAACCAGACACTTCATGGCCGGTATGAGCAAAGGCCGCGGCTGGCATCAGCAGGGCGGCGGCAGAGATCAGAACTTTTTTCATAGGATTCTCCTCAGGAGTTTTTTACAAATTTAAATAACCGGCAACACAGATTGTCTGAGCGTCGCGAGCGCCGGTGAGACAAGGCAAAAATAACTGAGGGAGCGGAGTGCAGTTGGCCTGCATGAGCATCCCGAAAGCATTTTTAACGCCGTATCACTAAGCGCAGCAGCTCAGATCAGACGACCGCCTTGGCTGGTGGGATCTCTTTTTGCTCCAGCATCCCCTCGGTCACAATAAACTGAATAATATCGTCCAGCCCCTGCGCCTTTTTCAGGTTCGAAAATACAAAAGGGCGTTCACCGCGCATTTTTTTCGCATCGCGGTCCATCACATCCAGATCGGCACCCACCAGTGGCGCCAGATCGGTTTTATTAATCACCAGTAAATCGGAGCGGGTAATACCCGGGCCACCCTTACGCGGAATTTTGTCACCGGCGGATACGTCGATCACATAAATGGTCAGGTCGGATAATTCCGGGCTGAAGGTTGCACTCAGGTTATCGCCGCCGCTTTCAACAAACACCACGTCCAGATCGCCATGACGTTTCATTAATACGTCAATAGCGGCCAGATTCATCGAGGCATCTTCACGGATCGCGGTGTGCGGACAACCACCGGTTTCCACCCCCATGATGCGGTCGGCTGACAACGCTTCGTTACGGGTTAAGAACTCGGCATCTTCTTTGGTGTAAATATCGTTGGTTACTACTGCAATATTGTAGTGATCACGCAGAGCAGAACAGAGTGAGCGTAATAATGCTGTTTTGCCGGAGCCGACCGGACCACCGACACCGACGCGTAATGTTTGTTTTTTCATTTTTTTCTCCAGTAATTCTGAGTCTTGCTTGAATTTTTAATCGTGTAATACAGCCAGCGATGAGGGCGTTAGTGAAGCAGTCAGGACGCGGCAAAAATTATCGAAGGAGCGCAGTGTAGTTAGCCTACATGAGCATCCTGAGAAAATTTTTAACAAAGTCCTGACAATGCAACCAGCCCTCATGATCGGAACAGGCGCGTGTACTGTGTCTCATGCTGCGCACTGGCAATCGCCAGTGCCGGTAACGAGCCGCCGATTTCTGCTTCATCCACGTCTTCTGCAGTGCGGATCGTGGCCGGAATCAGCGTCTGTAAATCACTTAATAATTGCTGTGCCTGGGTTTGACCCAGGGGTACCAGTTTGGTAGCAGCGGCAATCTGATTTTCCAGCCAAGCGAAGGTCAGACCGGTGGCGGCGGCAGTAAACGGAATCTGCCACTGCACCGCCGGATAGGCATAGAGCGCAACAAAGCTGACATCGCCCTCTGCCTCACTGGCATAGCGCGGCAGTTTAACGTCCAGCTGTTTTAATAAACGCACCAGTGCTTCGCCCATGGCGGTATCGGTAAGGCGTAATTCACTGGTTTCGCGGCTGGCCAGAATTAAATCGTTCCAGATTTCCCAGGCTTTTTCATCGGCTGCAGTTACCGCCTGTATCGCGCCTTTTAATACCGGTAAATCAATCAGCGCCTGGGTTTCGTGTAATTGCAGCGCAATCCAGTCACGGGTCTTTGCCATATTACTGACCCAGCCTTTTTCCACGGCGTATTCCAGCCCCTGGGAAAAGGCGTAACCACCCACCGGCAGGCTGACACTGGATAGCTGCAATAAACGCAGCAGCCCCGGTGTTGTCAGCGCCGCGTGGTTATCAGTGGTCATGTCCGTCACCGTGCTCGTGCCCTTTACCATGTCCGTCTTTATGGCTGTGGCCGTGGTGATGATCATGATCGTGGGAATGACCATGCGAATGTCCGTGCGAGTGGCTGTGTGAATGACCATGCGAATGCCCGTAACCGGGGGCATAAGCGCCGGACTCAGGTACAAAGACTGCGTGTTCATGGCTGACCATCAGGCCAAGTAAATGCAGCATATCTTCCAGCACATGATCCGGTTTTATCCGTAACCAGCGCTCACCCACTTCTACTTTTACATGGCGGTTGCCGAGGTGATAACAGGCTTTGGCAAAGGTTTGCCAGTCGTCGCAGCTGGCGTGGGCAACATCTTCTTCAGCGCCTTCAATTTTTACGATTTTGCCATCAGTGGCGCGTAAAAATTCACCAACCAGTAAGGGCTTGCCACGCTCCAGAAACAGACGTACTTCTTCGCCGTCGGTACTGGTCAGACGCAGACGGCCACGGTCGCGCTGTTCGTAGTTCAGTACTACCGTAGCGCTGACCGGATCATGGCAGTGAGTGCCAAGGCGTTCATAAACTTCCAACATAAACAGTCCTTTTACATTGCACGCTTAAAATAAGTTATACAGTTGTGCCAGTGGCAGTTCGCTGGCCGGTTCGCAGGTCAGTAATTCGCCGTCGGCACGCACTTCATAGGTTTGCGGATCAACGGTAACGTCCGGCATCCAATCGTTCAGAATCATGTCTGATTTACGGATATTGCGGGTGTTTTTACAGGCCGCTAAGGTGCGTTTGACCCCAAGTTTTTCACCGACGTTATTATTTAATGCCGCTGCCGATACAAAGGTCAGGCTGGTGGCGGCGGCGGCTTTACCAAAGGCACCGAACATCATGCGGTAATGCACCGGCTGTGGGGTTGGGATGGACGCATTCGGATCGCCCATCGGCGCTGCGGCAATCATGCCGCCTTTAATAATCATGCTCGGTTTGGTGGCAAAAAATGCCGGCTTCCATAACACCAGATCGGCCAGTTTTCCTTTTTCGATGGAACCCACTTCGTGGGAAATACCATGAGCGATGGCCGGGTTAATGGTGTATTTGGCAATGTAGCGGCGCGCGCGGAAATTATCGGCGCCGATCTCCAGATCTTCTTTTAATAAGCCGAACTGGGTTTTCATTTTATGCGCTGTCTGCCAGGTGCGGGTAATCACTTCGCCCACGCGGCCCATGGCCTGAGAGTCGGATGAGATCATGCTGAAGGCACCACGGTCGTGAAAAATATCTTCAGCGGCAATGGTTTCTTTGCGGATGCGCGAATCGGCAAAAGCAACGTCTTCAGGAATGCTGCTGTCGAGGTGATGACAAACCATCAGCATATCCAGATGTTCATCCACCGTATTACGCGTATAAGGACGCGTTGGGTTGGTGGAAGAGGGCAGCACATTGGGATAAGCACAGGCGCGGATAATATCCGGCGCATGGCCACCACCGGCCCCTTCGGTATGGTAGGTGTGAATTACGCGGTCTTTAAAAGCACCAATGGTGTCATCAACAAAACCGGATTCGTTCAGGGTGTCGGTATGAATGGCAACCTGCACATCGTATTTTTCCGCCACGCTCAGACAGCAGTCGATGGACGCCGGTGTGGTGCCCCAGTCTTCGTGTAATTTCAGACCGCAGGCACCGGCTTCCAGTTGTTCTTCCAGTGCCTCCGGCAGGCTGGCGTTGCCTTTACCTAAAAAGCCGAAATTCATTGGCATATCGTCGGTGGCCTGCAGCATTTTGCCGATGTACCAGGGGCCGGACGAACAGGTGGTGGCGTTGGTGCCGGTCGCAGGCCCGGTGCCGCCGCCAATCATGGTGGTGACGCCGCTCATTAAGGCTTCTTCGACCTGTTGCGGACAAATAAAATGAATGTGCGCATCGATACCGCCAGCGGTAAGAATGGAGCCTTCACCGGCAATCACTTCGGTGCCCGGGCCGATAATAATATCGACGTTATCCTGAATATCCGGATTACCGGCTTTACCTACGGCAAAAATACGGCCGTCTTTAATACCGACATCACCTTTCACAATCCCCCAGTGATCCAGCACCACGGCATTGGTTATCACCAGGTCGACGGTTTCAGCACTGCTGCGCTGGCTCTGACCCATACCATCACGGATGACTTTGCCGCCGCCGAATTTCACTTCGTCGCCGTAGGTGGTGAAGTCTTTTTCAATCTGAATCAATAATTCAGTATCGCCGAGGCGCACTTTATCGCCGGTGGTAGGGCCGAACATCTGCGCGTAGGACGTGCGGTCCATGGTTTTATTACTCATGTATTTTCTCCAGCTTGCCCATTACTTCGCCGCGGAAGCCGTACACAATACGGTCTCCGGCGTAGGCGACTAATTCCACTTCACGGCCCTGGCCCGGCTCAAAACGCACGGCGGTACCCGAGGCAATATTCAGTCGAAAACCCCTGGTTTTTTCCCGCTCAAATGACAGTGCCGGATTGGTTTCGTAAAAATGATAATGGGAGCCGACCTGAATCGGGCGATCACCGATATTCTCAACACGCAGACGAACCGTTTCACGGCCTGCATTTAATTCGATATCGCCTTCGCCGACGATAATTTCACCTGGGATCATGTTCTTTCTCCTGTAAACCGTTAAGCATCTCGGCTGAAGCCGTTTAAACGCAGGCAGTTTTAAACAATGGGTTCATGCACGGTGACCAGCTTGGTGCCATCCGGGAAGGTCGCTTCTACCTGTACCTCATGAATTAATTCCGGCACACCGGGCATCACCTGATCGGCGCTCAGCAGTGTTTTACCGTACCCCATCAGCTCGGCCACGGTTTTGCCATCACGTGCGCCTTCCATAATTTCCATGGTCAGGTACGCCATGGCTTCCGGGTAGTTTAATTTCAGACCACGGTTCAGGCGGCGTTCTGCCAGCAGGGCTGCGGTAAAAATCAGCAGCTTATCTTTTTCGCGCGGTAGCAGTTCCATCGTTCACCTCAGTTAATCAATCAGTTCTTTAAATAATCAGAAATAATCAGGTTGCCCAGATGCGTGGTGCGCAGGCCGGGCGTTGCATTAATTGCGGGCGGATAATCGCCCAGGCGTCACTCAGCAGCAGACGGGCTTGTTCGCTGCAGGTGCCGAGATAACGCACGCTTAAAAATTGGCCGTTCAGGCTGACACCGGCCAGTTGGTCGGCGCACAGCTCCTGAAGTTTCTCCAGAGCCTGTTCACAAAAGCCCTGAGTAAAAGGTCCGGCCACTAACAGACCGTGTACCGGCATGCCACGGAAACCGGCGGCGGCATTTAATAATTCGCTGTTACCCGGATGCAGGCTCAGGCGCTCATTCAGCAATAGCTGTTGCTTATAATAAATACGCAGCCCTTGCTTCAGCGTGGTGTGCTGACCAAGGTCATCCAGACGGCTGCCATTGGCGGGCAAACCGAGGCTGACAATATCCCAGCCGATATAGCGGCTGTTTTCACCCAGATGTACTTCGGTTTCCAGCTGCGCACGGGATGACGGAAATAAAATGGTTTCCAGCGGCATCCATTCCAGTGCCGCGTTGTTATCAACCTCCAGCTGTACTTTCTGCTGCTGCAGCAAACCATCGGCACGGGCGCGGTAAACACGTCCTGCTCCGGGCGTTGTTACCAGAACATGGCTGTTTTCACCGGCACTGACATTAATAGTAAGAAAATCACCCGACACCATGCCACCGGGCGGATGCAGCAGATACAGGTGCGCACAGTCCGGCCCTTCCGGGTAAAACGGCTTTTGCACATAAAGAGGGCCGTTATGTTCGCACTGCACCAAACGGGTGCCTCTTTCTGTCTGGCGCGTACTCAGCTGTAACTGCGCGTTCCAGTATGGTGCATCAGCCTGCGCGCTTAGCAGCGGCTGAACGGGGTGATTCAAGCCGTATCTCCTCTGTTTAGTCAGAACCAGCCCAATAACAACGGGCCGTAATGGGTTATGCCGGGTTGTTAAGCAAGAGGGATACCATATTGACTGCTTAGTCAGTTTTTTTAGCGGCAAGGTGCCCGGTTAAGGCCTGCAGATAGACAGAGATGTGCAGGTAAACAAAGGTACGCAGGGCGTGCACAACATAGGGGAGTACTGTGCGCCAGGAAGGCGCACAGTGGCCGAACAATATCAGAGGCCGGACAATATCAGAGGCCGGACAATATCAGAGGCCGGACAATATCAGAGGCCGGACAATATCAGAGGCCGGACAATATCAGAGGCCGGACAATATCAGAGGCCGGACAATATCAGGGGCCGGACAGCCACCGGATAAAAAATGGAGAATTTATTAAAAACAGATGAAATCTTCTGCACAGGTTTTGCTGTTGAATTGATCACGTTATACAACGCTCAGACTTATCCACAATGTGTGACATATAAAATTCATGTCGCACTTCCCCCTTATTTACCGTCTTCAGTGGTAGCTGCCGGTTGCTGCATTCAGGCCGGAGTCATTCACATATGATCAGGGGAAGTAAAAATGGGGGTATCGAACAAGCATTTACTGACTGGCTTTATCAGTTTGTTAAGTGCAGGACCATTGTTTGCTGCGGGTCTTAAAGCAGACATCGTACTCGACGGAAAACCACTGGCAGAAGCCATTATTTTGCTGGATGGAAAAGAAATAGGGCGCAGCAACGCCGATGGCAGTTTCTGGTATGAAGGCTTTGGTGGTGGGCGACATACATTAACGCTGCAGCTGCCGGATCAATCTGTTCCATACAGCTTTACGCTGGCAGATGATGAAGCGGCTTTTATCAGCATCAGCGCAAAGCGCGGTGACAAAACAGTGGATGCGGCTATTGATCGTGTTCCGCTGGCGGCAGCCAATCGTAATAGTAAAACAGAACTGGCAGGCATTGGCGTGCTGACAGGCGAAGTTTTCGGACTTGAAACTAATGGTCCGGTTCGTAATGCAATGATTAGTGTTGTTGGTAAAAATATTACCGCACGCACCGATCGTAATGGCGAATTTAAAATTGAATTGCCAAAAGGCGAATACAGCCTGCTGATTGAACATCCGCAATATATGTCGCGCACCCTGACATCGGTCAATGTGATGCGCGGTATGGAAGTGAGTGTCTTTACTGAATTACCGATGCTCAGCAGTGATGACAGTGAATTTATTGAAGAAGTGGTCGCCGTCGGCAGCTATCAGGCATACAGCCCGGTTGATGCTGAGCGAATGTCATCTGCGGTAATGGATACCATGGATTTTACGCAGATCGCCCGCTTTGATGACAGCACCGTCAGCTCCGCCATGACGCGGGTTGTTGGGGTAAGCATGGAAGACAGCCGCTATGCGATTGTCCGTGGTATGAAGAGCCGTTATCAGTCCACTTTTTTTAACGGTGCTATTCTGCCCTCCACCGATCCGGCCCGTCGTGATTTACCGCTGGATATCTTTCCTGCGGATATTATGCAGTCGCTGTCACTGCAAAAATCGGCCACCGCAGATGTACCGGGAACAGCAACCGCCGGTCATATTGATATGCGTACCAAGCCTACCCCGGATGAAGGATTCTTTAAAATCTCGGCCAGTCTGGCCTATGGTAAAGCCAATAGTGAAGACGGCTATATAAGCAAAGAACATGGTGGCCGTGACTGGACAGGGTATGACGACGGTTTCCGTGAAATGCCGGACATTGCCAAACAAGCGCGCGGTGCTTATTTTTTTGGTGATCCGGATTCTGCGGGCAGCAATGGCCTGGGCGACAGCGAAGAATTTCTGCAGTTCCGTGAAGAGCTGGGAGAGTCCTTTGAAAA
Source organism: Venatorbacter sp. C2-1 (assembly GCF_022832715.1). Lineage (NCBI taxonomy): Bacteria > Pseudomonadati > Pseudomonadota > Gammaproteobacteria > Oceanospirillales > Oceanospirillaceae > Venatoribacter > Venatorbacter sp. C2-1. The sequence continues at coordinate 1,390,977 of NZ_CP094879.1, forward strand.
CTACGGCGTGTATAAAGGGGATTTACCCGCCGATATGTCCATCAGCCTGTCCGGAGGTGACAGCATTGTCACGGATGGCGGACAGCGCCTGGGGATGATTGGCGCAGTGCGTTACAGTAACAAATGGACCAATGATGAAAAAATTCAGAACGGTTTTGAGCTGTATACCGTTAACAACCCTGATACCAATGAACCAGAAGATCTGCTTGCGCTGACATCTTCAAAAGTGACCTACGATACCAATAATGTTATCGACCTGAGCGCCATGCTTAATCTGGACTGGCGCATTACCGAAAATCATACACTTGGCCTGAATAATATTCTGTTACGCCATACCACCAACTCGGCAGAGTTTGAGGATAGGTATGTTCTTGCTAGTGGTCATTATATTGCCAAGAATAATATTGTTATGCCCGAAGATCCGCGAGACTGGCCATATGGCGGAGGCATAGATAAGCAGGAAACCCAAAGTATTGACTGGATTGAGGAGCAGCTGGTCAGCCATCAGTTATGGGGTGAACACTACATCCCCCTGAGTGATGGAGGATTACTGGGGGACTTAAAAACCAATTGGCAGATTTCCCGGTCAAGCAGTGAATATGATCGCCCCAATGCTCAACGTTACTCCTATCAGGGTAATAGCCTGTCTGCAGACCCTGTGCTGCAGGTTGGTTTCAGTAGCGCCTATAATCTGTGGGAAGCTTCTGAAGAAGACGGCAACTCAGCCAGTATTGATCTTGAGTTACCGATCAATGAAGGCGGAGATATTTCAGTAACGGCAAAAACGGGTCTGTATCAGCTGAGCCGTACCCGCGATGGTTATGAAGATCGATTTTCATACCGAGGTAATAAGCTAGAACAGGAAACCAGGGAAGATATTCTTTTGTACCCTGACCCTGCGGATATCTTCACCGATGAATATATTGGTGATGGCACCAATGGCAGTAATGGTCTGTACGTGAATTATGGTGGTTCTATTGATGCTGAAAATGATACCGGCGTCGATAAAGGTTATCAGTACCGTGTCGAGCAGAATACCAATGCCTGGTATGTGCAAACCGACTGGAATCTGTGGCAAACGGTTACGGCGAATATCGGTGTACGCCGTGAGTCATTTAAAGTAGAAGCTGACCAGTATTACTACAACCCGGAACCCTTGTACGAACTGCTGGATGAAACCAAAACCCTGCCATCTCTGGGCCTGACCTGGTTAATCAGCGATAACTGGCAATTACGCGGCGCTTACAGCAAAACCGTAAGCTGGCCAGAAACCTTCGAGCTGTTGCCACGGAGTTACCGTGATATCGAGACACTGACCAGCTACAAAGGTAATCCGGATCTTAAACCGGCCGATATTAAAAACTACGATATGCGCCTGGAGTGGTACCCCAGTGATAATGAATCCATCAGTCTGGGTGCCTACCGCAAAGACATGGATAACCCGATTGAAAATGCCTTTGACACGCTCGGTGATGATTACGATTACTACACCTTTGTTAACGTAGAATCCGGCAAGGTGACCGGTTGGGAGCTGGATTTCCGTACCGAGTTTATTCTTGATGACAACTTCAGTCATTCTGTCTTTGTGCAGGGTAATTACACCGATATTGAATCAGAAATCAGCCTGGCCGCTGACTCCAAAGAAACCGATTTAAACCGTCCACTGCAAGGCCAGCCCGATTATATCTTTAACCTGCAGTTAGGGTATGACCACTTCGAAACCGGCCAGGAAGTTACGCTGGTATTTAATCGCAAAGGTAAAGAGCTGGTGATTGTTACCCCTGATGCGGGCAGTAACGTCACCAATGTTTACAGCGACCCTTATGACGATCTGAAACTGATTTACACCAAACGGTTTGGTGATGACCTTAAAGTGTCATTGTCGGGTGAAAATATACTGGATTCTGAAAAACGTCAGTACTACGAAAAATACGATGTGGCCTACCTGGGTTACAAGTCCGGGCCTAAATACAAGCTGAAAGTCAGTTATGAATTTTAAATATTGGACTCCTAAAAAGATGATGGGTGGAATTATGTTATTTAAAAAATACCCTCGGGCTTCTGAGTATTCAGGCCTGAAGTTAATACCAAAGCTGGGTGTATTATCCGCGGCTTTGTTACTCGCAAGTTGCGGTGCTGATGTATCCGATGAAACCGCCATGCAGGAAAGCCTGGAGGTATCACTGGCGCAGTGTGAAATTCTGCAATACGGTGTGGTCGGAACCGCTACTGATCCGGTGCAGGTAAACGGTGAAGAGTTCAATGCCTGTTTACTGAGCAAAGACATCGGAAAGCTAAGCAACACACGCGATATTTCTAATGATTTAAACGCGATCAGTCTGAAAAATACGTGGAACTATAAACCTCTGGTCTGGGTGCTGGATGGTGTGTACGAGTTCGGCGAAAGTAAAGAATACGAGACGTTGGATCAATTACTCGCTGAGCGTGTTAATTTTTCCGTTGAGCTATATGCGAAGCCCGGTTCGGTTGTAATTCTTCATCGAAATGCACAATTAACGGCCAACATTTTATCACTCGACGACAATAATACCGGCGGTGGTGAATGGGGTGGTGTGGTTATTAATGGCATTGGCTATTCACCAGAGTGCCCGGCAACCAGTAGTCCAGACCAGCTGTGCAATATTAAAGGTCCCTTTGGCTACTACGGCGGTGTTGCCAAAGATACCGATCTGACAGCCTATGGCATGAGTTTCAACTCGACAAATACCAAGGGGTTTCCCGGTTTATACAGCTTGAACAGCGGCGGTGGTTCCGTGATTGGTGAAGCGGGTGAGGAAGTATCCGTCAGTCTGGAAAACTATGCGGGTGGTACGATTCATGCGGCGGTTACCGCTTATGCTCCCGCAGCCAGCCAAACGGGAGGGGTGATTGCTTACAGCGGATCGAATGGGCTGCAGGTCCACGGTGGCAGCTATAATATTGTGAATGGCAATCCGGTTAGCCCCATTCCCTATATCACTAACATCAGCGCTACCGCTCTGGAGCTGAATAACTATCAGGGCGATATTGCTGCTCGTATCAGGCATGACTCGTTAACATCGGCGCTGGTGGTGAAGGGCGGTCAGGTGAATTTGAGTAACCTTAGCCTGTTCGACCAGTACAATCAGGCGGGTGTGGCGATATCAGTGGCCAGCGCAGCTAAAGTTACCTTGGATGACGCTCTGATTCAGGGCTTTGATACCTGCCTGGCACCACAGGATTCGGCCAGTCAGATCAGTGTGGGTTCTGCTTTGCTTAACTGCAGCAACATTACCAACAACACCAGTAATGCCCTGGCTGCCATTGCAAACGCGACCGATCTGATAACCGGTGCCGATGCGCTGCTCAGCTATATATGGGCAGTAGGTAATAACAGCTTAAACTTTGCCAATGTTGAAGATCCGTCTCAGTTGGGTGCGGGTAATGCGAGTGTAGCGGGAGTTTATAGCCCGGCCATTCTTTTTCCCGAGTGTATGGGGGTCGGCACGCTGGCAGAAGATACTCTGGTTGTTGGCGGCATGCCGTATCAGATCTGTGATTTAACCAACGTTGACCAGTCAGCCACTTTATACAGTAACTTCAGTATTGAGGGGCGTTTGAATAACGGCGGGAAACCTGACTATTATCCTAAAAATATTGCCTGGCGGATAAATGGTCAGGTGCAGGTCGGTACCGATTTTACGCCACTTAACAGCGCTGAACGTGCTGCCGCATTAGCCAGTCCGGTGCAATTGACGCTGCCTGCTGGTACCACCTTGCTGACTACCAGTAACAACGATTCCGAATTGCTTATTCAGCCCGATGCACGCTTGCGTGTTACTGGCTCAGCAGACGCGCCGGTTACTCTCGGTGTTGCCGGGCTGACCGCTGGCGATATTACTTCAGGCTGGCGCGGTATTACGGTTAATGGTGCTGACGGTAGCGCTAAACAGCTGGATATTCAGTACCTGCGTCTGTATGACACTGGCGAAGATGGTCAGGCGGCATTCACCCTTAACGAGGTTGGAGCAGATTCGAACATTACCTATCTGGACATTTACGGTGCCGGAGCAGACGGCCTTAATATTAATGGTGGCGCTGCCAATTTTAATCATCTGTTGATGGCTAATATCGCAGGTGACCAGATTCAGTGGCAAAACGGCTATCAGGGAACCATAGAGACGGCCGTTATCAGTCCGGGAGACAACAGCACCGGTGCCGTGTTGCACGGTATTAACAATAATGCCGATTATGATGCTATTCCGCGTTCCCGCCCGGTTATCACCAATATCACCGCCGCTGGCTTTGGCTCTGCCAATACGGCTGTATTGCTGGAACAGGGTTCTGGCCTGTTGATGTTTAACTCGGTATTTTCAGATTTTGCCACTTGCCTGGATATTGACGATGCCGAAACCGCTGCATTACAAAGCAGTGATCCATTGGGAATTCTGTTTGATGGCGTGATATTCAGTTGTGAAAACACTCTGGCCGATGAATCCGAAAGTGGCGGTTACGATTATGGCTATACCGTGGTTTCTGCCAGTGGTGTGGTTGAAGAAGACCCGGTTCTGAATACCGGTTACCTGATTACTGGCAACGTCAGCGTGAGTTTGGTGGATCTGAGTCATTACGCTGCTTTATTAGGTGATGCCTACCATCATCTGGGGGGCGGTGCTTATATTGGCGCAGTGGCAGATGATGGTGATAACTGGTACAGCAACTGGAGTGATTCGGTGGTTATTGCGCCGGATTTCGAATGCAATAATCTGGGGATTCTGGTTGGTATGGAGCCGACTGGAACTTATCGATTTGATTATGATAGCAATGGCGACGGAGAGATCAGTTCTGAAGAGAGCTACTGGGAGCCAGTGTCGAAGTCGTGCCGGATTTTAGGTGGTATTTATACCAACAACGTTACCATCGGCCAGTACAGTGGCTTGCCAGGCGAAACCGTTAATCAGTGGTTAGCCGATGGCTATACCCTGGAGGAAATTCAGTCAAATGCTTTGACCGGCGATTGGGCGATTAATTTTTTGACTGGTGAAACCCGCTATATTGAAGAAGCGGTGATGCGAGTGATGCCCACCCACTGGACGGTAAAAGGTGAAATTCATATTGGTGAGGGGCATCAACAAATTACCGACGTTGCCGCCGTTGCTGATATGAAAGCAAATCCGGTAACCCTGACGATTGAAAGCGGCACCAGCATTGAAACGGAATCAGATAATAGTGTTCTGCATATTACCCGGGCAGGGGCTCTGCAATACGTTGGTAATGCCGGGTATGAAAAGATTAATACAGGAGGGGTTTCTGTTGCCGTGGTTATCGATGGCTTTGGCCGGAATAACCTGTGTGAAAATGCTGCGACTACAAATGCAGGAGAAGGCGTGTGTAATATCGAAGGGCCCTATGGTTACTATGGCGGTTACGACTCAATAGCTTCCAATGTCGATATTTCAGGCGCTTTATTTCGTGCTGATCTGACATTCAATTCGGTTAATGGGGTGGCTGAAAACTCAGTTATTTACCGGGATGTAGATGCAGATCCTGATCTTGGCAGTGCGTTATCCATAAATGGCGGGTCGATTAACTTTAAAAACATTAATATTGATCTATCACAAGGTAACTATTTTAAAGGTGTTCTGACCTGGAATCATGGTTACCAGGGTAACCTTGCCAATATCTATGTGGCAGGAGATGTCAGTGTTGATGGTGATAATGTGCCCTTGCTTAACGATGAACAGTACTACCCGTTGATTTATGGCCGCAATAATAGTGTGGATGTGAATGCTGAGCCGAGGTCAATGCCAACGATTGCTAATCTGAGCGTGAACTACTATTCACTCTGGCAAACTGCGGCCCCAAGAACGACGCTGATTCAGCTTTCAGAGGGCAGCGGTCTGTTTATGTACAACAGTCTGCTTGGCGCAGATGAATCGTCCGATACCTGGGGTGAGTATCCGAGTGAGTGTGTGGGTGTTGACAGTACTAATGAGACAGCTTACGGCAGTACTATTTTTATGAAAAATATTGTCAGTTCGTGTCTGAAGTTTACGGTTAACAGCAGTCTTGATACCAGTGTTATGGCAGATCCGAATGCAATGATACTTAAAGAACCTTATTTGTATTATGGTGGTGGTTCTGGTGGGAAAAATAAATACAAATCGGTAAACAGCAAGCTCCATGGTGCTTTGGAAAGTGTTTTCTGGAAGTCTTCTATGGAGTATCCAGTGCTCAATATTATTCAGATGATTGGAGAGCGATATTCCGGTGGTTATTCAGAATCAGCCACGGTTGATTCTGAATTTCTTGAAGAAACAAAATATATTGGCGTGCTGGATTATTACGAAAAACCTGAAATTATTGGCGTGCTCGAATAAAACCGGTTTTGTAATTTTAAAAGGGGCTTTTGCCCCTTTTTTTATGCCTTCTTTATGGTGTTAGTTATATTATTTCAATTATATTAATTGTTCATATCATTAAGTTTTGTTTCTCCTTTTTATATCGATAAGACGGTATGTATGTGACACAAATCTGTCTTTATTTTTATGTCAGTATGAATGCACTCCTGAGGAGTAAGCATTAATGGTCTCACTGTTGAGGCTGGCGATGCTGGTGGTGAATTACATCATCGTTAATCGAAAAAAATGTTTGTATTCAGTTTTTACAAACCTAATACATGGAAATACATTGCTGGAGATTGAAAATGAAAAAGATCCTTTTAGCGTCGGCCTTAACCGTTGCGTCTGTAAGTGCTTTTGCTTCTAATGGCTTATGTACCAACGTTGGTAGTGTGGCAAGTTCTTCCTATAGCTGGAATGGCACCAACTACGTTCTGTGTGAACTGCCTTCTTCTGTCCTGTCTGACAAAACACTGTTTAACGGTAACGATACCCGTTACCGCAAGCCTGTACTTTGGGCGCTGCCGGGTATTGTAACGGTGGGTGATGGTTATGTGCAGAATACCAGTTACGCTGCGGCTAACCATTCTGTACTGACCATTGAAGCGGGTGTTAATGTGATCGCCACCGCCAATAATGCGGCTCTGGTGATTGCCCGTGGTGCAAAAATTAATGCCGTTGGTACTGCCGGCAACCCTATCGTGTTCTCCAGTGCCGATGAAGACTTCACCGGTGAAGGCGAGTGGGGCGGTGTGATTCTGTCTGGTTATGGTGTGGCTAACGAATGTACTTCCGGTGACACCTGTCTGATGGAAGGTATTTCCAGCAATTACTATTTCGGTTCCGGCAGCAGCAGTAAAGCAGCCAGCGAAACGGGCAGTGGCATCATGAACTATGTCGCCATTACCGAAGGTGGTACCGAAATTAACGTAAATGATCCGGATGATGTTGCCAACGGCGGTAATGAAATCAACGGTCTGACGCTGTACGGTGTAACGTCGTCCACCACGATCAACAACATCCATGTAAACGAAAACCTGGATGATGGCATCGAGTTCTTTGGTGGTGACGTGGCTGTGTCAAACCTCTGGCTGACCTGTAATGGTGATGACAGTGTGGATTGGGACTACGGTTTCCACGGTTCTATCACCAATGTGTACATTGAGCAGGGCGATAAGAACGGTGCTGCCGACCATGCATTCGAACTGGCCGGTAACCCGAATAACTACGCAGCCACTCCGCTGGCAACGGCTTCTGTTGAAGGTGCGTATGTCGAGTTTGTTGGTGCCAATGCCAATGCCGATACTGACTTCGTTTTCAAGCTGAAAGAAGGTACTGACGGTTACTTCAATAATATTGTGGTAACCGGTTACAACACGGTTTCTACCCAGGATTGTGATGCTATCAGTTCCACTAATATCAGTTCAGCTGATTTCGGTACTATGAGCGTTGATTGCTCTGTTGTTGATGCAATGACCTTCTCTGCAACAGGACCTTCTTCGTTCACCAAAGCAACTACCTTCTGGGCGGCTGCTCCTGCCTGTAACTAAAACCGGATAGTGTTCAGGTTTTCAGGCCCATGCTGAAAAGTATGGGCCTTTTATTTTAAGCTTCTGGCGATTGTCTGAATAAAAGAGAAAGAGAAGAAAAAAAGAAATAAAGTTATTGAACATCGACGTTGATGCTCAGCAGAAACTCCCGCCCGGTACGGTAATCAAGGTAATGGTAATCACCCTGAAGATAACGGTGTGCTGTATTCAGCATATTATTAATGCTGAACGTTAACTGGCCTGGGTGTATCCGGTAATTCCAACTGAAATCGAGATGATTTCTCGGCTGCTGATAGACGGCCGGCAAATCTGGCTGGTCGCTGGTAATATAAAGTTGAGTGCCGCTGCGCTTGCCTGTCAGACTCAGTGTCTGGTTAAGGCCAGGCATATACTGCAACCTTAAGGCCGCAATATACTCAGGCTGTCCCTGCAATGGCCGATGATTTTTCGGTTTTTCTTCCACATCGTCAGAATAATCAGAATAATCAGAATAATCAGAATAATCAGAAGCATCGGAACCGCTGACCTGTGAGTGAATTCTGGCATAGCGCCCGGATAGCTTTATGTGTTGGTTGCGGCCAATGTTCAGATGGTAATCGGCTTCCAGTTCCAGACCACGAACATTACCCTGACCACTGTTGCGGTAGCTGTAATTGCTGTAGGTTGCGCTGTCCGTCGCTTCGCTGTTATCTGTGAATGCTCCTTCAATCGGCTGGCGGATTCGTTTCAGGTATAAGGCTGCTCCCAGTTCCAGCCCGGAAACATTTTGCCACTGCCAGGATAAATCCCAGTTATGGACATCGGAACTGTGTAATCGTGGGTTGCCGATTGTTTTTGTGCGGGTGTCGAGATCTTCGTAGACGACAGGCAGTATTTCGTTAAAGCGTGGCCAGACAACCGTTTGACGGTAATTCAGCCAGATTCGCTGCTGAGGTGGCTGAAAGCCAATGGCGATTGAGGGTAGCCAGCGGCTGCCGTTTTCAAGTTTTTTGTTGTCTTCCGGCTGGGCGTCCCAGAGTTCTGCCTGCAGGGTATTTTGTTCATAGCGCAAACCACTGATCAGACGCCAGTGTTCGTTAAGATCAAGATCGTTAAGCAGATAGGATGCCTGATTCTCTTGTGTTGCGCGGTAAAAATGGCCGTTTAATCCGATATCCTGCTCAGGCTCCAGCAGAGTATCCTGCAAAATAAAGCCGGGTATCTGGCTGTCTCCGGTAATGCGCTCTGCGGTGAGAATGTCGCTGGGGTTGGTTTGTTCCATAATCTGCCCATTGCTGGTCAGATCTTTACTACCGGTAAAACCGTACAGCAGGTTGTAGCCTTCGCGATTTTTAACACTTTTTTCCCAGCCGGTTTTTAACTCACCGGTCAGTAAAGCATCCCCGAGATCAATGCCGTATAGGTGACTGAAATGTAAACCGAAAGAATCGCTTTTCTGCTCCATATAACGCCAGCTAATACTGGCTGTCGATGGTAATAGCTGTAGCCTGTAGTTACTCTCTTCCGACACCGAAAAATAGCGATAATCCAGATCGTGCGGACGGTTGTATTCCGTTGTGCTTTTACTGATCTGCCAGTTCAGCGTGGTTAATGGTGTGAATTTATGCAATCCATAGAGCTGGTGTAACAGTAGGCTTCGTTCTGTCCAGTGGATCAGGTTTCGTCGGTAGGCGGTTTCTGTATTGATATTCTGTTCGTTTTTTCCCTGTGTTTCTATCAGCTCACCGTGGTGAGTACCCTGGTGCAGGTAAAGGGTATTAAATCCGAGGTATTGCTGATCAGAAATATTTAATCCCAGCGCAGCCAGGGTATTAATGTCGGACGTGTGTTCACTGCGTTTATGCCGGGAGTCTTCGTGATGAAAATCACTGGACGAGCCGGAGTAGCCCGTCCCTGTACTGTAACTGGTGGAACGGATAAGACTGTGCTGCCAGCGATCACGTACACTGGCAGACAGCGTTCCACCCCAGTGTATGTTCTGATACTGCCCGGTAGTGCCGGTGCTCAGTTCCAGACTGCCGCTGTTTTTACTTTTCGTCCGATATAGCCCCATATCACCGACAATGGCTTCTCCTGCCTGCTCACGCTGTTGCGCTGACAGCGTATCGACGCCACCCGTACGGGCATTGTCAAAAAGAAGCGACGGAATAGCCTGACGGCCATCACCAAATCCGTAACGGTTGGCCGATTTCTGGGAGCCCTGAAGAACCGTACTGTTGTTACTGTGCGGACGCCAGATCGCGCTGGCTGTGAGCTGAGCATACGCCTGCTTGGGTAACTGCATGGTATTCAGGCTGACAATACCAGCACTGGCCTGACCGGGAGCATCGGAATAGACCGATTTTCTGAGGTTGATACTGTTGAGAATACCCAGTGGAATAAAATCCAGAGGAAAGTTCTGGCCGGAGGGATCAAGACTGGGAAGCTCTCCGCCATTTATCCGGATTGATTGATAACGGCCCGTCATCCCGCGGATGATCGCGTAGCGGTTATCTTCTATTTTAACGCCGGCTGTCAGCTCCAGTGCTGAGGATAATGTATAAATTCCTGCTTCACGGAGCTGACGGGTATTAATGCTCAGTTCTGCTGGGCCGGTAAGTTCATTAAGTGGACGGGGCTTTATTTCTGCTGAGCTGTCAGCGGTTACAATTAACTCTTCAGGACGGATTGTATTGGCTTCATCATCGTTGTAACGCGGATATTCTGTGATTGTCTGGCGAATAATAATGGTATCGCCGAGAAGGTCGTATTCAAGCTCTGTATCTTGCAGAAGCTGTTCCAGTAGCTGAGTCAAGGAATAACAGCCTTCGGTATCAATTGTGTGTTTATCTGCCAGCAGGGCTTCCGGTACGATGATTAAAAAATGAAAATAACGGGCAGCTGACTGTAATGCATGACTCAATGAATCTTCAGTAATCTGCACGATCTGTTTGGGTGGAATGCAGCTGGCAGTTTCTCCGGAGCCGGTATTTAGCTGATCAGAGTTTGAAGACTCCGCGTTTAATGGCTCAGCACATAATATGCCGCAGAGTAATAACAGCGGCAGTACAGGGTGTCGCTGGGTCTGGCTCATGGTCTGGCGGATGCCAGCGTCGGAATCATATTTTTCCTGCCTTATCATCTGCTTAACCTGAAGGCATTCTGATTACCTGCTGATAAAAATCATTCCGTTCTTTTCTGATATTGTTAACTGGTAAGCTGAGGTGATCAGTTGCAGGTTCTTTTCTGCATCGTCCAGTCTGAAAGTGCCCGATACCGGCAAATTACCAATGTCTGAATGGATGCCGATCGCCGTATTCCGGTATCGGTTCAGTTCAGCAATGATGTCTGCCAGCGGCATATTGTCCGCTTCGAGAATATTATGTTGCCAGTCACGGTAAGAGGTCAGGTCGAATGTCTCTACCGGACCATGTCCATTCGCCCGGATCAGGGCCCGTTGTCCTGCCGTGAGAATGACACGCTTGTTGCCTGCCTGTAGCGGGGCCACTTCAACCCGGCCTTCAAGAACCGTTAACTCGGTGCTGTCGCGTCGCTGATCAACATTAAACACCGTGCCCAGCGCTTGCAAAGTGGCATGGCGGGTTTCGACAACGAAAGGCCGGGCCGGATCTTTACTGACGTTGAACTGAGCCTCCCCCTCAACCAGATCGATGTGGCGCTCAGCTGCGCTGTATTTAACCAGCAGTTGACTGGCTGCGCTGATGTCCAGGCGCGAACCGTCATCCAGTAGCTGGTGAGCGGTTTGCAGCTTCTGAGTATTGAAATATACCGGTTCTGAAACATCGCCGCTGCGAAACAGCAGAATGCCAAGGGTAAGAACGACCGATGCCGCGATACTTCCGTACCATAATGTACTGATTTTATGGTCAGATTTCTGGCTGTTCTGCTGATGGTTCTGTTGATTTGTTTCGTACTGTTTCAGCGCCGCAGTAAAACAATCATCATTCCAGATTGCGTCCAGAGCATCAGCCTCCTGGCGACGCTCAGGTTTCTTATCCAGCCAGACTTCGGCTTCAGATGTTTGCTCAGCTGTGCTTTGTTCGTATTTTTCATGCAGAATCCATTGGCTGATTTTCTCTCTTTCAGAATTGGCCAGAATATTCTGTTTTGGTATCAGTCTTAAAACCACGTTCTTTTACTCACTGCGGGTACGCCACGTTCAATTTGTTCAAGAACTGAACGCATGGCACGATTAATTCGCTTTTCTACGGATTTTGGCTCTTTTCCTACGCGGCGGGCGATTTCGGAAATGGTCAGTCCATGAACTTTTCGCATCACCAGAAGATTTGCCGTCTCGGGAGGAAGCTGGTTAAGACAAAGCAAAAAATGTTCTATTTTCTGATTCATTTCCGCATTGCGATCAGGTTGCGGTTTTTCGCAATGAACTTCCTGATCATCAATGCAAACCATCTCTTCCGAGACTCTCTTCTGGTAGTAGTCATTAATAATGTTATTGGCAATTTTGTAGATGTAACTGACAGGGTCATTGAGCACGAATCCCTGAATAGAGCGCTTTAATGTCCGCTCCAGTGCTTCCTGGTATATATCCTCAGAATAGGAGTGGTCATTGACTTTTCTGCGTATAAAACTGAGTAATCTGGGCTTCTCCTGATTAATCAGCTGACTGATGTGATGCACTGAGACATCGGGTTGAAACATATTCATTGAATCCGGTCTGCCTGTGGACTTTAGCTGGAGAAACAGCAAGAAAGTGAGGATTCTGAACTCGCCTGCGCGATGATTCCGGTTCTGCCAGTGCGTAAAGGAGAGCCTTCCAGAGTCCGTGGTCGGATGGTCGCTGATTATGGTAGTGAGATGTTTCAGTTTGGTTAAACTGATAAGAAAGTTTTTAAGCATGAAGAGTGCCACTGGTGATTGGCTATTCCGCTATGGTTCGCAGCAAAGAAGTGATGCTTCGCTGGTATTCTCCACATTGCAGCTCACCATATGTTCACCTGGGGGCTTAAAGGCTGAACCACAGGGGGCAGCATTAATCGTGGTTCGCCGTGCGGTGCTTCTTCATGGACGTATAAATCGCAGCCCAGAATAGAGTAGTCGATGGAATTTAAATGCAGACGCCGTTGGTGCTGGTGCTGGTGCCGGTAATGGGCTTCAGCGTGACCAGCGTGCGCTGGGTGTCCGGATTGGATAGGTGATCCCGCTGTATCAGTAAGGCGCATAGAGTTCACCCCCGGTTTGCCTGATGTTCAGGCAGGTGATAAGTTCTTTGTCAGCTAAAGCAGGCGCTGGATAGCTAAGATTACAGCTTTAAATACCGGAGTTAACCGGCGTTCGCGTTTTTCTGGAAAGGATTCTTGAGTTATGGAAGATTTCTCAGCTTGGTCGATGAGTGGCGCGGGGTTTCTCGAAGGCGTCGCCCGGGATAAATGCGTTTTCATACTAACAAGGTGTTAGGCAAATATGGGAACAAACTGAGAGAATATGGGCTGCTTTAAATTTTGTAATTGTAGCTGTAGCGATACAGACGCAAATTTCGATCGTATTTTGTCTACGGAGACCAACTTTGGTTTCAGCCTATCGCAAATATCTAAATCAAATATTGGTTGGTTTACAGACGAAACCATCGCTGATCATCAACTGAAGCTCTGGAACCTTGGACAACAATCAGGTATCTATATGCTTTGGCATAAAGAAGACTACTGTGCTCAGCATGAGCGTTATCATATGACATGTCTATATGTTGGCAAAGGCTACGTTAATTCCCGGTTGCGCTCTCATTGGAAAAAGAAAGATTTCTCAGATGAGATGCTTATTTACTTCTCATATTTTCCTTGTACTAACCGACAAGCTAAATACATCGAGCAATTGTTCTTAGATCTATACGATTTACCGCTAAATAAGTCAGAGAATGACGGTGAATTTATATTGTGCCAACATTGGACACAGTGGGACGTTGACTAATTTTCCTAACAAATTTTTCAAGATCACCCCAAAAGCTACGCGGTTCGGGTGATTGGAGGATTAGCTGGGTAGCCCTCTACTAAGGAGTTTCACAGGATGTACGTGCCGAATCACTTCAAGGAAGACGACATAGGTAAGCTTCAGCAATATATTCGTGACTACGGATTTGGTCTGCTAATAGTGGCGGATGATTGTGGAATTGAAGCGAACCATGTCCCCTTTCATCTGAGTTCTGAAGACGACGGGAGTCTTGGACAGCTTCAGTGCCATCTGGCTCGAAGTAATCCGGTTTGGCAGCGTTTGCAGGATGGGGCCCGGGTTCTGGCTGTTTTTCAAGGGCCAGATGCCTACGTTTCACCCTCATGGTATGAAACCAAGGTAGAAACCGGCCGGGTTGTTCCAACATGGAATTATCTTGCTGTCCATGTAGAAGGGAGTGCTCGGATTATCGAGGATTCGACCTGGCTGAAACATCATCTCCATCGACTAACAGACCAACATGAGTCGAGTATGAGCAATCCCTGGTCTGTGGATGATGCGCCAGTGGAGTTCACTGAACGTTTGGTGAAGGCTATCGTTGGTGTAGAGATAAAAATTAAAACTCTGACGGGTAAGCTGAAAGCTAGTCAGAACCAAACAGAAAAAAATCGAGCTGGTGTCAAAGTTGGTCTTGAGGCCAGAGATGGAGCGAACAACCGTGCCATGGCTAAGTTCATCAGCTGACCAAGGGCTGTTGTCGGACGGTTTTCCGTCGCCCGTTCCTCCAAAGCAGTCATAAAGCCGGGCGTTAAATGCAGAAGCAGCCATGAAAATAACAGGTTTTAAAAAGGAAGATACTGAGCTTGAAGGTTGTATGGTGCTCAGTGATATAGGAATTGCTGCGTCTCCGGATACCTTAAGAGATCTGGCAGCGTTTTTACTCGCCGCAGCGGATGAGATGGAAAAGCTGGGTGAGGATTATGATCACCTTCATCTTATGGATGAATGGGATAAGTGGAAGGAAGATTATCCCGACATCCAGATCCTCAGTGAAAAATACCTTTAACAAGCCTGCGTTAATCCAATCCCCAATCATTCTTCACATCCCAGCTCACCATTTGTCCATCTGGGTGTTTAAAGGCTAAACCACAGGCGTGCAGCATTAATCGTGGTTCGGCTTGCAATGCTTCGTCGTGGGCGTATAAATCGCAGCCTAAAATCGGATGACCGATGGATTTTAAATGCAGGCGTAGCTGATGCTGGCGGCCGGTAACGGGTTTCAGCGTTACCAGTGTGCGGTGGGTGTCCGGATTGCGCTGCTCGACCGTGAAATAGGTAAGCGAGGCTTTGCCTTCTTCATAGTCGATTTTACAGCGCGGACGGTTTTCCCAGTCTTTGCCAATGGGCAGATTAATCTCGCCTTCGTCCTGTTCAATAATGCCCCAGACCACGGCCTGATAGGTTTTCTGGATTTCACGGTCGCGGATCTGTTGCGACAGTACCTGACGTGCGCGCTCGGAGCGGGCAACAACCAGTAAACCAGAGGTATCCAGATCGAGGCGGTGCACAATGACGGCTTCGGGGTAATCCGGCTGCAGGCGGGTAATTACCGAATCGCTGTTCTCCGGACCGCGGCCGGGCACGGTGTAGAGAAATGCCGGTTTATTAACCACAATCAGATCGTCATCAACGTGCAGTATCTGCAGTTCTTCCTCGCAGCGTGGGGCGATGTAGTAAGCAGGAGGTGTTACGTCAGTCACGTTGATAAACTCTGATGAAGTGAACGTATATTTAATGAAACCTGCGGGGTTCTGGCAATGATTAATCACCGCCAGACGGTCAGAAATCTTGTCCGTCAGATACATGAATCAGAATCTTCAGCTTTCTTATATCTCTTTTAGCCATAATGCGCTGCATCGGGTTATCTGATGAAATTCATAATTAATATTCTTTAACGGTTATATGATTGAGGGGGGGAACTGGATTTATCCTGTTTCAGCCTTTAGGATGACCCGCTTGATGCTCTGTGGCTGAATTGATGAGTATTGGAAATTATTCTGCTGAACCGGGCGTTAGCAATATCAAAGGATCTGTGAAGAATGAAGTTGTTGGTTGTGTTTTTTTTAACCGGATTTTTGTTGGGATGTATTGCTGATTCTTCTTATTCTCCTCCGGGGCTTGCGAAAGAAGATGCCGTATATTTAAAAGCAGATTCAGAGCGTGATCATGGTATTTTTCAGGGGCTTGATGAGAAGCTTTATATTAATGCGGTTAATGGTGTTTCTATCGGTGGTTTTTTTAACGGTTATTATGAAAGTGCTTATATTGAACCTGGCTTGACTGAGATTGACGTAGGGTTTTATCAGGGGAAGGTTAAATCTGAACGCTGTGTGAAGTTCTTAGCCGAAAAGGGTAAGTCTTACATTGTTCGAAAGAAGCGCGAGGCATGGAGTATTAACTTTTGGGTTGAGCTGGAAAACGATATTAATACGAATGTTGTTAATCTTCCCTGTGGTGAATAGTGTGGCGGGCATATTAAACCGGGTTTAACGCTAGAGTCGCTCAATAAAAAGCCGGGGTAAAAACCCCGGCTTTTCTGTTTCTGCTTTTTTACATCACCCGCATACCCGGCTGGGCGCCGTCGTGTGGTTCGAGCAGGAAGATATCTTCGCCGCCCGGGCCTGCGGCCAGTACCATGCCTTCGGACATGCCGAATTTCATTTTACGTGGCGCCAGGTTGGCAACCATCACGGTCAGCTTGCCGTTCAGGTCTTCCGGGTTGTAGGCCGATTTAATACCGGAGAATACGTTGCGGGTTTCGCCGTTGCCGATATCCAGCGTCAGCTGCAGCAGTTTTTCTGCACCTTCAACATGCTCGGCTTTAACGATACGGGCAATACGCAGGTCGACTTTAGCGAAATCCGGAAACTCGATGGTGTCGGCAATCACTTCATTACCGTCTTCACGCAATTCGGGGCCTTTATTTTTTGCTTTTTTATCGGCCTTTTTCGCAGCGGTTTTATCGGCGCTGTTATCCGCCGCCGGTGCTTCGCCGTTTTCTTTGGCCAATTCTGTTTTGGTTTCTTCCAGAATGGCGGTTACTTTATCCATTTCAGCACGGGCCAGCATCGGCTGGAATTTATTGATTTTGTGGCTCAGCAGAATCTCGCGGCGTGCTTCCCAGTCAAGGCTTTCCAGATTCAGGAATGCTTTGGTTTTGTCGGCAATTTCCGGCAGTACTGGTGCCAGATAAGTCACCAGCTGACGGAACAGGTTAAGCGCCACGGAACATACGTCCTGCACTTCCTGCTGGCGACCTTCTTCTTTATTCATCGCCCACGGGGCTTTTTCCTGAATATATTCGTTGGCGCGGTCGGCCAGCGCCATGATGTCTTTCATCGCGCGGCCAAATTCGCGTTTTTCGTAATGGCTGGCAATCTGGTCGCCGGCATCAATAAATTGCTGCAGCATTTCCGGTTCAGCGCAGGTCGCGCTCAGTTCGCCGGACGCTTTGGCAATAAAGTTGCCGGTACGTGAGGCAATGTTCACCAGTTTGTTGACCAGATCGGCGTTTACGCGCTGCACGAAATCTTCCAGATTTAAATCGAAATCATCGACGCTGGAGCTGAGTTTGGCTGCAAAGTAGTAACGCAGATAGGTCGGGTTTAAATGATTCAGGAAAGTACGCGCTTTAATAAAGGTACCGCGCGACTTCGACATTTTAGAACCGTTCACGGTCACGAAACCGTGGGCATTGACCGCTGTTGGTGTACGGTATTCTGCAGCGCTCAGCATGGAAGGCCAGAACAGCGCATGGAAGTTAATAATGTCTTTACCGATAAAATGGTACAGCTCGGTGGTGGAATCTTTTTTCCAGTACTCGTTAAAGTCGAGGTCACCGCGCTTGTCACACAGGTTTTTAAAGCTGGCCATATAGCCGATAGGGGCATCCAGCCAGACGTAGAAAAACTTGTTCGGTGCATCCGGAATTTCGAAGCCGAAATACGGCGCATCACGGGAGATATCCCACTCCTGCAGGCCGGAATCCAGCCACTCGGCCAGTTTGTTGGCCACTTCATCCTGCAGGGTGCCGGAACGGGTCCACTGCTGCAGAAACTCCTGGAAGTCCGGCAGTTTGAAGAAGTAGTGTTCAGATTCTTTTTCGACCGGGGTGGCACCGGAAATAACCGAGAACGGGTTTTTCAGCTCAGCCGGGGTGTAGGTTGCACCGCAGGCTTCACAGTTATCGCCGTACTGGTCGGCGGCACCACACTTAGGGCACTCGCCTTTGATATAACGGTCGGCCAGAAACAGCTCTTTAACCGGATCGTACAGCTGCTTGATGCTGCGGATGGCGATATGGCCTTTGTCACGGCAGGCTTTGTAGATTTCTTCTGACAGCAGGCGGTTTTCTTCGCTGTGGGTGCTGTGGAAGTTGTCGAACGCAATCTGGAAACCGGCGAAATCCGCTTCGTGCTCGGCTTTTACCCGCGCAATCTGCTCTTCCGGGCTGATACCTTCTTTTTCGGCGCGCAGCATGATGGCGGTGCCGTGGGCGTCGTCGGCGCAAACATAGTGGCATTCGTTGCCACGCAGTTTCTGGAACCGAACCCAGATATCAGTCTGAATGTATTCCAGCAGGTGGCCGAGGTGAATGGAACCATTGGCATAGGGCAGGGCGCTGGTGACGAGGATTTTGCGGGGATTCTGTGCGGTCATGACAATTCGCTACGGGTTATTCAAAGAAAGGGCAGCATTGTAGCGATTTTTGCCGCTGGCCGCGATGGCTGCGGTACGGCTTAAAAGCGCTGCGGCAGCAAACTCTGCCGCGCAGCGCCAGATACTCAATGGCCGGGCATCACAGCTTTCCTTCAGCCGCCATCTTCATATAGCTGTCGGTAAAGCGCAGCTTCACATTACCTTTATCGCCAAAGGTTTTGCCGTTCGGGAAGGCCATGCCGATAAAGCCGGCATCGGCGGCACCATCACCCAGCAGGCCGTGGTCGAAGGAGAATTTCGCCACGTATTCCATGGTTTTTGGCAGCTCGGCGCTATTCACAAATTCCACAGCTTTTTGTGCGTCGTAGAACATTTTGGTGGCGGCCAGCTGGGCATCGTAACCGGCAAGGTCGGTGCCTGAGGCTTCGGCCATCATGCTGCGTGCTTTTTTACCTTCGGCGTCGTCTTTCGCCATGATGCTCATGGTTTCGTACCAGGCGCCGGTCAGGGCTTTGGCGAAGGCGGGGTTAGCGGCCAGGGTTTCGCTGTTGACCATGGTGGTGTCGATAATTTCACCCGGAATCTGTGAGGAGTTAAACACGGCGGTTGCGTTTGGCTGCGCCAGAATCTCGCTTACCAGCGGGTTCCAGGTCACCACGGCTTTAACATCACCGGTGCCATAAGCCGCCACCATATCGGCGTCGGAGGTGTTGATCACCGAGACGTCTTTTTCGCTCATGCCCACGCTTTCCAGACCGCGTGCCAGCAGATAATGGGAAACCGACAGCTCCACCAGATTCACCGGCAGGCCTTTGATGTCTTTCAGGCTTGTACCTTCTTTCAGGATCACGGCGTCGTTGCCGTTGGAGAAGTCACCGACGATTAAGGCGGTGGTGTCGACGCCGCTGGCGGCCGGAATGGTCAGGGCATCCATATTGGTCATTACGCAGGCGTCGAATTCACCGGCGGTAAACTGGTTGATGGATTCAACGTAATCGTTGATCTGCACCACTTCGATTTCGATGCCGTATTTATCGGCCCATTTTTTTACGATGCCGGCTTTGTCGGCGTAATCCCACGGCATCCAGCCAACGTAGATAGACCAGGCCAGACGGAAACTGTCTTTGGCCTGAGCGTGTAATGGGGTCAGGGCGGCCAGGGTGACCAGGCTGGCAGTGAGCAGACGTTTTAACGCGTTCATAGGACTTCCTCTTTGATATCCACATAAATCAGACGGCAGGAGAACTCAGCGCGAAACGGCCAGATGCTGGCATTCGCGTGTGGGTCTCCCGGGCTTTTGTCCCGCCGTGTAACCTGCGCTGTGAATACGCTGAGGTCGGTTGCTCTCGGACCAGACGTTCTTTTTCAGCAAAGAACCGGAACCCTAGCCACCTATTTCTGTGAATCCCAACCGGATTCGGTTGCCGAGTATCTCCTGTTACTGATCAGGGTTCAGCAAGGGCTGTACCAGTTTTGCCGGAGCCTGAAAATTGCAGTATCCGGCAGGCTGGCGAGTGTTAAGTTGCTGATTTTGCTGTCAGTTGCACCCCAAAAGGGTGCACAGATGATTAGCTGAACAGATGGTCGCTGCATTCTGGGGCGCTTATCTTGTTTCCGCTTTATGTGCGGCTTTGCAGCCCTTGCCGGTATTAGCCAGGGTGTTGGCCAGGGTATTGGCCTTTATTCGGTTTCTGTCGTGTGCGCCGCTTTGCAGCTCTTGCCGGTACTAGCCAGGGGGTTGGCCAGGGTATTGGCCTTTATTCGGTTTCTGTTCTGTGTGCCGCTTTGCAGCCGGTGTCGGTGTTGGCTAGCAGGCGGGCGAGGGCGCGGGTGGCGGGGCCGGCGCTTTCTTCATGGGCCATTACCAGATAGAGGTCGACGTAGCGCCGCGCATCCTGAGCAAAGGGAATCACCTGCAAGGCCCCGCTTTTAAGATCGTCGGCAATCAGCAGCTCCGGCAGCCAGGCAAAGCCCAGACCACGGCGGACAATATTCACCCTTGTGCTGGTATGGGTCACGGTCCAGCGCTGATGGGCACCGAGCCAGCCACCTTCGCTGCGGCGTTTACGGCTGCTGTCGCGCAGCACGACCTGCCGGTGAGCGGTAAGGTCATCGTAGGTGACCTCGCGTCCCAGATGCTGCAACGGATGCTGCGGGCTGGTAACCGGCAGAAAGCAGGAGCGGTGTACGTGCTCGCCGTTCCAGCCGCTGGGCAGTTGCGGGGTAATCAGAATATCGATGCTGTCTTCGAGCAGCATTTCGTTACCGCCGCTGAGTACAAACTCTTCCAGCTCCAGGCGCGTATCGGGGTACTCGGCCGAGAAGGCTTCAAACACATCAAACAGCACATCGTTGGGGTAGATGGTGTCGATGGCAGCACGCACAACAGGCTCGACGCCCTGATTAAGCGAGCTGGCAACCTGATCGATATTCTCTGCCTGATCGAGCAGCTGTTCGGCACGTTGTAACAGAATACGGCCGTGTTCGGTCAGTACCGCTTTGCGCCCTTCCACTTCCAAAAGTTGTACGCCCAGTTGCTCCTGCAGCTTGTGCACACCATAGCTGATGGTCGACTGACTCTTGAAGATGGCCTCAGCTGCCTGGGCGTAGCCGCCATGGTCAACCACCGCTTTAAACATGCGCCACTGTTCGAGGGTTGTTTTCATTGAAATGCCTTTTCGTAAATATCGAAAGCTATGCGTTAAATTATGAGATTTTTAATCGAATAAAGCGAACTTAAACTGCACTCATTGCTTAACAGCCTTAACAACACAACGAATACCCGAACCGATACCCGATTTAAGGATGCCGCCATGAACGTATTTGATGCCCTGAGCCAGCGTACTTCTGTGAACTACTTTGATACCGAACGTGCCATCAGCACGGCGGAAGTACTGGAGCTGCTGGATTACGCCCAGCATGCACCAACGGCCTTTAACATTCAGCATACCCGCTATCTGGTGGTGACCGATCAGGCGGCGAGAGAAACCTTAAAAGACATCGCCTACGGTCAGCAGAAAGTGGCCGATGCTCCGGTGGTTATTCTGGTGCTGGCCGACGAACAGGGCCATGAACGTATGCCGGATATCGCCCAGCGCGGTGTCGATGCCGGTATCTATAACGAAGGCGTGCGCGACTACTTTGTCAGCGCAGTAAATGGTGCCTACGGCGATAACAAAGCTGCGGCCCACGATGAAGCACTGCGCTCGGCCAGTATGGCGACCATGAACCTGATGACGGCCGCGGCCGGTAAGGGTATGGCCACCGGGCCGATGATCGGCTTCGATACCGCGAAAGCGAAAGAGGTGTTCAACATTGGCGAACGCTACAGCGTTGCCATGATGGTGACCCTGGGTTACGCCAAAGAAGGTAACTGGCCACGTAAGCCGCGTCTGGCGGCGAGCGAAGTCACTGTTCTGGATGGTCGTCCGGGTAAGCTGCACGATCTGAGTAATTAATTGCTAAACAAGTTGGGAAAAGCGGGCCGGGAAAAGCGGACCGGAAATAAAGCGGGCAGAGCGCCCGCTTCAGCGTTTCAGCCAGCGCCGCAGAGCACTCCAGCGATTGGCCAGCAGCGCCAGCAGAATCAGGGTGCAGCCGAGAATCTGCGCCGTTTCCATCCGTTCGGTAAACCAGAAGGCGGCGATGATGGCGGTCCAGACCGGCTCCAGCACCATAATCACTGCGGCATGGCTGGGTGACGCCAGGCCCTGAGCATAGGTCTGCAGCAGAAAGCGTGCGGCGGTGCCAACAGTCACACTCAGAATCAGCCACAGCCACATGGTTGGGGTAAAAGTATCGGGCCAGTCTTCAAACATGGCCGACAGGGTAAAAGACACAACGCCGACCAGCACCAGCTGGATAGCGCTCAGGGCCAGTGCCGAAATACGCGCCGCGGCACGGCCGTTGAGAATAAAGGTGAGTGACAGCAGCAGGGCGGCGGCAAAGAAAAACAGCTGGCCGGGGTCAGGGTTAAAGCTATGACGTAACGACAGCAGTGCCAGACCGCCGATGGCCAGCGGCAGGGCAACCCAGATACTTTTCGCCGGACGTTCGCGAAACAGCACCCAGCTGATAAAAGGCACCAGCACCACCGCAAGGCTGGTAATAAAGGCACCTTCTCCCAGGGTATGAGCATTAAACAGCCCCATGATCCAGAAGCTCATGGCGGCACCGAAAAACAGGCCGACCAATGCCGAGGCGCGCCATTCGTGGGCCTGTAAGGCCGCCAGCGCACGGCGGCCGGGAATCGCCAGCAGCAGACCGGCGGCGCTAAAGCGGCAGGCCATAAACAGCAGCGGCGGAAATTCGTTTAACGCCTCTTTGGAAAACATCCAGCTGACCGCAGCCAGCAGGGTAACGCCAAGCAGAATCAGGTCGGCACGCAACAGCTGGGCGTGATGCAGATCGTCTGTGGATACGGATTCGGAAGTTGAAGACACAATAAACCACTGGCCCGCAGGGCAGTAACGCAGACCGGTAAGCACCGGGTGCAGTGAAAAAGGCGTAGCAAAAAAAGCGCAGCAGTATTTCACAGCCTCCCGTGGAAGTCTGTGGGGGTTTTACTGTTGCATTGAAAAAGAGCGTTGCATAGTCCGGATTAATGAAGAGTTTTGTCAATAATTTTTGTGAAGCGTTTTAACGAGGAGATCAGCACATGTTAATCTTACGCGCAGCCAATGAACGCGGCCGGGCCAATTTTGGCTGGCTGAACAGCTCGCATACGTTTTCTTTTGGCCAGTATTACGACCCCAAACATATGGGGGTGTCTGCTTTACGGGTAATCAACGATGACCGGGTTGCCCCGGGCGCAGGCTTCGATACCCACGGCCACCGCAATATGGAAATCATCAGCTATGTGCTGAACGGCACCATTGCCCACCGTGACTCGATGGGCAACGTTGAGCATTTGCCGGCCGGTGAGTTCCAGCTGATGTCGGCGGGCAGCGGTGTGATGCACAGCGAATTTAATCCGGCGACAGACCAGCCGCTGCATTTTCTGCAGATCTGGATTCAGCCCAATGAGCAGAATACCGAACCGGGTTATCAGCAGAAGCGCTTTCCCCGCCAGCAGGCCATTCAGCCGGTGATTACGCCGGACGGACGCGACGGCACGCTGAGTATCCGCCAGGATGCACAGTTGCTGCACGTGCGCCTGACCGCAGAAAACGCAGAACAGATACTGAACCCGGCGCGTCGCTATTATGTGCATGCCATTAACGGCCCGCTGCAACTGCAGGCCGGCGATAACACGCTGATATTAAATGCCGGTGACGGCGTGAGTATCAGCAATGAACAGGCGCTGACCTTCAGCGCCGACAGCAAGGCGGAGGCCCTGTTGTTTGATTTACCTTAAGCAGGCAACGCCTGCTGCCGGAGCCGGATATGAGGGTACAGAGACGGCTTCGTCTGACGGGATAGTTTTGTGGATCTGACCTTTGTTGCGATTGCCGTACTCGGCGTGTTGTTAACCGGCATTGCCAAATCCGGTTTTGGTGGTGGTATCGGCGTGGTGGCGGTGCCAATGATGGCGCCTTTTATCGGCGGCGAGCAGGCCATCGGTATTCTGCTGCCGATTCTGCTGCTGATGGACATCATGACCCTGCGTGTCTATCGCCGTTACCTGTCGTTCGCGCTGGTGAAACCCCTGCTGCCCGGTATTCTGCTGGGCATCACGGCGGGCACCTTATTGCTGGGCGTGGTCAGCGAACGTGGCGTACAGGCGCTGATTGGTCTGATCGGTTTCTGGGTACTGGCGCAGAAACGCTGGCCCTGGCTGGCTGGCCGGCGCATGGCGGCAGCCAGTGAAGAACAACCGGCGCAGGCATCGGCGTTGCAGGGTGGTTTGCTGGGCAGTATTGCCGGTCTGGGCAGTACCCTGGCCCACGCCGGAGCGGCACCGCTGCAGGCATATTTTTTACTGGGCAAGCTCAATAAAGAATCTTTCCTGGCGCAGATTACCCTCGCGATCGGTCTGATGAACGCGATCAAATTATTGCCATACGGCATGCTGGGGCTGCTGAATTTTGATATCGGCTGGTTAACCGTGATTCTGGTGCCGGTGGCCTTTGCCGGTGTCTATCTTGGTCGCTGGTTAAGCAAACGCATGGACGGTGATGTGTTTTTTAAAGTGATGATGTGGCTGCTGGCGGGTAACTCAGCCTGGCTGCTGGGACAGGCCGTTATTGGCTGATGCTTGTTATACCGGCCGTGCTGCAGCGCTATGCAGCACGGCTCGCGGCAGGAATTAATCCAGACGGATTTCCACCATCAGGTCATTGGAAATAGCTTCCAGTGCACTGGCCAGAATATCGGTATCAAAACTGTGTGGCACGCGCAGCAAGGCTTCGGCGCGGAACAGTGGCACCGCAGACATTTCGGCGGTGCCGCAGTCGGTGGTTAATTCCAGTACGTTCACGCCCATTTTTGCCAGTGCCTGAGACACTTCTTTGACGATGCCCGGACGGTCGTTGCCGACCAGATTCAGGGTCAGGTCGAGGCTGTCGTTTTCTTCGCTGTCGCTGCCGGTTTCGGCGTTTACCAGAATACCGCGTGAGCTGAGCGAGCTTAATTCGGCAATCAGGCTGTTGCTTTGTTCAGCCGGAATAGATACCCGCAAAATCCCGGCAAATTTTCCTGCCATATGCGCCATACGGCTTTCCAGCCAGTTACCGCCATTGCGGGCGATGGTGGCTGACAGTTGTTCAACAATTCCGGGTTTGTCGTCGGCAATAACGGTTAATACAAGAAAGTTTGCCATTGCTTTTCCTTATGTTTTTTTCTGCAATCAGGTTGTCGTTCTGACACTAACACAGCTTTATGCGATTTACCGCACGTACTGTGCTGGTCAAATTCCTGCCGACTGATCGTTGTTCCCCAGCGGTTGATACAGTAGCCTTGAAGCCCCTTTAATTACCTGAGAATCAGGACACCGTTATGGATACTAACTTCCCGCGCATTAAGCGCCTGCCTCCTTATGTCTTCAATGTGATTGGCGAAATGAAGATGGCGGCACGAGCGGCGGGGGAGGACATCGTCGATATGTCGATGGGTAACCCGGATCAGGACACACCAAAACACATTGTCGATAAGCTGGTGGAAACCGCCAGCCGTGGTGGTACCCATCGTTACAGCCAGTCGAAGGGTATTCCGCGTCTGCGTCGCGCCATGGCCAGCTGGTACAAGCGCAAATTCAATGTTGATCTCGATCCGGAAACCGAGGTGATTACTACCATCGGTTCTAAGGAAGGCCTGGCGCATCTGGCGCTGGCCACTCTGGGGCCGGGCGATAACGTGCTGGTGCCGAATCCGTCTTATCCGATTCACCCTTATGGTTTTGTCATTGCCGGCGCCGATATCCGCCATGTGCCGATGACGCCGGATGTGAATTTCTTTGAAGAGCTGGAAAAAGCCATCAAAACCACCTGGCCACGGCCGAAGATGCTGGTGCTGAATTTTCCCGGCAACCCGACCGCCGAATGTGTCGATTTAGCCTTCTTTGAGAAGGTGGTGGCGATGTGCAAAGAGCATGAAATCTGGGTGGTGCAGGATCTGGCCTATGCCGATATCGTGTTCGACGGTTATCAGCCGCCGTCCATTCTGCAGGTGGAAGGAGCGAAAGACATTGCGGTGGAGTTTTACTCACTGTCGAAGAGCTACAACATGCCGGGCTGGCGGGTTGGCTTCTGCTGTGGCAATAAAGATCTGATTTATGCTCTGGCAAGGATTAAGTCCTACCTCGATTATGGTACATTCACGCCTATTCAGGTGGCAGCGATTGCGGCACTGGAAGGTGATCAGACGGTGGTGAGCGATATCTGCGAGATGTACCGCAGCCGCCGGGATGTACTCTGCAAGGGGCTGAATGATCTGGGCTGGCCGGTAAAATGGCCGAAAGCCACCATGTTTGTCTGGGCGCAAATTCCTGAAGCTTATCGTAAAATGGGCTCCCTCGAGTTCAGCAAGAAGCTGCTGACCGAGGCCAAGGTGGCCGTGTCACCGGGAATTGGCTTTGGCGAATACGGCGATGACCATGTACGCTTCGCCCTGATTGAGAATGACCAGCGCACCCGCCAGGCGCTGCGCGGCATTAAACAGATGCTGCGTAACGATGGCTTTGGCGGTTAACAACTTAATACTCTCTATATCTTAAGGAGAAACGACCTTGAAACCGGTAAAAGTAGGTATCTGTGGTTTAGGTACAGTTGGCGGCGGCACTTTTAATGTGCTGACCCGTAATGCACAAGACATCGCGCGCCGGGCGGGTCGTGAAATTATTATCGCGCAGGTGGCCACCCGTCATCCGAACCCGGATGTGGACACCGGCGCTGTTGCGGTTACCGCCGACGTGAACGACGTTATCAACAACCCGGAGATTGATGTTGTTGTTGAACTGATCGGTGGTTACACCATCGCCAAAGACGTGGTGCTGGGCGCGATTGCCAACGGCAAACACGTGGTTACCGCCAACAAAGCACTGATTGCGGTACACGGTGACGAAATCTTCGCCGCGGCGGAAGCCAAAGGCGTGAGCGTGATGTACGAAGCGGCGGTTGCCGGCGGCATCCCGATCATTAAGGCTATCCGTGAAGGTCTGGCGGCCAACCGTATCAACTGGCTGGCGGGCATCATTAACGGTACCGGTAACTTTATCCTGACCGAAATGCGCGACAAAGGCCGTGACTTCGCCGATGTACTGGCTGAAGCTCAGGCGCTGGGTTATGCCGAAGCGGACCCGACCTTCGACGTTGAAGGTATCGACGCGGCACACAAGCTGACCATTCTGTCGTCGATTGCTTACGGTATTCCGCTGCAGTTTGCCCGTTGCTATACCGAAGGTATCAGCAAGGTGACTCCGGATGACGTTGAGTACGCCGAAGAGCTGGGTTACCGCATCAAGCACCTGGGCGTCAGCCGCCGTACCGACAAAGGTATCGACCTGCGCGTACATCCGACCATGATTCCGGTTGCACGTCCTATTGCGACTGTTGATGGCGTGCTGAATGCCGTGATGGTCAACGGTGATGCCGTTGGTAACACGCTGTATGTTGGTGCCGGTGCCGGTGCTGGTCCGACCGCTTCTGCAGTAGTGGCCGACATTATCGACCTCGCCCGTACCTTTGATGCGCCGGCAGAAGCCAGCGTCAATCACCTCGCCTTCAACGATATTGAAGACGTGGCGGTACTGCCGATGGAAGAAGTGGAAACCGCTTACTACCTGCGCATTCAGGCAGAAGACAAAACCGGTGTACTGGCCGCTGTTGCCAGCATTCTGAGCGAGCGTGGCATCAATATCGAAGCCATCATCCAGAAAGAGCCAAAAGACGGCGAAGCGCTGGCGCAGATCATCCTGCTGACCCACGTTGTGGTGGAAAAACAGATGAACGAAGCCATTGCTGCTATCGAAGCACTGTCCAGCACGGTGGGTAATGTGACCCGCATTCGTGTGGAGCACCTCAACTGAGGTTTGCCTGACAGCTGAGATATAAAAAACGGAGCTTCGGCTCCGTTTTTTTATGCCTGACGGATGCTCCTGTCCGGGTGCCAGGTTTTATGTAACAAACATTTAACCGGATGATGGGTGTTTGTGTAATAAATCGCAGTGTTATGCCTTGCACAGCGGATAACCTTGCACAGCGGATAACCTTGCACTGTGAAACTGAATTTCAGGACATTCTGAGCTTTTTTATTCAATGCTCTGGTCATGATTTTTCTCTGTACTATCGTTTACTGATATCAGGAGGAAATTATGCTTACCAGTATCAAATCCCGGATGGCGGTCTATGTGGTTGTTACTGTCACAGCTTTGCTGCTGATGATGGGTTTTTACAATTACGAAAGTAAAGCTCTGGCGCTTAAACAACAGCTGCAGGCACAGGCACACCTGGTTACCACTCGCCTAAGTCTGAGCCTGCCGAATTTTATCTGGAATTTTGATACCGCCAGTATAGAAAAAACCCTCGAAGCAGAACTGGAAGCAGAGAGTATCAATAGCCTGACGGTAGAGCTGCCGGAAGGTGATCCGGTCATGCGGGCAAAAGACAAAACCGATAGCGGCAATGATGCTCTGGAAACCCGGACTGAATTATTCTTCAACGATAATGACAATCAAAAAAGTGTTGGTCACCTTGTTCTGCGTATGAACGATTCGGTGATGCGCAAAGAGCTGAATCAGGCAATACACTCGGTGATTATCGAAATGATTCTGCTGGATATTATTCTGGTCAGTCTCATTACCTTTCTGGTATCGCACTCTGTGGTTAATAAAATTTCTGCAATTACTGCGGCAGTGGCAGAACTTGCAGCTGGTGGTGGTGATTTAAGCAAGCGTCTTGATACCAGTCGTGGTGATGAGATTGCAGCACTGGCAGAACAGGTTAATCAGCTTCTGGCCGGGCTGGCGAATATGATTGGTCAGGTTAATCATTCGTCAGAAGAACTGAAATTACTGGCCAATTCCAGTCAGCAGGATATCAGCAATATCCGTCAGGGCTTTGATGTGCAGAAGCATGAAGTGGATATGGTCGCTACTGCCAGCACCGAGTTGGCATCGACCACACAAAATGTTGCTGATAACGCCAGAAAAGCCTCGGAATATGCCGCTAAAGCAAATGTGGAAGCCAGTCATGGCCAGGATACTGTAAAAACAGCAGCCGATGTTATCCGTAATTTATCCGGTGAAATTCAGCATGTAGGCGAGGTGATCCGCAATCTGGAAAGTGAAGGTGTTAATATTGGTGCGGTGTCGGATGTGATTCAGGGGATTGCGGAACAAACCAATTTACTGGCGCTGAACGCGGCTATTGAAGCGGCACGTGCCGGCGAACAGGGGCGTGGTTTTGCTGTGGTTGCCGATGAAGTACGTACGCTGGCCCAGCGCACCCGTGATTCAACCAATGAAATTAACCAGATGATCGGGCGTCTGCAGTCTTCGACAAGTCAGGCTGTTGAAGTGATGCACAAGAGCACGGAATATACGGCCAACAGCGTGGAGCAGATTGAAAAAGTCGGGGAATCGATTGCTGGCGTTGTCAGTATGATGATGCAGATCAGCCATATGAATGCCGAAATTGCTCAGGCATCGGGTGAACAAAGTCATGTGATTGAAGAGCTGAACAAAAATCTGGTACATATTAAAGAAAGCGTTGATGCCGCCAACGAAATGATCGGCAATACCGCGCGCTCAAGTGTTGAAGCACAGAAACAGGCGGAAGCGCTGACGTTCCTTATGCACAAATTCCGTTTTTAGAAATTGCCGCAGACAGCGGTAATGTATGACTCTGACTACTGGTGGAGAAAGACTATGAAAAAGCATATGTTGTTAGTCTTTGCTGTAGCTCCTATGACTGCTTTTGCCGGAGTTACGGCTGATCTGGAAGTGGTTTCCGATTACCGTTTTAACGGTGTATCACAAACGGATAAAGGCCCCGCACTGCAGGGAGCATTAGATTACAGCCACGACAGTGGCATATACGCTGGTACCTGGGCCAGTAATGTCGATTTCGGTGGTAAAGATGATACCAATCTGGAGTGGGATTATTATCTGGGCTATTACCGTGATATAAATCCGGCCTTTGGTTTTGATATTGGTTATGCCCAATATACTTACCACGGCGCCAGTGATTCGGACGATCATGATTATGGCGAGTATTATCTCGGACTGTACTTTAATGCCAACACCACGCTCTACTGGTATCACGCTCCGGAATATTTTGGCCTGGATACCGACCATAATATTTTTAAACTGACACACAGTATGCCGCTTGGCGATTACACGCTGGCATTTGCTGCCGCGCACAGTGTATCCGGTGATAAAGATATTTTGGCCTGGGATAAAAACGAAGCATCCTACCAATATGCTGAGGCGGCTATCAGCCGTATGTTCCACGGCTTTGATATCAAAGCGACTGTAATGACCACCACGATTGACGATGACTTTAACGATAATGGTAACAGTACTGTTGTGCTGTCGGTTAAACGAAGCTTTAAACTGATGTGAGGGAAATATTATGCGTCATATTTTATGCGCTGTTTTATTGCTGATTGGCGGGATTTTTCCGGCACAGGCTGAAAATAAGTTTGTTTATCTGACCTCGCTCAGTTGGCCGCCGTATTCTGACCCACAAATGGCAGAGCAGGGGGCCAGTGTGGCGGTGGCCAAAGCTGCTTTCTCTGCCATGGGCTACACATTAGTGGTTGAGTTTTACCCATGGAGCCGGGCAGTTCATCTGGCGAAAGATGAGAGCAGTAAATACGCCGGATACTTTCCGGAATATTACAGTGAAGATATTGCAGCTGAGTTTATCTTCTCAGACAGCATGGGGAGTGGTCCGTTGGGCTTCGTGCAGCCAGCGGGTAAGCCGGTTGCATGGTCATCGCTGGATGATTTGAAAAAATATCAGGTTGGCGTGGTGAAAGACTATGTAAACACGGCCGATTTTGATGCCATGGTGGCGGCGGGTCAGCTGAAAGTCAGCGAAGTGATCAGCGATAAAAGCAATATTCAGAAAGCAGCCTTCAGCCGTATCGATCTCGCTGTGATTGATAAAAACGTGCTGGAATACAGTGTTAAGACCGACCCTGATCTTATCAAGCTGAAGGATAAAATCAGTTTCAATGACAAGCTTCTGGAAGATAAAAAACTCTTTATCTGTTTTAAGAAGAACCAGCAAGCAATCGCCGATATTTTTAATGAAGGTCTGAAAAAGATCGATGCTGCAAAAATTCAGGCAGATTATCTGGCCGGTTTAAAATAAATCGTTCATACAATGAGTGTTTCTTTCAATAAAAACGGGCCTGATTAAGGCCCGTTTTTATTGATACAGACTCGGTCTGCTTACTCAGGCTGGCAGGTGATCTTTGATAATCTCGTACAGCTCCGGACGGCCCTGAGCGATTTCTTCGTTGCTCAGGCCTTCCAGCGAGTGTGGATACTTCAGCCAGGCGCTGGTTTCGTGGATATAGTAATCCGGTACACGGTCGGTCTGGTTGCGGTGCGGCTTATAGTAGGGTACGGCAACGCGGATATCGTGTGGGGTATTCAGGCGTGCGCGGCGGCTCAGCTCGTTAATAATGGCTTCGATGGAACGGCCGCTGTCGAATACATCATCAACAATCAGCAGGCTGTCGCTGTGCTTAACGTTCTTCACCAGATAGTTGAGGCCATGCACTTTGACTTCTTTGGCCTGCTGGTCGATGCCCTGATAGGACGAGGTGCGGATGGCAATGTTGTCGGTCTCTACGCCGTGGTAATCGAGGTATTCCTGCACCGCAATGCCAATCGGTGCGCCGCCGCGCCATACGGCAATCATAAAGGTCGGGCGGAAGCCGCTGTCGAGCACCTTGGCCGCAAGATGATAAGAATCTTCCAGCAATCCCTGGGCGGTTAGGTACAATTTGGCACTCATAATGATTCCGGCTCCCGTCGTGTTTCGAAACAACTCTTTACCTGACCAATTGGTCAGGTGCTATCATAACGCTCTGTTCCTATGCCTGTCACATAAGAGTACCTCATGCAGAAACGATTTTTGGACGAAGAAACGGTCATTCAGGATGCGTTCCGCCTCGGCGTGCAGATTTTTGAGAGCGGTTTCCGCCCGACCTTTATCGTTGGTCTCTGGCGTGGTGGCAGCTCGGTGGGCATCTATGTGCAGGAATGTCTGCAGACGCTGGGCGTGAAAACCGACCATATCGCGCTGCGCACCTCGTATCGTGGCCTGCCGGCCTATCAGAGCATGGTGCAGTCACCGGAAGATATTCGCGTACACGGCACTCAGTATCTGGTGGAAAACCTCAATGTTGATGATGGCCTGCTGATTGTCGATGATGTATTCAGCACCGGCTACAACATCAGCGCGGTGATCAACCGCCTGCAGGGCAAGCTCAAGCGTAATATGCCCAGCCAGGTTAAGGTTGCGACGCTGTGGCAGCGTCCGGCGTATAACCGGGTCGATTTCAAGCCTGATTTCTGTCTGCGTGAAACCGACGACTGGCTGGTGTTTCCGTATGAGCTGAAAGGCCTGACTGAGGAAGAAATCGCTGCCAATAAACCCTGGGTTGAGTCATTCCTGCGTAAGGCAGACCACTAAGGCTTATACTCAGTATTAATAAAAGTTATGCACCAAGGCAGTTGTATAGTCTTGGTGAATGCCGGAATTCCTGCGACAATGCGCCCTTCAACACTGAAGGGTGATGTCTGTGAACCTCGATCGTATCGATCTTAACCTGCTGGTCTACCTCGATGTCCTGCTGCGCGAAGGCAGCGTTACCAAAGCGGCACAGCAATTGGGTATTACCCAGCCGGCGATGAGTAATGGCCTGCGCCGGCTGCGCGAACTGTTTGGTGACCCGCTGCTGGTACGCACCTCAGACGGTATGACACCGACTGAACGGGCACAGGAGCTGCAGCCGGTGATCCGTAAGGCGCTGGGCGAACTGGAGATGGCGTTACAGCCACTGGAAGAGTTTGATGCCCTGAGCAGCCATCGCGTGTTCCGCATTATGGTCAGCGACTACGCCGAATCCACGCTGGTGCCGGAGCTGGTTAAGCGCCTGCGTACCGAAGCACCGGATATTATCCTCGACGTACTGACCCCCTCGGATGTGACCTTTAAAGACGTAGAAGCCGGTAAGGTCGATATGGCCATTAACCGCTTTGACGAGATGCCGCAGTCTTTCCACCAGATGACTCTTTGGCAGGACGACTTTGTCTGTCTGATTAACCCCGATCATCCGGGGATTCTCAATTTTGATCTCAATGCCTATCTGGCTTCCAAGCATATCTGGGTAAGCAAAACCGGTATGGGTGCTGGTGTGGGTATCGACCCGGAGAAGGTGATTCGTCTGGGCTGGGTGGATAACGCCCTGTCGAAGCTGGGTCATAAACGCAAAATTTCGGTGTTTACCCGCCATTATCAGATGCCGGCGTTGCTGGCGCTGAATAACGATCTGGTGGCGACATTGCCGCGTAAAGTGGCCGATATGCAGGCCGAATCGGCCTCGCTGGTGGTGAAAGAGCCGCCGTTCAAAATCCCGCCGTTCGAGCTGAAAATGGCCTGGTCGCCGCTGTTGCAGCACCATCAGGCACATCGCTGGTTGCGTCGCACTATTGTCGATGTGGCGCAGTACTGCTGATTGCCGTTCGATCGGCCTTCGCTTGACGATAATCAACATCGTAATCAGTAGTGGCGGGTTAGACTGCCATTACTGATTGTTGCTGCGGATCTGCTGTCATGACCATCGAATTCCGCGATTACCGCCCGCTGGCGTTAGCGCAAATGAACCGTGAACACGAAGAATTTGCCAACCTGCTGAACGAGGCCGAACAGGCGTTGCTGATGGGGCGCGCAGGGCTGCCGTATTTACGCCGCGTGTATGAGCATTGTCAGCAGCACTTTGCACAGGAAGAGCGTGATATGGAATACCTGCGCTTTCCCGCCCTTGCATCCCACCGCCATGAACACCAGCGTATATTGCAGCAGTTTGCCGACGCCCTGGCAGGCTATGAAAGCAGTGGCGATATGACCGGTGTGCTCGAATTTTTAATGGATGTAATTCCAGACTGGTTTGGCCGGCATATGAACGATTACGACCGGGCGCTATCGCAGTTTTTAGTGCAGCAGGAACAAAAGCAGGATCAAAAACGGGCGCATTAATAGGCGATTATTCACGAATAACCGCCAGCGCCGGATTATCCTGCAATAACGCGGCAATAATATCTTCTATCGCTTTATCCCGTTCCCGGGTATCGGCCTGCATAGGCAGATTTAGCGAGCGGGCAATGGGGTAGTCTCCTTCTACGGCAATATAGCCGGGACCGATAAATACCTTACGGATATCAGCAGCGGCCAGTGTCAGTGCTGGGTGGTTAGCATGCGGGGCAATAAACAGTTGCCCATCGTCATAGCGCAGCAGAGTTTTAACCCGTTGCTGCTGATGATGGCGTTTATGTTCCCACCACTGCAACCACAACAGTAATGGCAGAGCCAGCGCAGTAACCGGCCAGAGAACGGCCGGTGGCTGATCGCTGCTGACCAGCCAGGCAACGAGGAAAGCGATGCTGTAAAACAGCAACATTTGTAACATCCGTACCTGACGTGGGGCGCTGACGGTTAATTCGTAAGACACCATAAACCTCCTTGTTAATGTTGGCAGAATGCCGTTTTAATCCAGCGGGCTTAACCCTGGCCGAGCGAGCTTAATTGCAGTCCCAGGCAATGCTTTTCGCCTGCCGCGAGGGTAATTACATCGGCAAAGGCATTGGCGGTTTCAACACAAAACATCCGCATCCAGGCATCCGCTGCAAACTGGCTCAGACGCAGGCTTTTTTCAATATGCGGGTTCCATACCACGGCACTGGCGCTGCCAGAGGATTGCAGTAATAAACGCTGTTGCGGGCTGATTAAACGTAAGGGACGCGTGGCATCGTAAATACGGTCGGTTTCACCGTTAAAACGTACCGGCCCCTGCTGAGTTTTCTCGCACCAGCCTTCTAAGGTTTCGATATAACGCTCACCTTCAAAGCCCAATACCTGAGTGGCACGTACATCGTCGGTGGGGAAATAGGTATGCAACGCCTGGCTGAAACATACCGGTTCGGTTCCGTTATTCTGGCTGATTAAATTAACCGCCAGACTGTCGGCGCGGAAAATAAACTGCGCCTCAGCGCTCAGCTGCGCCGCCCATTGTGGATGCTGGTGATCATTTAATGTTAGCGTAATCTCTACCCGGTCGCAGGCCTCGTACAAATCGCTCAGCTGCCATTGCCGTGCACGGGCAAAACCATGGGCCGGTGCCTGCTCCGGATTAGTAATGGTGGCTTTTACCGCCGCCGGATTCATCGCCGCACTGCCAAACCACGGCCAGCAAAGCGGAATGCCGCCGCGCAGCGATTGGCCCTGTTTGTATTCCGCCTGCTCGCTCAGCCACAGCCAGTTGTTCTCACCTTCAGGCGCGTAATGAATTAACTGCGCACCCTGTAATAACAGATCGGCGCTGAACTGCGGATGGCGGATTTCCAGACAGGTCAGCTCATCACGCTGCACCGCTTTAACAAAAGGGCTGTGAGCCAGTAACCGTGAGGCCGCGGAGGAAACAGAGGCTGCAGAGGCAGCAGTGGTAACCGGGTGAGAGGACAGAGACGGCATGGTTAGCGCTATTCCTTAGGTATTCGCTGAGACGCAGCCCTGAACTCAGGGCACAGACAAAGCATTAATATAAACGATGAATAGGCCTATAATCGCATAATTCTTTATTTTTCGGTTATCCATTTGAACACAGTTCCGTTTGCCAAAAGCGCCCTGAAAGAAGCCTTGCTGGCCGCCCTTGACGGCGAAATTGCTGCCGCACTCAATGCCGCCCGCCAGGCGCAGGAAACCGCCTCCCACGAAGGTAACAAACCGGAAAATCAGTACGACACTCTGGCGCTGGAAGCCGCCTATCTGGCCCACGGCCAGTCGGAGCGTATCCGCGAACTGCAGGAAACCCGCATCCTTATCGGCCAATGGCCGGTGCAGGACTTCAGTGAAGACGACTCCATCGCCTCCGGCGCATTGATTCAATTACTGGATACTCAGAGCAAAAGTGCGCAGCAAAATCAGCGCTGGTTGTGGATAGCGCCGGTTGGCGGCCGCCAGCTTGTGACAGAAGGACGCACTATCGCCGTGCTAAGTACCCAGGCACCGCTGGCGCAAACACTGATGCGTTTGAGTATTGGCGACGAAGTGGTTATGGGGAAGGAGCGCTGGGAAATCGGCGGGGTCTGGTAAGAGCAGGGCGGGCATAAAAAACAGTGCTATAGGTACAACATTGCGCCGATAACCACCGCGAAAAGAATAACAACCCAAATAACCCGAACAAGAAAATGAAGGCGCTTATTTATCGTGTTTTCTTTTGTAGCATGCTCCGTACCACCTTCAAAATCGAAATTTTCGTCCCGATACTCACGGAAGGCTAAAAACAGCGCAGCTCCAAAAACAGGAAGCAGCAGAGCAATGCCTGCGAGCCGGGAAATAGTAGCAGTAATAAATAACGCCGATAATATGTAAGCGAAGATCAGTATGGCGGATATAAATTCTTTTAGTGGCATGGCATAGCTGGCGGAAGAGATTAATTGATTCAGGCTTGTATTGGTCTTTTCTTTTCAGTTGCTGGGCATTGTTCTGGTTCTTAGTTAGTGTTTTTCAGAGCGGAAGGATAATACTAAAGTTTCTGAATGTAATGGTGCTCTAAAGCTTGAGTGAGTTGCCAGAATTTGGTCTTAGCATTTAAAGAAAAAATTTACAAACGCCAGGGCAAATCCGCCGACCCACACAAGTATCATTCCAGAAAATCCGGCGATGATAACGATAGTGCGCGAGAGCCAGCCTGTGCTGCGTGAGCGTCGGATGATGTAAGTGAAAAGCAGTGCGCCAACGATGATACCTGCGGCAACAATAAACCAGCCAAGCGTATCGATAAGCGGATCTTTCTGGCCGAATTCTGGCGGACACTGACTCGTTGCGTGTACAGATGAGGAACACATCATCAGTGCTGTAAGGAGTTTAACTTCTTTTGAGCGAATACCGGAAATACCCATGTGTGTTAACGCTAGTGGTGAGGGGCTTGCCGTAGCGGGTGAGGCTTGTGCTAGCTTAGCGTAAAGCACAAACGAACACCGCGGAAAGCAAGTCCCTCTCAATCGCTATTGTTATGTTTCGTTTACTACAACAGAAATCCTTTCTATATCAATGAATGGGTAGTTTTTATCATTAACTGGACCCAGGTTATTTTCGAAGTCTTTAATACCATCTTCAATGTAGCTAGTATCAATACCCTCTGAATATACCTCTCTCTCCGGGTAATAGTCATAATAGTAAACACCACTATCCCGATCACGATATATTGTATTTACATACATTTGAGTTCCATTACTAATAGAAGATATACCTTCATGCTTCCCTGAATTCGCAATAAACGTAAAAGATGTGTCTGTAGATAAATACTCAATCTCTACGTCTCGGACTGACACGTAAGAAACGCCGTCCCCATACACCCATATATATGCGGTCAAGTTGTCTCGACTTATAGTAGTTTGTCCAGTATTATCCGATGCAGTTAGGTCAATTCGAAAAGATATATCACCTTCACTTATAGCACCATCGTTATTTATATCAAACAGTATTTCCCATTGATATTCCGCTCCACCGTTTGGAGCCCCATCTAGGTTGTACGTGAATGAGCTGGGAAGCTCAGTGAAATTTATCGTGGCCCTTATTTCCTTCTCCATGTTCTCGCTATTCTGTTTCCCCTCATTCTGACAAGCTTGTAGCAGAATAATAAGAATGACTAATGTTACTTTATTCATTTTCTCACCCAGATCCATCAAGAAACATAACGCCCGGCTGCACCGGATAAATTTCCGGTGTAGCCGTTTGTTATGTGATTTCATAGCACTTAAGTGACTTACAATCTTTTGAATCGGACGGCCACAATATTACCTTGTATAAATCATCAGCTGGTTCCCACTCCACCGTAATTGAGTCGAGCCCCTTTGCCAAAGACAACAACGCATAATTGCCTTTGGGTAACTCTATACGCTTTGCCTCCGGCAAGTAATCAGTACAACCAAAAACGGCGAATCTACCTGAAGGAAAGCTGACGAAACCCAAAGAAGCATGATCCCATT
The DNA here is from genome assembly GCF_022832715.1 of Venatorbacter sp. C2-1. Classification (NCBI taxonomy): domain Bacteria; kingdom Pseudomonadati; phylum Pseudomonadota; class Gammaproteobacteria; order Oceanospirillales; family Oceanospirillaceae; genus Venatoribacter; species Venatorbacter sp. C2-1. Next base: position 1,429,190 of record NZ_CP094879.1, read on the forward strand.
CATTCAAATCGACTTGAGGCTCACTTTCTAATACTTCCAGTTCAAATTTAACGTCAACATTTCGATAAGTGCCGACAGCAACTGTATTCTTGGCTACTGCCAATTTTAGATCCAGCGCTTCATCAGTCCATATTTGAGACGTATCATCATCGGCTCCATCGTCCATGAGATAAAGCTGAAAATAGTCTGCAAAAATATCAAATTGATGTATGGACATGACTACCTCTTGCTCACATAACGCCTGCCAGCAATGGTGAGTGAAACGAGTCCAGCCAGCTTGCTGGCGAATTGGCTGGCTTTGTTGTGCAATTTCAACCCAGGTTTAGAAAAAGTTTGATATACATTATAGAGTCTTGAAAGCCCATTTTTATACCCTGGATAATATCAATATCTTCTTCACACTGATGAATTGCCGAAGCATGTGAGAGCCAACCAAATATCCCCAGAAAACAAAAACCAGTAATTTGCATGAAAAGATTATTCGATTCTATTGGCCCCGTGAAAATAGTAATACCGATATACGGAATCAATGCCAACATACTAAAAATCCAGAAGTTGGCTGAGAGGTAAATAAAGTACATGTTAAGTTCCTTTTATTGCATCGCTTTGTTAACTATTTCACCGATTTTAACTTTCCTTTCTTCTTGCTCTTGCCCCTTCTGCGTTTGAAAAATATTGGTAGAGCCTTCCAGCAGATTCCTCCGTCTAAGCCTCTTGCTGGAGCTAAGTTAATTAGAGCTATACAAGCACTTATGGGACCAAAGAACAATAGCGGAGTTACAAGATACCAGGGCATGCCCTTGTGGAAGAAGGTTAGAATTAGCAATGCAGGAATAAACAGTAAGCTCTGTGCTGCGATGCCTCCCCAGCTCACCAAGTAATTTGGGTAGTTGTCGGATGACAGTTCAAAATGACACAACCCGTGGAATGGGTATAAGTCAATTGAGTATACATCTAGGCCAAGCCTTTGAGCGACAAACATATGACCAAACTCATGTACAACCAAGATACCCCAAAACGATGCCGCGCCAACAAGAATGGAAATATCTCTCGTGGAGCCTAAAAGGCCCAGCACCAAGATAAGACTTAAGCTCCAATGCATTCTGACTGGTACCCCGAAAAAAGGAAATAGAGTTACAAACTTTAAATTTGACATAAATTCTTCTTTTTGGATGCTGGGTTGAAGCTATTAGCTCCGTATAGTTAACGCCTAGGCTAAGGGGCGGCGCTCCGCGCCGTCCAGTACCTTCAGCCTTTTGTTATGTTTCGTTTTCAGTTATACAAAAATAAAGCTCAATATTTGAGTGGTTCTCAGCTTCATTCTTATAGAAGTTTTCAATAGTGGTCTTAGAATTCCAAGTAGACCGTTCTACAAAATCATCGTACGACTCATCATCTTCAAAAGACGTTGAATATCCAACGACTGTCGTTGGGTGTGATATTCGACCATCTTTTCCTTTCAAGATAAGCTCCCAGCCGAGAAGCCCGATATTTTCCAATCTGAGTATCTCTATCGCTTCCAGAACTTCTGGATAAGGTAGTGTTATTTCAGCATCCAATATTGAGAGGCTTCTTAACCGTTCTGGCAGCTTCATAATTCCTCAGAAACATAACGCCTGGCTCAAAGGCGGTAATGGAGTGGAGCCAAATGTGGTAAAGTGCGCGCAGCGCACCACATTTGTTGGAACGGAATTGCCGTCCTTTGCAGCCATTTGTTATGCATTTTTTGTAGCTTTAATTGCGTTATTAATTTTCATGTTTTTTACCAACATAGATGCACTAAAAAACAATATTAGTAAAGGAACAGGCATTGCGAATAGAAGGAAGCCTATTTTACTTTCGCCATTGAAATAGTCGTATAGAAAAAACAAAACTGTAGTCGTTATATTTATAGATAAAGCAGTATATATTACCAGGTACAAACCACTCAGTGGATAAAGAAATTGTTTGCTACATTCTTTGCAATTGCATTTCAGGAATCCAGTAAAAGCGCGTTCATTTCTTGTGCTTCCAAGTTTCCCGCATTCAGTGCAAATAACAATTGGATTTACTTTATACATTCTACTTTCTCGATTGTTGATAGTGTATAACAGTTTCTTAGTAGGCATGCTCATTAACACACCTAAGCCCTTATTCAGATTCTCAGCCTAACCCATTGTCCAGGCTGTAAAAATCATCGTTATTTTCTTTCTTGTCAGAATATAAACGCGCAGGCACGCTTTTACCCTGAACCGCTCTTTACATTTTGCGCGTTATCATTTGTCGCAGAATCCTAAATGATTGATTTTCTTGCCTTCTTTCTGGGCCGAAGGTGTCAATCCGCGCATGCGCGTTTTGCTGCCGGAGCGTAAACGCGCATCAGATTGCGCAAACAGTAAAATATACTGGTTGTTTGTACATTATTTTTCTTCGGTGATTTTCAGTACTTTTCCGGCAGTGAAAATCGTTCTGGTCTGCTTGTATTCCAGACACGCTGCCGCCCGTCCTTATATACGCAGGGCAGGAGTCGCGTGGCTTTATCATTCGGGATTGTAAGCGGGGGAGGGCGAGTGTCCGGACGGTGAGTTCGTACGATATGGCGGCATCCCTGCAGAGGGTCGAGAGTACTGAAATTCGGGGGCGGGTTCAATAATTGATAAAAATGGTTACAAGTGGCAAATGACGACAGGTATTGCTTTGGCTCTTCTTGATAATGAAAGCTGTGATCTGGTGGGCAGTGCCCACCCTACATATCAATGTGAACGCATGGCAGCTTCCGTCGCGGATAAGATCCGCTCCTACAGTACTGTTCCTGAACTGATATGCGGCTTTGCATCATGGTTTTATGCGCACGTGGCCGGGGATAAGTTCCACGGATTGGGTGCAGGGCCGATTGTGTGCTCCTGCACAATCGGCATTTCCGCCATCCATGGCGGTCAGGCAGCCCCGCAAAGGCCTCAAAGAGACTAAAAAAGCCAGCCCGCGCAGCGGCCACAAACAAACCGGATATTGCGACTGAAAGTAGCTCCCACAGCCGTCGACTCTACAGCCGCCGTACTCTCCATCAAAATAAACAGCCATAAAAAAACTCCGGGCATAACCCAGAGTTTTTTTATTATTGCCAGCAGCTGACTGAATCTGGTTTCAACACCACCTGACTTCAGTCAGAAGCCGCCAGCAGAGGCTGCGATCATTATTTCAGATCATAACGATCTGCATTCATAACCTTCACCCAGGCTTTAACAAAGTCTTTTACAAACTTCTCTTTGTTATCGTCCTGAGCGTACACCTCGGCGTAGGAGCGCAGGATGGAGTTAGAACCAAACACCAGGTCGACACGGGTTGCTGTCCATTTTACATCGCCGCTTTTACGCTCAACGATGTTGTAGGAGTTTTTACCCGTTGGCTTCCAGCTGTAGGCCATGTCGGTGAGGTTCACAAAGAAGTCGTTGCTTAATACGCCTTCTTTATTGGTGAACACACCGTGTTTGCTGCCACCGTGGTTGGTGCCGAGTACGCGCATACCGCCGACCAGTGCGGTCATTTCTACGGCGGTAAGCCCCATCAGTTGCGCGCGGTCGAGCAGCAGTTCTTCCGGCATAACCGTGTAGTCTTTTTTCACCCAGTTGCGGAAACCATCGTGGATCGGTTCCAGCGGTTCGAAGGATGCTGCGTCGGTCATCTCGTCGGTGGCATCACCACGGCCCGGTGCGAACGGCACAACGATATCCACGCCACCGTCTTTGGCGGCTTTTTCAACCGCGGCGCTGCCGCCCAGTACAATCAGGTCGGCCATGCTGACGGGTTTGCTTAAACCGGCCTGAATGCCTTCCAGCACTTTGAGTACTTTCTGCAGGCGCGCAGGTTCGTTGCCTTCCCAGTCTTTTTGCGGCGCCAGGCGGATGCGGCCACCGTTGGCACCACCACGGTAATCGGAACCACGGAAGGTGCGGGCGCTGTCCCAGGCGCTGGCAACCAGCTCGGATACGCTCAGACCAGAGGCCAGAATCCTGGCTTTAATGTCGGCCACTTCGGCATCGCTCAGGGTGTAGTTCACCGCCGGAACCGGGTCTTGCCAGATCAGGTCTTCGGCCGGTACGTCGGCACCGAGGTAACGGCTTTTCGGGCCTAAATCGCGGTGGGTCAGTTTGAACCAGGCGCGGGCAAACACGTCTTCGAAGTAGGCCTGATCGTTACGGAAACGCTCGGCTATTTTGCGGTATTCCGGGTCGACCTTCAGCGCCATATCGGCGTCAGTCATCATCGGCATGCGGCGGATAGACGGATCTTCGACATCCACGGGCATATCTTCTTCGGCGATGTTTACCGGCTGATACTGGTGCGCACCGGCCGGGCTTTTGGTCAGTTCCCAGTCGTATTTAAACAGCAGGTCGAAGTAGCCGTTATCCCATTGTGTTGGCTTGCTGGTCCAGGCACCTTCGATACCGCTGGTGACGGTGTCGCGGCCAATGCCGCGGCTTTTGTGGTTGTTCCAGCCGAGGCCCTGTTCGTCAACGTCGGCGCCTTCCGGGGCAGGCCCAAGGTTGGCGGCATCGCCATTGCCGTGTGCTTTACCCACGGTGTGGCCACCGGCGGTTAAGGCAACGGTTTCTTCATCGTTCATGGCCATACGCTCGAAGGTAACGCGCATATCCTGAGCGGTTTTCAGCGGGTCGGGGTTACCGTCCACGCCTTCCGGGTTCACGTAGATCAGGCCCATCATCACGGCGGCTAATGGGTTCTCTAAATCGCGCTGACCGCTGTACCTTGTTCCTTCGCTGCCGCTTGGCGCCAGCCATTCTTTTTCTGAACCCCAGTAGGTGTCTTTTTCCGGATGCCAGATATCTTCACGACCACCGGCAAAACCGAAGGTTTTAAAGCCCATGGATTCATAGGCCATATTACCGGCAAGAATCATCAGGTCGGCCCAGGAAATCTTGTTGCCGTATTTCTTTTTCAGTGGCCATAACAGGCGACGGGCCTTGTCGAGGTTGCCGTTATCCGGCCAGCTGTTCAGCGGTGCAAAACGCTGGTTACCGGTGTTGGAACCACCACGGCCATCGGTTGTACGGTAAGAACCGGCGCTGTGCCAGGCCATGCGGATCATCAGACCGCCGTAATGACCCCAGTCGGCTGGCCACCAGTCCTGGCTGTCGGTCATCAGGGCTTTCAGGTCGCTTTTCAGTGCTTCGAGATCGAGCTTTTTGAATTCTTCGGCGTAGTTGAAATCGTCGCCCAGAGGATTGGTCTTGCTGTCGTGCTGATGGAGGATGTCCAGATTCAGTGCGTTGGGCCACCAGGCCATATTGTCGTTGCCGGACGTGGTGTTACCACCATGCATGACCGGGCAGGTGCCTGCTGGCTTTCCCTGATTACTGTTACTCATAAGTATCTCCTTGATTGACCGGTTGGCCGGCGCTCCCATTGTGGAAGGTTGTGGAAGTCTGTGCCGGTAGTGACTGTACAGATACAGACTAGGGGAGAAGCGCACGCTTGCCGAATTAGTTGTGGCAATACGTTCCTTAGTCAAAAGCTATCGAACTTTTTAAAAGCAAGGATTACTGGCTATCGTTAAGCCGTCGAAGGAGATTGAGGGCAGCAGGTTGAGGGAGTCAGGTTGGTGAGTCAGGCTGGTTTGTCGGTAGGGGGCTGAAATCTGTTACGCGGTTGGTAATGTGCCGGGTCAGGTAAACACAACAGCGACAGCCGCAGATAAAACACCTGCCCCGGATGGGGCAGGCCGATAACGCTCAGTCGAGCAGGAACTCCTGCCATTCGCTGAGCAGTTCTTTAAAGTCGTCGAGGCCACAGGCAGCAAAGGATTCGGCGTCGTAAAACTCCAGATCTTCGCCTTCCAGCTCCTCCAGTGAATGATCCTGCAGCAGTACCAGGGCAATCACCTCGGCGTCGTCACGGGTCAGACGCAGTAAGAAATCGCGCCCCTGCCACTGAAAGTCAGTCTGTTGGCCCTGTTCCAGGCTGGTAATGGCCTGCAACAGACGGCTCAGCTGCTCGGTATCGGCACCCAGTTCGTCGGTGAGCCAGAGGCCAAAGGCTTCGTGGTCCATCGACAGGCGTGCGCAGGGCAGCTGGCGTTCATTGTAGAAAAAACGGTAATCCATAAAGGGTCTTCGTGTGGTCAGTCGTTGTCGTCACTCAGGTCGGCGCCAGCCAATGGCCAGCCGCCCAGATCTTTGTAGCGATTGATGATAAAGCAGAACAGTTCGGCGGTTTTGTAGGTGTCGTAAGCGGCACTGTGCGCAGCGCTGTTGTCAAAATCGATGCCGGCCATTTTGCACGACTTGGCCAGCACGGTATGACCGAGGGCCAGTGCGGCAATGGAGGCGGTATCGAAGGACGAAAACGGGTGGAACGGATCGCGCTTGATATCGTTGCGGGCGACGGCGGCACGCAGGAAGCCATGATCGAAGTGGGCGTTATGGCCGACCAGAACGGCGCGGTTACAGCCGTTGGCTTTGATCTCGCGGCGCACGGTCTGGAACATGGCGGTCAGGGCGTCGATCTCAAATTCGGCATCGCGTTCGGGGTCGAACGGATCAATGCCGGTAAAATCGAGGGCTTCCTGCTGCAGGTTGGCACCATCAAAGGGATGAATATTGGCGCTCAGGGTTTCATTCGGATGCAGATAGCCATCCTCATCCATGCGTAGTGTGACCATGGCGATTTCCAGCAGGGCGTCGGTTTCGGCATCGAAGCCGCCGGTTTCAACATCGACAACCACGGGTAAAAATCCGCGGAAGCGCTGTGCCATCATGGTTTTTTCCTGTTTCTCTTCACTCACCCTCAGTACTCCAGTTTCCAGCGCAGGGTTTCGCCGGCACGCAGCGGCACAATAACATCACTGCCGAATGGCAGCTCGACCGGCGCCTGCCAGTCTTGTTTGATCAGGGTAATTTCGTCGCTGTTACGCGCCAGACCGTAGAAGTCCGGGCCGTAATGGCTGGCAAAGCCTTCCAGTTTATCCAGCGCGCCGAGGTCTTCGAAGATTTCGGCATACAGCTCAATGGCGGCGTAGGCGGTAAAACAGCCGGCACAACCACAGGCGTTTTCTTTGGCGCCTTTGGCGTGTGGCGCACTGTCGGTGCCGAGGAAGAATTTGCTGTTGCCGCTGGCGACCACATCCTGCAGCGCCTGCTGGTGGATATTACGCTTCAGAATCGGCAGGCAGTAGAAGTGCGGCTTAATTCCGCCAACCAGCATATGGTTACGGTTGTAGGCCAGATGCTGCACGGTGATGGTGGCGGCAACGTTGCTGCCCTGGCTCTGTACGAATTCGGCGGCGTCTTTGGTGGTGATGTGTTCAACCACCACTTTTAAGGTCGGATGACGGCTGACCAGCGGTGCCAGAATGGTGTCGAGGAATTCTTTTTCGCGGTCAAAGATGTCGATGTGGTTCTGGGTGACTTCACCGTGCACCAGCAGCGGCATGCCGTTTTCAGCCAGCGCAGCGGCGATATCATCGAGCTTGCCGAGATCGGTAACACCGGAAGCGGAGTTAGTGGTCGCTCCGGCCGGATACAGCTTAACGGCTACAATGTTACCGGCTGCCTTGGCTTCAGCAATCATTTCCGGGGTGGTATTGTCGGTTAAGTACAGCACCATAAGAGGGTTAAATGTCAGACCCTGCGGTACGCGTGACAGGATGCGGTCGCGGTATTCCAGTGCCTGTTCGGCATTCATCACCGGTGGCTGCAGGTTTGGCATGATGATGGCGCGGCCCATCACCCGGGCGGTGGCAGGCACGGTATGTTGCAGCACGGCGCCATCGCGTACGTGCAGGTGCCAGTCGTCGGGGCGGGTAATGGTCAAACGGTCAGTCATGCTCTTCAACCTTCAGCTAAAATTGATGGGGCATTGTACCGAAAGCAGCCTTTAACCGCTTAATTTTTCTCGGAATTGGCCGATAACTCAGGAACAGCCCCGAATTTAACAGCCTCAACCGGATGTCTATGCACAAACTAATTGCCTTAAGCTGCATGTTGCTCAGCGCTTTCTGCCAGGCGGATGCGGCGCTGGACTACGGCGGTGACATTGAAACTACCGACTGGTCGGTCAGTGGTTCGGTATTTGAGTGCCGTTTTGAGCAGACGCTGGCCGGGTATGGCCGCGCGGTGTTCTATCACGAGGCCGGCGAGGACGTTACTTTTCAGCTCGAAACCCTGAAGAACCTGATGTCGTACAGCCAGGCACGGGTCAGTATTCTGCCGCCGCCCTGGCAGCCGGGAGTAAAAAGCGAAGATCTGGGTGTGGCGCGGATTGTAAAAGACACGCCGAATCTGAGTCTGGACGCCACCCGCACCAATCAGTTTCTGCATGCCTTGCTGGAAGGCAAATGGCCTGCCATCAGCCACAAAACCTATTACGATCAGAACCGCTTTGTAAAAGTGCATCTGTCGGCGGTGTCGTTCCCGCAGTTTTATCTGGATTATCTGGAGTGCGTAAAACAGCTGTTACCGGTTAATTACCGGCAGGTGGCGCGCTCGAAGGTGCTGTTTGCCAGTGGTGAAGAGCAGATCGATGCCCCCGATATGAAAATTCTCGACCGCATTATTTTTTACATAAAGCATGATCCGCGCATTTTTGCCGTGTATCTGGACGGTCATTCTGACAACGTTGGCCGCCGTTACGATAACCGCCAGACGTCCAAGGCGCGGGTTGAGGATGTGGAACGTTACTTTATAAAGCAGGGTATTGATGCGGAAATGGTGACCACCCGTTTTCATGGTGACCGTTATCCGGTGGCCAGCAACAAAACCGCGGCCGGACGTGCCGAAAACCGCCGTGTGACCATCCGCATTGAACAGCGGGAAGATATGCCGATACCGGATAATCTGCTATTTAAACCGAAGGTCCGCACCCAGACTACCGCCAGCGGCGACTGATACCCGCCGCGCTTTCTTTATTGCTCTTTTTAGTCCTCTTTCTTTACTGCTCTTTCTTTGTCCTTTGGGTACGCCTGTTGGCTATCCCGTGCACAATCAGTACAATACCGCCCCTTTCATTATTGCTATCCGCCGGTACGGGCTGTTTGCCCCCTGTGCGGCTAATCATCATCCTGGAGAATACCCATGTCAGACATCAAGAAAGTGGTGCTGGCCTATTCCGGTGGTCTGGATACGTCCGTGATCGCCAAATGGCTGCAAGAAGAATACAAATGTGAAGTCGTAACCTTTACTGCTGACCTGGGCCAGGGCGAAGAAGTTGAACCGGCACGCGCCAAGGCTGAAGCTCTGGGTATCAAAGAAATCTTCATCGACGACCTGCGTGAAGAGTTTGCCCGTGACTTCGTATTCCCGATGTTCCGCGCCAACACCATTTACGAAGGCGAATACCTGCTGGGCACCTCGATTGCCCGTCCGCTGATCGCCAAGCGTCTGATCGAAATTGCCAACGCCACCGGCGCTGATGCCATTGCCCACGGTGCAACCGGTAAAGGCAACGACCAGGTGCGTTTCGAACTGGGTGCCTACGCCCTGAAACCAGGCGTAAAAGTGATTGCTCCATGGCGTGAATGGGATCTGACTTCCCGTGAAACCCTGATGGCGTACTGCGACAAGCACGACATTAAAGTTGAGAAAAAAGCCGGTAAGAAATCTCCGTATTCTATGGATGCTAACCTGCTGCACATCTCTTACGAAGGTGACATTCTGGAAGACCCATGGAATGAGCCGGAAGAAGATATGTGGCTGTGGTCTGTGTCTCCGGAAAATGCTCCGGACGAAGCGGCTTACCTCACCATCAGCTTCAAAAACGGTGACCCGGTTGCCATCGATGGCGTGGAAAAATCTCCGGCCACCATTATGGAAGAGCTGAACAAGCTGGCTGGTGCTCACGGTGTTGGTCGTGTGGATATCGTAGAAAACCGTTACGTGGGCATGAAAGCCCGTGGTTGCTACGAAACTCCGGCCGGTACTGTACTGCTGAAAGCACACCGTGCGATCGAATCCATCACTCTGGATCGTGAAGCCGCGCACCTGAAAGACGAACTGATGCCACGTTACGCCAAGCTGATCTACAACGGTTACTGGTGGAGCCCTGAGCGTAAAATGCTGCAGGCGGCTATCGACGAAACCCAGAAAGTTGTTAACGGCGATGTGCGCGTAAAACTGTATAAAGGCAACGTGATTGTGGTTGGCCGTCGTTCAGAAGACACTCTGTTCGATGAAAAAATCGCCACTTTCGAAGACGATGCCGGTGCTTACGACCAGAAAGATGCGGCCGGCTTTATTAAGCTGAATGCTCTGCGTCTGCGCACGGCTGCGAAAAAAGGCCGCAGCTTCCTGGATTAATTCCGGCGCTGTTGTTTTTCGCAAAAAAAGAACCCGCTACGGCGGGTTTTTTTATGGGCTTTTTGAAGCTGTTTCCAGAACACTTCTGCATGCTGCTGGCGATTTTATGTCGCAATAAATCCCTTGTTTGCTGATGGTCAGACTGATAAGTTTATTTTTAGCGTAGCGCCTTATTGATGATGGCCTGCATATCATGAAATGACTGCTTGTTAGGGATAACGATGCTGGTATTTTTCAACGGAATAGCACAGTTACGGACGTATTTTTCTCAACCAGCTATTTATAATTTTCAGCGGCGGATATTTCTGGCGGTCATGCTGGGATGGCTGAGCGGCTGCACGGCGAATGTGTATTTTCACCCTCCGGAAGAAATGTACTTAGTTCAACCGGAAATGGCGGTGAAAAAGGATCATCAATCCGGATTATGCTGTTTGCTGATACGACCCAGATAACGTGGGTGGTGAATCAGCCAGCCACCAATAAGACCAATCAGACTGCCCAGTAAAATATCGCTGAAACGCGCCAGCATAAGGGTATCCAGCGGACTTTGCAGCGCCGTTACTTCGGCAAAAAGCAGTGTTAATGGCGTAATAAAGAGCATAGCAATGCCGTAATTACGCACCACCAGAACTTCAATCGAAAAACTCAGCAAACCAATAATCAGCACCAGCATCCAGCCGTTGGGCTGCAAGGCAAAAATCAGCCATGCGATGCCCAATCCCAGTGCGGTGCCGACGACGCGGTGTATTTTCCGTTGCCATACCAAACGAAAGTTGGCGCCCTGAATAATCGCGGCGCAGGAAATAGGTACCCAGTACGGATTATGCAGCTGTAGCGCGTTGGCTAATAACGATGACGCTGCAACAAAGACGGCGATAACCGTGGCTTCGGCCAGTATCCGGCGTGCCGGAGCAACGGCGCTGACTGGTGGTGTTGTTTCTGCTGGTAACAGCAGACTGTACAGCAGGGCAAGAATACAGGCTCCCGCGCTGCCGAGGCCAACCAGCAACAGTCTATGTGAAATCTGTTCCGTTTCATGAGGCAGAACGCTTGCCAGCGCGGCAACCAGAATAAAAAAGAAACTTCCTGGTGGTGGCATGCTTAGCCAGCGTGTCAGAAAGGTACTGGCCATGGTTATCAACAGCAGCATCAGGGCAGCACTCAGAGGACCTGAGCTGATGCTGGCGAGTAAAAAACTGAGCTGAAAACCAAGGCTGCAGGCCAGCAGTGTCAGCAGGCGGCGACGCAATCCGGCGGCGGGCAGATACAGAATCACCAGCGCACCAACACAGCCGAGAATGCCGGATTTTATATCGCCATACAGTACACCCGCTAATGCAGGCAGTGCCGAACAACACGCGACCAGCAAGGGTAAATGCCACGGACGGTTGGTCGGATTAAGGTGCAGCAGGGCACGTATTTCCTGTTTTATGATGGACCAGCGTGAGGAACGCTGTGGCGAGGGCGGCATAGATTCAACCTGAGCATGCAAAGGACTATGATACGGCGATGAGGTATTGGCTTACAGAGGTTTTATGTCGTCTTCAGGGGACAATCATACCAGCGTTCAGCAGGCGGAAAACTGTTCAGAGGGTGCAGATGAGCAGCGTTGTCCGCTCTGCGGCGGGCTTAACCAGTGTGCGGTTGCAGCACAAACAGAGCCATCGGCTTGCTGGTGTTTTCAGACGGAAGTCAGTCTCAGTAAATTGCTGCACCAGCAGGCTGATCTGCCAGAAAATTATTCCAGGCAGACGTCCTGCATTTGTCCGGGTTGTGCATCGAGACTGATTTCAGAACACTCGCGGATACCATAAGGGCGGAATAATTCCAGCAGCTTACCGTTGCTTTTCAGTTCATCCATCAGTTGGTTGATTTCTTTTGCGCCGGGCATAAAACCAGGACGGATCAGAGCGGAGTGCTGATAGCGCTGGTCATAACGATCCGATACCAGAAATTCTTCACGCGCGCCGGGGTTATCTTTAAAAAAGCGATGCAGAAATGCTTTGCTCATGACTGCAATATCGCCATGCCGCTCACGCAGCAATGACAGATTTTTTTCGTTGGTCCAGGACAAAATCATCTGAAAATTCTGCCGCAGAAACTGTTCGTCGGCATTAAAGGCGGCGAAGCCGTAATGAAAACCGAGAATGCCGATCATGCGCTTATCTGAGAGGTCGGCAAAATATTGCTGGTCGCGGCCTTGTTCGGCCAGTGCCACATAGACTTCACCGTCAGTCTGATAGGGGCGGGAAATTTCTATGGGAATACCCTGCCAGCCCCAGGCCGGGTTCTCAAAAAAGATGACGTCATAATCGCCCATGGTAAAGGCCTGATAACGGCGCTTGGGCGAGATGGGTACAGGTACAAACTGATAATGACTCTGGTGCTCGTTAAGCAGCTGAATAAGGCTGATGGCGATGCCCTCATATTCTCCCTGCTCATTCTGTTCAACATAGGGAGGATATGGATAGATCCCGACTTTAACCTGAGCTTCCGGCTGTGCTGAGGCAAGCAGCTGCGGAGACAGTAAATACAGGGCCAGCCAAAGCATGATACGGCGGCTGGCACTGATCTGTCGGAAGGGGGATGTTACTTTGTAAGATTGCTTAACCAAGTCCTTGGCCTCTTTTGTATAAGCATTGTATACAGAATAGTCCTGTGTCCGGGGCTTGAAAAGATTTTACTCATCAAGCTCTGGAACGGTTCACACTAATTTAACGGGCCCGGCTTGGGAGCGGCTCTGCGCGCTGTTATAGTCCGGCCTTATTGTTGCAATTTATTGCTCAGATTCTTTGTTCTGATGTCCACGCAGGATGCCTGGTATGACCAATTCATCTCCCCAGACTTTATATCCGGACGCCAGCCCGGTGGCTGAAATCCCGTCAACCTTGAAGTTGATTGACAGTTTGCGCCTTAACGCCCAGCTGGGTAAGAACAGCCACTTTTACGCATCGCTGAAGCGCCGTAACCTGCACATTCTCTGTGGTGTCCCGGTGGTGATTATTAATCTGATTCTGGGGTCGGTATTTTTTGCTCTGTTACAGGCCGAGTTACCGGACTGGGGCAAATGGCTCAGTGCCGGTCTGGCATTACTGGCGGCTGCTCTGGGCGGTGTGCAGACTTTTTTTGATTTTAAGAAAAACTGCGCCGGTCATCGTGAAGTTGGTAACGATTATCTGGAGCTGGCGCGTGAGTGTGAGCGTCTGCTGGCACTGTACGATGATGAACTGATGAATCTGCAGCAACTGGCTGTGGAACTGCGCCGGCTGAATAAGGAATATGCCGAGATTAACGAGCGCGCCGAGATGTTTATTGTGACACCACGTGAGTATGAATATGCCCGCCAGCGTTTGCTGACACGGGCACGATAGCGCTAGTCATCCCGGCTGCCGCTCTGTTGCCGGAATCGGAATCCACATAATAATAAGGACGACAGCATGCCAACTGAATGGGCTTATCAGAGTGCGACCCGCTTACTGGCGGCAATGGCCGCCGGACAACTGAGCAGCCGCGATCTGCTCGAATATTACCGCCAGCGGATCGAACGCTATAACCCGCAGCTTAATGCGGTGGTCGCCACCGCTTTTGACGCCGCTTTTCGCCGTGCCGATGAGGCTGATAATGCGCGCCGTGAAGGTGTGTCCTGGGGACCACTGCACGGTCTGCCGATCACCATCAAAGATACCTTCGAAGTGCAGGGCATGCCCTGTGTGGCCGGCGCACCGGCACTGGCCGGACATCGGCCGGACAGTAATGCCTTTGCGGTGCAGCGCCTGCTGGATGCCGGCGCCATTATTTTCGGTAAAACCAATGTGCCGCTCTATGCCGGCGATATTCAGAGTTACAACAAGGTGTACGGCTCGACCAATAACCCCTGGGATGAAAGCCGTACGCCAGGTGGCTCGTCCGGCGGTGCCGCAGCAGCGCTGGCCGCGGGCTTTACCGCACTGGAGCTGGGCTCGGATATTGGTGGCTCGATCCGTACACCGGCGCATTTCTGTGGTGTGTTCGGCCATAAAGTTACCTACGGCATTGTTTCCAGCCGTGGCCATATTCCTGGGCCGCCGGGCATGCTGAGTGAACCGGATCTGGCGGTTCCCGGTCCGCTGGCGCGCAGTGCCGAAGATCTGGATCTGGCACTGCAGGTGGTGGCTGCTCCCGGGCCGCTGATGTCGGAACATTGGTCACTCAATCTGCCGGCGCCACGGGCTAAGCAACTGCAGGATTTCCGCGTGTTGCTGTGGCTGGATGATCCGCTCTGTCCGCTGGATGAAACCCTGAAGCCGGTGTATGACGGCCTGTACCAGCAGCTGCAGCAAGCGGGCGCGAAAGTGACGAACGGCGCTCCTGAAGGAGTCTCACTGAGCCGCTTCTTTCCGGTGTATATGAGCCTGCTGGGCTCGGTGCTGGGCTCCGGCATGAAGCCCGGACAGCGGCGTATGATGCGTCTGATGGGCGGCATGGCCAAACGCTTTGGCCGCTGGCTGAAAAGCGGGGCATACGGTGATGAATTTTTGCTGGGCATGGGGCAGAGCCATGCTGACTGGGTAAAGCGCAGCGAAGAGCGTCATCGCCTGACCGAGTCGTTCAGCAAGCTGTTTGACCAATACGACGTAGTGCTGACGCCGGTGGCGATGACGGCGGCCTTCCGTCATTTGCAGGATGTCCCGATTCAGGTGCGCAAACTGGATGTGAATGGCGGGCAGCGTAACTACTCCGATATGTTTATGTGGATTGCTCCGGCCACCCTGATGGGGCTGCCTGCGACCAGCGCACCGGTCGGGCAGACCGCCACCGGCCTGCCGGTTGGCATTCAGATTCTGGGGCGCCGCTACGATGACCGAACGACCATTGAGTTTGCCCGGCTGCTGGAACAGGCGGGTATGGATTTCCGTGCGCCGCCGGGGCTGAGCTGAATGCCGGCAGGGGAGGATGGCAGCCTGCTGACTGTACTCTTTGCCGGGTTGTCGGTACCGGCGTTGCTGACCTTATTGCTGTGCAGCTTTCTCGGTTCGTTGCTGACAGCGGCACTGGGTGTTGGCGGCGGGGCATTTCTGATTACGGTAATGGCCGGTATTGTGCCGCCGCTGGCACTGATTCCGCTGCATGGCATGGTGCAGCTGGGCTCTAACGGTTCCCGCGCCTGGCTGGCCCGGCGGCATACTCAATGGCCTAAGGTCGGTTGGTTTTTAGCCGGCGCTTTACTGGCCGTGGTGTTATCCGTACTGGCTTTGCACTGGTTGAGCGGGCGCCTGGACCCTGGTGTTATTCCGCTGTTTATCGGTCTGTTTATTCTCTGGCTGAGTTGGGGCAAAGTGCCGCCGGTTGGGCTGGGGGAGCATCCTCTGGGGTTGTTTGCAGGAGGCTGGCTGACGACGCTGGCGACCATGCTGGTCGGAGCCACGGGGCCTTTGGTGTCGGCCTGGCTGGGACGCAGCGATGGTGACCGCTGGCAGTACACGGCCAATTTTTCGACCAGCATGAGCGTGCAGCATCTATTAAAAGTCGTGGTATTTGGCTTTGCCGGTTTCGCCTTCAGCCAGTGGCTGCCATTACTGCTGCTGATGGTGCTGGCCGGTTATCTGGGTACCCGTGCCGGTCTGAAACTGATGGGCAGGATTCCGGAAGCCTTGTTCCGCACCTTGTTCCGTTGGGTGCTGACGCTGTTGGCGTTACGGCTGATCTGGGTCTGGTATCAGGGCTGACAAGCCGCTGCACTCAGACGCCGATATCTTCGTTCCATAATGTTGGCTGATCTGCAATAAAGCCGCGCATCAGTTCAATGCATTCTGCATCGTGGAGTACGGTCAGGCTGACACCGCGCTCGCGCATATGGGCCTCGGCGCCCATAAAGGTAACGTTTTCGCCGATCACCACCCGCGGGATGCCATACAGCAACGCGGCGCCACTGCACATATCGCAGGGGGACAGGGTGGAGTAGAGCGTGCATTCACGGTAGTCGGCGGCGGTTAGGCGTCCGGCGTTTTCCAGACAATCCATCTCGGCGTGTAACACCACGCTGTTCTGTTGTACCCGGCGGTTATGGCCGCGACCGATAATCTGCCCGCCTTTAACCAGAACCGAGCCGATGGGAATGCCGCCTTCGGCCAGTCCTTTACGTGCTTCTTCCAGTGCGGCCTGCATCGCTTGCTGATCGTTCATAGGTTTGTCCTTTTGCCTGTTTTTGCTTTGGCCGGTTGCCGTTTTTATGGGGCTACCAGAGATCGCCGAAACGTTCGCGGTGGCTTAAGTATAAGCGCAGGTCGAATTCCAGCTGGTGGTAATCCGGTTCCATATAGCAGCACAGTTTGTAGAAGGCTTTGTTGTGTTCTTTCTCGCGCAGGTGCGCCAGTTCGTGTACCAGGATCATGCGTAAAAAAGCCTCCGGCACCTGACGGAACAGGGTGGACACGCGGATTTCGTGCTTGGCTTTCAGCTTGCTGCCCTGCACCCGCGAGACAAAGGTGTGCAGTCCGAGGGCGTGATTAATGACGTGAATTTTGTCGTCATAAATTACTTTGCTCAGCGGTGGAGAACTGCGCAGGTGGTCGTTTTTTAACGCCATGGTGTAATCGTACAGCGCACGTTCGTTATTCAGGCTGTGACTGTGCGGATATTTTTTCTGCAGCAACGGACCGAGTTTACCGGCCTCCAGTAACTCGGCGGCCTGGCGTTGCAGATCGGGGCTGTAGCCGTTGAGATAGTTTATCTGGCGTTGTTTCATGGGTTCCTGTTCGTTACTTGGTTAACGACGTGCCTCAGGGATTGAGGGCATGGTTACGGCACAGCTCAATCCAGGCCTGAATACCGGCGCTGCGGTATTTCTGGCGGTGCACAATCATGTACAGCTGGCGGCTGAAGTCGCGTTGCGGGGCTGTTAAATGCACCAGGCTGCCACGGCGGAAAGCATCGGTAAGGGTAATCTGCGACAGACAGCCGATACCGAGCCGCGCTTCCACCGCACGCTTAATGGCTTCGGTGTGCTGTAGCTCAAGGGTGATGTTGAGGTCGGGCAGCAGGCCGTGCAGGGCGCGGTCAAAGGCCTGCCGGGTGCCGGAGCCGCTTTCGCGCAGAATCCAGCGGGCTGCGAGTAAGTCGCTGTCATCGATATGGCCCTGCTGTTGTTGCTTGTGCGCCAGCTCGTCGTCGGGGTGGCAAAACACCGCCAGTTCGTCGTTATGCCAGGGAATCATTTCCAGTTCCGGATGATTCAGCTCGCCTTCAATCAGGCCGATGTCCAGCTCGTAGTTCAGCACTTTGTCGGCAATCTGGCGGGTGTTGGCCACATCCAGCCGCACCGGTGCATCCGGGTGTTCGGCCATATATTTCGCCATTAAACCCACCGCCAGATAATTACCGATGGACAGGGTCGCACCCACATTCAGCGGCCCGGCTTCGGCATGGCGCAGCAGTATCTGTTCGAAATCCTGTGCCTGAGCCAGCAGCGCTTCGGCCCGTGGGCGTACCAGCCGGCCCTGTTCGTTCAGCTGCAGGCGCTTGCCGACACGGTCAAACAGCTGCACGGCAAACTGATGCTCAAAGTCTTTTAACGCGCTGCTGGCGGCACTCTGCGACATGGCCAGTTCATCGGCGGCGCGGGTCAGGTTCTGGTGGTGGGCAATGGCAATAAACACTTGCAGCTGACGCAGGGTGTAACGCATGGCGGCCTCGGAGATGCCGGAGCCGGCATCGGGTTGTTATTCGGTAAAACCGAATAAAGTTATTCAGATAACTTGATTTGCCGATAGTCTGCCGTGGGTTACTCTGCCTGACAAGTTAAATTGGCCGCCAGGAACCAGCCATTATGAGCAATCTGATCCGCGAAACTGTTACCAGTGTGCATCACTGGAATGAAACCCTGTTCAGCTTTACCACCACCCGTAATCAGGGGCTGCGTTTCAAGAATGGTCATTTCACGATGATTGGTCTGGAAGTGGAAGATAAGCCACTGCTGCGTGCTTACAGCATTGCCAGCGCTAACTATGAAGAAGAGATGGAGTTTTTCTCCATCAAAGTGCAGGACGGCCCGCTGACCTCTCACCTGCAAAAGCTGCAGGTTGGCGATGAAATTCTGGTGGGTACCAAGCCGGTGGGCACACTGATTACCGATAACCTGCTGCCCGGTAAAAACCTCTATCTGCTGAGCACCGGCACGGGGTTAGCGCCTTTTATGAGCATCATCAAAGATCTGGATGTGTACGAGCAGTACGACAAAGTGATTCTGACCCACGGCGTGCGTTGGGTATCCGAGCTGGCGTATCAGCAGCGTATTGAGCACGAACTGCCGAACAACGAATATTTTGGCGATGTGGTGCGCGAAAAACTGATTTATTACCCAACGGTGACCCGCGAGCCGTTCCGTAATAACGGCCGCCTGACCGATGCGCTGACCAGTGGCAAGCTGACCCGTGATATCGGCCTGGCCGATCTGAACCCGGAAACCGACCGCTTTATGCTGTGCGGCAGCCCGGCGATGCTGGATGACCTGACCAGAATTCTCGATGACATGGGCTTTGAAGAAGCGCGTGGCGGTAAGCCGGGGCATTATGTGATTGAGCGTGCCTTCGTCGAAAAGTAAGGCGCTGTTGCCAATGAATTCGCCGTGATAGCGGCAAGCGGGTAAGCCCGCCCGTTCTCTGTTCTGCCGGAATCTTGGCCCGTCAGAACAGAGAACGGGTGGGCTTTTTTATTGGCCGTTATTCCTCTGCATGCTCAAAACTGAGCAGCAACTGACGCAGCAGATCGTTCAGTTGCCGTTGTTGTTCAGGCTGCAATGCGTTGAGCAGACGTGCCTGCAATTGCAGATGGTGCTCAACTGCACGGTTAATCAGTTCGCGGCCACTGTCGCTCAGCTGTACCAGCAGGCTGCGGCGGTCATCGGGATCGGGCAGGCGCTCAATCAGGCCGCGTTGTTCCAGCCGGTTCAGACGGTTGGTCATGGCACCGGAGGTCAGCATGGCCGATTTAAACAGAACCGTCGGAGTTAAGCGGTAGGGCGGGCCGCTGCGCAGCAGGGTGGCCAGCACATCAAACTCACCACTGGCGAGCCCCAGCTGCTTATGCAGTTCGCTGATTTCCTGACGGGTATAGTTTGCCAGACGCGATAGCCGGCCCACCGCCTGCATCGGCCAGATATCCAGGTCTGGCCGCTCCTGCTGCCATTGGTCAGCAATAAAATCCACATGATCCTGAGTCATAAGGTGTCGCTTTTCCTGTGTAAAACGGAATCTGTTCAGTGTGCCCGGGAAATATCTTAACATAAAGATATTTGACCGGGATCGTCGTTAGGGATATCTTTGCTTGAAATATCTTAACATGAAGATAAATGGTGGGCAGAAATGACAGCGAGCAGTAAAGATATACCCGTTGGTTTGCCGCTATGGCTGATGGCCGTGGCAGCTCCTTTGTTGTGGGGAACAACCTACGCGGTGACGCAGGCTTTTCTCCCCGGAGTTGATCCATTCTGGCTGGCGACGCTGCGCATCGTGGTGCCCGGCGTGATGATGGTATGGCTGGTGCCGCTGGCGGTGTGGCGCCGGCATTGGCTGAACATTGTGGTGCTCAGTGCGCTGAATATCGGCATCTTCACGGTGTTGTTGTTTGGTGCTATTCAGCGCTTACCGGGCGGCATGGCAGCGACACTGACGGCCAGTATGCCGCTGCAGTTACTGCTGTTGCGCGCGTTGCAGGGCAGGCTGCCGGCCCCTTTGCAGTTGCTGGCTGCGGTGGGCGGGATGGCGGGGGTTGGGCTGCTGGTCTGGCAGGCTCCGGCTGAACCTGACTGGACGGGAGTGGCGCTGGCTTTGGCGGCGGCATTCTGCATGGCGCTGGGCGTGTTGCTGATGCCGGTTCTGGGGCGCGGTATCAAACCGCTGGTACTGGCCAGTGCGCAGTTGTTCAGTGCCGGTGTTGTGTTATTGCTGCTGATGCTGCTCTGGGGACGGCCGTTTCCGGCACTGGATACTCAGGGCGTGCTGGCGCTGGTCTGGCTCGGACCGGTGGGTATGGGACTGGGTTATTACCTGTGGTTCCGTGCTATTACCCTGATTGCCGTTGATAAGCTGGCCTTTATGGGGCTGATTAATCCGGTGGTGGCAGTATTGGCCGGTGTTCTGGTGATGGGTGAACTGATGAATATCAGTCAGGCTTTTGCCATTGCACTGGTGCTGTTCTGTGTGTTGCTGGCTCAGCATCCGGCGGCGCAGCGGCATTTGTCTGCAGCCAGGGTCAGTTAAAACTGGCACTGAAGCTGCAATGTCTCCGGTTAGCTAAATAAATCGTCGGATTTCCGGCGTTATTTGAATGATCGTGTGACAGGAGAATGACAATGCCCGGACAAGGTACCGTAGAAGATGTACTGCGCAGCCTGAACTTTGCTCAGGATGTCGGTAAGCAGATACGCGACGCCGGTTATGTGCTGGATAAAACAGAGCTGAAGCGTCTGCTGGCTGAACTTACCTCGGCGGTTGCCTCCAGTAAAATGGAGCTGGCTTTGCTGCAGGGCGTGTGTGAAGCCCGTGACGAAGAACTGATCCGCTTACATGAAGCACTGGTGTACAAAGGCAATCTGCGCCGCCGCGGTGATGGCTATTACAAAACGCTGGATGGCCGTCCTTATGGTCAGCCTTATTGCTCCTACTGCTGGGAGAGTAAGCAGCAATTACTGCATCTTCACAGCCGGATTCTGAGTAAAGACATCCGCATCTGTCCGGGCTGCAAAAATGAATATCAGGCCATCCGCACACCGTATCTTGAAGCGGACGGCATGACGGTTTAAGCCAGCGCACGCCGATCGTTGCAGCTGGGAGACAGAGTGTCTGCGCTGTTTGGCGGGAAAATGGCCGGACAGGTAGAGGCTGCTCTCGCACTTCGCTCAGGGCACGGCTATATTGGCCGCGCAATGTCTGGCGATGGAATCCGTATGAAGCTGCTTAACCCTGCTGTTCTGATTTTAAAGGTATCGTTACTGGTCCCGGTTCTGGTCTCAATGCTGTGTCCTGTTTTTGTGGCCAATGCTGAAGACACTGAGGCTGATGCCGGAGCCGGTAGCGAACCGACGGTGCTGGAAGAATTATTACCCGCCACCGGGCCGCTGAAAACCAAGCAGCAACCGGTTGATATGATTGCGGATGATGAGTTCAAACCAGCATTGCGTGACAACCTGCCGCAATTGGTTGAAAAAATTCAGGTTGAGCGCCTGGCATCCGACAGTCCTTACGTGATGCTCCCGCACCGGCCTAATTATGTGTTGCCTCTGTCTTATCAGGGCCGTCCCAGTGATCGTGAACAGAATCGGGTTTTGCAACATTACACCGGAGATCCTGACGCTGAACGCGAAGCTGGCAATGATCATCTGGAGGCGGTATTTCAGCTCAGTATCAAATACCGTTTGTCCGAAGGTCTGCTGGGAAAATTCAGCAGCATTGATGTGGCTTATACCAACCGTTCCTTCTGGCAGGCGTACAACGGCGATATTTCCCGGCCATTCCGTGAAACCAACCACGAACCCGAGCTGATATTTTCCTGGCAGCCACAAAATAAATGGGTTGATTATTTTTCTCTGGCCATTAATCACCAGTCCAATGGTCAGACCAGCTCGATGTCGCGCAGCTGGAACCGGGTTATTGCCCAGGTTGCATCGGTATCGTCTACAGGGATCTATTCCACCCGGATCTGGTGGCGCCTGCCGGAAGAAAGTAAGGCTGATCCTTTTGACCCCGCCGATAATGATAACCCGGATATCGACGATTATATGGGTAACGGTGAATTCACCTATATCCATGTCATGGGCAACCACAATATCAGCACTATGTTGCGCAATAATCTGAATCCGGATAAAAACCGTGGCGCGATTGAAATCGGCTGGACCTTTCCGCTCAACCGTAAAATCAAAGGCTTTGTGCAGTATTTTAATGGTTACGGTGAAAGCCTGATTGATTACAACCGCTATCAGGAGCGTATTGGCGTCGGCATTAAACTCAGCGACTGGTTCTGAGCTGGCTGTATAACAATAGCGCGGTATAATCGCCGCGCATTCAGGCCGGAATTTCTATGATGTTAACCCTCGGACTTATTATTAATCCTTATGCCGGTATCGGTGGCGCCGTTGGCCTTAAGGGCAGTGACGGCGCGGACATCGTTGCCGAAGCTCTGGCCCGTGGCGCTGAGCGTAAAGCTGTATTACGTGCCCGTCAGGCGCTGGATGTTTTGATGGCATTAAAAGAGCGTTGCCACTTTCTGACTTGTCCCGGAGAAATGGGGGCCGATCTGCTGACGGAGCTGGGTTTTTCTTACCGTCTGATCGACGCCGATATTCCACAGGTGAATACCAGTGCCGAACATACCCGCCTGGCGGCGGCCGCAATGCTGGAGAATAACGTCGATTTACTGTTATTCGCCGGTGGCGATGGCACCGCCCGCGATATCTGTGCGGTTATTGGTGATACCTTACCTGTACTCGGTATTCCGGCTGGCGTGAAAATTCATTCGGCGGTGTATGGCATTACTCCGGCGGCTTCCGGTGAGGTGGTGCGCAGTCTGCTCGAAGGCGGACTGGTGGATATTAAAGAAGCCGAAGTACGTGATCTGGATGAAGAGGCTTTTCGTAATAATCAGGTACGAGCACGGCATTACGGTGAAATGCGTGTGCCGCAGGCCGGGCATTTTGTGCAGGCGGTAAAGCAGGGCGGCGTTGAAGTTGAGGAGCTGGTGCTGGCTGATATTGCTGCCTTTATCTGTGCCGATATGGACGATGATGTGTTGTATCTGGTTGGCTCAGGCAAAACCACACAAGCGGTGATGGATGAATTAGGGCTCGATAATACTCTGCTGGGTGTGGATGCTGTCTTTAACCGCGAGCAGATTGGTAAAGATTTAACCGCGGCTGAAATACTCAGGCTATTGGCAGAATATCCGCAGGCTCAGGCGATTGTCAGTGTGATGGGCGGTCAGGGACATATTTTCGGCCGTGGTAATCAGCAGTTCAGTCCGGAGATTTTGCGTTTGCTGGGTAAAAAGAATATCCGCCTTATTTCAACCAAAACAAAAATTGGCGCACTGAATGGCCGGCCGTTAATTATGGACAGTGGTGATCCTCAATTGGATAAAGACTGGGCCGGGACCATTGAAATCACTACCGGTTATCGTGATCAGATCGTACATACCCTGATATAGAAGCGGTTAAACCGGTGTCAGCAGGTCGCTGATCGCAGGCTGAAGAACAATGTTTAAACAATAAAAAAACGGCACTGGCCCACTGCTGCTCCACAGTTTTTAATCAGCACCGCAGCTGACAAAAACAGCATTTTTTAACATCCAGGCCCAATGCCTCCCAGGGGAACTTATCCCCTTGCCGGCGGGCCGACCCCAGCTTCGCGCTTTCTGGGCCGTGAGACTCCGGGCGTCCTGCCCTTCGCGCTGCGCGCCAGCCTTCGGCTGTTCATTTTGCTCCGGCAAAATAGTCCTTGAAACCTTGATATTTACTGGCCGCGCGGCTCATCGGCCATCCATGGCCCCTTTCTTTAAAAGACAGGGCTTGCCCGCATCCCTGCGGACAGACCAGAAATATCATCGGTTTCTGCGGCGGCCCCAGAGGCGCAGAAAACCATCACCGCGATTCCGCTTTTCAAATCAAACGTATTCTTTTAAGTCTCATGTCTCAAACACGGTTTCCTTTGAAATGCGGCTGAGCGAATTACTTAAACCGGCGATCGTGCGGCGCCAGACAACCAGATGATTCTGCGGCCTTCAGAGCAAAACCCTGCCCCGGAACGATACAACTTATTGGTGTTTTAAAGCGTCGTTCCGGGGCGAATTGTTTTGCGTGCCGCATAATCACAGTTGGCTGCCCTCTTTTTTCTAAGTCAGGCCGGACGCGCCGAAAAGAGAGGATCGTAAGGAGATACCTCTCCTTGCAGGGGTCCAGGGGCTTGCCCCGGAAAGGCGTTTCAGATTGAAAAATAGTAGTCTATGAATGCTGCAGTTTGGAGTGACACAATGTCACTCCAAACTGTGGGACAGTAATGGGCGTTGGCCGGTTCTTTTATTGTTTTCCCGGTGGAAGATTGAGTCATCAGTTGACGACAAATTTCTCTACCGTCTGATTCAGACGCGCTGCCAGTTCTGCCAGTGCCGCACTGGCCAAGGCCGCCTGAGACGCCTGCTCATGGCTGGTACTGGCCAACTCATTAACACGTACGACGTTGCGGTTAATCTCTTCGGCAGCATAGCTTTGCTCTTCGGCTGCAGTGGCGATCTGGGTGTTCAGGTCGTTGATGCTGCTGATGTTGCTGTAAATCACCTGCAGAGCTTCACTGGCTTCACTTACGCGGGCGATACCGGTTTCGGCGCGGTCACGGGATTTCAGCACGGTGTTGACCACTTCAGCGGTTCCTTTATTAAATTCGTTGATGGTTGCCCGAATAGACTCAGTGGATTCCTGAGTTCGGCTGGCCAATGTCCGCACTTCATCGGCAACCACGGCAAAGCCACGTCCCTGCTCGCCGGCACGTGCGGCCTCAATGGCAGCGTTCAGAGCCAGCAGATTTGTTTGTTCGGCAATGGCACTGATTTCACCCAGAATCGCGCCGATACTTTCACTGTCTTTCTGCAGTTTTTCGATGGCCTTAGTGGCCTCCAGAATTTCACTGTTGAGGGTTTCAATTTCGTGGCGGGCTTCATCCGAAATACTTTTTCCGCGACTGACCTCGCGATGTACTTCGTTGACCGCACTGGCTGCCTGATTAGCATTGCCGGCAATGTTCTGAATAGTTGAGGTCATTTCGGTCATGGCAGTAACCGCCTGGGCAACTTCTTCCTGTTGCTGATTGCTGGCATCGCCGACTTCACGGGTAATGGCTGACATCTCTTCCGATGCGGAGGCTACTTCGGTTGCACCGGATTTTACCTGCTCAACGGTTTCGCGCAGTGTGGCAATTAAAGCGTCAAAGGCATGAGATAAAATACCAATCTCATCACCGGAGCGGTGACCGATTAATTGTGTCAGGTCGAGGTCGCGGGCAATGCGCTGAATTTTTCCGGTAATATTCTGCACAGGCTGGTAAATCGCACGGGATACCAGAAAGGTCAGGGTTGCAACCACGGCGAAGGTTAACAGGATGCTCAGCGTGAGGGTTGTATATACCCGCTGAGTCATGGTTTCCATTTCGCTGGTGATGTAGACCGTCAGCTCATCAAAAATGGTTTCGGTTTTATGGATGGTGCTGCGCATCTCGCCGCGCAGACCTTCTTTTTCGTTTAATCCCATCAGCTGCTCTTTATTGAACAGTGTGGTGAACTGATCCTGGTAACTCCTGAGTTCCTGCTGAACCTGACTGTTACCGGCCAGACTGCTGCGTTCCAGCGCCTGACTGAAATCGTTAATACCCGCTTTGAATTTATCCATATAGGATGGGTCGCTGCGCAACATAAAATCTTTTTCATGGCGGCGCAGCATCAGCATGTAATAAAGCAGCTCATAGTCTTCGGAAGATTTTGCCGAGGTTTCGATATCATGTACGGCTTTGCGCAGGCCGCCATACAGACCGCTTTTAGGGTCCAGACCGATTTCCTGCTGAGCAGCGGCAAGGGTATCAAATATCTTGCGGTAACCATTCACCTGGGTGCTCAGTTGCTGGACCTGAGTGGTATTCAGACCCAGTCCCCGCATGTGGCTGTTCAGTTTCGTGATGTCATCCTGAGTTTTATCTGCGACGGTACCGAACTGCTGGACATACTTCATATCCTTGCGTGCCAGAAAATCCTTTTCATTACGGCGCAGCAGCAGAATATCGCCACTCACCGTTTGCTGTTGATACAGCACATCAGATAAAGCACCAAGGCGGGAAAACTGCTGTACGCTCAGTGCTGATGTAATTATCAGGCCAAGAACAACCAGCACCAGAATCATGCTGTGTTTACTTTTAATGCTGAAATTGTCAATAACCATGGGGTTAACCTTTATGTAGCTATGACAGAAGACTAGAACAACTGCCGTAGGGCGCCAGTGCTATGCAGTATATGGCAGGTTTTGGCTGCGTATCGCTGTTTCCGGTGTAGCCATTGGCATGGCAAGTCCTAGGGAGTACGGATATATCCCTGCTAATTTAATACGTAAGTACCATAATAAAAAATAACAGGGCCTTACCATGTCGATTATTACTCACGCCAGCCGCTACCGGCGCACCGGTTTTTGTATTCTTTCTGCTTTGACACTGCTCCCCCTGCAGGCTGTTGCTTTGCACAGCATTCCTGCTGCAGATGAGGTGCTTATCAGAGAAAAAGTCGTTGCCGGTCAACAGGATAAGGTCTTTGCCGCTGCCTCTGGCCGCGAGCTTGGATTCCGTGGCTTCAACGTATCCGGTGAAGTGAAGCTGGCAGAATCGGGCTTTAAAGCCTTTAAAAACAGTGAAGATGCGCAGGTCAGTCTGGGCTTACTGAAGGACAAAACCGGTGCCAATCTGATTCGCTACACCCTGGCATGGGAAGGTGTGCAACCGCAGCCGGGGCAGGTGGATGAAGATTATCTGGCGGCGCTCAGCCAGCAGATTGCCATCGCAGCGGACCTCGGACTGTATGTGCTGTTGGATTATCACTCGGATTTATACAGCCGCCATACCTTTACGGCCGATTCCGGCGATACCGGTAATGGTGCGCCGCGCTGGGCGGTAAGCGATGTTTACGGCAAGGATGATTGTGGTCTGCCCTGTCAGCTGACCTGGGCTGCGCACAAGCAATCCGATTCGGCGGTACGTAATGCCATGCGTGGTTTCTGGGCTGACCACTGGGCGCTGAATCAGGATCTGGCCGATATTGAACTCTATCTGCCTGCGTTGGATCAGTGCGTGGATATTGCTGGTGGCCAGGCCGGGAATTCGGTCACCGTTGGCGGCTGGAGCTGCCATGGCGGTGCTAATCAGCGTTGGCATTATCGGCAGGATGGCACCTTACGCAGCCTTACGGACACGGGACAGTGTCTGGATGTAGCCGGTGCCAAAACCGCAGCGGGTACCGATATTCAGGTGTATCAATGCAACGGCAGCAGCGCGCAGCAATTTATGGCGGATGCTTATGGCCGCGTACACGCTGTGCTGGACTTGAATAAATGCCTGAGCCTGAATAACGGTAATGTGCAGCTGGATGAGTGTGTGGCAGCCAGTCAGGTTACAGACAGCCATCAGCAGTTTCAGCTGCGTGATGCCGCCACCGGCCTCTCTCTTATGCCGCAACTGGATTTTGTCCAGAGCCAGTTTGTCTGGCAGCTGGGGGAAATGCTGAATTATCTGCAGACACATCTAACAGCCGCACAGCGGGCGATGATTATTGGCGTTGATCCGGTTAATGAGCCCTTTGACGGTGGCATCGGCAATATGAGCTATGCCGACTGGGATAATGAGGTGCTGTGGCCATTTTATCAGCGTGTGCGTGCAGAAATGGATCAGCGCGGCTGGAGTAATACCCCGGTGTTTGCCGAGCCGATGGTGTTCTGGAGTTCTATTGCCGGAGCCGTTGCACCGGCAACCGGTGGCCATCACTTAACCTATCAGCCCGGTGATGGCTTTGTTTTTAACAGCCATTTTTATGATCAGGCCCGTATGGGCGTTAATGATTTAACCGTGGCGCGTAATGGCAGCTATTTTTCCAATATTGACCAGATCCGTGACGAAGCCCGTTATCTGAATATTACGCCGTTTTTATCGGAGTTCGGTATGTGGCTGGACGGTTGGGGACATACCGATACCGAGCGGGTGGT
The DNA here is from genome assembly GCF_022832715.1 of Venatorbacter sp. C2-1. Classification (NCBI taxonomy): domain Bacteria; kingdom Pseudomonadati; phylum Pseudomonadota; class Gammaproteobacteria; order Oceanospirillales; family Oceanospirillaceae; genus Venatoribacter; species Venatorbacter sp. C2-1. The sequence goes on from NZ_CP094879.1 coordinate 1,457,228, forward strand.
GAATGCCACCTATCAGGGAATGGAAAGCTCAGATCGCGTTTCCGGTAAAGACCGGTATGTGGATTTTTATACGCCTCTGATCAGCGGTACTCAATGGCAGTGGGACTATTATTACGACAACCATCAGGAATTACAGAACGGTAATCCTCAGCGCGTAATGACCGACGATGATGCCTGGAATGGCGAGAATTTTTCCGTCATCCGTGATTATGGCCAGAACTACAATATTAATGCCGAACTGGTACAGCGTGCTTATCCGCGTGCATTGCAGGGGGATCTTCTGCATTTCAGTTACGAAGGCCGGGTACCGGATCGTGCCGGCGACCGGATGAACTACCACAGTATCCGTGTTTCTTTACCGCCGTTATTTTCTGAACGTGAATTTCTGCGCAATACCGAATTTTCTTTTGCTGCCTGGCGCGGACGTTTAAGCGATGCGCCGACGGAAATTTACTGGCCACGGCATTTGGCAAAAGAACAACTTACTGTAATTACTGATGCCGGTATTTTTCCGGCCGCGACATTATCGGCTGCGGTAACACAGCAAGCGGATGAAGTGGTTATGATTTCTGATCGCGGGGCTGGCACTGGCCAGCGGGTATTCATCTGGGATGATGTCACGGAAGGAGAAAATTCTGACAGTCTGCATTTTGCCCTGTTAATTCATGGGGATGCAGGGCTCAGTGGCGAAGAACTGGCGGATTTACAGGCGGGTATCCGCTATCAGTTAGCGCAGGGAAAAAGCCCGGTGTATCTCACCGGCAGTATGACGCATTCCGGCTATAGCGCCGACAAAGGAACTGCGGCCAATGGTTTTTCGCTGATTAATGCCCGCTCAGGCTTATGTCTGGATGTTGCCGGGGCACGCAGTTGGAACGGCACGAATGTGCAGTCCTATCCATGTAATGGCAGTAATGCCCAGCGCTGGTTTTACGATGCCAACAGTGGCTATCTGAAATCGGCACTCGGCAATAAATGCTTAGATCATGGAGGCCAGTTACGTGATAACGGTAAAGCTGTGATCTGGGACTGTGTAAACAGCGATAACCTGCGCTGGAACCTTCAGCCGGATGCTCAGGGTTATCAGCTGATTCCGCGCTCATCGGATGCTTATGCCCTGGATGCCTATGGCACTGAGGACAGCTCTAATGTGGGTCTCTGGTCACGTCATCAGGGGGCACAACAACGCTGGAAAATGCAGTTCTGAACTCTTTTTTGTGGGGCCATAAATAATAATTAAAAAATAAACTTATAAATAAAAACCACAAAAATGGAATAACTCATCATGACTTCTGCGTTACACAGATCCCGGATGCCGCATGGCTCCGGGAGGCGGCGAAAGCCGCTGCTCAAAGCTTTGTTTCCCGTTACAACCTTACTGCTTGGCAGTGCACTGACACAGCCGCTGCTGGCTATGAGTGATACTCCGCCAGCGGAATCGCCTGCCGGATTAGCTCAGCCCGGTCCCGGGCTTGGTAATCTGAGCTACAGCAGCAGTGAATTATTCACGCCGGTATCCTGGATTAATCAGGATAACGGCATTCCGCCGACTTATGCTTTCCGCAAAGCTTATGGTGCTAACGTCGGCATGATGGTGGACGGGTATTTTCTGACGTTATTTGCACCGGACAGCGGCTGGGGGCCCGGTGGCTTCCTGCTGTATGACGTATCCGACCCGCGCAATATCCAGCTGGTAAAACGCATTTATGAACCGGAAGGGCGTACCGGCGAATTCCGCGAAGCCCATGCCTTTGGTCTGACCAAAATTAATGACCGCCGTTATGTCAGCGTGCAGACCATTAAAGGCATCGAAATATGGGATTTCACCGACCTTAACGACCCGCAGCAGGTCAGCAAGCTGGTTCTGCCGGGGGTGAATTCCGGTGACTATACCGCCGTTGCCTGGCAGCAGTGGTGGCAGGCGCCTTACCTCTATGTTGCCGCCTCGGATCAGGGGGTATTTATCGTTGATGCCAGCGATCCGGCGAATCCTGTTATTGCTAACCGTGGCAACGGCCGGCCGAACCCGGTACCGCCGGCTGAGCTGGGAGGTTCGCGCGTCGGGCCGATCTTTACGCTGGGCAACCAGATGGTGGTCACCAGCATGGATCAGCGCGATGGCTTTGCCAGCCTGGATATTTCCGATCCGCTCAATCCGCGTTTACTCGACCGCACCCCGGATTTACCGCAGGGCTATTACGCCACCTGTTTCGATGGCAATAAAGTGCATGCTTCAGTGCGTGGCGCCGGCGCTTATATGGTCAGTTATGACCTGAGTAATCCGGGTAAATTTGTACTGGAAAGCAACAGCCTGCAGATTGATGAGCAGCTGTATTGCGGTGTTCAGGACAACCACGTGTTTCAGGGGATAGAACACGCGGTGCATAAAGTGGATATCAGTAACCCGTTTAATTACACCGATATTGGCCATGGCTCCTTACCGGTCGCCAATGCCGATCATGGTCAGGTCGCGCCCTTTGGTAACCTGGTGTTTATCGGTAACGATCACGGCACCGGTAATGCCTTTATGGTGCACGATATTCACCCGGATACGACGGCTCCCTGGGTGAAGCAGGTGTCGCCACGTCCGGGAGCACTGAATCAGGCGCTGACCAGCCGTATTGGTATTGCCTTTGCCGACTCCGTCGATTTTGAAAGCATCAGTGCTGCGACTATTCAGCTGCGTCCTGTCACTGAGCCCGGTTCGGCACCGCTGGCCGGTACGTACAGTGCCTGGCTGGGACTGGTGAATTTCACCCCGGCACAGCCTTTGGCGCCCAACACCGAATATGAACTGCGGGTCAGCGGCGTAAAAGACTATGCCGGTAATGCCCTGAGCAGTCTGTATATCAGCCGCTTTACCACCGGCAGCGCGACCAATGCCAGCCTGGCTTACCACTGGCCGCTGGATGGTAATGGCCGTGATGAGGCCGGTGGCAACCACGGCGAGTTCAGCAACGGCCAGTTTACGGAAGGTGGTCTGGCGCTGAATGCGGCGGGTCAGCTCAGTCTCGATGACGATGTTTCGGGCATTCTGGGCGGTTCGGCCACGGTGTCGTTTTATTTAAAAACCACGCAAAGCGGCAGCAATAACGCCTGGCAGGCGCCGGGATTATTTGGCCGTGATAATGAGAACGGTACCGAAGACGTATTCTGGGGCTGGCTCGACAGCAACGGCCGCTTGCGCCTGAGCGCCGGTAACGATGCGGGCATCAGTACTCCGCAGGCTGTTAATAACGGTGAATGGCGGCATGTTGTGCTCAGCCGTAATTCTGCCGACGGTGCACTGAGTATCTGGCTGAACGGTGAGCGTGTTGCCAGTGGCAGTGCCCGCGCCGGTATTCTTGGCGGCGCCTGGTATAACAGCTATCAGACCTTAGGCCGCATTCTGCAGCAGGGGCAGGCGCTGCAGGGCGTTATTGACGATGTACGGGTGTACAACCGCGTGTTATCCGATAACGAAATCCAGACGCTGGCGGCAACGCCGGTGCTCAGTATCAATGCCGATACCCGCGAGATGCAGCAGCAGGTGAACACCGCCGGCAGCTTCCGGGTGGATATCCGTGGCAGTGAAAACGCGTTAATCAGCTGGAATTTTGGCGATGGTACGGTGACGCCGTTCAGCAGCGCCAACCCGGTCAGCCACCAGTACAGCACGCCGGGTCACTACCGGGTGATTGTGACTATTCAGACGCCGGAGGGCGAACAAACCCAAAGCTTCGAGCATACGGTGACTTATCCGCTGACACCTCAGGCTCCGGCGAATTCAACCCCGGTCACTGGCGATGGCCAGCAGGTGTATAACGTCAATCCGGATAACGGCACTGTGACCGCCATTAATGCCAGCTCCCTCAATAAAGTCTGGGAAGTGGCTGTGGGGCGCGATCCGAAAACCCTGGCCATCGGTCCGAACGGCTGGATCTGGGTAGCGGTGCAGGCTGACGATCTGCTGCTGGCACTGGACAGCGCCGGGCAAGTCCGCAAGCGTGTTGCCTTACCTTATGGCGACGGCCCTTACGGCATTGTCTTTACTCCGGATCAGAGTCTGGGTCTGGTAACACTGCAGAACCGTGGTCAGTTACTCAGCTTTGACCCTTATAGCGGTGCCGAACTGAACCGCGTTGCGGTGAATCCGGATGCCCGTGGTCTGGCGGTGGATGCCGACAGTGAACGGGCCTACGTGACCCGTATGCGCACAGCGATCAGTAATAACGGCACCGGTGGTGCTGAAATCAGTGTGGTGAACCTGGGCAGTATGACGGCAGAAAACAGCATTCTGCTGGCCAACGACACCAGCACCACCGACGCCGAAGACCGTGGCCGTGGTGTGCCGAACTATCTGCATCAGGTGGTGATTTCGCCGGACGGCCGCCGTGCCTGGGTGCCGTCAACCAAGGTGAATATCGAGCGTGGGCCGGTGCGTGATGGCCGGCCGCTGAGCCATGACAGTACCGTACGCACGGTGGTAAACCAGATTGACCTGAGCAGCGGCAGCGAGCTGTTTGCCGAACAGATCGACTTTAACGACCGCGATTCCGCTCATGCGCTGGCGTTCTCACCGCAGGGGGATTACGTGCTGGTGGCGCTGCAGGGCTCGAACACCGTTGAAATTGTCGATGCCTACAGCGGTGCAGTGCGTGGTGCGCTGAATCAGAGTGGTCTGGCGCCTCAGGGCGTGTATATCGATGCTGAGCGTCAGCGCGCCTTTATTTATAACTTCACCAGCCGCTCGGTCAGTGTGTTTGATCTGAAGGATGTGCTGGCATCGGTCAGCTTTGCGCCGGCAAAGGTTGCCGATATCATGGTGGTAGCCAACGAAAAACTGGAAGATTCGGTGCTGCGCGGCAAGCAGATTTTCTATAACGCCCGTGATCTGCGTATGAGCCGCGATGGTTACATGGCCTGTGCCAGCTGCCATATCGAAGGTCTGGATGACGGTGTGGTATGGGACTTTACCGACCGTGGTGAAGGTCTGCGTAATACCATCAGCCTGAAAGGACGTATGGGTCTGGGCCATGGCCGGGTGCACTGGACGGCGAATTTCGATGAAATTCAGGATTTCGAAAATGATATCCGCTACGCCTTTGGCGGTACCGGCTTCCTCGCGGATGCTGACTTTAACGCAACGCAGGCGCCACTGGGTGCGGCCAAGGCTGGCAAAAGCGCTGATCTCGATGCGCTGGCCGCTTATGTTGCCTCACTTGAACACTATGAGCGCAGCCCGTACCGCAGTGAAAACGGCAAACTGACGGCGGCGGCACAGAGTGGTGAAGCCCTGTTCGGTGAGGTTGGTTGTGCCGGCTGTCACAGCGGCGATACCAAGCGTGACGGACAACGTCACGATGTCGGTACCATTCTGCCGGACTCCGGTCTGGGCCAGAATCAACCGCTGGCGGGAGTCGGCTTTGATACCCCAACGTTGCACGGCGTCTGGCGTACCGCGCCGTACTTCCATAATGGTCAGCTGCCGACCCTGGAAGCCGTGCTGGCATCCGGACACGGTGCCAACCGCAGCCTGAACAGTGCTGAGCAGGCCCGGTTGCTGGCCTATGTACGCTCGCTCGATGGTGCTGAGAAACAGTACTTCCGCATGCAGATGCGTGACTGGGATGAATGCTGGGTGGCCGAAGGTGTGGGTGACGATGCCAACATTGGCCGTTATCAGTGCGGTGACTGGAACGATCAGTGGTGGTATCAGGATCTGCTCGGTCGCTTCCATCCGAAACGGGCCGAACATTATTGTGCCAAAGGTCAGGCCGCTGACGGTGGCTGGTTCTCGCTGTGGAAGTGTAATAACAACGCCGATCAGCAATGGCAGACCGACGGTTACCTGATCCGCCTTAAAGCCGATCCGGGTAAAGTGGTTGATGCTCATCAGGGCCAGTTACGTGAAGTAAATATGTGGAGTGAAAACGGCAACAACAATCAGTTCTGGCAGAAGAACCCGTCTGACTTCCGGCATTTACGCCATGGCAGTGGTTTGTGTCTGACGGCTGTTGCGGTGCAGCAGGACAGTGGTCTGGTACTCAGTGAGTGCCGTGTGGATGAGAAGCAGCAATGGCGTGAAGACAGCGCCGGTCGTTTCCATCTGCTGGCTAATCCGAATCTGTGTCTGGATTATAAAGGGCAGACGCAGGACAACGGTGCGCTGGTTCTCTGGGCCTGTAACGGTGACTGGAATCAGCAGTTTATCCGTGACGGAGCACAGCTGACGACCCGCCGTAATACGGCTTTCGCTGTTGAGTCAGCCGAAAATGTCAGCGGTGCCTCTGTGCGTATCTGGTCGCGTGACCATTTACCGCAGCAGCAATGGGTCAGTGAATAAGCAGTACTGCGCTGAGTAAAATTTGCAGTCAGTCTGGTAAATTACCGGGCTGACTGCGGGTTTAAGCAAGGCTGTGTTGAATAAAAATTGAGGAACAGCACGCTGTACGTTTCTATTACATAAAAGTTACAAATTCTAAGAGGATTGATAACATTGTTATTAATCCTTTTTTTATATAGGGGTATAAAATTCTTTTTTATTTTTTGTGGAATGCATGGTTTATGAAGTGCGAGTTTTGCCATCAGTCGGCATTAGCCGGAAAACCCATCACGGTTTCCGGAATCGGTATTGCACACCAGTCCTGTTATGAGCGTCATCTGATTGAACAACGTGTGTTTAAATCTCTGAATCTGCGTCAGCTGAATGCAACGGAATTGAATGAGCTGCAGGATCTGGTGCAGATTGAAGTTAATTCCCGTCAGTCGATTCATACCGAAATCGAACTCTGGTAGCCGCCCAGCAATTTGCCGGATAAAAAGCAACGACCTCTATGCCTCTTGGGCAATGTTTTATTCGGCGTATACTGATGCCATTACTAAAGATAGGGATACTGTCATGGCACAACCATCGGCTCATTTTAATCTGCCCACCAAACTGCTGCATTGGGGGTCTGCCCTGCTGATTTTTGCTCTCCTGGCGATTGGTATATTGCTGGAGGAATTACCCCGCGGGCCGGAAAAACTGCAGCTCGTTGGCCTGCATAAATCCTTTGGCGTAGTGGTGCTTATTCTGCTGATTATCCGTATTCCGGTACGTCTTAATAATCCGGTTGCCCCGTTGGCTGGTATACCAAGGGCGGATGTGATTAAAGCCAAAGCCGTACAGGGACTGCTTTATCTGTGCATGCTGCTGATGCCTGTCAGTGGCATTCTGATGAGTCAGAGTGCCGGATATCCGGTTGCGCTGTTTGGTCTGGAGTTACCCACTCTGATAGGTAAGAGTCACGATATGCATGAATTCTCTGAAGGTGTACACGGCCTGACAGCCTGGGCACTGGTGATTTTACTGGTAGCTCATATCGGAGCGGCGCTGTATCACCACATCAAGCTGAAAGACGACACGCTGAAGCGCATGAGTCTGAAAAAATAACCAAACCAGTTCAGCATAAAAAAACCGGCAATCCGCCGGTTTTTTTTGTCCGTTACGATCAGACCGAGCCAGCTCAGAACGGGCTCATCACCAGAACCACATCGGCATCGCTGATGGTCAGGGATTTCAGCATCATCCGCGCCATGGCTTCCGTCATATCCTGATCGCTCAGGGTGTAGACCGGCTGCTTGGTCAGCGCCGGGGTCAGCGCCTTCTGCGCCAGTGATATCAGCTGTGGCTGCAGCGACGGAGCCAGGCCATCAATATCAAGCTGGCGGATGACCGGTTCTTCAATAAAAAAGCTGTAGCTGGCTTTGTCGTAGCGGATTTTTCCTTCCACGGTCAGCTGGCCACTGCTTTGCAAACCGATGCTGGTGGCAATCACGGCATTGGTTTGCAGGCTCAGGCGGTTACCGCTGGGCAGCAGATCAAGCTTTGGATTACTCAGCGTTAACGTCACCATGCCCTGACTTTGTGTCAGGGGCATCTGGCTGTCTAACTGCTGCTGCAGTTGCTGTTCCGTGAGGCGTACTTCATAGGCCTGTGCGGCAAGACTGAACAGCAGCAGGCTGCTGGTGCAGAGTGTGGTTAATAATTTCACAGATGCTCCTTAACCGCCTTCTGCTGGCTCAGATTGCGGATTTTTTTATTGGTCTGCCACTTCCAGAAAGCGGCCAGCAGAGAACCGCTGATGTTGTGCCAGACGCTGAACAGTGCGCCGGGCAGGGCGGCCATCGGGCCATAAAATTTCAGTGCGAGCGCGACGCCCAGGCCGGAATTCTGCATCCCGACTTCCAGCGCAATGGTGCGCGCTTCCACTTCGGTATGACCATTCCAGCGTGCGATGCCATACGCCGCGGCCAGACCCAGCAGGTTATGCAGCATCACCGCCACAACGGCGAGTGCCCCCATGGTCGCAATCTCGTCAGCATTCAGGGCAACGATGATGGCAATAATGGCGAGAATAAAGGCACTGGCAATATCCGGCAGGTGGCTGTTCAGGCTGCGTCCGACCTGGGGAAGAAAGCGGTTGCACAACAGGCCACCGGCAATCGGCAGTAAGACAATCTGAGCGATGCTGATGATCATCGCCTGGGTATCCACGGCAATTTCAGCGGACGAATAAAAGGCAACCAGCCATGGCGTCAGCACCACGCCCCACAGGGTGGAGATCAGCGTCATGCTGACCGACAGCGCCACATCGCCGCCGGCCAGATAGGTCATCACGTTGGAGGCGGTGCCGCCGGCACAGGCGCCGACAATGATCAGGCCAATCGCCAGCTCTGGCGGCAGTTGCAGCAGCTGTACCAATAGCCAGGCGATCAATGGCATTAAGGTAAACTGCAGCAACACTCCCAGAGCGATAGGCTGTGGTTTATTCCAGACGCGGCGAAAATCCGCCCAGCGCAGGGTCAGGCCCATACAGAACATAACGATGGTCAGCAGCGGCACAATGGCGTCTTTCAGCCCTAGCAATGGCTGCGGTTCATACCAGGCGAGGGCGCTGACGGCGATGGCCAGCAGGGGAAAATAACGGTTAACAGAAAACATAGGAGCCTCCGGAAGCAGAGCGCTATGTTACCTCAGTGACGCCTGCGGCGCAGTGCTGAGCGTTGGTGTATCGTCAGTGCTTATCCGTTGTCTGGTATTTCACGCCGCTGGCGGGAATAATTCACCCGGTTGTAAATCCGATCAATAACGGAGTCATCATGGAATTACGTTTTGCCGACCTTAACCCTGTTGAGAGTTATCACCTGCTGATTCAGACCGTTCTGCCGCGGCCGATCGCCTGGATTCTGAGCGCAAATGACGATGGCTCATCCTATAACCTGGCGCCGTTTTCGTTCTTCGCGCCGGTCTGTGCCAACCCGCCCACCTTTGTGGTTTCTGTGGGTAAAAAGCCCGGCGGCGACGAAAAAGATACCTTTACCAATCTGGCCCGTGATGGCCGTTGTGTGCTGCACATCGCGTCGGTTGAACAATTACAGGCACTGAACGCCAGCTCAGCAACGCTGGCCTATGGCGACAGTGAGGTCGAGCGCTCCGGTCTGGCGCTGGAAGCTTTTGCGGGTTCAGAACTGCCGCGCCTCAGTCAGGCGCCGGTTGCTTTTGCCTGCACTCTGCAACAGCAGGTGGATGTCGGACCGGGCGGGCAGCATGTGCTGTTTTTACAGGCCGGGGCGGCGTATCTGGCGGACGACATTGTACTCAGCAAAGAGCCGCGCCTGCAGGTAGGGGCTGCGGAGCTGAACCCTCTGGCGCGTCTGGGCGGCAGTGAATATGCCGCGCTGGGTGAGTTGTTTAATCTGCCGCGGCCGGAATAAATACGCTGGCACAAAACAGCGTCGTAATAAAAAACGCCCGGAAATCCCGGGCGCAGCGGCGACTCAGCCTTTATTCAGAAAGCGGATAATGGCGCGGGTAACCGCCCGTGGCAGCAGCTGGCTGGCGGCGTAGGTCAGGGCAAATTGCAGACTGACGGCGCGGTGGGTCTTAGGCTGTTCTATCTGCTGCAGAATGGTTCGCGCGACATCCTCGGCATTCAGGTGCACACCGAGTTTATCCAGAACCGGGGCGCCGGAAGCCTGTTCATTCAGCATCGGTGTGCTGACAAAAGGCGGCATCACATCGCAGACACGGATGCCGTACTCTTCCCATTCCAGCTCCAGCGCTTCGGTCAGGCCGCTGATGGCAAATTTGGAGGCGGAATAACTGGCCAGCCGCGGAATGCCATAGGTTGCCGAGGCGGAACTCATATTGATCACCTGAGCGCCGCTGGTGTGACGCAAATACGGGAAGGCGGCCTGACAGCAGTGGATTGTGCCCATCACGTTGATATCGAAAATCTGCTGGTGGCGCTGGCTGCTGACGTCTTCAAAACGGTCAATCTGCAGAATACCGGCGGAGTTAAACAGCAGACGCAGCTGTTTGTCATGCTGCGCGGCAAACTCACCGATCACCGCGGCACACTGCTCGGGTTTGGTCACATCGAGGGCGTAGCAGCACACGCGCTGCTCATCCCAGCCCAGGGTCATTTCCTTTAATGCCTGTTCGTTAATATCCGCCAGACCCAGACTCCAGCCCTGAGCGTACAGGGTTTCGGCTGTGGCGCGGCCAATGCCGGAGGCGGCACCGGTGATAAAGGCATTTTTCATCATGTGGCTTTACTCAGTAAAAAGAACCAGAGTGTCAGACTCGCGATTATCGTCTGACAGGTAAAGGGTAAAGTACGCCAGACATAAAAAAGCCCGCAATGTCACAGATCATGGCGGGCTTTTAAATCAGTAAAGGCTTACTGAGCGCTGTCTGCCAGACCGGCAGGCTGCAGCGTAAAGCGTGACAGCTGTTCGCGTTGCAGGCTGTCGAGCGCTGGCCAGTCCTGTACCGCGCCGCCCTGGGTCAGCAGCAGCCAGGGCTTGCCACGTTCCAGAATGGCATTCTGGTAGAGTGCGCGGACTTCGTCCTGGCTCAGGGTTTTCACCTCGGCGGCGATGGCTTCGTTGGTATCGAAGCTGTAGCGCTGCACTTCAATATCACGCCAGAAGCGGGCGACTTTTTCCGCCATATTTTTCGGTTTTTCCAGCAACAGAGTGCTCAGGCCCTGACGGTAGGAGTTAAATTCTTCCTCCGACATGCTGCCCAGCTGCTGTTCGAAGTTGCTGAAAAAGCTCAGGCTGCTGTCGAGAATTGCCTGTGGCGAAGCTTCCGGTGACTGCACGATAAAGGCCAGGCCCGGAATGGTTTGCTGCGGGAATGGCGTGGCAAACACGATATAACCCAGCTGCTGTTCGGTGCGCATGGTCTGGTAGTAAGGCGCACTGAGAATCTGACCCAGCAGTGCGTAGCGTGCACGGTTGCGGTCGCTGCCTTCCTGGCCCTGCACATAGAGCACGATGGCGGTGTCCTGGTGATCCAGTGTCAGGTTTTTCTGGTACTGGCCGGCTGGAATCTGCAGCAGTTGTGGCAGAGCGACCTGAGCGGCTTTGGCCGGATACTGAGCGTCAACAATGGCGGCCAGCTCTTGTGCCTGAGCTTTGCTCAGCTGACCATGAACATACATCTGCACGGCCAGTTCGTTGCTGAAGGTGGTGGCGTATTGCATAACGTCTTCACGGCTGACTGCGGCCAGAGCCTGAAGCAAATCGGCCTGATCGAAGCTTGGTTCGTACAGCCAGTTTTTCAGCACCGCCAGTTCACGTTCAAACGGCTTGTTCTTCAGCTGATTTTCCAGAGTGCGCTGCAGCGAGGCTTTGTAGCGGCCGAAGTCTTCTTCACTCAGGTTGATGCTGTTCATTTCGCTGAGAACGCGCTTCAGCAGTTCCGGCAGCTTGTGCTGATAACCACCCAGCGCCAGTTCCAGGCCTCGGCCGGAGGCATTGAGGCTGTAATTCAGACCGGCCAGATAGGCCGGATAGCTGTAGGTGTTCAGCGCTTCGTTAACGGTGCGGCTGTACAGCTGCGCCAGTACCCGCTGACGCGCGGAATTCTGTACGCTGGCCTGTTGCAGCTGCACCATCACCCGGGCTTTCGGCATGGCGAATTCATGCTCCGGGTAATACCACAGCAGACGGCCGGGTTCGCTGATCAGTTTTTCCGGAGTCGCCTGGGTGCTGTCTGCGTGCAGGGTAAAGTCGGTCGGAATAAACGGATTCGGTGCCGGCAGTGTCAGGCTTGCCAGACCCTCGGTGGTCACCGCATCGGCGCGGTAATCGCCGGGGCGGATACGGATCGCGGTGCCGTACCATGGGTCGATGGTTTCGGTGGCAATCTGTGGGGCGATCAGGGTGCGCAGCATGTTACTGGCGGATAACGCATCCAGATAAGGCTGCAGCTGTTGCTGGCTGATTGGCTGCCAGCGGTAATCGCCGTAGATAATGTCTTCAGCCGGATACACCAGCATGTTGCTGCTCAGGCGTACCACGTAATCACTGATGCGGCTCTGTTCCTGGAAGCGGAATGACAGGTCGCTCAGTTGCTGCTGCTCGGTAAGCAGGTATTGCGGCAGCGGCTGTTGCTTCAGCAGGTCGATGTAATGCATCAGCGCCTGGGTAATGTTTTCGGTATACAGCAGGCCCAGTTTGGTCAGCTGAATCTGCACCACCAGTGTGGTTTCGTCCTGAGTGCTGAGTGAGCGACCGGCGCTCAGACCTTCGGCCCAGCCTTTCTCTTTCAGGAACGCCAGCAGGCTGCCTTCACCTTCGTGGCCGATCAGGTTTGACAGAATCTGTACCGGTTTATAGGCATACAGCGACTGGGTTTCCGGCATCGGGAAGGTGAACTGCAGGCGGCGGATTTCTTTCACCGGCTCAATGTTCATATCCAGTGGCAACTGGCCCTGAATAAACAGGGGCGGATTAGCAACATGAGCTACGGTCTGACGCTTTGGTACTGCAGAAAAATGACTTTTTGCCCAGGCTTCCAGCTGATCCAGCTCGTATTTACCGGCCAGTACCAGGGTCATGCGATCGGCAGAGTAATGGCTGTTGTAGAAGGCCAGTAACTCGTCGCGGGTTTTGCTGTCAGGACGGTCGGACAGGGTATCGAGATTACCGGTGGCAAAGGATGCGTATGGGTGATCCGGATTCATCGCCTGTTTTTCGGCGGAATAAATACGGCGGAAATCGTCTTTCAGTTTAGAGCTGTATTCGGCATGAACGGCGTTTTTCTCACGCTCAACGTAGGCTTCGTCGAAGGTTGGCGAGATAAAAAACGGCGCGAAACGATCCAGTGCACCGCTTAAGGCTTTGTTATCGATGTCGAAAAAATACGTGGTCTGGCTGTGGGCAGTAAAGGCGTTATGGCTGCCGCCATGACGGCTGATATAAGCCTGATATTCACCGGCTTCCGGGTAAGGCTCGGTACCGAGGAACAGCATGTGCTCAAGGAAGTGAGCCAGGCCTTCACGGCCTTTGGGGTCATCGCCACTGCCGGCATCGACGCTGACGGCGGCAGCGGCTTTGTCGGCATTGGGGGTATTGACCAGCAGCACTTTCATACCGTTATCCAGAGTCAGATAACGGTAATTAAAAGTGTCAGCCGGGCTGACGATCAGTTCGGGTCCGGCGGAAAACTTAATCATAGAAAATACGATTGCGCCCAGTACGATGAATAAAAACGTCCAATAACGTGGCGATAACATGCCTGCTCCCTAGTGTGCAGTTCCGTTGTAATGAATGATGGCCTGCGCATCCGCCAGGGTATGGCGTTGCGGATCCAGCTGTTGAATCTGGTTGAGACGGTGCTTGCTGTCTTCGAGTTCCGCAACCAACAGGGCAAACTGACTTTCGAAGGCGTTATCGATAACAGAATACAGCTCTTTGACCGGGTCTTCGGCGCTGGCACCGGCTGGGGTACGCAGGGCTTTCAGGCAGGCGAGGGCAATCTGGTGGTAGGCTTGATCTTTATTCACAACGGGCTCCTTTTAACAGGAGCCTATCATAACCCAAGGAGCCTCTGAATAACCCGCTACCCACACGGGATTGCAGAAAAGTTCTGCATCATTCAGCCCAGTTCGGCGCTGGGCGAGAACCATTGCAGCTGGTCGGCGCTCAGCTCGCGCGATAATACCGATCCGGATAACCAGTCGACATTACTCTGATGGGCCGAAGCCAGGGCTTCCGTGTTGTCCATTCCCGGAGCGTAAATGGTCAGCTCATGATCGTGAATGCGCTGCAACAGACGGCGGCTCTGTGGCAGCGACTTACTGTTGCGCATATGAATGAGGAATTCCGGAGCCAGACTGACGCCCTGAATCGGCAATGACAGTATCTGGCGGGAGTTGAGGAAGCTGCGGCCGAAGTTGGCAATAAACAGCTGACACTGCTGGGTGCGCAGTTCGTCACGCCAGTTAAGATCGGCTTCATCCTGGCTGAGAATGCAGTCTTCGCCGAGGATGATATGGCATTGCAGGGGCAGGCGCTGACGGGCTTCAGCAAGGGCTTTGACAAAGGCCCTGACACTGGCTGGCGGTTGCTCAGCTGCAGGCATAATAATGTGCAGTTCATGATCAAAGTGTTGCTGCCAGATATTGCCGATGGCTCTGAACCAGGCAACCCAGCCGGATTCATTGTAGGTACTGGCTTCCGGAGCCTGCAGTGCGGTCAGTGTTCCCTGCTGGTTAAAGACCGGCAGAGCCCGGAACTGGCTGCTGGCGTGATGTTGATCGGCAACCGGTGTGGTTGTGGTCGTACGCGGTTGTTCTTTTCCGCTGGTCGCCGGCAGGCCCAGGCGGCGGCGCAGCCAGTCATCCCAGTGAGCGATGCCTGTGGGTTTCTGTTCGATGCTGATCTGTGGTTGCAGCAGAATTGGCTGTCCCTGAAAACTGACGCTCTCATTGAAATCCTGCTGAATATTCTGGCTCAGCCGTTCAATCTGTTCCGCAGATACCGACGCCGGCAGCAGAATCAGAAAGGTATGTGGTTGTGGTGAGTAAATCTCGTAAAGGTCATCTGTTGCGGCTTGCAGGCGCTCGTAGCAGATGGATGACAGATCTTTATGGCTTACTTCTTCTGGCAGCGCGACCACCATCAGCTGTGGCTCAGTACGGGCATCGTCTGCCGCCTGTTGCAGGCGTTGCAGGTGGTGCTCGCCGGAGTAGCGCTGCAGCTCGTCTTTAAGATCGCGTTGCGGAGACTGGTCGGACGTCACAAAGTTGCAGGAGCACAACCGGTACTGGCTGCCTAACGGGGTGATTGCCATCCAGGCTGGCAGGTTTAGCTGCCGTGGGCCGGTAAGGTTGAAGTGGCCAAGCCAGGTCTGCTGCTGTTCTACCTGACGGGTTACGTCGGTTTCCAGTGTCACGGGCATTGAAGAAAGGGCGTGGGCAAAGAGATTAATACCCAGCAGATCGCTTTCTTCACATTGCAGGGCCTCGCACAGTAATGGGCTGGCCATGCGTACAATCCAGTTGTTGTCAGTCAGCAGCATTGCCTGTTCGGTCTGTACCGCCTGACTGACCTGTTGCAGGTTTTTCAGTAAATCGTGCTGCTTCAGACCTTCTTTGATATCAATACCGAGTAACAGGTTGTCCCAGGGTTTGGCGACAAAACGGTGAACATCGCCTTGCTGCCAGGCGCTGCGCAGGGCGCTGTAATCAACCTGGCCAGACAGCAGCAGGCGATAGGTGGCGGGAGAAATTTCACGTGCTTTCCGGCACAGGGTCAGGCCATCCATTCCCGGCATTTTGTAATCGGTGATCAGCAATTCAATGTCATAGCGCTGCAGGATGGCAAGGGCTTCATCGCCACTGCTGGCCTCGTGGATATGAAAGGGCTCTGCACGCAGCATACGGCGGATGGCCTGAATAATGCCGGCCTCATCATCGACGAGTAAGACGTTCCTTTGCATTCTTTTTCTCCTGGCGGTTTAACATGGCCTGAGTCTGTCCTGAGCCAAAGCTACTGTAGCATCCTGCTTCTGCTTTATGTATGGCTCTGCCCGGGGTGAGGCAGGGGAATGTCGCAATTTGCTCATTTCTCCTTGCATTGGCGAAAGGCTATCTATACTGAAACCAGTGTAGTTGCTGACTTGAGATAATGCTGTGAGGGAAAAACAGGCCTTAACAACCGGAGAAGTGGCGAAATACTGCGGCGTGAATTTCCGCACCGTTATTCGCTGGATTGAACGCGGTCACCTGGATGCCTATAAGCTGCCGGGGCGCGGAGATAACCGTATTCCGGTGAGCAGTTTTATTACGTTTCTGCAGGACAATAATATGCCGGTGCCCGGTGATTTATCGCTGGGAGTAAGAACGCTGGTGTTATTGGCTGATGCAGAAGATTTTTCCGCCGATGTGGCTTCTTTTGTCCGGCGTGCAGGCTGGGAGCCGTTGGTGACCACCGACCCGATTCAGTTTGGTTTCCTGATTGCCGAACATCAGCCGGGAGCCATTGCTGTAAATTCTGCAGCTGCTCAGGATTCGGTTGCCCGCCTTATGCGCGACAGTGAATCCCGTGAAACCCTGTATCTGCTGATCAGTCGCCACGAACCGGAGAAACCGGCAAAGGATGGCTGGCTGAGCTACCAGTGGCCCAGGGATCAGCAAGCTCTGTTGGCATTTCTGACGGGTGACGCTGCTGCATAGTGAAACTCTGGGTCACAAAGGACTGAGACCTGTCCGGAGAGGGAGCTATGACTTTTTCTGCGTTACTGGGATTAACGCTTCTGCTGGTTTTACTGGTTCTCTGGCTGGCCAGCTGGTGCTGGCGTCTGCGGCGGGAGTTAAAAGAAAACCTTGCCTCGGCTCAGCGCTTCCGCATTCTCTGGCAACACCTGCCTGACGTTATCACCGAAATTGACCGTGAAGGCCGTATTCTGGATGTTAACCATTTGTTTGATGGCTTTACTCTGGAAGATGTTGCCGGCAAATCATCGGTCGATTTTCTGCCGCAGGATCAGGCTATCCGGTTTACTCAGAGTCTGGAAGCTGCGATCAGGAGCCACTCCCCTCAATCCTTTGATATTACTCTGCGCGATCCGCAGGGCCGCATTAACTATCTCCATAATCAGCTGATTCCGCTGAGTTTATACCGCGATTTGCAGAGTTTGCTGGTGATCAGTACCGATGTTACCGAGCAGAAGCTGGCGCGGGATATTCTGACTGCAGAAAAAGAACAGGCGGAAGAAGCGAATGTGGCCAAAAGCCGCTTTCTGGCCAGTATGAGCCATGAAATCCGCACGCCGATGACCGGGCTGCTGGGGATGGTTTCCTTACTTGAGCAAACACCTTTGTCATCTGAGCAAATGGGCTTTGTACGTATTATTCAATCATCTTCAGAACACCTGCTGACTATCGTTAACGATATTCTCGATATTTCCAAAATTGACGCCGATAAGCTCACGATTGAAGAAGAAAGTTTCAATATCCGTGAAATGATCGACAGCCTGATTGTCATGATGAGCGCCAGAGCGCGGGAAAAAAACCTGAGTTTGCAGTTCTTTGTAGAGGATTCGGTGCCGCACTATGTCATTGGTGATGCCATCAGAATCCGCCAGATTCTGATGAATTACCTCACTAATGCACTGAAGTTTACCGAGCAGGGCCATGTTCTGCTGCGCCTGGTTGTGGTCCGGCGCCAGTTCAGCCAGGTGTTGCTGCGTTTCTCGGTAGAGGACTCCGGTATTGGCATCGCCGCAGACCGGGCTCTGCAGTTGTTTGATGAATACAGTGTCGCGCATGGGCGTCTGTCAACGCTGGTCGGTGGTACCGGGCTTGGTTTAAGCATTTGCCGTCGTCTGGCGACGCTGATGCATGGCAAGGTCGGGGTGATCAGCTCGCCTGGGCTGGGGTCAAACTTCTGGCTTGATCTCAATCTGACGATTGCGGCCAGTGATCTGCCATCAGGCCAGCATCAGCCGGATACCAATGTTCATAGCGGCACGCTCTGGGTCTGTGATGAGGCCCGGATTAATCGTGCATTACTGGTATCGGTCGTACGCCGGCTGGGTATAACGGTCAGAGAGTTTTCTGTTGCTGAAGATCTGCTTGATGCCCTGAAAGATGCCAGGCCCGATATTCTGGTTCTGCCTTATCGTTTGTTTAGCCTTTATCGGGACGGAGTTACCGCCAGTCTGAGCGAGGGGGGCACCCGCCTTGCGGTAACGGCTGCAGACAACGTGCCGGTGCCGGAAGCGGATTTGCTGGCACAGGGGATTAATGCATTCTGGGACTGGCCGATCAGTCAGGAGCACTTACAGCAGCTCTTGTTGCGCTTGTTTGATGAAAACAATAACCATCAATTGATTACCCGCTTCGGCCGTCAGTTACAGGAACATTCACCCGACCCGGGGCAGTTACAGGGCATCCGTATACTGCTGGCCGAAGATAATATTGTGAATCAGAAAGTCGCTACCCAGATGCTGGTCCGGCTGGGGTGTGAGGTTACGCTTGCGGCTAATGGGCAGGAGGCGGTTGAACTGTACCGCCAAAAAGAGTTCGATCTGGTGCTGATGGATTGCCATATGCCGGTTATGGATGGGCTGGAGGCAACGAGGCAGATACGCAGCCTGACGCAACGCCGGCAGATTCCTGTTATTGCATTATCGGCGGATGTTATGGCTGAACAGAAAGCGGCCTGTAAACAAGCCGGGATGAATGGTTATTTATCAAAACCTATTCGCCTGGAGGAGTTGCGTCAGGCGTTATGTGGTTTTCTCTATCCGGATCAGAGTGCGCTGCCATAAGGTATGTAGCGGTTATCGGTCAGGCTCTTCAGATGACGGATTGCGTCTTTTTCCGGCAGCTGACCATTCCTTTTCAGGGTGCGGAAAATCCAGATTGCCGGGTTCTTAGCGCCGCACTGCCAGCCACTGAATTTCATTTCTGCCAGCGTAAAAAAGGTTGCCAGCTGAAACAGCTCATCTGCACTGAAGGTTTCCAGAGCCGGCTGCCACTGCTCCTCGGTGAGTTGTATATGGGAACGCAGCGTTTTAACAGTATCTTCACCCAGCTGTTGCTCAGCCTGGGAGCTGTCGCCGGCCATGAGCGCTGTTACTGCCAGACATTGTTGTAACTCTGACGCGCTGATCTTGGCCGAACCTTCGGTCGATGGCACCCATTCATCAATCATTTGCTTTAACCTTGGTCGTTATCTTAAGCAGGGGACGATAGGATATACTAATCCGCCCGAATTCTTAACAAGCCAATGGGTTGGCGATCTGGTGTGCCAGCCACGATCAGCGGGTGGATTGGTTTTATTTTTGCCCCGATAACAGTGAGACTACATGCAGGATCTATATTCCGATATCCGCCCTTATCATGACGATGAAGTCAGGCGTGTTATTCAGCGTCTGACTCACGCCAGAACTCTGCAGCACGCATTGGTTAAATACCGTTTTCCCGCGTTGCCTTCCTGGCTCAGACAGGCATTGTTGCCTCTGGCTGGCTGGTATCTGCGCCGTCGTACTGCACATATTCAGACCGTTGAAGCCTTTCAGCGTTGGCTGGCTCCGTGGATTGCGGGGCTGTTGGAAAAATCAACCGATGAAATTGTGGTCCGGGGGCTGGAACATTTATCGGCGGACAAAAGCTATCTGTGGATTTCCAACCACAAAGACATTGCCATGGATCCGACTCTGATTAATTACAGTCTGCATCACGCCGGCTGGCCGACCAGCCGGATTGCGATTGGCGATAATCTGCTGGGGCACCCGGATGTTGCCGATATTATGCGTCTTAACAAAAGTTTTGTGGTTAAGCGCAGCATTGCCAATAAACGTGAAAAACTGCGTGAATTACAAAAGCTATCTGCCTATATCCGCAGCTCGCTTGAGAGCGGTCATTCCGTCTGGATTGCCCAGCGCGAAGGGCGCGCCAAAGATGGCATCGACAGAACCGATACTGCGGTACTTAAAATGCTGGCGCTTAATGGCCGTGAGCGCGGTGAGGATTTTACCGCGACGATGACAGCCATGTGTCCGGTGCCGGTGTCTATTCAGTATGAATGGGACCCCTGTGATGTACAGAAAGCACAGGAGCTGGTTACCCGTGCAGAAACCGGCCGTTATGAAAAAAGCGATGATGAAGATACGCGCAGCATCCTGCTGGGGCTGACCGGGGCCAAGGGGCGTATTTATGTCGATTTTGGCCGGCCGCTGAACACTGAAGAACTGGTTTCGGCCGATACGATGGCTGCTGCTATTGACCTGCAGTTGCAACAAATGTGTGAGATCCTTCCGGTGCAGCAATCGGCTCTGAATTTGTTGCAGCAGGAATTTTCGCTGGCAACCGAACTTGTCTGTGGTGATGTGGTCACTGCAACACATGAACAGCTGCTGCTGCGCTTGCAGGGCTTGGACCGTCCGGTCCGTAAACGCCTTCTGCAGACCTATGCCGCACCGTTATTACAGAAAATGGCAGCGGTAAGCACAAGTGAACCGCAATCAGGAAGCATTGAATGAAAACATTATGGATCCCGGCTCTGGCCTGTCTGACTCTGACCGGTTGTCCGGAATTAGGGCGGGAGTGGACAGATAAGGAAGAAACACTGCTGGTGGATTATTACAAAGTGCAGTGTGATAAGGATGACAGCAAGCTGTGCTTCCGGGTGCGTGAAAAAACTACCGACAGCTGGAAAACCGCCGATCTTCCGTTTACTGGTTTCAGCAGCTTTGTCTGGGGCAACCGCTACAGCGTTACTGTGAACACCAGTTTTAACAGCAGCGGTAAAGACAGCGCTTATGAATTCCGCGCGGTAAAAACTACCACGGCGGTTAATCCTGCTGATGAAGCCTTCGCTTTAACCCTGTACAGTCGCGCCGGAGTGCTCACTCCCCAGAATGACACGACCTGGTCTCTGGGAGATGAAATTACTTTTGCCTGTGGCAGCTATTGTGCGCAGATTAAAAGTGCCGTGGATGCGCAATATGCTTTGCAGCTGGAATTCACAGCCAGTGCCGGTGCCGTAACCCTGACCTCTCTGTTGTGCAGTGCCAGTGAAAAGGATTTCTCCAGCGATTGTTCCGGAGAAAGCACGGTCAGCTGGACGGTGGCACACTTTCAGTCAGAGTGTGGTCTGGCTGAGGCTGCAATGTGTCTGCTGTATCGGGTAAACAGTTCTGACGATTTCTCGTTGTTACAGCTCTCTGGTGATATCAGTAATTTCACTCCGGTCTGGGGTAAACAATATGATCTGAAAGTGGTCAAAACCCTGTCCTCGGGCGGCAGCATCAGTAAAGCGGTACTGAAGGAAAATGACAGCAGCCCGGATGATAAAGCCAACAGTACTTATCCGTTTAAATTTATTCTGCGTGGCAGTGCGCTGGCGGCGAATAATGCGGGGGTTATTACCGGTTACGATGGCGCCGCGAATATGAACTGCAGCAGTAATTCGCTGTGCGCTGATCTGGATAACTACATTGATGATGATCAGTGGTTATTGCTGAAAGGATATGTCGATGGCGAGCAGATTCTGTTGCAGGAAATTATTTGTCACGATGATGTGCTGGCTGATTTCAAAGAGTGTGTCGCAGATGAAAAGGATGTCACCTGGTCATTCTGATGTGATGGTTTAACCATAAAAAAGGCCCTTATTCAGGGCCTTTTTTATTATCAGTAAATACCATTAATCCTGGCGGTTAATCAGTTCGCTGATGCGCTGGTTAGCCCGTGGAGCAACAGATACATGCGGGAATTCCTGCACAATCTTACGGAAGTAGGCCAGTGCTTTCTGATTATTGCCGGCCTGATTATATGGACTCATATAGATCAGACCCAGCTGGTACAGGGATTTGGCCCGCATTTCAGCTGACGAAGCTTTGTTATCGTAGAGAATCAGATAAACCGCTTCAGCATCGGCAACCCGGGCTTCGGTAATCGCCCGCTCGCTCATCGGAGTGAGTTCAGCGTCAAACGGTGTGTTGTCCGTTTTCAGCAGTTTACTGCGATCAACCTGTTTCAGCAGTTGTGTGGCCGATAGCTGTACCGGTTCATTCTGGCGGGCTTCAATAACCTGAATACGCTTGATTACTTTTTCTTTCAGACGCGAGTCAGGAAATTCAATCCGGTGCTGTTTAAGGTAGGCCAGTGCTTTCTGGTCATCGCGCTGATCGTTGTAGCGGTTCATGTAGAGTAAGGCCACCTGATAAATCGCCAGCGATTTCATGTTACTGCTGTAGTCAGGATCGCTGTAGCCTTTCATATAGGTGCTGGCGGCCTGTTCAGTTTTGCCGCGGCTGATGGCCTGTACAGAAAAGGTGAGCAGGTCTGGCTCTTCCTGCAACGCTGCTGCTGCACGGACTTTTATATTTTCATCGTAGCGGGCCACCTGGTGGCCACCTGCTTCAGCAATAAGCAGAGGTGTTGCTGCTGCACAGCCGGTCAGTATGGCAACCGTTGCCGCTGTCAGTATGGCTTTGATCATTATCGTATCCCTGATCATATTTTTAGAGTCTGGTGAGAGCGGCTAGTGTAATCAGCACCCTTCGGAATGGAAAGGTATAGTCAGGCCATATACTGGTTATTTATGACCAGGGTATGAAAAGCCCGGCTGGCGGGCTTTGGCAAGATGGTAATCAGAGGAAAAAGGCAGCGGTAATTCCGGCCAGAGCACCAATAACTGCACCAGCGGTGGCAGCCCTGATAGCTGTTTTTTGCAGCTCTTTCTGTAATTCGCTGCGGGTAGTGGCGAGTGTTGCTTCCAGTGCTGTCTGGCTGGTTTTCATGATGGCGATCAGGTCGTCAGCATTTTTCTTGTCCAGTTTGTCGGCAACCGTAACGGCGAGGCGCTGATTCATTACCCGGGTTTTCTGAAATAACGCCTGTTCTGTCAGCGTCTTATTAACTTCCAGTTGCCAGCGTTCCTGTTGCTGATGCATGCGCGCCTGAATCAGATCCAGTTGATGGGTCTGGTGGGTTTGCAGTTGTTGTGTCGTGGCATCCAGACCGGCACTGATTTCTGCTTTGGCTTCAGCAATAGCATTACGCAGATGCTTTTGTACGAGCTTATCAATTTCAACCAGTGCAATGGCCGGGGACTGAGATTTTTGCTCATCATTGGCGGCGGGCTCATCCAGAGACTGAATGACGGCCATAACGGCTTCATGGCTGGCGGGCTTGGCCAGAACACCATGAGCTCCGTGAGACAAAGCCATTTCCTGATATTCCTGCCCCTCTTTGGAGGTATACATAATGGTCGGAATGGTAGCCGTACGGGGATTGGATTTAATCAGCTGGGTTGCTTCCAGACCATCCATACCCGGCATCATATGATCCATAAAGATGACGTCAGGCTGGCTGCTTTCGAGAAAACTGAGCGCCGCTTCGGCACTGTCGACGGCATCGGCCTGTACATTAATTTTACCCAGCAGGCGCTGCAGCATCATGCGGGCGGATTTGGAATCATCAACGACTAGAGCATTTTTTATGGTCATGATTTGGCTCGTTCTGGACAGTCCGGCCGATAATAAGACCAAGATGCCTCTGATGGGTCAATAGGCGCAGGCGCCATCCTGTTTCAGTTTGTGGCAAATTACCACTTTTCGCGCTAAAAAGTCTGATCTGCCCAGGCCAATCTGGCATAATCCTGTGTTTACTGTTAATGAATCTGTAATGATTGTGACTTCTCATGCTGTCTTGATTAAACGTGCGTCCAGCGCATCGGTTCTGGTCGCTGTGACCCTGTTGTTAGCTAAAGTTTTCGCCTGGGTTATCAGCGATTCCGCCAGTGTGTTGTCATCTATGCTCGATTCTTTAATGGATATTGCAGCATCACTGGTGAATTTTTTTGCCGTACGTTATGCGCTGATGCCGGCGGATGATGATCATCCGTTCGGGCACAGTAAAGCTGAAGGTCTGGCGGCGCTGATTCAGTCGGCCTTTATTCTGGGCTCGGCGGTGGTGCTGCTATTACACGTATTTGATCGTCTGCTTAATCCCCAACCGCTGACCGCTTTGGGAGAGAGCATCGGTGTCATGACGTTTTCGATGTTCGCCACTATCGGCCTTGTGCTGTATCAGCGCTGGGTTTTCCGTCAGACCGGATCGCTGGCGATTAAAGCCGACTCTGCCCATTATTATGGTGATATTCTGACCAACGTGGCGGTTATTATGGCGTTAATAGCAGCTTACTGGCAGCAATACTGGTTTGATCCGGTTGTGGCGCTGGCTATTGCCGGTGTGTTGTTTTACAGCGTGTACGGCATTGTCAAAGAAGCGCTGCAGGTGCTGATGGATCAGGCCATGCCGGATGAGGATGAGGCCGAGCTGAAAGCGTTGATTAACAGCTGTGAAGGCGTGCGTGGGTTTCATGATTTACGTACACGGCAAGCAGGGGCGCTGCAGTTTATTCAATTTCATCTGGAGCTGGATGCGCTGCAGCCGCTGAAGTCCGCACATGCTATCGGGGATCGCGTTGAGAAACGCATTCTGGAACGTTTTCCCCGTGCCGAAATCATTATTCACCACGATCCGGTCTGAACGCAGATGATCTGGCGGGGATGGCTGGTATCACTGGGACTGGCACTTTCCGTGTCAGCATCGGCGCTCAGTCCGGAACCCTTTCTGCAAGGTGACAGTGAGCAACTGATCGCACCGGTCGTAACGGTTCCTGTTGCTGAAGAGCCTCCTTATACCGCTCAGACTACGGTTGATCCGGCGATGCTGGATCGTTCAAAGGACTGGTTGGCCGGTTATCTGAACCGGTTATCCGGTAATATTGATACGTTCTTTGTCGACTCTTTTTTCAGTGAAGAAATCACGGACGATGATGTTAAGGGCAGCCGCGCCAAGCTGTCGTTTTATACCCGGCGGGTTTTAGGCGACCCGGTGGATTATAAATTCGGCCTGAGTGTAAAACTGGTATTGCCGCATACCAATGAACGGCTGAATTTACTGCTCGATTCGGAAGATGAAGATAACCGCGAAGCGGACCCGATAGAGAGTGTTGAAAACGTGAATTACACGGCGGCGCTGCGTTTTATTGTGCGCGAATCCGATCAATGGAAAACCAACGTGGATGCCGGTATCCGCTGGGGCGTTCCGCCTAATCCTTTTGTGCGTTTCCGCGCCCGGCGCTATGCCTATTTATCCGAGTGGGAACTGAAAGCGACACAGACACTGTTTTATTTCTCTCTCGATGGCTGGGGAGAGGAAACCCGTCTGCAGATGGATTATCCACTAAATACGGAGAAGTTATTCCGCATTAATGCCAAGGCCGGTTATCAACTGAATGATGAATATTTTAAGCTTTCGTATGATGCCGGGCTCTATCATGAACTGAGCAGTAAAGCGGCGCTGGGTTTTGTGGCCGGGGCCAGTGGCGACAGCGAATTTGATACAACTTTTTATTCCTATCATGCCGGTGTTCGTTATCGCCGTCAGGTATACAGCAATTGGGTATTTGCTGAGGTGGCACCGGAATTTATCTGGCATCGTGACAAAGATTATGGCACGACCCCGGTTATTATGTTCCGTCTGGAATCTGTGATTGCCCGCGATTAAATCACGGGCTTAAGCGGATAAATCGTGCGGAAAGTAAGGTTGATGCGTGGCTGCCGGATGCGTGCGCGCTTGGGCAGGCTGTGCTGCCAGTGCCTCTGCATACCGGGTTGCATATCCAGCAGGCTGCCGCTGGCCAGTGGCAGGATTCCCGATTGACGGCTGCTGCCTTTACGGCGTAAGGCAAAATCCCGCTCTGCGCCCAGACTTAGTGACAAAATCCGCGGATTTTCGCCCAATTCCTGCTCATCGTCAGCATGCCAGCCCATACAATCCTGACCGTCACGGTACAGGTTGCACAGCACGGCATTCAGCTGTAATCCGGTTAGCTGGTTCAGTTGCTGACAAAGAATCTGCAGTGTTGGTGTCCAGGGATCTGCGTGCAGGGTTTTCCCGGAATAGGTGTAACAGATGCCGGGATCGCCGTGCCAGGCCTGTAAACGCGGAATAATGTGCTCGCGTCCGTAAATAAAAACGCGGCCCTGTTGCCAGGGAATTTCATGCAGCAATTGCTGATACAGAGCGTTTGCCTGTTCAGGCTCCAGCAGAGCGGGGTAGAAGTGCAGCAAACCGTCGAGCAATAGGTCGGGCGACTCCATGCGGAGCCGCCATATGGGTGCCGCCGGGTTACTTGTCAAAGAAACCTTCAAACAATGGTGAAGTGAGATAGCGCTCACCGGAGTCCGGTAAAATAACGACGATTTTCTTGTCTTTAAAGGCATCCTCCTGTGCCAGGCGCAGTGCGGCCACCATGGCTGCTCCACAGGATATACCGGCCAGAATACCTTCTTTTGACATCAGCTCATGGGCCATGGCCATGGCAGCGTCATTATCAACCTGCTCAACACGGTCAATCATGCTCAGGTCAAGGTTGCCGGGAATAAAGTTGGCACCGATTCCCTGAATTTTATGAGGCCCAGGACTGATGGCTTCGCCGGCCAGCGTCTGGGTAATGATCGGAGAGGCTGAGGGCTCTACCGCCACCGACGTGATGGCTTTATGTTGTTTGATAAAGCGCGAGATACCGCTGATGGTACCGCCGGTGCCGACACCTGCAACCACAACATCCACCTGGCCCTCGGTATCGTTCCAGATTTCCGGTCCGGTGGTTTTTTCGTGGATGGCCGGGTTGGCCGGGTTATTGAACTGTTGCAGCATAATGCGCTGCTCCGGTGCTTCGGCGACCAGTTTTTCTGCGGCCTCAACTGCACCTTTCATACCCTTGGCGCCTTCGGTGAGCACCAGATTAGCGCCCAGAGCCATCATCACCTTACGGCGTTCCATACTCATGGTTTCCGGCATGGTGAGGGTAATTTTGTAGCCGCGGGCTGCTCCGACAAACGCCAGAGCGATACCGGTGTTCCCACTGGTTGGCTCAACGATTTCCATTCCCGGTTTGAGTAGCCCATCCTGCTCGGCCTGCCAGATCATATTGGCACCAATGCGACATTTAACGGAATGCGCCGGATTACGGTTTTCCAGCTTGGCATAGATTGCCGGGTGATCAGTCAGATGGCGAATGCGTACCAGCGGCGTATTTCCGATGGATTGGCTGATATCTTCAAAAACCTTCATAGAACCTCGCATGAACATGGACGTGTCAGGATATTGTCTAAAATGGAGATAGCGTGTCTTATGTCACAAAAAATAACTTCAGCTTTGCCGTGTTCTGGTGGATTCTGTCAACACCAGCAGGCGGGTGTGGGAGAACCGGTGCCAAACATCAGCAGTCAGCAAGACAGTGACACCTTAAAGCGAGTAGAGGAGCAGATCAATATCCTCTCTGGCATCCTCGAACAGGGCCGTCATCATTTACGCTTCCCTGGCCGCCTTGAACAACGTTATCTGGAATTCCGTAATCAGCGTTTTCTGGAAATCGATCAGAAAATTATCATTGCTGGCCTGCTGTTTTACCTCGGCTTTACCTGGTCGGACTTTTATCTGGGCGGGGATAACGCCGGGCTGATTTTTGCCTGCCGCCTGCTGATTACGATTTCCATGTTTGCTTTGCTGTGGTGGATTCCCCGCTCCCGTTTTGCTACTCACATGATGACCATTGCCGCCAGCGGAATTTTTATTGCGGGGCTGTCGGTTATCTTTTTTATTCAGCTGATTCCTGATGCCCTGAAATATGCTTACCATCTCGGGCTGATACCTATTCAGGTATTTACTCTGGTGGCGCTGCGGTTGAGTTACCGCTCTATGCTGATTGTTTCGGTATCGCTGCTGAGTTGTTACGTAATGATGCTGCTGATCAGTGATGCACCGGAGCTCAGTGCTGAGCTGGGGGCCATCGTTGATATTTTTATGCCACTGTTTGTACTGTTCTGGCTGTTGTTGATCGGTATGGGGGCTTATCTGGCTTATGCCATAGAGTCTTCTGCGCGCAGCGATTATATGAAAAACCGCTTACTGGCGCTGGAAGCAGAGCGCTTGCAATACCTGACCCGGCGACTGCATCTGCTGTCGACCACTGACAGCCTGACCGGCATAGCCAACCGCCGTTATCTGGAAGAGTGTCTGGCCAGCGAATGGCGCCGCTGCCTGCGGGCGCAACGGCCGTTGGCCCTGATTATGATCGATATCGATAATTTCAAAGATTATAACGACCGTTATGGCCATCAGCAGGGGGATCGCTGCTTGTACGATATTGCCCGTAATATGGCTTCATTCTGCCAGCGGCCCGGAGATCTTTGTGCCCGGTATGGCGGAGAGGAATTTATTATTATTCTGCCGGATACAGCGCTGGGTGAAGCGGCTTATATGGCTGAAAAAATCCGTGAAAGTATTGTTGCTCTTGGTATCCGCCATGAAGCCTCAGAGTTTTCTGTGGCAACCATCAGCGCAGGCGTGGCAAGTATGATTCCAACGGCGGAAAACAGCAGTGACGATTTGTTGCGTATCGCCGACCGGATGTTGTATCAGGCTAAAGATCAGGGCCGCAACTCGGTGGTTGCGGCCTGAGCCTGTCTGCTGATTACCTACCGGCGATTATTTAACCGGCATAGCAAGGTGCACTCAGCTGGCGTTATGCAGAGCGCTCAGTTGCTGGTCTTTTTCTTCCCACAGCTGCTGTACCCATTGCTGGAAGTGCAGGCGGTAGGTGTCGTCATTTTCGTAGTCACCATCCAGCAATTCTTCCGGGATCGGCTTTTCGTTAATAATCACAGTACAACGCTGCATCTTTCCCTGTAAAAAGTCCCAGAATGTCGGAATTCCATCCGGATAGTGAATGGTTACGTCCAGAATTGAGCGGAACTGGTTACCCATCGCATTCATGGCGAAGGCCATACCACCGGCTTTGGGTTTGAGCAGATGCTGAAACTGAGAGTCCTGATCGTCGTGTTTACGCTGAGTAAAGCGCGTACCTTCGAGAAAATTCATCACGCTGGTCGGCATTTCGCGGAATTTTGCACAGGCTTTACGGGTTGTCGCCAGATCCTGTCCGCGTTTTTCCGGATGCTTTTCCAGATACGCTTTGCTGTAGCGTTTCATAAACGGGAAATCCAGTGCCCACCAGGCCGCGCCCATTACCGGAACGCGGATCAGTTCCTGTTTAAGAAAAAACTTCAGCAACGGAATGCGGCCGTTCAGCGCATGTTGCAGCACGATAATATCTACCCAGCTCTGATGGTTGCTGATAACGAAATACCATCCCTTTTTATCCAGACTTACCGGCCGCTGAATATTCCAGTTCATTTTCTGTGTCAGCATCATCCAGCCGGAATTACAGCTGACCCAGGCATTGGCAATGGCAGTCAGAATCGCGGTGACGCCTTTGCGTACCAATGGCACGGGAATAATGATTTTTACAAAGGTGAAGATAAACAGCAGGGAGCACCAGAACACGATGTTGATAAACAACAACAGGCTGGCAATAACACCGGTAATAACCGCAAGCATTTATTATTTTCCTTTATTTTGTTGTGACTG
This sequence comes from Venatorbacter sp. C2-1, assembly GCF_022832715.1. NCBI lineage: Bacteria > Pseudomonadati > Pseudomonadota > Gammaproteobacteria > Oceanospirillales > Oceanospirillaceae > Venatoribacter > Venatorbacter sp. C2-1. The sequence continues at coordinate 1,486,507 of NZ_CP094879.1, forward strand.
AATCGCGGTGAGAGCGATGGTGTAAACAATATCTTCAATCAGTGCGCCACGGGACAAATCGTTTACCGGCTTGGCCAGGCCCTGCAGCATTGGTCCGATGCTGATGACATTGGCGCTGCGCTGTACCGCTTTATAGGTGGTATTGCCCGTATTCAGATCCGGGAATACCAGTACGGTTGCCTGCCCTGCGACCGGGCTGTCCGGCGCTTTACTGCGCGCCACACTTGCCGTGGTAGCTGCATCGTACTGCAAGGGCCCGTCAATCAGCAATTCAGGGCGCTGCTGGCGTACCAGTTCGGTGGCCGCGCGCACTTTTTCCACATCGGCGCCGCTGCCGGATTTACCGGTGCTGTAGCTGAGCATGGCAATGCGTGCGGGAATGCCCATGGCAATGGCAGAGTCGGCACTCTGCATGGCGATATCGGCCAGCTCCTCAGCATCCGGATCAGGGTTGACTGCACAGTCACCGTAAACCAGTACCTGATCCGGCAGTCCCATAAAAAAGACGGAAGATACCAGCTTGGCGCCGGGCGCTGTCTTAATCAGCTGCAGTGCCGGACGGATGGTGTTGGCAGTGGTATGAATTGCGCCGGATACCAGACCATCCACTTCATCCAGCGCCAGCATCATCGTGCCGAGCACCACGTTATCTTCCAGCTGCGCCAGCGCCATAGGTTCGGTCAGCTGCTTGTGTTTGCGTAATTCGACCATGCCGGGTACATAGCGGGCACGTACGCTGGCCGGTTCAATAATCTGCAGACCTTCCGGCAGCTCCACCTCATTGGCCTGGGCGATCTGGTGGATACGCTCCGGATCACCGAGCAGCACACACTGGGCGATACCGCGTTGCTGGCAGATTGCCGCCGCCTGAATGGTTCGTGGCTCTTCGCCTTCAGGCAGTACGATACGCTTTTGTGCGGCACGCGCTTTGGCAACAATCTGATAGCGGAAGGCCGCCGGGCTGAGGCGTGAAGCATGGGGCTGGCCCAGACGTTCCATCAGTACCGGAATATTCAGGTGCTCGGCAACGGTGGTCATGATGTGCTGTACCCGGTCAACGTCATCAATGGATACGTGAGTATCCATCTGCGTCAGTTGCTGGGCAGTGGTAAAGGTATCCATGCGGGTCTGCAGTACCGGAATACCGGTCTGCAGTGCCGGGCGGCAGAGGTTAATAACCTGTTCGCCGGGTTGAAGTCCGCTGGTCAGCAGCAGTCCGGCCAGCGGAATACCGCTGCTGACGGCCATGGCTGCAGCCACAATAATATCGTCGCGGTCACCTGGGGTTACGATCAGCGTGCCGGGACGCAGGACATCCACCATATTGCCCAGTGTGCGGGCACAGAGGGCAATGCGCAGTACGCGCCGGTCAGGTTCGCCTTCGTGCAGGGTCTGAGTATCCAGAGCACGGGCAATATCGAGTATGCGCGGACTGACCAGTTCGGCTTTCCAGGGGATAACGCCCAGTACCGGACATTGCTTCATGCTGAGCTGCCAGAAAGCATCCTGTTCCTGTTGGCTGACCCCTGCGTCCTGAGACATCAGTTCGCCGGAGGGAATGACCTGCTGAGCGGGTGCTTTGCCTGCTTTGTTGATAATGCAGCCCATCAGATTGGCCTGAGAGCCGCCAAAAATACCAACCTGCAGCTTCAGCTCCGATTGTATCTGGGCGGGACTGCGGTTACGGCCACTGGCCACCAGAATTACTTCTGCATTCAGGGCTTTCGCCATCTCGGCGTTGAGTTTGGCGGTGTAGGGTTCGCTGCGGTCAGGCACCAGGCCTTCGATCAGTACCACATCGCAATCGCGGCTGACTTCATCGTGCAGGGCGATTACATCTTCCAGTACACGGTCGAGCATGCCGTCGCTGATACGTTGCTGTACCAGATTCAGGTGCATCGGATCAGGGGTTGTCAGGTGCAGTACGGTGCGCACCAGATGGCTTGAACGTTCGCTGGCGGCGTAACCCGGAGCAACCGGCTTAACGAAGCCAACCTTCAGACCCTGCGCATCCAGCGCGCGGATCAGACCGAGGCTGATGGTGGTGAGTCCGCTTTCCAGCCCGGTTGGGGCAATAAAAATATTGATCATCAGAGGTTCAGTTCGCAGCAATCAGTTGGTAAGTGTCGAGGGCAATCATGCGCTCTTCTGAGGTCGGTACCACCATAACCAGCGGTGAGCCGGGCTGACTGATGCGTCCGTTTTCATCGCCGTGACAACGGTTTAGTTCGCTGTCGAGACGGAAGTTCATCAGGCGCCAGGCGGCCAGAATACGCTGGCGTACCGGTGCGGCATGTTCGCCGATACCGCCGGTAAAGACCACGGCATCAATGGTTGGCAGAGAGGTGGCTAAAGCGGAAAACTGACGGGCAACGCGGAAACAGAATACCTGGATTGCGCGGTGCGCGCCTTCATGACCTTCGGCCTCGGCGGCGAGCAGGGTGCGCATATCGTTACTTAAACCAGACAAACCTTTGAGGCCACTGTTGCGGTTAAGCTCGTGCATGATCTGCTCCAGTGACAGATTACGGCTGCGCTGCATATGTTCAATCAGGCCTGGGTCAATGTCGCCACAACGTGATCCCATAACCAGGCCTTCCAGGGGGGTCAGGCCCATGGAACTGTCGACCGAACGGCCACAGAGCACGGCAGCAGCGCTGCAACCATTCCCCAGATGGGCAATCAGCAGGTTGCAGTCTTCAGGGGCTTTTTTCAGGCGGCGGGCGGTTTCCTGCGTGACATAGCGGTAGCTGGTGCCGTGGAAGCCATAACGGCGCACCGCATCCTGCTCATACCACTCGTAAGGCACGCCATACAGGTAGGCCGACTCGCTCAGGGTCTGATGGAAGGCAGTGTCAAATACGGCGACCTGTGGCACGCCGGCAAACAGCTCGCGGCACAGCTCAAGCCCGAGCAGATTGATTGGGTTATGCAGTGGTGCCAGGGGGGACAGCGTCGTCAGGCGCTGCTGCTGTTCGTCATCAATGATGGTGCTGGCATGAAACAGTTCACCGCCATGCACAACCCGGTGGCCGATGCCCTGCAGATTTTGCAGCACTGAACCACAGCGCTCAATAAAACTCAGCAGTGCGGCTTTATGGCCGGAGTCTGCGGGCAGGTCACCCTGATATTCAATAGCGCCCTGAATACGGATGCTGGGCTGGTGTTCATTCAGGCGCTCGGCCAGTGCAGTCAGCAATGGCGCGGATTCATCGGGATTAGCGTACAGAGCAAACTTAATGGATGAGCTGCCACAATTGATGACAAGTACAGATTGGTTCACAGCAGATTCCTTGCTTTTATCGATGTATGCCCGGCTCAGGCCGGGCTGACGGATTTCAGGCTAACTTCCAGACGTTGCAGAACGGTGTAAGCCCCACGACTGGCAACCTCCGGCAATTGCCCCATCGCAAATTTCAGCGCGTAGAGGTAATCGCCTCCCGAGGCTTCAGCACGAATAATCACGGCGGGAATGGCTTGCAGACGGTGGTCACGGCTTTCGATGCTGATCAGCAGCCGTTTACCGACCTTCATTTTCAGTGGCGAAATAATGGCAATACCGCCGATGGCAAAATCGCGGGCGATGGCCATATGGGCTTTTTTCGGCCGGCCAAACAAATTCAGCATGCGGATTTCCAGCTTCAGCGGAGAGGCATCGTAGCGTTGACGGAAACGTCGTTCATTGGCTTGCACATTACCCCCTGGGGACTGGTTGCTGCTCGGCGGGAAGGTTTTCCTGCAGAGGCTGCTGGTCATAGCGGTTCAGTTTATTGTGTTCGATCATATTACGAATTTCGTCAATATACTCCTGACCACGGGTTGAGTAGCCATGCAGGCCTTCGGTCAGGGTTTCGCCGCTGGCGTAGCCCCTCTGCTCGATTTCCTGTTCACGCAACTCGCGCAGCTCACGGTAGCGCGGGTGGCTGTTCAGGTTGCGCATATAGCTTTCGACTGATTCCAGTGGTGATTCAAAGGCGCGTACTTCATGACGCGAACTGCCGCCACGGGCTTCAGGCACCAGACCACAACCCTCGCGGAAACACCACTGCCCAAACAGATTGTTGCCTTCCTGAGCAAAGCGCGAAGTGCCCCAGGCGGATTCGTTGGCGGCCTGAGCCAGTACCAGTGATGGCGGAATGGTGTTGACCCGCAGTAGCAGCAATGCTTTCTGCTCATCTTCGTCGTCGGTATTCACGCGGTATTTGATCAGCAGTTCCTGCAAGGTTGCCCGGTCACGTTCGGTTAATTCGTCAGGCGCCAGATACCACTTCTCCACGATCTGACGCTCGGCCAGCACCCGTGTATTGGCCTCTTCAATTAACGGCAACAGGTAAGAGAAGAATGCGTTTTTCTTTTCTTTAACGTTCTGGTAACTGCTGAAGTCAGGCAGCGGCTGTATCTGCGCGCTGGCACTGCGGACGTCATTGTCTGGTTGCGGGGTGTCTTCCCGGCAACAGCCGGCTAATCCCAGAATGATGATAAATGCTAAGTACTTTGGCATGTAAGAAACTGATTTTTTTAAGAAAGCTTCGTCTAAGTTTAGCGAATTTAACGCATTCCCCCCAGTACCGGAGCGTGAAGAAACGTCGGCAACGAACTGTCTTGCTGATTGACACAATTGAAAGGCATCCGAGTCAGAATATTGTCTTATATTCACAGTCCAGTGATTTTTTGTTACCGCTTATGCGCTTTGGTGTATTCTTGCCGATAAAGCAATAAAGGCGCACCAAATACGCTGGAGTGCGCTGTCTACGTAATATTCAGGAAGCCGATTCTATGTCCAGTCAGCCATTGGTCATCATTGCTGCTGAAACCCTTGCTCTCCAGGCTCAGCTGGGGGATTTGCTGGCTGCGGAAGTCTGTGTGACCGGAGCGATCAATCGCGCACAGCTTTATGACTGGCTGGATGAGCCTTCGCAGATACCGGATCTGCTGATTCTTGAACAGGGCTTGCTGGAAGAAGATCTCCCGGCCTTTTGCCGCCGTTGGCATAATCATCCGCAAACCCGTCATTGCGATATTCTGCTGTTGGGTAGCGCTGATGAGGTTCTGGAAACAGAAGCGCTTATGGCAGGGGTTGCTGATTACCTGCGTAAGCCGCTGAACCCGTTGCTGGCACTGACCCGGATAAAAAAACAGCTGGCCCAGCGGGCACAATGCAAACGGCTGGAAGCCTTGTCGGTGACGGATGGTCTGACACATATTGCCAACCGCCGGTATCTGGATGAATTTCTTTGTGCGGAGTGGCGCCGGGCACAACGGGAAGGCGGTAATATCGGCCTGATGATGGTGGATATTGATCACTTTAAAAGCTTTAACGACCATTACGGCCACCCGCAGGGTGACCGTTGCCTGACTCAGGTGGCGCAGTGTCTGCAGAAAACGGTACAGCGGCCACGGGATCTGGTGGCCCGTTATGGCGGCGAAGAGTTTGCACTGGTTCTGCCGTCTGTTCACTTTGAGGGGATGGCCGTGGTTGCTCAGCGTTTGCAGGCTGCTATCGCCGGGCTGGCGATTGCTCATGCAGCGTCTGCGGTGAGTCAGTATGTGACCGTGAGTATTGGTCTGGCCTGGTGCGAACCCCAGGCCGATGAAAGCCATGAGCTGTTATTGGCGGCTGCCGATGAGGCGCTTTATGCCGCCAAATCAGCCGGGCGTAATCAATTCAGTGAAACGGTGAATCTGGCGCTGGTGCGCCAATTGCTGGAACACTGATCGTTCAGTTACTGCTTAAATTGGCACTCAGTTTATTCAGCAGGGCGCTGAGGCGAGACGAGGTACTCTGACGCCGGGTTTTCTGCAGCGCAATCCGTTGGAAATCTTCCAGTGCCTGCTGCAGTGAAACCAGTCCGGTGCTGATGACTTCATATTCGTAATGATGATCCTGAATGCTGATTTTCAGCAATTCCATATATTCTGCATTCAGCAGCTGCATCAGGTTAAAGACCTGATCTTTTTCTTCGCAGTTGCTGGCTTCCCAATAGGCATCTTCCAGTGTCTGAATCAGGTCCCAGATCAGTTCGCTGGCCTGACTGATGGTCATGGTGGACATAAGGCTCCTGTACAACATTGATGGTGACTGCTTTAAGCGTAGCAGACCGTCGATATCATGCCGTACAGGTGCGGTTGATCAGTGACTCGGGGCAGGCTTGCGGCGGATATACAGGGTTTTACGTGCGCGGGCGACCAGTTCGCCCTCGGCATCGACAATGTGTACTTCATAGGTCGGCAGAAATTTTTCGCCGTTCGCGGTTTTATCGCGGATTTCGGCCAGCATGGCATCGGTTACCAGAAAATGTGCACTGACAATACCGCGTCCGGGTTTTATAAAATCAATTTCAGCGCTGGCATCCCAGACGATGTAATCGCGGCCGAGACTGTTCATCAGCAACAGCATGTAAAACGGGTCAATCATAGAGAACAGGCTGCCGCCAAAGTGGGTGCCAACATAGTTACGGTTAAACCAGCGCAGCTTCATTTCGACTTCGGCTTCGCGGAAGTCTTTGGCCAGATAGCGGACTTTGACACCCGCGCCGAGATAAGGCCCGTAAACATTAAGGATGCGGCGTAAACCGGATGCAGAGGTCAGCCACTGGGTGAATTTTTTAATCATAACTTTCTCACGGCATTATTGGCGGCCGCGCAGTCTAGCGGTTGTGGCTGATGCGGAAAAGACAGAAATAAAAAGGAGCCCGCAGGCCCCTGATTATCTTAAGCAGCAGACGCCGGTTCAGCGTCAGAGATCAGTTTTGGTGAAGTGACGTAGGTAGCGCTGGTTGATGTCTTCGCGGGCGAGCAGAATCAGGGCGTCGGCGACATTAAAATCTTTATCGAGACAGGGCTCGCCGCAGACTTTGACGCCAATGCGCAGATAGGCTTTCAGCAGCGATGGCACCAGCGATTTACCGTCGATATCGACATCAATACGTGGCATATGCACTTTAGGTTCAGCACGCATGTGCTCGGGCGTGAAGTGTTTTTCGCGCAGATGATTCACAATGGCGATGGTGCGGGCATAGCCTTCGTTCAGTGGAATACTGGCGCAGCCCATCAGGTAATCGATATTGTGCGCTGACATAAATTGAGCGATGCCGGACCACAGCAGTCCGATGGCGGCGCCACTGCGGAAATCCGGATCAACGCAGGTGCGGCCAATTTCCATATAGGTTTTTCCCGGCAGCACGATGTTGCTGAGGTCAAACTCGGTGGCGGAGTAGAATCCACCGGCGCGTTGTGCCAGCTCGTTGGTCAGGATGCGGCTGTAGCCAATCACCTGGTCGCTCATCACGTCTTTTACAATCAGGTGCAGACAGAGGTCGTCGAAATCATCTTTATCGATGCCTTCGCTGGCGGTGGGCAGGCTGGCGCCCATGCCTTCGGCAAAAACACGATAACGCAGTTCGAGAGCCTGACGTATCTCCTTTGGATCCTGTGTAATACGGGCAACCAGTGGCGATTCGAGGGTTTCAGTCTGTTGGCGTGCAGTGGCTTGCTGCATAGTCAATCCTGTTATCTTGTTGATCAGCGCGACTCTAAGTCAGGGCTGTGACATTTCTATGACAAGTCCGACATTCGTCTAAAGGGCGGCTATGCTAAGTGACGGGGAGGATTTATGAAACCGTTAATTATTACAATTCTGTTACTGTGTTGTGGAACAGTTTCTGCGCAGCCGGTTCTTGGTGAAAACACCGCTGCGGAGCTGGTTTCCCGTGCATTGCAGGCTGAGCCCCTGCTGTGGCTCCCTTTTCCTATGCCTTATGAAATTGAGCGCAGCAGTAAAGATAAAGATGCCGGATTGCTGGATGGCCTGTTCCGTTATGGGCTGTTGCAGCGTGATAAGCAGATGAGAGTGGCAGAGGTTGAGGAAGACGGCCGGCGTAAACGCAAAGTGCTGGCGACCTGGATTTACGATTATCCGCTGGAACACCGGGAGCAGGGTACTCAGGAAGGGTTTTATTACGGGACCGGCAAACTGAAAAAACTGGTGGAGTTATCGAGCCCTTATAAGATCGGTGATTACTATTACGCCGAGGCCTATATTCAGTGGTATGTCGATGACCTGCAGCACTGGGCTAAAGATCCGGCTTTCCGTACCGCCCGTACCCTGCGCCGTAGTCTGGAGTCCTTTCAAAAGCCGTTTGAAAAACGGGTTTATCTGCAATACGACGGGGATAGCTGGGGTTTCTGGAATGGTGAACCTGGTTTGCTCTGAATCGTTATCTGTTTATAGCTGAGTACGCAGCCACAGCCCGGGAGGTGTACTCAGTCCTCTGTCCTGATGCAGAATTTCCCCGTTGTTGTCCATCACGTAATAGCTCGGGTAGCCCTGTACCTGATACTGCTCGGCGGTGCTCTTGTTACCCAGCAGAACTTCGCCTGTGAAGCCTATCGAATGAATAAAAGTTTCAACTTCCTGCCGGGTTTCCCAGTCCAGCGCAACCGCTACAACGCGCAGATCTTCACTACCCAGCAGATTGAGTCCGGGCATGCTGACGCGGCAGATGCTGCACCAGGGCGCAAAAAAGTATACCAGTGTACGCGGATGGGCTGCAGGCCAGTTCAGATCTCCGGACGTCAGATGATTGCCGGGGTTCTGGCTGCTATTGGCAGCGTCTGGCTGATTACCTTGTAGTATGGGGAGCTGCAGTGAGGGGGCATAACTGCCGGCATGCAGCATATGGCGGCTGAGCCAGTGACTCAGGGCGCTGAACAGTAAAACAAACAGAAGGAGTTCGGCCGCGCGGCGCAGCCATTTGCTGCGCGCGCTGCGGGGAGAGGATTCAGATGGCTTTGGAGAATCGTTGCTGCTCATGTTGTTGCAGATAGGTATCAAATGCCATACAGGCATTACGTACCAGTAAGCGTCCTTTGTCGGTGATGCGGATGGCATGCTGATCGATGATTACCAGGCCATCATTCACCATCGGTGCTAACTCATCAAGGCTGCTTTGCAAATGTTGACGACTGTCGATGGCAAACATCTGATCGAGTGCGGCAAATTCGCATTTCAGATGACAGAGCAGTTCGGCAATCACGGTGCGCCGCAGTTTGTCTTCGGCGCTGGCAATCAACAATTTCATCGTCGGCAGGCGGTCATCATTCAGCGCATGCTCCCAGGTTGCCTGAGTTACCTGATTCTGCAGGTAGTAATCGCCAATCTGGCTGATGGACGACACGCCAAAGCCTATCAGATCGCAATCACCGTGGGTTGTGTAGCCCTGAAAATTACGGTGCAGTTTCCCTGCCGCCTGAGCGCGGGCCAATTCATCATCGGGTTTGGCAAAATGGTCCATGCCGACGTAGTGGTAATCAGCAGCAGAGAGTTTAGTGATGCAATGACCCAGAATGGCCAGTTTTTCATCGGCGCCCGGCAGATCGTCGGCACAGATACGGCGCTGTGGCTTAAAGCGCTCCGGCAGGTGGGCATAGTTAAAAACCGATAAGCGGTCGGGAGACATATCAATAATGCTGTCCAGAGTGCGGTCGAAACTTTCCAGTGTCTGGAAGGGCAGACCGTAGATCAGATCCATATTAATAGAACGGAAACCCAGCGCGCGGGCATCGTTCATAACGGCGCGGATCATGGATTCCGGCTGAATACGGTTAACCGCTTCCTGCACCTTGTGCTCCAGATCCTGCACGCCAAAGCTCAGGCGGTTAAAGCCCAGTGAACGCAGTACTTTCAGAGTGTTTGGGCGCAGCTCGCGCGGGTCGATTTCAATAGAGTAATCGGCGCTGTCGGCGTTGCTGAAGCTAAAGTTCTGACGCAGGAACTGCACCAGATCAACCAGCTCGTCATCACTGAGAAACGTCGGTGTACCGCCGCCCAGATGCAGCTGTTCAACCACGGCTTTCTTATCCAGAAGGGCACGTTTCAGCAGAATTTCTTTCTTCAGTTGCTCCAGATAGGGGGCGGCACGCCCGGTATCTTTGGTCACAATTTTATTACAGCCACAGTAGTAACAGACGTGGCGGCAGAACGGGACGTGAATATAGAGCGACAGTGGCTTGCCGGAATCACGTTGACTGAATGCTGCCCGTTCACCCAGATCGTCGGTTGCCGGGCGGAACTCAACGGCAGTCGGGTAGGAGGTGTAACGCGGACCGGGTTTGTTGTAACGCTGGATCAGCAGAGGGTCCCACAGGAGTTGTTCAGTCATGGTGTCGTCACAGGTAACAGAAATCAGCCGTCATTGTAGAGCGTAGGGCTCGCCGGGCCTTGCGCCATATCAAGATGCCAGTCGTGACGTTTAATTGACATTTATTCAACTTTTTACGACTTTGGCCGCTAACAGTCTTGATTTTGCAAAAGATCAGACGTTTTATAGTTAAATTCGATATATAACGACATCTGTAGAAGCAGAGACTTGGAAGGGGTGGGGACATGCCAAAGAAGCCGTTTACAGCGGAAGAGATTGCGGCACAGCGTGAGCGAATTATGGACAGTGCCTCCAGCGTGATGGCCGAAGTTGGCTTTCATCATCTGTCCATGCGCAAGCTGGCGTCGCAGCTGGGAATGACTGCGAGCAATATTTACAACTACTTCCCGAACAAAGAATCTTTATTTATTCATACCCGCCGTCGTGGGTTTGATCTGGCGTTTGCTGATATCAACGAGCAGATGTCGAGCAGTAACAGTCCCACCGATTCTCTCTATGCTTTTGCCGGACAGCTGATTGCCTTTGCCCAGCGCTTTCCCGGTTATTACCAGCTGATGTTTCAGCCACCACTGCTCAGTCTGGATGAAACTGAAGCTGTTGATCAGGATATTCAGCTGCAGGTCGGACGTCTGGTTGAAGAATGGCAACGACATCTTTTATCGCTGCTCAGTGATGCTGTGCCATCGCTGGCGGAGCGCAGCGAAGCTGCGCAACAGCAACTGGCGTTGTTCTTCGTTGCTTCTATTCACGGTCTGATTGATTCCTACCGCTACCGCGCATTGCCAATGTTGCTGGCCGGCGTGGATCTGATTCCGGATGAAGTGGTGCAGGCGCATATCAGCTGGTTACTGTCGACGCTGGAGCGCCAGGCCGAACGTATCGTCTGAGCCGTCTGATGCTTAAATAAAAAACGCCGGTTTAACCGGCGTTTTTTTGCTTCTTTGGCAGCCAGTCTTAGGGCCGTCAACACTAATTAAACAGGCTCTAAGATACCTGCCCCGGAGTCTTACCTTCCAGCGCATACACAAAGGCCAGAATCTCGGCAATCACCTGATACAACTGCTGCGGGATTTCATCCCCCAGATCGAGCTGTCCGAGCCAGCGCATGAGTGAGGCATTTTCGTAAACCGGCACCTGATGCTGCAGTGCCAGCTGAATAATGGCCTGAGCCAGCTCATCCTGTCCTTTGGCACTGACTTTGGGTGCACTGACACCGTCATAACTCAGGGCGATGGCTTCGCTGGCTTCAAGCAGTGATTGTGGAATGCTCATTGTGCGTCTCCTCAGCTGTGCACATCCACCAGGCTCTGTCTGATGCTGTTGCGGCTGGTTTCCGGCAGCCGGCCATGGCGGGCGCGTAACTCGCTGACTTCGACTCCCATCTGTTGCAGGCGACTGCGTAACGGCTGCAGGCTGCGTTGCAGTTGCGCCAGTGTGTCCTGCTGTTCTGACCAGAAGGTCGCGGCCAGCTGCGGCAGGGTCATGTCCAGCTCCACGTCCAGCGGCCCCAGTTGCTGCAGTTCGAAATGCAGTTTCAGACGCCAGCGTATGACTTTTTTCTGTTCGTTGTCGCTGCTGCTGGTTTCTTCTTTCTGTAGTTGCAGGCGGATTTCTCTGGGCTGCTGATCATCACGGAAATACAGCGGAATACTGAGGCTGTTGTCGCCGCCATTCTGCAGACGCTGGGCCTGGTCAACTTCAAGTTGAGCCAGAGTACTGTGCAGCAGGCGAAAGCCTTCCGGCAGGTTGTCACGCAGACCGGCTGGCAATGACAGTGGCAGCTCCCGTGGTGCGGAGAGCTGTCCATCTCTGCCACGGTGTTGGGCAATGACCTGCAACCAGGCAAGCAGCGCTTTGCCCATCGCGGCTTTAGTGTCGCTGTGCAGAAGGTGCTCAATCTGTTGCAGCAGGCTGTTGCTGATTGCAGGAGCGGGCGTTTCTGTTGCTGTTTCAAGTCGCTCGCGCGTCGTCTGCAGGGCTGCTGTTAAGGCATCTGCTGGACTGACCGGTGCAGCTCCGGAAGTGGTATTTGAAGTATCGCCTGCAGCCTGTAATGCCGTTTTGAGTGTTTGCAGATGTTCCGCCGCTTGCGCCATTCCGGCTTTGGCCCAAAGGGTACGGAACAGCGAGCTGCTGTCAGAGGTTACTGCAGAGTCTGGTGTCGCTGCGCCAGAAATACCTGGGCCAGAAATACCCGGAGCTGGCTGTGTGAGTGCGCTTTGCAGCAGGGTCATTACTTTGTTTTCGTACATAAGGCCACTGTTCAGCACACTTTCACGCAGGGCTGCGGGCTGTTGCAGCTGCGGTATTTGCGGCAGCTGGTTCAGCCACTGCTGCAGCGGCTGACGCACACTGGCTGGCAGTCCGGGCTGTTGTAACAGTTGTTGCAAAGCTGAGGCTGAGCCCGATAAGAGCCGCGCACTATCCGTTCTTGATCCCATCTGAGTTGCGCTGGGAGGTGCCTGTTCTGAACCGGATGGCGCGGTCACCGTACCGGGCAATCCGGCTGCTGAGCCTGCGAGTAGTGCAGTATTGTTGCCCGCTTGTGCTCTGGTCGGGTTGGTATAGATACCGGCTGAATTTACTCCGGCTGGCAATATGCTGCTGAGCGACGCAGAGGTTGTGGCTGTTGTGTTCAGCAAGGGCAGGCGACTGGCCAGAAACTGGCTGATCAGAGCCGGCAGAGGCGCTGCCGGTTGTCCTGGCTGTGAGACACCGGGGTTGTTGCCTGTGGCAGCAGTTGTTGGCGATACAGGTATCTGTGCCGCGGTTTTGTCGTTGCTTTTCAGACTCGCGAGCAGCGCTTCGGCGGCCAGTTTCAGAGTGCTGGCTGAAGTTTCTGGTAACGGGCTGGTCTGCGGCGGGAGTTTTATATCCGTTATGCCCAGGCGCATCTGGCCGTCTGCATCCTGGCTCAATTGCAGGGTTAACCGGGTATTGCGTGGCAGTGGGTACTGACTGCTGACCTGCAGGGTTTGAGGTTTGCCGGAGCTATCCTGGCCTTCGAGGGTCAGACGGTAACCTTCATCGGTGGCGATGCTGCTGATCACCCGGGCATTAAAATTCTGCGTGGCAGACTGGCGCGCGGCTTCTGAGCTTGTCCCGGCAGTGCCTGTCGCAGCTGTACTGCTTTGCTGAACATGGCCGGATGCCGGGGTGTCCACAGCCTTGCCAGCCTCCGCCTGAACCTTATTCAGAGCGGCCGCCTTCAGGGTCGCGGATGAGATAAGAGGGACGGATTCGGGTTGCATAATGTTGATATCGGCCAAGGTTTACGCATCTTTACCCATCTTAGTTCGGCGGCTTCCGTCCTGACAGAGGGATTTTGTATATAATGCCGCGGATTTTTTCGAATAAGGTTCATCATGACCGCCACGTCAGGCTCCACCATTATCGACTTGCAGGCCCGGCAGTTGCTGTGTGAACGCGACGACCGGGTGTTGTTTGAGCAGCTGGATGTAGCGGTTGGCAACGGTGATCTGCTGCAACTGGCGGGGCCGAACGGCGCCGGTAAAACCACGCTGCTGCGTTTGCTGGCCGGACTGAACCGTGACTATGAAGGCGAACTGCTGTGGTGCGGAGAGCCTCTGACCGATGATTTTTCTGCTTATGCTTCACAGCGTTTATATCAGGGCCATCTGGCGGCGGTGAAAAAAGCGCTGACGCCGCTGGAAAACCTGCGCTGGCTGGTCAGCAGCTGGAACGTCAGTGACGATCAGCTGTGGGCGGCACTGGATGAGGTTGAGCTGGGCGGTTATGAAGAAACCACCTGTCAGCAGCTGTCAGCCGGCCAACAGCGTCGCGTGGCTTTGGCACGTTTATGTGTGGCGCCAACCCCGTTGTGGATTCTCGATGAACCCTTTACCGCACTCGATAAAGCCGGCGTGCGCTGGCTGGAAGGTCGCCTGCAGCGTCAGGTTGAAAGTGGCGGCGCGGTGATTATTACCAGCCACCACGCACTGGAGAATATTGCCAGTCTGCGACAGCTGGAACTGGGGAGTGCCCGCGCATGAGTCTGGTAACCGCAACCATTAAGCGTGACCTGTTACTGGCAGCGCGCAATCCCGGTGAATGGCTGAACCCGCTGATGTTTTTCTTAATGGTCGCAGCACTGTTTCCGCTGGCCGTTGATCCGGACCCTAAGTTTTTAAGCAAGATTGCCGGTGGCGTGATCTGGGTTGCCGCCTTGCTGGCAACCCTGTTGTCGCTGGATGCTCTGTATAAAGCCGATGTGGAAGATGGCTCGCTGGAGCAGTGGCTGGCGTCGGGAGAATCGCTGTATGCGATGTCGCTGGGCAAGGCGCTGGTGCACTGGTGTATCAGTGGTCTGCCGTTAACCCTGATGGCGCCGGTGCTGGGGCTGATGCTGGCGCTGCCGGATGATGCTTTCTGGGCGTTGATTCTGAGTCTGGCGGTGGGAACTCCGGTACTCAGTCTGCTTGGCGCGGTCGGCGCGGCGTTAACGGCGGGTGTGCGCAGCGGTGGTTTGTTACTCAGCCTGCTGATTCTGCCGCTGTATATTCCGGTTCTGATTTTTGCTGCCAGTGCGGTGTACCATGCGGGCATTGGTATGGCCTGGAACGGCCAGATTGGTTTTCTCGGCGCCATGCTGGCGCTGGCGTTATGTCTGACGCCCTTTGCTTCGGCGGCGGCGTTAAAACTCAACTTATCGCGGTAGTTGTTATGTGGCAGTGGCTTAAACAGCTGTATCACCGTCTGGGATCACCCAAATGGTTTTATGAAATTACCACCGGCTGGATTCCCTGGCTGGCCGTTCTGTCGGTGATCGGCACGGTGGTCGGACTGGTTCTGGGGCTGCTGTATGCGCCCGCGGATTATCTGCAGGGCAACAGTTTCCGCATTATTTATATCCACGTACCGGCGGCCATTCTGGCGCAGAGTGCTTTTATGATGATGGCCGTGGCCGGTGCGGTGTACCTGATCTGGCGGATGAAAATGGCGGCCTGGGTGGCGAAGGTGATTGCGCCGATCGGTGCCAGCTTTTGTCTGATTGCGTTGCTGACCGGGGCCATCTGGGGCAAACCAACCTGGGGTACCTGGTGGGTGTGGGATGCGCGTTTAACCTCGATGCTGTTGCTGCTGTTTTTGTACTTCGGCGTGATGGCGCTGCAGCAGGCGATGGAGTCTGAAGACAGTTCTTATCGTGCCGGCGCCATTCTGTCGCTGGTTGGGCTGGTGAATATTCCGATTATCAAATATTCAGTGGAGTGGTGGAACACCCTGCATCAGCCGGCCACGCTGAAGCTGACGGAGAAGCCCAGCATGCATCCGGACATGCTGATACCGCTGCTGATCATGATTGTTACCACCTATGTGTTCTTCGCTCTGCTGGTCATTCTGCGTACGCGCAATGAAATTTTATGGCACGAACGTAAGCGCAGCTGGGTCAAACAGATTCTGGAGTCCTGATGGAATTCAACAGTGTTAGCGAATTTCTGGCCATGGGTCACCACGGCCTGTACGTCTGGCTGTCTTATGGTCTGACTGCCGTGATTATTGCTTTAAATGTGGCTCAGCCGTTGCTGCGTCGTCGTCGTTTACTGAAAGAGCAGGCCCAGCGTCTGCGCCGGGAGAAAAAGCATGCACCCCAAGCGTAAAAAACGTCTGACTCTGATTCTGTTTATGGTGCTCGGTGTGAGTACTGCCGTTGGCCTGCTGATGTATTCGCTCAGCCAGAATATCAATCTGTTTATGACGCCGACCCAGATCGCCAGTGGTGAAGCACCGGTTGGCCGTACTATCCGCGCTGGTGGTCTGGTCGAACCGGGCAGTGTCGTGCGCGATGACAGTGGCCTGGGTGTGCGCTTTGTGGTCAGTGACGGTATGTCGGAAGTGACCATTGCCTACGAAGGTATCCTGCCGGATCTGTTCCGCGAAGGGCAGGGGATTGTGGCGATGGGCAAACTGGGTGAGGACGGTGTATTCGTCGCCTCGGAAGTGCTGGCCAAACACGATGAAAACTATATGCCGCCGGAAGTGAAGGATGCGCTGGAAAAAGCGCACCAGAACGGTAAGCAGGCCTTAGAAGAAGCGAGATACTGACATGGGAAATCTGTCCGGAATGCTGCCTGAGTTTGGCCAGCTGGCACTGATTTTTGCGCTGCTGGTGGCTGCGATTCAGGTGGTGGTACCGCTGGTCGGTGTGCGCCGTGGTCAGGGTTGGCTGATGGCTTATGCCCGCCCGCTGGCCAGTGCACAGGCGTTATTTCTGATCATCAGTCTGGTGATTCTGGCTTACTGCTTTGTGGTGGATGATTTCTCGGTGGCTTATGTTGCCAAAAACTCCAACACCGCTTTACCGACTGCGTTCAAGATCAGTGCTGTGTGGGGCGCTCACGAAGGCTCGCTGTTGCTGTGGGTAACCATGCTGGGCTGCTGGGGGCTGGCGGTTGCCTGGTTCAGTAAATCGCTGCCGCTGGATATGGTGGCGCGGGTGCTGTCGATTATGGGGATGGTGTCGGTGGGCTTTATTCTGTTCACCCTGGAAACGTCTAATCCCTTTGAACGTAACCTGCCGAGCATGCCGCAGGAAGGCGCTGACCTGAATCCGCTGCTGCAGGATTTTGGTCTGATTGTGCACCCGCCAACGCTGTATATGGGCTACGTCGGTCTGTCGGTTGCCTTTGCTTTTGCTCTGGCGGCGTTGCTGGGTGGGCGTCTGGATGCCGCCTGGGCACGCTGGTCACGTCCGTGGACTATGGCTGCCTGGATTTTTCTGACCCTGGGTATTGCTCTGGGCAGCTGGTGGGCCTATTACGAGCTTGGCTGGGGCGGCTGGTGGTTCTGGGACCCGGTTGAGAATGCTTCATTAATGCCGTGGCTGGTGGCCACTGCGTTGCTGCACTCGCTGGCGGTGACTGAAAAACGCGGCCTGTTTAAAAGCTGGACGGTGTTGCTCGCTATCTTTGCTTTTTCCCTGAGTTTGTTGGGTACCTTCCTGGTGCGCTCCGGTGTACTGACCTCAGTACATGCCTTTGCCTCTGACCCTGAGCGCGGGGTGTTTATTCTGGCGCTGCTGGGTATCTGTGTGGGTGGCTCCTTATTGCTGTATGCCATTAAAGCGCCGACCGTGGCGTCGGTGGGCCGTTATAGCTGGGTGTCGCGTGAAAGCTTCCTGCTGCTTAATAACCTGCTGTTGCTGGTGGCGGCCTTTGCCATTCTGCTGGGCACCCTCTATCCGCTGATTATCGACTTTATGGGCATGGGCAAGCTGTCGGTGGGTGCGTCCTGGTTCAACTTTATGTTTGTACCTATCAGCGTCGTGCTGGGGCTGGTGATTGCGCTGGGTGCTATGGCGCGCTGGAAAGCCGATGACCTCAAGCGTCTGGGCTCTGAAACCGTGGCGGCGATGGTTGCCGCTGTGCTGCTCGGTTTTGCCGTCCCACTGCTGGCTGACGGCACAATGAACTGGAAAGTGCTGCTGGGTATGGGCGTCAGTTTCTGGTTGATTGGCGCCACGCTGGTGGATGTCTGGAAAAAAGCCCGTGGCCGTTTAAGCCGTATTCCGCAGCTGGGTCTGAGCTATCAGGGCATGGTACTGGCGCATCTTGGTGTGGCGATCACTATTATCGGCGTCACCATGGTCGCGAATTACAGCACAGAAGTGTCGGTTCGTATGGCCAAAGGCGATTCGGAAATGCTTGGTGATTACCGCTTTGAATTTGTTGATGCCGGCCATGTGGAAGGACCGAACTACGTGTCTGATGCCATTCGTTTCCGTGTCTATGACGGCGAGCGCGAGATTGCTCTGCTGCAGCCGGAGAAACGCCGTTACAACGCCAGCGGTTCGATCATGACCGAAGCGGCGATTGATGTATCGTTGTTCCGCGATGTGTATGTCTCCATGGGGGAACCTCTGGCCGATGGTGCCTGGGGTATGCGTCTGCAGGTAAAACCTTTTATGCGCTGGGTATGGCTGGGGGCGATCTTTATGTCGGTGGGTGGTTTGCTGGCCATGCTGGATAAGCGTTACCGCCAGCGTAAAAATGCACCACAGAATAATGCTCAGGCAAACACTGCACAGGAGGTGAGCGCATGAACCGCGCGTTCCTTTTTATTCCACTGGTCGGTTTTATTGCCATGGGCATTCTGTTCTGGATCGGTCTGGGTCAGGAGGATAAAACCTCGCTGCCGTCACCATTAATCGGTAAGCCGTTTCCGACCTTTATTCTGAATACCGTTGAGTCTGGCGAAAGCACCAATCATTTACCGCAGGAGCCGGTGTTGGTGAATGTTTGGGCAACCTGGTGCCCAACCTGTAAAGCCGAGCATGCTTTTTTAAATGAGCTGGCCAAAGAGGGCGTTAAAATCGTCGGCATTAATTACAAAGACGATGATTTTAAAGCCCGTCAGTGGTTGCAGGCTTACGGCAATCCTTATCTGTTTAATATCGCCGATCCTGATGGCAAGTTAGGTCTGGAACTCGGCGTTTATGGCGCGCCGGAAACCTTTCTGGTCGATAGCAAAGGGATTATCCGCGCTAAGCATATCGGCGATCTGAATCCTGCGGTCTGGGACAAACTGCAGCCGCAATTTGAGGCGATGCAATGAAGCAAATTTTCCTGTTTCTCTGCCTGTTGCTGCCACTGTCAGCACTGGCAACGGTTGATGGTTATAAATATCCCTTTGACGATCCTGACGATGCCGCGCGCTTTGAGCAGCTGGCACAGGATTTACGCTGCCCGAAATGTCAGAACCAGAATCTGGCGGACTCCAATGCCCCGGTCGCGGTTGATCTGCGCGATAAAGTGTACGAGCTGATGCAGGAAGGTCAGAGCGACGAAGAAATTGTCGGCTATCTGGTCGACCGTTATGGCGATTTTGTGCGTTATAACCCGCCATTCCGCGCAGAAACCTTTTTGCTGTGGTTTGGTCCTGCGCTGGTTTTCGTATTTGGTTTGTTATTACTGGTGCTGATCCGTCGCGGTCAGAAACAACCAGCAGCACCGTTAAGTGCAGAAGAGCAGGCACGTCTGCAGGCATTAAAAAATAAGGCGAAATCTTCATGATCTGGGCACTGTTATTACTGAGTCTGTTACTGCTGATGTTTTTGCTGGTGCCGGTCTGGCACCGGGAAAAAGCTGATGACCGTTATCAGAGTGAAGAAAATCTGCGTCTGTATCAGGAACGCACCGATGAGCTGGCGGCCAGCGATCTGGATGAGGAACAAAAGCAGGCACTGCAGCTGGAGCTGGATCGTGAATTTCTGGCGTCCAGCGGTAATGCCGGTCGTCAGGCAGTAGCATCTCCTGCACGTTATCGCTGGCCGGTTGCTCTGGCGTTGCTGCTGTTTTCTGTGGCCGGAACCGTCTTGCTGTATCAGCAGTGGGGTGCCGCGAATGAACTGCGCGCCACTGAGTTGCTGGAAAAAGCCAGTCAGGTTGAACTGACGCAGCCGGAACGCAGTGAATTAATTGAGCGCCTTGCCGCTGCCGGACAAAAGCAACCGGGCAATATCGAGTGGAATTACCTGCGCGGCCGTTTACTGAATGCCAATGGCGATTTTGCTCAGGCCGCAGAAGTCTTTGCCGATATTCTGGTTGCCTTGCCGGAAGAGGCAACCGCTGACCGTGCAGCGACCATGACACTTCTGGCTCAGGCACGCTTCTTTGCCGCTGATCAGAAAGCGGATAACGGCATGTACCAGCTGTTAAAAGACGCACTGGCACTGACTCCGGGTAATCGTCAGGCGTTAGGTATGGCCGGTATGCTCGCCTTCGAATTAAAAGATTATCAGGGCGCCGTTAATTACTGGCGTCAGCTGTGGCTGGGCATGGGCGATTCCCCGGAAGCGCAAATGCTGGCACAGGGTATTTTACGTGCGGTTGAACACGTGCGTGAGCAGGGTGGTGAGGTGGATTTAAGCTGGATGAAACGCAGCGAAATTAAAGTGCTGGTGGATCTTTCTGCTGAAGCTAAGGCCGCCGTTGATCCGGCGGATACTGTGTTTGTTCTGGCCCGTGCTGTCAGTGGCCCGCCAATGCCATTAGCCGTACAGAAGCTGACAGTCGCTCAGTTACCACAGGTGATTACCCTGAGTGACGCACAGGCGATGGCGCCGGGTATGAACCTCAGCAGTCATGAACAGGTTGCTCTGGTGGCGCGGATTTCCAAATCGGGCCAGCCAATGCCACAAAGTGGTGACTGGCAGGCCGAGCAGTCACCCGTCAGTAATCATGAAGAAAATCTGATTAAACTGACCATCAGTGACTTGCTGCCTTAGTATTCAGCAGTGCCTGGCATTCAGCGACAGGCAGAAATAAAAAACCGGGCACTGCCCGGTTTTTTTAGCGCGAATATTTCCGTTTTTCAGAAATTCCAGAACACGCTGCCGGTCAGAGCGTAGGCATAAAAGGTGTTATCCGGCAGTTCTACGGTTTGTGCTGAATTCAGCTTTTCTTTAATGCCATCACGCCAGCTGCCGTTGGCATCCAGCATAACCATCGCACCGACTTCCGGACGGAATTGGTAGCCAATACCGGCGGTTAAACGCAGATCAATGCCACCGCCAAAATTGCGGGTAAGCGCTTTGTTATTTCCGCTGTTCAGTACGTTTTCATACAGGTTTAACCCTAACTGAGCACCGGCAATATAACGCAGCCCCAGTGACTGGTTCATAAAGTAGCTGTCGTATTCATAGCCACCGGTCAGGCTGAAAGAGCTGGCATCTTCGAATACAACCTCCAGGGTATCTTCTGGTTTATAGCGGGTTGCCGCAAAGTATTCGGCTTCGGTGGTAATAATATTACCCGCAGAATCCTTAAAGGAGCCGTTACTGATACCTGTCTGAATCGGATTAAACAACGCCGGAGTATTGCGGATATAGTCTTCGATAGAATCGGCAAAGCTTTCGGTCTGATCCGTGCTTTCCCAGCCGAAGCGGGAAAAGCTGATTTTCTGATAATGAATACCCAGCAGCCAGTAACCGCCATTGCCCATATGGTAGGCCATGGTGGTATCCAGAGCCTGATAGTTCATTGCCGCTACATCTTCCTGCACCGGGCCGGAAAAGCCACTGGCGTCCCACTTTTCTGTTTCTTCCTGAGCAATCAGCGTTGAGGCTGTCTTAATAAAGAAACCGAAATGTTCGTCAATGGCGGTATAGCCGCCGGAGCGCTGAACAAAATTGGTGGCAGAAAAACTTGAATCGACCTTTGAACCGCCAAAGTTATCGAGGTGCTCCGAGTAATTCACATTCTCAAAGCCGGCAGCAAAGAAGCTGTAGGACGTATTGGAAAATTCGGCCTGTGCCAGAGGAGCGGCGAGGCAAAGTGCAAGGGTGAGGCGGTTGGATTTCATAGCGGCATCCTGCAGTCATTTGTCAGAATGACTATACAAAAGCCGTCAGATTTTCGCTATTGGCGTGTTTGATCATTCGCGTGGCCGGATAATATTGGCCCGCGAATGAACATCGGCTTCCGCAACCGTCTTTTACCAGCGGGCGTAGTGGTCTTCGACCAGACCCCAGGCGCCTTCAAGGTGAATGCTTTCATCCGGCAGATGAATCTCGCCATGATACTGGCCAAAGTACTGATTAAAGTTGGACGCGATAATCAGCGCATTGGTTTTTTCCTGACGCCGGCCTTTAGGCTCAAAGTGCAGATCAATGCTGCCATCGGCGGAGCGCAGCGCCCAGGAATGATCCGGGTGATAGCGGTCAAAACGGAAATCCACCATATCCACTTTAATCATCTTGCCGTCTAACCAGATGGCATTTTCGCTGAAGCCGGTTTCGTTTACTCCGGCGGCGAGGTTAAAGCCCAGACGACGGCCATCGCTCAGCCGGCATGACAGGCTGCCCCAGTTCCAGAAGGTTTCGTGGCGCATAAAACCGCCGGTCCAGTCGACGCCAGCCAGTGCGCCAATGGCCTGCAGATCGTATTTTTTCCCGTGCCAGTCGACTACTCCATTACAGACCTGAGCGGTGCTTTTCTGGGTAAATACCCAGCCCTGGTAACCGGCGCGGGTACAGATCGCGAGCGGGTTATAGGAGGTGCTTTCGTCGATGGTGGCATCAATGTGTACGCCCTTGGCCAGTGACACCGATACTTTGCGCACACCCGGAGTACGGCTGGCTTTGATGCTGAAGGTATTAGCGCCTTTGCGGAATTCGGCATTGCCGTCATTCGGCCGTGGTTCGATATGAGTGTTTTTGCCCAGCGGTTGCAGAAAACTGAATTCTTCAAAGGCTTCAGTTTCCGGATCGTATAAATACAGAAAAGCGTTGCTCACCAGTTTCAGATCGACAATAGCAAGACCGACAATTAACTGTGGGCTGATAAAACTGACAAACTGAAACTGATTAAAGCCAAAACGTTTGGCCAGCGCACTGCGCTTGCGATCCATCGGCGAGCGCAGATCATAATCGAGATAATTCAGTTCGCTGACGCCATCAGGAAAGATGCCAAATGCCGGTTGGCCCTGAGCGTTAATCAGTTGATCACGGGAGGTCATGCCAGTTCCTTATCGGTTTTTGTTATCAAGCAACCGGATAAAAAACCGGCACTTTTATTTGAGAATGATGGCGTATTGTCAGCGTTTGCAACGGTTGCGTCCAGTCAGTTAGTGACAGTTCTGATATTCCGCGGGGGCAGTATTGACGCGTGCGGCGCTTAGTAGAACGCCGCACGCAGAGTGGCGAGGGTTTCCTGATCCGCTTTGAAGCGCATCTTCAGGTACACGCCTTTGGCGGTGAAATTGGCGGCAGAGAAATCGGTATCGATAAAGCCGGTAAAGTTATAACCCAGTCCGAGCCAGACGTTGGTCTGCGGAATCCAGCCAACCGATACACCGGTACCGTGCGCGGTCTGGCCGGCTTCGTAGCTGTGCAGACGACGGCCGTGGGCACCGATATCCCAGGTCGGATTCAGATGATGACGCCATTCAGCCGCCATAAAGTCGGTGGTGGAAGCGTAATCATCGCTGTTGTACTGATCGAGCACGCGCTTGATACCGTACTGGGCGGCCAGCTGGTTCGCCGGCGTGAACAGCCAGTTGCCGTGTACATTGTTGATCAGTTTGCGTGAGCGGCTTGGCGTGCCTTCGCCGCCTTCAGCCTGCTGCACCCAACGGGTTTGCCAGAGCAGGGCATAAGGGTGGCGACGCGGGCGGATGGCCAGATCGAAACTCGCTTCGAGCTGGTTGCTGTAACTGCTGCTGCCGTCTTCTTTGAAATAATTCAGGCTGCCACCGGTGGCCAGCGCATCGTTAAGCGGATGGTACAGGCTGGTACGGGCTACCCATTTATCGCTGTCGCTGCCGTCGCGGTATTCCACACGGTTATTCCACTGCCACAGGCTGGTGCGATATGACATACCGGCATGGGTGGCGTGAAAATCTTCGGTACTGTCTGAGGTTTCGCCCGGTGCATTGGCTTCCAGGTTGCGCGCCTGATCAAAGCCGAGGCTGACGTTCAGGGCGTCGGTGAGGGCGATTTCCTGAGTCAGGCCAGACACGGCAAACAGACGGTAGGCATCATCCTGCTCAACCTGTTCGATGCTTTGCTGAGCTTTGGCGCCGCTCCATGGGGTGGCGCGCATACCCAGCACAGTGCGCTCCGGTGCTGCAGATTCAAACCCGGTTTCATGCTCGGCAAACAGGCTGAGGTCATTGGTCAGGCGGTAGTCGGCGCCAAGACGCAGCTGGTCGTAGGCATCGCTGCGGGCGCTGGCATTGGCCAAGAGCATACTGTTCAGCGTCAGGCGGTCGTTCAGTACGCGGGTACTGAAGCCGGCGGTTAACTGGTCGGTGTACTGGTCTGCTGTTTCGTTTTCTTCCTGTGCGCTGAGCAGACCGAAAGAGATCTGCTGGTCGTTATCCAGACGGTGTACCCAGTCGAGCTGAGTCTGGTATTTATCGAAACCGGTGCTCAGTTGCTGATGGTGGAAACCTTCCAGTTGCAGGCGGTCACGGTCGCTTAAGTAGTAGCTGCCCTGTATGCCTTCTTTGCGGTAGTCATTTTCACCCTGCGCGGTCTGATCGAGGCCGAAGTTTTCGTCCTGGCTGCGTACATAAGCGGTGGCCTGCAGTTGTTCGGTACGGTGTGTCACTTCCAGCAGGTGTGCATTGGCGGTTGCCGCAGTAGAGTTAATAACTTCTTCGCTCTGGGCTACTTCGGCCTTGATTTCGGTATCACCTAAGGTGATGCGCGCATCGGCGGCGGTCAAGTGACGGTCATCACCGCTCTGATTCTGGGTAATGGCGGTCACACCGGCTTTGATGCGCTCATCCAGCAGTTTGACTCCGGCGCGGCCGCCGCTGATATAACCGAGGTTATCGCCGGCTTCGGTTTCGTACTCAACCACGATATAGCGCGGATTAAAGTTTTCATCGGTGCTGCTGACCGGCCCTTTGAAGTACAGGGTGCCGTCCTGATAGTCGATAACGTAATCGGCATCACGGTTCAGGTCTTCGCTGCTGATAATAACTTCGCTGCGATAACGGTCGCGGGTTTCAATGCGGATTTTTTCACTGTTCAGCACAATATTTTTATTGCGCAGACGATACAGACCGGAGGTGCCGTCACCCTGAATTTCATCACGCACAAAGCCGTTGCTGGTTTGGCTGGTAAAGGCTGACAGCTCAACCACATCGCCATGGTAAACCGCCTGAGCACCGGTCAGCTTACGGCTGTAACGGCCCAGAGTGCTGTTGTTCAGATCGGTGTTGATATCACCGAACATAGCGTAGAAGCGCTCACGCTCCAGACGTACATACAGTTTGCGTGCTGAGCTGGCGTCCAGCTGTTGCTGGCTGGCATCACCGTACAGGGTGTAATAACGGTCGGGCTCGATC
Source organism: Venatorbacter sp. C2-1 (assembly GCF_022832715.1). Taxonomy (NCBI): domain Bacteria; kingdom Pseudomonadati; phylum Pseudomonadota; class Gammaproteobacteria; order Oceanospirillales; family Oceanospirillaceae; genus Venatoribacter; species Venatorbacter sp. C2-1. The sequence goes on from NZ_CP094879.1 coordinate 1,511,481, forward strand.
ACGCTGGCAAAGGCTTCGGCTTCCGGTTTGCCGGAGTCATAGGCGGCGGTCAGTAACCACTCACCCAGCACCTGACCCTGAGCAAAGAAGGCAACCCGGCCATCGTGCCAGAGATTGTCGTCGACACCAGCGGCCTGACGGCTGTTGTGGTCACCATTGCCGCTGTTATAACCGACCGCCAGATCGCCCAGACCGACCAGAATCCAGTCACGCGGAGCCGGTTTCAGCCACACACGCAGCTCATCTTTCTGGCCATTGGCGTGGCGGAAGGTCAGCACCGCTTCACCGGCCTGGTTGGTGGGTGTCAGGCGGATCAGCGCCACACCGTTATCACCCACGCGGTATTGTGGCTGCTGGATATTGCCCAGCGGGTTGCCTTCAATCTGACGCGATTCATCGTACAGGGTATAAGGCGCCTGGACTTCAACATCGCCAAGAATATTGGCGCGGATCGGGAAGCCGTCTTTATCGGTCAGACGCACAGCGATAGTGGCCGGCGTCAGACCGTCAGCCACGGCATTGCTCTGGCTTTCTACCAGTTCTGCTTTGGCCGGTTCCTGAGCGTACTGAACAGTGCGCTCAAACTGATCGACGATGTCACCGTCTTTATTAATCACAAACACGCTGAAGCGGTTAGGGCCGGGCTGAATATCAACACCGCGCCAGATACTGACGGCCAGATCGCGTTTGCTGTTACGCGTAGTGCCATCAAAGTTCAGCGGGCTGACCGGCTGGTCATCGAGCAACAATTTAATGCGCTCACCGGCGCCGTGGGAGATGGCAATTTTCACCGAGCCAATCGACGGGCTGCGATCGAGCGGCGGCCACAGCCACTGTGCCTGATCGGCGGCGGTTTCAAACCAGTGCTGATCAAATTCCGGCATTGGCTGTTCAGCGATCAGTGCGGCCGGATTACCGGCTGCTGTAGCCGGTAAATTACGGATAAAGCCGGGCAGGCTGGCCTGTACCGAAGCTACCTGCATGTCGCTGGCAATAGTCGCCAGACGGATATCCGGATCGCCGCTGAGTACTTTGACTTCAACACGACGGTTTAATGCGCGGCCATCACGGCTGGCATTGCTGGCCACCGGCACCGAGGAGCCTTTACCAACGGCACGGATATTCTGCGGCTCAACGCCCAGCTGTTCGGCCAGATAACGGGCCACCGATGATGCCCGGGCTTCAGACAGTGCCTGATTATCGGCATAAATATGTTTATTCCGGCGTGCAATCGGCGTGCTGTCGGTATGGCCAACGACCTGTACGGTTAAATTGCGCAGGCCTGCCAGACGGTCAATCACGTTTTTCAGATTCGATTTATCTTCCGGCGTTAAAACATCAGAAAAATTATCGAATTTCGGCGGATTAATCGGTTTTACCTGGCCATCGTCCGGCGGCAGCTGCAGCACGGCGGTGGTACTGGCTGGTTTAATCTGCTGCTTGGGCTGACCTTCGGCCTGGAAGCGGGTAATGGAGCGCGTGGTTAATTCACCGCTGTCGGCTTTATCGCTGACGATGGCCGAAAACTGCAGCTGGTGTGACCAGTCGGCCGGTTTATCGCCAAGTTTATAAATCAGCGTACCGTAGGAAATCTGTGGATCTTCCCACGGGACATTATCCAGTACGCTGCTGCCGGGCTCGTAAATAACACCGTCGGGCAGGGCGATCATCTGAATAACGTTGTTCACTTCCAGACCGTTGCCTTCGAGGTCGACGGTAAAGCGCAGTTTTTCCGGCACGGGGGAATTGTAAGGCAGTTTGCCATCAGCCATAGCCGCCAGAGGTACCAGCTGATGACTCAAACGCTGACGGATTTCGCCACTTTCAGGGGTTTTCATTTTCAGCGCAAAATCGACGCGCCAGAAACTGCCGCCCTGCACATCAACAAACTGACTGAATGCACGGCCGGCATGGAAACCGCGTTCATCGCAGCTGACCACTTCCATATAAGGTGGAATGGTGGCGGTATCCAGCTGTACGACGTGGGTGCCCGGACGGACGTTTTCGATATGCCATTCACCATTGGCATCGGTGACGACATAGGTACCGTCTTCCATAAACAGACGCACATTGGAGACGGCTTCGGCATCGAGGTTGCCGTTACAGTCGTCAAGGTAGACGCGGCCAAATAAACGCGCGCTGTCTTTAAAAAATTCGTCGGCAATCTGTACCTGAGCCTGAGCGATGTTACTGGTTACATCGTCGTCAACCAGCCAGGCTTTGTTGATTAAAGCGCCTTGTGCCTGGGCGGTAATCTGCGTGACGTAAGTCAGTAATAATGAACCGTTAGCGGCGATATCGGGCAGGGCAAAAGTCAGCTGGCGGCCGTTATTGCTGATAACCGGGTCGGCAATTTTTTCATCGTTAATACGTACAGAGCCATTGCGCAGACGCATTCCCAGTGGCAATTGGTCAACAATGCTGGCGTCTTTTACGACCACCTGGGAATTATTCAGACGAATGGTGAACTGTACAAAATCACCAATGCCGGCTTCGTTTTTATTGGCGGTTTTGCTCAGTAATACCCCACCCTCAAGCGGGTCGGCGGCGATATCGGAAATAAATACCCGGCCGCCCGCCAGACTGAATACTTCGCCACGGGAAATGGTATTCAGTTCGAACGGCCCATTCGGCACATTATTCAGATCGTCGCTGCCCAGCTCCGATGGCACACGGTATTTAGCCGGCGCTTCAAACTGCAGCTGATAATTACCGGCCGGCACATAAGGGAAGCGGAAGCTGCCATCCGGGAAGCTGTTGGTATCGCTGGCCAGTGCTGCGGTGCGAACAGTCTGAGCAGAGATTTTAGGACCGGTGACAACACTGGCTGGCCATGGAGTAACACCATCGTCGTCAAATACGCTGGCCGCGAGGCCGGTATCGGCATTAATCAGGGTTACGGTAACGCCATTAACCGGTGCGCCGGTTTGTGAATCAAATACACGGCTGTAAGGATCAAAGCGGGTATTCAGGGTCACGCTGTCGGTACTGTCGGCACTGTCCTGATAACGGGCAGTTACGGTCTGGCCATATTTCAGCGATAACGCACAATCGTAATTTGTGGCGCTGGCATCGGCTAAACGGGTCGGTAAAACACCGACAAATATACCGGTGTTGTCGCCGGTTTCGGTTAAGCGTAAATGTTCGATGTCGCTGCCATTACTGTTGCGGACATCGATTTCAATCTGGTCGGGGCGGGCTGAATTCAGATTTTTATCCAGCTCCACTACCTGAATAATTAAAGGCTCACCAATTTTGAAACCGTATTCGACGGCATTCAGCTGGTAGCTGCCAGGCAAAGACTGTGCATTGCCGGATAAATCGGTAAAAGCGGTTAATGCAGAAAAATTACCGCTGCTGTCGGCACATTCACTGCCATTAATGGCGGTGCCGGAAGCGGATGATCCGCCGTTGTGCAGTAACAGCATCTCGGCCGGCGTCGGAGCGACGGCTGCCGGATTAATTTCTTCGGTAACCAGTGTTGCAGAACTGCTGACACTGTCGGTTAAACCATTGCTGCGTTCAAAAGAAGCAACAGCGGTATTGGTAATGGGAGTATTGGCCGGGGTAACCGCGGCCAATACCTGCTGACTGAACAGCAAGCAGCCGGCAACGGCAAATGACAGACAGCCGCGAACGGCGGTCGGATGACCGCTGTTCAACAGTTGAGTGCGAATGCGTTGCAGGCTGTTCAGCATAATCAGTCGATCTTCACTGTGAAGGTGATTGTGCTGGTTTCATTCGACTTCACCGTAGCGAATACCGCTTCGATGTTGCTTCCGTTCAGAGCCGGACCAGTGGTCGGTGCAACGTAAGTCAGCGTTGCCGCTGGTGCGTTAACGCTTGTAACGTCTGCACACAGTTCCGGACTGTTGCTGCTGTCACAGAAGGTTGTGTTAGCCGGAATAGCATCACTGATGTTTACATCATTGGCATCCGTTGCGCCCAGGTTGGTCAGCGTAATGCTGTACTGAACGGTTGCACCAGGAATGGCTTTCGGATTGTTGGTTTCATTAATCGGATCCCACAGCACAACCGAGGTTTTGATGAAACCGTTTTTGGTTGGGTTAGTTGGATCAGTCGGATCAGTGGTTTCGAAATCCGGGAAGGCCAGGAACAGGGCGTCCCATGCAGATTCGGTAGCATTACCGATTGCAGATTCGTCATCACCCGCTTGCGCGTCATCAGCAAATACAAACTGAACAGCATCGGTGTCGGTATTTGCAACATCATTAACAACAGCAACAGGGTTGGCTTCGCCAACAACAGTCACTTCGCTTGCGGTTGCTGTTAACTGTACGGCGAATACATCTTTATCCACACCTTTGATTTCACTGGTTGGAATCAGAACCCAAACCAGTGCCGTGGTGTTGCTGGCATTTCCGTCTTCATTCAGAGAGATATTACCAGTCAGTTCGGTTGCCGGAGCGGCAGCACCAGCAGCGCTGCTGTACAGTTTAAAAAGGCTGCTTACCGGATCTTTGGTATCGGTCAGTGAGGTGTAATCTGTACCGGTAAAACCCAGTGCCTCAGTGCCGTCACCATTTGTCGGCGCCAGGGTGAAAGTGGTTGGCGCGTTAGTGGTGTTGGCCAGATCAAATTTACCCATCACGTAGTATTTGCTGCCAGCAACATCAATTTCAGTTGATGCATTTGGCGCTGCAATATCAGCACGTGCCAGATTAAAGTCGATTTTTACGTCGACCTGCAGTTTTTTCTCAGCTTCTACCTGAGTTTGCGCAACGCCATTCACTTTATAGTTAAGGGCTGCGGTATTTACGATTTCAATACCGGCTTTTGTCGCCGCCTGAGCCCCAAAACTTACGAGGCCGGCGAAGGACATAGCAGCAGGCAGAATCAGTTTTTGTATTTTCATACAGATTCTCCGGGTTATTTAATACGAACTTTAAATTCCACTTTACCGCTGGCTCCGGCTTCGACCGGCTGAGTCAGCATCCAGCGGATGTGGCTGTAGTCTTCCGCTTTTGCCGCACGGGTATTGCCCTGTGCAGTGACGGTCAGTTCGCTGGCTTTGCCAAAGTTCTGACCTCCGTCAACGGAATAGGTAATGGTGCTGTTGGCACCGGTTGCACTGTTGGCGATGTAAATCGTTTCGGCAGGAACCGGGTTATTGATTACAACGCCTTCAGCAGCTTCCTTGCCGTTATTGTTGTAAGAAATGCGGTAACCGACTTTATCGCCGGGTACTACTTTCTCAGGTGTTTGCCACTCTTCCACAACGCTGCCGTCGGCCTGTTGCACCGGAACGATTTTAAAAGCCTCGGTAATCAGGCTGACTTCGGCCATTGCCAGAGCAGGAAGAAAAGCAAATGCGAGCAGAAGAGTGCGCATAAATACCTCGTTATTAATCGATGGTTGCGGTGAATTGAATGGTGTAATCGCCGGCGGCTGCCTGATTACCCAAAACAAAGGTCACACGACCGTTGCTGCCAGCGTTGGCGTCATAACGACCCGCATCTGCATCGGCTGCAGAATCGGTGTTGCCTGAGGCATTGGTCGTTGTCAGTGGTGTGCCTGCCAGATTGCTGTTAGCCAGTAACAGGGAACCGGCGTCGTAGGTCAGGTTTAGTGGCAGGTCATCGACAATGCGCAGGTTATTAACGGCGGCGGTTACCTGAACCAGAATCTGGTAAGTCACCACACTGCCTGGCACTTTTACGCTGCCCAGGGTTGGGTGTTCGGTCGACAGAATGCTCTTGGTAATAACAACCAGACCGGCGGTTGCAGTTACTTTATAGCTGCTGGCTTTAATCGCGCCGCCGGCATTATTGGCCAGTACCGCATCGGTACCGCCATCGCCCTGGCCAGCCAGAATATCGCCCTGATTACCGGCTGCAGCACCTGGGGTCGCAGAGGTCACGTTGAATTCGATATTGGCGATATCGTCGATGCCCTGTGCAACCGGAATATCAACCACCACAAAGATTTTGGTGGCCTGTTCCGGGGTCAGGTTAATTTGTGTGACTTCGGTTTCGGTGCCCTGAAATCCTGGTACGCCGTCATCCAGATAAATTTTGACGTTGGTAACATCGAACGCGTCGCCGGTACCGTTGCTGACGGTCAGGTCGAAGGTTTCATCACCGTTACCGGTGTTTTTGATGGTGTATTCAATGACCTGAGCAGTGCTGCCGGCCTGAACTTCCAGAGCATTGGTGGTGCTGCTGGTTACTGCAACGTCGATTTTTTCCTGTACAACAAAAGCCGTGCTGCTGCTGACGGTCAGCTGTGAGGTTGCATCGGACGGTGCGTAGTAGGTAGCCGTTGCCGTGTTTTCAATCTGGGTACCGACAGAGGTTGCCGCCCAGCCACTTGCCGAGGCAAGCATACCTGCGAGAAGCAGGGACGTACGTTTAATGGTCTGCATGGAATGCTCCTTATTGGACCTTTACTTTGTAGCGAAACTTGAATTCCGGCTGGCTGCTGCCAGACGCGGGGTTTAACGTGCCTTTCGGCATAAAGCGGATATAGGTGACATTGGCGTCAAAGCCTTCGGCATCTGGCTGCGGAACGTAGCCATAGGTAATGCCGTCGCTGCTGTCGGTATCGTTGGAAAAATCGAGATCATCGTTGGCAGCATTTAATGCGCTAAAGCCGTAGGTAAGACCACTGTTAGCAGCACCCTGAATAAAATCAGCCGGGCCTGCGCCATTAAAATCGGCGACATAAAGGCTGGTGGTGGCAGCAATTTGTTCGTCAATAACAAGAGTGTCAGCATCGGTCTGGCCTTCACCCTGATTTAACGCAGTCAGGGTATAAATAATTTCTGCACCCGGAATGGCTTTGGGGTTAGTGCTGCCATTAACCGGATCAGAAATAACTTCAGCGTTTTTAGTCAGATTTAATTGCGGGAAGAGCAGAATCGGATAGCTCAGATCTTTACTGCTGAATACGAGATTTTCATAGCCTTCTTCCGCTCTGATACTGGCTTTCCAGTTACCTGCGGATGCATCTGTTGCCATTGTGATGCTGTATTCATAAACCTTAACAGCATTGCTGGCAGCAACAGGGGTTAAGGTGGTGTTATTAAGTAACTGATTGCCACTTGGGTCGAATAAACTCAATGTCGCAGCGGTAATATCGTCAGCACCGAAAGGGTCGGATACTTCGCCGCGAATATAAATTGCCTGCCCACGTTGAGCGGCATTGAGAGTGTTACCACCAGGGTATGGCGCGTCATAAAGTGCAACGCTATCAACATTAATAACGGTGTTGGAGGTCAGTGCGACCTGACTGTTGTTGCCGTTACGGCGCAGGAACAGGTCGACAGGATCTGAGTATTGGCTGCCAGACTGGCGGATGCTGATCTGCAAAATATCACCATTTAATAATGGTTCTGCATTTTGCACGCTAAGGTCGGTATTAAATTCCCGGATAACTTCCAGTCCGCTGTTATTGCCGGCAGTCAGCAGTTCGGCGGTCAGCGTCCGACTGGCCAGCAGTATGTCTGTACCGGAGCGTCTGGCTGACAGGCGGATATCAAAGGTATGGTTATAGGCCCTGTTATCACCACCGTCGTAACCATTGCGGGCATAAAAGCGGAATGGAATACCCTGGCTGTAATTCAGCACCATATCCGTTTGCAGCGCAGGGGTTAACTGCCAGTTAACTGTGCTGTTATTGGTAATTTCGATTGCGGAGCTGCTGTCCGTCGTTGCTACCCGGGTCAGGGTGAGGTTTGGCTGTAAATAGAGAGGCTTATTGCCTTTGATGCTGAGAGCACTGTTAACCGTGATTACGGGTGACGTCAGAGACAGGTTCAGACCAGCTCCGCTGAGGATCGCAGTGTTGGTAAAGCTGTCACTATCCTGAGCACCGGAAGACAAGACGCCATCAATCGTCAGAATGCGTGACTCACCGGCTGGTATCGTCAGCGCAGAAAGGCTGACCACGCCGCGGCCGAAATTTCCGGCAGGTGCTGGTTGTGTTGTTAATTGCGCACCGGCAGGGTGGCTGAAAACCTGAAAGCTGCTGATCAGTGAAGGGATATGATCTGTCAGTGTCATATTGCTCACTACAGCAGCGCCACTGTTTGTGATTTCAATTTCAAAGCGCAGCGTATCGCCCGGACGAACCTGACCACCATTCAGATCCAACACCCGTTTAACCGAAGTACTGAGATCCGGATCAACAATAGCGAGAGTAACCTGCTGACTGTTATTACTCATGCGGTGATCGAAGGTATTGCTGCTGGTACTGATTGACAGACTTTCGCTGTTAAGAGTGGTTGCAGCCGTGGACAGAGTAACTGACAGATCACTGTACTGATTACTGGCCAGGTTGCTGAGCTGACAGATAACCGCATTGCTCTGCGATGAACACAGCCAGTTGTTGCCAGAGAACGACGACAGGCTAAGGCCGTCAGTCAGAGGAATTTCAACCTGAACTGCATTGGCTGAGCGGGGACCATTATTGGTGACACGGAGTGCCAGCACGGCATTATCACCACGTTGTACCGTTGCCGGATTGTTCACCGTGAGACTGAGGTCGGCGACATCGCGATTCGGAATACTGATAATCTCTGCGCTCAGATAGACGCGATCCTGACCACTGGTATAGACCGATGTGACGGACTGAGAGCCGGCCGTAAGGTAGTTGCCGATATTGTAAATATCTACGTCGACACCAGAGGTGCTGCTGGCTGTCGAGTTGGAATAGGAGTTGAACTGATTCCCCTGAGGGTTACCGCTGCCGCTTAATACAGAGCCGTTGAAGCGCAGATTTTCTGAGTTGGAAATATCGGCATCACCTTCCCAGGTAATGTGCGCGTGCTTGCCACCCAGTGCTGCCGGATTATCGGCTACAACGAAGTTATTCGGGGTAAGGGTAATCGAGTTGTTCCAGAAATTACGGAAGCCATCAAAGATATTCACTACCCGCAGAGGCTCCTGCGCGTTTTCATACACAATCACCAGAGCCCAGCCACCATATGAGCGGCCACCGGTACAGTAAGAACTACTGCGATCGAAATTAAGGCCGGAGACGTTGTATGTAGCGCTGACAGAGCTGACGCGATTGGTAACGTCAGCCCGGGCGCTGTAGTAGCTGAGACCGTCGATATTCTCGTTGTAAATGACATCGGCGCTGATATTGGCGCCGGAAAAGTTAACCTGAGTGTCGTTACTGCCCGAGCCTGACCAGTACAGAAACGCGGCAACGACATTACTGCTGGCAGGGATACTGATAGCGGCACTGGAGTTGTTAAGTAGAGAGCAGCCATTGCTGCCAGAGCGCATGGTGTTACCGGTCAATGCAAACGACAGGTTACCGGCATAGCTTTCGCGCAGAATAATATTTTCAGCGGCAAGGGTTTGGGCGGAGATAAGAACAAAAACAAAGACGAGCGTGATCCCTTCCAGACGAAAGATATAAGCAGGCTTATTAATAACTTTAATGTTAAATGTTACCCGTTCGCTCAAAGTGTAATCCGTACCCTTGTGCCAGTTATTCCTGGTGCTGTGCGTTGTGCGCGCATCTTAGGTAGGGCATATGGTTGAGTCAATTTGCTGGCAGGCGACCAGCAATGGGTAAAACTGTGATGTAACACGCTGTTTTTAGAGAATAATTTTCGTTTACTTGAAAAGTGACATTTTTCCTCACATTCAATAGCAATGCAGGAAAAAATCTTAAAAAAATACACGTCATAACTGTCGTTTATGAGGGGAATGTGACAAAAAATGTCACCAGGTCTTTTCCCTCTCCTCGAAGTAACCATTTGTAACCAAACGAGTATTTTTGTGACATTGATATGATTGTTTATAATTAACCGTCAATTTCACAATGAATACATCTGCATATATGCCAAAAATGAGTCGTCAGTGAGTGTAAGTGAACGCTGCTGTATTGTTCTGTAACCGGCCGGCAGGCGATTTATCGATGTTTTCCCAGCAGTCTAAGCAATGCGTTTTATTCACATTGATAAGAAAGCGCATCGTCTTTTCAGCTTTTCTCCGCGATACCGACGTACCAAAAGATGCACCAAAAGACGTACGGAAAAATGTGGAAAACACTTAGGCAATGCCAACAGCATTATTGAGAATGTTGTTATAACCGGCTGGGTTATACGGAGCTGGTGAATTTTGGGTATTGATCAGGCAATAAAAAACCCGGCCGGAGCCGGGTTTTTGTCAGACGCGTCAGGTACAGATCAGAAGCTGTACTTGGCGGTGAAGTGCAGGCGGTTCATATCGCCTTCGTTCTTGGTGGTTGTCACTTTTTCCAGTGTAGCCATGCTGTATTCCACACCATAGGTTACTTCTTTGGTTGGGGAATACATCAGGTTCAGACGGGTGCTCGAAGACGATTCAACCAAGCCTGCAGCAATGGTGTCGTCATCGTAGTCAGCATCCAGCATGGAATAAGCGATGGTGCTGCGCATCTTATCGCTCCAGAAGTGACGGTAAGCAACAAAGGCGGCATTAACGGTTGTTGTTTTCAGATCGCCATTAGCTGCGATTGTTACGTCACTGACAGCACCGAGGCCGACGTAACGACCGACATTACCGGTGGTGTAGCTGAACTTCAGATCGTCAGCGCCGAGCTTGACCATACCGGACAGGCTGACACCGAAACCATTGGTGCTTTCGTCGATTTTGCCTGCACCGGATACTCCATTCTGGTAAGCCATCTGGCGGCCAATGGCGGCAACGGTAAAGGCATGATCACCGGCTTTGATATTGTAGCGGGCGACCATATCCGGCAAGCCAACATCATCGGTAACACCAACACCTGCAACGGTGCTTTCCGGGTTTTCCAGAGCAAACTGGAAGTCACCCATGGTGTAGCGGATCTGTGCCTGACGGTTAAATACAGTACCGTCACTTACGCCGAGAAAGTCTACGGTTTCTGGCAGGGCGCCAACGTTCATAAACGTCGACCAGGTCTGACCAAAAGTCAGATTGTTATAGGTGAAGAACGCATGGCGTAAGCGAGGGTTATAGGAGTTGGAAACAACCTCGTTACCAGCTCCACCTGCCGCGAGTGCCGTCAGAAAATCCATTTCAATAAAACCGGTTACTTTCTCACCGCTGTCGGTGGTGGTAACGGTTTTAAAGTTCAGACGTGACGATTTGGCACTGAAGTCGACACTGCTGGTTTCTTCGCCGGTACCGCCACTGGTTTGTATGGTTGACGGTACATAAAAATCACGACCCAGGCTGCCTGCGCCAATATCACCATCGGAATAGGTGCTCATCATGGCGTCCATCTTGATATAGCCGCCATAGCTGAACTCGGTATTTGCTGCCTGAACAGCCATCGGCAGTGCCGCGGCCAACAGAATTGCAGAAGTCTTACGCATGTCGCTCTCCTTATTATCATAGTTGTGCCTGCTCACTATGGTGCACAGTTTCTGTGCGACGAAATTAGCCAAAGGTCGAAGCTGCAAGGCGTTAAGTAGAAGTACTTACTAACTCTCTGCTGAACTACGGATAAGCGTCGGCGCTTTACAGCAGCGGGAACGGACCTTTGTGTGCCGTTCTGGTGCGGATGAGCGGTGGGTATGAGCATATTTCCGTCAAGCAGCTTATACCGTTAACTTCTGTCGCTTCAGATCTTTGGTTGCATGTTATTCATTCGGGACAGGCACAGGTGAATATCCGGGGTAATATGCGGGCTGATCAGTTTTCCTTTAGATATCAGCAAGATAAGTAATAAAGAAACACTGGTTCAGCGTTTCATTCAGGGGTATTAAACAGATACTGGTATTTGTATTCCGGCACACAGCCGGAAAGCGGATGCCTGGTTTAAAAGGGATGCATCAGGGCAATCTGGCCAGAAGTAAGGGAGCTGAAGGTTGATCGTCTGTAATCCGCGCCTGATTGCCCGGTTTTTTCGCCGATAGACCATTGTCTAATTTGGGGAAGAGCGGCCGGTCACTCAATATGAGTCATAAGATATACATTGCCGCCGGGCACTAGCGAGCTTTAAAAATAATCACTTAGGGAGAACGCTATGAGCGACCAGAAGGTTTATCCAGTCAAACCGGAATTTGCTGATTCCGCCTGGATTAACAACGAGAAGTATCTGCAGATGTACCAGCAGTCCGTCATCAACCCGGAAGGGTTCTGGCGTGAGCAGGCAGAACAGCGTATTGACTGGATAAAACCTTTCACCCGTGTGCGCAACGTGTCGTTTGACGATCACAACGTCAACATCAAATGGTTTGAAGACGGTACGCTGAATGCCTCAGCCAACTGTCTGGATCGCCATCTGGAAACCCGCGGTGATCAGACCGCCATTATCTGGGAAGGCGATGATCCGGGTCAGGATCGTCATATCACCTATAAAGAGCTGCATGAAGAAGTTTCCCGCTTTGCCAATGCGCTGCGTGGTCAGGGCGTACGCAAGGGCGATATCGTCTGCATTTATATGCCGATGATTCCGGAAGCTGCGGTTGCCATGCTGGCCTGTACCCGTATTGGTGCCGTTCACTCGGTAGTATTTGGTGGTTTCTCGCCGGATGCTCTGGCGGGTCGTATCGAAGACAGTAACGCCAAAATCGTCATCACTTCAGACGAAGGTGTGCGTGGTGGCAAGAAAGTGCCACTGAAAGCGAACGTGGATGAAGCGCTGACCAATCCTGCGATCCGCTCACTTGAAAAAGTGATTGTGGTTAAGCGCACCGGCTCTGATGTCGCCTGGCATCCGGCCCGCGACGTCTGGTATCACGATCTGGTGAGCCTGGCTTCTCCGCATTGCCCGGCAGAAGAAATGGGCGCTGAAGATCCGCTCTTTATTCTGTATACCTCCGGCTCCACCGGTAAGCCTAAAGGTGTGTTGCATACCACCGGTGGCTATATGGTTTGGGCGTCTATTACCCACCAGTACGTTTTTGACTATCACGATGGCGATATTTACTGGTGTACCGCCGATGTGGGCTGGATTACCGGTCATACCTATCTGCTGTACGGACCGCTGGCTAATGGCGGTACAACCCTGATGTGCGAAGGTGTGCCGAATTATCCGGACATCAACCGTTTCTCGCAGATTGTCGATAAGCATCAGGTCAACATTCTTTATACCGCCCCAACTGCTATCCGATCGCTGATGGCCGAAGGCGCGAAAGCCGTTGAAGGCACGCACCGTGAATCCCTGCGTCTGCTGGGGTCGGTGGGTGAACCGATTAACCCGGAAGCCTGGGAATGGTATTACCGTACCATCGGTGAAGAGCGTTGCCCGATTGTCGATACCTGGTGGCAGACTGAAACCGGCGGCATCATGATCACCCCGTTACCGGGTGCTACCGATGCTAAACCAGGCTCAGCAACCCGTCCGTTCTTTGGTGTGCAGCCAGCACTGGTAGACAACTCCGGCATGCTGCTGGAAGGTGCGGTTGAAGGTAATCTGGTGATGATCGACAGCTGGCCGGGTCAGGCCCGTACTGTATACGGCGATCATGAGCGTTTTGTGCAGACATACTTCTCTACGTTCCGTGGTATGTACTTTACCGGTGACGGTGCGCGTCGTGACGAAGACGGTTACTACTGGATTACCGGCCGTGTGGATGACGTGATCAACGTATCCGGTCACCGCATGGGTACCGCTGAAGTAGAAAGTGCGCTGGTTGCACACCCGAAAGTGGCTGAGGCTGCGGTGGTGGGTTATCCGCACGATATCAAAGGCCAGGGTATCTACGTATACGTCACTCTGAATGCCGGTGAAGAATCGAGCGAAGAGCTGGTGAAAGAACTGCGCAACTGGGTGCGTGCCGAAATCGGCCCGATTGCGGCACCCGATCTGATTCAGATTACCCCGGGGCTGCCAAAAACCCGTTCAGGCAAAATTATGCGCCGTATCCTGCGTAAGATTGCCGCTAACGAACATGATTCTCTGGGAGATATTTCTACTCTGGCCGATCCGTCGGTGGTGGAATCACTGATCGATAAGCGCCTGAATCGCGGATGATCAGCACGGATGATTAAGTCATCATTGCGTGTCTGACGGAGCTGCCCAGGGAATTCTCTGGGCAGTTTTTTGCGTTTTTACAGTGGACACAAGCATCTGCTGATAAAATGTCGCACAATAACAATAGTCAGCGGTTAAACCGCTGAGCAGGATTCTCCGGAGGGGACTATGCAGCTCGCACAAAAAATCATCATTGCTGATGATCACCCATTATTCCGCACGGCTATGCAGCAGGCGGTTAAACAGCTGGTACCCGATGTTACGATTGAGCAGGCAGAATCGCTGCCGGAATTGCAGCAGGTGGTGGAGCAGCATAAAGACGCCGATCTGATTCTGCTGGATCTGCAGATGCCGGGAGCACACGGTTATTCCGGGCTGGTTTTTCTGCGGTCACATTACCCGGAAATTCCGGTGATCGTTGTCTCGGCCTGTGAAGATCCGGCCATTATGTGTCAGGCGATCGATCATGAAGCGTCCGGTTATATTTCCAAATCGTCACCGCTGGAACATATCGCCAAAGCCATCGAAATGGTGTTACAGGGGGATATTTATCTGCCCGATGCCGCACGTCGCCATCAGCATCAGCCAAACCAGAATGCGCTGGATCTGGCTGAACGTCTCGCCAGTCTGACACCACAACAGTTCCGTGTACTGACCATGATGTCGGAAGGCATGCTGAACAAACAGATCGCCTACGATCTTGACGTCAGCGAAGCCACTATCAAGGCTCATGTAACGGCCATTTTCCGTAAGCTGGGTGTGCGTACCCGTACCCAGGCCGTTATTTCGGTGCAGAGTCTGGATTTTGAAAAACCGGATACCCTGATGGCGACTCAGGTCTGACCGTCGCCTGCCAGTCAGAAGCAGCATAAAAAAAACAGGAGCCATTGCTCCTGTTTTTTTATGCTCTTGCCGCCGTTTATGCTCTGGTCGGCTGCCGCATTATTCAGCGGATAAGACGGCGGATCAGAGCGCGTAATGCCGCAGGGCGTACCGGTTTTTTCAGGAAATAGAAGCCGAGAGATTTGGCTTCTTCTGCAATGACGGTCGTGGATCGGCTGAGATTAATACGCCGGGAATATCCTCATTAAAATGACGGCGCAGCATCGACATTACCTGCAGGCCGGTGACGTCGTTGTCGAGCTGGTAATCAGCGAGCATGATTTGCGGCTTGAATGGCACCTGTTCAGCTTCGTGCTCGTCGCTGCAACTGAAAACTTCACATTGCCAGCTGCTGAGCAGGGCATTCATACCGGCCAGAACTTCAGCGTCATTATCAATACAGAAAGTCTGTAAGCCCTCAAAACTGCCGGACACACGTGCCTGCTGATCGCGGTTATCCTGCTTCACCACATCGGCTTCGGTCAGTGGCAGGGTGATACGGAAGAGGGTGCCATTACCCACCCAGGAATCGACTTCCACGCTGTGTCCCATACGCTTAGCCATACGATCAACAATGGCGAGCCCCAATCCCAGTCCTTTGCTGTCCTGCTTGCCCTGATTAAGACGTTTGAATTCGCCAAAAATCTCCCCCAGTTTAGAGCGCGGAATACCCGGACCGGTATCCCAGACTTCGATAACCAATTGCTCACCACGCTTACGGCAGCCAAGCAGAATGCCGCCTTTATGGGTATAGCGCACGGCATTGCTGAGCAGATTCTGCACGATACGGCGCAGCCAGTGCGCGTCGCTTAATACCCAATAATCACAGGGGCGGAAGCGCAGCACCAGACCTTTCTCCGCCGCCAGCGCGGTAAATTCATCACGCAGGGGTTTTAACACGGCACTTAACTGAATAGGCCGCAGGCTGGGTTCAATAGCTCCGGCATCCAGTTTGGATATTTCAACCAGCACCGATAACACATCTTCAGCCGATTGCAGTGAGCCTTCCAGATGGGTCAGCAGATGGCGTTGCTCCTCCGATAAATTGTGCTGGGCCAGGGTTGAGGCAAATAATTTGGCGGCATTTAATGGCTGCATCAGATCGTGTCCGGCAGCGGCCAGAAACCGGGTTTTACTGGTATTGGCTTCGATCAGCTGCGAGGTCAGATCATCCAGCTGCTGTGTACTTTTTTCGACGCGGCGTTCAAGGCTTACATTGGCTTCTTTTAAAGCCTGTTCGGCTTTTCGGTGAACCGTAATGTCAGTGAAGCTGGTAACAAAACCTCCATCCGGCATCGGATGGCCCTGCATGGATATCACTACACCATGCGGCAGCAGGCGTTCAAACTGATGGGCGGAGCCGGCACTTAAAAAACGCATTCTGCGTGCAACCTGCTGCTCTATGCTGCCGGGGCCGCAGAAACCGCGCTCGGCATTAAACGCAATAATGTCGGCAACGGGCTTGCCCACCTGAATAAAGCCCGGAGGGTAATTAAACAGCTCCAGATAGCGCCGGTTCCAGGCCACCAGATTGAGATTACGGTCAACCACGCTGACGCCCTGATGCAGATTTTCTACCGCAGCCTGCAATTGCTCGCGGCTCATGGCAAAGGCCTGACTGGCTTCGCTGGCGAGGAAGGCCAGATCGCGGATCTGAATCTGTTCGCCACCTAATAAGGTCGAGAAGATAACCCGTGCAGAAGATGAGCCGACCACCGAGGCCAGTAACTTCTCGGCATCGTGCAGCAAATCGCTGGATGCCATGGCATGGTCGTACTGAATACCGTGATGAGCCTGATAGTCGGCAAAAAAAGATTCGGTTTTTTTGTAGCCCAGAATCCGCTCCAGCACCACGCGAACATCATCCACTTTGCAGGTGAACGACGGAGCCACCTGATTACCCGGATTCAGAGCCTTGGTGCTGGTGAAGTCGGAGGCCAGCATACGTTCCCGCACAGAAGCGTTGGTGACCACCGAGAAGAAAATATACAGCGATACGTTAACCGACAGGCTTAGTATCACACCGAAACTGAAATCATCCAGATTCAGTCCCAGCATCTGATAAGGCGTTGTATTGCTCTGTTCAATGCCCTGCGCCAGCACCGGCCAGAGCAGGGTGTAAATCCAGATAAAGGTGCCACTCAGTAGCCCGGCAATAGCGCCCTGACGATTACCTCCCTGCCAGATCAGACCACCGATCAGTGGTGGGGCAAATTGCGCGACGGCGGCAAAAGATAACAGGCCAATAGCTGCCAGCGATTCAAATTCCCCGACCATGCGGTAAAACAGATACGAACCCAGAATCATGACCACAATCACCATGCGGCGCACGGTCAGCACCAGAGTGCGCACACTGGATGATTGCTGAATATCACTCTGTTGTTGGGTATTGCGGAAGAACGCAGGCAGTACCAGCTCGTTTGACACCATGGTGCTGATGGCAATGGTTGCCACAATGATCATACCGGTCGCCGCGCTGCCGCCACCGATAAACGCAATAATGGCCAGAACGTCCTGACCGAGGGACACCGGCAGGCTGAGCACATAGGTGTCCGGAGCAAATCCCAGATCGCGCATAAATAGATGGCCGGTTAAGGCGATGGGTACGACAAACAACAGCATCAGCACCAGATACAGCGGAAACATCCAGCGTGCGGTATGAATGTGGCGCACCGATTCATTCTCGATGACACCAACCTGAAACTGACGTGGCAGGCAGAGAATGGCAAACCCGGCCAGCAGGCTTTGCAGAATAAAGGCAAGGGAGATCACATCGCTGTTAAACAGCGCATGGTCGGGCATCACTGTTTTGGACAGGGTGAATAAATCCAGCGGCGAGTCGAACAGGGAGGTCATCACCCAGATTCCCACCGCGAGAATCGCCAGCAGTTTCACCATCGATTCAAAGGCAACCGCCAGAATCATCCCCGGATGCTGTTCGCTGGCGTCAATGTCGCGGGTACCAAACACAATGACAAACAGCGCCATCGCCCAGCTGATATGAAAGGCGGTGTCCTGCCAGAAAAAAATCGGGCCGCCGCTGTCGGCACCCAATGGCTGTGTGACCAGCTCAAAAGTGGTGGCAATGGCTTTGAGTTGCAGTGCGATGTAAGGCACAACACCAAGCACTGCGACGATGGTTACCAGAATGGCGAGGGTGTGGTCACGGCCGTAACGGGTGGCAATAAAGTCGGCAATGGAGGTCAGGCGTTTTTCTTTGGCAATGCGGATGATTTTCCCCAGCATGCGCCAGAAAAAAAGCAGAAACAGAATCGGGCCGATATAAATACTGAGGAACATCCAGCCGCTGGTGGCGGCCATGCCTACAGCACCATAAAAGGTCCAGGAGGTGCAATAAACCGCCAGCGACAGACTGTAAATCATACCGGTGTTGTGCACCGGTCTGCCGCTGTGAGCCCGGCGGTCGCCGTACCAGGCAATACCGAACAGCGTGCCAATGTATAACACAGAAATTGAAATGAGCTGCCAGGCCGGAATCATAGCTTTCCTTGTTGTATTTTTTTTGCCTCTGGGGAGCTTAACACGAGCCCCTGTTTTCACTCTGCGTCACTGTCCTGATCTTAGACCAAGGTCGTACAGGGTGAAAGATCCGGCGGCGTACTTCCTGAGACTATGGTCGGGCTGGGGGGGCGGGCCCCGTTGAGTAGAATGCCAATGAGTTATTCATTGTCAGGAGTCAGGCATGCAGTCCGATGTCTACCAAAAAATTAAAGATCACCCGGATTTTCAGATTCTGGTGTCAAAGCGCAAATCCTTTGCCCTGAAACTCTCCGCCATTGTGCTGGTGATGTACTTTTCTTTTATTCTGCTGGTTGCTTTTGCTCCCGGCGTTCTGGCCGAGCCGGTTGCTCAGGGCAGCGTTACCACCTGGGGAATCCCTATGGGTGTCTTTATTATTATTTCATCGTTTCTGCTGACCGGTATTTACGTTAAACGTGCGAACACCGAATTTGATGAAGAAAATCAACGCATCATTGAAGAATGTCTGAAGGGTTAAGGAATCCGTATGTTTAAACGTTTGAAACCCTTTGCATTATTTCCACTATTGTCCCTGAGCAGTCTGGCTTTTGCCGGCGATGCTATCAGCGGGGCCGTAGAGCAGCAGGCCACTAACTGGTCGGCCATTATTATGTTTCTTATTTTTGTGGCCTTTACGCTGGGTATTACCGTCTGGTCCAGTCGTCGCACCCGTTCCGCCGCCGATTATTATGCGGCTGGTGGTGGTATTACCGGTTTTCAGAATGGTCTGGCCATTGCCGGGGATTATATGTCGGCGGCATCTTTTCTGGGGATTTCCGGCCTGGTGTATTTATCCGGTTTTGACGGCCTGATTTATTCCATCGGCTTTCTGGTCGGCTGGCCACTGATTCTGTTTATGATTGCCGAACGGCTGCGTAATCTGGGCAAGTTTACTTTTGCCGATGTGGCTTCGTATCGTCTTGGGCAGACCCAGATCCGTACGCTGTCGGCTGTTGGATCGCTTTGTGTTGTTTCTCTTTATCTGATTGCCCAGATGGTTGGCTCGGGAAAACTGATTCAACTGCTTTTTGGCTTGCCGTACGACTATGCCGTCGTGCTGGTGGGTATTCTGATGGTGCTGTACGTCACCATGGGCGGTATGCTGGCTACAACCTGGGTACAGATTATTAAAGCGGTATTACTGTTATCCGGTGCCAGCTTTATGGCCCTGATGGTACTGGTTTATGTCGGTTTTGATATGGGAAATTTATTCCAGCAGGCAACCGAAGTTCACGAAAAAGGCATTGCCATTATGGGGCCGGGTGGTCTGGTATCCGATCCGGTGTCTGCAATCAGTCTCGGTATTGCGCTTATGTTTGGTACCGCTGGTCTGCCGCATATTCTGATGCGCTTCTTTACCGTGGCTGACGCCCGCGAAGCGCGCAAGTCCGTTTTTTATGCCACCGGATTTATCGGCTATTTCTATATTCTGACCTTTATTATCGGCTTTGGCGCTATCGTTCTGGTGTCGACCAACAGTGAATTTCTTAATGAAGCCGGCGCTTTAATCGGCGGCAACAATATGGCTGCAATCCATCTGTCAAAAGCAGTGGGTGGCGACTGGTTCCTCGGCTTTATTTCTGCGGTTGCCTTTGCCACGATTCTGGCGGTGGTTTCGGGACTGGCTTTGGCCGGAGCCTCGGCGGTGTCTCATGATCTGTATGCCAATGTCTTCCGTCCGGATGCAACGGATGAAGAAGAAGTGCGGGTGTCGAAAATTACCACGCTGGTGCTGGGTGTGATTGCGATAGGGCTGGGTATTTTATTCGAACAACAAAATATCGCCTTTATGGTCGGTCTGGCCTTTGCTATTGCTGCCAGTGCGAATTTCCCGGTGCTGTTCCTGTCGATGTACTGGCAGCGCCTGACCACCCGCGGAGCCATGATCGGTGGCTGGCTGGGCCTGTTAACGGCGGTTTCTCTGGTTATTCTTGGGCCGATTGTCTGGGTGCAGATTCTGGGTAATGAAAGTGCGGTATTCCCATATAAATACCCGGCCTTGTTCTCGGTCATTGTTGCCTTCGCCGGGATCTGGTACTTCTCAATCACAGATAAATCAGCCGCCGGAGCACAGGAGCGGGAGAAATTTGATCAGCAGTTTGTGCGCTCTCATACCGGGTTGGGTGCGGCACAGGCAGCGGATCACTGAACCTGTTTTATAGGTGTAAACAGGTCTGAGAATATTGGCCGGTTTTGCCGGCCTGTACGATTGCCTCGAGCTGGGGCTCCCCTTGGCACCGTCCTGTGACGGTGTCTTTTTTATTTTATACTGAATGGAAAGCGGTGCTGTCGCCGCAGAAAGGAGACAGGTTATGACGATTCAGATAAACCTTAACCAGCCGCCGTTCAGTTTTTTGTCTGAGCAGCAACTGGAGTGGTTAACCAAGCGCCTGGATCTGGTTTTCTTTGCTGCCGGTGCGGTTATTCTGGATGAGGGAGATGTGTCTCCCGGGGTCTACATCGTCTACAAAGGTGTGGTCGAAGAAACCGATAAAAGCGGCCAGCAGGTTTTTTCCCAGTATGGCAAAGAGGATATCTTCGACGTACGTGCCGTACTGGAATCTTCCTGTAAACATCGCTACACCGCGATAGAAGAAACCCTCTGCTATTTACTGCGCGCCAAAGATTTTATTCAGCTTCTGGATGAATCCAGTGATTTTTCTATCTATTTCAAAACCGATCTCGGCACCCAGGAAGAACTGGTCGATCAGCGCAGTAATGATGTCTCTGAATTTATTCTTGCCCGCATCGATGAAGACAGTGTACGCCCGCCGGTTTATGTTACCGGGCAAACCAGTCTGGCGCGGGTTGCGGCCATTATGGAAGAGCAGAAATATGACGCAGTACTGGTTCGGACCGCTCGTCAGGTCGGCATAGTAACCGGCACCGATTTACTGCGCGCCACTTTGCTCGGCGATAAAACCAAGCAAAGTAAAGTGGCTGATATTGCTCAGTTTGATCTGGTCGAAGTGAAATACGGAGATTTTCTGTTCAGTGCGCTGCTGAAGATGACCCAGCATCATATTGAGCGGGTTATTGTCACCCGTGATGGCGATATCGTCGGTATGCTCGAACTGATGGATATGCTCAGTGTGTTCTCGACACACTCTCATGTTATTGCCATGCGTATTGAGCAGGCCAAAACCATGAAGGAACTGGTGGTGGCTGCCCGGCGCCTTGAGGTTCTGATCGACAGCCTCAGTACCCAGGGGGTAAAAGTCGTGGCGATTATGGAGCTGATTACCACACTGAACCGCCGCCTGATGGAGCGGGCATTCGAGCTTATTTTCCCCAAACGGCTACAAAAGAGTGTGTGCATTCTGGTTCTGGGCAGTGAGGGCCGGGGAGAGCAGATACTGAAAACCGATCAGGACAACGCCATTATCCTGCAGAATGAGCATGACCGTGAAGCGGTGCAGCCGTTATTGCAAAACCTGCATCAGGCGTTGCTCGACTTTGGCTATCCGCCCTGTCCGGGGGGCGTCATGTTTATTAACGACAGCTGGATTAATACCGTTGACGGCTGGGTCGGCAAAGTACAGCGCTGGATGCGCTCTGGCCGTCCGGAACCTATGATGAATATGGCGATTTTTATGGACGCTGAACCGGTATGCGGAAACCGGGAGTTATTTGTACCGGTAAAAGCCAGCTGGCAGACCGAGGCACTGCGCTCCAGTATGACATCGGCCTGGTTTGCCAAACCAGCTCTGCAGTTTGAAACGCCGCTGACTTTTCTGGGTAAAATCCGCGAAGACCACGGCACCATTGATATTAAAAAAGGCGGCATTTTTCCATTGGTTCACGGTGTCCGTGCACTGGCATTTGAATATGCGATCAGCGACTGCAATACCCTGCAACGACTGGATAAATTACAGGCGCTGAACGTTCTGGATGATGAAACAACCCAGGGCCTTAAAGATGCTTTACTGTTCTTTTTACGCATCCGTCTGCGCCAGCAGCTGGAAAGCGGGTCGGATAATCCGGGACTGACACAGCAACTGCAGCTTAACAGTCTGCGCAGTGTTGATCGCAGCTTGCTGCGTCATGCGCTGCATCGGGTTAAAAAATTCAAGCAATTACTGGTCAATCATTATCATCTGGAGAATTTCTGATGGCGCCGTTCTGGTTGCTGAAAAAGCTGCCGGGTTATATGCCACCGGAAGGGCGCTGGCGTCATCTGGCCGAGCCTTACGATGGCGATGAAGTGGTGGTGCTGGACTGCGAAACCAGCTGTTTCGATAAGAAAAAAGGCGAGCTGCTGAGTGTCGCCGCGGTACGGGTAAAAGGTGGGGAAATCCGCCTGTCAGAAGCACTGGATCTGACCATTAATTCCAATGCCGTAACCGACCCCAATGCGGTGCGGGTGCATTATCTGCGGCGCGAAGACCGGCGTCAGGGCGTTGCTGTTTCGGAAGCGATTGAGAAGGTTCTGGATTTTGTCGGAAACCGGCCAATCTGTGGTTTTTATATCGAATATGACCGCGCCATCCTTAACCGCTATATCAAACAATTGCATAATTTTCAGTTGCCGAACCGCTTTATCGAGGTATCTGAACTCTATGTACGCCAGAAGCGTAAATATATCCCCGAGCTGCAGCTGGATCTGACCTTTGAAGGGCTGGCCAAAGATCTGAAGGTTCCCATTATTGAACGCCATACCGCCATGGGAGATGTGATCTCGACCGCACTTATGTATATCAAGCTGACGCATTTCAATCAGCGCAGCTGATATGCTGCCCGCCGGATCTCATACTTTGCGCTAAGGCCGGTTTGCAACTATTTTTAAGCGATGGTTGCAGATGACTGAGGTGGTAAGTGTGGCGATTATTCCGGCAGGGACATGGCGGCCCGTCATGGGCTGAGCGGGTTCTGACAACGTTTCTGTTGTTATCCTTTATTCAGGTTCATTCTGTCCGGGCTGAGCCTGAGTCTGGGCTGGTGCTGGAATTTCACGATCAGCAGGGCAAACCCTTGGCAGATGTTGTCGTCAGTGTGCGTGGAACGCCTGTCAGAAAGGCCCCGGCAGGAAATATCCCGGTAGCGGTGATGGATCAGGTGAACAAACAGTTCCGGCCTTCGGTTCTCATTGTTCAGCAGGGGCAGCGTGTCAGCTTTCCCAACAGCGACAATATCCGCCATCATGTTTATTCCTTTTCGTCTCCGAAAATCTTTGAAATCCGTTTATATGCCAACACACCAAAAGAGCCGGTACTGTTTGATCAGCCCGGTCTGGTTGTGCTGGGCTGCAACATTCATGACCAGATGGTTGGTTATATCTATGTTAGTGACGGCGACGATACCTTCATCAGTAACGGGGATGGACGAATCCGTATACCTGATCTGCCGGCAGCATCAACGCTGAGCGTCTGGCATCCCAGATTGTCGCTGAACGAGAATGAGCGGCAGACTCTGACTCTGCAGCAACTGAACACCATGCCCCGGACTGACGGGCATATACAAATAACACTGTCACTGGCCGTTGCTGCGCCAGAGCAGCAGGAGGGGCAGGGCTTTGGTAATAAACTACGCCGCTGAGGCCACAGCATGAGGCTGAATACCTTCCGCAGCCAGATTCTGCTGCTGACCGCCGGTCTGACCGCCCTGACCTCGTTGTCGATTCTGACACTGGTACTTTACAGTGCTGGTGAAACCATCCGCAGCAAAGTAAATAATGACCTGAGCGCGGCGGTGGAGGTGTTTAAAAACACCGTTGCCATGCGTCAGCAGCAGCTGCTGACGTCGGCCGAAATACTGGTCTCTGACTTTGGTTTTAAGCAGGCGCTGGCCAGCCAGGATAAAGCCACGGTGGCGAGCATGCTGGAGAATCATGGTTCCCGTATCCGTTCTGATCTGATGTTTCTGGTGGATGTCAGCGGTCAGGTGACGGCCAGTACTGACAGCGATGTGCGTGAAGGTGAACAGTTCAGCTACGCCCCGGCACTGGCACAGTCGCTTAAAGGTGAGGTCAGTGCCGATTTTTTTGTGCTGGGAAATCATATTTATCAGTTGCTGCTGATTCCGGTGCAGGCGCCGCGGGTGATTGCTATTGCCGGGGTTGGCTTCCGTATGGACGAGTCTCTGGCGCAGCAACTGGCCCGCAGCAGCGGTATTGAGGTTACCTTTGTTGAACAGCAAAGCCTGGGTATGCGCTCTCCGCGTGGGGTCAGTAATCTGGTGTATTCATCATCGCTGTCCGGGGATGAGCAGATTTTGCAGGCGATGAGTTCCCCTGGCTATGCACAGGCTTTGGGTTACTGGGGGAATGACGCTGCACAGCGTTTTGCCAGTCAGTGGCTGACCATATCGCGTCACGATACGGTACCGGTAAGCGTGGTGCTGTCTGCTGATCTGCGCTCCTCTTCTGAGGGATATGTCCGTTTACGTAACCGTATTCTGCAACTGGCACTGATTATTGTTTTATTGGCGGTGGCAGGCAGTACTCTGATGGCACGCCGTTTAACCGTACCGCTGAAGCGGCTGGTACGTGATGCCCGGGCGATAGCCCGCGGGGAATATCACAGCATCGATCCGCCACGCAGAGCCAATAATGAAATTCAGACACTGGTGTCTGCTTTCCGCACCATGAACAATGACCTGGCTGGCCGCGAGCAGAAAATCCGTTACCAGGCGTTGCATGACAGCCTTACCGGTCTTCTGAATCGCGTCAGCATGCTGAGTGAACTCGAACAGCGGGTAGAGACTGGTGAGTCATTTATGCTGGCCGATGTGAATATCCGCGGATTTAAAAACATCAACGATTCGTTAGGTCCGGATGTCGGTGATGGTTGCCTGACCCGCGTCGCGCAGCGGCTGGCTGCGCTCAGCCAGCAAGGAGCGCTGGCACGGGTGGCGGGCGATGAATTTGTTCTTTTAATTCCATGTCCGGATACGGCAACCAACCTGTGGGCTGAGGCGCACGGCTGGAAAATACTGCACAGTATGGCGACACCAGTGAATGTGAATGGCATCAGTGTGAATATTGATGTCAGGGTCGGGTTGGTGTTGTTTCCGGCACAGGCCAGCACCGCCGCGCAGTTAATCCGGCGTACAAACATCGCGCTGGAACATGCCCGCAGCCATAAGCTTTCGCTGTTTTTATATGAAGACGGCATGGATCAGCAACACCTGCAGAAACTGCATATTCTGAAATCGTTAAAGCAGGCGCTGAACGACAATGATGGCCAGTTACAGATGTACTATCAGCCGCAGAAAAATCTGCTGACGGGAAACGTCGATAAAGCCGAAGCTCTGATCCGCTGGTTCCATCCACAGGATGGTTTTATTCCCCCGGATGTTTTTATCGAACTGGCCGAACAGACCGGCCTGATCTGCCAGCTGACCGATTGGGTTATTGCGCAGGTGCTGGAGCATGTGGCTGTCTGGCGGCGTAATAATATTGATCTGCAGGTATCTATTAATATTTCTGCTCAGGATATTTGCCGGGATGGCCTGACCACCCTGATTGAACACAAACTGCAGGATCTGCAACTACGGCCGGCGGATATCTGCCTGGAAATAACCGAGCGCGACATGATGCTGGATGAAGAAAAATCACTGCAACAACTGCAGTTGCTGCGCGAGCATGGTTTCAGTATTTCGATGGACGATTATGGTATTGGTTATTCGGCGTTATCCAAACTTGCACGCATGCCGGTGGACGAAATTAAAATCGATAAATGTTTTATCCTGAATCTGGCAGAAACGCATGATGACCAGATCATTGTCCGTTCAACGCTGAATATGGCGTGTGAATTAGGCCTGAGAGTGACCGCCGAAGGGGTGGAAAATCAGGCATCAGAAACCTGGCTTCAGGCTGCCGGTTGTAATTATATTCAGGGGTATTTTCTCTGCCGGCCGATGGCGTTCGAAAGTATTGCGGGCTGGCTGGCCGATTTCCGGCAGCATTCTGACACGGCTGAGCGGCAACAGGAGATACAATCATGAAAGGCTGTTTTTCACCGCTGAAATACCTGACCTTGCTGGGGCTGGGTTCTCTTTTTAGTGTGCCGCTATTGGCACAGGGACGTCTGCTGGCAACCTCCGGTGTTACTCAGCTGGAAGGGGCGGCTGGTGGCGGTCTTGTGCCCTGGGCGCTGATCAGTGGTTACAGTGAGCAGGGCGAACACAGTCTCAGCGCGTTTACGACCCGCACCGATGTGCAGGATTTTCGTCTGGAGGTGCTGGGCGCCAGCTGGAGCTACAACAACCGTCTGGAACTCAGCGCAGCACAGCAGAATTTCCGCTTAAAAAATACCGCAACGGATATCCGTCAGGAAGTTTATGGTGGCAAACTCCGGCTCGCCGGTGATGCTGTGTTTACGGCAATGCCACAGCTGGCGCTGGGGTTACAGCATAAACGTCTGCTGGATGGCGATACGGCCGCCGCCGTTGGCGCGGATAACGATACCCAGGGAACGGATATTTATCTGTCGGCCAGTAAAATCCATCTGGCAGCACTGGCGGGGTACAACGTTTTATGGAACGCAACCTTGCGTGCCAGTAAAGCCAATCAGATGGGTTTGCTCGGGTTTGGCGGAGACGACAAACGCAGTTATCAGCTGCTGCCAGAGATTTCGGCATTGGTGCTGCTGCGTGATGGATTGGCCGTGGGAGCGGAATACCGCACCAAGCCCGATAATTTAACTGCATTTCGCGAAGATGATTACCGTGATCTTTTTATTGCCTGGTTTCCGCATAAACAGCTGAACCTTACCCTGGCCTGGGCGCAGCTTGGCAGCATTGCCGGCAGCGATGATCAGGACGGTCTGTATGTATCGTTAACCGGGTATTTTCAATAGGAGAGCCGTGATGATCCGTTCTTTGGTTTGCAGAAGCACGCTACTGATGGCAACGTCTTTACTGAATCCTCTGATGGCAGAAGACACCCTGTACGAACGATTGGGTGGTGCTGAAGGCATTGCGGTTGTGGTCGATCATTTTATTGAAGAAATCAGTTTTGACCGGCAGATTTATCCATTTTTTAAAGACTCAGATATTGAACGCTTCCGCAATAAATTCAGTGAACAGCTGTGCGCGGTAAGTGATGGTCCATGCCGTTACAGTGGCGATGATATGTCCAGCGTACACACCGGAATGAATATCGGTGAAGCCGATTTTAACCGGGTGGTGGAATTACTGCAGAAAGCACTGACAGACAGTGGCATTCCTTATACCGATCAGAACCGGTTATTAAAAAAACTGGCGCCTTTGCGTAACGACATGCTGCACCGCTGAGTTTATTGCCAACATTCCTGCGCTGCTATCCCGATAATTTATCACCGGCAAGCAGCATAAAAAAAAACCGGCCGAAGCCGGTTTTTTTATGGTTGTATCAAACGTCTGATCTTAGTGATCCTGCGCTTCACCAGCTCCTTTAGGGAAGCGGATGTCTTCAACCATGTGACGGATATCATCCGGTACAGGTGCAGTCATGTTCGACACAATGAAGGCTGTTGCGAAGTTCAGCAGAGCACCCAGAGCACCGAAGGCTTCCGGAGAAACACCCAGAAACCAGTTGTCCGGAGTGTTCGCCAGCATTTCAGTACCGGCCACGAAGAACCAGCCTTTGTAGGTAAAGATGTATACCAGGGTAGACACCAGACCAACCAGCATACCGGCAACCGCACCACTGTTATTCACTTTACTGCTGAAGATACCCATCATCAGTACAGGGAAGATAGAGGAGGCTGCCAGACCGAAGGCCAGTGCCACCACCTGTGCGGCAAAGCCCGGTGGGTTCAGACCCAGGTAACCCGCTACCAGAATGGCACCGGCCATGGCGATACGTGCAGCCATGAGTTCCTGTTTCTCACCGATATCCGGCATAAAGGTACGCTTCAGCAGGTCGTGGGAAATGGCTGTCGACATCGCCAGCAGCAGACCTGCTGCAGTGGACAGTGCCGCCGCCAGACCACCGGCCGCTACCAGAGCGATTACCCAGTTTGGCAGGTTAGCGATTTCCGGGTTAGCCAGTACCATGATGTCACGGTCGACTTTCACCATTTCGTTACCTTTCCAGCCGAAGGATTCAGCTTTTGCGGCAAACTCAGGGTTCTTGTCGTTGTAGTACTGGATACGGCCGTCGCCATTCTTATCTTCGAATGCCAGCAGACCTGTGGTTTCCCACTTCTTGAACCAATCCGGACGTTCAGCATAAGCCAGGTTACCTTCGGCGCTGCCAACCGGGCCAGGCTGAATGGTATTGGTCAGGTTCAGACGGGCCATAGAACCCACAGCCGGAGCAGTGGTGTACAGAATGGCGATGAACAGCAGAGCCCAGCCAGCGGATGAACGCGCATCAGACACCTTAGGTACGGTGAAGAAGCGGATAATCACGTGTGGCAGACCGGCTGTACCCATCATCAGCGACAGGGTGTACATCAGCATGTTGAAGGTACCGCCTTTCTGCGCGGTATATTCAGCAAAACCAAGGTCAACCAGTGTCTGATCCAGTTTTACCAGCAGCGGAGTACCGTCAGCGGTGTCACTGAGGAAACCCAGTTGTGGAATCGGGTTATTGGTCAGGTTCAGAGAGATAAAGATCGCCGGTACGGTGTAAGCAAAAATCAGTACACAGTATTGCGCGATCTGGGTGTAGGTTACGCCTTTCATTCCGCCCAGTACGGCGTAGAAGAATACGATACCCATACCTGCATACAGACCGGTTGCATAATCCACGTCGAGGAAACGTGAGAACGCCACACCAATCCCTTTCATCTGGCCGATTACGTAAGTCAGTGACGCTACGATCAGACAGATAACCGCCACGATACGGGCAGTACGGGAGTAGTAACGGTCGCCGATAAAGTCAGGCACAGTAAACTTGCCGAATTTACGCAGGTAAGGAGCAAGGCAGAGTGCCAGCAGAACATAACCACCGGTCCAGCCCATCAGGAAGATAGAAGCATCATAACCCTGGAAGGCGATCAGACCTGCCATAGAAATAAAGGAAGCGGCAGACATCCAGTCAGCTGCGGTAGCCATACCGTTGGCAACCGGGTGAACACCGCGGCCAGCCGCGTAATATTCACCGGTGGTTCCGGCACGGGCCCAGATAGCGATACCGAAATAGAGGGCGAAGCTCAGGCCCACTACGATGTAAGTTAAGGTCTGTAAATCCATGCTCAACTCCTCACTTATTCATCGTCATCAACGCCGAACTCACGATCGAGCTCGCGCATTTTTTTGGCGTAAATTGCAACAATGGCGAGGAACACATAAATGGACCCCTGCTGTGCAAACCAGAACCCCAGACCAACGCCACCTACCGGAATCATGTCGAGTACCGGACGGAACAGAATGCCGAAGCCATACGACACCACTGCCCAGATAACCAGTAAAATGAACATTAATTTCAGGTTTTTGCGCCAGTACGCGTTCTTATCGTCTTCTGACTTGAAAGCCATAACCCCTCCTAGTTTTTATTTGAATGCAGAATCAACCTAGCAGCATAGCGTCAGAACACG
Organism: Venatorbacter sp. C2-1; assembly: GCF_022832715.1. Lineage (NCBI taxonomy): Bacteria > Pseudomonadati > Pseudomonadota > Gammaproteobacteria > Oceanospirillales > Oceanospirillaceae > Venatoribacter > Venatorbacter sp. C2-1. The sequence continues at coordinate 1,541,291 of NZ_CP094879.1, forward strand.
ACAGCTAGACCTTGGTAGTACCAATTTTGAACACTCCTGTTCAATGATTGCTTTTTCTATTAAAAACAAAGGGTTAACTAAGCTTTTCAGGGGCCCGGAAAGCACGGGGTGACCATGGTCGCAGGTGGCAAAAATGGCGTGCTTTGGTGCTAATACGTACGCCTTTAGTCCGGTATAAAAGCGCTCCGGCGACGGCTGATTATTAACAATTGGCCCGATTTGCCGGGTTTGACAGAGCCATCGGTACAGCCAAATGGCGGATTTTTCCCGGAAGATACCTTATGATCGGCCTACCTGGCCTAACCAATAACTGATAACGCAAGCGGCCGGGGTCCGGTTGTGTCGCGGCTCGTTGTAATACGGGCATTGCCCTCCGGCCGGAATTGCACCAGCTCTGGAGAGTTTGTCTGTGAAAAAATCCATATCCGCTCTTGCTTTTAGCCTGTTGTCATCTGTTGCCATGGCCGATCCTGCTGTGGGCCAGTGGGTAACCATCGACGACGAAGACGGCAGCCAGGCCAGCGTCGTTGACATCAACATTAACGAAGAAGGCAAGCTGCAGGGCACTATCGTAAAACTGCTGCGTGAAAAAGATCAGGGCAAATCCTGTGAAAAATGTCCGGACGATTTTAAAGATCAGCCGGTTGAAGGCCTGACCTTTATGTGGGGTCTGGAAAAAGAAGGTGAAGGCGAGTGGGAAAGCGGCCGTATCCTCGACCCTAAATCCGGCAGCATTTATAAATCCCAGCTGGAAGTTGCCGAAGATGGCCAGAGCCTGAGCGTTCGCGGTTATATCGGCGTATCCTGGATTGGCCGCAGCCAGAAATGGTTGCGCTACGAAGCCCCAATTGCAGAAGCAGCTGCAGAAGCTGTAAGCGCAGACAGCAGTGCAGAAACTGCAGAAGCCGCACCGGCTGAAGCTACAGCTGAAACCGCCGCCGCAGAATAACGATTAGTTTTTTATTCTGCTGAAGCCCGCTTAATCGCGGGCTTTTTTGTGTCTGTAATCTGCTCATATCGGCAATGTGATTTCTGCCCGTTGTTGAACGCCACAGTCATAACCCCGTCATATTTTCTTCCTAATCTGCACTGGCTAACTGGATTAGACCAGATTCGGATGCCGCCGGCACAAGGGGCGTGATTGCGGCTTACTGGAAACTATGGGGATTAGGATGAAGACGTTTAAAACTGCAAAACTGCCACTGCTGGCGACACTGTTGCTGGGCAGCCAGCTGGCACTGGCCGATGCCAGCCTGATGGGTTCGGTGATTGATCAGAGTTCGATATTACCCGGTGCAACGGTTACCGTTGTGGAAACCGGTGCCCGTGTTCAGAGTGATGAACGCGGCCAGTTTATTCTCAAAGGCCTGCAGCCCGGCACCTACAACCTGAAAATTACCTATGTAGGTTATGAGCCGCTGCAAACCACCGTGACCCTGAGCGCCGATGAGCGTAAAGATCTGGGCGCACTGAAAGTGGTATTTACCGGCGCAGGTATCGAAGAAGTGGTCGCGGTTGGTCATATTTTTCAGGGCGAAATGAAAGCGCTGAACACACAGAAAAACGCCAACCGTATTCTTAATGCCATTTCGGCTGACGGCATCGGTAAATTACCGGACCGCAACGCCGCCGAAGCGGTACAGCGTATTCCCGGCATTTCGATTGAGCGCGATCAGGGCGAAGGCCGCTTTGTTGCCGTGCGTGGTTTACCGGCGCAGTGGAGTTCCGCATCGCTGAACGGCGACCGTATTCCGACCGCCGAAGAAGAAACCACCTCGCGTGCGACCGCGTTCGATTTTTTCCCGACCGAAATGATCGAAAGCGTGGAAGTCAGCAAAGCCGTCACGCCGGATATGGAAGGCGATGCCATTGGCGGTAATGTGAATTTTATTACCCGCCGTGCGCCACAGGAGACCACACTGGATGTCACCGTTGGCAGCAACTACAACGATAAAGCGGAAGAGAGTGGTTATAACCTGAATATTCTTGCCGGTGACCGCAGTGACGATGGTAAGTGGGGTTATATCGTTAATGCCAGCCAGTATGTGCGTAACTGGGCGACCGATAACTTTGAACCACGCCGCAGTGGCGAAGGGATTAAACGCCTTGAATTGCGCGATTATACCGGTGAGCGCGATACCCGTGGTTTTAACGGTGCCGTGGAATATAAATTCGATAATGGCGATACCCTTTATGCCCGTACCCTGTACGGCACCCTGATCGACGATGAAACCCACTACAAACACCGCTACCGTTTTGATAAAGACCGGATCGAGCTGCAGCATATTCACAATATTCTGACCACCGAACTCAGCGGTCATCAGCTGGGTGGTGAACACTGGGTCGGAGAGGGCGGTCTGCTGGAATGGAAAGCCTCAACCTACGATAACCACTTCTATTACGGCGATGTGCCGAACAGCAAAGACAAGAGTTATTTCGTCGCCCGTTTTGATCAGAAAAACGTAGGCTTTGCAGGTCTGGATAACCGCAGCGGTAAAAACCTGTCGTACAACACCATCGACGGGGGTAACAGCCCATCGAATAAACCATCCACCCATTTGCCGGATGGTTTCAGCATGGACCCGACACAGATGGCGTTGTCTTCCATTGAACTTTATAAGGTCGATGTGCGGGAAAAAGATAAGGTCGTGGCGCAGCTCGATTTTACTCAGGATATGAGCCTCGATCTGCAACTGAAATTCGGTACCAAATACCGTGAAAAAGAGCGGGTTGCGCGTTTCTCCGATGAGTTTTATCAGTGGAAAGACAGTGCGACAACACCGCTTTTGAGCGACTTTGATTTAAGCGATCAGCCAGGCCGTAACGATTATCTGGAAGAAATTAACGCCGGTTACGCCGATGATTTCAGCCAGGTGGCGGATATGTCGGATCTGGAAAATTTCTGGAACAAAAACCGCGATCAGTTCGAACTGATTGATGGCGAATCCTACACCGTAGCCAACGGTGGGGCGCTGGGTCGTAACTTCGATGTGAACGAAACCCAGATGGCCGGTTACGGTATGGCGACTTATCAGCTGAACGATGATGTCAGCCTGGTGGGCGGTGTGCGCGTCGAACGTACCGAGACCGAAGTGTCCGGTTACAGCGCCGAAGACAATGCCGGCACGCTGGTGATTGTGCCGGTTAAAAAGACCAAGTCTTACACCTCGGTACTGCCGTCGGTACATATGACCTACGCCCTGACCGACGACAGCAACCTGCGCGCTGCCTTCAGCCGTACCTTTGCCCGTCCGGACTTTGGTTCGCTGGCTCCGGGTCAGGCCTATTCTGAAGCCGATGGTGAACTGGTGGTAGGCAATCCGGGACTGAACCCGACGTATTCCAATAATCTGGACGTTTTATTCGAGCGTTATTACGACAATGTCGGCGTAATTTCCGGCGGCCTGTTCTATAAGCAGATCAGCGATCCGATTTTCAGCAAGCGTTCTGAAGTGACCTTTAAAGGTGAAACCGTTGACCGTGTGGATTCGGTGAACGGTGATAATGCCTGGCTGGCCGGTGCTGAGTTTGCCTTCAGTCGTCGCCTCGATTTTATTGCCGATGCGCTGGAAAATGTCGGCGTACAGGCTAACTACACCCGTATGCGTTCTGTGATGGAATTAACCAATGGCCGCAAAGCCGATATTCCGCGTCAGGCCGACTCTCTGTATAACGCCGCGTTATTCTACGATGACAGCACCTTTGCCGTGCGCATCGCTGTTAACCATAAAGGCGCTTATATTCAGGAACACGGTGACAGCAGCGATGAAGACAGCTACTACGGTGATTACACCAGCGTTGATCTGAGCGCATCTTATCAGGCAACCAGCGATCTGATGGTGTACGCCGATATTAATAACATCACCAACGAACCGATGAAGTATTACCTCGGCAGCGAACGCCGTCCGTTGCAGGTGGAATACTACGGTTACCGCGCCAATCTGGGTGTTAAATACAGCTTCTTCTGATTTATTGCAGTAACAAAGAACACCGGCTCCGGCCGGTGTTTTTATTTGTGTTCTGCCTTGATACAACGTTTTCTTTCTCTGAACCTGCCTGTCATCGTTTTGTCATCCGTACTCTTTTAAATACTTTCATCTGGACTAGACCAAAAGAAGTATCAAGATGGCGGAAAAACAGCAGGTGGTTATTATTGGCGGCGGCATTTTAGGCCTCGCCATTGCCCATTATCTGCAGAACAGTGGTGAGGCACAGGTCTGGCTATTTGAGCGCGGCGAATTAGGTGCAGGCACCACCAGTCAGGCGGCGGCCTTATTAACCCGCGCGCGCAGCAGCGACAGTGCCGCATTAATGGTGCACGAAACTCACAGCACTCTGCGCATGCTGGAGCAGCGCTTTAATCTGCCCTTTGCGCAACGCAGCGGTTGTTTGCACATTGCCTCACAGGCGCATGAGCGCGAGCAATTGCTGCGTTATAGCCAGCAGGCGCAGCAGCTGGATGTTGGCACACAATGGCTGGACAGCAGCGATATTCAGCGCCTGCTGCCCTGGCTGGCAATCACGGCAGACAGCAGTGCGCTGTATTACCCCGATGACGGCCACGCCGACCCTTATACCCTGGCACAGCTTTATGCCCGTTCGGCCCGTGCCGCAGGAGCACAGATTATTGCTCATTGTGCGGTCAGCCGGCTGGAATCACAGGGTGGTGTATTTACCGGGGTACATTTAGCCAGCGGTGAATTTATCCGTGCCGACAGTGTGGTGCTGGCGGCCGGCCCCTGGAGTGCAGCGCTGGCTTATGACTACGATATCGCACTGGCGATGGCACCGGTACGCAGCCATTACTGGATAACCAACAACCAGCCGCAGGTTGATGCCAGGCAGCCGATGGCAATTATTCCTTCGGCCAAAGCCTATTTCCGCAGCGAACAATCGGCACTGTTATTCGGTGTGCGCGACAGCCAGTGCTGTGTCGCCGACCCGCGTGCATTACCGCACGATATTCACAGTTTTCATTTTGCCGAAGATGCCAACGGCTGGCTGGCACTGGAAGAGCACTGGCATAACCTGTTGGCGCTCTGTCCGCTGCTGGAGCAGGCGCAACTGGCGCATTACTTAAGCGGTGTGTCGTCTTATACGCCGGATGGCAAGCCTTTGCTCGGGCGTCTGGAGCAGCACAGCAATGCCTTTGTTGCCACAGGCTGCTCCGGTGCCGGTATTGCCTTCAGTGGCGGTATTGGCCGTTTGCTGAGCGAACAGATTCTTGGCAAGCCCACCTTTGTTGCCGCCGAAGAATTCTCACCGGCCCGTTTTGCCACCCTGCAGCCGCCAGCCGATCCGATGAGTGCGGAATTCCGCCAGCACTGTGCCCGTGCGCGCAGCGGCAAGAGTACCGGCTGAATGCAGCATTTTCATACAGCCGACATATCCCTCGGGTATTTCCTGTTTATAAGAACTGATTGCGCTGCAGGCACAGGTGCCGCAGCGGGAGTATTGCCATGTTAATTATGCCGTTTCAGCGTTTTCACCAGCGGGTTCAGCAGCGTCTGCAGCAGGCGTCTGCACTCTGGTTTGTGGTGTTTGCCATCAGCGCCGCCTTTATGACGTACTTTTCTATGTACGCCTTCCGCAAGCCTTTCTCGGTGGCGATGTACGATGGCCAGACCCTGTTTGGCATGGATTACAAGGTGATTCTGATTTTTGCTCAGGTGCTGGGTTATCTGTTGTCGAAGTTTATCGGTATCCGTGTGGTGTCGGGCATGATGCACGACCGCCGCGCACTGGCCATTGTGTTACTGGTCGCCAGTGCACAACTGGCATTGTTTTTATTTGCGGTATTACCGGCGCCATTAAAACCTCTGGCGATGTTTTTTAATGGTCTGCCGCTGGGCATGATCTGGGGGCTGGTATTCAGTTATCTGGAAGGGCGTAAAACCTCGGAATTACTCGGGGCAGGGTTAAGCGCCACCTTTATTGTTGCCTCAGGCATGGTACGCAGCGTGGGCAAAGCGTTAATTGTTTACGCCGATGTGCCGGAATTCTGGATGCCGTTTTTAACCGGCCTGATTTTTATGCCGCTGCTGCTGATTTCGGTCTATGCACTGTCGATGATTCCGGAACCGGATGCGACAGATGAGGCTGAACGCATGAAACGCCAGCCGATGACCGCCGCCGACCGCTGGCAGTTATTTGGCCAGTACTGGTTTGGTCTGAGTCTGCTGATTCTGGCATTTTTACTGTTCACCGGCTTACGTGATTTCCGCGATAACTTTTCTGCCGAAATCTGGCAGGCGCTGGGTTATGGCAATGAACCCGCGATTTTTACCTACGCCGGGGTGCGCATCGCCGGTATGGTTCTGGTCGCGCTGGCGTTATTAATGTTTATCCGCGATAACTTCCGTGCCTTTACCGCTAACCATCTCGCCATTGTGCTGGGCTGCTTTATTCTCGGTTACAGCACCTGGTTGCATCAGCAACACTGGCTCGACAGCAAAATCTGGATGGTCGCCTTAGGTACGGGTTTGTATCTGGCCTATATTCCGTTTAACTGCTTTCTGTTTGACCGTTTTGTCGCTCTGGCCGGTGGTGTGGCCAATGCCGGTTTTCTGATTTATCTGGCCGACAGCGCCGGCTATACCGGCAGTGTAGGATTGCTGTTGGTTAAGCATTTTTATGCAGCGGACATCAGCTGGCTGAATTTCTTTGTCAGTGCTGTTTACAGCACCGCTATTATTGGTGGGGCGCTGGTCACGCTGTCGTGGCTGTATTTTCGCTGGCGCTTTTTCCGCAATGAGCAGCAACCTCAGAAACAGCCGCTGGCTTCTGTTGCTGCGGCGAGGCTAAAATAGCCATGCATACCGATGCCGGATTGAAAAAAATGCTGCCAGCCAATATCGAAATACGCGACTACCTGGCCGGACTGATCAAACAGTCACGGCTGAAACAGAACGAACGCCTGCCATCCGAACGCGAACTGGTGGAACAGTTTAAAAGCACGCGAATTACCGTGCGTGATGCGCTGTCGAAGCTGGAATCGGAAGGGCTGATTTACCGCTCCAACCGCCGCGGCTGGTTTGTCTCACCGCCACGGCTGGAATATGACCCGTCTTCGCGGGTGAATTTCTACCTGCTGGCGGAGCAACAACAACGCACTCCGGCCACCGAATTAATTTCACAAAAGCGCATTAAAGGTCCACAGGCCGCACGCACAGCACTGGCCGTTGCCGCTGACGAAAAACTGATTGAGCTTGTGCGTCTGCGCTCCCTTGATGGTCGTCCGGTGCTGTACGAATTTATCTACCTGCCGGAAAGCCGTTTTCCGGAACTGATGAAAAAAGACCTGGAAGGCTCGCTTACCACCCTGATGCAGCGCGATTACAACGTTGAGATTACGCACGAAGATAACCGTATCTGCGTGTCAGCGGTGTACGATCAGGTGGCTGACGCGCTGTCGCATATTAACGGCGCGCCCTGTCTGGAAATTCGCCGTATCCGTTATGAAGGGGAGCGTAAGGCGGTGGAGTTTGATATTGAGCACTGGGTTCACAGCGCGATAGAGCTGCGGATTCCCAGTCACTGATTTTCTTTTTTCAGCTGTTTTTTGGGAGGGGCTTGGTAGGAGCGGCTTGGTGGGAGCGGCTTTTAGCCGCGATACTGTCTCTGTGGCCGCTGCGCGGGTTGGCTTTTGTAATCATATCGAAGCCTTTGCGGGTGCTCCGCCCCCTGCGCCCCCATGCAAGGAGAAGTATCTCCTTCCGATCCTCTCTTGCGGCTGTCCGGTGCTGTTCAGCCAACTGCGTGGCCAATCCGGCCCGCACAGCAATTCGCCCGGAGCCTTTTACCGTTTGATAATTGAAATGAATTGGCTCCGGGCTGTACTGTGCTTTCCACCGGATTGTCTGCCTGGTTGACTGGCACCGCACAAATGCCGCGTTTATTCAGACGCAACGCAGTTTTTCAAAACAAACAAAGCAGGAATTGAAAAGCGGTTTCGCGTTATGGTTTTATGCGCCTGCAGGACGCCGGTTTGAATCATTCTGCGCCGGTACGTCCCGGCATGGATGCCGGGCGAGCGAATAGGGCCATGGATGGCCCATTATTCGCGTTACCGCGACCGCAGGATTATTCAGAACGGATTAAGTCCTGCACAGCGCGAAGCGGGCCAATTGTGTGCTCCTGCACAATCGGCGTTTCCGCCTTCCATGGCGGTCAGGAGTAAGCGCCCGACCGGCGTGAGGGGTAAGACCCCTCAAAGAGGTCATAGGGCCGGGCGGGAGCCCAAAAAGCCATCCCGCGCAGCGGCCGCAGTACAAACCTCTTCAGATTAAACCTCATTCCGCTTGTGCAAAGCCTGTCTGTTTATAGCAGCCCAACACTCTGCATTACTGTCACAAAAACTTCATTAAACTGCCGTTGCCGCTCACTCCGTTAACTTTTATAGTTTGCGCATTCTGGTCTAGACCAGAATAAAGAGAATACAAAAACCAACTCGGCGCAAACGTGACGGACTTATGAATAACCCTTATTTATTACTCACTCCCGGCCCCCTGAGTACCACGGCCAGTGTAAAGCAGACCATGCTGCGTGACTGGTGTACCTGGGATGACGATTACAACCTGGGGGTGGTGCAGCCTATTCGTGAACAGTTGGTAGAGCTGGCGCTCTGTGGTGAAAAAGAGTGCGCTGCAGAGGAATACAGTGCGGTGCTGCTGCAGGGCAGTGGCAGTTTTGCGGTAGAGAGTGTCATCAGCAGTGCCTTTTCGGCCGACGATAAATTACTGATTTTAGCTAATGGTGCTTACGGTCAGCGCATTGCCGATATGGCGCGGGTACACCGTATTAATTATGTGCTGTTAACCGCCGCCGAACATGAATGGGTGAGTCTGGAAGAACTGAATCAGGCTTTGCATGATGACCCGGCCATTACCCATGTGGCGCTGGTTCATTGTGAAACCACCTCCGGCATTCTGAATCCGCTGGCGGCCTATGCTGAAGTGATTAAAGCCGCCGGCAAAACCCTGATTGTCGATGCTATGAGCTCGTTTGGTGGTATCGAAATTCCGCTGGCAGCATTGGGTATCGATTTTCTGATCAGCTCGGCCAATAAATGCATTCAGGGCGTGCCCGGTATGGGCTTTGTGATTGCAAAACGCGATGCGCTGGCCAAATGTGCCGGCCGTGCGCGCACGTTAAGTCTGGATTTATTTGACCAGTGGCAGTGCATGGAGCAGGGCCATGGTAAATGGCGTTTTACCTCGCCAACCCATGTGGTGCGCGCTTTTCAGCAGGCGCTGGCGGAACTGGCAGAAGAGGGTGGCATCAGCGCCCGGGCACAGCGTTATGCCGAAAACCACCGCACCCTGGTCGATGGTATGCAGGCACTGGGTTTCGAGTGTGTGGTCAGCCGCGATAAGCAATCGCCGTTTATTTCGACCTTTAAATATCCCGATAATCCGGCGTTCGATTTTAACCAGCTGTATCAGCGCTTAAAGCAGGAAGGCTTTGTGATTTATCCGGGCAAGGTAACGGCAACGCCGTGTTTCCGCATTGGCCATATCGGTGATGTTTTTCCGCAGGATATGCAGCGTTTGCTGCAGGCGCTGGAAAAACACCGCTTCTGGCTCTGACAGCCGACAACGGAGGAATCATCATGCGCTTACGCACGCTGGCGCGCAAAGCCGTGGATCAGGTCTGGCAACCCTTTGCTGATTACGGCCATATGCCATTGGGGGAAGATATTTCCCAGACCCGTCATGCTCTGCAATGTGCCTGGTTTGCCGAACAGGATAATGCGCCAGCGCATCTGGTTATTGCCGCGCTGCTGCATGATGTTGGCCATTTAATTACCTGGCAGGAACAGGGGCTGCATCCGGAAGCCGGTGGCGATAACGGTTACCACGAAAAAGTCGGTGCGGCTTTTTTAAATGAGTATTTTGCCGATGACGTGACCAAACCCATTCGTCTGCATGTCGCGGCCAAGCGCTATTTATATTCCACCGATGCCGTTTACCGCGAGTCGCTGTCGGCGGCATCGCAGCAGAGCCTGGAACTGCAGGGCGGCTGGATGGATGAAAGCACCTGCCGCGCCTTTGAATCTTCGCCCTGGTTTGTCGACGCTTTACGGCTGCGTAAATACGACGAGCAGGGAAAACAACCGGCGTTACAGGTGCCGGGCATTGACCACTATTACGAACTATTAATTCAGCACACCCGTGTGGTGCAGGAGCGCAATACCCATGTTTAAATCGCAACGTTTTTTTGCCGGGCCAACAGAAGCCGTTATTCTCGACTGGGCGGGCACCACCATTGATTTTGGCTCGCTGGCACCGGTTTACGCCTTTATGGAATTATTCGCCGCCGAAGGTATTGAAGTAACCCAGGCCGAAGCGCGTGAACCCATGGGCACCGAAAAGCGCGAACACATTACCCGTATGCTGGCCAATCCGCGTATTCATGCGCGCTGGTTGGAAGTGAAAGGGCAGGAAGCCGACAGCGCCGAAATCGACCGCCTGTACCATGCCTTTGCGCCGATTCAGACGCGCATCGTTGGCGAGCGTGCGCAATTAATTCCGGGCTGGAAAGCCGCTTACGACCAGCTGCGTGCGCAGGGGTTAAAAATCGGCGGTAATACCGGCTACGGCCCCGGCATGATGGAACCTGCACTGGCCGCCGCCAAAGATCAGGGGTACGAACCGGATGCCTGTGTCTTCGCCACCGATGTATTGCGTGGCCGCCCATACGCCGATATGGCGCTGGCGTTAGCGCTGCAACTGAGCGTTAACCACGTACACGCCTGCATTAAAGTGGACGACACCTTACCCGGTATTGAAGAAGGCCTGCGTGCCGGTATGTGGACCGTCGGTGTCAGCATCAGCGGCAACGAAGTTGGCCTGGATCTGGTCGACTGGCAGGCGCTTTCCGCCAGCGAACAGGCACAGCGCCGCAACAAAGCAACCCAGCGTTTTAACGATGCCGGAGCACATTACGTGATTGACTCGGTTGCGGATTTGCCGGGAGTTGTTGCCGATATTAATGCGCGTCTGGTGCGGGGAGAAAAGCCCTGAGCTGAGTTCAGATCAGGGTTTTCAGAGTTCAGAAAGAGTGGGGTGATTTAACGGATGCTTTGGGTATGGTGTCCGTTAAAGCAGTAGCGATCATGATTCACGAAGCATGATGTCTAATTTTTTCCGGCATTCGCGAGCTTAGAGGCAATTTCAAGTATTTCATCTTTCATTGCTAATTTATCTACCCAATGCGAGGGGATATTTTCAAGACCGTAAAAGGCTCCCGCGATTTGCCCGGCAATGGCAGCCGTTGTATCCGCATCATTCCCGATGTTAGCAGCCATAAGTACACATTCTTCAAAACTATTACTATTCATAAAACACCAGAGTGCGGACTCCAGGCTCTCAATAACATAGCCGCTGCCGGTTAACTGTGAATATGAGTTATCGAGGAATCGCGCTTCGGATATGCCGGAAACTTTATCTGTGGCCGGTTTATACGTATTCCGGGTAAAAATCTCAGTTTTTTCAGTGCTTGCATAAGCATGGTAAAGAAGGCTTGCGAATAACTTGCAGCTATCGATGCACTCTGCTGATCCATGTGTCGTGCGAGAACTTTCACCAGCAAATTTTATGCACTCTTCCAGATCTGAAAAGAACATTGGAATTGGTGCAAGTCTCATTAAAGAGCCATTGCCGGAAGAGTATTCATCCACAGCTCCTGAAAATGGATTGCCGTTTTCAAGATAGCTTCGTAGGGCAGTTGATACCGTGAAGCCGATATCGAAGCATTCTCCCGTTGAACTCATGTAACCATATTGATACCAATTGCAGTATCGGTTCATCTGATCAACGGCATCGAAACCGTTTCTGAATACAAGACTGTGAGCCAGGCATAAAGCCATGGATGTATCATCTGTCCACTCGCCGGCATTAAGCCTGAACGGCCCACCACCCATCATATCGGTGACAGGTTCAAAGTTGCCGCGGGTCTCAAACTCGACTGTTGTTCCTACGGCGTCACCAATGGCCAGGCCTACTAATGAACCTATTTTTCTGTTCTCCATGCATTCTCCACAGAGTAGTGCTCAAAGTTGAGAGCTTATATGTCAGCTTGATTAAATTAATAGGTCAATAATGTGAGGGCATATATTTCTTCATACTATCTATCATAAATTCAGATGCCTGAATGAGTATGCAGGGCTTCATTATTATTCACAAGGATGTGAATTTTTCAGGAACTCACAAAAGCCACCGACATTCATTTTAACAATCATATCGGGTGTGTCTTTGGCAGATAATGCTGCTTGTGCTTGCTGTTTAAGAATATAGCCCTCTACTAGCTGCAGGGCATTGTACAAGCCACAGCTGTTTGCTGCCCCATCGTTGTCTATCGCATACTGAAGAGTCTCCATGCTTTCTTTAGCCCTATCGGCCGTGAAACTGGACTCTGACCAATGAAAGGAATCTTCTTCGGATGGTTGGTAGTCTTTACATATTTCACCAGCCTGAGTAAGCGGTGAAAGGAATATTATTGTCAGGATAATTGTCTTCATAGAAGTTGGCTCCTGAATCTATAGTTCGTCATAGTTCTGTTCCAGATTTTTAGGCGATAGCTAAGCTAACACCGTATTCATGCAAGCCCTTGCGTTTGATGCTGGTCATAATATCGTCAGAGCTTGAATAAGTGTACCTACGGTATGTGAAGGTTCGTGTCGTTCTTCGATAATGACGTCGGCCTGGACTTCCGGAGTGGCAAGCGCTTTCCGCCAGCGAACAGGCACAGCACCACAGCAAAGCAACCCAGCGCTTTAACGATGCCGGAACACATTATGTGATTGATTTGGTTGCGGATTTGCCGGGCGTAATTGCCGATATTAATACGCGTCTGGTGTGGGGAGAGAAGCCCTGAACTGAGTTCAGATCAGGGCTTTTGGAGTTCAGAAAGAGTGGGACTGCTTTAACGGATGCTTTGAGTATGGTGTCCGTTAAAGCGGGGGTAGATCAATTTTCCGTAGCAGCACTTTGTTAGGGCTGATCTTTGTTAATCGGATAAAATCTAGTAGCAATATTTTGCGCATCTGATTCTGTCATCGCATCATGTACAAACTTTAACTTTGACACTAAACGTATACATTTAAGGCCAGACTCATCATATATTTCTAGTTTGACAAGGTATTCATCTCCAAAATCTATATAAACTGGGCAATTTGCATCTAACCATGTTTTTCTTGGTCGTACCCAATCATATTGATGGTAGCCGTTATATGATTCTGTTATTTCTTCCTCAATATCATATATTCCATGTATCCAACCTCCCCTGAGAGTTGCTTTCGTAACCTCCGGGTATTCTTCAACTGCCTCAGAGAGCCGGAAAAAGATTCCAGTGTTGGCTCCATGCATATGCCTTTTGGCCTTACTCCACACTAAATCTTGAGCCAACTCAGATCGCGGATCGGGCAGCATGTGATAAATATCAAAGTTGTCTTTAAAAGCGGAGCCATCAATTACCCAAACAAGATTTTTATAAAACTCTTCTCTGGATATTCTTTCAGCATCAGTCATTGAGGAATGCTGAACTTCAATAACGATCCCTGTTGGAGTCTTTATATCTGCCCTGTGAATTTCTCCATCTTCAGCAACATGAGATACTTCCCTGCATTCCAATGGAAATCTATTCTTCCACTCTCGATGCCAAGGAGTCTCATTCTCCCACCAGGGATCGCAATCCCTTTTTCTAAGGTGTGCCCAGTGATGCATAACTCTCGGGCCGCACTTGGCTATAGCTTCTGCGCCACAAATAGGACAAAACCCTCTACCTTTTGGAAATGCCTCTAACTTTTTTTCATTGACCAATGCCAATTGCATAAATTAATGTTCGAATCCTTGTGTGCCCTAACGTTCAAAGCAGCGGCGCGCGTTAGCGCGTCCAGCCCGAAGGGTGATGCTGCCTTTGCTTGTTATACGTTTAATGAACATTCGCCCCATCGCCATTTTTAACGATAGACACTGATAGTTCACCGTTGTTCTTTTCATTTGTAGCCCAGACTACTATTTGATTGTTGGATAGCTCGTAATGAACCCTTATCAAGGGCTGTCTTGCTTCTTCAAGCTTATAGCCCCGGATTCTCAATTGACCTATCAAACTCTCATTCGTAGCTATAGTTTCTGAGCTTCGATGAAACTCCAATGTAATCTGATCCTGCATATTTTCATCTGTACTGAATGAATAAGACCCTTGTGCCGGGTAGCTTTCACCTTGCTTTGCAAAAGGTGCAATTGAGCCATCGTAAATCCGAATTCCGAAAGCCTGAGTCAAAACCCCATCTGCAGAAATTGGAGCATTAGAATCAACAATTAACCGATTATTACTCGGAGTTTTCTTTCTTGAAAAAATATTCTTAAGCATTATTTACCGTATAACGCCCGCATTTTCGGCTGTTTTTGAGCGCTGCGGAAAAACAGTCCGACAACATGCGCTGTTACATGCTGTGACTAGAGCGAATTTCATCATACGGTATAAATCCATAAGCGATATTTGCTTCTTCATCAAACTCTGCCTTTCCAACAATCACTCTTAAATTGCAGCCCATTTCTGGCATACGAAGTTTTGCGAAACGTAAAACCTCATCAAGATCATCTTCGTTCAATACAACAAAAATTAGTGCAACCTCATAAAACCCATTTTCGTTTAGCATAAAATAGGCTTGGTGAATCATATCTCTGATTCTGTGCATCAGCATTCGAGGTTCACGAATTACTTTAACCTCAAATCCAAACTTTAGATTATCTTGATAGCCAACGAAGTCAGGAAAACCTCTCCGGTTTTCTTCCAAGTTTGAGAAGCTACTAGATAGCCATTCAAAGACTGCTTTTTCAGCAGACATAGCCAGCCGCTGAATACTTTTCATCTCCATTGCTCTACTCCGCCTAGCAACAGAAACTTCTCGTACCTCCTCAATAGCTTCTTCTGTTACCTGTGCATCTAGTTGCTCATTGGCGTAACTTAGGAAACCTTCGGTGTTATACACATAAAACCTTTCAACACCGGTCTCCCTTTTTAACTCATCTGTCAATTCAGGCCTTACACCAATGTTTTTTTTACCATTACTATCTATTTGCCACCACCAATCAGATTTATTGTCATCTGTGATGAAGATTATATCTTTAATGGTCCTATTTTTGGCTTCTTTAATAATCTGCTTCCATACTAAAATATCACCGTATTTTCGTTTGTAAGTTATTCCTCCGTATGTAAATTCATCAGGATTTTTATCATCTTTATTAGAATCCTTAAAACCAGGAGGAATTGAGCACTTGTAGCGTTCTTCGGCTTCCTTAAATAGATCGTCAATTTCTTTTTGGTCGTCTGGAGAATCTCCAACTTTACCTTCAAAAAGCTTATCAATTCGATCCCTTATTGTGTCAGTAGAGTTGACACTAATGCTTTTTTCTTCAAGCGAATCCAATTCGGAAAGAAAACCATCCTTAATACTATTGATTCCGATAATTAGCTTGTCTGGGTCAATATGACTATGTCGCTTTTTTAGTTGGAGACCTTCTAGCTCACTCTGCATTCCAGATATTGACTTAGTTACAATATTTCGGACCTCTGAATAGCGCTTGTGTTGATCAGCTATCACTTGCAGTCGATTGCGCTGAAACTCTAAGCCAACGTGATACGGAATCCATACACGATCTGCCAACCGCTCAACAACCGAAAAAAGAGAGTCTCGGGTAGATGTTTGATACCTATATAAATTAAGTAATACATTGGTATCAAATACGAAAATTGCATTCTTCCAGAGAGTGGAGAACTCATCTGTTGTCAGCTTGTAATATCCGTTGAAAATTGTCTTCATAATTCCTTTAGTACTCTACGGCTGGGTGGGCATGTAACAGTTTATTCCTAGGCGTGCTCGTTTACACACCTAAGCCCTTATTCAGATTCCCAGCCTAAAGCACTGTCCGGGCTGTAAAAATCATTGTTATTTTTTTCTTGTCAGGATATGAACGCGCATGCGCGTTTTTCCCTGAATAGTTCTTTGACTTTGCAACTATCACTTTCTGATAGTAACCAGCGTCTATCTGCTCTTTTTATTCCAGACACGCTGCCGCCCATCCTTATAAACGCAGGGCAGGAGTGGCGCATGTTTGATATCGGGGTTTCAGACGGGGAGGGGAATCGGATTGGATATCTGTCCGTTAAGTGTATAGCTGCCTCCCTGCTGTGGTTTGAGAGTACTGAAGTTTGGGAAGAGGTTCAATCTGTTGATAGATTTGGTTACAAGTGGCAAATGACGACAATAGCTTTGGTGGGCAGTGCCCACCCTACATTTCGGCGTGAGCGTATGGCTGGCCATGTCGCGGATAAGATCCGCTCCTTGTATCCGTTTGACCGCTAGTAGGTTTGTCGGCAGCATCGCGGGCATGGCCCGTTCCTACAATGCTGCGCCTGATCTGATAGGCGGCATTGCGTCTGAGTTTATGGAAACCCCTTTTCAAAAGTACTCTGTTTGCTCTGAAAAGCCGCGTTGAGTCTGAATAAACGCGGCATTTGTGCGGTGCCAGTCAACCAGGCAGACAATCCGGTGGAAAGCACAGTACGGCCCGGAGCCCATTCATTTCAATTATCAAACGGTAAAAGGCTCCGGGCGAATTGCTGTGCGGGCCGGATTGGCCACGCAGTTGACTGAACAGCACCGGACAGCCGCAAGAGAGGATCGGAAGGAGATACTTCTCCTTGCATGGGGGCGCAGGGGGCGGAGCACCCGCAAAGGCATTGCAAAGACTACAGAGGCCAGCCCGCGCAGCGGCTACAGAAACAGTATCGCGGCTGAAAGCCGCTCCCACAAAGCCGCTCCTGCAGCCATTCCAAAAAAACACTCCCCACAAACATTCAGCCCAAAACCGCGCTGCCCGGCTGCCAATCGCAGCCATAAAAAAACCGGAGCCTCTGCTGCACTCCCAACAGAAACTCCGGTTTTATTACATTTCAGTGCTCTCAGTTCAGACAGCTCTGCTGATGTTCTCCCGCGCACCTGCGCGAAACAATCACAGCGTTAGTAAATACTGCACTAAATCATCTACTTCAGCGCTGTTCTGCGCACACCACGGATGCGGAGCCGCTGGCATGCCAATCGGTTCGGCGGTGCCCATTTCATCCGGGCCGTATTCGGCGCGCATTTTCTGGTAATCCCAGTAATAGTGGTCTTTATCCCAGGGTACGCTGACAAAATATTTATGCCGCTCGATAAAGAGGTTACGTTTGTAGCCTTTATCCAGCTTGGTTAAATATTTCGATTTAGGTACACGGAACACATCGCCTTTGCGGTTCAGGTCGGGGAATGGCGTAACATGATCCGGGCCACCGGCATCCGGGCGTACCGGTGCGTGCAGGGTGTAGTAGTTGTTATACAGGTTGCTGCCCGGTGTGCAGCGTTGCGGGCTGACCAGATCTTCGAGGTTGCGCACATGGCCATCCGACAATAAACCACGGTGCTGAGTCCAGTACAGATCGCGCAGGAAAGTCGCACGTACCGATTCGGTTTCTTTCTGATAAATGGTCGGGGTAAAGAAGCGGCCGACTTCATCCAGCCGTACCATTTTCTCGTTGGTATTGGCACCTACGCCGTCGCTGTGGCAGCTGCTGCAGTCGCGCTCATAAGTGGCCTTACCACGGTTAACAGCGGCGCTGACATCGGCGTATTGTTGCCAGCCACTCTGTACAAATTCCCCTTCGCTTAACTGAGCATTGCCGGTTTGCGCGCTGAGTTTATTGCTGTATTTCAGCCAGCGGTATAAGCCGACATTGCGCAGATCATCGTCGTCCTGATCGAGGGTGGTCATATAGGCGGTCAGGGCTTCGAGCCATTCTTTGCTCATGGCACCCTGTGCGCCGTCCGGTTCTTCGGAGTGAATATAAGAACCTTCAAAACCCACATAGGATTCGGTGTGCGATAACGAACGGCGGATGGCCATGTAATTGGTCACGTTCGGAATGGCAATGGGCGAGAACTGGTAGTCGTTGTCGGTATGGCTGCCTTCGCCAACCACGCGCACCATATTGTGTTCACCGGCACCGGCGGGCATATGGTAAAGCAGCATATCTTTGGCGATGTCTTTTTTACCGCTGTTCCAGCTCGGGCCTTCTTCGCTGGTATAAATACCGTCGAAGGTGTTGGTGAGGGTTTGCAGCACGGTCCATTTCATCGACCAGTTCGGGTTAGGTAAACCCGGAATCACTTTACTGATGGCCTGGCCCGGTGCTTTTTCATAACTGACTTTATAGCCGTGGCAGGAGGCACAGTTAAAACCAATCCATTCGCCATTGCCTTTATAAGGCTCGTTGGCTTCGGCGTAACGGTAACCCACCCAGCCGCTGTCGCGGGTATTGCCTTTGAATTTCGCCGGTTGTGTGGTTAAAAAGCCGGGAATCGGTGTCGCCATCGGGTAGGAATTAAAATACACATCGTCGATGGCTTCGTCCGGTACTTCGCCGCGTACGGTTTTTACCGCACCAAAGAGTTTCGCCGGGTCGGCTTTACCGCCGGCAATCGGGTCGTTGGCTTTGTAATTAAAAATCGCATTCCAGTCGAGTTTGCGCACGCTGTGCGCTACACCGATGTTGTAATCGTAAGACCAGAAAGCCTGGCGGCCTTTTTCCACCAGTTGCTCAAAGCCGGGGTTATTCACGCTGACAGCTATCGGCGTGGTGGATTTTGCATCGCTCAGGGTCGAGACCACATCGCAGTCGTGCTCAAAGGTGTCGGAAATAATGCGTGAGGTTTGTGCATCAATCACGTTATGCGCCTGGCCCGGATGTTTTAATGATTCATTAAACCCGGTGCGCTTTTGTACCTGCACAATTAACGGCCCGCTGCTGGCATGGTCGGGTACGCGGAAGCGGATTTCGCTGTCGTTCCAGCTGAGAATGTTTTTATCCCAGCTGTCGAACTGCTCGTCGCTTTCAAAATTCACCTGATCGTTAATGGCCAGGTACTGAGTGAACATGCGCAGGTCGGTTTCCAGAATACGGGTATTGCCGAGCATGATTTTTGAGAAGTCGATGTCGGTACCGCCACCAAAGCCGCTGCCTTTTAAGGTAACTTCGTCACCGGCATTCAGTTGGGCAGTATTGGCAGAACCGGCACTCCAGCGCAGTTCGCCATTCACCAGTAATTGCTGAATCTCCGGTTGCGGAAAGCTGGCCACCGAGGCCGCACGCTGTGCTTCGCGGCTGGCGTCAAAGGTACAGAGCGTTTCCTGGTCGGGAAATTCACCGGGCAGTTCGGTAATGCAGCCGCTGAGCAGCAGCGGTACGGCCAGCAATGCCAGCCCTCCGCGGGTTGGGTATTTGATTGTCATGGTGGCTAGGCCCCTGATTATTATTGTTGGTAAGAATGCGCCGCCGGCCGGCAGAAGCGGCCAGCGGCTGTATCACGCTATGCCTTGCTGTATGGGGCGACAAGCCTATGATGGAGGCTTCGGCGGGTTGGCCTGAACTACGCTAGTACGTTTGTGCTAAAAACTCAGGGTGGCGTATTTTATCCGCCCAATAGCGGCCACAGAGCTGACGATTAAACCAAGCGGAGAGAGAGGGATGGACGACAGTTTTTTGCTGGCACTGGCAACCTTGTTTGCCACCGTCGGCCCGGTGGATGTGGCGGCGATTTATGCGGCCATCACTCTGCATGCCAGCCAGCAGGAGAAACGGCGCATGGCCTGGCGCGGTGTGCTGATTGCCAGTGGCGTACTGCTGCTGTTTGCGCTGGTCGGCGATCTGGTGCTGCATACGCTGGGTATTTCGCTGGCAGCACTGCGCACCGCCGGTGGCATTATGCTGCTGCTGATTGGTCTGGATATGGTGTTTGCGCGTAACTCCGGCGCCATCAGCACCACGCCGCTGGAAGAAGCCGAAGCCCGCCGGCGCGGTGATGTGGCGGTGTTTCCGCTGGCGCTGCCGTTAATTGCCGGGCCCGGCACCATGGGCGCGGTGATGCTGCTGATGGCGCAGGCCAGCGATGACCTGACGGCGCAGTTATCGGTACTGGCCGCGTTGTTAACCGTTATGCTGATCTCGCTGTTGTGCCTGCTGGCGGCCAGCCGGTTAACTCAGCTGCTGGGCGTAACCGGCATGCAGGTCATTACCCGCGTGATGGGCGTTTTATTATGCGCTCTGGCGGTCCAGTTCGTGTTTGATGGTATCGCCGGGAGTGGTTTGCTCAGCCATAGTGCTGACGCCGCCGCGGCCGCTTCTGTTGCGCCCGGCATCACCACGGTCGAGCAGTAATAACAGCGGCGGCAGCAGCAGAAAATCAATCAGCAGTGCCACGGCAATCGACAGCGCCAGCAGGTTGCCCATGTTGGTGCTCGGATTAAAGTGCGAAAATTCCAGCACGGCAAAACCGCCGACCAGAATGGCTGAAGTAATCAGCAGCGCCACGCCGACGGTGTGAAATGCATAGCGTATAGCATCGGCCGCCTGCATCGTCAGCACCTTGCGCGCGTGCTGGTATTTACTGAGAAAATGCACGGTGTCATCCACCACAATCCCCAGACTGAGGCAGACCACCACCGAGGTGGCGGTATCGACCAGGCCGCTGATCATGCCCCATAAACCGTAGGCCATCGCCGCCGGCAAAATATTCGGAATCATGCTGATTAAGCCCATTTTCCACGACCGCAGGGCGGCAATCAGCAGCAGCGAAATTAATACCAGCGCAATACCGGTGCCCTGCAACATGCCATGAATATTGCGGAAGGTAAGGTTGGCGAACACCACATCCAGGCCGGTGGCTTCGCTCAGATGCAACAGCGGTGCATGTTGCTGCGCCCAGGCAATGGCGGCCTGTTCGACGCGGATAATATTGACCGAATCGGAGCGGTATAAACGCACCTGCAGACGTGAGGATGAGCGGTCATTATTGACCGTATCGTCCAGACCCAGCCCCAGCGGTAACGACAGTTCGTACAGCAATAAATACTGAGCCGCAGCTTCGGCAGAATCGGGCACGCGGTAAAAGGTCGGATCGCCGCCGTTTAAATTCTGATTCAGGCGTTTAATGATGTCGGTCAGGCTGCTGACGTGTACGACCTCGGGCTGAGCGCGCAGCCACTGACTGAAGGCTTCCAGTTGCTGCAGATAGTCAACATTATTAATGCCTTCCGCCTGCTGGCTGTCGGCAATCATAAACAGAAGATGCAGGCCACCCAGTTCCCGGTCGATCATGTCGTTGGTCTGACGCACTTCAAAACTTTCGTCAAAAAATTCGTGCCAGCGTTCGGTAATTTCGTTGCGGCTGATCTGGCTGGCACAGGCGGCGACAATCAGCAGCATGCTGAGCAGCAGACCTTTATGATGACGCACAATCAGATCGGCCAGACGGTCAATCCACTGGTGGTTATTTTCGGCGCGTAATTTTTCCGGAACCGGCAGTAACGCCAGCACGGCGGGCAGAAAGGTGAGGGTAAAGGCCCAGGCAAAAAATACTCCGGCGGCAATCATATTACCCATGTCACGGTAAGGTGGAGAGTCGCTGGTATTCAGGCAGAGTACGCCGACCATGGTGGTAATGCTGGTGATTAAAACCGGGGAGAAATTCAGCCTCATGCTGTTAAGCAGTGCCTGCTGCCGTGGCTGGCCGTGGCGCAGGGCAAAATAATACGACACCAGAATATGCACGGTATCGGCGACGGCAATGGTCATGATGGCGGTGGGTACAAAACCGGTGGGCGGTGTCAGGGTATAACCCAGCCAGCCGAACAGGCCCATGGTGGACACCACCGAGAAACTGATAATGCCGAGAATCAGCAGGGTGCCCGACAGCGTACGCAGGGTCAGCAACATAATGCTGATCATTACCAGATAAGACACCAGCAATAATGACTGAATATCCTGATGAATGGCTTCGCCCATGGTGACATTGGAAACCAGCGAACCGCTGAGCATAATCCTGAAATCCGGGTAGCGGGCGCGGAATTCATCGGCGAGGGCGCGGGCGGCGTATACCACCTCCGGGGATTTTTCGGCGCTTTTTCCTTCCGGTAATAAAAAGCGCACATTAACGCCGGAGGTGCCGCCATCGGCGGAGATTAATTTATGCAGCAGCTCGGGTAATGAAACAGCCAGTTGCTGGAGGCCGGATAAATCTTCCGTTAATTCTTCTGTGCGGTAAAAATCGTTGATCAGCAGGTCATCGCCATCAACCTGAGTGTGCTGATAATTCTGCAGCGAGTCGACCCGCTGCGAATAGGGCAGCTGCCAGCCGCGTTCAGTCAGTTGTTCTATCAGGGTCAGCCCCTGTGGGGTAAACAGGCTGCCGTTGGGGTTCTGCACCAGAAAATAAATATTATCCTGATTCGAATAAGTGCGCTCCATGGCTTCGAAGGCCTTTAACTGCGGATTTTCCGGGCCGAAATAGGTGCGGAAATCGCTGGTAAAGCTCAGCTTCAGTACGCCGCTGGCAAGCAGGGCAACGATTAACAGGGTAAAAAACACAACGCGGCGCGGGTGGCTGATAACCCACTGTAGGTAGCTTTGGATCATGATGAAAATGCCTGCAGGCAGAAATTATTATTGTCGGCCGATTGTAGGCCGGTCAGGCCTGCCCACAAGGGGGAATTCCGCCATTCGGGTACCTCTTCAGGCGTATAGCGATGGGCGCCTCAGGCTCTCGCCGCTATACTGGGGCAGACTTTCAGTCTGATACAGCAACAAAAAGCAACAAACAGGAAGAACAGCATGAACGGCAGTAACGATCAGGCAGTACCCAGCATGAACTGGCAGCAATTATTATCGGCCGCCCGTTCCGGTGAGCGTCAGGGTTCGCTGGGTTTTGCGCTGGAACCCGGGCGTACGCCGTTTCATAAAGATTATGACCGCATTATTTTTTCTTCGGCGTTCCGTCGCCTTGACCGCAAAACCCAGGTGCATCCGTTATCGGAAAATGACCACGTACACAGTCGTCTGACCCACAGTCTGGAAGTTGGCTGTGTTGGCCGCTCGCTGGGTACCCGGGTTGGTCAGGCGCTGGGTGAGCGCTTACCGGCCGGCATTGATGCCAGCGATGTTGGCGCACTGGTGCAGGCCGCCTGTCTGGCCCACGATATTGGTAATCCGCCCTATGGCCATACCGGGGAAGATGCTATCCGTCACTGGTTCCGCGCGGAGGAAAATGCACATTTCCTGCAGGAACTGACACCACTGCAGCGTGCTGATCTGCAGACCTTTGAAGGCAATGCGCAGGGTTTCCGCATTGTTACTCAGGTAGAGTCGCACCGTTTTCAGGGCGGTATGCGTTTAACCTACGGTACCTTGGGTGCTTTTCTCAAATACCCCTGGACGGTGGATTATGTGCAGCGCGGCGAGGCGAAAAAGTTCGGCTGTTATCAGACCGAATTACCGCTGCTGCGTGAGATTGCCGGGCGTCTTGGTTTGCTGGAATTAAAACCGGACTACTGGGCGCGCCATCCGCTGGTGTATCTGCTCGAAGCGGCGGACGATATCTGTTACGGCCTGATCGATCTGGAAGATGGTATCGAAATGGATCTGCTGCGCTACGATGAAGTGGAAGCGTTGCTTAAGCCTCTGCTGGCCGATCACTGGGACATGGCTCAGGCCGAACTGGAGCAGGCCGATAACCTGCGCCGGCGTTTACAGGTGTTGCGCGGTATGGCGATGGAAGTTTTGGTTACGGCTGCCAGCCAGGCCTTTATCCGTAACGAGCAGGCGTTACTGCGCGGTACGCTGCAGGGCGATCTGATTGATTACTGCCCGCCGGTGGTTAAGGCCGTTGTGCAGGGCGCTAAAAATATGGCACGGGAGCGGATTTTTAAAGACAGCCGTAAACTGGCGGTGGAAATCGGTTCTTATTCAACCCTGGGGGTATTGCTTGAGGCCTTTTTAAGTGCCGTGCGTGAACGCGTACTGGATGGTCAGGCGACCTTCCGTAATCAGCGCGTGCTGGAATTAATGGGCCGTTCGGCGCCACAGGCCGATTGGAGCCTGTACGAAGCCTATATGCGCGCGCTGGATTTTATCTCCGGCATGACCGACAGCTATGCCGCTCAGATTGCCCGGCAGTTTTCCGGTTACCAGCCACCGGGGCGTGGATTTTAACAACGCCGGGTTATGCTGTTGTTTTATCGTTGCTGTTGCTGTTGCTGTTGCAGGACGGGCGGCTGATAATCAGCGCCGTATTTTTTTCTTCTTTTTTTGCGCCGGTGAGGTGCTCTGATGATTAACGAATTATTACTGATAGCGCTGCTGATTGTACTCAGCGGGCTGTTTGCGGTGTCGGAAATATCCATCGCTGCGGCGCGTAAAATCAAATTACGGGTACTGGCCGATGAAGGCAACGAACAGGCTGAGGCGGTGCTGCGTTTGCAGGAAGAGCCCGGTGCTTTTTTTGCCATGATACAGATCGCCCTGAATGCGATTGCCATTATGGGCGGTATTGTCGGTGAGCAGACCCTGACGCCGTATTTTCAGAATCTGCTGCAGCTGTTTTATCAGGGCCCGATGCTGGAACAGATCAGCTTTGTACTGTCTTTTACCACGGTTACCTCGCTGTTTATTCTGTTTGCCGATCTGCTGCCGAAGCGTCTGGGCATGATTATTCCGGAAACCATGGCGATGAAAGTCGTCACGCCGATGCGCTGGGTCACGCAGTTACTTAAGCCTCTGGTGATGTTATTTAACAGCCTGACCAACCTGTTGCTGCGCCTGTTTGGCTTGCCGATGCAGCGGGAAGATACGGTCACCACCGACGATATTGTTGCCATGATGGATGCCGGTGCCGAGCACGGCAGTCTGCAGCAGCAGGAATACCATCTGATTGGTAATGTGTTTGAGCTGGAAGGGCGCACGCTGCCAACGGCGATGACCATGCGTGAGCAGATTGTCTATTTCGATATTAACGACAGCAGTGCAGATATCAGCGCCAAAATTATCGAGCATCCGCACAACTGGTTTTTAATCTGTGATGGTTCGCTGGATAAGCTGGTGGGCGCGGTGGAGTCGAAAGAAATTCTGCGCAAGGTATTAAAAGGGGAACAGGCGCAGATTGGCGACGATATGATCGAGCGCGAGCTGCTGTATTTACCCGACACCCTGACCCTGGCCGAAGGCCTTAACGCCTTTAAAACCACTGCACAGCCGTTTGCCGTGGTACTGAATGAATATGCGCTGGTGGTGGGTATTCTGACGGTAAAAGATTTAATGAACAGCTTTATGGGCGATCTGGTTGCGTCCAGTGGTGACGAACAGATTGTGCGCCGTGACGCCAGCTCCTGGCTGGTGGATGGCAGCACCCCGGTGGTCGATCTGGCACGGGTGCTGGAGCTGGATATCGATGATTTTCCGGATAACGGCCAGTATGAAACCGTTGCCGGATTTTTAATTTACCGCCTGAAACGTATTCCGAAACGGACCGATTTTATTACCTTTGCCGGTTTTAAATTTGAGGCGATGGATATCGACAACCTGCGCGTCGATCAGCTGATGGTGTCACGTATTAAAGAAAACGACAGCCCGCAGACCAACCATATCAGCGGGCCGTTGTAATCATTTTATTGCCTGTGTTGCGGCCGGAATAACCTGCTGCAGATGGGCAATAAAATTCTGTTCCAGATGGCTGGTATCGCCGGCAATCACATTGTCGGCGTGAAAGGTTGGCCATTGCTCCCGCAGACCCAGGTAACGGTTGGTGAGAATGGGCTGTACCAGAACGTCATCAATATGCTGATAATTTTCCAGCACCGGACAGGCGCTCAGATCGCTGGCTTTCATATTGGAAGTAACAACCAGCATAAAAGCCTTGCCGCCCAGCTGTCCGCCTTCGCCATAAATATCGGTAATGAAAAAGGTTTTGCGGTGCTGCAATACTTCATCAAAGTATTCTTTTAACAGCGCCGGCGCACCAAACCACCAGATCGGAAAATGGTAAACAATGGCATCGGCCCAGTGCAGATGCTCTATTTCTTCTTCGATGTTCCAGCCGCCAACAGCTTTAATCGCTGCCAGGTTACGCACCTGAACGGAATGTCCCTGACGCCGTGCGAAGCCCTCGGTTAATGCTGCAAGGGTGGCATTTAATTCGCCTTTGGCGGCGTACAGTTTGGGGTTGGTGGTCAGGATCAGAATATTCATTTATACCTCTGCCGGTCAGCGGCGGTTGTTTTGCGGTTAACAATGGGTTGTCGTCACAATAAATAAGGCAGCCGGGAACGGTAGGCGCAGGCCTGGCCGTTGCTGTCTGCATGAGTGCGCAGCAATAAACAATGACGCTCCAGACTCAGTTGCCAGTCTTTGTTGTGACGGCGGCAGGTACGGATATGGCGAAACATTGTCCGTACGGGAATGCAGTAAACGGCTGTGCTCATATGGCCTCCTGTCAGGTCCTAATCAAAACGGTGTAAGACATCGCCCAGCGGACGGCGGGTTTTCTCTCCCGGTTCTGTCAGGCGATAGCCCAGCGCCAGTGCCCAGACCGGTTTGAACATAGTGTTATCAACACCGGTAAGCTCCTGCAGTTGCTGCTCCCAGACTTCCTGTACAAAACCTTCGATCGGGCAGGAGTCGATACCCAGAAGAGCGGCCACTGTCATCATGTTGGCCAGTGGCAGATACGTCTGATGGGTGGCCCAGTCGGTCAGGCTGCGTTCGGATTCCAGCAGGTTGAAATCCTGTTCCTGAAAGGTACGGAAGAAGCCGCCTTTTGCATTCACCACTTCCGCAGGCAGTTGCTGCACCTCGGTCATCATATGGCGGATGTAATCAGAGTCATGGCGCACGCCCGGAGCGCGGCGCACCATGCCAATTAACACGTGGCTGGCACTGGCAAACTGGCGTTTACCGCCCCAGCTGTTTTCACTCAGTTGCTCGCGCAATTGCGGATTCTGAATTAACAGAAACTGCCAGGGCTCGAAGCCAAAAGAGCTGGGTGACAGGCGTCCGGCTTCGATGATCGTGGCAAAGTCTTCGCTGCTGATTTTTCGGGCCGGATCAAAGGTTTTGCAGGCATGGCGGAAGCGGAATGCCTGCAGAATCTGCTGGCGCAGGGCTTCCTGTCTGTTGTCTGCAGACTGGTTATTAGCAGGTTGAGTGGCTTGAGAGCGCTGGGTTGTTGCTTCGTGGGCGGACATATCGTGTTCCTCGGATGGAGTGGAATATGCCCAGTCTATTTATTGTTTGAGATTGAAAAAGACGATAACGTTTGAGTTACTTTCAAAAATATTTTGATAGTGGCTGTTAAATGGAGGCATTAATGAATCTCGCCGATCTGGAGCTGTTTATTCAGGTGGCCGATGCAGGCAGTTTATCGGCAGCTGCGCGGGTGCTGGACTGCAGCCCGGCGGTGGCCAGTGCGGCATTAAAGCGGCTTGAACTGCAGCTGGGCGCGCGTCTGTTCAGCCGTTCAACCCGCTCATTACGGCTGACGCGGGAAGGTACGTTGTTTCTGGCGTATGCGCGCAAGGCGCTCAGTCTGCTGCAGGAAGGTCGCGGTTTGCTGGACGGTGAGCTGCATCATGTGGCCGGGCAGCTGAGTATTTCTGCGCCTTCTGATCTGGGGCGGCACTGGCTGCAACCGGCGCTGAATGATTTTCAGGCACTGTACCCGCAGGTGCAGCTGCAGCTGAGTCTGAGTGATGAGCTGAGTAATTTTTACCGTGATCCGGTGGATGTGGCACTGCGTTACGGTCAGCTGAGTGATTCCGGGCTGATCGCCACGCGCCTGTTGGATAACCGCCGGTTGCTTTGTGCCGCACCGGCATATCTGCAACGGGCGGGAATGCCGCAGCAGCTGGAGGCGTTAAAACAGCATAATTGCCTGACCTTTTTCCTGCGCGGCGAGCGTTATGATCACTGGCACTTCTGTGATGAGCAGGGCAATCAGAGCGATCTGACGGTCAGCGGTAACCGCAGTGCCAGCGATGGGGCACTGGTGCGCGAATGGGCGCTGGCCGGTCTGGGGATTGCCTACAAATCGCAGCTCGATATCGCCGCTGATTTGCGGGCCGGACGACTGCAGGCTGTGCTGCCGGATTACTGGCAGGATGCGCCGCTGTATCTGGTGTATGCCGAGCGCGAATATCTGCGCCCGGCGGTACGGTGTTTTATCGACTTTATGAAGGCGCGGGTGCGCGGCTGAAGCTCAGCTGCGTCCGGCGCGTAATTCGATAACTTCGGCCGCAGGCGGCAGAGGGGTCGTGCTTTGTGCTGCGTTGTCTTCTGCCGGGTTGTTTGCCGCAGGGCTGTTTTCGGACGTTCCGGCAGCCGCTTCTTCCATGGCCCGCAGGCGTTCTTTTTCCAGTTTTTTCTTCCAGCGTTTTTCAGCCTTTTTCAGGTGTTTTCCCATCATTTTTGCCAGCTGCGGCACCAGTGCCGGTGGCAGGTCGTGGCCCATGCCCTGAATGACTTTCAGCTTGGCTTTGCGGATGGCGGCGGCGGTATCTTCGCCCATGCGCACCGGAATTAACGGATCGTCGGTGCCATGAATCACCAGTGTTGGCAGTTTGATTTTACGCAGCAGGTGGCTGCGGTCACCGGCGGCGGTAATGGCAACCAGCTGGCGTTTGAAACCGGTGGGGTTGGTGGTGCGCTCAAAACTGGTTTCGGCCAGTGCGCGCAGTTCCATTTCATCCATCGGGTAGGCCGGACTGCCGATTAAACGGTTCATCCGCATGGTATAGCGGATGGACGCTTCGCGGTTAAACGGTGTCGGGCGCTTGGCCAGTTGCAGCAGCACTTTCAGTTTGGCGTCGGGCAGGCCGGGGCTGGTGGCCGACGACATAATGGAGGTCAGGCTGCGTACCCGCTTTTTATGTTTGGCGGCCAGAATCTGGGCAATCATGCCGCCCATGGAGGCACCAACCAGATGAGCGCTGTCGATCTCCAGCTCATCCATTAACGCCAGCACATCACGCGACATATCTTTCAGCGTGTAGGGCACCTGTGCTTTGCGTTTGAGTTTGGTGACCAGCCAGGTGGCGAGCAGGCTGGGGTTGCCGTGATGATCCATCTGTGATGAGCGGCCAACGTCGCGGTTATCGAAGCGAACGACCTGATAGCCTTTATCAACCAGAGCCTGACACAGGCTGTCTGGCCAGATCCGCATTTGTGCGCCTAAACCCATAATCAGGATCACAGCCGGATCAGCCGGATTGCCCATTCTTTCGTAGGCCAGCTCAATGCCATCGGGGGTGCGGATGTGGGTCATGCAACCTTGTCTCCATATTGAGGTCTTTGATACTCGCTCGCCTTGTGACCGCGCGGCGGTTAGAATGCGGAACTTTATAGATTGTAGTTATAAGTGCAGAGCTATGGATATCGATTTTCCCCTGATACTGATGGTGCTTACCCTGGGCACCGGCGTGATTGCCGGCGTCGATAAATTCTGGCTGGCCAAACGCCGTAAAGCGCGTGCGGATGCACTCATCGCTGAGCGCGCTCACCCGGAAGACATTCATGAGGCTGAAACCGAGCCGTTTATTATCGAGCAATCGAAGTCTTTCTTCCCTGTTCTGGCCATTGTCTTTGTTCTGCGTTCGTTTGTCGCTGAGCCTTTTCAGATTCCATCCGGTTCGATGGAGCCGGGTCTGGTAAAAGGGGATTTTATTCTGGTCAGTAAGTTCCATTACGGTCTGCGTATGCCGGTGTTCGGTACCACACTGGTGCCGGTCAGTGAGCCGCAGCGCGGTGATGTGATGGTGTTTTTCCCACCGGATGACCCTCGTTACTTTATTAAGCGGGTGATTGGTCTGCCGGGTGACCATATTGAATACCGTAACCGGCAGTTGAAGGTGAACGGCGAAGTCATTGAAACCCATGAGCTGGGTGGCGAGCCTCCTTACCGTCCGCTGAAGTATCTGGCGCAGGAACAACTGGACTCTGCTGATGCTACGGTGCAGTGGATGGTGGGGCGTGATCCGCGTACTAATCAGACCGTGGTCTGGGCCGGGCCGGAAGGCGAGTGGGATGTACCGGAAGGCAGTTACTTTATGATGGGTGACAACCGTGGTAACAGCCATGACAGCCGCGGCTGGGGCTTTGTACCGGAGAAAAATATTGTCGGTAAAGCGGTGGCGGTGTGGATGCATTGGGAAAGCTGGGGTGATATTCCATCATTTGGCCGCAATAAGTGGATCGACTGATCTACACTTAGACGATACGTTATAAACAGGTATCGTCTTATGCCATCCACTAATTCTTCCGTTAAGAAAGCCCCCTGTAAATTCTGCCAGCGTTCGCGCTGGCTGATGACCATCACTATTCTCGTCGTGTTATTCAGCGTTGCCTTTCTGAATCTCGGCAGCTGAAGCACTGTTTATTTCTGCGTTTGCTTTAATTTCACTAAAGTCTTATCTGCAGCGACATATTTTTACTATTTAAGGACTGGATATTTACTGCCAAGGGCATACAATGCCGCCCCTTGACAGGTTGATGTACGGCAGTTCTGATGAATTATCTGACGAGACAGCTCAAAGGCAAGGCACTGGATATAGTCGATCGGCTGCTTCCTGTGCGACCGGTAATGCGCAGCGCCAACGAACAGATGCTGCTGGACCGTGAATCACGCCGAATGCACCTGTATTATTGCCGTACCTGCCCTTCCTCAATCTCCATTAAACGCCACTGTGAACGCCTCGGTTTGCGTGTGGTAGAAAAAGACGTCCTGCGTGTTAATGCCTACCGTAATGAACTGCTCAATGGCGGTGGCGCTCCTAAAGTTCCCTGTTTACGTGTCGATGATGAACAGGGCGGCCAGTGGCTGTACAGCCCGGATGCCATTCTCGACTATCTGAAAAACCGCTTCTGATTCTGATCCCCTGTACATTCAGGCATTGCTCTGTGGCGTGAACGGCCTTCGTCCGTCTGACCGTCTGACGTTAGAATGCGGACATTGTTTTCCCTAGGAAATGGCCATGCCCGTTTTAACATCTTCATATTGTCCGCCGTGGTTATTAGCCAATGGCTATGTACAAAGCATTTTTCCGACTTTTTTCCGCAAGCTGAATGATGATCATCTGCTGCGCGAACGCATCACCACCGATGACGGCGATTTTCTTGATATTGACTGGAGCCGTGTCGGCTCGCGCACGCTGGTGATTGTTTCCCATGGGCTGGAAGGCCATTCGCGCCGGCCTTATGTGCTGGGTACGGTACGTGAAGCCAACCGTCAGGGGTGGGATGCGCTGGCGTGGAATTTCCGTTCCTGCAGTGGTGATACCAACTTATTGCCACGTATGTACCACAGTGGCGCAACCGATGATCTGCACCGGGTAGTGCAGCATGCTCTGACGCAGGGTTATGAGCAGGTTCATCTGGTGGGTTATTCGATGGGGGGCAATCTGAGTCTGGTATACGCCGGGCGCGAAGCTGAGCAATTGCCCGCTGAGGTACGTTCAGTGGTGGCATTTTCGGTTCCCTGTGATCTGCGTGGCAGTGCGTATCAGCTGGCTAAGTGGCAGAACCGTGTGTTTATGTGGAAATTCCTGCGCGACCTGAAAGAGAAAATGACGGTGAAGTCTCAGCGTTTCCCGCATCTGGTCAGCGTGGATGGCTTCGATGATATCCGTACGTTCAAAGAATTCGATGACCGCTACACCGCACCTCTGCATGGCTTCCGTGATGCTGAAGATTATTGGACGCAATCCAGTAGCCTGCGTTATCTGCCTGGGCTGCAGATTCCAACGTTGCTGGTAAACGCGCGCAATGATCCGTTTCTGTCGCCAGAATGTTTCCCTGAACAACTGGCTGCGGGGCATGAATTTCTGCATCTGGAGATGCCGGACAGTGGCGGCCATGTGGGGTTTATTCAGCGCACAGCCGATCAGACCTATTGGATGGAGCAGCGGGCAATGAGTTTTATTGCTGATGCTGTGGCGGATGTGGAAAGCCTTGCTGGACAGGCTACCCGTGAAGTGGCTGTGTCCTGAGGTGTTGCCGGGCAAAACAGTACATGTAAGCGGGTGTGATTGACGTAACTGAAGTCTTCCGGTGGTTACGGCTGGTCAGTCGGTGGGCAATATGTGACCTGATAATTGACGAAATACTTTAAATCTCAGCGTCAATATTTTGTGATCGTGTATTGAGTTGTTAAAACAGCCATTTACTGAACGTGAGTTGACTATTGTTTGAGGTAAGCGTTTTGCGAGCCTCAAGTCATGATCCGTTGGTTCTTTCTATTTTTGCTGCTTTTCAGCAATGCCTCCCGGGCATCGATGCTGCCTGCGGCGCAGTGGCAGCAAATCCGGCTTAGCGATGATCGTGTGATTGAGGTGTTGCCCCGTGGTGATCAGCGCCAGTTGTGGGTTGAGACCCGCGACGGGGAAGCCCTGCTGGAAGTGAACGGCTACTGGTACTACGCCATTACCGGTGATGATGGTCTGCTGAGTGCAGGAGAGCCTCTGGTCAGTGGCACTCCGGCAGCAGAGTCCGTGCTTAAGCCATCATTTCATACGTTTGCTGCCCCGACCTCCCGCTTATCCACCTCCGGAACCTCTACCTTCAGCACTTCTGTTGCCGCTCCACAACGCAGACCTTTCCGTTACGACGCCAGCTCATCTTACTTTCGCCAGTCTCTGCTGGTGGTGCGTGTAGGCTTTGCTGATCAGGCCTTTATTGCCAGTGATGCCGAGGTAGCTGCACGCTTCTTCGGCAGCGAAGGCAGCGTGCAGAATTACTACCGCGAGAACTCCTATCAGCAATTTGATATTCAGCCAGCCCGTGAGCAAAACGGTGTGGCGGATGATGGCATCGTCAGTGTCGTGCTGAGCCGTAATCATCCGGATTTCGGCAACGGCTATGGCAGTGCCAGTCAGGCGCTGGTGCACGAGGTGCTGGCGCAGCTGGGCTCTCAACTGGATCTGAATGAATATGACCGCAACGGCGATCAGTGGCTCGACCCCAATGAACTGGGTGTGGTGTTTCTGATTGCCGGCTATGAACAGGCCTATGCCGGCTCGGCAACCAGTCATCCTCGGGTATGGGCACATAAATCGACTCTGTATCAGGGCCGTCTGGGGAATTTTTATCTGGCGGAATACGCCATGTTTGGCGAGCAGCACCAGACGCATCTGGCGACCATCGGTGTGATCTGCCATGAGCTGGGACACCTGCTGTTTGATCTGCCTGACCTGTATGACCGCAGCGGTAATGGTATGGGCATTGGCCGCTGGGGGCTGATGGGGTTGGGGGGCTGGAACCGTACAGAGGGGGCAGCTGGCGAGACACCGGCGCATATGCTGGCATGGAGTAAAGAGCAGGCCGGGTTTATCCGTCCGCAGTCAGCAGTCAGTGGTGTTAACCAGGTGGCGTTGCGTGCCGCCAGTGATGGTGATGATGCGCTGACTGTGCATCTGGATGCGTACCGCCATGGTGAACGCCTGATGCTCGAGCATCGCCGTCAGTCTGGCTATGACCAGGGCCTGCCGGGCAGTGGCGTACTGGTTAGCCGTATTAACGACCGTGCCGGTTTCGGCACCCTGAATGTGGCGCAACAGGAAGGCCGGTTGCTGGCTATTGAAGAAGCCGATGGCCGTGATGACCTGCTCAGCAACAGCAATCTGGGAGAGCCTTCCGATCTGTTCAGCTCGGTGTCAGGCCAGACCCTGTATTCCGCCGCAGAAGGGCAGGTGAGCAACAGCGGTGCTGTGCAGTTGCTGCAGCTGCAGGCTGGTCTGGTCGCGGAGCTGGACGTTAATCTCTCTGCGGCTCCGGCGGGCGATAATCTGGGTCTGGATGAGTTGCCACCAAATGCCGTTTGGGGTGCTGCTGGTGGTTATGCTCAGGTGCTGATGACTCTGCCGGTTAAAGATGGGGTGTTGTCATTTGATGGTGTGGACCTGTTCGCTCTGGGTGATGGCCGGGCGGATATTGCCCTGTACCGTAGCTTTGATGGCCGGGAGGGGCGGGATCTTCTGGGGCAGGAACATCAGTTTATGCTGCAGAATGGCTGGAACCGGTTACTGCTGTCAGACCGTGTAGTGGCCAGCGGGCTGGAAAGTGTTGTGCTGCAGATCAGTGTGCAGTCGCTGTCTGGCCTGGCGCCTCTGGTAACGGATGAGCAGGGTGGTCTGAGTGGTCAGACCTGGGTGCGGGATGATACTGCTGCGGCATATCAGAAGGCAGGGTTTGACGCCAGTGTGCGCCTGTTGGTCAGCGTGGATTCTGTTGCAGACATTGAAGTACCTGCCGTGGATGCGGGTAAAGGCAATGTCAGCTCAGGTCAGGATACCGGCGCCGCTGCGGATTCAGCATCTTCGGCCGGGGCTCTGTGGTTTATGTTCCCTCTTTTGTCCTTTCTTGGCTTACGCCGTCGCACCGTTTGACGTGTGCATTTCTTTTATTCAGCCGTAGCCATATCGCGGCACAGAGTGAATAATCCCATCTGAATCCGGCGGCACAGTGCTGCTGTAATCTTTCCGACAAACCGAGGATGGGCTTTGTCTTCTCCGTTCAGATTTGCCTCGCTGTGGCGGGGCTATACCCTCTATTTACTCATGCTTGTTGTGGTTGCCGGCCTGGCACTGGCAGAGCCCTTAAGCGGCCAGTGGCTGCGTTTTGACCGTCTGGCAATCGCTGACGGCCAGTGGTGGCGCCTGTTTACTGCCAGCTGGGTGCATATTTCCGGAAATCATGCGCTGAGTAATATGGCTGGGATTGCTTTGTTTGCTTATATCGCCGGCCCTTCGCTGAATTCAGTGCGCGGCCTGTTGTTGCTGTGTTGGTGTGTATTGTTTGTTGGCTGCGGTCTTTATGTGTTTGCTCCGGATCTGTATCGCTATGGCGGAATGTCCGGAGCTTCGCATGGTTTATTGCTGGTTGCGCCCTTTGTTTCGCCCTTTTACGGCCGTCGTATTGCCTGGCTGTTTTTTGTGGTAATTGTAGTCAAAGTCGCCTGGGAACAAACCTCCTGGTATGACGATATGGCTCTGGCGGATGTGATTGGTGGCCGGGTTGAAACCCGCTCACATTTGTTCGGGACACTGGCCGGAGTATTTTTCTTGATGCAGCTGTACTGGCGACGAATTCTCAGGCTGGCACCGTCAGACTAGGAGCGTATCGGCTAAGCCGATGAGAAGCATCAGAGCAATAAAAAAGGCAGCCAGGCTGCCTTTTTTATTGCTCTTTTTACCAGGCGGTTACCGGGTCAGCCGTTGGCGGCTATCGGCATCTGCTTGTGTGACTGACGATACTGAGCCGGGCTCTGATCAATTTCTTTGATAAAGATCCGGTCCAGAGTACGACGGCCAGACAAGCCGATATTCAGCGCAATCTGCTCAATACTTTCATCGGTATTAACCAACAGGCGTTTGGCGGTTTCCAGACGCACACTGGTTACGATCTGCTTCAGCGAGGTTTCTTCGCGGTGCAGGTGACGGTTCAGGGTGCGGGCACTGATGTGGAAGTAATCAGCAACTTCCTGCTGGTTGGCATTCAGGCGGATTTTGTTCTGCAGGAAAGCCTTACGGATGCGCTCAGCCAGAGAGCCGGAGCGTGCCAGTTTGCGGTATTGCTCTTCCACCTCACGCTTCATCATATTCAGGATGTGCGGATTGGTGTTATGCAGACCTTCATCCAGCCACTTACTGTGGAACTGGATAGAACATTCGTCAGCATTGAACTGCACGTCGCTGCGCCATTGCGAGCTGTAGTGCTCACTGTACTGCGTGGCCGGGAATGGCAGGGCGATGGTACTGATGCTCAGTTCCGGGCCACACAGCTGTCGCAGCCAGCTCAGCAGGGTGCTGATAATGATTTCGGTGCGACGGCGCTGAGTTGAAACAATAAAGTTCTCTTCAACCGGCAGTTTTACCTTAATGATGTTATCGCGGGTACGGGTTACCTGAATTTCCAGCTGATCACTCAGCAGGGAGGAAAACTTCTCCAGATAATAGAGTGCTTCGCGCAGGGTATTGCAGCACAGAAACAGGTGCTGCAGCTGGCAGCTGCTGTGAACGTTGAATTTATGCGACGACTGCACACACAGTGACTCGTCATTTGTACGCTTAACCAGCTGGCTGATTAATTCATCGGCATCTTCTGCGTTGATCCGGCTGTCAGGATCTTTCAGTTGCTTAAGCACACGCTGAATCGCACCGGAAGCACTGTCCGGCAGCTGATCAAAAAACGTAGGGCCTGCAGCTTCCAGCAGAGGACGAACCAATGCGGTGGATACGTAACCTTGTTCCATGTTCATAGGCGTCTAATCTGATTCGGTTTTTGTTTTTTAACCTTACTCAATAGCAAGCGGTATGCCACTGATAGGTTGGTAAAAAGAGCAGGCATTATGGTAAATGAATGTGACCAAATTTGTCATGTGTTACCGTAGGTAACAAAGGACTGGCACTTATCTACCCGAGCCCCCATTCTGGTCTAATGAGAAAGGTTATATTGTGACGAATCTAACAATTATTGGCATAAACCTACCCGGAATGAGGTTTTTTTAGCATTTTCTTGTCCGGGCAGGAGATGAAGAAGGTACGGTTGTTCGCTTTTTCAGAATTCGTACTGCGCACCCAATGTTATCAATTGGAAGCGAACACGGCTGAACTCTTTGCTATCCAGCGCCGTTGTCTCCAATTCGGCGCGTAATGCCAGATCAGGAAGCGCGCGCCAGAAGAATCCGCCACCGGAAATCTGGTCAACGGCTGATGTTTGCTTGGTGCTGACGATACGGCGGCTGATGGTTTGGTCCTGGAATGCTTTGATTTCAACAGTGTCATAATCAGCCACCCACAGGTTGGCGCCGGTTTTCAGGAAAAAATCAATACTGTCGGTCAGTGGGAAACGGTAGCGGAAAGTAATAAGAAAACTTTGCGGACGGGCGCTGGCAAAGCCGGTGTAGGTGGCATAGGCCTGTTCACTGGCTGTTGCTTTGGTTCCGGCTACTGTACCGTGTTTCGCGTTTTTAAACGTCGGTGGCTTATCATCAGCCACATCAGTGAAGTCGGCTTTCGGATCATCGTAACTGGCCTCACCAATATCCATAATGCCGAATTCCAGAGCCAGCCGGTCGGTAATGTTGGGTCCGAATGTCAGTTTGATGGTGTTGCCGAAAGAGTCCATATCCTGAGAGTCAGTGATACCGCCCTGCAGGCCAACAAATCCGCCTTCAGCCTGTGCTGCAGGGGAAAGCAGGGATAAACCGAGCAGAGAGCTCAGCGCCAGCGAAGTCAGCATGCCACCACGTGCAGGTGTGCAGGAATATGAGGCCATAGTGAGGGAGTCCATTTTTATAGTTGTTCTGATCTGCCTGAGCAGGAATTATCTTGTTATTTTGTTGGCAGGAATTCAGTGGTATTCGCTACAGATTCCTGACGTTTGCGCATGATACCAGCCACCGCTTCAATATAAAGCCACTCTTCGGGCAATTTACGTTATAAAACCGCAGCCGGATGCAGCAGGCTGCACGTTCTGGAGTGCGTCTGGCAGGGCGCACTGTGGACGGAGGTCCGGGAGATATAGGCCTATTTGTCATTAAGTCTGTCCGATGAGCCTCTGATATTGGAAAATATGGCAATAATTGCCTTTATTTTCCGGCGAATTTTGCTATCGTTTATGAAAATCAATTCTTAAAACTACGGTTAATATGACAATTCGAGGTGTGAATTCTCCGGCAAAGCCAGCTACCTGGCTGGGAGAAAACGGCATTGTCTACCACGACCTTCACGGCTTCAGCCATCTGACGATCGACCTTGTCCGTTTTATGCACAATGCTCATGGGCGGATTGCGGGGCAGCGCAAGCGACCTGTATTACTGTTGGGGCAGGATATTCTTACCGTTGATTTCGAGGTGCAGCTTTTCGCTTCACACCCCGACCTTCTGCGTACCACAACAGCGCTGGCGATTGTGGGCGACTCTTTTATGCTGCGTCATCTGACGGCGATGTTTCTCAGTTATCATGCTCCCGCTTATCCGGTGCAACGCTTTGATCAGCGTGATGAGGCCGAATGCTGGCTGACGGGGATGGCCGCTCAGGCTCAGCATGGCTGAGCCTGAAGGCTGCTTCTGTCTCTTCAGATTTTCTCAATCCGTCCTTTCATATGAACCTTTTCGCCTCGGACGCTGCGCAGCTCGAAGTCGATGCCAGCGTTGTTTGGCTGATCACTACTGAGTGTTTCATGCAGGTTGTAGTGCAATTCGACAGCAGATGGCAGGAAAACCGGCAGCTTAAATTCAGTCGTCAGGCGACAAGCGTCGCTGTGCAGCAGGGGTTGCAGCGCCGCCGCTGTACGGGCTTTGCTCCACATACCATGGGCAATGTGGCTTTTGAAACCGAACAGTTTGGCTGACAGGGCGTATAGGTGAATGGGATTGGAATCACCGGAAACCCGCGCATAGCGCCGACCCAGATTACTGTGCAGCGTCCAGCGTTCTATGGTGGCGAAGCTGGCCAGTGGTGGTCGCTCTTTTTTCGCTCCTTTGGCTTCAGTGCTGCGCATGCGCGCCAGATTGGTACTGACTGATTCCCAGACTTTTTCACCGCCGATGGTTATTTCGGTATAAATATCAAACTCCAGCCCTTTATCGGTTTTTGTGCTTCCGGAAAAATGACAGCGGATATCCAGTTTCTCTTCCTGGCGAATGGCCCGGTATTGAGTGATCTCATTGCGGATATGCACCAGCCCCATGAGGGCGAGAGGAAATTGCTTATGCAGCATCAGCTCCATGTGCAGCGGGAATGCCAGTACGTGTGGGTAGGTCAGCGGCAGCAAGGATGTCTGAGTGCGGAAGCCGCAGACGCTGGCGTAAGCCGCTACCCGCTCCGGGCGCGCTTTCACACCAACCAGCAGAGCTTCAATATCAGGCATCTGTATATCACGCTGGCCGGCGCCACGTGCCAGCAGCGCCCGGGCGTATTGGCTCAGAGTTCCCGGAGTCGCACTGAATTGCATGCGTATAGCTTGAGTCATGGCCACGGTGTCCTTAATTAATATTCTGATCAGACAAGGGTGAGAAAGGGGAGTATAGAGGCAGCTTGCAGAGGGCCATTGGCGCAGCCACTTCGTGTGCTGCGTCAGTTTGGTCAATAGGACTTGCAGCGGCCTGTTTATCTGGCAGAATTCGCCAACACTCATCAGGAATTTCAACGACTTATGTCCGGTGGAATGACAGAACTGCGTGACTCTGGCGTCATGATCCAGCTGGCTCATCAGGCCATGCTGAAAATGGGGTTGGATGTGGATGCGGTGTTTGCGCGTTTGGGGGTTACCCCTGAGTTGCTGGCAGACAGGAATATCCGCACACCACACGAAGCTCAGCTGATCTTTTGGCATGTGCTGGAAGAGGTCAGCCAGGATGCTGATATCGGTCTGCATCTTGGCGAACATATGCCTGTATATAAGGGGCAGGTGCTTCAGTACCTGTTTCTGTCCAGTCCGACCTTTGGTGAGGGGTTGAAAAGAGCACTGAATTATCAGCGCCTGCTCAGCGATGCTTCCCAGGCCAGTACCGGCACGGAAGGCGATCAGGCATATATTCTGGTCGAGAGTGCCAGCGACCGTGTGGCCGGCCTGCGCCATCTGAATGAATGCATGGCGCTTGGCCTGATCCGTTTCTTCCGTTATGTAACCGATGATGCGTTTGCGCCGTCCTGTGTGCACTTCAGCCACGAAAAGCCGGCCGACAGTGCTGAACACGAGCGGATTTTTGCCTGTCCGGTGTTATTTGATCAGGAAGACAACCGTATTTACTTCAATACCCAGCTGCTGGATATGCCGTCTTCCCATGCTGAGCCGGAACTGCTGCAGCTGCACGAAAAACTGGCGATTGAGCATGTGGCCAAGCTGGAGCGTCAGGATATTGTGACCAGAGTATACAGGGTCTTCGGCGAAATTCTGGAAACGGGACAGGTCAGTCTGGAAGATGTCGCGGAGCGGCTGGACATTAAATCCCGCACATTACGTACCCGTCTGGCGGAAGCGGGCACTAACTTCAATCAGTTGCTGGCAGACTACCGCTGCAACCTGGCTAAACGTCTGTTATCCGGTACCGATGAGAGTATCGACGAGATTGTCTACCTTACCGGTTTTTCTGAACCGAGTACTTTCTACAGGGCATTTAAACGCTGGACCAGCCAGACACCGGTTGAGTACCGCAATCAGCGTAAACAGTTATGAAGCGGGCTGATTAGCCTTTTCTTGCAGGGCAATACTTTCAGCCGTCGTGAATTTTTAACTTATTGTCATAATAGTGTTCATTTTTTGATCTGGTTTTCTTCGTGTGCCTGAGCCATTGTAATCGGGTTTTTATTCGGAGGATTTGTTATGAGCCAGACGCAGAAATTATCACTGATTCAACCCTTGGTTGAGCACATGATGCAGACTCAGGACGTTGCAGAATGGCGTCAGGCCCTGCTCAATCAGGGAATTATGAGTAAAGAAGAAGTCATCGCCCTTGATCAGAATGCTCTGCATGCAGCGTATAAAACATTTAAAATCATGCAGTTGCTGAATGAGCACCCGGATCACATCATGAATGAGATCGAGCGTAATAAAGTTTGCTGGAAACTGGATTTCAGCTACGACTATCATCAGGGCGCTGTCTGCTACTGACCTGCAGGCCTGTACTTTTATCAGCCTGTTAGCGTAAACAAAAAAAGCCCGCCAGTTGCGGGCTTTTTTTGTTTACTGACTAAACTGTCACAGGGTTCAATTTCCGGCCGTTCTGGCCGATAACCCAAAGAACAGCAACACAGTCTGAGCGGAGGCTATATGGCAATCACAATTACCCCCTCGCAATACCGGAATTACGGCACCCAGAATCCTGAGGGCAGTAAAAAGACCGGAGCTTCTGCCAGCGATGTAAAACAGGGTGCAGCCGCCGAATCCCTGGCTAAGGCACTTCCCGGCGTTGTTCAGCTGGATAAAAAACAGAGCCCGGAGGAAACCGCTTCAGCCATCCTGCGCCATGTACAAAATGGTATTAACCAGCTGCGTTCCCAGGGGGCAGATCAGAGCCGCATCGATCAGCGCCTGCAGGCCGCCCGTGAAGGCATTGCCAAAGGTTATGCTCAGGCAACAGAGATGCTGGACGGTATGGGGCTGCTGGATGACGAATTAAAAGGCCAGATTGCCGCCGGACGCCAACTGGTCGACGATGGACTGGATCAGCTCGCCCGACCGGCAGAACAGAGTCGGGCGTTGCTTGCCAGTAAAAGCTCGCTCAGCGTGGCCAATGAGTTGTCTCTGCAGGTCCTGACCCAAGAAGGCGATCGGGTCACGGTACGTTTCTCTCAGGGCAGCAGTCTCAGCACGTCAATCAGCCAGGATGGGCAGGGTAATTCGGCTTTCAGTCTGCAGGCCTCGGCTCAGCAAAACTGGAGTATGGAAGTGAATGGCAGCCTGAGTGATGCCGAGAGGACGGCGCTGGCTGGCCTGTTTGATGATGTACAGTCACTGAGTGAGCGTTTCTTTGCCGGTGATATCGGTGCGGCATTGGGACAGGCAATGGACCTTGGCTTTGATGGCAGCCAGCTGGCGGCGATGAGTCTTAATCTGACTCAGCAAACGGTTGCGACCTCAACCAAAGCCTATGCCAGTGTTCAGCCGCAGTTGCCTACACCAGAGCTGGAATCGCTGAAAGCACCGCTGGCGTCTTATGTGGATGCTTATATGGCTGCGCTGGAAAAGGCCCGACCTCTGGCTGATGCTCCGCAGACTTTGCAGGATCTGGTGAATCAATTGTTGCCGGAAGAAGAACGCTTACCGGTCTGGAATTCTTTCCATGAAGGGTTGAATTCACTGCTTGCTAATAAAGCCTGACAGTCGTTTTCTTTTCTCCGCTTCTCAGGGGCAGACTTTTTGTCATGCCCCGGTGCTAACCGCTATACTTCCCCTGTCTGTTTTTACTGGAACTGCCTGATGGCTCTGGTTTTATTTGGCACAGAGGCCTGTCATCTGTGTGAGCTGGCACAAGCTGTTATTGTGAATGTCGCCGGCCAGATTTCCCTCGATGTTTATGTCGAAGATATTGCTGAAACAGAAGCGTTGGTGGAACGCTATGGTTTGCGAATTCCGGTGCTGCTGAATGAACAAAGCGGGGCTGAACTTGACTGGCCCTTCGATGAGACGCAACTGCTGAACTGGCTGCAGAGCAGCGCTCAACCTGAACTAATTTCTGAATAAAAGGATGATTACCATGCGGATTTTATCTGGACTGATCCTGGCTTCGCTGGCGCTGTTACAAGGCTGCTCCAGCAATCAGCTGTCACCCACCGGAGAGGCGGTTTATTACGCGCTGCAGACCGATACCACACTGCGCACCTGGGTCGATGCCTGTGATGATGTCAGCGCCAAAGCCAAGCAGGCAGCCTATACCGCGAAGCAAAACTGGTGGCAGCGTAACGGTGCCTTTGTCGAGAGCGCCGATTTTGGACTGGCCTACGATATTATTCATGTAACCGATGACCGTACTGAAACCGGTGCCCGCATGGCGATGGCCCTGACCTGGCAGGTGGTTGAGACGGCAGAGGCCGAAGTGCAGGAATTGCTGAGTGCCAGTGGTGATAAAGAAGACCTTTGTTTACGGGTGTTATCACAATATAACCAGGGCGAACGCGACCTGCGCAGTCAGGATAAAGTGTACGAATCACTGGTAAATTTACAGCGACGCTCACAGCGTGATGGTACGGATCTGAATTTAAAGCGTGCGGCCGTTGAGCAAAAAACCGGAAAAGTGTATGGCCGCTCTTTTTATGTGGTAGAAAAAATGGCGAAGCGCAATGGTTGTTCCGGTGCAGAAGTTCACCTGCTGAAAAATGCCTGGCCGCATGAGGTATATGATGCCCGTTGCCCGGATAACAGCTACCTGCTGGTGCGCTGTGAGTGGGGGAATTGTCTGGTAACAGACTGACCGATAAACAGAAAATATCTGAAAAAAGAGCCGCATAGCGGCTCTTTTTTGTGCGCGCTTTTTATGCGCTGTTTTTTATATTTTATTCCAGTGCCAGCATGGAACGGTTTTTATCAAGGATGGCTTTGCCGATTCCTTTAACCTGAGTGATGTCGTCCAGTGATTTAAACTGACCATGTTGTTGGCGGTATACAATAATGGCTTCCGCTTTCGCTTTACCAATACCGTCAAGCTGGCTGAGTTGTTCCGCGGTGGCGGTATTGATATTAACGGCTTTTACCCTATTACCGTCTGGCTTGCTGGTTTCTGCTGCCTGTACGCTGAGGGTGCCCAGAATCAGGCAGACAGAAAATAGTGCGTGCTTTATCCATTGCATAATCGTCTCTCCTTGAGTGGAGATCCGAACATAGCAATGAATATTTTGCGGAAAAATCCGGGAAAAGTATCAAATTAACCGACACTTTCCCCAGACATTGGTGTGAATCAGGCTTTGTCGGCCTTTTTGGCGGGTGCTTTTTTCTTGTCGTGCTCAACCCATTTATTATCGACGTAATAGGCCGACCAGCTGGTGGCTTTGCCGTCTTTTTCAGTCATTACATACTGCTCTTTGGTTTTGCGGCTGTAACGGATGATGGCCGGATTGCCTTCCGGATCCTGGCGCGGAGCATCCAGCAGGAAATGGTATTTCTGCGGCAGTTCGGCCTGATGAGGAAGCAGTTCTTCAACCAGTGGTGCACGGGTTTCGCGTTTTTTCGGGAACTGGCTGGCGGCCAGGAATAAACCGGTTGCACCGTCACGCAGAACGTAGGTGTCGTCTACTTTCTGACATTTCAGCTCCGGCATGGCAATCGCGTCCATTTTCGGAGGTGCCGCTTCGCCGCTCTTCAATAATTTTCGGGTGTTCTTACATTCGCTGTTTGTACAGCCAAAGTATTTGCCGAAGCGACCGGATTTCAGCTGCATTTCACTGCCGCATTTATCGCATTCAAGCGTTGGACCGTCATAGCCTTTAATCTTGAACTGGCCGGTTTCTACGGCGAAGCCGCTGCAATCCGGGTTATTACCGCAGATATGTACCTTACGGGTTTCGTCCAGCAGATAGCTTTCCATCGCGCTGTCGCAGATGCTGCAACGGCGCTTATCCATCAGGCGGCGGCTTTCTGCTTCTTCGTCTTCATCGGCGGAGATTGCTTCATCGCCCGGTACCAGATTGAGCGTTTGAGTGCAGCGTTCTTTCGGTGGCAGGCTGTAGCCGGAACAACCGAGGAATACACCGGTAGAACCCGTGCGGATCTGCATATGGCGACCACAGGTAGGACACGGAATGTCGGTATCAACCGGATCATTCGGGCGCATGCCGTCTTCGCCTTCAGCCACTTCCAGCTTTTGCTGAAAGCCCTGATAAAACTCATCCAGAACGTCGGTCCAGTTCATATCACCTTCGGCAATATGATCGAGTTTTTCTTCCATGCTGGCGGTAAAGCCGAAGTCCATCAGGTCGTCGAAGTTCTCAACCAGACGGCTGGTGACAATGTCGCCCATTTTTTCGGCGTAAAAACGACGACCTTTCAGGCTGACGTAACCACGTTCCTGAATGGTGGAAATAATCGAGGCATAGGTCGAAGGACGGCCGATACCGCGTTTTTCCAGTTCTTTAACCAGTGCCGCTTCCGAGAAACGCGGTGCCGGTTTGGTAAAATGCTGCTTCGGTTCCAGTTCGACCAGTTGCAGGGTATCGCCTTCGCTGACATCCGGCAGCAGGACGTCATCTTCGCCTTTGCCCATCGCAGCCAATACTTTCAGGTGGCCGTCAAAACGCATAACGCGGCCGCGGGTTTTCAGTTCAAACTCGCCGGCTTTGACGGTGATGCTGGTGCTGGTGAATTGCGCATCTTTAATCTGACAGGCAACAAAGCGGCGCCAGATCAGATCGTATAAACGCTGTGCATCCGGTTCCATGGCACTGAGATCGGTTGCACGCAGGCGGACATCGGAAGGACGGATGGCCTCGTGCGCTTCCTGAGCGCCTTCTTTGCTGCTGTAGCTGCGCGGCTCATCCGGCAGGTACTGTTCGCCCAGTTTATCGCTGATGTAATCACGCACGTTGCTGACCGC
The DNA here is from genome assembly GCF_022832715.1 of Venatorbacter sp. C2-1. NCBI lineage: Bacteria > Pseudomonadati > Pseudomonadota > Gammaproteobacteria > Oceanospirillales > Oceanospirillaceae > Venatoribacter > Venatorbacter sp. C2-1. The sequence continues at coordinate 1,586,232 of NZ_CP094879.1, forward strand.
TTCCTGACTCAGGTTGGTCGAGTCGGTACGCATGTAAGTGATGTAACCGGCTTCGTACAGGCGCTGCGCCAGCGTCATGGTTTTCTTAACGCTGAAACTCAGACGCGTACTGGCAGCCTGTTGCAGCGTAGAGGTAATAAAAGGTGCAGCAGGCTTGGAACTGGTCGGCTTGTCTTCGCGTTTCAGCACTTCATAGCGGTGGCCACGCAGCGCGGCGACGGCCGACATGGTGTCCTGCTCGTTAACCGGACGGAACTCGTTACCGTTCTGGCGCATCACCTGGGCGCGCAAAGCTTCACCGGCAGGAGTGCTCAGATCGGCGAAGGTTTCCCAGTATTCCTGTGGAATAAAGGCACGGATTTCCCGTTCGCGTTCAACAATCAGACGAACAGCAACGGATTGCACACGGCCGGCGGATAAACCACGTGCGACCTTGCTCCACAGCAGAGGTGAGACCATAAAACCGACAACGCGGTCGAGGAAACGGCGTGCCTGCTGGGCATTGACGCGATTCATATTAAGTTCGGATGGCTGCTCGAACGCGCTCTGAATCGCTTTTTTGGTAATCTCATTAAACACGACGCGGCGGTATTGTTTTTTGCTGTCGCCAATAATCTCACGAAGGTGCCAGGCGATGGCTTCTCCCTCGCGGTCCAAATCCGTTGCGAGATAGATCTGATCGGCATCTTTGGCCAATCGCTGCAGTTCTTCGACAACTTTTTCTTTACCCGGCAGCACCTGATAGTTGGCTTCCCAGTGTTTTTCCGGGTTAACGCCCATGCGGCCAATTAACTGCTCGCGGGACTTTTTCTTTTTGTATTCGGCCTTGGCTTCGGGCGACATTTTACGGGTGAGAGCTGCCTGTTTAGCGCGCTCTTTAGGATCGCTGGGCTGTCCTGAGCCAGAGGTTGGCAGGTCGCGTACGTGGCCCACGCTGGACTTAACAATAAAGTCCTTACCCAGGTATTTATTGATGGTTTTAGCCTTTGCAGGCGACTCCACGATAACCAGCGATTTGCCCATATTCCTTTGATTAACCCTTTCTTGTTGATATAGCCAGGCGCACAGAAGGCGACACTTTATAGGTACACCGGGGGGGGTGGTCAAGCTTCTCTCGTTACCGGAGTCCTGCAATGCGCTCCGGCAGGGTGGTGAAACGTTGCTAAACTTGTCACCAGCATATGGTGATATTGACGTCACCAAAGGCCGTGTAAACAGGGCCTTTGTTTAGGAATAGCATAGATTGGGGAGAACCGTTTTTTATGTCAGCGATTGGTTTGATCGTGGCGATAGCGTTACCGGTTGCATTGATTCTGTTCGGACTGGTTATGGCGGGGCGCAGGCAGCAGGCGCAGCAAGCCCAGCGTTTACAGGCCCGGGCGGTGAAGCAGGGGGCGGATGATCTGCTGGAAGCGCTGGAGTTTCTGATTCTGGTTGATAATTTTAAGGAGGTGCAGCTGGCGGTCCTGGAGAGGGTCGAGCAGTTGTACGTTGTTTATCAGGAAGCCCTGCCTAAAAAAGACAACAACAGTTCCGCACAGGAGCTGTTTGATGCAGCACCTTACCGGCGCAAAATTGATGAAGGCAAAGGTAATCGCCGGGTACTGAAAAGCGATCGTGAGATACGTTTTGCGCGCCGCCAGTTTGGCCGGATTCTGAAGGCGCTGAATGTTATGGCGCGTAAAAAACTGATTTCGGAGGCGGCAATGATGGAGTATCGCCGTTATCTGCGTCTGACTCTGCTGGAGAAAGAAGTCGATACCTACACCGCGCAGGGTGATGTGGCGGCAGGGCGTGGTGATGTGATTACTGCGACCAATTACTACAAAGCAGCGAAAAAGATTCTGATTGAGTTTGACCTGCAGTATCCGGAGAAAAACCAGCGCATCCGCGATCTGACCCAGCGTACTGCTTCTTTATATAACGGTGGCGAAAAGAAAGAGGGCAGCCTTGCTCAGGCGTTATCGAAAGAGATCAAAGATGAGCATGATCCTTTTGGCATTCCCACCAATCCTAACGCTTCAGAGAAACGTAAGTTTTGACAGGCCCCGGAAGTTATCCTGAATGCCCCTTTAGTGGGTCGTAAAATGTCACATGCCTGCTTTCAGTGATTTTTTTAAAGTGCTGAAAACAAAGGGAAAAATTCGTTTGTGACGTTCGTCACAGAATATAATCCTTCATTTTGGTGGCGGGAACTGACCTGTTCGGCGTCATAAGTTTTCATTAGTGTGTCAGACAATCTCAGGGCCGGCTGACACGAATTAAACAGGCCCTGATTTGTTACTACCCGCTGACGATGACCTTTGTCTGTCCGGCACCATAAGCAGAGATGCAAGCATGAGTATTCAGGAAGCCGTTTTAGTCCTGCATGACCACGAGGTGGTCGAAGCGTACTGGCTGGCAGATTTTGAACGTCTGGTTCGTCAGCAAACACCTCTGCAGCATGCTGCGGAACACAAAATACAGGCGGCCTATCTGCAGATCGGCAATCACCGTTCGGCCGAAGCGCTGGTGCTGTTTGAGGCACCGGTTAAACATTCTGTGATTGATGCGCGCTGGTATATGCCGCTGCGTCGTCTGGCTGACAGTGCCGGGCGTGGTCCTAATATGGGCGCCGGCCGTATCCGGCTGGCCTGTCGCAGTCAGTGTTCCATCAGCTGGCATGCTGACTCGCTGTGGGAGCCGGTGACATCCGATTTTATGGCTATCCGCAAAGCATTGCGTGGCAGCATGCTGCGCGATCAGGCGCCGTTAACCGAGCGTGATTTGTGGCCGCAGGAGCGAATTTCTGCTGTGGAACGTGTGACCGGTGGCGCCGGCGCCGGCAGCCTGCTGGCTAAAAAGCACAGCGACCCGGAAGTCGAAGACCTTAAGCGCACGCTGCGCAATGAGATGGAAGCCTACCGCCGTCAGCTGCAGCAGTTGCAGCAGGAAATTGAGCGGCAGAAGAGCCTGAATGAAAAGCTGGGACGTCAGGCGGATGCCTCCGGCGAAGCCGAACTTGAAGAGCTGCGCCAGGTGCACCGCAATGAAATGGCCGCTCATGCCGCCGAAGTCGAAAGCCTGACCCTGGCGCTGGAGCAGGAGCGTCAGGAGACTGAGCGTTTACGTCAGTCTCTGAACGATAACCAACCAGTGGCAGAGCCTGTGGTCAGTGATGAAGAAGCCGCACGCTTAAAAGAAGAAGCAGCAACCCTGCGCCAGTATCTGGAACAGGCAGAAGAGCAGAGCGCTGAACGTTTTGTTAATCGTCTGGATGGCCTGGAAGCGGTGCTGGTGGCATTTCATCCGGGCGTTGGTCATCTGACCATTACGCCGGCCAACATGCTGCGTTATGCCGATAACCCCCTGGCCTACGCGGCGCAGAAGTGTTTTGTCAGCGAAGAGGTTTACCGCCGCTGGCTGGATCATTATGACGATCCGCGCTGTCAGCAATGCAACGCTGAAATCCCCCGCATAGAACACCCGCGTGAGTTCGATCACGACCTTAATGCCTACTGTAAACTGCACCGCCAGTTGCACCTTGCCGGCAGCTGACGACACCGGGGTTCGCTGGTCCGGGATTGATCCGGCTGAGCTGGCTGCCCTGATTGAGCCTGTGCCCGGCCTGCCGTCCCGCGGCCATGTCGATATCCTGCGGCTTGATCGTCTGCATCCTCATATCTCCGGTAACAAAGCCTTTAAACTGGCCGGATTTCTGCCGCGCTTCAGAGCATCCGGCCGCCGTGCGCTGCTGAGTCTCGGCGGCCCGTACTCCAATCATCTGCATGCTCTTGCAGCCCTCGGGCAGGCGCTGAATATTCCGGTGATTGCGTTGGTGCGCGGCTATGCGCATCTGCCGCTGACGGCTACGTTGCAGGATTGCCAGAGCTGGGGAGCTGAACTGGTTTTCGCCGATAAGAAAACCTACGCCCGCCGTTATGATCCGCAATGGCAGCAGGAACTGGCTCAGCACTACGATGCCTTTGTGATTCCTGAGGGCGGCTCAGGTGATGCCGGAGAGCAGGAGTGCCGGCAACTGGCGTCATTGTGCGAAGGCTACGATCAGGTCTGGCTGGCAGTTGGCAGTGGTACAACGGCACGGGGACTGGCGAAAGGGCTGCAGGAACAACGGATTGATTGTGAACTGGTCGGGGTGAATGCGGTTGCCGATCAGGGTGAACGCCTGCGCGCCTGGCAGCAGGCGATGCCGGCGGATGTACGCTGGCGCCTGCTGGATGATGCTCATCTGGGTGCGTTCGGACGTACTTCGCCAGAGCTGCTGGCGCTGATTGAACGCTATGATCGTCAGCATCTGCCACTGGACCCGGTGTATACCGCCAAACTGTTGCTGGCCTTTGAGCAGGCCCTGATGACTGAATCCGCGCACGCCCGGATTTTACTGATTCACAGCGGCGGGTTGCAGGGGCGTCGCGGCTATTCGCTGTAATGTGCTTTTAAATCTGACCTCAGCCCAGCTTAACCGGCAGATTCTTATGGGTGCCGTTCTGCGGCCAGTCATCCGGCATAATCAGCCAGCGCTGCTGTTCGGCCCAGCCGTATGGACCTTCCTCTGTCTGTATCACGCAGCAGGGATAGGTCAGATGACGGAAATGCGTGCACAGATACTCAAGTAACTCCTCCCGGCCGATGCTGAAAGCCGCCAGCGCCGGGCTCAGCCACTGCGGTTTGGCCAGCACGTACCAGCGCCCCTGTGGCAGATAATCGGCGGCCTGCCGGGCATGGCACCAGTGTCCGCGCCAGTGATGGGCCGACACTTCCGCCGGCAGGCTGGCCTGATACTGCGGGTTGGCTGGATAAAACAGGCAGCCGCGCATCACCGCCAGACTGGTCTGCGGCTGCCAGTTCAGCGCAGCCAGTTGTTGCTGTGCCTGCGGATTCTGGCGCATGGGCAGCTGATGTTCGTGGGTATGGCGGATTTTGCGTGCCAGCAGATCGGCGCGGTTGGGGCCGATCCAGTGCTGGCCCTGTTCATTGCCGTAGCCAAGATAGAATTTCAGCGCCAGCTCCAGATGCCATTGCTGGCGGCCGTTATCCAGCAGCAGGTCCAGCTCACCGAGGGTTTTGCCCTGATCAATAATCTGCACATTGGCCTGAAAACGGATGCCACTGAGTTGCAGATATTCCTGCCACAGCTGCTCAAATATTAATCCCAGACGCGGACTGCTGAAGTCCGGAGCCAGATTGCTCAGTTGGGCAGCCAGAGGTTGCCAGTTATCAGGAAGCCAGGGTTGATCAGCCGGGCTCCAGTCACAGTCGAGCAGGGGCGGGCCGAACAGGCTCCAGATCAGGTCGCGCTGATGCTGGCCGGGCAGGGCGAAGTAGGAATGATCAGCGGCAAACAAGCGTTTTTAACTCCTCTGTGGTATAAATCGGGCCATTATTCGCAGGGCTGCAGCCAGCCGTTCTGCCTATCGCCCACTTAAATGCCAGGTCGCAGTAATGGAAGAATTTCGTAACATCGGCATGATCGGCCGTCTGAACAGCAATAAAGTGATTGAGACGGTTAAGCGTCTGTCCCGTTATCTGATCGATGAAGGCTATCACGTTATTCTTGATGACCGTATTGCTGAAGTGATGCCGGGTCATGGCATGCAGGTCAGCAATGTTAATCTGCTCGGTGAGATCTGCGATCTGGTGATTGTGGTGGGCGGTGACGGCAGTCTGCTGGGTGCGGCGCGCGCACTGGCGCGTTTTAATACGCCGGTGCTGGGGATTAACCGTGGCCGCCTGGGATTCCTGACCGATATCAGCCCGGACGAAACCATGTTCGACGCGGTGCAGGATGTTCTTAATGGCGAATACGTCAGTGAGATGCGCTTCCTGCTCGATGCTGAGGTAAAGCGTGATGGCAATCCGATTGCCACCGCCGCGGCGCTGAACGATGTGGTGCTGCACCCGGGTAAGTCAGCACGGATGATTGCTTTTGATCTGTGGATTGAAGGCCAGTACGTTTATAACCAGCGTTCCGATGGTCTGATTGTATCGACACCAACCGGCTCGACCGCGTATTCGCTCTCCGGCGGTGGCCCTATTATGCACCCGAAACTGGATGCGCTGGTGCTGGTGCCGATGTTCCCGCACACGCTTTCCAGCCGGCCGATTGTGGTTGACGGCAAGAGCGAAATTAAAATCGTGATTGATTCGGATCTGGGTATTTACCCGACCATCAGTTGTGATGGCCAGACGCATATTCCCTGTGCGCCCGGCGACAGTATTACCATCCGCAAAAAAGCCCATAAACTGAAGCTGATTCACCCCAAAGGCCACAATTTCTATGAAATTTGCCGGACTAAACTGGGCTGGAGTAGCAACCTGGGGGATTAAGTATGCACCAGGGTTACGATTTAATCGGTGACATTCACGGCTGTGGCGAAACGCTGATCGAGTTGCTGGAGCAGATGGGCTACAGCAAACGCGGCGGCGTGTACCAGCACCCGAAGCGCAAGGTCGTTTTTCTCGGCGATATTGTTGATCGCGGACCGCATATCCGCCTCGCCTGTCATGTTGTACGCGATATGGTCGATGCCGGTCATGCCGATATAGTGATGGGTAATCACGAATACAATGTGGTGACCTATTGCACCGAAGCGCCGCCGGGAATGCGCCAGCCTTTTCTGCGTCCGCACACCAAACGCAACAGCTTTATTGTCGAGCAGACACTGGAGCAGTTTGCTAATTATCCGCACGAGTTTAATGAATTTCTCGACTGGTTTATCGATCTGCCGCTGTTCCTTGATTATGAGCACTTCCGCGTGGTTCATGCCTGCTGGGATCAGGCCATGATTGACGAATATCTGCGCCGTTATGGCAGTAATAAACTGCATAAAAATATGCTCGCTGAGTCGGTGAATACCAGTTCATTTATTTATAAGTTTCTCGACCGTATGCTGCGTGGCACATCACTGAAATTACCCGATGGCCGTTCAATGACAGCCAAAGACGGTATGGTGCGGCAGTTTTTCCGTACCAAATTCTGGGAAGGTGACCCGGAGCGCTACAGCGATGTGGTTTTTCAGCCTGATCCGCTGCCCGATGATATCGAACACGCTTTATTAAGCGGTGAAGAACGCGACCAGCTGCTGTTTTACGGCCCGCAGGAAAAACCGCTGTTTATTGGCCACTACTGGATGCAGGGTTTACCTGCGCCCATTGTGCCTAATATCGCCTGTCTTGATTACAGTGCGGTTAAATACGGACGTCTTGCCGCGTACCGTATGGATACCGAACGCAGTTTGCAGCCGGGTAAATTTACCTGGGTGCGGGTAGAAAAGAGCGAGCGGTGATGGAGCCTGTGCTTGTGCTGGTCGCACCGGCCGGTGTGGATTTATCGCCGCTGACTCAGCGTCTGTGGGCCGAACGTATAGCGCACAGAGTCATTGATCAGGCGGATGGTCAGCAGTGTTTATACCTGGCCGATGGCCGTCATGCGCCGCAGGTTAAGCAGTGGCTGGAAGAATGGCAGGCAGGGCAGATTACTCCGCTGCCTGCGGAAGCGGTTGAACCTAAGCTGTGGCAGGGATTACTGCAGTTACTGGCAACACCGCTCAGCACCTTTATTTTATTGTTGTTACCGGCCGTATTTATCTGGATGCATTTTTCAACCGGCTGGCAAAGCTGGGTCAGCGCAGGCGCAGATTATTGGCCAGAGCAACGCTTTGATCCGGGTGTTTACTGGCAATTAGGTGTCTGGGAATTATGGCGGCCAACCTTGCTGCATTTTTCACTTCTGCACTTGCTGTTTAATTCGCTCTGGTGGTGGATTCTGGCCAGAAGAGTAGAGCAGCATGAGGGCGTTAAGCCTCTGCTGGTTCTGCTGCTGGTTTGCGGTCTGATGGGCAATATGGTGCAGTGGTGGTATGCCGGGCCGGCATTTGGCGGGATTTCCGGCGTCACTCTGGGATTGCTTGGCTGGGTTGGATTCCGTCAGCGCCGGCGCAATATCGATTACCGTATTCCGCGCATGTTATTACCGGTCATGGTGGGCTGGTTGTTGCTCACCATCAGTGCCGATACCCTGGTGCCGGGATTATCCGGTACCGCGCATGGAGCGCACTTAGGCGGACTGATCAGTGGTTTTATTCTGGCTATGCTGTGGCCGGTTAAAACCGTCAGCCGTGATACTGAATTTAAGTAAGAAAAGACACTGCCGCTGTGGGCAGGTCTGTGATGAGGTTGCTATGACACTTGAACAACTTATTAAATCCCTGACGCCTGAGATCTATCAGAATCTGCGCAATGCCGTAGAGCTGGGACGCTGGCCTGATGGCCGTAAGCTGGAGCCTCAGCAGCGAGAACTGTGCATGGAAGCCATTATTCATTATGAACAGATTCACGACCTGCCGGCGGAGCAGCGCGTGGGTTATATGGAAGATGCCTGTAAATCATCAGGTAAAGATGATCACGACGATGTTCAGACACTGACCCTGCAGTAATTTATGACTCAGATTCTGGCCAGTGGCCTGCTCAGTAAAATGGCCCTGCAGGCCGGCGAACACGATGATGTTGTGCAGTATCAGCTGGTGCTGGACGATCAGCGGCTGGATTTAAATCCGCTGATTGGCCGTCATATTGAAATGACCTACAGCGGTGCCATTCACTGCAGTCATTGTGGGCGGCGTACCAAGACCAGTTTCAGTCAGGGCTATTGTTACCCCTGCTTTACCTCGCTGGCGCAATGCGATTCGTGCATGATGAGTCCGGAAAAATGCCATTTTTCGGCGGGTACCTGTCGCGAGCCTTCGTGGGCGGAGCAGGTTTGCTTTAACGATCATATTGTCTATCTGGCGAATTCTTCCGGATTAAAAGTGGGCATTACCCGTGCCACACAAATGCCGGTGCGCTGGCTGGATCAGGGCGCAGCACAGGCGTTACCGATTGCGCGGGTTAAAAATCGCCGCTTGTCAGGTTTGATCGAAGATTTATTGCGTTCGCAGGTAGCCGATAAAACCAACTGGCGCACCTTGCTGAAAGGCCCGGCCGCTGCTCTGGATTTAGTAGCTGAGCGCGATCGTCTGCTGAGTGAGTTTGCCCAGCCGCTGGCAGAAATTGAACAACGCGAAGGCGTTGGCAGTGTGCAGCTTCTGCACGACGCCGATGTCTGGCAGTTTGACTACCCGGTCAGTCAGTATCCAAACAAAATCAGCAGTTTTAATTTTGATAAAAATCCTCAGGTCAGCGGTCGTCTGCTGGGCCTTAAGGGGCAGTATTTAATACTGGATGGTGGTGTGATTAATTTACGTAAATTCAGCTCATACCATATTTCATTTGCGTTAAAGGATTAAGTCTATGCGTGATGCACAGCCAACAGCCATTTATCTGAAAGACTATCAGCAGCCGGACTACTGGATTGAGCGCACTGAGCTGACCTTTGAATTACAGGATGAATATACCCTGGTGACGGCGCTGCTGGATCTGGTGCGCAATGATCAGGCAGCGGATGGCGCTGATTTGCTGCTTGCCGGTCAGGATCTGGAACTGATCAGTCTGGTGCTGGATGGTCAGACTCTTACCACCGAACAATATGAGCTGGGTGATGAAAGCCTGACCGTGAAAGGCGTACAGCAGCGCTCACAACTGGTAATAAAAACCCGGATTTATCCGGCAAAAAATACCGCCCTCGAAGGCTTGTACCGTTCCGGTGGTATGTACTGTACCCAGTGTGAAGCCGAAGGTTTCCGCCGAATTACCTATTATCTCGACCGTCCGGATGTGATGTCGGTTTTTACCACGCACATTATTGCCGATGCGGCGCAATTTCCGGTGTTGTTATCTAACGGCAACCTGATTGCTGACAGGGTTGAAAATGGTCTGCATAAAGTGACCTGGCACGACCCGCATAAAAAACCAGCCTATCTGTTTGCGCTGGTAGCCGGTGATTTACGCGTTAAGGAAGACCGCTTTACCACCATGAGCGGGCGTGATGTGGCACTGAAAATTTTTGTCGAGCCACAGAATATCGATAAAACCGACTATGCCCTTGATGCGTTAAAACGCTCCATGCGCTGGGATGAAGAAGTGTATGGCCGCGAATACGATCTGGATATTTTTATGATCGTCGCCGTCGATGACTTCAATATGGGCGCGATGGAAAATAAAGGACTGAATATTTTCAATTCGTCCTGTGTTCTGGCCAATCCGGCGACCGCCACCGATGCTGCCTACCAGCGTATTGAGGCCATTGTTGCGCACGAATATTTCCATAACTGGTCGGGTAACCGCGTCACCTGTCGTGACTGGTTTCAGCTGAGTCTGAAAGAAGGATTTACGGTGTTCCGTGATGCCTGTTTCTCGGCTGATATGAATTCCGCCACGGTTAAACGTATTGAAGACGCAAACATTATGCGCACCGTACAGTTTGCCGAAGACGGTGGGCCGATGGCGCACCCGGTGCAGCCGGATTCCTTTATCGAAATTTCCAACTTCTACACCGTGACCATTTATGAAAAAGGTGCAGAAGTGGTCGGTATGCTGCACAAAATTCTCGGCAAAGACGGTTTCCGTAAAGGTTCCGATCTGTATTTTGACCGCCACGATGGCCAGGCCGTTACCATTTATGATTTTGTGCAGGCGATGGAAGACGCTAACGGCGTTGATCTGACCCTGTTCAAACGCTGGTATAAGCAGGCGGGTACACCGCTGGTAACGGTGAACAGTGAGTACGATGCGGATGCTCAGCAGCTGCGCCTGACACTGACTCAGCGCTGCCCGGATACGCCGGGGCAAAGTAATAAACTGCCGCAATGGATTCCGGTACAGCTGGGCCTGATTGGTGCTGATGGCAAGGATTTGGTGATTCAGGTTGAACCCGCGTCCGCCTGGACAGAAAGCAGTCAGGTGCTGCATCTGACCGAAGCTGAACAAACCTTTGTTTTTAGCGGTGTTGCAGAACAACCACGCTTATCGCTGTTCCGTGATTTCTCCGCACCGGTGAAAGTGGAGTTCGAACAATCCGCCGACGATCTGCTGTTTTTACTGCAGCATGACAGCGATGGCTTTAACCGCTGGGATGCCGGTCAGCGTCTGCTGCTGAGCTGGATTAATGCCGCCCAAGAGGGCAATTTTGAATTACGCCCGGAAGTACGTGAAGTTTTTGCCCGTCTGCTGGCTGATGAATCACTCGATCCGGCGATGGTCAGCTGTCTGCTGACACTGCCATCGGAAGCCTATGTGGCTGAATTCTCTGCCGAGGTTGATCCGCTGGCGATTCATGCGGCGCGTAAACAGGTGCAGCAGGCGATTGCTGAATCGCTGAGTGAAGAATTTGCCGCCTGTTATCAGCGTCTGCAATCGGACGCTCCTTATGCACCAGAACCGGCACAGATGTCGGCGCGCAGTCTGAAAAACCTGGCGCTGGCGTATTGGGTGAAGGGCAGTGCTGCAGGTCTGCAGCAGGCCGTCAGCCAGTATCGCAGCGCGGATAATATGACCGACCAGATGGCCGCGCTGGTGGCGGTGGTCAACAGCGGTGATGCCGCGCAGGCAGAACAGTTGCTGGCCGATTTCTATCAGCAGTGGTCACAGGATGCGCTGGTGGTGAATCAGTGGCTGTCGGTGCAGGCTGGTTCGGCGGAGCTGGGTAAGGTGGAATTTATTCAGCAGCTTCTGGCACATACCGCCTTCGATTGGCGTAACCCGAATAAGGTACGCTCGGTATTGGGGGCATTTGCCAATCAGGCACTGTGTCATTTTCATCGTGAAGATGGTGCCGGCTACCGTTTACTGGCCGATGCGGTATTGCGTCTGAATGACAGTAATCCGCAGATCGCCGCACGTCTGTTGACGCCACTGACCAAGTGGCGGCGTCTGGTGCCGCAATTATCGGAGTTGATGAAAGCCGAGTTGCAACGCATTATGCAGCATGGCGCTTTATCCAAAGACGTGTATGAGGTTGTCAGCAAGAGTTTGATTTGAGCATCGCTGCAAGTTTCTTTATTCTTGCTTCGGGGAAGATTGCCGCACTCTGCGGTGTAGTTGAGGTCGCATAATGAAAAAAAATAAGTGGATAGCGGCTGGTGCATTGGCGTTGGCGTTTGTAATGCCGACGGCAATGGCGGCAGTATCCGTTAAAGAAGCGGATCGCCTGAAAGGGGAACTGACACCGCTGGGAGCTGAACGTAGTGGTAATGGCAGTGATATTCCGCCCTGGCGTGGTGGTCTGAATCTGCCGCCGGTGGGCTATAACAAGCCTGGCCAGCACCATATTGATCCGTACGCCAAAGATAAACCGTTGTTTGTCATTACAGCGGCCAATATGAAGCAGTATGCCGAGTACCTGACCCCGGGCCAGAAGGCATTATTCAAGGTATATCCTGATACTTTTAAAATGCCGGTCTATGAGACCCGTCGTACAGCAGCTGCACCTGAGTGGGTGTACGAAAATACCTACAAAAACGCTATCCGTGCCGAGCTGAATAAAGACGGCAATGGTCTGATGTATGCCTATGGCGGGATTCCTTTTCCGCTTGCCAAAACCGGTCTGGAAGCCATCTGGAACCACGTAACACGCTGGCGCGGCATTTATTTAACCCGCCGGGCGTCTGAAATTGCCGTACATGTTGATGGTGATTTCTCACTGGTAACGGTGCAGCAGGAAGTCGAATTCAACTTTTATCGCCGTGATAAAAGCATCGAAGATCTGAATAATATTCTGTTCTACTACCTGTCATTTACCAAAGCCCCTGCGCGTCTGGCGGGTGGTGCGGTATTGGTTCATGAAACCCTGAACCAGGTGGATGAAGCACGTCAGGCATGGGGTTATAACGCTGGTCAGCGTCGTGTACGCCGTGCGCCTAACCTGGCTTACGATACGCCGATTGCGGCGGCTGATGGTCTGCGTTATGCCGATGACACGGACATGTATAACGGTGCTCCGGATCGTTACAACTGGAAGCTGCTGGGTAAAAAGGAAATCTATATTCCTTATAACAGCTACAAGCTCAGTTCAAATAAGGTCAGCTATAAAGATCTGATTAAGCCAGGTCACCTGAATCCTGATTACACCCGCTATGAAAAACACCGTGTATGGATTGTTGAAGCAACCCTGAAAGACGGTATGCGTCACGTATATCACAAGCGTGTGTTCTACCTGGACGAAGATACCTGGGGGGTTGCGGTTGCTGACCAGTACGATTCGGCCGGTGATCTCTGGCGTGTGAACATGGCTTACATGAAAACCTATTACGAGTTGCCGGTAACCTGGACCACGATGGATGTGTTCCATGATCTGAAAGCCAAGCGTTATCACGTGCAGGGGCTGGATAATGAAGAGGCGGGGACCATTGACTATACCAATGAGCCTCCGGGGGATCGCTACTTTACTCCGGCCGAATTGCGCCGCCGCGGTAAGCGCTGATCGGGCAAACGAACGGATGAGTTTTACTCATCCGTTCTTGTATTTAAGGGTCAAAACAGACGATTTTCCCCTTACATTCTGTAACAACTGGACGTTAGTCAATGATAAATCAGTCGGCTAGACTAGCCGCCTTCCGACATTACTATAAAAACGGAGCTCCTTATGTTTTCTGATTTGGTTCAGTCTTACGCTCGTGCTACGGGAAGAGCGCTGGCGATGGGCTTTACCCGGGTTGGGTTGATTCTTGGCGTACTGCTAAGCGCAGTTTCAGCTCAGGCAGCCTGGCAGGACCCTCTTAATACCCCGGCTTTACAGACTCAGCGTGCCCATCAGACGCTGTTACTTGATGTTGTCCGGGCAGACCGCCGTCTTGTTGCCGTGGGGTCGCATGGTCATATTGTCTATTCCGACGATGACGGCTTAACCTGGGCCCAGGCCAGAGTGCCGGTATCGGTCACCCTGACGGCTGTGTATTTCCCATCCGGTGATTACGGCTGGGCGGTTGGTCACGATGGTGTCATTCTGCACTCATCAGATGCCGGTAAGACCTGGGTTAAACAGTTCGATGGCTATCAGGCCAATACCGCCATTGTTGCTGCAGCAACCAAATCAAAACAGCGTGCCAAAGATCGTCTCGAAGCGGCTGAAGCGGCCGGCGATGATGTTGCCATTGAAGAAGCTGAAATGGCTTTGGAAACCGCAACCTATGGTCTGCAGGATGCCCAGTACGATCAGAGCACAGGCTCTACCAAACCTTTCCTGGATGTGTGGTTCTACGATGCCAAGCGCGGTTACGCCGTTGGTGCTTATGGCATGTTTTTCTACACCCTGGATGGCGGTACGACCTGGGAAGACGTGTCTTCACGCTTACCGAATCCTGATCGCCTCCACCTGAATGCAATTTCCATGGTAGGCCCGCGCTCTCTGGCGATGATTGGCGAAATGGGCATGATCCTGCGTTCCGATGATCTGGGCCAGAGCTGGCACAGCATGGACTCTCCGTATGAAGGTTCACTGTTCGGTCTGATTGCCGCCGGCGATAAGCAGATTATGTTTGGTCTCCGTGGTCACGTCTTCAGTTCTGTTGATGGTGGCATCAGCTGGGATGAAAAAGCCACAGGCAGTGAGCAGACGTTACTGTCCGGCACTATTGGCCGTAAGCATACTTTGCTGGTCGGCAATGGTGGTTCAGTGGTGATTTTTGATGCTCAGATGCAGAATCCAAAAGCATCGATTCTGGAAGGGCGCAAAGCCTTTGCAGCGGTTGCGGAAGCATCAGACGGTAACTTTATTATTGTTGGCGAGGCGGGTGTTAAGCGCCTTAATGCTGCCGGCGAGTTAATTGATCAGAGCATTAGCATGGCGGCGGGAGATTTTTAATCATGGCTGAACAACAGCACCATTTTTCTACAGAGCCGGAACATTACATCCTGTCGAAAGAGACAGAGCCGGCTTTAGAACGCATTCTGTTTAATAACCGCATGCTGGTTATGATTGTCCTGGGTCTGCTGACCCTGCTGTTTGCCTATGGTCTGACCAAGGTAAAACTGGACTCCAGCATCGAGAAATACATTCCGCTGAACCACACCTTTATCCAGAATTTTCTGGTACATAAAGATGACATGAAGAGCGGTGTCGCCAATGTGAAGATTTCGATCGAAGCACTTGAGGGCGATATTTTTACTAAAGACTATATGGAAACCCTGAGCAAAATTAACGATGAAGTATTCTTCGTTAAAGGGGTTGACCGTTCCGGTATGCAGTCTTTGTGGACGCCGAATACCCGCTGGACGGAAGTAACGGAAGAGGGCTTCCAGGGTGGACCGGTTATTCCGAGTACCTATGATGGTGGCCCGGAAAGCCTGGAACAGGTTCGTCAGAACGTACTGAAGTCTGGCCAGGTTGGACGTCTGGTATCAAACGATTTCCGCTCATCCATTATTGACGTACCGCTGGTTGAATACGATCCGGAAACCGGTGCCAAGCTGAGTTACCAGAAGTTCTCCCAGGACCTGGAAGATAAAATCCGCGCCAAATACAGCAACGATAAATACCGCGTGTACATCACCGGTACGCCGAAGAAACTGGGTGATTTGCTGGATGGTGCAAAGTCCATCGTTTACTTCTTCCTGGCGGCGATGGCGATGACTGCCATTCTGCTGTACCTGTATTCGCGTTGCCCGAAAGGTACGCTGGTTCCTATTATTGCATCGCTGATTGCTGTGGTATGGCAGTTGGGTGCACTGGCGCTGATGGGTTACACCGTTGACCTGTACTCGGTACTGGTACCTTTCCTGGTGTTTGCGATTGGTATCAGTCACGCGGTACAGATTATTAATGGTATCGCCATTGAATCCGGTAAAGGTGCCGACAAACTGCAGGCTGCCCGCCAGGCATTCCGTGGTTTGTATGTACCGGGCATGCTTGCTCTGTTAAGTGATGCGATGGGCTTCCTGACGCTGCTGTTTATTGATATCGGCGTAATTCAGGAACTGGCGATTGCTGCAAGTATCGGTGTGGCGATGATTATCGTTACTAACCTGGTATTGCTGCCGATTGTGATGTCCTTTATCGGTATCAGCGAAGCCGGTGTGCGTCACGCCAAGAAAACCGAAAAATCCGAGCCGAAACTGTGGAAGGCAATGTCTTATTTTGCCAGCCCGAAGGTGGCGCCGATTCCTATTGTGATTGCCATTGTGATGGCTGTATTCGGCTATCAGATGAGCCAGGGCCTGAAAATCGGTGATCTGGATAAAGGTGCGCCAGAATTACGTGCTGACTCGCGCTACAACCTTGATAACGACTTTATGGTGTCCAACTACTCAACCAGTTCTGATGTTCTGGTGGTGATGGTTGAAACCGCTAAAGAGCAGTGCAACAGCTTCAAGGTAATGGACGCCGTGGATCGCTTTATGTGGTACATGGAAAACGTACCGGGTGTGCAGTCAACAACCTCGCTGGTCACCGTATCGAAGCTGGTTACCAAAGCGATGAACGAAGGCAACCTGAACTGGTCAGCACTGTCGCGTAACCAGACCATTCTGAATACCTCTATTCAGCGTGCGCCAAGCAGTCTGCTGAATCCTAACTGCTCTATGGCACCGGTTATTGTTTACCTGAATGACCATAAAGCAGAGACTCTGGAAACCGCCGTCGCGGCTGTAGAGGAATTTAAAGCGCAGTACGACGACAATATTGACGAAAAATATTTCGGCTACACCATTGCCGAAATTGAACAGGCAATTGCGGATAAAGAAATCGATTCTGTACCGGTGCGTTTCCAGCTGGCATCCGGTAACGCCGGTATCGAAGCGGCTACCAATCAGGTAATCGCCGATGCGCAGGATACGATGCTGATCTTCGTTTACGTTGTGGTCTTTGTGCTGTGTTTCATGACCTTCCGCTCGTTCACTGCGGTGGCCTGTATTCTGATTCCGCTGGCGCTGACTTCGGTGCTGAGCCAGGCGCTGATGACCTATCTGGGTATCGGTGTGAAAGTAGCGACGCTGCCGGTAATTGCACTGGGTGTGGGTATTGGTGTCGACTACGGCATTTATATTTACAGCCGTCTGGAAGTGATGCTTATTGCCGGTAAGACCTTGCAGGAAGCTTTCCTGGAAACACTGAAATCTACCGGTAAGGCGGTAAGTTTCACCGGTATTACCCTGGCAATTGGTGTGGCAACCTGGATTCTGTCCCCGATTAAATTCCAGGCCGATATGGGTATTCTGCTGACCTTTATGTTCCTGTGGAACATGCTGGGTGCCTTGATTCTGCTGCCGGCTCTGGCGCATTATCTGCTCAGCCCGAAACGCATTATTGCCCGTCATAAAGCCCGCCACGGAGATATTCCTCCGGCTGGCTGAGTGGCAAAAAATTAAAACGGTGGCGCTGCCACCGTTTTTTTTGTCTTTTTTCTTTCAGGGACACAGACATAAAAAGAAGGAAACAGAAATGAAAAGCCCTTTAGGATTAAGTGCCGATCTGCCTGTGGCTGATCTGGTAAGCGAAGCGGTTGCCTTGCTCTGGTCAAAGCGCGCAGCGGTGATCAAAATGTTTTTGCCAGCCATGTTAATTCTGGCACTGGTTGACTGGAGCAGCTCAACCTTTCTGGCCGAGAATAACTATGCTGGCCAGTTTGGCTTCCTGATTGTTTCGATTTTGCTGAGCGTGGTGTTTGCCACGTCTTGCCATCGTTTTACGCTGCTGCCACAGGATAAATGGGACGCCAATGCACTGCACGGTATGAGACGGGAAGAGTTCCGTTATCTGCTGCGGGGCTTGTTGTTGGGGGTTATTGGCGCGGTGGTTTTTTTCTGCACCATGCTGGTTGCCATGCTGTTTATCGGTCAGGAGGAAGCCTGGTTAGGGGCCGTGGCCGGCGTTCTGCCAGCGCTTTATATCTGGTCGCGGCTTTCGATTACTTTACCGGAGCTGGCTCTGGGGCAGAAAAGTGATCTTAAACGCGCCTGGTCATTAAGTGAGGGTAATGGCTCGCGTCTTGTGTTGGTGGTATTTATTGTGCCTATTGCTCTGGCGTCGCCTTTTTTAGCCTTATTTATGCTGGATCACTCTGTACTGAGCTATGTGGCAGCGTTCGGCACTTATATTACCAGTCTGATTTCGCTGGTGATGTTGTCGCTGTCTTACCGTTTTCTGCTGGATTTTTATGAACCACAGGCCGCTGAGAATGAGCAGGAATATCAGCCTGCTGAGACCTCCGTGAAACAACAGGATAGCGGGTTTGATGCCTGACCCTTTGCCTGCTTCTGAAACCTGCTTTGGCAGGTTTTTTTATGTCTGCGTTTTAGGCTGCTGCAGGCTTTGCGTGCGGCAGCAGGGCCAGTGATAATGCCTTTTTATTTTAATAACAGAAAAAGACGATGAGACTCGGTGATATTTCGGTGGCTTATGTGGAGCTGATGGCGCGTGCGGTGGAAGTAACCGGTGCCCGGCCTCAGGCTGTATTGGCTCAGTATCAGCTGGATGAGATAAAGCTGGCATCACCGGATGCACGTATCAGCATTCCGCGTTTTATGCGTATGGGGCATGCCTGTATTCAGGAATTTTCAATGCCCTGGCTGGGACTGGAGATGGGCCGTCTGACATCACCTCCGGCGATGGGCCTGGCGGGTTTGCTGGCACAGAGTGCCGCGGATATCCGCAGTGCCTGCAGGGCGCTGACCGAGTATGAATTATTGTCGAGCTTTAACGCCCGTGGCCGTTCGCAGTTTCTGCTGGAAAAGGGCAGGGGCGTTGCGCAGTTTTATTCCATCAGTCCGTATAACGAATACAACCTGTTTGTCGTTGATTCGGTATTGTCAGGCTGGAACCGCTTTATGCAACTGCTCAGTGGTCGTCATGACTTGCTGGCACGGGTTGAATTTGAATTCTCAGCACCGGCTTATCGGGAGCGTTACAGCGATATTTTTCAGTGCGAGGTTCATTTTGGTGCAGAGCGTAATGCGGTTGTGCTGCATGACTGGGCACTGGATTTACCGGTTCAGCAGCGTTGTGCATCGACGTATTCGGCATTAAAGCAGCTGGCGGACCGCGAGCTGGAACGGGTGCGTCTCGGTTTAACTTTCCGTGAGCTGACAGAGCGTGCCATTGGTCCGCTGTTAAACGGTCAGACGCCAACCCTTGAGCAAGTCGCGCAGCGGCTGAATATGGCGCCCTGGACGGTCAGGCGGCGCTTAACCGATGAAGGGTGCAGTTTTCAGCAGGTATTAAATGATACGCGGCGGGATCTTGCAGTGAGCTATGTGCGGGATACGTCGCTGACTCTGGGTGAAATAGCCTATGTATTAGGCTTCGGATCAGCGACGGCATTTCAGCGGGCATTTAAACGCTGGACTGGCGAGGCGCCAGGGCGTTTCCGCGAACGGTCGGGCAGAGCTTACATCTCTACCGCGTCGTCCACGTCGTCTTCGTAGTCGTCAAAACCGACTTCCAGAAGATCTTCGATGTAGTCAGACATAACTACCTCCATGTTCAGGATTATTGTTGTGGTTGTTTTACGTTAAGCACACCCTGTGCCAGAACGTACAACTGTCAGCGCTTCTTCAGAGCATGAATCTCTCTTAAAGTTCCTGTGCTCAGATCATTCAGCGCTAAGGCAGGCGTAAGTTAATTCTGTACTGTTACAGCAAGATGAAAACCGATGATTACTAAGAAAGGCAGATCAGGAAGGATACGTGCGAATCGAGCAGAGGAAATCGGAGGATTTTTCAATACCAAGAGTGCGCCAGAGCGAACGATTGGTTGGTACAGCTAAAGTAAAACGTTTTTAAAATGGCGGACTGGACGGGACTCGAACCCGCGACCCCCGGCGTGACAGGCCGGTATTCTAACCAACTGAACTACCAGTCCGCTGATACCAATCTTAAAGACCGCTCTTTAAGAATGATGGTGGGTGATGACGGGATCGAACCGCCGACCCTCTGCTTGTAAGGCAGATGCTCTCCCAGCTGAGCTAATCACCCAAATGTGTCACTAAATTTTGTCACTTAACTGCAATCATTACCTGTCAGGGTAATGAAATGGCGGACTGGACGGGACTCGAACCCGCGACCCCCGGCGTGACAGGCCGGTATTCTAACCAACTGAACTACCAGTCCACTCTGTATCATTCCAGAGGAATGATGGTGGGTGATGACGGGATCGAACCGCCGACCCTCTGCTTGTAAGGCAGATGCTCTCCCAGCTGAGCTAATCACCCAAATTCTGTATGAAAAATGGCGGACTGGACGGGACTCGAACCCGCGACCCCCGGCGTGACAGGCCGGTATTCTAACCAACTGAACTACCAGTCCATATTTTCATACGATCCTTACGGATCATTCACTTGTGCAGCTTTGGTGGGTGATGACGGGATCGAACCGCCGACCCTCTGCTTGTAAGGCAGATGCTCTCCCAGCTGAGCTAATCACCCCCTGCAAAGTGAGTGGGCATTCTACTCACGCGGATCTTTATGTCAACGCTATTTCTGAGATTTTTTTGATTTTTTTCAGTAACTTGCGGAAATTCTTCAAAAAATCGGCCGGTGTCCGGAAAGACACCAGCCGATTGTATAAAGCCTGATCAGGCTGAGGGTTGAGTACTGCTTTCACTGATGACAGGCATTTGCCGTGCCTGCAGATGACGTTTTTCCCCCAGAACCAGTAAACAGGGCGTCAGAATCAGCGTCAGTACCGTGGCAAAGGTCAGGCCACCGGCAATGGCCGTCGACAGCTGCGTCCACCACTGTGACGACGGTGCGCCTACCGTAAAGTGCTGGTTGAGCAGGTCGATATTCCACTGCATCACCATCGGCAGTAGACCAATAACGGTGGTAACCGCCGTCAGTAATACCGGACGCAGGCGCTGGGCACCGGTACGCAGAGCGGCATCAACCGGGTCGAGTCCCTGACGTATAAGCACGTTGTAGGTGTCGATCAGAACGATATTGTTGTTCACCACAATACCGGCCAGGGCAATTACACCGACGCCGCTCATCACAATGCCAAATGGCTCACCGCGGATCATCAGACCAATCAGTACACCAACAATGGACAGAATGATGGCACTCATAATCAGACCGGCCTGATAGAAGCTGTTGAACTGAGTCACCAGAATGGTAGCCATCAGGAACAGGGCAATTCCGAAGGCCTTGCCGAGGAAGGCACCGGTTTCGCCCATTTGCTCAAAGTCGCCACGGAAGCGGGGCTCGACACCGGCACCACGCCAGTCGAGGTCTTTGATTTTTTCACTGAGCTGCTGGATCTTTTCCGTTGCGTTCACGCCTTCGGTGACGTTGGCGGTTAAGCGATAGCGGCGCTTACCATCAATACGCACAATATCGCCCGATTTCGGCACGGCGTTACGCTGCATAAAGTTGCTGACCGGCACCAGGCCATAAGGCGTGCTGATATTAAAGGCTTCAAACTGATCAATGCTGCGGGTCTGCAGCGGATAGCGCAGCAGAATCTCAACTTCGTCATCACTGAAATCCGGCTGGAAGGTGCCGACTTTCTGGCCGCCGGTAATCATGCGGATCATGGCGCCGGTGCTGGCGATATCCGTGCCGTAGCGGGTGGCCTCTTCGCGGTCAATCTGCAGTTGCCATTCAATGCCTTCCAGCGGCCGGTCGTCGCGCACGTCTTTCAGTTCCGGGTCTGCATTAAAGATGGCTTTTACTTCTTCCAGCAGAGGCACCATGGCTTCATTGCTGGCGGCGGTAAACTGCAGCTGGATATCGGCGCCGGCAGCCGGGCCACCTTCTTTTTTCTGCGTTTCAATAATGATGCCGGCAATATCGGCGGTGCGGTGTTCAATGTCGGCCAGAATCTGGTTGGCGGAGCGGCGATGCTCCCAGTTCACCAGTTCGATCTGAATGCGGCCAATCACATCGGCAGCGGAATCCGAAGGCGCTTTGACAAAGGTGGCGGTATACAGCGACTGAATTTCGGCCATATCGAAAATGCGTTTTTCCACCTGCTGTACCAGTTCTTCACGCTCAAGCAGCGACAGGTTGCCGCGCGCACGGACATCGACCAGGCCGATATCGGCATCCACATCGGGGAAAAACTCGACGCCGTGTCCCAGTGAGCCATACAGCACGAAGGAGCCAATCAGGGCCGCAATCGCCATACCCAGCACCTGCAGCGGGTGTTTCAGAGCTTTCGACAGCAGGCGAATATAACCGCCGGTAAAGCCTTTCAGCTCGTCGAAGCGGCCTTGTTCGGCGGCTTCGATGGCGCTCAGGGCACCGTTGTTATGATGACCATCCTTTCCCATAACAGCGCCAATGGTCGGCACCACAATCAACGCCATAATCAGCGAAGCGGTGAGGGTGTAAAGCAGGGTGAGCGGCAGGAATTTCATAAATTCGCCGGTGGTGCCGGGCCAGAACAGCAGCGGCAGAAAGACTGCCAGGGTCGTGGCTGTCGAGGCGATAATTGGCCAGGCCATGCGCTTGGCCGCTTCGCTGTAAGCCTGCAGTTTGGTCGCGCCTTCGGCCAGGCGCCGGTCGGCAAACTCGGTCACAACGATGGCGCCGTCAACCAGCATGCCGACGGACAGAATCAGCGAGAACAGCACCACCATATTCAGGGTGTAGCCCATCATGCTGAGCACAATCAGCGCCATCAGAAAAGCACCGGGAATGGCCATGCCGACCATCAGCGAACTGCGCAGACCCAGACTGCCGAGCACCAGGATCATCACCAGTAATGTTGCTACCAGAACGTTATTGAACAGATCGTTGAGCATGTCTTTGATCTGTACCGATTCGTCCTGGGTTACACCCACATCAATACCAGCCGGCCAGTAGGGCTTCACTTCATTAATGATGCCTTTTACCTGATCAAGGGTGTCGATGATGTTGGAGCCGATGCGCTTTTTGATCTCCAGCGTGACGGCGGGTTTGCCATTTACCCGGGCGGCATTTTTACGGTCTTTGTAGGCCAGGCGGCCCACCGCAATATCCTGAAACAGCACCACGGTATCGCCATCGGCTTTGACCGGTAGTTTGAGAATGTCGGGAATATTTTCAATCAGGCCGGGCACCTTGACGCCAAAACGTCCGGCGCCGGTGTCCAGATCCTCGCTGGCGACCAGCTGGTTGTTATTGCCAACCAACCGGGCCAGGTCGTTAAACGACAGGTTGTAGTTATCCATGCGCGCCGGGTCGACGATGATCTCGGCGATTTCGTCACGCTTACCCTGAATCGTGGCTTCGAGTACGCCGGGCAGGGCTTCGAGACGATCCTGCAGATCTTCGGCCACGGCATAGAGTGCAGACTCATTCACTTCACCGGACAGGGTCACCACCATCACCGGAAACAGGGCGACGTTGATTTCTTTTACCTTGGGTTCTTTGCTGTCGGTGGGCAACTCACCTTTGGCGTCATCCACTTTCTGGCGGACATCGAGCAGGGCCTGATCAATATTTACGTCGGTGTAAAACTCCAGCGTGATCGACAGATGACCACTGGTGGCGGTAGACACCATTTCTTTCAGCCCGTCGAGGGAGCGCAGCTCCTTTTCCAGCGGCTTGTAAATCAGGGCGTCGGCGTCTTCGGGGGCGATCCCATCGTGCACCACCGAGACATAAACAAAAGGAACGGTAATATCCGGGTTACTTTCTTTCGGAATCGTGATCAGCGTGGCAATACCCACCAACGCAATCAGGCAAAACAGCATCAGTACCGTGCGTGAACGCTGCAGGGATGCATCAATCAGCGAATTCATACCTTACCCCGCACTTAAGGCAGTGGCGTCAGCGTCGTCTTTGGGCGCTTCCGGCTGGGCACTGATTTCGGTGTCTTGCATATAGACGGGCTCAACCTGCTGACCGTATTCCACAAAGCCCTGACCAACGGTGATGATGTTGGCCTCAGAGCCCAGACCGTAAACCCAGATGCCTTTGTTATCGGCTTTTAAAAGATTAACGCCGCGGAATACCACGCGGTTTTGCTCATCAATACCTTTCAGCCCCAGCTGGCCTTCATCGTCCAGAATCAGCAATGCCGGAGAGATAAAGTAGGCGTAGGTCGCTGGTTGCGGAATATGCAGCTTGGCGGTCAGGCCGCTGGTCATACTGCCGCCCGGATTACTGATTTCCAGCTCCAGCGGGAAAGTGCGGGTTTTGGCATCGGCTTCGGCCGCGATAAAGCGGACACGGCCATCGACGCGGTCGCCATTGATCAGCTCAGCAAAACCGGTGTCGCCGATATTAATGTCGGCGGCGTCGCGTTCGGACACCTGGCCTTTTACCAGAAATGGAGTGAAATCGAGCACGGTCAGCAAAGGAGAGCTGTCTTTGACGAAATCGCCGATCTCAACCATGCGCTGGTCAACAATACCGGTAAAAGGGGCGCGGATTTTGGTGGCATTGAGCTGAATACGGGCGTTGGTCAGCTCAGCTTCGGCATTGGCCAGCGCAGTGGCAGCCTGTGCCAGCTGTGATTCGTTGGCCAGGCCGCGTTCACTCAGCTGGCGGGCGCTGCGGGCTTCCAGCTGGCGTTGTTGCAGATTGGCTTCCGCCTGTTTTACCCGTGCCGGCCAGTCGCGGGCATCCAGTTCCAGCAGCAGCTCACCTTCTTTAACAGCGGCACCTTTGTCTTTATGGATAGCAATCACTTTGCCGCGGATTTCTGATTTCAGTTCAACCCGGCGGTTGGCAGCCGTATGAGCAGAAATAGTGATGTCGCGATTAACCAGCTCACCTTTCATCCGCTCAACCTGAACACGTGTCAGGCCACTGTCCATCACCAGTGGGCGTGGATTTTCAAATGGGGCGTCGTCGGACAAGGAGCCGGCTCCCATCCAGATGAAAAAAGCCAGGGCGATGATCAGAGCGGCAATATGTCCCTGATTCAGATGTATTGTCATTATTATGTACCGGTTATGAGAACGAAATGCACAAAGGGCAACGGAGCTGTTTAACGGTTGCCGATAGCAGATGCAATAGCCTTTTTTGCAAATCCATTTAAAACAGACTGTCTTTTATCTGGGACAAACGTTGCTTTTCCATTGGACCGGGTTCTGGCCGCGCGGTGATGGCGCTTCCTCTGTATACTGTCGGCCTTTTCTCCGGCGGTAAGGTTAAGGCTCCATGGTATTAGTGCGTTTGAAACAGGCTGAGCTGGCGTTTGGCGATCACGTTCTGCTCGATAAGGTCGATCTTGATATTCAGAGCGGCGAGCGTCTGTGTGTGGTTGGCCGCAATGGCGAAGGTAAATCGACGCTGCTGAAAATTCTTAACCGTCAGGTACAGCCGGATGATGGCCGGGTGGAATACCGCGATCTGCTGCGTGTCAGCGCCCTGCAGCAGGAACTGCCGCAGACCACACATACGCCGGTCTACGATGTAATTGCCGAAGGGCTGGGGGATGTTGGTCTGGCAATAGCCCAGTACCATGATGAAAGCGCTAAAGGCGCGGATGCTGACCTGAAAAAACTGGAGCAGCTGCAAACCCGTATCGAAGCCGCCGATGGCTGGCGCTGGCAACAGAAAGTGGAAGCCATTATCCAGAAGCTGAATCTGCCCGGCGAGTCGATGTTTTCTGAACTGTCTGGTGGTTGGCAGCGCCGGGTGATGCTGGCCCGGGCTTTAGTTGTCGAGCCGGATCTGCTGATCCTCGACGAGCCAACCAACCATATGGACGTGGCCACCATCGAATGGCTGGAAGAGCAGCTGAAGCAGTTCAACGGCGCACTGGTCTTTATCAGTCACGACCGGGCTTTTGTACAGAATCTGGCGACCCGTATTGTTGAACTTGATCGTGGCCACCTGTATCAGTGGCAGGGCGACTACCTGAGCTTTGTTGAATACCGCGAGAAACGCCTGGAAGACGAAGCCACCCAGAACGCCTTATTCGATAAGCGCCTGAGCGAAGAAGAAAAGTGGATTCGCCAGGGCGTTAAAGCGCGTCGTACCCGTAATGAAGGCCGGGTTGAGCGGTTAAAAGAAATGCGCAAAGAGCGCAAGGCCCGCCGTGAAGTGCAGGGCAGTGCCAATATCAGCATGAATGCTGCGGAATCTTCCGGTAAGCAGGTATTTGAAATCGAACATCTGACCTACGCCTGGAAAGATGTGATGCAGGTGAACGATTTCTCCACCACAGTGATGCGCGGTGACCGCATCGGCCTGATTGGCCCCAACGGCGTGGGTAAGAGTACGCTGCTGAAATTATTGCTGGGCAAGCTTGAGCCGCAGTCGGGCACCATTAAATGTGGTACCAGACTTGAAGTTGCTTATTTTGATCAGGCCCGCCATCAGCTGGACGAAGAAAAATCCATTGCCGATAACGTCGCCGATGGTAAGGATCAGGTCGAAGTGAATGGCCAAAGCCGTCATATCATTGGTTACCTGGGCGACTTTCTGTTTGCCCCGGCGCGGGCACGTACGCCGGTTAAAGCTTTGTCCGGTGGGGAGCGTAACCGCGTGCTGTTGGCCAAGTTATTCCTGAAACCCTGCAACCTGCTGGTGATGGATGAGCCGACCAACGATCTGGACGTGGAAACTCTGGAGCTTCTGGAAGAGCGTCTGATGGAATATAAGGCCACGCTGCTGCTGGTCAGCCATGACCGGGCCTTTATCGATAACGTGGTTACGCAGTTGTGGGTGTTCGGTGAAAACGGCGTGATCGACGAGCAGGTTGGTGGTTACTCCGACTGGCAGGAACGGATGAAAGCCCGCGCCACACAGGCCAGCAGCGCACCAGCTGGCGCCAGTGAAAAAGCCGTTAAAAAAGATGAGCCGGCCTCAGCTATCGCGCCGGCAGAGCCAAAGAAAAAGCTGTCGTACAAACTGCAACGCGAACTGGATCTGCTGCCTGAACAGATTGCCGCAGCGGAAACGAAGCGCGATGCGCTGGCTGCTCAGACTGCTGATGGCAATTTTTACAGTGGTGACGCTGCACAGGTTCAGGCCGTGCTGGCCCAGCTGGCAGATGCCGAAGCAGCGCTCGAAGCTCTGGAAGAACGCTGGCTGGAGCTGGAGGAAATGACCTTATGATCTGGCTGATTGTGGTGGCCGTAGCCCTGTCTCTGTTTGGCTCCATCATCTGGCTGAAACCCAGCCCACGCGATACCCGTCTGGCGGCCTTGCGTTTTGAAGCCATCCGCAGTGGTTTGCAGGTACGCAGCTTTACCTTTAAACCGGACGCAGCCAAAACCGGTATCCGCGATGACATCCCCGGTACCAGCTATACGCTGTTACGGCGCGGTAAGCAGCAGGGCGGGGATCTTAAATTCCGTGTCGTGGGTCAGGCGGGCTGGGACAATGAAGGCTTGCCCGAAGGGCTGAGCTGGCATAACCATGGCAGTGCGGCCGATGCTGAACTGATCAGCCGTATGTTGCCACAGCTGCAGGATAACCTGCTGATGCTGGAGGTGTACGACAACCGCGTGACGCTGATGGCGGCTGAAAACAAAACGGCCAGTGCTGCAGCCTATCAGCATTTTATGGAAGCGTTTTTTTAAGCGCTTTTTTAAGCGATTCGGCACAATAAAAAGCCCGCACTGAGCGGGCTTTTTATATGGCGTGTAGCCGCTATCGGCAACGCTTACTGGAACATCGACTCCAGCTCTTCCAGATGCTCAATGATACGGTCGTTATAGCTGACAACCAGAAACGGTACGGTGTTCTCGTTGTAATTCTTGATGCGCTCTTCCATAAAGCGCCATTTGCTTTTAACACTGCCCATCAGCACTTCGGTCTTCTGTGATTTGATCATGCCTTCCAGCTCAGTCAGCTGTTGCTGAAAATCTTCGGCCATTTCGGTCAGGGTGCGGGAGTAGTTGCCCATAAATACCTGGCCCAGGTTGGTCGTACCGCGGGCGGCATACTGGGAGGTGATTTCTTCCATCAGTAAGGCAAGATCGCGGGCTTTCTGCACGATTGGGCTGGGCTTAATGCCACTGCTTTGTTCCAGCTTGCTGTAGGCATCCGATGCCTTATTCACAATTTCCATGCTCTTACGGCCCATTTCATCGACCAGACGGACGTTGGGATAGCCCTGCTTCAGCATGTCGTTGCGGTTAATCATCATCAGCTCAGACAGCTTCTTCCAGTCGGCATCAATGCTGGCAACACTGTCGCCCATGCCGTTGATGGAAGCCAGCTGGCGGGCACTGGTCAGGCTGTCATTGAATTTCTTCATGCTCTGATCAATACGGCGCTCGTATTTACTGTCGGCATCCAAACCAGAAAACATATAAAAGTTGGTGACGGCGTTGGTTGCGGCAAGGCGCATATGTTGTAAATCGGTCAGTAATTGCTGTGGGGTCGCGAGTGCGGCCTGGCTCAGTAACAACAGAACCACCAGTCGTGCGGTGTTGAAGGCTAGACGCATCATGTTTTCTTCTTTTTGTTTTAGATAGTTGTCGTGAAAGAATTACATCCTTTCCGCAAGGAGTGTATGAGATAGGCCATTTTATCCCTATAGGACATTACAAACTGTAACAAAAATGAACAAAAAGTAGCTTAATGCGCCAGGATAGGGCGGTGGTTGTCTGTGGTCTCGTACCCGTGACCGGGTTCCTGCCCGGCAGAATAACTTCCACCTGTCAGGTGATCGTCTTTCAACACGAATGACCCTTTACCTGCTAAAATAGCGCCGTTCAGGATCGTGGTTTGTGCAGAAAATAAGCAGCATGCCCGTCAATTCCTGCTTCTCTATTGACTTTCCAACCGCTTTCCCCGAATGTGTGCCACTCAGATTCAAACGCTCGTATGAATTGTTCGTTTTATGAACATCAGCGGGCGTTGTTTCACCAACAGGCAGAATGCTGATTCGCCTCCGGGCAGATCAGTCAATAGCTAACCACCATGTGGAGATCAGTTGATGATTTACGAAGGTAAAGCCATCACGGTAAATTTGATCGAAGACGGCATCGCCGAATTGAAATTCGATCTGCAAGGCGACTCTGTTAACAAGTTTAACCGCGTTACTTTGGAAGACCTGAAGGCAGCAGTTGAAGCGATTCAAGGCAACAGCGACGTTAAAGGCGTTTTAGTTACATCTGGTAAAGACGTATTTATCGTCGGCGCGGATATCACCGAATTCGGTGAAGCCTTCAAGCAAAGCGAAGAAGAAATCGTGGCCTGGGGCCTCGAAGCCAACAAAATCTTCTGCGCTATCGAAGATCTGTCCGTTCCTACCCTGACTGCTATTAATGGCATCGCTCTGGGTGGCGGCTTCGAAATGTGTCTGTCTACCGACCTGCGCGTTATGTCTGACAAGGCCAAGATCGGTCTGCCAGAAGTTAAACTGGGTCTGATGCCTGGTTTTGGCGGTACTGTCCGTCTGCCACGTGTTATCGGTGCTGACAATGCGATCGAATGGATCTGCATGGGCGCTGAGAACAAGCCTGAGAAAGCACTGAAAGACGGCGCAGTTGATGCCGTTGTTGCTGCTGACAAACTGAAAGAACAGTCTGTTGCCATGCTGAAAGCCGCCATCGCTGGCGAAATCAACTGGCAGGCCCGTCGTGAAGAAAAAACTTCCAAGCTGAAGCTGAACACGATGGAACAGATGATGGTTTTCGAAACCGCTAAAGGTTTCGTTGCTGGTCAGACCAAAGGTCAGTACCCAGCGCCAATCGTTGCCATCAAATCCATGCAGAAAGCGGCCAATATGGGTCGTGATAAAGCACTGGAAGTGGAAGCCAAAGGCTTTGCACAACTGGCAAAAACTTCTGAAAGCAACGCTCTGATCGGTCTGTTCATGAACGACCAGCTGCTGAAGAAGAAAGCAAAAGAATTCGACAAAGCTGCTAAGCCAACCAATAAAGCTGCTGTGCTGGGCGCTGGCATCATGGGTGGCGGTATTGCCTTCCAGTCTGCGCTGAAAGGCACCCCGATCATGATGAAAGACATCAATGAAGCGGGTATCGAGCTGGGCCTGAACGAAGCGAACAAGCTGCTGGCCAAGCGCGTAGAGCGTAAGAAAATGAAGCCTCTGCAGATGGGTGAAACCCTGAACCGCATCCGTCCTACTCTGTCTTATGCAGAATTCGGCGATGTCGACACTGTGGTTGAAGCGGTTGTTGAAAACCCTAAAGTCAAGAAAATGGTTCTGGCTGAGCTGGAAGACAAAGTTCGCGAAGATGCGATCATCACGTCTAACACTTCTACCATTTCTATCGACCTGCTGGCTGCTGACCTGAAGCGTCCTGAAAACTTCCTGGGTATGCACTTCTTTAACCCTGTGCACATGATGCCACTGGTTGAAGTTATCCGTGGTGCCAAGACTTCTCCTGAAGCTGTGGCCACTGTGGTTGCTTACGCGAAGAAAATGGGTAAAACCCCGATCGTTGTAAACGATTGCCCGGGCTTCCTGGTTAACCGTGTACTGTTCCCTTACTTCGCTGGTTTCGCTGGCCTGGTCCGCGACGGTGCTGACTTCCAGAAAGTCGACAAAGTAATGGAGAAATTCGGTTTCCCAATGGGTCCTGCATACCTGCTGGACGTTGTTGGTATCGATACCGGTGTTCACGCCAACGAAGTAATGGCGGAAGGCTTCCCGGATCGTATGAAGGCTGACTTCAAAACCTCTATGGAAGTGATGTTCGAAAACGAACGTTACGGCCAGAAGAACGGTAAAGGTTTCTACGTTTACGAAACCGATAAGAAAGGCAAGCCGAAGAAAGTTGTTGATCAGACTACTTACGATCTGATCAAGCCAGTGGTTGCTGAAGCGAAAGACTTCGAAGCTGAAGACATCATCGCACGCTGCATGATCCCAATGTGCATCGAGATCGCCCGCTGTCTGGAAGAAGGTATCGTTGATACTCCGGCAGAAGCCGATATGGGTCTGATCTTCGGTATTGGTTTCCCTCCATTCCGTGGTGGTGCGTGCCGTTACATGGATTCCGTTGGTATGGCTGAGTTTGTTGCTCTGTGTGACAAGTACGCCGACCTGGGCAATCTGTACAAACCAACCGCTCGTATGCGTGAAATGGCTGCGAACGGCGAAAGCTACTTCGGTTAATAGGCGCACTAGGAGATTTAAACCATGTCTTACAATCCAAAAGACGTTGTTGTTGTTGATGCAGTGCGCTCACCTATGGGTCGTTCCAAAGGTGGCGTATTCCGCAACGTACGTGCGGAAACCATTTCTGCAAATCTGATCAACGCATTGTTCGAACGTAACCCGGGCGTTAACCCTGCTCTGGTTGAAGACGTTATCTGGGGCTGTGTAAACCAGACTCTGGAACAGGGCTTCAACGTTGCACGTCAGATCGGTCTGCTGACTGTTGTGCCTAAAGAAGCGGGTGCTCAGACTGTTAACCGTCTGTGTGGTTCTGCAATGTCTGCTATCCACACTGCGGCTCAGGCCATTCAGACCGGTAACGGCGATGTATTCGTTGTTGGTGGTGTTGAACACATGGGTCACGTGAACATGCAGCACGGTTTTGACCACAACCCTGAGTCTTCAAAGCACTTCGCTAAAGCATCCAACATGATGGGTCTGACTGCGGAAATGCTGGGCAAAATGCACGGTATTACCCGTCAGCAGCAGGATGAGTTCGCCGCGCGTTCTCACCGTCTGGCTCACAAAGCGACTCTGGAAGGCAAGTTCAAGAACGAAATCGTTCCGATGTACGGCCACGATGCTGAAGGCAAACAGATTCTGGTAACCGAAGACGAAACTATCCGTCCGGAAACCACTGTTGAAAGCCTGGGTAACCTGCGTCCTGCTTTCGATCCTAAGAGCGGTACCGTAACTGCCGGTACTTCTTCTCAGATCACCGATGGTGCATCAGCCATGCTGCTGATGAGCTACGAGAAAGCAATGGAACTGGGCCTCAAGCCACGTGCCCGTATCATTGGTATGGCGGTTGCCGGTGTTGATGCAGCGATCATGGGTTACGGCCCGGTTCCTGCGACCAAAAAGGCACTGAAGCGCGCTGGTCTGGACGTTACCGATATCGATTACTGGGAGCTGAACGAAGCTTTCGGTGCTCAGTCTCTGCCTTGCATCAAGGATCTGAAACTGACCGAAATCGCTGACAGCCGTGTAAATATTCATGGCGGTGCCATCGCTCTGGGTCACCCGCTGGGTTGTTCCGGTGCGCGTATCTCTACCACTCTGATCAACGTGCTTGAGCAGGAAGGTGGTAAGTACGGTGTGTCTACCATGTGTATTGGTTTAGGCCAGGGTATCGCGACCGTTTGGGAAAGAATGTAACGAACTACTGCGCTCAGCTGACCTTTGTTGAAGACCATTTCGCAATGCTCATGTAGGACTACTACACTCCGCTTGCTCAATGGTCTTCGCCTCGGTCAGCTATCGCTCGTTACGTTCGTATCCGCTGAGTGATACGTAAAAAACCGGCTTCGGCCGGTTTTTTTGTGCCTGCAGGGTTTCGGAATATGACCGCCATGGATGGCGGAAATGCAGATTTTGCAGGAGCAAAAATCTGCCTCGTGTAGGTAACTACACTCCGTTTCCTCAACCACTTTCGCCTTGTCTTACCAGCGCACACAGCACCTGACTACGGTCAGGTAGTTACATGAAAAACCGGCTTCGGCCGGTTTTTTTGTGCCTGCGATTCAGGAGGGCGGGGATATAAAACTGATCACTCGTTCAGCATCTGGTGTTCTGTGGCCCGATTGTCTACAATGGCGACCCCGCAGGAGAGTGGTGTGTTATTTGTCACTAAGCTGGCATTCAGCCGTACACCCGCCGAAGGCGCAAACTCCCATAAACGCTCAGGCTACCGGACTGCGGGTTCATTGATAGGCCATCTGGAGAGAGGCTGCACCTGATGCAGTCCACCGAAGGAGCAAGCCGGCGGACCATTCCGTACGGTTAAACTCTCAGGTACACAGGACAGGGGGAGGGGCACAGGTTACGCAGGAGTTCTGTGTGCTGACCACTGTCTATTTAATTGCTATTACCGCTGAAGCCATGTCCGGAGCGCTCGCCGCCGGTCGTCGTAATATGGATATGTTTGGTGTTGCCTTAATCGCCTTTTTAACGGCGCTGGGTGGTGGCACTGTGCGTGATGTCCTGCTGGGTAATTTCCCGGTAACCTGGACACAGCATCCCCCTTATATTTTTCTCACGGTATCTGCCGGTTTGCTGACCATGGTGGTTGCGCGCTTTATGCATCGTTTGCAGCGTTTGTTTTTAATTCTTGATGCCATGGGCTTAGTGGCCTTTACCATTATCGGCTGCAATGTTGCGCTGAAGCTGGATTACAGTCTGCCGGTGGTGGTGATGGCTGGCATTATTACCGGTATTTTTGGCGG
Organism: Venatorbacter sp. C2-1; assembly: GCF_022832715.1. Classification (NCBI taxonomy): domain Bacteria; kingdom Pseudomonadati; phylum Pseudomonadota; class Gammaproteobacteria; order Oceanospirillales; family Oceanospirillaceae; genus Venatoribacter; species Venatorbacter sp. C2-1. Next base: position 1,619,336 of record NZ_CP094879.1, read on the forward strand.
TATTCTGCGCGATATTCTCTGTAATCAGACGCCGCAGGTGTTGTGTCACGAGTTATACGCCAGTGTGTCGCTGCTGGTCGCGCTGCTGTATTTAACCTTGCTGCATTTTGGTGTGAACGAAAGCGTCACCATGCTGGCGGCTTTCTCCGCTGGTCTGGCCATGCGTCTGGCAGCGATTCGCTGGCGCTGGTCGCTGCCGGTATTTTCCTATGCTCCTGAGCGCTGGCAGAACTGAAATAATTGCGGGCTATTGCAGCAGTTTCCAGCTCAGCCAGACCACCGTCAGCAGCAGATTGCGGGCTATTGCAGCAGTTTCCAGCTCAGCCAGACCACCGTCAGCAGCAGTATGGCGGTGGTTGATTGCCAGAACAGCAGAGGATCGCGCTCCATTAACGGTGGCTTCTGCTGACGCAAATAATCCTCAGCGGGCTGATTAAGATTAAAAATAAACTCCGATAACTCCGCACTGCGTTTATGTGGCAGAGGCTGCAATGCTTTTGCCAGAGCAGTGTCGATCCACGGTGGTATGTTACGGTCAGATATGGCCAGCGGGCGGTATTGCAGACGTCGCTGGGCACTGACCGTTCGTGCTTTGACCACATTCAGGCCATAGGGCAGTTCGCCGCCGCTGAGCATCTGATAGGTGATGACGGCGAGAGAAAACAGATCGGAATGCGTGCCGGTATAACCGCCGCAGAAATACTCCGGCGCCATATATTGCACGGTGCCCGGAAAAGGATTTTCCGCCGGAGGCTGATGCGTTTCTGCCAGACCTGCGACCTGCACGGCACCAAAATCGATGATTTTTATGCAACCGTTAGCATCAATCATAATATTGTCGGGCTTTAAATCCTGATGCAGCATTTCCAGCCGGTGAAAAGCCCTTAAGCCTTTTGCTATCTGGGCGACGATATCCCGTACTTTAATTAAACCGGGCTTTGGGTTATCCAGCATCCACTGGCGCAGTGTCTGGCCTTCAATCCATTCCGTGGCGTTGTATAAATACTGCTTTGGCCGGTTGTTCTGTGCCGCTGCCAATACGCAGGGACTGTGGATGCGCCGGGCAATCCAGTCTTCCAGCAGAAAACGCTCAAGGCTGGCGCTGTCGGCCTGAATATCTGAGGCCGGAAATTTTAAAACGACTTTTTCACCACTGTCCTGATCGCGGGCCAGATACACATGACTGCGGCCACTGATATGCAAACGGCGTAGCAGGGTAAAACCATCGAATTCCGCACCTTCCTCCAGTGCCGGCGGTAACGTCAGCTGCTGTAATTGCTGCTGCCATTCATTAATGTTGGTATCGGGCAGAGAGGCAATATAAGCCAGCTGAATGCTGATATTGTCGTCGCTGCCCTGACTCAGAGCCAGTTCAGCAAGTTGTTGTGCACAGAGTTCGAGACTGTTGTCGCTGTGAATTTTCAGTGCCTTTGTAATGGCTGCTGTGATTTGTCCGTGGCTGACAAACTCATACAGGCCATCGGTGGCGAGAATAAAAACATCGCCGGCAGTCAGTGGCATGTTGTGGTAATCAATATCCAGCTGCTGATCCATGCCCAGCGCGCGGGCTAAATAGCTTTGTTCGGCAGAAATCTGTACCCGGTGATCCTGGGTTAATTGCTCCAGCGAGTGTCCCTGCAGATGATAAACGCGGCAGTCACCGCAATGAAAAATATGCGCCTGAGTGGATTTCAGAATCAGCGCCGAAAAAGTGCAGATATAGCCTTTATCCCGCTCCCAGGCGTACTGACTGCGCCGCGTCTGACTGTAAAGCCAGGAATTACTGGCCTGAATAACCCGCTGCGCCGATTTACGCACACTCCAGACATCGGGTGTGCAGTAATAATCTTCAAGAAAACTTTTAACGGCAGCGGCGCTGGCAATCTGGCTGACGTTACTGCTGCTGATGCCGTCCGCCAGGGCAATGGCAATGCCTTTGCGTTCTTTCTGCAGATTATCGGCAAGGCAGGCGCCGTGAAAATCCTGATTAACGGCTTTGCGTCCGGCGCAGGAATACTGGCCAAGCTGAATACGGAGAGAGGACATAAATCATCGCTGCAGGCTGTCAGCCATAAAACCCCGGCAAGCATTGCCAGGGTTTATGGCCAGGGTTTATGGCTGGTGTTTATGACCTGAGCTTTATAAAGCCCAGAATTTACATCTGTGGCTGAGTCTGGGTCGGTGCTGACATCAGCGCACGTTTTTTCGCAGTACGGACGTGGGTGGCGTACAGGGTTAAACCGGTAAAGGCCAGACCACCCACCAGGTTACCCAATGCGGTTGGAATTTCATTCCAGATAAAATAATCCATTACCGAAAATTCACCGCCCATAATCAGGCCAAACGGAAACAGAAACATATTTACAACGGAATGTTCAAAGCCCATAAAAAAGAACAGCATAATCGGCATCCACATGGCGATCACTTTACCGCTGACATTAGTGGAAATCATGGCGCCGACAACACCCATAGAAACCATCCAGTTACACAGCATGCCGCGGATAAAAATGGTGAACCAGCCGGCAGCACCGTATTCGGCATAGCCCAGGGTGCGGGCTTCACCAATATGAGCGACTTTTTCAGCAATAGCACCGCCATCGGTGTTGTAGCCGTAGGTAAAAATAAAGGACATTAAAAAGGCGACGGTTAACGCGCCACCGAAATTACCGAGAAAAACCAGTCCCCAGTTACGCAGAATCTGCCCCCAGGTAACACCGGGGCGACGATCCAGCCAGGCCAGAGGCGTCAGCATAAATACACCGGTGAGCAGATCAAAGCCCATCAGATAAAGCATGCAGAAACCAACGGGAAACAGAATGGAACCAATCAGATGTGAACCGGTTGCCACGGCAACGCTGACGGCAAAAACCGCCGCCAGAGCGAGAATGGCACCGGCCATAAAAGCGCGTACCAGGGTATCGCGGGTCGACATATAAATTTTAGCTTCACCGGCATCTACCATCTTGGTGGCAAACTCGGCAGGCATCAGATAGGACATAGCATTACCTCATTAACGTTTAAGAAATTGCTCAACAGCTGTCCGGAAATAAAAAACGGCGACCCATCCGGCTGCAGTATGCAAGCGGAGTGGACGCCGTTATCCGGAAATTCAGGTTGTGTTCCATATCGCCGTTGATGTGGAATGCAATATGTTCAGCAGGAGCTGTGCCAGTTTTATTTTTTTGCTGCCCGCTGGCATTTATCCGGGTTTTCAGCGTCTGGCCGGGTTGTTATCTTTTTTTATTGCCCCTTTTTTGCGCAATAAAAAAACAGGGTGCATCGTCCTGATTCATTTTCAGCAGGACGCTGACGTCGGTCCGGTGAACACGTAAGATGGTTTTATTTATCATCACCGGGACTGCTATGTCGTTTATGTTGTTATCTGCGCTGGCCTGGTCACTGTTCGATCTGGCGCGCAAAAAACTGACGGCTCATGCACAGCCGCTGACTCTGGCTATCTGGCTCAGTGCCGGCGTTACTCCGCTGTATCTGTTGTTGTGGTTGTCTCAGGGGGCGTCACTGCCGGAGGCGGGTTACTGGCTTCCGGGGTTGGTGTCGCTGTTGGTATCAGCATTGGCCAGTGTCTGCTATATCAAAGCACTCAGTGTCGGCCGTATCGCCTTGCTGGTGCCGGTGCTGTCGTTTACACCGGTAGTGGCGGCCCTGCTCAGCCTGTGGCTGCTGGGTGAGCAACTGAGTGGCTTACAGCTGCTGGCGATGCTGAGTATTGTCGTGGCGATTTTTCTGCTGCATTCGGGCTGGAATTTATTGCTCAGGCCAAAAGAAGCCGGTGCGGGTTTGGGGCTGATGCTGGTCGTCGCTCTGTGCTGGGGAACGGGCATTGTCTTTGACAAGGTGGCACTGACATCGGCCACGGTCTTTTTTCACGGCCTGATTCAGAGTGCCGGCATGTGTCTGGTGTTATTGCTGGCCTATAGCGTTGATTCATTACGCCGCCGTGATCGTTTGTCTGTGCCGCGTTATTCCGGCCCATGGGGATTAATGGCGCTGGCTTTACTGGTGTTTGTGCTGGCGGTCAGCGGCCAGTGGCTGGCGGTAACGGAGATTCATCCGGGCATTGTTGAAACCGTTAAACGTGGCGTCGGCATTATCGGTGCGGCCTGCTGGGGCGTGTGGTTGTTCGGTGAGAAAGTAAAGCCGTGGCAACTGCTGCTGATGCTGCTGATCATTGTTGCCACGGCGGGTCTGGCGTTGTACTGAGCCGGTGTCCTGTTCAGGGGCTGTCTGTCAGCTGCCTTGCAGCTGATGCTCTTCACCTTTGTAGTAACCTTCAACGCGGGGGTTCATTACCTTAAACCACAGTGGCGGAATCAGGGCCAGCACCACCATGGTGGCGTAACCACTGGGCAGCTGTGGGCTGACATCGTGATGGCGCAGTACCTGATAGCGACGCTTCGGATAAGCGTGGTGATCGGAGTGACGCTGCAGCTGGAACAGGAACAGATTGGTGAGCAGGTAGTTGCTGTTCCAGGAGTGTTCGATATCCGGACGCTCGTAACGGCCATTGTCCAGCTTGCGGCGGTGCAGGCCGTAGTGTTCAACGTAGTTGATCACTTCCAGCAGGCTGAAGGCAAAGAAGCTCTGGGCAGCAAAGAAAAACACCCCCATCCAGCCCCACAAAGCTCCACATATTGCTGCCAGTAAAAGGCTGAAGCCATACCACCAGATCAGTTCATTACGCCAGCTGAACGGCGAGTGGCCTTTATGACGCAGACGTTTGGCTTCCAGTTTCCAGGCATTGAGAAAGTTGTGCAGATAAGCATGGGGCAAAAACTGATACAGGCTCTGACCGTAGCGTGAAGAAGAAGCATCGGCCGGTGTTGAAACATGCACATGATGGCCGCGTACGTGCTCAACCTTAAAGCCACCATAAGAAACGCAGGCCAGTAACAGACCACCGGCCCATTGCTCAAGTCTGGGGTCTTTATGAATCAGTTCATGACCGACATTAATGGCGACAATGGCGCCCACAGTGCCGAGAGAAAGTAACCAGCCGAGTTGTCCGACCCAGTTCAGCTCTGCGCTTACAAAAACGTGTCCGGCATAAAACAGAACCGCCAGCTGCATCGGCAGGCACAGCAGCGTCAGCAGGCGGTAAAAACGCTCTTCCGACAGCTTCGGCACTTCCCGTGTTTCATCCGGATTCACCGGGTCCTGGCCAATAATGTGGTCAAGGATGGGGACAATGCCGTAAACAAACAGCAGCGGAAAGAAGGCGAGCAGATTGGCGTAACCGATGTTTTGCCACAGCCATTGCGACAGTGGCAGCAGCAATGGCGGAACCACGACCAGCAGATAGGCGTATTTTTTAAACGTCAGCATGCGTGAGCCTGGTGCTTGTTCAGACATCGACATCTCCTCATGGGGTTTGTTGTTATTGTTTGTAGGATTGTCGGACAATCTTGCGGTGATATCCGTCTTATTCTCTGGTCATTTGCGGTCAGTCTGCAGCGGAGCGGGAGTTGGTGGTACAGGCAATTGCGTCATTTCGGGTGATCCGTTGTCAATGTTGGCAGGATGGGCATCACCGGACGCAGGAATGCGCTACAGACGCTATGGCATAGCCCGGTTGTGCAGCATTCTGTGCTAATATCGCCGCCGGTTTTTTTATCAGTATGGAACAGACCCCCATGAGTTTTTCTGCGCCTGAAAGCCTTTCCGAACAGATTGCCCGCTATCTGGCGCAACGTATTATTCAGGGGCAGCTGACATCCGGTGAGCGTATTCAGGAAACCCGTGTGGTCAGTGAGCTGGAAGTCAGCCGTGGCTCGGTGCGTGAAGCCCTGCTGATACTCGAAAGCCGCCATCTGATTGATATTCTGCCGCGCCGTGGGGCCGTGGTGACCACGCTGACCGAACAGGGCGTTAACAGCCTGTACGATCTGTACATCGACCTGCTGACGATGCTGGCACAGCGGGTTGCGGAAAACTGGACCGATAACAATATCCGGCCGTTGCTGGCGCAAGTGCAGATTATTCAGGAACTGCAGCAAAGCGAAGACAAAGTCGCCTTTGTTGAATCCGGTTTTGTTCTTATGCGCATGGCATTTGCTATCGCCGGTAATCAGTATCTGGCGGAAGTACTGGAAGACTTGCAACCGGCGTTGCATCGCACCTATGCGCTGGCGATCCGCCGCTCGCCGCAGGAAACGGAGTACGCCGCGCGCTTTTTTGCCGGTTTGATGGATGCCGTGTTAAAACGCAACCTGCGGGCCCTGCCGGGATTACTACAGAACTATGGCCAGCACCAGCGCGAACTGGTACTGGCAGCGATGGCTGAGGAGGCCTGAACATGCGCTTGAAAGCCATCAAACTGGCGGGCTTTAAATCCTTTGTTGACCCGACCACCGTGCCGTTCAGCACCAATATGACCGGCATCGTTGGCCCTAACGGTTGTGGTAAATCCAACACCATCGATGCGGTGCGCTGGGTAATGGGCGAAAGCTCAGCCAAATACCTGCGTGGCGATGCCATGACCGACGTTATTTTTAACGGTTCGTCCGAGCGTAAACCGGTCAGCAAAGCCAGTGTCGATCTGATATTCGATAACAGTGACGGCACCCTGCGTGGTGAATATGCCGGTTATGCCGAAGTCAGTCTGCGTCGTCAGGTGACCCGCGATGGTCAGTCGACCTATTTCCTGAACGGAACCAAATGCCGCCGTAAAGACATCACCGACATCTTCCTCGGCACCGGCCTTGGTCCGCGCTCCTACGCCATTATCGAGCAGGGCATGATCTCGCGCCTGATCGAAGCCAAACCGGAAGAGCTGCGGGTGTATGTGGAAGAAGCGGCCGGTATTTCCAAATACAAAGAGCGCCGCCGCGAAACCGAAAACCGCATGCGCCGCACCCATGAAAACCTCGAGCGCCTGCAGGATATCCGTCAGGAACTGGAGCGGCAGTTATCCCATCTGCAGCGTCAGGCCCAGGCGGCAGAAAAATACAAAGAATTAAAAACCCAGGAACGCGAAAAAAAGGCACAACTGCAGGCCCTGAAGTGGCAGGCGCTGGATGCCGATTACCGCGTTCGCGAGCTGAAAATCGCCGAGCATCAGACCCAGTTCGAAGCCCATATGGCTGAACAGCGTGCCGCCGATGCCGAAATCGAAGGCCTGCGTCTGGAGCATCAGGAAAAAGGCGATTTGTTTAACAGCGCGCAGAGCAAATACTACGAAGTAGGTGCTCACATTGCCCGCCATGAGCAGAAGCTCGAGCATCAGGCGCAGATGGCGCTGCAGCTTGATCAGGATATGGCCGAAGCCGAAAAGGCCATCCTTGAAACTGAAAAATCGCTGGAAGAAGACCAGCTGGCGCGCGAAGCCGTCGGTGAAGAACTGATGCTGCTGGAGCCGGAGCTGGAAATGCTGCTGGCCGGTGAAGAAGAATCCGCCGCCATGCTGCTGGAGGCCGAAGAAGCCCAGAGCCGCTGGCAGGACGCCTGGGACAGCTTTACCCAGCGCGCCAGTGAGCCAACCCGCCAGGCCGAAGTGGCACAGACCCGCATTCAGAACAGTGAGCAGCAGCTTACCCGTCTCGACCAGCAGATTCGTCGTCTGGAAGAGGAACTGCAGCAGCTGAAAGACAACCCGGAGCTGGAAGAAATTCAGCTACTGGCCGAAGAAGTCAGCGAACAGGAACTGGCCGCCGACAGCCAGCAGGAACGCCTCGACAGTCTGCAGGAGCAGGTAACCACCGGTCGTGAACAGCTGGAACAGCAACGCCGTCAGCTGGATGAAGGCAAGGCGCAGTTACAGCAGATGCTGAACCGCAAAGCCACCCTCGATGCCTTGCAGAAAGCCGCCTTAGGGCAGGGCTCAGAAGCCGTCAGCCACTGGCTGGAAAGCCATCAGCTGGCGCGCAAACCGCGTCTTGCCGAACAGCTGCAGGTTGAAAGCGGCTGGGAGCGGGCGGTTGAAACCGTATTGGGCGATTACCTGCAGGCGGTGATGATCGATCAGCTTGATCCGGCACAGCACTGGCTCGGCAGTTTTAAAGAAGGACACCTCAGTTTATGGCAACAGGGACAGGGTGCTGCTGCGGTTAACACGGGTGCTGCCGGTACGCTGGCGGCCAAAGTGCAGAGCCGTCAGGACGTCAGCGGCCTGCTGGCCGGGGTTAAAGTGGCCGATGATCTGGCCTCTGCGCTGGCAGCGCGCGGCAATCTGGCCGCCCATGAATCCATTATTACCGCCGATGGTATCTGGCTTGGCCCTAACTGGTTGCGTGTTGCCCGCGCCGCTGACGGTGAGGGCGGCGTACTGGCCCGCCAGCAGGAACTTGAGGTTCTGGAAGATCAGATTGAAGAACTGGATATTCAGGTCGAAGAGTGGGATGCCGATCTGGATGCTGACCAGCTTAAGCTGCGCTCACTGGAGCAGCAGCGTGAAACCGCTCAGCGTGAACAGCAGCAGGTCAGCCAGAAGCTGATCACCCTGAAATCCCAGTTGTCCGGCAAACAGGCGCGTGCCGAGCAGTTTGCCCTGCGCAGCGACAAACTGAATCAGGATATCAGCGAAGCCAGACAGTTACAGGCGCTGGAGCGCGAAGCTCTGGAAGAGTTGCGTCTGACCTGGCAGGAAGCGATGAGCGCCATCGACGATGATACCGATGAGCGTGAACGTCTGCAGGCCGAGCGCAACCGCGTACAGCAACTGCTGGAGCGGGCGCGCATGGAGTCACGTCAGCATCAGGACAAGGCCCATCAGCTGCAGCTGAAAGTGCAGACCCTGAAGAGCCGTGAGCAGGGCTTACAGCAGGCGATCGAACGACTGGCCGCACAGATGCAGCGCCTGCGTGAGCGTAAGCAACAGATTATCGATAACCAGAACCGCGATCACAGCGCCGATCTCGACGAACTGAAAGCGGAAATGGAAGAACTGCTGGAGCGTCGTCTCAACGCTGAGCAGATTATGTCGGCTGCGCGTCATGCGCTGGAAGCGGTGGATGCCCGCCTGCGTGAGCTGGAGCAGGCCCGCGCCGATGCTGAAAAGAAAGCGCTGGATGTGCGTAACGAACTGGAAAAAGTGCGCATGGAATGTCAGGCGCTGGATATCCGTCGTCAGGCGCTGGTGGAAAACCTGCAGGAAGAAAAGCTCACGTTAAAAGACGTGCTCGACAATATGCCGGAAGAGGCGGATGCCGACAGCTGGCAGGAAGAGCTGGCGCGCATCGCTGAACGTATCCAGCGGTTGGGTGCCATTAACCTTGCGGCGATTGATGAATACCGTATTCAGTCCGAGCGTAAGGTGTATCTGGATGCGCAGAACGAGGATCTGGAAAAAGCCCTGAACACGCTTGAAGGCGCGATTCAGAAAATCGACCGTGAAACCCGCACCCGCTTCCAGGAAACTTTCGACAAGATGAACGCCGGCCTGGCCGAGCTGTTCCCGAAAGTCTTTGGTGGCGGCCACGCCTGTCTGGAGCTGACCGACGAAGATCTGCTGACCACCGGGGTGGCGATCATGGCGCGCCCGCCGGGTAAGAAAAACAGCACCATTCATCTGCTGTCCGGTGGCGAAAAAGCACTGACCGCCATCGCGCTGGTGTTCTCCATCTTCCAGCTGAATCCGGCACCGTTCTGTATGCTGGATGAGGTGGATGCACCGCTTGATGACGCCAACGTTGGTCGCTATGCGCGTCTGGTAAAAGCTATGTCGGAGAAGGTGCAGTTTATTTATATCACCCACAACAAAATTGCCATGGAGATGGCGTCTCAGTTGATGGGCGTCACCATGCACGAGCCGGGGGTTTCCCGTCTGGTGTCGGTGGATGTGGAAGAGGCCGCGGAAATGATCGACGCCTGAGGTTATCGGGCTGGCGGATCGTCTCCCCCGGCTATTTGGCTGGTCTGTGGCAGAAAGTCAGACCCCAGAATCGTGGACGGCAAAAAAGAGGCCAAAAGCGCCGTCCGGGGTCTGTTTTCGCGTGAATCGTTGTGTAACACTTTGAACCCAAATAAACCCTGCCGTTCTGATGTCCCATCGAGCGCTTTTCCGGAGCGGCAAAACAGTGAATGAAAGTCTGAGGCAACTATGGAATGGAGTTGGCGAACCGTCCTGATCCTGATCGGATTGTTAGTGATGGTGGCAATATTAATTGATGGCTTCCGCCGCATGCGCCGTGCGCGTGCTGAAGCTCTGCGTCTGGATGTCAGCAGTGATTTCCGCTTTCCGGACGACGGCCATAACCCGGAGTTGCCCGGCGGTGTTCGTGTTGTTAATAAAGCGGCCGGTCAGAGCACCGTGCAGGATGCTGATGAGGATGATGCACTGCTCGGTTTTCGTCCCGCGCAGCAGCGTGCCGCAGAGCAGGAGCGTCCGCGCCAGCCTGCACAGGAGCCGGTATTTACCGAGCTGGAAGGCAATTTCTCGACCGAAGAAGAGCCGGTTATTCCCTGGGAAGACGACCTGGGGCCTGCGCGCGTGGTGAAATCAGCCGTGGTTGTTAAACCGGTTGCCAAACCGCCGGTGGCTGAGTCTTTATCCGAACATTCTGATGCTGAAGCCAATACCGTTGCTGAGGACTCAGCAGAAGTTAATCCTGCAGAAGATATGAGCGCAGAAAAAAGCCCGGAGTATGCCGGCGTGCAGCTGGGCCATAACCAGAAAATTCATGCCAGCGCGGCTCAGGCCAGAAGCGAACATCCGGTCGAAGATCTGGATATTCCGCCATCACCACTGATTCCCAAAGCCCGTCCGGTTAATCTGGATGAGCAGTTTCCGGTGTTGCTGGATGTTGAAGAGCTGGGCGATGACGATATTAAGCCGCAGATCGAAGATGACAGCGCGGATGTGGAACCGGTGGCAAATGGCTCTGTAGCAGATACCCCGGTGTCCGATGACGCGGAAGTGAGCGCTGCCCCGGTCGTTGCAAAAGCGTCTGACCCGCAGGAAGACAATCTGCCAGAGCTTGAAGATCCTGAGCATATTGTCGATCCGCATCTTGAACAGGAAGTCGAAAAACTGCCATCGGAGCTGCCGCTGCAGCCGGTCAATTTTGCCGGTGCCAATGCCGAATCCCTGGCCAGCCGTGGTATTCCGGAGCTGGTGCTGGAAATTCATGCCATTGCCCGTGATCCGGCTGGTTTTTCCGGCAAAGATGTTCTGTTTCTGTTTAACAGTTGCGATCTGCGCTTTGGCGAAAAAGATATTTTTCACCGTTTTGAGCAGGCTGACGGTGAAGGCTGTATTCAGTTCTCGGTGGCACAAAGTTATGAGCCCGGCATTTTTGTTCCGGCGGCGATGGCGCAGCAGCATTTCCGTGGCCTGAGTTTCTTTATGAGCCTGCCGGGGGCGAAAAAGCCGCTGGAAGCCTATGAAGCCATGTCGGAAATGGCCCTGGTCGTTGCGCGTAAATTACGTGCCGATGTGTACGACGGTGCGCGCAGTGCATTAACCCCGCAGACTATGGAACACGACCGCCAGCAGATTATGGATTTTGAACGGCGTCAGCGTCTGGCCCTGAAAAAACAAGCTAAATAATATGAATACACAAAATGATCTTTTTGCAGAGGAGCCAACGGGCTCCTCTGCTTCTTCTGACAGCGCCATTGTGCCCTCCAGTGTTAACCAGCGTATTGAGCAGCTGCGCAGCGAAATCAATCTGCATAATCACCGCTACTATGTGCTGGATGAGCCCAGTATTCCGGATGCTGAATACGACCGTTTATTGCGCGAATTACAGCAGCTGGAAGCTGAGCATCCGCAATTAATCAGCGCAGATTCCCCGACCCAGCGTGTCGGTGCAACACCCCTCAGCCAATTTGTCAGCGTTACCCATGAGCGGCCGATGTTATCCCTGGATAACGCGATGAATGCCGAAGAATTTTCTGCCTTTTACCAGCGTCTGCAGGAACGTTTAAAAACCAGCGACAGTATTGCTCTGGCCTGTGAACCTAAACTCGATGGTCTGGCCGTCAGCATCCTGTACGAGCAGGGTTTGCTGGTGCGTGCTGCTACCCGTGGTGATGGCCAGACCGGCGAAGACATCACCCAGAATGTGCGCACCATTAAAAATGTTCCTCTGCGTTTACAGGGCGATGATTTTCCTGCGCGCCTGGAAGTGCGTGGCGAAGTGTATATGCCGAAGGCGGGCTTTGAAGCCTATAACGATAAAGCCCGCGCTAACGATGAAAAAGTCTTTGCTAATCCGCGTAATGCCGCCGCCGGTTCCCTGCGTCAGCTCGACCCGAATATTACGGCAAAACGTCCGCTGGAATTCTGTGCCTACAGCATTGGTGTGGTCAGTGATGATGCGGTTTTACCGGCAACGCACAGCGCTATTCTGCAAAGAATAAAACGCTGGGGTATCCGCATTAATGAAGAGATGCGGGTCGTGAATGGCGTGGCAGAAGCCCAGGCTTTTTTTGAGCAACTGGGAGAAAAACGTCATCGTCTGGCGTATGAAATTGATGGCACGGTTTTTAAGGTCGATGACCTGGCGCTGCAGGAACAGCTGGGTTTTGTTGCCCGCGCGCCGCGCTGGGCCATTGCCTATAAATTCCCGGCGGTAGAAGAAATGACCGAGCTGCTGGGTGTCGATTTTCAGGTTGGCCGAACCGGTGCCGTAACACCGGTGGCGCGGTTAAAACCGGTACATGTTGCCGGTGTCACCGTTTCCAATGCCACGCTGCATAATATGGATGAAATTGCCCGTCTGGGCGTAAAAATCGGCGATACCGTGATTATCCGCCGCGCCGGTGATGTGATTCCGCAAATTGTCTCTGTGGTTGCCGAAAAGCGTCCGGCCGATGCCCGTGATATTCAGATTCCGGCTAATTGCCCTGTGTGTGATTCGCTGGTCGAAAAAGTCGAAGGAGAGGCCGTTGCCCGTTGTACCGGCGGGCTGGTGTGTTCGGCGCAGCGCAAAGAAGCGATTAAACATTTTGCTTCACGTAAGGCACTGGATATTGAAGGTCTGGGCGATAAATTAATTGATCAGCTGGTGGATGCCGGATTAATTGACTCCGTGGATGATTTATTTCATTTAACCCTGGAGCAGCTGGCAGGCCTTGAGCGTATGGCAGAAAAGTCGGCACAGAATATTCTGGACGCGCTGAATACGGCGAAGCAAACCACGCTGGGGCGTTTTTTATACGCACTGGGTATCCGCGAAGTGGGCACCGTCACGGCCAATAATCTGGCCTCACATTTTGGTTTTCTGCAGCGCATTATGGATGCCGATGCAGAGGCTTTGCTGGAGGTTGCTGATGTCGGCACCGTGGTCGCTGCCCATGTGCATAATTTCTTTGCCGAAGAGCATAACCGCACGGTCATTGAGCAGCTGCAGCGTGCCGGTGTGCACTGGGAAGAAAAAGAGCCGCAACAGAATGCCGATTTACCATTAAGCGGTAAAACCGCCGTTATCACCGGCACTCTGGCCCAGAGTGGTATGAGCCGTGATGATGCCAAAGCCTTACTGGAACAGCTGGGTGTGAAAGTGGCCGGCAGTGTGTCGGCAAAAACCGATTTTCTGGTTGCCGGTGAAAAAGCAGGCTCAAAACTCACCAAAGCGCAGGCGCTGAATGTTGAGGTGCTGGATGAGAATGCATTTCTGGCCCTGCTGAATGAACACGGTATGCAGCCCTGAAGCGGGGTTGTGGAGCAGAAAATAAGGAACAGGCATGACCCTTACAGGTATCCGCTTTTCACTTCTGGCTGTATTGCTGGTACTGGCTGGTTGCTCCACCCCGCAGCCGAAAAATATTAATAACGTCTGCGAAATCTATGACGAATATTACGACTGGTATAACGCTTCTAAGGCGGTGAAGAAAAAGTACGGGATACCGGAGTCGGTGACCATGGCGTTTATTCACCAGGAATCAAAGTTTATCGACGATAACCGTCCGCCGCGTAAGTGGTATCTGTGGATCATTCCCGGCCCGCGCCCGTCGACGGCCTATGGTTATGCTCAGGCACTCGACCCGACCTGGGAAGAGTATATGCGTCTCACCAATAACTGGGGCGCAGACCGTGATGACTTTGAGGATGCGGTCGATTTTATCGGCTGGTACAACACCCGTACCATTAAACGCACCGGCATTCGCCCGCATGATGCTTACAGCCTGTACCTGGCCTATCACGACGGGGCCGGCGGTTATCTGCGTGGTACCTATAAGAAAAAACCCTGGCTGATGCAGGTGGCGAGAAAGGTCGAGCGCCGGGCAAAACAGTATCAGCAGCAGCTGGTGCGCTGTCAGGAAGATCTCGACAGTAACTGGTTCTGGCGCACGCTGTTTGGACAGGAAACCATCAACCGTCGCCCAGTTATTCATTTAGGACAATCAGCTCAGGGCAGAGCTGAGCGTGGCTGATTGATAAAAAGCTTGTTAAAGACGGCGCTCTGACGCTTTCCTGCTAGTCTTAAAGACAGTCCCGGAGCGGACTGTTGCCATGCGGTAAGGTTGTACGCATTTTCCTGGCAGGATAGGTTTTCTGTATCGGAGTATGCATGGAAGTACTTCCATGGCTGTTGTTGGCCGTTGTTATCATTATCGCCATTGTGTTGCAGCACCGGCGTTTTCGCGTTTTACCTACCGACCCCCTGTTTGAGCTGAGTCCGGATCCGGTGCTTCTGGTTGATTCCAGAGGCATCATCCGTATGGCCAACCGGGCTGCGCACCATCTGCTGAGTTACAGCCCCGGACTGATGGTCGGGCAGCCGGTGGATATTCTGGTACCTGAAGATATCCGCAGCCAGCATCAGCATCTGATTGCTTTGTTTTTCTCCTCCATCGGCGAACGGCGGATGAATAACCGTATCTGGATCAACGATGCTCAGGGGCAGAAAATTAATGCCGAGATTCATCTGGCACTGGTGGATTACGACGGCGAGCAGATGGCAATCGCGACCATTCTGGATACCAGTACGCTGTGGATTTCTGAGCGTAAGCTGCGCGAACAGCACAAGGCGTATGATGAACTGTTTGAGCATTCTGCTGTGGGGATCTGTTGTGTCAGCCTTGGTGGACGCTTTTTAAGAGTGAACCGCCGCCTGTGCGACCTGCTGGGCTACAGCAGTGAAGAATTACTGGAACATTGTTTTCAGGACATTACTCATCCGGATGATCTTGAACTGGATGTCAGCAAAGTGAATGACCTGCTGAGCAGCAGTCATAGCTCTTACAGTATTGAGAAACGCTACCGTCATGAAGATGGCCGCTATTTCTGGGCGAACCTTACGGTGACCCTGATTCGCGATGAGCAGAATTTCCCCGATTATTTTATTTCCGTGATCGAAGACATCAGTGACCGCAAGCAGTCTGAGTTATTGCTGCAGCAGTCTGAGGTTAAATTCCGCACCATTGCCGAAACCATTCAGTCGGTGGTGTGGATGTCGACGCCGGGAATAGAGCAGATGCTGTTTGTTAACCCGGCTTATGAGCGGGTTTGGGGGCGCAGTTGTGCCAGCCTGTACGATGATGCGCACAGCTTTCTGCAAGGGATTTACGAAGATGACCGGGCGCGGGTGCGCGCTGAAATAGAACGCCACCGGCAAGGGCGCTGGGAAATCGAATATCGGGTAGAGCATCCGGAGCGGGGCCTGCGTTATATCTTCGACACCGGGACAGGGGTGCTGAACAGCAGCGGTAAACTGGAGTATCTGATTGGTCTGGCAACGGACATCAGCGATCAGGTTAAAGCCAAAGCGGATATGGCTCATGCCCTGGAGCAGGCACATCAGGCGACCGAACGGCTTAATCTGTTAATCCGTACCGACCCGCTGACCGGTTGTCTGAACCGTCAGGCACTGTATGAAGAGCTGGAACATCAGCTGGAACTGTATCGCCGCTATCAGACACCGTGCTCGCTGCTGTTTATCGACCTGAACGACTTTAAACAGATTAACGATACCTTCGGTCATATTGCCGGTGACGAGGCATTACAGGCCCTGGCTGAGCATATCCGTCAGCATATCCGCGCCACGGATATTCTGGCGCGCTATGCCGGTGATGAATTTGTGGTGGTATTGCCGCAGAGCAATGTTCGCGATGCCTCGCTGGCATTGCGGAATCTGCGTAATAACGTGCTGCGTCATCAGACCCCGACCGGAGAATTTCCGGTACATTTCAGCATTGGTCTGGCTTATGTGGGGTATCCTGATGTTGCCGATGCCAGCAGCTGGATTGAAGTCGCTGATCAGGCGATGTATCTGGATAAGTCAGCCCATGCCGGGGCGAATAAGTTGCCTGCCTCTCCTGGCGCCGGGCCGGATCAGTTTCCGGGCGAATAGCCGCACCGTACTGAATCCTCCGGCCTGTTTCTGCAATCCCCGTTACTTCAGTGTGGATAAAGTACGGCGCGTTGTGTCTCTGTTTTGCCACTCTGACGTTGCAGCTCTTTTAACAATGCCAGCAGGTTCTGGCCGTTATAGGCGGAATTCTGCTGTGGCGAATAGAGCCGGGCATCAAGTTCCGCCAGCGCAGCCTGCAATCTGGGCTCCGGCAGTAATCCGGCCAACTGACTGAGGCTGGCCAGTGGCAGGCGGATGCTTAAATCTTTGCTGTTTAATCCGCCGGCATTAACCCAGGCCAGCAGGTGGCTGCGCATGGCTGCGGCGTCTCCCTGCTGGCAGGCCTTACTCAATGCCTGCCAGTGCTGCTTCAGCGTTTTTTGCGGATGATCCCGTTGCGTACTGTCTGACACGGCTGGCCGGGTCAGTGCCGTGCGTCGTGCATGCCACCACAGCAGTAAAAACAGCCCATTACTCAGCACCAAAGCAGCCACAGCAAGTTGCCAGACGAGCAGGTCGCCGGCGCAGCCGTTGTTGTCGGTGGTGCTGATACCAGCACTGTCGCCAGGCTGCTCCATGGCGTCTGCGTCGCTGTTGTTTGTTACAGGCTCGGCTGTTTGTGATGATGCCACAGCCCCTTTGGCTGGCTTAACCTGAATGCTGTGGGCCGGTAATACGGCATATTCCAGAGTACCGCTTCTGGTGTTCCACCAGGGGATGCGGATTTCCGGCAGCAGAATACGGCCGCTGCTGCCCGGTACCAGGGCGATGGATTGTTCTGAGGTTCCGGTCAGGCCGTCGTCGCTGCTTTGTTCATTTTGCTGAGTCTGATCCGGGTAGTAACGCAGATTATCAACCACCGGCAGGGCAATGGCCGGTAGCTGACTGCCGGGCAGACCTTTGGCGGTCATGATCAGGGTACGGGTAACCGGTTCGCCGGCCACCCATTGCTGTGGCGGTGTGCTGAAGGTTTCGCTGATGCTCAGGTTTTCAGCCGGAATCCAGGGCGCCTGCGGATAATCCTGCGGAATGGGTTTAACCTGCAGGGTAATCGGCTTGCTGACCGCAGAGCCCTGACGGCCACGGCTCCAGCGGTCGTAAGGATTGCTGATGCGGGCGCTGAAGCGCTGGCCGGGAATCACCAGCTCGCCGCTTTCTTCGGGGAAAATCGCAAAGCGCCGTTCGTACACGCCCAGACGCTGGCCATCAACAACGGTCGTATACTGGCGCACATCCCCCAGCGGCTGTACCAGAGCATCGGTCACTTTAAATTCCGACAGGGTGGCGTCTTCATGGCTGACGCTGTAATACAGTTTTTCGGTGTAAAGAATCTGCCCCTGAACGTAATAGTTGTCCTGCTGGCTGATCTCGGTGTCGAAGAAAAATTCTTTGGCGATCTGCGCTTTTACATCCGCTGACAGCTCGCGCACGTTGATGGTAATGGGTTGCGTCTGCTGATTTTCAAAACGGATCGGGGGAATGGTCAGTTTACCGTTGCGTTTGGGCGTGAGCGTCAGGGTCCACTCGGTAAAGGACTCGGTCTTGCCGTTGACGGAGCGGAACTGATTGGAGCGCTGCTGGTTCAGCACCTGAAAATCGCTCTGCAGCGGAGTTAAATCCGGTGAGCCAAAACCCACCTGTTCGCTGTAGCGCAGCATTAGATTAAAGGTATCGCGCTCGGCGACTTCTTTGCGGTCAACGCTGGCACTGAAGGTAGCAGCCTGCACCTGAGTGGTGGCCAGCAGCAACGCTAGCAGCAACCCCAGCAGCCAGTGAATGCGGCTAAACAGCAGATCACGCATCACCATAAAACATCCTCACTTTCCTGATCGGCCTGTTGCCGGTACTGGTATAAAAATTTGCGCTGTAACAGGTTGCCGGGATTGTCCGGTACCCGGTTCAGCCATTGTTGCATGGCGGCCTGTTCTTCACGGCTGAGGCCGTTGATTTCTGTTTCCGGTTGGTCAGACTGGCGGCGCAGTTGTTGCGCGGATTCTTCCTGCGGCTCTTCCTGTGCTGTCTGATTTTCGTCAGCGGCTGCTATGCCCTGTTTCTCTTCGTCAGTCTCAGGCTCCTGATTCTGTACCGCCTGAGAGGCTGATTCATCCTGCTGCTGTTCGGCCAGCTTATCAGCCTGCTGACGGGCAAAGGCATCGTCTTCACTCTGATCCTGCGGCTGAGCGTTCTGTTGCTGGCCGTCTTGCTGCTGAGCGTTCTGCTGTTGCTGGCCGTCTTGCTGCTGAGCGTTCTGCTGTTGCTGGCCGTCTTGCTGCTGACCATCCTGCTGCTGACCATCCTGCTGCTGACCATCCTGCTGCTGACCGTCCTGCTGCTGACCGTCCTGTTGCTGACCGTCCTGTTGCTGACCGTCCTGTTGCTGACCGTCCTGTTGCTGGTCGTCCTGTTGCTGGCCGTCCTGCTGTTGACCATTCTGTTGCTGCTCTTTTTGTTGTTCTTGTCGCTGTTTGAGTTTTTCGGCGGTCTCGCGGTTAGCTGCGGCTTCTTTCATCTCCGGGTTCAGCTTCAGGGCTTCATCATAGGCGGCGATGGCTTCATCCGGCTTTCCGGCCTGCAGCAGGGCATTACCACGGTTGTAATGGCTGATGGCGGTTTGTGGGCCTTCGGCAAAGGCTTTGGCGGCGCTTTCATAATCGCCGGCACGATAAGCGGCGCTGCCACGCCAGGCGGGATCTTCGAAGGCCTGTGCGGCAGCAGCCGGGTCCTGTTCAAACAGTTCTGAGCCTTGCTGATCCGGGGTTTGCCATAAATCTTTCCACTCCAGCGCATAGCTGTTGTCGGGCCAGCACAGTGGCAGTAACAGCAGACTGAACAGTACGCCACGGCGGAACAGCAGCAGAGCAACGGGTAACAAGGCAAAGATCAGCCAGTAGCCGGCGTCGTGCCACTGATCAAAACGGGCAAAGCCGTTGTCGGTTTCCTGTGGGTCAAAGCTTTGCGGCTGTTCGGGTAACAGGCTTTGCCAGTCGCTGTCGTTAATACTCAGTGTTTGCCAGGGGACATTCAGTTCGCGGCTGAGATCGCGGATCGGCCCCAGATCCAGCTGTGGCAGTACGATTGTGCCGCTGCCGTCACGCAGAAAACCGGCGCCGGGCATTGGCACCGGCGCGCCTTCGGCGGTGCCGATGGCGAGTACCTTAAGCTGAAAGCGCTGGCTGTCGAGGCTGTTGCGGATTCGTTCAATATCTTTGCTGATAATACCGTCGGTCAGTAACAGCAGGCGGGCCTGCTGGATACCGGCATCGCTGACCAGCTGCTGCGCCAGGCTGATGGCTTTATCCGGACGGCTGCCGGGACTCGGCATAATAAACGGGGATAACGACGGCAGCAGATTTTCGATGGTGTCGCGGTCGTCGGTTAAAGGCGTCACGGTATGGGCGTCACCGGCATAGGCGACCAGTGCGGTCAGGCCGTCGGCGCGGCTGCGGACGATATCAGTGACTTTCTGAATGGCGCGTACCGCACGTGAGGGTTTCAGATCCTGGGCGCCCATGGATGCTGACATGTCGAGCATAATAACCAGTGCATCCTGATTTTTTTGCAAAGGTTGCGGCAGTTTTTCAAAGCTTGGACCGGCCAGCGCAATACAGGCGATCAGCCAGCCGGCGAGCAGCCACCATAAACCTGCTTTGCGGCGGTTGCTGAGTTGTTGCTCCAGCATATAAGGCTGCAGATGAGCATCAATCACGCTGGCCCACTGACCGGCACTTAAGGCGCGCTGCAGCAGCAATGAAAAAGCCAGCAGGGCAGGCAGTGCGGCGAGCAGCCACAGCGGCCGTAAAAAATGAAACTGACTGAGCCATTCCATCAGTGGCGACCTCCGCCGGGCATCCGGTTAAAGCGTTGTTGCAGGGCAATCAGCAGACTGATGACAAAGGCAATGGCCAGCGGCCAGTGGTACAGACTCTGCTGCGGACGATAAATTTCCGGGTCTTTTTCGGTGGGTTCCAGATCATCAATAAACTGATAAATCTTTTGCAGCTCTTCGGTGTCACGGGCGCGGAAAAAAGCACCGCCGGTCTGGCGGGCAATTTCCCGCAGGGCATTTTCGTCCAGATCCCGTGACGGGTTGACCTTACGGGTGCCGAAGAAGCTGGATACCTCCATCACATCAGCCCCAAGGCCGATGGTATAAATTTTTACGCCATTGCTGGCAGCCAGCTCGGCGGCTTTCAGCGGCTCAATTTCGCCGGCAGTATTGGCGCCGTCGGTGAGCAGAATCATCACCCGGCTTTGTTCCGGATTGTCCTGCAGACGTTTAATGGTTAAACCGATAGCGTCGCCGATGGCGGTTTTTTTACCGGCCAGGCCGATCTGCGCTTCGTTCAGAAAGGTGCTGACGGTACGGGCATCAAAGGTCAGTGGTGCCTGCAGGTAGGCATTGCTGCCAAACAGAATCAGGCCCATGCGGTCGCCACTGCGCTGTTCAATAAAGTTGCTGACCACCTGCTTAACTACCGCGAGACGGTTAGCGGGTTTATTATTCAGGCGCATGTCTTCAATTTCCATACTCTGGGAAATATCCACCGCCAGCATCAGGTCGCGGCCGGACACCGGCATCTGCACTATTTCTCCGCTGTGGTAAGGGCGGGATAAGGCGCCGATCAGCGCAATCCATAACGCCAGAGGCAGTAACCAGCCACTCAGATTCTGTTGTGTCTGACGTTCGCCACCTTTACTGTTCTGCAGCCGCCAGGGGCTGAGCGACGGAACTTTAAGCGCCGCCTGCTCAACTTTTAATGGCGGTAAAAAAGCGCGGATAATCCACGGCAGTGGCAGCAGAAAAAACGCCCAGGGCCAGTGAAACTCCATTATCTGGCCTCCGTATCTGTGTTGTGCTGTTCTGCCTGCTGTTGGCCTGTTTTATCTTGGTCTGTGCGGGCGCTTTTCAGCCAGCGTTGTGCCAGTGCGAGCAGATCATCCAGCTCACCATAATGCTGGCGCCAGTCGGCGCGTGGCGGTGCATAAGGCGCTTCCGCCAAAGCCCGTGCACTTTGATTATTGAATAATGGCACCGGACCCTTCTGATTAAGAAAATCCACCCATGCCTGACCGTGCAGGGCGACCGCCTGAGGAAAATACTGCTGGCAATAGAGTTTCAGAATTTCGTTAATCTGGGCGCAGGCCTGGGCATCGGTTTTATCGAAATGCGAACGCAGGTTCAGCAATTGCTGCAGGCAATCGCTGCGTCGCTGCCAGCGCTGCCGGAGTTTGTGCCAGACAAAAAAGGCGGCAACCGCGGCCAGCAGAATAACGATGAGCAGCAGCCACCAGCCGGGGGCCGGCGGCCAGGCACTGACCGGGTCGGGCAGATGAATATCGTATATTTGCAGGGTATCGTTCTGCGCTTGCATGGTCAGCTTTCCTCCGCCCGTACGCGGCTGAGCATACCGAGTCCGAGTCCCTGACGCAGGGCCGGCAGCGGATCGGCATTGCTGGTGCTCAGGGCAATCAGCGGCACTTTAAGACGCTGTAGTTGCTGTTGCAGGCTGTTCATGCGCAGGCTGAATGCCTGCTGATATTCTTCGCGCTGACGGCTGGTGGTGCTGTCGAGGGACAAACGTTGCTGGCCATCGCTGAGGCTGTAAAGGCCCGGCGGCGGCAGCTCGGCTTCCAGCGGATCGGAAATATGAACAGCAACCAGATCGCAATGGCGGGTCACCGCGTGCAGCTGCTGCTCGCAGTCGGCATCAAAGCCGGTCCAGTCACTGATAAAATAAATGGCGCTGCCGGGGCGGGCAATGCGGCGCAGGTGACGGCAGATCTGCTGCATACGCTGTTGCGGATCGGCACTCGCTGATGGCGGCATCGTGGTCAGTTCATTCAGTAACTGTAGCACCTGTTTGCGGCCGGTTTTGGGCCGCAGATCGGTTTCCAGCTCGTCGTTAAACAGCAGGGCTCCGATACGGTCGCCGTGTTCCAGTGCAGCCCAGGCAAATAACGCGGTGAGGTCGGCGGCCAGCACCTGCTTCAGTGCGCGGCGGCTGCCAAAACGCATAGCGGCACGCAGATCACAGACCAACAATACCGGCCGTTCTTTTTCTTCACGGAAGACTTTGATGTGCGCATCGCCGGTGCGCGCGGTTACCCGCCAGTCCATCGCACGGATATCGTCACCGGCCTGATATTCACGCACTTCGGCGTAATCCAGACCGCGGCCGCGGATGGCAGATGCATGGCTGCCAGCCAGATCGTTCAGCACTTTTTTCTGTTTATGCAGCGGCAGCTGGCGCGCCAGCGTGCGCAGCTGCACCAGATTGGCCGGCAGAATTTCGGCCCCTGCAGAGAAATGTCCGTCCTGGCGCATCAGACAACCGGTACCCGTTGCAGCAGTTCGTTAATCACTTTATTGACCGTCATGCCTGAGGCTTCGGCTTCAAAGCTGAGCAGCAGACGGTGGCGCAGTACATCGTGGGCGACGGCCTGTACATCATCCGGGCTGACGTAATCACGTCCGTTCAGCCAGGCGTGGGCGCGGGCGCAGCGGTCGAGGGCGATGGTGCCACGCGGACTGGCGCCGTATTCAATCCAGCTGGCGAGGTCTTTGCCGTAAGGCTCCGGGCGGCGGCTGGCCATCACCAGCTGTACCAGATACTGCTCAACGGCATCGCTCATGTGCAGATTCAGTACCTGCTGGCGGGCGGAGAACACCATCTCCTGCGACAGTTTAGTGTCGTCGCGGTTTTGTTGCTGCATGGCTTCACCACGTGCCAGACGCAGGATTTTCTGCTCGGCTTCGCTGTCCGGGTAATCAATGACCACGTGCATAACAAAACGATCGAGCTGGGCTTCCGGCAGCGGGTAGGTGCCTTCCTGTTCTATCGGGTTCTGTGTGGCCATCACCATAAACAGGGACGACAGCGGGCGGGTAACACCGCCGACGGTGACCTGACGTTCGGCCATGGCTTCGAGCAGGGCGCTCTGCACTTTGGCCGGTGCACGGTTAATTTCGTCGGCCAGAATCAGGTTATGGAAAATCGGCCCGGCCTGAAAATCGAAGGTCTGCTGTTGCGGGCGGTAAATTTCGGTACCGGTAATGTCGCCCGGCAGCAGGTCGGGGGTGAACTGAATACGTTTAAAATCCCCCTCTATACGGTCGGCCAGCGCGTTGATGGCTTTGGTTTTTGCCAGGCCGGGAGCCCCTTCAACCAGTAAATGACCATCACTTAATAAACAAATTAACAAGCGTTCAACAAGATGGGGCTGGCCAATAATCTGTTGTTGCAGTGCTTCTTTCAAGCGTGCAAAACCCTGTTGTTCAGTCATCTTCTTTTTATCCCAGAGCGTTGATTTAATTCGGATTTTAGAGACTCAAAGCATTTGGTCAATGGCTCTGATTGGTTGCTGCAGCGAAAGTTCACTGTGCTGCTTACCCCGGTACGGAGACCGCGCTGGTGGCGAAATGATCTAAGCTTAGGAGTTATCAGGGCTCAATACGGATAACACTATGCTGACTGCTTTGCACACCATTATTAAGGAACGTAACCATAACGAGCAGGCCGCGGTCCTGCAACGCTTTGCAGATCTGTATTTTTCTGGTGCACCGGCCGATGAATTGATGGCCCGTTCAGTGGAGGATGTGTATGGCGCGACGCTGTCCTGCTGGCAGTTTATTCAGCAACGTAAACCGCATCAGCCTAAGGTCCGTGTATTTAACCCCGACTATGAGAATCATGGCTGGCAGTCCATTCATACGGTGGTTGAGATCGTTTGCGATGATATGCCTTTTCTGGTCGATTCGGTACGTATGCAGCTTAATGCACGGCAGTTATCACTGCATTCGATTCATTACTGCGTATTGCATGCTCAGCGTGATAAAAAGCACCAACTGAAAACGGAAAATGACTGGTATAAAGAGGAAAAAGCATCAACAGCAGAAGCGATTATTTATATTGAGTTTGACCACCACTCTGATACCGATTTGCTGCAGTCGCTGACCGGACAACTGTTGGATGTGATTGCTGAAGTCACCGCCTGTGTGAATGATTTTCCAGCGATTATTGAAAAAGCCGAAGCCACCATTACCCGCCTGAACAAACCACACCATAAAGACCGCGCTGCACATTACAAAGAAGCACAGGAGTTTTTGCGCTGGCTGATTCATAACCACTTTACCTTTCTGGCCTGTGATGTTTTCCATATCGAGAATGAAGGTAAAGAGCAGTATGTTGTACGTGACAGTGAGCAGGATCTTGGCCTTTTTAATTACAATAAGGCGAGCCGTAACCGCTTATTGTTGCGCGACCTTGAAGATGAAGTGCGCGATTTTATCACCAATCAGCAGGTCGTAAGTTTTATGAAATCCGGTAGCCGAAGCCGGGTTCATCGTCCGGCGTATCCGGACTATGTGGTGGTTAAGTTTTTTAATAAAGACGGCGAAGTCACCGGCGGCATCCGCTTTATGGGGCTTTATACCTCTATTGTCTATATCGAAACGCCAAACAATATTCCGCTGGTACGGGAAAAGCTCAACGATGTGCGGAAAATGGCTGATTTCAATCCGGCCAGTCACAGTGGTAAAGAGCTGAACCGTATTCTGGAGGTGTATCCGCGTGATGAATTATTCCAGTCAACGGCAGAGCAATTACATCGTACAGCATTAAGCATTCTGAATATTCAGGAGCGTCGTCAGACCCGGGTGTATCTGCGCAAAGATTCTTACAGTAAATTTATATCCTGTCTGGCCTATGTACCGCGTGATATTTATAACACTGAACTGCGTCAGCGTATCGAAGGGGTGCTGGCGGCCGAGTTTTCACCGCTGGATATTGAGTTTAATACCTACTTTTCTGAATCCATTCTGGCGCGTACTCAGTACACACTGCGACTGAACCCTGATAACCCTGTGGTGTTTGATGAGCAGGCGGTGGCGAAAAAAATCTGTCAGGTTGCCCGTTCATGGCAGGATGATCTGCACGATGCCCTGATAGAACAGGCCGGGGAGGAACGCGGAAATCATCAGTTTCACCGCTATCGAGATGCTTTTCCTGCAGGTTACCGTGAGAACTTTACCGCCCGTACGGCCGTAGTGGATGTTCAGCATATGGAGCATTTGTGCGGGCAGAAAGCGGGCCAGCTGGCGATGAGTTTTTATCGTGAACTGGAAGAGGGTGATAACGAACTGCGTTTTAAACTGTTTAACCGCGATACTATTCTGCCGCTGTCGGATGTTATTCCGGTACTGGAGAACCTGGGTTTGCGGGTAATGGGGGAGCATCCTTACGAGATTATCTGCGCCGATGGACAGCGTATCTGGATTCATAATTTTCTGCTGCGCTATACCCTGTCTGACAGTATCAATATTGCTGCGGTTAAAAGCCTGTTTCAGGATTCTTTCCGTGCCGTCTGGGAAGGGCAGGCCGAGAATGACGGCTTTAACAGGCTGGTACTGGGCGGGCAATTAAGCTGGAAGGATATTTCTATCCTGCGCGCATACGCCCGCTATATGAAGCAAATCCGTTTTGGTATTTCGGAGAGCTACATCGCTGAGACTCTGTGTCGCTACATTGATATCAGCGCCAGACTGGTTCATCTGTTTCATCTGCGTTTTGGCCTTAAAGAATGCACCCCCGAGCAACGTGATGAAGAGGTTAACCAGTGTGAACAGCAGCTGATTGATGCTCTCGAAGGTGTGGATCAGCTGAACGAAGACCGTACTATCCGCCGCTATATTGAACTGATCAAAGCGACACTGCGCACCAATTTTTTTCAGCAGGATGAACAGGGAAAAAGTAAATCTTACCTGGCGTTAAAAGTGAATCCGGCGGCGATCAGCGATATGCCGTTGCCGCGGCCTATGTTTGAAATTTTTGTTTATTCACCCCGTGTGGAGGGGGTGCACCTGCGTGGTGGCCGGGTTGCCCGTGGTGGGCTGCGCTGGTCAGACCGCAGCGATGATTTCCGCACTGAAGTGCTGGGGCTGGTTAAGGCGCAGCAGGTTAAAAACGCGGTGATTGTTCCTGTTGGTGCCAAAGGTGGTTTTATCGCCAAATGCCTGCCGAAAGAGGGCGGGCGGGATGCCTTTATGGCTGAAGGTATTGCCAGCTATCAGACCTTTATCAGTGCCTTGCTGGATGTTACCGATAATCTGGTCGAAGGTCAGGTTGTGCCGCCGGATAATGTGGTTCGTCACGATGATGATGATCCCTATCTGGTGGTCGCTGCCGATAAAGGCACGGCAACCTTTTCTGATATCGCTAACGAAATTGCAGTAACCCGAGGTTTCTGGATGGGCGATGCTTTCGCCTCCGGTGGCTCAATTGGTTACGACCATAAAAAAATGGGTATTACAGCCCGCGGCGCCTGGGTTTCGGTACAGCGTCACTTCCGTGAGCAGGGTATTAATATTCAGGAAACGGATTTCAGCGTGGTTGGTATCGGTGATATGGCCGGTGATGTGTTTGGTAATGGCATGCTGCTTTCTGAGCATATTTGTCTTGTGGCGGCGTTTAATCACATGCATATCTTTATCGATCCGAATCCGGATTCTGCTCGCAGTTTTGTTGAACGTAAACGCTTATTTGAGCTGCCACGTTCCAGTTGGGAAGATTACAACAAGGAGCTGATTTCCAAAGGTGGCGGTATCTTTTTACGCTCAGCGAAAAGCGTACCCGTATCTCTGGAAATGAAGCAGCGTTTTGGCATTGTGGAAGATCGTCTGCCGCCGAACGATTTAATCAAAGCGCTGCTGCGCGCACCGGTCGATCTGATCTGGAATGGTGGTATCGGAACTTACATTAAATCGTCTGCAGAACGTCACTCCCATGTCGGAGATAAAACCAATGATGGCTTGCGGATTAACGGTAAGGAAGTACGGGCCAAAGTGATCGGTGAGGGCGGCAATCTGGGCATGACTCAGCTTGGCCGGGTGGAATATGGCCTTAAAGGTGGTGCCTCATACACCGATTTTATTGATAACGCTGGTGGTGTGGATTGCTCCGACCACGAAGTGAATATCAAGATTATGCTGAATGAAGTACTCGACAGTGGTGATCTGACGCGCAAACAACGTAACGAAATATTTATGCAGCAGACCGATGATGTCGCCCGTCTGGTGCTGAATAATAACTATCGTCAGACTCAGGCAATTGCGCTGGCACACCGTGATTGTAAAGTCCGGCTGGATGAGTATGTGCGTCTGATGAGGGAGTACGAAACCCACGGAAAACTCAACCGGGCACTTGAATTTCTGCCTAACGAAGATGTCCTTATGGAGCGTCGCGCGGCCAGCCAGGGGCTGACCCGTCCGGAATTAGCGGTGCTGATTTCGTATACTAAAGCGGATCTTAAAGAGCAGCTTAATCATCCGGATATTCATGATGATGAATACGTCGCCAGTATTTTACATACCGCATTTCCGCAGGCCTTCTGCGATCGTTTTGCGGAGCCTCTGAGTCATCATCGCCTGCGCCGGGAAATTATTGCCACGCAACTGGCCAACGATATGGTCAATTATATGGGCATTACTTTCGTTAACCGTTTGCATGACTCAACCGGGGCCAGTATGAGTGATATTGCCCGTTCTTATATTACCGCCCGCGATATATTTGCTTTGCCTGAACACTGGCAGGCGATTACTGCTCTGGATTACCACATCAGCACTGAAGAACAGGAAGATATGATGGCGGACCTGATGCGTCTGGTACGTCGGGCCAGCCGTTGGTTTTTACGTAATCGCCGTGCAAAAATTGATATTGGTGCAGAGGTTGCGCGTTTTCAACCGGCCGTGCAGAGCATTGCGGCTGAGTTAGGCCGTACACTTAAAGGTTCTGCGCTGGAGCGCTGGCAGGAAGTATATAACCGCCGCGTTGAAGCCGGAGTGCCGGAAACGCTGGCTGCCTTAACCGCCGGAGCTGCAAACCTGTATTCGGCGTTGGGTATTATTGAAGCCGCCGCTCAAACCGGGCGCGATATCCGCCAGGTTGCTGAAGCTTATTTTGAAATGGGTGAGCATTTATCCCTGAACTGGTTTATTCAGCAGGTGAATGCGTTGCCATCGAACAGCCATTGGGAAGCACTGGCACGGGAAACGCTGCGCGACGATCTTGACTGGCAGCAGAGAGCGTTGACCGTTGGCATTCTGGGGACACAGGAAGATGGTATAACCCTTGCTGAATCGATTGCTCAATGGGAAGAGGAGTATGCCTCTCTGGTCGCTCGCTGGGCGAACATGCTGAATGAGCTGAAAGCTGCTGATTCGCTGGAATTTACCATGTTATCGGTTGCGCTGCGGGAGTTGCTGGACCTGGCACAGGCCAGCCGTCACCAGCGCCCCTGTATTGACGGTGAGGAAGCTGTACCTGAGTGTGAGTAGTGAGTGGCGGCAGAAAGCTTTATGATTCTGCCGTTATTTTCAGGTTATGGTGAAACTGTTGTCAGGCGTCCGTTATCTGCGCTTTGTTTTTTTGGTTAGCAGCGTTTTTTCAGTGCTGCCTCTGCAGGCGGCTGAGGTTGACCAGTTCAGCGGGCATTCTGCTGTTCTGCTGTCTGATGCAGCCCCCTTGCTTGAAGCTGAGGTTAACCGCCGCCTGCAACTCGCCGTAACTATGGCCAACCGGCCGGTGACCAAACCACCTCAACTGCGTTCCCGTCCGGCGTTGCAGTATCCTGCTTGTGAAGAAGAGCGTCTGTACGACGCGCTGAGCTGGGAGCTGGCGCGGCCGGTGATTGGCCAGCTGGAAACCTTTGCCGAAGAACACCCGCAGATCAGCCGGCGCCGTGTAGCTTTCCGCGATTCGGTATACCGTAATTTTATCTGGCAGCAATCCCCATCGCTGGTGCTGAGTGAACGCGTTGCCGCCGTTATCCGTGTGGGCGATGTGGAAATCGGCAGCGATAAACTTGGCCACTTTTTTACCGAAGGCTACAGCTATTTTGAAGTTACCGACCGGCTGCAGGATTCGGTTGAAGAGGGCATGCTGTTTGGCGAGTGGTCAGAATCTCTGTACTTTGGCGCTCAGACCACGGGGGTGTTTTCCTTTGCTGATCTGGCGGCCAATCTGAATGGCCTGCGTTTCTGGAACCGTATTCTGGCGCAGCATCCTGACCCGTTATCCGGGCGTGAGGTTACACCTTATATCCGCTGTGAACAGCAGCGCTGGAGACTGGTTGATACATTTCATTTCAGCGGTTATATCGACACAGCCTGGAATGAAAGCGTTAATTGCTCCGCTTTCCGTAACCTCAGCATGCTTGAGCAGGTACTGCATTATCAGCCGCTTTGTACCCCGCAATCGTTACCGCAAAATAAATATGGCCGCTGGCAGGATCGGGTGCTGAACCATGCCGGTTTGCAGGTATTGCCTGATTATCTGCAGCCGGAAGTGATTCTGGCGCAACGTGCCTTTATGCAGGAAGTTCGTCTGCCACAGGGCGTGGTAGAGCGTATCCGGGAATTACGCCTGCAGCTTGATATCTGGCGGCAGCAGCCGAAGCCGCCATTGGCAGACTCTTTCCACGATAATCAGCGACAGGAGCCATAATGCAGCGCATCGTACTGGATCTGGCCATCTCCGCTCAGGAATATCAGCGCTTTTATCGCGGCCAGGTAAAACAGGTCGTGGCACGGGCGCTGGACGGACGCAATGTCCGTTTTCCTGCCAGCGTGCTGCAGCAGGTTGTGCAGCATGAAGGTATCTATGGCCGTTTTGCCATTGAATTCGATGATCAGGGCAAGTTTCAGCGTATTGTGCGCCTGGGAGCCTGACTTTCACGGTATAGCGCGTTTTTTTGCGCTCAGTCGTCTACAGCGCGGACGGACTGGCATATAATGCCGGCCGTTTTGCCACCCGCTTTGTCAACTGAGGTCTGTTATGGATTGGTATGCTCTGAGTCGCGCTCTGATGTTTCGTCTGAATGGTGAAACCTCCCACGAACTGGGACTGGATATGATGGGGGCCAGCGAACGCCTTGGACTCTTGCAGTTTCTGGCGCCTCAGGTTGCATCTTTGCCAACAACCGTTGCCGGTATTGAATTCCCTAATCCGGTCGGTTTAGCCGCGGGTCTGGATAAAAACGGCGATTATATCGATGCTTTTGCCCGTCTGGGTTTTGGTTTTATCGAAATCGGTACCGTCACTCCGCGTCCGCAGCCGGGTAATCCTAAGCCGCGCCTGTTCCGTATTCCTGAACGTCAGGCCATCATCAACCGTATGGGCTTCAACAACAAAGGCGTTGATCATCTGGTTGAGCGGGTAAAAGCGGCAAAATACCGTGGTGTGCTGGGGATTAATATCGGTAAAAACTTCGATACAGCCGTCGAAGACGCGACTTCTGACTACCTGATCTGCCTCGATAAGGTGTATCAGCATGCGACCTATATCACCGTGAATATTTCCTCGCCGAATACTCCGGGGCTGCGTACCCTGCAGTTCGGCGATTCGCTGAAACAGCTGCTGGAGCCGATTAAAGCCCGTCAGCTGGAGCTGGCCAAAGAATTCGGTTACAAGCCGGTGTTCGTCAAAATTGCACCGGATATGGAAGAAGACGACGTGGCGCTGGTGGCTGAAACCTTTGTTAACAGCGGTATCGATGGTGTGATCGCCACTAATACCACGCTGTCGCGTGAAGGTGTGCAGGGCCTGCGCTACGGCAATGAAGCCGGTGGCCTGAGTGGCGCGCCACTGGAGGATCTGGCAACCGAGACCGTTGAGCACCTGTGTCAGGCGCTGGCCGGTAAACTGCCGGTGATTGGTGTGGGCGGTATTCTCGACGGTGAAGGTGCTGCAGAAAAGATCAAAGCCGGTGCGTCGCTGGTGCAGATTTACTCCGGCTTTATTTACCGTGGGCCGGAGCTGATCCGCGAAGCAGTGGATGCACTGGCCGATTTACGTACACAGGGCTGAGTTTGCCCGGGCAGGTACGGCGTTTAAGCAAAAAAAGCCCTGCTTATCGCAGGGCTTTGCTTCCCTGAAGAGGAAGCGTGCACAACGGGCATTAAGCCCTGGAGAACGTCATACGGCCATTTTATGAATGCCAGAAACGCCGGTGTAACCATCCCAGTGGTCGGCACGACCGGAACGCCAACCTGCAAGCCAGGAGTCTCGTTGTGGTCCTATGGGTGCAAGATCTTTTGAACGGCGCTCAACGCCAGCGCGATAACCACGTGCAAAAGCTCTTTCCTGCATGTCGCGTTTCTGTTTTTTCATAGAAAGCTTCCTCGCTAAAGTTATTTGCTCGACGGCCAGAACAACTGGTTGAATCACTGACCGAACCCCTGTTGTACCTCAGGCTGGTGAGGAATGTTAATTATTTATTACTTCTAAGCGTCACTATTCTTACAGCCACAGGCTATTTGACGAAACGGGTTTTCTCATCATGCAAAATGAAACAACAGCAACAACCATGACCTGGCTGGCGGCTTGTCCGAAAGGTATCGAATCCCTGTTGGCGGATGAAATCAGGCACTTGGGCGGTGAAGTTGAACGTGAAACACACCTTGGTGTGATCTGGCGCGGCGACCTGACGCTGGCCTATCGCTTTTGTTTATGGAGCCGTCTGGCGAGCCGCCTGCTGCTGCCTTTGAATGAAAGTCAGGTAGACAATGTCGACGAAATGTACGAAGCGGCCCGTTCTGTCGAATGGCCAGCCATCTTTGCCGTGGGAGCGACCTTCCGCATCGATTTTCACGGCCGTACTGATTACCTCAACAATACGCAGTTTGGCGCGCAAAAGATCAAAGACGCCATTGTTGACCGCTTCCGTGAGGACACCGGCGCCCGCCCGTCGGTGGATAAAGACGGCGATGTCCGTATTGAAGCGCAGCTGCGCAAAGGCAAACTTAATCTGTATTACAACTTCAGTGGCGACAGTCTGCACCGTCGTGGTTACCGTCTGCAGCCTGGTAAGGCGCCATTAAAAGAAAATCTGGCGGCTGCGGTACTGATCCGTGCCGGCTGGCCTGCACTGGCGGCAGAAGGTAAGCATCTTATTGACCCAATGTGTGGTTCCGGCACCCTGCTGATTGAAGCGGGCATGATGGCCGCCGACATTGCACCGGGTCTGAACCGCCAGAAGTGGGGCTTTGAAGGTTGGCTGGGCCATACCCGGTCACTGTGGCTGGCCGAGGTCGAACAGGCGCGTTTGCGCCGTACCGCGGGGCTTAATGCCATGCACAGCCGCCTGTACGGTTTTGATATTGATGCCGATCAGCTGGCGGCCGCCCATCAGAACCTGAGCCGCTCTCCGCTGGCCGGTAAGATTCACCTGGAACGCCGTGCGATTGAGCAGCTGCGGGTGCAGAACGAAGTGATTGAAGAGGGCGGTCTGGTGGTCTGTAACCCGCCTTATGGTGAGCGCCTGAGCGAACTGCCACAGCTGGCGCCGCTGTATCAGCAATTCCACGATGCCACCATGCGCCTGCCACAATGGCAGCTGGCGGTGTTTACCGGTAATACCGATCTGGCCAAGAGCATCCGTCGTCCGCTGGATAAGCAATATCGCCTGATGAACGGGCAGATCGCTACCCGCTTACTGGTATTCGGTGCTGCCGACGAGCGCTCAGCACAGCCACAGGGCAGTATGATCCGTGGTCCGGTTGAAGCCTTTGCCAACCGTCTGAAAAAGAATATGAAACCACTGCAGAAATGGGCCAGGCGCGAAAATGTTGAATGTTATCGCCTGTACGATGCCGATCTGCCGGAATACGCGGTGGCGGTCGATCTGTATGGCGACTGGCTGCATGTGCAGGAATATGTGCCGCCGAAGTCCATCGACGAAGCCAAAGCAGAACGCCGTCTGCTGGATGTGCTGGCCGTTCTGCCTGAGGTGACCGGTATTCCGGCGCAGCAGATCGTCCTCAAGCGCCGTGAACGTCAGGCCGGCAAGCGCCAGTACGAAAAGCAGAACACCGAACAGCGTTTTATGCCGGTGCGTGAAGGTAATGTGCAGGTGCTGGTGAATCTGAAAGATTATCTGGATACCGGTCTGTTCCTCGATCACCGTCCGACCCGCCTGCAGATTGCCGGGCTGGCTTCTGGCAAGCGCTTCCTGAATCTGTTCTGTTATACCGCCACTGCCAGTGTGCACGCGGCGGTGGCCGGAGCGCATTGCACCAGCGTTGATATGTCGCGCACCTACCTTAACTGGGGCAAAGAGAACTTCCTGCTGAATGGTATCAAACCGGAACAGCACGAATTTATTCAGGCCGACTGTATACAGTGGCTGCGCGATTGTAATGAGCGCTATGACCTGATCTTTATGGACCCGCCGACGTTTTCTAACTCCAAGCGGATGGAAGGGGTGCTGGATATTCAGCGCGATCATGTAATGTTGGTCGAACAGGCCATGCGCTGTCTGAATCCGGGTGGGCTGCTGATTTTCTCCAATAACCTGCGACGCTTTGATCTGGATATGGATGCACTAAAAGAGTTCACAATAAAAGATGTGAGCGCAAAATCGGTGCCGTTTGATTACGGGCGTCGTCCGAATATTCACCATTGTTTCCACATCACCCATCCTGCCTGACGTTGTATGCACGCATTCAGGGCGCGTGAGTGCTGAATGCGTGCGCAATTCTCACACTTTGTTCCGGCTTTGTCAGGCAATCCTGACAAAGTTGGTACGGAACCTGCTAAAACCCTGACTTATTGGATTGTTGCGCACCACTCTGGTGTCCATTTTTCCAGCCGGCACTCTCATGAAGCATCGCAACTCCGGTTGTTGATCAACTGATCTGAGTGAGCCGTTTTTATCAGCAAGAACCCAGCGAATTAAAGTGAGGACACAACGTGGAAACTATTGACGTTAACAGCATCAACAGCGCCGTTGAGACTTTGATGCAAAGCGCCAACACCATGTTTATTCTGCTCGGTGCCATTATGGTACTGGCAATGCACGCCGGCTTCGCCTTTCTGGAAGTCGGTACCGTACGCCATAAAAACCAGGTCAATGCTCTGGTAAAAATCATCACCGATTTTGGTGTGTCGACACTGGCGTACTTTTTCATCGGTTATCAGATTGCCTATGGGGCGAACTTCTTCAGCGGCGCCAGCGAACTGGTAGCGAATAATGGTTACGACCTGGTGAAGTTCTTCTTCCTGCTGACCTTTGCTGCGGCGATTCCGGCCATTGTGTCCGGTGGTATTGCCGAACGTGCAAAGTTCTACCCGATTCTGATTGCTTCTGCCCTGACGGTAGCTTTCGTATATCCGTTCTTTGAAGGCATGATCTGGAACGGTAACTACGGCTTCCAGGGCTGGCTGGAAAACAGCTTTGGTGCTCCGTTTCACGACTTTGCCGGCTCCGTGGTGGTTCACGCCGTCGGTGGCTGGATAGCCTTTGCCGCAGTTGTGTTGCTGGGTTCCCGTCGTGGCCGCTACCGTGATGGCCGTGTGGTGGCTTTTGCGCCTTCCAACATTCCGTTTCTGGCCCTGGGTGCGTGGATTCTGGCGGTGGGCTGGTTCGGCTTTAACGTGATGTCTGCCCAGACTCTGGATGGAATTTCTGGTCTGGTAGCGGTTAACAGCCTGATGGCAATGGTTGGCGGTACAGTGGTTGCCATGATTGTCGGCAAAAAAGACCCGGGCTTTATTCATAACGGTCCGCTGGCGGGTCTGGTGGCGGTATGTGCCGGTTCTGACCTGATGCATCCGATTGGTGCATTGATTGTTGGTGGTGTGGCCGGTGCGTTGTTCGTTTTCGTATTCACCCTGGCGCAGAATAAATTCCCTAAATTCGATGACGTATTGGGTGTATGGCCACTGCATGGTCTGTGTGGTGCCTGGGGCGGTATTGCCGCCGGTATTTTCGGTGCAGAAGCGCTTGGTGGTTTGGGTGGCGTAAGCTTTATGTCACAGCTGCTGGGCACGGTTGCCGGCATCCTGGTGGCAATGATTGGCGGTTTTGTGGTCTACGGTATTGTTAAAGCCATCTCCGGCATCCGTCTGGATGAAGAAGAAGAGTTTAATGGTGCTGACCTGTCGATTCACAAAATTGTTTCGACCAGCGAAGACTGATCACTTCTTTTCATTGCTTCTCACAACAAAAAAGCCGCAGGGAAATCTGCGGCTTTTTTATTTCTGCAGCGGCTGCCTGAATCTGAGCATAAGGGCTGATGAACGTAGTAATAAAGCACTTGTTACGGAGAGCGTTTGCTATCACGCAGTCAGTGAATAGTCGTACTTTTTCGTCTTTACATTTTTGACAGTTCCTGAGTGCCTTACTAGGGTTAGATGTGTTCATCATCTGGATTCTGATTTATGGCGTCGCCGGCGTTTTTCCACCCAGGTTCATCCTTAAAGGATGTTTTACCTTTACCGTTGCTTTCGTTGTTGCTCGGTCTTCCGGTTATTCTTTTACTTGTTTATCAGCATTGGATTACGGCATTCCTTTTGACGGCTGCTGACGTTATTGCTGTGCTCTGGCTGCAAAAAAAACAAAGAACGATTTCTCTGCAGCAGCAGACCGCCAATGAGGATCATAAGCCTGATTATCAGGCGATGTTTGCCGAAGAACATCAGGCTCTGAGTGATATTCTGCCGATATGGATTCGCCTGCAGGGACTGGCCAGTGAGCAGATTGAAACCAATATTACCGATCTGGCGGGCCGCTTTGACAATATTTATTTCCGTCTTCAGCAATCGGTAGATACGGCCGAAGATGCAGTGTCCGGCTTACATGGTAATGATGGTATTCGTCAGGTTGTACAGGAATCTGATCAAAAGCTGGGCGACATAATCCGTTTAATCGAGCAAAGCATTGAAAGCCGTAATCAGTTGCTGGAAGACATTACCGGCCTGGCTGAAATCACCGAAGACCTCCGGGCAATGGGAGGTGAGGTTGCAGACATTGCTGCGCAAACCAACTTACTGGCACTCAATGCCGCGATTGAAGCTGCCCGCGCCGGTGAACAGGGACGGGGCTTTGCCGTTGTTGCTGATGAAGTCCGGACGCTGTCGACACGCTCCGGAGAGACTGGCCGGCGAATTGCGCAGCGCATCGAAGAAGTGAACACCATGCTTGATACCACACTGGCCACAACCAGACGAAATACCGAGCAGGACGGTGAACAAATGAATCGTATTTCTGCCACGATCGAAGAAACGCTGGATCGTTTCCGTAATGTGGGTAATCGCAGTGTGGAAATTGCGGCCGAACTACAGTCAAGCAACCGCAACATCAGTGAAGACGTAAAGTCGGTTCTTACCGGGTTGCAGTTTCAGGATCGTGTTTGCCAGATCCTCGGACATACCACGGCCGATATAGAAAAACTTCTGAATCATGTCAGCACCACGGCCGAGTTGCCTGAAAGCATCAATGTGCAGCAGTGGTTATCCGAGCTTGAACAAACCTACACCACGCTGGAACAAAAAAGCGCACAGACTGGTACGCAGAAATCGTCTGGCGATGATGACGAAATCGAATATTTTTAACCCCGGTCTGTAATGAAAAAGGAAAGATAAATTATGGCAAAAACCATCATGATTGTTGACGATTCTGCCAGTATTCGTCAGGTGGTCGGCATGACCTTACGGGGGGCGGGTTTTGAGGTAATAGAAGCCTGTGACGGAAAGGATGCCTTGAGCAAATTAAGTGGCCAGAAAATTCATCTGGTGGTTTCCGATGTCAATATGCCCAATATGGACGGCATCAGTTTTGTCACGGAACTGAAGAAGAACGCAGCGTATCGTTTTACCCCTGTGATTATGCTGACCACCGAAGGTGCCGAAGATAAAAAGGCCGCGGGTAAAGCCGCGGGGGCGAAAGCCTGGATTATTAAGCCATTTAAAGCTGATCAGATGCTGACTGCTGTTAATAAATTGATTCTTCCCTGAGGCTGACATGGCGTCCTCCGTTACCCGAAAAGCAGATTTTATGATCTTCACGGTGGAAGGTGAGTTTTCCATTTTCAGTATCGCCGAGGATTTTCAGATATTTTCAAACGCTCTGGCAGAGGTCCCGGGAAATATTCTGGTCGATCTCAGTCAGGTCAGCGAGATGGATACCTCCGCTGTTCAGCTCTTGTTATGGCTGAAAAAGCAATGCGGTGACAGCAGTCATATCACTGTCGATGTTCGCTCCGGCAGCAGTGCTGAGCACTTACTGAAACTTTATCAGTTGCCGGAAACACAGCTTGGCAAACTGGTCAGTACCGGGCAGGGGTAAAGACGATGGATATGGATCAGGCCGAACAGCTTTTTATTAATGAAGCGGAAGAGCTTCTTGGGCAGATGGAGTCCTGTCTGCTTGAAGTTGATGGTGGCGATGCCAGTATCGTTGATCGTATTGATGAAATATTCCGTGCCGCTCATACCATTAAAGGCTCTGCCGGGTTGTTTGGCTTCGATGATATTGTAGCTTTCACGCACAACGTTGAGAGCGTGCTCGACAGGGTCCGGGCAGGAGATATCGGTTTTACTCCCGACCTGTCTGAGCTGATGTTTGATTGCCAGCGGCATATGAGCATTCTGGTTGCCGTTCTGAAAGGCAGCGGCGAGCGAGATCTTGCCGTTGAAGAGCGGTTGGTTAGCGCTCTTGGTCATTACATGACAGACAGCCCGACTCAGACACCATTGGCAACCGCTGCTGCGGAAAATACACCGGAGCTGAGCCAGAGCGAGCACCGCTGGCATATCTTTGTTCAATACGGCCCGGATACCTTCCGCGATGGTATGGACCCAAGTTCGCATATTAATTATCTGCATACTTTGGGGCATATCGACGATCTGACATTAACCAACAACCTTCCTGATGAAGGATTTGATGCAGAAGCATGTTATCTGGTGCTGAGTCTGTATCTGACAACCCATGCATCCCGTGACGATATTCTTGAGGTATTTGAGTTTATTCAGGAGTTCAGCACGGTAACGGTCACTGAAGAAAACTCAGTGCAGAGCGCCGAACCTGACGATGTCAGAGCGGTATCCGGCAGTGGTTCTTCTGCTGATAACGTGCCTGCCGGCGTTGCCGTCAGTGCAGAAGACAATGAACCCAAAAAGGCCGAACGGACACTTGGCGATGTCAGTTTTCTGAAAGTGGATTCCCGTAAACTGGATCATCTGATTTCACTCATCGGTGAAATGGTTACGTCTGGTGCAGCGATTGAATTAATGATGCGCCACATGACAGATACCCGGATGTCTGAAGCCTTTTCCGGTATGGTCGGTTTAGTTGAACAGGTGCGAGATGGTGCTTTGCAGCTGCGCATGGTGCAGGTTGGGGAAACTTTCAGCCGGTTGCGCCGGATTGTCCGCGATGTTGCCAAAGAAACCGGTAAAGGAATTGATCTGAAAATATCCGGTTCAGAAACGGAGCTGGATAAAACCATGGTCGATAAGTTGGGCGATCCATTGATGCACATTGTGCGGAACGCCATTGACCATGGCATAGAGTCAGTTGAAAAACGTCTGGCCGCGGGCAAGCCAGAGATTGGCAGCCTTCATCTTAATGCCTACCATGATTCCGGATCTGTTGTTATTGAAGTTATGGACGATGGTGCTGGTCTTGATGCAGACAAAATCTATCAAAAGGCGCTGGAACGCGGCCTTATTGAACAGGGAAA
Source organism: Venatorbacter sp. C2-1 (assembly GCF_022832715.1). Taxonomy (NCBI): domain Bacteria; kingdom Pseudomonadati; phylum Pseudomonadota; class Gammaproteobacteria; order Oceanospirillales; family Oceanospirillaceae; genus Venatoribacter; species Venatorbacter sp. C2-1. The sequence continues at coordinate 1,658,105 of NZ_CP094879.1, forward strand.
AAAGCTGTCTGAAGAAGAAGTTTATCGTCTGATATTCTCGCCCGGATTTTCAACCGCCGAAGCCGTCACTAAATTATCAGGACGCGGCGTCGGTATGGATGTGGTTAAACGCAATATCGATGATCTGAAAGGATTGATTGAAATAAGCAGTGAGAAAGGCAAGGGCACACGTTTCCGCATCCGCCTGCCACTGACATTAGCAATCATTGACAGTTTTGAGGTATCTGTCCGGGATACTCACCTGGTTATTCCGACCAGCATGATTAAAGAATGCATCGGTTTTGACCGGAAAAAGCTCTGCATTGACAGAAACTTTATTAATCTGCGTGGCGAGGTTCTTCCTTTTGTCCGCGTTGCTGAAATCTTCAGTTACGACGGTGTTACTTCAGCGAATGATCCGGTTGTTAGCGGTTATCTTGATGAAATGCTGGGAGAAGAGCATGAACAGGAAACTAAAGAGCACCTGGTCGTTGTTCAGTTTGCAGACAAACGGGCCGGTTTGGTTGTCGATGAACTTCTGGGCGAAGTTCAGGCGGTGGTTAAGCCCATATCTGCTCTTTTCAGATCCATCCGTGGTATCAGTGGCACGACGATTCTTGGCACCGGAGATGTCGGGTTTATTGTCGATGTACCGCAGTTTATTGAATTTTCCCGCGACAGCGAAGCAAAGAACATTAACCGCAATCTGTTAAATGTGATGAGGACCTGATATGACGGCCGATTTCAATGAAGCGGCGGATAAAGTCTTTACTGAGAATAATTATTTCTGTCAGTACCTGACCTTTATTCTTGGCGATGAGGTTTATGGCATCAGTATTAACTCAGTGAAAGAAGTGATTGAGTTCGGCAATGTAACAACCGTGCCCATGATGCCTAAGTTCGTTAAAGGCGTTCTCAACCTGCGCGGAGAGGTCGTGCCTGTTGTCGACCTCTCAATTCGCTTTGGTGACTTGCCAACACTGATCCATAAACGCAGCTGTATTGCCATTCTGGATGTTCTTTTTGAAAACAAAAAGACCGTGATCGGTGTCGTCGTTGATGCTGTCAATGATGTGGTTGAGTTACAGAACGACCAGATCAAAGACCCTCCGGAGTTTGGCGCTAAAATCCAGGCTCAGTTTATTCAGGGGGTTGCTCATATTGATGAACACTTTGTGATTATTCTCGAACCGGATCGGGTTCTTTCCATAGAAGAAATGGCCATGATTATTGAACAGTCCTCATCCAGCAGTTAATCGGGAGAAACAACATGCTGAATAATATGAAAATTGCCTATCGTCTGGCACTGCTGGCATCGACGTTGTTGTTCTTCCTGATAATGATCGGTGTACTTGGTATCAGTGGGATGCGTTCAGAGCATCGGGCGATGGAAACCGTATACCTTGATCGGGTTGTACCGCTTAAAGACCTGAAACTGATTGCCGACATGTATGCCGTTAATATTGTGGATACTGCCCATAAAGTCCGTAATGGTGGACTGAGCTGGGAGCGCGGATTGAGCAATATTGATGTTGCTCAGCAGAGTATTTCGGAAAAATGGCGGGGGTATTTGTCGACTCAGCTGGTCGCCGAAGAGGCTGCTCTGGTTGATGAAATAAAGCCGCTTTTACGTACGGCTGATGCCGCTGTAGAGCGTGTTAAAAGCATCATGATGAAAGAAGACCAGGCAGCGCTTGATGAATTTGTATTGAACACCCTCTACCCGGCCATTGAACCGGTGAGTGATCGTTTTTCCAAACTGGTGGACGTACAGATCAATGTGGCTGCTAAAGAATATGAAGTATCTTCAGAGAGTTACTCTGCGACGTTGATCACTAACATCATCATTATTGTTGTGAGCCTGCTGATCAGTATTTTCTTGGGGATTATCATTACCCGCAGTCTGGTAAAGCAGCTGGGTGGCGAGCCCTCGTATGCCGCGGAGGTTATTCAGAAGGTCGCAGCCGGTGATCTGACTCAGAATATTCAGATTAAACCGGATGACCGAACCAGTATGCTGTTTGCGATTGTACAGATGGTCGATAAGTTATCGGACATCATTTCTCAGGTTCGCTCGTCGGCCGATAATCTTTCATCTGCATCTGAGCAAATGAGTGCTACGGCGGAGTCTATCAGCCAGGCAGCAGCAGAACAGGCCTCCAGTGTTGAGGAAACCTCGGCGGCCATGGAGGAAATGAGCGCTTCCATCAACCAGAATAACGAGAATGCCAAAATTACCGATGGCATTGCCAATAAAAGCGCCCATGATGCGATCAGAGGGGGTGAGTCGGTGATGAAAACTGTCGATGCGATGAAGCAGATTGCCGATAAAATCAGCATCATTGACGACATCGCCTATCAAACCAACCTGTTGGCTCTGAATGCTGCTATTGAAGCCGGCCGGGCTGGCGAGCATGGGCGCGGATTTGCGGTTGTGGCAGCGGAAGTACGTAAACTGGCGGCGCGCAGTCAGACAGCAGCTAAAGAGATCGGTGAAGTTGCAAGTAACTCCGTCGCACTGGCAGAAGATGCCGGCAAACTTCTCTCAGAAATTGTGCCGTCGATCCAGAAAACCGCTGAGCTGGTTCAGGAGATTGCAGCAGCCAGTGGTGAGCAGAGTACCGGCGCGCATGAAATTAATAATGCTATTGGCCAGATCACCCAGGCAACGCAGCAGAATGCGGCTGCCTCTGAGGAGTTATCGTCTACTTCTGAAGAGCTGACGTCACAGGCTGTAGAGCTGCAGCAGATGATGGAGTACTTCAATGTTGGGCTGACTCAGGGCGCACCAACATGCAAGCCTGTACGGACTGTGCGTCCGGCTCCTGAGCGTAAGAACCTTGCAGCCGTAAAGGCGGGTAATACAGACGATGACGACTTCGACTTTGAGAAGTTCTAATTACACCGCTTTACAGCCATTGGCGGATACGGAGTTTAATTTTTTCCGTCAGTGGCTGTTTCAGAACTCTGGCATAACACTGAATGACAGTAAGAAGAGTCTTGTCAGTGGCCGCCTGAGTAAGCGTATTGCTAAGTTGGGTTTGGGAAGTTTTTCTGCATATCTGAAGATTATCCGGAGCGGGGATAAAGAAGAAGCTCAGGTGCTTCTGAATATTCTTACAACAAACGAAACGTATTTCTTCCGTGAGCATAAGCACTTTGAATTTATGCAGTCCGTTATTCTTCCCGATCTGAAGCAGGCAGGGAAAGTGTCGGTCTGGAGCGCCGCGGCATCTACAGGTGAAGAAGCTTATACCGTGGCGCTGATCATGGCTGATGCTTTTGGTTTGCATGGCCCCTGGAGTGTAACGGGTACAGACATCAATACCGAAGTGCTCAGTATTGGTCAGCGGGCCATCTACCCGATTGAGGCCTCGGTCAAAATTCCTGAAAGCTACCGGAAAAAATATTGCCTTAAAGGTAAGGGAAAAGATCAGGGGCTTTTCCGCATTTGTGGTGAACTGCGTAAGCAAGTGAATTTTACCCAGCACAACCTGATGCAACCTTATGCTGGCACAGAGCGCTTTAATCTGGTGTTTCTGCGTAATGTACTGATCTATTTTGATCTGGAAGAAAAGAAAGAGATTCTCCGCCATGTCATGAACAGTATGACTCCCGGGGGCTGGCTTCTGGTCGGACATTCAGAAAGCATTACTGGCTATAGTGAAAGAATTAAGCAATATCAGCCCGGATGCTATCGGCTGATATCCTGATATGCGCCAGGTATATCTGAAACCAGGAGACTATCTGATTGATGAGGTGGACGTCGGTCTGGTCAGTACCATCCTTGGCTCTTGTGTTGCTGTAATTCTCTGGCACCCGAAAAGCAAAGCATACTGTATCTGCCATTATTTATTGGCAGGGGAGCCTGGCGATTCCGGTGGTCGCTATGGCCACTGGATTCTTAATGAATTTCGCCGTTGGGCTGTTGGTCACGGATTTAAGCCAGAGGATGTTGAAGCCATGATTACCGGAGGAGCAGGCAGCATGCAGGCTTCACTGTTGGCAGAACGATTCCAGGTAGGAAGCTGTAATTATCATCTGGCGCAACAGTTTATATCTGAGGCCGGGTTTCATCTCAGGCAGGAAGACGTTGGTGGCAACTCTGGTCGTAAAGTAATTTTTAATCCGCCAAGCGGAAAGCTGACAATTCAGCTGTTGAGCGGAGTGTGAGGCGTTATGGAACGGAAAATCCGGGTACTGGTAGTGGACGATTCCGCCGTTGTGCGGAATATGATGACAGACATCCTGTCTGCCCAACCTGACATTGAAGTCACGGGGGCCGCCGCTGATCCTTATTTTGCGATTGATAAAATGCGTGGCAACTGGCCGGATGTTATTACTCTGGATGTAGAAATGCCGCGCATGGACGGACTGACGTTTTTGCGGAAAATCATGAAGTCGCGCCCGACGCCGGTGGTGATTTGCTCATCGCTAACGGAAAAGGGAGCCGAAACGACACTAGAGGCCTTGTCTGCTGGTGCCGTCGCAATCTTTACCAAGCCCAAGCTTGGCGTCAAAGATTTCCTGCAGTCCAGTGCACCTGAACTGGTCGATGCTGTGCGTGCTGCCGCCCGCTCCCGCGTGAAAACGATTAACGTGCAGAACACGCAGCACAAACCACTGCTGCCTGAACGTTCGGCGATGATTAAAACCACAGAAACCGTTGTGGCAATAGGTACGTCAACCGGTGGCACTCTGGCACTGGAGAAAATTCTGACAACCTTACCGGTTACGGCTCCGGGTATTGTGATTGTGCAACATATGCCGGAAAAATTTACCGCTGCATTTGCCAAAAGACTGGATTCAATTTGCGCGATTGAAGTCCGGGAAGCGGTTGATGGTGACCGTGTCCGCCCCGGGTTGGCACTGGTTGCACCGGGAGGTAAACACATGACGCTGACGCGCAGCGGTGCGTTTTATTATGTTGCGGTCAAATCGGGTCCGGCCGTTAACCGCCACTGTCCCTCTGTCGATGTGTTGTTCCGTTCAGCGGCGCACTGTGCCGGTAAAAATGCTGTGGGCATTATTCTGACGGGCATGGGGGATGATGGTGCCCGCGGATTACAGGAAATGCTGGAATCAGGGGCTGAAACCTTCGGTCAGGATGAAGCCAGCTGTGTGGTATATGGTATGCCGAAGGAAGCCGTAAAACGAGGGGCGGTGCAGCACGTTATAGGCTTGGGTGATGTGGCTGGCGTGATTATGCGCTATGTCTGAGGCAACAGGGATATTACGGAAATTCATATGGCGCAATTGTCAGTATTAGTGGTGGAAGACAGTCTGGTACAGCGTACTGCTTTGGCTGAAATGTGCCTTGAACTCGGTGCCGGAGACGTTGCTGTGGCCGACAATGGCCGTACCGCACTGAAGGCGATTGATGGCCGTGCGGAAGAGTTTGACCTGCTGATCTGCGACCTGGAAATGCCGGACATGAACGGCATTGAACTGGTCGATTTACTGGCCGCACGCAGTACCGGCAGCGGCCTGATTATTCTTAGCGGACGGGAAGAAAGCCTGATCTATGCCGTTGGTCTGATGGCTTCAAGGCGTGGACTGAGAGTTCTTGGCAGTGTAAAAAAACCGATGACGCGAGATGCCCTGACAAAAATATTTTCAGATTGCAGAGCACAGCAGGATCAGAGTTCAGCCCTGTCTGCGTCGAAACCTTCGCGACCGGTCACCTTGCAGCGTTTGCAGCACGCTATTGGCCAGCGGGAACTGGTGCTGCATTACCAACCCAAAATGAATCTGGCGGATATGTCTCTGCACGGTGTTGAAGCACTAGTGAGAATTCAGGAAGAAGACGGTAGTCTGATTTATCCTGATCGTTTTATTGCCGTCAGCGAACAGGAAGGGTTAATTGATTACCTGAGCCTGGAGGTTCTTCGGCTGGCGCTTGAGCAAAAGAATCGCTGGAATTCTCAGGGCCTTAACACCGTCATATCCATCAACCTGTCGGCGGCGTCTTTCCAGAATAATATTTTTTGTGACGCTGTGTTGGATAACATCCAGGCGATGGAAGCGGATGCAAAAAATATTATTTTTGAAGTAACAGAAACCGCGGTTATTCAGGATATGACCCGGGCTTTGGCTGTCCTGACCCGTTTGCGTCTGGCTGGTTGTGGCTTATCACTTGATGATTATGGTACCGGCTATTCATCTGTTAAGCAGTTATCACAAATTCCCTTTACGGAACTGAAGGTGGATCGGAGCCTGATTGATGGTATTGCCGGCAAGGGGCATTTGCAGGTGATTTTTGAAAATACCCTGAAAATGTGTAACGAACTTGGTATTACTCTTGTTGCAGAAGGAATCGAACAACCAGCCGATCTGGATTTTCTGTGCCGTAGTGGTTGTCCGGTCGGGCAGGGGTATCTTTTTTCACCTCCGATTGCTGAATCTGACTTCATTCACTGGTATCAGGCAGGTATGCCGACACTGAATCACTAGAGTCTGTCGACACGGATGCTGCAGGGGGAGCAAGGGGAATGTGACAAGCTGGCGATCTGCATGTTTGAATAGCCAGATGATGATACATTTATTGGAAATACATGAGTCCGAAATATATCCGGGATTTACCCGGCCTGGGTGAAAAAAGTGAGCAGTCACTGGCACTGGTTGGTATCACCGATGTTGAGCAATTACGTAGCTGTGGCGCGGTGATGGCTTTTTACCGCTTACAGCAGTTGGCTGCCGCTGAGGGGCGGGCCAAGCCCAGTCTGAATTTTCTTTATGCTCTCGTCGGTGGCCTGAGTAATCGCAGCTGGCTGGCGGTTGCCCAGAGTGAGCGGGAACAGTTATTGATGGAATTAGAGGGAATCTCTGAAATGGAGCGTATGTTTCAGACTGACAGTGAGTGATTCCATCGTATCTCACGGTGTAGTACCCATAAAAAAAACCTCCATACGGAGGTTTTTTTATGTCGGTTGATTCATCAGCTTTTAACGGGAGCCTTAATGCCATGACTCATGGCGTACAACACCGGCACTACGCCCAGCGTCAGTACGGTGGCAAAACCAAGGCCAAAGCTGATAACCACGGCCATAGCGCTGAAGAACGGATCAAACAACAGCGGTAACATGCCAAGGATGGTGGTCAGCGCTGCCATGGTTACCGGCCGCAGACGGCTGACCGAGGCATGAAAAACCGCATCGTATGGTTCCCGGCCTTCGCTCAGTTCGAGCCGGATCTGATCAACCAGCACAATTCCGTTTTTAATAATCATGCCCGACAAGCTGAGAAAACCGAGCAGCGCCATAAAGCCGAATTCAGCGCCCAGTAACAGCATGCCAGCGCTGACGCCAATAATCGCCAGTGGCACACAGGCCCAGATTACCAGCGCACTGCGCATTTCGTTAAACAGCAGCACGGTAATAATAAACATCAGCAGATAGCCCAGCGGCAGTGAGGCAAACAGACTTTGCTTAGCCTCGCTGGACGATTCATATTCGCCACCCCAGCTCAGCTCGTAGCTGGGTGGCAAAGGGATGGCTTCGATCTGTGGCTTCAGGCGCTTAAATAAACCATCGGCGGTGATGTCAGCGTCCAGATCCGGATCGGCAAAGACACGGATGGTACGCTTGCGATCACGGCGGGCAATGATCGGATCTTCAAACACCACATCAAAGTGCTCAACCACCTGACCGATCGGAATGTAACGGCTGAATACCGGACTCCAGATCTGCAGGTCGGTGAGGCCATCGATATCAAGCCGCTCATACGCAGGTGGGCGCATAATAATCGGTTTTAAGGTGGTGCCTTCACGATACAGACCAATACTTTTCCCGGAAAAACTGAGCTGCAGCAGATCGTCCATATCCTGTTTGGAAATACCGGCGCGGCGGGCATTTTCTTCATTAAATACCGGGCGAATCACTTTCTCGCGTTCGCGCCAGTCGTGACGGATATTATCGGTGTCGGGGTCTGCACGCATAATCTGTTTGGCCTGCTCGGCCAGAATGCGTAATTGCTCCTGATCGGGGCCGGCAAAACGGGCTTCGATTTTAGCGGCACTGCCAGGGCCAATCTGCAGGCGTTTGAATTTTACAAAGGCATCCGGCATTTCTTTTTGTGTCCAGCGACGGGCATCGTCAATTAATGCCGGAATCTGTTCCCGCTCGGCAGTACGTACCATAACCTGAGCATAGGCACGGTACTGCCGCTCCGGTGCGTAGGTCAGCATAAAACGCAGTTCACCCTGACCGACCGTGGAGGAGGTGAATTCCACTTCTTCTTTTTGCTGAAAATAATTTTCCAGTGCCAGAGCCTGCTGTTGTGTTGCGCGGATATCGGAGCCTTCAGGCAGCCAGATATCAATCAGGAACATCGGTGTGTTGGATGGCGGAAAGAAGCTTTGTTTTACAAAACTGTAGCCGTAGATCGCAATAAACATGGCAGCCAGCATCACGCCCATCGTCGCTCCGCGGCGCGCTAACATCAGGCTCAGGGTTGTACGATAAATATCGTACAGAAAACCGTGGTAAGGATCGCTTTCCGCATCCGGATGCTCTTCTTTGTTAAACAGCAGATGACAGAGAAAAGGCGTCAGGGTAATGGCGGTAATCCAGCTGAACAGCAGGGAAATCAGCAGCACATAAAATAATGAACCGACAAACTCGCCGGTTGAATCCGGTGATAAACCGATAGGTGCAAAGGCGGTAACGGCAATTACAGTGGCACCTAATAGTGGCCACTGGGTTTGCTGCACAATGTCGTAAGCGGCGCGGGTTCGTGACAGGCCTTTTTTAATACCCACCATAATGCCTTCGGTTACGACCAGTGCATTATCGACCAGCATACCGAGAGCAATAATTAACGCCCCCAGCGAAATCCGGTGCAGCTGAATATCCATGACCTTCATGGCAATAAAGGTACCCAGAATGGTCAGCAACAGAATAATGCCGATGATAATACCGGCGCGCATGCCCATAAACAGCAGCAGTACAACAATCACAATCAGGATGGAGGCCAGCAGGTTAAGTACGAAGCCGGTGGAGGAAGCATCCACCTCGGCTGGCTGGTCGTACAGTGTGTGCAGCTCAATTCCTAATGGACGGTTAGCATCCAGTACTGCCATTTTCTGCCGTAATTGTTCTCCGACAGCAACAACGTTAACACCGCTGTTAAACGCGATACCAATACGCAGCGATGGCATACGGTTGTAATTTGTAAGGTGGTCAGGAACTTCGGCAATGCCTTCAGAAATATTGGCAATGTCGCGTAAATAAATCAGTTTATCGGAGCCTGCCTGGCTGACCAGTAAGTCGCCGAGTTCCTGAACGGAGCGGAATTCTCCGGTTGGATGAATGCGGATATATTCATCGCCGATACGGATATGGCCGGCATCCTGTACGGTATTCTGCGTCTGTAATAACTGATACAGACGCGATAGCGGAATGCCGAGGTTGGTCATGCGCTCACGGGAAATATCAATAAATACCTGTTCCTGCTGAGTGCCGGATATGGTGACCTTGGCGATGCCATTAAGCGTCGATAATTCGCGCTTGAGATAATCGGCATAATCATTCAGTTCTTCGTAGCTGTAATCGTTACCCGACAATGCCAGCAACACACCGTACACATCGCCAAAATCATCCATCACAATCGGAGCATTGGCACCGGGTGGCAGGGACGGGGTTTTATCATGCACTTTACGGCGCAATTCATCCCAGATCTGCGCCAGCTGATGGGATTTATAGGTGGGTTTAATCACCAGATGAACCTGGGAAAAGCCGGCTTTGGAAATGGAATCAACATGCTTGATATAGGGCAGTGCCTGAATGGCGCTTTCCAGTAGTGCGGTAACTTCTTCCTCCACCTGTAGCGCGCTGGCGCCGGGGTAGTAGGTAATCACCATGGCTTCTTTAATGGTGAACTGCGGATCTTCAAGACGGCCCAGCCCTAAATAGCTGATGGCTCCGCCGACGAGCAAAATGGCCAGCATCATCCAGCTGGTCGTGCTGTGCTTAATAAAGTAGGTGGCCGAGTTCTGTGGCTGACTCATGCTTAAAGACCCCGTTCCTGAATCCAGGGGCGGATACGCATCCCTTCATGGGCCTGATGAACACCAGCGGCGAGAATGGTATCGCCTGGCTGTAATCCCTGAGTGATTTCCAGCCCTGCGGTTGACAACTGGCCGATTTTTACAGCGCGTGTTTGCAGGGTCATATCAGCTGTTACTATCCACACCATCGCCTGCGAACTGCCATCGGCCTGCTGTTCGCCCTGAAAGACTGCCTGGGGTGGGACAATCAGGTTCTGGCTGCTCTGGCTCAGTACCTGACTCAGATCCACATGCACGCTGGCACTCATCCCTGGCAGTAAATTCAGCGAAGGCGGACGGGGCAGGGTCAGCGTGATGGTAAAACTGCCGGTCGCCGGATCGGCCTGAGCCGTATGCTCTTTATAGCTGGCGCGGAAACGCTTGCCTGGCAGGGCTTCAAACTCAACATCCGGCTGATAGTTAGTGTTTTCTTTTTTGGCGATATGCGCCATCAGGTTTTCCGGAATCTGTAAGCGAACTTCAAGCTGATCCTTGGCTTGCAGCATAACCAGGGTTTTACCGGCGGCCACCGGCTGATGATTATCGGCATAGACTTCAGCAATAACGCCGGAAAACGGTGCCTTTAAGGTGGTGTAAGACAGGTCTGTGCGGGCGCTGGCCAGCGCCGCTTTACTGATATCCAGTTCGGCTTTGGCCTGATCAAACTGTGACTGGGAAATCTGCCCCAGTTCAAACAGATCTTTCACCCGCTGAAACTGTGACTCCGCCAGTTCATAGCGGGCTTTACGGTCATCAACACGCAGCTGGTAATCGGCAGGGTCAAGGCGCGCTAATACGTCTCCCTGGCGCACTTCTTTACCGGCCTGAGCCGGCAGTGTCAGCAGTTCACCACTGACCCGGAATGCCAGTGCAGCACGTTCGGCGGCCTGTACCTGAGCGGGAAAGCGTCGCAGCATTGTCTGGCTGGCCGGGCTGATCTGGAAAACTTTAGCCGGATGAACCACGGTAGCGGTTGCACTGGCCTGTTGCTCAGAGCAGCCACTGGTAAGCAGTAGTGTTAATGCTGCAGCGGGCAGCAGCCACAAAGGGCGGGATACATAGATCATGCGCAATTCCTGTTAGCGGGCTGGCGGGAGCCGGGCGGAATGAATGCCGGGATTTCTTATTGATAAGCATGGCCTTTCATTACGGTTTGGCCAGTCTTGGGGAGGATTTTAGGCTAGTTTGTGTTTTGTCAGCAGATATGAAATCTGCAACCGATAATCCTGAATTCAGGACAATCTTCATTATTTACCAATAAATATAAGCGCCTTTAGGCCTCTTTGTTTTAAAAAGAGGATTAATTGCCGGCAGACACTACAGCAGCCGCTGCAGGAAGGAGGGGAGTGTCCGGCCGGCCTGGCCGTACAGGTGCTCGGCAAAGGCATCTTCGGTATTCGAAGGCTCCAGATTGATCTCTACGGTGTGGGCACCGGCCCGGCGGGCGATGTCGACAAATCCGGCAGCCGGATAAACATGGCCTGAGGTTCCGATACTCAGAAACAGGTCACACTGCTCCAGCGTGGCGCAGATCTCATCCATATACAGTGGCATTTCACCAAACCACACAATATGCGGTCGCAGAGTAGGCCGCTGGCAGCAGGGACAGAGAATATCGGCACTGATATCGCCTTTATGTTCGATGATCCTGCCGCTCAGCAGACAGCGGGCTTTGTTCAGTTCGCCGTGCATATGCCGCAGGTTACGGCTGCCGGCCCGCTCATGCAGATCGTCAACATTTTGAGTAACCAGCAAAAATTCGCCATTAAAGCGCTGTTCGAAGTCGGCCAGAGCCAGATGAGCAGGGTTTGGCTGAACCTCGCTCAGCTGACGCCGGCGGTCGTTATAAAAACGCTGCACCAGCTGTGGATTGCGGGCAAAGGCTTCGGGTGTAGCAACGTCCTCCAGACGGTGGTTTTCCCACAATCCGTCAGCATCACGGAAGGTGCGGATACCGGACTCGGCGGAGATGCCGGCACCGGTCAGAACAACGATGCGCTGGAATTCGGATGTCTTCATGGTCAGTCGTGGAAGTGGTCGGCAAAAAACGCACGGATTTCGTCTTCCCGTGCACAGGCATCCTGAAAGCCAAGGTCAATCAGGCTCTTACAGAAACCACGGGAAAACAGCAGATAACTGAGAATACCGGAGCCGTTCTGGCTGGCATTACCACTGCCGCCAAGGGCGAGTTTTAATGCGCGTGGTATTTCGTTTGCGTGCTGGCCGGCAATCTCATCAATCGATTGGCTGGGATTAATCTCCAGAAGCTCGATGGCCTTCAGCTCCATACCTTCTTTTTTCCGTACCGATTCCGGAATTTTTTCGACGGTACGGTTAATGCGGCGTAAGCGTTCAACATCGGTTTCCATGCTGTCGAGGAAGGCGGCATTGAGCATATGCCCCATAATTTTGGCCGGCGATGGATAAGAACTGCTTTGCGGGCGCTCTTTGCGTTTGTGAGCGATACCGCTGACACCGATCACCATGATTTTTTCTGCACCCAGATGCAGCGCCGGGCTGAGTGGCGCCAGCTGACGTACGGCGCCATCGGCAAAATATTCGCGGTGAATTTTGACCGACGGGAAAATCATCGGAATGGCCGAAGAGGCCATCAGGTGATCCAGGGTGATGCGGCTGCGGATGCCAACACGGCGCTGACGCTGCCAGTTATTGATGCTGTAGTGGCCCTGAAAAAAACTCACGGACTCGCCGCTTTCCAGGCCCGAGCAGTTGACGGCAATGGCGTGCAGTGCACCGCTGTCGATAGCCCCCTGAATATTGTCGAACTTCACGACTTCGGTCAGCAGTTCACGCAGAGGCTGGTTATTAAGCAGAGAGACGGTATCGTTTTTATAGCCCCGGCCAATCAGCAGGCTGCGGGTAAGGCGGGCAAGTGAGGCCGATACTCCCCAGAAGTCGGTGCGGTAGATCTGGTCGCAGCTGAAATGCATCCAGATACGCTCAAGGTGTTTGATTCCCATGCGGTAATTTTCGGCATAGCTTGCGAGGGCGACACCATTAATCGCACCGGCTGAAGTACCGGAAATAATATCAAAGGGATTGTAATGACCTTTAGGCAGAATTTTGTGAATCGCTTTTAACACGCCCACCTGATAAGCCGCCCGGGCGCCGCCGCCGGAGAGAATTAATCCTGTTTTTTTAACGTCCAAATCCGTGTCCTGCTGTCTCTGGGTGTCTCTGAATTATTTGTCTGCGCCGGGTTTTTCTGGTGCGTAGCTTTCGGAAAACGCTTTGCCGACGAGAGTCACCGGTAAACCGGCCTCTGACGTGCGACTTTCCGCCGTGCAGTGTTATCACCGGCTCTATCCGTGATTTCATGCCTTCTTCTGCAGCGAGTATAGTGCATAATGCGTTTTTCTGAGTTGGCTGGAGAGACTGATGTTCACCGGTATTGTGCAAACCAGATTGCCTGTGGCGGGACTGGAGCGCAAAGAAGATTTTGCCACATTCACTTTTGAATTCCCGGAAAAATTAAGTGCCGGACTGCAGATTGGCGCGTCTGTCGCTATTAACGGCACCTGCCTTACCGTACGCACTCTGGAGCAGGGGCGGGTCAGCTTTGATGCCATCGGGCAAACGCTTAAGGTCACCAACCTGGGGGATCTGCAGCCGGGCAGTATCGTGAATATTGAACGGGCAGCGCGCTTTGGTGACGAGATCGGTGGCCACGTGTTATCCGGCCATATCATGGATCAGGTAACCGTGCTGGCAGTCGATGATTCCGCCAATAACCGGGTGGTATGGATGGCGCGCCCGGCGCATCTTTCGCCTTTCCTGCTGGATAAAGGTTATGTCGCGCTGAATGGCTGCAGCCTGACCATTGCTGAAGTAACAGACGATCGTTTTTGTGTGCACCTGATTCCTGAAACCCGTGATGTAACAACCTTCGGCATGGTACAGGTGGGTGACCGGATTAATGTGGAGGTGGACGCCCAGACTCAGGCGGTGGTGGAAACCGTACGTCGCCTGTTGGCTGATCCGCAGATGAGTGCTCTGTTGTCCCGTTAAGGGGAGTGGTGCTGTGACAATAACCGGCCGCGTCGTTATCGTCAGCGGCCGGTTTGGCTGATCGCTGAGGTGGACTCAGCGGCTTTGTAAAAAGCGGATAATATCGGCCGATTCGAACATCCAGGTATCTTTGCCGTTATCAGAAATCAGCAGGCAGGGCACGGTGGTCCGGCCGGTTGCCGTATATTGTTGTTTACGGAATTCCTGATTGGTCAGCACATTGCGTTTTTCGACCTCGACCTTTACGCCGGGCAGTGCACGCAGCACACGTTGGCAGAATGGACAGGCGTCGTAGTAGTACAAAGCGTATTTCATAAGTTTCCCCAGATGAACTCTGCATGGATTATATCGAACAAACCGCACTTTTTCTGATCGCAATTGTAGCGAATTGGTTTTCCGCGCTGGCCGGTGGTGGTGCCGGACTGATTCAGCTGCCAATACTGATTTTTATGGGGCTGCCATTCCCGCTGGCGCTGGCAACGCACAAAGTGGCGACGGTTGCGCTGGGCGTTGGTGCGACCGCCCGCCATTTGCGTGAGCATCATCTCGATCGCCGGATTTTGTTGCTGATCGTCGTGGCTGGTGTGCCCGGCGTGATTGCTGGTGCCTTGTTTATTCTGGACGTGCCGGCACGTCAGGCGGAGATTGCCCTGGGCTTACTTACTCTGTCACTGGCGCTGTACTCCTGGTTTAAGCCGCAGCTGGGTTTGCATAAAGACGGGCGTAACCGCAGTAAGGCCGGTTTTGCGGTTGGTGCACTGGTGCTGTTACTGATCGGTTTTGCCAATGGGGCTTTGTCGGCCGGCAGTGGTTTGTTTGTCACCCTGTGGCTGGTGTACTGGTTTGGACTGGATTACAAAACCGCGGTGGCGCAGACACTGGTTGCGGTCGGGTTAGGCTGGAACGGCAGTGGGGCTCTGACCATGAGTGCCATGGCCGAGGTGCAGTGGAGCTGGATACCGGCACTGGTCGCCGGCTCACTGGTGGGTGGATATCTGGGTGCACACTCGTCGATTCAGGCGGGTAACCTGACCATTAAACGCCTTTATGAACTGGTCACCCTGATTGTAGGACTGAAGCTGTTGCTTGGCCCACTCTGATCATCAGCCGGGTTTCTGTGCTTTGGTTGTGGTGTTCAGCCCTGTTGTTTCATCCCGGCCAGCATCGGCGGGTAACCATTTCTGCACAACCAGACGGATCTGATCAAGACTGATGGGCTTACTCAGGTAATCGTTCATTCCGGCATCAAGGCAGCGTTGCTGATCGCCGGACATGGCATTGGCCGTGACCGCGATAACCGGAGAATGGCGCTCGCTGAGGTGGCTGGCGCGCAGAATCCGGGTTGCTTCAAAACCATCCATGACCGGCATCTGGCAATCCATAAAGATCAGATCGTAACGATAGGAACGCTCGGCTTTCAGCAGCTCCAGTGCCTTTTCACCGTTATCCGCAACATCCACTTTCAGTTGCAGACGGCTTAACATTGAATTCAGAACGCGCTGATTGATGGTGTTGTCTTCAACAACCAGAGCACGGCCGCGGATATTCTCGATAGGTGTTGTATCAACGGCTTCTACCCGGTTTTTAACCAGACGGACTTCACTGCTGCCCAGCGCCTGTACCGGCAGGTGCAGGTGAACCTGAGTGCCACGGTGTTTTGCACTGTTGATATTCAGACTGCCTTTCATGCAATGACAAACGGCTCGTACCAGTGACAGGCCAATGCCCAGTCCCTGAAAACGACGCTGATCGGAAGCATCTCCCTGACAGAAATAGTCCTGTACGCGGCTCAGCTCGGCTTCGGTCATACCGATACCGGTGTCACTGATATGGACATCGAGGCTGGTGTTTTGATCGTGTTGGCTGACGCCGACTTCAACACGGATCTGACCTTCCTGAGTAAATTTAACGGCATTTTCCAGCAGCGCCTTAAGTGCATGACGGATGCACTTAATATCGGCACGGATATGATTAGGCAGCCCCGGCTGCAGCACCAGCTCAAAGGTCAGATGCTTATCCTGACATTGCTGACGGACATAGTCGGCGGCGGTGCGGATCATCGGCGCCAGTTCAATGGTTTCCGGTGACAGAATACGGTTACCGGCCTGCAGCTCGGTATAGGTCAGAACGTTATCGACCAGATCCAGCATATCTCTGGCGCTGCTGCGTGCGTCCTGCAAAGAACTGAGCAGAGGCTTGCCATGTTCGTCGGCCGCAAGTTCCAGCGATCCCAGTATGCCGTTAAGTGGTGTACGGAACTCATGGCTGATTGTCGCAAGGAAATCATTTTTCAGGCGATTGGATTCAGCCAGCCGCACGGCCCGTTCTTCAAGTTCTTTTTTGACCACGGCCTCAGCATGATTTTTGGCCCGTTCCAGAATTTTGATACGGTCAGCAAGGGCAAAGGACAGTAAAACGATTTCCAGAGCACTGCCGATTTTACTGGCATGAGTGGTCCACAAATTATTGGGTAAATACCCCAGCATCATGGAAATGGTGATCATGCCGCCGACAATCAGCGATACCCAGGCAATCAGGAAATAACGGGCCTGATGCTGTCCTTTGAGTAGCGACATTACAGAAGAATAGAAAACGGTGACCAGAAAAATGACTACTACAAATTTGCCGCTGCTCATAACGGTCGCGATATCAAAGACCAGCGAACTCAGGCAGATAAGAGCTGACAAGATCAGGCAAATACGCAATGCAATATCGGCCACGCGATCGTGGATTCTGGTCTGCAGGAAAGCACGGGTGAAGGCACTGCCAAAAACACCGACAAGACCGATGGTTAAGGGAACGGCCATTTGCTCAAGCCATATCCACTGTGGCCAGATAAATTGATAACCGAGGCCACTGGTTGCCAGCTGCAAGGCAGAAAATGAGGCAATATAGCCAATATACAGCAGGTAATTACTGTCACGAATGCTCAGCCACAAAAAGAAATTGTAGAGGAACATCACCAGCATCATGCCGTAATAAAGTCCCAGCCCATATTGCTCGTTACTGCGCTTTTCAACAAAGTGGGTAATTTCCCAGAGGCTGATCGGTACCTGCATGGAGCTGGTGGTCTGCACGTTGAGATAAACCGTCTGTTGTTTATCCGTGCTGAAATCGAGGGGAATAACAAAATTGCGGTGTGATACCGGTCGCTGTGAAAAAATATTCAGGTCCCCCAGCTCGTAATGACTGAGCTGAGCGCCACCTGCACGATGGGTGACGGCATTAACCACATCCAGAAGAGGGTAATTAATTTCCAGCAACCAGCGTGTTTTTACACTCCGGCTGGCATCAATATTCAGCTTCAGCCAGTAAGCAGATTCCGTGAAGCCTTCATTAAAGGCGGCTTTGGGGTAAAGACGGAACGGGATGTTCTGCTCAAGAATATAGGGCAGGGATAACTGAGCCAGCGGATCTTCGAGATAATACAGAGCACCGGCGCTGTTTATCTGGCTGGTGTCATCGGTTAAATACAGTACCTCGGCAGGGGAATCTGCTGTGTTTTCGGCAGCAACCGGCAAAGCCACCGAGAACAGTGCCGAGAGACTTGCCAGTAATACAGTAAGAACAGCAGTACGCAGCATATGAGAATCTTTTTTATGCCGCTTCCCTGATTACAGACAGCCTGCGTAAGCATCCTTGCTATCTGCAACCGCTGTGCGGTCGATTATTTTTTCCGGGGGCAGGCTCAATCAGAGGGTACCTGCCCGTGTAAACCGGTTCCTGAACGTGGCAATTATTGGGTATAGCAATAATAAATACCAGAGCGCACCACCGCCCGATGGACCACCGGAACTGACAACAATCACTTCCGTTACAGGCTGTGGGGCACTGGCAACCAGTGTCACATTGATGGTCTGGCTGCTGAATGTTGTATTAATAGTAGTCGCTATCTGATCAATATTGCTATGCCGGATTTGTAATTGCAGCGGTGTTTTTATACTCAGGTCACCCAACCAGTTGTAGCTGACAGAGGTGCTGCTGATGCTGTTCAGTGAAAGTACTTCCTGACTGTCATCATCAAACAGCAGAGTCAGCTGCGGCAATTCAGTACTGAAATCGAAACCGCTGGCCTGAACAATGCCGTTAAGGCTGAAAGGCGACTGCAGTGCCGTCAGCGTCGCGGTTGCAGCGGTTTGTTCGCTGTCCAGATTCAGCCCGGCACTCAGATAACCATCTGCACTGATGTTCAGCTGCAGGCTCTCCTGAGGCAATTGCAGGCTGATGTTGCCATTGTTGTCTGCGCTGGCTGAAGACGGCAGCCCCCAAAGTTCAAAACGGCTGTCGGCAATAGCAGCAATCGCGGTACTGATGGCTTGCGTACTCTGATCGCTGACGCTGATCAGTACCGTTCTGCCGGGCTGCAGTGCCAGTTCCAGTTCGCCATCCGGCAGATTGCTGCCAGACGCGGTGATTACAGGCTGGCTGCTGCTACTGACCGCATTAAAGGTCAGTACCGCCGTGGCGGCATTGAAGTTTGCAGCATCATCGGCTGCGCTGATGGTGTTCAGGGCCGTGCCGTTGGCATCGCTGAAAGTAACTTCTGCTGAACTGCTGGACAGAGACAGCAGGGTAGCGGCAGGAGCACCTTCGACGGTAACTGTCTGGCTGGCCGACAGGGCCAGTGTCGGCGTTACATTGGTGATGACCCGCAGTGGACGTTCAATGTAATAGGTTGCGCTGAAGCCGTTGCCGTCGCTGACGGTCAGGGTATAGGTGCCAGCGAAGGCGCCACTGGTTGGCATGGCCAGAGAATAACGCTGAGTGCTGCTATCGTAGCTGAGCAGGTTGTCCTGCTGGCTGCCATTAAAGAACACAGAGGTTGTCAGCTGGCCGTCACCGCCACTGAGGGCAAGGCCGATTGAATTCAGCCCGGCGCTGAGAGTGTCACCATTACCCAGTATGGTTTCATTCTGCTGCAGTTCGAACTTCGGTAATACGGTAATCGCCAGGATTGCGCTGTCGGTCAGCAGGCCGTCGCTGACACTGAGACTGATACTGGCGGTACCGCTAAAGCCGCTATCGGCACTGATACTGAGCTGGTCAGCACTGATGCTGGCTGAGACGCCAGCGCTGCTGCTGAGGATGCTGTAAGTCAGACTGTTGTTATCGGCATCGGTAGCGCTGAGAGTGATATCGGCGCTGGTTTCCTGCAGCAGGGTCAGCGCCGCCGGAGGATTAAACACCGGCGCCTGATTGCTGGCTGACAGCACATTTACGCTGATGCTCTGCGATGTTGTGATATCACCATCACTGACAGCAACTTCAACCATGGTGACACCGCTGGTATCTGCAACCGGCGTCAGTGTCAGCGTGCTGCCGTTCAGGCTGCCGTCGATCTTGCTGCTGTCAAAATTCACCAGATTGAAAGTCAGAGAGCCCGCAGCGGTATCAATATCGGTGGCGGTCAGTGTGATGGTCAGAATGTCATCATTGGCGATATTAACGTTGTCCGTAGAGGTAAACACCGGGGCATCGTTAACCGGATCTACGGTGACGTTAACACTGGTGCTGTCAGTAAGCATGCCATCAGATACCTGTACCGTGATGCTGCCGGCACCGTTGTAGTCGGCTTGCGGAGCAATGGTTAAGGTGGCGCCACTGATGCTGGCGCCGAGCTCGGCCGTGGCTGAGGTAATACTGTAGGTCAGACTGTCACCATCGGCATCGGTCGCACTAACCGTCACATTCAGCGTGCTGTCTTCATTCAGTGTTTTCGCCGTAATGGCGCTGATAACCGGCGCATCATTAACCGGATCTACGGTGACATTAAAGCTGGTGCTGTCGCTCAGGGCGCCGTCGGAAACCTGTACGGTGATACTGCCGGCACCGCTGTAATTGGCTTGCGGAGCAATGGTTAAGGTGGTGCCGCTGATGCTGGCGCCGAGCTCGGCCGTGGCTGAGGTAATACTGTACGTCAGACTGTCACCATCAGCATCGGTCGCGCTAACCGTCACATTCAGCGTGCTGTCTTCATTCAGGGTTTTCGCGGTAATGGCAGTGAGCACCGGTGCATCGTTGATGACCCCGACGCTCACATTAAAGCTGGTGCTGTCCGTGAGAACGCCATCAGATACCTGTACCGTAATGCTGCCTGTACCGTTGTAATTGGCTTGCGGAGCAATGGTTAAGGTGGTGCCGCTGATGCTGGCGCCGAGCTCGGCCGTAGCTGAGGTAATACTGTACGTCAGACTGTCACCATCGGCATCGGTCGCGCTCAGCGTTACATTCAGCGTGGTATCTTCATTGAGCGTCTTGGCCGTAACAGTGCTGATCACGGGTGCATCGTTTACCGCATCAACGGTGACATTAAAGCTGGTGCTGTCGCTCAGGGCGCCGTCGGAAACCTGCACCGTAATGCTGCCTGTACCGTTGTAATTGGCTTGCGGAGCAATGGTTAAGGTGGTGCCGCTGATGCTGGCGCCGAGCTCGGCCGTAGCTGAGGTAATACTGTACGTCAGACTGTCACCATCGGCATCGGTCGCGCTCAGCGTTACATTTAGCGTGGTATCTTCATTGAGCGTCTTGGCCGTAACAGTGCTGATCACGGGTGCATCGTTTACCGCATCAACGGTGACATTAAAACTGGTGCTGTCCGTGAGAATGCCATCGGATACCTGTATGACGATACTGCCGGAGCCGTTGTAGTTAGTCTGCGGTGCAATGGTTAAAGTGGTGCCGCTGATGCTGGCGCCCAGTTCGGTTGTGGCGAAAGTAATGCTGTAGGTTAATGAGCTGCTGTCGATATCTGTGGCACTCAGGGCAACATCCAGCGTGGCATCTTCGTTCAGGGTTTTGGCTGTAATAGTGCCTATGACCGGTGCATCGTTTACCGCATCAACGGTGACATTAAAACTGGTGCTGTCGCTCAGGGTACCGTCGGATACCTGTACCGTAATGCTGCCGGCACCGTTGAAATTGGCTTGTGGCGCAATGGTTAAGGTGGTGCCGCTGATGCTGGCGCCGAGCTCGGTTGTGGCAGAAGTGATGCTGTAGGTTAATGAACCATTATCAATGTCGGTGGCGCTCAGTGTTACACCCAGCGTGGCATCTTCGTTCAGGGTTTTGGCTGTAATAGTGCCTATGACCGGTGCATCGTTTACCGCATCAACGGTGACATTAAAACTGGTGCTGTCGGTCAGGGCGCCATCGGATACCTGTACGGTGATACTGCCGGAGCCGTTGTAATTGGCTTGCGGTGTGATGGTTAAGGTGGTGCCGCTGATGCTGGCGCCCAGCTCTGTGGTTGCCGAGGTGATGCTGTACGTCAGGCTATCCCCATCAGCATCGGTCGCGCTCAGTGTTACATTCAGCGTGCCATCTTCATTCAGGGTTTTCGCGGTAATCGTTCCCATCTCCGGCGCGCTGTTGGCAGTTGCTGCCAGTGTCCAGCCGATGTCCGCCAGCAGATATTTGGCCAGGCCGGCGTCATCAAGAAACTCAGTGTACTGCGGTTCCATAATTTCATTGGGGGTGGCAGCAGTATCAAAATGGCTGACTGAGGACCCCGGGGTATAGCTTGTGGGGGCGTACATCTGCATGCGGCTATTGTTAACTCCAGCGCTGAAGCCGCCCAGCTGAGCATTGGTTTGGGCACCATCCCAGACCAGATTGCCATTATTAATGGTGGCAGCTGCCCGCTGTGATTGGTTCAGGGTTGTCACCCGGGCACTTTGCGTCGCATCGTAAAGCAGTTTGCTGTAAGGGTCATAAACGTAATTACCATTGACCGTCGCACCAGTGCTGCCGTCAGGGTTCAGTAACGACAGAAAGCCCATACCGTGCATGATTTCATGTAAAACGACCGACAGCAGTGAATTACCATTGCCGGCCGGATCATCAAATCCCAGATACCAGCCTGAGCTTTGTAAGCAGCCGGGATTACCAATGCCACTGTTGAACTGGGCGTTAATTTCGGTCGCTGCCGGGGTTACATCGCTGCCCTGCAGCTGGTTTGCCAGAGCATCGGCATACACCGTCCATTCACTGCCATCGTTAATAAACTCATAGTCGGCAGCACCGGCGCTGCCCAGTGTGGCGCTGTTGGTATCGCAGAAGAGTGGGTCAAAGGAGGAGTTGACGTTAACGGTGACGGCAATGTCGAAGGTTGCGTTAAGAATATCGGCAGCGCGGTTAAACACCGCCAGACGCTGCGCGCCTAAGGTAGTGGCTGTGTTACCGCCGATCGCGCTGACTGCAGTGGTATCGTTAAAGCCTTCGCCGGCACCATCGGCA
Source organism: Venatorbacter sp. C2-1 (assembly GCF_022832715.1). Lineage (NCBI taxonomy): Bacteria > Pseudomonadati > Pseudomonadota > Gammaproteobacteria > Oceanospirillales > Oceanospirillaceae > Venatoribacter > Venatorbacter sp. C2-1. Next base: position 1,680,393 of record NZ_CP094879.1, read on the forward strand.
TTAACAATCTGAATGCCGGCAGCATAGGACTGAGCCGCACCGAACAGTGTCAAAGCAAAAAAAGAGACTTTCAGACAATGCATAACAGACCTCATGGCTTAGCGGGTTCAGTCGTGGCGGGAGCCATCTGGGGTTGCGGGGACGAAGCTGGCTGATCTGCGATGGGATAAACGATGCGCTCTTCGGTGCGCAGCTGACCGTTCTCATCGATAAAAGCCACAATAACCGTGTGATACTGGCCTTTGGCATCCATGGAGTAGCCGCCAGAGCGATTGGGTGTCAGCAGTAGCTGGCTTTGCGGAATCCGGCGCTGTTCGATATCGGCGGCTAACGCCGGTGGCAGGGAATACTGTCCCTCATCCTGAGGATGGGTATGCAATGGCCCTTTGGCTGTCAGAGTCAGATCTGGCTGGCGGATTGGCAGCGGCGAGGCCGGAGTCGTGTTGTCGGACTGGTTAACATCCGGTGTGGTAATAACGGGCGTCTGAGCAGCTGCTGATTGTTCAGGTTGCCCGGAATGACTACCGGCGACTTCTACCAGAGACTGCCGGCTTATCTGGCTGCCAATAATGACAGCCAGTGTCAGTGCAGAAAACCCCAGCAGTACAGCTACTTTCTTAGCGGATATCGTGTGTTTAACGGACATAACCCAGCCTGAACATCGGTGTGTTTAAAAGGCTAGTGGGTTATGCACAAATAACCACTGCACCGGGTAATGATTAGTTACGCCGTGTACTGTTGATTTTTATATTATTTCTCGTTTAAAGAGTCTTCAGGCGGTGCTTCCGTAACCCCTGTTATTGCCGCTTGCTCAGCGCGCGTTTGGTCAGGGCGGTGGCTTCGGCGCTGAGCGGGTCTTCCGGCCAGGGATGTTTCGGATAGCGGCCACGCATGTCTTTGCGCACCTCCGCATAGGTGTTACGCCAGAAGTGTGGCAGATCGCGGGTGACCTGCAGTGGCCGGCGCGCCGGTGACAGCAGGTGAATCAGTAAGGGCAGGCGGCCGTTAAGAACGGCGGGCTGGCCCTCGTAGCCAAACATTTCCTGCAGTTTTACGGCCAGTACCGGCGGTTGATTCTGGGTGTCCTGGCGGTTCGGATCGTTGCTGTACTGCAGTTCAATGCGCGAGCCACTGGCAACCTGCCAGTGCGTCGGCAAGAGCTGTGCGAGCTGTTGCTGCTGTTCCCAGCCGAGCAGACTGAGCAGGGCATCGGCCAGCGCGATTTTATTAAGGTCACGCAGATTACGGGCGTTGTCGCAAAACGGCAGCAACCAGTCATCCAGCCGTTGCAGCAGGCCCAGATCGCTGACATCCGGCCATTTCTCGGCTTCAGCGCTGTTGGGATTCAGATACTGAGCCGCCAGCGCTATGCGGCTGCGTACGGTGTTGGCGTCATCCTGCCAGGGCAGGTCGCTCAGGCCACGCTGCATAAAGTAATCACGCCAGGCCTGTTGCCAGTCGGCGGCAGACAGCGCCGGCAGCGGCTTGCTGTTCAGGATCAGCTGTCCCAGACACTGATGGCGCAGGGCTTTCAGCTGGCCGCTGTCGTTCCAGCCAATCTCGGTGCGCTCGCTGAACAGTTGTGGGGCGATTTCCTGTAAGGACGCCAGGCTGTTGCTGTGCAGCGTTGCCGCCAGACGGATACGGTCCGGCTGGCCGCCGCTGATATCGGCAATGGCCAGGTAATCGGCGTTGTGCAGATCGCTGTTATGTTGCAGTTCGGCGCCGCTGCCAGCGCTTAAACGAAACGTCTGGGCATTAGCGCTGCGTTTCTGTGCGATGCGATCGGGAAAGGCGAGGGCTATGATCAGGCTGCAATCCAGAGCGGGGCTGCTATCCGGAGCAGGGTTGTCATCGGGAGTATTGGGCGAAGAGGTTGCCTGCAGCTGCCGCTGCCAGCGCTGTGCCAGCGGGCGAACGCGGTTATTCCATAAGCCTTGCTGGCGGCGCGCCTGGCTCAGCAGACGTTCGGCATCATCGCTGTGACGCTGCTGGTGGGGCCATTCCTGCAGTACGGCAACCAGTTCACAGGCTTCTGCCGCCATACCCAGCTGTTGTGCGCAGAGCAGGGCATGGGCCCAGCGTGGCTCGAGGCCGAGGGCGGCGCAGCGCTGACCATGTTCGTTCAGGCGCAGCGGCGCATCCGGCTGCAGCATCCCCAGCTGAGTCAGCACCTGCCGGGCCTGATTGAGGCTGGCGGCAGGCGGAGGCGTAAGCCATAGCAGATCGTTAAGATCCGCGCCCCAGTGCAGTAATTCCAGCAGCAGCGGCGCCAGATCGGCATCCAGAATTTCGGCGCGGATATGGGGCTCGCGCCGGCTTTGTTCTTCTTCGCGCCATAAGCGGTAGCAGAAGCCTTCTGCCTGACGTCCGGCGCGGCCTGCACGCTGGACACTGGATGCCTGCGAAATAGTACGGGTCTGCAGTTGGCTGATGCCACTGGCCGGAGAGAAGCTCATCCTCCGCTCAAGACCGGAATCCACCACGATGCGCACGCCATCAATGGTCAGCGAGCTTTCGGCAATGTTGGTGGCCAGAATGACTTTGCGCATGCCCGCGGGCGCGGGGGTCAGTGCGGTTTTCTGTTCACTGTCGCTCAGCTGGCCATGAAGGGGGGCAAGCAGTACTCCGCTCAGCGTCTCCTGCAGCAGTGTCTGCACGCGGCTGATGTCGGCGACACCGGGTAAAAACGCCAGCACATCGCCATCGTTATGAGTATTGAGGGCTTCACGGATAACGCTGGCGCAGTGCTCGGCCAGGCGGACGTTACTGTTTGGCAGAGGCCGGTAAAAATGACTGACCGCAAAACCACGGCCGGGGCTGTGCAACAGCGGCGCCTGCAGTTTATCGCCGAGGCTGTCGGCATCAAGGGTGGCGGACATCACCAGAAGCCGCAGCTCCGGCCGCAATAGCTGCTGACACTGATGCGCCAGTGCCAGCGCCAGGTCGGAATGCAGGTTACGCTCGTGGAATTCATCGAAAATAATCAGGCCGACACCGTTAAGCTCAGGATCATCCTGCAACATGCGGGTGAGAATACCTTCGGTAACCACCTCGATCCGGGTAGCGGCTGATACCTTTTGCTCCAGCCGGATGCGGTAGCCGACGGTTTCACCAACCGCTTCATTCAGCTGCTGCGCCATAAAGCGGGCGGCGTTACGGGCGGCCAGGCGACGGGGTTCCAGCATGATAATCTTCTGTCCGCCGAGCCAGTTTTCCTGCAACAGAGCCAGTGGTACGCGGGTGGTTTTACCAGCGCCGGGTTCGGCACTCAGCAGCACATTCATATGCGTGCTCAGCTGTATGCTCAGGTCAGGCAGAAGCGGATCAATGGGCAGGGCAGAAGGCGATGATGGCGAGTCAGGCGATGTGGTCACAACAGCAGCTTTGTTCCGTCAGAAAAGACTTATGCTACCATGGCCTGACTATGGCGGCGTCCTGCTATCAGCGATAGGAGCAATAATGTCAGAGCCTAAAGAATCCGGAAGTACCGTGGTGGATTTTCGCCAGGCTGGTGAAAAGCACCGTCATGCGCGTATGCATGATGAAAAAGAAGCCAAAGTGGAAGCCATGCGTGAGCGCTTTGCGGCGGCATTGCCGGATAAAAAAACACCGGTTAAAGATTATCTGAAGAAAAAACGGGCAAAGAAAAAGCGCTGAGATCAGTCGCGCCCGGTACCGGCTTTATAGCCCTGCAGAAATTTCAGCAGATCAGGCTCTGGCAAAGGTTTTGCCAATAAGTAGCCCTGAATATTGTCACAATCTTTGCTGCGCAGCAGGGCCTCTTCTTCTTCTGTTTCTACCCCTTCAGCAATCACGCTCATATTCAGGCTGTGGCCGAGGGTAATAATGGTATCTACCAATGCCTGCTTACGGGGATTGGCAGTCATCTGATGAATAAAGCTGCGGTCGATTTTCAGTTTATCGGCGGGAAACGCGGCCAGATACGACAGCGATGAGAAACCGGTACCGAAGTCATCGAGTGCAACGCGTATTCCGGCCTGTTGCAGTTTTTGCAGAAAGGTGCGGGTTTCCTGTTGATTACGGATCAGCAGACTCTCGGTAATTTCAACCAGCAGACTACCGTGTGAAACTCCGGATTCTTCAACCTGAGCAATAATTTTATCGGCCAGGCTATGGTCATAAAATTCGGCGGTGGACACGTTAACAGCAATCGGAACATGAAGTCCCTGTTGCTGCAGGCGATTAATCATGGCCAGTGCTTCCTGTCTGACCCATTGGCCGATTTCACGGATCATGCCGGTTTTTTCCGCTAATGGAATAAACAGATCCGGGCGTACCAGTCCCCGTTCCGGATGATTCCAGCGAATCAGCGCTTCCAGCTGCACTATGCAATTGTCGCTGAGGCGTTTTATTGGCTGATAATGCAGCTCCAGCTGATTACGGCTGACGGCAAAATGCATTTCCTGATGCAGTAAAGCCTGGGTTTTTGCTGCTTCGAACATGGCCGGTGTAAAAAAAGCGTAGCCATTACGGCCGGCATTTTTCGCCGCATAAACCGCCTGTTCGGCAGCCTTGAGTAATTGTTCCAGTGTGCTGCCATCACCGGGGTAGCAACTGATGCCGATACTGGAAGAAATGCGGCAGTCGCGCATCTGGCGGATGGTCAGGCTGCGGCTGACATTTTTCAGTAATTTGTCGGCTAACTCCCGCAGCGCCTGCTGATCGTGTTCACCGGTAATAATAAAACCAAATTCGTCGCCACCGAGGCGGGCAATGGTGTCCTGTGGACGCATGCTCTGTTGCAGGCGGGTGCCGACCTTAACCAGTAATTCATCACCGGCATCGTGACCCAGGGTATCGTTGATTTCTTTAAAGTAATCGAGGTCCATCAGCAACACAGAAAACGCGCGTTGCTTACGTCGCCCCTGTTCCAGAGTCCAGTTCAGGCGTTCATAAAACAGATTGCGGTTGGGCAGGCTGGTGAGTAGATCGTAGCTGGCCTGATACTGAATGGTTTCTTCCGAGCGTTTACGTTCGCTGATGTCGCTGATCAGGGCAACGTAACGCTTGATTTCGTTTTGTTCATTACGGACGACGGAAAAGCACAGCTCGGCATTAAAGCGTTCACCATTACGGCGGCTGATCAGCAGTTCAGTTGTCCAGCTGCGCCAGGATGGCAATTTATCGAGGATGTCGCGGTACTGCTGCAGGGATTTACTGTCGGCGGAGAAGAAACCGGGTTTGCGGCTGAGCACTTCAGCGGCGGGGTAACCGGTTATCTGACTGAAAGCGGGATTAACTTCGACAATATTAAATTCGCTGTCGGTAATAATCAGCCCCAGCGGCAGATGCTGGGTAATGGTTTCGGTCAGCTGGCGGTGGTTCTGGGCGCGGCGGAATTCGATACTGGCCTGAGCCAGGCGGGCGGCTTCGTGAATCAGCAGCAGGTCGAGGCCGGTTGGATGGCGCACCTCACGATAGTAAAGGCCAAATACGCCGAGCACCGTACCTTTACTGCCCACAATCGGCTGCGACCAGCAGGCCCGCAGATTGGCCTGAGCAGCCAGCTCGCGGTAATCCTGCCAGTAAGGATGACGCTGAATATCCTCAACAATGACCAGGCGTGAGGTGGCTGCAGCGGTTCCACAGGAACCGACCCCCTCACCAATGCTGAGATCATTCATTGCTGCGACGTAAAAATCAGGAAGGTTAGGAGCTGCGCCGGGAAGCAGGCGTTTGCCGTCATCGCTGAGCAGCATGATGGAGGCAATACAGTCGGGTTGTTTTTCCTGAATCAGCAGTACCAGTTCATTCAGCAGCATTTCCAGCGGACGGCCACTGAGCAGCATTTCCAGAAAATGGTTATAGCGGCCAATACCGAGACGAGAAACGTCACTCAGACCATGCTGGATAGAATTTTGGGGCATACACTGCATTCAGATGAAGACTGAACCCAAGTGTAGCGGTATCTGCAGGATTTGAAACTGCTGTCGCAGGAATGGGGCCTGTGCAAAGCGGGAATGAGAGGGTATTTATTCTGTGGTTGCGCTGGATCAGGAAAAAGCACCACTTCCGGAAATCCGGAGGCGGTGCTTTTTATCAGCGTCAGATATTACGCACCGACCAGTGACTGGCCACAGACACGGACGATGTTACCGCTGACACCGGAAGCCGCCGGATTGGCAAAAAACGCGATGGTTTCCGCCACATCAACCGGCTTACCGCCCTGCGACAGAGAGTTCAGGCGACGGCCGATTTCACGGGTCATCAGCGGGATGGCATCGGTCATCGCGGTTTCGATAAAGCCCGGTGCCACGGCATTGATGGTGATGTCTTTGGCCATCAGTTCGTCGGCCATGTACTGCACATAACCGATCACACCGGCTTTGGAGGCCGCGTAGTTGGTCTGACCGGTCTGGCCGGCGATACCGTTCATCGACGATACGCAGATGATGCGGCCGCCGTTGTTCAGCGTACCCTGTTCAAACAGCACGTGATTGATGCGCTCTTCCGCCGACAGGTTGATGTCGATGGTCATGTTCCACCAGTGTTCCGGCATATTGGCCAGGGTCTTGTCGCGGGTGATACCGGCGTTATGCACGATGATGTCGCCACCGCCCATTTCTTTCAGTTTGTCGGAAATCTGTTGTGGTGCCTCGGCGGATGAGATATCACCGAGCAGGGTTTCACCACCGATTTCGGCCATCACGCGGCGCAGATCGCCTTCCGCTGGCGGAATATCCAGACCCAGAACGGTCGCGCCGTCGCGCGCCAGAGTACGGGCGATGGACTCACCGATACCACGGGAAGCACCGGTCACCAGCGCGACTTTACCGGTCAGCGGCTTGTGCCAGTCCGGGTAGGTAACGTCCTGCGCTTTACGCACGGTCAGAACCTGACCATCGACATAAGCGGACTTGGCGGAGATCACAAAACGGAACGCGGCATCGAGGTTTTTCTCGGCACCGGTTTCAACGTAGATTGCCTGAGCGGTGGCGCTTTTCTTGCCGATTTCCTTAGCCACAGAACGGGAGAAACCTTCCAGGGCGCGCATGGCGGCCGCCTGTTCGCCGGTGGTGGCTTTCATATGCGGACGACCCAGCACGATCACACGGCCGTTGCTGTTCAGCTTACGCATCACCGGGTTAAAGAAGTAATACAGCTGGTTCAGGTCAGCGGTGTCGGCAAAGCCGGAAGCGTCGAATACAAAAGCATCGAACTTGTCGGTCATATCGGCGCTGCATTCAATGCCAACGGCCTTAACACCGTGCTCGGCAGCAGCAGCCACGATGGCGGCAGCGGTTTTTGCTGCTGCCGGGAAGAATACGCTGGCCTTGGCATCTTTCAGGTTGCGCATGATGTCACTCAGCAGCGCGGCGTTTTCGCAGGCGCCGATCAGCACACGGCCTTCAAAGTAAGTCGCCTGATTCGGGTTGTAGCGTTTCAGTTCAATCGATTTGGGCAGAACTGATTTCATCAGACTGCGGCCCATACTGCTGTCGAGTACAGATTCAATAAAATTGCTCATGGTCGGGTCCTGATTAACACACAGATAACAAAGAAAATGGCACAGCGCCGGACGGTAGCAGATTACAGCAGCAATTATCAGGAGTGAAATTGACCAGATAAGAGGGGAAAACTGTCACTTCAGCCAATGCCAGCCCTTGTGCGGGCGCTAAACTGAGCAGCGTTTATGGCAGAGTACGCTGAGCCTGCCGTTGTGATATCTATGTTTACCCAATAATCAGACCCAATACAGGATTTCCGGCATGACCAAGAGCAGTGCTAAACAGACCATCCGCCGCGTAGCCATCATTGGCGGTAACCGTGTTCCTTTTGCGCGTTCCAACACCGCGTATTCCTATGCCTCTAACCAGGACATGCTGACCGCAGCGCTGAATGGTCTGGTTAACCGTTACAACCTGCAGGGCGAGCAGATTGGCGAATTCATTGCCGGTGCGGTAATCAAGCACAGCCGTGACTTTAACCTCGCGCGTGAAACCCTGCTCAGTACCGCCCTCGACCCACGTACTCCGGGTGTTGATATTCAGCAGGCCTGTGGTACCGGTCTGCAGGCCATCATTATGGCGGCGAATAAAATTGCCCTGGGCCAGATCGACAGCGCGATTGCCGGTGGTTCCGATACCACTTCCGATGCGCCGATCGGTGTGAACGAAGGCCTGCGTAAAATCCTGCTGGACGTAAACCGCGCCAAGACCACCGGTGAAAAGCTCAAGCTGCTGGCGAAAATCCGCCCTAAGCATCTGGCGCCGCTGGTTCCGCGCAACGGCGAGCCACGCACCAATCTGTCCATGGGCGAGCACACCGAGCTGACGGTAAAAGAGTGGGGCATCTCGCGCGAAGAGCAGGACGAAATCGCCTTCAACAGCCACACCAATCTGCTGGCCGCTTACGACCGTGGTTTCTTCGATGATCTGGTCAGCCCTTACCTGGGTCTGGAAAAAGATAACCTGGCGCGCACGCCGAATCTGGAAAAGCTGGCCAGCCTGAAACCAGCTTTCGATAAGAAATCCGGTAAAGGCACACTGACCGCCGGTAACTCCTCGGCGCTGACCGATGGTGCTTCTGTGGTTCTGCTGGCTTCTGAAGAGTGGGCGAAAGCACACAACCTGCCGGTTAAGGCTTACCTGAGCTTCCATGAAACCGCATCTGTCGATTTCTTCGGTAAAGACGGCAACAAAGATAAAGAAGGTCTGCTGCTGGCACCGGCTTATGCCGTACCACGTATGCTGGAGCGTGCTGGTCTGACCCTGCAGGACTTTGATTTCTACGAAATCCACGAAGCCTTTGCCGGTGTTGTCGCTTCCACCCTGAAGGCCTGGGAAGACGAGAAATTCTGCAAAGAAAAACTCGGTCTGGACAAGCCGCTGGGTAGCATCGACCGCAGCAAGCTGAACGTGAACGGTTCCTCCATTGCGACCGGCCATCCATTTGCCGCCACCGGCGGCCGTATTGTGGCCTCGCTGGCGAAAATGCTGGAAGAGAAAGGTTCAGGCCGTGGTCTGATCTCGATCTGTGCCGCTGGCGGTCAGGGCGTTGTGGCTATTCTGGAACGCTGAGCCGTTCCAGACCGAAACAACAACGCACCAACGAGACAATAACTACACTCTCACCTCATAATACTTATAAATTTAACCCCGCTTTGCGGGGTTTTTTTATGGGCCGATTTATCTCCGTTTTTGCGGTAATACTGTGCACTTAAGCAACCAGCCAGCGCTGACTGCATGTGAACAGCCTTTGCGGGGCAAGCCCCTGCGCCCCAATCCGGGGACCTTCTCCCCGGGCCCCTGCTTTGCGCTTTCTGGCCCGTGATCCTTATTCACTCGGTTTTTACTGACCACGCGTATATTGGCCATCCATGGCCGGATACGCTTGTCTGGCATCCATGCCAGACAGATCGTAAAAACTATCGCTCATGGCGGCGGGCCCAGAGGCGCGGTTTATCTCAGCCGCAACGCCGCTTTTATCGAACAATAATGTCCGTTCTGAAAAGCCGCTTGGCGGAATAATCAATGCGCCTGCAGGACGCCGGAATGAAGAGCACTGAGCCGGCGCGTCTCTGCATGGATGCAGAGCGAGCGGATAGGGCCATGGATGGCCCATTATCCGCGTTGCCGTGACCGAGGTGGTCTGAATGGAGGAAAAAGGCCTGCACAGCGCGAAGCTGGGGTCGGCCCGCCGGCAAGGGGATAAGTTCCCCTGGGAGGCATTGGGCGTTTCAATATGAGTTAAAACGTTAAGTGAACAACATTACGCTTTTGCGTTTTTTTATGCACTGAATAGCAGGTATGTGTAACTGGCACAGTCGCAGCGCAATGTGTAAAGTCAGCCGCGTCAGCTTTGTGAGCCGACTGCAGCAGATAAAAAGCAGAACAACAAAAGAAGAAACAGAATGAATAAATGGCTGGCCTTAAGCGGGCTTTATATTGTGCAGGGTTTGCCCCACGGCTTTTTCGGGCAGGCGATGCCGGCGCTGATGCGTAAGCAGGGCATGGATCTGACCATTATTGGTCTGTTGTCTTTGCTGGCGCTGCCCTGGGCGCTGAAATTTATCTGGGCGCCCTGGCTCGACCGTATTTCCCTGCGAAAACATGAATTCCGCCGCAGCTGGATTCTGACCATGAATTACAGTGCGGTGGCGGTATTGGTGGTGATTGCCAGTCAGCCACTGGATTTATGGACCGGGCAGGCGATGGCGGTGTTTGTCGGCTTGCTGTTAATGCTTAATACCCTGATGGCGACACAGGATATCGCCACCGATGCCATGGCCGTAGAAAACCTGCCGCCGGAGCAGCGCGGTATAGGTAATGGAATTCAGGTCGCCGGTTACCGGGTCGGGATGATTCTGGCCGGTGGCGCGCTGGTGTCGCTGTATCCGCTGCTGGGCTGGCAGAATTCATTGTTGCTGCTGGCGTTGCTGATGCTATTGGGATCGCTGCCGTTGTGGTGGTTTAAGCCGCAGCCGCATGTGGTTGACCGCCAGCCGTTGTGGCCTTTGTGGCTGGGCTTTTTCCGCCTGAAATACGCCGCGTTCTGGCTGCTGTTTCTGCTGGTGTATAAATTCGGTGATGCCTTTGGCACACCGATGATCCGACCGATGCTGAGCGATGCCGGAGTGACGCTGGAGCAGATGGGCCTGATTCTGGGAACCGTGGGTTTTCTGGCCGGTCTGCTTGGTGCGCTGGGTGGTGGTTGGCTGGTCGGTAAGCTCGGCCGGCAAAGCGCATTACTCGGATTTTTATTGCTCGAAGCGCTGGCGCTGCTGTCGTATCTCGGCCTGCAGCCGGCGGCAGGGCAGGCGCCGGACTGGCTGCATATTTATCTGGCGGTGATTGTTGAGCACATTGCCGGTGGTATGGCGACGGCAGCGTTATTTACCGTGATGATGGACCGCTGCCGCGAGCACTGTGCCGCCGCCGATTATGCCCTGCAAAGCTGTCTGGTGATTATTGCCGGTATGCTGGCCGGTGCACTTTCCGGTTTCAGCGCCAAAACTCTGGGGTATGATGGCCACTTTGTGCTGTCAGCCATTTTGTGTGTGGCGGCGATGAGTGCGGTCTGGGCGCTGGTACAGCGCGGTTTACTGCCGTCACGCAAGGCTCTGGTCTGAGTGAACACAGGCTCTGCAGACAAAACGAGCGGACAGTACGACCAGGCAAAACGAACAGGTAAGAAGAGAGTTATGAACGACACAGCCATTGATTTTCACCTCGACACCAAAGGGCTGTTCTGCCCGGAACCGGTGATGATGCTGCATAACCAGATCCGCGATATGAAGATTGGTCAGGTGGTGGAAATTCTCGCCACCGACCCTTCGACCCGGCGCGATTTTTTAAAATTCTGCAATTTTCTGGAGCATGAATTATTGCTGCAGGAAGAGGTTGATGGCGTGTTCCGTTTTCTGATTAAAAAGGCGAGTGACGATGAGTGAGTCTGATATCAGCGAGTCATTTGATATGAAAGGCACATCTGATGTGAGAGCGGAATCGCAGAGCGAACCTGAAGAAAACCCGCTGGAAGCAATCCGCCGTATGCGCCAGCAAAAACTTCATGCCTGTGCGTTAAAACAGAAGGCAGAAATGGAAGAGATGCTGGCTACCGCGGATGAAAAAGCCCGGAATCAGGATAGCGCGGACTGAATTGCTAAAAATACGAGAGGTGGTTGCGCTTAAGTCTGAGCTAAGGCTCAACGTCGTTGGCTTCGACAGATTGAGTTGGTTATGCATTCTTTACTTACTCAGCTCACGTAAATACTTATTAATACTTTTAAGAATCACCGGATCTGAATCCTCTTTTCCCTTATAGATCAACTGAGATTTTTCACAGTGTTTCCGTGCCTTGGCAGGGTTATATGTTGGTTCAGCTAAATCAGCGTACGCATGACATAGATGGTATTCAGCCTCGTAATGACCCAACGCTATCGCCTCGCGCCAGTATCGAACCGCTGTTTCTTTATCCACTTCTGTGCCATATCCGAAAAACTTCATATACCCTAGGTTATTCAAAACATTGATCTTAAGTTCTTCATCCTCCTCCGAACTGATATCGAGATTTGCTAATTTCTCCCAATTAGCTACCGATAACGAGTAATCCTCGTTGCGATAGTGGCATGTACCTGTATAGAAGTATTTTTCGATTTCACTCGATTTTTCGTTTAGGCCAATAGCTTCGTAACTGCAGTCTTCCTTTGCAAACGAAGATGCTGCTAACAGACATAACGAAAGCCCTAAAAATACTCTCATGCTCTTCTCTTTGTATAACGCCTAGGCTAAGGGACGGCGCTTTGCGCCGTCCAATGCCTTGAGCCTCTTGTTATGAGCCTTCTGGCTCACTTTTATATTTGAACTCATATGGAGTGCACCGACTATTGCCGTAACTAAAGGTCACTTCAAATTCATATTTACCGCTTCTAATGGCAGCGATAAACTCCGGCAACTCATTTTCTAATTTGTTGGCCTGAGCAGTCTTAGATATCAGGTTGCCATCTTCAAAAATTGAATACGTTCCAGAGTAGTAAGGTATACCCTCAAACTCATTCGGTGCGACAATTTGTACCTCTTTACAGTCTTCACAAAGCGTAGAATCTCTAATCAGAACTCTGAATCCTTGATTTTCTGAGACCTCTAGGTTTTTCGGGCCAATCACGCATGCAAATGAGACCTGCGAGATGAAAAGAGTTATAAAAATTAGAAGTTTCATTTACGGATCATAACGCTGCCAACACGGGCCGAGCGATAGCGAGATCCAGTCCGCGCTTTTTACGGGCGATGTGCTTGGCCTTGTATGGTTCAATTTTCATTGTTAACCGCGGCTATTCTGCCAACCATCCCAGCTCAGTCGCATAGTTTTTAAGTTTTGTTAGGATATATTGCGCAACACTTGATCGATTACTCGAGTTAAGAAATTCTCCTTTCCTCCAAGTGTACTCAACACACTGTACTCTATCGGGGAAGTAGACAGCATTGTCCGGTATTAGCGGGCAGAAAGGCAGCTTTTCTTCCGATGTGACTTTTCTGAACTCCACCCCCTCAGCATTTAGAAGTTGTTCTATTCCCGTCGCCAATATTTCATTCAGTCTTTTATCTTTTCCCAAATTAAATCCGTCTTCCGCTAAAAGCTGGAAAGCTGCCGAAGCTTCATCCCCTGGCGTTCCTCGCGTCTCAAAACGTGACATTGATGCACTCGTTAGGTACTTGCCAAGGTCGCTGCGCAAAAGGTCGCGGACTCCACGAGCTGGTCCGTAACGTCGATAACCAGCACTATCGAAAAGCGGCATTTCATCGGAGAAGTTTCTAATGCATGAAGCGGCAGACGTAGGAGGCAAACATAGAGCGCCGGCGCTCAGCTGAACTATGGTTCTGGTTAACAGACCTCGTCTTTGATCCCACCACTTGCCAATTGTGCTCTGTGGAGTGACAGAGATTAGAGCATGGCCATCTAGCAGACCGTACCTGTTCGCAGAGGTGACTTGAGTGAGCACGCCTGGATCAACGCTTTCGCTAGCAAAAACCACTACAACCCCTATCTGGGTCTCAAGCTCCCTACGCAAACTCATAATCTGCTTATTAAAATCTGACGATATTTTTCTAAGAAATGCGCCAATCGTATGAAATTCGCTTGGTACGTAATCCGCTGGATCAACGCCTAACTCTTCGAGGTGGGAAATACTATTGGAAAGCGACAGCGTATGCCGCGCTATCTCCTGCCATGTATCCTGAGCGGGGCCTTCACAAATTAACGGTAGGTCAACTGAGGCTTCTCCTGCAATGCCCACGTATCGTTCTGCTAAGCTCTCAGCGATTTTAATATCAGTTTCGGGCCAGAATAGAACAACCGGAACACCGGCAGCATTAGTACGTAAGAATCTCTTTATAGCTGCCAGCTCAGCATCACTGGGAGGGTTGTTCTCACGGTGATCAATATTAATTGGAATGATCTTGGAGTTATCTGCAGGAAATTTCTTAGCGAATTCCTTGGCTGCCTCACTCAGTTCATCGTGTGTGAGGTCTCCCTCATACTGCAGGGAAGATGTAAATGCACCCGGCACCCATTGGGCAGCGTTCATCGCAAATGTAGTCTTTCCAACACCAGTTTTACCACTGAGAGGCACAAGTATTCCCTCTCGACGTGTTCGAATTTCATCGGCCAGGCCCTGTAGAACCTCGATGTTCTTATCCGAGGGCTTCACCAGCAAATTTGCGACTTCATTGCCCAAGTGCTCACAAAGGCGTTCGTATCGATCCGGTAGAACAAGTTCGTTTAATACGTGCTGCATTCTTATGCCTATAAATATGGGAAATCTTAGATTCGGCGGCTAACGCCCGCGTAATAGGCGCGAGCTTGCGAGCGTCCTAATTGACGCGCTTGTTAACTTTTTATCCCGTATACCGCTCGTTGGTTTGCGGGTCATATAGTGGGCAACCAAACTCTTTGCCGATATCAATGAACACATTCATCCATTCTCCCGGCTCGCCACAGCAATCAATTCGTACATGCTGTGTACTCGAGGACACTTGAAAAGAGTTACTTTTACCTTCCCAATCAAGAAATCCATGATTTTGTTCAGTTCCAGGAAACTCTTGAATGATTCTTTTGTAAAAGCTCTCAACATCAATCTGGTTAAGGCCGTCAACAGGTAAACCATCTGACAAGCTACGGTATACATCCAGAGGCTTCCCTTTAAAGCCTGCTGGTTCATTCCAGAAATTTAAGTCGTAGCTCATAATCTACCCATAAAGTTAACAGTTTCTTAGTAGGCATGCTCATTAACACACCTAAACCCTTGTTCAGATTCCCAGCCTAAACCACTGTCCTGACTGTAAAAGTCATCGTTATTTTCTTTCTTGTCAGGATATCAACGCGCATGCGCACGTTTACCCTGAACCATTCTTTACACTTTGCGCGTTATCACTTTTCGCAGAATCTTAAGTGATTGATTTTCTTACATTCTTTCTGTTCCGAAGGTGTCAATCTGCGCATGCGCGTTTTGCTACCTGAGCGTAAACGTGCATCAGATTCAGCAATCAGCAAAATATACTGGTTGCTTGTACATTGTTTTTCTCTGGCAATTTTCAGTGCTTTTCCGGCGGTGAAAATCGTTCGGTGATGCTTGTATCCCAGACACGCTGCCGCTCGTCCTTGTATACGCAGGGCAGGAATCGCGTGGCTTTATCATTCGGGATTGTAAGCGAGGAGGGCATGTGTCCGGACGGTGTGTTCGTACGATATAGCGGCATCCCTGCTTTGGTTCGAGAGTACTGAAATTTGGGGTTGGGTTCAACAATTGATAAAACTGGTTACAAGTGGCAAGAGGCGACAATGGCTTTGGTGGGCAGTGCCCACCCTACCTATCAGCGTGAGGTAGGGCTGGCCTGTCGCGGATAAGATCCGCTCCTACAGTGCACAGTCTGCTTTGAAATATGGCTTCGCGTGATGGTTTGTGCGCTTGCAGGGCGCCGTTTTAAACAATCCGCCAGCCCTTGCAGTTACAGTTGCATTCCCACGCGGAGCGTGGGAACGAGAAAGCAGAGCGTGGGAACGAGAAGAAGCGTATGGCTGGTTTGTCGCGGATAAGATCCGCTCCCACAGTGCACAGCCTGCTTTGAAATATGGCTTCGCGTCATAGTTTGTGCGCCTGCAGGGCGCCGGGTTGAATGATACTGCGCCGGTACGTCCCGGCATGGATGCCGGGCGAGCGAATAGGCCCATGGACGGGCCATTATTCGTGTTACCGGGATGGCAGGATTATTCAACGCGGGTTAAGTCCTGCACAGCGCGAAGCGGGCCGATTGTGTGCTCCTGCACAATCTGCATTTCCGCCATCCATGGCGGTCAGGAGTAAGCGCCCGACCGGCGTGAGGGGTAAGACCCCTCAAAGAGGTCATAGGGCCTGGCTTCAGCCAGAAAAGCCAGCCCGCGCAGCGGCATCAAACCTTTAGACGAGATCAGAACCAACGAGGCGAACGGCCACAAAATAAACCAGATATCGCGGCTGAAAGCCGCTCCCACAATGCACAGCCTAGAGTGACACTATGCCACTCCAGGCTATAGGAAAGTAGTGGCCAACACTTGGGTTGGCCGTTTTTTATGCTCTGCTACCGCTTACTTCGCCAGCAAATAATTCACCAATAAAGGCACCGGACGTCCGGTCGCGCCTTTGGTTTTACCACCGGTATTCCATGCTGTACCGGCAATATCGAGGTGCGCCCATGGCGTGCCTTCGGTAAAGCGCGACAGGAAGCAGGCGGCGGTGGTGGCACCGGCCAGCGGGCCGCCGATATTGGCGATGTCGGCAAAGTTGGAATCCAGCAGTTCCTGATAATCGTCTTCCAGTGGCAGACGCCATACTTTGTCACCGCTGTGGCTGGCGGCATTCTGCAGTTCACCGGCCAGTGCTTCGTCGGTGGTGAATAAACCGGAATTAACGCGACCCAGAGCGGCCATACAGGCACCGGTCAGGGTAGCGATATCAACGATGGAGGCCGGTTTAAAGTTGTCGATGCCGTAGGTCAGGGCATCGCACAGCACTAAGCGGCCTTCGGCGTCGGTGTTGAGAATTTCGATGGTTTTGCCGGACAAACTGGCAACGACGTCACCGGGCTTGCTGGCATGACCGGCGGGCATATTCTCGGCGCTGGTGATCATGCCGATGACATTGATGGCGGGTTTTAATGTCAGCAAGGCCTGCATGGTGCCGAGCACGGAAGCGGCGCCACACATATCGTATTTCATTTCATCCATGCCCAGACCCGGCTTGAGGCTGATGCCGCCGGTATCAAAGGTGATGCCTTTACCCAGAATCATATGCGGTGCGGCGTTTTTATCGGCGGCACCGTTGTATTTCATGATGATCATTTTGCCCGGCTCAGACGAACCTTTGGCGACGGAAACAAAGGCACCGGCGCCCATTTCTTCCAGCTGGTCTTCATCCAGAATGGTAACGTCCAGCGCGCCACTGGCGGCCAGCGCCTGTGCCTGCTCGGCCAGATAACTAGGGGTACAGATATTCGGTGGCATATTGCCGAGGGTTTTGGCGTAAGCCACGCCCTGAGCCACGGCTTCGCCTTTGTTCAGCGCGGCGCTGACATCGCTGCCCAGCCAGATAATGCTGTCGGGCTGGCGAACGTCGTCATCCTGCTTGCTTTTGGTTTCGGTAAAACGGTACAGCGCGTTGCCGAAGGCCATGGCGCTTTGTTCTGCCAGCCATTCTTCGCTCAGGTTATCATTGGCCAGTTCATTCAGGGCCAGCGCGATGCTGCCGGAAAAACCGCTGCTGGCGCTGGCGATGGCGTTCAGCACTTTAACCGCGCTGCTGCGGGTCAGGGCGTCTTTACCGGTGCCAATCAGTAATACGCGGCTGGCCTTTACCCCGGCAACGGCCGGCAGTAACAGGGTCTGGGCCAGTTTACCGCTGATGTCTTTGTCATCGATGCGGGCCTGAATAAAACCGTTACTGGCATTATTGATGGCAGCGGCGGCGTCAGACAGCTTGCCTGACTGGTCGAGAGTGACCACAATACAGCTGGCTTGAACATCGGCGGCAGAATTCGTGGAAATCTGATATTGCATGATGGCTCCTGACGGGAAAAGAAAGGGCGGTGTTGCCTGCCCGTTTGACTCAAAGATGCGTTCAAGTGTACGAAAATCAAGGGCGGAACACAGCCGTTTGTTAGCAATAAGGTAAGTATTTTGATTCTTTTCCGTTATCTGGCCCGGGAACTGGCCGGCTCACTGGTGGCAGTGACCACTGTGCTGCTGATGATCCTGATGAGTGGTCGTCTGATTCAGCAGCTGGCGGCGGCGGCGGCCGGTGAGGTGTCGCTGGATATTGTGTTTTTTACCCTGCTTTTGCGTTTACCGTCTTTTCTGGAAATGATTCTGCCATTGGCGCTGTTTATTTCCATCCTGCTGACCTATGGCCGTCTGTACGCAGAAAGCGAGATGACGGTTCTCACCGCCACCGGTTTTTCGGATAAAAAATTACTCGCTTACACCATGATTCCGGCGCTGTTTCTGACCCTGCTGGTGGCCAGTTTTACCCTGGTGCTGAGCCCCTGGGGCGCGCAGAAAATGGAAAACCTGTATGAAAAACAATCGAAATTAACCGAGTTTGAATTACTGGCGCCGGGGCGTTTTCAGAGTACCGCTACAGGCTCTCGTGTGACTTATACCGAATCGCTGTCGGGCGACAAAACCCAGATGCACCAGGTGTTTATTGCCGATGGCAACACGCTGCTTCTGGCTGAACGCGGCACTCAGTATGTCAGTGATGAAACCGGCTCACGCTTTCTGGAATTGCATAAAGGCCGCCGTTACGACCTGACTCCGGGCAGTGCGCAGCTGCAGGTGCTGGATTTTGATTTATACGGCGTAAAAATCGCTGACGAGCCGGAAGAGCGGCGCAAGCTGCGCAAAGAAGCGGTGCCAACGCTGGAACTGATCGGCTCGGCTGAACCTAAGCATCAGGCGCAGCTGCAGTGGCGTATTTCATTAATTTTAATGGTGCCCATTGTCACCCTGATTGCTTTCCCGTTATCCAAAGTGAATCCGCGTCAGGGGCGTTTTGCCCGGCTGTTTCCCGCCATCGTGTTATTTATGGTGTATATCTCGCTGCTGATCGCCATGACCGGCATGATTGAAAAACGTACGCTCAATCCGGCCATCGGCCTGTGGAGTCTGCATATTGTTTATCTGCTGATTGCGGCGGGTTTGTTGTTACTGCCGGAGTGGATTCGCCGGCGCAAGATTAAGGGCCTGTAATGAATCAGCTGGATTCCTACGTCGCACGTAATGTGTTTATGGCCACGCTGGTGGTCATTATTGTGATTGTTGGCCTGGATGCGATTTTTACCTTAGTAGACGAGCTCGATCAGCTGAAAGGCGATTATCAGTTTGCTCAGGCGCTGGAATTTATGGGCCTGCGTCTGCCGCGCCGTGCTTATGAATATATGCCGATGGCCTGTCTGATCGGTTGTCTGGCTGGTCTTGGCAGTATGGCTGCCAACAGCGAATTAACGGTAATGCGTGCTGCCGGTATTTCCGTAGCGCGCATCAGCATCTCTGTGCTCAAGCCAATGGCGGTACTGATGGTTTTCAGCCTGCTGCTGGCTGAGTTTGCTATTCCGACGCTGGAGCGTATTGCCCAGTCACAAAAAGCCGTAGCCCAGGGCAAAGGCGATGTGCTGTCGAATAAGGGCAAGGGTTACTGGCACCGTGAAGGCTACGATTTTATGCGTTTTACCGCGGTTGAGCCCGGTGGCGTACTGCACGGTGTCACCCTGTATGAATTTGATGTCGACCGCGAGCTGCAGCGGGTACGCACAGCGCAGCGGGCGATTTATCAGCGCTCGCACTGGCAGATGGAAGACGTGCAGGATGTATTGTTGCTGGGGGATCGTACCGAAGTGCGGCGTTTTCCTACCGCTTCATGGGATACCGAGTTAACCCCGGAAAGCCTCAGTGTGGTGATGATACAGCCGCGTGATATGTCGATTTCCAACCTGTTCAGCTATACCCATTATCTGGCTAAGCAGGGGCTGAATGCCGACAACTATTTATTATCCTTCTGGCGTAAGGTCACGCAGCCTTTAGGTACCTTTGCGCTGGTGATTCTGGGTATTTCTTTTATTTTCGGGCCGTTGCGCGCAGTGACACCGGGTTACCGGATTTTCTCCGGTATTCTGGTCGGGCTGGTGTACAAATACGCGGAAGAACTATTGGCACCGGCCAGCATTGTGTTCGGTTTTGCGCCCATCTGGGCGAGCATTATTCCGATTGCCGGCTGCTTTTTGCTGGGTGTGCTGCTGATGCGTAAGGCGGGGTAAGCGCCCCGGCCAGTTTGGGATGGCGCGGGGCGTGGGCAGGGGTCGGAAGGGCGTTTATTTCATGTTTTTCGGGATATAAACCATACGCGTCAGAGAGGCGATGTCGTGCCAGCTGCGTTGTTGTTTATCAAACAGCATCCACCAGAAGCCGAGGCCCACAAACAACAGCGAGAAAAAACCAACCCCGGTGCGCAGCATACATTGGCTCAGCTGAATGCCAGTGCCGTTATTGTTTTTGTTGTTATCGCTGTTGTCGTTCAGCAGTTTCAGTCCCCAGGCTTTCATACCAATGGTCTGGCCGCCACGACGCCAGGAATGGCTGTAATAAAGAAAGCAGATAATAAACATGACGGACATCGACATCGCCGGGCTGAGACGCACAAACTCCGGACTGCCGATGATTTTGGATACAGCGGTGACCAGCAGGCCGCCGAGCATAATATAAAGAGCAATCAGAACCAGAGCATCGTAAGCCAGCGCCGCAAGACGGCGGGAAAGCGGAGCGGTCGGGTAATTCTGATCAGACATAACAACACCTGTAACGGTCGGCAAAGAACAGGCGCGCATCATAGCAAAAGAGCTGCGTCCTGACTGCCAAAGCAAGCCGCAGACGGGTAAGAAAGCGTCAGCTGTGCACTTTGCCCGCTGACAGCCCGATGTATAAGGGCAAGTGATAAGGACAATTTGTGAACAAACAACAGGCCTGGGTTCTGGCCGCACGACCCAAAACCTTACCGGCGGCACTGGCACCGGTATTACTCAGCCAGAGTATGGCAGCGGCGGCCGGGGGATTTTCCTGGTCGCTGGCGCTGGTGATTCTGCTGTGTGCACTGGCACTGCAGGTGGCGGTGAATATTGCCAATGACCTGTTCGATTTTCAGCGTGGCATCGATGACGGCGTGCGCCTTGGTCCGGCGCGGGCAGCACAATCGGGCTGGCTCAGTGTGCGTGAGCTGCAGGGCGGGCTGATCCTGAGCTTATTGCTGGCTGTTATCAGCGGTGGCTGGCTGGTATTGCAGGGCGGCTGGCCCTTTGCCTTGCTGGGGCTGGCCTCAGTGCTGGGGGTACTGGCTTACAGTGCCGGCCCGGTGCCGCTGGCTTCCCATGGCTTGGGGGAGGTGACAGTCTTTCTGTTTTTCGGTTTGCTGGCAGTGTGCGGCAGTTATTATCTGCAGCGCCAGACATTGCCGCCGGATGTGTGGCTGGCGGCGGTACAGATGGGTTTGCTGACGGCGGCCATTATGCTGGTGAATAATCTGCGTGACCGCGACAGCGACGCGCTGGCTGGCAAAACCACTCTGGCACTGTGGCTGGGGGAGCGTGCCACCCGGTTGGTGTATGCCGCGCTGATTTTATTGCCCTTTGTCTTGTTACCAACGAATATTCTGAGCTTTGTCTGGTGTGCGTTGCCGGCCGCACTGTGGCTGGTGCTGCGCATCTGGCGGCGTTATGGCATAAAGCTGAACCGGCAGCTGGCTCAGACCGCGTTGTTTTGTCTGTTGTTTGCATTGCTGCGTGCGTTTGATTTTCTCGCGTTTTAAACCGCTCAGGGCGACAGATCAATATTCAGAACGATTGCAAAGGTTAGACTTTCAGCATCGTTATTATGAACACAGGCAGGAGAGTTAAATGGTTAATTTAGGTGATATCCGTCGGCAATACACTCAGGGCCGGTTAGACGAACAAACGGCAGCGGCCGACCCTATGACTCAGTTTCATGCCTGGTTTGAGCAATACCGTGGCACTAACCCACTGGAGCCAACCATTATGACGGTTGCTTCGGTTGATGCCGCAGGCCAGCCCTGGCAGCGTATTCTGCTGTTGAAGGCCTACGACGAAAATGGCTTCGTATTTTTTACCAATTACGACAGTAATAAAGGCCAGCACTTTGCTGATAACGCTCACGCCAGTCTGCATTTTTTCTGGATCAATCTGGAGCGTCAGGTTCAGGCTCAGGGCCTGGTAGAAAAAATCAGCCGTGCCGAGGCTGAAGCCTATTTTCACTCCCGTCCACGGGAAAGCCAGCTTGGTGCCTGGGCGTCAGCGCAAAGCCGTCCTCTGGCCGACCGCGCTACGCTGGAGGCTAAGTTTGCTGAGGTATCTGAGCAGTACGCCGGGCAGGACGTACCGCTGCCGGATTACTGGGGTGGCTATCGCCTGAAACCTGCGCGTATGGAATTCTGGCAGGGTGGTGAGCATCGTCTGCATGACCGGCTGGAATATTCTATGGCAGCCGGTGAATGGAAAAAACAGCGCCTGAATCCTTAAGATAAAAATGCTTGAAATAAAAAAGCCCGGAATTTCCGGGCTTTTTTATGCGTTAGGGTTTAAGCCCATTTATAGCAGAGATCAGAGCTTTGCCATTAACGCTTCGGCCTGAGGAATATAGCTTCCACCAAACAGCAAAGCATGATTTAACAGATGATAGAGCTGATACACCGGGCGACGTTTTTCATAGTTGGCAGATAACGGATTGATACTTTCATAACCGTCGTAGAATTTTTTCGGGAAGCGGCCGAATAACTCGGTCATCGCCAGATCGGTTTCGGCATCGCCGTAATAGCTTGCCGGATCAAATAATACCGGGTAAGACAATTGTTTATCCGGATTAAAGCCAATATTACCCGACCATAAATCGCCGTGCAGTAACGAAGCATCGGGCTGGTGGCAGGCCAGTATCTCACTGGCGCGCTGTAAGGCTTTCTGACTGTGCGCCAGGCGGATACCGCGTTCAAGCAGTTGCGTGAGTAAGGGCTGCAGACGCTGGCCGATAAAAAATTCACGCCAGCTTTCCTGCCAGCGGTTGTCCTGAGCGGTTTCGCCACACCAGGTCATACGCTCGAAACCATAGCCTTTATCTGTGGTGTGGTGGTGCATCTGCGCCAGTTGCTGCCCGGCACTGAACCAGTCACCGTGTACTGCCAGAGGTATATGCTGCAGGATAAGATATGCCATCGGCTGGATATCCGGCTGTTTAACTGAGCCGAGTGCCAGTGGTGCGCAGGCTGCGATGGTTTGCGTGGCCATCATCCGCAGCAGGCATTCCTGTTCAGCAGCAAAGCGCGGCAGATAAGCCAGCTCCTGGCATTTAATAAAAAATGCGCCGGCAGCCGTCTGCACACTGAACTGCAGCTGATTTTTATGTTGATGGCGGCTGAAGCCGCGCAGATCGGCTGCGGAAGGAAACAGCAGCCTGTTATTTACCGCATCGGCCAGAACATCGCGGAGTAATGGCTGAGCTGTATGGTCGTCATGGTAACCGGGTGCACGCTCATCAAGGGCAAAAGCATGGTTCATAGCACAACACTCTGACGGTTAAACAGTTGTACAGTGTATGGCGGTAAAGACAGAAATAATGCTTAGCAGTTAACACTTTCATACCCTGGGCTGAGCATTTTATCGGGCTTTTACCAAGAGATTACGTTCCGGTTACGGAGTGTTAACAGAATATTGATCGCCACTTCTTTCGCACGTTTACGGTTATCAAAAGAAGTAACAGAAAAGCATCGTAAGAAATGCACCGCTACAGCGACAACAGGCAGAGAGTTTTAACCCGTGGCGTGCACAGGCCCTATAAAGGAACAGTAATGAATCAGCCAGCATCTCCCCAACCGCAAAACAATAACAGTGACGGCAATAAAAATATCCCGGCCGGAGAACCTCCGGTATCGGGCAGATTGCAGCCAGGGCAAAAGATACCCACCTTTGAATTACCGGCGCTGGATGGCACTGTGTTCAGCAGCACGCAGTTGCTGGGAAAACCTGCCTTGCTGGTGTTCTTCCGCTTTGCTGCTTGTCCATTCTGCAATTTACGCTTACATCGCCTGTTGCAGTTGAAAGCGCAACTGCCAGAGGATTTTCAGGTGGTGGCCGTGTTTGATTCCTCGCTGGATGATCTGCGGACCTATTCAGAACGCCACGATTCAGCCTATCAGATTCTGGCGGATGCCAAAGCCCGCATTCACCGTCGTTTTGGTGTGCAATATTCCTGGCTGGGAGTGGTTAAAGGAATGCTGTTGCGCTTGCCGACCGTGCTGTATTCCATGATGGTAAAAGGATACTGGCCGAGCGCTTTCAGTGGTGCATTACACACCATGCCGATGAACTTCTTTATAGATGCCAATGGCGTGATCCGGCGGGCGTATTATGGCCGCGACGAGGGGGATCATCCGCCCCTGGATGATGTCTTGGCTTTTGCCCATCAGCAGACTGAGGCGTTACAGAGCCCCGATTAATTTATTGGAGAGAACACAGTGGTCGTCTGAAATGGTTTATTAATAACCATCGGTTACTTAATATAGGGCGATCAAAATGCCCCGGGTGGGTCGGAGGAACACATGAAATACCCCATTCTGGCAGCCGGAGCGGTAACGGTTCTGATTTTATTGGTGGTGATCCCTGTGTTGCTGAGCAGCTGTGCCAGTAACCGTACGCAGAGCAGCATTCAGAGTGAACGGCTGCAACAATCACCACAATACCTGCCTGCAGAAAAGCAGTTTGTGAATCCGGTGCCGCGCCCGTCGCAGGGGCTGAAAGAGGTGGCGGGTATTATCTGGGAAATGGCGACTGGCAAACATCCGCGCTCGGTACCCTCACAGGCCATTCCGGTGCGCTCATTCAATGCCGAAGAGCTGCAACAGCTGCCTGCCGGAGAACATCGCGTATACCGCATCGGTCACTCAACCCTGCTGCTGGCACTTAATGGCGAACTCTGGCTGCTGGACCCGGTATTCTCCGAACGTGCCTCTCCGGTGCAGTGGGCAGGGCCCAAACGCTTTCATCAACCGCCTATTGGGCTGGACGAATTACCCGCACTGACCGGCATTATAATTTCCCATAACCATTACGATCATCTGGATGAAGCCAGCATCCGTGCACTGGCCGACCGGGCAGAAGGCTTTTATGTACCGCTTGGGCTTGGCCAGTATCTGCGTGACTGGGGCGTAAGCGAAGAGCGTATTCATGAACACGACTGGTGGCAGGAAACCCGGGTTGGCGACACCTTATTAGCCGCGACTCCGGCGCAGCATTTTTCCGGCCGTGGCGTGCTGGACGGTGATGAAACCCTGTGGGCATCCTGGGTGATTATCCGCGACGATAAACGTTATTTTTTCAGTGGCGACGGCGGCTATTTTGACGGCTTCAAAAGTATCGGCGAGCGCTACGGCCCGTTCGATTTAACCATGATCGAAAACGGTGCCTACAACCCGCGCTGGGCACATGTGCATATGATGCCGGAGCAGAGTGTACAGGCGCATATCGATTTACGTGGTAAACAGATGCTGCCCATCCATAACAGCACCTTCGACCTTTCTATTCATGCCTGGTACGACCCGCTGGAACAGGTACGGCAGCAGGCCGAACAACGCAATATTGCGCTGGTTACACCGACCATTGGCGAAGGTGTGATTATCGGCAGCGAACAACGTTTCAGTTACTGGTGGCAGCCGTTAATTGAAGAGGAGATTGCAGGGCAGGGAAATAAAAATCAGGAAATGGTTGCGGAAGAGGGGGATAATAGTCGTTTGGCTCAACTGCCAATGGTTCAGAAAACGCTGGGAAAAGCGACCGAGCTTTGACTGCGATACTACCCGAAATTGCAACCGGCAGGCTGTGTCTTTATGGATAGATAGTTGCCTTATATTCTCGGCATCTCTCTATCTGTATTTTCTGTGGTAACGGCAGCATCAGGAAAAAATTGATCTGCTGTCGGTTGTTTCTATTTCCTTCTCCCTCTGAAAGGCTGTGTCATATACAGAGTTGCTGTTCTCGCATATTCTTCGTTGCTCATATTTCCTTTTATCGGCAGGGAATGTGTTGGCGTAGGTAATACATCGTTAGATGAGGAAACATATCCTCCGCCAGTCAAAGCGTTTGTTCCTACCCGTTTTTTATCCCTTACAGGTGAGGTGCATCGCCCGTTTGCTAACCGGCGGTCGCTGGGCAGACTCTTGAATACATTGCTCATATGATGGTTGACCCTGGCTTGTTCTTTGGGGCTAAGGGTTTGATACATATGTTCTACCCGTGATTTAGCCTCCTCACGTTGACTCTCCCAATGATCTTTAATCTGACTGGCCTTAATCTTTTTGGCGTCAACCGCCTGAGACGCCAGGTTTCCGGGTGCCATGCTGGCTACGGTCAGTGCTCCGAAAGTAACAGACGCTACACCTGGCGTCATATCGTTGTCGCGCAGCATATCGACGGTGGTCTTTCGCAACAGGTCGTGAGCTTGTTTCTGCTTGGTGGTTTTTACATTCGACCCAGAATGCCCGGCGCTCCCGCCACCATTAACTTGCGGCACAGACAATATCGTTTGGGCCGTATCCGTTCTCGCACCGTCACCCGCTTTCAGAATTGAATCAACATTGGATTCGTAAAATTTTTCTCCTTTTAACGGGTTTGGAGCCGTGCTGGGAAAGGCACTCAGCCCATTGCCCAGCTGAGTCCGGTTCCACAGGTGATCGGTTGTATCTGTTGTGATCCCCGACTCATGATAACCAGAGCTATATCCATGGACCGTAGGGTTTGATTCAAAACGGAATGCCCCTTTAGTGATTTTTTTCTTCTTAATCGGCAACGGTTTAAAATCAAAAAAACCTCCGCGTTTTTGTTGCACCAGGGTCAGAGTGTTGTCATCCAGTGCTCTGTATGACGGTTTTCCATGATGAACAGTTTTTTGTTTTTTAATGCCTCCTGCACCCGATGTTTTGGACAATTTATGCTTTGAAGCCACGTTCTTCTGTATGGCCTGCTTTTTCTTGGCTTTCTGCTGGTTGTTTTGAGGTGGCATTCCGTTATCTCTCAGAGTTCATTACTCTCGTTCTGTAGCAATCCATGTTCCAGAAAAATATGAATAAAAACTGCCGTTGGCTGCAGAGGGTGGGGCGAAAAAGCCCCATTTGAGCAGGAAAGTGGGGTTTAAATATCAGCATGGTGCTTAATGTTAACCACGGCTACTGGCGCTCGGCTGGTCGTTGCCGAACATTGATTGATTATAAATAAGTCAGTATCTTCATCTGTCACAACATCTAATCGCAGCAGGCATCGCTAAGCGATGAATGCTCAAGTGATACAGGGAAGAAAGGCCGTCAGAGAGGCGGGCAGATGACTATGGATGACTTTTCACCTTCAGATCTGAAAACCATATTGCACTCCAAAAGAGCCAATATTTATTACCTGCAATATTGCCGGGTGTTGGTGAACGGTGGGCGTGTGGAGTACGTCACCGATCAGGGTAAGAAATCTCTCTACTGGAATATCCCGATTGCCAATACCACGACCATTCTGCTTGGCACCGGCACTTCAGTTACCCAGGCAGCGATGCGTGAGCTGGCCAAGGCGGGTGTACTGGTTGGGTTTTGTGGTGGTGGCGGTACTCCGCTGTTCAGCGCGAATGAAATGGATATCGAAGTCGCGTGGTTTTCCCCTCAGAGTGAATACCGGCCAACGGAGTATTTACAGGGCTGGGTGAGGTTCTGGTTCGATGATGAGCTGCGTCTTCAGGCTGCCAAAACGATGCAACTGGCACGGCTTCGGCGGCTTAAAGAGGAGTGGTGCAGGCGTTCTTTTCAGGATCAGGGCTTTAACGTTGATACCGTAAGGCTCAACCAGTTACTCGCTGGCAGTGAAGAAAGAATACCGCAGCAGAGGGACACAACTGGTTTACTTACAGAAGAAGCCCGCCTGACCAAAGCGTTGTTTAAACTGGCAGTCGATACGGTCAATTACGGTGATTTTACCCGCGCCAAACGAGGTGCAGGCACCGATCCTGCCAACCGCTTTCTTGATCACGGCAATTATCTGGCGTATGGCCTGGGCGCTACTGCCACCTGGGTTTTAGGTTTACCGCATGGTTTGGCGGTATTACATGGTAAAACCCGGCGTGGCGGTCTGGTATTTGATGCCGCTGATTTAATTAAAGATGCCTGCATTCTGCCGCAGGCGTTTTTATCGGCCATGCGTGGTGACGATGAACAGGCATTCCGTCAGAACTGCATTGAAGCATTGGCGCGCAGTGAATCTCTTGATTTTATGATTGATACCTTAAAAAACGTTGCGATCGGCACTGCGGGTAAGGGCGTGGCATGAACGTTCTTTTCGTCTCCCAGTGCAGTAAGAATGCTTTAAAAGAAAGTCGCCGTATTCTCGACCAGTTCGCCGAGCGCAGAGGAGAGCGTACCTGGCAAACCGCCATTACGCTGGATGGATTGAATACCTTACGTAAACTCTTACGCAAAACGGCGCGTAAAAATACAGCGGTTGCCTGTCACTGGATTCGCGGCAAAGACCATAGTGAGCTGATGTGGATTGTCGGTGATGCCAGCCAGTTCAATGCCGAGGGTGCAACGCCAACCAATACTACGGCGCGTAATGTATTGCGCCGTGAAGACGAAAATGACTGGCATACCCTTGAAATTATTCGTGTGCTGTCGCAGTTGGCAGCGCTGCTGCACGATCTGGGGAAGGCCAGTGTGGCGTTTCAGGAGCGCTTAAAAGGATTGCGTACAGAGAAAAATCTGTATCGCCATGAATGGGTGTCACTGCGTTTATTTCAGGCATTCGTCGGCACCGATACTGACGAACAATGGCTGCAGCGGCTGGCCGATGAAGCCGCCGATGATCATGCACTCTGGACTTCCGCTGGCCGCTACTGGCGCGATGGTCTGGATGCCGGGGAAAAGAATCGTCACCCTTTCCGCAGCCTGAATGCTCAGGCACCATTGGCTGCGGCTCTTGGCTGGCTGGTCGTTACTCACCATCGCCTACCGCTTAAACCGGCCAGAGATAGCACTGGTAAACAACAGTGGTTCGGTGCCCGGGATGAGCGTCCGGCCCTGCATGAACTTCCGGAACTGTTATCGAAGGTTGCTCACGACTGGAACGAACAGGCACAGGATGCAGAGCAGAAGCATAAAGAAGCCTACTGGGCTATCGAGGGCGGAACCGATGCTTTACCCGCTGTTTCACCCATCTGGCGTAAGCAGGCAGCTAAACTGGCGAAGCGCTTTTTATCGCTGCAGCAAACTCACAGCGAAGACTGGCTGGATAATCCTTATGTAATGCATCTGGCGCGGCTTTGCCTGATGTTGGGAGATCATCATTATTCCAGTCTGGGTTTAACTGCAGCCGATAAACCTGTTGCCGGGCGAGCACCTTTTTTACAGGCTGATCAAACACTGGCTGCGAATACCACGTATAAAAAAAATGGTCAGCGGGTGGTAAATCAATCCTTGCTTGAGCATTTACTAGGGGTTGCACAGGGGGCCGCATCCATCGCCCATGCATTACCCGGTTTTGAACGTTATTTGCCACGTTTGGCCAATCACCGGGGCTTAAGAAAACGCAGCGGTAACCCACGTTTTTCCTGGCAGGATAAAGCCTTTGATGCTGCCACGGCTATCCGCGAAAGCGCCCGGCAGCAAGGTGCTTTTATTATCAATATGGCGTCAACCGGTTGCGGTAAAACATTAGCGAATGCCCGCATTCTTTATGCTCTTGCTGACCCGCAGCAAGGTATGCGCGCAACCTATGCGCTTGGCCTGCGGACACTTACCTTGCAGACCGGGCGCAGCTACCGCAAAGACCTGCATCTGGATGACGATGAACTCGCCATTCAGGTCGGTGGTTCAGCCAGTCGCGATTTATTTAATTATTACGAGCAGCAGGCTGAGCAGAGTGGTTCGGCTTCGGTGCAGGAATTACTCGAAGAAGACAGCCATGTACTGTACGAAGGTAATACCACCGATCATCC
This sequence comes from Venatorbacter sp. C2-1, assembly GCF_022832715.1. Lineage (NCBI taxonomy): Bacteria > Pseudomonadati > Pseudomonadota > Gammaproteobacteria > Oceanospirillales > Oceanospirillaceae > Venatoribacter > Venatorbacter sp. C2-1. Next base: position 1,709,955 of record NZ_CP094879.1, read on the forward strand.
ATTATTGGAAAAAGCCTTAGCCAATGCCGACATCCGTAAACTGCTATCGGCCCCTATGCTGGTGTGCACGGTCGATCATATGGTGCCGGCCACCGAGTCGCAGCGGGCCGGGCGGCAAATTGCCCCCATGCTGCGTTTAATGAGCAGCGACCTGATTCTGGATGAACTGGATGATTATGATCTTAACGATCTGCCCGGATTAACCCGGCTGGTGTATTGGGCTGGATTATTGGGCAGCCGTGTTATTTTATCCTCGGCAACATTGCCGCCGGCGTTAGTCGCGGGCATGTATATGGCGTACCGTGAAGGTCGTCAGCATTATCTGCATAACCGTGGCGTTAATGGCGCTGTTGCCGGAGCTGTGGCGGATATTCCTTGTCTGTGGGTTGATGAGTTTGGCGTGCAGGTTGAACAGGCTGCAGATGCGGTGGTATTTGAACAACACCACCAGCACTTCATCCGTAAACGTGTCAGTAATTTAGCCAAAGATACACCGTGTCGTCTGGCCGATATCGTTGCCATGAATATCACTGCCCGACAGCCTGATGCGGTGTACTCCGAACTGGCCGGAATTATTCGTGACGGCTGCCTCCGTTTGCACAAAAACCATGCTGAAACCGACCCTGTCGGCGCTAAGCAGGTGAGTTTTGGTATTGTGCGGATGGCCAATATTGAAGCGCTTATTCAGGTAGCCAGAGCGCTTTATGCTCTGGGAGTAAACGATGATGTGCATATTCATCTTTGTGTTTATCACTCCCGATTTCCACTGGTGCAACGCTCGGCCATCGAAAACCTGTTGGATACCGCATTTAACCGCCGCGACCCTCAGGGACAGGCCGTGTATCAGCAACCGTTTATCCGTACTGCTCTGGATAATACCGCTGCGCAGCAGCAGTTATTTGTGGTGCTGGCATCGCCTGTGTGTGAAGTCGGGCGTGACTGGGACGCCGACTGGGCCATTGCCGAACCATCGTCTATGCGCTCGTTAATTCAGTTGGCCGGACGGGTGCAGCGGCACCGCCGTAAAGCACCGCAACAAGCCAATATGTTGCTGCTGGACGCGCCGGTTAAACACTTCACGGGTTTTCATGGTGACGCAGCGGTTTACCAGCGACCGGGTTTTGAAAAAGGCGATGCCGGTAGTCGGTTCCGTCTGAACAGCCATTGGCTGCACGACCTGCTGAGCACGGATGAGTACCGGCACTTAAACGCCGTTCCGCGCATTTTTCCGCGACCGTGCGAAGAGCAGCAACCGCAAAACAGCCTGACTGATCTGGAGCAGGCGCGCATGACGGCCACTATGTACCCGCGGCCAAAACCGGCCAACGTTTCGCGGCGCAACACTAAAATTCAGTGGCTGGAGCAAGATGAGGCGGCTCCGGGCTGGACGCATTCGCGCAACCTGCTGACCGGCGTATTAGCACAGTATCAACCCTTCCGTGATTCCGCCGGTGGCAAAACCCGGACGTTAGTATTCCGCCCTGATGAGGACGAAGAGCAGCTGCTGCTGTGCCGCGTAGAGAAGAACTCATCGGCTCGTGGGCAAAGCCTGTATATACCGGTAGACAGTGGCCACCGACACAACCTGTCGTTAGAACCGGCCCGCGGTATCAGCGCCTGGGTCAATTTCGATTTAATGACCTTAGTGCGTGAACAGGCCGAAGCGCTGGATATATCGTTTGAGTGTTGTGCAGAAAAAATGACAACGGTCGAAGTGTTGGAAAATGATCCGGGATGGTACTGGCATTCTTGGTTGGGATTTTGGAAAAAGAGATAAGCAGTAAACAGTGAGATTATTCAGCAGGAAATCGGAGAGATAAAAGGACATACAATATGGAAATATTGACGGAAAGAGCACAGGCCTTTCGCCAGGCCATTACCGCGTTTATTGATGGGCGGCGGGATGCCAAACTGAAGGGCGATGATAACGATGGCGATATTGCAGCGAAATATGAATATGGCATCTGGCTCGCAGATGCCGCCCGCCGTGTTAATCAGATTCAGGCGGTTACCCATGTACTCAAAGCCACCCACCCGGATGCCAGAGGCAGCAGCCTGCACCTGGCTCCCATTAATCTTCCTCAGCATCGTGAAATCGGCAGCCACCTGCTGGGTGATACTTTTGCCGAAGATATTGTTGGCAATGCCGCCGCGCTGGATGTTTTTAAATTTCTGAAAACCGAAGTGGAAGGCAAGCGGCTGTTTGACTGGATGCAGGAAGCTGACGCCGATTTGCAGGCGGCATTATCAGCCGATGCAGAAACCGCTCAGGAGTGGATGCAGGCCTTCTCATCATTAATCCGCGCAGAAAGCCAGCCCGTATCACACGTGGCGGCCAAACAGCTGTATTGGCTGGTTGGCGAAGAGCCGACCGATAATGCCGAATACCAACTGTTACAGCCATTATTTTCCAGTGCTCTGGCGCATAAAGTACATGCCGATATTCAGGCGGCACGCTTTGGTGAGGAAAACAAACTGGCCCGCCAGGCACGTCGGGAAAACAGCGCTTACGACGGGAGTTATCACGATTATCGTGGTCTGGTTGTGCGCAAGCTGGGTGGCACCAAACCGCAGAATATTTCGCAGCTGAACAGCGAACGGGGTGGGGTTAATTACCTGTTAGCGTCTTTGCCACCACACTGGAATACTTCAGACCGGATTAAGGTGCTTAACGTTGACTCTGTCTTTCATTCTTTTTATTTCTTTGATGACGTTGCTGAGCTGCTGAAAGCGCTGAGCAGTCTGTTGCTGTCTGATCCGGATGCCGTTAAAGCAACCCGTGAAAAGCGTGAAGCACTGGCACAGGCTCTTGGCCAGCAATTGGCTTTATTCGGAGAGAGCATCCGCTTTGCTCAGGAGCCGGGCTGGAGCCAGCACCCGGATTGCCGTTTACCGCAGTGTCAGCGTTTGTGGCTCGATCCTGAACGCATTGAATTACTGCCACGCGAAGAGCATCAGGCCGAAGACGAACAATTTAATGCCGCTTACCAGTGGGGCGACTGGCCGGATGAAATAGCCGGTTATTTTGCCAGCTGGTTAAACGCGCAATTGCATAAAACCGGATTAACAACCGTTGGTGATGCGGAATACACATACTGCGCGAAGCAGGCAATTGTTGATGCTGATGGGCCCGTGTCACTGCAGCATCGTGCACCAGGAGGTGTAGCATGAATTTGCCAGACATCAGCCATTTTCTGGTGATTCCCCGTTTGCGGGTACAAAACGCTAATGCAGTTTCCAGCCCGTTAACCCACGGTTTTCCGTCAATGACCGCCTTTTTGGGCCTGATGTGGGCGCTCGAACGTCAGCTGAAGCAAGCCGGAGTGGAATTACCGCTGAACGCGGTCGGTGTGGTTTGTCATGATCATCAGGAACAGGTGAATGACGGTGGTTTTGTAAAATCCTTTTGTCTGACCCGTAACCCCGTGGATAAAAGCGGAAAAACCGCCGCCATTGTTGAAGAAGGCCGGATTCATATGGACATCAGTCTGGTGTTTGGCGTGAATATCGGCACCGGTGAATGGCAGGATGAATACCCGGCTCAGGTTGCAGACATTCTGAACCGGATGCGTATCGCCGGGGGCACTGTTCACCTGCCGGCCAAACCCTGGCTGCAGCGTTATCAGCCGTTTGCTGTTTCCTGTGGCGAGTCCGCAAAGCTGGCCTCTTTAACACGTAAATTACTCCCCGGCTTTACGCTGGTAGCCCGTGACGATCTGCTTGACCAGCGTTTGGCCGAACTTAAACGTACGCAATCGCAAGCTACCCGGTTGGATGCCTGGTTATCATTAGCGCGCATTAACTGGCACTACCAACCGGTTAAAGAGAGCGCTGAAGAAACAGCAGGCAATACAGCAGAAAACGCAGCAGAAAACGCAGCAGAAAACGCAGCAGAAAACGCAGCAGGAAAAACAAAGGGCGAATGGAAAAACGACCGCACCGGGCAAGGTTGGCTGGTGCCAATTCCGGTTGGGTATGGTGCTCTCAGCGAGGTATATCCGGCAGGAAAGGTAGCCAATACCCGTGATCCGCATACGCCATTTCGCTTTGTTGAAAGCCTTTATTCCATCGGACAATGGATTGCACCTCACCGGCTGACGTCGGTCGAACAGCTGCTCTGGTACGCCGACAGTCAATCCGAAAACGGTTTATACCGTTGCCGCAATAATTTCATTAAAACCCAGAACGATTAAGTGACGAAACAAGGAAAACTATCATGGCTAATGAACTGAAAACCGCTTCTGTACTGGCATTTGAACGCAAACTGGATGTGTCGGATGCGTTGTTATTTTCCGGCAAATGGGATAACCGTTCCGACAGTGACTGGCTGCCCGTTGCTATCCGTGAAAAATCGGTACGGGGTACGATTTCTAATCGCTTAAAAACGAAAGATCAGGACCCGGCCAAGCTGGATGCTGCTATTGAAAATCCTAACCTGCAAACCGTCGATGTAGCCGCATTACCGGCCGATGCCGATACCCTCAAAGTGCAGTTTACACTGCGCGTACTCAGTGGCGTGGGCGAACCGTCTGCCTGTAATGAATCGGCCTACCGCGAAAAATTATTGGCCACCGTTGCCGGTTATATTCAGAGCGCGGGCCTGGGTGAACTGGCCCAGCGTTACGCAGCCAACCTGGCCAACGGTCGCTTTTTATGGCGTAACCGCATTGGTGCAGAACAGGTTGAAGTAACCGTTGCCCGCCTGCAGGGTGGCCGTGCCGTGTCTGAGTGGAGCTTTGCTGCATTAACGCATTCTATGATGGCGCTGAAAGCTCCGGCCGAAGAAACCGACAAATTGTCAGAACTCGCAACACTAATGGAAGCCGGGTTAGCGGGTAAAGAGCATGTGTTACTGCAAATTACCGCTTTTGTACGACTTGGCGAAGGTCAGGAAGTGTTTCCATCGCAGGAATTAATTCTGGATAAAGGCAGCAGTAAAAAAAGCAAAACGCTTTATCAGGTTGCCAATGTTGCAGCCATTCATTCACAAAAAATTGGCAACGCACTGCGTACCATCGACACCTGGTATCCCGATGCGGCAGAAAACGGCCCGATTGCCGTAGAGCCCTATGGTTCTGTTACTACTCAGGGTAAAGCCTATCGTCAGCCAAAAGAAAAAATGGACTTTTATAACCTGCTGGATGGCTGGGTACTGAAAGACAAAGTACCGGAGCAGGAGCAGCAACATTTCGTAATCGCGACATTAATCCGTGGCGGTGTATTTGGTGATGCAGGGTGAGGCTATGACAACACATTACCTTGAGGTAAGCGTGCGGCCAGATCCGGAGACCAGTACTGCTCAGTTACTGGGAATGCTGTACGGGCGCCTGCACCTGGCTTTAGTGCAACAAAAACGCAGCGATATTGGTGTGAGCTTTCCGCAATACAGCCAGAATCCGCGCAGTATTGGCAATGTATTACGACTGCACAGCAGCGAAAGCAGCCTGCTCAGCCTGATGCAGGAAGACTGGTTAAAAGGTATGCGCGACCATGTGCGCATGACCGCGATTCTCCCGGTACCAGACGATGCTGCTTACTGTGTATTCCGGCGTAAACAATTCAAAACCAGCGCCGAACGACTGCGCCGGCGGCGTATGAAGCGCAAAGGAGAAACGGCGGATCAGGCGGCCGAGGCCATTCCTGCCACCATAGAGCGTAAGCCCGATTTACCCTATGTGCATTTACGCAGCCACAGCACGGCTCAGCCGTTCTGTCTGTTTATTGCACGCGGGCCGCGACAGGAAAAACCCGGGCAGGGGGATTTTAACCGTTACGGGTTAAGCCAGCATGCAACGGTACCGTGGTTCTGACCCTTTTTCTTTGGGCTTTTAATTGGCTTTAAAAATCAAAGGGTTAACCCGTATCCCCAAAAAAAGGGGGATGCGGGCTTTCTCTGTAAAGTTCTTTAACAATCAGGGTGTTAGAAAGAATAAGCTCTAGTTCGCTGCCGCATAGGCAGCTCAGAAAATCTGGTCCTTTTCGGCTTCCATCTTTTCTTTGTTCGCTGCCGCATAGGCAGCTCAGAAAATCTGGTCCTTTTCGGCTTCCATCTTTTCTTTGTTCGCTGCCGCATAGGCAGCTCAGAAATCGGTGTACAAGCAGATGGTTGATCAGGATGAGTTCGCTGCCGCATAGGCAGCTCAGAAATTAATCCGCAAACCGTCTTTAGAGTAAAACAAGTTCGCTGCCGCATAGGCAGCTCAGAAAATCGTGGACCGGATGCGTGCAGGGCATGTGCAGTTCGCTGCCGCATAGGCAGCTCAGAAATGCAGGTGGCTGAGTATCCACGATTCATCCAGGTTCGCTGCCGCATAGGCAGCTCAGAAATGTGAGGCACATCAAACGGTCAAGAACTTCCTGTTCGCTGCCGCATAGGCAGCTCAGAAAGTCCGGCGGGCACAGGCCACAACACTATGACGGTTCGCTGCCGCATAGGCAGCTCAGAAAACAACGGCGCGCTCCTTCCATGCAAGCCTGTCGTTCGCTGCCGCATAGGCAGCTCAGAAAACCCGTCTGACCCTATATACAGTAATAGTGCCGTTCGCTGCCGCATAGGCAGCTCAGAAAACTCGGGGTCGAATATCTGGCCGCCCAGAGCGGTTCGCTGCCGCATAGGCAGCTCAGAAATGCGTTACCTGCTGTGGCTGATCCTCTCTGAAGTTCGCTGCCGCATAGGCAGCTCAGAAATGAGCGCTCTGGCTTGTTCTTCCAGATCCATTGTTCGCTGCCGCATAGGCAGCTCAGAAATAAGCCTAACTATGACATTGGCCGAAAATTGAGTTCGCTGCCGCATAGGCAGCTCAGAAATTCTGCACCATTTCGGTGATCTTGTTCAGCAGGTTCGCTGCCGCATAGGCAGCTCAGAAATTTTGCCGGTGCTAAACCGTTCAATTTCCAGCGTTCGCTGCCGCATAGGCAGCTCAGAAACAGCGTATGCACGAATACCGAAGAACTTCCGCGTTCGCTGCCGCATAGGCAGCTCAGAAAGGATAACCGTCGCAGCGCGACATCATAAACAGGTTCGCTGCCGCACAGGCAGCTCAGAAAATCTGAAATTTTCACGATCGTCATAAGTAGCTGTTCGCTGCCGCACAGGCAGCTCAGAAATTCCGAGACCTTAAAAAACAGGCTCATGCCACGTTCGCTGCCGCACAGGCAGCTCAGAAATGCTCTTTCCCTTGCGGGGTTATGGGGACAATGTTCGCTGCCGCACAGGCAGCTCAGAAATTGCCGACCTTGCCGCCAGCATCCAGCAGCTGGTTCGCTGCCGCACAGGCAGCTCAGAAAAGAAACACCACGAACATATTTAACAAACCAAAGTTCGCTGCTGCATAGGCAGCTCAGAAAAATCACATTCAGATCAGAAACCGTTGGTTTATGTTCGCAGCCGCATAGGCAGCTCAGAAAAATCACATTCAGATCAGAAACCGTTGGTTTATGTTCGCTGCCGCATAGGCAGCTCAGAAAAGGCACGCACGCAGCACTTCATACACCGCGTTGTTCGCTGCCGCATAGGCAGCTCAGAAAAGCATAAAAGCGCGGTACAGGTTACGGGCGTTGTTCGCTGCCGCATAGGCAGCTCAGAAACGGATGAAAGAGGCGCAGGAGTGCCTGATGTTGTTCGCTGCCGCACAGGCGCTCAGAAAAGCTGGTAGACCTCTGGTTTAAGGCCCACGGCGTTCGCTGCCGCATAGGCAGCTCAGAAATATCCGGTGTCGAATCCGGCTTACGTTGATAAGTTCGCTGCCGCACAGGCAGCTCAGAAATTTACAGATTCGGCGTTTCTGGTACGTTAGGCGTTCGCTGCCGAACAGGCAGTTAAAAGCCAAGGGGGGAGAACAAAAACGAAAAAACCCGCGAGTATTTGCATACGTCGCGGGCTTTAGAATTCGTGGTAGCTATGACTGGACTTGAACCAGTGACCCCAGCATTATGAATGCTGTGCTCTAACCAGCTGAGCTACATAGCCACATTGTTACCTGAAAGAAGTGGTTAATGCTTGCTGCATTGCTCCGTTCAAGTGGCGCGTATTATGCCAGCATTCTTTTGCCTGTCAAACATTTTTTTCTGATATTTTTCAAAGAGTTACTAAACCGTGCGAAACTCCGGGCAGAGGCCCTGTGCTGCTGCAGTCAGGGGTTGCTGTCGCGATTGTTGAGATGGCGCTGAATCGGGCTTTGTCTGAGTCTGAGGGCTTTTATATGTGCTCGGGCGCTTGATGTGTGCTCAGGCAGTACGGGCAGGTAGGTGTCAGATGCGAGGGAAGGCAAGCATTCAAGTGTCTGCCGCTTTGGCGCATAAAAGCTCCGGACATAAAAAAGCCCTGCCGTTTCCGGCAGGGCTTTTTGTTAGCACTTCACTCAGGCAGGAATCAGATGATCCCTTGTTCCTGCAGGTCGGCGATCAGGGAGTCGAGGCTTTCCTGATCGGCGGCCAGGCTGACATCGGCGCCATCGGCACCGCCGGCAACCAGTACCACCAGACCTGCGTCTTTCAGAATCTGGGCGTTTTCGTTGCTGGCAATCGCAGCTACGCGTCCCATTTCGAACAGACGGCGGTCGAGGCCCTGTACTACCTGTTCAGCATTCACTGCGTTAACGGCAACGATGGCTGGCTTCTGGTTGAAGCGACGGGCTTTTTCAATAGCGGTTACCGGTGTGTTGTCGTCCGATGCGCTGGCGGCGCCCACGATCATACCGGCACCAATGGTCACGTTGCTCAGGCGGTCGATGATGATAAAGGCGCCGGTACCCGGAATTTTGCTGTAGCAGTCAAAGGGTACGGCTTTATCCAGCGATACTTCCACCAGGGCGATTTCGTTCAGGTTTACCTGATCGGCCAGGCTCTGTTCCAGTGTGTTTACGTCCACCAGATGGTGGATTTTGCTCACGGTACCGGCGGTTGAGCTGGAGGCGAATTTCAGGTCGTATGGCTTACCCGGAATCAACGGGTTCTCGGTCATCCATACGATGTCGGCATTCAGCTTTTTACCCACGGTTGGCAGGTCGTCGAGCTTAACGATAACGTCGCCACGGCTGATGTCGATTTCGTCTTCCAGAGTCAGGGTAACGGCCTGACCGGCGAAGGCTTCTTCGAGGTTGCCGTCGTAGGTCACGATGCTTTCAACCTTGCTGGTTTTCTGCGATGGCAGTGCCATGATGGTGTCGCCCGGCTTAACGATACCGGAGGCGATGGTGCCGCAGAAACCACGGAAGTCGAGGTTCGGACGGTTAACGTACTGTACCGGCAGGCGGAAGTTTTCCAGGTTTTTATCCTTGGCAATTTCCACGCTTTCCAGAATTTCCATCAGCGTCTGGCCGGTGTACCAGGCAGCGCGCGTGCTGCGTTCTACCACGTTGTCGCCGTCGAGGGCGGACATAGGCACAAAGTGAATATCGCTCAGTTCCAGATTCAGGTTTTTGGCGAAGGCGAGGTAGTCTTCGCGGATCTGGTTAAAGCGCTCTTCGCTGAAGTCGAGCAGGTCCATTTTGTTGACCGCAACCACCACGTGCTTGATGCCCAGCAGCGAGGCAATAAAGCTGTGACGTTTGGTCTGGGTCTGCACACCGTAGCGGGCGTCGATCAGAATAATCGCTAGGTCACAGGTGGATGCACCGGTGGCCATGTTGCGGGTGTACTGCTCGTGTCCCGGAGTGTCGGCGATGATGAACTTGCGCTTGGCGGTACTGAAGTAGCGGTAGGCTACGTCGATGGTGATGCCTTGCTCACGTTCGGCCTGCAGGCCGTCAACCAGCAGGGCGAGGTCGATTTTCTCGCCGGTGGTGCCGGATTTGGCGCTGTCTTTTTCGATGGCGGCCAGCTGATCTTCGTAGATCATTTTCGAGTCGTGCAGCAGACGGCCGATCAGGGTGGATTTGCCATCGTCAACGTTACCGCAGGTTAAAAAACGCAGCAGTTCTTTGTTTTCGTGCTGCTTCAGGTACTCAAGAATATCGGCAGCGATCAGATCGGATTGGTGTGACATATCAGAAGTACCCCTCTTGCTTCTTCTTCTCCATCGAACCGGATGAGTCGTGGTCGATGGCACGGCCCTGACGCTCAGATGTAGTGGTCAGCAGCATTTCCTGAATAATTTCCGGCAGAGTGTCTGCCTCAGATTCGACGGCGCCGGTCAGCGGGTAGCAGCCCAGGGTACGGAAGCGTACGGATTTCATTTCCGGTACTTCGCCTTCTTTTAATGGCATGCGCTCGTCATCAACCATGATTAGCATGCCGTCACGCTCAACCACCGGACGCTTGGCGGAGTAGTACAGCGGTACGATGTCGATGTTTTCGAGGTAGATGTATTGCCAGATATCCAGCTCGGTCCAGTTAGACAGCGGGAAAACACGGATGCTTTCGCCCTTGTTTACTTTGCCGTTGTAGATGTTCCACAGTTCAGGACGCTGGTTTTTCGGGTCCCAGCGGTGCTTGCTGTCACGGAACGAATACACACGCTCTTTGGCGCGGGATTTTTCTTCATCACGACGGGCACCACCAAAGGCAGCATCAAAGCCGTACTTGTCCAGCGCCTGTTTCAGACCCTGGGTTTTCATGATGTCAGTGTGCTTGGATGAGCCGTGGGTGAACGGGCCAACGCCTTGTGCCACACCTTCCTGATTGATGTGTACGATCAGATCCATACCCACTTCTTTGGCCATCTTGTCGCGGAACTCGATCATTTCCTTGAATTTCCACGTGGTGTCCACGTGCATCAGCGGAAATGGCGGTTTACCCGGATAAAAGGCTTTACGTGCCAGGTGCAGCATCACCGAAGAGTCTTTGCCGATGGAGTACATCATCACCGGATTGTCGAATTCAGCGGCGACTTCGCGGATGATATGAATACTCTCCGCTTCCAGCTGCTTTAAGTGCGTCAGGTTGTAGTCAGTCATTTTGGTCTGATGGCTCCCAAAAGGTAGGTGTGGGGCAATGTAAATTGCGCGAAATATACCAAGTTGCCTGATATATAAGAAGGTATATTCAATAACATTTAGCTATATGCATATGGTGAAGAAGATGCTTTGGTTTGGGCCGCCCGGCGCCCGCCACGGCAGGCTTCAGCTGTTGCCATATAGTTGCCGGACAGATGAGGAAAAGACGCTATGGCGCAGGAACAGAAAATCACGATTACAGGCCCGGCCGGAGCACTGGACGCACGCTGGCAGGCGGCGGATCAGAGCCGTCTGGGTGTGCTGATGTGTCACCCGCATCCGCTGTTTCACGGCACGATGGACAACAAGGTGGTTACTACCGTCACGCGCACAGCGGCAGGTCTGGGCTTGCCGACCCTGCGCTTTAATTTTCGCGGAGTCGGTAACAGTGAAGGTGTTCACGATAACGGTGTGGGCGAGCAGGACGATGTGCTGGCGGCGCTGAACTATGCGCGTAACGAGCTGGGCTGGCAAAAGGTGATTCTGGCGGGGTTTTCCTTTGGTGCCGGTATGGCCTGCTTAAGCGCCTGCCGTGCGCCGGAAGGCATTGCGGCGCTTGTGTTGCTGGCGCCGGCGGTGCATCACTTTGATGCGCCTAACCAGCTGCCTTATGAGTTTGAAACCTTTATTTATATGGGCGATGCCGACGAAGTGGTGCCTTTTGATGAAGTCAGTGACTGGGCTGAGCGCGTCGTGCCAACGCCACACTATCAGGTGTTTTGTGAGGGCAGCCATTTCTTTCATGGCCGCCTGACCGATCTTAAGGCCAGTCTGCAGGAAGACTGGGCGCCGTTGCTTAAGGCTGCTGGGGTAAGTTGAGAGGGGTGGGTTAAGACGGTTGGGCTGAGTCAGGGCAGGAACGGGGTGGTGTGGCAGGCATTTCCTGCCGTCCGACCTTGGTCAGGATTTGCACTTTTGCCCCTGCTTGGTTAAATTGCGCGCCCTGAATTTCTTCCCGATATCCCACTTCTATAAGGGAGACTGTCCGTGTCTACGCCCTGGGAACTCTATCAAGCCGATCTGCAACGCGATGATTTTTCTTATGATGCCGCGCAGGAAATGGCGGTTAAGCATCTGCAACGTCTGTTTGACGACCTGGTCGCCGCGGAAAACCGCCGTGCGCAACAGGGTCTGTTCGGTAAGCTGGCTGGCAAGCTGAGCAAGAAAAAGCCTGAACCGGAAAAAGGGATTTACTTCTGGGGCGGCGTCGGTCGCGGTAAGACCTATCTGGTCGATACCTTCTACGATGCGCTGCCGTTCAAACGCAAAATGCGTACTCACTTTCACCGTTTTATGCAGCGCGTGCACCGCGATCTGACGGCGCTGGCCGGCGAAAAGAACCCGCTGAATATCGTTGCTGACCGCATTGCCGATGAGGCTGCAGTGATCTGCTTTGACGAGTTTTTCGTCTCCGATATCGGCGACGCCATGATTCTCGGCGGCCTGATGCAGGAACTGTTCAACCGTGGTGTTACCCTGGTGGCTACTTCGAACATCGTGCCTGACGGTCTGTACAAAGACGGTCTGCAGCGTGACCGCTTTATTCCGGCAATTAAACTGCTGAATAAATACACCGAAGTGGTGAATGTGGATTCGGGCGTTGATTACCGTCTGCGCACGCTGGAGCAGGCCGAGCTTTACCATTACCCGCTGGACGGTGGTGCAGAAGCCAGTCTGCAGAAAAGTTTCGACAGCCTGATCGCTGACCCGCGTCACGTTAAAACCAACTGCACAGTGGAAATTCTGGGGCGTAAGATTCCGGTTAAAGCACTGTGTGACGATATCGCCTGGTTTGAATTTACCGCACTGTGCGATGGCCCGCGTTCGCAGAACGATTACATCGAATTGGGTAAGCAGTTTCACGCCATTCTGATTTCGAATGTGCCGGTCATGGGCATTAAAAACGACGACCTGGCGCGCCGTTATATCAACCTGATTGATGAGTTTTATGATCGTGGTGTGAAGGTGATTATGTCGGCCGATGCGGCCATTCCGGCAATTTACGGCCAGGGTAAGCTGGAGTTTGAATTCCAGCGCACCACCTCGCGTATGCTGGAGATGCAATCACACGAATATCTGGCGCGCGAACACCGCGCCGAGTAATAGCTGGCCGCACCCGCGGCCTTGCGGATATCTCTTAGGGCCTGTTAACACTAATTAAACAGGCCTGTTATTGGCTAAAAAGTTCTCAGGCAAGGCGCTGAGAGTGTGGGATGTTCAGCACATCCCTGTGCTTCACCCCTTCGGGGTTGGCACGCCAATGTGCTCCAGACCGATTGGTTACGGGTTCAGCGAGCGAACAGCAACGCTGGATGAGGGATTTTTAGCCATAACCCTTCGGGCTGAGGCCCGTTTTCCCCATGTACATCGTCGTTCGTCATTCATTTAGCCCGCTAATATCACTCCTCTCTCCTTGATCTGAGAAAAACTGGCTCTCAGTAGGCCCGATTCACTTAGTATTAACAGGCCCTAGTCAAAAAACGCAGCTGCCGCATTGCCGGGGCTGCGTTTTTTTATGCCTGCTGCTCGGAAAATGAGCATTTCTGCCGGTGTTCGGCATAAAAATTCCATAGATATCTAATTAATTTTACGTTCCTGTTAGTGCTCTCTGGTGCCCATGGTTGCAGGTCTGACGCTGTATTTTGCATGGTCTATGGTGCTGTTTGGCTTCTTTGTTTGGGTTGATCCATAGAGAGCTAAACTTTAGACTCGTATTGATTGAACGTTCAATCAATGGCGGGAAAGCAGTTGAGTAACGGTTTAAACAGAGCAAATATCGAGGGTTTACGGCGTCAGCAGCTGATTGACGCCACTCTGAAATCCATTGAGTTGTATGGGTTTCAGGGCACGACCATCGTTACCATCAGCAAGCTGGCGGGGATGTCATCCGGCATCATCAGCCACTATTTCGGTGGCAAGCAGGGTGTTATCGAAGCCGCTGTGCGACATCTGCTGGAGCAGCTGAAGCAGGGCTTGTTGCAACAACTGCAGGCCGGTCAGGCGCGTCAGGTATCACCACGCGAGCGCCTGATGATGATTGTCGAAACCAACTTTGCCGGCTTTCAGCGCTCGTCTTCGGCCACGGTTACCTGGCTGGCGTTCTGGGCGAAAGCCATGCATGACCCGGCTCTGGCCCGCTTACAGCGGGTTAACAGCCAGCGCCTGAGCAGCAACCTGTTGTATTCCTTCCGCCAGTTAATCGCTGACCCCATTGCCGCCCGCGATGCGGCGGCGATGACCGCCGCCATGATTGACGGCATGTGGTTGCGCAGCACCCTCAATCTGACTCCTGCAACCGATGATGCTTTTAACGAAGCTGAGCGTTTGTGCAAAGCCTTTATTGATTCACTGATAGCGACCAGCGGTCGCACCGATGAGATCTGAATCCATGCGACTGATGAATTTTATTGATGGCCAGCCGCTGGCCAATCAAAGCGGTGAAACCTTCGATGTGATTAATCCGGCCACAGCCGAAGTGGCTTATCAGGTGGAGGTCGCCGACGACAGCATTAAAGCCGCTGCACTGGACAGCGCCCAGCGTGGTTTTGAGCAATGGTCGGCAACTCCGGCGATTGAACGCAGCCGTATTTTATTAAAAGCGGTGGCGTTGCTGCGTGAGCGCAATGATGAACTGGCCGCCGGCGAAGTACGGGATACCGGTAAACCCTGGCAGGAAGCCTCCGTGGTGGATGTGGTTACCGGTGCCGACTCGATTGAATTTTTTGCCGGTATCGCGCCAGCCATTGAAGGGAATCAGCAGGATTTAGGCGGTGATTTTTATTACACCCGCCGCGAACCGCTGGGTATCTGCGCCGGTATCGGCGCCTGGAATTATCCGCTGCAGATTGCCTGCTGGAAATCTGCCCCGGCTCTGGCCTGCGGCAATTCGATGATTTTTAAACCATCGGAAGAAACCCCGTATGGCGCAGTCAAACTGGCGGAAATATTTATTGAAGCCGGTGTGCCTGCCGGTGTGTTTAACGTTGTCCACGGTGCGGCCGAAGTGGGTGCCTGGCTGACGGCCGAAGAACGTATTGCCAAGGTATCTTTTACCGGTGAAGTCGGCACCGGCAAAAAAGTAATGGCTGCTGCGGCTGGCAGTTTAAAAGACGTCACCATGGAACTGGGTGGTAAATCGCCGCTGATTATTTTTGACGATGCTGATCTTGATGATGCGGTATCGGCGGCCATGCTGGCGAATTTTTATACTCAGGGTGAAATCTGCACCAATGGCACACGGGTATTTGTGCACGAAGCGGTATATGACGATTTTATGCAGCGTCTGCTGAAGCGTACCGAAAATAATATTGTGGCGGGTCATCCGATGGACCCGGACGTGAATTTCGGCGCTTTAATTTCCGCCAAACACCAGCAACTGGTTTTGAGTTATATCGACAAAGGCAAAGCCGAAGGTGCGACGCTGGCCAGTGGTGGGTTTGCGCTGGCGCCGGACAGTGCACCTAACGGCTATTTTGTTGCACCCACCATTTTTACCGATTGCCGCGATGATATGACCATCGTGCGCGAAGAAATTTTTGGCCCGGTGATGTCGGTGCTGACTTTCCGCAATGAAGATGAAGTCATTCGTCGCGCCAACGATACCCGTCTGGGACTGGCAGCCGGTGTCTTTACCCGCGATATCCGCCGTGCTCACCGGGTAATTCATCAGATGCAGGCCGGTATCTGCTGGATTAATGCCTATGGTGCCTCACCGGCGGAAATGCCGGTGGGTGGTTACAAATTGTCTGGTATCGGTCGTGAAAACGGCGTCGAAACCATTAAACACTACACCCAGTTAAAAGCGGTGTATGTGGGTATGAATCCACTGGAAAGCCCATTCTGAGGAAATGCCCATGAACGAATTTGATTACATTATTGTCGGTGCCGGTTCCGCCGGTTGTGTGCTGGCAAATCGTCTGAGCGAAGATCCGCAGGTGTCAGTACTGCTGCTGGAAACCGGTGGTTCGGATAAAAGTATTTTTATCCAGATGCCAACCGCATTATCCATTCCGATGAATACCAAAAAATACGCCTGGCAGTTTGAAACCGAGCCGGAGCCATATCTCAATAACCGCCGGATGCATTGCCCGCGCGGTAAGGTGCTGGGTGGTTCGTCATCTATTAATGGCATGGTGTATGTGCGTGGACATGCCCGTGATTTTGATGAGTGGGCAGAAGCTGGCGCGACTGAATGGGATTACGCCCATTGTTTACCTTATTTTAAAAAGGCTGAAACCTGGGCCTTTGGTGGTGATGAGTACCGCGGCGACAGTGGACCATTAGGCGTTAATAACGGCAATAATATGCAGAACCCGCTGTACGGGGCCTTTATTAAAGCCGGGCAGCAGGCAGGCTATGACTTTACTGCCGACTATAACGGTAAGCAGCAGGAAGGCTTCGGCCCGATGCATATGACGGTAAAAAATGGCCTGCGCTGGTCAACCGCCAATGCCTATCTGCGTCCGGCGATGAAACGCAATAATTTAACCGTGATAACCCATGCACTGGTGCATAAGGTTCTTTTGCAAAAGCAGCCGGATGGGTTACGTGCAACCGGTGTGCGCTATGAGCGCAGGGGTAAGATTAAAAATCTGCGCGCGCGTAAAGAAGTTATTTTGTCGGCCGGTTCCGTTGGTTCACCGCATATTCTGCAGTTATCCGGTATTGGCCCGCGTGATGTACTGGAGAAAGCAGGTATTGAAGTAAACCATCACTTACCCGGTGTCGGTGAAAACCTGCAGGATCATCTGGAGTTTTATTTTCAGTTTAAATGCAAACAGCCTATTACCCTGAACAGCAAGCTGGGGTTATGGAGTAAGTTTTTAATCGGCAGTCGCTGGCTGTTTACCCGCAAAGGTCTGGGCGCAACCAATCATTTTGAGTCCTGTGGCTTTATCCGCTCAAAAGCCGGGGTTGAGTGGCCCGACCTGCAATACCATTTTTTACCCGCAGCAATGCGTTATGACGGCCGTACGGCTTTTGATGGCCATGGTTTTCAGGTGCATATCGGTCATAACAAACCGAAAAGCCGTGGTTATATCCGCGCTGTCAGCGCTGACCCGCACAGTGCACCACGTATTCTGTTTAATTATCTGCAGCACGAAGATGACCGCGAAGGGTTCCGCGATTGCGTAAAGCTGACCCGTGAAATTATTGGTCAGCCGGCATTTGATGCCTATCGAGATGGTGAAATTCAACCGGGTGAGCAGGTGCAGACAGATGAGCAGATCGATGAATTTGTGCGCAGCAATGTCGAAAGCGCGTATCACCCATCCTGCTCCTGCAAAATGGGCACCGATGAATCAGCCGTGGTTGATCCTGAAGCCCGCGTTCATGGTGTACAGGGACTGCGGGTAGTTGATTCCTCCGTTTTTCCGACGATTCCCAACGGCAATTTAAATGCCCCCACCATTATGGTGGCCGAGCGTGCGGCGGATTTTATCCGCAGCAGTCTGACAGGCCGCTCACAGATATTACCTCCCGGTAACGCAGAGGTTGGTATGGAAGCCGACTGGAAAGAAAAACAACGGACTAATCCGCCGGCCTGATCCGGCAAAAAATGCAGGAGACAAATGATGACTTTACGAACGATTTTATTATCCATGGTACTGGCGGTAACTTCTGCCGCTCAGGCAGAGCAGTGCAATACGGTGCGCTTTTCTGATGTTGGCTGGACGGATATTACCGCCACCACCGCTCTGGCTTCCGTGGTGATGGAAAGTGCAGGCTATCAGACCAGTACGCAGTTACTGTCGGTACCGGTGACGTATAAGTCGCTGGAAAATGGCGATATTGATGTATTTCTGGGTAACTGGATGCCAACCATGGAAGGCGATATTAAAGCCTATCGTGAACGTGGCACGGTCGATACGGTGCGCAAAAATCTGAGCGGTGCCAAATACACTCTGGCGGTACCTCAGTACGTTTATGATGCCGGAGTAAAAACCTTTGCGGATATCGCTGAATTTGCTGATAAGTTCGATAAAAAAATCTACGGTATTGAGCCGGGTAACGATGGTAACCGTCTGATTCAGGACATGATTGATCAGAACACTTTTGGCCTGAAAGACTTTGAAGTGGTGGAATCAAGCGAAGCCGGTATGTTGTCACAGGTTAAGCGTAAAACCCGTCGTGATAAGTGGATTGTCTTCCTTGGCTGGGAGCCACATCCGATGAACAGCAACTTTAACCTGGCGTATCTGGAAGGCGGTGATGATTTCTTTGGTCCGGATCTGGGCGGCGCATCGGTATTTACCAATACCCGTAAAGACTATGTTGGCCAGTGCGCGGAAATCGGTAAATTTCTCAACAACCTGAGCTTTACCCTGGAAATGGAAAATCAGGTGATGGCGGCCATTCTTGATGACGGTAAAAAACCCAAAGCAGCAGCCACACAATGGCTGAAAAATAATCCTGACGTCCTGAACATCTGGCTGAAAGGCGTTAAAGCCGCTGACGGATCGCCGGCTTTAACTAAGGCACAGGCTGCTTTCCGCTAAGTATCCATAAACGCAGGAAGTTAGGGCCTGTTAACACTAAGTGAATCGAGCCTGCTGAGAGCCAGTTTTTCTCAGAACAAGGAGAGAGGAGTGATATTAGCGGGCTAAATGAATGACGAACGACGATGTTAATGGGGAAAACTGGCCTCAGCCCGAAGGGTTATGGCTAAAAATCCCTCATCCAGCGTTGCTGTTCGCTCGCTTAACCCGTTAGGCCACACTCTCAGCGCCTTGCCTGAGAAATTTTTAGCCGATAACAGGCCTGTTTAATTAGTGTTAACAGGCCCTAGTGCACATTCTGCACTGACTTCTGCTCAGATTTCTGTTTTGTTTCTTTATAACTACGTGAGTCTTATGGATAGTTTTAAAATTCCACTCGGTGAATATATCGAGCTGTTTTTCGACTGGTTGGTGGACAACACCTCCGGTTTCTTTGATGCCATGGCCGAATCACTGGAATGGCTGATTAATTCCAGTACTGATGCTCTTACCTGGATGCATCCGGGCGCCTTTATTGTGGTTCTGGCACTGTTTGCGTTCTGGCTGCATCGCTCTGTGGGATTGGTATTGTATGCCGTTGCCTCGTTATTGCTGATCTGGAACCTGGGGTACTGGGTCGAAACCATGCAGACCTTGTCATTGGTGCTGTATGCCACGCTGTTTTGTATTTTATTAGGTCTGCCTATCGGTATTTATGCGGCGCATCATCCGCGTTTATACACCGTCTTACGGCCGGTGCTGGATCTGATGCAAACCGTTCCGCCCTTCGTGTATTTAATTCCAACCCTGACATTGTTTGGTCTGGGCGTTGTTCCGGGCCTGATTTCCACCATTATTTTTGCCATTGCCGCGCCGGTGCGTCTGACCTATCTGGGTATTTCTGAAGTACCGAAAGAAATGGTTGAGGCTGGTCAATCCTTTGGTGCCACGCGCTCACAGTTGTTATGGCGTATCGAACTGCCGGCGGCGGCGGCTAATATTGCTGCCGGTGTGACGCAGTGCATTATGTTGTCGCTGTCGATGGTGGTAATTGCCGCTCTGGTCGGCGCCGATGGTTTGGGTAAGCCTGTGGTCCGGGCGCTGAACACGGTAGATATTGCCAGCGGTTTTGAAGCGGGACTGGCCATTGTTCTGTTGGCGATTTTACTCGATCGCCTGTGCAAACAACGGGAACAGGTGAGCTGATATGATCGAAATTAAACATCTTGATGTGGTCTTCGGCCCACAACCCCAGGAGGCGCTGGCATTACTTGATCAGGGCCTGGATCGTGAACAAGTACGTGCCCAAAGTGGTTCTTTGATTGCCGTTAAAGATGCATCACTGACGGTAAAACGCGGTGAAATCTGTGTCCTGATGGGCCTTTCTGGCTCTGGTAAATCCAGCCTGTTGCGTTGTATTAATGGCCTTAATCCGGTTGCCCGTGGGGCGGTAAATATTGAGCATGACGGTGAAATGCTCGACTTTGCCAGCGCCGATGCACAAACCCAGCGCGATATCCGTATGCGCCGGATTTCTATGGTGTTTCAGAAGTTTGCATTAATGCCCTGGCTGACGGTGGAGCAGAATGTTGCGATGCCACTGGAATTACAGGGCCTGCCGAAAGCTGAAATCAAACGCCGGGTCAGTGAGCAGCTGGAAGTCGTTGGCCTGGCTGAATGGCGCAAGCTTAAACCGGGTAAGTTATCCGGCGGTATGCAGCAGCGGGTTGGTCTGGCACGGGCGCTGGCGGTTGAGTCCGATATTTTATTAATGGATGAGCCGTTTTCCGCCCTCGACCCGCTGATCCGGACTCAGCTGCAGGACGAGTTGTTGCAGCTGCAGGAAAAACTGAAGAAGACCATTATTTTTGTCAGTCACGATCTTGATGAAGCGCTGAAACTCGGCAGCCATATCGCCATTATGAAAGACGGTGAAATTGTGCAGCATGGTAAACCGGAAAGCATTGTGCTCAATCCGGCGAACGATTATGTGCGTGATTTTGTTGCCCATACCAATCCGCTGAATGTATTGCGTGCGGTATCAATAATGCGTGAGCTGAGTGATATGGCGCAGCAGGAACGGGGCTATTGTCTGAGCAAACGCCATGATTATTGGCTTAGCCCCGATGGTAATCAGGTACAGGTAAAAGATCAGGTCTATGCTGTACAGTGTTGGCAGCAGGGTGATGATATCAGCGCGCTGCAGCAAATCCCCACCCGTGTGGGGCCGCGCACAGCCATGCGTGATGTGATGGAAATCCGTTACCACACAGGCCACTCGGTTCTGGTAGGTGATGAACAGGGGGTGCAGGGCGTTGTCGGTGACCGCGAGCTGTACCATACGTTGTTGGGAAAAATGATGTCCGACGACTAGTATCAATATCAGGTTGATGCCGTAATTTGGCCGGGCAAACAGGCGGTAAGCTCTGTCTGTTCTGGCCAGATATCCACGGGAAACCCTGAGTTTTCCGGGATTCATTCATAATAAGGAAGGAGAGAGTCTTTTGAAAAAAGTACACTTATCCCTGGCCATTGCGGCCATCAGTGCAAGTGCGGTGCCTGCTGTTGCATCGGAATCGATCAGCGGTGGCTTCTGGCTGAATCATGCGCTTTATAACAATAACGTTGATGAAGTGTCTTATGGTGATACCAGCTACGAAGCGCTGATTCTGTATATCGATAAAACCGATGAAAAAACCGGCTGGCAGTTTTCCTCAGAAATGCGTTACGGCACCGGTGCTTTCACCGATCCGGCGAATAACAATACCGGTGCTCATTTCGGTTTCCATAAAGCCTGGGTGGGTAAAACCTTTGGCAAGGGTGAGCTGAAAATCGGTAAATCTCAGGTGCCTTTTGGTTGGGCAACCGTTAACTTCTGGCCTGGCGATGAGTTGCTGGGTGGTTATGCCGACCAGATGGATGTCGGTGTTAAATGGAGTGCCGATCTGGGTGCGATTAACTATGACGTTGCTTACTTCCACGTTGATGACTTTGGTTCCAGCACCGAAACCATGGATGACGGCGGTCACTGGGGCAGCAAAACCACTTACCAGAAAACGCATACTTTCGTGCTGAACGGTGCATATGATCTGGCTGACAAGCAAAAAGTCGGTGCCTCTTACCAGAACGGTAAATTACGTGATCTGACCGGTGCTAACGCTGAGCGTCCGTATGTCGGTGAGCATAATGCCGCGGTTGTGTATTACGAAGGTGAGTTCAACAATTTAGGTGTTAAAGCCCAGTATATGATCACCGAACGTGATCTGAACGGTATTGGCGGTGTAAGCGGTTTACCTAAGGTTAAAAACGACCGTAAAGCCGTAACGCTGACCTACAGCATGGGTGATTACCTGTTTTATGTGGACTACACCAATGCTGAATCGAATACCAAGGGGAATACCGTTGGCTCCGCCGACAGCTGGGCGCCGGGTGTGAGCTATAACTATGGCCCGGGCTGGTTCTACCTTGAATACGTATCCAATGATGGTGATATCGGTGCCAATGGTGAAGTTGTTGACGGCGACTTCGATGCACTGTATCTGACCATGGATTATTACTTCTGATTGCATAAGATGTAATAAGACCATAAAAAAACCGCAGCTCTGGCTTAGGCTGCGGTTTTTTTATGGCGTCAGGTTATGTTTTATGAAACCACGTTGTGTTCTCGGCCTCAGCGTTTTAACGCCAGCAGGCCGAATTTTTTACTCAATATTTTGTCGAGCAGAGGCAGTGGAATCCAGCGCTTCATAAAGGGCAGTGCGCGGCTGCCATTACCGATACGGATCACCGGGTCCGGCTGGCTCAGTAACTGTGCCATTAATTCGCGGGCAAAATCCGTTGCCGGAGTCGGGTTGTCCTGTGAGGCAGTCGCCCGTGCCTGAATCTGTTTTTTCAGCGGTGCGTAAAGTGAACCGGGTTGAATCAGATCGCCCAGATTGGCCAGAGAGTTATCACCGAATTTTGACTGAATCGCACCAGGCTGAACGGTAATAACCTGAATATTAAACGGCGCAAGCTCCATGCGCAGAGCATCGGATAAGGCATGCAGAGCGGCTTTGGTGGCGCAGTAGGCGCCGGAAAAGGGTGTGGTCAGAATGCCGGAAACCGACCCGATGTTGACCACCTGAGCCGGATGTTTTTCATTCTGGCTGGCCTGTAATAACGGCAATAAGGCTTTGGTCAGCGCAATGGGCGCAAATACGTTGGTGGCAAACTGCTGTTGCAGCGATTCGCTGCTGAGCTCGGCCACCGGCCCCATCGCGGCGTAACCTGCGTTATTAATCAGGCAGTTCAGGTGGCCTGAGCGTTCACGGATAAGTTCAGCCGCCTGCTGAATATCCGCCGCATTGTTCACATCCATCTGCAGGGGAATTAAATGGGTGCTGGTCAGGTTATGCAGGCTGTCGGTATTGCGCGCGGCGGCATACACCAGATAACCATGACGCAGAAATTCTTCGGTCAGGGCGCGGCCAATACCTGAAGAGCAGCCGGTAATCAGAACGGTTTTATTATTCATGGGCATATTGGCAATCTTTTAATTGTTATCGGTCAGGGTGCCACAATCCTGTGACAGGATTGTGGATGGCCTTTTTATTTTCTGTTTCTGTAGCGTGTTTGTTGCATCTTATAAATCCGGGATACTTAGCTCCTCACAAATCCGGGATACTTAGCACCTCACAAATCCGGGATGCGTTGCACCTTATAAATCCGGGATGCGCCGCATCCAGGGCTGCGCCTGTTCCAGCTGTTGGGCCAGCTGCAGCAGGGTGTTCTCATCGCCCATTGGCGTAATAAACTGCGAGCCCAGTGGCAGGTTATTCGCCGTCCAGTATAACGGCACCGACATCGCCGGCAGGCCGGTCAGGTTGGCGAGCTGGGTAAAGGGCAGTTTCTCCAGATTATCCAGTGCCATCTGTTTCACCATACCGCTTTTCAAAAGCAACTTGTGCAGGCCAAAGGCATTGATCACTTTCATGGCTATTGCTTCCCATGCCGGTGGCTCAAAGCTGCCAATCGGCACCGGCTCAGAGCCGAGAGTCGGGGTTAATAATACATCGTAGCGCTGATGAAACAGGTGCATGGTCTGGGCAAAGTCATTCCAGCGGCGCTTGGCCTGCACGAAATCTCCGGCGGAGATGGTTTTACCGAGGAAGCCAAGTACCTTGGTCGTGTCTTCCACATCCAGATTGCTGATGCGGCTGCCCAGCTGCTGCGCCATAAATTCAAGGTCGGCCGCAACATGGCCGAAATACATGGTCAGGTAACTGTCGGCCAGCGCTTCGCCATCCAGACGGATGTCAACCGGCTCCACCTCGTGGCCGAGTTGCTCCAGCAATTTTACGCTGTGCTCAACGGCGGCAACGGCCTCAGCGCTGACCGGGCGACCAATAAACGAGGTGCTGGTATAACCGATACGCAGTTTGCGCAGCGGCTGGTTCAGACATTCGAGATAATTATTACGGCTGTGCAGCGGGTAGGGGCTGGAGCCATCGGGGCCAGCGATCACATCCAGCATGGCGGCGCTGTCACGCACACTGCGGGTGAGTACATGCTCGGTCGCCGCACCGTCCCAGAACTCCTGCGCATAGGGACCGGTCGGCACCCGGCCACGGCTTGGCTTGAGGCCAAACAGACCACAGCAGGCGGCAGGAATACGGATAGAACCGCCGCCATCACCACCGGAGGCCATCGGCACAATGCCGGCGGCAATAGCTGCGGCCGAACCACCGCTGGAGCCGCCAGGGGTGTGATTCAGATTCCAGGGATTGCGCGCCGGGCCAAAAGCCTTGGGTTCGGTGACGCCCATCAGCCCCAGTTCCGGCGTGTTGGTTTTACCAAAAAACACCAGACCGCTGCGTCTGAAACGGCTGGCCAGTTCACTGTCGCGTGGTGAAATACGGCCTTTTAATGCATTGCTGCCGTTGCTCAGCGGTGTACCTTCGACCGCACAGAGCAGGTCTTTCAGTAAGAAAGGCACACCAGAAAAGGGACCATCGGGTAAGCCGGCGTTAATTTGTGCGCGGCCGTAATCGTACAGGGGGGTAATAATGGCGTTGATTTTGGGGTTGACCGCTTCGGCCCGGGTAATGGCCAGATCCAGCAGTTCGCTGGCGGAAGTCTCACCGCGCCGTACCAGATCGGCCAGGCCCATCGCGTCATGCTGGCGGTAATCAAAAGGGGCTGCGTGGACGGCTTCAGCCTGTTCTGTGGCTGGATTACTGACCGTATCGGCGCTTGGCGTTTCCATAGTCTGACCTGCTGATGTTTTTCTTATTGAGGGCCTCTTTATATCAGCCCTTGGCGGTAACGGCCAATGCCGCCGGTGTCAGGTTATGGGTGTTGAATGTCAGAACGCAGGCGCTGAGTGTCAGGCTTCTGGTGTCAGAGGCCGCAGTTGCAGTGCGGGGTCGATCAGCAGGGCATGAACGTCCTGTTCCTGCAGCCAGTCAACGGCAGCGGCTTCACGCAGCATGGCAATGCTGGATAAGGTGCCGGCCAGCAGGCAGGACGGAGCCAGCACCGTCACCGAGGCCCAGTGGCTGACCGGCCAGCCGGATTGTGGGTTTAACAGGTGGCAGTAACGGCGGCCATCCAGCTCAAAATAGCGCTCGTAATCGCCACTGGTGGCCATGCCGCCGCGATAAACCGGAAGTTGCGCAATGGCCTGCTGCGGCTTGCGTGGATGGCGCACACCCAGCAGCCAGGGCTCTTCTCCCTGTGCGCTGATTTTCGGGCCGAGAATATGCAGATCACCGCCGAGATCGATAATTCCCTGATGCACGCCGGCATTGCGGGCAATGGCAGCGGCACAGTCGGCGGCGTACTCCTTGCCGATTCCGCCGAAGTCCAGCTCCATATCGGCGGGCATCCGCAGTTCGTTATCGTTCAGGGTCAGCCGGCCAAGGCCAATGCGTGGCAACAGGCGCTGCAGAGCGGCGCTGTCGGGCAGGGCGGGATGACGGAAGTTCCAGACGCTGCGCAGAATGCCGGAGCTGATATCAAACAGGCCGTCGCTCTGTTCAAAACAGACCCGGGCGTAATTCAGCAGCCAGGCGGTTTCGGCATCGATAACGCTGGCTTGCCCTGCATGCTCGTTCAGACGGGACAGTACGCTGTCGTGACGGTAGCGGCTGTATTTCTGCTCAATGCGGCGCACTTCCTCTTCCATCTGCTGCGCCAGTGTATGAATACCGGGCAGGTCGGGCAGATGAAAGCAGCAGGGCGACGCCATGGCGGTAAACTCATGGTGGTGCAGGGTTACAGCTTCAGTAGCGGTATTCAATGCCAAGACTCAGGATACTGTAATCGACCAGTGCCGGGGTTTCGTTATTGGTGGTTTGTACCAGGGCGAAATCTTCCGATGACAGGTATTGCTGCCAGTCGATACTGAGCGTCCATTGCTGATACAGAATGCGGCTTTCTAAGCCATAGCTGAAGGCACCATAAGACGATAACCGCGCATCGGAGCTGTTCAGCTGATCATCCGGCGGATTCTGTTCGAGGCTGTAAAAATCGGCCTGGGTCTGGCGGTAGTAGCGCATCATTGGGATAAAGCGGAACGAAAACGGCGCCAGGCTGACGCTCTGTGCCCAGCGTGCAGTCAGGGTGTGCGAGCGAATGCCCCAGTCATCGCTGTAGTAGCGGTAATCGCCATGCAGGGCTGCGCCATCCCATAACGGAAAAAAGTGCCGGTACTGACCACTGAGGGTCAGCTGTCCACGCCGGTCGGGGCGGCGGTCTTCAAATTTATACGGGTCGGACAGGTAGCCGGACAGCTGGGTGTAGCCGATGCCAACCTGTACGACGCGGTTTTTATCAATAACCTGCGAGACGCCTTCGTAAATGGAGACACTGCGTTTGCCGCGGCCATCGGCACGCTGGCGGTCAGGTGAAATATAGGCATCACTGGGCGACAGTTCATCCAGCGACATACTGACAGAGCCGAGCAGAGTGGTGTGTTTATTAAACAACTCCAGCGAACCATCGGCACCGAGGGCAACAGACTGGTAATCGTTTTCCTGCGACAGGGCCAGACTGGTTCCCAGTGTGCCGTCGAGCTGACCGTTCAGCGCACCACTGAAATAGCGCTTGGGAGCAACTTTCAGGTCATAGCGGGTTTCATTAATACTGGCACCACTCATCAGCAGCACGCTCTGGCCATTGGCATTCTGGTAAGTCTGCATGGGGGAAGCACCGCTCAGGGTTTCGTACTGAAACTCGCTGTTCAGATACCAGTCATCGCCCAATGGCCGTCCATAGCGAAACTGGTGAATATCGATACTGTAACGCTCGGTTGTCGGAGTAAAGGTTCGCGCCCGCGGAGCATCGGCTTCCTGATACTGACTGAAGCGGTACGCCATGACCTGTTCGGTTGGTGCGCTTTCCGCCTGAACCGGCAGGGTCGCCGCGGCCGCTGCCAGAGCGGCCAGAGAATTGAGTGTGTGTTTGCTCATAACATATCGGGCTAGTTACAGCCGCATCCGCCCCCGGCTGCCTGACCGCCGCCGGACGATCCTTCCTTGGAAAAATGAATATGGTTATCGAGCGAGGCCTTCAGTGGGTCGGGCTGCCAGGCCATGATGTCCTGGGCCAGGTTGCCCCGTTCCCAGGGTTTTACCGTGCTGCAGCCGCTGATCATCAGCAGGATAGCTACGGTAAGCAGTAATCGGCTGAGCATGGACTCAATACTCCGTTATTTTTGCTGCAGTTGCTGAATGACTTCAGCGCGGATTTTGCTGATATCGGAGGGCTTGAAGCCCTGATGCACGCTCTGAATCCGTCCCTGACGATCAATCAGGTAAGACGTTGGCATTCCACGCAGACCAAAAGCGGTGGGGGTTTTGCCTTCGCCGTCGTACAGCGTTGGGTAGCTGACCGGGAATTCTTTCAGAAACGCACGGGCATCTTTGACATCTTCATCCAGATTGATGGCCAGTACTTCAAAGCCCTGACCTTTCAGCTCAGTGCGCAGCTCGTTCAGCAGTGGCAGGGATTTACGGCAGGGGCCGCACCAGGAGGCCCAGAAATCAACATACACGACTTTGCCTTTGTAGCTGGCCAGTGACAGCTGACCTTTCTGGGTTAACAGCGGCAGTTTGAAGGCCGGGGCTTTGTCGCCGGTTTCCACCGCCAGACTCAGGGATGAGGTCAGCAGGCTGGTCAGTAACAGTACAGCGGTCATCAGTAAGCGCACGGGCTTATCTCCTTATTAAGCGAAAATATCAAAGTCGTTAACCCGCAGCGGATAATTGCTGTTCAGGACGCTTTGATCAACTCCAAGCAGCTTACGCAGAGCCTGGTTAACATGAGCCGGGGTCAGCTTGTCGCCGCTGGCATCGGCCAGGCCGGTGCTGCGGTTCAGTGTCTGAGCACGATATTCACTGGTGGAGGCGCCGAACACTTTGCCGCCGGTGCTGCCGGGGTGCAATACCATCATGCTGGTGACCGGCCAGTGATCTTTGCCATTACCGGAATTGTAGTAGGGTGTACGGCCGAAGTCAGAACCAACCACGACCGTGGTGCGGTCGGCGATACCGGCGTATTGCAGGGCAACCTGCAGGAAGTGGATGCCTTCCAGTAAGTCCCCCAGTTGCGGATAAGCACTGGCGTCGTGATTACCGTGGGTGTCGAAGCCACCGATATTCAGATTGGCCGAGGCCGCCAGGCCACTGTGGAAGGCGGCGGTTACCACCTCTGCCTGACTTTTCAGGCTGTTGGAACGGTTCGTGTTCCAGTTACTGTCGCGGCTGACGTTGGCACGGATATCGGCCAGCGATACGCTCAGCTGACCAAGATTGCTGTCTTCACTGCGCACACCGAACAACTGACTCAGCTGCTGGCGGCGTAACGGCAGTGGCTCCTGTTGCTGCTGGCGCTGAAGCCTGGCTTTCTGTGCAGCAACAATAGCGCTGTACTGGTCGATGCTGCGGTCACTGGTGCGGAACATAAAACCCCGGTCGCCGCTGTAGCGGTTAGGGTCTGCCAGCTGGTTAATAAAATCTGCATTACTGGCCCGGGCACGGGCAACCAGTGAGTCGGTAAAGTCGTAGCCACCGTTGCTGATAAACGCCATTGGCAGGGTTGGGCTGGTGGCCGCAGCAAAGTAGGCGGCAAGGCTGGGATAGCCAATCTCTTCTTTTCCAGACCATATTACGCGGTTGCCGGTATCGTGGTTATTGGTGCCGGTATCGATGCCGTTGATGATGGTCAGACGGTTGCCATAGGTATTGAAGAACTGATCGAACTGGCCTTCTACCCGTAACAGTACGGCATCGTCGTTGGAAACAAAGGATGGGATGGCACTCCAGCGGATATTGCCGAAGGCTTTAGCCGGGTCCAGATCGACGGAGTTGGTAGAGCCCAGATGGCGGTCAGACTGAGCTTCATAGGCACTGTTCAGACCTTTGGGATCGCACAGCGAGGTCGGGTCCCAGCCGCCACTGGCATTAACAACCACCAGAAACCGGTCGGGTGCGGCTGCAGCATGAGCCTTGGGAGTCCACAGCGGCATTTGTGCGGTCATGCCGGTGGCCGCCATGAGTTGCAGAAAGTGACGACGTTTCATGGCGTTCTCCTTATTCGTAGGCAAAGCGGTAGTCAGACAGCAGATAGGTAATTACAGCCATCCAGGCGCGGATGCTGTAATTTTCATCCCGTTCAAGGCGTAATTCCTCCGGCATATCGCCATTGGTACGGCCGTCGGCGGCACGGTACCAGCGCGCGCGACATTCCCATTCGAGAGAGGTCCCTGGTCGTGGTTCGTAGTCGCGGTAATTAACCAGCAGCTCCTGACCCTGGGCCCAGACCTGATAGAACAGGTCATAGCTGGCCTGCAGTTCGCTGCTGTTGATATCAAGCTGTTCGCCCAGCAGTACCCAGTGCAGATGCTGCAGGTTGTGTTTAATCATACTGACAGCCTGAGCGTTGACCGTGCCATCGCTGTTCAGCGGTGTGGTTGTCGGCTCAACATAACGGAACAGCTTGCGTTCGGTGGCTGTGCGGGTGAAATCCAGCGCGGTACCCCGGCAGGCCATTTCTGTCGCCATACGCTGCTGAATGGCGATGGTCAGGCCGCTGGGTTCACGGATGCGTTCGGTAATGCTGTCGGAATCCATGCCGCCGTACATAATGCGGTTGTTTTCATTGCGGAACTCATCCCAGCCAAAGCCCAGGGTAGCCTGCAGCTTGCGCTGCATCTGTTCCGGGCTGAGGAACTGGCTGGCACCAATATGCTTATTCGACGCCAGTTTGCCTGCATCTACCGCCTTGGCCCGGTAATAAGGGCTCATGATGATACCTTTGACTCCGGTTTTGATATTCCAGCCGTCGGCAGCCATGGCCTGACCGATGGTGTTGATAACAGCGCGCTGGCTGTTATAAGCGACCTTGTCGGCGTCACTGCCATTCTCGCCTGGCGATTCCAGCGGTTCCTGGCCAATGATCCCGGTATACAGGGTGCGCATGGTGGCGCGGATAAAGCGCGGGTCGTTGGCGATTTCGGTACCCAGCCACTGCAACATCTTACGGAAATAGCCGCTGCTGCCGGATAGTGGAATGGTTTTACCAGCCAGACCTGCGGGTTCTATATCGGAGCTGTCCCAGCGGTTAGGGGAGGTGCTGCCGGTCACAATAAACTGGCCGCGGTCGGTAAAGTGCTGGAAAGCAGAAGAAACCGGGTCCATTACCTGATGACAGGCATAGCAGGCCGGATCAAGCAGCGTCGGGTTTGCAGTACCTGTACCAATACCATCGCCCGGACGGTCACCCTCAATTTTCAGAATGTCGGTATCCAGAAAATAATCAAAAACAATACGTGAACGGTGACGGTTGCGGTTGGTTGCGGTGGTTGGATAGCGGTTTAAGAACATCGGAGAGGTCAGCACACCGGCGTGATAGAGGCCGCCTATTTCATATTCGAGATTCTTTTTTACCTGTGCCGGGCGGAAATCGTTCGGGTCGTAATAAACTTTAACACCGTTGGCATCACAAACTGGCTCAGCCAGCTGCTTAAAGGGGGTACCGGAATCAACCAATGTTGCTTCATAGACCTGCTGGCTGTACCAGTTCACCATCATGTAGTCGGCATTCATATAGAGGGTGTGAGGCAGACCGTTTTTGGCGGCGTAACGCACCAGCTCGAGAGGTTCGCGGGCAACGGCATCGTTAGTAAGTGTGCGCACACAGCCACGGATACTGCTCTGCTCATCCGCTGGGTAAGCATCGTTGTACCATTTACGGTTAGGGTAGTCGTCAGGGTCCAGCAGGTTGACTCCACCTTCAAACTGATTACTGGTCAGGTATTTGTCGGTCAGCAGCTGTTCGTTAAAAGCTTCCATCAGCCACTGATAAAAGTTCTCTTCATTCATCAGCTGATTGAGCGCAAGGCTCAGGCCGCTTTCGCCATTATTTTCCACCATGGCAATTTCGCTGTCGGTGGGCAGGCGGCCAGCCAGTTGTAAGGCTGCACTGCGCAGGGTAACGGTCAGTTCGTTATTGGCGACACCTTCCAGTGTGGTTGTGGCAGCGGCAAGGTTATAACCATTGAACGCATAAAGGATGTATTCCGCGGTATCGGTCGCACAGCTGCCACTGCAGCTGCCTACTTTTCCGATGGGCATAGTGCGGCTGATTTCATCCGCCAGAACGCTCAGAGTTGAGCAGGTGGCACAGGCAACCAGTGACGAGCCAATGGGGGTACCGTTACCGTCAACCCCATGGCAGGATGCGCACTGGCGTTCATACTGGCGCTGTCCTTCGGGGTTGTAATTGCCAATCAGAGTGCCATTGCCGCCATTCGACGCGCCGCCAACATCTCCTGAATATTCGCTCTTGCAGCCGCTCAGGGTTGCGCCCAGAGTCAGCAGTAATACCAACCAGAGTGTGTGTTTCATCCTCGCCTCACCGCGTTGAATCATGCCTTCTGCGGGCATTCCTTTTGTTATTGTCCTGATGGATCGGATCTTTTATAGCAGTCATTCAGTGAAAAAACTGTGAACAACGCTCAACTCTGATGATATGACAGAACCGGCAGTGTAAATTTTTGTGGCGCAGAAGGGTCATGCTGTATCTGCTGTAGCCTGTGCTCATGCAGAATACTTAGTAAATGGTCTTTATATGGTACTTCGGTACTTTTTCTTGTTCGGAATAAATCAGCCGCTATTCCCTTCACTGCAAGGTTTGCCTGCTAGACTGAATTCATCATACGGATGGATGAATTATGTCCCAGCGGTTACTTTCGCCAATGGTTTTTATTTGGCTGATGTTTTTTTCTGTCCCTGATGGAATAGCAGCAACCGCTGATATTGCAGAAGGTAACAATAATAAAGAGCGCATTACTGATCATAATGTCCGGACGGCAGAATATACCGATATCCGCACATTAGCGTCCGGGCAGGAGCTGGATCCGGTGTTGCAATATTACGAAGATACCCAAGCGGCCATTCAGGGGGTACCTTCGGCAGCCTTGGCCTGGCAGTACAACTTGCAGCATAAAATGTCTTTTGGTTATACCGATTCTGTGTACTGGTTTCGTCTGGCGTTGAGTAATCCCGGGGATCGGTCCGAACAACGCTTCCTCAGTCTTACCTATCCAGTGCTGGATCATGTCCGTGTCTATCACCGCAGTAATGAAGGAGATTGGCAGCAGCTGGAGCTGGGTGATAAACAATCATTTTATCAACGACCGGTAATTCACCGCTATTTTGTTATTCCTCTGACGCTGGCTGCCGGCGATGCTGACGAGTGGATATTCCGCGTGGAGACCTCCAGCTCTATGCAGTTTCCACTGAGTATCTGGCAGGAGCGTGATTTTTTTATTCACGACCAGCACCAGATTCTTGGGATGGGTCTTTATTACGGCATTATGCTGATTATGGTGCTGTATAATCTGTTTATATTTCTGGCGGTAAGGGAAGCAAATTATCTGTACTACGTGCTGTATGTTGGCAGCATGGCAGCGTTTCTTGGTAGCTTGCAGGGTATTAACTTTCAATATCTCTGGCCGACGGCTACTGAGTGGAATGACCAGAGTATCATTGTATTCCTCAGTGGCGTTGTACTCTTTGCGGCTATTTTTACCCGTAATTTTCTTAATCTTCAGGAAGTTAATTGGCTTAACCGCTCCTTTGGCGTGATTGTTATTGCTTCTCTGGCCATTGTTGTGATGAGCAATATTATCCCATATCACACCATGATCCGGGTTTTGATTGCGACGGCGGTGATTGGTATTGGTCTGGCTATTTATGGTGGTGTCTGGCGCTGGAGTCAGGGATATTCTGCGGCCCGTTATTACACCGTTGCCTGGTCATCAATGTTGATCGGTGGCGCGATTCTGGCAATGAATAAATTCAATATTATTCCGCGTAATATGTTTACTGAGAATATCGTCCAGTTTGGCTCTGCACTGGAAGTTATTCTGCTCTCTTTTGCTCTGGCCGATCGTTTAAATCAGGAAAAACGTGAACGTTTTGAGGCTCAGATAGCAGCTTTTGAGCATGAAAAAATAGCCCGCATAGCACAAGAGGATGCGCTGGAGCAGGAGCGTAATGCGCGGCTTGCTCAGGAAAAAGCGCTGGAACATGAACGTGAAGCACGTGAAGCGCAGGCAAAGGCGTTGGAAATTCAGCGTAAAGCAACGGAAACTCTGGAGCTTCGTGTTAAAGAGCGCACCTTAGAGCTGGAAGATGCCAACCGTAAACTGGAGATAATGAGTATCACTGATCCGCTGACCAATGTCCGGAATCGTCGTTTCTTTGATCAGATTATGCAGCGGGAAATGGCCCGTGCTATCCGTGAGCGTGAGCCGCTCAGTCTGCTGATGCTGGATGTGGATTATTTTAAAAAGGTTAACGATGTTCATGGTCACCAGGCGGGGGATGAAATTCTGCGTGTGGTCGCTCAGGCTATACGGCAAACGGTACACCGTAATACCGATCTGATTGCTCGTTATGGCGGTGAAGAGTTTATTCTTATTCTGCCCAATACGGAGTTGTCCGGAGCGATGCTGGTGGCTGAGTGTTTACGCAAAACCATTGCTAATCTGAGTTTTGACCGTCTTGCCGAAGGCCTGAAAGTAACGGTCAGTATCGGGGTACATGGTGACGTTCCGCAGTATCAGGATAAGCCAGAGCATTGGGTGCGTTATGCCGATGAGGCCTTATATTATGCTAAGGCCAATGGTCGTAATCAGGTGACACATTATCGGGGATGATTGTCGTAAGAAATAATAAAGGATGCATGGCATCCTTTATTATTTTCAGTTATTCCTTTCAGAATGATAGTGCTTTATTCACTGCGGTAGCCAATCCGGAAGCCTCCCCAGTGGCGGCCATTCACATAAATAGGCACGGATAAATCGTGCATCACTTCACCGGTATCCCGCTTATAGGTCTGCAATAAAAATGGCCGGGTGTTGGCGCCGCAACGTGCTCCGGTTCTGTCATTGAAAATACGTTTGGTACGGCTCTGCAGCAGATCTTTGGCGTAATCGCCGGTCAGTGGCTGAGAGAAACGTTTATTATGGGTTGGGAAATAACCATTAACATCAACTGCTCCGGCATAGGCAATGCTGCTGTTGCGTTCAAGAATTGGCTCCTGAATCGCCGGAAAATGCTGATCACTGAACGTATCATAGCTGGTTGAGTATTTTGTTGGACTGGTGCCTTTAATTGGCTGGTAATTTTTATCAAATACCTGATCTTCCGTCAGTTGTCCTTTGCTGATTGTTTCACTGAGCAGT
The DNA here is from genome assembly GCF_022832715.1 of Venatorbacter sp. C2-1. Taxonomy (NCBI): domain Bacteria; kingdom Pseudomonadati; phylum Pseudomonadota; class Gammaproteobacteria; order Oceanospirillales; family Oceanospirillaceae; genus Venatoribacter; species Venatorbacter sp. C2-1. The sequence goes on from NZ_CP094879.1 coordinate 1,744,103, forward strand.
GAGCCTATGGCTTCAGCAGCAGCTATTGCTTCTTTTTTTGCGGTGTCGTGGGGTTCTCCAAGCTCGCTGTTACCAAAGGCTTCGTAAATTTTTTCAGCGGTTTCAGAAAGCCCCAGTGAGCGTTCGGCAATGGAGGCTATTTCATGCTCGGTCAGTTGCAGTCGTTTGCTGGTCTCCTGCACGATGGACGAAATATGGCGGATATTCTGACTATTTTCCTGAACGCTGGATGCAATCGTGCTGATGCTGTGTTCAATTTCTTCAGAGCGATCATAAATATCATTAAGGTGTGTGCTGATTTTTTGTGTCATCTGCACGCCATGGTCAATGGTCACGGTCAGCTGTTGACTGTTTCCTACGGCATTTTTAATTTCCAGATTGATCTGATTAACGGTATCGCCAATCTGCTGTGTTGCATCGGAGGTTTTGGCTGCCAGTGCGCGAACTTCATCAGCCACAACGGCGAAGCCGCGTCCTTGTTCCCCCGCGCGGGCTGCTTCGATTGCTGCGTTCAATGCCAGCAGGTTGGTTTGTTCGGCAATGTCGCTGATAACCCGGGTAACGGCTTTAATTTCTTCGGATTTCGCTTCAAGCTGTGCAATCAGTTCAGCATTGGTATTAACCTGCTGTCGGGTTCCTTCCATCTGGGGGATGGTTTCATCAACGGCTTTTTTGCCATGGGAGTTAATGGTTTTGGCTTCACTGGCTGCGCGTGAGGCTTCCTGAGTCTGGCTCACCATGTGTTCAACGGTGTCGTGAATCTGGTTGGCTGATGCAACAATCTGGTCGGTATCGGCAACTTCGTCATGAATCTTGGTTTTCATCTGGTCGGCGGCATACGACATTTCCGCGGCGGCAATTGCAATGCGGCCGCCGTGTTCTGACAGTTTGCTTTTTAATTCGCTGTAAATACTCAGCTGCTGTTCGAGCCGGTCCAGATCTTTCTTCAAATAGGAAGGCAATGGATGGCGAGTGCGGTCGTGCTGAGCCGTGGGATGAGTCAGACGGTGTGCAATCTGGTGGCTTAGCAGGATCTGGGGACGGATGACCATGCGATACAGAACGGCAAGAGTAGCAGCGATTGTTATCACAATAACAGAGACTGTCGTCAGATCTGGCGGAGTAGACAGGTGGGCCAGTTGTGTCAGAACCAGGCTGGCGATGAGGCTGATCAGCGTTGCCAGCAATATGCGGATTCCATGCTTTGACATATTACGCTCCGGAATAGTTATTCCTTTCAGCTTAGTCAAAACAGAGCGGAGTCGCAGAAGTAAATGGTAGTAGTCTTCAGGCGTTGTCTGATCTGGCGGGGTTTCGGACTAAAGGTTATAACGTGACTTTTTTGCAAAGATAAAGTGCAGAGGCGGTAATCTGGATGTGTTTGTCGGGGGGGATAAAGAAGAGGGTAGGAAGTATTCACCAATCATTCAGAGAAATGATTGGTGCCCAGGGAGAGACTCGAACTCTCACGAGCATAGCTCACAGCGACCTGAACACTGCGTGTCTACCAATTTCACCACCTGGGCAGGGGTAAGGCTGTTAACCTTCCAAATTGTCACCACATAGATGTGGTGCCGAAGGAGAGACTCGAACTCTCACGAGCATAGCTCACAGCGACCTGAACACTGCGTGTCTACCAATTTCACCACTTCGGCGTGGGTCTGTTAAGTCTGACGACTTATCAGTTTCTAACTAATGGTGCCCAGGGAGAGACTCGAACTCTCACGAGCATAGCTCACAGCGACCTGAACACTGCGTGTCTACCAATTTCACCACCTGGGCTTGAGGCGCGGCATGTTACCACTTCGCACATCACACTGACAGTACTATTTTTGCTTGGTACCAGAGGCCGGACTCGAACCGGCACACCCGCAAAGGCGGGGGATTTTGAATCCCCTGCGTCTACCAATTTCGCCACTCTGGCGCATCAGTAGCGTGTCAGTGGCGCGCATACTACTCGAAAAAAATGCGCTGTCAACAATTTCTCTAATGATTTCCTTAACTTACCGGCTTATCTCCGGTAATCTTGCAGTCCTCCAGTCATTACCGCACCGGCCGGGGCTGCAAGCCGACTTTTGCAGTCTCAGAGCCCGCCAAGAACGAGATGAAGACCAGCGATTTTCACTTTGATCTGCCGGACGAGCTGATTGCCCGTTATCCGATGGCAGAACGCAGTGCCTCACGTCTGTTGTGCCTTAATGGTGCAACCGGTGAGCGTGCGCATCATACCTTTAAAGACCTTGCCTCCATGCTGGAGCCCGGTGATCTGTTGGTGTTTAACAATACCAAAGTGATTCCGGCGCGCCTGTTTGGCGAAAAGCTCAGTGGCGGCAAACTGGAAGCCTTAATAGAAAGAGTGACCGGTGAGCATGAAGCGTTAGCTCATCTGCGTTCTTCCCGTTCACCGAAGCCCGGCAGCCGGATTTTACTGGGTGGTGTCGAGGTTGAGGTGGTCGGCCGCGAAGGGGCGCTGTTTCAGTTACGCTTCCTTGATGAACGGCCATTGCTGAGCATTCTCGATGAAGTCGGTCATATGCCTCTGCCTCCTTATATGGAGCGTGATGATGCCGAAGAAGACCGCGAGCGTTATCAGACGGTGTATGCCGAGAAGCCGGGTGCAGTGGCGGCACCAACTGCCGGGCTGCATTTTGATGAACCGCTGCTGCAGGTGCTTAAAGAGAAGGGCGTTAACTTTGCCTACGTGACCCTGCATGTGGGCGCGGGCACCTTCCAGCCGGTGAAGGTGGATAATATCCACGATCATGAGATGCACGCTGAGTACATTGAAGTCAGCCAGGACGTGGTTGATGCGGTGAACGCCACCCGTGCTGCCGGTAAGCGTGTCGTGGCGGTGGGTACTACCTCGGTGCGCAGTCTGGAAAGTGCCAGCCAGAGTGGTGAGATTGCGCCTTTCTATGATGAAAGCCGTATCTTTATTTACCCCGGTTACCGCTTCCGCAGCGTCGATGCCATGATCACCAACTTCCACCTGCCGGAATCGACCTTAATTATGCTGGTGTCTGCTTTCGCCGGCCGTGATAACACCATGGCAGCCTATGCCGAGGCCGTTGCCCAGCGTTATCGTTTTTACAGTTATGGCGATGCCATGTTTTTATCCCGTCCGCAGCCAGTGCTGAACGACGCTCAACCGGAATAATGTCCATGACCCGTGAATGTTTTATGCAGTTTGAGCTGCACTCCGAAATTACTGATGGTTCAAGCCACGCGCGCCGCGGCACCATTACCTTTCCGCGTGGCAAAATTCAGACCCCGGCGTTTATGCCGGTGGGAACTTATGGCTCGGTGAAAGGCCTGAACCCGGATCAGATTGAGGCGCTGGGCGCTGAGATTATTCTCGGCAATACCTTCCACCTGATGCTGCGTCCCGGAACTGAGGTGATTAAAGAGCACGGTGATCTGCACGATTTTATCGGCTGGGATAAGCCAATCCTGACCGACTCCGGCGGTTTTCAGGTGTTCAGCCTTGGTGATATGCGCAAAATTACCGAAGAAGGGGTGGCTTTCCGTTCGCCGGTCAATGGCGACAAGGTAATGATGACACCGGAAAGCTCGATGCAGGTGCAGCGCGATCTGGGTTCCGACATCGTGATGATTTTTGATGAGTGCACACCGTATCCGGCGACTGAAAAGCAGGCAGCTGATTCGATGCGCATGTCATTGCGCTGGGCCAAACGCTCAAAAGACGCCCATGGCGATAATCCATCGGCTCTGTTCGGCATTATTCAGGGCGGTATGTATGAAGACCTGCGTGATGAATCCCTCGCCGGTCTGCTGGAAATCGGTTTCGACGGTTATGCCATCGGTGGTCTGAGTGTGGGCGAACCGAAGCCGGACATGATGCGCGTGTTGCGTCATGTGGCGCCGAAAATGCCGCAGGACAAGCCGCGTTACCTGATGGGCGTGGGTAAGCCTGAAGATCTGGTAGAAGGTGTGCGTCGCGGGGTGGATATGTTTGACTGCGTGATGCCAACCCGTAATGCGCGTAACTCGCACCTGTTCACCTCGAAAGGGGTGCTGAAAATCCGCAACGCCGCCAACCGCACCTACAACGGCCCGGTGGATGATGAGTGCGACTGCTACACCTGCAAAAACTTCAGTCGTGCATACCTGCATCATCTGGACAAATGCAAAGAAATTCTGGGGGCTACTTTAAATAGCATTCATAACCTCCATTATTACCAGACCCTGATGGCCGGTTTGCGCCGCTCACTGGAAGAAGGTACATTTGCCGGGTTTGTCGATGAGTTCTATGCCAAACGGGGCATGAAGACCCCGCCACTGGATCAGGACTCCGGAGCCAGGGAATAAATAACACGCGGCGCTTTACGGTGCCGTCTGTAAACATTTTGTCGTTCAGCCGTGACATACTCGCGGTAAGTAATTGGGAGACTCTCTACATGAAAGCAATTCTGGCAGCTCTGGCCTTAACTACCTCCGGACTGGCTATGGCCGACGGTGGCGCGGCAGCACAACAGCCAATGGGCATTACCGGTCAGCTGGTATTCCTCGGCGGTTTTCTGCTGATTTTCTACTTCCTGCTGTGGCGTCCACAGAGCAAGCGTCAGAAAGAGCATAAAAATCTGATCGGTGGCCTGAGCAAAGGTGATGAAGTGGTAACCGCCGGCGGTATGCTGGGCAAAATCACCAAAGTAACCGATGACTTTGTGGTTATCGAAGTGGCTGACGGCGTACAGTTGCCGGTGCAGAAAGTAGCCATCACGGCGGCTCTGCCAAAAGGCACCATCAAAGACGTTAAAGCTTAAGCCCCGTCTCCGGGCTCAGGACGGTCTCTCAGGAGGCCGTCTTTGTTTTCTGAATAAGGAATAAGGGCAGTTGTATGCTCAATAAATACCCGCTGTGGAAAAACCTTCTCATTGTGCTGGCGCTGATTTTCGCCTGTCTTTATGCCGCACCCAACCTGTATCCGCCCGATGCTGCTATTCAGGTAACGCCGGCCCGTTCTGGCGCTGAAATGTCGGAAGCGGTACTGACTAAAGTCCGTTCTGCTTTGCAGGAACGCAATATCGAATTTTTTGGTGAAGAAGTGACCGGCAGTACGGCACTGTTTCGCCTGACCAGCAACGAAAATCAGTTGCCGGCAAAAGACGCTGTACAGCGTTTGCTGGGTGATGAATTCATTGTGGCACTGAACCTGGCGCCGACCACCCCCGACTGGTTGCTCAATATGGGCGCGGGCCCGATGACGCTGGGTCTGGATCTTAGCGGTGGTGTGCACTTCCTGATGGAAGTGGATATGGATGATTACGTTAAAAGTAAAATCGCCAATTACCGTGAAGAATTCCGTAACCGTCTGCGCGAAGAACAGCTGAAGTACCGTCGTATTCAGATTGAAGATCATAAGCTGCGTATCAGCTTCGTCGATGCTGAAGTCCGGGCGCAGGCTAACAGCTTTATTTCCCGCACCTATCCTGAATTCCTGCAGGAAAATGAAGATAAAGGTGAGTACGCTGACGTTGTTCTGGCGATTACCGAAGCAAAAATCAAAGAATTTGAAGACTACGCCATCAAGCAAAACCTCACGACCCTGCGTAACCGGGTGAACGAGCTGGGTGTTGCTGAACCTCTGGTGCAGCGTCAGGGCCGTAACCGCATCGTGGTTGAACTGCCGGGTGTACAGGACACTGCTGAAGCCAAGAAAATTCTGGGCAAAGCCGCGAATCTGGAGTTTCGTCTTGAAGCCGAGCCGGGTGCCAGTCGTTTCCAGACCGAAGAATATGCCTTCCGTAATGAGCAGTTCCGTACTGCGCGTCTGGAAAAAGCCATTATCGCAACCGGTGACAGCGTAACTAACGCCCAGCCATCCTTTGATGAGAATGGCTTTCCGCAGGTGAATATTGATCTCGACGCCAAAGGTGGCGCGATGATGACTCAGGTTACCCGTAAAGCAGTAAAGCGTCGTATGGCGGTGCTGTTTGTTGAGCGTAAACCGAAAACCACCTATGAGCTGGTCGATGGTGTGGAAACGCCGAAAACCATTCAGATTGTGGAAAAATCCATTATTTCTCTGGCAACTATTCAGAGTACGCTGGGTAACAGCTTCCGCATTACCGGCCTGGAATCTGCAGAAGCCTCTGAGCTGGCTCTGCTGTTGCGTGCCGGTGCACTGGCGGCGCCAATGTACTTCGTTGAAGAGCGCACCGTTGGTCCAAGCCTGGGTAAAGAAAATATCGAAATGGGTATTAACTCAGTGGTATTGGGTCTGGCATTAGTGCTGGTGCTGATGGCTGTTTACTACCGCTTGTTTGGTCTGGTTGCCAACGTAGCCCTGTTGGCCAATATCGTTATTCTGATTGCTCTGATGTCGATGATCGGCGCCACGTTAACGCTGCCGGGTATTGCCGGTATCGTATTAACCGTGGGTATGGCGGTGGATGCCAACGTACTGATTTTTGCCCGCATACGCGAAGAACTGGGCAATGGCCGCTCGCCACAGCAGGCGATTCATGAAGGTTATAACCGTGCCTTTATCACCATTTTCGATGCCAACCTGACCACGCTGATCGTAGCGGTCATTCTGTTTGCTGTCGGAACCGGTCCGGTGAAAGGATTCGCGGTTACACTGTCGTTCGGTATTATCACCTCGATGTTTACCGCCATTGTTCTGACCCGAGCCATTATTAACTGGATTTACGGTGGCCGCCGTATTGAAACATTGTCTATCGGAGGTCAGTCATGATTGGGGCGACCAACTTTAACTTTATGCGTCTGCGTCATGCGGCCAGCATTCTGTCGATTATTCTGATTGTTATTTCTATCGGTTCTATCGCAATCCGTGGTCTGAATCTGGGGCTGGATTTTACCGGCGGTACGCTGCTGGAGGTTCAGTATGAAACACCGGAATCCATCGAGCGCATATCAACGGCACTTGAAAATGCCGGTTACCGTGATGTAACGGTTCAGCATTTTGGTGCGGAAACCGATGTATTGGTGCGTATGTCAGAAGCCTTCCGCGACAATCTGGGCGCAGAAGTTCTGAATGTTCTGCAAACCCAGAGTGCCGATAATAAACTGACGCTGATGCGCAGTGAGTTTGTTGGTGCGCAGGTCGGTGAAGAATTACGTGACCAGGGTGGTCTGGCTTTATTGCTGGCGTTGTTTGTGGTGATGATTTACGTTGCCGCACGCTTCCAGTTTAAATTTTCGGTCGGCGCTGTGGTGGCATTGTTCCACGACGTAATCATCATTATTGGTCTGTTCTCACTGTTCCAGTGGGAATTTGATCTGACGGTAATGGCAGCACTGCTGGCGGTCATCGGTTACTCGCTGAACGATACCATCGTTGTTGCTGACCATATTCGTGAAAATTTCCGCATGTTGCGCCGCGGTGATTCAGAAGAAGTCATCAACTATTCGATCAATCAGACGCTGGGTCGTACCATTATGACCTCCTTAACAACCGCTTTGGTGTTGTTTGCTCTGATGATTGTCGGTGGCGACCTGATTCATAACTTTGCGGTGGCACTGATGATTGGTGTGGTGGTGGGTACTTACTCGTCGGTATTTGTTGCCTCCAGTCTGTTGCTGATGATGAAGATCAGCCGTGAAGATCTGATGCCGCCGGAAGTGGAAGAAGTGGACGACCGTCCATAACAGTTGCCGGTCAGAAAAAACGCATCGCCTGGCGATGCGTTTTTTTTATCTTTTTATAACCATTAATCTGAGCACTGCGGACATTCTATGCTGAGCTACCGCCACGCTTTTCATGCCGGCAATTTTGCCGATGTACTGAAACATCTGATTCAGGTTGAAATCCTGCAATACCTGCAGCAGAAAGAAAAACCTTTCGTCTATATCGACACTCACTCAGGTGCCGGTCTGTATTCACTGCAATCGGCGGAAGCAGAGAAGAATGCCGAGTTTGAAACCGGTATCGGCCGTCTGCAGAACTGCGACTGGCCGGAATTACAGAGCTACCTTAATGCGGTGGCCAGCAGCCGCCCGGATCATGATCAGAGTGGTCTGGCAGCCAGTCAGCTTTATCCGGGCTCACCGAGACTTGGGCAGCTGTTTTTACGAGAGCAGGACCGCGCACAGCTATTTGAACTGCATCCGCAGGACTTTCGTTTTCTGGATGAATTAATGGCGACTGACCGCCGCTTGCGTGTTGAGCAAAGCGATGGATTTAAAGGATTAATTGCAGCGCTGCCACCACGTGAACGTCGTGGACTGGTATTAATTGATCCGCCGTATGAAATTAAAAGCGATTATGAGCTGGTGGTTGATACGCTGATAAAAGCCCACCGGCGTTTTGCCACGGGTATTTATGCACTCTGGTATCCGGTGGTGGAACGCAGTCGTATCAATAAGCTGGAGCAGCAACTGAAAGCCAGCGGCATTGCCCGTATTCAGTTATTTGAGCTGGGATTAAGTGCGGATACCGAAGGGCGGGGAATGACATCGTCCGGCATGATTGTGATTAATCCGCCATGGACGCTGAAAGATAAAATGCAGAACCTGTTGCCAAGGCTGAGTCAGTATCTGGCCGGAGAGCAGGGCGTCTGGCGCTGTGAGGAGTTGGCGGGCGAATAACGCCCGCTCTCTTTGATATTACCTTTATCAGGCTTGCTGCCAGACGACGCTCTGGGCATGTTCCCGCTGAATCAGGTCGTGGTATTTACTCTCAATTAAGTGGCGTTTGATTTTTAACGTCGGCGTCAGTAAGCCATTTTCCACACTCCAGCTGTCATCAACGACGACCATGGCATCCAGACGGGCATGGCTTTCCAGCTTTTTATTAATGTGTTCCAGGGTATGTTGCAGGCTATCGCGTAAGTGGTCTTTATTATGCGCCTGAGCTTCCGGTGTCAGTACTACCAGAGCAATGGGTTGTTTAAGATTGCTGCCGGTAACACAGATCTGTTCGATCAGTGAATTTTCCATTAATAAGGATTCAATTGGCACCGGCGCGACGTATTTACCTTTGGCGGTTTTGAATATTTCTTTCAGACGGCCGGTAATCCGGACGTAACCATCACTGTCAACGGTGCCCTTATCACCGGTGCGCAGATAGCCATCGGCGGTAAAGGCTTCGGCAGTTTTTTCCGGCTCCAGATAATACTCTTTCATCACGCAGGGACCTTTCAGCTGAATTTCGCCATCTTCAGCAATGCGCAGATCAACTCCGTCATAGGGGTGACCGATACAACCGATTTTATCGCGGCGGAATGGATAACTCAGCGTGCCCAGGCCATTGTTTTCCGACATCCCCCAGCCTTCGCTGATATTAATGCCAATGCGCTCATACCAGTGCAGGGTAGCCGGAGAAATCGGGGCCGAACCGGAACCAAACAGGCGTGCGCTGTCGAGTCCCAGTTGCTGGCGGATTTTTTTCGCGACGATGCCTTTCAGAATCGGAACACTGAGCAGACGATTGAGCTTCTTCGGTGGGATTTTGGCCAGTACGCCCATCTGGAAGCGTGTCCAGAGGCGCGGCACCGAGATAAATAACGTCGGTGATACGGCCTTCAGGTTTTCGGCAAAGGTATCGAGTGACTCAACAAAAGCAACGCTGAAGCCGTTATACAGGCTGGCACCCTCGACATACACACGCTCAGTAATGTGAGCCAGTGGCAGGTAGCTGAGCATGCGTTCTTTATTGCCAACCTTCAGAGCCTGGGCCAGAGCCTGGCAACTCCAGCCGTAAGAACCAAAGGTGTTAACGACACCTTTCGGATTACCGGTGCTGCCAGAGGTATAAATAATGGTCATGGTGTCAGAGGCATCAGGAACCGGCGAGCTGGCCAGTGGTGGTTGCTGCAGTAATTCCGGCCATTGATAGCGGGCAGGTATATCGCCATACGGCATAGCGAAACGGGTAATGTGGCTGTCGATGGCGGCACACTGGTGTTCGGTATCGTCCAGCTTGCCAATAAATATTGCCTTACAGTTACTGTGGGCAAGTACGTAGCGGATGGTTTCCTGCCCGGCGGTAAAATAAATGGGTACTGAAACATGCCCGGCCATCATGATCGCCAGGTCGGTAATAAACCACTCGGCACAGTTCTTCGACAGAATGGCGATGTGTGAACCTTGTTCGAAGTTCTGCGCAATCAGTGCGTTAGCGATTCTGCGTACCTGATCACCCACCTGTGCCCAGGTGAAATCATGAAAAACCCCATCAATTGGCTGGCGCAGGTAAACGGCATCCGGTGTGGTCTTTTCCCAGTAATAAAGCATTTCGAGAGGTGTCTTGACTGACATGCGTAAATCCTTGTTATTTTTATTGCTGAATTTCGGGCTATTCACACAGTAATAACTAACTCATTTTTGTTCTGTTAAGAATGGTAAATTGCTGAACAACTGAACACTGATAGCCGACTCCGCTACCACCCGTTTTGTCGATATCGATTACAGGGGCATCGTTAGCAGTCTGTTTTCTTATTCTGTACTTTGCACTGGCCTGTCGTAACGGTTATCTCCGGCAATAAAAAGGGTTATAAAGGCAGATTACAACATTGTGGATACGGCACCGTTTATATTTAATGCGCGCTGATTCACAGATATAAGGCCCAAAGGGATAAGCCTTGTATGGTTCATGTCCTTTACTGCCAACAATAAAAACAACAACAACCATAAACACCACATCAGCAGGATATTCGGATGATCAAAGGCCTATGGGTTGCCTGCCTGGCAACAGTATTACTTGGCATGCACACGGTGAGTGCAGCGGAGCGCGATGCCAAGCAGCAGGATAAGCTGCAGGCAACGGTAATGAGTCAGAATCTGCCTCTGGAAAAACGGATCAGGGCACTGAAGAAGCTGTACGCTGACCAGCTGGAGAATGGCAAAATTAATCGCAGTTTTTGCGTCTGGGATATGCTCGGAAAGGCCGGTCCGGTATTTGCCGCCGTTGATGATCAGAAGCTCCGTTCGCTGCATTATGGGCTCGACCTCACCATTATCGCCTATCAGGACGAGGACAGTCTGATCAACGATCTGACATCCGGGCAGTGTGATGCCGCTCTGATCAGCGGTAGTCGTGCCCTCAGCTTTAACCGCTTTGCCGGTACGCTGGAAGCACTGGGTGGCATCCCTGATGTGCAGCACCTGCAGATGCTGATGCAGGTGGTTGCCAGTCCGAAAATGGCTGACAGGCTGCAGGAAGGGGATTATGTCGTGCTGGGGGTTGCTTCTCTGGGGGAAAACTACGCCTATTCCGGCAGTAAGACGCTGCATAAATTTGCCCAGATGGCCGGCAAAGATCTGGTCGTGCCGGACAGCGATGTATCGTTACGCGCGCTGGCCGGACAGCTGAAAGCCAATGCCCGTCCGGGAGGTCTGCTGACCAGTGTCGATCAGTTTGTCAGCGGGCAGGCCGAAGCCATGCTGGCGCCACTGGTTGCCTATCATGTCGCGGGTGCCGGTAAGGCAAAACAGGGTATGGGAATAATGAACATGCCACTGTCGCAGTCGACCATTCAGCTGATTGGCCGCAGTGAGCGTTTCCCGATCGGTCTGGCACAGATTCTGCGCGAAGACTTCCTGTTCAAGTTCGATAACTACGTTAAACGGGTTGAAAAAGAGCGGGCGAATATTCCTGCATCGTTCTGGATAGATGTACCGGCTGCGGATCAGGCCAGAGAGCAGGCACGCCTGCGTGATCTGCGTATCGCTCTGCGTGATAAAGGCGTGTACGACCCGCTGATGCTTAAACTGCAGCGCAAAATCCGCTGCAAAGTGGACCCAACCCGCAACGAGTGTCTGAACCCGGTCGAGTAACTCCTGGCTCATGTTCAACTGGTCAGAAACCCATCCTTGGCGCGGTCAGTAATCAGTCTGACCGCGTTATGGCTGATGCGGCGTTCAGCCGATATGGCATAGAATTCCTGCACCAGATCATTCACTTCCCCGACGCATTCCACCTGATACTTGCGGCAGATTTCGTCGCGGATAACGGCTGGTGCAAAGAAAAATCCATGGCCTTCATTGCCGAAGGCTTCCAGCAGGGCGGAGTCATCAAACTCACCGGCAATCTGCATGGGAATGCTCAGGCGGTCGAGCCAGCTCAGCAGCTCGGTACGCAGACCAGAAGCGGTATCGGTCGGCAGCAGCAGTGGGGCATCGCGCAGGCATTCAGGAAACTCCCCCAAATAGCGTTCACGCAGTGCCGGAGCGGCGAAGCAAGCCAGCGTGCTGCGCCCAAGCAGGTGGTTAAAGCAGCGGATATTCATCCCGGAAGGAATCGGACTGTCGGCCAATACCAGATCCAGACGGTGCACGGCCAGCTCACCCAGCAGAATAGGCATCTGTTCTTCGTGGCAGACGATGCGCATGCGCCCGGATAAACTCAGCGCCGGTACCAGTAAGCGGTGGGCGATGGACTTGGGCAGCGCATCCACAATACCCACTCGGAATTCCAGTGGTCGTTCGGTCGCTCCCTGGTGCATCACTTCCTGCAATTCATCACCGAGGCGGAACATCTCGCGGGTGTAATCCAGCGCCACCCGTCCGGCGTCGGTCAGCTCCAGTCCACGCCCAGCCTTGGCAAACAGGGCATTGCCAAGATCTTCTTCCAGCAGCCTTAGCTGACCGCTGATGGTTTGCGGTGTCACATTCAGCCGTTTGGCTGCGGCAAGAATACTGCCTTCTGCAGCCACCGTATGAAAGTAGAGCAGGTGTTTATAGTTAAGACGCTTCATAAACTGTTCGTAAAAACCGATGTATTAGTGCAAGATAATTCGAATATTATTTTGTATTCGCGCTGCCTACAATGGCGCAATCTCTTACAAACAGGAGTTGGCAATGAATCGTCCCGATTATCTGAACATGAAGTCTGCATCCGCTGAGCCGGTGGTTGTACCGGCTGAACAGAATCAGGCGTATGAAACGCAGGCCGTGGATGGCCGTAAAGTACTGCGTAACACTTATATGCTGCTGTCCATGACACTGATCTTCAGTGCGGCTGCGGCAGGTCTGTCGATGGCCTTTAACTGGCCGCATCCGGGTATCATCCTGACGCTGGTGGGCTACTTTGGTCTGTTGTTTCTGGTTGAGAAAACCAAGAACAGCGCGATGGGTATTGTCTCAGTATTCGCACTGACCGGTTTTATGGGCCTGACTCTGGGACCAATCGTCTCTATGTACGCCAAACTGCCGGGCGGCACCGATATGATCGCCATGGCACTGGGTACTACCGGCCTGATCTTCCTGACTATGTCTGGCTGGGTGCTTAGCACCGGTAAAGACCTGAGCGGTATGGGAAAAACCCTGATGGTGGGTATTCTGGTCGCCTTCGCTCTGTCTATCGGTAACCTGTTCCTGGGTCTGCCAATGATCTCTCTGGCGGTATCAGCCATGTTTATCATGCTGATGAGCGGCCTGATTGCTTACCAGACCAGTGCCATTATTCACGGTGGTGAGACGAACTACATCTCCGCAACCGTTACCCTGTACGTTGCCATCTACAACCTGTTCCTGAGTCTGCTGCAGATTCTGGGTGTGATGGGCTCCGACGACTAACGATTTCTCTGTGCTCGAGAAGCTCGCCGCAGCACCTTTGGTCTGCGGCTTTTTTTTGTCTGTTATCCGACGATCTGGCGGTTGATACGTCTACACTTCCCTGATATCCGGAGAGGTTTATGCGCGTTTATTGGGTCACTTTTTTCAGACGGTTATTGGCAATTCTGACGGCAGGGCTATTGTTTCTGGCGCCAGTGACGTATGCCGAATGCCTTGACCGCGACGCCAAAGCGGCTAGCGACGATAAAGCCAAAAGCTACTTCAAAACGGCCGAAATTTTTCATCCGGCCCGGGTGCTGAAAGTGCACCATCCCAGCCGCCAGAAAGAGGTGGCCAGCTACGTAAAAACCGGTAAAAAATACTACAGCATCTTCACTCTGGTGAATGAAGATTGTCAGGCGCATTTTATCAAGCGCACCCGTCAGGGCGATTAGCGGCGTTAGCCTGCAAGCATTGTTTCCATTTCTGGTCGTTGACCAGCTGCGTTTATTCCTTCAGCCTGTGATCTGTAAAAACCTACTGCGGAGATCAGGTATGAGCATTTACGATATTCAGGTTAAAAATATTCAGGGTGAAACTCAGGCGCTGAACGATTACCGCGGCAAAGTGCTGCTGCTGGTGAACGTAGCGTCCAAATGCGGTCTGACGCCGCAATATGAGGGGCTTGAAGCTCTGTACAAGGCTGAAGCGGCCAATGGGCTGGAAGTTTTAGGTTTTCCCTGCAACCAGTTTCTCGGGCAGGAACCGGGCAGTGAAGATGAAATTCAGCAGTTCTGCAGCCTTACCTATGACGTTACCTTTCCGATGTTCGCCAAGCTTGAGGTAAATGGCCCGGGGCGCCATCCGCTGTACCAGCAATTAATTGCAGCTCAGCCAAAAGCCGTTGCCGGTGGTGCGCTGAAAGAAAAGCTGGCCGCCAAAGATCTGCTGCCAGCCAATGACAGCGACATTATGTGGAATTTTGAAAAATTCCTGATCGGTAAAGACGGTACGGTTCTGGCCCGTTTTGCTCCTGATCTGCAGGTCACCGATACGGTGGTGGCAGATGCAATCCAGCGTGCACTGCAAGCCTGATAAGGAGATCGTTATGCTGACAGGCAGCTGCTTGTGTAATGGAATTCAGTATCAGATCGATGGCGAACTGGGTCAGGCCATGGTTTGTCATTGTGGCAAGTGCCGTAAATCCAATGGCAGCGCCTTTGCGGTTAATGCGGCGATTAAGGTCGATGAATTCCGCCTGCTGAAAGGGCAGGAACTGGTGGGGGAGTTTGAATCCACACCGGGGGTCTTCCGCACCTTCTGTAAAAACTGTGGCTCGCCGCTGTACAGCCGGCGTCCATCCATGCCGGATATTTACCGGCTGCGTATTGGCACGCTCGACACCGATGTGCAGGTAAAACCCGTGGCCCATATTTATATGGGCTCAAAAGCCTCCTGGGATCAGTCGCACGACGATATTCCTCAGTACGACGAGCGTCCCTGATCAGATCTGCGGGGTATAAAAAAATCCTGCGCTGGATATTACTCCGGTGCAGGATTTTTTTATTTTCAGGCCGTCATAAACGGATAATCGGTATAGCCTTCAGCACCCTGGGTATAGAAGGTATTCTGATCCGGTGTGTTCAGTTCTGCTCCGGCCTGAACCCGTGCAGGCAAGTCCGGGTTGGCGAGAAAACCGGTGCCAAAGGCAACAGAATCGGCTTTTTCGGCAGCAATAATGGCAGCGGCTTCTGCAGCGCTGTAACCCATGTTCAGCATCAGATGGCCCTGATAATGTTCACGCGCAATACTCACCACATCCGCCTGCTGCACGCCAAAGAAATCGGCACGCATTAAATGCAGATAAGCCAGATTGAAACGGTTCAGGTGTTTGGCCAGATACTCGGTCCAGGCCAGCGGATCACTGTCGCGCATATCGTTAAAACTGTTCAGTGGCGATAAGCGCAGACCCACGCGGCCACTGCCGATTTCAGTGGTAACGGCGTCGAGAATTTCGGTCAGAAAACGGGCACGGTTTTCCAGCGAACCGCCGTATTCATCTGTGCGCTGGTTTGAGCCATCGCGCAGGAACTGGTCAATTAAATAACCGTTGGCGCCGTGAATTTCCACACCATCAAAACCGGCGGCAATGGCATTGGCAGCGGCTTTGCGGAAATCATCAACAATGGCGGCAATTTCTGTTTTGCTCAGAGCACGTGGCACGCTGTAAGGTTTTTTACCTTCCGGTGTGTGTACTTCGTCATTAATGGAAATGGCGCTTGGGGCAACCGCTTCGGTGCCGTTATTCAGCAGCGGATGGGCCGCACGTCCGGCATGCCAGATCTGCATAAAAATACGGCCACCGGCTTTATGCACGGCGTTGGTGGTCAGCTTCCAGCCTTCAACCTGCTCAGCAGAGTAAATACCCGGATCATTACCAAAGGCAGACGTGCGGGGCGTTACCATCGTGCATTCAGTAATTAACAGACCGGCACTGGCACGCTGAGCATAATATTCGGCCATCAGTTCATTGGGCTGGTGGCCAATGGCGCGGCAGCGGGTGAGTGGCGCCATAACGAAACGGTTGGGCAGGGAAATATCGCCTGTGGTTGTGGCGTTGAACAGAATCTGGGTATCGGTGGACATACATTCTCCGGGATGAATGAGTAATTTACTTATTGCGATAACTATATAGGGCCGCAGTGTCGGATTTCACCCGCCGCCACAGCAACAGACTGTTGTATTGAGCGTTATAGTCACTAACAATGGGCTGAATTCAGCAGGCCTGATCCACACATCCTGAACTGGGACACCGAACATGATGAAAGCCGTATTACTGGATGCCGACACGCTCGGCTCTGGCGTTGATTTAAGCCCGATCCGGGCGCTGGTGAGCGAACTTCGGGTATTTACCCGTACCAGCCCGGAACAGTTGGAAGAGCATCTGGCTGATGCCGAACTGATTCTTACCAACAAGGTGCAGATACCTGGCTGGGCTATGCAGGGCCGTAAGGGCATTCTGGTGCTGGCCACCGGCACCAACAATATCGATATGGACGCTGCCCGGGCGCAGGGTGTACCGGTGTGCAACGTCAGTAATTACGGCACGCACTCGGTGGCACAGCACACCCTGATGCTGATTCTGGCACTGGCGGCGCGCTTGCCGCGTTATCAGCACGACATCCGTGGTGGTGCCTGGCAGCAGAGCCCGTTCTTCTGTTTGCTGAATCACAATACGACTGAGCTGGCGGGTAAAACCCTGGTGATTGTTGGTCAGGGCACGCTGGGCAGTGCCGTGGCTAAACTGGCTGAAGCCTTTGGCATGACGGTGATGTTTTGCGCTCGTCCGGGAGCAGAAGATGACAGCCGCCTACCTTTTGAGCAGGCGATTGAGCAGGCTGATGTGCTCAGTTTTCATTGTCCGCTGAATGAACACACCCGGCACCTGCTCAACCGCGACAATATCGACCGCCTGAAACGCGGCTGTCTGGTGGTGAACTGCGCACGCGGTGGCATCATCGATGAAATGGCCGCACTCTGGGCGTTACAGTCTGGGCATCTGGGTGGGCTGGCTGTGGATGTATTACCGGTAGAACCACCAGGCGAAGGACACCCGCTGCTGTCTGCGCTTAAGCAGGGCAATCTTAATCTGATTGTTACTCCGCATAACGCCTGGATCAGTCCGCAGGCACGGCAGAATATTATTAATCTGACTGCCGACAATATCCGTATGTTGGCGTAAATTTTCACGCTCTTTATTAATAAAAATAACAGTCTTCCCTGGCTGTTTTGCCTGATTTTTATTATCGCCAGAGTAACAGTGCCGGCGGTTGTTTTACGTTAAAGAAAAGCCCGGACAATCCGGGCCAGTTATTTGCACCTTTAACCATGCTGAACCAGTTTTGATAAGTCCGGTGAATTCCGGGCCTGGAATAATCAAAACAATAAAAAGGATTCTGCATGCGCAACGTTGCTCTTACCCGCACTCCGTTTGTTGTCGGACGCTATCTGCGTTCTTTCTTTGCAGTGAAACTGCTTTTTCCCGAACGGGCTTTACGCATAATCTGCGCATTGATAACCATTTTTGTACTTACCGGTTGTATCGAAAAAGAAACTCTGGTGCGAATACCAGATGCTGAAAATATTCTGTTTACCTCCACCGGAGATTTACTGGTCAGTGGTGGTAAAAATATTTATCAGATCCGGCGTTCAATGGATGCCCTTGGCAATACCAGCTACCAAAGGCGGGCACTGTATGAGGGAAGCGACTGTGCTTTTGCCGGTATTGCCGAGCATAACGGCTGGGTTTTTACGGTCTGTCAGGAAAACCGGCTGGAATGGCGCTGGTTCCGGCTGGTTCTGGTGCAGGATACACACCTGCTGGCAGCCAGCCTAAAGCAACGGCCTTTAATATTCCGCGCGCTGGATCGTAAAGGTACAACCGATCCTCTGGACAGTTTGTCCATTCCCAATGGTCTGGCATTTGCTCCGGATGGAAACTTAATAATTGCCGATACCAATTATTTTGGTCGTTCAGCACTGGGCCGCATCAGTCTGGATTATTCGGCATCACCGCCAGCGATTAAAAGCTTTGAAAAAAACTGGCTGGGAGATGCTTACGGCATACAATCGCCAAATGGTGTGCGGGTCAGCGGTAACACACTGTACGTATCGGATGGTAATAAAGTACGCCGCTTTATATTTAATGCGCAGGGAGAAATACCCTTAACCCTGACGGATTACGCCGGCAACAGCATCAGCAATGCTGCGGCCGACAACGTATTGTTCAGCGGTGCGACACTGATTGACGACATCATGCCGTACTGCGGTGGTATTGCCGTGGCGATGTACCTGCAGGGGCAGCTGGTGTATCAATCGGCGGCCGGGGACCGAATAGCAACAGCACCGCTGAGCTTTGAATCACCCAGCTCGCTGGCTATTGGTGCCGGAGAAGGCTTTAACGGTTACGATTTACTGGTAACAGAGAAGGGCCTTATTTTTGATCAGCTTTCTGCTCTGGGGAACCGTCTGAGCCGCGTGCCGCTGGCAATGGATCTGGCCAATGCGGAAACCTGTCGTGCTATAACAGCGCCTTAGATTTATCTTCAGCCATGCTCAGCAGCCTTCTGAAAATCGCGTTATAGTGGCAGTAAGCCTGACGTGCCGACGTGTGGAGGTTGTATGAGCAGATTGTGTATTTTCCCGATCCCGGGTTGCGTTACCTTTCCCGGTACAGTGTTCCCGCTGCACGTGTTTGAGCCGCGCTATCGCGCCATGATCCAGCATTGTCTCGACACCGGTATGCCGGTCGCTATCTGTCATACCGAAAAGATGATCAGCCCCGGCAAACCCACCGGGAATCTGAAAGAGGCGCTGAACAGCAATCAGGCAACCTACCGGCCATATCCGGTTGTCAGTGCCGGACGCTGCGAGCTGGTAGAAACCAGCGATGACGGCCGCATGTATCTGAATGTACATCTTGAACAGCGTTATCGTCTGGGAGACGCGGTGCAGTTATTGCCCTATCAGATATACGAATGTGAGCCCTTTCCCGACCGCGAATTACCCGCGCCAGAAGCGGAGCTGGATGACGCTGATAATGCCCTGTTAAAAGATAAAATCCTGCATCGCCTTTACGCGCTAGGGCAGGGTGATGATGATGTAAAACGCAGTATCGAATATTTAATGGAGTCGGAAGAATGGCAGACAAAAAGTGCGCAGGCATTCAGTTTTGAATTGTTTGGTATGATCGCTTTCGATGCCGATATTCTGCAGGAGATACTGGAAATGGATTCGGCCAACGAGCGTCTGAACTACACATTAGCGCTGTTAAATGATGTATAACACTCACCTGACATTCTTTAGCCACAAACCGCCCGGGAAGGCTGTTACCAACTAAATGGAGTAAACATGCTGTCTGCTTTTATCCGCTCACTGCCATCGGGAACCTGCTATGCGCAATTGTGGAGCGACCGTATCCGTATAAGCTGCACGCAATCAACGAGGGTTTTTGACGACCAACCGTTATTGGCGATACGTACCGAAAACGGTAAAAGAATTGTGATGGCTGTCGGACGTAAAGCCGCACAGTTGTATCAGCAGGAGCAATTAAAAGAACAGCGCAACGAACAACAAAATGGAAAGCAAACGCAGGATATAACACTGGTTAATCCTCTGGATCATCCACGGTTGTTAATTGCCGATTTTGCTTATGCAGAACGGTTGCTGCGTTACGGAATTGCCAGTGTGTATGAAAAAATTGTTCTGCCGCGCTCGCCTGTGCTGATTATTCAGCCGATGGAAAAAACAGAAGGCGGTATCAGTGATATTGAGCGGCGCATGTACACCGAGCTTGGATTAAGTGCCGGAGCACGCAAAGTGTATGTGCATGATGGAGCCCCTTTGGCTCATCCGGTGAGGGCTGAAGATGCCGACCTGAAACGGATCATGGCGGCTAATAAACCATAAGCCCGAACCCTCTGTAGTCGGAGCTCAGACCTGGTCAGACAGATGACCGGCGTTGAGCCGGCTCAGGGCTGGCAGAAAGCCCGCGAAAAGAGAGTGCAGAACGATCATTGGTCAGCTGCCCATAGCCGCAATTTTTTCCTTCAGTTTTGCCTGATCACGCTCAAAGCTGGCCTTCTTCTTTTGCTCTTTTTCAATCATCGCCGCAGGAACCCGGGATATAAAGCCATCGTTGTTCAGCTTATTGGCGATGCGGTGAATTTCGTCTTCCAAGCGCTCAACCTCGGCGGTCAGGCGGGTGAGTTCTTCGGTGCTTTCCATCAGATCGGTCATGGTGATATTACCTCCTTGTGCGTGCTGCGAGGGATGGCTGGCAGTCACGGTCTGCCTGCTTCTGCCGCTGTCTGGCGAGCAGGCTTTAAAATTGAAACTCTGCATTCAAGTGTAGCCGGTTTTGCGGGGTTTGCCGGATATTTGCCAGGACGCGACAAATACAGGTATCCAGCCGGGCCGGGTTGAGAAGGCACAAATCGGGGTTAACGCGCTGATAAATCAGAGCGGTTGTTTACAATATACCCATGTATATGATCAGTGATTTATCAGTTGAGGGCGGTAATAAAGTCCGATAGTCTAATGAAAAAGCAGGGATTGCTGAACCTACCCGCTCGTCTGAGCAGCGGAACGGATGCTGATACTCCCTGAGAACGATATGCGTAAATCAAATATTGCCGGTCCTGTTGTGGCGTGAACAAGGAAGGGCGGCAGCGTGCCTGAATTCAGAACGATGCAATGGCATCCAGAGGGCTTGCAGTGCCAGCAAAATGTTGACCAATAACATGGGTATAAATCTGGGTTGTTTTTACATCAAAATGCCCCAGTAACTCCCGCACGGTGCGAATATCACGACCAGTACGAAGCAGTTCGGTAGCGAAACTGTGCCGGAAGGTATGACAGGTAATGCGCTTATTGGTAAGTCCGGATTTTATCACCGCTTGGCGAAGTGCTTTCCGAGGAACAGAGTCATGCAAATGGTGCCGGCAAAGAGTGCCAGTGATCGGGTGATTACATAAACCGGGTGATGGAAACAAAAACATCCAGGCAGCTTGCCGATAAGCAGAAGGATACTTTTTGGCGAGTACACCCGGAATTGAAGGGCCTATACCCTGCAGGTTGTCGGACTCCTGCAACCGAAGTGCGTTATAAATCTCTGCTTCAATGGCAGGGCGTAATAAGGGACTTAAAATGGTTACACGGTCTTTAGCGCCTTCACCATCATGAACCGTTAATGTTCCATGGGAAAAATTAAAGTCTTTCACGCGTAAGCGCAGGCATTCAGTAATACGAAGACCAGAACCAAACAAAAGGGAAAAAATCAGCTTATCGCGCCCTGAAAGCTCGCGCAGAATAGCGTCAACCTCTGACGTGCTGAGCACTTCGGGTAAGCGTCTCGGCTTGGTTGCAAAGGTGAAATCCAGGTCTCCTAATGGCTGTTGCAAAAATTGGTTGTATAAAAATGCCAGTGCGTTGAGTGCGATTTTTTGCGTATTAATCGCGACGCTACGCTTTGCAGCAAGATAACTCAGGTAGGCCATGACATCATCGCCGCCCAGCGTCGCCGGATGTTTGAGACGATGAAAACGGATGAAGTCCTTGATCCAGTAAATGTAGGTATGCTCGGTACGGAGACTCATTCCGCGCAGGCGCATAAACGTACGAATATCATTCAGGAAGGGGCTTTTACCCATATTAATACCCCAATTGAAATGCTGTATATAAAAACAGTATATTTGAGTTTTTTGTGAAATCAATGCGCGTTTAGGCGCGAGTGTAAAGATGTATATGCTCGAATTGACACCAAAGCCAAAAATAAGGGTTATATAATCAATGAGTTACGAGATTGTCGGAAGTGATCGTGCGCAAAGTGTAAAGATGATCGTGGTGCGAAAGCGTGCTTGCGTGTTTTTATCCTGGTAAGAGTCTTATTATCGGCGCTTTTCGTAACAGTGACAGTCGGTTAGGCTCGGAACTTAAAATCAAATGAAGGTGTGTAAATGAGCACGCCTACGAATAAACTGTTAAATGGCAAATATGAATATCGACTCTATTAAACAAGTTCTGAAGTCTTGGATAAGTGAGGGTTTCCTCGAAGGTGAGCTCTCAGTAGAGCCAGAGTGGTATGTCTTGTGGCGTCCGGAAGAACTGGAAGAGTTCAATCGTGATTATCAACTCGCTGAGTATGCTCCTGGTTTCCTAACCTTCGGTGGCAATGGTGGCGGTGAGCTTCTGGTTGTAAATGAATTAGGCGAGGTGTTCTACATGCCATGTATAGGCATGGCGCCAGATACAGCAATTAAAATTGCAAACAGCCTTCAAGAATTCAAAGGCTATATGCAGCAATGAGCAAGCCATTTAACAAGGCCAAGCAGCATCGCGCACTACGTGCGCTGGACCTCGCTACGCTCGGCCGCTGTTGGCGGCGTTAGAATTTCTTCGTGATTAAGGTGTAATCTTATGGAATGGAAAAAGGCACAAGTCAAAGATAATAATTTAGTTGAGATACCTGAGCGTTGGTTACACCTATATTATTATGAAGCTCTAAATGTTCTTTTTCGGTTCGAGAACTCACTAAGAGTATTTGTATACACCGTGTTGAAAGAAGAACTGAAGGAAAAATGGCAAGAAACCGCAGTTTCAGGTGGTTGCATAAAAAGCGAAACCAAAAAACGAATGAGGCAAAGTGATGACTATGGGTATTTAGGGCATGAGATTACATCGCCAATGCTATTTTTAAATAGTGGAGAACTTATTGATATTATCGTATCTGATGCCTATTGGAAATATTTTGCTAAGTACTTTAAGGCTAGTAAATCTATTGTCATCACAAAGCTTCAGGAAATTGGAACCGTTAGAAATTCGTTAGCTCATTTTAGACCAATCAAAGAAGATGATATCGACCTTATTAAGCAAAATACTAAACATGTGCTTCTTGAGGTTGAAAAGGCATTGGTAAAAATTACCTCTATTAGCGCCTTAGTACCCACAAATAGTGATGAACCTTGGTACTTAAAACTAAAAGCTTTAGGAAGTGAAAATATAAATTTATCTTTGTTCTATTGTGAAGATGAAAATTGGGTTCGATTATCGTTTTTGTATAAAATTCCGACTTTGCTAAAAAGTAAAATAACTGAAGAATTTTATACATATAAAGTGGGGGATTTAAGAACAGTTGAGGTTTTACGTAACTTTCAGGTAATAAAAGATAATTGTATATATGTAGCTGACTCATATGTTTTAGGTCGATTAAATGCTGATTTTGATGTCGTATCAAACAAAGAGTTTAGTGTGGTTCTATCAAAGCGTACTTTAACTGATAATATTGACTCTCTTGAAAGTGCGATCCGCGATATAATTACTAAAGTTGATGAAGAAACAGAGCTGTTAAAATCGGATGATTTAGCACGAGGTGTTTTAGTGGAGCCTAAGCATGCAAATGCATCGGTCAAAACTGGGCATAATAATAATCGTTACTGGCAAGTAGCATTAGATGCTTTGAAGCCTGATTCATCAAAAGCATCGGAAGTTGAATATTGGGGTACTAGGGGGCACTATGTGACCGATTTTGTTTCCGCAACTCAGCAGTACCCGTGGATGCCGTCTAGCATTTCAGATCTCGAGTTACCATTTTAAAATTCTAACAAACAAAGGCAGCGGATAAACCGCTGCTTTGAGCGTTAAGTGTCTATGAGAACAGAGCACGAAATTAAGTTAATGCTACATGCCCAAAGTGCGTTACTTGGTGAGGTTGCACCATCATTCAGGGCAGTATCATTCGAACTATCTCCCGATGGGGAAGACTTAGTTGCACGCTTTATTTTCGATGGAGAGCCAAGCGACGATGCTAGAGAAGTCGCGAGTGTTGTACTTACCAATCTGCTCTCAAATTACTCCAAGAATCATCGGAGTTATAACGAAGAAATGCTAGCCGTTCCATATCCCGAAGAAATGGAACATCTATCTTTGTTAGTGTATTTACGGAACGAGGACGACTGGAACTCATGGTCAAAGTTATACAAAAACACTTAACAAGCAAAGGCAAAGCGACGCGTACCGCGCGCTTGCTTTGAGCGTTAAGTGTATGGAGTGAATATGACACAGCAATATACAAAGCCAACATATTTGGAAGTGTCTAGTCATTTTCTACATGATGCTATTGATTTTAAAATTAGGTATCGCTATTGCATTGATAGTGACGGGCCATTATTTTTTGAACCAAAATCAAGAAGAACAAAATGTTTTGTAGATTTACGAATGGGGGTTGAGTCTGTCTTAAAGTCCCTAATTTGTTACTACACATATAATGATCGTAAAGGCAAAACACTTGTTAACTGGATTGAGAAATTTGGCCATAATCTGGCGAAAATGGTAAGAAAGCTAGAGGGTGAACTTCCAGAAGAACTATTTGACAAATTCAAAGAAGATATTCTCAAAATGGATGAGCTACCAGTTGGTTTAAGGTATCGCTTTGATACATGGAATTTTGAAGATAACAAAGAAGCTTTATATCTTGACACGATAGGGTGTGATCGTTGGCTAGAAAGCCTTTACTCTGCTTTAGAGCAACTTATTGAACATTCTAATGAACAACTGAAACCCCATAGTCGAATTGTTTCTGCTGCTGAAGTGATTGAAGAAATGGGCGAGGCACGATTTGAAAAATACACTTAACAAGCGCATGTTGCATCAGCCACTGTGTGGCTTGGACGGTTTTTCCGCTCGTGCCTCGCTACAAAACCGCCGCAAATGCGGGCGTTATGCGCTAAAACCCTAAATCCTCGTATCTTTCAAACCAATAGTTTTGCGCGCTTGAGGCGTGGATTGGCTCGTTCATGATCCCTTTCGTAACTAAACTCGGCGCCAGATTTCTAGTGCATTTTCGGGGTTCCTTTTGGCATGGCTAACATCTAAACTATTGGCTTATTAATAAATCGGCTAGCGTGTTTCATTCGTGGTTTTTGACGTCACATCAGTCATTGCGTTGGGCTCGCATAACAAGGCCCAGCACCGACTCCGTAAAAGCGTCACTTTTTGTGCAAAGAGCCGCACAAAAACCGCCGATTTTACTCCGCTGTGTGGGCGGCGTTAGGGCTCAGCCTACTAAACCCATACATGGCGCCTATTATCGTGCCGATCATGGGTATAAATGCAAAGGCGATTTAAGATTCGACAATTGGCAGGAGAATATTAGATGAGTGAACGTGATGACTTGCTCGCTTCAGTCGCGAACGAGATCAGGACCTATCGAGAAGGGGACCTCCCCGAACCGACGCCAGAGCACGTCGATCGTTGGCTTCATCAGTTCACGCCCGCTCAGCAGCTGCCGTTTCTGCGCGAGTTTGACCACGTAATCAAGCAGACCTTCTTCACGCGAAAGAACGTTAAGGACTTCCTCCGCGCTCTTGTGAGCAACGCGAAGCTGGCCGGTACTGATCCCGCTGCGTACTGGGCGTCCGCGAACTTCCTGAACATCCAGCAAAACGGGCAGAGCCAGAAGGAAATGCTGAAGCTCTTCTCAAAGTGCCTTGAAGATGAATGCGGCCTCGACTTGGATGACTGCGGAGAGGCTGGCGGCGACTTCATCTACCTTGATGACGTGATGTTCAGCGGCAACCGCGTGGGCAATGACCTTGAGCCGTGGATCGTCAATGACGCGCCTCAATCGGCCACGATCCATGTCATTGTTGCGGCCCTTCACTCGGGAGGCTCGTACCTTGTCGATAAGAGGATCAAAAACGTGATAGCACAGTCGGGGAAGAAGATCGCCGTCAAGTATTGGCGTGCCCTCGAGATTGAGAATCGCAAGTGGTACAAGAATAGTTCGGGAGTGCTTTGGCCTACGGCGGTTCCGAGCGTGGCCGAGGTTCAGGCGTACATGGCTCTGCCGGCGAAGTTCCCCTTCGAGCCTCGGCAGCCAAGCACAGTGGCAATCGAACCATTTTCCTCAGAAGCGGGTCGCCAGGTCCTGGAGAGCGAATTCCTTATCGCGGGCGCCAAGATTAGGGCTATGAGCGAGAATCCTAAACAGTCCATGCGTCCGCTCGGTTTCAGCCCGTTCGGCGTAGGCTTCGGCTCGATGATCGTCACCTACCGGAACTGCCCGAACAACTGTCCGCTTGCAATGTGGTGGGGAGACCCGGAGGCTAACTCGGGCGCCCTGCACTGGTATCCGCTGCTGCAGCGTGAGGGCTATTCCTCCGCGAGGAACATCTTCGATGACCTCACGCTCTAGCATCGATCGGCCCGAGAATAGCCTCCTGCGTACTTACGTCCGCAGCGAGGCTGTCGTCGTCTACAAAACGAAGGAGGACTTCGGTGGCCTGTCGAATATGGCCTCAGGCTTTCCTTTGCATATCAACGGCGTCCGAATCCTAACGACGGAGGCCCTATATCAGGCCTGCCGTTTTCCTCACATGCCGGAAGTCCAGCGGGAAATCATCGGGCAGCACAGCCCAATGACCGCCAAAATGAAGAGCAAGCCGCACCGTAAAGACTCAAGGCCAGACTGGGACGATGTTCGGCACAAGGTCATGCGCTGGTGCCTCCGAGTGAAGCTCGCGCAGAACTACGAGGAGTTCGGTCGGCTCCTGCTCGCCACACGCGATCGGCCGATCGTCGAGCAGTCGCGCAAGGACGACTATTGGGGTGCCAAATTGGCGGATGAGGCTGGCGACACACTGATCGGGCAGAACGTTCTAGGCAGGCTCCTGATGGAGTTGCGGGAGAAACTCAAAGACGGCGCGGATGGCATGCTGAAGACAGTGCCTCCGCTTGGCATTCCCGACTTCCTGCTGCTGGGTAAACCAATCGAGACGGTCACAGCCAGGAGGGCAGGCAACGGTGAAAAACCACAGCCGGAATTGTTTTAATTGCTTCGTTTAATCCGCTTCTGCGCCCTAACAATCGGCTGCACGGCGACCGATTTTTCGCCGCTTCGCGGCTCCAAACCGTCGCGTGAGCCGGGCGTTAAATGCCACAAGGAATCAGAGTATTTGCCAAGGAATTCCTAGTCGAAAACTATGATTGCTCTGAATACTTATCAAAGTACGAAGGTGGATACTACGATAACGAGGCTTGCCTGCAGCTGTTGCTTCCTATATCCGAAGTAGCAATAGATACAAAGCATCAACATTTGGTTATAGGCCATGCTGGATCTGATGGTATCGAATTTTGTTATCGCATCCACAAGCCTGGAGTTTGGGTCTTTTATCCAATTGAATTCGAATTTCAAATGGTGGCGGCCAATATCGGCCAACTAATAGAAGGGTGGTGCAATGGCACCATCAAAGTATAAGCATTTAACAAGAAAAGGCAGCATCGCCCCTGCGGGGCTGGACCTCGCTACGCTCGGCCGCTGCTTTTGGTGTTATGTAATTGAGACATCACTTATGAAGAAAATAATTTTAACTATGAGCCTACTTTCTATGTTTGGTTTTGCTAATGCAGTGGAATATTTTGAAAGTCAAGTCTGGTCTTATAAAACAAGAGCTGGAGAAGAGAAGTCTACGGTATTAATTAACAAGGTAGAAACTGATGAAAAATTAGGAATTATTTATCATATTAGTGTCAGTGACGTAAAAGTAAAAAATCCACATATAGACGGTGGTATCTCAAATGAGTTGCCTCACTTTCCAGTCTCTGAGGAAACACTGAAAAAGAGTCTTGTGAAGTTAATTGGTAAAAGCTCGCCCAATCCCGACTATGTTGAAGGCTACAATACATGGAAAGAAGCATTTGATGCAGGAAAAGCGGGCATATTTACTGTGCCTATATCTGAAATAATTGGTTTTGTTGAAGATACTATTGGTAAGTAGTTAAAAACGCATAACAAATTACTCCTTCTGACGTTTTGGTCTACGCTCCGTTTTGGGGTGGCTACGCCACTTTACCTCAAAAACTCCACTTCAACCAAAACGCAGCAGAGCGCGGCGTTAGGGCTCTTGAAATGAATCGCGCATTTCCAGGGTATTCATTAGTGAAGAGGGTGTTGAGTTCGGAATAATCCGCAAAGCCTCACTACCTTTTCAAGTAAGCTTGAAGGGGCAAAGGTATTGGCAGAGGATGAATCAGGAAACTTTTTCATTGAAGTTAATGAGGCTGTCTACTTCTGGGATCACGAAACCTCTGAGACGGAGTTTCTTGCTAGTTCATTGAATAATTTTATTTCTAGTGTGCAGAACCTGAAACAGTTGAGCTGAAGCCAGATCAAGTTGAATCGATTTGGGTTGATCCTGAGTTTGCGAAGAAATTTGGCATCAAATCCAGGCCCTAACAAGGCGTTCAAGCAAGGACGCGCTAACGCGCTTAGCTTAGCGTTGATATGATTCCCTTTGTTAAACAGGCAAATGGCGTACTCACCGGAAACCCAAAAAATTTACAACTGATGTCGATTTCGAAACTTCTCGTACGACTATATAGAGGGCTAAGGACTGGTCGATCAATATCGGCCGCCTTGTCATCCCTGTATATTCTTTCGAGAGGATTTCACAATGAATAAAAGAATCGTCATGCAGCTTCTGCATTTAACCACAACAGTAGCAATATTCACTTTCGGGGGCGCTGCGCCAACAGCAGCACAGAATGCGGAGCAATTAGCAATGAATCAGAACCCACAAGCAGTTCAGACAGGCTACGCTCCTGTCAACGGTCTGCGCATTTACTTCGAGATCCATGGCATCAAGAACCCAGCGCAGCCGCCTTTGGTGCTGCTACACGGTGGTGGCGATACAATCAATACGTCGTTTGGTCAAATCCTGCCAGAACTTTCCCGCACCCGGCAGATCATTGCATTCGAACAGCAGGGCTATGGACACACCGCAGACATCATCGAACGGCCATTCAGCTTCGAACAATCGGCCGACGACACTGCTGCACTGTTGGATTATCTGCATATTGAAAAAGCCGATCTTTTCGGTTTCAGCAACGGGGGCACTATCGCTTTGCAGGTGGCGATTAGGCATTCAAAGGTAGTGCGCAAGCTGGTATTGGCCTCGACTCTTCTCAAGCGTGATGGCGCGTATCCGTGGCTCTGGGACGCGATGGCTAATGCCAAGTTAGAAAACATGCCACAGGAACTGCAAGAAGAATATCTCAAGGTTGCGCCTCACCCAGAGAATCTACGGCTATTTCACGACAAGGCCGCGCGACGCGTGCTGGAATTCAAGGATATTCCAACTGATGCGCTCCGCAGCGTTTCCGCGCCGACGCTGATTGTTGTCGGCGACGCCGACGTCATTCGCCCGGAACATGCCGTAGAAACATTCCGGCTTTTCCAGCACGCTCAGCTCGCCGTGCTTCCCGATACAGATCACATGAAAGTGACGACGCGGGTCGATTGGTTGGTGCCTATGATCACAGATTTTCTGCAAGCACCGATGGCAAAGTAACGGAGGCCTTTCGGTTTTGCTTTACATCGGGCCAGAGGATGCCTGACAAAGTGCTGCTGTCGGACAGCTGATCCTGCCCCGTTTTAACGGACACCGAAGTCAAGCTGACGAGGTGTCCAATGCCAGAATATATTCAGCCAGAAAAGACCTGGCAGTTTTCAAACGAATTCAAAGTTAAAGCCGTTCAGTTGAGTGATCTTTGTCCGCCACTTTCCCTGATCTGCTTCTTACATGCCGCACACAGCGGCAGCGCTTCCGGCTTGCGGCGATAGTTTTTGGATGCCCAGTCGTTCCCCATTTTGCTGTAGTCAAATTTAAACGGCAGTTTACGTTCCGGGTTATTGAATGCGGGGGCGGATACACTGATACCACATTCTGAGCACTGGCTGGCGGATTGCGACAGTACTATCTGCAGCGGAATAAGCGGGATCAGCAGTAGCAGGGCAGCAAGAGGAATCTGAGGTGTTATCAGTACCCAGATAATCAGGCTGAGGGTGCCTGTTGCTGTCAGGAGACGGAAGGGTGTCATTATTCTATCCGGCGTGTGCTTAGATTATTCACTGGCTGACGACTGCGGATGTTACTGTATTTCTGGCCGACATAAATAAAAAAACCGCCGACTCTTATCAAGTGGGCGGTTTTTATTGCAGAGCCGGTAAGTCAGCGCTTACAGCGCCTTAATTTTCTCGATCTGCTCTTTGAGCTTAACAATGTCGCGCTCAAAGCCTGCGGCTTTTTCTTTCTCTTTTTCCAGAACCGCAGCCGGTGCTTTTTCGGTAAAGCCCGGGTTAGCGAGTTTGTTGGTTACGCGCTCCAGTTCTTTTTCCAGCTTTTCGATGGATTTGCCTAAGCGGGCTACTTCGGCGTCTTTATCGATAAAGCCGGCCATCGGAATCAGCACTTCCATATCGCCAACCAGCTGGGTGACCGACATTGGCTCTTCGTCGCCGTCGTTCAGCCAGGTGAGTTTTTCCAGCTTGGCCAGTTTCATCAGGAAGGTCTGGTTTTCTTCTGCGCGACGGAAGTCTTCGTCGTCGCCGTTTTTAAACAGCAGCTCCAGTTCTTTACCCGGTGCAATATTCATTTCTGCACGGATATTACGCACGGCGGTGATCACACCCTGCAGCCATTCGATATCGGCTTCGGCCTGGGCATCAATAAAGGCGTCCTGTGCCTGCGGATATTGCGCCAGCATGATGGTGTCACCGGTTTTGCCGGCCAGATCTTTTACCTGATGCCAGATCGATTCCGTAATAAACGGAATAATCGGGTGCGCCAGACGCAAGGTGGCTTCCAGTACGCGTACCAGAGTGCCACGGGTGCCGCGCTTGGCTTCTTCTGGCGCGTTGGCGTCCCACAGCACTGGTTTGGACAGTTCCAGATACCAGTCGCAGTATTCGTTCCAGATAAATTCGTACAGCGCTTGTGCGGCCATATCGAAACGATACTGGTCCATATGGCGGGTTACTTCTTTTTCGGCATTCTGCAGGCGCGAAATAATCCAGCGGTCGGCCAGTGACAATACGGCTGGTTCGCCATTGGCACCACAGGCAACTTTCATCTCGTCAGTAATGGCGATATTGGTGCCGGCTGCGGCAGCGTTTTCCACGGCTTCTTCACCAGCCACGCTGAGCATCACGTAGCGCGATGCGTTCCATAATTTATTACAGAAATTACGGTAACCTTCGAGGCGCTTCATATCCCAGTTAATATCACGGCCGGTTGAGGCCATGGCCGCGAGGGTAAAGCGCAAAGCATCGGTGCCGTGCGGGGCAATACCTTCCGGGAATTCTTTTTTGGTGCGCTTGCCGATTTTTTCCGCCAGCTGCGGCTGCATCATGTTGCCGGTGCGTTTTTCCAGCAGTTCATCCAGCGAAATACCGTCGATCATATCCAGCGGGTCGAGTACGTTGCCCTTGGATTTCGACATTTTCTGGCCGACTTCGTCACGGATTAAACCGGTAACGTACACGGTTTTAAACGGCACCTGCGGTTTGCCATCTTCGTCTTTGCAGAAGTGCATGGTCATCATGATCATGCGCGCTACCCAGAAGAAAATAATATCGAAACCGGTAACCAGTACGTCGGTCGGATGGAAATCGGCCATGCGCTTGGCCACTTCCGGGTCGTCCAGATTTGGCCAGCCCAGCGTACCGAAAGTCCACAGGGCAGAGGAGAACCAGGTGTCGAGTACGTCGTTGTCCTGACGCAGTTCGACGTCGTCGGCCAGATGATTCTGCGCGCGTACTTCGGCCTCGTCGTGGGCAACGTAGACGTTACCTTCTTCGTCGTACCAGGCCGGAATGCGGTGACCCCACCACAGCTGACGGGAAATACACCAGTCCTGAATATCGCGCATCCAGCTGAAGTACATATTTTCGTAAGACTTAGGCACAAACTGAATGTCGCCGTTTTCGACGGCTTCAATCGCCGGCTTGGCCAGGGTTTTGGCATCCACATACCACTGGTCGGTGAGCATTGGCTCAATCACCACGCCGCCACGGTCGCCGTAAGGTACGGTTAAATCGTGGTCTTTAATTTCCTGCAACAGGCCTGCGGCCTCAAAATCGGCAACAATGGCTTTACGCGCGGCAAAGCGCTCCATGCCACGGTATTTTTCCGGGATGCTGGCGTCGATGTCGTTATTCACGCTGCCGTCGGTATTAAATACCTGCGCGGTTTCGCGCACGTCGGCATTAAAGGTGAAAATATTAATCATCGGCAGGCCGCAGCGCTTGCCCACTTCGTAGTCGTTAAAATCGTGCGCGGGGGTTACTTTTACCGCGCCGGTGCCTTTTTCCATATCGGCGTGCTCGTCGCCCACGATCGGAATGCGGCGGCCCACTAATGGCAGAATAATGTCTTTGCCGATTAAATCTTTATAACGCGGATCTTCCGGGTTAACCGCCACACCGGTATCACCGAGCATGGTTTCCGGACGGGTGGTGGCAACTACGATGTAGTCGTTGCCTTCTGCGGTTTTCAGGCCATCCGCCAGCGGATAGCGCAGGTGCCACATAAAGCCTTTGGATTCTTTATTTTCCACTTCCAGGTCAGAAATGGCGGTGTGCAGTTTCGGGTCCCAGTTCACCAGGCGCTTGCCACGGTAAATCAGGCCGTCTTTGTGCAGGCGGATAAACACTTCCTGTACGGCTTTGTAGAAACCGTCATCCATGGTGAAGCGTTCGGTGTCCCAGTCGACCGAGTTACCCAGACGACGCATTTGGCCGGTAATGGTACCGCCGGATTGTTCTTTCCATTCCCAGACTTTTTCGAGGAATTTTTCGCGGCCTAATTCGTGACGGTCAGGCTGGCCTTCGGCCGCCAGTTTGCGCTCAACCACCATCTGCGTGGCGATACCGGCGTGGTCGGTACCTACCTGCCACAGGGCTTTTTTACCCTGCATGCGCTTGTAGCGGGTGAGGGCATCCTGAATGGTGTGCTGGAAGGCGTGACCCATGTGCAGCGAGCCGGTGACGTTCGGCGGCGGGATCATGATGGAGTAACCTTCGCCGGTCAGTCCGTCCTGATAAGGCTTGAAGTAGCCTTTTTCTTCCCACTCTTTGTACCAGGTTTGTTCAAGGGCGCTGGGCTTGTACGTTTTATCCATGGTTCGCTGCTGCTCGTCTCGTCGTTATCGCAGCCAGTCCCGGCGGGGCAGAGGCTGGCTGGTTTCGGGTTCAAAAAAATGGCGCCGATTATAACGGAAACTGCGGTTCAGGGGCAGGGTTTTGCAGCGTTTCGCTGTTTGTGCGGCGATTCCGGCGGCTGCCGGAACCGCCGTGGCGGGAAGGTCAGTGATTCAGCTTTTCGCGCAGCTTTTCACGCAGGCGTTCGGTCAGTTGCGGCAGCATTTCGGCAACCAGCTGGTCGATCAGGTGTTCTTTCTGCAGCGTGGTCAGCTGTTGCATATGTTGCTGCACGGCCTGTTCGCTGGCGCGCGCCTGCTTTTGCTCCATCACGCGCTGCATGGTGCGGTGTGCTTCCTGAGCACTGTGCTGGGCGGCTTCGCGCTCCTGGGTCAGGCGATCAAGAATGGCCTGGGGCAGGAAGGGGTTAGCCGATACCCGTGCCGGAGCAGCACCAGTATTGCCCGATGCCTCTGTGGCCGGGGTCGTTACCGGTGCTGTTGTTTCTGTGCCGACCAGTGGCGCGGCAGATACCTGAGCTGGCCGGGCTGGCATATCGCCCTGCGGACGCTGAATCACCACGTCGGGTAATGGCTGTGCACGCAATACCGGACGTGGGCTGGCGGCCTGCGGTTTGCCTTCTGCTGGCTTGTTCTGCGTTGCGTTGCTTTCTGCCGCTTTGGCTGCCGGTTGGTTCGCCGGGCGGCTGCTATCGGCTATTGGACGCAGTGGCACTGCGGTTGGTTTGGCCGATACGGCTTTTAATACCGGAATGTCATTCTCGCTGAACAGTTCGTCCAGCAGCGGAATGTCATCGGTCGGGTCCAGTGTCGGGATGCTGCGGCTGTGGTCTACCTGATCGCTGGCAGCATCATCGAGTACACGTTGCAGGTTTTCCAGTTCACGCAGCAGATTGCCGGGTTCGTCCTGGTCGTTACGTTGGGTCATTAACGCAATCTCATGTCGATATTGTTGATCGGGTAGCCCCGGTCTTTGAGGAATTTGTAGTGACTACGAGTGTAGTCCAGCACCTGATCTTCCTGTACTACGACGGCAATAAATCGCTGAAAGCGGCTGAAAAACGCCGGTAGCTGGCTGCTGAGATTCACCATCACATCATGATGATGGCCGGGATCGTTGTGCCAGCTGATACTGACCGGGCAGTCGGCCGGAGCGTCGCTGGCGCTGAGCAGGGTGTGCGGCACAAAGGCATCGTCGCGGAATTGCCAGAGCTGCTCGTCAAGCTGGCGGGCGGTGCTTTCGTCATCGACCTGAATCAGTACGCGATTACCCTTGCTGAAGGCTTTTTCCACCACGCGGCAGGCAAACAGCATCTGTTCGGCGCGGGTCTGGGCGGCGAGGATGTAAAAATCAACCTGGGTCATTGTATTTCTGCCGTGCTGTCGGGGCTGTTATGAGCCGTTCCGCTATTGAGAGCGTTACTGGCTGTACGGTGTATATGGCTGGCTTTATAGCCGGCAAACAGCCAGCTCAGGTGCTGCTGCAGTGTGGCGCTGAATTCGAGCCGGAACAGGGTCAGCGGAGGCTCGGCAATGGCGGCGGCCACGGTTTTGCTCGGGTGGCAGATATGCCAGCAGCCAATCATGGCCTGCTGAATATGCAGCAGCAGTTCTACCGCTTCGGCTACTGAGATGCTGAGCCAGCGGCTGATTAATGTGGCAAAGCGCTGCAGCAGTGGCAGCAGGCCAAGCTTAAAGTTGCGCGCTTCGTCTTCGGTCAGATTGCGTTCCAGTACGGTATGCAGAATGGCATTCAGACGGCAGAACAGGGGTTCCTCAGCCAGAGCCTGAGCGCAGACGGTGGCAGCATCATCACCCGGCGGCAGTTGCTCGCCGTGTTCAATCAGCCGTTCCATCTGTTGGTGGTAAAGCGCCAGAAACAGGGCCTCTTTGCTGCGGAAATAGCGGTACAGGGCAGCTTTGGTGATGCCGACCCGCTGGGCAATATCGTGCAGGCTCACCTGTTCAAAGGGGGCTTCGGCAAAATAGCCGGCGGCGGCGTCCAGAATTTGCTGGCGGCGCAGGGCTTTTTGTTCCGGGCTTTTTGCCCGCTGGCGGATACAGGTCATGAGGTCGGGCTGGTCTGTGCCGGCTTGGGCCGGTCGGACAAGGGCTGCCATGTTGGTAACTGAGGCCAGAATGCTACCTCTGGCCTCAGGGCAAGGCAAATGCTGCTGTCAGGCTCTTTGCGCTGCGTCACACCGATTGTCCGAACTGATGCAGAACCACGTCGATGGTTACCTCCAGTTCGTTCAACGCTTCCAGGCGTTGCAGCGCTTCATTGCGCACTTTCCAGCGGTGTGGGGTCATCATCAGCAGGTCCATAATCTGCTGGTTACTGGTCAGGCTGACACGGTATTTCAGGGTCTGCTCGCCTTTGCAGTCAAAGCCGTGTTCGGCCATGGCCGGACGCGGATCAAGGGCGGCGAGGTTTACTTCGTCGTAGATGATCTCGCGCAGTTCGACCAGATGATGCAGGCCGGTATTGAGCAGCACAATCTGCCCTTCTGGGCGCAGTGCGCGGGCAAAACCCTGCGGCATCAGATTGGTAAACAGGCAGGTGATCAGATCCAGACTGTGCGCAGTAAAGGGCAGCTGGCCGCCGGAGGCGACCAGCCAGTCGATCTGTTTACTGCGCCGTGCCGCACGGCGGACGGCGTCTTTGGAAATATCGACACCATATAAACAATGCGGCAGCTGATGATCGTCGAGCACTTCCTGCAGACGCTGGGTGTAATAGCCTTCGCCACAGCCAACGTCGGCAATCTGCAGGCCGCCGTCGTGGTTCAGTGCCAGTTCCAGCACCCATTGATTGAGCATATCGGAAATCGGCCGGTAGACCTGGCTGTCGAGCAGGCGCTGGCGGGCGTCGACCATTTCCAGCGTGTCGCCCGGCGCTTTCGATTTTTTATGCTGGGCCAGCAGCAGGTTGAGGTAGCCCTGACGGGCTTCATCATAGGTATGGCCGGCGCTGCAGCTCCAGCGCTTATCAGCGGCCTGCAGCTCCAGCCCGCATACCGGGCAGGCAATCACTTTGTTCACGCGTTGTCTCTCAGGCCAGCAGTAATTCGAGGATGCGTTCGTAGATCACGGTCAGGGTGTCGAGATCTTCGGCGACAATGTGCTCATCCAGTTTATGGATGGTGGCATTGCAGGGGCCGAGTTCCAGTACCTGGGCACCGGTTGGCGCAATAAAGCGGCCATCGGAGGTGCCGCCGGCGGTCGACAGTTCGGTGTCGCGACCGGTGACTTCTTTAATGGCCTGTACGCTGGCTTCGACCAGTGGGCCGCGCGCAGTCAGGAAAGGCTCGCCACTCAGGTTCCAGTCGATGTCGTAGCTGAGGCCGTGTTTATCGAGAATGGCGTGGGTGCGTTCTTTCAGGATGTCGGCGGTCAGTTCGGTGGAGAAGCGGAAGTTGAACACCACTTCCAGTTCGCCGGGAATAACGTTGGTGGCACCGGTACCGGCTTTGATATTGGAAATCTGGAAGCTGGTGGCCGGGAAGAATTCGTTGCCTTCGTCCCAGTGCTCTGCCGCCAGTTCAGCCAGTGCCGGGGCGGCAATGTGTACCGGGTTTTTCGCCAGATGCGGGTAGGCCACATGGCCCTGAATACCGTGTACATGCAGCACGGCGCCCAGTGAGCCGCGGCGGCCGTTTTTCACCACATCACCAACAGCGTTGGTGGAAGATGGCTCGCCGACGATGCACATATCGATCTTCTCGTTACGCGCTTCGAGAGTTTCCACCACTTTTACCGTGCCGTTTTTCGCCGGGCCTTCTTCGTCGGAGGTGATCAGAAAGGCGATGGAGCCTTTGTGATTTGGGTGTTTGCGCACGAAGTTTTCACAGGCAACCACCATGGCGGCCAGTGAGCCTTTCATATCGGCGGCACCACGGCCGTACAGCAGTCCATCGACAATGGTTGGCGTGAACGGCGGGTGGCTCCAGCGCCCTTCCGGGCCGGTAGGTACCACATCGGTATGGCCGGCGAAGCACACCAGCGGACCCTCTGTGCCACGGCGTGACCAGAAGTTTTCCACCTCTTCAAAACGCAGTTCTTCGTTATTGAAACCGGCGGCGGCCAGACGCTCCATCATCAGGGCCTGACAGCCATCATCATCCGGGGTGACTGAGCGGCGGGCGATTAAATCAAAGGCCAGTTGCAGAGTGGGGGTCATGCTGTTTCCTGATCGGCAAAGGCGGGCCGGAGTGCGCCGGACCGCAGAATTTAAAATGGCGCGTATCATAGCAAAACTGCGGCTGTTTTGCGCGCTGGCCGGGGTAGCTAAAGCGGCTGACCCAATAAGCCGTTGCGCCGTCCGGTGGCGGTGATACCATAGCCGGCTTTTTACCCGCCGGATTTTCCGGCCGACCAGCACTATTTAAGGTAGATAACATGAGCCAGCCCCTGACTCTTGAAGAACTGAACCAAGTGATGGCAGAAGCTGATCTGCTGAAATCCGAAGCTGACGTAGAAGCCGCGCTGAATCAGCTGGCTACGGATATCTCAGAACGTCTGAGCAGCAGCCTGCCGGTGGTGTACAGCATCATGAACGGTGGTCTGGTGATGGCCGGTCGTCTGCTGACCAAACTGCAATTCCCACTGGAGCAGGGTTATATGCATGCCACCCGTTACCGTGGCGAAACTTCAGGACAAACCGATCTGCAATGGCAGGCGCCACCATCGGTGCCGATGGAAGGCCGTACCGTACTGATCCTGGATGACATTTTCGATGAAGGAAACACCCTTGCCGAAGTGGTGAAATCCTGTCAGCAGCAGGGCGCGAAAGAAGTTCTGACTGCGGTGCTGGTGAACAAAGTTCATGACCGTAAAAACACTGATCTGAAGATCGATTTTATCGGTATGGATGTTGAAGACCGCTACGTATTTGGCTGTGGTATGGACTACCGTGGCTACTGGCGTAATGCGCCGGGCATCTACGCGGTGAAAGGTTTGTAATTCGTCAGCGTTTGCTGAACGGTTGGTTATAAAAGGCGCCTTTTGGCGCCTTTTTTGTCTATCCCGCAGATGGGTTTCCCGGCTGGTTTCGCTACACTGTATTGCAGAGGTGAACCTGCGTATGAATGTTGAGTTTATTAACCCGTTTGTAGAGACAATCAATAACATTCTGGCCACCATGGCATCCATGAGCTGCGAATACGGCAAGCCTTATCTGAAAGAAGGGCGTCAGCCTTTAGGTGTGGTTACCGGTATTATTCCGATGTCAGGTGACAGCGTACGTGGCTCACTGGCCATCAGTTTTTCTGCCGGCGCCATTATTAAAATCAGCAGCAGTATGCTGGGTGAAAGCATCGCTGAGGTGGACGAAACCTGCCATGACCTGACCGGCGAGCTGACCAATATGCTGTCGGGTGGTGCGCGTAAGCTGCTGTGGGAAAAAGGCTATGATTTTGACATGGCCAAGCCCGGTATTCTTTCCGGCGAGATGGATATTCCCCATGAAACCACCGGCCCGGTGCTGGTGATTCCGTTTGAAACCAGTGCCGGGCCATTTTTTATTGAGGTGGCACTGTCCTCCAGTCTGAAGCGTGCAGTGCTGAATGCCTGAGTGGGGCTGTCTTAACAAACCGGCGTTATGCCGGTTTTTTTATCACCTGGCTCCCACGCTCTGCGTGGTAGCCCTTGCTGGCACAGTTGTATTCCCACGCGGAGCGTAGGAACGAGAAGTCTGAATCGTGCAGTGCTGAATGCCTGAGTGGGGCTGTCTTAACAAACCGGCGTTATGCCGGTTTTTTTATGCCTGTCGGGTGGTTTTGATTCTGGCCTGAAATGTCCTCGGGCAGGGCTTGTTGTTTAGGCAGAAGAGAATAATATGACGGTTCGTCAATTTTCGACGGATCGTCAAAATGAAGTGGTTGTTAAAGTATATTTCTCCCGAGCGACAGCAGCGCCTGTTGCAGCAGATTCAGCAAATGTTGCGTGCCGGCAGTGCTCCGGTGCTGTGTCAGGCTGGTGATTCTGCCGCGCCGTTGATGGCCGATAAACGCCTGTGGATGGCCAGTGAGTCAAGCTCCGAAGGCGGCAATAAGCCGCTGTTTCCGTTGTTTTCCGGCAAACTGGGCGCCGGCAAAGCCGATTGCCCTCTGGGTCTGCGTAAAAGCAAAGCCGAAAAAATTGCTGAGCGTGAACAGCAGTTGCTGGATATTGCCCATGAATTGCTGAATCGCGATGGCTTTGCCGATTTTTCGATGGATAAGCTGGTGCGTGCCAGTGGCTATTCCAAAGGCACACTGTATAACCATTTTTCCAGTAAGGAAGACTGCCTGTCGGCGCTGTGTCTGCGTGGTATGGCAATGATGGAAGATATGTTCAGCCGTGCTGCTGCATTTGACGGAACCTTGCGGGAAAAAATACTGGCAATGAACGTTGCTTATCACCTCTATGCCAGCCTGCAGCCAACGTTGTCGCTGGCTGTTCTGTCGGCGAAAACCCCCTCATTTACCGAAAAAACATCCGCAGCCCGAAGTGAATTAATCGATGAGTGTGACCTGCGTGTTACCCGCATAGTGGATGATATTTACCGTAACGCCATTGAGCAGGGCTACCTGCAGGACAGCCCGGAATTAACCGTGGAATTAATGGCATTTATCAGCTGGGCGCAGGCATTTGGTCTGAATGCACTGATGACAACGGCCTGTGATATCACCGCGGTCAGCCGCGCGTTAGGAACCAATGTTGCTCTTATCAGCTGTAATATTCTGCTCGATGGTA
The DNA here is from genome assembly GCF_022832715.1 of Venatorbacter sp. C2-1. Taxonomy (NCBI): domain Bacteria; kingdom Pseudomonadati; phylum Pseudomonadota; class Gammaproteobacteria; order Oceanospirillales; family Oceanospirillaceae; genus Venatoribacter; species Venatorbacter sp. C2-1. The sequence goes on from NZ_CP094879.1 coordinate 1,783,871, forward strand.
TGGGCTTTAAGCCTTTGTCTTCAGAGTGGGATTATCAGGCCAGCTGGGAACGGGTCGAACGCGATGTATTTGCGCCGGAAATGGCGCAGTTAGGTGCTTTGAAATAACTGAACCATTAATAACTACAGGGAAAGCGTATGAAAACACTCTGGTTAAACACCATATTGCGGTATCCGTGGATACTGCTTTTATTGTTACTGGTGCTGGCGTTTGGTGCTTCGTTTGGCGGTAAGAACCTTTATTTTCGCGGTGATTATAAAGTCTTCTTTTCGCATGATTATGGCCCGCTGCAGGACTTTGAGGAGATGCAGCGCATCTTCAATAAAAACGACAATATTTCGGTATTGGTCGTGCCACAAAATGGCGATGTATTCACCAACGAAAATCTGACTTTATTAGCAGAGCTGACGGAACAGGCCTGGCAGACGCCATTTTCCAGCCGCGTCGATTCGGTGGTGAATTTCCAGCATACCTGGTCTGAAGACGACGATATGATCGTTGAGGATCTGGTACAGAATCCACAGGATTTAACCCCTGCTGAGTTACAGCGCATCCGCAATATTGCCATTAATGAGCCGAATCTGAATGGTGGTCTGGTGGCCGCTGACGGCCGCGCTGCGGTGGTGAATATCACCGTGCAGATACCGGATACCCCCAACAACACCGCCGAAGTGATTGAAGTGGTCGATTTTGTTAAGGGGCTGACCAATGAACTGAGCAGCCGCTATCCGCAGGCGGCGTTTTATCATACCGGTGTGATTCCGATGAATTACAGTTTCGCCACCGAGGGTCAGAAAGATATGGCCACCCTGGTGCCGGCGATGCTGGGACTGATTGTGTTAATGCTGGCGGTTATGCTGCGCAGCGTGCTGGCCATGCTGGCAACGGTGCTGGTGCTGATATTGACCATCAGTGTGACCATGGGATTGGGTGGCTGGCTCGGCTTTTTCCTGTCCACCGGCACTATTAACGTACCGATTGTGGTGATGACACTGGCGGTGGCTGACTGCGTACATTTAATAGCTTCGGCACAATTTGCAATGCGTGAAGGGCGTTCGCGCAGCGAAGCCATACGTTTTGCCCTCGATCTGAATTTAATGCCGGTATTTATTACCAGTGCAACCACTGCAGTGGGTTTCCTGACGCTGGTGCTGTCGGAATCTCCGGTGCTGGCCGACTTCGGTATTCTCAGCGCGATTGGTGTGATGGTGGCGTTTGCTCTTTCAGTAACCCTGTTGCCGGTATTATTGCTGCTGTTGCCAGTGCGGGTAAAAGTGTCGCCTGAGCACCATGGCGGTATGGAAAAATTCGGTGGCTGGGTGGTGCGTCATCAGCGCACGCTGTTGCCGGTTACGGCGTTGTTGATGCTGATTTTCGGCTCGCTGGTCACGCTGAATGTAGTGAACGATGAAGCGACCAAGTACTTTGCCAAAGGCACCGACTTCCGCGATTCGGTGGATACTCAGGAAGCTTATCTTTCCGGTACCCAGACCATCGATTGGGCACTGTATACCGGTGAAGCTCAGGGCGTGAATGATCCGGCTTTTATCGCTAAAACCGAGGCCTTTGCTGAATGGCTGCGTCAACAGCCGGAAGTGGATCATGTGACAACGCTGTCGGATACTTTTAAGCGTCTGAATAAAAATATGCACGGTGATGACGAAAGCTATTACCGCATTCCACAGGATCGTGAGCTGGCGGCGCAGTATCTGCTGCTGTATGAAATGTCGCTGCCTTACGGACTGGATCTGAATAATCAGCTGAACGTGGATAAATCCTCGACCCGCCTGACCTCGACCCTGAAAAATCTGGGCAGTAAAGAAATCGTCGCGCTGGAAGACCGTGCCCGTGCCTGGTTTGCGGAAAACGCAGCCGGTATCCGCCTGACGGCGGCCAGTCCGGGACTGATGTTCTCGCATATTGGTGAAACCAATATGGACAGCATGATCATCAGCATGATAGCGGCATTGATTTTAATTTCGGCACTGCTGGTGGTGGCATTACGCTCATTGCGCCTGGGAGCGATCAGTCTGATTCCGAACCTTGGCCCGGCGCTGGTCGGTTTTGGTATCTGGGGGCTGATTTCCGGTGAAATTAACCTGGGCCTGTCGATTGTAGCCTCGATGACACTGGGGATTATCGTCGATGATACCGTGCATTTCCTGGCCAAATACAAACGTGCCCGCGATGATGGTAAAGACGCAGAAGCGGCGGTACGCTACGCATTTTCCAGCGTTGGCCGTGCCTTGCTGATTACTACCGTGGTACTGGTGGCCGGATTCTCTATGCTGGCATTCTCAGCGTTCCGCCTGAATTCCGATATGGGACTGGCCACAGCGCTGATTATTTTTATTGCCTTGTTGGTCGACTTCTTCTTCCTGCCGGCATTTTTATTGCGCCTTGATAAAAATAATCAGGCACACTGTAACGCTGAAGAACAACAAAAAGCCCGGCAAGACGTACAACAAGATCCAAATCCTGCATCCATTCTCACAGGGGAAACATTATGAAGATTTTTCTGAGCCTTATTACGGCATTTACTCTGGTCAGCCCGCTGGTTGCGCAGGCTGATGCGGTACAACCTGCTGCTGATGCGGCGGAGAAGGGGCTGGCCATTGCCAAAGACCGCAAACAACGTGATCTGGGCTGGGGCGACAGTGAAGCAAAAATGACCATGACCCTGCGTAATTCCCAGGGTGAAGAAAGCGTACGAGAAATGCGCCTAAAATCTCTCGAAGTGGTGGATGACGGTGACAAAGGCCTGACCATTTTTGATGAGCCGCGCGATGTAAAAGGCACCGCGTTTCTGAATTTCTCGCACACCGGAAAACCGGATGAACAGTGGTTGTATCTGCCAGCGTTGAAACGCGTTAAACGTATTGCTTCACGCAATAAATCCGGTCCGTTTATGGGCAGTGAATTTGCGTACGAAGATATGAGTTCATTTGAACTGGAGAAATACAGCTTTACCTACCTGCGTGAAGAAACGCTGAACGGTGTGGTCTGCCATGTAATTGAGCAGATTCCGGCAGATGAATATTCCGGTTATACCAAGCAGATTGTCTGGCTGGATACCGAACACCTGCGTGCACAACAGGTTGAGTTTTATGACCGTAAAAAGAGCCTGCTGAAAACCCTGAATTTCTCTGGTTATAAACTGTATAAAGATAAATTCTGGCGCGCCGATGTGCTGACCATGGTGAATCACCAGAATGGTAAAAGCACCGTGCTGAATACCGCCGAGCTGCGTTTTGATACCGGCCTGACGGATGCCGATTTTAACGATGCCACGCTTTCCCGCGTACGCTGAGCAGGAGGGCGCAATCGGTATGAAACGGCTGATAACCATCACGTTACAGAGCAGCGCCCTGATTGCGCTGAGTGTTAATGCCAGTACCAGCGCCAGCGCCGGGCTTATGCCCGACCTGGCCCTGCAGGGCGCCGTTGAAGGGCGCCAGTTTTTGCAGGAAGCGCAATTTCCGCAACAGGAAGACAGCGTGCTGTCAGTCTGGGCAGAGCCTGAGCTGGTGTGGGAGTGGGGCGATACCCAGCGCCTGACCTTTAAGCCTTTTTATCGTTATGACAGTGCCGATGATGAGCGCAGTCATGGTGATATCCGTGAGCTGATGTGGCTGACTTACGGCTCCAGCTGGGAAGTGCGTGCCGGTATCGGCAAAGTGTTCTGGGGCGTAACTGAGTCGCAGCATCTGGTCGATGTTATTAACCAGACCGATCTGGTGGAAGCACCGGACGGCGAAGAAAAACTCGGCCAGCCAATGGTGCATGCGACCTGGTTGCATGAGATCGGCACGCTGGAAGCCTTTATTTTACCGGGATTCCGCGAGCGTACTTTTGCCGGCGAAAAAGGGCGCCTGCGTTCTGCTTTGCTGGTCAGTGACGAGGCTGATTATCAGGCGGCGGAAGAAAAAGAACACGTCGACTGGGCGCTGCGCTGGAGCCGCTCGTTTGAAGTGGCGGAGGCACCGCTGGATTTAAGCGCGGCCTGGTTTCAGGGCACCGCCCGTGATCCTTTTTTAACACCGGATATCACCCTGAGCGGCAGTGGGCCACAGATAACCGGATTAACGCCGTATTATCCGCTGCAGCGTCAGCTGGGTATTACCGCGCAGGCAACGGTGGATGCCTGGTTGTGGAAGCTGGAAGTTCTGCGTCGTGATTTCGATGACCATGTGGCTGCTGATCTGAAAACACTGGGTGTAGCCGGCATGCAGGATTACAGCGCCGCAGTGGGTGGTTTTGAATATACCCTGGTGGGGCCTTTTGCTGAGCGCTGGGACAGCGCGCTGGATGTTGGTCTGCTGCTTGAATATCAGTACGACCAGCGCGGCAACGACGCGGCTATGGCACAGAACGATGTGTTTGCGGCTACCCGCCTGGCATTTAACGATGCTGACTCCAGTGAAATTCTGGCCGGTATTACTCAGGATCTGGATTACAGCGGCAGCCGCGGGGTTATGCTCGAAGCCAGCACACGTCTGACGGATTTCACTACGTTAAAAGTGAATGGCTGGATGTTTATGGCTGATGATCAGGAAGATACGCTGGCTTACAGCCTGCGTCAGGATGACTATATTGAAGTCAGTCTGAATATTTTTTACTGAGCAGTCATGCGTTGAATGGCAGTTGTGTGCAGCGAGGGTGTGTGGCGGGTACGGGTAAAGATGGGTAAACACCATTTTCATCTTTTCCGCTGCGCGCCTATTATGCGCCTTTTCACTGCGGAGAAGTCTCTGTGCGCTTTATCATCAGGGTTCCGTGGCGCGGCACTGCGGCGGTGGCGGTTTTAGCACTGGCCGGATGCGCCAGCGTTACACCGGTTGAACCACCCGAGACAGCATTACCGGACATTTTTACCGGCCAGAATAATAACGCCGGTACTGAGCAGAACAGCATCAGTGTTAACCGCTGGTGGCAATCCTTTAACGACCCGCAACTCGACCAGTTTATTGCACAGGGACTGGAGCAGAATTACAGCCTGCAGGCCGCCTGGGCGCGCCTTGCCCAGAGCCGTGCGCTCTGGCGGCAGAATGCCAGTGGCCAGTATCCCGATGTTAACGTTTCCCTCAGTAAATCCCGCAGCTGGCGTGAAAGCACAACCAGCGACTTATGGTCGGCGGGTATTTCCACAGAATACGAACTCGACTTTTGGGGGCGGGTGTCCGCTTTGGATGAGGCCGGCCGCTTAACCGCGCTGGCGAGTCATGCCGCAACACGCACTCAGGCTAATACGGTCGCCGGGCAAATTGCCCTTAACTGGTTTGGCCTGATTAAAGAAGGGCAGAACCTGACATTGCTGCAACAACAACAGGCGCGGGTTCAGTCGGCGTTACAGGTAATCCGCGGGCGTTTTCAGCGCGGACAGGCGGCGGTTTCCGATGTCTGGCAGCAGGAGCAATTACTGGAATCCATTAATGCTGACCTGATCAGCGCCGAAGGCCTGCGCGACAGTTACCGCCAGCAGCTGGCTGTGTGGATGGGGCACAGTGAATGGCTGTCGGCGGCGGCGCTGGAAAACAGCGAATTGCGCGCTTATCAGACGCAATCCTTGCCGCAGCTCGACACCACACCGTTAACCGTACCGGTCAGTGCCTTACAGCAACGCCCCGATGTGCAGCAGGCCTTCTTTAAGCTGCAAAGTGCCAATGCCAGCCTTGCCGCGGCCGTCGCTAACCGTTACCCGCGTTTTACCCTCAGCGCTTCTTACAGTGGCAGTGACGAAGATCTGGGCAAGGTATTTGATAACTGGCTGACGAATCTGGCCGGTGGTCTGGTGTTGCCCTTAATTGATGGTGGCAACCGCCGTGCCGCCGTTGCACAACAGCGCGCCGCATTAGATGAGAACCTGGCGCTGTATCAGCAGGCATTGCTGGACGCCGCGCAGGAAGTACAGCAGGCGCTGACCGACGAACGTCAGAGTCAGGCGCTGGTGCTTAGCCTGGAGCGACAACTGGAACTGGCCAGCAAAAGCGAAGCCTTCCAGAACAACCGCTATCGCAAAGGCGTGGGGGATTTTCTGGCTCTGTTAAATGCGCAACAGGATGTGATCAGTCTGGAGAAGCAGTTGTTAAATGCCCGCTGGAGCCAGCTGCAGAACCGTATTCAGTTATACAAAGCCGTCAGTCATGGCGACTTCAGTAAAGAGGAAACACCGTCATGATGAGTGCACGTCGTCATCGTCATCGTCGTCCGGCTTCAGGCAATGTTCTGCTGGTCGCGCTGGTTTTACTGGTTGGCGGGGCTTTGGCCTGGTACATCCTGACGTCTGCCCCGAAACCCCAGCGGGTAAAACCCGAAGTTCAGGCCCGGCTGGTGGAAGTGATCGCGCTGGAAAGCAAGGATGCCCGGCCATTCTGGCCCACTGGTGGCAAGGTGATGGCGGCCGACAGTGTAACCCTGACCGCACAGGTCAGTGCGCGGGTGGCGGACATCAGTAAGGATGCGCTACCGGGTGCGTATCTGGCCAAAGGCAGTCTGCTGGCCACGCTGGAGAAAACCGATTTTGAACTGCAGGTGCAGCAGAGCCAGGCCGCGCTGACTCAGGCTCAGGCCGATCTCGATATTGAACAGGGGCAGGCCGCACTGGCGCGGGAAGAATATGCACTGGCCGCCGAAAAACTCAGTGCAGAAGAACGTGCGTTAGTGCTGCGTGAACCACAGCTGGCGAAAGCCAAAGCTGCACTGCGTACCGCCCGCGCCAACCTTGATCAGGCGCGGCTGAATCTGGCCCGTACCGAGGTGCGTATGCCCTTTGCCGGTCAGATTATGGCGCGTCATGTCAGCGCCGGCAGTCAGGTTGGCAGCAGTACTGTGCTGTTTGATCTGGTCAGTACCGAACGCTACTGGATTGAAGTCAAAGTGCCACGTGCTTTCCTGAACTGGCTCGACAGCAGCGCAGACGCCACGCTGAGCATGAGTGGCTGGCAGGGGAAAACCCGCAGCGCCCGTGTTCTTAATGTGCTGCCGGATGTCGACAGCAGTGACCGGCAGGCCAAGGTGGTGCTGGAGCTGGATCAGCCACTGGCCGCAGGACAGCCGCTGGTGCTGGTGAACGATTTTATTGATGTACAGCTGCCCGGCCGTTTACTGAGCGGGGCTGTGACCATTGATGTCCGTCATCTGAATGATGATGACACCCTGTGGGTGGTGAACGCTGACAAGTTGTATAAACGCAAGGTGCAGGTGCTTTATCGTGGCCGTGAACAGGCCTGGCTGGCGGCGGCCGGGGATAAGAGCAAGGATGGGCAAAACGGTCTGCAGCCTGGTGACCAGCTGCTGCTCAGCCGTATCGACAGCGCTACCGATGGTATGGCGGTACGCATTCAGAACGATATACGCCCACAGGCTGATGGAGCACGTCCATGAGTCTGCGTTATACCGGGCCGGTGGCGTGGATGGCACGCCATGGGGTTGCGCCGAACCTGCTGATGGCATTTCTGATTATTGGCGGCTTTTTAATGTCGCTGAATATCCGTAAAGAATTTATTCCCAGCTACGAAGCCGACATGGTGATTGTCTCGGTTGGTTATGCCGGAGCAACGCCGTCAGAAATGGAGCAGGGCGTTATTCTGCCGATTGAAAACGAGTTGTCGGGTATCGATGGCCTGAAAGAAATTGTCTCCACTGCGACTCAGGGCTCGGCCCAGATCACAGCCGAGCTGGAGAACGGCGTCGATCGTCAGCAGGCCTATCAGGATATTCAGCAGGCGGTTAACCGTATTTCTACTTTCCCGGCACAGATGGAGCGGCCACTGGTGAGAATCGCCAGCCGTTCAATTGATGTGATTGAACTGGCGTTATTCGGTCCGCTGGATCAGTTCGGATTAAAGCGTCTGGGTGAGCAGATTAAAGATCAGCTGCTGGAATCGCCGGACATTACCAAGGTGGAATTACGCGGTATCAACGATGAAGAAATTCACGTTGAAATCAGCCAGAACGACCTGCAGCGCTATGGCCTTAAGCTGAGCGATGTGGCCGCCATTATCGGTAATAACGCCATTGAGCAGAGTGCCGGCAGCGTAAAAACCGACGGCGGCGACATTCTGGTTACCCTGGATGACCGTCTGTACTGGGCGGAAGAATTCCGTCAGATTCCGCTGATCAGCGACATATCCGGTGTGCAGTTACGCCTTGGTGACGTCGCCAAAGTGCGTGACGGTTTCAGCGACAGTAACCGCGAAATTACCTACAACGGCCAGACCTCGATGAGCTTTAAGGTGTACCGTGCGGAAAGCCAGACGCCGCTGACGGTGGTGGAAGCGGTGTACAAAAAGCTTGATGAAATCCGTCCGCAGTTACCGCCGGGCATGTCGCTGATCATTACCGACGATGATGGCGAAACCTATAAGCAGCGGGTTGGCCTGCTGCTGAAAAACGCGGTGGTGGGACTGGTGCTGGTGATGGTGCTGCTCAGTCTTTTCCTCGAATACCGTCTGGCCTTCTGGGTCACCATGGGGATTCCGACAGCCTTTATGGGCGCCATGTTGCTGCTGCCGGGCTGGGATATGTCGATCAATATGATCTCCATGTTCGCCTTTATCGTCGCGCTGGGCATCGTGGTCGATGATGCGATTATTGCCGGCGAAAATATCTACGAGCATATGCAGAAGGGCATGCCTTTTATGGATGCCGCCATTTTTGGTGCCAAAGAAGTCGCCATGCCGCTGGCCTTTGCCATTCTCACCAACGTCGCTGCGTTTCTGCCATTACTGGCGTTGCCGGGTATGATGGGCAAACTCTTTATTGCCATCCCTATTGTGGTTATCAGCTGTTTTATTATTTCCTGGCTGGAAGCCTTATTTATTTTACCGGCGCACCTCGGGCGTATGAAAAAACGCGATGTATTGCACGATCCGCACTGGCTGGACCGTTTGCAGCAACGCGTGGATAAAGGTCTGCACCGTTTTATTCAGACACGCTATCTGCCATTGCTGGACGGCAGCCTGCGTGCGCCGGGGTTAACTCTGGCAATCGCGGTGGCCATCGCCCTGATTGTGCTGGCCTGGCCTATGAGCGGACGTATGGGCTTCAGTATGTTCCCGCGTCTTGAAGGGGAATTTGCCGTCGCCAAGGTAGAAATGCCGCCTAATGCACCGCTCAGTCAGGCACAGCAGGTGCGTGATCTGCTCGAAGCGCGGCTGAAAGAGGTGGTTGATCCGATTGAAGCGCAGGGCAAACCGCTGCTGGTCAGTGTGGAAGGCGATATTGAAAACGCCACCATTGAGATCCAGGCCAAACTGGTGGACACCGAAGTGCGTCCGGTATCGGCCAACGAAGTGGTAAAACGCTGGCGTGAGGCCATTGGTGAAATTCCGGGTATCCGCAGTCTGACCTTTGATGCCGAGCGTGGCGGCGGCCCGTCCGGTGGTGCCGGTTTAACGGTTGAACTGCGCGGCAGTAATACCGAACTGCTGGCCACCGCCAGTGCTGAGCTGGGCGACTTTATGCAGCAGCTTGGCGGTGTTAAAGATGTGGCATCCAGCTTTACCAACGGTAAGCCGCAGTGGGATATCGAGCTGAATGAGCGGGGGCGCAGTCTTGGGCTGGAAGCCGATGTGGTGGCGCAGCAGATTCGCGCGGCATTGTATGGTGCCCGTGCTTTGCGTCAGCAGCGCGAACGTAATGAAGTGACGGTGCTGGTGCGCCTGCCGCAGGAGGAGCGGGCGTTCAGTGCCGATATCGAGCGGCTGATGATTCTGACCCCACAGGGCGGTTATGTGCCGTTGGCAGATATCGCCATTCTGCATAAAGAGCTTTCTCCGGCCAGCATCTCCCGTCGTGATGGTCGCCAGGTAGTGACGGTGACGGCTGAAGTGGAACCGCGCGAGCAGGTGCCGGCGGTGATGGCGGTGCTGCGCGAAGAAGCCTTTGCCGATCTGCGGGCAAAATACCCAACGCTGGATTTTGATTTCCGCGGCCGTCAGGCCGATACCCAGGAGAGCATGAGTTCGCTGCAGTTATACGGCTTTTTCGCCATGCTGCTGATTTACGTACTGCTGGCGATTCCGTTCCGCAGCTACAGCCAGCCATTGCTGATTATGGTGGTGATTCCTTTCGGTGCTGTAGGGGCGATTATTGGCCATTTGCTGCTCGGTTACAGTATGTCGATTATGTCGGTGATGGGGATCGTGGCGCTGGCCGGGGTGGTGGTGAACGACAGTCTGATTCTGATTGATTACGCTAACCGCCGTCGGCTGGAGGCCGGGCTGAGTGCGCTGGAAGCGGTTCGTGAAGCGGGTGTCCGCCGTTTCCGGCCAATTCTGCTGACCACCCTGACCACCTTTGGCGGGCTTTCGCCAATGGTGTTTGAAACCTCCCGCCAGGCGCAGTTTATTACACCGATGGCGGTATCGCTGGGCTTCGGTATTCTGTTCACCACCTTTATCTGCCTGCTGATATTGCCTTCACTCTATGTGTTGCTGGACAAAATCCTGCTGGCACTGGGGATCACTCCGGTGCACAGCACGGCTTCTGCGGTCTGATGCCTTACCTCTCTGTCCACCTGACAGAAATATCCGTCAGGTGGACAGTCAGCCCGGTAAACGCACAAAAAATAAGCGAAAACCTGAAAATGTCCTGATGGGCTGGTATAGTGCGCGGCTTTCTGAACCCAGCCCGGAGAAACCCGCATTATGTTGTTGCTGCGCGAGTTTATGCAGACCTTTTCCCCCAATGTTAAAAACGACACCTTATCTGGCCTGACCGTTGCCCTGGCACTGGTACCGGAAGCGGTGGCTTTTGCTTTTGTGGCGGGAGTTCATCCGCTGACCGGTCTGTATGCAGCCTTTATGGTGGGCCTGATTACCGCATTAATCGGTGGCCGTCCGGGCATGATTTCCGGCGCAACCGGTGCTCTGGCGGTGGTGATGGTATCGCTGGTGGCGGAGGCCGAGCGTGATTTCGGTGCGGGTTCGGGACCGCAGTATCTGTTTGCTGCGGTGGTGCTGATGGGCGTGATTCAGGTAACCGCTGGTGCGCTGAAACTGGGTAAATTTATCCGTATCGTGCCGTACCCGGTGATGCTGGGCTTTGTGAATGGTCTGGCGCTGGTGATTTTTCTGGCGCAGTTACCACAGCTGCAATCCTTCACGCCGGAAGGGAAGTGGGGCTGGACCGACGGTGTATGGCTGCAGGGAACTGAGCTGTATGTGATGCTCGGACTGGTGCTGGCAACCATGTTTATTACCCATTATCTGCCGAAAATGACCAAAGCCGTCCCATCGGCTCTGGCCGGTATTCTGGTGGTCAGCCTGGCCGCCTGGGGTCTGCAGCTGGATACCAAAACCGTGGGCGATCTGGCCAGTATTGCCGGCGGATTACCTGAATTCGCCGTACCTGTGGTGCCGATGACCCTTGATACCCTGTGGTTTATCCTGCCGTATTCAGTGATTTTTGCGGCTATTGGTCTGATTGAATCCTTGCTGACCGTCACCGTGATCGACGAAATGACTAACACCCGTGGCCGTGGCAATAAAGAATGTGTGGCGCAGGGAACCGCCAACGTGGTTACCGGTTTCTTTGGCGGTATGGGGGGTTGCGCCATGATCGGCCAGAGCATGATTAACGTCAGCTCTGGTGGCCGTGGCCGTTTATCCGGCATTGCCGCGGCGCTGTTCCTGCTCAGCTTTATTCTGTTTGCCAGCCCGCTGATTGAACAGATTCCGATTGCGGCCTTAATCGGTGTGATGTTTATGGTGGTGATCGGCACCTTCGAGTGGTCGAGCTTCCGTATTCTGCGCAAAGTACCTAAGCACGATGCCTTTGTTCTGATTCTGGTGTCTGCCGTAACCGTGGTGACCGATCTTGCTATTGCTGTGATCGTCGGTGTTATTGTCGCAGCGCTGGTCTTTGCCTGGGAGCACGCCAAACACATCAGCGCCCGTACCCGTATTCAGGAAAATGGTGCCAAAGTGTATGAATTATTTGGCCCGTTATTCTTTGGCTCGGTGGCAAATTTCAAAGAATTATTTGAGCCGGAAAATGACCCGGATGTAGTCATTATTGAATTCCGTAGCTCCCGTGTTGCCGACCACTCGGCGCTGGAAGCCATCGACAGTATTGCCGAGCGTTATCTGGCGCTGGGCAAAGAATTACATCTGCGCCATTTAAGTGAAGAATGCCGTAGTATGCTGAAAAAAGCCGGTAATCTGTGTGATGTTAATGTGATTGAAGATCCAAATTACCGCGTTGCGGTGGATGAGCTGGCCTGATATCAGGCTGGCTTAAAACCATAAAAAAGCCCGCTGATGCGCATTGCTGTCCCACAGTTTTTAATCAGCAGCGTAACTGACAATGACATCGTATTTTAATGTTTAGGCCCCATGACCTCTTTGAGGGGCCTTACCCCTCACGCCGGTCGGGCAAACTCCCCGCTTCGCGCTGTGCAGGACTTAATCCGCTCTGAATAATCCTGCGGTCCCGGTACCGCGAATAATGGGCCATCCATGGCCCTATTCGCTCGCCCGGCATCCATGCCGGGACATACCGGCGCAGCATTATTCAAACCGGCGTCCTGCAGGCGCATTGATTATTCCGCTAAGCGGCTTTTCAGATCAAACGTATTCTTTTAAATATCATGTCGCAAACACGTTTTCCGTTGAAATACGATTGAGCGGATTACTGTAACCGGCGATCGTGCGGCGCCAGACAACCAGATGATTCTGCGGCCTTCAGAGCAAAACCCTGCCCCGGAACGATACAAATATCTGGTGTTTTAAAACGTCGTTCCGGGGCGAATTGTTTTGCGTGCCGCATAATCATTGCCGTTGGCTGGATTAAGCCGGACGCGCCGAAAAGAGAGGATCGTAAGGAGATACCTCTCCTTGCAGGGGGCCAGGGGCTTGCCCCGGAAAGGCGTTTCAGATTGAAAAGCAGTAGTCGATGAATGCTGCAGTTTGGGGTGACAGTAGTGGCTGATGTGGGCTTTTTATGTCTTTATAAGGACATTTATACAGCAATCTTTATATCTGCGTACTGTGCTCTTCCGTTACCTTCGGAATAACCAACCGGAAAGCAGCGCCTTGTTCGCTGTCTTCAATCTGAATATCGCCTTTTAAGCGCTGATGCACGATGTTGTAGACCAGATGCATTCCCAGACCAGTGCCACCATGGCCACGCTTGGTGGTGTAGAAGGGCTCAAAGATTTTGGCTCTTGCTTCGGCATTAAGGCCAATACCATCATCGCTGTAACGGATAACAATATTGCCACGCTCTTCGGCTGCCTGAATGCGGATATGGCCGTCTTTTTTATGCTCAAAGCCGTGCAGCAGCGAGTTCATAATTAAGTTAGTCAGCACCTGGCTGATAGAACCGGCGTAGGTCTGCATCCATAACTGTTCGGAACAATCGATTTCCACCTGATGTTGATTCTGTTTGAATTTCGGCGACAGGGTTTCGAGAATTTCGTGCAGATAATCATGCAGTGAAAATTTACGGATATGCTCGCCGGTCTGATCTTCGGATACCTGCTTAAAGCTTTTAATCAGATGGGCGGCACGCTGCAGGTTTTTATCAAGGATGGTCAGGCTTTCATCCATCATGCCGGTAAATTCGACAAAATCCTGCTTACGCATTTCTCCCTGCTCAAAGGCGCTTTTCATCTTCAGATAATGATCTGCGATGTAGGAGTGAATGGTGATGCACAGGCCCAGCGGAGTATTAATTTCATGGGCAATGCCGGCCACCATTCCACCCAGCGATGACAGTTTTTCTGATTCAATCAGTTTGCTTTGCGTGGTGTGCAGCTCGGCCAGTGTCTGGTTCAGTTCGTCGACGGTGCATTGCAGGTTGTTGGTGCGTTCTTTAACCCGGTCTTCGAGTTCGAGGTTAATGGTTTTCAGTTGTTGCTGTGCCAGGGTTTTCTGCTGCAGCTCGTCGTTCATTTGTTCTGACAGAGCGTTGAAAGCACGGATCAGTACGTCAATTTCATCGAGATTATTGCCGGAGCGGGTAGATAGTGGTTCAAAGCTGTTGCTGTTTAGACGTTCATTAACTTCTTCGGCCATCAGGCTGATACGGCGATTAATCAGGCTGTGGACAACAAATCCTAACAGACTGGCCAGCAGCATCAGACTGACCAGCTGCGCAACCATATTGGAAATAGCCGCACGGGAGGCCTGGGCAAATACTGCATCGCGGTCGAATGCAATTTCGAGAAAACCGATATCTTTGCCATTAAAGGCAATCGGCATTTTTTCCACGTCTTTATGGTGTGGCCGCCGGCCTTCTTCGATGTTCATATTCAGGTTATCGGTCACCCGCACATAGCTGATGGCCTCAAGGTTCATGATGCCTTTTACCTGGCTGCGGATCTGAATTTCGTCATAAAACCACAGGCTGGAACCTAGGGATTCGGAGTAACCGGCACGGATATCTTCGAGTTTGCGCTGAAAGGCTTCAGTTTGTTGCTGGTAATTCCAGACAACAATGGCAGCAGAGACGCAGACGGACAGAGCGATGGAAGCGATAGCAAAGTAGAGGATGACCCGCCATAAAATAGAATGACGCCGGTTTTCGATGGTTTTTTTTCCCGGGCTTTCAGTACTGGTTTCCATGATCATTCCGAAATAAGACCTGAGTGTCTGGAGTGTCGCTGCGCTTCTGGAAGAGTAACGTCAGTTTAGCAGAAGGTTATACCGGCGACTGGGCTCATCAGGCAATAAAAAAGCCTGCGCAAGGCAGGCTTTTCCATTTCAGGTCGGCAGCCGGGCTAATGGTTCAGGCCCTGGCGCTGAAGGTTTTGCGGAAGGCCGCGAAGTACAGCAGCGGGATAATCACCAGCGTCAGCAGGGTAGAGACCAGAATGCCGAAGATCAGTGAGATCGCCAGACCGTTAAAGATCGGGTCGTCGAGAATAAAGAACGCGCCGATCATGGCGGCCACCGCGGTCAGTACAATCGGCCGTGAACGCACGGCAGCCGATACGATCACCGCATCTTCAAAGCGCATACCTTCGGCGGTTTTCTGATTGATAAAATCGACCAGCAGAATGGAGTTACGCACGATAATACCGGCCAGCGCGATCATACCGATCATCGAGGTGGCGGTGAATTGTGCGCCAAACAGTGCATGGCCGGGCATGACGCCGATAATGGTCAGCGGAATCGGCGCCATAATAATCAGCGGCACCAGATATGAGCGGAACTGGCCGACAACCAGCAGATAAATCAGAATCATGCCGACGCCATAGGCGATGCCCATGTCGCGGAAGGTTTCATAGGTGATCTGCCATTCTCCATCCCATTTCATGCTGATGTCATCGGTCAGTGGCGGTTGCTGAATGTACATCTGCTGCCAGTTCATACCGGCATCTGCCATGCCAAAGGCCATGCTGAACAGACCGTAGAGCGGGCTGTCGAGCTCACCGGCCATATCGGCGGTAACAAACACCACCGGCTGCAGGTTTTTGTGGTAGATGGTTTTCTCCGCGACACCTTTACGCACATGCACCAGATCAGACAGGGCAATAAAGCGGCCATCGGCGGCACGTACTTTCATCACCAGCAGCTGGTTGAGGTCGACTTTATCGCCTTCGTTCAGCTCCAGCCGGATCGGCAGCGGGTATTTATTATTGCCGGTATGCAGGTAGCTGACGTCTTCGCCTCCTAAGGCGGTATTGATCGCCTGCACGATGCTGCTCTGGGCAACGCCGAGCATGGCCGCACGCTGACGGTCGATTTCCAGCAGCCACTGCTCCTGATCGGCTTCCACCCAGTCGTCGGTATCAACGATGTCTGGTGTGTTTTCAAACAGGCTGCGCAGTTGTTTGGCCGCCGCGATCTGACGCTCGTAATCCGGACCGTACACTTCCGCCACAATCGGTGCCATTACCGGCGGACCGGGTGGAACCTCAACAATTTTAACGTTGGCGTTCAGTGTTTTACCGATCGCCTGCAGCGGTTCGCGCACGGACAGGGCAATGTCGTGGCTCTGACGGTCGCGCTGGTGTTTATCGACCAGATTCACCTGAATATCGCCCTGATGCGGCAGAGCGCGCAGGTAATACTGGCGCACCAGACCGTTGAAATTAATCGGCGCGGCGGTACCGGCGTAAAGCTGTACGTCTTTGATTTCCGGCACGGTCATCAGCTCGTCGGACAGTTCTTCCAGTACACGCAGGGTTTGTTCTACCGGCGTGCCTTCCGGCATATCGACGATGATCTGGAATTCAGACTTGTTATCAAACGGCAGCATTTTCAGCACCACCAGTTTGAATACCGGCAGGGCAACCGCCAGCATGATCAGCGCGGTTACACCGGCAAATAGCAGCAGACGTTTGCGTCCGGCGTCAGCCCCTTCGATAAAAGGCCGCATCAGGCGGTTAAAGCCGTCATACAGTTTGCCCTGCTTCGGATCGGCCTCATCGCAGCTGTGAGCATTGTCCGGGGTGTGACGATTGAGCAGTTTGTAAGACAGCCATGGGGTTACGACAAAAGCCACCACCAGAGAGATCAGCATACCGGTTGAAGCGTTGATCGGAATCGGGCTCATATAAGGGCCCATCAGGCCGGACACAAACGCCATCGGCATCAGCGCGGCGATGACGGTGAAGGTCGCCAGAATGGTCGGGCCACCGACTTCATCAACGGCTACCGGAATCACTTCCAGCAATTTCTTGCCGCCCATATGCAGGTGACGGTGGATGTTTTCCACCACCACGATGGCGTCGTCGACCAGAATACCAATGGAGAAAATCAGCGCGAACAGTGATACGCGGTTGAGGGTAAAGCCCCACACCCAGCTGGCAAACAGGGTGATCGCCAGGGTAATGAAAATTGCACCGCCGACAATCACGGCCTCGCGCCAGCTCATGGTCGCCAGTACCAGCACCACCACGGCGGCAGTAGCAAACAGCAGTTTGGTGATCAGTTTGTCGGATTTATCTTTGGCGGTAATGCCGTAATCGCGGGTGACTTCGGCGCTGATATTGGCCGGAATCAGGCGGTTATGCAGATCATCGAGGCGCTGCTCAATCGCCTGAGTGATATCAATGGCGTTCATGCCCGGCTGTTTGGCAATGGCCAGGGTAACGGCAGGGCGTGAGCTGTCCTGCCCGAGTTTACGGGTAAAGACTGCCTGCTCCGGGGTATCCGGTTGCTGCTGGATGGTGGCAACGTCGGCCAGGTACACCAGACCGCTCTGGTCTTTGCCGACAATCAGCTGGCCCAGTTCATCACGGGTTTTCAGGAAGCTGCCGGCCTGAATCTGGATTACCTGATTATTCTGCACCAGCGGCTGATGATAACCGCCGGCATTGGCACTGAGCAGGGCGTTGCGTACATCATCGAAGGCCAGACCATGGCCGTTCATACGCGCCGGGTCGAGCTCAACTTTCACCACATTGTTGTGGCCACCAATGGAGTAAATATCGCGGGTACCGGGAATGCGCTTGAGCTCGGTTTCCAGCGCATGGGCAACCTGGGTCAGCTGCGACGCCGTGACTTCGGCGGATTCCGACCACAGGGTGATGCCCATAATAGGCACATCGTCGATGCCCATGGGTTTGATCACCGGTTGCATCATGCCCAGGTTCTGCGGGAACCAGTCATTATTGCTGTAGACCTGGTTGTACAGGTTGAGGATGGCTTCTTCGCGCGGAATACCGACTTCAAAGGCCACGGTCAGAATGGCCTGACCCGGCTGGCTGATGGAGAAAATATCGTCCACGCCTTTGATTTCAGACAGCACCTGTTCGGCCGGAATGGCGACAAGCTGCTCCACCTCACGTGCGCTGGCACCGGGGAAGCCGATAAACACGTTGGCGAAAGTAACGTCAATCTGGGGTTCTTCTTCTTTCGGCGTCACCATGATGGCGAAGAAGCCCAGCAGCAGGCCGAGCAGGGCCAGCAGCGGGGTGATGGCCGAGTTCTGGAAAGCCTGTGCGGTTTTTCCGGAAATTCCGAGCGCCATGATTATTCTCCCTGTGAACCGATTGCGGCCAGCTGGGCCAGTGCATCGCTGACGATTTCATCACCGGCGCTGAGGCCGGACAGAATTTCTACCATGCCGTTATGACGGTTGCCGGCGCGAACCTGACGCAGCTCCGGCTGACCGTTATCCAGCACATAGACGGAGGTCAGCTCTGAGCGCTGCAGCAGGGCGCTGGCCGGAATCAGCAGGGCGTTACGCTCGCCGGTCTGTACGCGAATGATGCTCCACTGGCCGGGATAGAGTGCGCGACCGCTGGCATCCAGACTGTTGGCTGGCAGATTGGCGCGCAGACGCACGCTGTGATGGGTGGCATCGGCGTAAGGGAACAGCACAACGCTGTCTGGGTTGATGCTGTGTTCGCCCACGCGCACCTGAATCTGGGCGGCTTCCTGGTACTGGCTGGCGATACGTTGCGGAGCGTCGGCAACAGCACGCAGTTGTTCGAGTGATACGCCGGTCATCAGCGGTTGCCCCGGGCTGACCAGCTCGCCGACTTCCACATAACGGGTTTTAACCAGGCCGGCGTAAGGCGCTTTTACCTGGGTATAGGCCAGCTGCTCTTCGGCTTGTTTCAGCGCTGCAGCGGCCGCTTTGACCGCAGCGGCGGCGCTTTTGGCGCGGGCATTGCTGCTGTCGAATTCCCCCTGTGACAGCGTGCCCTGTTTGAACAGACGGCTGTTGCGGGTCAGCAGTACCTGAGCGTCTTCGTTCTGGGCTTTGGCCTGGGCCAGGTTAGCGCGTGCCTGTTCCAGCTGAGCCTGTTGCTGGGTATCAACGATTTCCAGCAGCAGAGCGCCTTGCTCCACACGGTCGTTGACATCGTAGTGTACGGCTTTGATGGCACCGCTGGTCTGCGCTGAGATCGTGCTTTCGTGCACGGCTTCCAGTGTGGCTTCCAGATCAAAGTACACCGGCACAGTGGTGGCCTGCAGAATCTGGCTGTTGGTGGCGCTGGTCTGATCGGCGGCTTGCGTGGCTGCCGCGAATACAGGCAGGGCCAGCAGAGCCAGGCTCAGGCTGCGCAGCAGACGACGGGACGAAGGCTGTGTGGTCGGCATGAAAAATTCCTCTCTGAATTCAGCGTCAGACCAATCGGTATGGACTGGCGATTGGTTCGGGTTAATATCAATATTACTACATTAGAATATACTAATATAATAATTGCAACCGTCCGGATGACGCTTTAACTGTGCACAGTATAGGGAGTGTTCGCAGGTGCTGCGGATTGTCTGCTGATAATGCCGAGGGGTTATGACAAAGAAGGGAAAAGGCTACAGAAGTTGCCAGGGGGTCAGCCAGTTGTCGGGCAGAGCTGCCCAGTCGCCATGCTGTGGCAGGCAGGTCAGCACTATATCCTGCGGGTCAGCACCGCTGACTTCATCGCGGAAGCAGAGCATAAAGGCATGCAGATAGGTGCGGTCGGCGCTCTCGCCGCCATAGCGCTCGTCGCCGTCAATGGCGGCACCGAGACTCTTCAGGGCAACCCGAAGCTGGTGGGTGCGGCCGGTCAGGGGCTTGAGCAGAAACAGCCGCTTCTGCTGTTGCTCATCATAGTGGCTGATAAACCGGGTAATGGCAGGGTTGTGGCTGCTGCGCTGTAACAGCCAGCTGCCATTACGGCCTTTGCTCATATCACCTTTAACCCAGCCCTGTTTCTTTTTCGGTTTTTGCGCGCTCTGCGCCAGATAGTATTTCTGGATTTTATGCTCAGCGAACAGGGCACTGAGGCGGGCGGCAGCGGTGGCATTTTTCGCCAGCAGAATAATGCCGGAGGTAACTTTATCGAGACGGTGAACAGGCCATAACGGGCAGGCAAACTGCTGTTCGGCCAGCACCACCAGACCCGCTTCGCCGTTTTCGCTGTGCATGCCAATGCCGGCAGGTTTGTGGATGGCGAGCCAGTCTTCGGTCTGGTTAATAACAGAAAATGGCTGTGAGTCGGGTGGCGTAATGGCGGGAGTAAAGGTATCCGGCACTAGCGGTTTTCCTGCTCCATGATTTCCAGCAGACGACGAACCAGAGCTTCAAACAGTTGTGCCTGTTCGTTGTTGCTGTCGGCGCTGAGGCTGTACATCAGGCGTTCGATTTCGGCGCGTGACATATAGCGTACGGTAACCGGGGTGGTCATTTCTGAATTCCTTAAAAGCGATAACTGAGCAGCAGATTATGGGTCCAGACGTCACCTTTGCTGGCGCCGGCCTGAAGATTTTCGCTGTTGTAATCCTTGGGATCACGCAGGGTGGCGGCTAGGTCGAGGATGATGGCATCAAACTGAGCGCCCACACCAAACTGCCATCCCCAGCCGTTAAACACACGGTAATGATCGCCGGCAGCACGCTGAACCAGCATTTTTTCATAGTGCCAGGCTGGCCCGGTGTAGATACGCAAGCCGGGTTCGGCCAGCCCCCAGCCCCACATCAGCTGGGTTTCGCCGCCCTGCAATTGGATGTCATCCTCACCATTAAGGCGGTAAAGAATAAAGCGCGAGGCGGCATGGTTGCTTTGTGGGAATTCGGCGAACAGGCTGAATCCCTGTTGCTCGCCGTTGGGCAGATAAGAAGGAGCATTACCTATATCGGCCTGAAAGAGCCCGGCACCCACACGGAAATTGGTTGGTTCGCTGTTATCGGCGGCCAGTATCGGCGCTGAGCAAAAAGCAAGCGCTGAGATCAGCAGAGAAGCGCGCAGAGTGCTTTGCATCGGGTCGTCCTTAGTCATTTTCTGAGCTTATCAAACGTGTTGTTACGCTGCTGATAAGGCGGATATTCAGGCTGGCGCCAAGGCTATCCCAGCCTTTTGGGGATGGCAAGCCGGACGGCCTTCAGGCGCTCTGCAACGGTCTATACTGATACTCTTTATAATTAGAGAGTGTGTATGCTGATGCTGTTTTTACGCCCGTTATTGCCGGTGTTATCTGCGAGTCTGTTTCTGGCGCTGATGGCTATTCCTGCGGCATGGGCTGGTGATGATCAGAACCTGCTGGCTTATCCGGTACAGGATGCCCGCGATAGCTTTCGCACGGGGCAATATGAATTTGTCGGAATTCAGCTGGCAGATGGCGTAGAATTGCCCGGTTTGAAAGATGCGGAAGCCGATAAGGTGCGGCGGGAGTATCGTATCCGGCCATTGAATAAGCGTTGGGAAACCTTTGCCAATGTCGAAGATGACCCGGCAAAACTGGCGCGGCTGCGCCAATATGCTCTGCGCTTTAATCTGACTATGTGGCGCTTAATGCAGAAAAAAGAACTGCAGGACGCAACCCGCTACCGTTACTGAGGTGAATGGCCTCATATCATTGTGTTGTATGAGGTGTTTGTGGATTGCCGACTCGGTTGTGGTGCCTGTTGCATTGCCCCCTCTATCTCTTCTCCTATTCCCGGTATGCCCGGCGGTAAAGCCGCCGGTGAGCGCTGCGTACAGCTGGATGAACATAATCTGTGTCTGCTTTTTGGTGATCCGCGCCGGCCTGCGGTATGTGGCGATTTTAAAGCCGATGAGGAAGTGTGCGGTACGGACAATCAGACAGCGCTGGATAACCTGACTCTGCTGGAAGATTCAACGGCGATTATTGTCCGTTCGCACTGAGCCTATTGGCACCCATGAAAAGAAACAAAAAAGCAGCCATTGGCTGCTTTTTTGTTTCTGGCGTTGTTGTTCTCTGGAGACGTCTGCCCGGGTCAGAGGCGGAATTTCTTCACCAGAGTGCTGAGGTGGTTGGCCATATTCACCAGACGCTTGGCAATATCGGTGGTCTGCTCGGCGCTCTGTGAGGTGTTGAGGGAATGGCTGCTGATACTTTCAATACCCTGACTCACATTACGTCCGACTTCGACCTGCATATGCATACGTTTCAGCGTTTCGTCGTTCAGGCTGCTCATACGGTCAACGTGCTCGGTCATGCTGTGCAGGGCTTTGGCTGCCTCGTTTACCCGCTCCATGCCTTCTTCGGCAATGCTCTGCGCATTGTGCATGGAATCGACCGCATGACGTGCTTCTGATTGCAGTTGCTCGATCATGCTTTCAATTTCCTGGGTCGACTCGTGTGTGCGCTGCGACAGTGTGCGTACCTCATCGGCGACCACCGCAAAGCCGCGGCCGGATTCCCCGGCCCGGGCAGCTTCGATGGCTGCGTTCAGCGCCAGCAGGTTGGTTTGCTCGGCAATGCCTTTAATAACACCCAGTACGCCGCCAACATTATTGCTGCGCTGATCAAGCGATGCGATTACCTCTGCGGTTGATTGAATCGCGGTATTCATGTTGCTGATACTGGCCGATGCCTGATCGGTTTTAATCACGCCGTTACGGGCGACAACCTTGGCCTCGGCAGAAGCCTGGCTGCTTTGTTCCGCGTTGGCCATAACCAGCTGAATACTTTCGTGCAGCTCTTCAATGGCATGCTGAATCTGTGTGGTTTCCGCTTTTTGTGACTGGGCGGCCTGTAGTGACTGGCTGGACGACACGTTGATATTTTTCGCCGCGTCCTCAAGTTCGCCGGAAGAACTGACCACCTGGCGCAGCGAGTCAGAGAAGCGCTCAATCATTTTATTGAGGGCCATTGCTGTGCGGCCGATTTCGTCAGCACTGTCGACTTTTACCAGTTGCGTCAGATCGGACTTGCGTTCCATCTGATCCAGTGTGCGGTGCATACGGCGCACCGGAGAAATAATGACTTTGCGCAGCAGCAGGGAAAGAATAATCAACGCGGCAATAAACATGGCTGCCTGAATCAGTCCCATCTTGAGCATGTTGTTGAAAATATGGCCATCAAGTTCGTCCAGCGAGTAGCTGATGCGGATGGCACCAAGGACATCACCTTCTTTGGCCTGATGGCAGCCGAGGCAATTGGTGCCGCGGTAATCCTCATGGGCCAGAACCGGGGTGAGAAAGGTCAGGGTGTGGCCGTCTTTGCTGTCGTTTTCAATAAGAATTTCCTCGCCGGCCAGTGCCCGCCGGTCGAGTTCATCAAGGGGATACTCGTGATCAAGCCCCTTACCATACAGCGCATCAATTTTCGGGCTGCGCAGCATCCGCGCTTCGACAATATTGTTGTCGGACAGCAGCTTGGTGCGTACCAATTCGCGGTTTGATATCGCGCCGGATATCATCAGCATATTCATGGTATCGAGATAGCCTGAAGCTTTATCCCGCAGTTGGGCATGAACCATATCTGAGCTCATTTTACGCTCAGCGGATACTGCAACACTGATAACAACAATGAGGACCAGCAAAAAGATACTGCCTAAAGCAAAGTAAACTTTATGCTGAATGGACTGGCTATTACCCTTCATGAAATTTCCTTAGTAGATGGCGGCATGACGGACGTTATATTCAAGCCTAGACCATTACTGGCAACTGACTAAATTATCGAGAGGAAGAAAAATAATGTACAAACTGGTGTTTTATGTGCCTGCGCCGGATCTTGAAAAGGTGAAGGACGCTGTCTTTTCTGCCGGTGCAGGAAAAATAGGTGAATATCAGGAATGCTGCTGGCAGGTTGCAGGCATCGGTCAGTTCCGCCCGTCAGCGGCGGCCAATCCTTTTATCGGGCAGGCCGGTCAGCTGGAGCAGGTCGAGGAATACCGTGTGGAAATGGTCTGTGCGGATGAGTTGATCGGCGCCGCCGTTCAGGCTCTGAAAGTGGCGCACCCATACGAAGAGCCAGCATACGATGTATGGCAGCTGGCGCCCTTATAAATCCGGTTGCTGCAATCCCTTCACTACAACCCCTTCGCCAGAGCCTGGGATATATCGATATCAAATACATGGGTTGCCTGCTGAGCTGACGGGTTGGCGAAATAGCGTTTTAACGTCTTGCTGACGGTAGGAAAGGCCAGCTCTTTCCAGGGGATGTCGTCTTCATGAAACAGGGCTACCTCAAGGCTTTCATCGCCCGCAGCAAATTCTGCTTTTTCCAGTTCGGCAAGAAAGAATATATGTACCTGATCAATATGCGGCACCGTGATCATGCTGAACAGGGATTGCAGCTGTACGACCGCGCGGGCTTCTTCCCAGGTTTCACGTAAAGCGGCTTGCTCGGTGCTTTCGCCGTTTTCCATAAAGCCCGCTGGCAGGGTCCAGAACTCCCGGCGCGGTTCGATGGCCCGGCGGCAGAGCAGTATCTGCCCTTTATGAACCGGCAGCGTACCGGCCACTATACGGGGGTTCTGGTAAAAAACGGCGTTGCAGGCGGGGCAGACAAACCGCGGGCGGTTATCGCCGTCAGGGATGATAAAGGTAAGTTCACTGGCACAATGGCTGCAGTATTTCATGGGATGTCCGGCCGCTGAATAAAGATTAGGGCCTGTTTAATTAATGTTAACAGACCCTGGCCGAGTATAACTGACTCAGGAACTGGCCCGGAACGGAAAAGGGATAACATTGGCAACACCAGCGTTATTGGCTGTGTTGCGGCTGAGAAGTGCATCTGCGTTGCCGTCGTCACTGAAATTCAGACTCTCGACCATGCAGTGCAGACGCTCGTGCATCATACGTGACATGCGCAGGCAGGCCGATAATGGATTACTGGCACGCTGGCGTTCCATATCAATCTGAAATTGCAGGCCGCGCAGACGGCGGCGGAAATCTTCACCTGCGCTGTTAATGGTCTGCTCGATCAGTTGCTGGCGCAACGCTTCCAGAGCTTCCGGATTGTGATTGGCCAGTTGTTTCAGTTCATCAAAGGGCGGCAGTTGCACAACAGGCACTCCGTGCAGGTTTTTGTTTGCATTTCTCTGGTTTTAGTCTACCGAATTGCAAGATGTGACAGAATCCTTTTGTCCGTCTGAAAAAGCCGGCTAAATGACTGAATTAATTAATAAAAATGGTCAGGACTGATCACTTCCTATGGCTTAAATCGTTTAAAAACAGAATGTTAAGTAAACGATCTGAGAGTGGTTGTGATGATCCTCCTGTGAGGATTCATACAATAGTCGGAGCTTTTAATGACTAAAAAATATAAAAAATCCCTTATTTGTTACGTAAGCCAGAGCAGTACTGGCTCGCTTTTCATCCAGACATTACAATGACGTTATGAATTCATCTCCGCTCTTCGACTATCTGCAGCTGCGTCTGCAGCAACATCAGCCACGAAAAGTGCAGCAACCCGATCTGGCTGAAGCTGGTGTTTTGGTTGCCCTCACCGACGAAGAGCAGCCGCAGGTGGTGTTAACCCGCCGGGCCGTGCATTTATCGACCCATCAGGGAGAAGTTGCTTTTCCTGGCGGCAAGCGTGACCCGGAAGATCAGAACATTATTATTACGGCACTGCGTGAGGCTGAAGAGGAAGTGGCACTGGCACGCAACCGTGTCAGGGTTCTGGGGGAGCTGGATCAGGTGGTGTCACGCTTCGGCTATCTGGTAACGCCGGTGTTAGGGCTTATTCCACCGGAAGAGCCGCTGATTGCCAATCCGGGTGAACTGGATGCGGTATTTAAAGTTCCGTTAAGTCATTTTCAGTTGCCGCCCAGCCGTTATTTTGAGCGCGGCCAGATCCGCATTCCCAGTTACGATTTCAATGGCTTCCACATCTGGGGGCTGACCGCCATGATGATTGCGGAGATGATGAATCATCTCTGGGATTGCGATATTCCGTACAAGGTATAGGAAGAACTCTATGTTTTATCAGCTGGGCGAGCGTCGTCCGACCCGTGGACAGGATGTGTTTGTTGCCGACGGCGCCAGAGTGATCGGCAGTGTTGTTCTGGGCGACAACAGCAGCATCTGGTTTGGTGTGGTTATCCGCGGTGATAACGATCTGATCACCATTGGTGAGCATTCCAATGTGCAGGATAACGCGGTGCTGCATACCGACTCCGGTATCCCGCTGACCTTGGGCAAGGGTGTAACGGTGGGTCATAACGCCATGCTGCACGGCTGTACGGTTGGCGATTATTCGCTGATCGGTATTAATGTGGTGGTGCTGAACGGCGCGAAAATCGGCAAGCACTGCATTATTGGTGCGAATGCGCTTGTGCCGGAAAACATGGAAATTCCCGATGGTTCACTGGTCGTAGGGTCGCCTGCGGTGATTAAGCGCCAGCTGAATGAGATGCAATGCAAAATGCTGGAAGGCAGTGCCGCGCACTACGTGCACAATGCCAAACGCTACCGCGAACAACTGCAGGAGATTGAACTGTGACGACTCCGGTCCGCTCCCCGTGCGTGAGTATCTGTGCGTTGGATGAAAATGATGTCTGTGTCGGCTGTTACCGCAGCGGCGAAGAAATCAGCCGCTGGGGGCGCTACAGCGATGACGAGCGCCGGGCTGTACTGCAAAAAGTGGCAGCGCGCGAGCAGGATGCGATGAATTTTACCCCCGTAAAGGCCGACTGACCGGCCACTTCTTTTCTTTCTGATGGACAACACCATGACAACACTGGGAACCCCTTTTTCTCCGACAGCCACCCGGGTGCTGCTGTGCGGTGCCGGCGAGCTGGGCAAAGAAGTTGTAATTGAACTGCAGCGTCTGGGCTGTGAAGTGATTGCCGCTGACCGCTATGCGAATGCACCGGCGATGCAGGTGGCTGATCGCAGCCATGTGGTGAATATGCTCGATGGCGCAGCGCTGCGTGCGGTGATCGAACAGGAAAAACCGCATCTGGTGGTGCCTGAAATCGAAGCCATTGCTACCGCAACGCTGGCCGAGCTGGAGCAGGAGGGCGTGCGCATTATCCCGACCGCCCGCGCCACCCAGCTGACCATGAACCGCGAAGGCATCCGTCGTCTGGCGGCGGAAACGCTCAAGGTTCCGACCTCAAGTTATCAGTTTGCCGATAACGAAGAGGATTTCCTGAAAGCGGCAGAAGCCATTGGTTTGCCGTGTCTGGTGAAGCCGATCATGAGTTCCTCCGGCAAAGGACAGAGCTTTGTGCGTGAGCAAAGTGAGCTGGCCCGCGCCTGGGCTTATGCGCAGGAAGGCGGCCGCGCTGGTAAGGGCAAAGTGATTGTTGAAGGTTTTGTCGACTTTGATTTTGAAATCACGCTGCTGACCATTCGCCATAAAGACAGCAACGGCAATACGGTGACCAGTTTCTGTGAGCCTATTGGCCATCGCCAGGAAGACGGTGATTATCAGGAATCCTGGCAGCCGCAGGCGATGACGGAAGCCGCACACGCGAAAGCGCAGCATATTGCCAAAGTGGTGACTGATGATCTGGGCGGACTGGGACTGTTTGGCGTTGAGCTGTTCGTCAAAGGCGATGAGGTGATTTTCAGTGAAGTTTCACCACGCCCGCACGATACCGGGCTGGTTACACTCATTTCACAGGATTTATCCGAATTTGCCCTGCATGCGCGGGCGATTCTGGGGCTGCCGATTCCGAATATTCAGCAGCATGGTCCATCGGCATCCTCGGTGCTGCTGGTGGCGGGTGAATCCACCACGATGCAGTATTCCGGTCTGGATAAGGCGCTGGCTGAAATTCATACTCAGCTGCGTTTATTCGGTAAGCCTGAGGTATCCGGTAAGCGCCGTTTAGGTGTGGCGCTGGCCCGTGATGAAAGTATTCAGGCGGCGAAAGACAAGGCTAATCGGGTGATTGCTGCCATACAGGTGACTCTGTAAAAGGCATTTCCGGGGTAATAATCTGCAGCATATTGCAGTTACGCCCGGAAGCTTTGGCCTCGTAGAGAGCGGCGTCTGCCGCTCTTAACCATTCTTCTTTTGACATATTTTCCAGCCACGGGCCGGATTCCCGGATCCATGCAATACCAAAACTGATGGTCAGTTGTTTGCTGACCAATGAGTGTTCATGGCGGATATTCAATTCGCGGATGCTCTCGCGGATTCTGTGGCGTACCGCATCCAGATTGTTGGCATCATCAATATATAAAATCAGCGCAAACTCTTCGCCGCCAAAGCGCGAGGTAATTTCATCGGTACGTTTGGCACAGCTTTTTAACGCCTGGGCAACGCGGTGCAGCGCATCATCACCCACCTGATGACCATAGTGGTCGTTAAAGCGTTTGAAATAATCAATATCCACCAGAATTAAGGCAGCGGACTGTTTATGTCGTTTCAGGCGTTTCCAGGTGGATTCCAATGCGTCATCGAAGGCACGGCGATTGGGAATGTTGGTCAGCCGATCTGTATTGGACAGCTGTTCAAGACGCGCCTGTTGCTGGCGGGCGGTATATACCAGCTGGTTGTAGGTATCGCGCAGCTGGCGCAACTCACGGATGCGGAGTGGTGTGGTGAACAGTACCGGACGCAGCATGCCGTCTTTATTATTTAACTCCAGCAAATCGGTTGCTTTACGGATTGGAGTAATCAGTAAATGAACCAGAAGAATAAAAATAATGCCCGGAATCAGCGCAATCAGCAGAAAGGCTGTGATGACATTGGAACTGAGGAATTGCGGCAGTTCCTGCTGATGATGAATGCGGAAACAGTACACCGGCTGTTGCTCCGGTGACATCAGGCAGCGGTCATGAAATGTCTGTGCGTCCTCGGGGCTGGTGAGCAGGTCGACGGCATTCTGCGGTATGTCTGTCCGCATCAGCGGGATGCGGGTAATCCGTTTCCAGACAGACAGTATGTCATCATCAAGCAACTGGAAAAAAATAAGCCAGCCTTGCCTTGGCCCTGAGTTATCGGAGTGCATTACCGGGCTGATGGCTAACAGATACGGTGATTCATCAATGCTCTGAAACAGCGTTGTTGGCTGGTCATTCAGATGTTCAACGCCACCCTGTTGCAACCAGTAAAGCAGACGCGTGCTGTTGCTGGTTACAAGCGATGACTCACTGTTGTATTCAAGATTAAAGACAGGCTCACGCTGATTATTGAGCAGCAGGGCACCGGACAGCTTCAGTGATTCGAAGGTGGTGTCAGTAAAGTTAGTGGCGATGTATTCTCTATAAGGTTCCTGAACGTAATGCCAGGTATCGTCCCAGTTGGCATAGTCGGAAACAAAGGTTGCCAGGGTTTCTTTCTTCAGTTCCAGCACACTGTTGAGGCTGAACATTTCGTTCTTCTGCGTTTCCAGTGCCGTGTTCAGTTCGGCCGGATAAAACCACAGCCAGCGCACCAACAGTAACCCGGCGAATAGCAGGGCAATAAAAATGATCGAAAGAAAAAGAAACAGCTGACGGATAGAAAACATAAGGTCTCTGTCTGGTTGTCCGGCCGGGTGCAGTGGCATGGACAGTCTCATTTAGGTCTGTTACGAACCCTCAGTGCGGTTGACCGGCTATGCAGACGGTTTCGTCACTGACTTTAAAAGCATAGCCGAAGCGGCGCGATAAAATGCGTAACCTGCGGTTTTTTCAGGCCGTTTTCTGATCTGTATCCGGCTGTGGGGTGACAATTTGCGGAAAACGGCTGAAAACACCACTTGACCTGTGAGTTACTCAAAGGTTTAAGCTGCGTTAATACTGAAGTATGTTCGGGCAGGAGAAGACTATGCGGGTACTGGAACTGGCCAGACGCGAGCAGGTTAATGCCAATACCATCCGCCATTATGTGCGGATCGGATTACTGAAACCTGGCAAAGACGACAGTGGTTATCATCATTTTACTGTGGCAGAGCACAAGCGCCTGCGTTTTATTCTGCAGGCGCGGGATCTGGGCTTCACGCTGGAAGATATCCAGACCATGCTGCAGGCCGCAGAACAGGGGGAATCGCCTTGTCCTACGGTACGCCAGCTGATCGAACCCCGGTTGTCAGAGGCCCGGGCGCGTCTGGCGGCGATGCAGGCTCTGGTCGCGCGGATGGAGCAGGCGGTTGAGCAGTGGGCCGGGCAACCTGATTGTGTCCCTTGTGGAGAACATATCTGTCATTTGATAGAAGGTGCCGATGTGCATCTGAGTGAACGTTGTGGAAGTCGGGGAGAATCTCAGCATGACTGATACGGAACGAAAGAGCTGCTGCGGCAGTGAGAAGGAATCAAAGCAAGCTGAGCAGGGCTCATGCTGCGCTACTGAAACGAAAGAAACTGAAATGAAAGCAACTGAGAGTTCGTGTTGCGGCAGTGCGAAAACATCAGCAGAGCCAGTGTCATGTTGTGCCGCGGAAGTAAAAAACGCGGAAGTAAAAAAAACTGAAGTAAATAGCAGCGAAAGCTCATGTTGCGGCAGTGCGAAAACATCAGCAGCGGCAAAACCGGCCTCGTGTTGTGCGGCTGAAGCGAAAGTCGCTGAGAGTTCGTGTTGCGGCAGCACGTCCGCAGTGGCAGCTTCCTGTGGTACCGAAAGCGGTGAGTCAGGCGGTTGCTGTCCGCCGGCAGAAAAAGGCCGCATCGACTGGATCTTATGGGGCTGCGGCAGTTTTGTGGTGCTGGGCTATATCGGTTTTTTATTGTTGGGTCATCAGCCTGACAGCAGTCTGCCCTGGCTGGGCGTGATGCTGCATACCTCGTATGAAATGGTTAACGCCATGTGGTGGGGGATTCTGACCGCCTCGTTCTTTGTCGGCTTGCTGGGGCGTATTCCGCGTGAGCTGGTGATGTCGGTTTTGGGGAGGGGCGGCAGTAAGCGGGGATTATTCCGTGCGACGCTGGCCGGCTTGCTGCTCGACCTGTGTAACCACGGCATTTTAATGGTGGCGATGAAGCTGTATGAACGTGGCGCCAGTATCGGTCAGGTGATGGCTTTCCTGATTGCCAGTCCATGGAATTCTTTAACGCTGACGTTAATTCTGATTGGACTGATAGGCCTTAAATGGACGTTGTTATTTATTGCCGCCTCTCTGCTGATTGCCTGGATCAGCGGCTGGATTTTTGATCGACTGGTTGAGCGCGGTACGTTGCCGGCCAATCCGAATCAGGGCGAATTTCAGCAGGTTCCCTTTCTGCCAACGCTGAAAAATACCTGGAAAGACAATGACTGGTCAGTACCGTCGCTGTTAAAGATGTTCTGGCAGGGCTTTAAAGAATCCAAAATGGTGTTGCGCTGGGTATTCTTTGGTGTGGTGTTAATTGCACTGGTGCGTGCCTTTGTGCCGGAAGACAGCTTCGGCATCTGGTTTGGTGCCAGCTTTACCGGACTGTTAATGACGCTGCTGGCCACGACCATTATTGAAGTCTGCTCCGAAGGCTCCAGTCCGATTGCCGCCGATTTATTTAACCGCGCGGCGGCGCCGGGCAATGCCTTTACCTTCCTGATGGCCGGAGCCGCTACCGATTACACTGAAATCATGGCGCTGCAAAACACCACCAGAAGCTGGAAAATCGCGCTGTTTTTACCGCTGATTACCGTGCCGCAGGTACTGCTGATTGGCTGGCTGATGAATACCGCCGGGGTGTAATTGTTCTGCAGTAAATAAAAACGCCGCACTAGGGCCTGTTAACACTACGTGAATCGGGCCTGCTGAGAGCCAGTTTTTCTCAGAACAAGGAGAGAGGAGTGATATTAGCGGGCTAAATGAATGACGAACGACGACGTTAATGAGGAAAACTGGCCTCAGCCCGAAGGGTTATGGCTAAAAATCCCTCATCCTGCGTTGCTGTTCGTTCGCTTAACCCGTTAGGCCACACTCTCAGCGCCTTGTTTGAGAATTTTTTAGCCGATAACAGGCCTGTTTAATTAGTGTTAACAGGCCCTAGCCAGATTAGTGCGGCGTTTTTTTAAAAGCAGGTTTTTATACCGGAAGCCTGGTGAAATCCAGAATCATCAACCGTCCTTCAAAACGGTTCGGTTCTAGGGCAAACCAATGCTCGTAGGTAAAGGCCGCAGGCCAGAGTTTTTCACAACGATTGGTTAACTCATCGAAGGTTGAACGCCCCGGATCGGCCAGAATAATCTGTTTAACGCCGGCTTTTTTTGCGCGTTTAAACAGGCGCAGTAAATCGCTGACCATTTCATCCCAGAAACAGATATCGGCACCGATAATACAATCGAATTTCGCCAGATTCTGACCTTTCATATCGTTAAAGGATGCGTGTAACGGACGCACTTTGGCATCGTTTGCGGCAGCCACCATATCCAGATACGGAAATACGCTGTCATCGACATCCAGACCGGTCACTTTGGCCTGTTGCTGGCTGGCACAATAGACCGCCGCCGGCCCCCAGCCACAGCCAAGCTCCAGTACCCGGGTGTTTTTCGCCAGCGGGTTGCTGCTCAGCCAGTCCATCAAAAGAAAACTGGACGACCAGGTTTTATGGCCGTGGACGCTTGGCTTAGCCACTTTTTTCAGTTTGCGGACCAAAGGGTGTTTCGCGGTAAAAAGGTAAATGCCATAGGCATACTGCATATGATCTTCGGCGAAGATTTCGAGGCGGGGCATGATAGAAAGCGCTTTGACAGACTATGTTGAGCGCCAGTCTACTGGGTTTTTTATCAGCCGCAACAGAATTGAGCTATTGCTACCAATGCTTCTTTGTATAATTCTGTACAGTAATTTGTATAGGTTTTATGGAGGCTTTATGAATTTATCCGAGTCCAGACCCGTTGTAGCTTCCCGCGGACTGTTTCCCGCCGCTCTGCTGCTGGCAGCCAGTGCGCTGTTAACAGGCTGTGCCGGCGTGCAGGTCGATGAGTACGCCGGGCGCGCTCCGCTGCTTGATCCGCGCACCTTTTTTGATGGCACCATCTGTGCCGACGGGGTGGTGCGTGACCGCTCCGGCAAGCAGATCCGCCAGTTTAATGCCCGTATTCTTGCCAGCTGGGAAGATCAGGGTAACGGTTCTGAAACCGGCACTCTTGATGAAGTTTTTTACTTCTATGATGAACCCGGTGCCTCCGCTGTCGAGGAAACCCGCGTCTGGACGCTGACGCCCAATAGCACCGGCGGGTATCACGCCAGCGCCACGGATGTGCCGCAGCCGACCACCATGAAGCATGCCGGTAACAGCATTCAGATGGCCTACACCCTGCGTTATGGCAAGCCCGGCGATACCATCGACCTGGATATGGATGACTGGATGTTTCAGGTCGCCGACGGCGTGGTAATTAACGAAACCCGTATGAGCAAATGGGGGATTCATGTCGGCCAGGTGCTGCTGGTGATGCGTAAAATGCCGGACGGATATCAGTGTTTGAGCGCGCGCGACTGAGACACTGATGAGTTTATCTATTAAATAAATTCAACTTTGTATTAGAAATCATCGTTTTATCTCATGATTGAATTTGGCCAGAATGTGAAAATCATTCAATCATTGAGATATTACGATGACACTTTTTCATACTCTCGGCTTTCCGCGCGTCGGTCAGCAACGCGAACTCAAATGGGCGCTGGAATCGTTCTGGGCCGGTAACAGCACACAGCAGGAACTGCTGGATGTGGCACATACCCAGCGTCTGGCGAACTGGCAACGTCAGCTGCAGGCGGGCGCCGATTTTATTACCGCTGGTGACTTTGCCCTTTACGACCATGTGCTCAATACCAGCTATCTGTTTGGCCATCTGCCGGAGCGCGCGCGCCATGGCGACGATGCGCTGAACCAGCTGTTTCTGGCGGCCCGTGGCCGTACCCCTTGTGGCTGTACCAGCCATGCCAGCGAAATGACCAAATGGTTCGATACCAACTATCACTATCTGGTGCCTGAGTGTCGGGCAGAGGATGAATTCCGCCTGCAACCGGAATTACTGCTGGAAGAAATCCGTGCCGCGCGGGCGGTGTATCCGAAAGTAAAAGCCGTGGTACTGGGGCCTCTGAGTTATCTGTATCTGGGCAAAAGTCTGGATAACAGCAATCGCCTGAACCTGCTGGCTAAATTACTGCCGCTGTATTCCGAATTATTTGCCCTGTTAAAAGCCGAAGGCATCGACTGGCTGCAACTGGATGAGCCGATTTTAGCCCTCGATTTACCGTCGGACTGGGCGCAGGCGTTTGAACCGGCGTATCACACCCTGCGTAATAATGGCCTGAATCTGCTGCTGACTACCTATTTTAATGGTCTGGAAGACAACCTCAGCCTGGCGCTGAATCTGCCGGTGCAGGGTGTGCATCTGGATCTGGTCAGTGCACCGGAACAGCTGACACCGGCGCTTGATCGTATCGGGCCTTATAAAGTGCTGTCGCTGGGCGTTATTGATGGGCGCAATATCTGGCGTTCCGATTTAAATGCGATCCGTGAATCTTTGCTGGAAGCCAAGCAGCAACTGGGCGAGCGTTTATGGCTGGGCACTTCCTGTTCATTGTTGCATGTACCCTATGACGCCGCCGGTGAATATCAGCTGTCGGATGGCGTTGGCCAGTGGCTGGCGTTTGCTCAGCAAAAACTGGAAGAGGGCGTATTGCTGCGCAATGCATTAAATAACAGCGACGTGCTCAGCTCTGCCGCCTGGCAGGCACAGGCCGATGCCATTCAGGCGCGCCGTACCTCAACCGCGGTACATAAAGCCACGGTAAAACAACGGGCCGCCGATGCTGCAGCGTTCGACTGGCAGCGCGATTTACCTTTTAACGAGCGCGCGGCATTACAGCAGGAATTACTGCAATTACCGCTGTTCCCGACCACCACTATTGGTTCTTTTCCGCAGACCAGTGGAATCCGCCAGTTACGTCGTCGTTTTAAACAGGGCGAGCTGACGCTGGCAGAATATGAAGATGGTTTAAAAGCCGAAATCGTGCATGCCATCCGGGTGCAGGAACAGATTGGTCTGGATGTTCTGGTACACGGCGAAGCCGAACGCAACGACATGGTGGAATATTTCGGCGAGCAGCTGGAGGGCATTGCAGTATCGGCCAACGGCTGGGTACAGAGTTATGGTTCGCGTTGCGTTAAACCGCCGATTATTTATGGCGATATTGAACGTCCGCAGCCAATGACCGTGCGCTGGAGCGAATTTGCCCAGAGCCAGACCGATAAGCGCATGAAAGGCATGCTCACCGGTCCGGTCACTATTTTAAAATGGGCATTTGTGCGCGATGACCAGCCCTGGTCAGCTACGGCTTATCAGCTGGCGGCGGTGTTGCGTGACGAAGTGCAGGATCTGGAACGTGCCGGTATCCGTATTATTCAGGTGGATGAACCGGCGCTGCGTGAGGGCCTGCCACTGCGTAAAGCGGCGCATAAGCAGTATCTGCAATGGGCGGTGAACAGCTTCCGTTTCAGTGTGACCGGTGTGGCTGCCGCCACCCAGATTCATACCCATATGTGTTATGCCGACTTTGACGATATTCTGCCGGCGATTCAGGGCATGGACGCTGACGTCATTACGCTGGAAACCGCGCGCTCGGCCAGTAAATTACTCGCAACCCTTAAAAGCTCGCCGTACAACAATGGCATTGGCCCGGGGGTTTACGATATTCACAGTCCGAATATTCCGGCCACTGACGCGATGCTGACTATTCTGCGTGACTCGCTCGATGTTGTTGCTGCGGAAAATCTTTGGGTGAACCCGGACTGCGGCCTGAAAACCCGCCGCTGGGAAGAAGTGATTCCGGCGCTGGAAGCCATGGTGGCTGTTGCCGTGCAATTGCGTACTGAGGTTAAGGTAACCGAGCAGGCCTGAATAAACAGGCTGGCCTGAGCCGGTTAAAGGCCAAAAAAATCAGACGCTTTGGGCAGAGGTGGTGAACGCTACCTCTGCCCTTTTTTTGCGCGTTACTGCGGGTAATGATTAACCGCAAAACTGAACACCACCTTCACCATAAAAAATACGCAGCACAGCAGAAACCAGGCCGGTATTGGCAGGGCAATCAGCACTAACAGACCGATACACATTAAAAAGGCCCCAAAAAAGGTCTGCAGTTTATGTCCCTGCAGCTGGTTAATAATCAGAGCGGCTGCGATGGTGTATATCCAGGTGAGTAATGCGTATTCAAATGGCGCTCCCAGAAGCCAGGCGATGGCCAGTATGTGTACATGAATCAGAATAAAAATCAGCCGGCCTTTTGGGCGCCCGGCGTAAAAACGGTTAGTGCCGTGGGTAAAGTTAGCGACACAACCGGCGAAAACATCGGCCACCAGAAGCATTCCAAGCACGGTCATCCAGGTAACTCCGGGATGTGTTGGCTGGTACAGGCCAAAATACATGACAGCACTGCCGGCCAGTGCAAACATCAGCGTGGCAACTATTTCGGCGGCTGATTGCTGTTCACCAAATACTTCGTGCAACCCTTGCGGCATCTTTATTATTTTCATTATGTATTCCCTGAGCGGAGTCTGGTCAGTCGCTATCGCTGTGTGCTTTTTGTCGAGGCCTGAAATTAGCTGGATTTCCGGGCTGGCTCAATGATTGCCCCGAGGAACAGAGTAATCCGCGGGAAAAGTAAATCGGCAGACATCTTCAGCAGGAGTGCTTAGCGGAGGACCGGGCGGGATTTATAGCGGGAAAAATTGCAGGAAAGGAGAGAATGCAGAGCCTGTTTATCACAATAAACAGGCCCGCAAGGGAATCAGCTGCGCTTACGCTGCTGTTCTTTTAAGGCCAGTTTTTCCTGGCGGCGCTTTTCAATAACGGAGGCCAGATCATTGCCGAGGTGCTCTTCGCCACGTTGTCTGGCTAATTGCATCTGCAGTTCACGCTGACGGAAACGTTCGCGCTGAGCGTCGTCGAACTCGTCATGGCAGTGATGGCAGCTGACACCGGGCACATAATGCTCGTGTTCTTTATCGGCTTCGGTAATTGGTCGGCGACAGGCGTGACATTGGTCGTAATCGCCTTTTTCCAGCTGATGATTCACCGTGACGCGGTTGTCGAACACAAAGCATTCGCCTTCCCACAGGGATTCTTCCTGCGGAATTTCTTCCAGATATTTCAGGATGCCGCCTTCGAGGTGATACACCTCTTCAAAACCCTGCTCTTTTAAATACGCAGTGGATTTTTCGCAGCGGATACCGCCGGTACAGAACATCGCAACCTTTTTGTTTTTCTCCGGGTCGAGATTTTCTTTCACGTATTGCGGAAATTCGCGGAAGGTTTTGGTGCGCGGGTCGAGGGCGCCCTTAAAAGTACCGATTTCCACTTCGTAGTCGTTACGGGTATCGACAAGCACCACGTCCGGATCAGAAATCAGGGCGTTCCAGTCGGCTGGTTTTACGTAAGTACCCACCACGCGTTTCGGGTCGATGCCTTCAACACCCAGGGTTACGATTTCTTTTTTCAGTTTTACCTTAGTGCGGTAAAACGGCATGTCATCGTCGTAGGATTCTTTATGATCGATGTCTTTCAGGCGTTCATCACGGCGCAGGTAATCGAGCAGGGCGTCGATGCCTTCACGCGAACCGGCCACGGTACCGTTAATGCCTTCGGCGGCCAGTAACAGGGTGCCTTTTACATCCAGACGCAGCATTTCATCCAGCAGTGGCTGGCGCAGGTCTTCGAAGTTATCCAGGGTAACGAATTTATACATCGCACAAACGACGTAAGGGCTTGTAGCAGGAGTGTTCATATTGTCCTCGGCTGGCCGGAACGTAAATCCGGTGCAGGGGTGAAAAGTACGGTCAAATATCAAAGCCTGTTGCCGTGAGCGGCAATAAGGCGGGCGGCATTATACCGGAATCGTGCGGCCTGCCCAGTACGGCGGGCTTTGCCCTGGCTGTCTGATGGTGCGTTGCTGTCAGACCGTCATTGGGTGGCCATTAAGCCTGCCATTAAGGCAGGCTTAGGAATATTGGTTGAAATTAATCGCAGCCAATAGCGGCCACCGCGCTGGCACGCTAAGTTCGGCAAGAGTTTTTCGTACCGGCAAAGGAGTGACCTGTGCGATTGATTAGCCTGCGATATTACCGTTCGGCCTGTCTTGGCTGCCTGTTTTTACTGCTGAGTGTCAGTGTTCTTGCGACCGCTGTCAGTACTTCTGTTACCGGGCATGATGAGGCTGTGACCATCGAATTGTCCTGGCAGGGCAGTACCGCTTCCGAGCTGTGGCTGATGGCACCTTCCGGTGAAATCATCCGCCCGACCCATCCCTTTGGCGAAACCCTTCCTGTCTGGCTGGAGCAGACTGATGCCAGTGAGCACTCCGCGGTACGTCAGCGGTTGCATATCGACCATCAGCTGGCGCCGGGTGATTACCGTATTGCGCTGCAGCTTGTTGCCGAAGCGGCAGAGGAGGCTGTTGATGCTGCCGGTGTCCGTTTTAAGCTGACGATGCGCCAGTACGGCCGGGTTATACGCCAGCTGAATGGGCGGTTGCGCAACAATTCTGAGAGGCAGAGCTCACCAGAGGTTATCTGGCGTCTGAATGCGGCCGAGCACTGGAACAGTAACCTGCCGCTGGCACTCCTGCGCGAGCAGTTTCAGGGCGTCTGGCAGCTACAGAGTTCTGAACAAACCCGGGTTTATATAAGGCTTCAGGGCCAGAGCATGGAGCTTCAGGTTTATGAAGACGGCGAATGCCAGTGGCTGGCGTTGCAGGATGCTATTGTTCTGCCCGGTGGTTTACGCTGGCAGCAGGAGCAGTTGTGGCTGCATACCGCGTTTTTCAGTGATCTGTTGTATGGAGCCGTGAGTGAGGATGAATTCTTACCCAT
Source organism: Venatorbacter sp. C2-1 (assembly GCF_022832715.1). Taxonomy (NCBI): domain Bacteria; kingdom Pseudomonadati; phylum Pseudomonadota; class Gammaproteobacteria; order Oceanospirillales; family Oceanospirillaceae; genus Venatoribacter; species Venatorbacter sp. C2-1. Next base: position 1,822,181 of record NZ_CP094879.1, read on the forward strand.
GCAGCAGGCTTCCTGGCCGGAAGGTGAGTGTGAGGGGATGTCGTTTTAAACAACACTGCTGTGCAGAGCATTTCACCTGGCTCCCACGCTCAGCGTGGTAGCCCCTTGCTGGCACAGTTGCATTCCCACGCAGAGCGTAGGGAGGAGAAAGGAACGAGAAAGCATAAAAAAACACCGCCATTGCGGTGTTTTCACCTGGCTCCCACGCTCTGCGTGGTAGCCCCTTGCTGGCACAGTTGCATTCCCACGCAGAGCGTAGGAACGAGAAACTGCTGTGCAGAGTATTGGCGGAATAATAATGGGCAATAAAAAACACCGGCGTAGCGGTGTTTTTTATTGTTTTATGTTCAGTCGTTCTCAGCTGATTTTACCAGTCACCCGCACCCGCTTACTGCCGGCTTCAACCGGTGCTTTCTGCGCTTCGGCTTTTTCTTTCAGCTTATCGTCGATGATATTTTTCAGCGCAATTAACAGACCCATCGCCATAAAAGCCCCGGGTGGCAGAATGGCGAATAAAAAGTCGGGGTAGTCTTTTACCAGCTCAATTTTCCAGCTGGCGGCGGCCGGGCCGAACAGTAACTGCATATCGGAGAAAATCACGCCCTGGCCGAGAATTTCACGCATCGCGCCGAGAATAATCAGCACGATGGTAAAGCCCAGCGCCATGGTAAAACCGTCAACCACCGACGGAATAATCGGGTTTTTACAGGCAAAGGCATCGGCACGGCCAAGAATGGCGCAGTTGGTAACGATCAGCGGAATAAAGATACCCAGCACTTCGTATAACTCGTAAGTGAATGCCTGCATTACCAGCTCTGCGACTGTGGTAAAGGAGGCAATAATCATCACAAAGGCGGGCAGACGCACGGCATCGGGTACGTGGTTGCGGATTAAGGACACAGAAAAATTCGAGCCTACCAGCACCATCATAGTCGCCAGACCCAAACCGAGGGCGTTCACCACTGAGCCGGTCACCGCCAGCAACGGGCACAGGCCCAAAAGCTGCACCAGAGCGGGGTTGTTATGCCATAAGCCGTCGAGGCTGATGTCGCGCAGGGATTTCGTTGCCATCATTATTCTCCGCTGCCTGAACGCTGGGGTAACTGGCCGGACACTGATTGTGGTTCGGTCAGACGTTGTCCCAGCAGTTCGTTTTTATGTAATTCAAAAAATTTCAGCGCCAGTTTTACCGCTTTAACAACCGCTCTCGGGGTAATGGTCGCGCCGGTAAACTGGTCAAAATCGCCACCGTCTTTTTTTACCGCCCAGCGTTCTGCTTTCGGGTTATTCAGGCTTTTATCGTTAAAGCCCAGTACCCAGTCGGATTTTTTACGGTCGATTTTATCGCCCAGTCCCGGTGTTTCTTTGTGCTCAATAATCCGCACACCGGCAATGCTGCCGTCGGCGTGTACGCCAACCAGTACAGCAATCTGGGTGGTGTAACCATCCGGAGCAACCACTGGCAGAATCACGGTGTTAACCCGGCCATTGGTGCGCGCCAGATGAATCTGGGCATCGTCCGGCAAGGGGCCAAGCAACTGCTGGTTAAAGCGTTTATCGACGGCGATCACATCGGTCAGCAGGTCGTTGTCGTAGCTGCCGGCCGGCACAATTTCATTCAGCGCTTTGGCCTGAGCCATACGGATATTGTGCTCGATACGCTCTTTGGTGCCGACCTGCGCCACCGCGATGGCTCCGGCGGTGACCATGGCAAACAGGCCGAGACCAATGGCATTGCGACGGATAGATTGCAGTAAATCGTTCATGGCCGCTCCTCAGCGTTGTTTTGGCGGCAGGCCGCGTTTGGCTTTGGCGTGACCATAGGTCCGCGGCTGGGTGTAGGCATCAATAAAGGGGGCAGCAAAGTTCATCAGCAGCACGGCAAAGGCCACGGCATCCGGGTAAGCCCCCCAGGTGCGGATTACGTACAGCAGAATACCGATACCGGCACCGTAAATCAGTTTGCCGCGTGGCGTGGTGGAAGCTGACACCGGGTCGGTGGCAATAAAGAAGGCCCCCAGCATGGTGGCACCACTGAGCAGATGCAGCGACAGCGGGGTGTACATATCTTCATCCCAGCCCAGCATCAGCGAGCACAGACTGAGTGATACCAGCATGGCCAGCGGAATATGCCAGCTGATAATGCGGCGCCAGATCAGCACCAGACCACCGGCGAGAAACGCCAGGTTGACCCATTCCCAGCCGCCGTTCAGCCAGCCGTTAAAGGTGGCTTCGGCCAGCACGCTGTCGGCGGTGCCTTTGGCAATCAGATGCTTGTAAGCATCCAGCGGCGTAGCGCCACTGAAACCATCGGCCAGGCTGGCGGAACCGGCAAAAATTACCTGCAGGGTATCGGCAAAGCCCAGTGTCGCCTGACCGGACATCTGCGTTGACAGCGCCCAGCTGGTGGTCATCTGCACCGGGAACGACACCAGCACCAGCGCATAACCGACCATCGCCGGATTAAACGGATTGTTGCCCATGCCGCCATACAGCTGCTTGGCAAAGACGATGGCAAAGGCCGTGGCAACCAGCGTAATCCAGAAGGGGGCAAATGGTGGCAGGGCCAGACCAATCAGCGCACCGGTTAACAGCGCGGTGTTGTCTTTCAGGAAAAACGCCAGCGGGCGCTTACGGATACTGAGAATGGCCGCTTCGCTCGCAACCGCGGTGGCACTGGCGAGCAGCACATTAATAAAGGTGCCCCAGCCAAACAGGGCGGTAATCACTGCCAGACCCGGCAGGGTGGCAAGAATCACCGTCGCCATCACCTTGCTGGTGCTGTTCGGGCCGTGGGTGTGGGGTGAAGATAAGGTCAGCAAACCCATGGTCAGGACGCCTCGTTCGATGTTGTGCCGGCCGGCGCAAGGGCGGCCAGCTCCTGTTGCAGTTGCAATAGTTTATCCTGCTGTTTCTGTACGCCGAGCGTCAGGGCATCCACGGTGTCCAGCCCTTCGGCTTTGGCCATATCCAGACGCTCCTGCATTTTTGCCACCCGGTCTTGCTGGGCAAGGATCTTCTTGTTCAGCGCGTCGATATTGGCGGCCTGATCGGCGGCGTTATTGTTCACGGCGCTGCTTTCAGCCGCACTGCCATCCGCACTGCCATCTGCACTGCCATCAGAGTTGCCAGCAGCAGCGCCATCAGCGACAGAGGCATCGTAAGCCGCTTTGGCTTCATTCACCCGTTCCTGCTGTTTATCAACACCGGTCTGCAGCGCGTCAACGGTATCCAGCCCCTGTTCTTTGGCTTCGGCCAGACGCTTCAGCGCGGTATCCAGTCGTGCCTGGGCGGTTTCCCATTTACGCTTTAAGCGCTCCGGCGAATTCGGGTCGCCTTTGTCGGTGTCGGTTGTTGCAGCTGCCGGTGCGGCTTTGGCGGCTTTTTTCGCGGCCGCAAGCTGTTTGGCCAGGTCTTTGATTTTGTCCTGAGTCTTGTTCAGCGCGCTTTCAAATAATGGCACTTTGTCGGCCATGCTTTCATCGGCACGGGCCGCTTCGAGTTTTTCTTTGGTTTTCGCCAGTGCGCTTTGCGCGGCATCGAACTGCTTCTGCAGTTTTTCCAGCTCGGCGTTGCCGTCAGCTGCAGGTGTGTTGCTTGTAGCGGCTGCGCTGTCTGCGGCGACGGCAGGCTTGGCCGCCTGAGCTTTGGCCGCCGCTTCGGCACGGGCTTTACGCTTGGCTTCTTTTTCGGCGACTTCGCGTTCCTGACGGGCCAGACGCTCTTCAAAGCGCTGGCGCGCGCGTTCGGCCTTGGCCTGGGCTGCGCGTTCTTCGCGGATGGCGCCTTTGGCGTAACGGTAATACTGCACCAGCGGAATATGGCTCGGGCACACATAAGAGCAGGCGCCGCATTCGATGCAGTCAAAAATATTGTGCTGTTCGGCTTTGTCGAACTCCTGACTCTTGCTGAACCAGTACAGCTGCTGAGGCAGCAGGTCGGCCGGACAGGCATCGGCGCACATGCCACAACGAATGCAGGCCATGGCGATATCGTTGGGCGGTAATTCTTTTTCGGTCGGTGCCAGCAGACAGTTGCTGGTTTTGGTGATCGGCAGATCCAGACCGGGCAGGGCAAAGCCCATCATCGGCCCACCCATAATCACGCGTTCGCGCTTTTGTGGCTGATAGCCGGCCAGTTGCAGCAGGTGGCTGACCGGGGTGCCGATTAAGACTTCCCAGTTGCCGGGTTGCTGCATCGCATCGCCGGTTAAGGTGGTGATGCGTGAAATCAGTGGCTCGCCAAAGGCAACGGCGCGGTAAATGGCGGCCGCGGTGCCGACGTTCTGACAGACCAGACCGAGGTCGGCAGGAATGCCACCGGCCGGGACTTCTTCGCCGGTTAAAATTTTGATCAGCTGTTTTTCACCACCGGACGGGTATTTGGTGGGGATGGTCACCACGTCGATATGGTGCTCTTCACCCAGCTCAACCAGGGCGGCATTCAGGGCGGCAATGGCTTGCGGTTTGTTGTCTTCAACGCCGATCATGCAGCCTTTGGCGCCAACAATATGCAGCAGAATCTGTGCGCCCTGAATGACCTCAGACGCACGCTCACGCATCAGCATGTCATCGGCGGTGATGTAAGGCTCACACTCGGCGCCGTTCAGAATCAGGGTGTGAATCTCGCGCTGGCCGGTGCTCAGTTTAACGGCCGTGGGGAAACCGGCGCCGCCCATACCGGCAATACCGCACTGGCGGATATGCTCGGTCAGCTGGCGCGGACTGATATCGCTCAGATGCTCAAGGCCCAGTTGCTGATACAAGCTCTGGTGTTCAATCCAGCGCTCGGCACCATCAGGAATAATCACGATGCAGTCTTCCTGCAGGCCGGAAGCGTGCGGCACGGCGCGCGGTTCAACGGCGGCGACGATGCCTGAGGTTGGCGCGTGCAGCGGCACCGAGACAAAACCATCGGCGGCGGCAATCAACTGGCCTTTTAATACCTGGTCACCGGCTTTTACAAGTGGCTTGGCGGCGGCACCAATATGCTGGTGCAGCGGCAGTACCAGTTCGGCTGGCAGGCTGGCCTGCTGTACCGGCGTGGCGGTGGACTGGGCTTTGTTTTCTGCCGGATGAATACCGCCATCAAAATTGTGCAGGCGAATCAGGTTGGTCATGCGGCGTCTCCGGCCAGGTGGTGATGACGGTCGGTGGCAATGAGTTCAACGCCTGAGGTCGGGGCCTGCCAGTACCAGTTGGATTTATCGACGCTGACCGGAATCATATCGATACAGTCGACCGGGCAGGGCTCCACACACAGGTCGCAGCCGGTGCATTCATCGGCGATGACGGTATGCATCTGCTTGGCGGCGCCGAGAATGGCATCGACCGGGCAGGCCTGAATGCACTTGGTGCAGCCAATGCACTCGTCTTCACGGATAAAGGCAACGGTGGGTATGGCTTTTTCGGCGCCGTGTTCGGCGTCCAGCGGCTCAGGTTCTACGCCGAGCAGGTCGGCCAAAGACTGAATCGTGCCTTCGCCGCCGGGTGGGCATTTGTTGATTTTTTCACCGCCGGCAATGGCTTCGGCGTAGGGCTTACAACCCGGATAGCCGCACTGACCACACTGGGTCTGCGGCAGCAGGTTGTTGATCTGATCGACAATCGGGTTGCCTTCCACTTTAAAACGGATGGCGGCAAAACCCAGAACGGCACCAAAAATAACCGCCAGAACGGCCAGCAGGCCGACCGCAATAACAATGGTCCAGAGTGCAGCTGACATGAAAACTCCTAAATACTGACCAGACCGGTAAAGCCTAAGAACGCCAGCGACATTAATCCGGCAGTGAGCATAGCGATGGCAGAGCCCTGAAAAGGCTTAGGCACGTCGGCCACCGCCACACGTTCACGCAGGGCGGCGAACAGCACCATCACCAGTGAGAAACCCACCGCAGCACCAAAGCCATAAAGAATGGATTCGACCAGGCTGTTGTCGCGTTTGATATTCAGCAGGGCCACACCCAGTACCGCGCAGTTGGTGGTAATCAGCGGTAGAAAGATACCCAGCACGCGGTACAGCAGCGGGCTGGTTTTGCGGATGGCCATCTCGGTAAAGCCCACCACCACGGCAATCACCATGATAAAGCTGATGGTTTTCAGGTAGGCCAGATCCAGCGGAATCAGCAGGTAGGTGTACACCAGATAGCTGCACACCGATGCCAGCGTCAGCACGAAGGTGGTGGCCGCGCCCATGCCGATGGCGGTTTCCAGCTTGTTGGATACACCCATAAAAGGGCAGAGACCGAGGAACTGCACCAGCACGAAGTTGTTGACCAGAATGGTGCTTACCAGAATCAGCAGATAGTCAGTCATCAATGGCTCCGCAGCACATGTGTACCGTCGATATTAAAAAATGGGCGCGCATTATCCCAAAACTGTGTTATTTCGGACAAGAAGGTTTTTTTTGGTTCTAAGCACCGTTTGGAATAAGCTTAGTGGTTGTTACGTCTATGGCTTGTAACGGCCGCCTTATTGGCATGCCTGCCGGGGATGATAGCGGGCTGTTAGGGGAAGGTACTGATACGGGTCAAGGATATAACCGGATGGTTATTTTGAGGCGAAAGGCAGAGTATGGGGGCGGATCTTATCCGCGACAAAATCAGAAGATTCAAGTTACCCGGCAAGCACGGTGTGGGAGCGGCTTTCAGCCGCGATATTTGCACGCTTTGCATTCGTGCTTGCCCGTTTTGCCAGAGGGTAGTAACGTAAATGCCAAATGAATCAATAGATTGCGCTTCGGTTTACAAGCTGAAGTGTAAAGTTAGCCGCACAGAAAACCGGAATTAACAGGCATGCGCGCTTTTCTGGAAGGGATTTTTGAGTTATGGACGATTCCTCAGCTGGGTCAATAAATTATGCGGGGTTTCTCGAAGGAGTCGCCCGGAATAAATGCGCACGCATACTGATAATCTGTTAGTCGTACTGGAACTATGGAAATTTATACAAGCATTTATGACATTACAGAGCACGGATTTTCAGGTTGGAGGTTTGCCGTTCCGGGGGTACTTTTCTTGGTTGTGGGCTTAGCTTTATGGAAAATGCCGATAATTCATGCCCAGAATCTAAAGTTAATTGGAAAGACTTGCTTCTTCTTCTCTTTTTCGTGGTGTGTTGCTGCTTTTGGGCTCAGTTATAGAATTCACATTGATGCAATTGAAGCATACAGGCTGCACAGTTATCAGGTTTATTCCGGCGTAATTGAATCACACAAGGGAAGGTTAGGTGAGGCTACGGTAGAAGTTTTCAAAATCGGTAATAAGCGACTTTGGGATGACAATTTGCCAGTAGGGCAAAGGACAATACAACCAGAATTGCCTTCACTTAAAAATGAAGTCGGTAGCAACTTACGTATTTATATGGCTAAAGGCCTGGTGTTGAAAATTGAAAAAGTAACTAGTCCTCAATAGGCCTGGTATCAACTTTGAACCGCGACAATAGCTCGGGCTCGCCGCAAAGCCTGGCGTTACGCCGATAGTAGTGAGGAAATCTAATGTCGTGGTGGGCCTACATATACCTGATCATTTTGATTGCAATGCATACTTTTGAACAGATAAAGAGCTTTGAAAGTTGGTTCGATTTCATCGCCGAGTCTATAGAATTATCATTTGTCTGTATTTTTATTCTTGCCTTTTATTACCCTTCAATTGGGCATTTTTTTGGATATGCAATTTTTATAATGTTGATTCTTGGTTTTATGTATCAAATAACACATATGATTAAAGGTGTTATGGAATATAGACGTGAATCAGAATCACCCTATAAAAAGATCACGCTTACTATTGGTGTTCTATTGTTTGTCCCAATTGTTGCATTCGGGTATATCTTAGGTCTGATCGTCGGGTTAAGAAATGTATAACAAAGCAAGACGCAATTGCATGGCAGGCTGTGTTGGACTCGCTTCACTCGCCTGTGCTTGCAGACGTTATAGTTCTTAGAGTAAATAAGGACGCCTGTGCTGATAATGCGTCTAATCTCTGTTATGTAACCCGTCAAAGCGGCCTGATCGGCCCTTCTGTATAAAATATAACCACCAGAGCATCCGACACAGCGGACACTGACATATCCTGAATGAGGAAAGCTTGCACCGGCGGGAAATGTTGGCACACTCTGCTGTCATATCAGTCTGCCTCTGAGGTGTTGGGGCAGGCAAACACAATAATAAATCTCTGCATCGGACTGGCGTTGTGCCAGCTGCTCTCAGGTCGCCCTCGCTGTAAGAGGGAGCCGCAGTGAGGGGCTGACTGCCGGAGTTGTAATGGATAGCTGCTGATGAACACTGTTGTTTTGGGGAAGATGCGCCGCTGCGACGGGTTTACTGGTCGTCTGCAGGCTGGTTTGCAAAAGGCTGGCTGGTTGAAAGCTGTAAGCGCAGGTCTATGGCTGGCAGGCGCGCTGTTACTGGCGGGGTGCAGCGATCAGGCCTGGAATAATCCGCATCCGGAATCCGAAGCCAGCGCCAATATTCTCTATTCCAGTTTTTCCGAACGTCCCAAATACCTTGATCCGGCCCGCTCTTACAGTTCGGATGAATCACGCTTTATTGACCAGATCTACGAGCCGCCTCTGGCTTACGACTACCTTAAACGTCCTTACGAGCTGATCCCCAATACCCTGACGGCGATGCCGGATATCCGTTACAGTGATGCCGCTGGCAATGAGGTGGATGCCAACAGTGAAAACATTGCCTTTTCTACCTACCATTTTCAGTTGCAACCCGGCATCCGCTATCAGCCGCATCCGGCCTTTGCCCTGAACGACAGGGGTGAGTCACTTTATCTGTTTGCCTCGGCCGCCGAATCAGAGCAATACCGCACACTGGACGACTTTACTGAGCAGGGCAGCCGTGAACTGGTGGCAGAAGATTATGTGTATCAGGTTAAACGTCTGGCCGACCCTAAACTGCTGTCTCCGGTACGCGCATTGCTCAGCGATTATATTGTGGGCATGACGGAGTTCAGCCAGATTGCGAGCGATACGCGTAAAGCACTGGAAGAAGAAGGCAAGCAGACCTGGCTGGATTTACGCCAACTCAGCATGGCCGGTGTTGAGGCTCTGGGGCGTTACGATTTTACCATCCGCTTAAAAGGCAAATATCCGCAGTTTAAATACTGGCTGGCCTTTCACTTTTTTGCGCCCATCCCCTGGGAGGTCGATCGTTTTTACCATCAGCCGGGACTGGCCGAGCGTAACATTGTGCTGAACTGGCATCCGGTGGGCACTGGCCCTTTTATGATGACGCGCAACAACCCTAACGAAGTCATTATTCTGGAGAAGAACCCGAATTACCGCGCCGATTATTATCCTGCTGAAGGTTCGCCCGGTGATGCTGAGGCTGGCTTGTTGGATGATGCCGGAAAGCGGCTGCCATTACTGGATAAAGTGGTTTACCGGCTGGAAAAAGAAGCCATCCCGCTGTGGACCAAGTTTATGCAGGGCTATTACGACCGCTCCGGTATTGCCAGTGACAGCTTTGATCAGGCGATCCGCGTCAGCAGCGATGGTATTGGTCTGAGCCCGGAAATGACGGAGAAAGGCGTAACGCTGGAAAAAGAAGTGGTGCTGGGCAGTTATTATCTTGCCTTTAATATGCTCGACCCGGTGGTCGGCGATAAAGGGGATGCCAAAAGCCGCGAGCGTGCACGCAAGCTGCGTCAGGCAATCGCCATTGTTTACGACCAGCAGGAAATGATTTCGATTTTTGCCAACGGCCGTGGCGAAGTGGCCATGAGCCCGATACCGCCGGGTATTTTCGGTTATCAGAGTGGCGAAGAGGGCATTAACCCTTATGTGTTTGACTGGGTTGATGGCAAACCACAGCGTAAATCGCTGGAAGAGGCCAAACGGTTATTGGCCGAAGCTGGTTACCCGGGCGGCCGTCATGCAAAAACCGGTGAGCCTCTGGTGCTGAATCTGGATACCCCGACCGGTGGCAGTGGTGGCAGCGCTATGCAGAACTGGATGATCAAGCAATTCAAAAAGCTGAATATCCAGCTCAATATCCGTGGCACCGATTACAACCGCTTTAAAGAAAAAATGCAGACCGGTAATGCCCAGTTATTCCAGTGGGGCTGGCTGGCCGATTATCCGGATGCCGAAAACTTCCTGTTTTTACAGTACGGCAATAACGGTCAGGTGATCAGCGGCGGCAGTGGGGTAAATTCCACTAACTATAACAATGCTGAATACAACCGTTTATTCGACCAGATGCAGCTGATGGAAGACTCGCCGCAACGTATGGAGATTATCCGCCGCATGATTGCCATTCTGCAGCGCGATGCGGTCTGGGCATCCGGCTGGCATCCGCATTCTTATGTGCTGAATAACCATTGGGTACGCAATGTCAAAGCTCACGGTATCAGTAAGAGTGTGCTCAAATATTTTGCCGTAGATAAAGAGCAACGCCGTCAGGCACAAGCGGCCTGGAATGCACCGGTGTTATGGCCCATTTTTGTCGTCGCTGGAATTCTGCTGGTTACGTTGCTGCCGGGTTACCGTGCCTTCCGCCGTCGCCAGCAGCGTCGTATTCAAACGGCGCTGACAAATACTACATCTGCAGAGCAGGAGGGCTGATATGCTGGCTTATATTATCCGTCGTTTGCTGTACGCACTGCCTATTCTGTTGGGGGTTAACCTGCTGACCTTTGCCCTGTTCTTTATGGTGAATACACCGGATCAGATGGCACGGGTGCAACTGGGCGATAAACACGTATCGGCGGAAGCCATAGAGCAATGGAAAGCGCAGCGCGGTTATGACAAACCCTTATTTATCAACACCGCTGAAAACAGCGAAGGGCTGCTGACCGATACCATCTTCTTTGAAAAGTCAGCGCGTCTGTTTGTGTTTGATTTCGGTAAATCCGATGAAGGGCGGGTGATCGGGGCAGATATCAGTGAGCGTATGTGGCCCAGTCTGGCGGTGGCCTTGCCGACCTTTATTATCGGCATCAGCGTCAATATTGTATTCGCGCTGTTTGTGGTGATGTTCCGTGCCAGTGTGTTTGATACCGCAGCCATGGTGCTGTGCGTAGTGCTGCTGTCGATATCCGGGGTGTTTTATATTCTTGCCGGGCAGTATTTCTTTGCCAAACTCTGGCATCTGGTACCGATCTCCGGTTATCTGGGCGGCACCGATGCCATCCGTTTTCTGATATTGCCGGTGATTATCGGCGTGGTCGCCGGTATCGGTGGTGGTACGCGGTTGTACCGCACCTTATTTCTGGAAGAAGCCAATAAAGATTATGTGCGCACTGCGCGCGCCAAAGGCGTGTCGGAAACTGCGGTATTGTTCCGCCATATTCTGCCTAACGGCCTGATCCCGATTCTCACCAGTGTGGTGGTGGTGATACCGTCGTTATTTATGGGCAGCCTGCTGATTGAATCTTTCTTCGGCATCCCTGGTCTTGGCAGTTACACCCTGGACGCCATTCAGGCGCAGGATTTTGCCATCGTGCGCAGCATGGTGTTTCTTGGTTCCGTACTTTATATCCTCGGTCTGATTCTGACGGATATTTCTTACACCCTGGTTGATCCACGGGTAAGGCTGTCCTGATATGAATGAATTAGTGTCTGTTATGAATGAATTACTGAGCATTAAGCCCGTCGTGTTATGGAGCGATGTGCTTATTTATATTCTGGTGGCCAGTCTCGGACTGTTTTTTTACCAGTTAAGTAAAAACCCGCTGGCGCGTCAGCGCTGGCGTACGGTGTTTCACTCCCGTGCCGGTGTCGCCTCGTTTATTGTTATTCTGTTTTATTTGCTGATTGCTCTGCTGGATTCTCTGCATTACCGCGCACCTCTGGAAAAAACCGAAGGCAGCGAGGAAGTGCATTACAGTCAGGAAGTACACAGCCTGCTGGATGTGGTTCTGACCGAACTGCGCAATAAAGACGAAAAAACCTATTCGGCACCTTTCGCAATTTATTCTTTCGCCAAAGAAAACATGCAAACCGACGACGGGGTTGTGTATCGCGATTTTCCGCGCTTAGCGAATGCTGGACAGCATCTTGAAAGTGCGGCCGAGCATGGCATGGATATCTTTGTTCGTTCAATGAAAGCATTGTTGGTAGCCGCGTTTATCAGTGCGGTGATTATCGGTTTGCATATCGCCTGGCGTAAGCGCCAGCACTCACTGCAATCTGGGTTGGCCGGTGTCCGGACCTTACCCTGGGGAACCATTTATCTGACGTTATCTGTGTTGGTGCTTTCTTGTTGCTGGGTGCTGGAACTGAGTAAGGTGTATCACATTCTGGGGACCGATAAGGTCGGTCAGGATGTTCTCTACTGGAGTATTAAAGCCATCCGCACCGGGGTGTTAATCGGCACCCTGGCAACGCTGCTGACTCTGCCGCTGGCGATTGTGCTTGGTATCAGTGCCGGTTATTTCAAAGGCTGGGTCGATGATGTGGTGCAGTATATTTACACCACGCTGAGTTCTATTCCGGGCATTCTGTTAATTGCGGCATCGGTGCTGCTGATTGATGTGTATATCGAAACCCATCCGGAGCAGTTTAATCTGGTGGCTGTACGGGCCGATTTTAAATTCCTGGCGCTGTGTTTTATTTTGGGTATGACCAGCTGGACCGGCCTGTGCCGTTTATTGCGCGCGGAAACGTTAAAAGTCAGCCAGCTCGATTATGTGCAGGCGGCTCATGCCTTTGGTGTTGGCCATAACCGCATTATTTACCGCCATATTCTGCCCAATATTACCCATATTATTCTGATTGCTCTGGTGCTGGATTTCAGTGTCTTTGTGCTGGCCGAAGCGGTGCTGTCTTATATCGGCGTTGGTGTTGATCCGTCGATGGCCAGTTGGGGCAATATGATTAATGAAGCACGTTCTGAGTTATCCCGTGATCCGGTGGTGTGGTGGTCGGTAGCGGCGGCCTTTGTGCTGATGTTTGTGCTGGTGCTGGCGGCGAATTTATTCTCCGACCGGGTTCGCGATGCTTTCGATCCACGGTCGGCCTGAGGAAAGGTTCATGGAGTTATTACAGGTCGAGAACCTCAGTATCGAATTATTACCGGGCAAATATCAGCAGGCTGGGCGCTTGCTGGTAAAACCGGTGAGTTTTAGCATTCAGGCCGGAGAAATTCTGGCCTTGGTAGGCGAGAGTGGTTCGGGTAAATCGCTGACGTCGCTGGCGTTAATGCGCCTGCTGCCGGAGGCGCTGGCCATTCGCAGTGGCCGTGTGCAACTGGCCGGAACCGATGTGTTTAATCTGACCGAAGCGCAGATGAACTCGGTACGCGGGCGTATGGCCGCTATGGTATTTCAGGAGCCACAAAGCTCGCTGAATCCGGTGCAGACTATTGAACAGCAGATTGGCGAAGTGCTGCGTCTGCATAAAGGGTTAAGCGGTGCCGCGCTGAGCGAAAAAATCATCAGTCTGTTGCACGAGGTCGGTATTAACGATGCCGAGCAACGCCTGGGCTGGTATCCGCATCAGTTGTCCGGCGGGCAGAAGCAGCGTGTGGTGATCGCCATTGCACTGGCCTGCGAGCCGCAATTACTGATTGCCGATGAACCGACCACGGCACTGGATGTCACCATCCAAAAGCAGATTCTGGAATTGCTTAACGAATTACGCCGCAAACGCCAGCTGGCCGTGCTGTTGATTACCCACGATATGGGCGTGGTGGCACAGATGGCCGATCGTGTGGCGGTGATGCGCTATGGTGAAATTGTTGAACAGGCCGCTGCCCGCGAATTTTTTGCCGCGCCAAAACATGAATACAGTCGTGCGCTGATTCACTCATTACCCGATCGCCGCCATTTTTTGTCTGCTCCGGCGCAAAGCGAGCCTTTGCTGCAGTTAAAGGATGTGCGTGTCTGGTTTGCCCAGCGTAAAGGTATTTTGCAGCGGGTGGTCGGCCATACCAAAGCGGTGGATGGCATCAGTCTGAGTATTGGCCGGGGTGAAACCCTGGCTCTGGTGGGCGAAAGTGGTTCGGGTAAATCGACCGCCGGGCGCGCTATTTTGAGTCTGGAGCCGCTGGCCGGTGGTGAGCTGTATTTTGCTGGTGAACGCGTTGATCAGCTCAGCCAGCGTCAGTTTTTACCGTTGCGCAAGCGCATTCAGGTGATTTTTCAGGACCCGTTTTCGTCGATGAATCCGCGTATGAATGTACGCGATATTCTGGCCGAAGGGATGATCGCGCTGAAGGTTGAGGCCGATGCCGCTAAACGCGAACAGCGCCTGCAGGCATTGCTGCAGCGGGTCGGGCTGGAAGCCGCGCATCTGGATCGCTTTCCCCATGAGTTTTCCGGCGGCCAACGCCAGCGTCTGGCGATTGCCCGTGCCATTGCGGTGGAGCCCGAACTGATTATTTGTGATGAGCCAACCAGCGCGCTGGATGTTTCTATTCGTGGTCAGGTGTTGCAGCTGTTGCAGGAATTGCAGCAGGAAATGGGCTTGTCGTATCTCTTTATTACCCACGACCTGTCGATTATTCCGCATCTGGCGCACCGCGTGGCGGTGATGAAAGACGGCGTGATCGTTGAGCAGGGCGATACCGAGCAGATAATGACCGCACCACAGCACGATTACACCCGCAGCCTGCTGGCCTCGGTACCGGTCAGCCCGGTTTAGTGGCGCCAGCGCAGCACTGAATAACCCGACACTCTGGCGGTGGTAATTCTGCCGCCGGGGCGTAAAATCCTGCCATTCTTTGTTGTCGCCTTTTTGTGCAGGAGTGTCTTGTGTCACAGATTTCCCGTTCTCAGGTTGAGGCCGCTCTGGCCGGTTATACCGATCCTTATCTGGAATCCGATCTGCTCAGCGCCGGTTGCGTGCGTGATATACGTATTGATGGCGGCCGGGTTGAGGTGGATATTCATCTTGATTACCCGTCTGAATTTCTCAAAGGCGGCATCGCGCAGATGCTGCAAACGGCGCTGGAAAACATAGATGGCTGCAGCGCTGCGGCGGTGAATATCAGCTGGTCGGTGGCGGAAAACAAAAGCCAGAACAGCGTTGAAGCCATTGCCCAGGTCAAAAATATTGTTGCGGTGGCGTCCGGCAAAGGCGGGGTGGGTAAATCCACCACCGCGGTTAACCTGGCCATTGCGCTGGCCAAAGATGGCGCCAAAGTCGGCCTGCTGGATGCCGATATTTACGGCCCGAGTCAGGGCATTATGCTGGGGGTCGAAGACGGCACCCGCCCGGAAACCATCGACAACAAATGGTTTGTACCTATTGAAGCTCATGGTCTGAAAAGCATGTCGATGGCGTATCTGGTTACCGAAAGCACGCCGATGGTCTGGCGCGGGCCTATGGTCGCCGGGGCGCTGATGCAGATCCTGACTCAGACCCAGTGGGGCGAGCTGGATTATCTGATTATTGATATGCCGCCGGGCACCGGTGATATTCAGCTGACCCTGAGTCAGAAATTCCCGGTATCCGGCGCCGTGATTGTCACCACACCGCAGGATATTGCCCTGGCCGACGCCAAAAAAGGCGTGGAAATGTTCCGCAAAGTGAATATTCCGGTGCTGGGTATGATTGAAAATATGAGCATGCATATCTGTTCGCAGTGTGGTCATGCCGAGCATATTTTTGGTGAAGACGGTGCCGAGCGTCTGGCGGAAACCTACAACACCACGGTGCTGGGTTCACTGCCGTTATCCAAGTACATCCGTGAGCAGTCCGATGCCGGTACGCCGGTGGTGGCCGCGGATGATTGCTCGGAAGTCTCTATGATGTACCGCCATGCTTCACGCCGTCTGGCGGTAGCACTGGCACGTCAGGCAGCTGCGGCGCAGGCGATGCCATCCATTGAGATTGCTGACGAGTGATTGCAGGCGGGTAGCTTGCAGACGAGCAGGTTGCTTGCTTAAGAGCCCGGCTTCCGCAGTCAGGTTTCTGGGTCCGGCTCTCGGGCCCGGCTTACGGTACCTGGTGTTAAGAATGATCATTCATATGCTATGTTTGGTCATTTACCTGTCAGTAAAGCCGGGTAAACTGGTTCGCCATAAAGCAATACAGGATGCCGGCTTGTCCGGCAGCCGATGATAATAACCTGTGCCAACACAACCGATTTGTGAGAAAGCAACCATGAGCAAGTACTCCCATATTCTGCAGCCACTGGATCTTGGCTTCACCACTCTGAAAAACCGCGTGATGATGGGCTCCATGCACACCGGCCTGGAAGATCGTCCGTGGCACTTTGGTGAGCTGGCAGAATACTTTGCCGAGCGTGCCCGTGGTGGTGTTGGCCTGCTGGTAACTGGTGGTTTCTCTCCGAACCGTGCCGGTGACCTGTTGCCGTTTGGCTCCAAAATGATGAGCAGCTGGCAGGTGCCTTTCCACAAAAAAGTAACCAATGCCGTGCATGAAAACGGTTCCAAAATTCTGCTGCAGATTCTGCACGCCGGCCGTTACGGTTACACCCCGCTGAACGTTGCGCCTTCTGCGATTAAGTCGCCGATTACACCGTTCAAGCCAAAAGAACTGACCAGCAAACAGATTTATAAAACCATCGACCAGTATGCCCGTGCCGCCAAACTGGCACAGAAAGCCGGTTACGATGGTGTTGAGGTGATGGGTTCTGAAGGTTATTTCATCACCCAGATGATCAACAAGCGCACCAACCAGCGTAGCGACGAGTGGGGCGGTTCTTACGAAAACCGTATCCGTTTTCCGCTGGAAGTCATCCGCAAAATGCGTGCGACCGTAGGCGAAAAATTCATCATCATGTTCCGCCTGTCGATGCTGGATCTGGTGGAAGAAGCGTCCGATATGGAAGAAGTTATCCATCTGGCGAAAGAACTGGAAAAAGCCGGTGTCACCATCATTAACACCGGTATTGGCTGGCACGAAGCCCGTGTTCCGACCATCGTGACCTCTGTTCCGCGTGCAGCCTTCGCCGATGTTACCGCCAAGGTAAAAGCGCAGGTGAATATTCCGGTGGTCGCTTCTAACCGTATTAATATGCCGGAAACGGCTGAAGATATTATCGCCAACGGCAAAGCCGATATGGTGTCGATGGCGCGTCCGTTACTGGCCGACCCGTACTGGGTGAAAAAGGTTGAAGAAGACCGCGCTGACGAAATCAACACCTGTATCGCCTGTAACCAGGCTTGTCTGGATCACACGTTCGAAAACAAGCGTGCATCCTGCTTAGTTAACCCGCGTGCCTGTAACGAAACCAAACTGGTGTACATCCCGGTTAAACAGGCGAAGAAAGTAGCCGTTGTCGGTGCTGGTCCTGCGGGTCTGGCCTGTGCCGTTACGGCCGCTGAGCGTGGCCATGCAGTCACTCTGTTTGAAGGCCGTGGCGAAATCGGTGGTCAGTTCAACTACGCCTCGAAAATTCCGGGCAAAGAAGAATTTAAAGAAACCATCCGCTACTTCACCGCCATGATCAAAAAATACAATATTGATCTGAAGCTGAACCACATCGTAACAGCCGATGAATTAAAATCCGGTGGTTTTGACGAAGTGGTGATCGCCTCTGGTGTTGCACCTCGTATGCCGAATATTCCGGGTATCGACAGCCCGAAAGTGGTGTCTTATCAGGAAGTGCTGGATAAAGAACTGCAACTGGGTAAAAGCGTTGCCGTTATGGGTGCCGGTGGTATCGGTTTCGATATCAGCGAATACCTGACCCACGAAGGTGAATCCACCACGCTGAATAAAGATGCCTGGATGAAAGAGTGGGGCGTGGACGAAAGCAACAGCACCCGCGGTGGTCTGAAAAAAGCCGAAATTCACCCATCACCGCGCAAGGTGTACATGATGCAGCGTAAGGCTTCGTCACTGGGTAAAGGCCTGAATAAAACCACCGGTTGGGTACACCGCGCTGTGATGAAAATGAAAGGCGTGGAAATGATTGGCGGTGTGTCTTACGACAAGATCGACGAGCAGGGCCTGCACATCACCATCACCAAAGGTGAAGAAAGCAGCCAGCGCGTACTCGACGTTGATAACATCGTGATCTGTGCCGGTCAGGTATCGGTTAACGAACTGCACGAAACCCTGAAAGCCGACGAAAGCAAAGCCTTTGGTCTGCACTTAGTGGGTGGTGCTGAGTTTGCCGGTGAACTGGACGCCAAACGCGCCATCAAACTGGCCAGCGAACTGGCGGCCAGTCTGTAATATTCGCCTGATTTACAGTGAATAAAAAACGCCGCTTAATGCGGCGTTTTTTTATGGCTACTGAGTGTGAAAGGTTGCGTATGGTCTGGTGGTGTTGTGTCAGCTAAGTCTGAATTGATTGGTATCAGGATTTTTGCTGTAAATTTATCGCAGTATTTGTTGTACATACACATGGATTTTTGTATATCTTTCTCTTTTTCAGCTTTTTATCTGGCTTTTTTTTGGTGTAGATGATTCTCGATAGGTTGGGGATAGCTATGATTTATAAGATAACGATCAAGACTATTTTGATTCAGCTTGTTGGTGTGATGCTGGTTGCGACAATGCTGGGTGTCGGTTATCTGGTTGTTTTTAAAGATGCAGATGTTGGTGGTGCTCTCTTTTTTATGGGGTGTTTGGCTATTGTTTTTTCTGTTGATTCGATAGTTATTTTTGTTCGGTATTTTCTGATAAATAAAGATAGTGTTGTTGAATTTTTAAGTTTTGATTGGATGAGGTGGAGTCAGGGAGGTGTAGAAACTTACATATCTCCTGATGATGTTGAGAGTATTGATCTGAATCTGACCTATCCTGTATTTGACGAACGAATTGGTTGGGGTGGAGGCGATAACTTTATTTACGCTAAGTTTAATCTGAAGGATGGGCGTTCGTTTTTTTAACAAGCCTGATGTCTCCGAAGCTTGATCTTCCTCGAAGTTTCTATCAGAAAGCGGTTAGGGTGCGAAATTTTCGCTTCTGGTTGTAGAAGAATATGTCGTTGATGGTTTAAGGTTGACTGTTCTGTAGTAAACATTAGGTTGGATTGATAAGTTTTGTCATTCTATCGATTGGTCTAATGGTATTTTTCATACTTGGCTTTTCGGTTTTTTATTTTAATCGATCGTAATAATGATCTTTTAGAGGAATGGAGATGCTTAAGAAGACTCTTGTTAATCAGGTCATGAAGTCTTTGTCTTCTGATTACCCTGGTGCGGTAGTTTTTGGGCAGGTCTTAATTTTCTCAGCTGATGATCATGTGCTCAAGTCTATTTCGCTGAATTTTAAATCACGGGCCTGTGATGTTCATCTTTGTGCTATTCCTGTTGTATGTACGTGGCATTGGGAAAGCTTGGGGTACTCTTGCTCGGCTGTAAGAGGGGTGCGCTTTGAGAATGTTGGGTTTGACGATTTTTTAACAAAACTGAAAGTTTCTGTGCAGTCTTTTGTTTCTTCTTTGGCCAGTCTGCCGGGAGGGTGGAAGCTTTTGGAACAAGCGGATGGGTGGCGAAAGGAAGGGAGGTTAGCAACTCGCTCGGGGGTTGATTATGCTTATTTAGCTGTTTTGCTGAAAGAGTATGGTCTCGCAGGGGATTTTATCTCTTACGTGGAATCAAGCGACCTTCCATTGGATGATGATATGGCAATACGCTTTGAATCGCTGCGGGGACAGCAGGAAACGAGTGAGGAAGCTGCGTATGAATATGTATCTCAAATGGAATTGAAATCGAAAGAGAAGCTTTTATCTTTGGGTAAAAATACGTTTCACTAGTCATGATGGCGTTTAAAGGTATTTCTACTTTTGGGTCCTTGAATAAAAAAACGCCGCTTAATGCGGCGTTTTTTATGGTTGCGGTTTATCAGCCCAGCTATAAGCACATGGCCAGATAATGCTGATTTACCCTGGCGGCGTTACTCTGCTTTTATTCTGGCTTTTTATTTGGTGGCTAAAGCTTCCAGCTCTATAAAATCATAAGCTTTGCCATTCTGCGAAGTAATACGGATATACCGGGTATCGCGCTCGGCCATAGTGCAGCTCATGGTTGTAGTCGTTACAGTTTGGCTGGTGCAGGCAATGCCGCCGCTAAATACGCTCAGGTTGGAGGCGGTGTAGCTACTGCCATTGGCGGACAGCTCAATCAGAATGTCAGGACTGCTACCAATTGCAGCACTTGCTGCCTGACGGGTCAGTTTAATGCTTTTAATTTTTTCTATTCTGCCAAAATCGACCACGATTTTTTGACCTGATGCACTGGTCCAGCTGGTATTGTTGTTGCCATCGATCAGGTTTTTGGCATCGCTGCTGTTATGGCTGCTGCTGGCGCTGGCTCCGCGAGAGAGCAGGGCAACATTGGTATCGGACTTCAGCCCCGGAATGCTGCTTTCGCTGCTGCTCCCACCACAGGCGCTGAGAAGAAATACCGATGCAGCGATAAGGGAGAGTGCTGGTTTCATAATACTGCCTGTCGTAAAGAGGAATGGTTACTGATTATAAAGTTCTGCTGATTTTGCGATCAATAATTAAGCGGTTGTCTGATGTAGAAAGGCGGAGAATGTCTATAAAAAAACCGGGTCTTTGCCCGGTTTTTATTCTATAAATCAGGTTCTATGCACCGCTGTCATTATGTTCCGCCGGCAGTGGAAAACGCACCACCAGATAAAACCCTTCGGCGTCGTCCGGCCAGTCGATATGGCCATGCAGCAGTTCGGTGAGCAGATTATACGTCTGGTACAGACCCAGACCTTTGCTGCGTGCTGAAGAGCGCTGGGTGGTATAGAACGGCATAAAGATCGCTTCACGCTGCTCGGCGTCGATGCCTTTACCATTATCCTGATAATGCAGCTCCAGATGTTCACCACGTTCGCGTAAATCAACGCTGATCTGCAGTTTGCCTTCGGCTTCCTGCTCCCGGTTGTGCACGCAGGAGTTATCAACCAGCTGATTAAGAATAATGTCGAGGGCTTCCGGGTAGGTTTGCCATTCGGTCAGATAGCTGTGAATGCCGGTACGCAGTTTTACCTGCGGATGTTGCTGGCTGTTGGTATTACGCCATTGTTCGAGCCATGGGCGCAGCTCGATGATTTCGCTGGCGTACTGGTTTTCCAGTACCACAGCGTTTTTCATCAGTTGGTTAAGGCTGTTGAGGCGCTCAATACCATCGTGAATATGCACCAGCCCCTGCTGCAGTTGTTGCTGGGCTTCGTCGGCACTCCAGTCATCGTGGTGCTCGGTTAAGAAGCTTTCGGCCAGACGGATATTGCCCAGTGGCGTATTCATTTCGTGGGCAATGCCCATCACCAGCTGGCGCAGTGCGAGGGTCTTTTCTTTTTGCAGGTGCATCAGCTCCTGCTCCTGCTGATACTGTTCGGTGACGTTCTGGCCGGAGCCAATCCAGGCGGCGCGTTCGCCCGGTGCGCGTTTGCGGATGGTCAGTGACACCATCAGGCGTTCGCCGGTCAGGGGCTGGATAATGGCAACAACAAAAGCCTGTACACGTCCGCTGTCGCGCAGTTTGCGCCACAGGGCCCGGCGCTGTGAGGCTTCGGCGATCAGGCTGTCAAAGCTCGGGTTGTCATTGCTGAAATGATTCTGCTCGCTGTAACCCAGCATGGTGCGCCAGGCCGGGTTGGTTTTGAGGAAAAAACCTTCTTCGTCGAGCTGGAACTTTCCGGTCAGTGAGTTCTGATACAGGTCTTCATAGTCGCGCAGATACTGAATGGCATCCTCCTGGCTTTTCAGCATCGCTTTTCGCGCCGCCAGCTGATCTTTCTGCAGACGCATAATACGCTCACCCAGTGCCAGCGACAGCAGAATGACTTCCATAAAGGAGCCGATCTGATAGGCGTACAGAGTAAAGGTATTGGTCGGAATCAGGCCCAGGCTGCGGGCATTGGCCAGAATCAGTCCGGTTATCAGCATCATCCAGGCAATGGTGAAGAAGCGTGCGGCTGATTCGCCGCCAATCCAGACACGGATGCTGACAATAAGAGCCGATGCGGTTATCAGCATGCTGAGAAGATTGTTAATCGGCACCATTACTTCGTAATGCAGCAGCGGAATCATCAGCAGGGTGACGAGCGTGATTGCTGTGTATACACGGAACAACCGGTAGGCTGCCGGGCTGTGTTGCTTCAGGCGTAAAAAATTGGGCACAAAGAAACACAGAATCAGCTGATTCACAGAGAACGCCAGCAGAAACGCGCTGTTATTAATCATCGGCAGTTCTGGCCAGAAGAACTGGAAGGCTGAACCTTCATAAGTCATATGAAATAACAGGAACGACAGCACAAACGCCGAGTAATAGAAGTAACTGCGCTCGCGGGTAGCGAAGAAAATAAACAGGTTATAAAGGCCCATTACCAGCATGGTGGCGTAGTAGCCGCCACGCAGGATGTTGTTCATCAGCAGTTCGTTATGCAGCGTCTGACTGTCGACCAGACTGGCCGGTAACTGATACGTGCCGTGGGTTTCAACGCGCAGTAACAACAGGTAGTCGTGCCCCTTGTCGGTCGGCAGGTGGATAATGGTGTTCGGGTGCGATACATCGCGGTTGATGTCGAACGGCTGTAAATCACCGGCCTGCTTGTGTACACATTCACTGCTGTTGTTGTAGGGGCGCGGGCACAGGTACATATCGACCTGATCAAGCAGGGAATAGCGGTTCCACAGGTACCAGTCATCCAGGCTGCCGGTGCTGAGCGGAGTGCGCAACCAGAAGGCTGAATCGCTGAAGCCAAAATTCAGACTGTCGGATTTACTGTTCTGCCAGCTGTCCGTCAGCATGGCGGCATCGGGCGTCAGGCTGCGATGCGGATCTTCCAGCCACTGACTGTGGCGGCCGATGCTGAAATCGCCCGGCATATTCAGGTTTAAGACCGGCGGTAACAGCGGCAGGCTAGCGGAAGTTTTGTCGTTTGGCGTGTGCGGTACGGGATCCGACGCCAGAGCACTGCTGTGCTGGGTAAAAGAAAATAACAGCAGCATAAACATCACCGGCAGCGACCGGAGCAGCGGCTGAGGGAATAACGCGCGACTGGCTATAGCCATGGAATAATCCTGAAAATAAAAGATGTTACTGGTTATAGGCGAGTGCCAGTGTGAGCAGGGTCAACCAGCCGACCAGTCCGGCCACAATTGCCGCCCAATTCTGGCCTGAAAGCTCAGTATTCTGCGCAAAAAAATGCAGATGTTTGTCGTGAATCTGATTGATGCTCTGATTTGCCAGCAGGTTGGGCAGCAGGGTCATCAGGTTAAGCAGAATCCCCCAGGGATGATCGGTAGCCAGTAACCACAGTGGCACCAGCGTAAAAATCAGAAACAACAGGTAAATACGTAAAGGCGACCAGCGTGGAGTAGCGTTTTCAACCCGTGCACGCTGATGAATCCGGCGATAAAGATCGTACTGATAGACAACAGCCAGCAGTGTACGCAGCAACGGATTAACCGCTTCACCACGGCGTTGCAGTTGCAGCCAGTTGCGGTATGTCCAGAACAGCGCGTAGAGGCCAAAGGTAGCCAGTGTCAGTTCGATCAGTTTTTCCGTACCGACCTGAAAGAAGGTGGCTTTATGCTGTTGTTCCGGGTGAGGCTGCATGGCGGCGGCGTCCTGAATGGGTGCGTCCTGGGTTGTTACGCCGGCAGTATACCCCGGCTGTTTGCACGGGGAAATGCCGTCAGCGCCTTCATAATGTCAGTACTGATGCGGGCTGGCGGGGGATGTGTCGCGGCGCTGGTCATTGGCGCAGGCTTTCAGTAATCTAGCCGGTCATTTAATCCGCCTTACAGATACATTTTGTATGTTTTTTGAACAGGAACGAGGGCAGTTTTTCCGCCCGTTGACCGGCAAGTACCGTGCTCAGGTGATGGAGAGCCTGCGCGAGCTGTACCAACGCCTGTACAGCTCCAGCAGTGCCGATTACGGTCAGGCTCTGGCCCGCGATACCCTGATTGAAATCTTTCAGGAAGCACTGGTGCGTGCGCCACTGCTGGCGGACGAAGGTCTGTCAGATGAGCAGCAGAATGATGCTGCCAGTGACGACAACAGCGAAGGCCGTTTCCGCACCAGCCGCGATCAGGCCGTTTGGGTGCTGAACCAGCTGCTGGAACATGGCTGGATCGAAAAGCAGGTAGACGAAGCAACACTGCAAAGTACCTTTGCCTTTAGCCGTTATGGCCGGTTGTTTACCGAACCCTTTGTGGCTGAAAGCCGCAGCATGGCGCGCACCCGCCACCGTAATACCCGTAATACCCGTAACTCGCTCGAATCTTTTCTGGAGCGTGGTGATATTTACGACCTGCTGGATGCCTACGAATATTCCGAGCGCATCATCAGCGACTTCACCGATGTGATCGCCGAGCTGGAAGAGCGCAAACGTGATCTGGTACGGGAAATGGAAGATCAGCTGCTGGTACAGCGTGCCAGCGAAGCCTTCTTCGACTTTATGGAAAACCGTTTCCAGCCTGACCTGTCGGTACGTTTATCGGCTGATAACGTGGAAAAACACCGCGATCAGATCAGCCAGCTGATTAATGGTATCCGCAAGCGCGATAAAGCCTTTAAAGCCAATGCCGAACGCCGCCTGCGCGAATTATTACCGGATATTGCTCAGGAAGGGCAGTCGGTGCTCTGGACCATTCTCGACGGCATTGAAATGCGCCTGCGTAATGCCTCCGACATTATGTTGCCGGCCCTGCGCAAAGCGCTGCAAAGCTTTACCAAGCGCGCCGATATTATTATTCGCCAGATGAGTTATCTGGCGTCGCAGCAGCACAACGATGTACTGGCGGTCTGTAAGCGTCTGGCAGCAATGCCGGAAAAACAGCAGAACGCCTTGCTGGATAAAGCCGCCGACCGTATGGCCGTACCACAGATTGCACTGGTTGATCCGGGGCAGGTGCGTCTTGCGGCACCGCGTCAGCGTCGCATGATTGATGCCGCCGTTGATGATGGTCAGGGCGATTTTGATGTGGATGCACGCAAGGATATTTATATCCAGCAAGTGCTGGATCAGGCCTTCCTGGTGAATCAGCAGGCCCTGAAAACCTATATGCAGAAGCATCTGGGCAGTGGCCGTAAAGTGTCTACCCGTGAATTACCGATTGAAAATGCCAAAGATTTTCTTGCGGTTGCTCATGCCATCGGGCTGGGTGCCGCTGATGGTTTATCCAGCGAATTTGAATTCCGCATTGAATACGACGAGCAGGCCGACACTGAGCGTACTGACGGGGCTGAAAACAGCGCCACGTATTTCCTGAAAAAAGACCACTTCACCTTCGAGCTGGTGCAGAAAGAGTCCTGAATATGTTGCAGATCATTGAAAAAGAGTTAGAAAAAGAAGGCCTCAGCCAGCGTGATTTTTCCGAATTACTGGTACGTCTGCTGGATTATGGTGTTGTCTGCCGTGACGAAAGCCAGATTGAGCAGCAGCTGTACGACCGCTACCTGCGACTGGAAGAATTAATCGGCGATTATCTGTCGCTGCTGGGCATCCGTATTCAGCACGACCGCCGTTTTCAGTTTGTGCGTTTATATCCGCCCGGTGCCCAGGTGCCCGGCATGGTGGATGATCCGCAGAACAGCGGTGCCCAGGCATTCCGCAGCCGCTTAAATCAGAACGAAGTGGCGTTGATTCTGGTGCTGCGCGCGCAATATGACAAAGCACTGCGCGAAGGCATGGTGGATGAACAGGGCTGCGTCATGGTATCGCTGGAAGCGCTCAGCATTGCCATGAAAAATCTGCTGAAACGTACCTTGCCGGAAAACCTGACTGAGCGTAAAGCGCTGTTCCGCCGCTTAAAACAATTACGCCTGGTGCAGATTGCCAACGAAGATACCTTAACCGATGGCGATATGTGGCTGCGTGTACGACCAATGATTATGAGCTATGTCTCCGATCAGGTGCTGTCGGAATTAATGGAAGACGAGCAACAGGAAAATGCGGATGCCGCTGAACTGCTGGCTGCTTCTGCTGCAGGTGAAACCGCAGAAAGCGCCAGCGCTGAGGATACTGATGAGTCTTTGCAGGCTGCAGCAGAAGAGGCTGCCGAAAAGACCGAAGGTGTTTTTGAAGGTGCTGCTGAAGAGGTTACTGACGAAGCCGCTGACGATAGCGTGGCAACAGAAGATACCGTGTCGACCGCTGCCGAAGAGCCTGCAGCCATGGCTGAAGAATCAACGGCCACTGCCGCAGAGCAGGCGCCGGAAGAAACAGAAGAGCAGGCAGCCGACAGTAAAAAACAACCTGCCAGTTTGTTTGGGGAATAATTGTCATGTTTTTAAAGAAGTTTATTTACGTTAACTGGGGCAATATTCCGGCAACCGAATTTGAATTCGGCCCGATTAATTTACTGTCTGGCGGTAACGGCTCGGGTAAAACCACCGCAGCCGATGCGATTCAGACCATTATGACCGCCGCCCACGATACGCTGTTTCATTACAACCCGGGTCAGGACGAAGCGACCCAGCGTGGCCGTGGTAAAAACGTCCGTACTCTGGCGTCTTATGTGCTGGGTTGTGACGACGGCAGTTATGCCCGCCCGAACGGTGCCGTAGGTTATCTGGCTGCGGTTTTTCATCCGACCGTTGGTGCCGATGGTGCCGCCGGTGAAAGTGGTGAACCTTTTACCGCCATTATTGGTGTCAGTGCATCCATTGATCGTGCCGGCAGTCAGCCGGTGGCGCGCCAGAATGATCTGCAGTTTTATATCGTTACCGAACAGCTGACGCTGTCGGATTTTCTGCACGACGATAAAGACGGCCAGCGCAATGTGATTGAGCTGAATAAATTGCCTGGTCATCTGAAAGGGCGCATGGATGCCAGCAATATCGAAAAATACGATACCAAAAAACAATATCTGCGCCGTCTGTACGGAGCACTGCGTGGCCGAACCGATGCGGTGAGTGAGCGCGAAGCGATGAATGCCGCGCGTACCTTCTCGCGTTTTATGGCGTATAAACCGGTTAAAAGCATCAACGGTTTTGTTGCCAACGAAATTCTTGAAGCCAAAGATCTGGGTGATGCGATCCGCAGTGTATCCGATCTGATGAAAACCATTTATGCAATGGAATCGGATGCCAATACCCTGGCAGAAACCATCGCCATTCTGAGCAATACCAAAGGTGCCTCACAGCGTTATATCGATCAGTGGATCGACTACAACGTACTGGAATACACCGCCGCCAAGAGCCGCTATATCAATGATCAGCGGGCGTATCTGGCCGCTAAAGAAAAGCAGCAGGGCATCCGTGAGCGTCTGCATAAAGCGGAAAAAGAACGGGAAACCGCACAGGAACGCCGCAAGCAGTTGCGTGAGCAGCTGATCAGCATGGAAGCCCAGCGCCGTGGTATCGATGCGCTGCAGGATAAAGACGCTGCCGAACAAGCCATTGCCGAAGGCAAAAAACAATTACAGCAGCAGGCCATTCCGCTGCTTGAGCAGGACCAGTTATTACAGGCCTCGTTGCGTGCTACCGAACTGGTGTACGGCGCGTTGCAGAAAACCTCCATCGGTCTGGAAATTCCAACCCTGGGGCAAAAGAAAATTATCGATCAGGCCAAACAGGTTCTGGCGATTAAAGATCAGGGCGCGGTCGATTTCCGCAAACTGCTGGGCAAAGACTGGGTTGATCTGTCGCCGCTGGAAGCGCATCTGGATGATGCCCAGCAACAGCAGATGCTGGTTAACCAGTGGCGTGAGCGTTTCCATTCCACCGAACTGGAAAGCAGTGGTATTTCCCTGCGCGATCAGATTGCCAAGCAGGTCGATCGCCGCGAACAGAAGCTGCAGCAGATTCAGGGCCGCATGGCACAGAAGCAGGCGGATATCGACAGTCTGGAATCGCGTCAGCTGAATTATCCGGGTTTTGTTCGTCAGGCACTGGAAGCGATTCGTCGGGAATGTCCGCAGGCTGATCCGCGCGTACTGGCCGACTACGTGGAAATTACCGACCCACAATGGCAGAGTGCCATTGAAGGTTATATCGGTGGTGCCCGTTTCAGCATTATTGTGGAATCGGTATTTGAAGCCGAAGCTGCGCATATTCTGCGTTCTATTCCGGGCGGCAGCCGGGCGCGGGTTATTCAGGGCGAAAAAGCGAAAAAAGACTGTGAGCGCCTGAAATTATCCGATAAATCCATTATTCATTTAATGGAATTTGAGCACGCTACCGCGCGTTATTACCTCGAAGCCAGTTACGGTTCGGTTGAACAGGTGGCCGATGCTCAGGCGCTGCGTATGACCCGTCGTGGTGTAACTAAAGACGGCCTGGGTTCCGGTGCTTATTCGGTTTATCGCTGTGACCTTGACGATACCGAACTGGTGTTTGGTCTGGGCGCCCGTGAGCGCGCTCTGGCGGCGAAAAAAGCAGAATATGAGGCTCTGGTTGAGCAGGCTAACGAAGCGGCTTACCAACTGAAACAGGTTCAGCAATTACTGGATGCGGTTAATTTGCTGCGCCATGTGAGTTTTGCCGATCAGATGCAGCAGATGTTGGATACCCAGTATCAGATGCAGCAGGCCGAACAGGCATTAAGCAATGTGGATCTGTCTGACTTCTCGCAGCTGGAAAGCCAGTTCGATGCACTGAAAGAGAAAGCCGATGATCTGGATGCCCAGATTAAAGAACTCGATGGTGAGCTGGGACGTTTACAGCAACAGCTGAATGACAGCGAAAAACAGTGCAAAAATCTGAGTGACCAGCAGGAACAGACGTCTGAAGTTGCTGACAGCAAAGAAGAAGCCCTGCGTCATATTGTCAGCGTCTGGCCGGAATTCGATACCGAAGCACGGCTGGCGGCAGCAGATACCGAAGCGCAGGAAAGTCCGGCGGATGCGATTGAAAATCATCGTAAAAGTATCAGTCAGGAGCTTAATTCCACGGCTTATGAAATCGAGCGCAATATTGCCGAACATAATCTTCGTTGTCAGACCGCGGATGCTATCGTCTACACCCCGGATTACCGTCAGGAACACAGCGTTGCTTTCTTTAAGACCGTTTGTGGTCTGGAACGCGAAGTTGAGCGCGTTTATAACCGCCTGAAAAATAATATTCTGGTGGAGAAACAGGACAAGCTGGTGCAGCTGCGCGAAAGCTTTAACAACGCCTTTGTGACCAACCTTTGTCACTCCATTTATCAGGCGATTAATGATGGTAAACGCATCCTTGAAGACCTGAATAAAGAACTGGCACATCATCAGTTTGGTGCTGACCGCGAAACCTACTGGTTCGACTGGCAGTGGGTGCCGGAGTACAAAGAATACTGGCAGTTCTTCGAAGAAATTATCAAAAACCCGAGTCTTGGCGACGGTGCAACACTTTTTACCGCTGATCTGTCGAAAAACTCCAAGCGTGTGCGTGATCACCTGATGACCATGCTGCTCGACGATGATGAGCAGAAAGCAATGCGTGAGCTGGAGCGGATTTCCGATTACCGCAATTACCGTGCCTACGAAATTTACAAGCAACCGGCCAATAAAGAGCCAATTGCACTGAGCCAGTACGGTACCGGCTCCGGCGGTCAGCTGGAAACTCCGGCGTATATTATCCGTTCGGCGGCCATTACCTCGGCCTTCCGTTTTAACGAAGGGGATACCCATCTGCGCGTGGTGCTGGTGGATGAGGCCTTCTCGAAAATGGATGAAACCCGCTCGAAGGAGGTGATTAATTACCTCACTGAAAGTCTGGGGCTGCAGCTGCTGTTTATTATGCCAACCAGTAAATCCGGTCCGTTTATGGATCTGATTTCCAACCAGTTTGTATTCTCCAAAGTACCGCTGACCGGCGGTCAGAAAAAAGGTGAACTGCAGACCCGGGTATTGATAGATCGTCAGCAGTGCAATCAGGAAAAAGTCAAAGAGCTGTGGGCAAATCATCGTCGTACCATCCGCCATCAGGCGGCGCTCGATTTTATGGAGGAATTTGCCTGATGTATGACTCTGTGGAAGAAAAGCGCCCTTATGGGCAGGGCGACGCGTCTTTTCAGGCGGCCGGTGGCTTTGATGGTATCAAAGCCCTGGTTGATGATTTTTATGCGGCGATGGATACCCTGCCGGAAGCTGCGCATATTCGCGCGATGCATCCGGCCGATTTATCCACCTCTGCCGATAAACTGACGCGATTTTTGTGTGGCTGGCTGGGCGGCCCGCGTTTATTCAGCGAAAAATACGGCCCGATTGCGATTCCTAAATTTCATCAGGCGTTTCCTATCGGTCCGGCGGAACGCGACGCCTGGTTGCTGTGCATGAAAGTCGCAGCGGCTAAGCAGCCCTTTGCCGATGACTTTAAAACCTACCTGCTGGAGCAGCTCTATGTGCCGGCGGAACGCAGTCGCAGTCGCGATTAAGCTCGTTATCATCTGGCTGCTGAGCGTTTCTGTCGCTCAGGCAGCCGTGTACCGCTGGGTTGATGAACGCGGCCAGGTACACTTTTCTGATAAACCCCATAAACAGGCTGAAGTACTGGAACTGAAAACGCAGGGTAATAATGGTTGGCAGCCATTGGATATCCGCGTCATTCAGGAGGGCAGTCTGGCCTCGGCCGCCCAGCAACTGGATCTGGCGCGTATTCAGCGCGAAGTGAATGAGGTTTACCGCTTTTACGATCAGGTGATTTATTTTGATTTTTACCGCCAGGTGCCGGTGAAAATTCATCTGCTGGCTGATCAGCGTGAATATATGGCCTTTGTGAAGCGTATTTCCGGATACTCGGCCGCCAATTCTCTGGGGGTATATCTGTCAAAAACCCATGAGATTGCGGTGTTTATTCACGATGATGCTCTGGGCGGAATTGAAAGCACGTACAGAACCATCCGCCATGAAGCCAGTCATGCGATTCTGCATTCTCTGGCGCAGATACTACCGGACTGGCTGAATGAAGGTATGGCCGAGCAAATGGAAACACTCAGTTATAGCCCGGAAGGATTTCTGATCGGCAGCCATGACAGTAACCGCCGCAGTTTTCTTGCCCGCCAGAACAATGCAATGGACGTGCTGAAGTTTATTGAAGTGCGTAGTGACGACTGGCGCAATGCCAATCACCGGCGTGGGGTAAATCAGCAGATGGCAGGGCAGCTGGTGTATATGCTGTTGTCGACTACTTATGGCCGCAGCCTGATTACGCGTTTATTACAGGATTATAAACGTGGGGTGAATATGCGCGCGTTTTACTTGCTGGATGAACACTATATTGGTGGTGCTCAGGCGCTGAAAACACACTGGGAAAACTGGCTTAAAACAGAGATGCGGCAACCAGCGATAATTCGTCTGCAATAAGCGTAAAAACGGCCGCTGTTCAGCGGCGGATAATCCCATGATCCAGTGCGTAGCGGATTAACCCGGCAGAATTACCGATGCCCAGCTTCTGTTTGATCTTCAGCCGGTGTGCTTCCACAGTACGGACAGAAATATCCAGTTCGCGGGCGATTTCTTTATTACCCAGGCCTTCGGCCAGGCGGGCCAGGACATCTTCTTCGCGTGGGCTTAATACATCTTCGCTGGCGGGCGGGCGGGGGCGGCCAAATTCACTGAACAGGGTTTTGGCAACGCTGGAACTGAAGTAAGTGCCACCCTGATGTACGGTCTGAACGGCAAGGATCAGCTCTTCCGGAGCTACATCTTTTAATACGTAGCCAGCGGCTCCGGCCTGGATAACTTTCATAATATATTCGCGATCATCATGCATGGTAATGATCAGCAGGCGAATATCCGGCAGTTGTTCCTGAAAGGCGATACAGGCTTCAAGACCGTTCATGACCGGCATGGATATATCCAGCAAGACAACATCCGGATGGTGCTCTGCTGCGGCAGCCAGGGCTTCTTCACCATTACTGACATCGGCGACCACGCTCAGTCCTTCGCTTTCGAGGCTGACTTTAAGCCCTTCACGCACCATCGGATGGTCGTCGGCAATAATCAGGCGAATTGGTTTGCTGCTCATAATGAATCGGCCTCTCTTAAGGCTGTGTCCGGATTAAGGAAAAATTCCGCATGAATGAGTGTACCCTGTGTGCGCCGGCTGCGGACACTAAACTTTCCGCCTACAAGTTCGACCCGTTCACGCATGTTCATCAGGCCGATACCACTCTGATCTTCTTCGAGAGAAAACCCGCAGCCGTTATCTTCCATTTCAATCAGAATACTCTGCAGATTATGGCTGATATTCAGGCTGACCTGAGTCGCTTCGGCATGCTTTTGCACATTGGTAATGGCTTCCTGTACCAGACGATACAGTGTCATCTCAATGGCATCGGGCAGGCGGGTTTCCGGTAAACGGATACGCCGTTTTACCCGTATTTTTCCCGACTCGCTGATATTATCGAGCAGACTGTGCAATGCCGCCTCAAGGCCCAGATCATCAAGCATCACCGGGCGCAGATTGTGTGATACCCGGCGCACTTCCTGAATCGACATATTGAGCATGTCGGTGGCTTTATGCAGATGTTCACGGGCATCTTCGTGGGGCCATTTTTTATCCGCCAGATTTAACCGCAATTTGGCGGATACCAGCATCTGATTAATGCCATCATGCAGTTCACGGGCAAAGGTCCGGCGCTGCATAACCTGAAAGGCTACTGAACGATGCGCTAAATCCTGCAGGCGCTGATCGGCCAGCTGGGTGGCATGAATATTAATAATAATAACGATGATGACGACCAGTGCGAGGGTAACGGCCAGCAATACGGACGCTGCGAGAAAGGTGCGGCGTACATTGGTATTCACTTTATTCTGCAGTGAGCGGGTTTCAGCGGCGATATCATCAACGTACAGGCCGGTGCCCATCATCCAGTTAAGATAAGGAATATTGACGACGTAACTGAGCTTGTTTTCCTGCCCCGATAACGAGGGCTTATTCCAGATATAGCGATAAAACCCACCACCTTTACCCGCCAGCGCCAGCAGATCGCGGATAACATACTGGCCGTTATCGTCCTGAAAATCGATCATGGGTTGGCCGACCAGATCCGGCTGTGCCGGGTGAACAAGGTTGGTACCGTTCTGGTCGTAAACAAAAAAGTAGCCATCGTTACCGTAGGTGAGCCCCTGCAGGATGCGTTTAATTTCGTATTCTGCCCGTGACTGGTCGAGGCCATATTCCAGTTCTTCCAGAACCGGATTAATCGATGTCATGGCCAGGCTGACATAATCGACCAGCGCTTTGCGTTTACTGGCCAGTACGTTTTCTTCAAAAATAGCGACCTGTTGCTGTGCCAGTTGCTGTGCCTGGCGCTGGGTTATCCAGGTAATGGTCAGGGTGAGTGCGACCAGTGGTAATACGGTAAGCAGCAGGATCTTGGCTTTTAACGTCAGATTCATACCCGGTGGCCGTGGCGGAATTAAAAGATTGTTCATCTTAGAACCTGTCGGCAAGGATAGATAGTCGCCGTTCGGAGCCTGATTCTGTCGTTTGCTGTCGGGTATTCATAAGTACTTTATTGTCATTATTATTGTCAGCAAAGAGAGCAGCGGTAATGGATAAATAACATATTCTGTAGCCGGATGCCTGATGCTTTCCGGCCACAGAACAGGACTCCTGTCAGTCAAGCAGGCCATACCATTCAGGGAACAGCAGAATGGTAATCACCACGCCGACCTGCATTAAAATAAAAGGTACAACGCCGCGATAAATATCCATGGTGCGGACACCGGCGGGTGCGACCCCTTTTAAATAGAACAGACTGAAACCAAAAGGTGGTGTCAGGAAAGACGTCTGCAGGTTCATGGCAATCAGAATGGCGAACCAGACCGGAGCAATGCCCAGTGCGTTAGCAACCGGTGCCAGAATCGGTACGATGATAAAACTGATTTCCACGAAGTCGATAAAGAAGCCCAGAATCATAATGGCTACCATCGACAGAATCAGGAAGCCCATCGCACCACCTGGCATATCAGACAGCAGTTCCTCAACAATATAATCGCCACCGGTGTAACTGAACGCCATGGAGAACGCCGTTGCACCAAGCAGAATGGCGAAAACCATCGCAGAGATTTTTACCGTTTCCTGTGAGGCCTCGTACACCATTTTCCAGTTAAACTGGCCGTAAATAGCCGCCAGAAGCAGGGCGCCAACACCACCCAGTGCCGACGATTCTGTCGGGGTGGCAATACCGGCAAAAATGGAACCGAGAACAACAAGAATCAGCGCCAGCGGAGGAATAATCGCCTTTAAGGCGCGGATATATTGCTCATGACGATGGGTTAAATCATCGTCCATCGGCAGGGCTGGTGCAGCTTCTGGTTTAATCCAGGTGTAGATCAGGATATACACCACGTAGCAGCCAATCAGCACCAGACCGGGCGCTAATGCTGCCTGGAATAAGTCGCCAACGGGAATACCTAATACATCACCGAGAATAATCAGAATAATGGATGGTGGAATAATCTGCCCCAGGGTTCCGGAGGCACAGATAGTTCCGCAGGCCAGAGACTTGTCATAATTATACTTCAGCATAACCGGCAGGGAGATTAATCCCATCGCAACAACCGAGGCGCCAACAACGCCGGTAGAGGCGGCTAATAAAGCTCCCACAAGAACCGTGGAAATAGCCAGACCACCACGCACACCACCAAAGAGTTTACCCATGGCTTCCAGCAGTTGTTCTGCCAGTCTGGTACGTTGCAGCACAATACCCATAAAGATAAACAGTGGTACTGCCATCAGGGTGACGTTTTCCATAATGCTTTGTACGCGGAAAGGCATAAAAGCGAAAATGTCCGGACCTTCAGCAAATACGCCAAAAATAAGGGCGACACCGCCAAAAGTAAACGCCACCGGGAAGCCGAAAATCAGCATCAGCAGGGCGACGAAAAACATAATAATACCGATCATAAAAGCCCCCGGTCGATTTTGGTTTCATGCTCATCTTTCAGGGCAATTACGCTGTTCAGAATCATTGCAATACCGGATATGGCCGTCGCAAAAAATGCAAATGGAATAACGGCTTTAATAATCCAGCGATTGCTCAGGCCGCCGGGATCGCCGGAGGTTTCGCCCAGGCTCCAGGCTTCATGCGCAAAATCGATACCGTACCAGCCGACCAGCAGGCAAAACGGGATCAGTAACAGCAGGCCGCCGGCAATATCAATAATGGCTTTGCGGCGGATGGATAAATTTTCATACACCAGATCCACGCGCACATGGCCACCGGCCCGCAGCGTGTAAGGAACACCCAGCATGAACATGGCAGCAAACAGATGCCATTCCATTTCCTGCATCGCGATGGAAACTTCATTCAGGGCGTAACGCATGACAACGTCAATAAACACGTTCATCAGCATCAGAATAAAAAGCACAGCGGCGACTGTGCCGAGAAAATCGGAAAAGCGATTAATGGCCCGTTCTGCCTTAATCAGCATAATGCACTCCCGTTTGCCCCCGCCGGACTGGGTAAGCCCGGCGGGGCGTCTGTCGTTGTTATTGGGTCCTGATCAGTCGGCGCTGTTCAGGTAAGCTTTGTCAGAAATATCGGTCCAGCGGCGGGCTTTCTTCAGATAAGTTGCCTGCGAATCGAGAATTTCTTTGGCCAGTGGATCTTTTGCCGCACTTTCTGCCAGCAATTCGTTGTTGGCTTTATGCAGAGCTTTCATTACGTCAGCCGGGAAAGTACGGATCTGAACTTTAGGATAGTCTTTATCCAGCACGGCCATGTTTTCAGCGGATTCGTGGTAAGACTGAATGTACATATCGTAGGCTGCGGTACGCATCGCGACGCGCAGGACTTCCTGCAGATCCGCAGGCAGACGGTCCCATGAACGCTTGTTGATCATGAACTGCAGTTCGGTTGCAGGCTCATGCCAGCCGGTGTAGTAGTAAGGGGCGATCTTGTGGAAACCCATGCGCAGATCCAGAGACGGACCAACCCATTCCAGTGCATCGATGGTGCGGCGCTCAAGGGCAGTGTACAGCTCACCTGGCGGGATATTGGTCGGGCTGGCGCCCAGTTTGGCCAGAACCTCACCGGCAAAGCCCGGAATACGCATTTTCAGGCCTTTCAGGTCTTCCAGGCTGTTGATTTCTTTCTGGAACCAACCACCCATCTGGTTACCGGTGTTACCGCCCGGGAAGCTCAGGATATTGAACTCACCGTACACTTTTTCCATCAGCTCCATGCCGCCGCCGTAGTAGAACCAGGCGTATTGCTCAGGGGCGGTCATACCGAATGGCATGGTGGTGAAATACAGCGTATTCGGTACTTTGCCTTTCCAGTAATAAGACGCTGAGTGGCCCATATCGTACTGACCGGCACGTACCATATCGAACACGCCAAAGGCTGACTTGTGCTTGTTGGCGGAGTCGATGGTGATCTGCAGACGGCCATTCGACATTTTCTCAGCCATCGCAGCCATATTACGCGGTGCGTCACCAAAAACCGGGAAGTTCGTCGGCCAGCTTTCGGCCAGTTTCAGACGGTATACTTTCTCGTCTGCCTGAGCAGTACCGAACATAGCCAGACTGCAGGCAGCGGCTACCAGTACCTGTTTAAAGCGGGATAGGCGGATCATGGTTATTATCCTTTTTAGTGTTTCAGATTGATTGTGCGTACCCGAGAAGAGGCACAGCACACCCTGACTTTTCGAGTGTGCAAGTCATGGCTGTTGATGACTATCCGCAGGACTGCGGTTTTGTAAGTAGTTCTGGCAACAACACGTAAGTAGTTTTACCAGTATGCTGTGAGGTGTCAGACCGGAGGCCGAAAAGGAAAAAGGCCCGCAGCCCTTGTCACTGCTGATATCAGGCTTGAAAAACAGGGTGAAAATATTGGTATGACCAATATTCCAGCGAGCGCTAGACTTTGGTCGTGTAAGGCCCTGATGAAGCCTGTTCAGGTCTGCATCATCTTCTGATTTCACGTTTTTCCGGGTTTTATGTACATTGCACAGCCACGATCAATATGCGCGGCGGATAGCGATGACAATGCCAGTACGGCCTGACAGGCCGGCAAAGAAAACAGAGCCATTGGCTGTGCGCTTATGGCATGTATTCCGCCAGTTCCTGTGGCTGGGTTGCATCAGTTTTGGCGGGCCAGCGGCTCATCTGGGGTATTTTCAGCGTGTCTTTGTCCAGCGCCTGCAGTGGCTGAGTGCAGAGCATTACGCGCAGCTGGTGGCGCTGGCGCAGTTTCTGCCCGGGCCGGCTTCCAGTCAGGTCGGCTTTGCAATTGGCGTGCAACGGGCCGGAGTGGCAGGTGGTATCAGCGCGTTTATTGCCTTTACCTTGCCGTCTTTCTTACTGATGCTGGCGCTGGCCGGCGGTCTTCATACCCTGCTGACTTATCACTGGTTTCCGGCGTTGATTCACGGCCTGAAATTGCTGGCCGTGATGATTGTGGCCGATGCCACACTGAGCATGGCGAAGACCTTCTGCAGCAGCGCCTTTAGCCGGGTGTTGATGTTGCTTACTGCCGTTGCGCTCTGGCTGACGCCGCTGCCGGTTTGGCTGTTGCTGATTCTGGCAGCGTTCGGCGGCTGGATATACGCGCGCTGGCAGGGCACCAGACTGGCAGATTCTGCCGGGCAGGCAGAGCAACAGGCGCAGCCGTTTCAGTCGTATCCGGCCAAACGTCTGGCACTGATTATCGGACTGATGCTATGGGCCGGTCTGTATTTACTCAGTCATCTGTCCGGCCTGAACGGTACTGCAGATACTATGGGCATTTTCGCCGCCTTTTATCAGACCGGCAGTCTGGTGTTTGGTGGCGGCCATGTGGTGTTGCCCCTGGTACAGCAGCAGTTTGCCGGGCAGCTGACTGCCGAAACCCTGCTTACCGGTTATGGCGCTGCGCAGCTGGTGCCGGGCCCGATGTTTACCTTCGCCACGTTTTTAGGTGCTGAATTATTGCCAGAGGCTCGGGTGAGCGGCGCTTTACTGGCAACGCTGGGGGTATTTTTACCGGGTTTTATTCTGTTAACGGCGGTGCAGCCGTTATGGTCGCAGTGGCTGGTTAAACCCGGTTTAAAGCACGCCTTAATGGGCGTTAATGCTGCGGTTGTCGGACTGTTACTGGCGACATTGGTCACACCGGTCGCCAGCTCAAGCCTGCTGAATGGCGCCGATATTGTTTTTGCTGCGGTAGGTTTTATTGCCCTGCGGCGGAAAGCACTCAATGTGATCGGATTAATTCCGCTGGCACTGGGTTTTGGTTTGCTGGCGCCCTGACGTCAGCCCTCCAGCCAGTCCGATTCACAGTACACCAGATGCGGCAGGGGCTCCGGCGGCAGCAACTGATAGTCCCCTTGCTGATACAGACGTAAGCGCTGCGTATCGTCTTCCTGCCAGAGCTGCGGCCAGCGTTTACGGAACTCTTCCAGCACCTGTTGCGCCTGCTCAGGCCGCTGCTGCTCGTAGTGAACCCGGGCCAGATATCTGGCCTGCAGCCGGGTATCGGGAGAGCGGGCGGCCAGCAGTGCTTTGTCATACTGTTGCTGCTGCAGATAAATCCACAGAATTGAATAGTTGCTGTAGCCGATGCTGGTGGGCATTTGCAGGGTCTGATAATGCGTCTGAGCCTGCTGCAGCTCATCCAGCGCCTGAGCGAAATAGCGGCTGCGCTGTTTTTCCGGCGCGCTGCGCGCCAGATCAGCCAGTGCCCAGCCGCGGAAGAAGCGCGCATGGGCGAGATAGAGTTTGGACGGCGCTGTATCGATAAAACTCTGAAATTGCTGCAGTGCCTTGTGCAGGTATTCGCTGTTCTGGCCATGACGGCCAAGGCTGCTCTGGTCGAGTCCCTGATCCAGACTGGCAAAGCCCAGATAAAGTTCGCTCAGGCTGATCAGCGGAGTGGCTCCCAGCTGGCGGGCGATCCCGGCGGCTTCGCGGAAATAATCCTGTGCCAGATCCCCCCGGTGTAACTGCAGCTGAAAAAAGCCGCCATAAATCAGCGCCTGAGCCAGATCATAGGGTTGCTTCAACGTGCGATAGGCAGCAATGGCTGCTGCCAGTGCAGTGCTGCGCTCATGCAGCGGGAAACGGTAATTCTGCGCAATCGCCAGTTCGGTGGCGGCGATCTGTGGCTGATTATTCAGCTGGCGATAAAAATTAAGCGCTTT
Organism: Venatorbacter sp. C2-1; assembly: GCF_022832715.1. NCBI lineage: Bacteria > Pseudomonadati > Pseudomonadota > Gammaproteobacteria > Oceanospirillales > Oceanospirillaceae > Venatoribacter > Venatorbacter sp. C2-1. Next base: position 1,861,076 of record NZ_CP094879.1, read on the forward strand.
CTCCAGCCGCAGGCGATTGCTGTCCAGATCGTTCAGAGGCGACTTTTCCAGACCGCTGTTGCTGGGGTTACCGAGATAAAACAGCTGGTCTGCGCGCAGTTGTATATCGGCGGACTGTTCTGTCCGCAGGCTGGCCTGTTGCAGTAAGCGCTGATGCTCCTGCCAGTCCATTGCATCCCAGGCTTGTTGTGCCTTGAGCTGCAGGCTCTGAGTGATCAGCTCCGGATCGGAGGTTTGTTGCGCCAGATTCAGTGCCTGATCGGCGAGCAGGCTGCTGTTGTTATCGCCGCGCCATAAGGCCAGCTGTGCACGACTGTGCAGAGCAAAGGTTTTCAGGCTGAGGTCATTGTCCAGTTCGCTGGCGGGAATGGCGGCCAGTTGCTGTTCGGCCTGTTGCCATTCACCAAGATTGAGCAGGGCGCGTATCAGCCAGGCTCTGGCCCAGTGGCTGTCCGGCTCAATGGTCAGGGATGCCTGGAAATAAGGCCGTGCACGAACGGCACCTTGCTGACGCAGGGCCTGCATCCCCTGCGCCAGTGCCTGGGCAGCAATCGGGTCGGTTGCGGCTGCCGGGTGTTTTTCAGCGTGCTGCGGACGCAGTAAGGCCAGCAGTTGCTGACTGATGGCCAGCGACTCGGCCGGCAGCGATGGGTAGCTGATAGCCCCTTGCTGGATACGGCCATCACGATAAATCAGCTGAAAATCCAGCACCTGTTGCTGGTTATGCAAACGCACGCTGGCAAACAGCGCAGCGTCCTGCTGCTGGTCATTGAGCAGGGTGCGGATATGCACCGGCAGGGTCGGCCAGGGCAGACCTGAACCGAGCAGTAATGACTGCGCCTGAGCCGGGGGGGTAACGCTCAGTTTTTGTTGGCGTTTCAGGTCAATGGCAATCATGTCCGCCAGCCCCAGCTCAAGCCAGGTCATCTGGCTTTCACCGGTGGCATTAATAAAAGGCAGAACCAGCAGGGATGACGTACTGCCGGAAGGGGAGATCTGAGTGCTGGCCGGACGCCAGAGCATCAGTGCGCTCACTAACAGGGCCAGTGCGCCGCCCAGCACCAATGTGCGTAACAGAGCCGGATGCCATTTCTGGCGTGCCATTGACTGGCCGGGCGATGGTTCACTGTCGCTGCTTGTCCCGGCGGCTGTCAGGCGGCCAATAAACTGATAACCACGCTGATTGAAGGTGCGGATATAACGCGGTGATTGGGCGTTGTCGCCCAGTGCCAGCCGCAGTTCGCGAATGCTCTGGGTGAGGGCGTTCTCGCGGTAGTCGCCGTGGGTCCACAGTTCGGCCAGCAGTTCCTCTTTACTGACTACCCGGTCGGCATGTTGCAACAGATAGTGCAGCAGGTTGGCAACCTTGTGGCGCAGCACGGTGTGTTCGCCCTGATCGCTGTGAAGACTGCCGCGCTCGGGGTCAAAGGTAAATGCGTCAAATCGGTACTGCCTGGTCATCCGTTGGGCCGTTTGCTGCCTGAGGTAAGGCGCCCATTCTAGGTAGTGCCGGCTTCCCCGGCAACCGTGCTGTTCTTTGGTGATTTCTATAAGCTATTGAAATATAAAGGAAAATATAAATTTTATAAGGATTTTAAGAGGATTTTAGCCCGTTTACATAACCTCAGCGGCGCTTCCTGCTATCAATGTCGTCATTACCAACGACGGAGTCCGTTATGGACAGTTTTATTCAAACCGCCTTGTTTGATGGGCAATGGTCAGTCTGGGTGCCGCTGGCTGTATTTGCGACCGGCTTGCTGACCAGTCTTACCCCCTGCGTGTATCCCATGCTGCCGATTACGGTGGCGGTGGTCGGCAGTCACAGTGCTGACCGCCGTCAGGCCTTTGTCTTGTCGCTTTTCTATGTTCTGGGGCTGTCGCTGACTTACGCCATTCTGGGCGTTTTTGCGGCCAGCAGTGGCCAGCTGTTTGGCTCGGTCGCCAGCCATCCTGTCACGCTGTTGCTGGTGGCGTTTATGTGTCTGCTGTTCAGTGCCTGGATGCTGGGCTGGCTGAGAATGCCGGCCTTGCAGCTGCCAGACGTGCCTGCCGCCGGGCGAATGCCTCCCTTTGTGCGCGTCATGCTCAGTGGTGCGCTGTCGGGCCTGGTGCTGGCTCCCTGTACATCGCCGGTATTCGGCATGCTGCTGATGTATGTGGCGGGACAGGGCAGCGTGCCCTGGGCGCTGTTACTGATGTTTGTGTTTGCCCTCGGCATGAGTGCGTTGCTGCTGGCTGCTGGCACCTTCAGCGGCATGCTGGCACGACTGCCGAAATCCGGGCGCTGGTTGCTGCTCAGCCAGCGTCTGCTGGCCGGCCTGATGTTACTGGCTGCTGTGTGGTTCAGCTGGCAGGCGCTGCAACCGTTCTGAAGTTTCTGTTTTTAATCAATAAGGAGAACGCAATGCGTAAACCACGTAAACCTGTGCTCAGACCGGCGGCTTTGCTGCTGGGCCTGACGCTGATTCTGGCTCCCTCTCTGACGCAGGCGAAACCACCACTGGCGGTTGGCGATCCGGCGCCGGATTTCAGTGTGCAGACACTGGATGGCAAAACGCTGCAATTGAGCGAGCTGATCGGCAAGAAGCCGGTGTATCTGAAATTCTGGGCAACCTGGTGCAGCTACTGCAAAGCAGAAATGCCGTACCTGCAGTCCGTTTATGAGCAGCCGGGAGAGCCTGTGCAGGTACTGAGTGTGAATGTCGGTATCAACGATTCGGTAGCCAATATTCAGCAGCTGTTTAAAGCCGGAGGCTACAGCATGCCGACCACCTTTGATCAGAACGGAGCGCTGACCGCCGCTTATGGGGTGGTGGGTACGCCAACGCATATTCTAATCGACCGGGATGGGCGCGTGGCTTACCGCACGTTTTTACTGACCGATCAGCTGGAAAATATAGTGGCTGATTGGAGCCAGCAGGAGGACAAACAATGAAAGCAGGACTGATGTCTTTATTATTACTGGCACCGGTGGCGGTGCAGGCTGAATTCACCGATTTTCGGGGTGAACCGGTGGTCATTGAAAACGAAAAAATCCGCCATCTGGTGTTTACCGATATCTGGGCTGTTTATGATGGCCGGGGCGATGAACAATTGCTGGAACGACTGCCTGCCAGTTTCCGTCAGCAAAGCCAGCAAATCTGGATTCAGCCGCAGTTAAATGTCACCACCGCACAGTTGCAGGAGTTTACGGGCTACTATCCGCAGTTACAGCCGCTGGTGCTGGATAAGGAATTCCGCCTGATGCGCAGCGAGGGCGTATGGGAATCGCCTTATCATGTGCTTTATCAGGGCGAGCAGCGCGTGTTTTCCGGCAGTACGGATGAACTGCGACGTTATCTGGGTCTGACGGTAACAGAAAAAATGGAAGCTGTTGCGGCTGACAAGGCTTCTGATAACGAGGCTGACAATGCGGTTGTTAGCGCCGGCCCTCCGCAGAGAAAAAAACAACAGCCGGTACAGCAGAAAAAGCCGCAGGCCGGTGCTGATATGGGCGATATCATGTTGCTCAATACCGGGGGCAGAGAGCAGAGTCTTAAAATTCTGACAGCAGAAAAACCGCTAAGCCTGGTATTTCTCGATACTCTGTGTCCGATGCCACATTTTCCCGGCTGCGAAGATAAAATCGCGCAGCTGAATCAGCTGGTAGCAAGCACACCGGAGCGCCAGTGGTTAGGTGTTGTTAATTCTTACTATGTTAATGCTGAGGCGGTAGAACCTTTCCGTCAGCGTTTTAACCTGACGCTGCCGTTAATGTTTGACCACGAGCATAAAGTCTTTGATGCCTTTGACGTACATGCAACACCTTATCAGATTGATATCGGCATTGATGGTGTTCTGAAAAGCAGAGGGGATCAGATTCATTAAAATAAAAAGCCCGCAATCGCGGGCTTTTTTATACGTCAGAATTTTATTTGACACCGATGTTTGTATTTTTAAGGTTATTGCTGTGGATTTTTCAGGGTTAACGCTCTTTTCGGTTGCAGTTCAGGCTTGAGCGGCAATCAGAAAAATCCGGGTGAAAAATATCAATAACTAATAATTCACAAACCAGTGCCGTTCCCAGGTCAGCATAACTTTTTCCGGGTATTTTGTGCGGCCAAGGCTGCCGTTGTAGCGTGCTAACGCACGAATCCAGTCGCCTTTTTCTTTATCGAGATAATGTTTGAGGATGGTACAGCCGTAACGCAGGTTGGTGGCAGGGTGCATCAGGTTGTCGTCGGTGCGGCCGATTTCTTTTTTCCAGAATGGCATCACCTGCATATACCCCTGGGCGCCGACGTAAGACAGGGCAAAACGGTCAAAGGCGCTTTCGACCTGAATCACCGATAACACCAGTTCCGGTGATAAACCGGCCCGGCTGGCTTCTTTATGAATCAGGCTGAGTAATTCCAGCCGTTGTTTATCGTTTTTGATATAGCGTTTAAGGCGTGCCGACATATCGACCAGCCAGACCTGAGCATCGTATTTATCTTCAAAGGATTCGCTGCTGTTAACCGCATCTTTTAATGCGTTGCGCAGTTCCGGATCAATACTTTGTGCAGAGCTCTGCGTAGCACTATAGGAGGGCAGGCTGATCAACATCAGAGCCAGCAGAGCGAAAAAAACCAGCGAACGCACAAGGCGTCCACTGGTTTCAGCTGTGAAGTCCCGGTTCGGAGTCTGCACAGAGGTCAGCATTTAACCAATCTGCTGCTTAAGAAAATCAAGGATGTCGGCCAGTGGGATATCCTGAGCTTCGCCATGGCGGCGCGCTTTGTATTCCACATTACCGGCTTCCAGACCACGGTCGCTGATCACGATACGATGTGGCAGGCCCATCAGTTCCATATCGGCGAATTTAACCCCAGGGCTGGTTTTCTTGTCGCGGTCGTCCAGATACACGTCGAAGCCCGCAGTCGTCAGCTGAGCGTACAGCTCATCGGTGGTCTTGGTGACGGCTTCGGATTTCTGGTAAGCCATAGGCACAATACCGATGTTGAACGGTGCAATCGCATCCGGCCAGATAATGCCTTTGTCGTCGTGGTTCTGTTCGATCGCTGAAGCAACAACACGGCTGACACCGATGCCGTAACAACCCATCACCAGCGTACGGTCTTTACCGTTCTCATCCAGCACTTTGGCTTTCATGGCTTCGGAGTACTTGGTGCCGAGCTGGAAAATATGGCCCACTTCGATACCGCGTTTGATTTCCAGCGTACCTTTGCCGCATGGGCTTGGGTCGCCGGCAACCACGTTACGCAGATCACGGACTTCCGGCAGCTCGCAGTCACGTTCCCAGTTAAAGCCGGTCAGGTGGGTGTCAGCGGCATTGGCGCCACAGATAAAGTCGGCCATGTGCGCCGCAGAACGGTCAACATAGCACTTGGCCTGGATGCCCTGCGGGCCGACAAAACCACTGACGCCGCCAATGGCTGCGATTTCAGCTTCAGAAGCAAACTGCAGTGGTGCCGCGACACCGGCAATTTTCTCGGCCTTGATTTCGTTCAGCTCGTGGTCGCCACGCAGAAACAGCACCACCGGAGCCGGTTCGCCCAGCGCGTTTTCTTCGGTGTGTTCACCACGTACAACGATGGCTTTCAGCACCTGAGCCGGGCTGGCTTTGAGGAAGCTGGCAACGTCTTCGATGCTGGTCATCGCCGGCGTGGTAACGCTGGTCAGCGCAGCCGTGGCCGCCGGACGTTCGCCCGCCGGTGCTACGGCTTCGGCCAGTTCGACGTTAGCGGCGTAATCGCTCTCATTGGAGAAGGCAATATCGTCTTCACCGGAAGAAGCCAGTACGTGGAATTCGTGTGAAGACGCACCGCCGATTGAGCCGGTATCGGCCAGAACCGGACGGAAATCCAGACCCAGACGGGTAAAGATGCGCGAGTAGGCTTCGTGCATTTTGTCGTAGGTAATCTGCAGACTGGCTTCGTCGGCATGGAAGGAATAAGCATCCTTCATGATGAATTCACGCGCGCGCATCACACCAAAACGCGGACGGGTTTCGTCGCGGAATTTGGTCTGAATCTGGTACAGGTTAACCGGCAGCTGCTTGTAGCTCGACAGCTGGTTACGGGCCAGATCGGTGATCACTTCTTCGTGGGTCGGGCCGATACAGAAGTCACGGTTGTGGCGGTCTTTTACGCGCAGCAGTTCGCCGCCGTACTGGAACCAGCGCCCGGTTTCTTCCCACAGCTCGGCAGGCTGTACCGCGGGCATCAGCACTTCCTGAGCGCCGGCGCGGTTCATTTCTTCACGCACAATGGCTTCGACCTTGCGCAGGGTGCGCAGACCAAGCGGCATCCAGGTGTACAGGCCGGCGGCCAGTTTGCGGATCATGCCGGAGCGCATCATCAGCTGATGGCTGACGACAACGGCATCGGCCGGGGTTTCTTTTTCGGTTGCAATCAGAAATTCGGTGGCGCGCATAAGCTTTGTCTGGATTCCACATGAGTGAATAGGAGGAGATTGCCGCGATTTTATCGCTTGCGCGCTCCGGCGGCAATTTACCATTTGGCCGGCTTTTGTAATGTGCTCCCCCGGTAGCTGTCTGTTCGTTGCCGGGCTGACATATAAAATTCACCGCAGGGCTCTTGTGCAGTCACTCAGCTATGACATACTCGCGGTCCATTCGTCCGTGTAAAAGGTGATGTCATGGCGGAGGCCGACGATTTGCACAGTGCGGCGCACAATATGCAGGCAAAGCAGGTTACAGCTTCTGCTGAAGCACCGGTATCTGAAGCCTGCCTGCGTAATCAACAACCCATTGCCGATATGCTGGAACGGGAGCTGCCACCGCACTCTGTTGTGTTGGAAATTGGCAGCGGTACCGGTCAGCATGCTGCCTTTATCAGCCGCCGTTTGCCGGGTATTAAATGGCAACCGTCTGAGCTTGCTGACCGTATTGCCGGTATCAATGCCTGGCGCGAACGCGCGCAGAACAGTAATTTTCTGCCGCCTCTGGTGCTGGATGTGGCGCAGGACCTGTGGCCGGTTAAACAGGTGGATGCGGTATTCAGCGCCAACGTGGTGCATTTTATCGGCTGGCCTAAAGTACGTGCCATGATGGCGGGTATCGGCCGGGTGCTGAAGCATACCGGTCTGGCATTTTTTTACGGCCCGTTTAATTACGGCGGTCAGTTTACCAGTGACGGTAACCGCCTTCTGGATCAGTGGCTGCGTGAGCGTGATCCGGACTCGGGCATTAAAGACTTTGAACAAATCGTGCTGGCGGCGCGTAAAGAAAAACTGCGTCTGCTGAAAGATATCGCCATGCCCGCTAATAACCGTCTGCTGGTGCTGCAAAAATATGTCTGATACATCGTCTTCTGCTGTAAAAGCACTCACTCCCTGCGCCTGGGCGAAAGGGGATGATTATCTTGAATATCACAACAAGGAATGGGGCATCCCTAATTACGACCGGCAGAAATTGTTTGAAAAACTCTGCCTTGAAGGTCAGCAGGCGGGTTTAAGCTGGATTACCGTATTGCGTAAGCGCGACCATTACCGCCAATGTTTTTACGGCTTTAATCCGCAAAAAATCGCCCGCATGACGGATGAGCAGATTGAGACATTACTGACCGATGCCGGACTGATCCGTAACCGCTTAAAACTGTATGGCATCCGCAAAAATGCTCTGGCCTTGCTGGCGCTGGAAAAACAGGGTATCGATTTTGTTGAATTGCTCTGGAGTTTTGTCGGCGGCGAGCCTGTGATTAACCGTTTTGCCAGTATGAAAGAGGTTCCGGCCGAGACGGCTGCCGCCAAAGCCATGAGTAAAGCGCTGAAAAAAGCCGGTTTTACCTTTGTTGGCCCGACCATCTGTTATGCCTTTATGCAGAGTATGGGGCTGGTGAACGACCATATGACCGATTGTCCCTGTCACCCGGATAACCAGGCCTGAGACGGCTTTATACCCCCGGTGCAGCCTGGCCTCCGCCGATAGCTGAACTGCACCGGTATAACATAAAAAGGAATCCTGAATTTATGACTGTCAGCAGATTAATGGCCCTGTCGTTGTCTTTCGCCCTGTTATTGTCTTTTACCGCACAGACCGGTGCGCAGGATGGCAGCACTGACGATGCTGTATTTGTGTATCTGGACGAAGTCGGCGGCCCGTATTTTGATGAATGGTATCTGCACGGCGATATCGCCCGGCCGGAACGGCTGACACTGCAGCGCAGCGGTAAATCCGGCGAATTGTCGGTTCCTGTGACGGTCGACTGTCACGCCGCAACGGTGGACGTCAGCGGGCCGGGGCTGGTGTTTGAAAGTATGGATATCAGCGCCGGTGAGGCGCAGGAATATATTATTGCGCCCCTCGCTGAAGCGGTTATTCAGAAAGTCTGTCCTTAATCTGCCGTTTATTCGCAGTGCTCATAAGTCGTGCCCGTAAGTGGTGCTCATAAATAGCGCTTAAAAATGGCGCTCAGGCGCCACCATAATCCCCGTTTTATCTGTTTTATTTTTCTGTCAGCAACCGCGCTTATCAGTGCTCAGCGGTTTGACGAACCGGCTGATATGAACCAGTTTTTATAACAGGTTGTATTTTCAGATGGGTAAAGGAGCAGACCTTTGATACTCAGCAGTGATGAAACCGAAATGCTGGTGCGCCTACTGACGGCGCTGGCGGCGGGAGTTCTGATTGGTTACGAACGTTCTTACAGTGGCCGGCCGGCGGGCTTCCGTACTCATGGTCTGGTCAGTCTGGCGTCCTGTATGCTGATGCTGGTCACCGTTTATGAAGCACACTGGCTGCGCACATCGGTTGATTTAATCCGTCTTGATCCGACCCGTATGGCGCAGGGCATTATGACCGGCATTGGTTTTTTAGGTGCCGGTGTGATTATGAAAGACGGCATTTCGGTACGTGGTTTAACCACGGCGGCGTCTATCTGGATTACCGCGACCATCGGCATTCTTGCCGGTATCGGTTTTTATGTACCGATGCTTATCTCCATCGTTCTTACGCTGGGTACGCTGTCATTATTCCGCTGGCTGGAAGCCTTTATGCCCAGTCAGGCCTATTATCATTTTGATGTTAAGGTCGCGCGTACATCGGATATGACGGAAGCAACATTGCGTGCGCTGCTGAAAGAACATGGCTTCAGCATTGCCAATTTCAGCTACCGGCTGGATGGTGAAGAACAGATGCGGCGCCACGGTATGGTGTTGCGTACCTCAGACCGCAGCAGTGTTGGCCGCTTATTCACCACACTGGAAACACTGGATTCGATCCAGCAGTTCCGTATTACACCAACCGGTGACTGAAAGTCACCGCCATCAGTCGAGCCGCTTTTTAAAGCGTAATGCCGCGAATACCAAACCTCCCAGAGTGAAGGCTGCGAGCCACTGGGCATCGCGCTGTAAATCCCAGAGCAGGGCATCGCGTAAGACAATTCCCCGTACCATGCGCATAAAATGCGTGGCCGGCAGCGCTTCAGAAATTACCTGTGCCGGCTGCGGCATGGCCTCGTAGGGGAACATAAAGCCCGATAATAAAATCGATGGCATTAAAATAAATACCGTCATCTGCATCGCCTGCAGCTGGGTTTTGGCAATGGTTGAAATAACCAGTCCCAGAGTCAGACTGGCGAAAATAAACAGCAGTGCAGCCACCAGTAAGGTCAGTAAACCACCCCGTACCGGCACCGAAAAAAGCAGGTGTCCGATGCCTAAGATAATGCCGACCTGAATTAAACCAACCAGTACATAAGGCACGATTTTACCGATCATTAATTCCATCGGTTTTACCGGTGTGGCAATCAGAAATTCCATATTGCCCTGTTCGCGTTCGCGCACGATAGCGGCGGAGGTAAACATAATCATGGTCATGGTCAGAATAATGGCCAGCAGACCAGGCACAATATTGACTACGCTGCGCTGCTGTGGATTAAAAAACTGCACCACTTCAAAGGTGGGGACGTTATCTTTTAATGCCCGCCCGGCCAGAGTATCCAGCGGCAGCTGACGCAGACTGCGGATGCTGGCGGCAATCACGGTATCACCGCCATCAACCAGCCACTGGCCAACAGGCTGAAGGGTTTGGCTGTTACTGCGGCCGCTGTCGCGGTTAAAGGCCGGATGCACACTCAGGCGCTGACCGAGATTGGCGGGCAGGTAAAGCACGGCTTTAACATCACCGCGGACAATGGCTTGTTCTGCTTCCTGGGCTGAGGCGTAGACCCGTACAAAGTCGACGGTCTGACTGGCCTCGGTAATGGCAATGAGTTCGCGGCTGTAAGACGACTGACTCAGGTCGACCAGTCCGGCCGGTATATGGCGCACATCGGTGTTGATGGCGTAGCCAAACAGCAGCAGCTGTACCAGTGGAATCATCACAATCATGCCAAAGGTCATGCGGTCGCGTGCCAGCTGGCGGATTTCTTTAACCACTATGGCGGCTACACGGCGCCAGGTGGCCAGCAGCGGATTGTGTTGTATACGCAGCTCAGACATGGCGTTCTCCCTGCTCAGCAGCCGGACTGATGACGGATGCGGGGGGCGCCGAGTGCTGACCGGTGCAGGCAACAAACACATCTTCCAGACTGGGGCGTACCGCTTCGATACGGCGGCCATTGACCTGAGCCTGCAGCCACTGTTGTGGTTGTTCGGTCTGATCGCGTACCAGTACCCGCAGGCGGGTGCCCAGCTGCGCGGCTGACAGCACCTGCGGGCATTGCACCAGCTGGCTTTTCAGGGTACGCAGATCGTTGCCTTCCACTTCCAGCACATGCGCGCCCATGGTGGCCATTAATTCAGCCGGTGATCCGTCGGCGCGTTTAACACCGTTTTCCAGAATGGCCAGTGCATGGCAGCGTTCGGCCTCATCCATATAGTGGGTGGAGACCAGAATGGTGGTGCCGGCGTTACACAGGTCGAACAGCCGCTCCCAGAATTCACGGCGGTTTTCCGGATCGACCGCCGAGGTTGGTTCATCCAGAAACAGCAGATCCGGGTGATGCAGGGTGGCAGCTGCCAGTGCCAGCCGTTGTTTCTGACCGCCACTGAGTGAGCCGGCCAGCTGCGTCTGGCGCTTATCCAGTGCATACAGGGCGAGTAATTCGTTGACCCGCTCACGGCTCTGACGGCTGTTAAAGCCGTAAATCTGCGCAACAAAACTGAGGTTCTCGCGGATGCTGAGGTTGTCGTACAGCGAGAATTTCTGCGTCATATAGCCAATGCGCAGGCGCAGGGCTTCGGCTTCTTCCGGCAGGCGCTGGCCCAGTACTTCCAGCTCACCGGAAGTGGGGGTCAGCAAGCCGGTTAGCATGCGGATCGAGGTGGATTTACCGCAGCCGTTGGGGCCTAAAAAACCGTAAATAGTCCCGCGCGGAATCTGCAGGTCGAGATGATCGACCGCGATATTGTTACCAAAGCAGCGGGTCATTTTATGTACGTTAATCGCCAGATCGCTCATGGTTTGCTTCCCTGTGCTGAAGCGTCGCCTGGCAGTAAAACCTCAACCGCCAAACCGCTGGCGAGCCCGGCGGGCATATCGTTCAGTACGATTTCCGTCAGATGCATCAGTCGTGCGCGGTCGCGTTCATTCAGGGCGAAATACGGGGTATAGGCGGGCTGCGCACGGACATTCCGCACCCGGCCATGCAGAGTTTGCGGCAGGCCTTCGACCCGCACCTCGACCTCTGTGCCGACACTCAGCGCGGCGATCTTGCTTTGCGGTACATACACCCGCACATAGGGTTCGGCATTGGCCAGTAAGGTCAGCAGGGGCGTACCGGCGTTCACCCGTGAGCCGGCTTCGGCGGCTATCAGATCAATACGTGCTGCTCGCGGTGCGCGCAAGGTTAAGTCATCCAGATTCTTCTGTTCACCGGCCAGACGGGCTTCGGCGGCTCTGAGTGCAGCCTGGGCCTGACGGATTTTTTCCGGCCGGGTACCGTTGGTTAACTGACGCAGTTGTTCTTCCGCCTGATCGAGGCGGGCAGCAGCGGCATCGTGCTGGGCGATGGCGTTGTCGAGTTCGGCCTGACCAATCATCTGTTGCTTAAACAGTGTGCGGTTACGGCTCAGGCGCTGGCTGGCTTCGGTCAGATTGGCGCGCGCTGCTTCAGCTGCTGCTGCTGCGGCGGCGCGTTCTTCGCGGCGGGCACCGGCCAGTAATTCATCCAGCGTGGCGCGGGCACTGTCGAGTTCGGCCTGACGCTGCTGCAGACGGCTTTCTGCCAGTGTGTTGTCGAGGGTCAGCAGGATATCGCCGGGCTGAACGCTCTGGCCTTCAGTCACGTTCAGGGTGCGGATGACTTCGCTGACCGGGGCGCTCAGGCTGATACGGTCGCGTTCCAGAGTGCCCAGAGCAACGGATGAACCGTCGCTGCCGCAGGCGCACAGCAACAGGTAAAAGGGGGTAAGCCATAGCGTTTTCATTTCAGGTTCTCCCCGCTGGTGTTCTGATCGGCAGCGGATTCTGGCGGTGTGAATACGCCCTGGCTGAACAGGCGGCTGTTATGACCGGCCAGTGCTGCCAGAGTGTCGGGGTTAATGCTGACGCCTAAGCGGCGCAAAATTAAAGGGGGCGCGACCAGCGGGAATACCATCAGGCTGATAAACGACAGCCGCGCAAACTGTGGATTAACACTCTGATCAAACTGACCGGGCAGCAGCAGAGCCTGTTTCAGCCAGCTGTCGGACGCCTGAACAACATCGGCGAAGACGCGGCTTAAAATGGCAAAAGGTTCCAGATCATCGCCTTCATTCAGAATGCGGAACACCAGCCGCGGCAGATGCGGATGGCGTCCCATAATCCGGTAATAGGTCTGCATCAGGTGCTCGGCCTGCTGTTGCGCTGCAGGGGGCTGGCCTGCTGTCGTCGTGTCAGCTCCGGCCTTACGCAGAGCATCCAGCACCGGTGCCAGAGTTTCGCGCATCATCGCCTCAAACAGGCCGGCCTTGCCGCCAAAGTAGTAACGCACCAGTGCGGCATCGACTCCGGCATAACGGGCGACTTCGCGCAGGGTCACGGTGCGGTAGGGACGGTTGGCAAAGAGTTCACGGGCGGTTTCCAGTAAAGCCTCACGGGCATCGGAATCGCCCAGCGGGCGGCCACGGCGTGTTTTTTTAGCATCGACTGTTGCAGCCTTGGGTGCTGCATCCGGACCTTTGCTGTGGGTGTTCTCTGAAGGGGGCTGTTCCATGCTGATCGCCTGTTTCATCACTTGATGAATATCCTAGGGCAGAGTCATCAGGATTGGCAGCGGAATAATTCTGCGGATAGCAGCGGTTGATGAATTATTTCGGAAACATAAATACTTAAGTTATGACGGTGGTGATGATCGTGAGCAATCTATGCGCCTGGGGCTGGGACGGCAGAAGATTAGCTTGGTAATGTAACCGGATTCGGGCTCGGTAACTCGTTGACTGGTATTGATTATTATGACCTTGTATCCGGCCCTTATGCGGTGACCTCGGTGGGTAATGTTCTGGAGCGTATTGCCTATGTCGGTGATTTTGCTCAACTCACGGAGTATGGCACGTTACAGGCCTTTGCCGATAAAACCCAGTCGCAGACCCAAGCCTGGCATTATCTGCATCGTGATCACCTGGAATCAATCGAAGCCATTATTGATGAGAATGGCCTGCTTGCTCTGACATAGGGAGTGTCACAGTACTTCAGTTATGACGCATTTGGTCAGCCAAGAATCCTTTTAGGAGATGTTACAAACAGAGGCTTTACTGACCATGAGCATCTGAGTGAGTCTGGTCTGATCCATATGAATGGTCGTGTCTACGACCCGTTGGTCAGTCGCTTTCTGAGCGCTGATCCCATTGTACAGGCGCCGGAGTTTAGTCAGAGTTATAACCGCTATTCTTATGTATGGAATAGTCCTTTGAGCTTGGTTGATTTAAGTGGGTATGAGGCTAGAGCATATATAAGTGATGGAGTGAGGACAATTGAGTGCGATTTTAACATCCAATTGATGGATGATATTACTGTTGAGGAACGGGGAAAATATTTATTATCTGCAGCAGATATACTTTCTCAAAAGGACGTTAAATTTATTATTAAAGATGATGCTTCTGCAAAAATTAACTTGATCCTCAGGCGTACTTCTTGGCTTGTTGAGCTTTCCAATGGGAAAACGATTACTGTTGGGGGGAATGCAGGTATCATAGCAGAAACTCAGAAAGGCCCAAACATAGAAGCTTGTCTTAATGCAAGATCTATTGCTCATGAAATTGCGCATAGGACCGGCTTACCTCATCTTTGGGATTATGAGCGATTAGTTTCTAATGATGAAAATAATATAAACAACCTTATGAACACGTATCTAAATATAATAAAGCCATTGCGTAGTACGTCGGGCTGGGATCTTACGCCAGAGCAGTCGGATTTTATGTACAACGTAGTTCTATATCAACAATCGCCTGAGGAATGATGGTATGAGAAAACGTTGGTGTCTCACGATTATTATGCTGGCTATATTTGTCAGCTCGTGTCATCACGGAAACTTGAAAAGTGGACGTTATATGTCTGCTTATGTTGATTCAGAAATTACGGATGTAGAGATTCTGGCTGTCTTTGAAGAAGATCTTGATAGAGTTGTAACTGAAGGGGTTCATTCGGTCTTTATTGACCCGAAAATGAGAGGTAAGATTTTATTTGGTAACGGTAAATGTGCACATGTTGATGAAGACCCTTACTTAGATGTTGGCTTGTTTGGCGGAGTTTGGCTTCGAGTAGATTTTTACGAAAAGCATTTTTCGTTTGCATATGATGGTTATAGTTATGAGATTGAGTTTGAACGGGGGTATCGATATGTATTTATTAGTTATGATGCCGCTGCGGCGAGTGTATATGTAGAGAATTCTAAGTATCCTTTGGTGATGTATTTGGAGTGACTTTCTCAAGACTGGATTATGATAAGTGCGGTAGTTTTCATTGTAATGAAAAATAAGGGGTGGCTTTTTACTGTACGTTTATGGTGTTGGTGTTGTGAAATTAGTAATAGATTTATAAAATTCTAAGTGTTTTATTCTGCAAGCTAACAGGGTTGGATGTTTATAATCGGTATGAGGGAAAAGCAAGGCAGATACCTGTTGTTTTTCTGAGCTTGCAGAACTCAGTTCTTGAAGGTTATACCGATTTAACTCTTCGGGAAATGCCTTCATCCGGTAGATTTTAAGCGCTTTTCGGTTGCTTTTCTGGCGGCACAGCGTGTTTTTTAGCATCGGCTGTTGCAGCCTTGGGTGCTGCATCCGGACCTTTGCTGTGGGTGTTCTCTGAAGGGGACTGTTCCATGCTGATCGCCTTTTTTCATCACTTGATGAATATCCTGGGGCAGAGTCATCAGGATTGGCAGCGGAATAATTCTGCGGATGGCGGCGGTTGATGAATTAAGGGTGCTTACCCAAGCGTTGTTGTTAGTTTGTGGTTTATTGACTAAGTACTCAGCGCAATACAGACTGGCTGCCAACATAACAGGGATATAGGTTGCGCTGATAGCCGTCTGAACGGTTTATCTGAGCGTGGATGCAATAACAGGATTGGGGCCTTTACGGTGCGACAGATAATTTTACGGGCGTATTCAGCCATCAAATTCTCACGTAGATTTTTGTTTAAAAGTGCGAGTGGTGGTCTTTTCTGTTGTCTGCTTGCAATGCCGTCTGTTGATGCCGGAGCTGATTTGCTAACGACTGGTTTGCAAACCGTTGACCTTGTTAAGGTCGACAAGTCGGAAAGGAAAATGTATCTGCTTTCGGGTGGTAAAATCGTTAAAGAATACCGTGTGGCTCTGGGAGAAAACCCGCAAGGTCATAAGCAGCAGGAAGGTGATGAAAGAACCCCTGAGGGTGATTACACGCTCGATTATAAAAAAGAAGATTCTGCTTATTATCGGGCTATGCACATTAGCTATCCGAACGCCGTAGATGTTGCTGAAGCCGAGAAAAAAGGTATCGCTCCGGGTGGTTTTATCATGGTGCACGGTCAGCGTAACGGACTGGGATGGCTTGCACCGCTTGTGCAGTATTTCAACTGGACAAACGGCTGTATCGCACTTACCGATGCAGAAATGGATGAATTTATGAATCTTGTCAGTATCGGAACAACAATACGGATTGAGTGGTAAATCATTGTGTATACAGAACGGGCAACACAGGCGGACTATCCGCGACTGATAGAACTATGGGAAGCATCGGTGCGGGCAACGCATGATTTTTTAGCCGAGCAGGATCTGGTTGAGTTAAAACCACTGATTCTGGAGCAGTATTTTGCTGCGGTTGAATTGACGGTGGCAAAAGATACTGATGCTCAGATTCTGGGATTTATCGGCGTCAGTGAGGGCAATATTGAAATGCTGTTTATTGCACCAGAATCCAGGGGGCTGGGCGTGGGGAAGCTGCTTACCTGTTATGCCATCAATTGTCAGCAGGCTACCAGAGTGGATGTGAACGAACAGAATGAGCAGGCGCTGGGGTTTTATCAGCATCTGGGTTTTTCGGTTGTCGGACGCTCGCCGCAGGACGGACAGGGGAAACCTTACCCGCTGTTGCATATGGAGCTGACAGCCGTTTAACGGACGGAAACATAAGATAAGGACATTGCTATGAGTGAACCGGTCATGTGGGTTCGTAATCTTTATACTGGCGCCGGTGGTGGTGCGTATTCCGGCCCCGGCGGAGGCATGTATCGCGGTCCCGGAGGGGGCGCATCTGTCGGTCCAGGCGGTGGCCTGTACCGCGGACCGGGCGGCGGGGCTTATAAAGGTCCTGGTGGTGGATTGTATACCGGCCCCGGCGGTGGTGCTTATGCTGGCCCCGGGGGCGGTTTATATACGGGACCTGGCGGTGGTTTATACACTGGCCCGGGCGGTGGACTCTATACCGGTCCGGGCGGTGGACTGTACACCGGCGCAGACCCAAATCCATTTATGGCTAACTTTCCTCCATGGCCTGTTTTTGCCCGTGAGCTCAGGGCAATGGGTAAATACCGGGAGGCGGACTTAATTGAAAAAACACTGCGGCGTACGGGTGGAAGGTAAGCAGATGATAACGTGGCCTGTACGATATGCAGCTCAATTGTTTTACTATTTCCGCTCTGGTTTTGAAGAGAGCCAAATAACTTTCGACGTTTATCAGGATTTTTTTGTTGGCAGGGGGCGGGTTTGATTGATATCTGATTCCCCCAAGCCTTATCAGGCTGTCAGTATTTTTCTGAGAGCCTGGCAGTATGAGATCCGGTAATTCATAAAGCCCATTAATACATCATTTAGTATCTTTTTAGTACGCTAAGCTCATCAAGCACCGTAACACTTCCACACTTACGTCCCAGATATTCTAGTTCACTGTTTGTATAACTACGCGGAAAGGTATTAATGAAAACAAACTTACCATCAATGAGTGTAACAACATCAGCCCCCTTTGCGGATGATGATACATCCCCTCTAAAACTTATCGTTCCTTTGACACTTTCACAGGAATAAAAGAGAAGATTTAGGCTACCATAGAAGGCCAAAGCCACGTATAGAGATAGAAAGGCAAAAAAACCATACCCAACAAACATCTTCGTAAGGGAGTAAGACTTCAAATAAGGCGTAACTGCAACACAGGAAAATATACAAAAAAAGACCGCAGAAGCTAACAAGCCCTAAACATTAGCGGTTATATAATCTTCACAAAACCAGCAAATAATTATTAAAACACAGAGAGCGTTCATGTATACCACTGAAACACTTTTCATTCAAAAACCACCAATACTTATGTCGCTCGTGCCAGTATCATCTAATGAAGTCATATTAAAATTCAGCTCCTCTGAAGGTCTGTAATCAGCCTGATCTTTAAGCGCCTCCTGTATGCTCTTTATAAGCTTTGATGTGAAGCACTATGTGTTTGAATAGTATAGTGGTCAAATAAATCTGGCCAGCCTTCTTTATGGGCATTACTGTCCTTTTGGTGTTTGCAACTTGCGTTGTTTCCGCAATCGTAGAACTCAGTTCTCAAGGGTGGATTTTCCGGCACCTGAGCTGAATACCGATATGGTCTACTAGCAGTTGAGTCAATGCGAGTTTAAATTCGCGGCTGAGCTGTCTTCGGTTTCGCGCTAGCTGTACGTTTTTGGGAGAATGTCACCCATCGTCAGGTTGCCAAATAAATTAGGCCATTACCCAGAAAGAGAAACCGTCAGATATAGTCAATCATAATCCGGCTCCACATATCCTCCGCTAACAATGCAATCTTCTCGTTGTCCGTAGGAAAGGCTGGTCCCTCTCTGAAGGCGCCGCCAAATTTTCTCTCCAGCTCTGTTTTGTTGTGCAGGATGGCGCTCTTCAGCAAGAGATGTATCTGTGCTTTAAGCTGGTCTTTTGCCGGAATTTCATACCAGCTGATATTCTCCGTTTCGTAAAAACGGACAATGCTGTACGCACGATAGGCTTTGCCTTTGGTTTTAAAATCGCAAGTCAGGCGGAATTGTATTTCAACATTTTTGCCATCGTCATCGGGCAGATCACAGATCACAAAGGCCATCTCGCCTTTGATGGCGGGTGACGAGCGCGCAGGCAATGATTCGGTGGTGATGCTGCAATCAGACGGTTGTACATAGGCTTTATTGCCCAGAGAAAGAGCAATATTGTTGGTCTCACGACAGTCGTAATCGTTGACACATACTTTATTGCCAGCGCGCTGGACAAAGCGGTCACAGGCACTCGGGGCGTCATCAGGGAAGGTGCTGCTGTCGCAGGCTCTGTTCAGTACCTGCCACTGCTGACCAAGGTAAATCGCCTGATGCTGATGCAGATTGCTGTTACGCAGGGAAAAACTCTTGCTGGCGAGTGCTTCTGCTTCGGTGGGAAAAGCATCGGATATAAAATGTTCCTGGTTAAAACAGTAACTGGCAATAAAAGCCTGCTCATGCTCATCGAAGGTAATCACTGCATGCCCGATATCAATGGCGTCAAAGACAAAGAAATGCTGCCGCCAGCCAGCGCTGTTGCTGAATGTTGATGGGGTATTGTTGCGGCTCAGCAGCGTGTTGCTCCAGCGTTGCAGGGTATCTTCCAGTGATGTCCTGATATCGGGTGTAACGTCCATATTCCGGCTCGGTGATGACTTGGCCCGCCAGTATAACGTCCGCCAATGGGGTTATGAATAGGGAACATAATAAGGAGGGGCGGGAGAACGCGGCAGGAAGGACAGTTTTCTTATGACTGGCAGGGCTGAGCAGAGGGTTCCTCAGGAGTACTTCAAAAAGCAAACAAGACTCCGCGCCTAAAAACTGGATAATAGCGCTCATTCTGATCCGGGCAGGCTGAACGCCCGGTTGCAACCCGCTTATTCTGGTATTCCGCATGCAAATTAAGGTCAATTTTCTCGACAACCTCCGTCTGGAAGCCAAATTCGACGACTTTACCGTGGTGGCTGATCAGCCGATCCGCTACAAGGGAGACGGTTCCGCACCGGGGCCGTTTGATTACTTTCTGGCCTCTTCAGCCTTGTGTGCGGCCTATTTCGTTAAGCTGTACTGCCAGACCCGTGATATCCCGACTGAGAATATCCGCCTGTCGCAGAACAATATCGTCGATCCGGAAAACCGTTATAACCAGATCTTCAAGATTCAGGTCGAGCTGCCGGAAGATATCTCCGAGAAAGACCGTCAGGGGATTCTGCGCTCCATTGACCGCTGTACGGTTAAAAAGGTTGTACAAACCGGCCCGGAGTTTGTCATTGAGGTGGTCGACAACCTCGACGAAGACGCACAGGCGCTGTTGATGACACTGCCGGCTGACAACGCGGCGACCTATATTCCGGGCAAGGATTTACCACTGGAACAGACCATTGCCAATATGTCGGGTAAGCTGGCCGATCTGGGCATGAAAATCGAGATCGCGTCCTGGCGTAATATCGTACCGAACGTCTGGTCGCTGCATATCCGTGATGCCGATTCGCAGATGTGTTTTACCAATGGTAAAGGCTCCAGCAAAGAAAGTGCGCTGGCCTCGGCGCTGGGTGAATTCCTTGAGCGTCTGAACTGCAATTTCTTTTATAACGATCAGTTTTTTGGCGAAGAGATCGCTAACGCCAATTTTGTTCATTACCCACAGGAGCGCTGGTTTAAACCCGGCCCGAACGATGAACTACCGCAGGAAATTCTCGATGAATACTGTCTGGATATTTATAACCCGGATGGCGAACTGTGTGGCTCACACCTGTACGATACTAATTCGGGCAATGTTGAACGCGGTATCTGCTCGCTGCCCTATGTGCGTCAGTCTGACGGCGAAACGGTCTATTTCCCCTCTAATCTGATCGAGAATCTTTTCCTCAGTAACGGCATGAGTGCCGGTAACACCCTGGCTGAAGCACAGGTACAGTGTCTGTCCGAAATTTTTGAGCGGGCGGTAAAACGCGAAATTCTGGAAAATGAAATCGCGCTACCCGACGTACCGCGGGACGTACTGGCGAAATATCCGGGTATTGTTGCCGGTATTCAGGGGTTGGAAGAGCAGGGCTTTCCGGTTCTGGTAAAAGATGCCTCCCTTGGCGGCCGTTTCCCGGTCATGTGCGTCACCCTGATGAACCCGCGTACCGGCGGTGTGTTTGCTTCTTTTGGCGCCCACCCGAGTTTTGAAGTAGCGCTGGAGCGCAGCCTGACTGAATTATTACAGGGCCGCAGTTTTGAAGGCTTAAATGATCTGCCGCAGCCAACCTTTGAAAGCCAGGCTGTGCAGGAGCCTAATAATTTCGTTGAACACTTTATTGATTCAACCGGGTTGGTGTCCTGGCGCTTTTTCAGTGCCAAAGCCGATGTCGATTTTGTTGAATGGGATTTTTCTGCCAATAACGAAAAATCCAACGAAGAAGAGGCGGCTAACCTGTTCGCCATTCTGGAAAAACTCGGGCTGGAAAGCTATATGGCGGTGTATGACGATTTAGGCGTTAATGCCTGCCGGATTCTGGTGCCAGGGTATTCTGAAGTGTATCCGGTGGAAGACCTGATCTGGGATAACACCAATAAAGCGCTGTATTTCCGTGAAGATATTCTTAACCTGCACAGCCTTAACGATGAGCAACTGGAAGATCTGGTTGAGCGTCTGGAAGAAAGTGGTCTGGATAACTACACCGATATTATCACCCTGATCGGCGTTGAATTTGATGACAACACCGTCTGGGGGCAGCTCACCATTCTGGAACTGAAACTGCTGGTTTATCTGGCACTGGATCGTCTGGAAGAAGCGAAAGAGCTGACCGAAACCTTCCTGCAGTTTAATGACAACACGGTAGAGCGCGGGCTGTTTTATCAGGCGCTGAACGTGATGCTGGAAGTGGTGCTTGATGACGAACTGGAGCCTGAAGACTACATCGGCAATTTCCGCCGCATGTACGGTAACGAGCGTATGGATGCTGTTGTCGGCTCCATTGAGGGCAGTGTGCGTTTTTACGGCTTAACACCAACCAATATGCAGCTGGAAGGGCTGGATAAACACCTGCGTTTGATTGCCAGCTACAAAAAGCTGCATGCCGCGCGGGCTGCAGCAGCGGGGCTTAATTAAGCACGAGTCATTACGCTTATATTTATTAATGCCAGACGAAAGCCCTGCAGTGCAGGGCTTTTTAGATTCTCAGGCTACTGCCTGTGCATTCAACTCAGCCTGCAGTTCTTTATTACTGCGTGCCATCGCTGCCACTTCCCCGACAATAATCAGCCCCGGACCATCGCTCTCGCTTTTCAGATAACGTTCGGCCAGATACGCAAGATCCATCAGTACGCCTTTAAAAACCTGTTGGTTGGCTAACGTGCCGTTGGTGATTAAAGCCACCGGGGTGGACTCGTGCAGGCCTTCCTGCAGCAGTTGGGCGGTAATCGGCCCGGCCTGGCGCAGGCCCATATAAAATACCCGGGTTGGATTCTGGCACGGAGAAAATTCGTTAAATTTGCTGTGGCCGGAATGCAGTACCAGCGCATTGCCGTAATCACGGTGGGTGAGGGGAATACCGGCTGCCGCGGCACAGCCTCCGGCGGCGGTAATGCCGGGGACAATATCCACTTCCACGCCGCGCTGTTGCAGGTATTCCATTTCTTCGCCGCCGCGACCAAAAATAAAAGGATCGCCGCCTTTTAAACGTACCACGCGCTGGTATTTTCCGGCAGCCGATAGCAAGGCTTTATTAATATCCTGCTGCGTCATTTTATGCGCGCCACAACGTTTTCCGGTATGGATACGTGCACACTGGCGCGGCAACAGGGCGAGAATATCGTCAGAAATCAGGCTGTCGTACAGCACCACGTCTGCCTCGGCGATGACCCGCATGGCTTTTAAGGTCAGCAATTCCGGATCGCCCGGACCGGCGCCGACCAGCCAGACTTTTCCTGAACCTTTCTGCTCTTTGCTGCCTGGTGGATTGGTCAGTTTGGATGCATGCAAAGAGGACGCACGTTTTACCGGATTTTTTGCCTGTATTGTCATCATTATAATTCCACTGCAGTGCAGGCCGCGTCGCTGAACAGGGCTGCAGGTTGTGTATCGCTACCGGCGCTGTGGCTGGCCAGCAGGGTTTTTAACTCGGGAATGCAGGAGCCGCAATTGGTGCCGCAACGCAGAGCCTTGCCTAGTGCGTCACTGCTGTCGCAACCGTTATTAATGGCCTGAATAATCTGTTTTTCACCGATCTGGAAGCAGGAGCACACAATAGCGCCATGATCCGGGGCATCAGCCGGTTGGCCGGCAAGCAGAGCTCGGCGCTGCTGGCTGCTCAGTTCGCTCTGGGCAAAGCATTCGGTCAGCCACTGACGATTACTGAACTGCAGATCTTTATGAACAAAAATGACGGCTTCAAGCTGGTTATTAACAATCAGAACATGGCGGTAATGTTGCTGAGCGGGGTCGCTCAGCGTTAACCACTGGCCTTTTAACGGTTGGTCCGGCAGCCGCTGACGCAGAGCATCGACAAACTGGCCGGCATCGCCCTGACCAGCCACTTCGTAGACCATGCCAGGATTATGGATGTCATCGCCAAACACACCGCAGGCCCAGTACGCGCAATCCGGTGTACCGATATCACGGCGGCTTAACACAAAGCCCTGCCACCCGGGACGGAAAGGCTCGGCATTAACCGCACTGTATTTCAGTTCCGGCTGACCGGAGATGGCGTCCACGCTGCTGTCGGTCAGGGTACCCATGCGTGCGGCACTGGCGTAACGGCTGGTCCAGTGCATGGGTACAAATATTTCGCCGGTGCGCTGGTTATCACTGATATGGGCACGCAGCAGCAGGCTTCCACGGGGGTTGAATATCCGTACCAGTGAGCCGTCTTCAATCCCGCGCAGGGCGGCATCCTGCGGGTGAATATCGGCGTATGGTTCGCTGATATGCTGTGCCAGCCTCGGTGCTTTACCGGTGCGGGTCATGGTGTGCCAGTGATCGCGTACACGGCCGGTATTCATAATCAGATCGCCGCCAGTGCGGGGGGCTGGCAGTTCGGGGGCAACGGCAATAAAGCGTGCTTTACCGTTATCGGTGTAGAAGCGACGGTCATCAAAAAAGCGCTGACGCCCCTGCGGATATTGCGCATTCACCGGCCACTGTACCGGTGCCATGGCGTCGTACTGCGCGCGGCTCATAGCGCTTAATCCGCTTAAATCAAAATCACGGCTGCCGTTATTTTCAAATGCCGAGAGTCTCGCATGTTCGTCAAAAATATCGGCCGGATGGCTGTAGTTAAATGCATCTGCATGACCCAGGGCATGGGCCACCTGGGTGATAATCCACCAGTCGGGCATGGCTTCACCCGGTGGCGGCAGAAAACCGCGCTGACGTGAAATCCGGCGTTCGGAGTTGGTGACGGTGCCGTTTTTTTCGCCCCAGCTGGCTGCTGGCAGCAATACATGGGCAGCGGCAGCAGTATCGGTATCGGCCATGCAATCGGAAACCACCACCAGTTCGCAGTGTTTGAGCGCTTCTTTTACATCGTCGGCATCGGGCATGCTGACCAGCGGGTTGGTGGACATAATCCACAGAAATTTGATCTCGCCGCGTTTAACGGCCTGAAACAGGTCAACGGCTTTCAGGCCCGGCCGTTCGGCCAGATTAGGTGCCTGCCAGAAGCGCCGTACCCGGTCGCGCTCGGCAGCGGAAAAATCCATATGCGCAGCCAGCTGATTAGCCAGTCCGCCCACTTCACGGCCGCCCATAGCATTGGGCTGACCGGTAATGGAGAAGGGCGTGGCGCCGGGTTTACCAATACGGCCGGTGGCTAAATGCACATTGATGATGGCATTGCCTTTATCGGTGCCGGTCGCGCTCTGGTTAATACCCTGAGAATAAAAAGTAACCGTGCGTGGGGTATCGGCAAACCAATGAAAGAACTGCGCCAGATCTGAGGCTTCGATATCCAGCTGGCCGGCAACGTCTTTCAGGCTGCGGCATTGTTGCCGTGCGGTTTCCAGCGCGCTGCCAAAGCCTTCGGTATGCAGGGCGATAAAATGGTGGTCGAGGTTATTGGTTTCACCGAGATACGCCAGCAGGGCGGTAAACAGAAAAGCATCGCTGCCGGGACGGATAGCCAGATGCAGGTCGGCGAGATCACAGGTGGCGGTGCGGCGCGGATCAATCACCACCACTTTCATATCCGGGTTGGCTTTTTTCGCGGCCACCATGCGTTGATACAAAACGGGGTGGGCCCATGCCGCATTGGAGCCGGTAAGCACCAGCAGGTCGGCCTGCTCTAAATCTTCGTAGCAGCCGGGTACGGTGTCGGAGCCAAACGCGCGCTTATAGGACGCAACGGCCGAGGCCATGCACAGACGGGAGTTGGTATCCATATTGGCGCTGCCGATAAAGCCCTTCATCAGCTTATTGGCAACGTAATAATCTTCGGTCAGCAGCTGGCCGGAGCCATAAAAGGCCACGGCATCCGGCCCATGGGTATGAATCACTTGCTGAATTTTATCGGCAATAAGGTTGATGGCCTGGCTCCAGCTGCTGCGCTGGCCGTTCATGAGCGGATACATCAGGCGGCCGTTATGGCTGATGGTTTCATGCAGCGCTGAACCTTTTACGCACAAGCGGCCGAAGTTAGACGGATGACGGCTGTCTCCGGCGACCGGTAACAGCTGTCCATTCTGCTGGCTGATATCAACGCCACAGCCAACACCGCAGTAAGGGCAGGTGGTCTGCGTTTGCTGTGTGGCGGTTAACGGCGTTGCTGTCTGCTCAATGGCGCTCATTGGCAATCCACTCTGAAAAATCCCAAAAAAAAGCGCCCACAGGTTTTTACCTGTGAGCGCCAATGCTCATTCTGCACAACATACGTTTCGTCGCGACAGGCCTTGTAAGCGCTGTGTATGACGGTTGGCATCTGCGTTGATGCCGGAAACGGCCTGATAGTGGCAGCTTCGTTATTCAAGACAATTCAAGATAAGTGCCAACCCTGCGGGCAAACCTGAAAAATAACAGCAAAGGCGCAGAATGGATCATCCGTGCGGGACGGCACAGTATTCCGTCGGCCGGTATTGATTCGGCAAAGAATAAAAATGCGTTTTAGCGGAGCGCAGATTGGTCTTTATGACTCAAATTGGTGCGAAGGTGCCTGTGATTTAGCAGGCACTGCCTGAGTTTGCGCTATAAGCAGGCAGAATCGTTGCTACACTCTGAAGATCGGCTCCAGGTGTGCCGGATCAATTTGTACAGAAAGGCCCGGTATGTGATGACTGACGAAATAAATAACCCCGGAATAAAGCGACTGCTCGCCGAAATCCCTTTGCTGAATCGCCGTATTCAGCACTATCAGCCGGGTATGCCGATCACCATTCTGGCGTTCGGTACTGGTACTGTACCGCCGTCACTGGCAGAAAAAATCCGTGCGGCGGGTTACCGGCTGAAAGAAGTGGAATCCATATCGCACCTGCTGCATCACGAAGGTAATAACACCTGCGCCCTGATTGTTAATCTTGATTCTCTTAACGATAAGCAGCAGCAGCGTGTACTACAGCTGGCGCAGAAGAATCTGCATCTGCCGGTGCTGGCCATCAGCACCGCCAGCGGGCTGGAAGAACGCATTATTGCCATCCGCATGGGGGCTCAGGCTTTTATTACCACGCCGGTTAATGATGATCAGGTTCTGGCGGAGATTAATGCCCTGACCGAACGCTATGAACGCGACCCTTATCAGGTTCTGATTGTTGATGATCAGCCTTCTGTCGCCGAGTTTCTTTCCTCCACTCTGCAGGATGCGGGTTTTCATACCTATGTGATTACCCAGCCAATGAGTGAGCTGATGCCGTATCTGCAGAATCATATTCCTGATCTGATTCTGCTCGATTTGTATATGCCCGGTATCAGTGGTCAGGAGCTGGCGGGGGTAATCCGCCAGCAGGATAATCTGATCAGCGTGCCTATTGTTTTCCTGTCCAACGAAATCAGCCCCAAAGTTCAGGTGCAGGCCATGTGTACCGGCGCCGATGTCTTTTTAAGCAAACCGGTGCAGCCGGTTGATCTGTTGTTTGCGGTAGAGTCGCGAATCCGCCGCGGCCGTATGGTACGTAATCTGGTGACCCGTGATTCGCTGACCGCGCTGCTGAACCGGCGTGAATCTATGCGCCGCCTGCAGGAAGAGGTGCTGCGCTGTCAGCGTTATGGCAATAAACTGTGCGTTGCTCTGCTCGATCTGGACCGTTTTAAGCGTATTAACGATACCTATGGCCATGCCGTCGGTGATCGTGTCATCAAACATTTTTCTTTGCAGTTAAAAAACAGCCTGCGTGACGGCGATATTATTGGCCGTATTGGTGGGGAAGAATTTATGGTGGTGCTGCCGGAAACGACGCTGGCGGTTGCCCGGCGGACTTTTGAACGGCTGGCCGAAGAACTGCGCGAGAACCCGTTCAGTGATTTTTCCTATACTTTTTCCGGCGGGCTGGTACGTTGCTTACCCGGCGTTATGGAAGATGCCCTGCTGGAGCAGGCGGACGTGGCATTATATGAAGCCAAAGCCGCTGGTCGTGATCAGGTTGTGTGTGTTGAGCAGCCGGCGGCATCCGGACACGGATAAAAAAGCCACACGCGGAATTCTCTGAATCCGGTGTGGCGAGTGCGCGAATCCGCTTCACAGAGTGAGCGTTTAACGGCCTGAGCATCGCAGGAATCCAATCTCAGCGCAGCCCCTTTCATTGCGTCTGTCTGCCAATCAAAACATTGTGCTTTCCTTATTCTGCCGTGTGCACTCATTTATTACCGATAGCCCTTCATAGGTGCCATTGCCTCTGCTTCGAATGGCTTGCTGCGATTCGTGTTGTCATCAGGCTTCAGGTGATCCCGGATACGTTTTTTATTGCCCTTAATCAGGGCGACCGGTTGTTTATCTGGTGTTTTCTGGTGCATTTCCCCGATTTAAAAATCAGCCTGGCGCCATAAACAGGCTGTTGATTGCTGAAAACAGGGCAAATTTATTCTTTGGCATTCATGTTGCTAAACCCCTTGTGATGTTTTTGCACTGCAACGGCGTGGTGTGAAAATAGAGCAACGATGCAAATACAGGAGAAATCAGATTATGACCCGATAGCGAGGCCATCCCATGAGCAAAAAGCGTATTATCGTCGTTGGCAACGGCATGGTTGGACACAACTTTATCAACACTCTTGCCACCTCCGAACATTCCTCCGAATTTGAACTCGTTACCTTCTCAGAAGAACCGCGTCTGGCTTATGACCGGGTACAGCTGAGCAAATACTTTTCCGGCTATACCGCCGCTGATCTGGCATTGACCACAGCAGATGATTATGAACGTCAGGGCGTGGTATTTACCCTGAACGATAAAGTCGTGGCCATTAACAGCCATGAAAAAACCATCACCACCGCCAGTGGCCGTAAAGAAGGTTACGACAAGCTGGTACTGGCAACCGGTTCTTACCCCTTTGTTCCGCCGATTCCGGGCAAAGACCAGGATCACTGTCTGGTTTACCGTACTATTGAAGATCTTGAAGCGATTTCTGCCTCGGCCGCCGTGAGTAAAACCGGTGTTGTTGTGGGAGGCGGACTGTTGGGTCTGGAAGCCGCAAATGCGTTAAAACAGGCCGGTCTGGAAACCCATGTCGTGGAATTTGCGCCGCGTTTAATGGCCGTACAGCTGGATGAAGGCGGCGGTAAATTACTGCGCCGTAAAATCGAAGATCTGGGCGTTACTGTTCATACCGAAAAAAATACCAAAGAAATTGTTGCCGGGCAGGAATGCCGCTATCGCATGAATTTTGCCGATGGCAGCTTTCTGGAAACCGATATGATTCTGTTTTCTGCCGGTATCCGTCCGCAGGATGAACTGGCGCGTCAGTTCGGACTGGATCTGGGTGAACGTGGCGGTATTGTTATTAACGATTACTGTCAGACATCCGATGACGATATTTATGCCATTGGTGAATGCGCACTGTGGGATAACAAAATTTTCGGTCTGGTTGCTCCCGGCTATCAGATGGCCAAAGTCAGTGCCGCACATATTGTCAGTTCGTTAATTACCCACGAAGAACCGGCACTGGCCTTTAAAGGTGCCGATATGAGCACCAAACTTAAATTGCTGGGCGTTGACGTTGCCTCCATCGGTGATGCACACGGACATACTGCCGGCAGTCAGAGTTATGTATTTAATGACGATATTGCCGAAGTCTATAAACGCCTGATTGTTTCTGCCGATGGTAAAAAATTGTTGGGTGCGGTGCTGGTAGGTGAGGCTGAGGCTTACGGTACGCTGTTGCAGTTAATGCTGAACGATATGGATATTCCCGGTAACCCGGCGGCACTGATTCTGCCAGCGGTGGATGGTGAAGCTTCCGTCGGACTGGGCGTTGCTGCCTTACCGGAAACGGCTCAGATCTGTTCCTGTTTTGATGTTACCAAAGGTGATCTGGCGGCAGCGGTGCAGGGCGGTTGTTGCACCATGGGGGATATTAAAGACGCGACCAAAGCCTCGACCGGCTGTGGTGGTTGTTCTGCGCTGGTGAAGCAAGTGATGGATGCTGAGCTGGTGGCTCTTGGTGTTGAGGTTAATAACAATCTGTGCGAACACTTTGCTTATACCCGTGCTGAGCTGGCGGATATTATCCGTGTTAAAGGTTACACCACCTTTGCTCAGGTATTGCAGGGGCATGGTAAAGGCCATGGCTGTGAAATCTGTAAGCCAACGGTCGGTTCTGTACTGGCCTCCTTCCATAACGAATACATTCTGAAAGACGAGCATATCGGTCTGCAGGATACCAACGATATTTTCCTCGGTAATATGCAGAAAGACGGTACTTACTCCATTGTGCCACGTATTGCCGGTGGTGAAATTACCCCGGATAAACTGATCGTGCTGGGTGAAATTGCCAAAGAATACGACCTGTATACCAAAATTACCGGTGGTCAGCGTATCGATTTATTCGGCGCACAATTACATGAACTGCCGCAGATCTGGGAGCGTCTGGTTGCTGCCGGATTTGAAACCGGCCATGCCTACGGTAAATCGCTGCGCACGGTGAAATCCTGTGTTGGCAGTACCTGGTGTCGCTACGGTGTGCTCGACAGTGTATCGATGGCGATTGCACTGGAGAACCGCTACAAAGGCCTGCGTGCACCACACAAAATTAAGTTCGCCGTATCCGGCTGTACCCGCGAATGTGCGGAGGCACAGAGCAAAGATATCGGTGTTATTGCCACCGAAAAAGGCTGGAACTTATATGTCTGTGGTAATGGCGGTATGCGTCCGCGTCATGCTGATTTATTTGCCACCGAACTGGACGATGAAACCCTGATTAAAACCATCGACCGCGTACTGATGTTTTATGTACGCACCGCCGACCGTCTGCAGCGCACGTCGGTATGGATGGAAAACCTTGAGGGCGGACTGGATTACCTGCGTGAGGTCGTGGTCGACGACAAACTGGGTATCTGCAGCGAACTGGAAGATGCCATGACCCGCGTTGTGAGTACTTACCAGTGTGAATGGAAAACAACACTGGAAAATCCGGAAAAACTCAAACGCTTCCAGCATTTTATTAATGCCGATGAAGATGACAGCAACCTGCTGTATGTGCGCGAACGTGGTCAGCGCCGTCCGGCAACTGCAACCGAGCGGATTGAACTGGTTAATCTCAGTACAGTACAGGGTTAAGGAGCAGATTATGACATTATTAAATTCAGTAAAAACCGGCCAAGAACAGGCCGTTGATCAATGGAGCAGCATTTGTCTGTTAGAGGATATCGCTCCGGATACCGGTGTGTGCGCGCTGTATCAGGGCGAGCAGGTTGCACTTTTCCGGATCGGTGACAGCGATCAGGTGTTTGCCATCAGTAATTACGATCCGCTGGGTGAGGCCAATGTGTTGTCACGCGGTATTGTCGGTTCTGTTGGTGAGCGGCTGGTGGTGGCATCACCCTTATATAAACAGCATTACGATCTGGCGACCGGCGAGTGTCTGGAAGACAGTGATCTGTTGCTGAAAACCTACCGGGTAAGAGTGGAGCAGCAGCAGGTTCTGCTGGGCTGAGGCTGCATAGGGCCTGTCGACACTAAGTAAATCCGGCCTGCTGAGAGCCAGTTTTTCTCAGAACAAGGAGAGAGGAGTGATATTAACGGGTTAAATGAATGACAAACGACGAAGCTAATGAGGAAAACTGGCCTCAGCCCGAAGGGTTATGGCTAAAAATCCCTCATTCTGCGTTGCTGTTCGCTCGCTTAACCCGTTAGGCCACACTCTCAGCGTCTTGCCTGAGAAATTTTTAGCCGATAACAGGTCTGTTTAATTAGTGTCGACAGGCCCTAGCTTCAATTATTGAAACGCTGCCCGGAAACCGGGCAGTGATATTAATTACCGGATGAATTATCTGATGACGGTCGAAAAATTTAATCTGTTTAATTTCAGCGGTAAGATGAAAGTACTTCATCTTAGCTGGATCGCATTTTTTATTACCTTTGTTGTGTGGTTTAACCATGCACCCATGCTGCAGGCGATTGCCGCCAGTCTGGGGCTGAGCGCTGCGGAAGTTAAAACACTGCTGATTCTTAACGTCGCGCTGACCATTCCTGCACGGGTTATTATTGGCATGCTGACGGATCGTTTTGGTCCGCGTATTGTGTATTCTCTGCTGCTGGCGCTGTGCTCTGTTCCCTGTTTTATGTTTGCCCTGGCCGATGATTTTACTCAGGCCGCGATTGCCCGCTTTCTGCTGGGCTTTATCGGTGCCGGTTTTGTGATTGGTATCCGTATGGTCAGTGAATGGTTTCCGGCTAACGAGCTGGGAACGGCTGAAGGGATTTACGGTGGTTGGGGTAACTTCGGCTCTGCGGCGGCGGCATTCACCTTGCCGGTTATTGCGCTGTTATTTGGCGGGGACGATGGCTGGCGTTATGCCATTGCTCTGACCGGGGTTCTTAGCCTGCTGTTCAGCGTTATTTATTATCGTAATGTTTCGGATACACCGAAAGGCTCTACCTACTTTAAGCCAAAGCATGTCGGTGCGCTGGAAGTCACCAGTAAAGGCGATTTTTTCTTTCTGCTGGTGATGAAGGTGCCTATGTATGCGGCGCTGGCATTATTGGCATGGAAGCTGTCTCCGGCTGGTGTCAGCATGCTGACCGATACCATGGCAGTGGGGATTTATATCGGCCTGGTGCTGTTGTATCTGTACGATGTCAGCCATGTCTGGAATGTTAATAAAACGGTTTTCAAAGAACCGGTTGCTGAAATTCATCGTTATAAATTCCGTCAGGTGGCGGTGCTGAATATTCTGTATTTTGCCACCTTCGGTTCTGAACTGGCGGTTATTTCCATGCTACCGCTGTTTTTTGCCGAAACCTTTGAACTGACACCGGTTATGGCCGGCATGGTGGCTTCGGCTTATGCTTTTATGAACCTGATGTCACGTCCGGGGGGCGGTTGGTTGTCGGATAAATTCGGCCGTAAGCCAACCCTGCTGATTCTGACCTTGGGTCTGGCTATTGGTTACTGTGCGATGGCAATGGTCGACAGCAGCTGGCCTTTGTGGCTTGCCGTTGTTGCGGCAATGGCCTGTTCGTTCTTTGTTCAGTCCGGAGAAGGTGCTGTATTTGCTGTCGTGCCATTAATCAAACGCCGTCTGACCGGGCAGATTGCCGGTATGACCGGAGCCTACGGCAATGTCGGTGCCGTGACCTATTTAACGGTGTTGTCATTCGTGGATTATTCAACTTTCTTTATGGTGATCGCGGCGACGGCTGTCGTGGGCTTTATTGCTCTGTTGGCCATGGAAGAACCAGCAGGCCATATTGCTGAGGTGCGTGATGATGGTACGGTTGAAATGATTGATGTGAACTCTGCTGCAACGGCGCGCTGAGTTATAAGTATAACGATCGGGCGAACCAGACATACGGTGACAGCAGGTGCTTACCTTCCTTCATCAGTTGTGCCGTGTTTGGATATTTCGCCTATTGCGCTGTTGCGCACTGTGTAAAACGGGACGGATATCAATGAATACCGGGCTACTCTCTCACGTCTGGTATTCATTATCTGTGCATCGTTTTACACAGGTTTTTTATTGCAGACCGTTGGGTCCTGGTGCCTGACTCAGAGACATCTATGCAGACTGACAGAGCATTACATAAGGAATATGGTCTTGCCACTGAAGGTGACATTATCCGTCGGCCTTCTGCCAAACGCCTGATTGTCACGCTGGGCGGCTACTCTTCTGCAGGTCCGAAAGACGAAAATCAGGATGCCTTTGCCGCTTGTCTTACCACCCAGGAGCATTATAAAGGGGTGGCCCTGTGTGTCGCCGACGGTGTCAGCTGCAGCGAGCATGCGCAGCAGGCAAGCACCACCAGTGTGACGCATTTTCTGCAGGATTATTACAGCACGCCCGACAGCTGGGATGTAAAAACTGCAGCAGGAAGAGTTTTATCCTCACTTAATGCCTGGCTGTATCATCACGGTCAGCAGGCCAGTGCCCGCCATAACAGTCTGGTGACGACCTTCAGTGGGCTGATTTTAAAATCCAATACTGCGCATTTACTGCATGTCGGCGACAGCCGGATTTATCGTCTGCGGGCCGGTATTCTTGAGTTGCTGACCCGCGATCATAATCATCAGCAGGGTGGGCGTCAGTACCTTAGCCGGGCGCTGGGAATGGATACCCACCTGGAAGTTGATTATCAGACTCAATCATTGCGGCAGGGCGATGTTTTTGTACTCACCAGCGATGGTGTGCATGGTTTTTTAACCGCCCAGCAATTACAGCAGACACTGAACGGTGCATTGCAGGCCGCTACTGGTCGTCACGGAATCAATCAGCATCAGCTGGAGCAATGCAGCAAACAGCTGGTGCAACAGGCTTTGGCTCAGGGCGGTGACGACAATGCAACCTGCTGTCTGCTGGTGGTTGAACAATTACCGCAGACTAACCTGGAGGAAGCACACCGTACTTTGTGTGAGCGGGCTATTCCGCCGGTAATGAAAACGGGCGATAAAATCGACCACTTTCAGATACAGGAAATTCTGTATGCCGGTACGCGCAGCCATGTCTACAGAGTGCGTAATCTGCGCGACCAAAAAGACTATGTATTAAAAGCACCGTCGCTGAATTTTCAGGATGATCTGGTTTACCTTGAGGGCTTTGTGCGCGAGCAATGGGTTGGCAGCCGGGTCGATCATCCGAACATTATGAAGATTTACCCGCCACTGGATAGCAGTCGCTTTCTTTATCATATTTGTGAAAAGCTGGATGGCGACAGCCTGCGCCAGTGGTTGCATGACCATCCGGCTCCGTCTGCTGCCGATGTCCGTAAACTGGTCGGGCAATTAATCCATGCACTGCGGGCATTTCAGCGATTGGGCATGCTACACCGTGATTTAAAGCCTGAAAATGTGCTGGTTGACCGCGATGGCGGTATTAAATTAATTGATTTTGGCACCGTTCAGGTACGTGGCCTGGCAGAAATTAGCAGCGCTGTTAAAGAAGAATGCCCGCAGGGATCGGTTAACTATATTGCACCTGAAACCGTTCTTGGCACTACAGGCCTGCACAATGCCAGCCATCAGAGTGACTTATTTTCGCTGGGTGTTATGGTCTATGAGCTGTTCAGCGGTGCGCAGCCTTTTACTATGGATCAGGTACACCGGCGCGGAGCGAAATCGTTTTCGCAATGGCGTTACACGTCGCTGTTGCAGCATCGTCCGGACTTGCCGCTGTGGCTGGATCTCTGTATTCAGAAAGCCTGTGAACCCAATCCGGCGGAGCGTTATCAGGCTTATTCTGAATTCTGGACCGACCTGCATCAGCCGAATGCTTCGCTGCAGCGGCAATACCGGCAAAAGCCATTGCTGGAGCGTAACCCGCTGCGTTTCTGGCAAATACTCAGTGGGCTTTTACTGCTTGTGATTATTTTACAGGCGCTGATTTTTTCCGGCTGATTCAGGGCCTGTCAATAGGCCCTCCCTGATCGCAAATCAGCGCTTTGCACTTTTCATCGCACACATCACCATCAACACTATCAGCGCGCAAAAAAACAGTTGAGCGACAGTAATGCTGTCACGCAGCATCAGGCTGATAAATGCCAGAGTAAAAAACGGCTGCAGCAATTGCAGCTGACTGATTTTGGCGACACCCGCCGTCGCCAGGCTGCGATACCAGAAACGGAAGCCCCATAGCTGGCTGATGAGACCCAGATAGAGCAGGGCGAGTATGCTTTCCACAATATCCTGCTGGTTGCTGTGCGCAGCTTCCGTGGCCCACAAACTTCCCCATACCAGCGCAGACAATGGCAAATATAAAACCACCATCCAGCAGATGGTCTGCCAGCCGCCGATCATGGCGGCGGCTTTGGCTCCGGCGCTGTAACCCAGACCGCCAAACAGCAGGGTAGCGATCAGGGTCAGCAGATGCTGAGGGGCGAACGCCGGCAATGCACCGATGGTGGTAATGACATAACCGGCGAGCAGGCTGCAGCCGACAACGGAAAAAAACCAGAAGCGTGGCGGATGACGTTCGCCCTGCAGCAGGGTGGCCAGTAACGACGTTACCAGCGGCAGGCCGGCCAGAACCACGCCCATATCAGCGGAAGGTATACGGGTAAGGCTGAGACTCAGTAAATAAGGAAAGCCCAGTACCACACCAACACCGGCCAGCAGCAACCAGGGCAACGCCTGCAGCGGCGGACGTTTCCAGCCATTAATAACGATTACCACCCAGGCTGTCAGGCCCGCGATGACGGCGCGGCTGGCGGCAATAAACTCGGCTGAAAAACTGCCCAGTGCGATCTGTGTCATCGGAATGGTGAGGGCAAACAGCATCACCGCAAACAAGGCCTGATGAACGGCACTGAATACGGGGACCGCGAATTTTCCGGGTTTGCTGTTAGCGGGTAAGTTTGTCCTGCTGTCAGGAGGAGAAGGAATGGTCAGAGATGGATTTTGCATACATGGCCTTTGTGCTGAATCGATGGATAACTGATGAATCATCATGCCGTGCTGTGGGTTACGGCAGCAGACGCAGGGCGGGAGAGAAGCAGCGGTACAGTAGCGCTGCTATTGGCAACTGTACTGGAATGAATTGGCCAAACTGTATCGGTTGGCGGTACAGTTGTTTCTTTAGAATGCGCTTTGTCAGTGAGTAATTGGCCATGGAGCCTATTCCACGCCGCCGATTCTATGCAGCCGTCAGTGCTCAGGAGTTCATCGTGTTACAACGCCAGACAGAACAACCCCTTTATCAGCAACTGGCTGGCCGGGTGGCGGATGATATCCGTGCCGGAGTGTTTGCGGCCGGCAGCAAAGTACCCAGTGTGCGTAAACTGGCAGTGCAATATGGCGTGAGTATTTCAACCGTAACCCAGGCTTATGCCTGGCTTGAGGATCAGGGCTGGATTTCGGCCCGGCCACAGTCGGGTTACTTTGTCCGCAGCCATGTGTCGTCTGCTGAGCAGCAGATACCGCCGTTATCGGCCGGTGATAAACCCAGCGCTGTTACCAAAGCAGAATTTATTAATGGCATGCTGGCGAAAATCAATCGTCCGGCCATGATCAATCTTGGTGCTGCGATTCCGCGTCCGGACTGGTTACCGCAACGGGTGCTGCAGACCCATATTCAGAAAGTCAGTCGTTTTCATTCTGCCGAAGTATTTGATTATTTATTTTCACCCGGTCTGGAAGAGCTGCGTAATCAGGTTGCGGTACGAATGCGCGATGTGAATGTGCGTTGTCAGGCGGATGACATCGTTATTACCCATGGCTGTGCCGAAGCGCTGGCCCTGTGTTTACGGGCAGTTACGAATCCCGGTGATCTGATCGCGGTTGAATCACCCTGTTATTACGGTTTTTTACAGACCGCCGATATGCTGGGGCTGAAGATTATTGAAATACCCACTGACCCGCAGCAGGGCATGAGTGTCGATGCACTGCAGCTGGCACTACAGCAGTGGCCGGTAAAAGTCATTCAGGTCAGCAGCCGTTATTCCAATCCGACCGGTTGCAGTATGCCGGTAGAGCAACAGAAAAAACTGATGGCGCTGGCCAGTCAGTATCAGGTGCCGGTGATCGAGGATGATGTTTATGGCGAAACAGGGTATCCGGTCGCGCGTGGACAGGCTCAGCCACCGGCTTCGGTGCTGAAAACCTACGATCAGGATGGTCTGGTGCTGTACTGCTCGTCGTTTTCCAAAACGGTCTCGGCAGGCTTGCGTGTGGGCTGGTGCATTCCCGGTCGCTGGTACCGGCAGGTAACAGAACGGCAGACATTTACCACTTTTTCGGCAGCGAGCCTGTCACAATACGCGATGCTGTCGTATCTGCAGAACGGCCACTACGACCGGCATCTGCGTCAGTTCCGGGTGCGTGCCGCCAACAGCATGCAGCGTTTTATTCATGCCATCCGCCAGTATTTTCCACCGGGAACCCGGGTTAGTGAGCCTGCCGGAGGATTTATTCTCTGGGTCTGTTTGCCCGAGGGCGTCAGTGCGATGGATCTGCATTATGAGGCTGCGCAGCGTTCGGTAATTATTATTCCCGGTGATGTGTTTTCCAATACTGAGCATTTTTCCAATTATATCCGCATTAATACGGCTATTACCTGGAGTGAGGATGTGGAAGATGCGATTAAAATACTGGCGCAGCTGGTGAAAAGACAGCAGCAAAAATACAGTGGCAGTGTGGGAGCCTAGTATGAATACCTGGTGGATTCTGGCGATTGCGATTATTGCCGAAGTGATCGCAACCTCAGCGTTAAAAGTCAGCGAAGGTTTTACCCGTTTAATACCCTCGCTGGTGGTTGTGGTTGGCTATTCTATAGCGTTTTATGGTTTGGCCCTGACATTAAAAACCATTCCGGTCGGCGTTGCCTATGCCATCTGGTCAGGCATGGGCATTGTTCTGGTTACCCTGATTGGCTGGTTTTTATTCGATCAGAAACTCGATCCGGCGGCTATTATCGGTATGGTGCTGATTATTGCCGGTGTCGTGGTGATGAATGTTTTCTCTGCCAGCAGCAGTCACTGATAATCTTTCAGCACAGTATCAGCAATACGCCTGGCCGAACAATAATGTTGGCCGCAGAGCGGTAACGCTGTCACCCTGTTGCATTAATTCATAATACCAGTGGCTGTCGGCGACATCGCCGACACACAGGGCCCCGACGATACGCTCATCGCGCAACAGTATTTTCTTATAAATACCCGCGTGCTCATCCAGCAGTTGCAGAACTTCTGTACTGCTGTCTGCTTCAAACTGACCGATGCTGTGAATATCGACACCGGATACTTTTAATTTGGTTAAATGCTCGCGCTCCTGATACGACAACAGAGGATCGGCAGTGCTTAATCTCTGCTGCTGATCGGTTTGATATTGCTGGTGCAGCTGGCTTGCAAGGATGCTGGCCTGTTCCCAGATGGGAGCGACCAGGCCATAGGTGTTGCCGTTAAATTCGCAGCATTCGCCTAATGCATAAATATGCGGATGACTGGTACGCATCAATGCATCTACCTGAATCCCCTGACCACAGCGGATACCCGCACTTTCTGCCAGTTCTTTATTGGCAATAATACCGGTAGCAAATACCACCAGATCGGTATCCAGCTGTTGCTGAATATGGCGCTCAGCCTGTTCAAACTGAATAGTATTGATGTGCAGTTTTGGCGCATTGCTGCTGCACAATTTAAGCGGGGTGCAGCCGGTGCGTACATCAATACCACGGTTAAGCAGTTCTTTTTCCAGTAATGCCGACGCTGTGGCATCCATCTGGCGGTTCATCAAAACAGGATTGCGGTGCAGCAGGGTTACCTGAATGCCGTGGCTGCGAAGTCCCGTGGCGGCTTCTACACCCAACAATCCGGCACCAATCACGGTAGCGTGTTGTATATCCGGCAAGCGTTCAAACATAGTGTCAACGTCGCGCAGACTGCGGAAACCAACAACATTGGTTGCATCTGCACCGGGAATATCAGGCACAA
This sequence comes from Venatorbacter sp. C2-1, assembly GCF_022832715.1. Lineage (NCBI taxonomy): Bacteria > Pseudomonadati > Pseudomonadota > Gammaproteobacteria > Oceanospirillales > Oceanospirillaceae > Venatoribacter > Venatorbacter sp. C2-1. Next base: position 1,899,452 of record NZ_CP094879.1, read on the forward strand.
AAGAACGGGAACCGGTGGCTAGTATCAGTGCGTCATAAGCAAAATGGTCGCCACCGGAACAGATAACCTGCTGGGTTAGCGTATCAATGCGTTCAACATTCTGCTTCAGATAAACAGAAATACGCCGGCTCTGATACCACTCTTTATCATGTGGCGTAATGGCATTCAGCGTTGTTTCGCCGGCCAGCAGTGGTGAGAGCATAATGCGATTGTAATGAGCAACAGGCTCGTCGCTTAGTACGTGAATAGCGCTGAACGGATGGTTCTCGCCCAGTTGCTCCAGTACCCGGTTGGCTGCCAGACCATTGCCAATAATCACCAGAATGTTTGTCGCCATGTTCTATCTCCTTCGCTGACAGATGGCGGTACCCGCAGGGCACCGCCGTATCGCTTTTTTAAGGTTTAATCAGAATTTTGCTTCCAGCCACAGCCAGGCTTTGTCGCTGTCGCTACCATTATCTCCGGCGCTGTAGGCGGCGTATTTCAGACCGGCACTGTAATGCTCAGCAAAGCTTCTGGCGGCGAGGAAATTGACTTCGCTGCCTTTATCGTCATTGCCTTCATCGGCACTGTACTCATGGTACATGGCCAGCAATTTGACACCGGCGACGGCACCCGTGGCTTTAATATAGGTATCACTCAGGCCATCGGCCGGAGTTACCAGGAATTTGTCTGCCCAGCCATTAAACGCATGTTTGGTGGCTAACGGGGTCTGGAATCCATAGGCGCCGTCATCACTGCCGAGGGTTTCATTGCCCAGTGCGAGAGTAATGCCGGACAACACCACGCCGCCTTCCAGGGCATAATAACTGGCATCAAAATCATCGCTGGACTGGGTAGCAAATTCTGCGCTGTAGATCAGGCTCAGATCATTGACGGCCGTTTTTCCGGTAAAGCGCGCACCATAGGTATCCAGCTTGGCGTCACTGTCGTCATCCTTTAATAAATAGGCGTAACCGGTCAGGTTTCCGGCTTTGAGTCCGGAGTAGGTGGCATTAAGTAAATGGCTGGTAACGTCGGCATCAAATTTACGCAGAATACCGTTAACCTGATCGATGTAAGCGTATTGAAGGTTAAGATCGCCGGTTTTATAAGCCGCTTTTATCGCATCAAAAGTTTGTTCATTCTGACGCCAGCCGACATTACCGACGAAGCGGGCATTATCCAGAATAATACGCTGGCGACCGGCTACAAGGCTGAAGCCATCTTTGCTGTAGCTGATCTGAGCACGGTTGATCTCGGTGTTCTCCGGATCGGCAACGGTATCATAATCGGTATTTTCCGGAGCATAGTCGTCGATAGCGGCGCGTACATCTTCAATTTCGTACAGCACTTTAAAGCCGTTAAAATCGGCTGTTTCATAACCCAGGCGAGAGCGCAGAGTGAGTGCCGTGGCAGAGTCTTTATCGGCAGCATCGTCATCATCAACGCTTTCATAGCGCAGGCGAAGATCAATAATGGCGTCACCTTTTTTCAGCATATCAACAGCCGTATCTTCTGCCAGCACACTCTGACTGAAGACAACCTGGCTGATGGCTAAACTCAGGGCAGTAGCTGACAACGTTTTTTTTGTTTGCATCATTCTTTCTCCGGTATCTGATTAAAATCAGGCAGTTTTTAACTGGTTAGCTTTATCCTGATCCGGTGTATGAGCATGGGAATGCCCGGCCGGGGTGTTTATCGCGCGGGTTTCATGATTTTCTTTTATTATTTGGGAACCTGAGACCTGACCATGGGGTTGCGTGGCAGGCAGGCCGTCATCAGTTTTACGTTGTTTTTCATAAAGGAAACTCAGCACCTGATGGCGGTAATGGTTGTAGCGTGGGTCATCGGCTAACTGCAGGCGGTTACGGGGCCGCTCAAGATCGATGTGCAGAATTTCGCCAATGGTGGCGGCAGGGCCATTCGTCATCATGACGATGCGGTCGGACAGCAGAACGGCTTCATCGACATCATGGGTAATCATAATGACGGTGTTATTCAGCTCCTTCTGAATGTCCATTAATGAATCCTGAAGGTGCGCGCGCGTCAGAGCGTCGAGCGCGCCAAAAGGCTCATCCATTAATAACACCTGAGGCTCCATCGCCAGTGCCCGGGCGATGCCCACGCGTTGCTTCATGCCACCGGAAATTTCATCCGGGCGTTTATGCATGGCATGGGTCATATGCACCAGCTCCAGGTTGTGCTCAATCCAGGCTTTCATTTCGGCTTTGGATTTTTTGCCACGGAATACCTGTTTTACTGCCAGTTCGACATTTTCATAAGCACTGAGCCAGGGCAGCAGGGAGTGGTTCTGAAAAACCACCGCACGTTCAGGGCCTGGCTCGTTCACTTCTTTACCATTCAGAACTACGCCGCCTTCGGTTGCCTGCAGCAGACCGGCAACAATATTCAGCACGGTGGATTTGCCGCAGCCGGAGTGGCCGATCAGTGAAATATACTCACCTTTATTAATCTTAAGATCGACACTCTGCAACGCGCGGAAACTGCCTTTTGCGGTGCTGAATTCAATACCTACCTGAGTCAGTTCGAGTAGTGGGTTCATAATTTTCTCCGGTTCTCAGCGTAAGGTGGCGGACTTATCCCAGGAAACGCTCCGTTGCAGCAGCAACATAATGCGGTCAAGGGCAAAACCAATTAAGCCGATGGTAATAACCGCGACCATAATACGGCCGAGGGAATTTGAGCTGCCGTTCTGGAATTCGTCCCAGACGAATTTTCCAAGTCCGGGGTTTTGTGCCAGCATTTCCGCAGCAATCAGCACCATCCAGGCGATACTCAGCGACAGACGAAGACCGGTAAACATCATCGGAATAGCGGCAGGTAACACAATTTTCCGTACATGAGTCAGCCAGCTTAAACGCAGTACCTGACTGACATTTTTTAAATCCTGAGAAATAGAGGCGACGCCCACGGCGGTATTAATAACGGTTGGCCACAGGCAGCAGAGCATGACGGTAATCATGGAAGTGACAAAAGACTTTGCTACAACCGGGTCATCGCTGACATAGACAGCACTGACCACCATAGTGACCAGTGGCAGCCAGGCCAGAGGTGATACCGGTTTGAAAATCTGAATCACCGGGTTAAATGCCGAGTACAGGTTGGCACTTAAACCAATAACAATACCCAGCGGAATGGCGATCAGTGAGGCAATCAGAAAACCGCTCAGAACCGTAATCAGGCTGGTACCAATCTGATCGACGTAGGTTGGCTTACCGGTATAGTCGCGGATTTTGACGATATAATCCGGGTCCTGTGCCAGACGCCGGGCATTACGTTCATCCTGGCGCTGGTAAAAAGCGGCTGCTTTTTCACGCTCTGTAATATGTTCGCTGATCAGGGTTTTACTCTGGATCAGTACATCGGCAGGTCCGGGGAATTTTCCCAGAGAGGTGTTAATACTTGATGCGGCCGCATGCCAGATCATTAAAAACACCAAAATCCCTGCCAGAGGAATGCCGATGGCTTTGGCAATAATGCTCAGGTTCTGGCTGCGGTTTTCTCCCTGAGCGGCTTTAATCATCGGTTCCAGCCAGCTTATTTTGCTTAATGTTTGGGTCAGGGCAATGCTCATAGGATCTCCTTGACGGATTCAGTTGACTGCACAATTTCGATGAATGTGTGATGGTAGTCCGGCTGTTTTAGTCCGGCTGTTAAAACAGCCGGCTTATTCCCTGTGTTACAGCTTTTGCTCGCCTTTCAGGCCGATAGCAAACTTCTGCAGGTAAGCATTCGGTTGCTGACCGTCATAGGTGATGTTGTCGATAAATTCCGTTTGTGGGGCACGGAAGCCGCTTTCATTGCTGAAGTCAGGGAAGTCTTTGGCATCGGCTTTGCCTTCAGCAATAAGTGCTTTTGCTGCTTCTGCGTAAATGTCAGGGCGATACACTTTTTTCGCGATGTCTTTGTACCAGTCATCCGATTTAGCTTCGGCAATCTGACCCCAGCGGCGCATCTGTGTCAGATACCAGATGGCATCGGAGTAATAAGGGTAGGTGGCGTTGTAGCGGAAAAAGACATTGAAATCCGGTACAGAGCGCTTATCGCCTTTTTCATACTCGAAAGTACCGGTCATGGAGTTAGCAATCACTTTGTAATCGGCGCCTACATACTGTGGCTTGGCCAGAATTTTTACCGCCTCCTCGCGGTTGGCATTATTATTTTCATCAAGCCAGGCGGCAGCACGGATCAGTGCTTTGACCACACGCTTGTGAGTGTTCGGATATTTTTCTGCCCAGGTTTTGCTGACGCCAAATACTTTTTCCGGATTGTTTTTCCAGATTTCGTAGTCGGTAATCACCGGAACACCGATGCCTTTAAAGACGGCCTGCTGGTTCCAGGGTTCGCCTACGCAATAACCATAAATCGTACCGGCTTCCATCGTTGCCGGCATTTGTGGTGGCGGTGTAACCGAAAGCAGGGCATCAGCATTCAGCTGACCGGAGGTGTCACCTTTCGACGGTGCGTAATAACCCGGGTTAATACCGCCAGCCGCCAGCCAGTAGCGTAATTCGTAGTTGTGGGTGGATACCGGAAAAACCATGCCCATATTAAATGGCTTACCCTGGGCTTTGTATTTTTCTATGACTGGTTTCAGGTAATCGGCTTTAATCGGGTGTACGGGTTTCCCTTCAGCATCTTTGGGAATAAAGGGTTTCATTTGCTGCCAGACATCATTGGAAACGGTAATGGCATTGCCGTTTAAATCCATACTGAAGGCGGTAATGATATCGGCTTTGGTGCCAAACCCAATGGTTGCGCCCAATGGCTGGCCCGCCAGCATATGGGCGCCATCCAGCTGGCCATCAATCACGCGGTCGAGTAGTACTTTCCAGTTTGCCTGTGCTTCGAGGGTGACATACAAGCCTTCGTCCTCAAAGAAACCCTTTTCATAGGCAATAGCCAGCGGTGCCATATCGGTTAATTTAATAAAACCGAATTTAAGCTCTTCTTTTTCCGGATAATCATCAGCATGACTGAGTGGTATCGATAATGCCGATAAACCACTGGCCAGACCTGTGGTCAGAATCAATGCACTTTTTATCAGTGTGCGGCGCAGAGTGTTCAGTCCTTGCATGGTCTTCCCCTTTCTTGGCAACAAAAAAAAGGCGCCACAACGGTTGCCCGTTGTAAGCGCCTTTGCTGTTAAAATGTGTCAGTACGGTTACCCGCCATTGGGTATGCACTGAATAAGAAATTCAGAATAAGTATTGCCAGAAGCGTGCCAGAGTTTTCAGACAATGTCCGTCTATGGCGTTTTTAACGCATTTTAATCCGCTAACTTCCTGTTTTTATTTGGGTTGCAATCAACCGTAAGGTTTTTAAAAGCGGTTGTCAGGAATAAAAAAATCCCTGCGTTTTTACGGCAAGGATTTTTTTTGCTCTGCTGAAGAGCAGGTTATGCGTTGGTGCTGCGACTTGGTGCAGTGCACAACCTGATTTAAAGAAGCTCGGTCATGCTTAATAAACCGGCAGCAACATCCACCAGACGGCGGTTCTGATTCATCGCCATACTGCGTAATAACGCATAGGCTTCCTGTTCGCTCATCTGGCGGCGCTGAATCAGTTCACGTTTGGCGCGGTCAATCAGTTTGCGCTCATGCAGTTCTGTACGGGCGGCATCCAGTTCATCATTCAGGCTTTTTAAGCGTTGGCCCTGAGCTTCGATTAATTCGACCACCGGCTTACTGACGTTATGCACCATATCGTCATCGGGACCGCTGAGAGCATGGTCTGACTCATGCCCGGCGGACTGTGAATGGCTGACGTACAGAGCAAACGAAGGAACATCGTCGAACGCTCCGCGTTGCAGGTCATTGCCTTGTTGGTCGGGACTTAATGCCGCTTCGCGTACCGCAAGAATGCGTTGCTGGCTGTGGGAGAGGAGTTGGGTTTCCAACACTTCTTCGACATATTTGATGGCATCCAGCCGTTCAGAACAGCAGATAAACCAGCGCACATCATAATCCGCTGCTGCCAGTGACTGGGGACCGGCGGTCAGGGCCAGACGCCGCAGGCGTTCAAATTCGAGCTGGAATTCACCGCGCTGAACCTGTTCCCAGGCGCTCAGAGCTTCGTCACTGGCATAATCGCTGAAAATATGGAAACAGCGATCCTGCCGGTCGATTAACTGTGTCAGGCGCTGACGCAGGCCGGGGTCAAATTCATGAGCGGAAAATCCGGCAGCCCCACAGGCGCGTTCCTGTCCGGCCAGCTCTTTGCCCTGCATTAAATTAAACATGGCGACGAGAATACGTGCGGTTATTTCATCGGCCGCGTTGCCTGCGGCCTCGAACACCACGGCCAGTAAGCTCTGAATCATTTCGGAATAGGCTTTGATGGCAACGGTGGTATTGAATTTCAGCTGCTCTACATCCTGACGCAGTTGTGGCAGTCGTTCGAGACTGTGCAGGGCATAACCCAGACGGCGGAACCAGCGTGCGGGAAAGGCATGCTGCCCATGCTCTGGCAGTAAGTTGGCCAGGGCTTTATGAAACAGCGCCAGTTGCTCATTGCTGCTGTGCCACTGTTGTTGCAGTTCTTGCTGGCAACGCAGGCCAGCACTGCCAAGAAAGCGGTTGGATAATCCGCGTTCGTACTGCAGCTGATGCAACAGATTGCTGATGGCAATCACCAGTTGGCCGGTACGGGCAAACTGTTCAAGTTCCTGTATTTCCTGTTGCTGACCGAGGTTCAGAAAATAGGCAACGCTGTGAAGATCCTGCACGGAAATGAATCCTTCTTTGCAAATAAATAAGGGCTTTGCTCAGCGTTGGTGCAAGATGAATACCAGATGTGAAATATCGGTTAATAAACGGAAGTGCAGCTGACGGTTGTGCAGCCGCTGATCAGATTAACGGGCCTGGGGACAGGGAAAAGCCTCTGAGCCGGTCAGGGAGCAGGGTTGAGGCAGACTGCTTGCGCTGTAAAGCGGCAGAGCGATATGACATCGCTCTGTTCTGGTGCAAAGCTGCCAGCGGCCAGGGCCTGTTTGATTAGTGTTAACAGGCCCTGGTTCAGCCGCTGGCACAGTCCTGATCGGGCAGGGTATCGATCCAGGCCCGTATTAAAGCCACGGCGTCTTTGTCGGGCACGCTGCGTCCTATCGGCGGCATCCGGTCGGCAGCACCGTTTAATTCCATGCGTAACGGCAGGCTGGAGTCATTACCGCGCCCAGGCCAGATATCAAAGCCTCCGCCACGCCAGCCATGGGCCGAGTTGCAGACACCATGGGTATAGTCAATGGCGGTGCGCCAGTATTCCAGCCGCAGGCCGGAAAGAGCGGCGGCGCCGTTATCGTTGTGGCAGTGAGCGCAGTTAATATCCAGATAGGCTTTGGCACGTTGTTGCAGCGGTGCTGATGTATCGCGCCAGTCCGGTGCATAAGGATGCTCACCGGCCGGCAAGGTAATAAGCCCCAGAGATTGCCAGTGCTTAAGCTGGTTTACCGGCTGGCCATTCACTTCAATAGTCTGATTCAGGTGGCGGATTTTCGGGCCAATGGGCACAAAACTGAGCTGGTCATTGATCTTAACCTGATGGCAGTTCTGGCAGCGCAACAGAGAGGGCGATTCATAGGTCAGATTCAGCATTTCGCCTTTATGGCTGAAACTGACAGGTGTCTGGCTGCCGGCTATCGCCAGGCGGGCATCATTAATGTTGTTATCCCAGACATAAGGAATAAATATCCAGCCACTGCTGCGTTTGACCAGCAGGCGGACTTCCATAATATCTTCTGCACTGTCTGTGGTGCTTTGTGTGGGCATAGCAAAGACTTTAACGATGACACTGCCGGTTGGAAAATCGAGCACATCCTGTTGCTGGTAACCGAGCTGAGTACCTTCCGGCAGAAAGATATAGCGGTATTTACGCGCATGATCGGTAAATAATTCACTGCCCAATTTATAATAAATACCGCCATTGCTGTTTTTAATATCGGAGGGTAATCCTTTAAACAGACCATATTGCGATAATAACGGACAGCGCGTTTGCTGCAGGGCCTGCCAGTTAATTTCGCTGCCGGATTGGTCGCAGAGTGGGTCCGCGGAAAGGGCTGGGGTATTGTTTTCGTCCGCGCTGCCGGCTCCGCAGCCGATCAGCAATAGCATTAAAAAAAGGGCGCAGAAGCGCCCGGTGACATTAATTAATTGCACAATGCCGGGTCCAGACTGTCAATCCAGGCTTTGATCAGTGCAGTACCTTCGGTATGAATAACCGCGCGGCCCAGCGGTGGCATGATCAGGCCGGCCTTGGTGGTATTCATACGGTTATACAGCAGCGACTGGGAAGAATCGCCCGGTACAATAATCCAGGTTGAACCAGCGCTGGCTCCGGAAACCGGTACGGCACAGGCACCATGATGACCTTCGTTGCCGTCCCAGGGGATGTTGTAGTCAGCGCGGAAAGCCGTATTGCTGGCCTGGCCTTCGGTGCGGTGGCAGTGGCCGCAGTTGATATCCATCCAGGATTTAGCGGTTGCTGTCAGTTGTTCCGGCGTACCGCTGTATTCACTGAGGGATTTATAGTCACTGAAATCTGCCGCTTTCTGGATGCTGCTGTTTTCGGCCGGCAATCCGGACAGCATATTGTCGGCGACCCATTTGTTTAACTGATTTTCCGGGCCCTGACCAAAATCATAATCGGAATTCAGATAGCGGGCTTTGGGGCCGATCGGGGCGAAATAAGCCGGTGTCGGATCAATACCGTTAACGGCATCGTGGTCGCCATTAGGATTAAACTGATGGCAGTTGGTACAGGAATTCTGATTTGGTACGCCATAATTAAACGACAGGGTATCTTCACCGTGTTTCAGATTATTAATGGCTACCACCTCACCGGTCTTATCCCAGACGGCTTCGGTTTCTGCCGCGTTCCATACATATGGGCGGGCTACCCAGCCACCTGCTTTTTTGATCAGTAAGCGGGTTTCAATAATTCTTTCCTTTTCTACACCACGATCAGAGGTGTCGGCGGGCATGGTAAAGGTTTTGGTAATGACGGTGCCGACGGGGAATTCAAAAACTTCTTTTTCTGAATAGGTGGCGGTTTGTCCTTCGGGGATAAATACAAAACGATACTTGGATGCGTAGTCGGTAAACAGTGGTGCAGAGAGGCTGTAGGGCAGTCCGCGCGTACTGGCATTCTGCGTCGGGTCGCAAGGGTTATCAAATAACTGATATTCAGCCAGTGTTGCAGCATCGGCCTGCAGTACTTTTTCCCAGTTAACGTTTTTTTCCGATGAGATGCAGGCAGACGATGAACCGGTATTGTCGCTATTGCTGCTGCTTTCGCCGCCACAGGCAGTCAGTAATACAGCGGCTGAAATTACTGCCAGAGAATTGATATATTTCATAAATTTAATCCGCAATACAGACTTGGATAAGCCGGGGGCCTATGGCCCCCGTGGAGATTACAGAGCGCAGGACGGGTTGGTGGAATCGTCAGCGGTGCAACCAAAGGTTTGAGCATTAAAGGTAACGGTAGCGGCCGTTCCTTCGAAGCCTGAAGCACAGCTCATGGTGCCATTCGGGTCTGCCATAATGGCTCCCGCAAGGCTGAGATTACCGCTGAGCTGTTCCAGTTTGGTAAGCGGTGAGCCGTCGACAAAGGTGCCGGCGGTTGCGCTGGTCTCATAGACAGAAGCCGCAAACAGATCCACACCATCAATACCATTAGCAGACTGACACAGGCCGCCATCGGTCGCGTAAGGGGCAAATTTGCTCAGGTCGATTGCCGTGTAATCAGGAGCACCAGGAATATTGGCTTTTACTGCAGCCGCTACCTGATTAATACCGCCGGCAATGGCTTGCATAATGCTTTCACCTTCACCGCCCGGGTTTGGTGTATTGGCCAGCAGTTCACCAACGCCATCATAAAGAATATGAGGCACAGTGGTTTTACCGCCCGCGACATCCGGTAACTGGGTGTGGAAGGCGGTATAGCCGTCGATCAGATCCTGAATCAGCGCGCCTTGTGGGTTATTCAGCTCGGCAGCGAGGCTGATGGTGTTGTTGTGAATATTGATGTTGCGTACGAACGGTGACCAGCCATCCATAAAGACTTCAGCATATGGGTGAATATCACCGTAGCTCATGACTTCACCGCCAACGTCCTGATCCGGAACGGCAGCGACTTTGTCATCTGGCAGCATGTAGGAAGTAATAGCGATAGAGGTTGTCTGGTGGTCTTTGATGGTGTTGTTGTAAATCTCAACGTCGGATGTTGAGAGTACGATCACACCGGTACCTGGTGGCACGATATGAACACCACCGGCAAAGGTGCCGACTTTGGCGAAGTTAGGTGCGTTGTTGGCTTCAACATTGTTGTCGAATACGCGCACGCCGGAACCGTATTTACCGTTGCCGATTGGCAGATCAAAAATCAGGATACCGCCGGTGTTGCCGGTAGCGGTGTTGCCATATACGTCCGCCTCGGTGCTGTTTTCGATTTCGATACCAGCGACGTTTTTCTCGGCAATGTTGTTACGCACAACGATCTTGTCAGACTGACCCACATAAATACCGGCATCGGCAGAGCCTTTTACGTAACAGTCTTCAATCAGCACGTTGCTGGTCTGTACCGGATACAGACCATAGGCACCGTTGGTTGACTGGTAATCGGTCTCCCACACAGTCGCCATACGACGCATGATCACGCCATCGGATTTGGTCACTTTAAGAGCGTTGTTATTCGACTCGTAGATGGCGAAATCTTCAAAAATAAGATTGTTGGTATTGTTGATCAGGAAACCATCGGAAGCGGCGCCGCTGGCGTCGATAATGGTTTTCTCCATGCCAGCGCCACGGAAGGTGAGGTTGGATACCGGAATGTTATCGACCAGACCGTTAAAATCGATGGTGTTGGTGAAGGCATAACGCCCCTGAGGTAATACAAAGGTGTCGCCGGTTTCTGCTCCGGCCAGTGCTTCGATCAGCTCATCCTGAACGGCTTTGTCGCTCAGATCGCTGGCCGAACCGATACAGATAACCCGTGCCCCGGAGGTGCTGCTGTCGGTACAGTTAAATACTTTCTTCAGGCCGCTGCTGCTTTTGTTATCGCTGCCGCCGCAGGCTGTCAGGCCGATGGCGGCAATGGCCATCGCCAGAACCAGCGGCTTATGACCGCGGGAGGTGTGTGCTTTCTGCATGATGAATACCTTTCTCATTGTTTTTATGCGCCCGGATTCCATCCCTGAGCGTTATGTCGGTAGCTTCCCAGCCGTGGCTCATCAAAACGAAAGGCGGCGAAAGGGTAAAAGCAAATCGTGCTGCAAACTCTGGAAGTGGCTGTGCATTTTATGAAAAGCCAGTGTTTATGCAGGCTGCAGGGATGTAACAGACAGCTGAAAACTGACTGTGCAAAAGTTAAAACGCAGGATGTGCACAGTTCTTTATGAGGTGTTTGAGTGTATTTTCAGTGCGTCTTGCGGGCGCTTTTTGGGGTTAGGCTGAGCCTCCTTTTATGCCCTCAATATGGCTGCACAGAAAGCGTGCAGAAAGGGGCTGTTACGCCCCTTGATGGGTCGATGAGACCGTTCTGAGTGGTGGTAAAGAGAGCGGCAGAGCGAGGAGGGCAACGAAGTACGCTGACTGAATAGCCGCCGCGGTGTCATCCGTTGTGCGGTGGCTGGCCGCGATGCTCACGGTAATCAGACGGTGTGCTGTGATGGATTTTACGGAAGGCACGGTTAAACGAACTCATCGTACGGTAGCCAACGTCGAGCGCAATATTGGTAATCGGAGTTTCGGCTTCGTTCAGTAAGCGGTCGGCGGCTTCGCCAATACGCAGCTCGTTAATGTACTCGTTAAAGTTGTTGTAATTCAGCGCCTTGTTGATGGTGGCCCGCAAACGGTATTCCGGAATGCCAAGTTCCTGAGCAAGAATCGCCAGGGTCAGATTCTCGCGCCGGTAAAAACCCTGATTCATCAGTTCCTGCAGCATCTGCAGTTCTTCGCAACTTTGCTGGCTGAGGGCCAGGGTGGTGACTGCCGGTTCATGATCCATATTGTTGTCTGCCGCCGCCGGCGCAGGCTGTGGCAGCAAACGCCACAACTCAGAACGCCCCTGCATCAGCAGCCAAGCCAGAATCAGCATGGAAACATCCAGGGCCAGATAGCGTGAGGTGTTGTCGCCGATGCGCATATTGAACGAAAAAATACCCCAGCCAACAGCCAGCCCCATGGCCAGCATCACACCGCCACGCAGGCGCCGGCGGGCTTCCACCAGGTCGTTATTCCAGTTACTGATCACTTCCCACAGTCCGGCCAGAATCAGCAGATACTCCAGCCACTGCGGAATGCCTTTCAGCAGCAGGTGCAGGCCATCCGGGGTTCCGGTCAGCAAATACAGCAACGGACCTAAGAAACTGTAAAAGGCCAGACCCCAGAGAAGACGGCGCGGTTCATCGGGGGCGACAAAGGTCAGGCGGCAGCACATCCAGAACAGGGCGGGTGAGGCACTCTGTACAACAAAGGAGTAGCCGTGCCAGGCCTGAGGCAACCAGGGGTGAAACAGATGCACATTGGCGGCAACCAGCAGCAGGATAAACAGCCGGGCGGTCAGGGTGTGAAAAAAATCCCGGGCAATAATCGCCGCCAGTATCAGACTCAATCCGGCTCCGAAAGCCGCAAAAAACAACAGAGGATCAAAGGGTGGCATAGGCTGGCTCGTACGTTCTTCTTATTTTGAGCGCTATTTGCGCAGCTCCCGATACTCGGCCAGTGCGCGCGAAAAGACAAGGTGATGGTGCGGATAAAATGCCGGGAAGGTAAAAAATGGCCTGTAAATCACAGATTAATCCTCATAAATGCAAGGGGAATAAAAGCGTAAAATGATCGCGAAAGGCAGGGAATATTTTGCCTTTCACCTTTTGTCGGCCCGCGTAATTTGGGACAATAGCGGCCGTTTTTTCCCGGTCCGGACTTATGACTCAGCCAGCGCAACACCTGTTTTCTTACTACCCCTACTGGGCCGAATGTTTCGGCACGGCTCCTTTCCTGCCGATGTCCCGTGAAGAGATGGACGTGCTGGGCTGGGACAGCTGTGATGTGATCCTGGTAACCGGTGATGCTTACGTTGATCATCCGAGCTTCGGCATGGCGGTATTGGGTCGTCTGCTGGAGGCTCAGGGCTTCCGCGTCGGCATCATTGCCCAGCCGGACTGGAACAACCCCGAAGAGTTTAAAAAGCTGGGTAAGCCTAATCTGTATTTTGGCGTCACCGCCGGCAATATGGATTCGCTGATTAATAAATACACCGCCGACCTGAAAGTCCGCAGCGACGATGCCTACACACCGCACGGCGAGCCGGGCAAGCGTCCGGACCGCGCGGTGATTGTGTATTCGCAGAAATGCCGTCAGGTGTACAAAGACGTGCCTATCGTGATTGGTGGTATCGAGGCCAGCCTGCGCCGTATTGCCCAGTACGACTACTGGAGTAACCAGATCCGCCGCTCGGTATTAATCGATTCCGGTGCCGATATTCTGTTGTACGGTAACGCTGAGCGCGCGCTGGTGGAGCTGACCCACGCCCTGGCGGAAGGCAAAACCCTGGACGATCTGCAGGATCTGCGCGGCACAGCGGTGGTGCGCGATGCTACACCGGCAGGCTGGAGCGAAGTCGACTCCACCCGCATCGACTGGCCGGGTCATATTGACCAGATTCCTAATCCGTATGAAATGAAAGATACGGAAACAATGAGCTGCAGCACGAACGGCAGCAGCGGTGATGCGGCCGACGGGGCCGATGATGTGATGCCGGTAAAAATCGTGCCGATGCCACTGCAGCGTAAAGCCGGTCTTGATCCGGATAAAACCTGTATCCGTTTACCATCCTTTGAAAAAGTCCGCAACGACAGTGCCCTGTATGCCCATGCTTCACGGGTTCTGCATCAGGAAGCCAACCCTTATAACGCGCGGCCATTAATTCAGAAACACGGTCATCAGGAAGTGTGGATTAACCCACCGCCGATTCCGCTGGAAACCGATGAAATGGACTCGGTATTCGGCTTTGCCTATCAGCGTGTGCCGCACCCGAGTTACGGCGATGCGAAAATTCCGGCCTACGAAATGATCCGTTTCTCGGTCAACATTATGCGCGGTTGTTTTGGCGGCTGTACCTTCTGTTCGATTACCGAACACGAAGGACGGATTATTCAGAACCGCTCACAGGAATCTATCCTGCACGAGCTGGAAGAAATCCGCGATAAAGTACCGGGCTTTACCGGCACCATTTCGGACCTGGGTGGCCCGACCGCCAATATGTACCGCCTGCACTGTAAGAGTGAAACCATTCTGAAAAGCTGCCGGCGTTTGTCCTGCGTGTTTCCGGGCATCTGTAAAAATCTGGAAACCAGCCACGAACACACAACAGCGCTGTACCGTGCGGCGCGTAAAATCCCCGGCATTAAACGCATCGCCATTGCCTCCGGCTTGCGTTACGACCTTGCTGTGCGTGATCCGGAATACGTACGTGAACTGGTTACCCATCATGTGGGCGGCTTGCTGAAAATTGCGCCGGAGCACACCGAAGAAAACGTGCTGAATAAAATGATGAAGCCGGGTATGGGCACCTACGATGCCTTTAAGAAAATGTTCGACCGTTTCTCAAAAGAGGCGGGTAAAGAACAATATCTGGTGCCGTATTTTATTGCTGCCCACCCGGGTTCAGAAAATAAAGACATGATGAATCTGGCACTGTGGCTGAAGCGCCAGAAAATGCGCGTGGATCAGGTGCAGACCTTCTATCCGTCGCCGATGTCGCTGGCAACTGCCATGTACCATTCCGAACGCGATCCGCTGCACCGTATGAGTTATAAATCGGACAAGATTTATATTCCGCGCGATCTGAATCAGCGTCGCCTGCAGAAAGCCTTCCTGCGTTATCACGATCCGAAAAACTGGCCGTTATTGCGTCAGGCCCTGAAGGATATGGGGCGCACTGATCTGATCGGCAGTGGTCCTAAAGCACTGATTCCGGCAGAGGAGGAGGCGGTATTGCGTAATACTCCGCGTCCGGGTTTTGCCAAAAACAGTAAAGCCGGTGTGCGTAATAAGCGGCCTGTGCGTAAATCACGGTAATACTGGTTTGCCCCTGCTGCTGCGGGGGCCGATTGCGCTGGCGTGGTTTGAGCGGCTGGAGCCTGCACGTATCGGTTTGAGCTGAATGGCAAAAGGCGGTACGGTGACCTGAAACTCTGTCGGGATGACCCTATGGCTGAGCACTCCCCGGTTCCGGATACCGCATGGCTTATATCGCTGGTTGAAAAAATACTCGATAACGCCATTTCGCCGTATTTATTGCGTGCAGAAGTCAGTGAGTTAGCTGCTGCTCTCAAATCGTTGGGACACGAACATCCTGAGGGCCTGTCAGGCGCTGCTGCTAAAGGAACGTTAACCGCAAACGGCCTGGCACTGGCACCGGATATGGCGGCAACCTGCGCTGATGATGCTGTCCGGACAATTATGTTCCTGCGTGGCACGCGGGCGGCTATTGCTGATCAATATGCGCAGGGTTCAGGTGGTCCGGTACGGATTTTATATGCGGGCTGTGGGCCATATGCCATTCTGGCTGTGCCTCTGATGCTGGTTCTTAGCGCTGAAGAAGCATCTTTTACACTTATCGATATTCATCCGGAATCGGTCGCTTCTGCAGAACGTATCATTACTGCCCTGAATCTTGCGGATACGGTTTTCGATATGAAGGCTGTGGACGCTACCGGGTATCTGGCAGACCCGGATTTTCTTGCGGATATTATTCTGACGGAGGTGATGCAGGCGTGTCTGCAGACCGAGCCTCAGGTTGCGGTTGTCCGCCACCTGTTATCGCAGTCACCGTCTGCACTTGTTATTCCGCAGGAAATCCGTGTCGATCTTGTGTTTGCTGATCCGGAGGTTGAGTTTTCTGCAACGCGAAGGGCGGTTGCAGGCCAGAGTGCGCAGGACGGGCGTGTTTATGCCGGTTCTGTGTTTATTCTGAATAATGAGGCTGTTTTCTCATGGAAGAATGTCAGCGGCAGTTATTTGCCTGGTTTATCGGTAGAGGTTAATCATCTTCCTGATGACCGTTATCAGCCAATGTTGTTTACCGATATTTGTGTGTATCAACAATACCGCATTGGTGCTTATGAATCCGGCCTGACCTTTCCGCGAATGCTGGAATCAGCTGAGAAAATATCCTCCGGAGCGCAGCTGCATTTTCAATACCGGCTGGGAGATAATCCGGGCGTTTTTATTGCAGCGGTCCGGTAGCCGAATACACTATCAAATACCGTTTTTTCCGTTTCTCTCATCGTCACAATAGAAAAAGAAGGCCAGCGGCCTTCTTTTTCTATTATGTGTCTGAATATTGCGAAGATTATTTTACTTCAGTAATAAAACCATCGTGACTGCGGCGCACCTTCTGCAGATTCACCAGCCAGTCGCCTTCTTCAGCGCGATAGCCTAATGGCAGCAGAATAACCGAGCGTAAGCCTTTTTCTTTCAGGCCCAGAATCTCATCCACTTTCTCCGGGGTGAAGCCTTCCATTGGTGTGCTGTCTACCCGTACTTCGGCGGCGGCAATCAATGCCGATCCCAGGCCGATATAGGCCTGACGGGCAGCATGCTGGTAGTTGGTTTCAGCATCGCGCTGCGGGTAAATACTCAGCAGCATTGCGCGGTAGTTTTCCCAGCCTTCGTTTTTAAAACCACGGATTTCGTTGGTCAGATCGAACATATGGTTAATGCGTTCTGCGGTGTAATTATCCCAGGCGGCAAACACCAGCAGGTGAGAACAATCGGTAATCTGATCCTGATTCCAGGCATGAGGTTTGATTTGTTCACGTATTTCTTTGTTGGTAATAACCAGCACTTCATAGGGTTGCAGGCCGCTGGAGGTTGCCGTCAGGCGGATCGCTTCGAGAATGGTATCGAGCCTTTCCTGTTCAACAGTACGGCTTGGATCGAATTTTTTGGTGGCATAACGCCATTGCAGATTACTGATTACATCAGACATAAAAAACTTCCACAGAAACAGTGATACGAAGCCGGAGTGGCTGTTTTGGGCAGGTACAGCATCAGGCTGTTGGCGCAAGTATACGCTTGTCAGCGAGGGGCTTTGAGCAGTGGTGGCGGGTAACACTATTGCGCTGATCCGGTTAATCCCCGGTGCCTGCAGGGCTACTGATTCTGCGCTGCAGGCCCGGTCAATACGACCACTTCAAACCTAACCCTGTTACCGGACTTTTCCTCCCCAGTATCCGGCTCAGGGTGGTGATATGGACATTTCTGGCCGTATTTTGAGTTGACTCAGTTGTAAGTCGTAATGATAATGCGTCGCAATAACTATTTGAGTCAAAGTCTGCAGGTTCTGGGGAGGACTGATGAAAACGCAACGATTAAACCGTCTGGCGTTGAGTATTGCGCTATTGAATGTGGCCTCTGTGGCATTGGCAGAAACCACAGCGGGCCAAGAGACGGGAGCGCTGGTTGCCGATGCGAACAATGCGCCGGAACAGAGTGAGGTACGCCTCGATAAAACCGTCGTTCGTGCGGAGTTGACCAACTTTGGCGCGACTAAATCCAGTGTGCCTATTGTTGAAACCGCACGTTCTGTCTCGGTAGAAACCAGCGAACAATTTGAAGAAAAAGGCGCGCTGAATCTTTCTCAGGCTACCTCCTATATGGCTGGTGTGACCGCCGAAACCTATGGTTTTGCCACCCGTGGGGATGCTATTCACGCCCGTGGTCTGAGCCTGCCACGTTACCGCGATTCTATTCAGGAATTATTCGGCAGCTACAACACCACCCGTGCCGAAGTGTATACGCTGGAACAGGTCGAAGTGCTGAAAGGCCCGGTGTCGGTACTCTATGGGCAGGGCACGCCCGGCGGTATTGTTAACTATGTGTCGAAAACGCCGAAGGCGGACGCCGCGACCGAAATTGTTGCCGAGCTGGGCAACAATAACCGCAAGCAGCTGGCCGTCGACTCAACCGGTAAACTGGGCAGTGACAAATGGCTGTACCGTATGGTGGCGCTGAAGCGCGACAGCGACACTCAGGTGGATTATGTCGAAGATAATACGCTGGTGCTGATGCCTTCGGTCAGCTATGTGCCATCGGCAACCAGTCGCTACACGTTAATCGCTATGCATCAGAACACCGACAGCGACACCGGTGCGCAGTTTGTGCCGGTGGAAGGAACCTTAAAACCGTTAAAAGACGGTACCTACCTCGATCAGGATGTGTATACCGGTGAGCCGGGCTGGAATAAATACGATACCCGCTCTAACCAGTTAACCGCTCTGGTTGAACAGCAGCTGACAACCAATTTAGCACTGGAAGCCACTGCGTTATGGCGTGAAGGCAGTGCCGATTATAATCAGGCCTGGCCGGTTTTTACCGGTGCCGGCAACAGCCGTTATCTGAATGATGTTCTTGGCACCAATGCCTTTACCGACACCACCGTGGCGCGGACTTTTTATAAAGCCGATAACGAATTTCAGCTTTATGCGCTGGATGTTCGTCTGTTAGCCGATTTTGATACCGGAGCGTTGCGTCATCAGATTCTGGTTGGTGCACAAAAACAAAGTGTAACCACGGATAATGACACTGCACGTTCCGCCGATGGTGGTGCGTCATCCGGTAATTTTGATTACGTACTGGATCTGAAAAACCCGAAATATACCGGTGCGCCGGATGATTCTATGTTTACCTACACCGATAATCCGGAACAGAAAATCGACAGTATCGGTTTGTATGTGTCCGATCAGATCAGTTATGACAACTGGCGTTTTACCGCTGGCCTGCGCTATGACGAAGTCGATAATGACACCGGCAGTGCCAAACAATCAGACGATGCGCTTTCAGCCAGTGCCGGTGTGTTGTATGCCTTTGATAATGGTCTGGCACCTTACATCAGTTATTCCGAATCCTTCGAAACCGTGGTCGGTATTGATGCCAACGGTAAGCAGCTGGAACCACGCGAAGCAACCCAATATGAAGCGGGTCTGAAATTTGAACCTAATGGTTTCCCCGGATTATTTACGTTGTCGTATTTCGATATCGAAATTACCAATCTGCCAAACCCGAATGGCGTGCCGGGCACCAGCTCGCAGCAGCAGGGCGTAGCAAAAATTGACGGTGTTGAACTGGAAGGTAAGGCCAACGTCGGTGATTTTTATATTCAGGGTGCGCTGAGCACACTGAATACAGAAGATCAGAATGGCTACCAGTATGCGGCTGAGCCGGATAGTAATGCTTCGCTCTGGGTGACCTGGAAACCGGCCGGAAAATTCCGCATGGGTGGCGGTGTGCGTTATGTCGGAGAAAGCGTGTCTGAAACGGCAACGGTTAAATACGTTACGCCGGATTACACCCTGGTCGACATGATGCTGGGCTACGAAGCAACCGAGCAGCTGGACCTGGCGCTGAACGTACGCAATCTGGGCGATGAGGAATACCTCACTTCCTGTCTGGCACGTGGCGATTGTTTCCCGGGTGTGCGCCGTACCGTTAATGCCCGTGTTACTTACAACTTCTGATTATCGGGGCCTGCTGCCTGCGCATTAAGCAGGCATCAGGCCCTTACGGATATTTATCATGATGTTATTTCTGATGGCAGCTGTCCCTTCGTTATGCGGGGTTGGTTGTCTTTTTTATTCGTGGAAATCAGCACGGGGGCAGGGACGCAGTCTGGTTATTTATGGCTGGCTGTTACTGTTGTTGTCTTTGCTGAGCTGGATACAGCTGGCGGGGGCCGAATACGGCGTTGTGTTTGCGTTGTTATTTCCCGCTTTTTTGGCCTGGCTGATGATTGTTTTTCAGCGCCGTAAAGGCCGTCGTAAAACGTCAGCGCCACGGACTGTTCAACCCATGCTTGCGCCATCCTGGCAGGGCATTGGGCGGAATATTGCGCGCTTTCTCTGGTTATTTGCCGGCCTGGGTGTGGCCATGCTGCTGGTGAGTGTGGCACTGGTCATGCAATTTCCCTTTGCCGCCAATCTGAATCTGGCATCAGCATTGTTGTTATTTCCTCTTCTGTGGGCCGCCTCGGTGTGCTGGTTTCTGAGCAGTCGCAAACCCTGGAAAGTCTCGTTACTGAGTACCGTAGCGGCACTGGTGTCATCCTTATGGTTATTGGTTTGATGGTGTTATGAAATATTCCAGACAATTAGTTAAATCCAGCCTCAGCGCACACAGCTGGCTGGGTATTGGCATGGCAGCGGTGCTGTATCTTATTATTCTGAGCGGTACGCTGGTGGTGTTTCATACGCATATCGAACGCTGGGAACAACCGCTGGCAGCAGAATTCCATGAGTTTGATGCGGCCGCTGTTGAAAGCGCATTTAATGAATATCTGACCACGCCCGACAATCTGACGCCGCACATGTATCTGGTCTTTCCGTCAGACGCGATGCCACGGATTAAATTCGCCAACGAACAGCAGGGCGAATACCGCAACGCCGATGGCAGTGCCGGAGTGCCGGCCTATGACGATTGGGCACACCAACTCAGCGACCTGCATTATTACCTGCACCTGCCGAAAAACATCGGCATAATTCTGGTGAGTGCGATGGGGGTTATTCTGCTGGCGCTGATCATCAGCGGTTTGCTGGCGCATCCATCTATTATCAAAGATGCCTTTGCCTGGCGCTCCGGTTCTGAACGTATTCATTTTACCGATCTGCATAACCGTCTGAGCGTCTGGGGTTTGCCATTTCATCTGATGATGGCCTTTACCGGTGCGTATTTTGGCCTGGCCGGGCTGATTATTCTGATTGCTGCTGAAGCCTTTCATGATGGCGACCGGGAAGCGGTAACGCGGCAGTTTTTCAGTGGCGACCCGGTGGTAGAAGCACAGCCATTACAGGTGGATATTCAGCAGCCGCTGCAGTATCTGAATGCCAACGTGCCCGATGGTCAGTTATTGTTTATGACCATCCACGAAGCCGACAGCGAACAACGCTTTCAGGAATATTATGTACAGCAACCGGGGCGGCTGATTTATTCCGAAAACTACCGCTTCGATATGCAGGGCAACTTCCTCAACCGCGCAGGCTATTCCGACGGTGATCTGGCCAAACAGATTGTGTATTCCATTTATCGCCTGCATTTCGGCAATTTTGCCGGTATGGGCAGCAAGCTGCTTTATTTTGTAATGGGGCTGGCCCTCACAGTTGTCTGCGTCAGCGGTATTAATATCTGGCTGAACCGGCGCAAACACGAAGACCTGCTCAACCGCTTATGGGTGGCGGTGGTGTGGGGCGCACCGCTGGCCATTACCGTATCCGCCATCAACGGCGTGTTAGCGCGCTGGCCATCGGTAATACCCTTCTGGGGCGTGCTGCTGGCAGCGCTGGTGCTTGCGATAATTGTTCAGCCAGCCGCCCGGTTCCGGCGCCAGATGCAGCTTGCCGGAATACTGACCGTATTCGTGCTGTTGGCAGGCTACACCATTCAATTCGGGCTGGCAGCCGCCTTTGGCGCCGGATTACTGCTGACCTGCGGCCTGTTGGTATGGGCGCTGGTGCTCGGTATTTTTGTAATCCGAAGCTCAGGGGCTGGGGTTGGAAAAACCGGGTAAGCGCAGGGGAGGGGCGGAGAGGAGAGGGAGGAGAGAAAATTGGTATCGGACACCTTGTCAGTTTGACTTTGGTGTCCGTTAAAGCGGGGGAATATTACAACTTGACCAGCTATTATTAATACCCAATAACCCACTCAATATCCGGCATGGAATAAAATCGTTCAGCTATTCTTTCTTCGAGCGCTCTTCTATGTGCGGCGCCTACAAGAAAGACAGCATTTATAGTTTCGCAGTCCTCGCAATAAGAGAAAATATTATCAATCATGCCCTGCTCACGTTCTGAATTTACGGATCGCCACTTACGGTATATCCTCTTAATTTCTGAATCGCCGAGCATGCTGACAATTTTAGCCTCATGATCCTCTAGTTCACTCTGAGCCATTATGTATTTATTACTGTTCAGATATTCAAGACCATTGGATCTTATCAAGCCCGCAACTTCCATTTGCATATTAATGCTAACGTTTGAGCTGTTCGCATCTAGAAAATCAAATAACGTATTATACAAATGGAGATCGTCTGGTTTAGGAGTGATATTGTCAATTGGGACGAGTTTTGGATGAGCCTTCTCCAAGTGCATTGCAATCGCTCTATTTTCAAGTCCAGATAAAGATGTGTAGCTTTCAATTTCCTTTTCTGGAAACTCTAAGAACACTACTTCTGGATTCAATCGCTCGAGTACCTCAAGCAGAGCCTGAGCGTTTGCAGCTCCATTATCTTTGTGGACTGTAAATATCACGGTGATATTCTTCATCTGGTATACCTGAATTTCAGTTCTAAACACTCCGAGATCAGGTGGAGTGAAACATATGACGCTTCAAGAAATTGCTTCTTTCCGTAGAGGTATTTCTTATTCATATGCTTTGCCTTGTTAACTTTTTACAGGCCACTGAGTCCAACCTCTATTTCATTTACGATAGCGGACAGTGAGCGGCCTTTCGGTTGATTGGCAAGCTCAAATGCAGCCTCCATTGGTGCAAGCAAGGCATTTAGATTATTGAATGAAGAGAACCCCCCAATAACATAGTGCCCATAGAAACGAGAGCTCGGAGCCTCGCAAACACTCCAGCAGCCACCATGTTTCTCAATAAATAGCTCTCCAATGAAATAGCCAATTCGAACAATAATCCAGTTCTTAGCATCCTCTGAGATGTCTTGTTCGGATAGCCAGCTGCTGATTGGCTCAAGAAAGGCGGCTGGATTGATTAGAATTTCATGTGCATTCTTAAAGCCTAACTTTTCTGAAAAATCGTGAAGTACAGGCATTCTTTCCTTGCGGAATGAATCGAATCTCTCTTTTTGCATTTCGATATCTATCGGCATTCTCGATTTCTGTTCGCAAGTTAACGCCAAAGCAGCGGCGCGCGTAGCGCGTCCAGCCCGCAGGGCGATGCAGCCTTTGTTTGTGAACTGCTCACCGCAGACGATATTTCATTGTTATACCCCAGCGCCCACCCTGAGTACCGCCAAAGTGAGCATCACCCACATTAAAAAGCTTGGGGTACTGGAGTAAATCACCATTTTCAGCTGCCTCAGCATATAAATAAAGAGTGAAGACATACATTGCAGCTATGGAATTAAGGCAATTCTTTAAATTTGCCCTCTCAAAGTGTTCATGTCTGTGATGTTTAACCTTGTTGTGATCTTGCCACCAGAAAGGAGGGTGAGCTTCAGCCTAATCTTCCAAAGGGTGCAGTGTAAGACCGTGCTTTGGCATTAGAACTTCAAAGTCGATAATTTCGGGATAAGCATCGGTAACCTCTTGGAAATACTGATTTATTGAAGCTGCCGTTGAGTCGTGATTGAGAGATTTACAAATTTGCTTTAATACAACATCCACTTCAGAGCATGCAGAAAGAAAAAGCCTTGCGATTTCTATTGAGAATGCCTCGTCGTTTCTTGAAAAATCAACGTACCTAGATAATTTTTCTAGATCATCCTCTATAGCCAGAAAATAATTCCAATGAATTGGTGTTTCTACTCTTTGTATCCCCATGGAACCTAATATCCTTGGCAGTTAACAGCATATTCATAGGCATGCTCACTCACACACCTCTGTCCTTGTTGAAGGACCGAGTCTAACCCACTGTCACCGCTGCGAAAAGTGCTGATAATGATATCGCTATCAGGCTATAAACGCGCACACTATCACTCCGTCGTCGTTTTACACGTTGCGCACAATCTCGTTGAGTGATCCGTTAACCCATTGATTTTGCGGGGCCGATTCTTCTCTGTTGGCAGACAATCTGCACATCGTCATTTTGGCACCGGAGCGTAAATGCGCACGATTCCAGTCGCTTATCTTAATAATCTGGTTGTATATGGCTCTTCACCGAATGTAGTGGACTGATGTTGTTTTTATTACTGCTTCGGTCTGTGCCGATTATTCATTCGCTTTCTCTCGGACCTTTATTTCTTCAGGCATCTCTTCAGACTGCCATCTCTTCAGACCGCCATCTCTTCAGGTAGGGTTTGTGGGCCTTCTGCGGCTCAATACCTCCCGGTCAGCTACACTATTTTCATATATTGCGGAGGTGCTTATGCGTATTGGTGTTCCGAAAGAGATTAAAAACCATGAATACCGGGTTGGTCTGACCCCGGACAGCGTGCGCGAGCTGGTGCATCGCGGTCATGAAGTCTGGGTGCAGCAGAACGCAGGGGCGGCCATTGGCTTCAGTGATGACGATTATCTGAGCTGTGGGGCAATGGTCGTTGATGCTGCGGCTGAGGTGTTTGATAACGCCGAACTGATCGTTAAGGTCAAAGAGCCGCAGCCGGAAGAAATCAGCCTGATCAGCGCTGAACATACACTGTTTACCTATCTGCATCTGGCGCCGGACCCGGCACTGACCCAGGCGCTGATGGCAACTGGTGCTACAGGTATCGCCTATGAAACCGTTACCGATAAAGCCGGGCGGCTGCCACTGTTAGCCCCTATGTCGGAAATCGCCGGGCGCATAGCGGTGCAGGCCGGTGCCCGCAGTCTGGAGATGGAGGCCGGCGGGCGCGGGGTGTTGCTGGCCGGAGCGCCGGGTGTGCCGGCTGGCGAGGTAGTGATTATCGGCGCCGGGGTCGTGGGGCGAAATGCTCTGGCTATCGCCGTGGGCATGGGCGCGCAGGTCACGGTGCTGGATACCTCGATGCAGGCGCTGCGCGAGCTGGATCAGCAGTACGGCAACCGCATCCATACCCGTTTTTCTACCCGCACCGTATTGGATGAGTGTCTGCCCAAGGCCGATCTGGTGATTGGTGCGGTATTAATTCCCGGTGCTGCAGCGCCTAAACTGGTGCTGCGTACTCATTTAGAAAGCATGAAACGCGGCGCGGTGATCGTCGATGTCGCCATCGATCAGGGCGGTTGTGTGGAAAGCGCACGGCCAACCACCCACAGTAATCCAACCTATGTCGACAGCGGCGTGGTGCACTACTGCGTTGCCAATATGCCGGGGGCGGTAGCCCGCACTGCCACGCAGGCGCTGAATAACGCCACCTTGCCTTTTGTGCTGGCGCTGGCGGGTAAGGGTGTTGAGCAGGCGCTGCGTGATGACCCTTATCTGCGTATGGGCCTGAACCTGTGTCAGGGCGCGCTGACCAGTGCCGAAGTGGCGGCCAGTCAGGGCGTGGATTATGTTGAGCGCGAGACGCTGCTGGGTCTGTAAACTCCGGCAATAACGTAATGCTGTTCACTTAACGTTTTAAATCATTTTGAAACGCCCAATGCCTCACAGGGGAACTTATCCCCTTGCCGGCGGGCCGCCCCCAGCTTTGCGCTGCGCAGGCCTTTTTCCTCCATTCAGACCTCCTCGGTCACGGTAACGCGGATAATGGGCCATCCATGGCCCTATCCGCTCGCTCTGCATCCATGCAGAGACGTACCGGCTCAGTGCTCTTCATTCCGGCGTCCTGCAGGCGCATTGATTACTCCGCAAAGCGGCTTTTCAGAACGGACATTATTGTTCGATAAAAACGACGTTGCGGCTGAGATAAGCCGCGCCTCTGGGCCCGCCGCCATGAGCGATGATTTTTACGATCTGGCTGGCATGGATGCCAGGCAAGCGTATCCGGCCATGGATGGCCGATATACGCGTGGTCAGTAAAAACTGAGTGAATAAGGATCACGGGCCAGAAAGCGCAAAGCAGGGGCCCGGGGAGAAGTTCCCCGGATTGGGGCGCAGGGGCTTGCCCCGCAAAGGCTGTTCGAGTGCAGTCAGCGCTGGCTGGTTGCTTAAGTGAACAGCATTACGGCAATAACGGTTTCTTTCTGTGGGCGGTGCCCACCCTACATCCTGTGTGTTGTGTTATTGGCTCTCAAGGCCGGTCTTCTCTGGTACTCTATGGCCTGCCAACCACTTGCCCGCAGGGAAAGCATGTTCCGCCTCTATCATTCCAACGATCTTGAAATTCTTAAGGGCATTCTTGTCCATCAGATGCAGGAATCGCCCGTCGGCCCCTTTGGTCAGGAAGCCATTCTGGTGCAGAGTCAGGGCATGTCGCACTGGCTCAAACTGCAGCTGGCTGATTCGCTGGGGATCGCCGCGCAGGTGGATTTTCCGCTGCCCTCAAGCTTTGTCTGGCAGGTGTTTAACCGTCTGAAACCGGAGCTGCCGGAACGCTCGCATTTTGATAAGCAGATCATGGCCTGGAAGCTGGTACGTCTGTTACCACAGCTGGCGCTGAAAGAGGGTTGTGAGGCCATTGCCCATTACCTGCAGAATGATGCCGATGGCGTTAAGTGCTATCAGCTGGCGCAGACCATTGCCGACGTGTTTGACCAGTATCTGGTGTATCGCCCGGACTGGCTGCTGAGCTGGGAACTGGGCGAGGATGAAGTCGCCGATACACAGGTATCGGCCCATCCGTGGCAGCCGCTGGTGTGGCGGGCGTTGGTAGCCGACAGCGCCAGACTTGGTCATTCGCTGGATCACCGTGCGCGCCTGCTGCAGGAGCTGGAACAGCTGGTGCAGGCCCATCCTGAGCGCCTGGCTGATCTGCCCAAACGGTTGTTTGTGTTTGGTATTGCGGCGTTGCCGGGCAGCTACTGGCAGGTGTTGCAGGCGATTTCGCCGGTGATTGAAGTGCATTTCTTTTTGCTCAATCCGTGCAAAAACTTCTGGGGCGATATCGTCAGTGAACGGCAGAAGATGCGCATTCTGCGTGATAACCCCAACGTCGAAACCCTGCTCGACAGCGGCAACCCCTTGCTCGCCTCCTGGGGCCGGCTGGGGCGTGATTTTCTCACACTGGTACACGAAACCGCCGAGCAGTATGAAGGCCGCATTCAGGATGTGGATGCCTATTTAGAACGGGAGGTTGAACCTGAATCACAAACGCTACTGGCACACCTGCAGCAGGACATTCTGACTTTAACCGACCGTCAACAGGGGGCGTTCAGTAAAGACGCGCAATTACACAGCCGCTTTAAGCAGGGCATTGCCGCCGACGATGGCAGCGTGCGCTTAATCAGCGCCCACAGTCCGCTGCGTGAAGTACAGCGCCTGTACGATCAGATTCTGCACTGGCTGGATAACGACCCCGACCTTAAACCGCGCGATATTGTGGTGATGGTGCCGGATATCGACCAGTACGCGCCCTATATCGACGCCGTATTTGCCAGCAGCCGCGCGCGCACGGAGCAGGGCGATGAGTACCGTATTCCCTGGGCCATTGCCGACCAGTCGATGGCACAGGAAGATCCGCTCATCGACAGCTTCCTTAGTTTGCTGGGGCTGGGCGACTCGCGTTTGCTGATAACCGAGGTTCAGGACTGGCTGGATGTCGCCGCGATCCGCAGCCGTTTTAATATCCGCGAAGACGATCTGCCGGCATTGCGCGACTGGCTGGCGCAGGCGCAGATTCGCTGGGGCTTAAACAGCGAACAGCGTCAGCAGCTGGGCTTGCCGGCGTTTGAACAAAACAGCTGGCGTAAAGGCTTGCGCCAGTTGTTACTGGGGTATCTGACCCCGGACAGCCGTCAGGATTTTATGGGCGATTTTCCGGTGGCGGCCACCGAAGGCAACGAAGGCGAATTGCTTGGTCATTTAATGGCCTTTATCGACGTGCTGGAACACTGGCAGCGTCTGTTTGCGGCCGGGCCGCGTCATGTTGCTGACTGGTCGGCGTCGCTGCTGCGGCTGCTGGATGATCTGTATCTGGCCGACAGTATCGAGCAGAACTCGCTGCAGCGTATCCGCGATGCGGTGCAGCGCTGGCAGGAAGAATTAACCCTGGCCGGCTTTAACGGTGAATTATCCGCGCCGGTGGTGCGCAGCTGGTTTAACGAACAATTAGGGCAGCAGGGCGGCTGGCAGCGTTTTCTCGCCGGGCCGGTGAACTTCTGTACCCTGATGCCGATGCGTTCCATCCCGTTTAAAGCGGTGTGTCTGCTGGGGATGAACGACGAGGATTACCCGCGCCGGGTAACGCCGGTGGGCTTCGATTTAATGGTTGCCGGGCGCAGCCGTCGCGGTGACCGTTCGCGCCGCGAAGATGACCGTTATCTGTTTCTGGAGGCGGTGTGTTCAGCACAGGATTATCTCTATATCAGCTACCGTGGCCACGATGTACGCGAAAATGCCGAACTGCAGCCATCGGTGCTGGTGGCGGAATTACGCGATTATTTATGCGATGGTTTTGCCCTTGAGCAGGATCTGGATTTACCGCACCAGCAAAGCCGTCAACAGATGCTGAACTGGCTGCTGGAAGAGCTGCCACTGCAGCCCTATAACCGTCAGGCATTTGCTGCTGATGATTTATTAAAGCGCCATGTGCGCAGTTATCAGCAGGTGTGGGCCGACGTCGCCGCCGAACAGGGCGCAGGCCATGAATCGGAAAGCGATCATTTCTTCAGTCAGCCACTGGCTATTCCGGCCGATATCGATACCAGCGTAGTTGCCTGGGAAGACGTGAAGCAGGCCCTGGCAGACCCGCTTAAATATTTTGTGACCCGCCGCTTAAAAGCCTCGTTCGATGTGTACTGGCAACAGCACGAAACCGAAGAACCCTTTGCCTTAAATGGTCTGGATTTATATCAGCTGAAAGACGACTGGCTGCAATTGGCCATGGCCGATATTCAGCACGGCCACGCTGAAGAATTAAGCGATGAACTGGCTTTTACCCGTCGCCAGCAGGCGCTGGGGCAATTACCGGTAAATGCGCTGGGCAAGGTATGGAGCGATGATCTGATTGATTATTCGCGCCCGCTGGCGCAGAAAATCGTCGAATTATCCGAATTCCGTATGGAAGTAAAAGCACTGTCGGTGGCGCTGGAAAACTGCACAGTACAGGGCGAACTGCAGCAGGCCTTTGTGCGCCATGAAGCTGACCAGTGTGGTTATCTGCTGTATCACCGCGTCGGTGATATTTATGGCAAACATTTATTACAGGCCTGGCTGGATGCCTTATTGGTAGCCGCCGCGAGCCCTGGCAGCATTAGTCATGTCTGCCTGCTCGGTTTAAGTAAAGACAAGGGTAATACCTGGCTGCGGCAAATACAGCTGGGCTTGCCTGCACCGGACACAGCGCTGGCTTTAATTAAACAGGCCGTCGACTGGTACTGGCAGTGCTGGTGCAAACCCATCGCCCATTTACCCGACACCCTGTGGAGTCTGATTCAGGCGCAGGAATTTATTGGCGAAAAACACGCCGACGATACCGACGCGCAAGCCGATGCCATGCAAAAAGAAATCACTAATCTGGTGCAGCGCGAGTTTGGCGAACTGGCATCACCCTATTTACAGCGCTGTTTGCCGGATTTTGTCGCGCAGTTGCAAAGCCAGTCGCCCGATCAGTGGCTTGCTGAGCAGGGCATCTTGCTGAACAGTCTGAAAAAACACATAAAAACCGATGAGCTGCATAAAGATTCCGCTGCCAGCTACAGTGGAGGAGAAGGCGCATGAAAACCTTATCCATTCCTGATTTTCCGCTGTACGGTCAGTCGCTGATTGAAGCCAGTGCCGGTACCGGTAAAACCTTTACCATTACCGGCCTGTATAACCGTTTGATGCTTGGTCACGGCCGTCCGCGTTTGGGCTGCGATCAGATTCTGGTGGTGACCTTTACCCGTGCCGCTACCGAAGAATTGCGTGGCCGTATCCGCCAGCGCCTGCGTGATACGCTGGAAGATTTATTGTCGCTGGAAAACGGCCAGCCGATTGACGATCAGCAGCTGCAATATTTACAGCAGTTAGCGGCTGTTCAAAACAGCGAAGGCCATAACAGAGATGCCCAGCACAGCGATATCAACAGCCTGTGTAAGCAACTGAAACCCTGGCTGCAAAGCAATCTGGCATTAATGGATGAAGCGGCGATTTATACCATTCACGGTTTCTGTCAGCGCATGCTCAAACAGTTTGCCTTCGACAGTGGTGTGGTCTTCAGCGCCGAGCTGGTACTCGACAGTGACGGCTATCTGCAACAGGCCTGTGAAGATATCTGGCGCCAGCAGGCTTATGCGCTGAATGAACAACAGAGCCGCTATTTAATCAGCCGTTATGCCGGCCCGGATGATGTACTGGCGAAAGTAAAAGCGCGGATTAACCGCCCGGATATGACGGTAATTCCGCCGCTTTCAGCTGATGGCCTGAGCAGGGCGTGGCAAAGTGCTGAAGCCGCATTTACGACCGCCAAAGCCGCCTGGTCGCAAATCAGCGCGGCTGATGTGGTGCAGTTAATTGCGGATTCCGGGCTGGATAAAAAATCCTACAGCAAACGTTTTGCCCCGAACTGGGTAGAAGAAGCGGCCGGCTATTTTGCCGGGCGTTTTTATATGCCGGCGCCGAAAAACCTCTACCGTATGACGCCAGCCGCGATGGCAGAAAAGCTGAAAGACGGTGGCGAATTACCGCAGCATGCGGCCTTTGACGCGACTGAAGATTTTCTGCAGGCGGCCAGCCAATTAGCTCTGCTGCTGGAAGCTGCGTGGATGGACGCCATTAAAGAGCGTTATTTCGAGCTGCTGGAAAAAGCCGGCGCCTTAACCCCGGATGATTTATTACGTTTATTGGTGAATGCTCTGCGTGCCGAGCAGGGCGAGTTGCTGGCCAGTCATATCCGCCATTTATATCCGCTGGCGATGATCGACGAGTTTCAGGATACCGACCCGCAGCAGTACGAAATTTTTAATCGGATTTATCCGCCGTTAAGTGAGAGTGACAACGCGCCGGCGACGCAGGTAGGTCAGGAGGGGCAGGCAGAAAAGCATGGTCTGATTATGATCGGCGACCCCAAGCAGGCTATTTACGGCTTCCGCGGCGCCGATATTTTTACCTACATCAAAGCCCGCCGGCAGCTTGCCGAAGAGCGGCGTTTTACCCTGGAAAAAAACTGGCGCAGTCATACCCGGCTGGTCGCCGGGGTAAACCAGTTATTCGCCGGCCACGACAGTCCCTTTGTGTTCGATCGGGATATTCAGTTCGTTAATGTATCGGCGGCAGGTAAACCCGACGGCCAGCCATTAAAAATTGCCGGTGAGGAACAAACCCCGCTGCAGCTGTGGCATGACGGTGGTGAATATTCCCGTAGCAGGGCGCAATTTACCGCTGCAGAACAGTGTGCCGAGAAAATTGATGCCTTAATGCACGGTGATGCGACGCTGGGTGATACTCCGGTGCAGGCGCGCGATATTGCCGTGCTGGTGCGCAGCCGCAAGCAGGCCGGATTAATCCGCGAGGCGTTATCTGCGCGCCAGATCGGCAGTGTGTTTTTAACCCGCGACAGCGTGTACGACAGTCTGGAAGCGCGGGATTTATTCGCCTGGTTGCAGGCGGTGGCGCACCCCAGTGATGAACGTGCACTGCGCACTGCCATGGCCACCGAAACCCAGGGCTTAACTGCCGCGCAACTGGATGCTCTGTTAAATGACGAGCTGGCATGGGAACGCACGCTGGAGCAAAACCATAATTATCATCAGTTGTGGCAACGTCGTGGTGTGATGGCCGCCATTATGCAATGGCTGGAAGAAGACGGTCGCGCGCAGCGCTTGCGTCGTCATCAGGATGGCGAACGCCGTATTACCAACCTGATCCATCTGGGGGAATTACTGCAGAGTGCTGCCCGCCGTTTACGCGGCCACGAGGCATTATTGCGATGGTTTGGTGAGCATATTTTCTCCGATAACCGCAGTGGCGACGAAGCACAGCTGCGTTTAGAGAGCGACGCCAATCTGGTCACTATTGTGACCATCCATAAATCCAAGGGTCTGGAATATCCGCTGGTGTTTTTGCCGTTCCTGTGGGACGACAGTTATTTACCGAATCCGCGCAGCGATACCCAGTATTTCAGTGAGCGCGACGGCATGGTGCTAAATCTGGAGCCGGATGATGAAGCCAAAGCGCTGGCGCAGCGTGATTCTCTGGCGGAGTCTTTGCGTCTTTTATACGTCGCTTTAACCCGTGCGGTGCAGGGCTGCTTTATCTGGCTGGCTGATGCCGTGGATGGCAAAAGTAAAAAAGAGAAAAAATCGCGTATTGCGCAAACCGCGCTGGGCTATTTGCTGGCACTGGAAAATGACCCTGACTGGGCCGGATTAAAACAATCAACTTCAGCTGAATGTTTAATTACCGATTTACCCCAGTGGCCGATAGATGAACTGCGTCGCAGCGCAGTCATACAGGAAGCGCCACAGGCGGCTGTGTGCCGGCCGCACCGCTGGGACAGCTGGCGCGTGAGCAGTTACAGCCAGTTAACCGCCGATGATCATAGCGGGCACTCTGCTCACGACGATGTGCTGGTGATGGATGAAAACAGTGAACAATCAGACAGCGGTGAGTCTCTTTCCGAGCTTAATGGTGCCGAATTTCTCGACGCTGCGCTGCTGCACGAAATCAGCAAGCGCGAATTTGATGCCACAGCACCGGCACTGACCTTTGCCAAAGGCGCGAACGCCGGTACCTGTCTGCACGCTATTTTTGAACACTGGGATTTTGTGGATGCCGATGCGCTGCTCAGCATTACCGAACGTGAACTGAGCCACTATGGTTTAGCACTCAGTGAGGATGAAGTCGGCGCCGGGGAAAAACAAAAGCAGATCCATGAGGTCGCCGGCTGGATGCAGGCGGTGGTGAACAGTCCACTGATGAATGATCAGGGCGAGCAATTCACCTTAGCGGATATTTCTGCGGCCAATCGCCTTGATGAAATGGAATTTTACCTGCCGGTGCAGCAGCTTAAGGCGGTGGATATTAATCGTCTGTTAGCCGACCCGGCGAAAAGCGGACGCTTTCATTTCGATACCTTAAGCGGCTATTTAAAAGGTTTTATTGACCTTATTTTCTGCCATAACGGCCGCTATTACGTGGCGGACTATAAATCCAATCATCTGGGTTTCAGCCTTAACGATTACACCCCGGCGGCATTAAAGGTGGCAATGGCCGATCATCAGTATGATTTACAGGCCTGGCTTTACACCGTCGCACTCGACCAGCTGCTGCGTCAGCGTCTGAATCATTATGATCCGGCTCAGCATCTGGGAGGCGTGTATTATTTCTGGCTGCGCGGTATGCATCTGGGCGACAGCGCTCCGCGTTTAGTTGCCGATGATGCGGCTGCCTCACAGCAGGATTTATTTGCCTCACAGCAAGATTTATTTGCCGCACCCGCGCTGACTCAGGTGCCGGGCGTGTATTACCACGCTGTCGACCTAGATGCGTTGCAACGCTGGCGCCAGGCGCTGTTGCCGGATTCTGTATGCGCGCGAAACAGAACTGATAATAAAGCGGAGGCCGGTGTATGAATCCGCTGCTGTTGCAATATTTGCCCGAAATTGAAGTGAAAAATCTGCGTGATATTGACCGTCAGGTGGCTATGCAGATGCTGCAGTGGGAATTACAGGCGTCAGCGGACGCCGAACCGCACACGCTGCAGTTACTGGCGATGGCGTCGGTGATGGTCAGCGTTGCCCTGGGCAAAGGGCAGGTGTGTCTGCCGCTGACATCCTGTGCCTTGCCTGAATGGCGCGAGTTCTGGAGTGAGCATTCATTACTGGCCAGTTCGCAGCTGGCTGCTTGCCGTACTGTGTATGTGGCAGAGGCTGTCCTCAACACAGCCGTTGGCGAATTTCGTGATTACGCCCAGCAGCCGCTGGTACTCCATGGCAATAATCTCTATCTGGCGCGCTATTTTTTCTACGAGCGCGGTGTATTAACTCAGATTCACCAGCGTCTGGCACAGGAACCGGCGTTAAAGGATACGGAGCTGACCAGCACGCTGATGCAATTATTCGGCGAGCCGGCTGCTGTTAATCCGGGTGCTGCTGGCTCGGGGGCTGCTAGCTCAGAGGCAGTGGTTGATTGGCAGAAAGTGGCTGCGGCCAGTGCCTGTATTCGTAATTTTGCGGTGATTACCGGTGGCCCGGGTACGGGTAAAACCACCACGGTCACGCGTCTGCTCAGTGCGCTGCTCAGCCGGAACCCGCAGATGTCGATTGCGCTGGCTGCGCCCACCGGAAAAGCCGCCGCGCGCATGACGGAATCCATTCGTGGTGCCAAAATACGGGCACAGCAAAGCGGCGAAAAGTCTTTGCCTTTTGCCGAACAGATTCCGGATGACAGCTACACGCTGCATCGTTTGCTGGGCTGGTCACCACGCGGCTTCCGTTATAACGCCAATCGCCATTTACCCTTCGATTGCGTGGTGGTGGATGAAGCCTCGATGGTCGATCTGCCGATGATGTATCACCTGTTTCAGGCATTGGCCGCCGATACCCGCTTAATTCTGCTCGGTGACCGCGATCAGTTAGCCTCGGTAGAAGCGGGCAGTGTGCTGGCGGATTTATGCGATGCCGGCGTGCAGCACGGCCCGGACGACGGCTTTGCTCAGCGCCTGCAGCAACTGACCGGTTTTGATTTAACGGCCGTCACAAAAGACGCTGTAAGCCCGATGCAGAATGCGGTGGCGTCACTGCGGGTATCCCATCGCTTTACCGCGGACAGTGGCATAGGCCAGCTGGCAGTGGCGGTCAATAACAGTGACATTGCGCGTGCCGATCAGGTGCTGCGCCAGTTTGCCGATGTACGCTTTGTGGCGGTAAATCCGCTGGCCGAGCAGCCGTTCTGGCAACAGCCGCAATGGCAGCAAACCTTAATGGATGGCTACCGTGATTACGCCGAAGCGTTGCGCGCTTTTGCTGCGGATAAAGCCGATGCGAACGATGTTTTCAGCGCCTTTAACCGTTTTCAGATTCTGGTGGCGCTGCGCCAGGGCCCTTATGGGGTTGAACAGGTGAATCAGCGTACCGAGCGTTTACTGCAGGCGGCGGGATTAATCGATACCCGTGCTTCAGCTTCCGGCTGGTACGCCGGCCGTCCGGTGATGATCAGCCGTAACGATTACGATCTCGGTCTGTATAACGGTGATATTGGTATTGCTTTGCCGCTAACGGATGAGCAGGGCAGGCAGACGTTAAAAGTCGCCTTCCCGGATGCCGACGGCGGCGTGCGTTATTTATTGCCCAGCCGTTTGCCGGCCCATGAAACCGCTTTTGCCATGACCGTGCATAAAAGCCAGGGCTCGGAATTTGATCATCTGTGTCTGCTGTTACCGGAGCAGTGGCAGAGCGTTATTACCCGCGAGCTGATTTACACCGCCATCACCCGCGCGAAAAAGACTTTCAGCCTGTTTGGCGGCACAGCCTGCTGGCAACAGGGGCTGAATACCCGGGTGCAGCGCGCCAGTGGTTTACGGGAAGCACTCTGGCCTCAGCGCTGAGGTCCGGTGTGGTGTGTTTACGTGCTCAATATTTTTTATTGACCACGTAAACAAGGCTGTATACATTTGTATTCACTGTGTATGCAGATGAACAGGGAAGCTCATGATCAGCAAGTCACAATCAATCAGTGTGCGTTTATCGGAAGACGATTACGCCTATCTGATGGCCATCCGCCAGAACGGTGCGCTGACCCAAAGCGATAAAGTTCGCGAGCTGATTGCTATGGCGCGGGAAGCGGTGGGCACCGAAAGTTTTGCCCGCTCGTTTATTACCGCCAGTGACAGCATGGCGCCGTATCGCGCACGTTATAAATCCCCCGAATCTGACCGCAGCATCCTGAATGAAGCGGTCTTTGATCTGCTTACCGAAAGCGCTGCCATTATTCAGTCGCAGGACAGCAAAGCCTGTGCTGCTGATCTCGAACGGCAATTATTTCCCGTTGTCAGCGATCTGCTGCGTCGTCTGCTGCCGCCATTACTGGCGCAAAGCGGCGGTACACTGCTGAACAATGATCTGGCTGAGCAACTGCAACAGCAGTTGCTGACGGATTTTTCTCACCTGAATTGCGCTAACCGCAAGGAGTAACACCATGTCTGAAGGATTATTAAAACGTATCGGCCGGCTGGTGTCGGCATCCGCCAACTCTCTGGTCGACAGCCTGGAAAATGCCGCACCGACCATGGTGATGGAAGAAGCGATCCGCGAAATCGACAGCGCCATTGCCGATGTCCGTGCCCAGCTGGGCAAAGTCGAAGCGGCGCGTTATCTGAGCACCAAAAGTTTAAACGCGGATAACAGCCGTCATGCTGAACTGCAGGCGCAGATTGAAGTGGCTGTTGCTCAGGGGCGCGATGATCTGGCCGAAGCGGCGATTGCCCGCCAGATGGATATCGAAGCCATGATTCCCGTGGTGGAAAAAAGCATCGCCGACAGTGACGCCGAAATTAATGAACTGAATTCCTATATTCAGGCCCTGCAGGCGAAAAAGCGCGAAATGCAGGAAACCCTGAAACATTATGAAATTGCCAATGCCGCTGCGGTTCAGGCTGAACATGCCGGCACTGCCTCGACCGCCACTCAGGTGGAGCAGGCGACCGATGCTTTTAACCGCATTCTGAATAAAGCCGGTGCACCGGGTGTGAGCAGTGGTGATGAGCGTAAGCTGGCCGAACTCGATCAGCTGGCCCGTCAGAACCGCATTCAGGAACGACTGGCACGGGTTAAATCGCAGGCGAACGATTAATGGAATTTCTGTTTTCTGATGGCAATTATCCTTTTGCCGTCGCACTGGTATTAATGCTGATTATCGCCGTGCTGGAAGGTGTGCTTGTGGTTATTGGTCTGGGTTTATCGCAATTTATTGATGGCCTGTTACCCGACGTTGACCTGAGCGTTGACGGCGAGGTGCCGAATATGGGGCTCAGCCGTTTTCTGGCCTGGCTGCGTATTGGTCAGGTGCCGGTGTTGATTATTCTGGTGATGCTGCTGATGTTTTTCGGGCTCAGCGGTGTGGTGCTGCAATCGCTGTTTATGTCGGCCTTTGGCTTTATGCTGCCGGCGATCGTTGCCGTGGTGCCGGCGCTGGCGGTTGCGTTGCCTCTTACGCGCCTGCTGACCGGATTGCTGGGTAAAGTACTGCTGAAAGACGAAACAGAAGCGGTCTCTTCCGCGTCCTTTATTGGTCAGGTAGCGACCATTACGCTGGGTGAAGCCCGCCAGGGTAGTCCGGCTGAAGCGCGATTCCGCGATCAGTTTGGTACAACGCATTATCTGATGGTTGAACCGGATACCGATGAAATCTATCGCGCCGGTGATAGTGTTTTGCTGGTGCAACAGAAAGGTGCTGTGTATCAGTGCATCCGCCCGGATAACCAACACCTGCAATAACCAAAACCTGCAACAATTAAAAATTACATTA
This sequence comes from Venatorbacter sp. C2-1, assembly GCF_022832715.1. Lineage (NCBI taxonomy): Bacteria > Pseudomonadati > Pseudomonadota > Gammaproteobacteria > Oceanospirillales > Oceanospirillaceae > Venatoribacter > Venatorbacter sp. C2-1. The sequence goes on from NZ_CP094879.1 coordinate 1,936,636, forward strand.
CGGACTACTTTTTAAAACTCTCAGGGAGCTTTTATGGATAACCTTTTCTCAGCAGTCTTTTTTGCTGGATTTATTTTTGTCGGCCTGCTGGTCATTGGGATGATTTTTGCGCGTTTATATACCCGTGCATCGAAAGAACGGTCTTTTGTCCGTACCGGTATGGGCGGGCAGAAAGTCATTATGAACGGCGGGGCGATGGTGCTGCCGGTATTGCATGAAATTATTCCCGTCAATATGAACACCCTGCGTCTGGCGGTATCGCGTAAAGAACAGCAGGCGCTGATTACCAAAGACCGTATGCGTGTTGACGTACTGGCCGAATTTTATCTGCGCGTTAAACCCGATGCGGATGCCATTGCCAACGCGGCACAAACTCTGGGTGCGCGTACGCTGGACCCGGATGCACTGAAAGAAATGATCGAAGGTAAATTCGTTGATGCCCTGCGTTCGGTGGCGGCAGAAATGGAAATGGCGGAACTGCATGAACAGCGCAGCCAGTTTGTACAGAAAGTACAGCAGGTCGTGAGCGAAGACCTGTTGAAAAACGGTCTGGAACTGGAGTCGGTTTCCCTGACCGGTCTGGATCAGACGCCACGTGAATTCTTCTCGCCCGATAACGTGTTCGATGCCGAAGGTCTGGCGCGTATGACCCGTTCGATTGAATCACGTCGTAAAGAAGTGAACGAAATTGAGCAGGAAACCCGTGTACTGATCGAACAGAAAAACCTTGAAGCCGAACGTCAGCGTCTGCAGATTGAGCGTGAAACCCGCTACGCCAAAATGGAGCAGGAACGCGAAATTGCCACCCGAGAAGCCGATCAGCAGGCTGAAATCGCCAAAGAGCGCGCAGATAAAGAACGTAGTGCCAAACAGGCCGAAATTGAAGCGCAGCGGGAAATTGACCAGTCGCGTATCGCCGCCGATCAGGCAACCCTGTTGCTGGAAATTGAAAAAGACCGCCGCCTGCGCGAGCAGGAAATTGAGCGTGAGCGGCAGCTGGAAGAACGTCAGATCCAGAAACAGAAATCACTGGAAATTGCTGAGCAGGAACGTGCCATTGCGGTTGCCGAAAAATCGAAAGAGCAGTCGCTGGCCGATAAACTGGCGAACGAGGCCCGTTCGGAAGCGGTGCGTGCAGAAGAAAAAGTAACGACTGCCAAACAGGTGGAAATTGCTGAGCGTGACAAAGCCATCGAGCTGATTGAAGCGCAGAAAGAAGCGGAACGTCAGGCGACCGGGGTAAAAATCGCCGCCGAAGCTGAAAAAATGGCCGCCGAAGATAAAGCCGAAGCGCTGCGTCTGCAGGCCAACGCCGAAGCCGATGCTATCCGTATTAAAGTGGAAGCCGACCGTGAGAAGTACGCGGTGGATGCTGAAGGTCAGCGTCTGATGAACGAAGCCCTGAACAGTCTGAGTGATGCGCAGATTGCTCTGAAGCGTGTGCTGAGCCTGCATGCAGCGCTGCCGGGCATTGTACGTGAAAGCGTGAAACCACTGGAAAACATTGAGGGTATGAAAATTATCTCTATCGATGGTCTGAACCAGATGGGTGGTGAACGCAGTGCCAATGGCAGTGGTGTGCTGGATCAGGACAGTGCTGCTAATGGCCAGAGCCTGCCGGAAGCACTGGTCAACAGTGCATTAAAACACCGTGCTATGGCGCCACTGGTTGATTCACTGCTGAAAGAAGCCGGCGTGCATGAATTTGCCCGCGATCTGAACAGCTGATTCCTGTCGCCGGTTTTTAAATAAAGAAACAGAGCGTATTATCTACGCTCTGTTTTTTTATTGGGAGTGTACGTATGCCTCCGCGTCAGACGGCTTTGTTGACTAAAAAACGCATTGCCGGTTTTTTATTTTCCTTCGTTGTAGTGCTGATTTTGCTGCTGCTGGTCTTGCTTTACAGTGCGCCTTTTTTTGCTGTCAAAGCTGGCCAGAAATGGTACGGAAGTCAGGGCGCTGGTTATCAGTTAACGGTGTCAGACTGGCATTGGGTGCCGTTTCGCACCGATCTTGAATTAACCGGTGTTGAACTGCGCCACCCGCAGACGGATGCTCCGCAAGCAACAACCCGTGTTGAACGGCTGCGGCTGAGTTTTGATCCCTGGGCACTGGCCCATCAGGAAATTTATATCCGGGATATCAGCCTCGACGGATTACGTTTAAGTGCTGCACTGCGAAATGATGAAGCGTTGCGTCTGTTAATCAGTGGCATGGTGATTCCCCTGCTGGCAGATAACAGCGCAGCCGCTGTGACAGAACCCGTGACAGAACCCAGAACGGAGACTGCGGCTCAGCAACGCGAGGCTGTTGCTGTTGAGAGCGCGGATATTCAGACCACTTCTGTTCAGGCAGAAGAAAGCACTCAGAAAGAACAACCCTGGCGCGTGCGTCTTGGCCGTTTAACGCTTAACGATGAAATCATCGACTGGCAGCAGGATGCACTGACAACACAAGGCCCGGCGAGCCGTGGTCAGCTGCGGATTGCATCGCTGCAGGCCGGCCCTTTTGACAGTACCGCCGCAGACGCTTTGCCACTGAACCTGACACTGGAACTGACGCAGTTTGAATTAAGCGGCGCTCAGCCGGTCAGTCTGCAACAGACCTTTACCCTGACCCTTGCCGGGCAATTACAGCAGCTGTTAACCGCCCCGCAGTGGGACGGAGATATTGTGCTGGAAAATCTTCAGGTAACCGCTGCCGGTGCACCACCTCTGGCTTTTAAACGCTTTCAGCTCAGCGGTGTGCAGGCTGCTGCTGATGCACAAAGTATCGCAGAGCTGAGTCTTGAGCAGCTGGTACTCGGAGCCGGCGATGCGCCGTTGTTGAGTCTGGGACATTATCAGGTCAGCGATATTTCGGCATCTGCATCACAGCTGGCGACGGGGCTGCATGAATATGCGGATTTGCAGGTGGCGCTACAGCGTCTGGCGGATGGCAGAATTGATCTGGGCGCCACCGTGGCCTCGCCGGTGGAGTCGCAGCACACAGCAGATGCAGAAAATGCAGATGCAGCAGATGTAATGGATACAGAAGAACGTACCGGTACTGTTTCTGCCTCTGCCGAAGAGGGGCGAGCGGATGACGATAGTCGTTTCCGGCTGTTTATTGCCGGAATTCAGCAAAATGGTGACAACAGTGGTGCCGATATTCGCGATGCTTCGGTAAAACCTGCTTATCAGGGAAGAGTGCAGATCCGTGAACTGAATATCAGTGAAATATCCGCCACACTGGCCGCATCTGCCCGGCCGGAATTGCAGAAGCCGGTACAGGTACACGCTGTTTTATCACTCGACGATTATAACCGTATTGCACTGGACACCAGTCTGACTCTGGATAGCAGTCATGCGCCTGAGATTTATCCGCAGGGCAATATCACGTTGCGTATCAGTCAGCTGGATATGGTGGCATTTAATGGTTATCTGGCGCAGGCGATGGGCTATCACCTGGAAAAAGGCATGCTGAATCTGGATGTTGATATGGATATGCAGCAAGCCCGGCTGGGTGGCGAAGCGCGGATATTATTGCGTAATTCCAGTTTTGTGCCGGAAGACGAAGCAACCATTAAGCGGGTCAGCAAGCAGATTTCCATGCCGGTCGATACCGCGCTGGATTTATTGCGTGACGATAATGGTAATGTCCGTCTGACCGTACCGGTCTCCGGCGATATGAGCAGCCCGGATTTCGGTTCCGGTGATATTACCGCGCAATTAAGTAAGCTGGCCTTGCAGAGTGCCGCTCTGCATTATCTTAAACAAAGTCTGCAGCCTTACGGTTTATTACTGAGCATCGCCTCCTATGCCGGGTCAGAATTAATGGCGATCCGCCTGGATGCTCTGGCGTTTGCTGAGGGGCAGACAGAACTGAATGATGAGCAGATTCCGCAGCTGGAAAAAGTCGCACAACTGATGCACGGTAAAACCGGGCTGGAATTGCAGGTGTGTCCTTTTGTCAGCGCCGCTGAAGCCTCTGCTCAGGAAGAACAGTGGCCGCAACTGGCACGCCAGCGCGGTGCTGTGGTTAAGGCCTGGCTGGCGCAGAAAACCGATGAAAATGATCATTCTCTGGCGCCAAGAGTTACAGTCTGCAAACCGCAAAAAGGCAAGAAAGCAGAAGTGGTGCTCGGATTTAATTAAGCGCGGTCGTACGCTTAGACATGCGTTTAGACCGCGCGCTTAATTGCATTCAGAGAAGCGTTTCTCAGGGTTTTGTCAGGGCAGAATCTGCAGCAGAACCCGCAGCATATTACCGCCCATGACTTTACGGATTTCTGCGGTGCTGAAGCCCTGACGCAGCATTTCGTGGGTTAACGCCGCAAGCTCAGAGGTATCAAACTGTGTGGCAACAGCGCCGTCAAAATCTGAGCCCAGTGATACATGATCTTCACCAAGTAAGTCGATGGCGCTGCGGATGGTTCTGACAATACCGGCCGGGGTGTCATCGCAGGTGACATCTTTCCAGTAACCGATACCGATCACGCCACCGGTGGCCGCAATCTGTTTCATCAGCGCGTCAGGAAAATTCCGTTTTACCCGACAGTGCGAAAAAATACCGCTGTGGCTGACAACCAATGGTTGTGCTGTGATGGCCAGTACGTCTTTCACCACCTGTGGGGAGGAATGTGCGAGGTCGATAATCATGTTTTTTTCAGCTGCTCTGAGTACCACCTCACGGCCAAACGGAGTCAGCCCGGCATTGGACGTGCCATGTAATGAACCGCCCAGCTCATTATCAAAAAAATGCTGCAGGCCGATCAGGCGATAACCGGCATTGTAGAGTTTATCCAGATTTTCGATGTTACCTTCCAGCGGATGTCCACCTTCCATCCCCATTAATGCTCCGATCAGGGCTTTTCCCTGTTCGCGCGCGCTGACAACGGCTTTTATATCGGCCGCCTTGCGGATTAATGTCAGTTGCTCCGGTGCTTTGTCAGCATAATTTTTCAGGCGTGTTACCTGATACAGTGCACGCTCATACAAACTGTTCCAGCTGGCAACCGGCCAGGTCTGGGCAATGGCGAGCGGGGTGATATTGTCTGCAGCATCTTTGCTGTTGGCATGGTAGTTCTGACCGCTGGGACTTTTGGTAACCGCGGTAAATACCTGCAGGGCAACATTGCCCTCACGCAGCCGGGGAATATCAACCTGACCGTAATCGCTGCGTTGCAGCAGGTTTCTGTCCCACAGCAGGGAATCGGCATGCCAGTCACCAATCAGCAGCGTCTGATGCAGTGCACGGGCTTCCGCAGAGACAGGCCAGGGGTTGTGGCTTTTTACGCTGTTCATGCCTTTTTCTACCTGGCCAGGCACGATAATGCGCGCTGCGATTAAGGCCAGAATTAAAAGGATGAATAATACGTACAGTATTTTGCGCAGCACGTGAGGCCCCTGATTTGTCCGGTGAATGATGCTACAGGTTATTGGCTGCAGGTCGCGGCGGCAATAGCTTCCTGAGTAACGATTTCTTTCAGGCTTTTAATGGCTTCAAAGCGGTATGGATTGGTTTGTGCACCGTCATAGTTGCAACCTTTTCCGGGTGTCAGCTGAGTAAATTCAACCACCACATGATTAGCCTGCTCCAGCACGTCATCAATACGGATACCGTAACCGCCATTCGGGCGGATGCCGAGGTCAATCAGCACAATCTGGTACTGGTTAAAATCAACATCTTTGCTGCTTTCCGCGGAGTAGTCTGCCAGCACTTCACGATAATCATCGGCATTATTCAGTATACGGATGGTTTTAATTTCGCTGCCGCTGCCAATGGTCTGCAACCCCTGATGCAGGGTCGTGTGGGAAAGACGGTTTTCCGCTTCCTGGTCGGTGGCGACACAGCCGAATAATAAAACAGAGGCACTGACCAGCAGGGCTTTCACAGGCAGCAGATGATAGCGTGTCATAACATTGTCCTTACATAGCGGGGATAAAAATCTTCCGGTGTTTACCGGACGACAGAAATAATGCTGCGTAGCATGACGGCAGCGGCCTGTCTGAACAATCCGTCGCATGTAAACCCCGTGTAATATTCACAGTCAAATTTCTCCCTGCTATACCCCCTGGTGACACATCGGCGATAAATTCCCTGATAAATGTGGAGGTATATTGTCTGAAAAAATGGCTCCGGCACAGTTACATTTCTCTTTCTGTCGCCGCTTTCATTTTCCTGATCCTTTGTCTAAACCTGTTACTGTTAGCCGCTTCAATAGTGGCATGGATGCACCGCCGACTTGCGCAGGAAGGGCAGAAAATATGCAGTTATCCATTCGATCCCGGCTGATTTATACCATCGCATTTATGGCGTCTTTACTGCTTGTGATTGGTGCTATCGGTATTTTCAGCCTCGCCGCGATGAATCATTCATTACGTTCGGTGTATGAAGACCGGGTGGTTCCGTTACAGCAACTGAAAGTGATTGCCGACCATTACGCCGTGAGCGTGATTGATGCGGTAAATAAAGCCAATGCCGGATTGATCAGTGGCAGTCAGACCCTGCAGCTTTTACATGAAGCCGCAGCGGATATTGATGCTGAATGGCAGCGTTATATGTCAACTTATCTCACCGCCGATGAGCAGGCGCTGGCAGATCAGGCGCAACAGCTGTTTGTGCAGGCAAATCGCTCTCTGGATGAGCTGGAGCGGTTTCTGGAACTTAATCCGGGCAATCTGAAGGGACAGCTGGATGCATTTGATGGGCCGCTGTACGCCACTATTGACCCGATCAGCAGTAAAGTCAGTGAGCTGACTCAGCTGCAACTGACCGTCGCAAAAGCAGAATTTATCAGTTCACAGTCTTTGTACCAGTGGGTCAGGGCGCTGGCGGTGATTATGATTCTGATAGGCGTGGCTATGTCCGCTTATTCCGGATTGTTACTGATCCGGGCTATCTCCGTACCACTGTCCCGCGCGGTTGCGGTGGCGGAAAATATTGCCGCAGGCCGGTTAAATAACAGCATCGAGGTATTACGTGAAGATGAAACCGGCCAGTTAATGATTGCGATGCAAAAAATGCAGCAGGCCATTCAGAAGTATGTAGAGGATCAGCAGACGCTGGCTGACCGGCATGCTCAGGGCGTGCTCAGCGCCCGTCTTGATGCACAGCAATATCCGGGAACGTTCGGTGAAATGGCCGGCCAGGTAAATGGTCTGGTCGAAGACTATATTGCCGTAATTAATGAAACCATTGCAGTGATTGCGGAATATTCACAGGGCAATTTCGACCGCGATATGGTGGCACTGCCCGGTGAAAAAGCACAGATCAGTGCATCGGTTGCGGAAGTAAAACGGGCATTGCTGGAGATCAGTGATGATATTCAGCAGCTGTCCGCTGCCGGTGCCAGCGGTGATTTCAGCCTGCGTTGTGATGCCAGCCGTTATCGTTTCCGTTTTAAAGACATGCTGGATAATCTGAATGTGCTGATCTCAACCTGTGATGCCGGCTTTAACGATATATTGCGGGTGGCTGAAGCGCTGGCCAGTGGTGACCTGCAACAAAGTATCGATAAAGACTATCCGGGATTGTTTGGCCGAACCAAAGCCGGCGTTAACCAGACCGTGTATGCGTTGCGTAAGGTGATTGGTGAGGTAGAGGCTATGGTGCGGGCCGCCGCTGATAATGGCGATTTCAGCGTGCGCCTGAGTCATGAAGATAAACAGGGCTTTTCTCTGACCCTGGCTGAACGCCTGAACAGCCTGTCGCAGATTACAGACACCGGTCTGCGCGATGTGATGCGGGTGGTAACAGCACTGGCCGATGGCGACCTGACGCAGAGCATCAGCGCTGATTACCCGGGCTTATTTGGTGAAACCCGTCAGGCTGTCAATGCAACTGTGCGTAATCTGGATGCTCTGGTCAGCAATATCAAGCAGTCGGGTATGACGATTCAGGTGGCGTCTGGTGAGATCGCTCAGGGGAATGCTGATCTGTCACGGCGCACCGAATCCCAGGCCAGTAATCTGGAGCAGACGGCGGCCAGCAGTGAAGAGCTAACCAAGACTGTATTACGTAATACAGAGAGCGCGAAGACCGCTAATACACTGGTGCAGGAGTCGGCAAACATTGCACAGGAAGGTGGTCTGGTTGTGCGTCAGGTAATTGAAACCATGGGGCTGATTCAGCAGTCGTCAAAGAAAGTGGTCGATATTATCAGTGTGATCGATGGTATCGCATTCCAGACCAATATTCTGGCATTGAATGCCGCCGTTGAAGCTGCCCGGGCCGGTGATCAGGGACGCGGTTTTGCCGTGGTCGCAGCTGAGGTCAGGAGCCTGGCGCAACGCTCGGCTCTTGCGGCCAAAGAAATCAAAACCCTGATCGAAGATTCCGTTACGCTGGTTGAGAATGGCAGTCAGCAGGTACAGCAGGCGGGCGATACCATGGCTGGCATTGAGCGCAGTATTGGCCGGGTAAAAGATCTGACACTCAGTATTGTTGAGGCATCGGTTGAGCAAAGCACCGGGCTGGCACAGGTGAATCAGGCGGTTGCACATATGGATGAGGTGACGCAACAGAATGCGGCATTGGTGGAGGAGGCGGCTGCGGCGGCGGAATCTCTGATGGAGCAGGCCCGGTTTATGTCTGAGGCGGTGAGTGTGTTCCGTTTGAGCGACATGGTACAGGGTAGCGGTCATGCTGTGCTGCGGAATCTGGCCTGAGCCGGATAGAGCCGTAACGGCCCAATAAAAAAGCGCCCGCAGGCGCTTTTTTATTACTCAGTATGAACCTGTCAGGCTGCGTTTTCGCTGCTGCTGACCGGTTTCACCACGAACAGTAAGTCGCCCTGGTTAACCTGCTGACCATCGCTGTTCATAATGCGCGTTACCTTGAATTTCTGCCCGGCAGGGTAGAGTTCGGTACCGGCGCGGTTGAACTGTTTCAGACTCAGCGGAGTGAACATCTTCATGGCTTCCATCAGACACAGGGTCTGGTCAACACCGATGATATCGCCTTCTTTGACAAAGGCCGGTTCACTTGGCGATGACGATCCGTAGAAAATACTGGTCGATGGCGACAATACTTTCAGCTCGTCGGAACCTTCGATCTTCAGTGCCGCCGCATCCACCGCGTTGGCGCTCATATCGGCCGCGTCTTCAATATCTTTGATCAGCGCATCGACATCGATACGGTCAAGGAATTGCGGCAGATAGGTGGTGTCGTAGACACCGTCCTGGAAGACTTTGTCGTCCAGCACGCGCTTGAGCAGCGGGATATTGGTGCACACGCCGGTAATGCGTACGCGTTCCAGATATTCACGCATCTTGGCGATGGTGTCGTTGCGGTCTTTACCGTAACAGATAATCTGTACCACCATGCTGTCGTAGAACGGCGATACCTGTTTGCCAGGTGCGGCCATCGCGATCAGCTCGATGTAGTCTTCTTCCGGCAGCACGCAGTCGCGGATCAGGCCTGGTGTTGGTACGAATTCAACATCGTCACCCTTACGCACAGCTTTCTCAGCATTCACGCGCACTTCAATGGCATAACCCTTGGATACCGGCTTCAGGTCAGCAATGCTGTCGCCCTCGGCAATGCGGAACTGGGTGCTGACGATATCAATACCCGACACCAGTTCAGTCACCGGATGCTCTACCTGCAGACGAGTGTTCATCTCCATGAAGTAGATGGTGTTGGCGTGCAGGTCGAAAATAAATTCAACCGTGCCAGCACCGACGTACTTCACCGCATCCGCCAGTTTGGCAGCAAAATCGTAGGCCGCCTGTTCCAGATCACGCGGCAGCATGGTGGAACCGGATTCCTCGAAGATTTTCTGGTTGTTACGCTGCACCGAGCAGTCACGCAGACCGAGAATCTTGGTGTTGCCATGGCTGTCACGTAATACCTGTACTTCGATATGACGCAGGGAGGTTACGTATTTTTCCAGATACACGTCGCCGTTACCGAAAGCAGCTTTGGCCTCAGTAGAAATCTGGTGGAACAGGGCGTGGATCTTATCCGGCGAATGCACCACCTGAATGCCTTTACCGCCACCACCGTGTACCGCTTTCAGCAGCACCGGATAACCGATTTCATCGGCTACCGCAGCGGCATTGGCGGAACTGGTCAGAATGCCGTGGGAACCCGGTACAACAGGCACATTCACACGCATCGCAGTGTTAATGGCGTTGGACTTGTTGCCCATGGTTTCCATCGAGGAAACCGGCGGTCCGACAAAGTTAATGTCGTGGTTACCACAGAGGGCGGCAAACTGGCTGCTTTCCGACAGGAAGCCGATACCCGGGTGCAGCGCATCCACGTTTTCGTGGTGGGCGATACGCAGTACCGATTTGGCGTTCAGATAGCTTTCGTCCGGGGTGTTACCACCGATACAGACCACACGGTCTTCAGGCCCGAGCATATCCACCGGTACCGATTCCATATCCGGGTCGGATGCAATCAGAATGACCTTGATATCGTTTTCCTGTGCCTTGCGGATCAGTTTTACCGCAGTACAGCCACGAGCGTGGATCAGCACCTTGTCGATCTTGCCGTATTTTTTCAGTTTGCTGGCATTGGCGCCGGTATCCGGAGCCATGCGCTCCGCCGTGACATAGCCCTGCAGCACGCGGTCGAGAACGTCATCGACGCTGAAGCGGGCAACCGGCATATCCGGGTCGATGGCACGCAGGCGGTCGTCCAGATCATCAAAGAACGGGTGGCTGACCAGACCGTCCATCGACTTAGGCGATACCGACAGGTAGTTCGACAGGGTACAGGTACTTGGCAGATAGCTTGGCACCACGATCTGGCCGGCAAACGGCATATTGGTGCCGGAGAAGTAGTAGGTCTGTGCCAGCGGGTGAGTAACAAAACTCGCCTGCGCACCACCGGTACAGTCACCGAAACCGAAGATCACGATCGGCAGATCGTTATCGCGTACGAAACGGGTGATACGGTCGTTAACCACGGCCATAGAGAACAGGGCAGCCGCACCTTCTTTGGTCTGCATACCGCCGGAGGAAACAAAGCACACGATCGGCAATTGCAGACGCGCACATTCCACCATCAGCTTACAGAACTTCTCAGCGGAGGCCATATCGAAGGCGCCGGCCTGGAAGTCGAGGTTGGAAACCAGCGCACCGACCTGTTGTTCACGCTCACCGATTTTGATGGTACCGATACCTGTGATCACACCGCAGGGCTTGATGTCTTTCTTCAGCGCACCTTCGATTGAGCTGCGGAAGCCTGGGAAGGCCACCGGATCGGCGGACATCAGGCTGGCATTCAGTTCTTCAAAATCGTTGAAGAAGCGGTCAATGATGGCCTGTGCTGAGGTCTTCTTCTGACGTTTGGTATCGTCCAGAACCTGCTGAATCAGCAGATCGTGGTAAGCCATGGTCAGACGGTTCCAGAAATCCTTACGGCGACCGATAGAGACCGGGTTGATACGGCCGTTATAGGTCTTACCATCCTGCTCGGCTTCATGATATTCCGGCAGCAGTTTTTCGAAAATAAAGGTGATCACCACAAACAGGGTGTCGGACAGGCGCGGGAAGGCCAGTTTTTTCCATTCCTCAACCGACTTCAGGAAGTCGCCACGCTGATTGCTCTTGATAAAGTAGCTCAGCCAGTGGTTAAAGGATTCGCGCTCCTGGGCGGTATAACTGTCGCCTTCGGTGGCTTCGGCCAGAGATTTCTCCAGCAGGGTTTTCACCGAGTCGCGGGACAACGAACGGTCTTCGTTGGCTTCTTTCGCCACGCCGACCAGATTGTTGATGAAGTTATCGTACAGCTGACCAAACACCAGCATGTTCTGACATACCTGGCTGAACTCGTAACGCAGTTCGTCGTGCAGAATGGCATCCAGAATGGTGATATCCGGATGTGCCGGGTTCTGAATGTTTTCCTGACGGAACTGAATGTAAGGGGCCAGTGCTTCTTCAATGATGCGACGGTTGGCTTCCACTTTGATGCTGGCAATGCTGTTGGCCAGTGCTTCGGTACGGGTGGAAAGTTTTAAATCCGCGCGGATATGATCCGGAATCAGCTCATCTTTGAGGATGCTGTTCAGAGCGGTTGCCAGTGACTGCTTCAGTGCGCCCTTGGACTTTTCCTTGGCCAGGCCCTGAGTCAGTTCCTGACGGGTTTCGTGCGGCAGTTGCTCGCGAATGTAAGCGGCCAGCGGATGCGGGTTCTTTTCTACGAACTCAGCCACGGCAACGGCATCGAGGATGTCATTGGCGCGCAGCAGGAAACGGCTCTGCTTGTAGTCTTCAAGGTAATCCATCAGTCCCTGGAAATTAACCGAGGCATCGGATTTCCAGCGGTTAAACAGATACAAACCGAGGTTAAAGCACAGCTCCTGCTTGGCTTTTAAATAATTGTTCTTGGGCTCGCCGAAGAACAGACGCGCGATGGTGCTGCGGCTCTCGTCACGGTCTTCGTACTTGCTCCAGAAGTTTTTCCAGCTTTTGTGCAGGTTGTCGTCGTAGACGATTTTTTCCGGTGCCTGCAGCCAGTTCTGGAATTTGCGCTTGGATTCACGCTGCAGACGGGACTGCAGCTGGCCTTCCGGTACTTCTTTTTCTGCCAGGCGACCATAGTTTTCCAGTGTTGTGGAATGAATACGGCGGCGCAGGGTGAGGTAGCGGGTGTAGCGATAGGTCAGGCCGAACAGGTTGATATGCTCGGTCGGAGTCTGGGCAAGGAAGAAGTTAGAGTCTTTCTGCAGCTTTTCCAGTTTCTCAGACGGCTTAAGGAAACGTTCAACACTGCGCTGATAATGGTCCATCAGATATTTGCTGTGACGGGCAAACTCGGCGGCACTGGCTTCGATGGATTCGATACCGGTGGTAATGGCCTGATGCAGATTGAAACGCTTTTCGTCAGCATCGGTCGGAGCGTAATCGATGATGCCATCGATAATCCCGGCTTCACGCAATTCAAAACCGGATACGCCAACGTACTTGGCACATTCCTGCCAGGACAGGTTGTATTTACGTGCAATGGACGCCAGTCCCTGCGGCTGAATGGTGTTGAAAATACCATCACGCACGCTGAGCAGAATATTGGTGGTAGCCAGCGGAATTGCACCACCGGAGTAGCCAGCACCCCAGATAATACCGAGGGTTGGCACATCATTGTTGGCCATTTCGGTAATCAGGTGGGAGATGCTGTGTGCCTGATTGCCGGCATTCGCGGCTTCACCGGCATCGGCTCCGGGGGTGTCGATAAAGGTAACAATCGGCATGGCGCGACGGGCAAAGGCACGGGCCTGCTGGGCAGCACGATTGTGATGCTGTGGCTGCCACGCACCGTTGGCGTGTTCACGGTTCTGGCAGATAAAACCAACGCGGCGTACATGACCACCAAAGTCCATATCGGCCTCGGCGCAGTACAGCGGGCCGTCTTCTACTTCGGTGATAACACGCAGCACCAGATGCTGTACCACAGCTTTAGCGCCCATGCGGCTGTTGCTTTCGCTGGGCGCGACGATCTGTTCAATATAATTGTCAATATTCAGGCCACGCAGGCGCTCAAGTTCGGCCTCGCAGCGTTCCGGAGAGATCAGCCCTTTAACGCTCTGATCAACGGCGTTATCTTCGTATTCCGGAAACAGGGAAAAGTCGGCAGACAGCTGTTCTGCTTTCTGGAACAGCTGGTCGATATGTTTGGATATGGCGTTTCCTGTTGAAACCTGTTGCTCTGTCATCGTTACTACATTCCATAATGTGCCGATATTCAATCGGGCCGGCCTGAATCGGATGTCGCGGAACCAGCCCATCATGCCTCTGTAAAACTACCGCCACAGCCAGAAAACTGACCGTGTGCGGATTAACAGGGGGCATTAGTAAAACCTAAAAAGTCTTTCTTGAATATCACTAATAACCAGTAAAAGCGACTCAGTACACGTTTTTTCAGAGGGACTGAAAAATCAGGGTCGCGTTGGTCCCACCGAAGCCAAAGCTGTTCGACATCACGGTTTTAAGCGCAGCGTCGCGGTTTTCGGTCACGATGGGGAAACCAGCTGCGCCTTCGTCTTTTTCGGTGATGTTGGCACTGCCGGTAATAAAACCGTGCTTCAGCATCAGCAGGCTGTAGATCGCCTCCTGTACCCCGGCGGCACCCAGAGAGTGACCGGTCAGAGATTTGGTTGAGCTGATTGGCGGTACTTTGTCGCCGAAGGCCTGGCCTACGGCGCGCAGTTCGGTAATGTCACCCGCTGGCGTGCTGGTGCCGTGGGTGTTCAGATAATCAATGGTAGGGTTGCCTGCCATTGCCAGCGCATCCTGCATGCAGCGCACGGCACCTTCGCCGGACGGCGCAACCATGTCAGCACCGTCGGAAGTGGCCGCATAGCCGATCAGTTCAGCGTAAATAGTCGCGCCACGGGCAACGGCGTGTTCGTATTCTTCCAGTACCAGCATGCCGCCGCCGCCAGCGATGACGAAACCGTCACGGGTGGCATCGTAAGGGCGGGATGCAGTCTCCGCAGCGTCGTTGTATTTGCTCGACAGAGCGCCCATGGCATCAAACTGCATGGTCAGAGACCAGTGTTCTTCTTCGCCGCCACCGGCGAAAACGATGTCCTGCTTGCCCCACTGAATCAGTTCCATCGCATGACCGATGCAGTGTGCACTGGTGGCACAGGCGGAGGTCATGGAGTAGTTCACACCTTTAATAGAGAACGGTGTTGCCAGGTTGGCCGATACGGTGCTGCCCATGGTGCGGGTTACGCGGTATGGGCCGACCTTACGGATGCCTTTTTCGCGCAGAATGTCGACGGATTCAACGATATCGCTGGAAGATGCGCCACCTGAGCCGGCAACCAGGCCGGTGCGGGGATTGCTGACCATCTCAGCGGTAAGGCCGGAATCTTCAATGGCTTCACGCATGGATAAATAAGAATAAGCTGCGGAGTCACCCATAAAGCGTTTCAGCTTGCGATCGATGACTTCGTCCAGATCAATGTGCGGTTTGCCGGCGACGTGGCTGCGGAAGCCGAGTTCGGCGTATTCCGGCATATAGCTGATACCAGAGCGCTGTGCCCGCAGGGATGCCAGTACCTCATCTTTGTTATTACCCAGACAACCTACGATTCCTAAACCTGTAACCACAACTCGACGCATAACTGATACTCTGATTCTTATTAACGAAATGAAATCCTGTACAGCCTATGACAGAAATATTGAGGTAATATTTCAATCCTTTGGCGGCCACCACTATATAGCAGTCGTCAAAAAGGCATAAAGAAAAATATTGTTAACCAATAGTCTTTAATCAAAAGAAAAAGGGTTGTATTAGTGATGGCTGATCAAGATGTGCGCTGGAGCCGGGCGCAGGAGCTGATGTTGGAGAATGCATTGGATGTGGAGACCATGGCTGCTTGTCTGGGGCAGGACGAGGATCGCATGCAGGCTATGTTAGGGGAAAAACCGACGCGGAAAATCACGGATGCCGTGGCGGCACAGATGGAGCAGACCTTTTCCAAGCCCAAAGGGTGGCTCGATCAGTCCGATGATGGCGGTATTACCTTCGACTTGTTTGGCGCATGATATCAGCAGAATGCGGTAAGCCGGGGACGTTAACGCCCCCCGACTATTCGGTTTCCGGTGTCTTGCTGTCGCAACAGGCGCGCAAACGGCAACCAGATTTTGACCAGCGCGGTGATGACTGCAACCAGACTGGCGGCAATCGCCAGCGGATCGGTAAACGGATAACCATCTTCATGAAAGGCCAGGTAGCCCGAAGCCAGTGTCAGCAACAGCGCACTGAGTAATTTCCAGCCATGGGCCTGTAGCCACTGGAAGCGATTGACTAACGCAACGCTCAGGCAGGCGAACAGCAGGCCGAAAGTACCACCTACCAGAATATCCAGCGGCCAGTGGGCGCCGACCATCGCGCGGCTCAGGGCGGCCGCCAATCCCAACAGCAGAATCAACAGACCAACACTCAGGCGCTTGTTGTTCAGCCATAACAGGCCGGCACAGCTCAGCGCGGTAAAGGAATGGCCTGAGGGGAAGCTGTGTCCTTTCAGAACGGCACCAATAATGGTGAAGCTGTCATGGCTGAGCACGGCGGCCGGGCGGGCAACGTCCAGCGTATTTTTGAAAAAATGCACAAAAACCGCGCCCAGAATCAGCAGTACCAGCGACTGGGTCAGTAATAATGGCCGGTAGCAGGCGGCAGTCAGCAGCACGGCAACGGCAAACAGTGTGTCGGCGACCAGTGTCAGGTTGGCCCACAGCCAGTCAGGCAGCATGCCGCCTGCGTGATTCCACCGTAAAAACAGGGCCTGGTTAGCATTGCTCAGCCACAACAATAAGGCTGCGCTGAGCATCAGTGCTGCCAGAGTCAGTAACGGGGTGCTGCCCAGAGTCTGTTGCTGCGTCATGGCTGCTCCGCAGCAGGGGCTGGGGTTGGAGCAGAGTCTGGCGCAGCGATGCGGCGCACAATCTGAATCGGGCCCGACTGGAACAGTACATCATAATATTCGCTGTCACTGGCCAGGCGGTCTTCACGGCCAAAGCCGACCTCGCCAATTTCCAGTGGGCGGCGGTGCGTCACCTTATTCAGATAAACGTTAAAGCTCGGCATATCGATGGACTGGGTGTAGACCGGCTCATCCAGCGTCTTGGCAAACTGTGCCGCTTCCCAGACCGGGCGTTGCTGCGCTTCACTGAATGCAGGCACAAAAATAAACCAGACGAACAGAGTCTGGATTCCGCCAACCATGACCAGGCGGCTCCATAACGGATAGCGGCGCCACAGAATCAGGGTCAGGCTGACGATGCCGGCCAGCGCAGCCAGAATGGCGAAGTCCTGATTAAAGTAATGTCCGGCGCGCTGGGCGACGGCAATCTCAATCGGGTTGGTCAGGCGTTGTTCGGCCACCGGAATCAGCAGCGGGAACGCGACCATTACACCAAACAACAGGGCCGGGAACAGCAGGGCGAACCAGCGGTTCTGCAGCCAGGCGTGGTAGCGCGCCATCAGGATCACCAGCGGTGTGCAACCGTACAGGATGTAATGCGGCAGCTTGGTGCTGGCCAGACTGAATAACACCAGCACCACCAGAAACCAGATCCACAGGAAAGCATCCAGCGGGTCTTTGCCCGGCAGGATATTACGCACAGACGGAACAACGCGCAGCAGCAGGGCACCGAACGGTGCCAGCACAAAAGGCAGCACCAGCGGGTAGAACAGGAAGCCGCCGTCGTGACCTTCCATCGCATTATTGAAGCGGTTGACGTTGTGCTTGAGGAAGAAGCCATCAATAAAGGCCTGTCCCTGTGCCTGATACTCAAGGATGTACCAGGGGGCGGCGATGGCGACAAACAGAATCCAGCCGGGAATAAAGAATATTGCGCGCAGAAATTCTGCCCGGAGGCCCTGGCTCAGGTAAAACAGTGCGGCCACCACAAAGGGAATGGCAACGGCCACCGGCCCTTTGGTCAGTACGCCCAGTGCCATCAGTGCGTAAATTGCAACCAGCAGGCTGCTGGCGGGCTGACGGCTGTAGCTGTACATCAGCAGCAGTGTGGTGGCCAGCAGGGCATTGAGTAAGGCGTCGGCGGTGGCAACGTGGGCGATCATATTAATGCCCAGGCTGGCGGCAGCGATCAGCGCGGCGATGATGGCGGTTTTTTCATCCAGATGGCGGCGTACAAAAGCGAATATGGCCAGTGTCCAGCCCAGCCCGGCCAGCGCTGAAGGCAGGCGGAAAGCCCAGACTTCAGTGCCGAATACCGAGATAGACGCGGCCTGCAGCCAATAAATCAGGATTGGTTTGTCGAAACGCACCCGGTCGTTAAGCCAGGTGGTAATGAAATCGCCGCGTTCAAACATGCCGCGGGTCGCCTCGCTGAAGGCGCCCTCGTCATGATCAAACAGCAGATACCCATTGAGGTTGGCAAAGAAAAACCCCACCAGAACCAGCAGCAGCCACAGTGGCATCTGCAGGACTGGCAGGTGGTAATGCAACTTAGCTGGCATGCTGATCGTCACCACCTGAGGGGTTGGCCTCTGTTGGGGTAGTGGTTGCAGCGGTTGCTGTGTTTCGTTCCTGATTCCAGCCAGGTTCGCCTTTGTCGGCATCGGCCGCAGGATGGTAGATCACATACTGCTGGCGCTGGGATGATTCAAAGTAAGTACGTGAAATCAGCTCAGACAATACGCCGGTGGTGAGAAATTGCAGGGCGGCAATCACACAGACTACAGCAATTAAAAACAGCGGGCGGTTGCCGATGTCTTCTCCCAGAATAAATTTCACAAAGGCCAGGTAGGTCATCATCAGACCACCCATCGAGCCCAGCGCCAGACCGATTGAGCCAAAAAAGTGGCCCGGACGGGCGCGGTAACGCATAAAGAAGTACACCGACAGCAGGTCGAGGATCACGCGGAAAGTGCGCGAAATACCGTACTTGGACTCACCGGCAACCCGTGCATTGTGGGTTACCACAATTTCGCCGATACGGCTCGGCGGCACAACCGCAGCCACCCATGCCGGAATAAAGCGGTGCATTTCACCATACAGACGAACCTGTTTGATGACCGAAGACTTGTAAATTTTCAGCGAGCAGCCGTAATCGTTGATGCGCACACCAGTGATTTTACCAATCAGACGATTGGCGATACGCGATGGAATCTTACGCAGCACCAGATCGTCCTTGCGGTTTTTACGCCAGCCGGTGAGCAGATCCAGATCATTCTCCAGCAGATGGTCGACCATGCGCGGAATATCGGCCGGGTCGTTCTGCAGATCGCCATCGAGGGTTGCGATCAGATAGCCACGGGCTTCATCAATACCGGCCTGCATTGCGGCGGTCTGGCCGAAGTTACGGCGCAGCTCAACCACGCGCACGTGGCTGCCGTATTTTTCGGATTCTTTTTTCAGAGCCTGAGGCGTGCCGTCGGTACTGCCATCATCAACGACCAGAAGCTCCCAGTCGCCGTTATAGCTGGCAAGTCCTTCATGCACGCGCGCGACCATAGGGCCAACGTTTTCGATCTCGTTGTACATGGGGATCACTACAGACAGTGAAGGCTTCTTGTTTGCCGCGGATGTATTTGCCTCAGTCAAGGTCATTACCACTCTGTAAAAAGGAATTGCGGGCGCCATGAGCCGGTTTGATAACGCCAAAACCGGTACAGCCACAGCGCGCGATGTAAAAAGAACCGCGATCATACCCAAAAGGGGATGACAGGAAAATAACGAGCACTGCTGCTGGCAAAAACTCAGTGTGCCATCCCACAGTGCTATAGCTGCCGAACTTTATGTCGGCTGGAGCTTTATCCGTTGTTGTTATCCGTTGCCGGCCTCTTCAGACGCTGGGTCAGAAGCGTAATCAGAGCGGTTAGCAGCAGCGTGCTGCCGAGTACAAACAGGTGCAGGTTCACCGCGGCGGCCAGTGCTTTGGCGTGATCAATACCCCAGGGTAAGAGGCCCGCGAGTACACCGGCTTCGTAGGTGCCGGCGCCGGCCACACCATGAATCGGTAAAACACTGCTCAGCTCGCCGGTGGTCGCGCCCATCCAGCTCTGGCTGTAAGGCAGATCCAGAAACTGCGCCAAAAGCCAGGCATAGACCGCCAGCTTCAGCGCCCAGTTGATCAGGGTCCAGAACAGCGCGCGGGCGAAGCTCCAGGGCGATTTGGGCAGGGCGTGCATCAGCTCGGCGCCACGGTTGGCCAGTTTGCTGGGGTGCGCCAGCAGAAAATGGTTGAGAGCATTCTGCAGTGGCAGTATCAGCAGCGGTGCGGTCAGCAGGGCAGCAGCCAGCAGCAGTTTGACGCTGTTGCCGACGTCCAGCTGGGTGTGCAGTGACAGCGCAGCGAGCACCAGCAGGGCGTACAGATCGAGCAGACGCAGCCACAATAATGCCGGGCCGCTGTGACGATAGGGCACATCGAAGTGCTGTTTCATCAGCAGAGGGAAGGCCGTTTCGCCGCTGCGCATTGGCAGCATATTATTGAAGAAGTTATGCAGCACGGTGATGCGTGTCAGGCGGATAAACTGGCCGCGGCATTGCTGCCAGAAAAAATCGTAGAAGCGCAGTGCGCGCAGCAGATAACTCAGCAGCATCAGCAGCATGGCGATGGCAACCTGTTGCGGGGCGATGCTCTGCCAGCTCTGCACAACGGCGCTCCAGCCATAGCTGCGCTCAACCAGCCAGATCAGGGCCAGTAATAAGGTCAGCCCCAGCCAGAATTTCCACGATTTGAACACAGTGCAGCCTCGCGCTTGGTAAAGGCCGGCATGGTTGCCGTCGCCCGGTGTATTGTCAAGCAAGGAGGGCGGGGTTTTGCTGTGCGGTCGTTTGAATCACCGCTGGCTTGGTATAAAGTGCGCTCCCGAAAAAGAATAAGCCCGGGGCCCTGGCCGGGCAGTCGTTTCTGTGATGGAGAATTGCCGTGAAAGTCCTGCTGATTAAAACCTCATCGCTGGGGGATGTGTTCCATACCCTGCCGGCGCTGGAAGATGCCTGGCAGGCGATTCCCGGACTGGAAGTCGACTGGGTGGTGGAAGAAGCTTTTGCTGCAATTCCGACCTGGCATCCGGCGGTCAAAAAAGTCATCCCGGTGGCCTGGCGGCGCTGGCGCAAGAATCTGCGCGATAAAGCCAATCGCGCCGAAATGAAAGCCTTCTGGCGTGATCTGCGTGCAACCGAATACGACGTGGTGCTGGATGCTCAGGGCCTGATTAAAAGTGCGGTATTTACCCGTATGGCCCGTGGCCCGCGCTTTGGTCTGGATAAGCACAGTTGCCGTGAGCCGCTGGCGGCGCTGGCCTATCAGCATCCGCAGGCGGTGGCGAAAGGGCAGCATGCGATTCCTCGGGTGCGCCAGCTGTTTGCCCAGGTGCTGGGTTATGAAGTGCCGGATGGGCTGAGTTACGGCGTTGACCGCACACGCTGGCAGCGGCCGGCGGTTGACGGTGATTACTGGTTGTTTCTGCATGGCACGACCTGGATCACCAAACTCTGGCCGGAAGCTTACTGGCGTGAGCTGGCAGCCATGGTAGCGGCCAGTGGGCGTAAAGTCGTTCTGCCCTGGGGGAATGATGAAGAGCAGCAGCGCGCAGAACGTATTGCCACCGGACTGGATGGTGTTGAGGTGCTGCCGAAAATGGGCCTCAATGCGCTCAATGCTTATCTGGCCCATGCGCAGGCCGTGGTTGGCGTGGATACCGGTTTATCCCATGTGGTTGCCGCGCTGGAAGTGCCTTCCGTGGCGATTTATGGCGCCACCGATTCAACCCTGACCGGCGTATTAGGCCCACAGGTTGAAGTCATGCGCAGCGGTTACAGCGATTGTGCTCCCTGTCTGTCGAAAACCTGCCTGAAAAATGAGCCCGGCGATATTCAGCCGCCTTGTTATCGTGAAATCAGCCCGCAACGGGTGTTTGATTATTTGCTTGGGCATATTTCCGGCAAGTAATTTTCTATGAGGAGGGCTGCCGGTGCGGCCTCTTCTTATACGGTCCTGACCAGTTTCCTTTTATCCGTATCTGAATATTTTATTCTGCGCTGAAAGTGTCTTGCAGAAGTTTCGCGCGCAGGTGACTTTGAGTTGTTTGCTAACAGGCGATACTGAGGGCGGGTATGGTTCGGGGAATATTATTTGCACGCTGGTATTAATACTGATCGACTGGTCAGCTTTTGTTTTTTATAATATTTCGCTCACATTTTCACTGTTAAAAATATTAATAGGTAATAATAAGCGGATGATTAAGCCTCTCCTTGCGTTGGTGATAAGTTTATTTTTAGTTTCTTGTGGTGGTTCCGGCGGTAGTGGTAGTGCTGGTTCTGGTAAGACTGATGAGCAAGAATCCTCCATAAAAACCAACCGACCAGCACTGATTATTAATGATGTTAATGTTAATTATGTGTCCGGTGCCGAAGTTGATGTTGTTGTTAATAATCGGTTTGGAGATGTTGGCTTTTCGTTGACTAATGAGTCAGTAGTTGATGTTGTTGCTATCACTAACAATAAAATTCTGATCCTGAATCCTGGCCGTGCCGAGATTATCGCGACGGATGTCAGTGATGAATATCAGACCTCCGAAGCCCGTTTTTATATTGATGTTGCCGCCGCGACGAATAATGAGTTGAACGCTGATCCGGTTAAATTTGCTCTGGGCCAGGCAGATATTCCACGGATTTCTGTACGGGGACAGCGTGGGAATCTGAGTTATGAGGTTGAAGAGGGCAGCCGGCATTTGCTGGATGTAAGTGCCACTGGAGAATTAACCCCGCAGGGTCAGCCCGGGCGGGCTTATGTGCTGGTACGTGATGCCGGGACCCGCCGTTATCTTCCTGCGTCTGTGCGGGTTTCCGTGGATATAGAACCGATTCCGGTCGCCGGGTTAAGTTATGACGATCTGTCACTGGCCTTTGTTGAGGGGAAGACATTGCTTCCGCAGCGTCTCAGTGGTGACCGTCAGGCAAATTATCATTTTGCTGTTAATCCATCAGCTGAGCAGGGTGTGATTGAGCTGAATCCACAGACAGGTGAGATTACTCTGCTTAATGTGGGTTATGCCGCGGTGGATGTTACCGCTGATTATGGTCCGGCCTTCAGTCAGTCCCGGCAGACTGCCAGCTTTAGCGTCAATGTTGCTCAGGGGGTGCGTAAGGCGCCGCTGGCCGTTGCTGACCTGCAGGCAGTATATGCAGATGGGCGTTTGTTGCAGCCGGATGTTGAGCATGCATTGGCTGCGATTACCTATCAGGTGGCGCAGGGAAATTCGATAACCATTGATAGGGTCAGCGGTTTGCCTGCTGTGCAGGGAGTCGGTAGCAGTGTTGTTGAGGCGCTAGATTTTAGGGATGAGCGCTTTCCCGCGGCGACTGCCCGTTTTACGGTAGATGTCAGTCGGGCCCCTCATCCGGGGCTGGCAGCTGAAGATATAACCCTTGATTACCGCCCCGGTTTATCTTTGTTGCCATCGTTCAGTGGAGTGCAGGGAGGGCTTGTATTCAGTTCGGATGATGACGCTGTCGCTAAGGTAACCAGTGGTCGTGTTTATATTCAGGGAACTGGCGTTGCACATATCAGTGCTGCCGATGATGGAGGCGAATTGTATGGCGCTGCTCAGCAACAGCTACTGCTGACCGTCAGGCCGGGTGAGCATCCGCTGATGCAGGTAACCCCTCTTGTTATGGAATATGCGGATTCCTGCATCAGTCTTGCCGGTCAGATTCAGGGGAATCGCGGAGCGCTGCAGTTGTTGGGCAGCAGTAATGAAGCGATAGCCCGGGTGGATAGCGCGCGTCAGTGTCTGCAGATTCTTGCTGTGGGCAGTACGCAAGTGAGTGTGAAGGCGTCAGCCAGTGCTCTGTATCGGGAATCGTCGCCGATCACCGTTCCTGTGCGTATTGAGAATGCCGGTTCCCGTCTTAAGGTTGCCGGAACTGTAGAGGCAACTTATGGGGGAGCTGTTTTACAGCCTCCTGCTGTGAGCGGTACTGTTGGTGTGGTGCGTTACCGGATTGCGGATGGTGCTGCCCGGCAGGTTGTCAGTATTGATGAACAAAGCGGTGCGATGACTATTCTGGGGGCCGGATTTACCCGGATTCTGGTGACTGACAGTGGTTCGGACAGTGTCAGTCCGGGAGAAGCAGAATTTGATGTGCAAATAGCCCCGGCGGCCAATACCTCGGCGGTAAGCTACGCGTCGGCGGTTTATCAGGAAAATCTGTCTTTATACCCGCTTATTTCCGGTGTGGATGAAATGAATTACCACTTTGAACTGCGCTCGGGGAGCCAGGTGGTTCAGCTTCTGGATAACAGTACTGGCGAACTTAAAGTGCTGGCGGCGGGTGCGTTCCAGTTGGATATTACGGCGTCATCGGCTAACTATCAGTCTCGTGTGTTGGAGGTTAGTGGCAATGTTGAGCGGGCTCCGCATCCTGGGCTGCCAGAGTCGTTGATTGAATTTAATTATGTGCCTGGACAGATTGTTGCATTGCCGCTGCCAGCGGCAATTGGTGAGCGTAATATCAGTCTGTTGGGCGGGCAGAGCGGTGGTGTGCTTCGGGTGACAGAGCAGGGCGATCTTGAATTGCTGGGTTACGCCACTACTTCTGTATCGCTGGTGGTGCAGGAAAGTGGAAATGCTAACTATTTGCCGCTTGATCCGACAACGGTTCGGGTGCGCATCAATGCCCCGCTGGCGGGGCATTCCGATTTGGATATGACACTGGATAAAGCAACAACGTTAATCAGCAGTAGCCTGAACAGTGCGGATAATCTCTACCTGAAGGATTCGCGGATGGTGATTGCCGGTTATGATCGTGAATTGATTCCTTCCAGCGAAGATATTACGGCTTACGGTGAAGGACGTAAGCTGGTTGTCTGGATGCTGCGTGAAGGCGACGGTCTGCGCCGCCCGGTGATTGTGTACGTTTCCCGCCTCGATGGTTGCTCTGCGGAATACAATTTGTCCGGTTTGGCTGATGCGACTCCTGTAGCGGCAGATGCTGCGGGTTATTGTATTGGTGGTGAAACGGGTCGTTATACCATTATCCGGATTATTGATGAGCACAACCTAAGTACCGGTGTCTGGAATGCAGAGCAGCCTCTGACGATTGATCGCCGTGCTGAGCGGTATTTTGTGCCGAGTACTTCTGGTGGTGTATATGTCAGCGATCCGGCAACCACCTATGTATCCGACGCCACCGGTCCGGCGCGTAAAATATACGAATGGAACCGGATCGGAATACAAAGAACGGTTGAATAAATAAAAAAGCCCGGATCATTCCGGGCTTTTTTATTTACGATTGATTAGCCAGTATATTCCGGACATCCTGCTCCAGCGAAATGGCCTTAATGTTGTCCGGTGCCTGTGGCTGGCCAACGGTTAAGCCCACCCGTGACCAGAAGCGGCGTGGCGTTTTGGTGAGTGCCAGCCCATCTTTATGGCTGAAAAAACTGCCCCATAAACCGTCCAGTGCCATCGGAATAACCGGTACGGGCGTTTCTGCAATAATACGTTCGATGCCAGCGCGGAAGGTGTCGATTTCTCCGGTTTGCGTCAGTTTTCCTTCCGGAAAAATGCACACCACCTGGCCATCGGCTAATTCTTCTTTAATGCGGCGGAACGCGGTTTCATAGACCTCGTTGTTGGCTTTGGGCGAACAGATGGGAATGGTTTTGGCGAGACGGAAAAACCATTTCAGACCAGGCATTTCTGAAATGCTGCGATCCATCACAAAGCGGATAGGGCGCGGACAGGCGCCGGCAATCAGTAATGCATCGACATAGCTGACGTGATTGCAGACTAATACGACCGGGCCTTCTTCTGGAATATTCTGAATGCCTTTATGGCTTACGCGGTACATAGTGTGCGACAGCATCCAGATAACAAAGCGCAGGGCAAATTCGGGTACCTGTGAGTAGACGTAGCCGACTACAACAATATTCATGATGGCAATCACGCAGAAATATTCGGCGATGGATAACTTCATAACCACCAGGCTGATGATGCCGAAAGCGGCACTGCCAACCATAAAAAGTGCGTTCATCACGTTGTTGGCTGCAATGGTCTGGGCGCGCATTTTTTCGTCACTGCGCTGCTGAATTAAAGCCTGCAGTGGTACAACATATAAACCGCCAAACAAACTGATCAGTGCGATATCCGCCATCATGCGCCAGTGGTCAGCATTCTGTACGAACGCCAGAGCGCTGAGGTCGGAACTGATATTCAGACTGCTGATGGCAAAGTACAGGTCAACACCAAAAATACTCATGCCCAGTGAGCCGATCGGTACTATACCAAGCTCGATTTTATGGCCGGATAGTTTTTCGCACAGCAGCGAGCCTGCGGCCACGCCGACGGAGAACAGAGTTAACAGCAGGGTAACGATTTGCGGGTTGCCGCCTAAGTGGTCACGGGCCAGATTCGGAAACTGGGTCAGGTAACTGGCGCCTAAAAACCAGAACCAGCTGATGGCCATAATGGATAAATATACGGCGCGTTGCTGGCGGGCATTACGTAACGTATTTACCAGCTCGGTAAGCGGATTCCAGTTGATGGTCAGCTGTGGATCACCGGCTTCAGCGGTTGGAATAAAGCGACTGCTGAAATAACCCAGCACGGCAAAAAAGATAACACCCGCAGCAATCCAGTATTTGGCAGCGCTTAAATCGAATAATAAACCGGCGGTGATGGTGCCGCCTAAAATGGCCAGAAAAGTGCCCATTTCGACCAGTGCATTACCTCCCACCAGTTCGTCTTTGTGCAGCTGTTGCGGCAGTAAGGCGAATTTTACCGGGCCAAACAATGCCGATTGCAGACCCATCAAAAACAGCAGGGTCATCATCAGCAGCATATTGTTGGTAATAATGCCGGCAGCAGCAATCAGCATGATGGCGACTTCGAGTAATTTAACGCTGCGGATTAAACGCGATTTTTCCATTTTATCGGCGATCTGGCCGGCGATGGGCGAGAACAGAAAAAACGGCAGGATAAACAGCCCGGCGGCAAGGTTGGTGTACAGTGCGGAATCTTCTTCGGCAATAATGCCGCTGAAAGCGATCAGCAATAACAGCGCATTTTTGTATAAGTTATCGTTAAACGCGCCCAGTGCCTGGGTAATAAAATACGGCAGAAAGCGGCGTTTGCCGAGCAGGGTAAACTGACTGTGCTGACTCATGGCTGATTTCCTTGTATGGCCTGTTGGTTATGCATGACGGTCTTCCTTATCGTTAATCCAGCCGGGTAAATAATGGTGCAGCAGAGAGAGAATCATGCTGTGGCCATTGATATTGCCCGGAGTAAATAATTTATCATCCAGTGCCAGCACGCAGATGCCGTGAACGCTTGCCCAGATCGTCCGTGCGCTTTGAGCGCAGTCGGCTGCCGTGGTGCCGGGTTTGAGTATGGCGAGCTGCTGTTGCAGCAGGGTGAATACGTTATCGATGCGTTGTTGCTGCCAGTCGGGCAGGTTTTCCTGTTCCGGTAGTTGATGCTCAAACAGCAGTCGCCACTGATGCGGGTGTTGGCTGGCGAAGTTGAAATAACTCATGGCACAGGCTTCCAGCGCTTGTTGTGGTGAGTCTGCCTGCTCTATAGCGGCGCATAATTCACGGTATATCTGATCCAGAGTGCGGGCGTTAGCGGCCAGCAGCAACAAACCATAACTGCCGAATTGGTTAATCAGCGTGCCGGGGGAATAGCCGACCTCGCGTGCAATCTGGCGCAGGCTGAGGCTGCTGGCCGGCTGCTGCTGCAGCAGATTGAGCACCGTTTCCATGGTCAGTTGTTGCAGCTGTACGGGGGTGTGATCCTGGCGGCGGGCCATGATGAGTCACCTGAATGATTTTGAACGGCGTTCAATATAAGACTGTTCTGAACGCTGTTCAATAGATTTTTTACGTCAGGAATGGGAAGGGTGGCCGGGGGTTATTTGCCCCGGTACTCGCCTGGGGTCATGCCTGTCCAGGCCTTGAAGCGGCGGTGGAACGAGCGGGCCTCGCTGAAGCCCAGACGGGCGGCGATATCGTTCACCGGAATATTGGTGGTACGCAGCCAGTTGGTTGCCACTTCGCGACGTAAGTCATCGAGCAGTTGCTGGTAGCCGGTACCGGCCTCCTGTAAGCGGCGCTGCAGTGTGCGCTCGGTCATGCCGAGTTCGGCGGCGACTTTGTCGCGCCGCGGCAGGTCTTCCTCCATCAGGCTGCGCAGCAGTGAACGGGTCTGCATCACAATCGGGTGCTTTTCCTGCAGTTCGGCCATAACGGCGGCAGCCTGCTGCTCCAGCGTAGCCAGTAATGTCGGGTCGGGCTGGCGCAGAGGTGTATCAAGAATGGGTTCCGGGAAAATCAGCGCACTGCGGTCGCTGCCAAATTCCAGTGGAGCCTGAAAAATGTCTTCATAAACAGCCAGCAGGGCGGGGGCTGGCTTGTTACGCTCGAACAGGACGCATTCGGGTTTGCCGTCCTGCATATCGGCCAGCCAGCGGGCAAACACCAGCCAGCTGCCAAGCACGTTGTCGATCATGTGTGGGCGTACAATGGGGTCGTCGTATTGGCAGACCCAGCGCATCGCCAGGTGCGGGCCGTATTTTTCGATTTTGGTAACACCCATGTCGCCAACGATGGCTTCGTATTCCGGTGTGATGTGCAGCGCCTCGCGCGCGGTGCGGCAGTTCATCGCCATGTAGCCAACCAGGCTGTAAGAGCCGGGCTGCACATAACGTGAGCTTTTTAAGCCGAACAACGGGTCGCGGGTCTGCTCGATCAGCCAGCGGATCAGGCTCTGGAAGGCACGGCCGTGGGTGCGGCTGATGCTGTTATCCATTATGCCATGGGGCATATTGACGGCATCCAGAGCCTGTACGGGTTCTATACCGTAGTCCTGCGCTGCGCGCAGATACTGGCGGATGGCTGCAGATGAAGCGGTACCTAATAAATCTTGAGAGTTCATCCGATGTGCATCATGTTGTTGTTATAACCGCGTGGAGTCTGGCATTGGGTTTGTCGTTGCGCTGGCTGAATATACTACGTCTCTGTCTCAAACTGTCAGTGCCAGCGTTCAGCCTTCGCTGTATCTTAGCGCTCTCTGCGAATTGGGTCTAACGGACATTTGAGGATTACAACATGGGTCGTCGCTGGAATGGTTGGGGTGATGAGAGTTATATCAAAGAGGTGCCGGCACACGGCGAGCGCCTGATTCATTCCGTCATCGGAGAAACCAAGGCTCTGACCGATGCCACACTGGAGTCGGTGATGGCGCAGGTTCCTGCTTCCCGTCTGGCGCCCCATCCTCTGGTGGTAACGGCGGCTGAAGACCGTGTACGCCATGCCCGTGGACAAAGTTTTCCGGATTGGCTGGCCATGCGCAGTGGGGACTTCGGGGTTTTTCCTGACGGGGTTGCCTATCCGGAAACCAGCTCTCAGGTACGTGAACTGCTGGATTATGCCGTTGAGCACGATGTGGAAGTTATTCCCTATGGTGGCGGTACCTCAGTGGCCGGGCATATTACGCCGCTGGCCAGCCAGCGCGCGATCCTGACCATCGATCTGGGGCGTATGAACCAGTTGATGGAGCTGAACGAAGAAAGCCAGATCGCCACTTTTGGTGCCGGTACGCCGGGGCCACTGGTTGAAAGCCAGCTGCGTGCCCGTGGTTACACGCTGGGGCACTTTCCTCAATCCTGGGAGCTTTCAACCATTGGTGGCTGGATTGCTTCCCGCTCCAGTGGTCAGCAGTCGCTGCGTTACGGTCGTATCGAGCAAATGTTCGCTGGTGGACGCATGGAAACTCTGCTGGGAACTATGGATATTCCGACCATTCCGGCATCGTCCGCCGGTCCGGATATGCGTGAAATTACCATGGGCATGGAAGGGCGCATGGGCATCTTTACCGAAGTGAAGGTGCGTGTGACGCGGATGGCGGAAGAGGAAAAATTCTTCGTGGTCTTTATGCCTAACTGGCAGGCTGCGAAAACGGCAGTGCGTGAACTGGTGCAGAATAAAGTACCGATGTCGATGATGCGCGTGAGTAATGCCAAAGAAGCCAAAGCGCATCTGCATCTGGGCACTCAGGAAAAACAGTTTAAATTGCTGGACCGTTTCCTGCGTTTTATGGGAATGGGAGATGAGCGCTGCATGCTGACCTATGGTGTCACCGGCACTAAATATCAGAACAAAACGTCGCTGAAACAGATCCGTAAAGTATTAAAAGCTCACGGTGGTGTTGGTGGACCTCTGGCTAATATTATGGGCAGCATCTGGTCTCATGGCCGTTTTAAATTTCCGTATCTGCGTGAAACGACCTGGACGCGCGGTATTGCTGTAGACACGCTGGAAACTTCGACCGACTGGGATAATATCGATCAGTTAATGGCCGATGTGGAAAGCGCACTGGAAACTGCGCTGCGCAGCGATGGTGAAGAAGTGATGGTGTTTACCCACCTGTCGCACATGTACACTCAGGGCTCCAGTATTTACACCACGTACTTCTTCCGCTGCGCTGACAGCTACGAAGAAACCCTGGAGCGCTGGCGCAAGCTGAAGCACAAAGCATCTTCGGTGATTGCCCGTGGCCGTGCGACGATTTCGCATCAGCATGGTGTCGGTAAAGATCATGCGCCGTATCTGCCAGCGGAAAAAGGTGCGCTGGGTATGCGCGTGCTGAATACGCTGGTACAGGATTTTGACCCGCAACAGCGACTTAATCCGGGCACTTTACTGGAAAAAAATAATAGCGGAAATGCGGCAGGAAGTGCCGTAAAAAAGACACAACAGGAGCAGGCTGAACCGCTACTGGAACAGCAGTCTTCCTGATCAGTGTAAAAACTTAATAACTACATTCTCATCAAAACGATAATCAGCAACCGCCGGACAGGATAAAAGAGCAGTATGTGGCAGACAGCATGGGTACCAGGGCAGCGTGAGCATCAGCTGGAGCAGTTAAAGAGTGCTCCGCAGCACTGGGATGTGATCGTTGCCGGTGGCGGCATCACGGGTGCGGGAATAGCCCGCGAAGCGGCGCGCCGTGGTCTGAAAGTACTGCTGCTTGAACGTCAGGATTTTGCCTGGGGTACGTCCAGCCGGTCATCCAAAATGGTGCATGGCGGTCTGCGCTATATCGCCGCCGGTGATGTGAAAACCACCATGCATTCGGTGCAGGAACGCGAGCGTCTAATGACGGAAGCACCGGGACTGGTCGATCAGATGGGCTACCTTATGGCGCATTATAAGGGCGGTTTTCCCGGACCTTTTGTATTTAATACGCTGCTGCGCATCTATGATTTTTTTGCTGGCAAACGCTACCGTCATTATTTCAAACGCGACGACTTCGAATACCTGAGTCCACTGCTGAATGAGCACGAATTAATTGGCGGTACTCAGTTTGCGGATGCGGTCACCGATGATGCCCGTCTGGTGGTCCGCGTGTTGCGCGAAGCGCAGAAAGACGGTGCTGTGGTGCTTAACTACGTTGGCGTTAAACAACTGCTGAAAGACGGTGAGCAGGTTGTGGGTGCCCGTGTGGAAGATGTGCTCACAGGCGAAGCTTATGACGTTAAGGCCGATGTCGTGATTAATGCCACCGGTGCCTGGGCGGATGAATTGCGTGGCCAGATGACTGACGAGAAAAAAATCCGTCCGGCGCGTGGCAGTCATATTGTTGTACCGGCCTGGCGTTTGCCGGTTGCGCAGTCATTTACGGCGATGCACCCGGATGATAAACGCCCGATTTTTATTTTCCCGTGGGAAGGCCGTACCGTGATTGGTACCACTGATCTGGACAATAACGGCATCGATAACAGCGAAGCCAGTATGACCCGGGCTGAGTTGGATTATTTATTAAAAGTCGCCCGTCATCAGTTTCCGAAAGCCGATCTTGCCGAAAAAGATATTATTTCCAGCTGGGCCGGCGTGCGCCCACTGGTGTCTTCCGGTGCTTTAAATCCATCGAAAGAAAAGCGTGATCACAGCGTCTGGGATGATAAAGGTCTGGTCAGTGTCAGTGGTGGTAAATTAACCACTTTCCGTCTGATTGCTCTGGATGCACTCGAAGCGGCACGTAAATACATTAAGCGTTTTCCCTCCGGTGAATTCGGTGCTCAGATTTTTACGCCGGCAGTTTCTGAGCATAAAAAATATCAGGCTCTGCCAGGATATCTGCAGAAACGTCTGAGTGGCCATTTTGGTATGGATCTGGATGCGCTGTTAAATCTGGCCAAAGAAGGTGAACTGGATGTGATTCCCGGCAGCCGTACTCTTTGGGCTGAGCTGCGCTGGTCGGCGGCGAACGAGTCGGTTAAACATCTGGATGATTTACTGCTGCGCCGTACCCGTCTCGGTTTGCTGCTGGAGCAGGGAGGACTTGGATTTACCGATAAAATCCGTGCGGTGTGTGCCGAAGAGCTGGGTTGGGATAATGCTCACTTTCAGGAAGAGCTTGAGCGTTATAAAGCAATCTGGAATAAGCATTACAGCGTTCCTAAATAATATAAGCGCCATAACCGACTGCCTTTGCGGGCAGGCTGTTATGGCGTTTTATCACAACGATAAAAAGAATCAGGCAGCTCAGCAGTATGGCAAATGCGGAATATTTACTGGCAATTGATAATGGCACCCAAAGTGTACGCGTGCTGGTATTTGATCAGCAGGGTAATGAGGTTGCCAAAAGCAAAGTTACCATTGAACCGTACTTTTCCCGTCATCCGGGCTGGGCTGAACAGGATGCTGGTTACTATTGGGAAAACCTTCAGGAAGCCTTCCGGCGCTTATGGGCGCAGGGTAAGGTAACTCCGGATCAGATTCGCGGCGTGTCACTGACAACGCAGCGCTACACCATGATCAATCTTGATGAGAATTACCAGCCTTTACGTCCGGCCATTGTCTGGATGGACCAGCGCCAGGCTGCGGTAGAAACACCGGTTGGTGGTATCTGGGGTGTGCTGATTAAAACTCTCGGTCTGAGTCATTTAATCCGTGAGATGCGTGCAAAAGCACGGGATAACTGGATTGCCCAGCACGAACCGGATGTTTGGGCAAAAACCCGTTATTACGTGAATTTATCCGCCTGGCTGACGTATTGCCTGAGTGGTGAATTAAAAGATTCGACCGGTTCCATCGTTGGTTATCTACCCTACGACTATAAGCGGCAGCAATGGGCAAAGCCTTCCGACCTGAAATGGAAACTGCTGTCTGCTACCCGCGGGATGATGCCGGATCTGGTGTCTCCGGGGGAGCAATTGGGACAGGTTTCTGCGGCCGCAGCGGCGCTGACCGGGTTGCCGGCCGGGTTGCCGATGATTGCGGCAGCCTCGGATAAAGCCTGTGAAGTAATGGGTGCTGGTGGGCTTGATGCGCATATCGGTTGTCTGAGTTATGGCACGACCGCCACCATTAATACGACAACGGCAAAGTACATCGAAACCATTCCGTTTATTCCGCCTTATACCGCTGCCGTTCCGGGTCATTACAATACCGAAATGATGATTTACCGCGGTTTCTGGATGGTGAGCTGGTTCAAGGAAGAGCTGGCACATAACGAGCAGCGACTGGCGGCCGAACGTGGTGTAGAGCCTGAGCAGTTATTTGATGAGCTGGTTAATCAGGTACCTGCGGGTTCTATGGGGCTGATGATGCAGCCTTATTGGTCGCCGGGGGTGCGTCAGCCAGGGCCGGAAGGCAAGGGCGCCTTAATTGGCTTTGGCGATGTGCATAAGCGCGCCCATATTTACCGCGCCATTCTCGAAGGTCTGGCGTATGAATTGCGTCAGGGTAAAGAGCAGATTGAAAAACGCAGCCGGGTACCGATTACCCGTTTGCGGGTATCTGGGGGAGGCTCGCAGAGTGATGCGGCGATGCAGCTGACGGCGGATATTTTTGGTATGACTGCCGAGCGTCCGCATACCAGTGAAACCTCAGGGCTGGGCGCTGCCATTAACTGTGCCGTGGGCTTGGGGATCTATCCTGATTACCGTACGGCCATCATGAAAATGACCCGTGTCGGGCAGGTATTTGAGCCCGAATTCAAAACGGTAAGACTGTATGATCGTTTATACAAAGAGGTTTACCGTAAAATGTATAAACGTATGAAGCCTTTGTATCAGAGTATTCGTGAAATAACAGGCTATCCGCAGTAAGCAGTCAGACAGACTGCATGAGCGTATTCGCTGTTTGCAGGGCATTCAGATAATGCAACTCCGTTTGTGCAGGGCTGATCCCCAGTCCCTGCAACACGTTCCAGTCGATAGATTCCCAGCGCCCCTGTTCCATGCATATTGTCGTTGAAAGAATAAAACCATAATCGCCGGAGTGGTCTGTCAGGGCTGATGTCAGGTCTGCAGGCAGGCGGAGGCGCTGGCAGATTTCTGCCAGTGGCCGGTCAAGGAATGCATCCAGCAGGGAAAACAGACCCAGGGTAAACGCGGTTTCATCATCCAGATTGGGCCAGGCAAAGACCAGGGCTTTGCACAGCAGAGCCCTTACGACTGCCTGCTCCCGTAATACCGCAGGCTTTTCCTGCAGACGGCCAAGGGCAATCAGATTAGACCAGGCCCGCAGGCGATCGAGGCCAACGATGACAATAGCGCGGGAAATTGAAGTGATTTCACGGGCAAAACCAACGGCAGCGGAGTTAACCATCTGCAGCAGTTTATAACTGAGTTGCGGGTCGGTCTGAAGGATGGTGGAGACGTCTTCAATTTTGCTGTCAGGGTCGTTAAGGATCTGCAGAAGTTGCAATACGGCCATCTGACTGTCCGGCAGCCGTTTGCCATAGACATTATCGGGATGACTGAAAAAGTATCCCTGAAACAGGGTGCAGCCTGCATCCCGGCACAGCCGGTACTCTTCTCTGGTTTCTACTTTTTCAGCCAGCCATTGCAGGTTGTGGTGCTTATATTTGTCAATCAGCGCTGGCAGTTGCCTGATATCCGGCAGGCGGCGTATGTCAACTTTCACAATGTCAATCAACGGAAAAAGGGCTGCCTGGGCTTCGTCTCCCTGATAGTCGTCCAGTGCAATCCGGTAGCGCAGTTTTTTCAGCTTACGCAGGGCTGTCAGGTTCTCTTCGCTTGCCGGAATGTACTCCAGCAGCTCAGCCACAAGGCTGTTGGCCGGCATAATGGGAGGGTTATGCAGCCAGTGACTGGTGAAGTTGATAAACGCAGGCAGCCCGCCTGTGACCAGATCGATACCGATATCATTGAATGCACTGATCAGGACTTCACTGGTTGCCCGGTCACCATGCTCATTCTGCCAGGCCAGAGTGTCTTCCGGCAGAGGCCGGCACAGAAGCTCATAACCAACCACATTCAGGCTGGTGTCCAGAATCGGCTGTCGCGCCAGCAGTGGTGGGTCTGTTTTGTCCATATATTTTCCCTGATTCATCCCCTCCAGTGTAGACAGTATTTTCATGCGTTTTTGCGGCTCTTGGCTACACTTTGGTAAAGAACGGTTATTGGAGTGTTATATGAGCGGGGTTCTGAGCAGTGTTGATGCCCGTACCAAGTTGGTGGGCCAAAACCGCCTGGAGTTGTTGTTGTTTAATCTGGGTGGCAGCCAACAGTTTGCTATCAACGTGTTCAAGGTACAGGAAGTCATGCGGATGCCGCACCTGACCCGTATTCCTGACCGTCACCCGGTGGTGCGCGGCGTAACGCATTTGCGTGGTCAGACGGTACCTGTTGTCGATCTGCGTCATGCCATTCAGATGGGGCCGCTGAAGCTGAACGAAGAAGATGCCACCATTATTGTGACTGAGTACAACATGACGGTGCAGGCATTTCTGGTCGGAGGGGTTGACCGGATCGTCAATATGAACTGGAGCGAAATTTTGCCACCTCCGGGCGGAGCCGGGAGGCAGCATTATCTGACGGCCATTACCCGCATCGATGACCGTATTGTCGAAATTATCGATGTGGAAAAGGTTCTCGCCGAAATTGCACCTTACAACTCTGTGTTGTCGGCCGATGCTTACGATGATGAGCTGCTGGAAAAAGTGCGGGGCAAAGACATTCTGATCGTTGATGATTCACATGTGGCTATTCAGCAGATGCGTCAGGTTCTGGAACCTATGGGGCTGAACATTATTGAGGCGAATAATGGCCTTGAAGCTTATCAGTTATTGATGCACTGGAAAGAAGAAGGGCGGGACGTCAGTAATAATCTGGTGATGATTATTACTGACGCAGAAATGCCGGAAATGGACGGTTATATGCTGACCACCGAAATTCGCCGTGATACTGAATTGAAAGATACCTTTATTATTCTGCATACGTCGTTATCGGGGAATTTCAATAAGGCCATGGTTGAAAAAGTCGGGTGTAATGGTTTTCTGTCAAAATTTGCACCGGAAGCAATGGCAAAAGAGGTTCAGCGTCTGATGCGGGAAAAAATGAAAATGCCGCCCAGAGCTGATTGATATTTACTCTGCTAACAGGAAGCGCCTTACGGCGCTTTTTTATTTTTGGTTGTCTGTCTGACCGGTCTGTATGTTGTATTGAGTATGTTGTTTGTTGTCGGGCTATCTATTAGAGTGCCCTGAACAAGGAGGGCGTATGCCGCACATTTCCCGTTTATTTATTTACCCGATTAAATCCTGTGCACCGGTAGAGGTTGAACGGCTTGTATTTGATCGTCATGGCCCGGTTGGTGATCGCCGTTTTTTATTGGTGGATGAGCAGGGTGGTTTTATCACGCAGCGTCAGCAGCCGAAGATGGCCCGCATTCGTCCTGTGCTGGAAGAAACCGTATTGCGGGTGGATGTGGACGGCCAGGCGACATTACGGGTACCGCTGGCCGAGCAGGGTGCTTTGCGCAAAACAGTGACCGTCTGGAATGATTCTCTGTCGGCAGAGGATTGTGGTGATGATGCTGCGGCCTGGTTTTCTTCTGCTTTGGGTATCGACTGCCGTCTGGTTCGTTTGCCGGCTGACAGTCAGCGTCAGGTGGATCTGCGTTATGCTGAGCCCGGACAGTGGGTCAGCTTTGCGGATGGATTTCCTGTATTGGTTACCACGGAAAGCAGTCTCGGAGCACTGTCTGAGCGGGTCGGGCGTGACATTCAGATGGAGCGTTTCCGGCCAAATGTGGTGGTGAATGGCAGTGCTGTTTTTGCTGAGCGTCGCTGGCAGATGCTGAAACATAAAGACGGTCAGCTGGCTATTTGTAAGCCTTGTCAGCGCTGCGTTATACCAACCCGGAGTATGGATACTCTGGAGCGTGAAGCTGATGTGCTGGATGCATTAAAAGAGCTGTGTCGTATCGATGGGAAAATACTCTTTGGTCAGAATGCCCTGGTGTCTGACATTCATCAGCTTTGTGTCGGAGATGAGTTAACCGAGCACTTTGTTGAATAAGTGCCGGGTGTTACTGGATCTGTTACCGGATCAGAAAAATTCGATATCGTCGTTAGTGCCGAAAGTATCCTGAGCCTGTTTGTCAAAATGGTGACGATAGATTTCAAGTGCTTCGGCAACGGAATGGCCAGCCATGATGTGTTCAAACATAATGCGCTCGGCTTCCATCGTGTAATTGCTTTTTATGTGCTGCTGTAAGCTGTTCCAGGCACCGGCTTTATAGCGTTGTTCGGCATTGCCGATTAAATGTCCCATCCGTTCAAGACTGTCGCCTACATGCTCAAGACGTTGGGTCAGGCGGTCATAAAACTGGAAGGCAATGATGGCCTGCTGAATTTCCTGTTGCAGCTCACTGGCAATTTCACCGGTCTTTTGTGGCAGGTCATCTCTATGAGCAGCGGCCAGTTGTACCAGTTTCTGTGAGTTATCCGCCATGGCGGTAAAGCTGCTGGTCAGCTTATTGATAGACTGATTTCCCTCATGCAGTGAGGTGTCTATCTGAGCGATAGCAAGAGCCAGCATGGTCAGGGTTTCACCTACCTGGCTCCAGTCAACTTCATGGTCAGCGGTTTTTCCGTACCCGCCCAGAGTGTGGCGTTGTTGTTGGCTCATTCAGATTCTCATTGCAGCGACTGCTTCAAGCATAGATGAGAATCTGAAGGTTGCCTGCGGATCAGTTTTCGTCTTTATTCTGCAGTCGCAGCAGCAGGGCCGAGGTATCGAGCCTGCCGGCTCCCATTGACTGCAGTTCCCGGTAATAGTCATTTACCAGTCTGGTTACAGGAAGGTCGGTGTTGTTGCGCAGGGCTTCTTCGAGGCAGATATCCAGATCTTTACGCATCCAGTCGATGGCAAAGCCATGCTGGTACTCGCCTGCAATCATTGTTTGATGACGGTTGCTCATCTGCCAGCTGCCGGCAGCGCCCTGAGAAATCACACCCATTACTTTGTCACGATCTAAACCCGCTTTTTCGGCGAAATGCAGTCCTTCGGCAAGCGCTTGTATCAGTCCGGCAACGCAGATCTGATTGACCATTTTGGTTTTCTGGCCGCTGCCAATCTCTCCCATGCGCTCAATGGCACGGGTATATGGTGTGGTAATGGTCCGAATGTCGCTGAAATCACTGACCTCGCAGCCGACCATCAGACTCAGCTGACCATTGATGGCACCTTGCTGACCGCCGGATACCGGCGCATCGCAGAAGCGCAGTCCTGCGTTTTTGGTGGCTGATGCCATCTCTTCCGCCAGAAGGGCTGAGGTGGTGGTGTGATCAATGATTAATGTGCCGGGATTCATCGCCGCGATGGCGTTGTGCTGGCCGGTCAGAATGTCGCGTACATCATCATCGCGGCCGACGCAGAGAATGACGGCGTCGCAATGGCGGACGGCATTGCTGATGTTATCAAAGCCCTCGCCGTTGTATTTGCTCAGCCATTGCGCTGTGCGGGCAGAGGTGCGGTTGTACACCCTGACGGAGTGGCCATTGTTGGCAAGATGGCCAGCCATTGGATAACCCATGTTGCCAAGTCCGATAAATGCCAGTGTTGCCATTGAAGTCTCCTGTAACAGAAATAAAAAAGCCGCTCAGTGAGCGGCTTTTTATACAACTAACCGGTTAGCCCGGGTAGTCGCGTTTTGGGTGGCCAGTGTACAGCTGACGTGGACGACCAATGCGGTAATCGCTGCTGATCATCTCGTTCCAGTGTGCAATCCAGCCTGGGGTGCGGCCGGTGGCGAAGATTACGGTGAACATCTCGGTTGGGATGCCAATCGCTTTCAGGATGATACCAGAGTAGAAATCTACGTTCGGGTACAGGCCACGCTTCACGAAGTATTCGTCTTCGGTTGCGATTTTCTCCAGCTTCATGGCGATTTTCAGCAGAGGATCATCTTCCATACCCAGTTCAGCCAGAACTTCATCACAGGTCTGTTTCATAACCTTGGCGCGTGGATCGAAGTTCTTGTAAACGCGGTGACCGAAGCCCATCAGACGGAATGGATCTTCTTTATCTTTCGCTTTGGCGATGAACTTATCGATGTTGGACTCGTCACCGATTTCAGTCAGCATGTTCAGTACAGCTTCGTTGGCGCCACCGTGAGCAGGGCCCCACAGTGCCGCGATGCCGGATGCGATACAGGCGAATGGGTTGGCACCGGTAGAACCGGCCAGACGTACAGTAGAAGTCGAGGCATTCTGTTCATGGTCGGCGTGCAGCAGGAAGATGCGGTCCATAGCCTTGGCAAGAACAGGGCTGATTTTCTTCTCGTCACACGGAGTGTTGAACATCATGTGCAGGAAGTTTTCGGAGTAGCTCAGTTCATTACGTGGGTACATGAATGGCTGACCGATGGAATATTTGTAAACCATAGCTGCCAAAGTTGGCATTTTCGCAATCAGACGGTGCGCAGAAACTTCGCGGTGGTGCTGATCATGGATGTCCAGTGAGTCATGGTAGAAGGCTGACAGGGCGCCAACAACACCACACATTACCGCCATCGGGTGAGCGTCGCGGCGGAAACCATTAAAGAAGTGGCTCAGCTGCTCGTGCACCATGGTGTGGTTCTTAATGGTGTTAACGAAGGTTTCTTTTTCCTGCGCGTTTGGCAGTTCGCCGTGCAGCAACAGGTAGCAGGTTTCTAAATAATCAGATTTTTCCGCCAGTTGATCGATCGGGTAGCCACGGTGCAGCAGAACACCGGCAGCGCCGTCGATATAGGTAATTTTTGACTCAGTTGCGGCGGTCGACATGAAACCCGGATCGTAGGTAAACAGGCCTTTGCCAGAGAGGCTGCGAACGTCGACAACATCAGGTCCCATAGAGCCTTCGTAAACCGGAAGTTCCAGAGTTTCTTCTATGCCGTCAACTTTCAGTGTTGCTTTTTTGTCAGCCATGGATAGGCCTCCTGCTGTTCAAAATTTAGCCTTAAATATAAGGCGGACCTAAAAAGAAAGGGCACAACTATAGGTTCTGAACTCCGTTTGTCAATTACCCAGCGGTCGAGCAGCCATAAGCAGCCGCGTCTAGTATAGTCCTGCTGCGGTAATGTCACCTGATCTGCTGCATTTGTGTACTGCCTGTGCGATAGCGGCGCAGACTGTTTGTAAATCAACGGGTGGGTGACTATAATTTGTCGCGACCTGAAACTTGTGCAAATCTTGTACAAGGAATCAGGTATCTTCTTGAGCCTGCGCTTAACGCCCGCTTCGTGCGGAGTTGTTAAGCCCATATGAGAGTGTAAGAGCCGTGAATAGCAATAGACCTACAAATTTAGATCTGACTACTATTGAGCTCCCACTTCCCGGCAAAGCCTCCATCATTCATCGTATCTCCGGTTTTATTCTGTTCTTCGCTGTGGCTTTTATGCTGTGCGCGCTGGCGGCATCCCTGGAGTCAGCAGAAAGCTTTGCTGAACTGAAATCGGTGTTTGATAACGGTTTGGTTAAATTCATCACCTGGGGCATTTTGTCTGCATTGGGTTACCACTTGGTGGCGGGTGTTAAGCACCTGTTGATGGATATGGGAATTGGTGAAACCAAAGAAGGCGGTCGTACCGGTGCCATCATTACCTTGGTATGTGGCGTGATCGTAATCATTCTGGCGGGAGTTTGGGTATGGTAACAAGTGTCACCAATTTGGGCCGCAGTGGTCTGTACGACTGGGTTGTTCAGCGCGTTACCGCTGTTATCCTGGCGCTCTACACTCTGTTCCTGCTGGGCTTTGTGGTTGCCTCTCCGGATATGCAATACGGACAATGGCAGGGCCTGTTTGCCTGCATCTGGATGAAAGTATTCAGTCTGGCCGCCCTGATCTCAATCTGTGCACATGCCTGGGTAGGTATGTGGACCATTTCAACTGACTATCTCAAAGCCGCCGCAATCCGTTTTGCGTTCCAGCTGGTATGCGCAGGATTCCTGTTCGTTTACCTGGTTTGGGGTATCGACATTCTCTGGAGTGTGTAAGTCATGTCTAAAATCAGAACCATGTCCTTCGATGCTATCGTAATCGGTGGTGGTGGCGCGGGTATGCGTGCTGCGCTGCAGTTGACCGAAGCCGGCATCAAGACCGCATGTGTGACCAAGGTTTTCCCAACCCGTTCGCACACCGTTTCAGCGCAGGGTGGTATCACCTGTGCGATTGCGTCAGCGGATCCTAATGATGATTGGCGCTGGCACATGTATGACACCGTTAAAGGTTCAGACTATATCGGTGACCAGGATGCTATTGAATATATGTGTTCAGTAGGTCCGCAGGCTGTTTTCGAACTGGAGCATATGGGTCTGCCATTCTCCCGTACTGAAGAAGGCCGTATTTATCAGCGCCCGTTCGGTGGCCAGTCCAAAGGTCCGGATAATCCGACTCAGGCAGCCCGTACCTGTGCGGCGGCTGACCGTACTGGTCATGCTCTGTTGCATGCTCTGTATCAGGGTAACCTCAAGGGCGGTACTACCTTCCTTAATGAATGGTATGCCGTTGACCTGGTGAAAAATGCCAAAGGTCAGGTTGCTGGTGTTATCGCGATTGATATCGAAAGCGGTGAAACCCTGTACCTGAAAGCCAAGGCAACTGTTCTTGCTACCGGCGGTGCCGGTCGTATTTATCAGTCCACAACCAATGCTCTGATCAATACCGGTGACGGTGTTGGTATGGCAATCCGTGCCGGTGTGCCGATGCAGGATATGGAAATGTGGCAGTTCCACCCAACCGGTATTGCCGGCGCGGGCGTTCTGGTAACAGAAGGCTGTCGTGGTGAGGGTGGCTACCTGGTAAACAAAGACGGCGAGCGCTTCATGGAACGTTATGCCCCTAACGCCAAAGACCTTGCAGGTCGTGACGTTGTTGCCCGTTCTATGGTTCTGGAAATTCTGGAAGGCCGTGGTTGTGGTGAAGATGGTGATCACGTATTCCTGAAGCTGGATCATCTGGGTGAAGAAACCCTGAATGCCAAGCTGCCAGGTATTCTTGAACTGTCCCGTACCTTTGCACATGCTGACCCGGTAAAAGAGCCGATTCCGGTTGTTCCAACCTGTCACTATATGATGGGCGGTATTCCAACCAATATCGGTGGTCAGGCATTGACCCAGGACGAAAACGGCAACGATGTTGTTGTTGAAGGTCTGTATGCTGCCGGCGAAATCGCTTGTGTATCCGTGCATGGTGCCAACCGTCTGGGTGGTAACTCACTGCTTGACCTGGTGGTATTCGGTCGTGCTGTGGGTCTGCAGGTTGAGAAGAGCTTTAAGGATGGCTTTGAGGCAGTTGATGCTTCTGAAGAAGATATCGAACGTGCCATGGCCCGTCTGAATCGTCTGAATAACTCGACTACCGGTGAGTCTGTGGCTGCTGTTCGTGCAGATCTGCAGAAAACCATGCAGCTGTACTTCGGTGTATTCCGTGAAGGCCCAAGCATGGAAAAAGGTCTGGCGATGCTCGACGAAATTGGTGAGCGCGTTAAGAACACCATGCTCGAAGATAAGAGCGGTCCATTCAACACTGCCCGTATCGAAGCTCTGGAACTAGATAACCTGTTCGAGACCGCTTATGCCACAGCAGTTGCTGCAATTGAGCGTAAAGAGTCACGTGGTGCTCATGCCCGTAACGACTTTACTGAGCGTGACGATGAGAACTGGCTGTGCCACTCATTGTACTTCCCGCAAACCAAGACCATCGGCAAGCGTGCTGTGAACTTTGCTCCTAAAACTGTGGCAGCGTTCCCTCCGAAAGTCCGTACTTATTAATAGGGGAGTATTGAAATGTTAGTGAGTGTATATCGCTACAATCCGGAGAAAGATCAGGCTCCTTACATGCAGGATTACGAAATTAACGTACCTGGCAATAAGGACGTGATGATTCTGGATGTGCTGGCTCTGGTTAAAGAGCAGGACCCGACTCTGGCTTACCGCCGCTCATGCCGTGAAGGCGTGTGTGGTTCTGATGGTATGAACATCAACGGTAAAAACGGTCTGGCCTGTATCACACCGATTTCTGAAGCAACCAAAGGCAAAATGGATAAGCTGGTGCTGCGTCCTCTGCCAGGTATGCCTGTGATCCGTGACCTGGTCATCGACATGGCGCTGTTCTACAAGCAGTACGAAAAGATCAAGCCTTACCTGGTGAACAACACACCAGCTCCGGCTATCGAACGTCTGCAGAGCCCTGAAGAGCGTGAAAAACTGGATGGTCTGTACGAGTGTATTCTCTGTGCATGCTGTTCTACTTCCTGCCCGTCTT
The DNA here is from genome assembly GCF_022832715.1 of Venatorbacter sp. C2-1. NCBI lineage: Bacteria > Pseudomonadati > Pseudomonadota > Gammaproteobacteria > Oceanospirillales > Oceanospirillaceae > Venatoribacter > Venatorbacter sp. C2-1. The sequence goes on from NZ_CP094879.1 coordinate 1,979,627, forward strand.
TCTGGTGGAATCCGGACAAATTCGTTGGTCCGGCAGGTCTGTTGCAGGCTTACCGCTTCCTGGCGGATAGTCGCGATACCATGACACAGGAACGATTGGCGGAATTGAGTGATCCATTCAGCGTATTCCGTTGCCGTGGCATCATGAATTGTGTCAATGTGTGCCCGAAAGGATTGAATCCAACGCGCGCCATTGGGCACATCCGTAATATGCTGTTATCCCAGCAATTATAGGAAAAGCACCACTGACGACCGGTGGTATTAGACGTAAGTGGGCTGGACACACAGCCCGCTTACGTTGACAATTTTTCAAAAATAGACCTCACAAAGTTCTATTTTTAACTAAGCTGAATTTTTAGTTGAGGGAGCGGGGAATCCCCGGTTCACCTCAGAGGCCTTGCGATCTATCCGGTCGGCCCTCTATCCTGCCTAGCGCTAGAGTCGGTGCGTACACTCTGTGGGTGATTTCCCTCGTTTATTCAAAAACAGGGTGGTCGTACATGCACGAGCAGACAATGGAGCAACTTTGGAGCACCTCTCAATTAGCGGGAGGTAATGTTGCTTATATGGAGGAGCTCTTCGAAACCTACCTCAGAGACCCCAATGAGGTTCCCGAAGAGTGGCGCAATTATTTTGATCAGTTACCACGCGTCGACGAAAACACTTCCGTAGATACTCCCCATAAGCCCATTCGGGAACAGTTTCTTCTTCTTTCCAAAAATCAGCGCCGTTCCCGTCCTGTATCCCAGGGAGCTGTCAGCTCTGATCATGAACGTAAGCAGGTTCAGGTATTGCAGTTAATCAATGCCTACCGCGGTCGTGGTCATCAGCATGCCAAGCTGGATCCGCTTGATCTGATGGAACGTCAGAAAGTCCCGGATCTTGATCTTGCATTTCATGGTTTATCCCGGGCCGATCTGGATACTGTTTTCCAGACCGGCTCTTTGTTTATTGGTCAGGATGAAGCCTCGCTGAACGATATTCTTGCGGCGCTGGATATGACCTATTGCGGTACCGTCGGTGCCGAATATATGCACATCGTAAACACCGCAGAACAGCGCTGGTTTCAGCAGCGACTGGAAAGTGTTCGCGCCCATCCTAAATTCGGCAGTGAAGTTAAACTCCATCTGCTCGAGCGTTTAACGGCTGCCGAAGGTCTGGAAAAATATCTGGGTTCCCGTTATCCGGGGGTTAAGCGTTTTGGTCTGGAAGGTGGTGAAAGTCTTATTCCGCTGATGGACGAACTGATCCAGCGCAGTGGTACCTACGGCGCCAAAGAAATTGTTATCGGTATGGCACACCGTGGCCGACTGAATACGCTGATTAATACCCTGGGTAAAAAGACGTCCGATCTGTTTGATGAATTCGACGGTAAAGTGCATTACGAATCCCACGGTGACGTGAAGTATCACCAGGGTTTCTCATCCAACGTAATGACATCTGGTGGTGAAGTTCACCTCGCGCTTGCTTTCAACCCATCTCACCTTGAGATTGTTTCTCCGGTGGTTGAAGGTTCGGTACGTGCCCGTCAGGATCGCCGCAACGACGAGACCGGTGAAAAAGTTGTCCCTGTGATTATGCACGGTGACTCAGCGTTCGCTGGTCAGGGTGTTGTAATGGAAACGTTCCAGATGTCACAGACCCGCGCTTACAAAACCGGCGGCACCATTCATATTGTGATTAACAACCAGGTTGGTTTCACCACGTCCAAGCGTGAAGACGTGCGCTCGACCGAATACTGCACCGATGTTGCCAAGATTGTTGAAGCGCCGATTCTGCATGTTAATGGTGATGATCCGGAAGCCGTATTGTTCGTTACTCAGCTGGCCGTTGATTACCGCAATGAATTCAAGAAAGACGTGGTGATCGACCTCGTGTGTTACCGCCGTCGTGGTCATAACGAAGCGGATGAGCCATCCGGCACTCAGCCTTTGATGTATGCAAAAATCAAAGCGCAGAAAACCACCCGTGAACTCTATTCCGATAAGCTGATTGCCGCAGGCGTTCTGACCGCAGAAAGCAGTAAAGAGCTGGAAGAAGACTACCGTAAGGCGCTGGATAACGGTCATCACGTTGCCAAGAGTCTGGTAAAAGAGCCGAATACCGAATTGTTCGTTGACTGGACTCCGTACCTCGGACATGAGTGGACCGCGCGTGCGGATACCCGCTTTGATCTGAAACAGCTGCAGGAACTGGCGAACAAACTGCTGGAAGTACCGGAAGGTTTCTCGGTGCAGCGTCAGGTCGGCAAAATTCTTGAAGACCGTGGTCGTATGGCTGCGGGCGCTATGCCAATTAATTGGGGCTTTGCGGAAACCATGGCTTATGCAACCTTGTTGCATGAAGGTCATCAGATCCGTATCACTGGTCAGGACGTAGGGCGCGGAACCTTCTCTCACCGTCATGCGGTTCTGCATAACCAGAAAGACGGCTCCAGCTACATTCCACTTAAGCATGTTAAAGAAGGGCAGCCAGCCTTTGATCTGTACGACTCTCTGTTGTCAGAAGAGGCGGTACTGGCGTTTGAATATGGCTACGCCACGACCACTCCGGGAGCACTGGTTATCTGGGAAGCCCAGTTCGGTGATTTCGCCAACGGTGCGCAGGTGGTATTCGATCAGTTTATTTCTTCCGGCGAACATAAGTGGGGTCGTCTGTGCGGTCTGACTATGCTGCTGCCGCATGGCTATGAAGGTCAGGGACCAGAGCACTCTTCAGCCCGTCTGGAGCGTTATCTGCAGCTCTGTGCTGAACACAACGTACAGATCTGTGTGCCGTCCACCCCGGCTCAGGTTTACCACATGTTGCGTCGTCAGGTGATTCGTCCGCTGCGTAAGCCGCTGGTGGTTATGTCACCGAAGAGTCTGCTGCGTCATAAACTGGCTATCAGTACTCTGGAAGAGCTGGCAGGCGGTCGCTTCTATACAGTGATTGATGAGGTTGATGAGCTGGAAGCAGCGGCAGTACGCCGGGTGCTTCTGTGTTCAGGTAAGGTTTATTACGACCTGCTGGAACGTCGCCGTGCGGAAGAAATCAAGGATGTTGCCATTGTTCGTATAGAACAGTTGTATCCGTTCCCGGCCAAACAGCTTGCCAAAGTGCTGTCTAAATACAGCAATGTTGAAGAAGTTGTCTGGACTCAGGAGGAGCCAATGAACATGGGCGCCTGGTACAGCAGTCAGCACCATATGCGCCGTGCGTTGTCGCAGCTGAATCCGGATCTGCATCTGCAGTATGCCGGCCGTGCCGCTTCCGCTTCTCCGGCTGCAGGCTATATGGCACTGCACCTTGAACAGCAAGAAAAATTAATTCGTGACGCTCTGGGACTCCAGGGCTAGGTAACCGCAGGAATATTAAGGAAAACATAATGAGCATTGAAATTAAGGCACCCACTTTTCCTGAGTCTGTCGCTGACGGCACGGTTGCTACCTGGCATAAAAAGCCTGGTGAACCTGTGCAGCGTGATGAGCTGTTGGTGGATATTGAAACCGATAAAGTCGTGCTGGAGGTTGTTGCTCCGGCAGATGGCACACTGAAAAATGTGCTCAAAGAAGAGGGTGATGTTGTACTGAGTGACGAAGTTCTTGCGGTCTTCGTTGCTGGTGAAGTTGCGGCTGCTCCTGCGGCAGAAGCTTCAGCACCTGCGGCAGCTGAGCCTGCTGCTGCCGGCGACGTAATTATGAGCCCTGCGGCCCGTAAAATTGCGGAAGAAAACGGCGTAGCTGCTTCGGCGATTGCTGCGACCGGTAAAGATGGTCGTGTGACCAAAGAAGATGTGGTTAACCATCTGAAATCTGCTCCGAAATCAGCACCAGCCGCGGCTCCGGCCAAAGCGGCTGCACCAGCGGCCAAAGCGCCGGTGATTCCGGAAGGCGACCGTATTGAGAAGCGCGTGCCTATGACCCGTCTGCGTGCCACTATTGCCCGCCGCCTGGTTGAAGCACAACAGAATGCTGCAATGCTGACGACCTATAACGAAGTCAACATGAAGCCGGTCATGGATCTGCGTGCCAAGTACAAAGATCAGTTTGAGAAAGTACACGGCGTTAAACTGGGCTTTATGTCGTTCTTTGTGAAGGCGGCAACAGAAGCACTGAAACGCTTCCCGGCAGTGAATGCCTCTATTGATGGCAATGACATGGTTTACCATGGCTATCAGGATATCGGTGTTGCGGTTTCTACCGAGCGTGGTCTGGTTGTACCTATTCTGCGTGATACCGATGGTATGGGTCTGGCTGAAATTGAAAGCACCATCGGCGATTACGCCGGCCGTGCCCGTGACGGCAAGCTGGGCATTGATGAAATGCAGGGTGGTACTTTCACTATTACCAATGGCGGTACTTTCGGTTCTCTGATGTCCACACCAATTCTGAATCCACCGCAAACGGCCATTATGGGCATGCACAAGATTCAGGAACGCCCGATGGCTGTGAACGGTCAGGTTGTGATTCTGCCAATGATGTACCTCGCACTGTCATACGATCATCGTATGATCGATGGTAAAGAGGCCGTGCAGTTCCTGGTGGCGATCAAAGATCTTCTGGAAGATCCTGCCCGTCTGCTGTTAGACATTTAATCGGATAGTTAAGGAAATAAAGATGAGTAAGAAGTTTGATGTCGTCGTTATCGGTGGTGGTCCTGCCGGTTATGTCGCAGCTATCCGTTGTGCACAACTGGGCCTGAACACTGCCTGTATCGATAAATGGCTGAGCAAAGATGGTAAGGCGGTGTTTGGCGGAACCTGCCTGAATGTGGGCTGTATTCCTTCCAAAGCCTTGCTGGATACTTCGCACAAGTACGAAGAAGCTAAAGAGAAACTGTCTCTGCATGGCATCAGTGTTGGCGAAGTCAATATCGATATCGCCGCGATGCTGAAGCGTAAAGATCAGATCGTTAAAAACCTGACAATGGGTGTTGCGACACTGTTCAAAGCCAACGGTGTAACGCCATTTGAAGGTACCGGTAAATTGCTGGCTGGTAAAAAGGTCGAATTTACCAGTCACGCCGGAACTGCTGAAATCCTCGAAGCTGAGCATGTGATCATTGCCACAGGTTCTGTGCCGGTGATTATTCCGCCAGCACCACTGACCGAAGGCGTTATTGTCGATTCCACCGGCGCGCTGGAATTCAGCGAAGTGCCAAAACGTCTGGGCGTTATTGGCGCAGGTGTCATTGGTCTGGAGCTGGGTAGTGTCTGGGGCCGTCTGGGTGCGGAAGTGGTTGTACTGGAAGCGCAGGACAAATTCCTGCATCTGGTTGACCAGACCGTTGCCAAAGAAGCGCAGAAACTGTTCACCAAGCAGGGTATGACCATCCGTCTGGGTGCCCGTGTAACCGGTACTGAGGTAAAAGGTAAGCAGGTAACTGTGACCTATCAGGATGCCGAAGGTGAGAAGAAAGAAGTCTTCGACAAACTGATCGTTGCGGTTGGCCGTCGTCCTTACACCGAAGGCCTGATGAGTGGCGACTGCGGTGTGAATATGGACGAGCGTGGTTTCATTCACGTCGACGAAACCTGCAGCACTGATGCTCCTGGCGTTTGGGCTGTTGGTGATGTGGTGCGTGGTCCTATGCTGGCACACAAAGCATCTGAGGAAGGTGTGATGGTTGCCGAGCGTATCGCCGGTCATAAAGCACAGCTGAATTACGATGTGATTCCTTCTGTCATTTACACCCACCCGGAAATTGCCTGGGTTGGTAAAACAGAAGAGCAGATTAAAGCAGATGGTGAACCATACAACGTTGGTATGTTCCCGTTTGCAGCTAATGGCCGTGCAATGGCCGCTGCTGATACCGATGGTTTTGTGAAAATCATCGCCCATGCAGAAACTGACCGTATTCTTGGTGCCAGTGTGATTGGCCCGAATGCCGGTGATCTGTGTCAGCAGATTGTTGTGGCAATGGAGTTTGGTTCAAGCGCTGAAGATGTGGGCATGATGGTGTTTGCACACCCAACCGTTTCTGAAGCGGTGCATGAAGCAGCTTTGGCCGTTAACAATAATGCGATTCACAAAGCGAATCGTAAGACCAAAGCGAAAAAGTAATACGTTGGCCCGGAGTTCCGGGCCTCGCTTTATGGCCGGGCGAGAGTGCTGAATAAGTACTGCCGACACGATTGGCTGCCCGGTTAACACAGGCTGTTGGGTAACCCCCGACTCAATAAGAGAAACAGGACGAAAGCGATGAACCTTCACGAATATCAGGGTAAACAGCTTTTTGCTCAGTATGGTCTGCCAGTATCGAACGGTGTGGCAGCCAAAACTGCAGAAGAAGCTGCAGCAGCGGCCGACACCATTGGCGGTGACCGCTGGGTTGTTAAAGCTCAGGTACATGCCGGTGGCCGTGGTAAGGCCGGTGGTGTGAAGCTGGTTTCTTCCAAAGAAGAAATCTCTGAGTTTGCCAACAAGTGGCTGGGTAAAAACCTGGTAACTTACCAGACTGATGAAAAGGGTCAGCCGGTCAGCCGTATTCTGGTTGAGAGCTGCACCGATATCGCTCAGGAACTGTATCTGGGTGCGGTCGTCGACCGTTCTTCACGCCGTGTGGTATTTATGGCCTCAACTGAGGGCGGTGTGGAAATTGAAAAAGTAGCGGAAGAAACTCCGGAAAAAATTCTGAAAGCCACGATTGATCCACTGGTAGGCGCGCAGCCATATCAGGGTCGTGAACTGGCATTCCAGCTGGGTCTGAAAGGTGATCAGGTGAAGCAGTTCACCAATATTTTCCTGGGCCTGGCCAAACTGTTTGTTGATAAAGATCTGGCGCTGCTGGAAATCAACCCGCTGGTTATCACCACCGAAGGCAATCTGCACTGCCTGGATGCCAAGATCAACATCGACAGCAACGCGGTTTACCGTCATAAAGATCTGCAGGAAATGCATGATCCTTCCCAGGAAGATGCACGTGAAGCTCACGCTGCTGAGTGGGAACTGAACTACGTAGCACTGGATGGCAACATCGGCTGCATGGTGAACGGTGCCGGTCTGGCGATGGGTACTATGGATATCGTGAAACTGCACGGTGGTCAGCCAGCTAACTTCCTCGACGTAGGTGGCGGTGCAACCAAAGAACGTGTGGTTGAAGCATTCAAAATTATTCTGTCTGACGAAAAAGTAAAAGCCGTATTCATCAATATTTTTGGTGGTATCGTGCGTTGTGACATGATTGCTGAAGGCGTGATCGGCGCTGTAAAAGAAGTCGGTGTTAAGGTTCCTGTGGTTGTTCGCCTGCAAGGTAACAACGCTGAAGTGGGCGCCAAGGTTCTGACTGAAAGCGGCCTGAACATTATCGCGGATACCGACCTGACTGGCGCAGCCCAGAAAGTGGTCGCAGCTGCAGCTGGCAATTAAGGGGTAATCATGAGCATTTTAATCAATAAAGACACCAAAGTGATCTGCCAGGGCTTTACCGGTGCTCAGGGTACTTTCCACTCTGAACAGGCGATTGCATACGGCACCAAAATGGTTGGTGGTGTAACTCCGGGTAAAGGTGGTACTGAACACCTGGGTCTGCCGGTATTCAATACCGTTAAAGACGCGGTTGCTGCAACCGGTGCTGAAGCTTCTGTTATTTACGTACCAGCTCCTTTCTGTAAAGACTCTATCCTTGAAGCCGCTAATGCCGGCATCAAGCTGATCGTTTGTATTACTGAAGGTATTCCTACACTGGATATGCTGGATGCGAAAGTTAAGTGTGACGAGCTGGGCGTTCGCCTGATCGGACCTAACTGTCCGGGTGTTATCACTCCGGGAGAATGTAAGATCGGTATTATGCCGGGTCACATTCACCTGCCAGGTAAAGTCGGTATTGTTTCCCGTTCCGGTACTCTGACCTATGAGGCGGTTAAGCAGACCACTGATTACGGCTTTGGCCAGTCTACCTGTGTTGGTATTGGTGGCGACCCGATTCCGGGCTCCAACTTTATCGACATCCTGAAAATGTTCCAGGAAGATCCGTCAACTGAAGCCATCGTCATGATCGGTGAAATCGGCGGTACTGCAGAAGAGGAAGCAGCGGCTTTCATTAAAGCTAATGTGACCAAGCCTGTTGTTTCTTACATCGCTGGTGTTACTGCACCTCCGGGTAAGCGTATGGGTCATGCCGGCGCGATCATCTCCGGTGGTAAAGGTACTGCGGCCGATAAATTTGCGGCACTGCAGGACGCTGGTGTTGCTACCTGCCAGAGTCTGGCCGATATCGGTAAGACGCTGAAAGAAGTAACCGGCTGGTAAGTGTTACCGCTATAAAAAAGAACCCGCTGCGGCGGGTTTTTTTGTGCCTGACTACCAGTGCGCATGAAGGTTCGGGCCGGCGCCGGCTAGACCTTGGTGTTATGACCCTTGGTCGAATAGTCGCGGTAACCACACATCCCCTAAGGTGTATTCATTCACACAGGAGGAATTTTTTATGGGTTACCAACAGGAATATCAGGCTTCGATCGAACAGCCTGAAGCCTTCTGGCAAAAACAGTCACAACGGATTCAATGGTTTAAAGAACCCAAGGCCATTCTCAGCAAAGATGAACATGGTATTGATCGCTGGTTTGCTGACGGACAGCTCAATACCGCTTATCTGGCGCTGGATTATCACGTTCTGCAGGGACGTGGAGACCAGCTTGCTCTTATCTATGATTCCCCGGTGACCGGAAATAAACGTACCTATACCTACAGCCAGCTGACCGAAGCCGTCGCGCGCTGTGCCGGTATGCTGGTCAGTCAGGGCGTTGGTAAAGGCGATTGCGTGATCGTGTATATGCCGATGATTCCGGAGGCTGCGATCGCCATGCTGGCCTGTGCCCGCATTGGTGCTGTGCATTCGGTGGTGTTTGGTGGCTTTGCTCCGAATGAGCTGGCGGTGCGTATTGATGATGCCGTACCTAAGGTCATTATGTCAGCGTCCTGTGGTATCGAAGTTGACCGTATTATTGAATACAAACCGATTCTGGATGCTGCCATTGATATGGCGGCGCATAAGCCTGAGCGCTGTGTCATTTTTCAGCGTGAACAACAGCGCTGTGAGCTGACTGCAGGGCGTGATATTGACTGGCAACAGGCCGTGGCTGCCGCTCAGCCTGCTGATTGTATGCCAGTGTCGGCGCTTGATCCTCTGTACATTCTTTATACCTCCGGTACCACCGGAAAGCCTAAGGGGGTTGTGCGCGACAATGGCGGTCATGCGGTGGCTATGAGCTACAGCATGAGTGTTGTTTACGATATGCATCCGGGGGATGTGTTCTGGGCCGCTTCCGATGTCGGCTGGGTGGTTGGCCATTCTTATATTGTTTATGCGCCGTTAATTGCAGGCTGCACCACGGTCTTTTATGAAGGCAAGCCGGTACGTACACCGGATGCCGGTGCTTTCTGGCGGGTCTGTGCCGAGTACGGTGTCAAAGGATTGTTTGCTGCACCGACAGCGTTCCGCGCGATCCGCAAAGAAGATCCGCAATGCCTGCAGGCGGAAAAATACGACCTCAGTAAGCTTACAACCATTTTTATGGCCGGTGAGCGTTTAGATCCTCCGACTTATGAGTGGGTGGATCAGCATATTAAACGTCCGATTGTGGATCACTGGTGGCAGACCGAAACCGGCTGGGCGATTGCCGGCAATCATATGGGGCTTGAGCCAGCCAAAGTGAAGGCGGGTTCTGTTACACGCCCGTCACCCGGATTTAATGTGCAGATTTTAGATCCGAAGGGGCGTCCGGTTGCTGCCAATGAGCAGGGCAGTATTGCGATCAAATTGCCATTGCCGCCCGGATGCCTGCCGACTATCTGGGGCAATCACGAGCGTTTTGTCGCCGGTTATCTGGGTACTTACAAAGGGTATTACATTACCGGTGATGGCGGTTATCTGGATGATGATAACTATCTGTTTGTGCTTGGGCGTACTGACGACATCATCAATGTTGCCGGTCATCGTCTGTCGACCGGTGAGATGGAAGAAGTGGTTGCCGGGCATGCGGCGGTTGCTGAATGTGCGGTCATCGGCCGTCACAGTGATCTTAAAGGTGAAGAGCCTCTGGGGCTGGTGCTGCTGAAAGACGGTGTTGATATTGATGAAGAAACGCTGAAGCTTGAGCTGGTGCAGCGCGTCCGTGACCGGATTGGTGCGGTGGCCAGTTTCCGTGATGCGGTTGTGGTGCAGCGTTTGCCTAAAACCCGTTCCGGCAAAATTTTGCGTAAAGTACTGCGCAATATCGCTAATAACGAGGAATACCAGACACCGTCAACCATCGATGATCCGGCCTGTCTGGGAGAGATTGAGCAGATTCTTCTGAAAAAAGGACTGCGGCCGGAGAACTAATGTCAGGTCGCTCAGTCATAGAATGAGCAGGCGAAAGCCAGTTTGCTCTCTCTGATTATTATGGTGTTTACCGGGCCGATTCCAGCCCGGTTTTTTTTGCCCGCTGTTTGTGCCCGTTTCCTTCGTTCTGTCCTTGTGCCGTTATTACGTGCGGCTTCCTCTCGGCGATATCCGTTCCTGGTTTTTATCTGCCGGCTACAGAGGAATCTATAACTGTTGCCAATTGTTACCATTTGCATGTGTCGAGTTGTAACTTCACCTGCTAACCTTTGTGGTTATCTGGGAATCGTCTGTTTAATAAATCATTGTTCTTGAGGGGTGGGGTTAGCTTTTGCTGAATATCTTAAATTTCCGCGCCTCTGGCTGGGTTTTACCCCTGGCAATTTTTGTTCTGACGTTGTTGTTGCTGACTTTTGCCGTGCAGAGCTGGTTTGTCAGCCGCAGTGTGTTTGACAACGAAATTGCGCACATTAATCGTGTTGCTCTGCAGAATGCACGCTCCGTTATGATCGCCCGACGTGAATCCTTTAATCTTCTGGGGCAGGAGTTGCTGGCTCTGAATGCGCTGCAGCAACCTGATGCCGGGCGCGATACGCTGGAAAAAGTCGCTTTTTTTATGCCTGGTGTCGTCAGTCTTGGTTTGGCCCGCAGTGATGGTCAAATGGTTCTGTACACAACGCCGCGCGAATCTCACGCCAATCCTGTAACTCTGCCCAATCTGCAACAGCAGTCTTCCCGTTTATTCCGTAAAGCGCTGGATTCCGAAGATGTTGTTACCGGCCCGCCAGTCTGGCAAAACAGCAGTCGCGAATGGATGTTGCCGCTGTTTTATGCTGTTCGCGACAGTTATCACGGCGAGGTTTTAGCCGTACTGACAGGGCTTGTTCGCCTGCAAGACCGGTTGGCTCGTTGGGATGGAGTCGATCTGGGAACGGATACATCGGTTGTTATCGTCAGTTCTGATGGTGTGCCGCGTTATGCGGTGCCGGTCTTTAATGCTTATGACAGTCATGCCGGGCGTGCATTCATGCAGGAGCTTATGCAACAGATCACAGACTCGAAGTCTGATGAAGGCTGGCTGGTTCATGACTGGAAGCAGGATCGCAGTCGTCTGACCTATCGTGTCCATTATTCCCGTATCGGGGATGACCTTTTTAATCTTGTGGTGCGGCCGCAGTCTTCGCTCTGGCAAGCCTGGCGTGACCGTATTGAGCCTGCGCTGCTCGCTTTTCTTGCTTTGCTGTTAGGCAGTATTGGCGTGCACCGCATTGTGCTTCGTCAGCAGCAACTTTATCAGCATAATCTTCTGTTTCAGGCTCATCATGATCCGTTGACCGGGTTATTGAACCGTGCGCGTCTGCTTTATCTGATGAAAGAAAGCATGCTCGACGATCCGGAAGTCGCGTTTTCTCTGTTAATTATCGATCTCGATTATTTTAATCGCATTAATGATCAGCATGGTCATGCCATCGGCGATGCATTGTTAAAACTGGTTCCTCAGCGTTTGCAGAGTATTTTGTCTCCGGGAGACTGGTTGGCACGGCAGGGGGGCGATGAATTTTTGGTTGTATTCCGTAATGAACTGAGCTTCCGTGGCCGGGATGTTCTGACGCAGGCGATCAAGGCCGCGCTGGAAGAGGAATTCGAAATTCATAACCGGGTTATTTCGGTTTCTGCCAGTATCGGCGTGGCCAATTTCCCCCGGGATGCTATCGATCCTAATGATCTGCTGGGTAAAGCCAATGCCGCTTTATATCAGGCGAAAGGTGATGGGCGTAACTGTATTGTTCATTATTCTGACGATATTGCTGCGTTAAGCCGGCGCAGCAAAGAACTGGAACGTCAGCTGGATGGTTGCTGGCAGCGCAACGAAATGCAGGTGCACTACCAGCCTCAGGTTGATTGTCGTACCGGGGCATTAATCGGTGCTGAGGCTCTGGTACGCTGGAAGAATAAATCTCTGGGCAATGTCAGTCCGGCTGAATTTATCCCTGTCGCGGAAGCTATCGGGGCGGTACGCCAGATAGATCGCTTTGTAATGGCAGAAGCCTGTGCGTTTATTCATCAGATTTCCCAGCAGTTTTCCCGGCCATTGCGCATATCCATTAATTTATCTCCGGAGCACCTGCTTGATCCTGCGATGATTACTGAGGTGACTGAATTAATCCGGCGCTATGATCTGGCGCCACAGCAATTAGTGCTGGAAATAACCGAAACCGCCGTCCTTAATGATTTTGAGCGGGCAGCTCAGCAGGTTTCACAGTTGCGTGCGCTGGGTGTCGGTGTGTCGGTTGATGATTTCGGTACCGGTTATTCGTCGCTGTCCTATATCCATAAATTACCGGTCACGGAAATTAAAATAGACCGCTCTTTTGTCGATCAGATTGCCACCGATCTGCATGACCGTGCGCTGACCAGTGCGGTTATCGCAATGGGGAAACGATTACATCTGGAGGTCGTTGCGGAAGGGGTGGAGACGGCCAGTCAGTGGCAGATTCTGCTGGAACAGCATTGCGATACCTTGCAGGGTTTTTATATTTCCAAGCCGATGGCTGCCAGTGACTTTATTGCTTTTATGGATAACTACAGCGAAGAACCTCAGGCTTTTGCTTTGCGCTAATAACTCCTCAGATTATTCCGCTGTCGAGCCCGGCGGCTATGGCGGCGCATAACTCCTCACACTGTTGTAAAAAGTCTTCCTGCCAGTCACCGCGTAAAATCAGTGGCTCCTGGACCCAGCGCCAGCGCAGGCCGGTAGTGATACTTTCCAGTGCGCGTTTTGTTCCTGTGCCATCATGCCCCGCGCGGATAATGGCTGCGCAGGGTGTCCCCTGTGTTTTTTCCAGACAAGGATAATAAATACGATCAAAATAATCCTTTAATGCGCCGCTCATATAGCCGAGATTTTCCGGCGTTATCAGAAGAACAGCGTCGGCCTGCAGAGTGTCGGGCGCGTTGGCTTTAAAAGCTGTTCTTATGATTAACTGGCTGTTCTCAGTTTCTGCTGATTTAAAGCCGGTCTTGCAGGCCTGCAATAATCGCTCAGTATTGGGGGATGGTGTGTGGGCAACAATCAAAAGTGTTTTCATCGTATAAAACCTGTTGAGTTGCCCGGCAGTATAGCGATAGCGCTATACCAATGGCAGGGCGGCTGCCTGTGCCAGCGCACAGGATAAAAGGCGGCCGGCCATTTTCTCTGCACGGCTGGTCAGCATAATAGGCACACGTGCTCCCATTAATATTCCGGCTGCCTGAGCATTGCCTAAATAAATTAATTGCTTGGCCAGAATGTTGCCGGACTCCAGGTCTGGTGCAATTAAAATATCGGCATCGCCAGCAACGGGTGAGTCAATGCCCTTGCTGTTGGCAGCCTCAAGGTTGATGGCATTATCGAAGGCCAGGGGGCCGTCTAATAACCCGCCGACAATTTGTTTGCGGTCAGCCATTTTACACAGTGCCGCAGCATCCAGTGTGCTGGGGATATCCGGATTGATTTTTTCGACGGCACTTAAAATCGCAACCTTAGGCAGGCTGATGCCCATTGCCTGAGCCATCTGAATGGCATTGCAGACAATGTCTTTTTTGGCTCGTAAATCAGGGTGAATATTAATAGCCGCATCGCTGATAAACAGTGCTTTGGGGTAAGACGGCACATCCAGATAATACACATGACTGATACGGCGCTCACTGCGAATTCCCGTGGTTTTGTGTAATACCGCACCCAGTAATTCGTCGGTCGACAGGCTGCCCTTCATTAATGCGCGGACTTCTCCGCTGCGCACCAGGCTGACGGCTACTTCTGCAGCTTCATGGCTGTGTTCGGTGTCGCGGATATCAATATCAGACAGGTCGATATCATTCTGGGCTGCGCACTCACGGATTTTATGCTCCGGGCCGACGAGAATGGCCTGCATCATGCCCAGGCGGTGAGCCGCGAGGGCGCCTTTTAATGAGTCCTCTGTGACCGGGTGTACTACCGCTGTTGGCAGTGCCGGGCGCAGCAGCGACCGCTCAAATAAGCGGCGCATGTGCGGATGGTTGGCGGTCGCCGTTAATATTTCTTCCCTGATCAGATCAGCGGTCATAGTCACGTCCTTAGTCTGCGTCTGGCTTAACACCATCGGATGGTTTTATGACAATTACATCACAGGCTACTTTATCGACCAGTAATTCAGCGGTGTTGCCGATTAATACACCGGCAATGCCTTCGCGCCCCACGGTGCCAACGACCACGACGTCGGCATCGATGTCTTTGGCAATGCCAGCGATAACGCTGTCAGCATCACCTTCACCAATATGCACATGGTCGGGCTGAATATTGTATTTGCGCGCCAGCGCGGCACAGGCTTCTTCGTGTTGTTCAGTAATGTACTTCTGGATGTCATCCGGCGCGGTAACTTCGGGCACCATGGCAAAGGCTACTGCAACCAGCGGGTATGAGTTGGCGAGGTGCAGGTCGGTGTCAAAATGATCGGACAGGTGCTCGGCAAAAGACAGAATATTATCGTTGATGATCTGGTGTCCGGTATCGCCGGAGGTCGCATCAACGGACGCCAGAACGCGGTTCTGTGCCCAGGGTTTGGCAGATTTTACCAGCATCACCGGTGCAGGGCAGTGGCGTAGCAGATTCCAGTCGGTGTGGGTGAATATCCGGTCAAGCAGGTTGTGCGGCTGTGTACCTTTAATCACCAGATCGAAATCTTTATGGCGCATGGACTCGATGACGGCATCGTGCAGATGCTTTTGCCAGTGCACCTCGGTACTGATTGAAATGCTGTTTTCAGCTTCAGGCAGGAAGCTGTTGATCCACTTTTCCGATTTGTCCAGCAGGGCCTGCTTCACCCGGGTACGGGTTTCCTGATCAAGGGATGAATGATCTTCACAGTAAGCTTCGTAAGTACTGGTCAGCAGGGTCAGGTCCGCTTCCAGAGACCGTGCCAGCCACAGCGCACGATCAAGCGCAATTTGCTCCGGGTGCTCGCTGTCCAATACGACCAGGATGTGATTGATATCCAGCATGACTTTCTCCTTAAAATAATGTGTCCGGCACAGGAATACCCTAACACTAGCGCTTTGCGCTTACACCGGCCTTGTTTTGGGTCATATTGTGTTGTGTTTGCAGCTCGTCATTTGCCGGAGGTGACAATATGTCGATGAAAGCCCGGGCAGCGTTACTGAGGGTGCGGTGACGCAGATGGATCAGTCCAAGCTGGCGCTGGATCGGTGCAGAAGGCCAGGGCAGCCGTACCAGTTGTTCGTCGAGCATGCTGTGCGGCAGCAGACTCCAGCCCATGCCGACAGAAACCATCATTTTAATGGTCTCCAGATAGTTGGTTGGCATGGGTGCATGCAGATTAAGCCCGGCCTGACGGAACACCCGCTCAAGCAGCTGGAAGGTAATGGTATCCGGCTCCGGTAAAATTGCTGATGCCTGTGCCAGATCCTGCAGGCTGAGCTGTGCAATGGCTGCCAGCGGGTGGCCGGGAGCACACACACATACCATGTCATCCTGCCACAGCGGCAGGGCTTCAATACCCTCCGGAACCTGATCATTGTTGGCTTCCAGTGTGGTCAGGGCCAGCTCGACCTGACGCAGGTTGACCGCCTGGTAGGCCCGTTCCGAGCCCATAAAACTCAGGTTTAACTGGGCGGCCGGGTAGCGGCTGACAAACTCCCTGAGTACCGGTGGTAAGCGGTGCAGGCCGATATGATGGCTGGTCGCCAGGGATAATACGCCACTGACTTCACCGCCCAGATTCATCAGCCGCAGCTCGGTGTCGGCCACCAGATCGAGAATCTGCCGGGCTTTGGGCTGCAGCGCATGACCGGCTTCGGTCAGGCTGATGGTGCGGTTATGGCGATCAAACAGGGCATTACCCAGTTGCTGCTCCAGTAGCTGGATACGTTTACTGACCGCTGACTGGGTCAGGTGCAGCTGTTCGGCGGCTAGCGAGAACGAACGTTGTTCTGCAACGGCAAGAAAGGCTTTGAGTGCCTGGGTATCCATAAACTTTGTCCGCAGTAGGCTTTGTTCGAATTCCTGATTGGAATTCAAACTAGAAATAATATGAATTTGAGTTGTTTAACAGAAGGCGTATCCTTAGGCAATACCAAAAACATCCCTGATGAGAGAGGACATCCCGATGGCTGGGAAAACCCTGTATGACAAATTGTGGGAGCAGCACGTTGTTAAAGAACGTGATGACGGCACCGCGTTAATCTATATCGACCGTCAGTTGCTGCATGAAGTAACCTCGCCACAGGCGTTTGAGGGCCTGCGTATTGCCGGGCGTAAGCCATGGCGCCTGGACGCCAACCTGGCGACTCCTGATCATAACGTACCGACTACCTCGGCTGAGCGTGAATCCGGCATTGCCGGTATTCAGGACCCGGTTTCCCGTATTCAGGTGAAAACACTGGACGAAAACTGCGATGAGTTCGGCATCACCGAATTCAAAATGGCCGACAAGCGTCAGGGCATCGTGCACGTGGTCGGGCCAGAGCAGGGTGCGACGCTGCCGGGCATGACCGTTGTCTGTGGTGATTCCCATACCGCGACTCACGGTGCCTTTGCCGCACTGGCGCACGGTATTGGTACCTCTGAAGTTGAGCATGTGCTGGCGACCCAGTGTCTGATTCAGCGCAAAATGAAAAACCTGCTGATCCGCGTCGACGGTGAACTGGGTGCCGGTATCACCGGTAAAGACGTTGTACTGCACATCATTGGTGTGATCGGTACTGCTGGTGGTAATGGCACGGCGATGGAGTTCGGTGGTTCTGCGATCCGCTCACTGAGTATGGAAGCCCGTATGACCATGTGTAACATGGCCATTGAAGCCGGTGCCCGTGTGGGCATGGTTGGCTTCGATGACATTACTGCTGAATACGTCAAGGGTCGTCCTTACGCGCCGAAAGGTGAGCAGTGGGAGATGGCGCTGGCCGCCTGGAAAGATCTGGTATCCGATGAGGATGCGGTATTCGACAAGGTGGTCGAAATCCGTGCGGAAGATATCAAGCCACAGGTTACCTGGGGGACATCGCCGGAAATGGTCACCACCATCGACGGTACTGTGCCGACTCTGGACGATGCTGCAGATGAGGTTCAGCGCTCCGGTTTTGAGCGTGCGTATCAGTATATGGGTCTGACACCGGGTCAGAAAATCACCGATATTAAACTCGACCGGGTCTTTATCGGTTCCTGCACCAACTCCCGTATCGAAGATCTGCGTGCCGCCGCCGATGTGGCCAAAGGCCGTAAAGTGGCTGGCAGTGTGAAGCAGGCGCTGGTGGTTCCGGGGTCTGGTCTGGTGAAGGCGCAGGCTGAAGCCGAAGGTCTGGATAAAGTCTTTATCGAAGCCGGTTTTGAATGGCGTGAGCCGGGTTGCTCCATGTGTCTGGCAATGAACGCCGACAAGCTGGGCAGCGGTGAGCATTGTGCGTCTACTTCGAACCGTAACTTCGAAGGTCGTCAGGGCTATGGTGGCCGTACTCATCTGGTGAGTCCGGCGATGGCCGCGGCGGCCGCGATTGCCGGTCACTTTGTTGATGTGCGTGAGTTATAAGGGGAGCAAAGATGAAACCATTTACCGTACACAAGGGTATTGCTGCCCCGATGGATCGTGCCAATATCGATACCGATATGATCATTCCCAAGCAGTTTCTGAAGTCGATCAAACGCAGTGGCTTTGGTCCTAATCTGTTTGATGAGCTGCGCTATCTGGACGAAGGTCAGCCGGATGCGGATAACTCCGGTCGCCCGCTGAATCCGGACTTCGTGCTTAACCAACCGCGTTATCAGGGCGCGTCTGTGCTGCTGGCACGGGAAAACTTTGGTTGTGGCTCCAGTCGTGAACACGCTCCCTGGGCGCTGGAAGACTTCGGTTTTCGTGCGATTATTGCACCGAGCTATGCCGATATTTTCTTCAATAACAGCTTTAAAAATGGCCTGTTGCCGATCGTACTTGACGACGCAACGGTCGACCGTTTATTCAAAGCTGTCGCGGCGAGTGAAGGTTACGAGCTGACCATCGATCTGGCGCAGCAGAAAGTGATTACCCCGGATGGCGAAGAGATTCCGTTCGAGGTGGATGCCTTCCGTAAACACTGTCTGCTCAATGGTCTGGATGATATTGGCCTGACGCTGCAGGATGCGGATGATATCCGTGCCTATGAGCAGAACCGTCGTCAGCAGGCCCCCTGGTTGTTTGGCGCCTGAAACTGAAATTGATTATCTGCCGGGTGCGCAAGTGCCCGGCTTCTGATTCTGGAAAATGACATGTCTAAAAATATTCTGATTTTGCCGGGCGACGGCATTGGTCCTGAAATTGTTGCTGAAGCGGTTAAGGTGCTGGACGTTGTTAATCAACGCTTCGATCTGGGCCTGAATATGGAGCACGCGCTGGTGGGCGGTGCCGCTTATGATGAGTTCGGCACGCCGCTGCCGGATGTGACCATGGATAAAGCCCGCGCCGCAGATGCGATTCTGTTGGGGGCGGTGGGTGGTCCTAAGTGGGATAATCTTGAAGACCGTGAGCTGCGTCCGGAAAAAGGTTTGCTGGGCCTGCGTTCGGGTCTGGAACTGTTCGGTAACCTGCGTCCGGCGATTCTGTATCCGCAGCTGGCGGATGCCTCTTCGCTGAAGCCTGAAGTGGTTTCCGGTCTGGATATTCTGATCGTACGTGAACTGACCGGTGGTATTTACTTCGGTAAACCACGCGGTATCCGCACGCTGGAAAACGGTGAGCGCGAAGGTTACAACACCTACGTGTACAACGAATCGGAAATCCGCCGTATCGCTAAGGTCGCGTTTGAATCGGCGCAGAAACGCGGTAAAAAACTGTGCTCTGTCGATAAAGCCAACGTGCTGGAAGTAACCGTGCTGTGGCGCGAAGTTATGAACGAAGTGGCAAAAGACTATCCGGATGTCGAGCTGTCACATATGTACGTTGATAACGCAGCCATGCAGCTGGTGCGTGCACCAAAACAGTTCGATGTGATGGTCACCGGCAACATGTTTGGTGATATTCTGTCGGATGCGGCAGCGATGCTGACGGGTTCGATCGGCATGTTGCCGTCGGCGTCTCTGGATAAGAACAACAAGGGTATGTATGAGCCTTGTCATGGTTCTGCTCCGGATATCGCTGGTCAGGGAATCGCTAACCCGCTGGCGACGATTCTGTCCGCGGCGATGATGCTGCGTTATTCTCTGAATCAGGCTGAAGCGGCCGATGCTATTGAACTGGCAGTGAGTAAAGTACTCGATAAAGGTCTGCGTACCGGTGATATTTTCTCCGCAGGCATGACCAAAGTAAGTACCAAAGAAATGGGTGAGGCAGTGGTAGCTGCCCTGCAAGAGGTTTAAAAATGGCTTTGCAAAAAGTAGGTTTGGTAGGCTGGCGCGGCATGGTGGGTTCCGTGCTGATGCAACGTATGCAGGAGGAAGGTGACTTTGACCTGATTCAGCCGGTGTTTTTTACCACCTCGCAAAAAGGGCAGGCCGCGCCGCAATTTGGCGGAAAAGATTGCGGTCTGCTGGAAGACGCATTCGATATTGATACGTTAAAAACTCTTGATGTGATCATTACCTGTCAGGGTGGTGATTACACCAAGGAAGTTTATCCGAAACTGCGTGCTGCGGGTTGGGATGGTTACTGGATTGATGCAGCCTCTTCGCTGCGTATGGCGGATGACGCCATTATCGTACTCGATCCGGTCAACCTGAATGTGATTGAAAATGGTATCAAAACCGGCATCAAGACCTATGTTGGCGGTAACTGTACCGTCAGTCTGATGCTGCTGGCGTTGGGCGGTCTGTTTGAGAAAGGGCTGGTGGAGTGGGTTGCTCCGCAGACCTATCAGGCAGCTTCTGGTGCCGGTGCGCAGAATATGCGCGAGCTGATCAGTCAGATGGGCGCCATTCACGCTAATGTGAAAGATAAGCTGGATAACCCGGCTTCGGCCATTCTGGAAATCGATCAGCAGGTTGCTGAATTCATTCGCAGTGATGAATATCCGAAAGCTCAGTTTGGTGCGCCGCTGGCGGGCAGTCTGATCCCGTACATCGACTCACAGCTGGAATCCGGTCAGAGCCGTGAAGAATGGAAGGCGCAGGTTGAAGCCAACAAAATTATGGGCACAACCGCTGCGCCTGTTCCGGTTGATGGTTTATGCGTTCGTGTGGGTGCGATGCGTTGCCACAGCCAGGCAATTACCATCAAGCTCAAGCAGGATTTGCCGGTTGCTGAAATCGAACAGATTCTGGCGGCTCATAATGAGTGGGTGAAGGTTATTCCGAACGAGCGTGAAGCCAGTATGCAGGAACTCACGCCAGCTAAAGTGACCGGTACGCTGAGTATTCCGGTTGGTCGTATCCGCAAGCTGACCATGGGGCCTGAATATATTTCAGCCTTTACTGTGGGTGATCAGTTGCTGTGGGGCGCGGCTGAGCCACTTCGCAGAATGTTGCGCATTCTGTTGAAGAGTGCCTGATTTGGCTGATTAAAAACGGGGCTCTGGCCCCGTTTTTTCATTTATTTTCTCTAAAGTGTGACCTAACTCGTTCTTTCCTATCGTATTTGTTTTGGTGCCAGAGGCCAAAAGATTGCGTAATCCCGTTTTATATTTGATACTTATGCCGCTTATGAACGGAATCTATAAGTAAGCTGGGTCAGGAATATCTCGACGAAATTGTTTTTCGATACTATACGGGGCGAATAATCGCCGTATGACAACAAGGAAGCACCAATGAAGCGCCTACTTGCGAACACCTTAATGCTGGTCGGAGGATTGACGGCCTCATCTCAGCTACTGGCGTTGGGTTTGGGAGAACTGACTCTCAAGTCGGCACTGAATCAGCCTCTGCAGGCAGAAATCGAGCTGGTTGAAACCGATGGCTTATCGCAATGGGAAATTAAACCGGCTCTGGCATCAGCCAGTGACTTTGAACGCGCAGGCGTTGACCGTTTATATTTCCTGACCAAAATCACATTCAAAGTTGAAGGTGATCGTGTGGTATTGACCTCACGTGAGCCGGTTAACGAACCTTTTCTTAACTTTCTGGTTGAGCTGAACTGGCCATCGGGTCGTGTACTGCGCGAGTACACCCTGTTGCTGGATCCACCAACCTTCCAGGAAGAATCTATTCAGCCGCTGGTAACAACTCCAGCAGGTCAGAGTTCTGTTGTCAGTGCTCCTGCTGAAACCACAACGATTGCTGCTCCGGCACAGCCAGTCGCAGTGAATCGCTGGGAAAGTGAACCTGCCGCTCCTGGCACGTATAAAGTTCAGCCAAACGACACCTTATGGCAGATTGCTCTTGAAACCCGTCCTGCCAGTGGCGTAACGCCGCAGCAGATGATGGTGGCGATTCAGAATGAAAATCCGAATGCTTTTATCGCTGGTAATATTAACCGCCTGAAAACGCATCAGGTGTTGCGTATTCCGGATGCAGAATCTATCAAACGTGTGTCTTTCGGTCAGGCCGTTGCTGAAGTCGATCGTCAGAATCGTGCACTGAATACCGGTGCTGCGCAGATTGATGCGACAGGTCGCGCGGGTACTGCACTGGCAGCAGCAACAGCAAAAGACGGTGGCGAAGTCCGTCTGTTGTCGGCTCAGAGTGACAATGCTGAATCGGCTGGAGCCAGTGGTGACGCTGGTCAGGGCGCGGGCAGTGGCCGTCAGCAGGCACTGGAAAATGATCTCGCCATTGCGCTGGAAAATGTTGATAAAAGCCGCCGTGAGAATCAGGAATTGCGTGAGCGCCTGGAGTCTCTGGAAGAGCAGATCAATACCCTGCAGCGTCTGATTTCACTGAAAGACGATCAACTGGCAACCATGCAGGTCGGCGGAGCAGAGCAGGCGGCAGAAGCTGTTGCTGAGCAGGCGGAAACCGTTGTAGCTGAGCCGGTTGCTGAAGTGGCGGAAACGGCTCCGGCTGCAGAGCCGGAAGCGGCGCCTGCCGGTGAGTCTGTTGATTTCAACTATTCCCAGCCTGCCGACAGTGCTGCTGTGGCTGACGGAGCTGAGGCTGTATCTGAAGCCGATGTGGCTGCGAAAGCTGCAGAAGAGAAAGCTCGCCGTGAACGTATTGCGGCCATGCTGGCACAGCAGGAAGAACAGCAGCGTCCGCAGCCAACCTTACTGGATCAGATGCTCAGTAATCCGCAGTATCCGCTGGCCGGTTTTGGTGTGCTGGTTCTGCTTGGTCTGCTGATTGCCCGTACTCTGAAACAGCGTAAGGCTGCGAAGCAGGAAGAAGAATTTACTGATGAAGAGCTGGCGTTTGCCGATGTGGATGCTGATCCATCAAGCCTCGACGATTTCGATTTCGATGATGATGAACTGGCTGCCGGGGATGTTGATCTGGATGCAGACCACGCAGATATCGATCTGGGTGATGATCTGGATGATGCCCAGCACCACGACGATCATTTTGAAACGGTTGCTCAGACTGAAGATGTCATCAGCGAATCCGATATCTATATTGCCTACGGCAAGTTTGAGCAGGCGGTTGATCTGCTGTCTGATGCTATCGAAAAAGAACCGAGCCGTTCTGACCTGCGTCTGAAATTGCTGGAAGTCTATGTCGAAATGGATGAGGCGGAAGCTTTTGCTGTTGCTGAAGCTGGCCTGAACCAGTTGGGCGACCGTGCGGCATCTCAGCAGGCTGAACAGTTGCGCAATCGTCTGTCTTCGCCAATTGCACCGGCTGCTGCTGTCAGCGCGCTGGCTGCAGGTGCAGCTGCTGATTCAGGTTTGTCTCTGGATGATGATATTCCGGCCCTGGATGATTCTATGGGTGATGACTTCGCTGATGCCCTTGATTTTGGTGATGCACTGGATCTTTCCGAGAATATGCCGGAAGACAATGCCGATGCGGTCCTGGATCTTGGCGAAGCTGAATCAGGTCTGGAAGAAGTTCCTACGCTGGATCTGGATGATGGGCTCGAATTTGACCTGGACGAATCCGTGTCTGAACTGGAAGCGGAGTCAGCTGAAGGCGAGGACGATTTCGATATCGCTGCTGAGCCTGCTGCCGCAGACGATAGTCTTGAGTTTGATCTTGGTGATTTCGATGCAGAAACACCTGCTGCAGATGAACCTGAAGTGGCTTCTGTTGCTGCAGATAATGAGAGTGACTCGTTAGAGTTCGATCTTGGCTCGTTGTCGGCGGATGATGCTGCAGAACCTGCGGCGGTTGCGCAAGACAGTACTGAAGACGATTTTGCTCTTGATTTTGATAGTGATGATTCTGTTCCGGTGGCTGCTGATTCAGACCTTTCCGATCTGGAAAGCCTGCTGGATGGTGATGCTGCAGGTTCTGGTGAGTTGTCCGATCTTTCCTTCGATATGGAAGAGAATACCGGCTTTGCCCAGGCTGATGGTGATGATGATCTGAAAGCTCTGGAGCAGGAGCTGGGTGAGATGACAGCTGCTCCTGTCGCGGAAGCTGATGAGGATGATTTCTCATTCGATACCAGTGACTCCGATGACGAGCTGAATGCTCTGGCGGCCGAAACCGCAGAGCCTGAAGAAGCGATGGATTTCTCTGCTGATCTGGCTGAGCTGGATTCGGAGCTGGACGGATTTGATGCTGATGATGTCCCGGTTGTGGATGATCAGCTGGATGCGCAGGACGAGCGTGTTGATCCAAGTATCCCGGATAATCTCGATATCAGTGTCGATGGTGACATCGATCTGGATGAGCTGGCGGCTGCGGATGATGAATTCGACTTCCTGGCCGGCACCGATGAGTGTGCAACCAAGCTGGATCTGGCCCGCGCTTATATTGACATGGAAGACTTTGATGGTGCCCGTGAACTGCTGCAGGAAGTGGTTCAGGAAGGCTCGGATCAGCAGAAGGCGGATGCCCGCAGTCTGATGGATAATCTGGCCTGATAGAGTCTTTTAATGTCTGGTTTTACCTCCGGTGTGCAGCGTTACGCTGCCATCGTGGAATATAACGGTGCCCGTTTCCACGGTTGGCAGAAGCAAAAACACCACAACGAACCCACCATTCAGGCCGCTCTCGAAGCGGCCATTTCGAAAGTTGCTAACCACCCGGTTGAGATTGTCTGTGCGGGGCGTACCGATGCCGGTGTGCATGCAACCCGTCAGGTAATTCATTTCGACAGTCATGCAGTGCGTACGGAATACAGCTGGCTGATGGGGGTTAATACCAATCTGCCGGACGGTGTTGCATTGCAGTGGGTGTCTCCAGTTGATGGAGAATTTCACGCACGTTTTAAAGCCCGCGCCCGCCGTTATCGCTACCTGATCAATAATTCTCCGACCAAGCAGGCGCTGCAGCACGATCAGCTGACCTGGTGGCGTTACCCGCTGGATGCGGGACGTATGCACGAAGCGGCGCAGGCATTGATTGGTGAGCACGACTTCTCGGCCTTCCGTGCCAAAGATTGTCAGGCGAAATCACCGGTCAAAACCATGCATCATATTCAGGTGAAACGCTGGGGCAATATCATCATGCTGGAGCTTGAGTCCAGTGCGTTCCTTTATCATATGGTGCGTAATATTGTCGGTGTCCTGCTGCCAATCGGGGAGGGGCACAAGCCGGTGGAGTGGATGGCTGAAGTGCTGGTTACCCGCGACCGTAAGCAGGCCGGGGTGACCGCGCCCGGAGAAGGGTTGTACTTTGTCGGTGTGGATTATCCGGAACAGTTTGATATTCCCTGTAAGCCTTATGGTCCGGCGCTGCTTGAGCCGGTTCTGAACCTGGTCTGAATCGCACCTGATCCTCTTGCTGGGCAGTGCTGGCGTGGTGAATGTCAGCGCCTGCCTTGCTATCATGCCGGCTTTATCGTCCGGAAGTTGTTATGTCTGCCTTCTATCGCCGCACCCGAATTAAAATCTGTGGTCTGACCCGTGCCGAAGATGCCGCTGCCGCTGTTGCAGCAGGGGCTGACGCCGTTGGTCTGGTTTTTTATGCGCCCAGCCCGCGCGCGGTCGATATCGCCATGGCGCAGGCGGTGGTGGCAGCGGTTCCGGCTTTTGTTACTGTGACGGCGTTATTTGTCAATCCGGATGCTGTTGAGGTGCAAAAGATTCTGGATAGCGTTAGAATCGACCTACTTCAATTCCACGGTGATGAAGAACATGACTTCTGCAGTCAATTCAATCGTCCCTACATCAAAGCCCTCCGTGTCCGGCAAGCGTCGGATGTGGTGGAGGCGTGCCTGCGCTTCCCAGGCGCACTGGCAATTCTGCTAGACAGCTATAAGCCGGGTGTTCCCGGCGGTACCGGCGAAACCTTCGATTGGGCGCTGGTACCTGATCAGCAAACCAAACCAATTATTCTTGCCGGTGGTCTGACCCCCGAAAACGTAGGCCTTGCGATCCGCCAGGTGGCTCCCTTTGCTGTGGATGTCAGTGGCGGGGTTGAAGCGGCCAAGGGTGTGAAAGATCACGGCAAAATGACAGCATTTGTTAATGAGGTGTACTGTGTCGACCAACAATCCTTTTGATCTCGACCTGCCTGATGCGCGTGGCCATTTTGGTATTCATGGCGGCCGCTTTGTTTCTGAAACCCTGAGCGCTGCGCTTGATGAGTTGGAAACAACCTACAAAAAACTGCGTGACGATGCCGATTTTCAGGCCGCTTTCGATAAAGACCTGGCCCATTATGTCGGCCGTCCGTCGCCGCTGTATCTGGCCGAGCGACTGACCGCCCATTGTGGTGGTGCGCAGATTTATCTGAAGCGTGAAGACCTGAACCACACCGGTGCGCACAAGATCAACAACACCATTGGTCAGGCATTGCTGGCCAAGTTTATGGGCAAAAAGAAAATCATTGCCGAGACCGGTGCCGGTCAGCACGGTGTGGCGTCCGCGACGGTTGCCGCGCGTTTTGGTCTTGAGTGCAAAGTCTTTATGGGCTCGACTGACGTTGAGCGACAAAAGCTGAATGTATACCGGATGAAGCTTTTAGGCGCCGAAGTGGAAGCGGTTGAATCCGGCACCAAAACCCTGAAAGACGCCATGAACGAAGCCATGCGCCACTGGGTAACCAACGTCGATGATACTTTCTACATCATCGGTACCGCGGCGGGGCCGCACCCGTACCCGATGCTGGTGCGTGATTTCCAGAGTGTGATCGGCCGCGAAGTACAGCGTCAGAGTGTTGAGCAGTTCGGCCGCCAGCCGGATGCGCTGGTTGCCTGCGTTGGCGGTGGTTCCAATGCGATCGGTCTGTTCCACCCTTACATCAAACATCCCGAAGTGGCTATGTACGGTGTTGAAGCCGGCGGTCTGGGGCTGGACGGCGACGATCACGCTGCGCCGCTGAGTAAAGGCCGTCCGGGTGTGCTGCATGGTAACCGTACTTATCTGATGGAAGATGAGAATGGCCAGATTATGGGTACGCATTCCATTTCCGCAGGTCTGGATTATCCGGGCGTGGGTCCTGAGCACAGCTGGTTGAAAGATGTTGGTCGCGCCCAGTATGTAGCGGCAACCGATGATGAAGCGCTGGATGCCTTCCATAAGCTGACCCAGCTGGAAGGTATTATGCCGGCGCTGGAGTCTTCCCATGCGGTGGCTTATGCGATGAAGCTGGCGGCAACTATGAAGCCGGATCAGGTGATTGTTGTGAACCTCTCCGGTCGTGGTGACAAGGATATTCATACCATTGCCACGCTGGATGGAGTCACCGCTTAAGCCGTTCGGTGCTATTGCGCCCGAAGCTACGGCGTTAAGAAACAGCTCAAGATGCTCATGTAGGAGATCTACACTCCGCTCTTTCGCTGTTTCTTGCCTTGTATCTTCATCGCTCATAACGCCCCATGCCTCTGGGGTGTAGCCGGAAGACCAAGCAAAAACAATTTTATCGCTCAGCGGAGATGTCCGTTGAGGTTAAACAGAATTCAGGAGACTGAGATGTCCCGTATTAAAAATGCATTTGCCAGCCTGGAAGCTCAGGGTAAAAAAGCGCTGATTCCCTACATTACCGCTGGCGACCCACAGAAAGACGCGACCGTACCTATGATGCACGCACTGGTTAACGCCGGTGCCGATATCATTGAGCTGGGCGTGCCGTTTTCCGATCCGATGGCGGATGGCCCGACCATTCAGCTGGCCTGTGAGCGTGCGCTGGCGCACAACACCTCACTGCACGATGTGCTGGCGATGGTGGCGGAATTCCGTACAACCAACAGCAACACGCCCATCGTGCTGATGGGCTACCTGAATCCGGTTGAGCGCATGGGCTACGAAACCTTTGCCGCCGCTGCGGTTGAAGCCGGTGTTGATGGCGTGTTGATGGTTGATCTGCCGCCGGAAGAAGCGGTGGATGTTGAAGGGTTCTTCAAATCCCGCGATCTCGACATGATCTACCTGATCGCGCCGACCACCAAAGACGAGCGTATTGAGCGTATCGGCCATGCCGGCAGCGGCTATGTCTATTACGTATCGCTGAAAGGCGTAACCGGTTCCAAAGCGCTGGATGTTGATGATGTTGCGCGCAATCTGGAGCGTATCCGCAAGCATGTTTCTATTCCGGTTGGTGTGGGTTTCGGTATCAATACCGGCGAAACCGCAGCGGCCGTCAGTAAGGTTTGTGATGGGGTGATTGTGGGCTCTGCCATCGTTAACCTGATTGCGGCTAACGCTGATAACGCCAAAGCGGCGCAGGATGCGGTATCTGCTCTGGTTGGCAGCATGCGCACAGCGCTGGATGCCTGAACGCATGAGCTTTGATGTTCAGACCGCCGGCCTTGAGCAGTGGTTGCAGCGACTGGAATCCATGCACCCGAGCGAGATCGATCTGGGTCTTGCGCGGGTGAAGGCGGTGGGCGAGCGGCTTGGCTGTCTGCGCCCGGCGCCGCTGGTGATTCTGGTTGGCGGCACCAATGGTAAGGGCACGACCTCGGCATTGCTGGCCGCTTTACTGCGCGAGCAGGGACTGAATGTCGGGGTTTATTCATCGCCGCATATCCGCCGTTATAACGAGCGGGTTGTGCTGAATGGTGTGGAAGCCTCTGATCATGAACTCTGTGCCAGTTTCCGTGCGGTTGAGGCGGAGCGTGGTGATAGCAGTCTGACGTATTTTGAGTTTGGTACCCTGGCTGCGCTCAACTGGTTTCAGCAACAGCATGTGGATGCCTGTGTGCTGGAAATCGGTCTGGGCGGGCGTCTGGATGCGGTCAATATTGTTGACCCTGATATTTCCGTGGTCACCAGTGTTGGCCTCGATCATCAGGCGTGGCTGGGCGATACGCTGGAGCAGATCGCTTACGAAAAAGTCTCCATTGCCCGGCCCGGGCGAACACTGGTATGTGGTCAGCCACAGCCGCCGGCAACGGCGAAAGAAACCGCTGATGCTATTGGTGCACAGTGGCTGTGCCGTGATGAAGATTTCTTTATCGGGCGCTCTGAGCAAGGATTAGAGCTGCGTTTTGTGCAGAATGGTGAGTTGCATTCCTGGCAGCTGCCGGGGGCGCATATTCCTTATCATAATGTAGCGACTGCGGTGCAGGCTCTGGCGGTGCTGGGGCGACTTCCGGAGCAAACTGTCGTGGCCCGTGTGGTTGGCTCGTTACAGGTTGCCGGTCGTTTGCAGCATTATGTGCGCGAGAAGGCGGAGCAGCGTCTGCAGCTGACACTGGATGTCGCGCATAATGAGCAGGCCGCGGCCTATATCGGTGCTCAGTTGCAACAGGTGGATGGCATTGTGCTGGGGATGCTAGCTGACAAGCCAGTTAATGAGGTAATCCAAGCATTGCCGCTCAGTGAACACTGGTATCTGGCCGGACTCGAAGGGCCTCGGGCGCTGAGTTCGGAACAGTTGCTGGAACGTGCGCAGGCATTAACGGCTAAGGCAGCTTACTGTTTTGAATCGGTCGCTGCGGCTCTGGATGCGCTGCCGGCCAGTGGTCACTGGCTGGTGTGTGGCTCTTTTTATACGGTAGAGGCCGCGCTGGAGTGGATGCAGCAACAGGAGGCAGAAGGGAAGGGGCAATGGAACAACATCTGAAAAAACGCATTCTCGGTGCCTTTGTTACGGTGATCGCGGTGGCCATTGCTTTGCCAATTGTACTGGATGGTTCGCGCAGTCAGCTGGCCTTGCAGAGCGATATTCCGCCGATGCCGGATATGCCGGAATGGTCCCGTGTTGAAGATGAACGCCGGGTCCGTATTGAGCTGGAGCAGCTGGCTTCTGGCGAAGCCGCCGCACAGATTGCAGTGCCGGACACGGACGTGGTTGAACAGAACGACCCGGCCCCTCCGCGTGGGCAAAGTGATCGTACCGAGCTTGACAGCAACCAGTTGCCCTATGCCTGGACGCTGCAGCTGGGGGCTTTCTCGGAACAGAAAAATGCCTTTGCTCTGCGTGATCAGCTGCGTGCCAAAGGTTACAAGGCGTACACCCAGGAATTTACCAGCGATAAGCTGACCCGCGTTTACGTTGGGCCGGAGCTGCAGCGCAGCCAGATTGAGGCTTTGCAGAAACAGCTGCGCAAAGAGCTGAAGCAGCAGGATATTCATATCAAACGTTACCGTGCCGAATCCTGAGCCGGCCATTCTTCCGGCCGGTTTTATCTCTGACCGGCGAATCCGGAAAGCATGTAACTTCGCTGCCTCAGGCCAAGTACTGCTTTCCTAAGCGGGCCGCTTTGGTATACTGCGCGCTTTCCAATTTCCAGCTCCGGGGCGATCAATGGCGGTAATTGATTGGGTGATACTGGCCGTACTGGCGGTATCGAGTCTGATCAGTCTGAAACGTGGCTTCGTCAAAGAAGCTCTGTCTCTGGCCAGCTGGATAGCAGCGTTTATCATTGCCCGTCTGTTCAGCGGCAACCTCGCGACTCTGTTGGACGGAGTGGTGGAAACCAATTCGGTACGCTGGATCCTTGCCTTTGTTATTTTATTTGCCGGTACGGTCACCATCGGCGCCATGGTAAATCACCTGCTGGTCGAAATGGTGCGTATGACCGGCCTGGGCGGTACCGACCGGGTGTTCGGTATGGTGTTCGGCCTGATCCGTGGCCTTGTGGTGCTGGTTGCCATCGTCTACGGCCTGCAGTTTACGTTAGTGCCCCAGGATGCCTGGTGGCAGGACTCAACCTTTATCCCTCATCTGACCACGCTGGCTGACTGGGCACGTAAAACGCTGCCGGGCGCTGCCGATCAGGTGATGTCTCTTACCAATTAGTTTTTAGTTTCTGCTGAGGTTATACGCGCATGTGCGGAATTGTGGGGATCGTTGCCAAAACCCATGTTAATCAGGCCATCTATGATGCCCTGACGGTGTTGCAGCATCGCGGCCAGGACGCTGCCGGTATTGTTACCAGCTTTGAAAATAAGCTGTTTCTGCGTAAGGATAACGGTCTGGTCAGCGACGTGTTCCGTACCCGTCACATGCAGCGTCTGACCGGTAATATGGGGATCGGCCATGTGCGTTACCCGACCGCCGGCAGCTCAAGCTCAGCGGAAGCTCAGCCGTTTTATGTGAACTCACCGTACGGTATCACCCTGGCGCATAACGGCAACCTGACCAATACCGAACAGCTGGCGGATGATATTTATCGCGAAGATCTGCGACATATCAACACCACCTCCGACTCGGAAGTATTGCTTAATATTTTTGCCCATGAACTGCAGGAGCAGAAACAGCTGCAGCCATCGCCGGAAGTGATTTTCAAAGCAGTGAAAAATGTTCATCGCCGTATCCGTGGTGGCTATGCTGTCGTCGCCATGATCAGCGGTTACGGCATTGTGGCTTTCCGTGATCCGAATGGTATCCGCCCTGCGATCTTTGGTCGCCGCGATACCGCTCAGGGGCCGGAATACATGGTGGCTTCTGAATCGGTAGCACTGGATGCGCTGGGCTTTAAACTTGAGCGCGATATTGCTCCGGGTGAAGCCATTGTTATTACCGAAGAAGGCGAACTGTTTACCCAGCAATGTGCAGAAAATACCTCGCTGACGCCCTGTATTTTTGAACACGTTTATTTTGCCCGTCCGGACTCCATCATCGATGGTATTGCCGTGTATAAAGCGCGTTTGCGTATGGGTGAAAAACTGGCGGAAAAAATCATGCGCGAGTATCCGGAGCATGATATCGATGTGGTTATTCCGATTCCGGATACCAGCCGTTCTTCGGCACTGGAGCTGGCGAATAAACTGGGCGTGAAATATCGCGAAGGTTTTATGAAAAACCGTTACATCGGCCGCACCTTTATTATGCCGGGTCAGCAGCAGCGTAAAAAATCGGTTAAGCAAAAACTGAACGCGCTGGATCTGGAATTCCGCGGTAAAAACGTTCTGCTGGTTGACGATTCTATTGTGCGCGGTACCACCTGCGAACAGATTATTGAAATGGCACGTGAAGCGGGTGCCAATAAAGTGTACTTCGCCTCGGCGGCACCTGCTGTGCGTTACCCGAACGTTTACGGTATCGACATGCCGGCGAAAGAAGAATTTATTGCCCATGGCCGCAGCACCGATGAAATTGCCAAAGAAATCGGCGCCGACTGGCTGGTGTATCAGGATCTTGATGATCTGATCAGCGCCTGTCTGGAAGGCAGTAAAACCGAAGCCCGTTCATTCGATTGTTCGGTCTTTACCGGCGAATATGTGACCGGCGATATCAACGAAGCCTACTTTGATCGTCTGTCACAGTTGCGTAACGATGCCAGCAAAGGCAAGCGTGCAGCGGTAGAAAATGTTGCCATTGATCTGCACAACGAAGCAGAGTCCTGAAGCTGAATTCCGGGAAACAGGTGTGCTATGAACGATTTTTCGCAATTTAATGATCGTTATCAGTCTGATCTCGAAGGCTGTGCCTTTGAGACGCTGGCTGTTCGTGCCGGTCAGGTACGCAGTGCAGAATGCGAACATTCTGAAGCGATTTTTCCGACCAGCAGTTACGTGTTTAATTCTGCTGCTGAAGCCGCAGCGCGTTTTGGTGGCGAGTCAGCGGGTAATGTTTATTCGCGTTACACCAATCCGACGGTACGCACATTTGAAGATCGTCTGGCGGCGCTGGAAGGTGGTGAGGCCTGTGCGGCAACGTCGTCTGGTATGGCGGCAATTTATGCGGTGGCGATTGCTCATCTGAAAGCCGGTGATCACGTATTGTGTTCAGCCAGTGTGTTTGGCAGCACTATTATGCTGTTCGAAAAATTCCTGCGTAAATTTAATGTATCAATCGATTATGTCGATCTGCTGGATCTGAACGACTGGAAAAATAAAACCCGGGAAAATACCCGTTTATTTTTTCTGGAATCACCATCCAACCCATTAAATGACGTGGCTGACCTGGAAGGTATTGCTGCGATCGCCAAAGCGGCTAACGCTTTATTTGTGGTTGATAACTGCTTCTGTACACCGGCGCTGCAAAAACCCTTACTGTGGGGTGCCGATTTGGTGGTGCATTCTGCAACGAAGTACATCGATGGGCAGGGACGTTGTATCGGTGGTGCGGTTGTTGGTTCGTCAGAGTTGATTGAACCTGTTATTGGTGTACTGCGTTCAGCAGGTCCGACCATGAGCCCGTTTAATGCTTGGGTGTTCACCAAAGGTCTGGAAACATTGTCGCTGCGCATGAAAGCGCACAGCGAGAATGCACTGCAGCTGGCGCAATGGCTGCAGCAGCATCCGAAAGTAAAAGCCGTGAACTACTGTGGTCTGGAAAATCATCCGGGCTATGCTCTGGCGAAAAAGCAGCAGAGTGGTTTTGGCGGTGTTTTATCCTTTGAAGTGATTGGTGGCCGTGAAGAAGCCTGGAAGGTGGTGGATGCCACCCGCATGATTTCTATTACCGCTAATCTCGGTGATGTTAAAACCACCATTACTCACCCGGGTACCACCACGCATGGTCGCCTGAGTGAAGACGAGCGGCAGAAAGCCGGTATTTCTCAGGCGTTGCTGCGTGTTGCTGTGGGTCTGGAGAATATCGATGATATTCAGCGCGATCTGGCCCGCGGTCTGGACGCACTGTGAATATCCGCGAGTAAAAAAGAACGGGAATAACGCAGGTTATTCCCGTTTTTTTTGTCTCATTTTTCCCCGTACGGATATCAGTCTGACCATTCTTTACGCGCAATTCTGTGCTTCTTTCCTCAGCCTGAGTGTCTGCCCATTTCCCTGCAACCCTGAGTCACTTATGCTTGAATTTTACGATGGGCAGTAACAGGAAACACTATGACCACTCCTATTCAACGTGCGCTTGAGCAACTCAGTGCTGTCATTCTCGGTAAAGAAGAGCAGCTCAAGCTGGCGCTCAGTTGTTTGCTGGCC
The DNA here is from genome assembly GCF_022832715.1 of Venatorbacter sp. C2-1. Classification (NCBI taxonomy): domain Bacteria; kingdom Pseudomonadati; phylum Pseudomonadota; class Gammaproteobacteria; order Oceanospirillales; family Oceanospirillaceae; genus Venatoribacter; species Venatorbacter sp. C2-1. Next base: position 2,013,184 of record NZ_CP094879.1, read on the forward strand.
CGTGGTCACCTGCTGATTGAAGATTTGCCCGGCATGGGTAAAACCACTTTGTCCCATGCGCTGGCCGGAGTGCTGGGTCTGCAATATAACCGCATTCAGTTCACCTCTGATTTATTACCGGCGGATATTCTCGGTGTCAGTATTTTTGAGCGTGAAAGCGGTTCGGATGTTGGCCGCTTCCGCTTTCATCCGGGGCCGGTGTTTACCCAGTTATTGCTGGCCGATGAAATTAACCGCGCAACGCCTAAAGCACAGAGTGCGTTGCTTGAGGCGATGGAAGAAGGGCAGGTGACCGTGGAAGGGGAAACCCGGCCACTGCCTATGCCGTTTTTCGTGATTGCTACACAAAACCCGGTGTCGCAATCGGGAACTTTTCCGTTGCCGGAATCTCAGCTTGATCGTTTTTTAATGCGTATTCAGCTGGGCTATCCCAATGAGAAGGCTGAACGAGAACTGCTCGAAGGACGTGACCGCCGCACCATGGCCAGCAACCTCAAGCCGCTTTTAACCACGCAGGAATTAGCGCAGCTGCAGCAGCAGGTAAACAGCGTGCAGGCCTCGGCCAGTGTGCTGGACTATGTGCAGCGCATTATTGCTTTTACCCGTTATGAGGGGGGCTTTCAGTACGGTTTATCACCGCGCGGTGCGCTGGCTTTGCTGCGCAGTGCCAAGGCCTGGGCTCTGGTGGATGGTAACCGTCAGCACTTGCTGCCGGAGGATATTCAGGCGGTGCTGCCGGCGGTGGTTGATCATCGTCTGGCAGAAGCGGCCGATGGCGGCGCGCACAGCGTATCGCAACGTATCCTCAATACGGTGCCGGTTCTGGTATGACGACACTCGCCAGTCGCTGGCGCGCGCGCTGGAAACGCTGGCTTGACCGGCGTATTCCGCCGGCGCCTCAGGTAACGCTTAATCATAAGTCTATTTTTATTCTGCCAACCCGTACCGGGCTGCTGTTCACGCTGTTGCTGATTGTGTTGTTGCTGACCGCGATAAACTACCAGAACAGCCTGATTTATGGCCTGACCTTCTGGCTGTTCAGTGTGTCGCTGGCGGCGATGATGTTCACTTTCCGTAACCTGTCCGGACTGACGCTGGCGGCCGGGCGGGCGTATCCCTGTTTTGCCGGTGATGTGATTGAGTTACCGCTGCACCTGATCGCGGCTCCCAAGCGCTTTCATGAAGCCTTATTACTGGGTTTTCCCGACAATCCGGCACAACTGACCGATGTCGATACTGCCCAGACCCGTACCCTGGCGCTGAGTTTCCGCACTCATAAGCGTGGGCCGCTGCAGGCTGAGCGTTTGCGGCTGGATTCACGCTTCCCGCTGGGGCTGTTCAACACCTGGACCTGGATCAAACTCGACTTTAACGCGCTGGTTTATCCGAAACCGGAAACCGTACCCTTTGTGTTTGCCGCCGGAGAGCAGGGCGATAAGCTGGCCGGAGCGCCATCCAGTGTGTCCGGTCAGCAGGATTTTCAGGGGCTGCGTAATTATCAGCCGGGTGATTCCATGCGCCAGATTGCCTGGAAACAGCTGGCCCGCGGCAAAGGTCTGGTGAGTAAAGATTTTGACCATGACGAAGGTGCCACCTGCTGGCTCGACTGGGATGTACTGGCGCCGCAAAGCACGGAAGTGCGTTTGTCGCGTCTTTGTGGCTGGGTTTTGCAGGCGCACCAGCTGGGCTGGCGTTACGGCCTGCGTCTTCCGGGTAAGGACATCGCTCCGGATCACAGTGAAGGTCATCGTGACCGCTGTCTTGAAGCGCTGGCCCTGTATGGTTTTGACCGGGGGGCGCTATGAGTCGAAGCGGGGGCTTAATGAGCAGCACCGGTCATCCGAATACCGATCTGCAGATTCCGCGCAGCGCCTTGTTGTGGTTGCTGGGCAGTAATCTGGCCGCTTTACTGCCGCACGGACAGCACCTGCCACTGTGGATGTGGGGGCTGGCGCTGTTTGTTCTGGTGTGGCGTGGGCTGACGCATCTGGGGCGATTATCCTACCCGAACCGCTGGGCCAAAGCGGTGGCGGTATTCGCTGCGTCGGCCGCGGTCGTAGTGGCCTTTGAGAAAACCTTTACTCTGGAAAGTGCGGCCGCCTTCCTGATTGCCGCCAGCTTGCTGAAGTTGCTGGAAATGCGAAACCGCCGCGATGGCTATGTGGTGGTTTTTTTAAGCTACTTCCTGCTCGGCACCGGCTTTCTCTTTGATCAGGGCATTCTGGCGGGTTTATACGGCATTCTGACAGTGTGGTTGCTGACCAGTGCGCTGGTTGCCCTGCATCAGAACGGCTTCTCCCATGATGCGCAGAGTGTGCGCCGCAGCCGTCGCGCAGCAAAGCTGGCCGCCGCCATTCTGCTGATGTCGCTGCCGCTGATGCTGGTGTTGTATCTGCTGTTTCCGCGCCTGGCGCCGCTGTGGAGCATGGCGCTGCAGTCAGGTAAGGCAAAAACCGGTTTGTCGGCAGAAATGGCGCCGGGTGATATTGCCGATCTCAGTCAGTCCGATGAGCTGGCTTTCCGTGTGTCGTTCAGTGATGGCCAGGTGCCGCCTCGCGAGCAGCTTTACTGGCGTGCATTGGTTCTGGATGACTACGATGGCCGGCGCTGGCAGCCCAGTGGCGTTACTTCCGATGTGCAGTGGTATCCGCAAAGCTGGCAGCCGCCGGCGGGCGCTGAAGGGCTGATTCGCTATGAAATTATTCAGGAGGCAACCAGCCAGAAGTGGCTGTTTGCCCTGCGGGGTGTTGCTGCGCAGGAAGAGCGCATTGGCATGACGATGGATGACCGCCTGGTTGTGCGGCGGCCATTACATGAGCGCAAGCGTTATCAGGCCCTGTCCTGGCCTTCGGTCAGCATCAGTGAAGATGGCCTGGCAGGGCTTGAGCAACGCCAGAATCTGCAATTGCCGCGTGATCGTAATCCGCAGGCGCTGGCCTGGGCGCAGCAGCAGCGTGCAGGGGCGGTCGATGATGCCGCGTACATTAATGGGTTGTTACGCCATTTCCGCGAGCAGGATTTTTACTACACCCTGAAACCACCGCTGATGGGCAGCGAAGAAATTGATGACTTTCTGTTTAATCAGCGTCGCGGCTTCTGTGCCCATTATGCCGGTGCGCTGGTGTTTCTTGCCCGGGCGGCAGGGATTCCGGCGCGGGTGGTGTCCGGCTATCAGGGCGGCGAATGGAACGCTGCTGACGGTTATTTAACTGTGCGTCAGTACGATGCCCACGCCTGGACGGAGGTGTGGCTTAGCGGACGCGGCTGGGTGCGGGTTGATCCGACGGCGGCGGTTGCGCCGCAGCGTATTGAGTTCGGTCTGGAGCATGCGGTCGCTGAAGAGGGGACCTTCCTGCAGGATAATCTGCTGTCACCGCATCGTTTCAAAGGCGTCAGCTGGTTAAACAAGCTGCGTATGGAAATGGACAGCCTGAACTATTACTGGCAGCTGTGGGTGCTGTCGTATGACGGCAAGCGGCAAAAGAGTTTTCTTAATGGCTGGCTGGGGCTGGAAGACTACCAGCAGGGACTTTATGTGCTGGGTGGCAGCTTTGGCGGTTTCTTCCTGCTGGCTTCGTTGGTTGTCTGGTGGCGCCAGCGCCCGGTGCCCTTGTCACCTTTTATGCGCAGCTGGCAGCGGTTGCAGGAAAAAGGGCAAAAACTGGGGGTAGAGCCGCAGGCTGGAGAAACAGCAGGCAGTTATCTGCAGCGTCTTGAGCAGCATTGCCCGCAGCAGCAGAGCTTGCTGCGCTGGCTGGCCGGAGAGATTAACCGCAGCCTGTATCAGCCGCAGGTGGATAAACACCAGATACAAAAACAACAGCGTCAGTTACTGCATGCCATGGCTAAGGTTCGCCGCCAACTGCGCGCGGGCAGGGACTGAACCAGCGGGGTTCAGCCGGGCATTGCAGTGATTACTGCTTCTGTGCCGGCCAGGCGCAGAAGCAGCCATCACCCGCTACGTTAGCAAAAGGGCCGTAACCCTTTGTGCCCAGTTCGCGCACAATATTCGGGAAAAAGTCATCATTGGCGACGGTGCACAGAGCGCCGAAGCCGTAGGCGCCAAAATAACCCAGTTCACCTTGCGGGCTTAACAAAGCCAGTGCCGGACTGCTGGGCAGGGGCAAATCAAGGCCCAGGGGCTGGCGAATCACCTCCATTCGCGCACCGTTCAGCTGGCGGAAATTCTGTAGCTGTTCATCACTGGTGCCCGGAGCGGCAATCACCACGATACGTAACTGCCCGGGGTTAAACTGACTGATCAGGCCATCAAAATGGCGCTGACTGAGTTGGTTGCACAGACAATCGGGGTTCCAGAAATGCAGTAAAAGCACGGGCTTGTCTGTGCCTTCCGGGACCGCAGACGGTGGTAATAGTTGCAGTAATGGCTGCAGCATCTGGCCGACCTGGCTGGCCTGCCAGAAACGGGTATCGTCGTTGTTGCTCACAAAGGGGCGGACATTCTGCTGCTGAAACCACCATAAGCCGGCCAGGGTTGCCAGCAGCCAGACACTGACCAGCAGGGCCAGCCAGATATTCTTTGCTGAACTGGCCGGTAGCGGCGTGCCAGCCGGATGTTTGTTGCTGGAAAGTGCAGGTTTGGTCATGGGGCTTTTCGCTGCTGGTTGGGTTTGGCCGGGTAGGGGCGAGTATACCTCAGGATTGCCGCATATTGTGCCTATGGCTTATTAATTTATACCGTTATATTTTTGGCGTGTGCTGGTTATTGATCCGCGGAATTGTGCCGGCTGTATTTGTCGCTCACTGGGTTATCTGCTGTGGCATTTAATCTCCAGAGCGTTAGGATACGCAGCTTTGCAGACACTTATGCGTTCACTATGACGGAACCCTCAGCGCCAGCTCTGGCAGAACCTCCCTGGATTGTATCGCTGACCGAAGAGCAGTTGACCGCGCAGCTGGCCGCTGCCCGGGTTCCTGTGTTGCTCGATTTCTGGGCCAGCTGGTGTGCGCCTTGTCGGGCAATTCTGCCATTACTGGAAAAGCTGGTGCTGGAGCTTAACGGGCAGATACTGTTGTTCAAGGTCGATGCAGAACAGTCACCCGAGCTGCTGCAGCGCTTTGCGGTTAAAGGTTTGCCGGCGGTCTTGTTGCTGCAGAACGGCATGGAGGTTGATCGCTTTCAGCAGACACTTACCGAATCACAGATCCGCGCCTTTATTCAGCCCTGGCTCAGGCAGCCAGCGCAGGAGAGTGTTCTGATATCCGGCTGTCTGCAGCAGGCAGAGCGTGCCTTTGCTGCCGCTGATGCAGATCAGGCGGCATTCAGTCTGAATCAGGCCTGCCAGCTTGCCTGTGGTGCACAGGGCAGTACAGCACTGATGCTGGCCGATATTCTGAATGTCTTGCTGGAAGGGCTTGGTTGCTTGCCGCGTTCAGAACGTGGTGCTTTGATTCAGCTGGCTGAAGGCTGGCTGGCCGCCGCCGATTTCAGTGTGTTGCGCGAACCGAAACTGCAACAGGCACAGGCCCGGCTGGCGTTACAACGCCAGCAGTGGCAACAGCCGGCGGATGATATCAGCGTGTTGCGTCAGCAATTAGCGCACCCGGACGCGCAGCAGGGGCAGTTGGTACTGGCGCTTTCGGCGGCACTGGCCGCGGAGGGGGATTATCCGGCAGCCCTGGAGTCCTTGCTGGAGTTTTTACAGTCCCGTTGCCACGACAACCCGCAGGCGTCTACCTCGCTTGCAAAAGACGCTGACTATCAGCAGGTGCAGGCACGGCTGGTTGAACTGATTGATATTCTGCCGGATCGTGTGCTGGCTAACCGCTATCGCCGCCGGTTGTTTGAATTGCCAGCATTGCCGTTATAACCGACCCTGAATTACCCGGATGAAGAATAATGATGTCTTTTAAAGTACTCGCCAGTGCTCTGGCGATGATCATTACTTTCAGTGCTTTTTTACCTTATATCCGCGGAATTCTGACCGGTGCGATTAAGGCCCATGTGTTTTCCTGGGTGATCTGGGGAATTACCACTCTGGTGGTTTTTTTCGCGCAACTGAGTGATAACGGCGGGGCGGGTGCCTGGGCGGTAGGCTTGTCGGCCAGTATCACATTGTTTATCGCCTGTCTGGCGTTTTTAAAACGGGGTGATCTGGCTATCACAAAACTGGATTGGTTATTTTTTATTGCGGCTTTATCGTCGCTGCCATTCTGGTATTTCAGTGATTCTGCATTAATGGCGGTTATTATTTTAACCACCGTGGATTTATTGGGCTTTGGCCCGACACTGCGTAAAGCCTGGGCGTATCCGCAGTCGGAGTCGCTCGGTTTTTTTGCCTTATTTTTATTACGTAATCTGTTGGTGGTTGCAGCTCTGGAACATTATTCCTGGGTTACGCTGCTGTTTCCACTGGCGGTGGCGCTGGCCTGTATGGCGCTGATGCTGATTATTGTTTTGCGTCGCCGGCAATTAAGCCGGACGACGCCTGAAGGTTTCTGAAAGGCCGGTGCTTTAAAGACCGAGCTGACGGGCGGCCAGATCGCGCATAATTTCTTCCGAGCCGCCACCAATGGCATTAACCCGTACTTCACGGTAAATACGCTCGCTTTTACAACCGCGCATATACCCGGCACCACCTAATATCTGCAATGCCTCCCGGGCACAGAATTCCATCACCATGGTTGCCTGCACCTTTAATAAGGCAATATCGGCGGGTTTGGCTTTACCGTTCTGAATCTGCCAGGCGCAGCTGTCCATATAAGCCTGGGTTGCATTCACCTGGCGCACCATTTCGGCAAATTTATGGCGGATAACCTGATGTTTGCTGAGTGGTTTACCAAAGGTTTTACGCTCTTTTGCCCAGGCGGCAGCTTCTTCGATACAGACTTTGGCACTGGCTAAAGCACCGGCGGTTAACGCCAGCCGTTCATTATTAAAATTATGTACGATGGGCATAAACCCCTGATTTTCAGCGCCAATTAAATAACTGGCCGGTACCCGTACATTATCGAAATACAAGGTCGCTGTGTCCGAACACCACCAACCCTGTTTTTTATTTAATGGCGTACGGCTGAAACCTGCGGCGTCGGCCGGCACTAAAATCATGGAAATACCGCCCACACCTTCGCCGCCGGTACGCACGGCAACGGTGTACCAGTCGGCACGTATACCACCGGTAATAAAGGTTTTGCTGCCGTTAATAATATAGTGGTCGTCATCACGCACGGCGCTGGTGCTGAGGTTGGCGACATCTGAGCCGCCGCCGGGTTCGGTAATGGCTAATGAAATATGTTTTTCGCCACTTAATACCGCTGGAATCACCATGTCTTTTAAATAATCACTGCCAAAATGCACGACCGGCGGCAGGCCAATACCATGCACCATTAACGTGGCATAAATACCACCGGCGCCGGTACGGCTGAGTTCTTCCACAGCAATAATGGTATGAAAAATATCGGTGCCTTCAGTCAGACCACCGTATTGTTCCGGATAGCCCAGTTGCAGCAGGCCGACCTCGGCCGCTTTATGCCACAGTGCTTGCGGTAAATCACAGGCTTCTTCCCAGTCGTCGACATGGGGCATGATTTCGCGTTCGACAAATTTACGCAGCTGGCTGCGCCATTCGGCATGGTTGTCGTTGTAATAGGGGCTGGCTAATCGCAGCGAGTCAAACGTCAGCATATGAGATTCCTTCCGTTAGTCGTTATTTTTCAGCACATCGGGTAATTCATAGCGATGAAAACCGTTGAATGATTCGCTGTTGGTGGCAGGTTTATCCGGCAGCGGAATAATGGCCGGTGCCGAACCCATCGATGAACCGCCATCGACACGCAGACAGACACCGCTGATAAAATTGGCGCCTTCGCTTAATAAAAAACAGACAGCAGAACTGATTTCGGCTTCGGTCGCGATGCGTTTAAGCGGTACGTGATGGCGCAGGTTGCGGATGGTTTTCTGCATTGCCGGGCTGTAGGTATCAAAGCCACTGGAGGCAACCCAGCCTGGTGCGACGGCATTAACCCGTACGCCGCTTTTCCCCCATTCCCAGGCCGCGGTTTTTGTGATGTTTTCCACCCCGGCACGGGCAGCCCCGGAATGCCCCATACCCGGCATGCCGTTCAGGTTGTCGGCGGTCATATTGACGATGGCGCCACCGTGTTTCTGCATCGACTGACGATAGACTTCGCGCATCATCAGAAAGGTACCGGTAAGGTTGGTATTCAGCACCGCTTCAAAGCCTTTTTTATTAATAAACTCGAGCGGGGAGGGGAACTGGCCGCCGGCGTTATTAAACAGACCGGCTATCGGGCCGTGCTCAGCCACAATGGTGGCAATGGTGGCGGTCACGGCTTCTTCGTCGCGGATATCCAGGCTGTAGCAGCAGGCCTGACCGCCATCTTCCAGAATTTCGCCCAATACCCTGTGCAGTTTGTCTTCGTTGCGCCCGATCAGCACAACGTTGGCGCCCAGAGAAGCCAGTTCGTGGGCAGTGCAGCGGCCAATGCCACTGCCGCCTCCGGAAACAATTAAGGTTTTGCCGGCAAAGATGCCGGCGCGCAGCGTGGATTGATACGGCATAAAGCGTCCCCATGGTGTGCGTGGTACCGGCCTGCGTGGCCGGTTGCTGTTATTTAAATATCGTTATTAAAATCAACTTACCAAGCAAGTGCTTGGTAGGCAACGGTCGTTTATCGCCACTCGGCTTATTTTTTATACCGTTATATTTTGAGCATCTGTAACCCGGGATAGGTTTCGTCAGGGCTTGAGGGGGTGTGTATGTCGGCCGTTGTGGCTTGATAATTTTTATACCGTTATCTTTGTTTTTAAGTTTCAGTAAAAGTCTACTGTTCATATTTCCTGCATAGGGTGTTCAGGCGTTCAGGGTTATCAGTTGCTGCTCAGTTCTTCATAATGCGGCCATTAAACTGGCAGCGGAGAATAACGGATGCAAAAGCGACCATTGGGTAGCAGCGATTTACAGGTAACCAAACTCTGTCTGGGGACCATGACCTGGGGTGAGCAGAACACGGAAGTGGAAGCACATGAGCAAATGGATTATGCGCTGGAGCGTGGTATTAATTTCTTCGATACCGCTGAGATGTATCCGGTACCGCCGAAGGGCGAAACCCAGGGGCGTACTGAGCAGTACATCGGCAGCTGGTTTGCTAAAAGCGGAAACCGCGACAAGGTTATTCTGGCCAGTAAAGTAGCGGGCCCGGGTGACTGGATGACTCATCTGCGCAATGGTCCACAATTAACCCGTGCACATATCCGTGAAGCCGTAGAAAACAGTCTGCGACGTTTACAGACCGATTATATCGATCTGTATCAGCTGCACTGGCCGGCACGGCCAACCAATTTTTTTGGCAAGCTGGGCTACGAACATCAGGAGCTGGAAAGCACACCGCTGGAAGAAACACTGAGCGCGCTGCAGGAACTGATTAACGAAGGTAAAATCCGCCATTACGGTCTGTCGAACGAAACCGCCTGGGGCACGATGAAGGTGCTGCAGATTGCTGATCAGAATCAGTGGGCGCGACCTCTGAGCGTTCAGAATCCTTATAATTTGCTGAACCGCAGCTATGAAGTTGGCCTGGCGGAAGTCTCTCACCGCGAACAGGTTGGTTTGCTGGCATATTCGCCGCTGGCCTTTGGTGTGCTCAGTGGTAAATACCTGAACGGCCAGCTTCCGCCTAAAGGGCGCATCACCTTGTTCGAACGTTTCAGCCGCTATAAGGGTGAGCATGCGGAACAGGCGGTACAGAAATACGTCGACCTGGCAGCGGATCTGGGAATCAGTCCGGTGACTCTGGCGCTGGCCTTTGTTACTCAGCAGGGTTTTGTGACTTCGAATATTATTGGCGCAACCACTATGGAACAGTTGCAGGAAAATATTGATTCGGCGGATGTGGTATTAACGGCGGAGATACTTGAACGTATTAACGCCATTCATAAAGTGCATTCCAATCCTTGCCCTTAATGCGTCGTACGAAAACGCCCGCTGAATAATCAGTGGGTACTTTTCTTTTTTTGTGTCTTTTTATTTTCCTGATTTCTGTTTCCGTTCTGCGCAATTGCGCAGAATCATCTGCTTTTCTTCCGCACTGGCCGATTGCCAAAAAAGAATTTCACGCAGTGAACGGTAGCAGCCCAGACAAATATCCTGATCATTAAGGCAACAGTTACGGGTGCAGGGTGAAGCACTGTCTTGCATAAATCCTCCCTGTGCCTGTTGGGGCCTGTTTAATTAGTGTTATCAGATCCTGGCTTAACTCCTGTCATTACTCATCGCCGGAGGCCAGCCGGACACCGTTTTTGCCCGCATGCTTTACCCGGTACATGGCTTTGTCGGCCTTGTTGATCAGTGTTTTCAGATCTTGTCCGTGTTGCGGATAAAGGGCGATACCCACGCTGGCGCCGATTGTGATATTGCCTTGTTGGGTCGCTATGGGCTCAGCCAGAACTTTAATAATTTTCTTGGCAAAGAGGATGGCATCATCGGCGCTTTTTACATCAAGTTGCAGGGCGACAAATTCATCGCCGCCAAAACGCGCAAGCAGATCGGAAGCACGCAGATTATCTTTCAGGCGCTGTGCCACATTTTTCAGCACCTGATCGCCGGTTTCGTGGCCATAGCTGTCGTTGACGTTTTTAAAACCGTCGAGGTCGATAAACATAACGGCCAGTTTTTCTTTCATCCGCTGCGCATGAGTCAGCTGCGCGCGGGCCATATCCTGAAATAAATGTAAGGTCGGCAGTCCGGTCAGAGCTTCGTAGTAGGCCATCTGCTGCAGTTTTTCCTGTGCGTCACGGGCATCCTGCAGGGCTTTGTGCAGTGAGGTAACATCGTATTCCGACATCAGGATCAGAAAATCACCACTCAGCGGGTGGCGGGTAATGCGGATATCCAGCGTATGGTCGCGCAGTCCGGCAGAGGTTTGCATGCGGTGTGTCCAGCGGCCGCCCCGCTCGGCGATGGCTTTTTCCAGACAACGGGCGCCTTCTGCCGGGTCGGCAAAACGTGCAGAAAATTCCGTAATACCATCCGTCAGTGCCGCTGTATTAATCTGTTTATAGGCCTCCGTTGCTGCCGGGTTTTCGATTACCATGGCGCCGTCAAAGGTAAAGCTTGTGACCAGTACATTGGTGTAACGCATGGCTTCGACCAGCAGCAGATTTTCCGGTGTTTCGCCCAGATTCACTTCTTCGTTGATATAGGCAATGATGCCCCGATGTTTTTGCGGGCCGAGCAACACGGCGCGGTGCATCATATGCAGGGTTTTTGGCTTGCCGTTAGGGTAGGTGGTCCAGGGATCGATGGTCAGCCCCTGACGGGCCGCCAGTTCGAAGGTCTGTGCGGTGCGGTCTTTGGCACCCTGGGTGTCACCGGACAGATCTTTATTAATCAGTTCGTCGACGGTCTTCAGCCCCCAGAAATCAATGGCCGCCTGATTGCCCCACCACCAGCCGTGACGGTCGAGATCAAAAATCCAGACAACATTGGGGATCAGCTCATACAGGCGCAGTTCGTCGTGACTCTGAATATGCACCAGATGGCTGTAGCTGTTTTCCATTCAACGGGTCCTGTGTTGTGGTATGTGGTGTCGTGCTGTATTGGTTGCGCTCTTTTATCTTCAAACTTTAGCATTGGTTGCTGTGGAGAGAAGCCCCGGCGTTATCTTTCCGCATTATTCGCTGTGGCTGGCAAGCCAGTTGCAGACACCATCACCGGCACGCTTACCGCTGGCAAAACAGGCCGTTAATAAATATCCACCGGTCGGCGCTTCCCAGTCGAGCATTTCCCCGGCAACAAAAACACCGGGCAGGGCGCTCAGCATAAGACCTTCATTGACGGCGTTTTGTGTAACACCTCCGGCACTGCTGATGGCTTCGGCGATCGGGCGCGTGGCGGTCGGGCAGGGCAATGGCATGGATTTTAACGCGCTGGCGACAGCCTGATGATCGTGCAGATCAAGCTCCGGGCAGCACTCTTTCAGTAATGCATTGGTGATTGCCGGCAGGTTCAGTTTTTTTCGCAGTATATTGGCGAAGCTCATGCCTTTACGTGGTTGCTGCAGCTTACTGAGGACCTGTTCATGGCTGTTCTGTGGCAGCCAGTCGAGCGAGAGTCGCGCCGGCTTGTCTGATTGATTGCTCAGCATCAGATCGCGCAGCGGGGCACTCAGGGCATAGACCAGACTGCCTTCGATACCGTACTGACTGACGATAAATTCGCCTTTACGGCACCATGGCTGGCCATGGATGTCGGTCAGCGATAAGGCAATGTTTTTCAGTGGCGTGCCGCCAAAACGCTCGCGGATAAAGTTGCTCCAGGGCAACTCGAAACCACAGTTGCTGGGTAGCAGCGGTGCAATGCTGACGCCCTGTTGTGTCAGCAGATCGCACCACTGACCGTCGGAGCCAAGACGAGGCCAGCTGGCGCCGCCTAAGGCCAGTACCACCGCATCGAACTGCTGGTGCTTTTCGCCCTCTGGCGTGCTGAAACACCAGATTTGTTTGCCGTTTTCCATCTGCCAGCCCTGCCAGTGATGACGCGGATGAATACTGACGCCCTGGCTGCGCAGACGGTGCAGCCAGGCGCGTAACAGCGGGGCGGCTTTCATATCTTTGGGGAACACGCGGTTGGAGGTGCCGACAAAGGTTTCGATGCCCAACTCATGAATCCAGCTGCGCAGATTATCCGGGGTAAAATCATCCAGCATCGGCCGCAGCCAGTGGCTGGCGTTGCCGTAACGGCTGACAAAATCTGCGTAATCTTCGGCGTGGGTAATGTTCATACCGCCGACACCGGCGAGCAGGAATTTGCGCGCCACACTGGGCATGGCATCAAACACCTCAACGGCCAGACCCTGTCGGGCTATGCGTTCGGCGGCCATCAGACCGGCAGGGCCGGCACCGATCACGGCAATGCGCGGTGAGGCAGAAGATGAAATGCTGATGCTCATGGTAATCCGGACTGTGTGGGCGGGCAGAAAAACCGGCAGTTTATCATGTTGGCTATGGATTACTGCAGTCAGGCTCAGTCGTCTGGCAGCCCCGCATAACGCCAGCTGCGGAAGTCGTCGTACTGCTCGCTGCTGATGTAATCCTTAAAGCGCATATCGCGCAGAATGCGCTGCATTTTTTTACGCAGGCTCGGAGACCAGTTGCCGTTCTGCACCAGTGTGTAGTGATAGCGCCGTGGCGATGGCAGCAGCAGGGCCAGAAAAGCGCCTTCGGCAGCGTTCAGCCCGGCGGCGGGTTTGCGGAAATAGTAATGGCTGGCAGCGGCGATGCCATACAGGTTGGGGCCGAATTCGGCCATATTCAGGTACAACTCCAGAATCTGATTTTTGCTCAGCGCCTGTTCCAGATGGCGGGTAGCAACCAGCTCCTGAAATTTGCGCGTCAGGGTTTTCTGGTTGTCGAAAAACAGGTTTTTAGTGGTCTGCTGGCTGATGGTGCTGGCGCCGTATTTCCATTCGCGCTGTTTGATATTTTCGCCCAGTGCGGCGAGCAGGGCGTCATAATCGATGCCCTGATGGCTGAAAAAATCGGCATCCTCGCTTAGTACCACGGCATACACCAGATTGCGGCTGATAGCATCCAGTGGCAGCCATTGAGGGGTAATCACGTCAATGCCGCTGGCCTGTTCAAGGCGTTGCTCTGTACGGTTGATGGCCTGTTGCTGCAAATTCTTCATATTAAGCTGCGCAGCGTCCGGCACATCCTGTAACAGCCAGTTCAGCCAGGCGACAGAAGATAACAGCAGCAGCCAGAACAGCGCCCCGGTCAGCAATAATAAACGTCTCAGCCAGCGGCGCGGATAGTTAAACCAATAGCTAAGTCTGTACTTCAGTGAATAAGACAACCTGCGGCTCCTGTGTAGTGGATTTCAGGTCGTCATGTCGTAACCGCGAGCCCTCGGACCGCCGGACCGGATATCTGGCCCGGTGTCTGGCTGGGAGTCTGTTTAGCTGGCTGGCTGAGTATCGGTTTGCGTATCCGGACGATGACTGACCCTGTACAAACGATAGCCCAATGCGACGGCGGCAGCGCTTAATCCGACCACCAGGCCGGTCCAGAAACCTTCGGCTCCCATGCTCATCCGCTCACCGAAGGCGAGCCAGTAACCAAGGCCCAGGCCGATCAGCCAGTAAGCAACAAAGGTAATCAGCATCACGGCGACGGTATCTTTATACCCGCGCAGAGCACCGGCTGCTGCGACCTGGATCGCATCCGATAACTGGAACACTGCGGCAAATAAAAGCAGACCAGCGGCGGTGGAGACTACGGCCGGGTCTGGCGAGTAGAGACGGGCGATACTGGCAGCAAACAGCACCATCACGCTGGCGTTAAACATCGAAATTCCAAAATTCAGACCGATGCCAATCCAGGCGGTGCGCCGCGCCAGAACATACTGGCCGGAACCCAGCCAGTGGCCCACGCGTACGGTTAAGGCCATGCCCAGACTGAGCGGAATCATAAAGGTCAGCGACGACAGGTTCAGCGCCACCTGATGGCCGGCAACAATGGTCGGGCCCAGCTCGGTCAGGAACAGGGCAATCACGGAGAACAGACTGACTTCAAAGAAGATCGCCACGCCAATGGGTACGCCAATCTGCAGCATTTCTTTTACCTGAGCCTTCACCGGGCGCAACACATGGCGCCACAGAGGGTATTCTGCCGGTAAGCGCTTCTTACGGGTGTTGCGTGCCATGGCGATGGCCATGCCAGCAAAGATCAGGCTGGAACCGATACCACAGCCCACGCCACCGAGTTCCGGCATGCCAAACAGGCCGTAAACAAAGATGGCATTAACCGGTACGTTCATCAGCAAGCCGGTCAGCATGATGCGGGTGACCTGACCCGGCTCGTTCAGTGCTTCGGCGTAAAAACGGTAGGCCAGAAACACGCCGGCGCCGGGCATGCCAAAGGCAATCGCCAGAGTGTATTCCGCGGCAATACGCGCAGTAACCGGATCATCCACCAGCAGCGGCAGGGCGGAAGAGCCAGCCCCAAGCAACAGCCCCGCCAGACTGCCCAGTACGATCCCCACCCACAGTGCCGCGGCCAGCAGATTGGGCAGTTCGTCGTTACGGCGCGCGGCGTTCAGGCCGGAAGCGAGCGGCGATAAGGCCACCAGAACGCCGGCGAGAAACAGCCAGGTGGGCAGCCACAGGCTGGTACCAATGGCGACGGCGGCCAGATCGCGGGTGCTGACATAGCCGGACATCAGGGTGTCAACGGTGCCCATGCCGATCTGCGCAAGCTGGGTGGCCAGAATAGGAAAAGTCAGTTTAAGCAGGGCTCTTATTTCTTGAGCTTTGAACGTCATGCCGGTAGTGTCCGTGCGCAGCTCAGGGTTCTGAGCAGGCAATAGGGTCGCAGGGGACAACAGCGCTGGCTGCGAATACAAAAATGCACTGTTGAGAAGCTGCGCATTTTGCCCTGAAAGTGCGGTACAGACCAGTGCTGTTCTGTGAATTCATTGTTATTGGTTTATGACGATTCCACTCGATATCAACGACCTGATGCGGCTGTTTAACGGTCTGTTTCAGGAGACAGAAAATACCCTGCTGATGGCTGGTGGCGACGAGCCCATTTATCTGCCGGCTGATGACCAGCATGCGCAGCACCGGCTGATCTTTGCCCATGGTTTTTATGAGTCGGCGCTGCATGAAATCAGCCACTGGTGCATTGCCGGGCCGGAGCGGCGCAAACAGGTCGATTTTGGCTACTGGTATGAACCGGATGGCCGCAGCGCAGAGCAGCAGCGCGCCTTTGAGCAGGTGGAGGTAAAACCTCAGGCGGTAGAGTGGATTCTGTCGGAGGCCTGTGGCCGGCGCTTTTATGTCAGCACTGACAACCTGAATGGTGATCCCGCCGCAGTAGAAACCGGGCTTGCGCGTTTTCGCCAGGAGGTTTGGGTTCAGGCCTGCTATTACCTCGAACACGGCCTGCCACCACGGGCAGAAGTATTAAAAAAGGCGCTGTTAGATTATTATCAGCGCCAGTCACTATTTGGTGTGCACTTGTTTGCACCGGAACGAATTTAGAAGCGGAGTAGCTTTTGTTAAAGAAATTTTTGCAGGCCGTAACCGGTAAGAAACAACCGGCCGGAAAACAGGGATCGGGCAGTAAGCCCGCAACGCAGGGCCGAGGGGCGAAAAAGCCCGCGGATCTCAGCGCAAAAGACAATAAAAACGCCAAACGTGGCGGTAAAAAAAGCAATCAGCCAGCCAAAGACACCCACAAAGCGGCCCATCTGCCTCACCATGGCGGTCAGGCGGACAACAAAAAGTCCCAGACGCGCGGCAAGCACGACCAGCAGCGCCCGGCCATTGACGATACACCATGGTCCATCGATGACTTCAAAGTAGACGTTGACCCGGCTAAAACCCGTTTCCACGATCTGGATCTGCCGGATTCCGTGATGCGCGGTATTCATGCACTGGGCTTCCAGTACTGCACCCCGATTCAGGCGGAAAGTCTGCCAGCCGCACTGCGTGGCCGCGATACCATCGGACAGGCGCAGACCGGTACCGGAAAATCGGCGGCGTTTCTGCTCACCATTCTCAACCGTTTGCTTACTGTTAAGCCGGAAGAGCGTTTTGCCAGCGAGCCCCGTGCCCTGGTAATCGCGCCGACCCGTGAACTGGTAATGCAGATCGGTAAAGACGCGGAAGGTCTGGCGAAATACACCGGCCTGAACGTTGTAACCATCGTTGGTGGTATGGACTACGAGAAGCAACGTGCACAGCTGCGTAACCATGTGGTCGATGTTCTGGTGGCAACGCCGGGCCGTCTGATTGACTTTATGCGCAGTCAGGATGTGTTCCTCGATCAGGTTGAAGTGCTGGTGCTGGACGAAGCCGACCGTATGCTCGATATGGGCTTTATTCCGGATGTGCGCCGTATTGTCCGCGCCACGCCCACCAAAGATCAGCGTCAGACGCTGCTGTACTCCGCCACCTTCAACTACGATGTGCGCATCCTGATTGATCAGTGGACCACGGACCCGCTGGAAGTGGTTATTGAGCCTGAACAGGTCGCGACCGATCGGGTGGAACAACGCTGCTATCTGGTTGCTGAGAGCGACAAATACAAACAACTGGAACGGGTTCTGGCCGACGAAAAACCGGAGCGTTGTATTATCTTCGCCAACCGTCGTGACCTGACCCGTAACCTGTGTGACAAACTCAACAAAAACGGCCATGTGGCGGTGCTGTTGTCGGGTGAAGTGGCGCAGGAAAAACGTATCCGAACACTGGAACGTTTCCGTTCCGGCCACGTTCGCATTTTGGTGGCAACGGATGTTGCCGGTCGCGGTATCCACGTTGACGGCGTCAGCCATGTGATCAACTACACCCTGCCTGAAGACCCGGAAGATTACGTGCACCGTATCGGCCGTACCGGGCGTGCCGGGGCAAAAGGGGTGTCGGTCAGCTTTATTTCCGAAGATGATGCGTTCGTACTGCCGGATCTGGAGAAATATCTGGGCACCAAGCTGGAACTGACGCAGCCCTGAACCGTTGCACTGTGGCATCGGACGGATGCTGCAGGATGGCTGTCAAAGGGTAGATTGAACCGTTATTGAACAGGAGTTGCTGGCGGATGCTGTTGCCGTTCACTCTGTTGTCCCGGTCAGGCCGGGGTAACTTCTCCCCCCGGCGGGGCGCAGAAAGCGGGATGGCCTTTCTGCCACGTTTTGCCACGCTGTTTGCACTTCTGTTTTGGCAGTTGCTGGTTACTCCGGCGACTGTTGCTGAAGCGGTCGCGTCTGAAATGGTCAGCGCTGAAACCGCGAATCAGGCCGCTCAGGTAACGCCTGAGTGGGTCGAGCGTTATCTCTATACCCGCAACTCGGCCTTGCTCGATGACAGCCCGAACGATCACGTTATGTCGTTTTATTACTTTGGCCGGCTGGATCAGCGCACGCTGATTGGTCTTGAGCGGGTGCGCGGTGATGATTACGAGCAGTTTTTCAGCCTGCTGGTGTTCGAAGGTGCGGAGCTTCTGGGGTACTACCGCAACGTGCTGAGTTTTCCATCAGGCGTTGCCGATAACGGCGAGGTGCAGTTCCCGCGTGGGGTCGATGTTCATTTACAGGGCAGTGATGCTTTGCTGAACATCACTGCGCCCGTGTTCAGTGGCTTATGTCAGCGACAGCGGGGCGCGGAAGCTGAGACGGATCTTTGTGTGCCATGGATGTCTGCTCGTTCGCAATAATCTGCTGAATTAACCAATCCGGATCATCCATCGGCAGGTCGTGCCCCGCCCTGGGGTGGCTGAGCAGATTTTTCTGCCAGCGTTCGGCAATGCGGCGTGTACAGGCTGCATCTACCAGACGGTCGGCCAGACTGTTATAGAAAAAAGCATCCTGCAGTGGCGCCTGAGCCGGGCCGTGGAAGTGGCTGGCGGCCAGTAACTGGGCAAGGCCGTTGCGTAATGACAGCGGATGAGCGGCAGCATAATCACACCACAGCGGCAGCAGGCATTCGCTGTCTTTCATATTCAGCGTCCACTTCAGAATGGCGGCTTCAAGCTTGTCTGAACTGCGTAAACTGCGCAGAAATCCTAATAATGGCCGGATTTTCATCCGCTGCCAGGGCGTCGAAAAATTACTGAAACTGGTATTAATCAGGTGCAGGCGGGCGACTTCCTGCGGATAGCAGCGTGCCCATTCGCTGGCGATCATCGCGCCCATCGAAATGGCGACAAGAACCCGCGGACGGGTATTGTCCGGACTGAGTTTCTGCACCTGATGGCGGATATCGAGCATCATATTATGAATGCTGAAGGGGGTTTTATCGCGGAAGCGCTCGCCATTACCAGCCAGCTCCGGCAACAGTAATGCCGATGGTGCCAGTTGCTGCTGTTGTAATTGGCTGAGCAACTGGTCGGGAAAGGCACCCCAGTGAAAGCGGCTGCGGATCAGGCCGCGGATCAGTACCCATTCGGGCTGGGATTGTTGAGTGTCCTGCTGAGCATCCATGCGCATATCAGGTTATTCCGTTACCAGAAGTTGAAATAGCGGTGCACACTGAACTGCAGTGTGGTGCCGGCATCGTAATCTGAACTGAGATTGGTGCGGTCGATGCTCAGACGGTAGTCGTACGGACCGTAGCTGCGTTCAACGCCGACGCGGAATTGCCAGTAATCATCACTGTGTCCGCCGCCAAAATTAAAGTCGTCGTTGATTTCCAGATAGCGGTGCTGGGCGGTAAAAAACTCAATCGAAAAGCTATCGGTCTGGATGGTGTAACCCAGTTCCAGACTGCGTTTGGCAAATCCTGAATCCAGATAGGAATCGCTGTGGCGCCAGCCCAGTGTCAGGGCATCGTCGACCAGCAGGCGCAGCGTTCCTTCACTGTAGGCCTGATCCTGAATGCTGGCGTCGCCGGCAAAGGTGTAGCGGGTCGCGGAAATATCCATCGCAATGCCATCACTCAGCGGCAGATACAGGCCAGCAAAGGCATCGTGCTCGTAGGTGGCATGATCACCTTTGCGGTCCAGACCAGAAGACCACAGGCCGGTGTAAAAACCGCTGTCATGGCGGAAGGTCAGGCCGCCCTGCAGGGCTGCATTGCCACCGGTCTGACTGACACCATCGCGAACGTATTCTGAAGTCAGACCCAGATTGGCGTTCAGTTCGGCATGGACGGTGGTGGCTGCCAGCATCGTCAGAGCGGCAGAGGCAGTAAGCAGAGGGCGGAATACAGACATGTGACTAGCGCTTTCCGTTAGTGATCAGATAAAGGCCGCTATCATACGATGTTTCTGCGGCGCTGTGATGTGTTTGTGGTGTATTTGCTGGCGTGACACTGGCCGGGCGCTATTTCGGGCAAGCGCCGGGGCTGAAAGTTCCGCTTCAGAGGTTGGGGCCGCTACGGTTGTATGGATACCAGCGGTCGCAGGCACGCTGGTACAGCTGCTGTTTATCGGCAGCGTTGTCAGGTGCCCAGGTGGGCATGCTTCGCACTGCTGACATTAAAAACTCAATCAGAGTGAAATGGCGGCGCAGAATGCGCTGATGCCGGTGCGGCAGAATCGGATTAAACAGGCTGTGGTAACGGAACAGGTGGCGCGGATTTTTTTTCACCCACAGCCAGGAACCCATTTCCAGTGTCAGCGGCAGATAAAGGCCATCAGGTTGCTGTGCCATGTAGTCGTCATACAGGTAATCCCACAGATCGCCATGGGTGGTGTAACTGTGCGCCTGAGGCTCAAACAGGTACATGTTATGGCTGGGGTAGCTGTGTTCAAACAATTGTGTCAGGGCGCAGGCTTCCGGCAGTCCGGGCCAGGGTTCGGTGCTTTTGGCGTAGGGAAACCAGATGCGGTCTTTGTAGCCAAACCCTGAATGGCAATCGAGGGTGATGCAGTGTTTCTGATATTTCAGACTGGCGCGGATGCTGTCGATCA
The DNA here is from genome assembly GCF_022832715.1 of Venatorbacter sp. C2-1. Classification (NCBI taxonomy): domain Bacteria; kingdom Pseudomonadati; phylum Pseudomonadota; class Gammaproteobacteria; order Oceanospirillales; family Oceanospirillaceae; genus Venatoribacter; species Venatorbacter sp. C2-1. Next base: position 2,033,576 of record NZ_CP094879.1, read on the forward strand.
GGGCCTGACTCTCTGTCTCCATAGGTTCGCCTTTGCGTCCGCGATACCAGGGCAGGTGACGGCTGATGCGCTGTCCGCCGACCAGAAAGGGTGTGCTGCCAATTGCATCGACCGGCGCATTACGCATTAAATCAACGCCGTTAGGGTTGGCGCGGCTGTTATTCCACATGCCGCCGGGATTCACGATCGGAATAACCACCAGCCGGATCTGGGCCAGCATTTCCATGGCGGTAGGGTCCCAGTCGAGGCGGCGCAGCAGGGTACGTAGGAACGATAAAATCACCTGACTGCCAATACGTTCGATACCATGTACGCCGCCGATCAGTGCCAGTGTCGGAGCCAATGGTGTGGTGGCGCCCATTTCCAGCACATAAAACGGCAACCTGAATGAACCCTGTTGGATATGAGCAGGAACGGATACCCGCAGATGATGGCGGCCTTGCTCAATGAGTTGTTCCAGTTCGGTCAGTTCGGGCAGGGCTTTATTAATTTGGTAAATCCGTTGAATCACGTTGGCTGCATCCTTATTCTGCTCAGCCGTCCTCTTTACCAGAATAGAGTAACAATTCGATGAAATCTTCCCAGTCGCTGCCCGATACTCCTCCGGACCGTTACCGCGGCTGGCACTGGGTGAAAACCCTATGGCCGTATCTGATGGAGCATCGCTGGCGCGTTCTTGCGGCTTTGTTGTGTCTGGTGGGGGCGAAGCTGGCCAGTGTGTCGATGCCGTTTCTGCTGAAATATCAGGTCGATCACCTGAGTGCAGTCGACAAACAGGCCATTAATCCGGCGGACTGGTGGTTATGGTTTCCGCTGGCTTTATTGCTGGCTTATGGCGCCGTGCGTTTTTTAAACGTTTTTATGGGCGAGGTGCGTGATTTATTGTTTGGCCGGGTAACCGAGCGGGCCATGCGGCGCATGGCGCTGAAGGTGTTTGAGCATTTGCATACCCTGAGCCTGGAATTTCATTTAAACCGCCAGACCGGCGCATTACAGCGTGATATTGAGCGTGGCACCAACGGTATCAGTTTTCTGCTGCGCTTTATGATCTTCAATATTATTCCGACCTTCCTCGAGTTGTTTCTGGTAATCGGCTTGTTGCTGGCCAACTACCCGCCGGTGTTCGGCATAATTACCGCTGTGGCGGTCGTGGCTTATGTGGCCTATTCGGTAAAAGTCACAGAATGGCGTACCCATTATGTGCGTGAAGCCAACCGTATGGATTCCACCACCCATGCCCGCGCCCTAGACAGCCTGCTGAATTATGAAACGGTCAAATATTTTACCGCCGAGCAGCGCGAAGCTGAGGCTTATGACAGCTCGCTTGCGCAGTGGGAGCAGGCGCGGCGTATGAACCGCTTTTCGCTGTTCAGTCTGAACAGCGGGCAGGCACTGATTGTCAGTGTCGCGATGGGCTCAATGCTGTTATTCGCAGCCTACTATGTACTGATTGGCCGCATGACTCTGGGTGACTTTACCCTGGTGAATGCCTTTATGTTCCAGCTGTTTGTACCGCTGAATTTTCTGGGTTTTGTTTATCGCGAAATTAAAGCGTCGATGGCCAATATCGAGCGTATGTTTGAGCTGCTGGATGAGCAGTCAGCGGTCAAAGATAACGGCACGGAAACCCTGCAGGTCGGCCAGGGTGAAGTGGTATTCCGTAATCTTCAGTTTGCTTACCAGCCGGAGCGGCCTATTTTACGCGGCCTGAATTTAACCCTGGATGCCGGAAAAACACTGGCGGTGGTTGGTTCCAGCGGTGCCGGTAAATCGACCCTGACCAAATTATTATTCCGTTTTTACGATGCACAGCAGGGCGAGATTCTGATTGATGGTCAGCCCATACAGTCGGTGCCGCAGCAACAATTAAGGCAGGCACTGGGCATCGTGCCACAGGATACGGTGCTGTTTAACGATACGCTGAAAAATAACCTGCTGTACGCCCGCCCCGAGGCAACAGATACTGAACTTGCCGAGGTGATCCGTATGGCGCATTTACAGAAACTGGTGAATGAATGCCCGGATGGTATGGATACCCTAGTTGGTGAGCGTGGGCTGAAATTGTCCGGCGGTGAAAAACAGCGCATCGCCATTGCCCGTATGCTGCTTAAACGCCCGGCAATTATGGTGTTTGATGAAGCGACTTCGTCACTCGACTCCCATACCGAGCGTGGCATTATGGCCGAAATCCGTGAAGTGGCGCGTGGTCATACGGCGCTGATTATTGCTCACCGTTTATCGACCGTCGTTGATGCTGATTGTATTGCGGTGCTGGAGAATGGTCAGGTGGTCGAGCAGGGCACCCACCAGCAATTGCTGGCTGCCGGCGGTGCCTATGCCGCATTGTGGCAGGCGCAACAGCAATCGGATGCTGCTGAGCATGTGGACGCTGAGGAAAAGTAATGCACCTGTTAATTGTTGATGCAATGAACCTGATCCGCCGTATTTATGCGGCGGCAGCCGACACCGAATTACCGCTGGAGGCAACCCGCAGCCGTTGTTTAAGTGCCATTGCGCGTAATGCGGAATACGCCAAGGCTACCCATGTGGCGATGGTATTTGAGCAGAAATGCCAGACCTGGCGCCATGAATTATGGCCGGATTACAAGCTGGGCCGACCACCGATGCCAGAAGCCTTGCAGCACGATCTGGCCGATATGCAGCGTTATTTTCAGCAGTCAGGCGTGTTTTGCCTCGATCTGGCCGGTTGGGAAGGCGATGACGTGATGGCCACACTGGCGAGTAAAGCTGCTTTTGCCGGTCTGCAGGTGACGATTCTGTCGACCGATAAAGGCTTCTGCCAGCTGGTGAATCCACGCCTGAGTGTACGTAATCATTTTGACCGTTTTACCTGGGATGAGCTGATGGTTGAGCAGAAATTTGGCCTCAAACCCCAGCAACTGGCCGATTTCTGGGCGCTGACCGGCGACAGCACCAATCATTTGCCCGGCGTGGCGGGCATCGGACCGAAAACTGCAGGGCATCTGCTGGATCAGTTCGGATCGCTGGATGTGTTGCTGGTGCAGCGTGAGCAGTGTGATACCAAAGTACGTAACGCGCTGAATGAGCATTGGCCGACGGCATTGCTGACGCGGGTTCTGGCAAGGCTGCGAACCGATGTGCCTTTGGGGTTTAACCTGCACGATTTACGCTGGCAAAGCGGCCGCTGAGACCTCAGATAGCGGGCTTGGGCCAAAAAGCGTTGGAGCAAGAGCGGCTGGCACTCGGCGGCCCGATTGATTAAAATCGCCGCCTTTTCTGTGAGGACGTTGTATGTCCGTCGATATCAAAGTCCGGGGTTATCACCTCGACATCTACCACCATGTAAACAACGGCCGCTATCTGGAGTTTCTGGAAGAGGGGCGTTGGGATTACTTCGACCGTCATCAGTTTATTCAGCTATTTGAAGCGCAGAATCTGGCTTTTGTCGTGGCCAATATCAACATCAGTTACCGTCGTCCGGCGTATGCGGGTGAAGTTATCCGTATCAGCACACGGATGGAAAAAATCGGTAATAAAAGTGCGCAGATGGTGCAGGAAGTCCGTTTGCTGGAAAACGGTGAGGCAACCACGCTGATTGCCGATGCGGTGGTCACTTTCTGCCTGATGGATTCGGAAACTCAGAAAGCCGTGCCGATTGAAGGCAATGCCCGGGCGGTGCTGGAAACCATGATTGAGGATGGTTTATGAGCGTGAAAGATGTATTGGCTGAGATTAATGGCTTTCTCGGGTGTGCAACACCGGATGCCTGGATCGATGAGGCTCTGAATAATCAGGAGACCTTGCTGATTGATCATGCCAACTGTGAAAAAAAAGCCGCCACCACGGCGATGAATCTGCTTTATAAGCACATTGATCGCGAAGATCTGCTGAAAAAAATGAGCCAGCTGGCGCGTGAAGAGCTGCTGCATTTTGAGCAGGTGGTTAACATCATGAAAGACCGGGGCATTGCTTACCGCCATGTATCCTCGTCGCGCTATGCGGCGGGCTTGCGTGAGCAGGTGCGCAAGGGTGGGATCAATGAACTGGTGGATGTGCTGATTGTCGGCGCCTTTATCGAAGCCCGTTCCTGTGAGCGTTTTGCCAAGCTGGCGCCGTTTCTGGATGACGTGCTGGCAAAATTTTACCGCTCACTGTTGCGCTCTGAAGGCCGTCATTATCAGGATTATCTGGCGCTGGCTGCACAGTATGCGGATGCGCCCATTGCTGAGCGGGTGGCGGAATTCCGTGAGTTCGAGCGTGAACTGATCGAATCCCCCGATGCTGAATTCCGCTTTCACAGCGGTGTGCCTGTGGCGGCTTAATCAGCCGTCACTGCTGGCACGGATGATTTTGCGGCAAACGTCGGCAATATTGCTGTACTCCTCTGCGTTAATAGCGCCGGCGTCCAGGTCACGGCGCGCCTGATCCAGGCGGGCTTCGGCATCTTTCAGGTCGGTATAGCGGCGGTTTGCTTCCAGTGCGTTAAGAACAGTACGTGCGGTCATGATCTTCTCCCTGTTTGTTCTGCTTTTCCAAGCCTAGGAAATAATCAGCAGGAGTGGAATCTGTCGGAAGTATTATTCTGTTCCTGCCGCTTCAATGCGGACAAATACCGGTCGATATGGCGTTTTTTGCATTATTGCTGGCAGTTATGCCCAATGCTGGCTTTTGTGTCGTGCTGATATAAAGGTTTTTTATCACCGGGCGCAGCCGTTACTATAGGCGCCGCTATTTTTCTCTCAGAGTTGTTACCAGTTTATGTCTGTTGAATCGAACATGTTCAGTACATTGACCTCATGGTGGGATGGGCAGAGCCGTGATCTGCATGGTCTTCAGCGTGAGGGGGCAGATGGGGCGCCGTTGCTGCATTTTCTGCATGGTAATGGTTTCAGTGCTCACACGCTGGTGCCTATGGCGGATGCACTACCATCAGACTGGAATCTGTTGCTGACCGATGTGCCGGGGCATGGAGGGTCACAACAGCCAGCGCATCATATGCCGGACTGGCTGCGTATGGCACGCCGGGTTGGTGATGCTCTTGAAGTGCGTAATGGTGGCCGTAAGGCCATTGGTATCGGCCACTCAATGGGTGGGGTTATGACGCTGATGCTGGCGGCTGAACGCCCGCATCTGTTTGAGCGCATTATTCTGCTTGATCCGGTATTGTTCTCCGCTGAAATTCTGCTGTTTCAGCGTCTGGCCCGTAAAACCGGCTTATGGAAACGCGGTGCTCTGGTGAAAGCCGTGCAGGGGCGCCGTTCGGTCTGGCCGGATGCGGCCAGTCTGCGTCAGGATCTGCAGCGTAAGTCTTTGTACCGTAACTGGGATGCTGCAGCACTCGAAGGTTTTATTCTGGGAGCAACGAAACCGACCTCAGAAGGGCTTGAACTGGCCTGTAATCCCGCCTGGGAAGCAGCCATCTTTGGTTCTTATCCGCGAGGGTTGTGGCAGGCAGTGCACCGGGTGAGGGTGCCGGTGGATATTCTGGTGGCTGCTGACAGCTATCCGTTTATTCTTAAGTCGGCGCGCAAAGCTGCTAAAGCCAATCAGCATATCCGCTTTGAAATGGCGCCGGGCAGCCACTGTTTCCCAATGGAGCAGCCTGAACAGACGGCTCAGCGGATTAAAGAATTGTTGGCCATAAACCCCTGAAAGTGGTTGTCTCTTAAAACCTTTGTCAAATAAATAAGGGTAAGCTATTGTGGCTTAACCATTTGACCTAATAAAAGAGAACTACGAGTAGGATTTATGAACATGGAGATTCAGGCAGCGCTTGATGTTGCCGATGAAACTGATTCATTTCTTCAGATTACCGACGTCATTTACGACAAGGAAGCTGAGTCAGGATTTGAAGCGCTGACGGATGCAGAGAAAACCGTTTTTTGTATCGATAACCTGTTAAAGGAAATGGAAAACGGTGGCTTCGTTCAGTTTATCCACCACGACGTAGGAGCGTATGCAGAGGAAACTCTCGAAGCGCTGGAGAAAATCAAAGCAAAGGGAACATACACCCTGCTGGAACGTTTGATCGCTTTATTTGATGGGAAAAAAATCCCGAAAGATGAAGACGAGCGTATTCAGATGTTCGATCATATTGAAAGCGAATACGCTGATGATATCGCCGAGCTTGATGACCGCTTTTATGATGTGGGCGAGAATCTGGTTGGGCTGACGCTGCTGTTTGTCAGTAAAAATCTCAAAGAGTTTCGCTGAACTCAAAGCCGGTGATCTTTTACCGGCTTTTTTATTTCCCTGATCAGTGGATGTGGGCTGCTATGATCCGATGGCTTGTCCGGCGCCGGCAGAGCTTTGGTTATGCTTTTTCCGGTCTGGTCTATATGCTGCGTACTCAGCCTCATGCGCAGGTTCATCTGCTGGCCGTAGTTGTGGTTGTGTCAGCGGGCTGCCTGACTGGCCTGGCGCCGACAGAGTGGGTTGTGCTTATTTTGTCGATGGCTCTGGTGTTGTCACTTGAAGCCATGAATACGGCGCTGGAAGCACTGGCTGATGCGCTCCATCCTTCCCATCATCCTCTGGTTGGTAAAGCCAAAGATCTGGCCGCAGCTGCGGTACTGGTATCAGCATTGGCATCTGTTATTATCGGCACGCTGATTTTTATTCCGCACTGGCTGTCGTGATATCAGAAATGCGGGTATTTGCATCTGAAGTACGGCCAATAAAAAACGTCAGTTAACTATTAATAAAAACAAGTACTAAGGAATTCTCCCATGATGCGTATCTTACTGGGCCTCACGCTGGCTCTCGGCCTGATATTCAATGCGAACGCCAGACAGTTAGAAGGTGCTGAAATAGCTGAGCAGCTGACCCTTAACGGTCAGGAGCTGACTCTCAATGGTGCTGGTGTCCGTTCAAAATTCTTTCTTGATGTATACGTTGCGGCACTGTACCTCGGCAATAAAAGCAATGATGCCGCGGCAATTATCGCTGCTGATGAGCCAATGGCCATTCGTCTGCATATTGTGTCCGGTATGATCAACAGCAAGCGTATGTCGGAATCCACCCGTGACGGCTTTGTACGTTCAACCGGCGGCAACCTTGCACCTATTGAAAGTGATGTGGAAGAGCTGATCAAGGCGTTCCGTGATGAGGTAAAAGAAGGCGATGTATATGAGCTGGCTTATACCCCGGAAACCGGTGTAACCGTTTATCGTAACGGTGAAGAGAAATCGAATGTTAAGGGGCTTAAGTTCAAACAGGCTCTGTTTGGTATCTGGCTGTCTGAAGATCCGATCCAGAAATCTCTGAAAAAGGGCATGATTAACGGCTGATACGCCGGGCATAAAAAAACGGGCTGCGGCCCGTTTTTTTATGCCTGTGTATTCTGACCAGGTCAGCGGCTTTTGTGTTCGTGGTGTGGTTTGGTGGTGTTTGGTCAAATAAGGACAGTTTGTTCTTTTTATGCGGAAAATCCGGATAATTTGTCTGCTCTGTATTGGGCAGCATGAAAGGCGAATGTAAATTTGTCCGCAAATGTTGCAGTGATATCAATATTCGGGAATATAGCCCCGGTTTTTTTGTCTGACTGGCAGCATCTGGCTCTGCTGCTTGTCTTGCTGCGGTCTTGGCTTATCGGCCGGATGTTGCTTAACTCTGTTATATACCTCAAGGACGTAAACGGTTGCTGAACTTAATTATCATTCCCGGTGGGGCTGGCTGTGAGTAATAACGAAGCAGCTTCTTCACCTGTGTCGGTCGACAGCTTCCTGCCTGAGCGGATTGTTCTGCTTGTGGTTGACGATGATGAAGCCGTGTTGCAGGTTACCCGCCTCGTACTTTCCCGTTTTCGCTATAAAGATCGCCCGCTGGAAATACTGGAAGCCTGTAGCGCAGCTCAGGCCGCGGAGCTTCTGGCTCTGCGTCCTGATGTCGCAGTGATTTTACTGGACGTGGTGATGGAGAGTGATGATGCCGGTCTGCGTCTGGTCGGGCATATCCGTAATCAGTTGAATAATCATCGTATCCGAATTCTCTTGCGTACAGGTCAGGCTGGGTATGCGCCTGAGCGACAGGTGGTGCAGGACTATGACATTAACGATTATCTGGTTAAATCCGATGCTACTCAGGGGCGGATGTTTTTATCGCTGACGGCGGCTATCCGCAGTTACAGCGATATTCTGCGCGCAGAAGAATTGGCGCGGCGTGTTGCTGATGCCGAACATCAGCGTCGGCTTGCTGATCAGGCTTCGCTGGCAAAGACGGATTTTCTTGCGCATATGAGCCATGAAATCCGCACTCCGCTGAATGGTGTTGCCGGTATTGTTGAATTGTTGTCTGCAACAGACTTGTCGGCAGAGCAGGCAGAGCTGTTGCAGGATCTGCGTTATGTCAGTTCAGCACTGCTGGATATTGTGAACGATGTACTGGATGTTGCCAAAATAGAGGCCGGTAAGCTGGAACTGAATGTTCACGACTTTAATCTGCCGAAATTACTGGAAAAGGTCAGTGCTATTTTTGCGGCCGGCATGCAGCAGAAATCTATCCGCTTTCAGGTTGAATGCACTGCAGATCTGGTGACCTGGGTGCGCGGTGATGCTCAGCGCATTCAGCAGGTGCTTATTAATTATCTCAGCAATGCTTTTAAATTTACCCCCGAGGGCGGCCGGATTACTCTGCGTATCACCTGTGTGAGCGTTGCCGGTGGGTATGAGCTGATAGCCGAGGTTGAAGATAATGGCAAAGGTATCCGTGCAGAGCGTCTGGCCGATATTTTTAACGCCTATGAGCAGGAAAGTGTACAGACGGCAAGTCATTACGGCGGCACGGGGCTGGGGCTGAGTTTATCGCGCAGTCTGGCCACGTTAATGGGAGGCAGTGTTGGTGCCGACAGTGAGTTTGGGCATGGCAGCCGTTTCTGGCTGCGTGTGCCGTTGCAGCCCGGACATGCTATTGATGATGCGGCGGCAGATAACGCTGATCAGGATGGAGCGCTTGCTGGCTGGACGATTCTGGTGGGTGAAGATGATCCGACCAGTCAAAAAATCATCCGCAGGATTCTGGAGCGGGCAGGGGCGCAGGTCGAATTGTTTGCTGATGGTCAGTCGTTATTGGAATCGGGGTCGTATACCTGCGCGGATGTAATTTTGCTTGATTACCATATGCCGCAACTGAATGGTCCGGCCACGGCCAGACGCTTGCGTGAATCCGGTTACAGTAAGCCTTTGCTGGCACTCACTGCAGGTATTGTCGATGCCGAGCGGGAGCAATGTCTGCAGGCGGGTATGGATGATGTGCAGGGTAAGCCACTGGATCGGCAGCGCCTGATCCGGTGGTTATTACAGGCCCGCTAGCGGGCCGGTCTGGTTCAGTCACTCTGACGCTTTTCGCCCATACGGGCAATGGCTTCCAGGCGGGCAATAATGTCACCATTAACGCTGCCGGCCGGAAATTCCCCTTTGCTGTTCATTTTCCCGGCCTTGCGTTTCATCAGGATTTCAATCGCCTGATCGACATGGGTAACGCAGTGAATATGGAAGTTTCCTGCGGCAACGGCTCTGACCACATTGTCATTGAGAATTAAATTCAGGCGGTTGGAGGCGGGAATGATAACCCCCTGATCGCCGTTCAGGCCCCGCGCGGCACAGAGGCGGAAAAAGCCTTCGATCTTTTCATTTACGCCGCCGATGGCCTGGACTTCGCCATATTGGTTGACCGAACCGGTAATGGCGTAACTCTGTTCAATCGGAGAGTGAATCAGTGCTGAAATAAGACAGCACAGTTCGCCCAGTGAGGCGCTGTCGCCGTCGATGTACCCGTAAGACTGCTCCATGGCTATATGCGCCGAAATGGCAAGTGGGAAGCGCTGGGCGTAACGGTTGCCGAGAAATCCGCTGAGAATCATCACCCCTTTGGAATGAATGGCCTGGCCGAGAGAGACCTCGCGCTCGATGTCGACTACGCCTTTGCTGCCCGGATAAACGGTTGCGGTAATACGTGCCGGCGAGCCGAAACTGGTATCGCCCAATGACATTACGGTTAAGCCATTAATTTTACCGATGGCTTTGCCGCTGGTTTCCAGCAGTACAGTTCCATCAAGCATCTGTTCGAACAGCTTGTCATAAACCCGTCCGGTGCGTTCAAACTTAGCCGCCAGAGCACGATCAATATGGTCGGCGCAAATCAGTTCGTCCTGAGCCAGTTGGCGAATAAAGTCGGCTTCAGCAAGCAGGTCGAATTGCTCACCAATGCGGGCGCTGAGAACATCCTGCTGCTCTGCCAGGCGTGCGCTGTAACGGACCATACGTACCACGGCGCTCTGATCCAGATCGGCATAACCCTGTTCTTCGATGCGGCTTTTCAGCAGGCGGGCATAAGCCAGCAGATGGTCATCGTTAAGCGGCAGATCGCTGTCAAAGTCGACAACGGCACGGAACAGACGCTTAAAGTCTTCATCGTATTCCTGCAGCAGGTAATACACCTGGCGGGAGCCGATCAGAACCAGTTTGAAATCCAGCGGAATAACCGCTGGCAGCAGGGTGGTAGTGTTGATCAGACCCATTTCGGAGTAGGGCGACTCCATCTTCAGCTGGCGGGATTGCAGTGCGCGTTTCAGTGCGTCCCAGACCAGAGGTTCAGACAATACCTTTTCCGCATCCAGAATCAGGTAGCCGCCATTGGCTTTGTGCAGTGCGCCGGGGCAGATGCGCTGGTAGTTGGTGACCAGTGCGCCCTGTTCATTGGCGTATTCGATACGGCCAAACAGGTTGGCATAGCTTGGGTGTGGTTCGTAAATGACGGGGGCGCCGCTGTTTTCCACGTGATGTGTGGCGATATTGGGCATCAGCGATTCTTCGAGACTGCTGCGTTTAACGTATTCTTCACGTAATTCCAGCAGGCGCTCTTCCACCAGTTCTTCCAGGACCAGTCTGGGCAGGTGTTCTTCCATGTCCTGCAGGTAAGCCAGCAGCTTTTCATGGCCTTCAAAGCGATTGCGGATCGGTTCGATCAGCGGTGTGATCGCATTTTTGATGGTTTCCTGATTCAGCTGGCGCAGGTCATTACTACTTTCGCGTTTCCATTGGGGCAGTTCGGCCAACTGATCGCTGAGCATCTGTTCCAGCTCGGCGATGTTGTTATGGAAGCCTTCACGTTCTTCTTCGCTCAGCTGGGCGAATTCAGTTTCGTCGAGCGCCTTGCCTTCACGCATGGGGGTAAAGCTGATGGCACTGGAGTCTCGGTAAACCGCAACGCCACGCTTGTGCGCCTCACGCTCCACATGCTCGATGGCTTTGTCATAACGGCGGTTGAAAACGTAATCAATGGCCGATTTTTTCTGCTGATAGGTCGGGTGTTCAAGAGCGGCCGGAAAGGTGGCCAGCAGCTGATCAATCAGTTCGCTGATCTGCTGGCGGAAAATACCGGCCTCCTGAGGCAGCATTTCTACGGCCTGAGGCTCCCGCGGGTTGCGGAAATTATTAACGTAGCTCCAGACACTGGGTGTCGCCTGACGTTTTGCTTCGCTCTTCAGGTAATCGCGTACATAGGATGAGCGGCCGGTGCCGGTCTCACCCATCACAAAAATATTGTAGCCCGGGCGCTGCATCGCAACGCCAAACTGAATCGCATTGACCGCTCTGTCTTGTCCAAGAACCCCCTGAAAAGTTTCCAGTTCGCGGGTGTCGGCAAAGGTCAGGGCAGATGGGTTGATGCTTTGTGTCAGGGCGGAAGCGTTAACAGCAGTTTGGGATTTGGCCATTCGGAGTCGTCAATATCGGCGGATAAAGGCGGTACAGTATTGAGAACAGCGGTGCTTGGCAAGTCGGCCGGCGTTGCAATTCTGCCGTCGCTGGTGATAATTGCGCCGCTTTGACTATCGCGGGGGATGCATGTCCGTTCAGCCAGAAGACAGAACTACTATTGATATGTTTGCCCCCGGTCGTCCGGGCCGGCCACGCAGTAGCCCGTATGAACGTTCGCAGCAGTGTCGGTTTAACAAAAGGACCCAGCGCCAGCGTGACAAGGAGCGCGGTCTGCACCGGCTGGAGGTGAAGCTCGATGCGCAGGTGGTTGGGCGGCTGGATGAGGTTTGCGCAGAGCTGAATCTGGCAAGGGCGGATGTCCTGGAGCTGGCGCTGAAGCATTGGCTGCATTTGTGATTTTTCAGTCTTAAGCGGTATTTGCTGTTGTGGCGCAGCTGGTCAATTGCATTACTGTTCCTTTGTTCACTAAACTGAACTCATACCAACGGATACGTATTAACGAAAGGATATCGTTGTGCATGGAATGCGAACGGGCATTATCGGCCTGACCCTTCTTTTATCACTGACTGCCTGTGTAAGTGGTGGTCAGGCAAAGACGTCTGCTGCCATGACTGATGCGCCAGCATCTGGCGATCTGAATCAATCGGCTGGCATGCTGAGTCTCAATCCCGTGCCGCTCTATGGCATGCCGGAGTTGTCATTGGGTGCGGAGTGGCAGAGTGGCAATGATCCGCTGCTGCAATTATGTGATCTCCGCAAGCGTCAGCTCGACGCAGACAAACCATTGGTGCTTTATCTTGATGGTGAGCATGAAATATTAACGCTGCAGCGTTCAGATGCGGTTGCCGGCGCTTCTTGCGGCTATTTTGTGACTACGCCGGATCAGCTGGACCGCATTGCCAGTCGTCAGACGGTTATGCTGCGGGTTTACTTTGCCGGTCAAACCGTTGAGCAGCGTATTTCGGGAACTATGTCGGATTATTTCTCACGCCCGAAAATGCTGGGGCCACAGCAGCGGCTGAAGCGTTTTGTTGATGCATTGCAGGATTTAAATCTCAGCAGTGCGCTGGTCGATGGCTGAAAATCAGATAACTGCTTGATATCTCAATGAGTTTTCGCTAATGTGCCGCCACCTGATGTTCATCGGGTCGTTATGGTGGCCTCTGCTGGTCCCCTCGCAACGATACGCCGCGAACCCCGCCAGGCCCGGAAGGGAGCAACGGTAGTGGCTGACTCGTGTGCCGGGGTGTGGCTGGTAGAGGTCATCTCCAAATTCTCCTGACTTTCCCCTCCTTACAAGGTATTATGCGCCTCATTGCGTAATCTCTGGTGCTGGAAAATTCATGAGTTATCAAGTACTTGCTCGAAAGTGGCGACCACGTTTCTTTGATGAAATGGTGGGGCAGGAGCATGTGCTGAAAGCGCTCATTAATGCCCTCAATGAGCAGCGCCTGCATCATGCTTATCTGTTTACCGGTACCCGCGGAGTCGGTAAAACGACCATCGCCCGGATTCTTGCCAAATGCCTTAATTGCGAGCAGGGCATCAGTGCACGTCCCTGTGGTGAGTGCAGTGCCTGCCGTGAAATTGCCGAAGGTCGCTTTGTTGACCTGATTGAAGTCGATGCCGCATCGCGCACCAAAGTCGAAGACACCCGTGAACTTCTTGATAACGTTCAGTATGCGCCAAGCCGGGGCCGCTTTAAGGTTTATCTGATCGACGAAGTGCACATGCTGTCGACCCACAGTTTTAATGCCTTGCTGAAAACGCTGGAAGAGCCTCCCGCGCATGTGAAGTTTCTGCTGGCCACCACTGATCCGCAAAAACTGCCGGTGACCGTGCTGTCACGCTGTCTGCAGTTCAGTCTGAAAAATATGACCCCTGAGCGCATTGTCTCTTATCTGGGTAAGGTGCTTGAGGCTGAAAAAATCGGCTATGAAGAACCTGCTCTGTGGCAGCTTGGCCGTGCAGCACAGGGCAGTATGCGTGATGCGCTCAGTCTGACTGATCAGGCAATTGCCTATGGTGAAGGTCTGGTGGGTGAGGCTCAGGTTAATGCCATGCTCGGCACCATGGACCGTGGCCGTCTGTTTAAAATGGCTGAGGTTATGGCCAGAGCCGATGCTGCGGAGGTCATGAACGAAGTCGCGGCCATGGCTGAGCATGGTCCGGATTACGATGAAGTTCTGCAGGGGTTGCTGACCATATGGCATCGCGCAGCTCTGGGGCAGGTCGTTCCTGATGCTATCGAGAATTCTCAGGGTGATCGTGAGGCGATTCTGCAGCTGGCAATGGCCATGCAACCGGAAGATTTACAGCTGTATTATCAGATTGCCCTGAATGGCCGTGCTGATCTTGCACTGGCACCGGATCCGCGTCAGGGTTTTGAAATGATTCTGCTGCGCATGCTGGCTTTCCGCCCGGCGCCTGCGGCTCCGCTGGAGCTGGATCTGGAATCGGCACTGCAAAAAAAAAAGCGTCTCAGCTCTGACTCCCTGAGCAATCTCTCTTCAGATGTGGCTGAAGCTCCCACAGTTGTCTCAGCGACACCGGCCGAACCTGTCGAGCCTACTCCTGCAGACGTTCCTGATATCTCAACCGTTTCCGCTTTGGCTGATGAGCTGTCGTCTGATGACGGAGTTTCGGCGGATATCGAAGCACCAGATCATGCAGTAAATGTATTAGCGGACAGCATCGCAGGCGAAGCGCTTGTTGATGCGTCTGCTGATGTGCCTGAAGCCGGAATAACGGAGCAGGCTGCCGGATTTGCAACGAACGACCAATTGCTGGTTTCCGAACAGGAGGTTTCCGGGAGCGACAACAATGCTGCTATCGCTGATCTGCCTGCTGACCGTCAGCAGTACACTCAGACAGCAGCTTTAGCAGAAGAACATCTCCCACCGGCTGTGGCGGTTGTTGAGCCCACGCCGGAACCTGAATCCTTACCTGCAGATGAGCCGGTTGCCCCGGTTTCTCAGGATGATACTGCACCAACGCCTTACACCTGGTGGCAATGGGTGAATAAACTGAAACTGGCCGGTCTGCCGATGGCAATTGCCCGTAACAGTGCTTTGGTGCGGGTGGATGGTGATCGTTATATTTTTGATGTTGACCCTGTTCAGGGCGCATTATTCAACGATGGGCAGCGTTTACGGATTCAGGACGCGATGCGCGAATGGCTGCCTCAGGCAGTGGTTGAAATGACGCTGCAGCTGCCGCGCGGAGAAACCCCGGAGCAGCGCCGGCAGCGTGAAGCGGCTGAAGCCCATTACGGGGCCAAGCAGGCAATTGAAGCCGATCCGCTGGTGCAGCGGGTCCTGGCAGAATTTGGTGGGTTTGTCGTAGACGACAGTATCCGCCCGGTAAGTTAAATACAGATATTGGAGAATCATTATGATCAAAGGCGGAATGGGCAATCTGATGAAGCAGGCCCAGAAAATGCAGGAACAACTGCAACAGGCTCAGGCTAAGCTGGCTGATGCAGAAGTAACCGGTGAGTCTGGTGCCGGTCTGGTTAAAGTGACCATGAATGGCCGTCATGATGTTAAGCGTGTTGAGCTGGATGACTCCATCATGGAAGAAGACAAAGAAATGCTGGAAGACCTGCTGGCGGCGGCGGTGAATGATGCCGTGCGCAAAATTGAACAGCAGAATCAGGAACAGATGGGCAAGCTGACAGCAGGAATGGGTCTGCCTGCAGGTATGAAATTGCCATTCTGATATGCAATTGCCAGCGCAGTACCGTCAGCTGATTGAATGCTTTGATGCTTTGCCGGGTATTGGCCCGCGTGCGGCTGCCCGTATGGCACAGCATGTTTTGGAGCATGACTCAGGTGAACGTCTGCAACAGGCGATTCTGACTGCCCGGAGGACATTGCAACATTGCTGTTGCTGCCGGACATACAGTGATCTCAGCATTTGCCCGCTGTGTACGGATGATGAACGCAGCGCCTTGCATTTACTGGTGGTGTCCGGTGTTGAGGATCAGTTTCGCTGGGAAGAGGCCGGCTACCGCGGCGGTTATTTTGTCCTTCATGGACTGTTGTCACCGGTGGCCGGTATTGGTCCGCGGCAGTTGCATTTACCGGATCTTAAGCAGCGTGTTGAAACATTAGTTTCTGCCGCCGAATCGTCTTCTGCAGAGAATCTTCTGGTAAAGGTGGTGCTGGAATCATCCGTTGAAGCGGATGCTACCGGGCAGTTTATCGAGGATATGCTGGCCGGTTTTGCCTGTCGGGTTCAGCTGCTGACTCCAGGTCAGCTGGCAGTGGATTTACAACATGCGCGGAGCTTCTCTGCTGCAGACCATGTCCCGGCGGGAGCCGATAAATGACGCGTCTTAAAATACCTGAACCGCAGTGGATTACGACCGCGGAACAGTTGCAGGAGGCCTGCAGGCTCTGGTGTCAGGAAGCCTACATTGCTGTTGATACTGAATTTGTCCGCACCACCACGTTTTATCCGGAAGCCGGGCTTTTGCAGGTTGCTGACAGCCAAGGAAGTTACCTGATCGATCCATTAACCATTACGGATTGGCAACCACTGATCGAAGTGTTGCAGCATCCTCTGGTGGTTAAAGTCTTCCATGCCTGTGCTGAAGACCTGGAAGTATGCCGTCGTCTGACCGGGGTTGTGCCATCGCCGCTGGCGGATACTCAGATTGGTGGGGCTATGGCCGGGCTTGGGGCTTCGATGGGGTTTCAGCGCCTGGTTAAAGAGGTGCTGAATATTAATCTTCCGAAAGAAGAGACCCGCTCAAACTGGTTAATGCGTCCTCTGCGTGAGGAGCAAATCAGCTATGCCGTTGCCGATGTTCATTATTTATACCGTCTGTATCCGAAGCTGATTTCACTGCTGAAAAAACTGGGCCGGCAATCCTGGCTTGCAGAAGATTGCGAACGTTTGCTGAATACATCGGAAAAATCCGAAAAAGCGAACCTGTATTTTCGCCGGGTTAAGTTGGCCTGGAAGTTACGCCCGCAGGAATTATTGCTGCTGCAGCATCTGGTGTTGTGGCGCGAACAGCAGGCGCGTGAGCGTAATGTTCCGCGCAGCAAAGTCGTTGATGACAACAGCTTGTGGAATATTGCGCGCTTTAAACCCCGTAACCGGGATCAGCTGGTTAAAGCCGGAATGCGCCCTCAGGCGGTAAGGGAAGATGGCAAGACGCTGCTGGATATTGTCAGTCAGGTACAGACTATGGATAAAAGCCTGTGGCCAAAACAGTTGGATAAACCACTGTCGCCCCAGGCCGGACAGTGGCTGAAATTACTTAAAGAAGCCGTGGTCAGTAAGGCGGAATTACTCGATGTTCCACCAGATTTACTGGCGCGCAAAAAAGCACTGGAGGCGTTAATCCGCTCCGGATACCCGAATGGTCCCTTTAAATTGCCGGAAAGCCTAAGTGGTTGGCGCAAAGCGGAAATAGGGGATTATTTAATGATGATTTTGCAGGATCAGACGAGAGTGATCTCGCTGAGAAAACCGACTCATGACGAAAGTACTGTGTGACGTCTACAAGACGAAAAAGAAAGATGAAACCTACCTCTACGTATCCCGTAAGGATGCGTTGACGCGTGTTCCGGATGCTCTGATTGAACAATTTGGTAAGCCAGAACTGGCGATGACCATGATTCTTACGCCGGAGAAAAAACTCGCCCGGGCCGATATCGATAAGGTTCTGAAGGCGCTGGATGAGCAGGGTTTCTATTTGCAGATGCCGCCAGCCAAAGAAACTTACATGCTTGATCTGTTCTGCAAACTGGACAAAGAATGAGCGCACAACCTTTCTGGAAAGAAAAAACTCTGCGCGAGATGAGTCGTACAGAGTGGGAATCGCTGTGTGACGGTTGTGGTTTGTGTTGTCTGCATAAACTTGAAGACGAAGACAGTGGTGAGGTGTATTACACCGATGTGCACTGTCGTTATATGGATACCAGTAATTGCAGTTGCACGGTTTACCAGGAACGTAATATCAAAGTGCCGAACTGTGTCTGGCTAAGTCCGGAGCAGGCCGAAAGCTTTTTCTGGTTGCCTGAAACCTGTGCCTATCGTCTGCTGGCGGAAAAAAAGCCTTTGTTTGATTGGCATCCATTGGTATCTGGTGACCCTGCATCGGTGCATAAAGCGGGTATTTCAATTCAGAATAAAGGGATTTCTGATGATCAGATTCCCGAAGATGAATGGCAGGATCGTATTATATGGAAGGCATAATTCAGTTCTTACCCTTTTGGGCGGTCTATCTGGTATGTGCTCTGGTGGGTTATTGGTGCTGGAACCGGATGTTTTTCTGGCTGGCCGCTGACAGTGATGTGCGGCGTTTTTTGCGCATGATTGGTGCCGTGTTGTTGTTTACGCCAGCGCCTGTTGCCCAGGACTCCAATTACTTCGCTCCCGTACTGGTGGTATTGCCCTTTACGGCGATCAGTGAAGGCGTTAATGCTGCCTTGTATGCACTTAACTGGTTGCTGGCGGCTTTGTGTCTCGGTGTACTGGTGTTGGGTATGCGCCAGTTGTTGCTCTGGATCAGAGCCCGATTACAAGCAGAATGAAATAAAAAGGCGCACAGTGTGCGCCTTTTTTGTGTCCGGTACGCTCTATGTGCAGGGCTACGAATTGATTAATAAATAATCAGCTGTTCAGTGTATTTACCCTCGCTCTTTTTCTCTCCCCTGGCTGTTCAGGAATTTTACTACCCGGCATTTTGCCCAGTCAGGGATTTTTTTTATTCCTTTTCTGGCTAACCCATAAAACTTTGCTAGTTTTAATGCAGGAGTGTTCTGTATTTCTGACGGTCGTCCTCAGGTGGCCGGCGTAATCCGGAGCGGTACTTAAACTTGGGGTTTTTCCGTCAGTGGAGTAATCGGATTAGGGGCAGCAGAGTCTGCGCTCTAACGGATGAGAGGTTGGAAACATGGCTAATCATATCTTCATTCTGGCAACTGTAATGCTGTTGGCTGGCATTTTTGGGGGGCTGGTAAATTATTATCTGTATGGGGATAAAGACCCTGATGCAGCAAGTCTGCCACGTTTTCTTGTGGTTGGTGTGGGTGCTTCTTTTCTGGTGCCGGTAGTACTGGACATGGTGAACAGTGAGCTTGTTCTGGAAAGTCAGGGTGATCCGTCACGCTTGCTGATTTTTACCGGTTTTTGTCTGATTTCAGCGTTGCTGAGCCGCTTCTTTATCGACAATCTTTCCGACCGTATTCTCAATGAAGCTCAGGTAGCGAAGCAGCGTTCAGAAGAAGTGCAGCAAAACCTGCGCATTATTCAGAGTGAGCTGTTGCCATTAATCGATACTGAAACAGAACAGGACTCCGGACAGGAAGATCCGCAGGTGGTTCAGGTAAATGATGAGCTGGATGTTACCTCGACCCATGTGCTGAAAATTCTTTCCAGCGGACGTTTTATCTTCCGTTCCCTGGCCGGGGTTTGCCGTGAAGCGAATGAAGAAGAGTCGACCATTCTTAAAACATTGCATGTGCTGGTAACCCGTAGTCTGGCCGGTAAAGTCAGCGGTAAAAACGGTGTTCGCTGGCACATTACTGAGAAAGGCCGCCGCGTACTCGAATCTAACCTGTAATAGCCTGACCCCCGGGAGCATTTATGATGATTAATCGTTGGCTGTCGGGGGTGATGTTTGTATCACTCCTGTCGTTTTGTGCCGTATCTTCTGCGGCCGAATCTCCTGCCAAGCCTTCCGATGTCCGGATCATTATCGATATTTCCGGCAGCATGAAGGAAACAGACCCTGAAAATCTGCGTATTCCGGCGCTGAATCTGCTGGTCGAGTTATTACCCGATCAGTCTCAGGCTGGTGTCTGGACCTTTGGCCGTTACGTCAATATGTTGGTGCCGCTGGCGGCGGTAAACCAATCCTGGCGTGATGCGGCAAAAGAACAGGGGAAGTCTGTTAATTCTGTTGGGTTGCACACCAATCTCACTGAGGCTCTTGCTAAAGCCAGCTGGAAAGTAGCTGCAGACAGCGGTTTTAATCACAGCGTTATCCTGCTGACCGATGGCAAAATAGATATGGCCGAGGCTGGCCAGAATGCTGAGCAGGTTAATTCAGCAGAAAGAACCCGTCTGTTTAATGAAGTCCTTCCTGTTTATGCTGCTGCCGGTGCCCGTATTCATACGCTGGCTTTGTCGGATGGTGCGGATAAGAGTCTGTTGCAGCAAATTTCGCTCGAAACGGGTGGCTTGTTCCTGCAGGCATCCAGTGCCGATGAGTTACTTAAGGCTTTCCTTAAAGCCTTTGATCGCGCGGTGCCGGTTGAACAGGTTCCAATGGACGACAACCGCTTTGATATTGATGCCAGTGTTAAAGAATTTACGGCACTGATATTCCGCAAAGGCGGTGGCAAAGAAACCCGTCTTATCCAGCCGGATGGCAGTGTTATTACCTACGCAGATGCGCAACCGGAGGGAGCTGTACGCTGGCATCAGGATGTTAATTTTGACCTGATTACTGTGCAGTCGCCACAGACCGGCAGCTGGGTTGCGGATGCGGATCTTGATCCGGATAACCGGGTGCAGATTCTGTCTGACCTGACTCTGAATGTTGAAGGGCTGCCGGTCAGTCTGTTTTCCGGTAATCCGCTGGAATTGGAGATCGCTCTGAAAAATGCCGGAAGCATTGTTGCCGAAGATGCTTTGCTGCGGCTGACCGACATCAGTCTGAAAGTAACGGCACCGGATGGCCGCTCAGGCAGTAAGTTATTGTCAGATCCCGAAAACCTGCCAACCGATGGTATTTTCCGTGAGGCATTAACCCGCCTGTCGCAGGTAGGGGAATACCGCTTTGAGATCAATGCGATTGGCCGTACGTTTCAGCGCCGTCAGGTATTAAGTTCAACGTTGATGGAACCTTTGCGGGTTGAGATCCTGCCACAGCCTGCGGAGCAGAAAGTAGAAATCCGTGTTATTCCTGAAGGCGCTAATGTTGATTCGGGGCTGAGTCGGGTTATCGCCAAAATCAGCAGTCCGGATGAAAGCTCCATCATTCAGTCAATGGAATTTGATGCAGCCCAGCAGGCCTGGATTCTGGAACTGCGCGCCGATAAAGGACCGGGGGCGTATGATATTGTGCTGAATATTCGTGGCGTATCGAAGGGCGGAGCCACGTTCAAGAGCAAGCCGGATGATATCCGCGTTGAGTTTCCACTGATTGATCCTGATGCGCCGGCGGTTGCTGCTCCGGCAGCTGAGTCTGATGCAGAATCTGCTGCTGTGGATGTGTCGCCGCAGAATATACCCGAGTCAGAGCAAATGCCGGAAACCGGGCCTGATGCCAGTATTCAGACACAGGTTGTCGATGAGGAAAAACCTGCACCTGCTGAGGAGCCTGCTGCGGAAGTCATTAAACCAGATCTGGCAAAACGCTTTGCTGAACAGGAGGATGTTGTTGAGCCTCCGGTGAAGGAAGAAGAGGGCATTGCCTGGTGGGTTTACCTGCTGTTGGCATTGGGTAACCTCGCGGTCTTTGGTGGTGCCGGCTACTGGTGGTTTATGAAACGCCGTCAGAGCAGTGCTGCTTCGGCAGCGGCGCCTGCCTCCCATGATAGATTACCTGACGATCTGCCCCATGATGATCTGACGGATGACGACTTTGCCGGCGATTTCGATGCCTTTGATGGGGAATCAGAAGAAGAAATCCCGCTGCCGTCCTCGGCTCCGTCATCGATGGGAGGGGATACGGATATTAATGTTTCGCTGGACGATGATTTTGATATCGACCCGGATGAAAACCCGGTCGCCGATGACGACTGGGGAGAGTTTGACGCTGATAATGAATCCTCTTCGGGATCTCCGGATGATGATGAGAACAAACCTGCCTGATTGCGCAATACACCCTCAGTGAATAACCGAGGGTGATCTCCGGCCGGCAGTATCATTTTGCTGGCCGCTAATGCCTTGCTGATAAGCACCCCCCTACTTATACTGCTGACCTATTTTGTCGAATGAATGACTTAGAGGTTTGTATGAAGTTTCAGGGCACCCAGGAATACGTCGCAACGCCGGAACTGCAGTTAGCGGTTAATGCGGCCATCGCATTACAGCGCCCGCTGTTGCTGAAAGGGGAGCCTGGTACCGGAAAAACCATGTTGGCTGAGCAATTGGCCGAATCATTGGGTACTGAACTCATCCAATGGCACATCAAAAGTACAACCAAAGCTCATCAGGGCCTGTACGAGTACGATGCGGTATCACGCCTGCGGGACTCCCAGCTGGGCGTCGACAAGGTTCACGACATTGCCAACTACATCGTTAAAGGTAAGCTTTGGCAGGCCTTTACCGCCGATAAGCCAGTGGTGCTGCTGATCGATGAGATCGATAAAGCAGACATCGAATTCCCGAACGATCTGCTGCTGGAACTCGATAAGATGGAGTTCTTTGTGTATGAAACACAGGAGCGCATTGTCGCCAAGCACCGTCCGATCATCCTGATTACCAGTAACAATGAGAAAGAACTGCCGGATGCGTTCCTGCGCCGCTGTTTCTTCCATTACATCGACTTCCCGGATCGTGACACCATGAAATCCATTGTTGATGTGCATTTTCCGCGCATTCAGGCTGAGCTGGTGCGTGATGCACTGGATGTTTTCTTCGATGTGCGCAAGGTACCGGGCCTGAAGAAAAAGCCTTCCACCTCAGAGCTTATTGACTGGCTGAAACTGCTGATGGCCGATGAAATCGGCCCCGACGTACTGCGCAATGCGGATACCAGCAAAGCTATTCCGCCATTGTACGGCGCTCTGCTGAAAAACGAGCAGGATGTACAGTTGC
Source organism: Venatorbacter sp. C2-1 (assembly GCF_022832715.1). Taxonomy (NCBI): domain Bacteria; kingdom Pseudomonadati; phylum Pseudomonadota; class Gammaproteobacteria; order Oceanospirillales; family Oceanospirillaceae; genus Venatoribacter; species Venatorbacter sp. C2-1. The sequence goes on from NZ_CP094879.1 coordinate 2,056,063, forward strand.
TGGAAAAACTGGCTTTTATGAGTCGTCGCAAAGGCTGATCCGATGCTGATTGATTTCTTCCAGACCGTCCGTAACGCCCGCGTACCCTGTTCGGTACGCGAGTATCTGGATCTTGTGCAGGCGGTTAAAGCCCATGTGGTGTTTGCCGATCTGGACGAGTTTTATGCGCTGGCCCGGCTCTGCCTGGTAAAAGACGAAAAGCACTACGATAAGTTCGATAAGGCTTTCGCCGCTTATTTTCAGGGGCTGGATACACTGCCTTCCTTTATGGAAGAGGCCAATATTCCGGCTGACTGGATGCGTAAGGAATTCGAACGCATGTTGTCAGAAGAGGAAATGGCCAAAATCGAAGCGCTTGGCGGGCTGGATAAGGTCCTCGAAGAGTTTAAAAAGCGCCTTGAGGAGCAACATAAGCGCCATCAGGGCGGCAATAAAATGATCGGTACCGGCGGTACTTCGGCCTTTGGTGGTAACGGCTATAACCCGGAAGGTATCCGCATTGAGCAGGGTAAGTCGCGTCATAAAAAGGCTATTAAGGTCTGGGAACAGCGCAACTACAAAGACCTCGATGACAGCATTGAGCTGGGTATCCGCAATATCAAAGTTGCGCTGCGCCGTTTGCGTAAATTTGCCCGTCAGGGCTCGGTAGAAGAGCTGGATCTGGGCGACACCATTGCTTCCACTGCGCGCAATGCCGGTTTTCTGGATATCAAGATGGTGCCGGAGCGGCACAACTCGGTCAAAGTGCTGCTGTTTTTCGATATCGGCGGTTCAATGGATCCGCACGTGCGCGTCTGCGAGGAGTTGTTCTCTGCCGCCCGCACCGAGTTCAAGCATATGGAGATCTTTTATTTCCATAACTGCCTGTATGAGTCGGTCTGGAAAAACAATATCCGTCGTAACAATCAGCGTACCGACACCTGGGATATCCTGCGCAAATTCGGACCTGACTACAAAGTGATCTTTGTTGGTGATGCCATGATGGCACCTTACGAAGTAACCCACGTCGGTGGCAGTGTTGAGCACTGGAATGAAGAGCCGGGGGCTGTCTGGATGCAGCGTATGGCGGACCACTACGGCAAGTTGGTATGGCTGAATCCTGCCCCTGAGTCTTACTGGGGTCAGGGTGGGTCGCTGGGGGCGATCCGTGAAATTGTAAATCAGCATATGTACCCGCTGACGCTTAAAGGGCTGGAAACAGCGATGCGCTACCTCAGTAAATAGGGGCGTGGCAATCATTAGTTTGTACGGAAGTACCGATTGATTGCGGGGCGCGCTTTATAGGACAATGGCGCGCTGATGGCATGGATGCCCACATAACTAGAAAAATGAAAAGGGCTTTAGACCAATGCTGGTCCAGGGGAATCTTTGGTGTCTGCTTACCCGCCGGGTAAGACAGATGCTCTACATCACCACGTTCTGTCTGATCTGTGCTCCGTCGTGGGCGCAACAGGAACAACTGTATCTGCGCAAAGGGCCGGGCAGTGCCTTTCCTGTTATCTTCGAAGTTTCTTCCACCGAACAATTACAACCACTGCGTTTGCAGGGGGAATGGCTGCTGCTCAGCAATGGCCGCCGTCAGGGCTGGCTGCCGGTCGCTCAGGTGCCTGAGTCATCCGGTTTGAGCCGCGCCCAGCGCTGGTATCTCAAGGATGCCCTGCGTCCGGGTAACTGGCAGGTACAGGGCGGCTGGAACAGTGAAACGGCTCTGCAGCTGGGCGTCAGCTATCCACTGGATGAGTATCGACTGGCGGCACGTTTTACCCGTGCCAATGCGGGTGAGCAGGCCTGGCAGAGTGCCGAGCTGGGGCTGGAACAGGTGTTTTCCCGTTATGCGGCCTGGTCTCTGCAAGGTTTTGCCGGCCTTGGGTTGGGGATCAATGAACAGGGTAGCCGCCACTGGGATGAAAACGGACGGGAAACCTCGACGGCGCTTTTTACGGTTTCCGGTGATGTTGTCTGGCCACTGGAAAAACGCCTGGATTTGCGTCTGCGTCTGCAGGCTTCACAGGCGCTGGGCGCTGATCAATCTGCACATACGGCCGTTGCGCTGATCTGGAATCTGAGTTTATGAAGTATCTGATCCTTTGTTTGTTGGCTGTACCTTTATTGGTCAACGCAGAAACCACCGATATATACCAGCCACGCATCAAAGTGGCTGGTCTGGAAAAATCTGAAAATATCAGCCGCCGCTACGGCAGCTGGGGTGTTGGCGTTGCCCAGCAGGCGCAGGATAATCTCAGCAGCCGCACCGCGCTGAATTTTACTGGCCGCTGGTTTGCAGGAGAGCGCTGGTATCTGCTCGGCAGTGCACAACTTGCTCCTTTTAATCAGAGCGAAATCCGTAACAGCAGTGGCCAGGTTTTACTGGAGTCCGGCGAACAGGCCAATGTATTGGCCGGCGGCGCCGGGTACGCTTTTCTGCAGGGTGCTGCCAGTCTCAGTGGCCGGACAAGCTACCCGTGGCAGGTTGCTGTGGAAGGGCTGATGGGCGAGCAATATACCGGTGACAGCAGCGGCCGCTACACTGGCCTGGCCTTTTCCTGGCAGTTGCTGGGTGATGACTACTGGCTGGCAACAGAATGGCGTGTCTATCAGAGTGATGACAGCCGTCTGGATAAACTGAACGTAAATAAGGGTATGCAATGGGGCATTTCATTCGGCTCTTATTTCTGAGTCTGTGCGTGATCAGTGCGCAGGCTGAAGAACTCAGTGCGGCAGGTACGCTGGCTCCGGGGCAGCTGGTAGACGATTTTTCTATGCCGTCCGCCATTGGTGGCTGGGGGCAGCGTCTGGCGGAACAACGTGGCAAGCCGGTGATGCTGATCTGGCTGGACCGCTGTAACCAGTGTCAGGAAGAGCTGGTGCGCTATCAGCTGCTGGCAGAAAGTTACGCACTGGATCAACTGGTTGCCTGGTTTATCTGGGCGCCGCACAAAAATGATGTGCCGCCGAAAATGCGCTTGCCGGTATTGCTGAATGACCAGTACTGGTCTCAGAGCTGGGGATTTAACCCCCGCCCGGCAATCATGCTGATTAATAAAGATGGCGTGCTGGATCACCTGATTCTGGGGGAGCTGTCCGGGCACTATGACGAAACTGAAAAGACACTGGCACAATGGATGACTGAGCAACAGTTGCAGGCCAGTGCGGAGAACGGACAATGAAAAAATTATCACTGCTGGCAGCCTGTGCGCTGCTGGGTATTCTGGCAATGCCAGTGCAGGCAGAGCAACAGAATGCTAATATTGCGGCCGATATTGTTCAGGTTAAACGCTCGGTGCTGGAGCTGAATAAAGACCTGTACGAGCTGGAAGAAGATCTGCTCAGTCCGGCAACCACCCGTGCGGCCTTTTATTTTTCGCTGACGTACGGTGAATTTTTTGAACCGCTTTCGATTGAAGTCAGTGGGGCGGGTTTTGAGGCGGTACGTCATATTTATACCGAACGACAGGTTGCGGCCTTGCGTATGGGGGCTGTTCAGCCACTGGCTAATATTAATCTGGGGCCGGGCAAACACAATTTGCGTGCAATTATCCGTGGTGTGGATCAGCTTGGACAAAACCGTGAACTGGTTGTCGAGCAGCAGGTAGAAAAAACCGATAAACCGTTATTGCTTGAATTTGTTGTCAGTGATGTTGCCGAGCAGCAAAGTGCCGCAGCGCAGTTGAAATTCTGGTAACCGGTGTACGGATGACAACTTTCTGATGCGACATTATTTACTGCTTCTTCCTATGCTGTGCCTGTTGTCGGTTGCCCATGCAGCTGACGCGGATATCACGGCAGAAGCCATTGCCGTGCACCCCTCAGCAGGCATTTCCAGTGAAAATCAGCCCGAAAGCGCAGAGCAGCGTCTGCTGCGCGGTGCATTTTATTATCACTACCTGACCAACAATTATCAGCAGGCACTGGTCAGTCTTGATCGCATGCAGAAAGCTTATGGTCAGGGCGGAACGGTCGCCGAAGTGACCGTTATGAAGGCCGCTATTCTGCTGGCCCTCGGACTTGAAGACGATGCCGATGCTTTGTTTGCTGATACCGAAGCCTATGGCACTGAAGCATCGGCAGACGCCTGGTTTCATCTGGCCCGGCGCTGGCAGGCAAAATCTGAATGGGAAAAATCCGAGCGCTGTATCCGCCGGGCTTTACAGCTGGATAGCGGAGCCGCAGGTTCTGCCAACGCATTAAATGCTGCCTATCGGGAAGAGGCAAAATTCATTCTGGTTGCCAGTCTGGCAGAACAGGACAGAATGCATGATGCCAACGATGTGCTGGTAACCATGAGCCAGGATGGTATCTGGAGCGGTTATGCCCGCTATAACCAGATGTTGTCATTAATGCGTCTGCATGCGGTCAGTCGTGATCTGGAAAAATTAATCGAAGAAGCCACGTATTATTTGCCGGATACCTACGAAGGCCATTCCTTAAAAGACAGAATTTTATTGGTTGCCGGTATTTATGCTCTGGATGCCGGTAAATACCGTCAGGCTGAAGCTTATTTACGTCAGATCAGTTTAGACAGCGCATTTACGGCGCCCGGATTATTGCAGTATGGCTGGTCGCTGGTTGATCAGTGGAAATACGAAGAGGCCATGCAACCGTGGCGGATTCTGCAACAGCGTTTCAGCGAATTTCACCCGGCGGTTATCGAATCCGTATTGGCGGTGCCCCACGCCCTTGAATTACTGAATGCGACCACACAATCGCTGAAAACCTACGAATTTGTCGAGCAGCGTTTGCTTGGCATGCTGGATACTCTGCGGGAGCAAAACGCCCGGCCACAGATTTCAGCCTGGCTGAATGAGTGGGAAAATCAGCAGCAAGGGCAATCCTGGGGTTGGCAACGGGTTAATCTTGGCGATATGCCCGACGGTGCGCTGTCCAGAACATTGCAGGATCTGCTGGATGACCGCGATTTTAATCAGATGACCTCGGCTCTGCATGATCTGAACAGCATGATGAATGATGTCCGCCGCCAGCAGCAGGATCTGAAGTTGTGGCAGGAGGTGCTGCAACACCGCCAACAAAAACTGACTGGGCTGAATGCAGATAAAAAACTGCAGCGTCTCGAACAGCGTCAGGCTGAACTGACACGCGATGTTCTCGCCTTGCAGCAGCGCTTACAGGCGGAAGATAAAAAAGTATTTGCCTTTGCTTCAGTTGCTGACCAGCAGAATGTCGATCACCTGGCAGCTGTTGTGCCACGCATTGAATTTCTGCAGCGCCTGAATACACCAACCCGTGATCTGGGTATTTATAAAGAACGCTGGCGCCGCAGCCGCGGCCTGCAGCTGTGGCGCATTTATGAAGAAAAGCCGGATCGTCAGTGGCAGGCACAAAAAAATTATTGGCAATTGCAGGGCGTTACCTCTGCCTTGCTGGAACAGCTGGAAAATACCCGTACAGCACTGACCTGGGCAGACAGCAGCTGGCAGGGCTTTCCGCAGCGTGTCGCTCAGCAACAGCGCCTGCTTGAACAACAGGAAAAGCGTCTGCAGCAACTGCATGAACAGCAACGGGAGCAGATTATTGCTCATGTTTCCCGCCATATGACAGAACTGGATGTGAGAATCACCGACTACCTGGCGCAGGCACGACTCTCCATTGCACGTCTGTACGATGATTCCTTACAACAGCAGGTTGCCGGTGGTGAAGCGGAGGGCAAAAATGAATAATTTTGCCTTGCACGTACTTTTTTTATTAATTATTACCTCGCTGACGGGCTGCAGCCTGTTTTCACAGCCGGACGATACGGAAAAAACGCTGGGAAATATTAACGGCCTTAAAGTCCGTTTATTATCCAATGATCCGCTGGAAACCAGCCATGACGATGTGATTGAGCGTTATCAGGGTTATCTTGATGTTGCTACCGAACCGGAAATGCGCATTCGTGTCGCCCACCGTATTGCCAGTCTTAAACTGCAGGCAGAAGAAATTGCGCTGGATAATATACCGGAAGAGACTGATTCCGGTCTGGATATCAGCGCAACGCGTGAAGAACGCGCTCAGGCCATTGCTTCAATCAGGGATTATGAATCGTTGCTGGAGGCATACCCGGACCGTTCCGATAACGATGCCATGCTGTACCAGCTGGCTAAAGCCTACAGCATGGCCGGGCGTATGCAGTCTGCCATTGCAACACTGGAACAATTGGTTGCCGATTTTCCGCGCTCGGTTTATTACCTTGAAAGTGAATTCCGTCTGGCGCAATTGCTGTACGCATCCGGTGATTATGAAGGGGCAGAGCAGGCTTATCAGCGCCTGATTGACCGCGGCCCGGAAGACAATCAGTACTACGTCAGTGCCGGTTATCTGCAGGGCTGGTCTATTTTTAAGCAGGATCGTCTGCAGGACAGTCTGCTGGCTTTTACCCGTTTATTGGATGAGCAATATCCAACTGTCGCGACCTTGTCCGATGCCAAAGGTGGTGAGCTGGATATGCTCAACGACATCCTGCGGATTATGGCCATCATGTTTGATGACCTTGGAGACTGGGAACAGATTGCTTTATTTTATGATCAGCATGGCAAGCGCCATTATGAATATCTGATTTATGACCGGCTGGCGACGCTGTACTACGACAAACAATATTATAAAAGCGGGGCATCTACCTTACGCGCCTTTGTTCTGCGTTACCCGGATGATGTGCTGGCGCCGGTATATTACGAACGTCTGATCGAAGGCTATAAAACCGCACGCTATCCAAACCTGATGCGCAAGCATAAAGAAATCTATATCGGTATGTTTGGCGTCGGCGGCAATTACTGGCTGAACCATACAGAAGCTGTGCAGCAGACGCTGGAAAAAACGCTGGCAACTTACATCTGGGATCTGGCGGGCTTCCATCATGCCTGGGGGCAGAACAGTAAAAAGCTGAAAGATAAGCGTGAACGGTTGGCGGAAGCTGAACGCTGGTATAAAGAATATATCCGCAGTTTTCCCGAAGCGGATGACACGGTTAAAGCCCATTTTCTGTTAGCTGAGGTGGCGTTCGAACTGCAGGATTACCCTCTGGCCAAAGATCATTATGAGATCGTGGCTTATCAGTATCCGGGTTATGAAAAAGCGGCCGAAGCGGGTTATGCCGCCATTCTTGCATTTAATAAATACCGCCCGGCGAAAACGGAAGCACTGGCTTGGCGTCAGGCAACGGTTGCCAGCGCAATGCGCTTTGTGCAGGAGTTTCCACAGGATGAGCGCAGTGGCACCGTGCTGGTTAATACCGCAGAAATGCTGCTGAAAGATAAATACTATCCGCAGGCACTGACCACGGCGCGTCTGGCGTCGCAGGTCGAAGCTGATCTGCCTGAACGTTACCGTTATGGGGCGGCGCTGGTACGCGGACATGCCAGTTTTGAACAGGGCCTGTTTGCTGAATCCGAGGAAGCGCTGGGCAAAGCCCTGACTTACAGCAAACTGGATAAGAAAACCCGGCGTGAGTTACGGGATAAAGTCGCTGCCACGGTTTATAAACAAGGCGAGCAGGCAAAAGAGCAGGGTGACCTGACCGCAGCGGTTGGCCACTGGCGCCGTCTGGCAACCGTTATTCCGGAAAGTAATACCCGCATTATTGCCGAATATGATGCGGCAACCTTATTAATGCAGATGAAAGATTATGATCAGGCCATTGAAGTACTGCTGCATTTCCGTGAGCAATATCCTGAGCATAAGTTAACCGCCGATATCCCAAGTAAACTGATCGTCGCTTACGAAGATAAAGGCGAGTGGCGTAAGGCCGCGTTTGAGCTGCAGCGTATCTGGAATGACGGCACAGATCCAGAACAACAGCGTATCGCCTGCTATCAGTCAGCGGAATATTTTGAAAAAGGTGGCGATCTGGATAATGCGCTGGTGATGTATAAGCGTTACGCCCACAGCTATAAAAAACCTTTTGATGCAGCTGTCGAAGCGCACTTTAAACTGAACGAAATTTATGCTGCACAGAACGACGAAGAAAAACGCCGTTTCTGGCTGGATAAGGTGATAACCCTGCACAATAAAGCAGGTAAAGATCAGACAGATCGTTCACGTTATCTGGCCGCCAGTGCGGCCTATGAGCTGGGTGAATTCGAACGGGTTAAATATGAAAAAATCGCCATTACGCTGCCCCTTGATAAAAGTGTGACGCGTAAGAATGCGGTGATGCAGGCCGCACTGAAGCGTTATACCCAGGCGGTGCAGATTGGCGTACTGGAATACACAACATCGGCGACTTATCGCATTGGTCAGTTGTACGCTCAGCTGAGCAAGGCGCTGATGGAATCGGAGCGGCCAGGCGGTATGGATGAACTGGAACTGGAGGAGTATCAGTTCCTGCTGGAAGAGCAGGCATTTCCTCTGGATGAGGCGGCTATTGAAATTCATCAGACCAATGCCAACCGTACTTACGATGGTCTGTATGATGAATGGATTAAAAAGAGTTACCGGTCTTTGGGTACGCTGATGCCTGGCCAGTACAATAAAAATGAAAAGGCGCTGAGTTATGTTGATCAGATTCGTTAGCCTGTTACTGCTGGTTTTATTACAGATTGGATTGCAGGGCTGCAGCCTCTTAGGTGCTAAGCCTGAAGTGGTCGATTCTGTGCCGCAGGAAAAACCGTTGCCGCCGGAACTGATCGAGGCCTATAACGCCGGTCTGGAATTGCTGCAGGACGAAGAGTTTGATGCGGCACTGGTTCACTGGCAGGCGCTGGCGGAAAAATACGCAGAATTTCCCGGCTGCTGGACCAATCTGGCGTTGGCGCAATACCGTCTCGAGCAGTTTGATGCCAGTCTGGAAAGCCTGAATAAAGCCGTTGCCCTTAAACAGGAATTCTGCCCGGCCTATAAAGTGCTGGGACTGGTGCAACGTGAATTAGGCCAGTTCGGTGCGGCAGAAAACAGCTATCAGACGGCTCTTCAGTGTGACCCGGCGGATGTGCAGGTGCATTATAATCTGGGCATTCTCTATGACCTGTATCTGCATGATCTGGTCAAAGCGCTGCAACAATATCAGCTGGCACAGGGAATGATGACCGAACCGGATGAAACGCTGGCGATCTGGATTGCTGACCTCGAACGACGCAGTACCGAGCAGGTCGCAGGGGAGGGTTCGTAGTGATTAAATTATTTTCCTGCGCACTGTTGTTACTGTTTTTAAATAACACTGCGCTTGCTGACAATGTGGTTCGCCTTGAAGGTATCTCCATTCAGGGTAACAGTGAAGAGCCGAATGTAATGTACGTAACACCGTGGCGTCCGCCACCGGGAACCGGGCGGTTATATCAGCCGATTAACAGCTATCGTGAACAGTGGCTGCAGAGCATTGACCGCGACAGTTTCCGCCGCGAAATGCGTTACGCAGAACGCTATGCACCAAAGGAGCCGGATCAAGAACGTCTGCGCCAGCTTAGCGGGGGCTCAGCAGTGCAGTAGTACTTTTTGGTTTATGCAATAAACAACGTTTTTTGCTGAGCGGTTTAATGGTTAAATCGTCAGTAATGGGAAAGACCCGGAAGGCTGCGGCATAAGACCGGCCAATAACAACTAAGAAGCTACAAAACTACAAACCAGGGGAAGTAACTATGGATACCATCGTACGTTTTTTTCAGGAAGGCGGTACTTTTATGTACCCGATTGCCATCATTATGGCGATTGGTCTGGCCATTGCTTTTGAGCGTCTGCTGGTGCTGATGAAAGAAAAATCCAGCAACCGCCGCGCCTTTGAAGAACTGCTGCCTATGCTGCAAAAACGTGACCTGCGCGCTGCGCTGAGTTATGCCACCAGTTCAGAAACCAAAATCGGTGATATTTTCTCTGCTGCTATTGCCCGCATTCCAGGCAGTCAGCGTCGTGAAGAAATTGAATATGCGCTGGAAGAAGGCCTGATGGAAGCCATTCCACAGCTGGAAAAACGCACCCAATACGTAGCCACCCTGGCCAATATTGCAACGCTGATGGGACTGCTGGGTACCATTATGGGTCTGATCGCAGCCTTTACCGCGGTTGCCAATGCAGCGCCTGCAGAAAAAGCCGCGCTGTTGTCGCAGAGTATTTCTGTCGCGATGAACACCACGGCATTCGGTCTGATGGCAGCGATTCCGTTAATTCTGCTGCACAGCTACCTGCAATCCAAAACCAACGAAATTGTCGACAGCATTGAGATGGCCGGGGTTAAGTTCCTCAACATCATCACCGAGCGTAAGCCAGGTCAAACTCCAGCAAACAGCAACTGAGATGTAATTTCTGATGAGACGCCAAAGACGAATACAAGAAGAGGCGGAGCTCAACGTTACATCCTTTATGAATCTGATGATCGTACTGGTACCAGTACTGTTGATGAACATGGTGTTCTCACAGCTGGCGGTACTCGATCTTAAGTTGCCATTGGGAGATCAGCCGGGGGCTGTGAATCCTGAGGATGTTTCGCTCGAAGTGATTGTCCGTAAGCAGGGGTTTGAAATTACCCGAACCTATCAGGAAAAATCTGAATCGCTTGCGACACTGCCGAAAAAAGACGGAGATTACGATTACAGTGGTCTGTCTTCTGCGCTCGTGGATATTAAAAAGAATCCCGGCTTTGAAGATAAAAAAGACATCAGCCTGCTGTCGGAAGCCGATGTCGATTACCAGACGCTGATTACCGTGATGGACAGCGTACGCATTTACCCGGCGGTTATTGCTGCTTCACTGGTTGATGCAACGTTATTTCCGGAGATTTCTCTGGGCGATGCGCCGGGCGCGGAGGTGACACCATGAAAATGTCACGTCGTGCGAAGCGTATGCAGCGCAATCATAAGCGTAATGCCAATAAGAGCGGCCTGAATCTGACCGCACTGATGGATATTTTCACCATTCTGGTTTTCTTCCTGATGGTGAACCAGTCGGAAGTGGAAGTGCAGAGCAGTGATGCCATTCAGTTACCGGCCTCGCTGGCGGATAACAAGCCGAATGAGAACATCACGGTTCTGGTGAGCAAAGACGATATTCTGGTTCAGGGGCGTGCGGTCATCAGTACTGCTGCGGCCAGTAAAATCAGCGGTGAAGAAATTGCCGAGCTGAAAAAAGAACTGGATTATCTGGCATCGCGTTCACCGCTGCCGGATGAGCTGAAAGCACAGGGTCGGCCGGTCACCATTATGGGTGACAAGGACATTCCCTATGCGCTGCTGAAAAAGGTGATGAATACCTGTGCGAAGGCGGAATTCAATAATATTTCGCTGGCTGTTAATCAGAAACCACCCGCTGCGGGAGGTGCCTGATGACCGTTTATTATCGCGCACCACAACTGCCCTGGACCGACAACGGTGACCGTCAGCGCTTTCTGCCTATTCTGATTGTTTTGCTGGCAGTGGTCATGGTGCTGGGTGTGGTTATTCCGTCTGTTGATTTGCCGGAAAAAGACCGTAAGGATCTGGAGAAATTACCGCCGCAGCTGGCCAAAGTGATCGAGCGTAAAAAGCTTGAAAAACCCAAGCCAAAACCGGTGCCACCCAAAGTGGAAGAAAAGAAGCCGGAGCCTAAGCCCGAACCAAAACCGGAGCCTAAGCCTGAGCCGAAACCAGAACCACCAAAACCGAAGCCTGAGCCGAAACCTAAGCCCAAGCCGAAGGTAGAAGCGACGAAGGAAAAGCGAGAGCAAGCCAAAGAAACGGCCAAAAAGAATTTTGGCAACGATGCCTTGTCAGCGCTTAACAGTATCCGCAATCAGGTGCCGATTGCTGCATTAAACACCTCCAGTAAGGGGCTGAGTAATGCCGGCAATAAAGCGACCAGTGTCGGGACTGTGGTTGATCGTAACGCCGCAACACGGACATCCGGTGGTGTTGATGTTGCATCCTTAACCAATGCGACGGTCGGTGAAAATCTGAGTGATCGTCAGGTGACGGCGGTGGAAATGACGGCTGAACAGGAAGAAGCGGCTGCGGCTGCTACGACCCGCAGCAGAGAAGAGCTACGCCTGGTGTTTGAACAGTACAATGTGCAGTTTGACCGCCTGTATCGTGGCGCCCTGCGTAAAAATCCGGCACTGGCAGGTTCTGTAACGCTGAAGCTGGATGTGCAGCCCAATGGCTCTGTATCGTCCTGCTCGGTATTTAAAAGCGAGCTGAACGATGCTGGTCTGCATAAACGTCTGGAAATGAAGTGTCGTCAGATGCAGTTTAAAAACCGTCCTGATGTCGAAGCAATGGAAGTGGAATATCCGATCCGCTTTATGCCTCAATGATTAGGTGAAGAATAGAAAAGGCCGCATTTGCGGCCTTTTTTATTCTTTCCGGTTCGTATCGTTCCGGATTGACGACAGTACACCCTCAACCGCCGATACGGATTTCCGGCAGTTTGGGAGCTTTGATGGTCATTTTTTCGGTCGGTGCCATCACGCTGGCTTCACCGCTGGCCACTACTTTGCCGTTCTGATTGCTGACTTTACAGTCAAGGGTTACAACCGGCTTGCTGTCGTGTTTGCTGCTGACGGTTAATTCCACCGTTAACTCATCGCCAATCATCACCGGTTTGCGGAAGGATAAATTCTGACCGAGATAAATGGTTCCCGGGCCAGGTAAATCCATCGCCAGTGCTGCTGAAATTAATGCTCCGGTAAACATACCGTGGGCAATCTGCCCTTTAAACATTGTGGTGGCAGCATATTCGGCATCCAGGTGCACAGGGTTGTGATCACCTGAGGCCGCGGCAAACAGAATAAGATCCTGCGCAGTAACGGTGTGCTTGCGCTGACAGCTGTCTCCGACAGCAATTTCATCAAACGGACGATTGGTAATTGTTTCCATACAGTTCCCGGGTTAATTAGGATAAAGGTGAGTTATTCTTGCCGCCAGTTACAGCGGCAACGCCTTGAGCCACTTCAGAATGTTCTGAAAAACCTCATCAGCATTGGTTTCGTTCAGCATTTCATGCCGGCCTTCAGGGTACATTTGCAGGCTGACATTGTCATGACCTGTCTTTTCCAGAAAGGCTTTTAATGCCGGAACACCTTTACCCATCTGACCCACAGGGTCGCGATCACCGCCAAAAAGATAGATAGGTAAATGAGCCGGGATTTTGCGCAGATTATCGGCTTTGCCGATTTCAATCAGACCGCCAAATAAGTCAGTCCATAATTGCAGACTGCACAGATGCCCGCAGGCGGCATCGGCCAGATAACGGTCAACCTGTTCGTTGTCGCGGCTCAGCCAGTCAAAATCGGTACGGTTAGGACGGAAAGCTTTATTGAATGCGCCAAAGGACAGGGCATCCATTACGCCAGACAGGTGTTGCTGTCCCTGACGCAGTTTCAGCAGACTGGCGACGCTGCGCCCCAGATGAAACAGAGCGGACGGCTGATGATTGGAGCCGGAGAGAATCAGGCCGGACAACAGGTCGCCATGACGGATGGCGAATCCCTGCGCAATAAACGATCCCATTGAGTGGCCAAACAGGATGCGTGGCTCTGAGCCGCAGACGGCTTGCTGCACCCGCAGGATATCGTCCATCAACAGTTCCCAGCCGCCCATGCCCGCAGCATCTGCGTCGGCATAGTGGCCGCGCGGACGACGTTCGCCATGGCCACGGTGGTTATGGGTAACAACCTGATAACCCGCCTGGTGCAGGTATTCGGCCAGAGGGATATAGCGGTCACAATGTTCGGCCATACCATGCATCAGGTGGATGGTGGCAATGGGGGAGGTCAGAGACCATAAGCGCGCTTCGAAGGTGGAATGATCGGCGGCAGAGATAGTTATTTTGTTCATTATTTGATCGCTGTGCTGACGAGAGTTAGCCGGCCGTGTCAGGCGGCGCTGTTACCATCTCCGTTATGTGTCAAATTGTAAATAGCTGGGAGGCGACTTTTGCCGCGATGTGAGAAAACAGGTAAACTCCGGCTGCTTTTTTGGCCGGTATTTCTACTGGGGAGCCGGAATCCGGTCAATTCAAAATTTCACAAAACCCTGCATATAACGATAATTCAGGGTTATCAGGAGGCGGTATGAACGAGCAATTTTTCCAGGAGCGTTATCCGGAGGGCTATCCGAGTTCGATAGACCCGGATAAGCACGAATCATTAGTCGAAATCTTTAATGGTTTCGTAGAACGTTTTGCTGATCGCCCGGCTTTTACCTGTCTGGGACAAACCCTGACCTATGCCGAACTGAATAAGCAGAGCGCCGCCTTCGCAGCTTACCTGCAGAACGAGACCAGCCTGCAGGCCGGTGACCGCATCGCGGTGCAGCTGCCGAATATTCTGCAATATCCGATTGTTGTGTTCGGTGCTATGCGTGCTGGTATGGTGGTGGTTAATACCAACCCGTTGTATACCGAACGCGAGATGGAACACCAGTTTAACGACTCCGGCGCCAAAGCGCTGGTTGTGCTGGCTAACATGGCCGACAAAGCTGAAAAGGTTCTGCCAAATACCGGTATCAAGCACGTTATCGTCACCAACGTTGGTGATATGCACGGCACAATCAAACGTGTGCTGATTAATACCGTTCTCAAGCACGTTAAAAAAGAAGTTCCGGCCTTTAACATTCCGGGTGCTGTTGCCCTGCGCAGTGCGCTGAAAACCGGAGCAGGAAAAACCTTCACCGAAGTTAAAATGGACCGCAATGATGTGGCCGTGCTGCAGTACACCGGCGGTACCACCGGCGTCGCCAAAGGTGCAATGCTGACTCACCGCAACCTGATGTCGAACATGATGCAGTGTCATGGTCTGTTTACTATGGTGCTGGAAGAAGGCAAAGAAACCGTTATCGCGCCGCTGCCGCTGTACCATATCTACGCCTTTACTGTGCATTGCATGGTGCTGCTGGAAACCGGTAACCACTCGATTCTGATTCCTAACCCGCGTGATATTCCGGGCTTTATCAAAACCCTGCAGGGTGCTGAGTTCAGCGGTTTTGTGGGTCTGAATACACTGTTCGTTGCGCTCTGCGGTCAGGAAGCCTTCCGTGCCCTGAACTTCAGCAAACTGAAACTGACCATCTCCGGTGGTATGGCGCTGACCAAAGACGCGGCAGACCAGTGGCAGAAAGTTACCGGTTGTGAAATTGCTGAAGGTTTTGGTATGACTGAAACTTCTCCGGTTGTTTCTTTCAACCCGCCAGGCCATATCAAGCTGGGTACCATCGGTATGCCGGTTGCTGGTACTAACTGTAAAGTGATCGACGAAGAAGGTAATGAATTACCTCTGGGTGAGCCGGGTGAACTCTGCGTTAAAGGCCCGCAGGTAATGAAAGGTTACTGGCAGCGTCCGGAAGCGACCGCCGAAACCATCACCGAAGATGGCTGGCTGAAAACCGGCGATATGGCGGTGATCACGGATGACGGTTACATGAAGATCGTTGACCGTAAAAAAGACATGATCATTGTCTCTGGTTTCAACGTTTACCCGAACGAAGTGGAAGATGTACTGGTATCTCACCCGGACATCGTTGAAGCCGCTGCAATCGGTATTCCGGATCCTAAGAGCTCTGAAGCGGTTAAAGTGTTTATCGTTTCCAAAAACGAAAACCTGACCGCAGCAGAAGTAAAAGACTGGTGCCGCGAGCGTCTGACCGCTTATAAAGTACCGCGTCATATTGAGTTCCGTGACGAGCTGCCGAAGACCAACGTCGGCAAAATCCTGCGTCGCGAACTGCGTGATGCGGAGCTGGCCAAGCACAACTGAGTTGTCCAGGGCCTGTCCACACTAATTGAATAGGGCCTGCTGAGAGCCAGTTTTTCTCAGAACAAGGAGAGAGGAGTGATATTAGCGGGCTAAATGAATGACGAGCGACGATGTTAATGGGGAAAACTGGCCTCAGCCCGAAGGGTTATGGCTAAAAATCCCTCATCCTGCGTTGCTGTTCGTTCGCTTAACCCGTTAGGCCACACTCTCAGCGCCTTGTTTGAGAAATTTTTAGCCAATAACAGGCCTGTTTAATTAGTGTGGACAGGCCCTGGGTCGTGATAAAAACGCCCTGTATTTTCGGATACGGGGCGTTTTTATTGGTGGAGCCGGCGAATTTACCGCCGAATCCACATGTTAACAATAATGGAGATTCCCGTGAGCGCTGACGCTTTTACTGCCGACTGGGCAGCCCTGCATAAAGCCATTGACCAATGTTTGCTGAAAGATCAGCACGGCATGCGCCGCAGTGTGCAGCAGTTAAAGAAGCGCTCGCCGGATGATGCTGCCACTCAGGCGCAGCTGGAAAAACTGCTGCAGCGTATTCAGCGCAGCCAGCAGACGGTAGCGTTGCGCTCTCAGCCTTTACGTATTGCCTATCCGGAAGAACTGCCGGTCAGCGGCAAACGTGATGAGATTCTCGCGGCACTGCGCGACCATCAGGTAGTGGTGGTCGCCGGTGAAACCGGTTCCGGTAAAACCACGCAATTACCTAAAATTTGCCTGGAAGCCGGTTTTGGCCGCCAGGGGCGGATTGCTCATACCCAGCCACGGCGTCTGGCTGCGCGTGCGGTTGCGCAGCGAATTGCTGAAGAACTGGGTTGTGAGCTTGGTCAGCAGGTTGGCTATCAGGTGCGCTTTACCGATCAGAGTGTCGATGCCAGCCGGGTAAAGCTGATGACCGATGGTATTTTGCTGGCGCAAACCCAGCACGATCGCTTTCTCAATGAATACGACGCCATCATTATCGACGAAGCGCATGAGCGCAGTCTGAATATTGATTTTTTGCTGGGCTATTTAAAGCAGTTGCTGCCGCAACGTCCGGATCTGAAAATTATTATTACCTCAGCCACCATCGATGTTGACCGTTTCGCTCAGCATTTTGCCGATGCCAGTGGTAAAGCCGCTCCGGTGATTGAAGTATCCGGTCGTACTTTTCCGGTTGAAGTCCGATACCGTTCTTTATTACGTGATGAAGAGGACGCGGATGACCGCACTTTGTTTGAGGGTGTGGCTGAAGCACTGGCAGAACTGCGCGAAGAAGATAAAAAATCCGGTCAGCATGGTGATGTACTGATTTTTATGCCGGGTGAGCGTGAAATCCGCGAGTGCGCCGAATTTTTACGCCGCGCACAATTACCGGCCACCGAAATCCTGCCGCTCTATGCGCGTTTAAGCGGTGCCGATCAGCAGAAAATCTTTAAGCCTCACGGTGGCCGGCGGGTGGTGCTGGCCACTAACGTGGCCGAAACCTCGCTGACGGTGCCGGGCATCCGTTATGTGATTGATTCCGGCGTGGCGCGCATCAGCCGCTACAGTTACCGCAGTAAAGTACAGCGGCTGCCGGTTGAGGCTATTTCTCAGGCCAGTGCCAATCAGCGTGCTGGTCGTTGTGGCCGTACTTCGCCGGGTATCTGTATCCGTCTGTACGAAGAAGCCGATTTTCTTGCCCGCTCAGAATTTACCGATCCGGAAATTCAGCGCACGAATCTGGCCGCGGTTATTTTGCAGATGCTGCATCTGAAACTCGGCCGGCTGCAGGATTTCCCATTTATCGATGCCCCCGACGAGCGCTTTATTAAAGACGGTTTTAATCTGCTGCAGGAACTTGAAGCGGTTGATGCCGACGGGAATATGACAACGCTGGGCCGGCAGATGGCGCGTCTGCCGGTCGATCCGCGTATTGGCCGGATGTTGCTCGAAGCAAAGCAGCAGCAATCATTGCGCGAGGTGCTGATTATTGCTGCGGCATTAACCGTGCAGGACCCGCGTGAGCGCCCGCCGGAAAAACAACAGGCCGCGGATGAAAAGCACCGCCTCTGGCAGCACGAAGAATCCGATTTTCTCAGTCTGGTGAATTTATGGTTTGCCTACGAAGAACAGCGTCAGGAAACCTCTCAGGCGCAGTTGCGTAAATGGTGCAGCAAACATTTTCTGTCTTTTATGCGCATGCGTGAATGGCGTGATACCCATCGCCAGCTGCATGTATTGTGCAAAGAGCTGGAATTAAAAGAAAACACCGAACCGGCCAGTTACGAAGCCGTACATAAAGCCTTGCTGGCCGGTATGCTCAGCCAGATTGGTTTTAAATCGGAAGGGCAGGAATATCTGGGCGCCCGTAACCGTAAATTGTTTATTTTTCCGGCGTCGGGGCAATACAAGAAAAAACCGAAATGGATGATGACCGCTGAACTGGTTGAAACCAGTAAGCTGTATGCGCGTACGGTGGCGCGCATAGAACCGCAGTGGATAGAGCAGGTCGGCAAGCCGCTGCTGAAATATCAGTATTTTGAACCGCACTGGAATGCCCAGCGTGGGCAGGTAACCGCTTTTGAACAAAGTACGTTATACGGATTGATCGTTAATCCGCGCAAACGGGTTAATTATGCGTTAACGCATCCGCAGGAAGCACGGGAAGTCTTTATTCAGGAAGGCCTGGTAGAGCAGCAGTTGCGCAGCAAACTGCCGTTTTACCGCAAAAATATTGCCCTGCTGAAAGAAGTCACTGAGTACGAAGAGAAATCCCGCCGCCGTGATCTGGTCATTGACGATGCCTGGCAGGCCGAGTTTTATCGCCGGCATTTACCACTGGAAATTCCGTCGGTCAGACACCTTGAGCGCTGGTATGAAAAAGCCTCCGCGGCGGAGAAAAAAGCACTCGAATTTACCCGCGATCAGTTACTCAGCGCGGATGCCGCAGGCATTGGCGCCAGGGATTTTCCCGGCGAACTGGAATGGCAGGGCATGGCTTTTCCGCTCAGTTATACCTTTGCACCAGGAACCGATAATGATGGCGTCAGTCTGAGTGTGCCGGTGGCTATGCTGCAACAGGTTCCGGATGCTCAGGTGGAGTGGCTGGTGCCCGGCTTTATCGGTGAAAAAGCCGCTCAGCTGATTAAAGGTTTACCCAAGGCCGTGCGCAAAAATTTTGTACCTGTACCGAATACGGTAGAAGTATTTCTGCGTCAGGCGGATGCCTCTCAGGGTGGTCTGTATATTCAGTTACTGAATTTTCTTAATAAAACCCAGCGTCCGCCGCTGGAATTATCACAGCTGCTGGAGGTTGAGTTACCGCCGCATCTGCGCATGAATATCCGGGTGATGTCCGATGGTAAGCTGCTGGCGCAGGGGCGCGATCTGGCAGCGTTAAAAGCGCAGCTGAGTGATGCCAGTCAGCAGCAGGTACTGACACTGGCGCATCAGGATTATCAGCGCAGCGATATCAGTCAGTGGGATTTTGCCGATTTACCGGAGACTATCCAAACGCAGGTGAATGGTTTACCGGTACGCGCTTTTCCGTGTTTACGTTTGCAGGGCCAGCAGCTGGAGCTGACGGTTGAGGCCAATATTAACGACGCCCGCCGCGCACACCGCACCGGCGTCAGTCGCCTGATCCGCAACGCTCTGCCGGAGCAGGAGCGGATGCTGAAAGCCCATATTCAGAAAACCATGGCCAGCCGCTGGTTGCTGGCAAAAGGTCTGGGCAGTCAGGCTGATATTGCCAATGACCTGCTTGAAGCTGCGTTTATTCAGGTGTTTGTGCCTCTGGATGAAGCGCTGCCTTACACTGAGGCTGAATATAAAGCCCGTCTGGAGCGTCGCTCTGAGCTGATCGCCCACGGTGAACGGTTACTGGCGCAATATATTGAGTGGCTGCAGCTGCGCCATACCATCCTGAAACGTATTGGTGGTGCGGTCAGTCTTGATCGTGCGATGGCCTACAGCGATGTAAAAGCTCATCTGCAGCGGCTTCTGGCTTCCGGTTTTATGAGCCGCACCCCCTGGGTTCAGCTGCAATGCTACAGCCGTTATTTACGTGCAATGGAATACCGCATCGATAAGCTGCAGGGCAATCTGCCGCGTGACCGGCAGTCGATGATTGAGTATGAGGCGCTGGCAACCCCTTATCTGGAATTACTGGCGCGTGTTGACATCGATGACCATCCGCAATTGCAGGAATTTGGCTGGCTGCTGGAGGAGTGGCGGGTGTCGTTGTTTGCTCAGCCGCTGGGTACCCGTGAGCCGGTATCGATGAAACGGCTGCAGAAGCGTTGGCTGGAAATCCGTGATATCTGATTTTTTTTCGTCTGTTCTGTAAGAAGCGGGTATACCCTGCGACTAAGGTTAGGTGCACTGCAAAAGGGTTGAATTAATTACCTTTTCCGGGCACTAATGTGTCAGCCTCCGCTCTACGGACGCGGGGCCAGACTCTTAATAACCAATGAACAGGACTACATCATGGCTAAGAAAACAATGAAACCCGTTGCTGCTGTACTGGGTACCGCCTTTATTGCCGCGCTGGCTCAGGCGCCGGTAGCCTCTGCTGCTGAAAACCCATTTGCATCCGCCGAGTTACAGTCTGGTTATAAGCTGGCTGCAAACCATGAAGGCAAGTGCGGTGAAGGTAAATGCGGCGCCGAAAAAACAAAATCTGAAGGCAAGTGCGGCGCAGAAAAAACCAAATCCGAAGGCAAATGCGGCGAAGGCAAATGTGGTGCTGAAAAGTCCAAGGCAAATGCTGAAGGTAAGTGCGGCGAAGGCAAGTGCGGTGCCAGCAAAACGAAAGCTGAAGGCAAATGCGGCGCAGATAAATAACGATGAAAACATCCTCCCACTTCGTTTCCGGAGCCGGGTTGGGTTTGCGGCGGGCTTTGATGGGCCCGCTGGCAGACGTGCCGGATTCGGCGATTGATTTTATGGAAATTGCGCCGGAAAACTGGATCGGAATTGGTGGCCGTTTTGGCAAACAATTACGCCAGTTTACTGAACGGTATGATTTTCTTTGTCATGGTCTGTCTTTATCTCTGGGTGGCCCCGCACCGCTCGATGAAGCACTGGTTCGCTCGGTCAAAAGCTTTATGCAGGAACATGGCATTAAGGCCTACAGCGAGCACCTGAGCTATTGCAGTGATGATGGTCATTTATATGATCTGATGCCTATTCCAATGACCGAAACTGCCGTTAATTATGTCGCTGAGCGCATTATGCGGGTGCAGGATATTCTCGGGCAGCGTCTGATTATCGAAAATGTGTCAACCTATGCCGAACCCGGTAAAGAAATGTCGGAGCAGGATTTTGTCTGCGCAGTACTGGAAAAGGCCGACTGCGACCTGCTGCTGGATGTTAATAATGTTTATGTGAACAGTATTAACCATGGTCAGGATGCGTTGGCTTATATCCGCGCCATGCCATCAGAACGTATCCGCTATCTGCATATTGCCGGTCATTACGATGAAGCCGATGACCTGTTGGTCGATACCCATGGTAATGCGGTTAAAGCCGATGTCTGGCAATTGTTGCAGCATGCTTATCAGTGTCATGGGGTGCTGCCTACGCTGCTGGAACGGGATTTTAACTTCCCGGAGGTGGCTGAATTAGTGGCTGAGCTTGATATTATCCGCCAGTATCAGGACGAGGCTGAGCGCACTGTAAAAAATGGTTCTCTGGTCAGCGGAGGTGTCCGTGTCAGTCGCTGAGCATAATGAACACCTTAAACTGCAGCGGGAATTTGCCGCTCATCTGCGCAATCCAGAGGTGGTAGCTGCGCCCGAGAGTATCGATGAGCGCCGCCTGTCAGTTTATCGCGAACTGTTTTTTAATAACGTTAAAGGCTTTCTGGATACAACCTTTCCGGTCTGTGCCGAAGTGCTGGGCGAATCTCGCTGGCAGGCCTTAGCGCGTGATTTTTTTGCCAGTTACCGCGCCCAGAGTCCTTATTTTCTGGAAATTCCGCGTGAATTCCTGACTTATCTTGAAACGCATTATCAGCCTGACGCTGATGATCCTGAGTATTTTTATGAGCTGGCCCATTATGAGTGGCTGGAGCTTGCGCTTGATATCGCTGTTGCTGCTGATACTACCGGACTGAAGAGTGAGTTGACTGAACAGAATCTGGCAGCCGGCATTCCCTTAGTGGCGGTGGCTGAAGGTTTTCTTTATCAGTATCCGGTACACGAAATATCGTTACAGAATAAATTCCCTGAAGCGAAAGCAACGGCGCTGATCGTTTATCGTGCACCGGATGATCAGGTCCGCTTTATTGAAACCAACCCTTTTACTCTGCAATTACTGGCTCTGCTGAAAGAACAAACGCTCAGTGGCTATGACGCTGTCTGCACGTTACTGCAGCAGGCCGGAATGAGTGTCAGCGAAGCTGCAGTTGCCGGTGGTATGGCTATTCTGCAGCAATGGGCCGGGCAGGGATTAATTACCGGTGTTCAGGCCGTAACTGAAGCGAATTAATCTGAGGAATATGTTATGTCGTTAGTCAGTTTTCTTGATGCGCAGCACGACCGGTTAAATTCAACCCGTGCTTTCGATTTTTTGGCTCCTCTTGCTTTGCGCCTGTACCTGGCTGCTGTTTTTTGGGTAGCCGGTATGAATAAAGTGGCCGGCTTCGATAATGTGGTCGAATGGTTTGGTAACAGCGATTGGGGATTGGGGTTACCTTTCCCCTGGCTGATGGCATTTCTGGCGACGGCTGCTGAAGTGGGCGGTGCGGTTTTGCTGCTGCTGGGGCTTGGCACCCGTTACATTGCTGTGCCCCTTATGATTACCATGCTGGTCGCCATTTTTACCGTGCACTGGGATCATGGCTGGCAGGCGGTTGCGGACCTGAATTCTCCGGGAGCCACGGCGGCGACAGCAGAGGCATTAACCCGTCTTGAACGGGCACGTGAAATATTGCAGGAATATGGCAACTATGCCTGGCTGACGGCGGATGGACGTTACAGCTTTGTGGTGTCCAATAACGGTATTGAATGGGGCGTAACCTATCTGCTGATGCTGCTGGTTTTGTTTTTTCAGGGGGCTGGTCGCTGGTTCAGTCTGGACTACTGGATTGAGCAACGTTACCGGGCGCAATAGAGTGTTCCGTACGTGTTGCGTTCGTGGTGCGCGTGGGTCTGTTTTTATCGGTTCTGAGCTGTTTTAATGATGCGAAATTTACAGTAGAGAATTCATGATGCGCGCACCATGGTTGCTCCCCTTATGCCTTGCTTCTTCATTAAGCTGGGCAGCAGAGACGACAGATCCAGACCCCTGGGAAGGGTTTAATCGCTCTGTATTTGCGTTTAATGAAAATCTGGATAAATACATCGCCAAGCCTCTGGCGCAGGGGTATCAGTACATAACCCCCGAGCCTGTCGATCAGTCGGTAACGCATTTTTTCTCCAACCTTGGTGATGTGCTGGTTATCGTTAATGATATTGGCCAGCTGAAAATGGGGCAGGCGTTATCAGATACAGCCCGTTTTCTTATTAACAGCACTGTTGGGTTCTTTGGCGTGTTTGATGTGGCTACGCATATTGGCCTGCCAAAGCATGACGAAGATTTTGGTCAGACGCTTGGTTACTGGGGCGTGGGCAGCGGACCTTATCTGATGTTGCCGTTCCTTGGGCCCAGCACTTTGCGTGATGGTACTGGCCTGTTGATCGACTACCAGAGTGATCTGGGCTACACCGGAATTGGCAACAACTACGCACAGGAGATTGGGCTTTATACCGTGCGTGGGGTTGACCTGCGTGCCGACTTAATTGCCTCTGAGGGGCTGATCTCCGGCGATCGTTATACCTTTATCCGCAGCTTTTATCTGCAGCGTCGTGAATATCAGATTAACGATGGTGTTGTGCAGGATGAGTTCGAAGATGACTTTGACGATTTCGATGATGAAGAAGACTGGGGAGATGATTGGGATAAGTAACGTTCTTCGCCTGGTCAGCATAAAAAAACCCGCATCAGCGGGTTTTTTTATGCGCGCCGGATGTTGATCAGGCGTTGCGCTTTGGCAGTACGTCTTTCAGTTTATTGCGCATGCTGCGGATGGCTTCCGCTGTTTCGTCCCAGCTGATGCAGCCATCGGTAACTGACAAACCGTATTCCAGATCGTCCAGATTGGCCGGGATGTTCTGGCGGCCATGTTTCAGATTGGATTCCACCATCAGGCCGATAATGGATTTGTTGCCTTCCAGAATCTGGTTGGTGACATTATCCATAACCAGAGGCTGTAACGCCGGGTTTTTATTGGAGTTTTCATGGCTGCAGTCAACCATGATGTTCTGCGCCAGATCGGATTTCGCCAGCGCCTGTTCGGCCAGGGAAATATTCACTGAGTCGTAGTTCGGCTTGCCGCCGCCACCACGTAAAACCACGTGACCGTACGGGTTACCCTTGGTCGATACGATGGATACTTTACCGCCCTGATCAATACCCAGGAAGCGGTGCGGGTTGGCAACCGACATCAGGGCATTGGTTGCAACGGTCAGGCTGCCGTCAGTGCCGTTTTTAAAGCCAACAGCAGAAGACAGGCCAGAGGCCATTTCACGGTGAGTCTGGGATTCGGTGGTGCGTGCACCGATGGCTGACCAGGTGATCAGATCCTGCAGATATTGCGGAGAAATCGGGTCCAGAGCTTCGGTAGACAGTGGCAGGCCGAACTCGGCGAGATCAATCAGCAGGCGGCGGGCAATGTGCAGGCCGTCCTGAATCTTGAACGTATCGTTCATGTACGGATCGTTGATCAGGCCTTTCCAGCCGACGGTGGTGCGCGGCTTTTCAAAGTAAACGCGCATTACCAGATACAGGGTATCGCTGACTTCTTCGGCCAGATCGCGCAGGCGAGCTGCATATTCTTTGGCGGCTTCTACGTCATGGATAGAGCAGGGGCCAACGACGATAAAAATGCGGTGGTCTTTACGGTCCAGAATATCGCGCACGACCTGGCGGCCTTGCTGTACGCTGGCAACAGCGGCTTCGCTGCTGGGCATGTCGGTTTTAAGTTGTTCCGGGGTGATCAGCGGAACAATCGACTCAATATTGAGATCTTCTACGCGATTGTCAGTCATTCTGCTTCCTGATTGTGGGCGAATGTGGGCGAATGTAATTCTGTTACAATGATGCCCGATTATGACAAATGATAACCCGCTTGCACATCCATTCCCGCTGACAGATGCACGCAATTCTGCGCAATTGTATCTGGGCCTGCCTATGTGGTTTATGCCGGACTGGAAAGGAAGGCTGCTGAATACCCATTGTGGTGCCGCAGACGCGCTGAGTAGTTATTCGCAGGTATTCAGCTCGGTGGAAGGTAACACCACCTTTTATGGGCTGCCGTCTGCTGATCGGGCAGAGCGCTGGGCGCGGCAGGTTCCTGAACATTTCCGCTTTTGTTTTAAAGTGCCGAAAAGTATCAGTCACGCAGACGATATTCCCCGTCAGCTGCTAAAAGAAGGTCCGTTGCTGGAGGATTTTATTACTCCGCTGCGTGAGCGTGTTGGTGTGCTGTTACTGCAATTGCCGGTCAGCTTTACACCTCAGCGCAGTGCAGAGCTATTTTCCGCGCTGGAAATACTACAACGGCTGGTAAAGCTGCCGCTGGCGGTTGAGTGCCGTCATCCGGGATTTTTTCTCAAAGATCAGCACGAAGTGACGTTGTTGCAGGAGTTAAAGCGGCTGGCGGTTAATCGGGTTGTCTTTGACAGCCGTGGCCTGTTCCGGGATGGCGCGATAACAGACGCGGTTATTCATGCGCAAAGTAAAAAGCCGCGCCTGCCGGTGCATCCTCTGGCAACGGCACAGAATCCCGTTGTCCGTTTTATCGGCCATTCAGACTGGCAGCAGAATCTGCTGTATCTGCAACAGTGGCAAACTAAAATTCAGCAATGGCTGCACGAGGGCCGGTCGCCATATTTCTTTGTGCATACCGCCGGGAATCATGATTGTCCGGAGTTCGCACGTTATCTGGTTAAGTTCTGGCAGGGTACTATGGCTGATTGGCCGGGAGAGGGGGGGCGGAGGTAATTCCGCTGCAGGAAATACAGCGGATTTGTTTGCTTAAGTTGCTGCCGGGATCAGCGCAGCTTGCTTTGCAGTTCTTTAAATTTCATTACTTTTTCGGCTTCGAATACCCAGGTGCCCTGAGTCTCTTCGCCGTCAAGCAGACCCTCGCGGGCATAGCGTTTTACCGTAACGGGTTTGAGTTCAAGAATTTCCGCAACTTGTTCCAATGACAGTTTTTCCGATGTGCTCACAGATATCCCTCCGTATTTTTCTGTAAGCCTAGACCGGATTTCTCCGGGTGTTGGCGGAATTAAGGAAATGTCAGGTGAAAAACAAGAGGGTGAACATTTCCGGTACGCACCTGGGCAGGAATCAGAAGAATGCGTATTTTGCTCCCAGCATCAGCAACAGGCTGGCAAGTATGGGCTTTAACAGTTCATCCGGCATTTTTCGGCTCAGGTGGCTGCCAACATGGATGGCCGGAAGAGAGCCGATTAACAGAGCGCCGAGCAGGGCGAAATCAACATTACCCAGATACATATGGATAAAGCCGGCGCACAGTGTTAACGGCACGGCGTGAGCAATGTCGGTGCCAACAATGTGGGTTGAACGCAATGCAGGATAAAGCAGCATCAGAATGGCGGTGCCAATGGCGCCTGCGCCAACCGACGATAATGTAACGAATACGCCGAGAAAAACACCCATAACAAAAGTAGCCTGAGGTCGCCATCTGGCCCAGTTGCGTGAGCTGGCTCTGCTGGCCCATTGCTGGATCTGTTTGCGCAGCAGTATGACCACGGCCGTGAGCAGCAGCATGATGCCAAGGGCATTGCGCAGTAGGTGGGCGTAGTTTTCCGGGTGTTGGAAAAGATATTCAAGCAGCAGGCCGGTCAGAAGTGCACTGGGAATGCTGCCCAGTGCCAACAGTTTTACTAAGGCCCAGCGGACATGACTCTGCCTGTGGTGGCTCCATGCGCCTCCTGCTTTGGTAATGCCGGCATACATCAGATCGGTACCTACAGCGACCTGCGGCGGGAAGCCAAACAGCAACAAAAGCGGGGTCATCAGAGCGCCGCCGCCAATGCCTGTCATGCCAACAATCAAGCCAACGCCAGCGCCAGCTGCTATATATAACAAAATATCCATGAAATATGGTCTAAAGTAGTACAGGAGGCTCTAAGAGAGGCGATTGATGCTAATGTAGAGGGTGGCATCTATTCTGGAAAAGAATATTTGTTTATATTTTTATAACAAATACTGAGGTTTGGCAGGGAGGAATTATGAAATTGCAGCAATTGCGATACATCTGGGAGGTAGCGCATCACGACCTCAACGTGTCGGCAACAGCCCAGGTGCTGTATACCTCGCAGCCGGGCATCAGTAAGCAGATCCGTCTGCTGGAGGATGAGCTGGGGGTTGAGATTTTTGCCCGCAGCGGCAAGCACCTTACCCGAATCACTCCTGCTGGCGAGGCCATTTTGCAGGTGGCTGGCGAAATCTTGCGCAAAGTTGAAAGCATTAAACAGGTTGCGCAGGAGTTCAGCGATGAAGCCAAGGGCAGCCTGTCCATTGCGACGACGCATACTCAGGCACGTTATGCGCTGCCTGGCGTAATCGAGAAGTTTATGCAGCAGTATCCGGATGTTTCCCTGCACATGCATCAGGGGACACCGATGCAGATTGCAGAAATGGCCGCCAATGGCACGACCGATTTTGCTATTGCCACCGAAGCGATGGAATTGTTCGGCGATCTGATTATGATGCCGTGCTATCGCTGGAACCGCAGTATCCTGGTGCCGCGCACGCATCCGCTGGCGCAGCACCCAAGGCCGACGCTGGAGCAGGTGGCCGCTTATCCACTGGTTACCTACGTCTTCGGATTCACCGGGCGTTCCAAGTTGGATGATGCCTTTAAGAGCCGCGGCCTGACGCCACGCATTGCCTTTACTGCGGCCGATTCCGACGTTATCAAGACCTATGTGCGTCTTGGTGTCGGTGTGGGTATTGTTGCCAGTATGGCGCTCGATAAAGAACTGGATGATGATCTGGTGGCACTGGATGCCAGCCACTTATTTGCATCCAGCGTGACCAAAATCGGCTTCCGTAAAGGAACCTTTCTGCGCGGCTATATGTTCGATTTTATTGCCGCCTTTGCGCCGCATCTTACCCGCGATCTGGTTGAGCGGGCTGCGCAGTGTCATAACAAGCAGGAAATTGATGAACTGTTTGCCGGAGTGACTTTGCCGGAGCATTGATGATTTATTCCTGTCACAAAAAAGCCGCTCAGTGAGCGGCTTTTTTGTTGTCTGGCATCAGCCCTTGCTGATGATATTACCGGCGTGCAGGCCACATTCTTTGTGGCCGGCGCCTTCCCACCACCAGCGGCCTTCACGTTCGTGCTGGTTGGGCAGGGTTGGGCGGGTGCAAGGCTGGCAGCCGATGCTGACAAAACCCTGTGCGTGCAGCTTGTTGTAAGGCACGTCGAATACTTTGATGTACTCCCACACCTGCGCTGAGCTCCACAGAGCCAGTGGGTTGTACTTGGTCAGCTCACCGTTGCGCCCCTGAAAAGCACCGTCGGCTTCGACCAGTTGTACATCGCTGCGCGTGCCGGGGCTCTGGTCACGGCGCTGGCCGGTGATCCAGGCGTCAAGGGTTGCCAGCTTGGCTTTCAGGGGGGCGATCTTACGTACGCCGCAGCACTCCTGATGACCATCTTCGTAGAAACTGAACAGACCCTTTTCGCGCACGAAGTTCTGCAATGCAACCTGCTCTGGCGTACGCACGTCGATGCTGATGTTGTAGTGTTTGCGTACCGCTTCGATAAATTCGTAGGTTTCAGGGTGCAGGCGGCCGGTATCCAGAGTGAAAATTTCGACATCAGGCTTAATTTTTACGGCCATATCGATCAGTACAACGTCTTCGGCACCGCTGAAGGATACTGCGATTGCATCGTGATTTTCGATGGCGTGGCGGATCAGATCTTTCGGGCGCTTGTCGGCAAATTGCTCATTGAGAGCGGTAAAATCCTGGGTCATGGTTCTGGCCTAATCGGTTGCTGTGGGCCGGCGTTTTCTGTTGGCTTGCGCTGATGGCACCAGGGCAGACGCCGTGCATTCTTTATGGTGGAGATTAGCATGGCATTTTTAGCTCAAATAATAATAAAAAAGAATATTATTATGCCGCTATTGTGGTGTGTATCTGCAGGGATGTTGTCAATCGGGGTGCATATGGCTAGAGTACGCGCCGAATAACAGTCTTCTGTCTAATTGTGGAGTATTCATGGAAATCGCGTGTCTTGACCTTGAGGGTGTACTGGTTCCGGAAATCTGGATTGAGTTTGCCCAAAAAACCGGTATCGAAGAGCTGAAGGCAACGACGCGCGATATCCCCGACTATGACGTGCTGATGAAACAGCGCCTGCGCATTCTGGATGAGCATAACCTGAAGATTCAGGATATTCAGGAGGTGATTGCCACCCTGAAGCCGCTTGAAGGTGCGGTGGAGTTTGTTAACTGGCTGCGTGAGCGCTTTCAGGTGATTATCCTGTCGGATACCTTCTATGAGTTCTCTCAGCCGCTGATGCGCCAGCTGGGTTTTCCGACACTGCTCTGTCACCGTCTGATCACCGACGAAACCGGCCGTGTGGTTGATTACAAGCTGCGTCAGGCTGATCCTAAGCGCCAGTCAATCCGTGCGCTGCAGACTATTTACTACCGTACCATCGCGGCTGGTGACTCATACAACGACACTACTATGCTGGCGGAAGCCGATGCAGGCATCCTGTTCCATGCGCCACAGAATGTGATTGATGAGTTCCCGCAATTTCCGGCCGTACACACCTATGAAGACCTGAAGAAGGAATTCATCAAAGCCAGTAATCGCGATCTGACTCTCTGAGCATAAAACACTCAAAAGCAGTAAAAACAACAATGCCGGCAGTTGCCGGCATTGTTGTTTCTGGAGGGTATCTGATGTCTGGAGGGGGTGGAAAGGGAGGCAGATAACGGCTCAGAGCGGCGTGTTCAGAATACGGCCTACTTTGCTGTGGATCTCCTGCCATTCATCTTCCCAGGTGGAATCCATCACGATGCCACCTCCGCCCCAGCAGACGGCTCCGTTTGTAGTTGCAGCGATGGTGCGGATAAGAATGTTGAAGTCAGCATGGCCGGCATCATCGAAGTAGCCCAGAACGCCGCAATAAGCTCCGCGTGATTCGTGTTCCAGCTCATCAATAACCTCCATGGCCCGGCGCTTGGGTGCGCCCGTGATTGAACCGCCGGGCAGGGCGTCAAAGATCACATCCACTGCGTGCTGGTCGGGGCGTCTGGTTGCTACGATGGTGCTGACCATATGATGCACATTGGCGTGGCTCTCAATATCAAACAGCTTGGTCACTTTGACTGAGAAGGGTTCGGCGCTGCGGCTCAGATCGTTGCGCAGCAAATCCACAATCATCAGATTCTCGGCACGGTTCTTGGGGCTGTTGGCCAGCCACTGACAATTGTGTTCGTCGGCTTCGGCCGTTTCACCTCTGGCAATGGTGCCCTTGATTGGCTTGGTTTCGATACGGTCACCATCAATGCGGATAAAGCGCTCCGGGCTGACGCTAAACAGTGTCTGTGCCGGTGTTTTCAGATACGCCGAAAAGGGTGCGTTGAAGGTTTGCAGCAGCGATGCCGGGTTGTGGTTGGTAAGGTCTGCCTGGCAATGAAAAGGCATTGCCAGGTTAACCTGATAGCAATCACCGGCTACCAGATAATTACGCGTAGCGCCAAAGGCCTGCTGATATTGCTCCTTGCTCCAGCCGCTCTGCCATTGCTGCTGTGGGGATGATGGGTTATCTGTTTTTCTGTGCTTCTGTATGGCTGCCTGAATGTGATTGATAAAAGGAATCGTGACTGTGTCGGGCAGATTGTGTGGATTCTGCAGGTTGCAGCTGTTTTCAGCAAAATCCAGATAAATACTCAAGGGGTAGTGAAAAAACTCTGCAAGCGGGGTAGTTGATTGCGATGCAGGCAGCCCCTGCAGAACCCTGCCGGCCTCGTAGCTTAGGTAGCCCGCCCATCCGCTACAAAAAGGCGCTGTTACTGGCGAGGAGTGTGGCCGGTTGCGGTTGCTTGCTGAGTGTTTCCGAATGACTTTGCGTATCTGCTGGAGATCCTGCTTGCTGATGGCTGTCAGTGACTTGTCAGGAAGGCAGGCAAGTACCGCTGTGCTCTTCTCTGAACTACTGACTTGGGCATTTTGCGACACCTTTGCTTGATGGCTGTCCTGGGATTTACCGGAAAACATCAGTATTGGATTATCCAATAAGTGGCCTGACAGGAGGGCTTCCAGGGCAGAGAAGGGTAGTTTTTTGTGTATCATTTCAGGCCAGTTTTTTAAGGTGCATTTAAGTTTAAGTTATTGAATTATAAAGGATATTAAGGGGTTCTTAGCAGAAAGTACCAGTGTCGTAATGGGGAGTTGGGTTAGTGCGTGTAATTAATTGTAAAAAAGTGGTGGACAACACCAAACCCCCATAATAGATTGTTCAACAATTCTCCGGGCAGTTACGAATTGCCTGAACAGAAATAAGAATAAAGAAAACTGTAATCAGAAACCAATTTTAAAAAATTCACAGAGATTGTACCGGATGGGGCTGTAACGGCCTGACGGTATGGGATCGGTGATAGGGCACGGAAAATGCCCGGAAACCTAAGAAAAATAATCAGGAGTGTGCACATGAAATTCCTTAAGAAAGCTTCTCTCGCCGCGGCTATTGCAGCAGCATCAATCTCTGCTCAGGCAGAAATGGTTGCTCTGGATGACGCTACTATGTCTGCAACCACCGGTCAGGCTGGTGTGACTATTGAGATTGATATCGATGCAACAGGCATCTCTATTGGTGAGGTCGAATATAAGGACGAAGGTTCTGTTCTGCTGCAAAACATCACAGTGAAAAACGTTAATAATTTAACTCAAGAAATTGATGTTGACGCAAGCGGGAACTTGGTAATTGGTATGTCTGGCGTTACCGGCATGGAGGTTGCTATCGGTGATACCGCAGCTGATGCAACTGGGAGTAAGAGTGCAGTAGCTTTGCGTAGTACCGCTGGTGAGACCACGGAGCTGGTTAACAATCTGGATATGACATTAAACCTGGGTAATTCTACCACTACTATCGCCAACTTGCAGGCTGCTGGTAATGCCGCTGCGCTGGGTATTACTGGTGATGCAGCTACTGGTTCAGTTGCTATTCTTGCGAATACCTCTATCGAAATTACTGATATGAATGTTGGTGCCTTTGGTTATACGGCTGCTCAGGCAGCGACACGTGCAGCGGCTGCTCGTGCAAACGGTGATATTGCTGATGATGACGCTGTAGAAGCGGGCTATGCCTCTCAGCTGGCAAATGGCTCTGCGGTTCAGGTTACTGGTCTGAAGTTCTACGGTACTGGTGGTGTTGGCACTGCAGCTACTATTGAGCAAACCATTTGGGCTAAAGGTGGTAGTGCAGCTCAAGGTGGTGGTGTGTATATCCAGATGGGTCAGATTGCTGGTACTCTGGATATTGCCGGAATCAGCATGGGTGGTGCTTCAATCGGTTCTGTTAAAGTTTCCGATATTAACCTGAACGGCATGACTCAGCGTATTTACGGTCACTAAGTTTCGCTTGGATGTCGTAAAAAAGAAACCCGCTTCGGCGGGTTTTTTTATGCTCCAACATTGTTTTGTCTTTCTTTTGTAAATTTATTTTTTTATTATCTGCGTTATAAATTTAACAATAAATGGAAGTAGGGATGCTCAGAAATAAATTAGCCCTCGCAGTTGTATCGTTATGTTCTTCTTTTCATGTTTATGCCGCTGCAATGCAGGAGTTGAGTGATCAGCAGATGTCTGGTGTTACCGGGCAGGCTGGTGTCACTATTGAAATTGATATCGACTCTTCGGGTGTTTCGGTTGGCGAAGTAGAATACAGGGATGAAGGTTCTGTTGTTCTGCAAAATATTCAGATCAGTGATGTAAATAACCTGACGCAAACTATTGATGTGGACTCGAATGGTAATTTAATCATTGCTCATGGTGAGGTTTCTGGTATTCAGCTGTTAGTGGGCGATAGTGCGGTTGACACTGATGGAAAGTACAGTGCTGTTGCGCTGAAGAGTTCGGCTGGTGAAACGGCTGAGCTGGTCAATGATATCGCGATGACGGTTGACCTGGGTGCCGGAAGTACCACGGTTGTTAATATGGCTGAAACTGCAGGTAATGCTGCATTAATTGCGGATCTGCCTGTGGCGGCACGTTCCGGGTCTGTCGCTATTCGTTCGTCTAGCTCACTTGAAATTACTGGTTTTGATATGGGCCTCTTTGGTTATACCGCACAGCAGGCGGCTGATCGTGTGGGTATTAATTTGAGTGGCCAGAATCTTGGTCAGTTTTCTGCCGCGGCACAGTCGGATTTAACTCAGGCTCAGGATCAGCTTGCTACCGCTCAAGCGAATCTGGGGAGTGCGCAGGCTCTTCTTGGCTCGACTCAGGCGACCTTGCAAAATGCCGTTGTGGCTGATGGTTTTTCGGTATCTTTTGCTGCTGACGGATCGGTTCAGGAAATTCGTGATTCAGGTAATGCGGTTATTGATATTGCTTCATCAGCCTATTCCGCGAATGCAGCAGCTGTTGATTCGGCGGCGTCCGATGCCATTCTTGCTGGAGGTGCTGTGACTGGTGCTCAGCAGGGTGTTGTTGATGCAGGTGCTGTTGTTGATGCTGCTGATCTGGCAGGAGATCTGGCCAATGGTGCTGCAGTGAAGGTTCGTGGTCTTAAATTGTATGGCGCGGCAGGTGTTGGTAGTAAGGCTGTTATTGAGCAGACTATCTGGGCTAAGGGTGGTGATGCGGCCAGTGGTGGTGGTGTTTATATTAATATTGGTCGCTTTGACGGGGTTCTTGATGTTGCGGCTGTGGAGGTTGGCGGGGCCTCTCTGGGTGGGATTAAGGTGAGAGATATTGACCTGAGTGGAATGACTCAGCGTATTTATGGTCATTAAAAAAAGATCTCCCCAGAAAAGACCCGCTAAGGCGGGTTTTTTCTGTTTCAATGGTTCAAAAAGACCGGAAAAGAAACGAAATTGACACTTTTTGTGTTGGTCGTTTGTGTGATTTTATGTAACATGAGCTTCGACTCACCATAACAATAACAAGTAATAAGTCGGAGGGGCCTCAGGCCATCATCTGTGTTTATCATTCTCCTAGGTTCCATTATTGGCTTTGCCATGGTTCACGAGCTGGCTATTGTGAACGACCGCCAGCAGGGTGATGCCTTTGTTCGCGTGGCCGTGAACGAGCCTTATCAGTATGATCAGCTGGTAAATGTTGAGCCTCTGTCCGTTAAAAAATTCAATAATGTTGTGCGCCAGGCGTATGACTATTCCTGCGGCTCTGCTGCACTGACCACATTGCTCGACTTTTATTTGGGACGTAACTTTCAGGAACGTCAGGTGATGGAAGGCCTGCTGCGTTTTGGCGAGACAGAACGTATTGTTCAGCGTCGTGGCTTTTCCCTGCTGGATATGAAGCGTCTGGTAACTGCGCTGGGACATCCGTCCGGTGGCTTTAAAGCAGAAGCCAAAGATTTGCTGGAACTGGATCACCCGGCGATTGCCCCTATTGAATATGCTGGGTTTAAGCATTTTGTGGTTATTCGTGCTGTCTATGAAAACCGCGTTTATCTGGCCGATCCTGCGTTGGGTAATATCAGTTTTACCCTTAGTCGGTTTTTGGAAATCTGGGACAATAACGTGCTGTTTATCGTTTTCCCTAACGGCCATAAACCAGCAAGCGGTCTGGAATTGCGCGAAGAAGATATGCGCTATGTTTCTGATTTTATTATCGCGGAAAACAGCTATAAAGAATTTCCGCTGATGGCCATGAAGTATGAAGATGCTATCGGTAATGAAATCGCATCAATGAGTAATAATGCTAAATCGTCATTTGTTCCTCAGCTGGACGCTAGCGGCAAAGCCTTGCGTGACGAAGATGGCAATGTGAAGTATGAAATTAAGTTGGAAGATGCGGCTGATGGTGTGAGTTCGGATGAATTCAACGTCAGAGTCACAACCGATGATCCTAATGAACGCCTGGTTAAAGAACTGCGCTTCAGAAGAAAATAATAACGATACGGGATTTAAGGAAAATTCATGTTTATTCGAACCACGCTGATCTCGCTACCGCTGCTGCTTGCATGGGGGGCTAATGTTCACGCTGACCAGGCTCAGGATTTGTCAAAAGCCCGTGAGGCGTTGACCAAACAGGATAGCGATGCTGACACCGAAAAAGCACTGGAAGAAGTGTTTGAGGCGGCAGAGAAAAATTATTCTCTGTTGAAACGGGGGGGCGTGGCACTGAATTATAACTTCGATTACAGCTACTATGGTGATCAGCGTATTGATCTGGTTATTGAACCCAATCTGGATTCGGAGGGGCAGCCGACAGGGTCGTCGTCGATCCGCAATGCGGATGTATCACCAGTAGCAAGTCATACTTTTACCAACGCCTTTACCTTTGATTATGGTTTGTTCAATAACCTGACGCTGAGTGCCCGTCTGCCTCTGGTTGCCAAGTTTGAAACCGAAGATGAGCTGACCGCTTACGCGCTGGGTGATATCAGTGGCTCGGTACGCTGGCAGCCTTATGAATACGTTCCGGGACAGATGAGTCAGACTGTATTCGGCTCGCTGAAACTGAAAACCGGCGACAGCCCCTATGAGATTGATCTGGATAGAAACTTATCCAGTGGTTCGGGGACTTATAGTCTGAGTGGTGGTTTGAGCGTATCCAAAGTGCTCGATCCGGTTGTGCTGTTCGGATCGGGTAGCTACGGTTATAACATGCCGGAAAAAGGTCTGAATCAGGTACGTGGCAGCTCTATTCTGCAAGAGGTTCATCCGGGTAACAGCCTGTCATTCTCTATGGGTTTTGCGTACTCGCTTTCTTATGACGTGTCACTGAGTGCTTCTTTTCAGGGCTCATTTAACGATCGTACGCGCTTCCAGATATATACGCCGAGTACCGGAGAAACTCAGAGCTCTATTTCTGGCAGTCAGATGAGCGGCATTATGAACTTTGCGCTGGGTGTTCGTGTTTCACCTAAAACCATTGCCAATATCAACGTTGGTTTTGGTATGACGGAATTATCTCCCGACATTATCCTTGGATTATCGTTACCGATCGACATTGAGGGTGTGAAACCTTCGTCCGGTAGCTAATAGGCTATGGCTTCTATAACGATAAAAATAACAGGGTTTCGGCGAAGCATTATGCGCATTCTTTTCCTATTCATTTTTCTGGTGCCAGGGTTGGCCAGCGCACAGTTGGCTCAAAACCTGTTTCTGGATACCAAAGCTATGTCGCTGGGTAATGCTGTTACAGCAGACCCGGTCGGGATTATGGATATTCATTTTAATCCGGCGGGTCTTACCAAGCTTGAAGGCCGGCAGATCCAGATTCAGCTGATGAATATCCTGCTGTCTTCGGAAGCAAAATTCAGTCTGCCTGATGATTACCAGTCCAATGGGGAGCTTCTGGATATCAGTAAAGATCCTATTCTGGGCAGTGATGGTCGTGCTGAAAGTCATGCGACGGCGGCGGCCTATATTCCAGGCATTGGCCTTATGCCAATGACATTGCCAGTACTGACACTGCCGACCGGCGGTGTGTCCATTCAGCCGCCCGGTTCAAAATTTACCTTTGCCAATGCGGTGTATGCACCGATGGCTGCAGGCTTTGCCAAAGACGATAACGACCCGGGTCGTTATCAGGCCAAACAGGTTGCTTTGCAGCGTTTTACTTATTTGTCACCTTCTTTTGGCTATAAGGTAACCGATGAGTTTTCGGTCGGTGCCAGTTTCCTTTTTTCTCACCAGGCTGTTGCGGTTGTTCAGGATATTCGTGCGCCAAGTGTTCTGATTGGTGTATTGGAGCAATTACAGACAGCCTTTGGTTGTTTTGATAGTGACGGTAATCCAACAGGTAATGATCCTCTGGCGCCACTGATCACACTCTGTGGTGGTAAGGTTGGACCTTATGAAGATGTGGGTACACTGAAAATTATCACGGAAGAAAGTCTCTCTCCATCATTCAACCTTGGCTTTTTATGGGAGCCGGCTGATTGGGTTGCCTTTGGTGTTGGCTATCAGAGTGAAGCTGTCTCGCACCTGAAGGGTACTTATGATCTCGAGTACACTGACGAGTTTGCTAATTTCTTCCGCACTTTCCGTTCATCCATTATTGGTGCGATTGGCGGCGCCATCTTCTCGTTACCAACCGGTGTGAAAAAAGAGAGTGGTCACGTTTCTACTGAGTTGACGTATCCGCAGCACTTTCAGACTGGCGTTAAACTACGTTTCCTGGATAAATACCAGTTAAACATGGATGCCGGCTGGACTGATTACGATAAGTGGGATGCGCTGGAGTTTGAGTTTGATCGCCAGGTAAGCTTCCTCAGTACCGCTAAAACCCTGGCGCCGACATTGGTTAGCGATACTTCTTTACGTCAGCCGCTGAACTATAAAAGCGTCTGGAGTTTTGGTTTCGGCATGCAGTACGACCTGAATTCTCGTATCAAGCTGCGCTTGGGTTATGAGCCGCGTAAAAGCTCAATTCCGGATGATGCACGCAGTATTCAGGCGCCTCTGGGCTTCGCAAAACTATACAGTGTGGGTATGGGCTATCAGTGGGATCTGGATACGGTAGTGGATTTGTCACTGAGTTTCATGCAGTCTAAAGAAACCATTCTCGCCGACCCTCAGAATGCTGAGTCTACCGGCGAATACCCTAATTCAAGTGATGCCATTAACCGTAACTGTCTGACATGTACCGTAACCAACCCTTATCCGGGTCTGGATGTAGACACCAAGCTGACCATCGGTGCAGCAGGTATCAGCTTCCGTACCAAGTTCTGATTCTGCTCTGTTTGGCTCTGGCATTTCCTGCCGGGGCTGGGCAGGAGTATTTCACCTGGGTGGATGAGCAGGGGCGCATCCATAACAGCATTAAACCTCCTTCTGAAAAATCTGAAGATCTTCCGCAGGCAAGTAATGCGCAGGAAAGTGATTTTTTGACGGAAGAAGAATTTCAGGAAAAACTGGCAAAAGATAACGCCGATAATCCTCCTTTTTATACCTGGATTGATGCGCAGGGGCGTCTGCAAAGTCAGGAAATTCCTCAGGTTAATATCGAGGTTGAGGAGCTTACTCAGTTGCAGGCGGCGGATCATTCACTGCTGCCGCCACTGCGTGTAGCCGCTGAGATAAGGGATGCCGGTTGCTGTGCACGATATACTCATCTGTTTAAAGAAACGATTCCGGAATATGATTCGGTTGTTTTTTCACAGCCACAAATGTCGGTTCCTTTCAAAACCCGCTCAGGCGATAAGCCTGCATGGTATTTTCGCCTGACAGGCAGTAATGGTGCCGCACGCCGCGCGCTGAATCTGTATTTGCGTGGAACCGATGAGCCAGAGAAGGGAGCTGCTACGGTTGCGCTTATCGCATTGAATAAGCAGCTTCAGCCGTTGTATTTTATTCCGCAGCTGATTACTCAAAGTTATCTGTCTACCTGGCGTTCTGAGGCTTGCCGGGAAAGTCTGGTCAGTATTCTTGATGCTGAAGTTTCCGCATTCATTATTTATTTTCCTGAATCCGTGCCAGCTTCCGCTTCGCTGCAGGTAGAATGGATGCATGGAAAAACATCAGATTAATTGCCGTACTTCAGGCTGCGAGCAACATGCGCTCCTGCTTCAGTACCCGTCTTTACGCGAAACTTCTGCGCCACGCCGTTTATTGTTGCTTCACGGCGCCGGTGTGCCGGGCGAAGTGACCTGGACCTATGTGGCGAATTACCTCCACGAATGGGATGAGATTCTAATACCGGACTTTGCCGGTATGGGGCGTTCCCGGTTTCTCGCGGATACCCCGCCGCGTCTGAGTGACTATGTGCTTCAGATCCGCGAGTTATGTGAAGCGCTCGACTGGACGGAATTTGATATCGCCGGCTATTCCTTTGGCGGCATGGTTGCCGTGCGTTATTTGCAGCAATATGGTTCGCGATGCTTATGTTTTTTGCTGGAGCCGGCGATGCTGTTTTCGGCTGACTGCGGCAAAATACGGCAGAAAGCGGATGATTATCTGACCGTTGCCGACCGGGTTGAACAGAATCCGCAGGATGCGGATGCCTATTTCACTTTTCTCGAATCAGTCTCTCCGCAGCGTACGCGAAATGACAAAGTTGACCGGCTGACGATTGCGCGCTTACAGGAAAATGCTCAGGGCTTTGCTCAGGCATTGCGTGCGGTCAGTCAGATGTTGCTGGACGACTGTGCAACTTACGCGGGCTGGATCGCACCCTGGCCGGGCATCAGTTTTGTCGGTGGATTGAGCCATGCGACCATGCTTGGCCGTCATCGTTTGCTGGCAGAGCAAAGTGCCGACTGGCAATGCCATGTGGTGGATAACGCTGATCACAGCCTGGTGTTTACCAAGCCGCGCACCATTGCCAAGGTCATGAATGAGCGTCGCCAGCGGGGCTGACGACGCATATTTTGCTTAGCTCTGCAGGCGACGCTGCAGACCTGTTTCGGCCATGATGCGGGTCGAAATTTCCTCGATTGAACGGTCGGTGGTGCTCAGGAACGGAATCTGCTCGCGCTGATACAGCATCTCAACTTCATCAATTTCGTGATAGCACTGCTTAAGTGACGCGTAACGGCTGTTGGCGCGGCGTTCATTGCGGATGGCGGCCAGCCGGTCCGGGTCGATGGTCAGGCCAAACAGTTTGTGGCGGTGTTGTTCCAGGCTGTTGGGCAATTTCAGGTCGGCCATATCTTCTTCGGTCAGCGGATAGTTTGCCGCTTTAATGCCAAACTGCATCGCCAGATACAGGCAGGTTGGCGTTTTTCCGGAGCGGGATACGCCCACCAGAATAATGTCGGCTTCGGCATATTGGCGGGTGCGGGCGCCGTCGTCGTTATCCAGGGCAAAGTTTACCGCATCGATGCGCGCCAGATAGCTGGTGCTGGTTGTGGGTGAGTGAGATTTACCCACACTGTAGGAGGATTCAACCTGCAGTTCCGCTTCCAGTGGTGCGAGGAAGGCGGCAAAAATATCGATCTTCAGGGCGTTGGCTGAGTCGATAATAGTGCGTATTTTTTTATCGACAATGGTGTCGAACACAATGGCCGGAGCGCCGCTGTTTTCCGCTGCCAGGTTAATCTTGGCTACGGCTTTCTCAGCCTTCTCGATTGAATCGATATACGGCAGGGTGATGCGTTCAAATTCAATGGCTTCAAACTGAGCCAACAGACTGTTGCCCAGCGTTTCGGCGGTAATGCCGGTGCCGTCGGAGATAAAATAGGCGGTTCGCTTCATGTGGAAATTTGTTCCCTCTGCCCTTAGTATTACGCAGCCGTTCGCCGCAGCAGGCGATTTTAGGTGATTATGTCCTGTGTGGCGAGACAGAACACAGGCGTTGGACATTACAGGAGAAAGACGTTGACAGATTACGTACTCTGGTTTGATCAGGTATCCATGGGCGATGTCGAGCGGGTAGGTGGTAAAAATGCCTCGCTCGGTGAAATGATCAGCAACCTGACCAGCGCCGGAGTTTCCGTGCCCAACGGCTTCGCCACCACCGCCGACGCCTACCGCGAATTCTTAAGTTACGAAGGTCTCGACAGCCGCATTCAGCAGGCGCTGGATGATCTGAACGTCGATGATATCCGCGCCCTGACCGAAACCGGCGCCAAAATCCGCAACTGGATTCTGGACGCACCACTGCCGCCGCAGCTTGAAGCCGATGTGCGTACTGCTTTCGCCAAGCTGCAGGAAGGCAATGAGTCCATGGCGGTTGCCGTGCGTTCTTCCGCAACCGCAGAAGATTTACCCGATGCATCCTTTGCCGGTCAGCAGGAAACCCACCTGAATATCGTCGGTATTGATAACGTCCTGCATGCCATCCGCGACGTATTTGCCTCTTTATTTAATGACCGCGCAATTGCCTACCGTGACCATCAGGGCTTCGACCACCACAAGGTGGCATTGTCGGCCGGCATTCAGCGCATGGTGCGCTCTGAGACAGCCTCCAGCGGTGTGATGTTTACCCTGGATACAGAATCCGGCTTCGATCAGGTGGTGTTTGTCACCTCGTCCTATGGCCTGGGCGAAACCGTGGTGCAGGGTGCAGTTAACCCGGATGAATTCTACGTTCACAAAAACAATCTGGCGGCCGGACGTCCGGCAATTCTGCGCCGCAACCTGGGCGCTAAAGCCATTAAGATGGTGTACAACAAAGAAGCCGCCGTTGGTAAGTCGGTAGAAACCCAGCGTGTTGACCGTGAGCTGCGCCAGGTCTTTTCGGTAACCGACGCCGAAGTCGAAAATCTTGCCCGTCAGGCAATGATTATTGAAAAGCACTACGGCCGTCCGATGGATATCGAATGGGCCAAAGATGGCGATGACCAGCAGCTCTACATCGTTCAGGCCCGTCCTGAAACCGTGAAGAGCCGCGCCAGCAAAAACGTGATGGAGCGTTACCTGCTGAAAGAAACCGGCAGCGTGCTGG
Source organism: Venatorbacter sp. C2-1 (assembly GCF_022832715.1). Lineage (NCBI taxonomy): Bacteria > Pseudomonadati > Pseudomonadota > Gammaproteobacteria > Oceanospirillales > Oceanospirillaceae > Venatoribacter > Venatorbacter sp. C2-1. Next base: position 2,097,302 of record NZ_CP094879.1, read on the forward strand.
TTGAAGGCCGTTCCATTGGCCACCGCATCGGTAAAGGTAAAGTACGCGTCATTAAAAGCATCGATCAGATGGATCAGGTGCAGGAAGGTGATGTGCTGGTTGCCGATATGACCGACCCGGACTGGGAACCGGTAATGAAACGCTCGGCGGCTATCGTAACCAACCGTGGTGGCCGCACCTGTCACGCCGCGATCATTGCGCGCGAACTGGGTATTCCGGCGGTGGTTGGCTGTGAAGATGCCACCTCTAAGCTGCAGGATGGCCAGGATGTTACCGTTTCCTGTGCGGAAGGTGACACCGGCTTTGTTTACGAAGGCGCACTGGATTTTGATATCCGCACCAACAGCGTCGATCAGATGCCGGATTTGCCATTCAAGATCATGATGAACGTCGGTAACCCGGATCGTGCCTTCGACTTCCAGGGCCTGCCGAATGCCGGTGTGGGTCTGGCGCGTCTCGAATTTATTATTAACCGTATGATCGGTGTGCACCCGAAAGCCTTGCTGAATTTCGACAATCTGCCGGAAGAAGTGAAGCCTACCGTAGAACGCCGCATTTCCGGTTATGCCGGCCCGGTAGATTTCTACGTCGAAAAACTGGTGGAAGGTATTTCAACGCTGGCGGCGGCATTCTGGCCTAAGCGCGTGATCGTGCGTCTGTCTGACTTCAAATCCAACGAATACGCCAACCTGATTGGCGGCCGCCTGTACGAGCCGGAAGAAGAAAACCCGATGCTGGGCTTCCGTGGTGCATCGCGCTACATCTCGAAAAACTTCCGTGACTGTTTCGAGCTTGAGTGCCGGGCGATGAAAAAAGTCCGTAACGAAATGGGCTTCACCAATGTCGAGATCATGGTGCCCTTTGTGCGCACCGTGGGCGAAGCCGAGCAGGTTGTTAACCTGCTGGAAGAAAATGGCCTGAAGCGCGGTGAAAATGATCTGAAGCTGATCATGATGTGCGAGCTGCCAGCCAACGCCATTCTGGCTGAGCAGTTCCTTGAATTCTTTGATGGTTTCTCCGTCGGCTCCAACGACCTTACTCAGTTAACCCTGGGTCTGGATCGTGACTCCGGCATCATTGCGCACCTGTTCGATGAGCGTAACGAAGCCATTCTGGCACTGCTGGAAAATGCCATTAACGCCTGTAAGAAAGCCGGTAAATACATCGGTATCTGTGGTCAGGGGCCATCGGATCATCCGGACTTTGCCAAGTGGCTGATGGAACACGGTATCGACAGCGTGTCGCTGAACCCGGATTCCGTGCTGGATACCTGGTTCTTCCTGGCGGACAAAAATTCCTGAATGAAAAGCAGCAGTGAATTATTTCCGGTGAGCCTGCTCAGAGCGGATGTTCTGGGCGATCTCACCGAAGACGTTTATCTGGTAAAACACAACCGCGATCCGGACCGCAGCGTCCAGATCGCGGTTTCGCATCTTGGCCTGCGCTCCCGTGGCGGACACAGTGGCCAGCCACTGATTCTGCTGCACGGCAGTTTCACCAATCGCGGCTTCTGGCTGTCCGATAAGGGCGAAGGACTGGCGCGCTATCTGCTCGAGCAGGGGTTTGATGTCTGGCTGATGGAGCAGCGAGGTCATGGCCTGTCACCGCGCAATCACGATTATGTACGCAATACGCTGGAGCGTTATGTGCTCAGCGATATTCCGGCGGTGAACGATTTTGTGCAGGAGCAGAGCGGGCATAAGCCGGTCTGGATCGGTCATTCGCTGGGCGGTGTGATTATTTCCAGCAGCGTGGCTGCCGGTCGCCTGCATGCCGAGAACAGTCGCGCCATGGTTCTGCTGGGCACTCAGGTGGTGCGTCGGCCCTGGTACCTGTGGTTGCCACTGACCAGTCTGGTGCTGCGCATGCTGGTAAAAAGCAAAGCCGAGCTGGATGGCCGTAAGCTGGGCATCGGCCCGGAAAATGAGCCAGCTGGTCTGGTGAATGAATATCTGGCGCGTCACAGCCTGTTTGGCCGCTGGCAGATCCGCAGTGAAAAGCTCAGGCTGCTGCCAGCCTGGAAGCAGGGGGCTGATTTGCCGTTGCTGGCGGTTGCCGCAGCGGCGGATAAATCCGACCCGGCGAAAGCTTGTCTGCGCTTTGCCTCCCTGTATGGCGGTGCGCAGAAAGACAATCTGCTGCTGGGCAAAGCTGAAGGTTTCAGTCGCGATTACGGCCATGTCGATATGGTGGTCAGCAAAGAGGCGGCGGCCGAGGTCTGGCCGCGTATTCAGCGCTGGCTGAGTCAGCTTGGCCAACAGGCTGGCGCCTGAGATGGGCACACGGCGCCTGTTGCTGGCTGGCGGTACCGGGCTGATTGGCCGTGCCTTGCTGGACAATCTGCTGCTGAGCGATTGGGCCGGGCACATAGTGTTGCCTGTGCGTCAGCCACAACAATGGCGCAGGGCATATCCGCAACTGGCGGCAGATAAGCGCATCCAGGTGCTGACTTATGATGAGCTGTTTGCCAGCCAGCAGCCCGTTGATCTGATGTTCTGCGCGCTGGGTACGACCCAGGCCAAGGCCGGTAAAGCCGGGTTGCGTCAGGTGGATTATCAGCTGGTTGTTGACTGTGCGGCCTGGGCTAAGCAGCAGGGCGCTGAGCTGGTGTCGGTGGTCAGTGCGCTGGGCGCCAACCGCCGTTCGCCATTTTTCTATAACCGCGTCAAAGGCGATATGGAGCAGGCGCTGGAGCAGATGAATCTGCCCCGGCTGCAGATCTGGCAGCCGTCGCTGTTGCTGGGCGAGCGCGACGAGTTTCGTCTGGCCGAGCACCTGAGTGGCTGGATATTACGCCTGCCGCTGTTTGGCAATGTACAGGCACTGGCCGGTGAACGTATTGCCCGCGCCATGATTGCGGCGGCTTCAGTGTCTGAATCTGGCTCTGAGATTGAACCTGAATCCGGCCCCGAATCATCCGTTATGCGCTATCGCGTGCGTGACATTAAACGTCTGGCCAGAGTCTGAACAGGCTTAGGCAGGCAACAGAATTTTATTATCCTCCATCACAAGTAAGGACAAAGAAATGACTCAGTACGTAACTCCGGATCTGTGCGATGCCTACCCTGAACTGATTCAGGTGGTTGAGCCAATGTTCAACAACTACGGTGGCAACGAATCTTTTGGTGGCGAAATCGTTACCGTTAAGTGCTTTGAAGATAACTCCAAAGTCAAAGAGCTGGTTGATACCGACGGCAAAGGCAAAGTGATGGTTGTGGACGGCGGCGCCTCCATGCGTCACGCGCTGCTGGGCGATATGCTGGCTGAAAAAGCGGCGAAAAACGGTTGGGAAGGTATCATCGTTTACGGTTGCATCCGTGACGTCGACGTGATCATGCAGACTGATCTGGGCGTTCAGGCGCTGGCCACTCACCCGCTGAAAACCGACAAGCGCGGTCTGGGTGATGTGAACGTTACCGTTAAATTCGGTGGTGTTGAATTTGTACCGGGTCACTTCGTGTATGCCGACAACAACGGCATTATCGTGTCTCCCCAGGCGCTGAGCATGCCGGAGTAAGGCTGTCTTATACGCATCTGGGTGCGAATAAAAAGCCGGCATTGCGCCGGCTTTTTTGTGTCTGCTGACCTGTCCTGAAATAAGGACACCTAAAAAAGCTATCAAGTGCGTGATCTACCAGGCGCGTGAACTGCCAATCAGGTGCGCTACGCGCAGGGAGCTTTCAACGGCACCGTCGAGCAACGGAATGCCATCACACAGATAAGAGCCGGTCAGCAAAATACGCTGACTGGCGTCCTGGCGGCGCAGCTCGCGTACCGCCTGACGGCTCTGCAGGGTTACCAGTGGCCGGCTGAAAGTAACATCGGCGAGCACACTTGACGGATTGGCCGCACGCAGCGGGTTCCACACCTGCAGAATGGCCGGGCCGTTGCGCAGATGACCAATGGCTTTGGCCAGATCGACGGTGGCTTCCGGGCGATTCTCGTCACCCGGTAAGAAATAACTGACCGGCGCCAGCGGCATCAGGCTGGCAGGCAGCAGTGAGGTATCGGTGTGCAGCTGCATGCGCGATTCAACCACCGGGATCTGCTGCAGCTGCTGGCAGCGTGACTGGGCGCTGGGCAGTTTGCTCAGAATCTGGCTGGCGTGATGCGGCTGGGTGGCAATAACCACGCGATCAAACACAGCGGTTTGTGCGCCGCTGCAGACGCGCACGCCGTGATTGTCTTCTTCTATATGGTCAATGGCCGTTGCGGTACGCAGGCTGACGTTGCTTTCCAGCAGTTGTGCGACCACCTCATCGACGCCGCCACTGGCGCGCATCAGGCCGTCTTTCATTACACCGCAGGTCAGGTAGTTGATCAGAATGTCCGCCGGGTAGGCCAGTACGTCGTCGTAGTCACAGGTGCACACGGTCGCCAGTGCCGGCAGCAATATCTGGCGGCAGTAATCGTTGTCGAGGCTGTGCTGCTGCAGAAAACTACCGAAGCTCTGCTGATCCGTATCCGGACTGTGTTTATGTTGCTGCAGGGTGTTGAACAGGTTGAGGTGCTGGGCGAGCAATGGGCCGTTCAGCAACTTGGGGAAGCTCAGGCTGCGCTTGCCCAGCTGCAGGTTGCCGTAATGAAAAAACAGGCGGTTATCGGCATCGGCATAAGCGGCGGCATGGTCGGTGGTTTCAGTACGCACGCCGGCATCGCGGTATAGGCGCAGCAGGCTGGGATAGTAAGCCGGAGTGAAAACCCGCAGAGGAATATCAATGGATGTGCTTTTGTCAGCCCAGGGAATGTCTACGCTGTAGATGCCCATACCCGGCTTCGCGGCGCGTTCATAGAGCGTGACGTCGTGGTCGCGACTCAGCAGCCAGGCGGCGCTCAGGCCGGCAATGCCGGAGCCAATAATGGCGATACGCTGGCGATTAATGGGAGTGGATGGGGCGGCGGGTTGAGCAGGCATGAAGGCACTTTCCTGTGAAATCTGCGCCGAGGTTAGCGCAAAGCCTGGGCAGATCCCAGAGTTTGCGCTGTCAACTTTGCTGTTTTATTGGCTGCTCTCGCTGATTGTATACAATCTTAGTCTTAATTCGCTTGAAATATGATTTTATCGGCGTAACCTAGCCAAACTTAAAGAGTATTGTAGACAAAGCTGATGAATGATAACCAAACGCTGGCCGACAAAGTGTTCGCGGAACTGACTACCGCCATTGTGCGTGGTGAGTTGCGTCCGGGCACCAAATTGTCGGAGCAGACCCTGGTTGAGCGTTATGGTGGCAGTCGCGCGCCGATGCGCGAAGCCATTCAGAAGCTTGAAGCCCGTCATCTGGTGGTGCGCATTCCCCATGCCGGTGCCCGTGTGGTATCGCTGAGTCTGGCCGAGCTGCGGGATATCTACGAAGTGCGTCTTGAGCTGGAAAGCATGGCCTGCCGTCTGGCGGCCCTTCGCATGAGCGATGACGAGATTCAGGAACTGTACGGCCTGCTGCAGGAGCATGAAGCCTCCATTGCGGCTGAGCAGGGGCAGGCCTATTACCAGAAAGCCGGTGATCTCGATTTCCATTACCGCATCATCAAAGGCAGTCAGAATCACCGTTTACATCAGATGTTGTGCGGCGAGCTGTACCACATCGTGCGTATGTACCGCTACCAGACCAGTACCAGCGCCAAGCGCCCACTGCAGGCTCTGCAGGAACACCAACGAATTGTTGAGGCTATTTCGGCGCGTGATGCCGAACTGGCTGAATTACTGATGCGACGTCATATCCAGGCATCGCTGACCAATCTGGAAAATCGTTTAGCTGAAGAGGAGGGTCACTCATGACTCCAGGTCAGAAATTCCGTAAAGCACTGGCGGATAACAAACCGCTGCAAATTGTCGGCACCATTAACGCTTACGCGGCGATGATGGCGGAGCGTATTGGTCATCAGGCCATTTATCTGTCGGGTGGCGGTGTGGCAAACGCCTCTTACGGTCTGCCGGATCTGGGTATGACCTCGCTCAATGACGTGGTGGAAGACGTGCGTCGCATCACCTCCGCCAGCAGCCTGCCATTACTGGTGGATATCGACACCGGCTGGGGCGGTGCGTTTAACATTGCCCGTACCATCCAGCAGATGGAAAAAGCCGGCGCCGCAGCCGTGCATATTGAAGATCAGGTGATGCAGAAGCGCTGTGGTCACCGTCCGAACAAAGAAATCGTCTCTCAGGCAGAAATGGTTGACCGTATCAAAGCCTGTGTCGATGCCCGTAACGACGACAGCTTCTTTATCATGGCCCGTACCGATGCGTTCGCGCAGGAAGGTCTGGATGCCGCTATCGAACGTGCTCAGGCCTGTGTGGCAGCCGGTGCTGATGGTATTTTCGCCGAAGCAATCAAAACCGAAGATGACTACCGTAAATTCTCTGCAGCATTGGATGTACCACTGCTGGCAAATATCACCGAATTTGGCCAGACCGAACTGTGGAACCGTGAACAGCTGGGTGAGTGGGGCGCGGCCATGGTGCTGTACCCGCTGAGCGCTTTCCGTGCGATGAACAAAGCCGCAGAAACCGTGTATAAAAGCATCCTGGCAGAGGGTGACCAGCGCAAGGTGGTCGATATCATGCAAACCCGTATGGAGCTGTATGATTACCTGAACTATCACGATTTTGAGCAGAAGCTGGATGCGTTATTCGCAGAAGGTAAAAACAAGTAATACATCCACCCGTCGGGCGGGCTCAGAGTCCGTCGCAACCAGATGAACATCCGCGTCTGACGTCTGACGTCCGGCGCTCTGCTAAGGGGAAATAACAATGGCAGCAGCAAAAGAACTGAGTGGCGCCGGCCTGCGTGGTCAGGTAGCTGGTAAAACCGCACTGTCCACCGTAGGTAAAGAAGGCTCCGGTCTGACCTACCGTGGTTACGACGTAAAAGATCTGGCCGACAATTGCCAGTTTGAAGAAGTTGCGCACCTGATCCTGAAGGGCAAACTGCCGAATCAGGCTGAACTGGATGCTTACAAAACCAAACTGAAAGGTCTGCGCACTCTGCCGCAGGCGCTGAAAGAAGTGCTGGAGCGTATTCCGGCTTCTGCGCACCCGATGGATGTGATGCGCACTGGCTGCTCTATGCTGGGCAACCTGGAAACCGAAGAAAGCTTTGATCAGCAGCAGGATGCCACCGACCGTATGCTGGCGGTGTTCCCGGGCATGATCAACTACTGGTACAACTTCAGCCACAACGGCATCCGCATCGATGAAAACACCGGTGCCGATTCCATTGCCGAACAGTTCCTGTGGACCCTGCATAACAAGAAGCCGTCTGAGCTGCACACCCGCGTGATGCACGCGTCTCTGGTGTTGTACGCCGAGCACGAATTCAACGCGTCTACCTTCACCGCCCGCGTGTGTGCCTCAACCCTGAGCGATATGCACTCCTGCGTGACCGGCGCCATCGGCTCTCTGCGTGGCCCGCTGCACGGCGGTGCTAACGAAGCGGCGATGGAACTGATCGAAGGCATGAAAGACCCGGAAGATGCAGAACAGAAACTGATGGGGATGCTGGAGCGCAAAGAGAAGATCATGGGCTTTGGTCATGCCATCTACCGTGAATCCGATCCGCGTAACGCCATCATCAAAATCTGGTCTGAAAAACTGGCCGGTGAAAACGGTGATACCAATCTGTACGACATTTCCGTGCGTTGTGAAGCGGTGATGTGGCGCGAGAAGAAACTGTTCTGTAACGCCGACTTCTTCCACGCCTCGGCCTACAACTACATGGGCATTCCAACCAAGCTGTTCACCCCGATTTTCGTCTGCTCCCGCCTGACCGGCTGGGCCGCTCACGTGATGGAACAGCGTGCGGACAACCGTATTATCCGCCCGAGCGCAGAATACACCGGCGAAGCCAACCGTGTGGTACCGCCAATCGGCGAGCGTTAAACCATTCAGCGCACCGCTCAGCCGGTGCGCTTTTTGTTTAAACGAATTTTTGAGCACTCCTACGAGCGCTTTGTGAGAGAGAACATGAATACTGAATACCGTAAATCACTGGCTGGCACGGGTCTTGACTATTTCGATACCCGCGCCGCTGTCGATGCGATCAAGCCGGGTGCTTATGCCACTCTGCCTTATACCTCCCGTATTCTGGCCGAACAGCTGGTGCGCCGCTGTGAGCCTGAACTGCTGACTGATGCCCTGAAGCAGCTGATCGAGCGTAAGCGTGATCTGGATTTTCCGTGGTATCCGGCGCGCGTGGTGTGCCATGACATTCTTGGTCAGACCGCTCTGGTGGATCTGGCCGGTCTGCGTGACGCCATTGCTGACAAAGGCGGTGACCCGTCCAAAGTCAATCCGGTGGTACAGACTCAGCTGATCGTTGACCACTCGCTGGCCGTTGAATGCGGTGGTTTCGATCCGGATGCCTTCCAGAAAAACCGCGATATCGAAGAGCGCCGTAACGAAGATCGTTTCCACTTTATTAACTGGACCAAGACCGCGTTCGATAACGTCGACGTGATTCCGGCCGGTAATGGCATCATGCACCAGATCAACCTGGAGAAGATGTCTCCGGTGGTGCAGGCGCAGAACGGTGTGGCCTACCCGGACACCTGTGTCGGTACCGATTCTCACACCCCGCACGTGGATGCACTTGGCGTTATCTCTGTGGGCGTGGGCGGTCTGGAAGCCGAAACTGTGATGCTGGGCCACCCATCCATGATGCGTCTGCCTGACATCGTGGGTGTTGAGCTGACCGGCAAGCGCCAGCCTGGCATTACTGCCACCGATATCGTACTGGCTCTGACTGAATTCCTGCGTAAAGAGCGCGTAGTTGGCGCTTATGTGGAGTTCTTCGGCGAAGGTGCGCGCAGCCTGTCCATCGGTGACCGTGCGACCATTTCCAACATGACACCGGAATACGGTGCGACTGCGGCGATGTTCTCCATTGATGAACAGACCATCGACTACCTGAAGCTGACCGGTCGTGAGCCAGAGCAGGTGGCCCTGGTAGAACAGTATGCCAAAGAAACCGGCCTGTGGGCGGATGCGCTGGCCACGGCTGAATACGAGCGCGTGCTGAGCTTCGATCTGTCTGCCGTTGGCCGTAACATGGCGGGCCCGTCTAACCCGCATGCGCGCGTTGCCACCAAAGATCTGGCCGCCAAAGGCATTGCCGGTAATCTGGAGGCTGCCAAAGCACAGGAAGCCGAAGGTCTGATGCCGGATGGCGCGGTGATCATCGCGGCGATTACGTCCTGTACCAATACTTCTAACCCGCGTAACGTGGTCGCGGCCGGTCTGCTGGCGAAAAAAGCCAACGAGCTGGGCCTGATCCGCAAGCCATGGGTGAAATCATCCTTCGCGCCGGGCTCCAAAGTGGCCGAGCTGTACCTCAAAGACTCAGGTCTGCTGCCGGAACTGGAAAAACTGGGCTTTGGTATCGTGGCTTTCGCCTGTACTACCTGTAACGGTATGTCCGGTGCGCTGGACCCTGTGATTCAGCAGGAAATCATCGATCGTGATCTGTATGCCACGGCGGTACTGTCCGGTAACCGCAACTTCGATGGCCGTATTCACCCGTACGCCAAGCAGGCGTTCCTGGCATCGCCACCACTGGTCGTGGCCTACGCCATCGCCGGTACTATCCGTTTTGATATCGAAAACGATGTGCTGGCTGTAGTTGAGGTGGACGGAGATGCGAAAGAAATCCGCCTGAAGGATATCTGGCCATCGGATGAAGAAATCGACGCCATCGTTAAAGAAAGCGTGAAGCCGGAGCAGTTCCGTCAGATCTACATCCCGATGTTCGATCTGGGTACCAAAGAGAAAGCCGCCAGCCCGCTGTACGACTGGCGCCCGATGTCGACTTACATCCGTCGTCCTCCTTACTGGGAAGGCGCTCTGGCGGGCGAACGCACGCTGAAAGGTATGCGTCCACTGGCACTGCTGCCAGACAACATCACCACTGACCACCTGTCACCGTCCAACGCCATTCTGATGGACAGTGCAGCGGGCGAGTACCTGCACAAAATGGGTCTGCCGGAAGAGGACTTTAACTCTTACGCAACTCACCGTGGTGACCACCTGACGGCACAGCGTGCAACCTTCGCCAACCCGAAACTGCTGAACGAAATGGTGCGTGACGAAGAGGGCAAGGTGAAGCAGGGCTCTCTGGCTCGTGTTGAGCCGGAAGGCAAAGTGATGCGTATGTGGGAAGCCATTGAAACCTACATGAACCGCAAACAGCCGCTGATCATCGTTGCCGGTGCCGACTACGGTCAGGGTTCTTCCCGTGACTGGGCCGCCAAAGGTGTGCGTCTGGCCGGTGTTGAAGCCATTGCCGCTGAAGGCTTCGAACGCATTCACCGTACCAATCTGATTGGTATGGGCGTGCTGCCGCTGGAATTCAAAGCCGGCACCACTCGTAAGACGCTGGGCCTCGACGGCACCGAAACTTACGACGTAAAAGGTGAGCTGAGCCCGCGTGGCGATGTGACCCTGGTGATTAACCGTGCCAATGGCGAAGTGGTCGAAGTACCGATGACCTGTCGCTTAGATACTGCAGCGGAAGTGGAAGTCTATAAGGCAGGGGGGGTACTGCAGAAATTCGCCCAGGACTTCCTGCAGGGCGAATAACGAAGCTGGCTACCTCGTGAGCGCTTCCGAAACGCCGCAGAATATATCGTTTTGCGGCGTTTTAAAAAATCCAAAGTAGGGTGGGCGCTGCCCACCTTTCTTTTAAGGGCATCGACGTTTTCAGTAACGTCCTGAAAGAGAAATAATTATGTCCAAACAAATTAAAATTCCGGCCACTTATATGCGTGGCGGCACTTCTAAGGGTGTATTTTTCAGCCTGACCGATTTACCCCAAGCCGCTCAGGTGCCGGGTGAAGCACGTGACAATATTCTGCTGCGCGTTATCGGCAGTCCAGACCCGTACGGTCAGCAAATTGATGGTATGGGCGGTGCGACCTCCAGTACCTCCAAAACTGTGATTCTGGCAAAAAGCGAACAGCCGGATCACGATGTGGACTATTTATTCGGCCAGGTGTCGATTAATAAACCGTTCGTCGACTGGTCAGGTAACTGCGGTAATTTAACCGCTGCCGTTGGAGCCTTTGCCATTAGTAAAGGTCTGGTTGCGGCCGAGCGCATTCCTCACAACGGCATTTGTACTGTGCGTATCTGGCAAAAAAATATTCAGAAAACCATTATCGCCCATGTACCGATCACCGATGGTGAGGTGCAGGAAATCGGTGATTTTGAGCTCGACGGCGTAACCTTTCCGGCAGCGGAAGTGGTGATCGAATTTATGGACCCGGCGGATGGCGAAGGTTCTATGTTTCCGACCGGTAACGTAGTCGATGATCTCGAAGTTCCGGGCATTGGTACGTTCAAAGCCACCATGATTAATTCCGGTATTCCGACCATTTTTGTCAATGCGGCGGATATTGGTTACAAAGGCACCGAGCTGCAGAAAGACATTAATTCCGATGCCGAAGCGCTGGCGAAATTTGAAACCATGCGTGCTTACGGTGCGGTAAAAATGGGTTTAATTGCCGATATTTCTGAAGCGGTTGCGCGCCAACACACGCCGAAAATTGCTTTCGTGGCACCTGCAACGGATTACGAAGCATCCAGTGGCAAACAGATTTCTGCAGCCGATATCGATGTCTGCGTACGTGCGTTATCCATGGGGAAATTACACCATGCGATGATGGGTACGGCGTCGGTGGCCATCGCAACGGCGGCGGCGGTACCTGGTACGCTGGTGAATCTGGCGGCCGGCGGTACCGAACGTGACTCCGTAACCTTTGGTCATCCGTCCGGTACATTACGCGTGGGTGCAGCGGCGGCGTTGGTTGATGGCGAATGGACGGCGACCAAAGCTGTAATGAGCCGCAGTGCGCGGATAATTATGGAAGGTAATGTGCATATTCCTGCCGACAACATCCATCTCTGAAGCAACATTCCTTATAGGGGTACTCCGGCCGGAGTACTCCATACTCATTAATGGCCCGTATGGCAAAGGTTCGGTCTTGCTGTAAGTCAGGGTTTGACCTTACGACGTATTTAACATGAGTAATCTTTTTATATGGATGGCTAATGTATGCGTCGGTTCTTGCTGGTTCTTTTGTTGCTGTTGCCAGGCGTTGGGGTAAGTCAGGCTGCTGAGAGGTTAAATGATGCGGAAGCCGTTAATTATGCCGGTAGTCTGCGTTATTTGTCGCAGCGGGTTATGAAAAATTATCTGGCGGTTGGCGCTGCTATTCGCCCCGATAAGGCCCATCAGCAATTGGATGAAAGTGTTGCGGAATTTGAACAACACTTGCAGCAGCTGCTTGATTATGCTGCAGATTCTGATTTGCAAAAATCGTTACGCCAGATCGAATCTTTGTGGCAACAGCAGCGCCAGATGCTGCTGTCCACACCACAAAAAGATCAGGCAAAAACCTTGTTGCAGGATAATAATCGCTTGCTGGCTTTATGTGAGCAAACTACTCATGCCATCAGTCAGGCCATTACTCAAGCCACCAACAGGCCCGAAGCTCTGCTGATTAATATTGCCGGACGACAACGGATGCTATCGCAGAAAATTGCCAAAGCTTATTTTGCTCTTTATTGGAATGTTCAGGATGAGGGGTTAAAGGCCGAATTTGAGCAGGCTGTGCAGCAATTTTCATTGGCCATGACGCAATTGCAGGGTAGCCCTGAGAGTACCGAACAGATTCGTCAGGCGTTGGCCAGGGTTGATTCGCAATGGACTTTTTCCCAGACCGGTTTTGCCTTAAATAAGGAAGGCCGTTATGTGCCGACGGTTATCGCTGTAACGACAGAATCCATTTTGTGGAAAATGGATGCCATTACTCATCAATATGAAGAGTTGATGAATCTCTGAGTATGGAGCGTCGCTGAAATATTTGTACATGGTAGTGGGCATACAAGCTAAGGCACAGCCCAAAGGCTGTGCCTTATGTTTTTTAAAGCGCCCGCTGCTGGTCGCGCAGTGCATCTTCAACGGCAAAGCGCATATATTGATCGTTCTGAGGAATGCGTTTAAGAAAATTCACAATGTCTGTATCCGGCTGCATTTTTCCTAAGGTCTCAACCATGCGGCGCTGCACCAGAGGTTCGTAGGTGGAAATCATCGACATCATCTTTTCCTGCACACCTCTGCCTAATTTAATCAGGGCGTTTTGTGCCTCTTCCGGAATTTTATGATCAAGATCGCCGAGGCTTTCTATCAATAGTTCCTGTGCGCGTAAATCCTGGGTGCGGATATTTCCCAGTACGGTGATCAGATGGCGTTTCATGGTCGTGCGGTAAGGGCCGCTGGCCTGCACGCGCACACGCTCCAATTTACGGATAACGAGGTCTTCTGCAGCCGCCGCGCGCGTTCCGTAAGCAACCAGATACTCTCCGTAAGCATTTAATTCCATGGCATTGCCGTCACCGAATAACCGGTCAGCACATTCTCTTGGCGTACAGGCTTCGGAGTCGGGCAGGTTATAACGGATAAACCACAGGTTCTTCTGTACCTCATTAATGCGCTGGCCTTTGATGATCTGAGCAAACAGCTTTGGATAGCGGCCGAGTATATTCTCGATTAATGCTGCCTGCTGCTGATTTTCTTCGGCGTTACGTTCCAGTGTTGTCAGCAGGTAATACATTGTTTTGGCAGTGTTGTCGTTGAGGGTGTCTTTTTGCTCGTTCAGTTTTTCCAGCAGCAGATTAAAGCTGTTGCTGGCCAGTTCCTGGTTGCCGGCTGCCTTCAGCTGGTTTTTATAAAAATCGGTAATGGGTTTAACTATGTCATTAATGTCCGGCAGCTCGCCACTGTACTGCTGGAATAATTCAGCCCCGATAGCCGGCTGGCGATAAGCGCTGGCTTTAATAATGCGTGCGGTCAGTTCTCCAGCGCTCAGGGCAGGGTTGCCGACTTTTCCTTTTTCTGCCGCCTGAATCAATGACTGCAATTGATTTTTCAGTTGCAGCGCGGTTTGTGGCTGATAGCTGGGCTTACCGCTGCGCGTATCATCGGGGGATTTATCGCTGTAATTGGATAACGCTGACAGCAGAGGCTGCAGGCGGTCTTCTGGCAGGCGCTGCAGGCTGCTGAGCATGGTTTCCCATTCGGTTGGTGTGATGCCGTTATCTTTGGTAATGGCGTATTTTGCGATGCCTGGAAGATATTCGGACAGATTATGCGGTGCAATCTGTGCCAGCTGGACAAACAGATAGTCCCGGTAGCCAGTAGCGGGATAGCGGCTCTGGGTGAGGGAGTAGAGCACGTTATATTGCCAGTCGTTGCAGTCGTTATCGAAAGGCGCTTTTAATGCAAAAGCGACCAGCTCGGCATTTTTATCCGGGCTTGGGGCTTTCTGTAATGTGATTTTTACCTGCTCACGTACGGCGTCACAGGGGTTTTTACCACCACTGCCAATAATGGTTGCAATCTGGGTGCTTAAACCATCGGGATCGACTTCAATTTCCGCTTTCAGGTAAAAATTTTCGCCATCCCATTTTTCTTCAAGGATCTTTGTTTTTGTCAGCGCGCTGGCAAATGTCTGGTAGTTGGCCTGCACAGTACGGCTGAATTCTTCTTTATCGAGGGTTTCGGTGTTGCTGAAACTGGATTGCACCTGCACACCGACTTCTTCAATTAACAGCACCTGAAGTTGTTGCAGGGCGGCTTTGCGGGCGGAAACCTTTGAATCATTTTCGCTGGCGTTGTAGGTGTACTCACGCACCATGGTCATCGACTCGGCACTGGCGCTCTGGCTGAATATTGTGCAGATGATCAGTGCCAGCAGCAGCTGTAAATAAGGCTGCTTGGCTGAATATGCGACGGGCATAATGGATAGGGCTTTGGCCATGGATCGTCCTTGCTGAAAATTTCTGATTCGGGTGAGGATATTACTGATAACTGTCTCGTCAGTCAGCAGTGAAACGTTTTTGCGGGCTATAAAAAAACCGCCCGGAGGCGGTTTTTCAGTCAGTAACAGACGGCGACGTACGTTGTCGCCTGTCGGTGTTACTTGTTGTGCTCGTCGGCTTCTGTTGCTGTTTCAGCGTCAGTTACCGCAGTGGTTTCTGTTGCTGGTTCAGCGTCAGCTACAACCACAGATTCGGCAGCTGGCTCTGCAACGGCTTGCTCGGTCGGTGCTGCTGCCTGTTCCGCACTATCCGCATTGCGGCGGTTGCGCGGATCATTAGGCGCACGACCGCCCGGGTTGCGACGGCGTCCACGACGGGATGCACGATCATTGCCCTGGGTTGCTGTAGCTGCTTCTTCCTGAGAAGTCGTTACTTCTGCTTCGGTTGTTTCCGTTTCGGTTGCTTCTTCCTGGACCTTTTCTGCGGCGGCTGGTTTTTCCTCAGCAACAGTCACTTCAGGCTGGGAGGCCGTTTCTTCTGCTGGCTGAGCGACAGTTTCCTGCACTTCAGCTGCTTCAGTAGTCTGTACTTCTGCTGTTTGTGTTTCAGCAGCAGGGGCTTCAGTGGCCGGAGTCTCAGAGGTCAGGGTTTCAGTGGTATGAGTCTCTGTAGTCTGGGTTTCTGCCGCTGCAGGAGCTTCAGTCGCCGGAACTTCCGCTACAGCTTCCTGAGCATCAGCACTTTCAACAGCTGCTGACTGCTCAGCGGTTTCTGCTTTTACTTCGCTGGTCTCAGCATTGGCTGATTCGACAGCGGCTTCCGCTGCATTGGCGTCAGTGTTTTCCCCATTGTCTGCTTCAGCGGCACCGGTTTTGGCCGGGCGGTCGTCACGGTTGCGATTGCGGCGGCGGCTGTTGCGTGAGCGGCGGGTTGTTTTTTCGCCATTATCATCAGCGTTGCTTTCGCTGCCCGCATCCGTGCTGTTACCGGCATCGGCAGGGGTTGCTGCATTTTCGCTTACAGCACTATCTGCAGCTACCACAGCCTGTTCTTCAGCAGCCTGTTCGTTGCTGTTTTCTTCAGCGCTGGCAGCGTTAGCCTGGGTATTGTTGCGCTCGCCACGTTCACCACGGTTGCGACGACGACGACCCTCTGGGCGACCTTCGCTGCTGCGGTTGCCGGCATCGGCGGTTTCGCTGGCCACTACGTTGCTGGCTGCTTCGTTTTCGGTCAGTTCAACTTTGTCATTGCGGACTTCGTTGCGTGGTGCGCGATTGCCGCTGCGGTCACGGCGTGGTGCACGTGGCTCGTTGCTGGCTTCGGCTTCATTGCGCTCGGCACGGTTGTCGTTACGTTCACCGTCGTTACGGTTATCGTTGCGATTGCGGGCAGGGCGGTCGTTACGGTTGCGACCGGAGCGTTCGCCACGACCTTCGTTGCGGTTTTCGCTGCGATTGCCGCGCTCGTTATCACTGTCGTTGCGGTCATCGCGGTTGCGCTCGTTACGATTGCGGTTACGGCCACGGTCATTGCGGTTGCGTTCGTTACGGTTGCGCTCATTGCGGCCGTTACTGCTTTCTTCGCGGGCTTTTTTCGGCGCAGGTTTTTCTTCCTGCTTTTCTCCGCCATCAAACAGTGCAGACAGGGCGCTGCCAATTTTGCTCCACAGGCCTTTGCTGGCTGTTGCTTCGTTTGCTGCTGCAACTGGTGCAGCGGCAGGAACGCTGTGAGCGCCGGCTTTAACCGCAGCTTGCTGTACTTTGCTGGTTTCGCGGATGGTCAGATCCAGACCGTATTCGGTCTCTTCTTCTTCCATCTTGTGTTCGTAGCTGACTTCGCCGATCAGGCTGTCATCCGGACGCAGACGCAATACTTCGTAGTGCGGTGTTTCCATGTTCGGATTCGGCAGAACCACGACTTTACTGCCGTGACGGGCTTCGATACCGGCGATCAGGGTGCGTTTTTCGTTCAGCAGGAAGGTAGCAACGGATACCGGCACAATGGCGCGGATCTGTCCGGTGTTCTCTTTAGCAGCTTCTTCTTCGATCAGGCGCAGAATTGACAGACCGGTAGACTGGATATCACGCACAACACCAGTACCGTTACAGCGCGGGCATACGTGGCCGCTGGTTTCTTCCAGCGACGGACGCAGACGCTGACGCGACATTTCCATCAGACCGAAGCGGGAAATACGGCCAACCTGTACGCGGGCACGATCCACTTCCAGTGCTTTCTTCAGGCGGGTTTCAACTTCGCGCTGATTCTTGCTGGACAGCATGTCGATAAAGTCGATCACTACCAGGCCGCCCATATCGCGCAGGCGCAGCTGGCGGGCAATCTCGTCGGCCGCTTCCAGGTTGGTGTTCAGTGCGGTTTCTTCGATATCAGCACCTTTGGTGGCGCGCGCCGAGTTGATGTCGATAGACACCAGAGCTTCGGTCGGGTCGATAACGATAGAACCACCGGATGGCAGTTTCACTTCACGCTGGAAAGCCGATTCGATCTGGCTTTCAATCTGATAGCGGTTGAACAGTGGCACGGCATCGGTGTAGCGCTTGAACTTGTTCTGGTAGTGCGGCATGACCTGCTGCACAAAGCCCAGAGCTTCTTCGTAGGCGGCATCGGTGTCGATCAGTACTTCACCGACGTCCTGACGCAGGTAGTCACGGATGGCGCGGATGATAACGTTGCTTTCCTGCAGCAGCAGGCAAGGAGCAGGGCGCTCGTCGGAGGCGCGCTTGATGGCGTCCCACAGGTGAACCAGATAGTTCAGGTCAGCCTGCAGTTCTTCGGCGCTGCGGCCAATGCCGGCGGTACGGACGATAACGCCCATTTTGTCCGGCACGGTCACGCCTTTCATGGCTTCACGCAGTTCGGTGCGCTCGTCGCCTTCGATGCGGCGGGAGATGCCGCCGGCACGTGGATTGTTTGGCATCAGTACCAGATAGCGGCCAGCCAGGGACACCTGAGTGGTCAGTGCGGCGCCTTTATTGCCACGCTCTTCTTTGTCGACCTGAATGATAACTTCCTGGCCTTCGCGCAGCACATCTTTGATGTTGATGCGGCCTGGGCCTGGGTCTTTAACAAAGTATTCGCGGGCAATTTCTTTCAGTGGCAGAAAGCCGTGACGCTCAGCACCGAAGTCGACAAACGCGGCTTCCAGGCTGGGTTCGATGCGGGTGATTTTACCTTTATAGACATTGGACTTCTTCTGCTCGCGGGAGCCGGACTCAATATCGAGGTCGTAGAGTTTCTGGCCATCTACAAGGGCTACACGCAACTCTTCAGGCTGAGTTGCATTGATAAGCATTCTTTTCATGCTGTACGTTAAGCTCGTTCTGGCAACGTACCGGCTGGCAATGCCGGACTATTCCGGCCACTACCAAAATATTTATGGGTGCTTTGCAGCAGTTGTCAGCGCCGTTTTCGGGTCGCCTGACCTGTCTCGCAGTGGTGCCTCTGGTTTGTTGTGCACCAACACTGTCCATAATTTGATAATGCGAGATTGCCCGCAGGTCGCTGCGTGGTTTATCTCACTGGGCGGGCGGCCATGGGCCTGCGCTCGCCGTAATTATTCGTCAGGAAGAGTTTTAACAGTATGTCTTCTTCCTTATACTCTGCCGCTTGATCGGCCTGGCCTCGCCTTTCGGCTGATCTTGATCGTCGGCTGGGTTGTACGCTTTCTCTGTGCCGACCAAGGCCGTGGGCGAATATAGCAACATTGGTTGCGCCCCGCAAATGCCATACCACAAATAAATCCGCCGCCTGGGCTGCTTTGAACCTATGTCAAATCACGAAATCGATACCGGTAAAGTATCGCTGTTGACGGTGACCGCCGATAACGATGGTCAGCGTGTCGATAATTTTCTTATCTCCGTATTAAAAGGTGTGCCCAAGACTCTGGTGTACCGCATCATCCGCAAGGGCGAGGTGCGGGTAAATAAAGGAAGAGTGAAGGCGGATACCCGTCTGGCGTCTGGTGATGTGGTGCGGGTGCCGCCGCTGCGCATCGCCGAGCGCGATGAAACGCCGGATGTGTCACCGGCGCTGCAGGAAATTCTGCAGAATGCCATCCTGCATGAAGATGATGGTCTTCTGGTGGTGAATAAGCCCCACGGGCTGGCCGTGCATGGCGGCAGCGGGGTGAATCTGGGGCTGATTGAAGCCTTACGTAAAATGCGCCCGGATCATCGCTTTCTTGAGCTGGTGCATCGTCTCGATCGTGATACCTCGGGCGTTATTATGATTGCCAAAAAGCGTTCAGTACTGACGGCTCTGCAGCGTATGCTGGCGAACAAATCAGGTATCAGTAAAAAGTATCTGGCCATGGTGCACGGGCATTGGCCTGCTTCTGTGACCGAGGTGCGTGAACCGCTGTTGCGTTTTGAACGCCAGTCCGGTGAGCGCATGGTGATGGTGAGTCCTGAAGGCAAAACGTCACTGACCAAAACCACCCTGAAGGCCTCGGGGTCGCATTACTCATTAATAGAAGCAGAGCCGGTGACCGGGCGTACCCATCAGATTCGGGTGCACTGTCAGTTTCAGGGCTGCAGTATTGCCGGTGATGTGAAGTACTGCGACCGCTCGCAGCAGAATATCGACAAGCGTCAGGGGGTTAAGCGTTTGTTTCTGCATGCCTGGCAGTTGTCTTTCCGCCATCCTGACAGTGGTGAGCGCCTGCAGATCAGTGCGCTGCCGGACGATGAATTCAGCAGTATTTTAAAGAAGGCGGGGTGTGAGTTTGCGCTTTAAACTGATTATTTTTGACTGGGACGGTACGCTGGTCGATTCCACTCAGCGCATTGTCGACAGTATGCAGCAGGCGGCTGGTGAGGTTGGCTTGCCGCAGGTCGCGGATGCTGCGGTGCAGAACATTATTGGTCTTGGTTTACCGGAGGCGCTTCGTACGGTATGGCCGGCGATTGATGAGCCGCAATTGCAGGCCATGACGCAGGTGTATGCGCGCTATTTCGTCGCTGACAGTCAGGTTGCCATGGGCTTCTTTCCCGGAACTCCGGAGTTTCTGGAAGGTCTGGTTGAGCGGGGCCATTTACTGGCGGTTGCCACCGGCAAAAGCCGGCGCGGACTCGACCGGATGCTGCGCGACCTGAAAATAGGGCACAGATTCGCTGCGACCCGCTGCGCCGATGAAACCCGCTCGAAGCCGCATCCGCAGATGCTCAGGGAGTTGCTGAGTGAGCTGAACATTGCGCCGGATGAGGCGCTGATGGTCGGCGATACCACCTACGACCTGGATATGGCTAATGCTGCCGGTATGGCGTCTGTGGCCATGGGGCATGGCGCGCACGATGATCGCGTGCTTCTGGCTTGTGGTCCGCTGGCCATCTGCCATAGCATTCAAGAACTTAACGACTGGATACGTATTAATGGATAACGAAAACCTCAACCAGAATCAGCCGGCAAACCGCCCGGACGATAACAGCAAAGAATGGAAGCTGATCGAAAAAGTACTGATGGATATGCAGGGCGAGCAGAAGCGCGCCCGTCGCTGGGGTATTTTCTTTAAAGCGCTCACCTTTATTTACCTGTTCGCCATTATCTGGCTGCTGCGCATGCCGGGCGAGCATGGAGCAGAAATGCTGCCGGAAGGAAATTATGCCGCCGTTATCGAAGTGAATGGGGTGATTGCCGCCGATCAGGACGCCAGCGCTGATGCGCTTATTGGTGCATTGCGTGACGCCTTCGATGATGAAAAAGCACTGGGGGTGATTCTGCGCATTAACAGCCCGGGTGGCAGTCCGGTACAGGCCGGTTACGTCTATGACGAAATCAAACGCCTGAAAGAAACCCGTCCGGATTTTCCTGTGTATGCGGTGATTATGGATCTGGGTGCTTCCGGGGCTTATTACATTGCTGCGGCGGCGGATGAAATCTATGCCGATAAAGCCAGTCTGGTGGGCTCTATCGGTGTGGTGGGCTCCGGCTTTGGCTTTGTGAAAGCGATGGAGAAATTCGGCGTCGAGCGTCGCCAGTATACTGCCGGTGAGCACAAGGGCTTCCTTGATCCTTTCCTGCCTGAGAATGAAGATGAAAAAGCCTTCTGGCAGGGCGTGCTCAAGGTCACCCATAAGCAGTTTATCGAGCAGGTGAAGCTGGGTCGTGGCGAGCGCCTGAAAGATGATCCGAATCTGTTTTCTGGTCTGGTGTGGTCTGGTGAGCAGGCGCTGGATCTGGGGCTGATTGATGGGCTGGCATCCAGCAGTCAGATTGCCCGGGAAAAACTGGATACCGAAGAGCTGGTTAACTTTACCTACCAGCCAAGCCCCTGGGATGAGCTGGTGAAGCGCTTCGGTGCAAGTATGGGGCGTGGCTTTGCGACGCTGCTGACTGAGCAGACCCTGAGTCTGCGTTAAATAATTTTGACAGAGGGGCTTTGCGTACCTATGATGTCGCGCACTATGGCAGAGGCTCAGCTTCCCAAGCGTGTTGATGCGGTAAAACTGGTTACTGTTGGACAGCAATTCAGTGCCGATATTGACAGCAAACAGCTAACCAGGCTTAACGAAGCAGTCGAAGACTGCGTCGCTCCGGTTCACTGCGAAATTCGTTTCGAACGTGATCAGGAAAAGCACCGGTTACTGCAGGGCAGCTGTAATACAAGTGTTGTCATGATCTGTCAGCGCTGTCTCGGGAATGTCACCATTCCTGTGGAAAGCAGCTTTCAGCTGGGACTTGTATTTGACGATGATCAGGCCAAGCAATTACCGAAACGGTTTGAGCCGGTCGAAGTTGACGAAAATGGTCAGCTGGATCTGTGGTCAGTGATGGAAGACGAAGTGCTGCTGGCACTGCCCATGTTTCCAACACACCCGGAAGGCGATTGTCAGTTTAAGCAACCTGAGTCGAAGCCGGAAACAACAGATTCAGACGACAAACGACCCAACCCGTTTGACGTTTTAGCTAAGCTCAAACAGAAATAGCGAATAGTTAGGAGCCTAAAATGGCGGTTCAGCAAAACAAAGTAACTCGTTCCAAGCGTGGCATGCGTCGTTCACACGATGCTCTGGACACTGCAGCAATGGCACTGTCTACCGATCCGACTTCTGGTGAAACTCACCGTCGTCACCACGTAAGCGCTGACGGTTTCTACCGTGGCAAAAAAGTCGTGGAGACTGGCAACAACTAATATGTTTACCGTTGCGGTAGATGTAATGGGCGGGGACTTAGGTCCCCGCGTTGCGTTTCAGGCCTGTAAGAAATTCCTCAAGTCGCGCCCGGATGTTCATCTGATTGTGGCGGTGACTCAGGACTTCGCTGATGAAGCGGAGTCGTTCTTTGCTTCCCGTAAATCGCGGGTACGCATTCTCCTTTGTGAAACCCAGATATCCATGCAGGATAAACCCGCGCAAATGCTGCGTCAGGGGCTGAAGTCAACCATGGCTGCCGTGCTGCATGAATATCAGCAGGGGCGCGCACAGGGTGTGCTTTCTGTTGGTAATACCGGGGCACTGATGGTGCTTGCCCGTCATCTTTTGGGAATGCTGCCCGGTCTTGACCGTCCGGCGCTGGCAACCCAGTTGCCCACGCGCAAAAAACCACTGCTGATGCTCGATCTGGGCGCCAATTTAGGTGTCAGTGCTGATCAGCTGGTGCAGTTTGCCTGCATTGGTGCGGCCTGGAGTTGCACCCAGTGCGCGACGGCGCCACGCCTTGGCCTCCTGAATGTTGGGCGCGAGTCAACCAAGGGGACGGATAATGTGCGTCATGCGGCCGAGCAGCTGCAGCGTATTATGCCGGACTACTATGTCGGCTTTTACGAAGGTGATGACCTCTACCGCGGCGAGCTGGATGTGCTGGTAACCGATGGTTTTGCCGGTAATATCGCCCTGAAAGCCAGCGAAGGGTTGTCGGAATGGCTCAGTGAGCAGCTGCAGAGCGAGTTCCGCAACACCTGGTTTCTGCGCTGGCTGTCATTCCTTTGGGCGCCGGCCATTGGTCGTATTGAGCGGCGTATATCACCGGCCCGTCATGGTGGTGCTTTGCTGTTGGGCCTGGATGGCGTGGTGGTTAAAACCCATGGCAAATCCGACGAGCGCGCTTATCGCTATGCGCTGGAGTACCTGCTGCAGAAAGTTGAGCGCTTCGACAAACCGCGTTTGCTGGCCGAGCTTAATCGTCTGCAAAATCATTAAGCGGTGAATCTGATTCAATAATATTGTGCATTGTTGACTATTTATTGTAACAATTGCTCTCCATATTATGTGTCCGGCTTTCGGCACTGATGTTGGAACGCAATTGATAGCGCGTATTCAGAAACGTTATTCAGAATTCGTACAACAGTGATTTTTATCGTGAATACAGGGCAAGTGATGACCGATGTAATTGCATTCTTCCCCGGTCAGGGAGCGCAGCAGGTTGGTATGCTGGCTGATCTGGCGGCCGAATATCCTCAGATTCAGAGCACCTTTGCACAAGCCTCTGAATCCATCAATCTTGATCTCTGGGCCATGTGTCAGGACGGCCCGGCAGAAACACTGAATCAAACCTATAACACTCAGCCAGCGTTACTGACCGCCAGCGTTGCTTTATGGCGTGTACTGCAGGAAGCCTGCCCGGCGCTGAATGTTATTGCTGGAGCAGGACATTCTCTGGGTGAATATTCCGCCCTGGTTGCTGCCGATGCTATCGATTTTGCCGACGCTGTGCGTCTGGTGAAAAAACGCGGCGAGCTGATGGAAGCTGCTGTACCGGCTGGTCAGGGTGGCATGGCCGCAGTGCTGGGTCTGGAAGAAGATCAGATCCGCGCCGTGTGTGCTGAGGCTTCTGCTGCCGGTGTGGTTGAGCCGGCGAATTTTAACGCACCTGGCCAGATTGTCATTGCCGGCGCCATGAGCGGTGTGGAAAAAGCCATCGAGCTGGCAAAGGCTGCAGGTGCGAAACGAGCATTGCCGCTGGCGGTCAGTGGTCCGTTCCACTCCAGCCTGATGAAAGCCGCGGCCGAAGAGTTTGGTGAAGCACTGAATGCTGTTTCCTTCCGCGCACCGGTATTCCCGGTGTATCACAACGTTGATAATGCGGTGGCAACTCTGGCAGAAATTCCATCGCGTCTGCTGGCGCAGCTGTACAGCCCGGTTAACTGGACTGGTGCCGTGCAGGCCTGCCGCGGACGCGCCGATAATGCGATTGAATTCGGTCCGGGCAAAGTGCTCAGCGGCCTGAACAAACGCATCGATAAAACGCTGGCAACCCATAATACGGGTGATGCCGCGTCCTTACAGGCAACCATTGCCTTTATTCAAGGATCCTGAATATGAGTGAAAAATTACTCGCCCTGGTGACTGGCGCTTCTCGCGGTATTGGTCGCGCGATTGCCGAACGTCTGGCACGTGACGGCTATCGTGTTGTTGGTACCGCAACCAGCGAATCCGGTGCAGCTTCTGTACGCGAAGCGTTGCAGCAGATCGAGGGTGACAACGATGCACTGGTGCTGAATATTGCCGATGCGGCACAAACAGACAGCGCCCTGAAAGAGTTTTTGCAGAATTACGGCACGCCACGGGTAGTGGTGAATAATGCCGGAATCACGCGCGACAACCTGTTTCTGCGCATGTCGGATGACGAGTGGGGCGAGGTGATTAACACCAACCTCACCGGCGTATTCCGCGTATGCAAATCCATGGTTAAGCCGATGCTGAAGCAGAAGGCTGGCGCCATTATTAATATCAGTTCCATTATCGGTACTACCGGTAATGGCGGGCAGGCAAACTACGCTGCTGCCAAGGCGGGTCTGGAAGGTTTCAGCCGCTCTCTGGCGCAGGAAATTGCTAGCCGGAACATCACGGTGAATTGTGTCGCGCCGGGATTTATTCAAACAGATATGACGGAAATCTTGCCTGAAACGCAAAAAGAGGCGATCCTAGCCACCATTCCAGGCAAGCGCTTCGGACAGGTAGAAGAAATCGCTGGTGCGGTTGCTTTTCTGGCCGGAAACGACGCGAAATACATTACAGGCCAGACCATTCATGTGAATGGCGGCATGAATATGGGCTGAGGTCATTAAGACCACCAGGAAACTTGAAACGGTAGGAAAAAACCATGAGCAACATTGAAGAACGCGTAAAGAAAATCGTATGTGAACAGCTGGGTGTTAAAGAAGAAGATGTTAAGGCTTCATCCTCTTTTGTTGACGATCTGGGCGCGGATTCTCTGGATACTGTAGAGCTGGTTATGGCTCTGGAAGAAGAATTCGAAACTGAAATTCCTGATGAAGACGCTGAGAAGCTGACTACCGTTCAGGAAGCGATCGACTACATCATCGCCAACCTGTAAGGTCAGCGAGCCCGAAAGCCGCCTCTTCTGACGCGGCTTTTTTTATGCCTGTTATGTGACCTTTTGGCGGCCGTGTTTGCGACTACTGGGATGAAAAACGGAATATGACAAAGCGACGTGTGGTAATTACGGGACTGGGCAGTGTTAACCCGCTTGGTCTGAATGTGGCGGATACCTGGCGCGCGCTCTGCGCCGGAGAAAGTGGTATCACCCGTATTGAACACTTTGACACGGAAGGGTACGCCACGAAGATTGGCGGCGCTGTTAAACAGTTCGACGTCACCAGCGTGATGAGCGAAAAAGATGCGCGCAAAATGGATCTCTTTCTGCAGTACGCCATGGTGGCGGCAGAGCAGGCCATTGTTGATGCAGCCTTTCCCGAATCGTTAAACCGTGACCGTGTCGGTGTGGCTGTTGGCTCAGGCATCGGCGGGATCACGACGATTGAACAGAATTACCAGCAATTGCAGAGCAGTGGCCCGCGCCGGGTATCACCGTTTCTTGTGCCTGCTGCCGTGATTAATATGGCGTCCGGCAATATTGCTATCCGCCACAAACTCCGCGGCCCTAACTTTGCTATCACCACTGCCTGCACCACAGGTACTCATAATATTGGCTATGCCGCCCGTACCATCGCTTACGGCGATGCGGATGTGATGATTGCCGGCGGGTCCGAGATGGCATCGTCGCCTCTTGGTGTCGCCGGTTTTGCCGCGGCCCGCGCCATGAGTACCCGCAACGACGAGCCGGAAAAAGCCAGTCGGCCGTGGGATAAAGACCGTGATGGTTTTGTGCTGGGCGATGGCGCGGCTGTACTGGTACTGGAATCTCTTGAACATGCTCAGGCCCGTGGCGCGACTATTTATGCCGAACTCAGTGGTCTGGGCATGAGTGATGATGCCCATCACATCACCAGTCCGCCAGAAAATGGCGAGGGCGCGCGCATGGCGATGGCCAATGCGCTTAACGATGCCGGTCTGCAGCCGCAGGATATTGATTACATCAACGCCCACGGCACCTCGACGCTGATTGGCGATATTGCCGAGACACAGGCGATTAAGGATTTGTTTGGTGATCATGTCAGCCGTCTGGCTGTCTCTTCAACCAAGTCCATGACCGGCCACCTGCTGGGGGCTGCCGGCGCTCTGGAAGCTCTGATTACGGTGCTGGCGGTACGCGATGGCATTGCGCCGCCAACCATCAATCTTGATCATCCTGCCGAAGGATGCGATCTGGATTACGTTCCGCATAAGGCGCGTAAAATGGATATCCGCGCTGCTGTTTCCAACTCCTTTGGTTTCGGTGGTACCAACGGCAGCCTGCTGTTCCGTCGTTATGATGTCTGAAGTCAGTACTGCATACGTTTGGGTTAACGGTCAGTGGCAGGAGCGGGGTCATAGCCAAGCTCAGAGCCATTGGCCGTCCAATGACCGCGCGCTGCACTACGGTGATGGTCTGTTTGAAACCATCCGTTTTGCACCCGATGGCAGCATTCCTTTATGGCCATACCATAAACAGCGTCTGCTGCAGGGCTTATGTGCACTGGATTTCCCGATAGACAGCTTTCAGTGTATCGAACAGGCTCTGGCTCAGCGCCCGCAAAGCCCGCTGCTGGCCGGTAAGCTGCTGATCAGTCGCGGCGCCGGCCCGCGTGGCTATGCGCCGCCAGCCGAGCCTGAGCTGTTACTGCAGTGGCAGGAGTTTACGCCGCCTGACTGGGGCTATCTCCGTCTTCCGCAGGGTATAGTGGCCGGATTCAGCGATATCCGGCTGGCGATTCAGCCGGCATTGGCGGGCTTTAAGCATCTGAATCGCTTAGAGCAGGTATTGGCGCGCCAGCGCTTTGAGCCCGACTGGCAGGAAGCGGTGATGCTGGATGCGCAGGGGCAGGTGATCGAAGGCTGTATGAGCAATCTGTTTCTACTGGAAAATGGTCAGCTGGTAACCCCGGATCTCAGTGGCAGCGGAGTGAATGGCGTTGTGCGGCGCTGGCTGTTGGCGCATCACAATGTCATCATTACCCCTTTTGGACGCGAACGTCTGCTGGCCGCTGATGCCGTCTTCTTCTGCAATACGCTGCAGGGGATTGTTATGGTCAGCCGCATAGACGGGCGGCAATTCGAACACCCGGCAGCGCAGCATCAGATCGCAACGCTGCAGAAGGATCTGGAGAATCTTTACGCATGACACTGAGCAAACGCCTGCTGGCTTTGTCCTCCCTTGTTTTCCTGTTACTGAGTGCCACTGTATTGGCTATCTGGCAGCTGCCAACCAGTAACGAGCAACCTGTCCGTATCGAAGTGGTCAGCGGTGACACCATCAGCAGCCTCAGTCGCCGCTGGCAGGCCGACGGCTGGTTGCCATCGGCGCTGTTGTTGCGACTTCAGGCGCGACTGACCGGTCAGGAGCGGGTGTTGCGCGTCGGCGAGTACGATGTGCCGGCAGCGCTCAGTGGCACTGAATTACTGAACTTTCTCGCCAATGCGACACCGGTGACTTATCGCGTCAGCCTGATTGAAGGGTTGCAGTTGCGCGAGGCGCTGACGGCGCTGGCTGAGGCGCCGCGACTGACCCAGGATCTGAACCCGCTGACACCGGAGCGGGTTGGCGAGATGCTTGGCCTGCAGGGCAACCCGGAAGGCTGGCTGTATCCGGATACCTACGTGTATCACAGCGGTGAAGGGGTTTCGTCGGTGATTCGTCAGGCCTACCAGCGTATGCGGGAGCAACTGGCTGCTGCGTGGGAGGCCCGTGCGGCGGACGTGCCGTACAAAAGCCCTTATGAAGCACTGATCATGGCGTCGATTGTGGAGAAAGAAACCGGCGTAGTGGCTGAGCGCCCGGTGATTGCCGGCGTTTTTGTACGCCGCCTGCAGAAAAATATGCGTCTTGAGACCGATCCGACGGTTATTTATGGCCTGGGGCCAGAATTTGATGGCAATCTGCGCAAAAAGCATCTGCAGGACCGGACAAATCCGTACAATACCTACCGCCAGAAAGGCCTGCCGCCAACGCCGATTGCGCTGGCCGGGCGTGCCGCGCTGGATGCGGCGCTGAATCCCGCTGATGGCGATGAGCTGTACTTTGTTGCCCGTGGCGACGGCAGCCATCAGTTTTCGGCAACGCTGGAAGAACACAATAAAGCGGTGCGGAAATACCAGATTTTCCGCCGTAAAAAAGATTACCGATCGGCGCCGGCAGAAGCTTCGGCGTCAGAATCCTGAGCAGGAACATCCCGTATGACAAAGCCGCAAGCAGGCTTGTTTATTACCTTTGAAGGCGGAGAAGGTGTGGGTAAATCCACCAATATCGCCTTCTGTGCCGAGTGGCTTCGCGCCCGTGGCATTGAAGTGGTCGTTACCCGTGAGCCGGGCGGCACTGAAATCGCCGAAACCATCCGCGAGCGCCTTCTTAAGGCTCATCACACAGAAAGCATGCAGCCTCTGACCGAACTGCTGCTGGTGTTTGCTGCCCGTGCCCAGCACCTGCAGGCATTCATTCAGCCTGCGCTGGCGCGCGGCGCCTGGGTGTTGTGTGATCGTTTTACCGACTCCACCATCGCCTATCAGGGCTTTGGCCGCCAGCTGCCACTGCCACAGATTGAACAGCTGAAAGCACTGGTGCAGCAGGGGCTGGAACCGGACTGCACCTTACTGCTGGAAGCGCCACTAGCGGTCGGCATGGGTCGTGCCCGTGGCCGTGCCGATCAGGCCGGCGAAGCGGTTGATCGTTTTGAGCAGGAGCAGCTGGATTTCTTTGAGCGGGTCCAGCAGGGCTTTGACTGGCTGGCCTCTCAGCATGAACGCTTCCGCCGTATTGATGCCGCACAGCCGCTGGCGCAGGTGCAGCAGCAGATCGAACAGGTTCTGCAGAGTTTGCTGCCACCGGGCGGACTGCAATGAGAGGTGAGGCATGAGTGTGCAACCCTGGCATCAGAGCGTCTGGCATGAGCTGGTGCGCCGTCAGCAAAGCGGAGGGCTGCCCCACGCGCTGCTGCTGACCGGCCTTGAGGGTATTGGCAAGCATCAGTTGGCACTGCATGTGGCCCAATGGCTGCTGTGTTTGCGTGACGAGGCTGAACCCTGTGGCCAGTGCCACAGTTGTCAGCTCTGGGCGGCCGGTACGCATCCCGATTTTATGCTGTGTCAGCCGGAAGATGGCAGTCGCCAGATCCGTATTGATGCGATCCGCAAGGTGAATGATTTTCTTGCCCAGACACCGCAGATCAGCCGCTGCCAGGTGGTCAGCCTGCGCCCGGTGGAAGTGATGAACACCAATGCCGCCAATGCCTTACTGAAAACTCTGGAAGAGCCGCCGGGTGAGAGCTTTCTGCTGCTCGAAACCGAGCGTTTCGGCTCGGTGTTGCCGACCATCCGCAGCCGCTGCCAGCGCCTGCAGCTCAGTCCGCCGGGGCAGACCGAAGCCCTGAGCTGGCTGCAACAGCAAGGCTTCAGCGCCGAGGTGGCAGAACAGGCGTTGCGCATGAATCATCAGGCGCCGCTGAAAGCGCTGGACTGGCTGACGCGTGAGCAAAGCAGTCAGCAGCAGAAGTGGTTTGAGCTGCTGCGCCAGTGGAGTCAGGGGCAAATTCCGCTGCAGGCCGCGGCGGAAGGTTGGAATAAACTTGAATTTCAGGATGTAACCTCCTGGTTTTATTCAATTTTGTCTGACTGCCTTAAAGCGAAGCTGGGTGTCGGTCCTGAGCAGCTGGTGTTTACCGATCAGGTTTTTCAGTTGCTGCCGTGCGCTACCCTGAATCCGGCAAAGCTGATAACCTTGCAGCATAAAGTTCAGGCCGTACTCGGGCAGTTGCTGTCCGGTGGCGGTAACTATAATAAGCAGTTGCTGCTTGAATCCCTGTTGCTGGATTGGCAGCAGATCGTTCAGGACAGTCATCGCGGGGAGCATGCATGACCGCCAATTTAGGTGCCCGCAGCGGCATTTTGTCGCTGACTATTAAAGATAAATCGGTTCTTTACGCCGCCTATATGCCGTTTATCAAAGACGGCGGTTTGTTTATTCCAACCAACAAGCAGTATCAGCTGGGCGATGAAGTTTTCATGCTGCTGAAGCTGATGGACGAAGCAGAAAAAATCCCGGTGGCCGGCAAGGTGGTCTGGGTAACGCCGAAAGGTGCGCAGGGTAACAAGGTAGCCGGAATCGGCGTACAGTTTACCGGCGACGAAAGCATGGCCCGCGACAAGATCGAAACCTATCTGGCCGGCGCCCTGAAGTCGGATCGTATTACCCATACGATGTGAGCTAAGCGGTCGATATAGACAAGCGGCCGAAAGAAAAAAGAGCGCCATAGCGCAATATTGTTCACTTGGCGTTTAAAGTCATTTGAAACGCCCAGTGCCTCGCAGGGGAACTTATCCCCTTGCCGGCGGGGCTTTATACCTGACCGCCATGGATGGCGGGAATGCATGTTTTGCAGGAGCAAAAACAGGCCTAGCTTCGCGCTGTGCAGGCCTTTTTCCTCCATTCAGACCACCTCGGTCACGGTAACGCGGATAATGGGCCATCCATGGCCCTATCCGCTCGCTCTGCATCCATGCAGATACGTACCGGCTCGGTGCTTTTCATTCCGGCGTCCTGCAGGCGCATTGATTACTCCGCCAAGCGGCTTTTCAGAACGGACATTATTGTTCGATAAAAACGACGTTGCGGCCGGGATAAACTGCGCCTCTGGGCCCGCCGCCATGAGCGATGATTTTTACGATCTGTCTGGCATGGATGCCAGACAAGCGTATCCGGCCATGGATGGCCGATATACGCGTGGTCAGTAAAAAACGAGTGAATAAGGACCACGGGCCAGAAAGCGCAAAGCAGGGGTTTGGGGATAAGATCCCCAAGTTGGGCGCAGGGGCTTGCCCCGCAACGGCTGTTCACATGCAGCCAGCGCTGGCTGCTTAATCTTTTTTATACCGCAAGCTACGCTCAGAGCGCTTCAAGCAAACACTCCACGGCATCTACGGCGTCTTCCATCACTTCTTGAGTGGTATGGAAGTGCGGCGAGAAGCGGATACCGCCGCCGCGATTAGCGCAAATCACCCCGGCCTGCATCAGCAGCTTGTACAGTTGTGTGCTGTCTTTACCCATAAAGTGGAAGGTCAGAATGCCCGACGGACGCTGATGCAACAGTGGATTGATAAAGGTGGCACCCTTGTCGTCCAGTAATTCCTTCAGGTACAGCACGTTGGTTACCACGCGGGTCGCAACCTGATCCATGCCGACTTCGAGCAGCAGATCGGTGCTGGCTTTCAGCGCAGTAGCGGCCAGCATATTGGGGCTGCCACACTCAAAACGCCGCGCATCGGCGGCAGGTTGCCAGTCTTTGCGGTCGTAGTTACCCATATCCTCGACCATATGCCAGCCGAATTCGGACAGGCTCAGCTGATCCATAATCTGTGGCCGTACATAGAAAAACCCCAGACCTTCCGGGCCAAGCAGCCATTTATGGCCGTCAGCCATGGCAAAATCGGCCTGAATCGCCTGAACCGAAAATGGCAGGGCACCCACCGCCTGAATGGCATCGACGCAGAACAGAGTGCCGGCCGCCCGACAGGCTTCGCCCAGCCGGACCAGATCCAGCGTCAGGCCGGTGGCATACTGCACTGCACTGATCGACAACAATCGTGGCTTCTGCGCTAAGGCTTCCAGCAACAGGGATTCCGGGTCATCCCAGGGCAGTGCGACTTCCACAACCTGCACCCCTTTATGTGCCAGCGCTTCCCAGACGATGCGGTTGGACGGGAATTCCTGATCGCTGATCACCACCACATCACCCGGCTGCCAGTCGAGTCCGGCGGCCACAAAAGACAACGCTTCTGAGGTGTTTTTAACCAGAGCGACCGAGCCTTTCGGGGCGTCGATCAGGGCTTCCAGGTTGCGTTTGAGGCCAGCTTCCATCGAGCTCCATTGTGGATAGCGGCTGGCGCCGAGGGCGGTATTCTCGGCAGCAAATTCGCTGACCGCCACGCGCGCGCGCTCTGGCCAGGGCGCAACGGCAGCGTGATTCAGATACAGACACTCGTGATTGACCGGGAATTCATCGTCCCAGCGCGCTTCGGTATTCATAGGGCTCCTGCGGTTTCATTACATAGGGCATTAGTGCACAGAAAGAACAGGCTGGTGCAACGCGGTTGTACGGCTGAGGTTCTGTGCCTGTCAGACACCTGTTAACATACCTGAGTTTACACATCAGGATAAGCAGAGAGCTGTATGTCATCATCAAACGCTTTTCGTCATCTCGGCAGCACCCGCGTTGAATCGCTGAATATCGATATTCTTCATTACGAGCACATCGCCACCGGCGCAGTGCATTATCATCTGGCTACCGACTACGATGAAAAAGCTTTTATGGTCGCCCTGCGCACCATGCCCCACGACTCCACCGGCGTAGCGCACATTCTGGAGCACACCGCATTGTGCGGCAGCGAGAAATATCCGGTGCGCGATCCGTTCTTTATGATGACGCGCCGCTCGCTCAATACCTTTATGAACGCCATGACCAGTAGTGACTGGACCGCGTATCCTTTTGCCTCACAAAACGACAAAGACTTTAAAAACCTGCTCGATGTGTATCTGGATGCAGTGTTTTTCTCGCGTCTGCACGAGCTGGATTTTGCTCAGGAAGGCCACCGCATTGAATTCAGCGAAGAAGGCAACGCCGACTCGCCGCTGGAATACAAAGGCGTGGTGTTTAACGAGATGAAAGGGGCGATGTCGTCCACGGTCAGCCAGTTATGGCAGGGCATCAGCAGCTACCTGTTCCCGACCACTACCTATCACTACAACAGTGGTGGTGAGCCGGCAGAAATCACCGATCTGACCTATGAGCAACTGGTCAGCTTCTACAAAACCCACTACCACCCATCGAATGCCATCTTTATGACCTTCGGTAATCTGGATGTGAGTGAACTGCACGAAACCCTTGAAACCCAGGCGCTGAGCCGCTTTGAGCGTCAGGACAAACAATGGCGTGTTGAACCGGAAAAACGCTATGCCGCGCCACTGGCGGTTGAGCAATGCTACGGCATCGACAGCGACGACCTGAGCGCCCAGACCCATCATGTGCTGGGCTGGCTACTGGGTGAATCAACCGATCTGGATGCTCAGCTGGAAGCGCATCTGGTCAGTCAGGTGCTGCTCGATAACAGCGCCTCACCACTGCGCCGCGCGCTGGAAGAAACCGATCTGGGCGGCTCGCCGTCACCGCTGTGCGGGCTGGAAGATTCCAACCGCGAAATGAGCTTTATGTGCGGCATCGAAGGCAGTGAGCCGGAACACGCCCAGGCGCTGGAGCAGCTGGTGCTCGACACCCTGCAGAACGTCGCCGACAACGGCGTGGAGCAGAGCATGATTGATGCCGCGCTGCATCAGCTGGAACTGCATCAGCGTGAAATCGGTGGCGACCATTACCCTTATGGTCTGCAGCTTATTTTTAACTCGTTACCGGCGGCGACCCATTACGGCGATCCGGCAGCCCTGCTGAACCTTGATCCGGCGCTTGAGCGTCTGCGCGCCAAAGCCAGTCAGCCAGGCTTTATGCAGGAGGCGGTACAGCGTCTGCTGCTCAATAACCGCCACCGGGTGCGTTTCACCCTGCGCCCGGATAACGGCGTAAACGACGAAATGAAACGCCTGGAAGAGCAGCGTCTGGCTGAGATTAAAGCCGGTCTGACTGCTGAGCAGAAACAGGCGATCCTCGATCAGGCTCAGGCACTGAAAGAACGCCAGCAGCAGGAGGATGATCCGGGCCTGCTGCCACAGGTGACTCTGGCCGATGTGCGCCCACAAGTCAGTTATGTGACGCCGAGTAACACCTATCAGGATGGTCTGCCGGCCACCGAATACGTTGCCGGCACCAACGGTCTGATCTACCAGCAACTACTGGTAGATCTGCCCGCGTTTAATGCCGAACAGCTGAGCTGGCTGCCGTTCTTTACCCAGGCCTGGAGTGAAGTAGGCGCCGGTGGTAACGATTACCTCTACCAGCAACAGAAACAGACTGCACTGGTTGGCAGCCTGTCGGCGTATGCCAGTCTGAAAGGTAAAGTCGATAATGCCGACCAGCTGGAAGGCTATCTGGTGATGAGCGGTAAGGCGCTGGCAGCCAAGGCCGATGATTTCAGTGCACTGATGCAGGAAACCTGGCAGGCACCGACCTTTGCTGAGGAGAATCGTCTGCTCGATTTGCTGACTCAGGCCAAATCACGCCGTGAACAGGGCATTACCGGCAACGGTCACGGCCTGGCTATGTCGCTGGCGGCCGCACCACTGAACCGCGCCGCCAATGTGTCAAATGACCTCGGCGGCCTGCCGCAGGTAAAACGCCTGAAAGAACGTCTGCAGCGTGCGCAGAAAGAAGGCGCAGGTTTCCTGTCAGCCGCTCTGCAGGATATTTACCGGCAGATCGCTTTGCCACAGGAGGCGCTGCTGGTGCATGACGAGCAGGGCGCGGCCGCGCATCTTGCCAGCCTGCACAACTGCTGGACGCCACAAGCTGCCGCACCTGCAGCGGCACTGAGCTGGGAAATGCCGGAAACCGCAACCTACTGGATGGTGGATTCGCAGGTGAATTTCTGTGCCTGGGCACTGCCGACGGTGACTATGGATCACGCCGATGCTGCACCGCTGGCGGTACTGGCAGGCCTGTTACGCAATGCCTTCCTGCACACTGCTATTCGTGAACGCGGCGGTGCTTACGGTGCCGGCGCGACCCAGGATTCGGCGCTGGGCTGCTTTAAATTTTATTCCTACCGTGATCCGCGGGTGGAAGGCACCTTTGCGGATTTCGCCGCCTCCATCGACTGGTTACTGGCGCGCAGCAGTGGTGACGACCTGATTGAGCAATCGGTGCTGGGTCTGATCGGTGGTATGGATCGTCCGGGCTCACCAGCAGGTGAAGCCAAGCAATGCTTCCATCAGGATAAGAGCGGCCGCTCGCGGGCACTGCGTCAGCAATTCCGTGAGCGCATTCTGGCCACCTGCTGGGCAGATGTGCAGCGCGTTGCTGAGCAATATCTGCACAATCAGGTCGGTAGCAAGGCTGTTATCGCGCCACGTGGAACTGACAATATTGCAAATAATCTCGGATTAATTGCGAATGATTATTGATTGACTACTAATCCGGCGGCATAATGCCGCCGGTTTGCAGCCATACCCGGGCGCATTCAGTTTTTGTTAATACAAAGCCGTTAGACTTCTCGCTTGAAATATCACTTCACATTGACAGGGACACGACCGGTCATGAAAACCCCGTATATCCTCGCCACATGCTTGCTGGCCTGCACGCTCAGTGCTCAGGCTGCCCCTCAAACCGGGACTCAAACCGGAACCAGGGCCGACAGCCCGTCAGATACTCTGACCAGCGCTCAGCAGCAGATCAGTGCTACCGACAACAGTGGCCGCAACAGCCAGCAGAAGGTTGAGAAACTGGATGATCAGACCCAGCTGCTGCTGAACGAGTACCGTCAGCTGCGTGCCGAAACGGAACAGCTGGCGCTCTACAACCGTCAGATGGCCGCCATCGTTTATAACCAGGATAAAGAGCTGGAGTCGCTCGCGCGTCAGATTACCGAAATTGAGCGCACCGAACGGGGCATCCTGCCACTGATGAGCCGCATGCTGGATTCTCTTGAGCAATTTGTGGCACTGGATACACCTTTTCTGCCACAGGAGCGCGGTGCCCGTATTGCGTTGCTGAAAGACCTGCTGACCCGTGCCGACGTTACCGTGTCAGAAAAATTCCGCCGGGTGCTGGAAGCCTATCAGGTGGAAGTGGATTACGGCCGCAATATCGAAGCCTACCGTGGCCAGATGGATAACATTTCTTACGATTTTCTGCGGGTCGGACGCCTGGCGCTGTACCGCATCAGCAATGACGGTCAGCATGCCTGGCTCTGGCATAAAGGGCAGGGCAACTGGCTGGCACTGGACGATGGCTATATGCGCGACCTGCGCAAAGCACTCAAAGTGGCGCAACAGATTGCCGCCCCCGAACTGATGGTTCTGCCTCTGCCGACTCAGGCCTCCCTTGAGTCCGTTATGACAACCTCAACCAACAAACAGGCGGAGGCACAATAATGAAACCTTTCCTGTCCTCCGTGTTACTGCCGGCGATTCTAAGTTTCACCTTCAGCGCTACGGCAATCGCCGCGGATGCTGCTGAACAAACCGCTAAAAACAGCGATCCACTGACTGGCCTGCTGAATCAGATCGGCAGCTACAGCCGTGAAGAAGCGGCACAGAACAAGGCCCGTGAGGCCAAATTCCTCAGTGATCTGAATACCCAGAAGCGCATGCTGAGCGAGGCTCGCGCCGCGCTGAAACGTGAACAGCAGCTGGCCGACTCGCTGAAAGATCGCTTCGACAATAACGAGCAGGCACTGACCGAACGCGAAGAAGAACTGCGTTTGCGGGTGGGGAATCTGGGCGAGATGTTTGGCGTGGTACGTCAGGTTGCTAACGATCTGAACACCGTGCTGGGCGACAGCCTGACCTCGGTTGAGATTCCTCAGCGCAAAGCCGATCTGAACAAGCTGGCGGAAGCCAAAGAATTGCCGACCATCGCCGAGCTGGAAGCGCTGTGGTTCAGCCTGCAGCAGGAAATGACCATCAATGGCGCCGTGACATCCTTTGATAGCGTGGTGATTGGCGCCGATGGCAAGCCACAGAAGCGCAGCGTTACCCGCTTGGGTGTGTTCAATGCCGTGGATAACAGCGGTTATCTGGCTTATGACGCCGAACTGAAACAGCTGCAGATGCTGGGCCGTCAGCCCGGTGCGGCGGATATGATCCCTGAATGGCTGAACGCCAATGCGGCCGTCGCACCTTTTGCACTGGACCCAAGCCGTGGCGCCTTGCTGAACCTGTCACTGGAAAGCCCGGACCTGCTGGAGCGGGTACAGCAGGGCGCGCTGGTTGGCTACATCATTATCGGCCTGGGCCTGATTGGTCTGGCACTGGCGGGCTGGCGCCTGGTAGTGCTGGGTACCGTTGGTCGCAAGGTTCGTCAGCAACTGGATAACATCGACAACGCGGCAGAAGACAATCCACTCGGGCGTGTGCTGGCCAGCTACCGCAATCTGCCGCAACCGCTGGATGTGGATGTACTGGAAGCCAAAATGGACGAGGCGGTTCTGCGCGAACTGCCGGCGCTGGAGCGCGGCCAGACCATCATCAAACTCTTTGCCGGCATCGCGCCGCTGCTGGGTCTGCTGGGCACGGTAACCGGCATGATCGCGACCTTTCAGGCGATCACCAATTTCGGCACCGGCGATCCGAAGCTGATGGCGTCCGGTATTTCTCAGGCACTGATCACTACGGTGCTAGGCCTGTTAGCTGCGATCCCGCTGCTGCTGGCTCACAACTGGGTGGCATCACGCAGCAAGGCGCTGATTCAGCTGCTGGATGAGCAGTCTGCCGGACTGATCGCCCAGGCGCTGGAAAACCGCTCCGGCCAGAACCCGAAAGGCAACTGAGATGCAGTGGCTGCTGGACTTTATGGCCCAGGGCGGCCCGGTACTGTACGGCATTCTGGTGCTGTGCGTGCTGCTCTGGAGTCTGATCATTGAGCGCCTGTGGTTTTTCTACCGCGAGATGCCACGCCTGAATCGCGCTATTGCCGAACGCTGGGCACAGCGCAGCGAACACCAGAGCTGGAATGCGCGCAAAATCCGCGCGGCCTGGCTCAGTCAGCAAAAGCAGGCGGCGCAGCAATATTTGTCACTGGTTGGCATTCTGATCGCCATCTGTCCGCTGATGGGCTTGCTGGGAACCGTGACCGGCATGGTCAGTGTGTTTGATGTGCTGGCGGTGACCGGTACCGGTAATGCGCGGGCTATGGCGTCGGGTATCTCTCAGGCGACCATTCCGACCATGGCCGGACTGGTGGTGGCACTGACCGGTTTGTATTTCCGCACCCGCTTTAAACGTTTAAGTGAGCGCGGCGTGCATCAGCTCGCCGAATGGCTAACGACCGACTGAATTTACGGATTATTTGTTATGGCACGTCGTCACACCGATAGTGAAGCCGATGGCAACGATATCGATATCACCCCGATGCTGGATATCGTCTTTATCATGCTGATCTTTTTTATTGTTACGACCTCTTTCGTTAAAGAAAGCGGCGTAACCGTCAGCCGCCCGAGTGCGCAGACCGCAGAAGAGAAAAAGGGCAGTAATATTCTGCTGGCGATCCGCGCCAATGGCGAAATCTGGATCGACCGCCGCGCCATTGATGTGCGCGCTGTGCGTCCGAACATTGAGCGCATGAAAGCAGAAAACCCGGAAGGGGCTGTGATCATTCAGGCTGACGAATTTTCACCGACCGGCCTTCTGGTCAAGGTGATGGATCAGGTACGCCTGGCCGGAATTACCAATATTTCTATTTCCGCCGAGGCGGCTAACTGATGCCCCGTTTGGCGATTGCTTTATTACTGGCTTGCGGGGTAAGTCTTGGCTTGTTCTGGGCGATGCATCAGATGGTGTCAGGGCCTGGGGAGCTTAAGCGCGATAATCGCGACAACACCTATGTCGACTTTGTGCGCCTGAAGCAGGAAAGCAAAACCCAGCTGAAAGAACGGCGCAAGCAGGAGCCACCCAAGCCGAAAAAACCGCAACTGCCAAAAGAATCGGTGGCCGAACAAAACACGCCGATGCAGCAGTTGCCGTTCAATATGCCTGATGTAAATCCGGATTTATCACTGGCGCAGAATTCGCTATTGGGCGACGCCGTGGTTGGTATGGGCTTTGGCGATACCGATGTTATTCCGCTGGTGCGGATGAATGCTGTGTACCCCCAAAAAGCAGTGCGTCAGAAAATCGAAGGCTATGTAACCGCTCGTCTGGCGATTAACCCCGAAGGCACAGTCGACGATGTCGAAATTCTGGAGGCCGAGCCGCGTGGCGTGTTTGAGCGCGAAGCCATCCGGGCGCTGTATAAATACAAATTCAAACCGAAAATGGAAAATGGCCGGCCGGTTGCGCAACAGGCAACCCAGACCATTGAATTTAAGCTGGGTGATTCCTGATGCGTCTTTTTACCACCCCGTTTCCCGGGCTGTTTTTCGGACTGCTGTTCTGCCTGCTGGCTCCGGTGCTGCAGGCCGCCAATAACAGCCTGTCACCATCCACTTATGAAGCATTGAATGCCATTCAGGAACAGCTGGCGGCACAGCAGTACAGCGGAGCCGAACAGGCTTTGCTGGAGCTGGAAGAGGATTTAACCCCCGGCTTCGGTCTGGCGCTGAGCTATCAATTGCACGGCCAGCTCTATCTGCTGCAGGAAAAAAACACTGAAGCCATGACCTGGTACAGTAAAGCGCTGAGCCTGAATGCGCTGGCTCCGGCGCAGGAGTCAGCACTGTCGACCACGCTGGCGCAATTGCATCTGGCGGCAGAAAACACCAATGCAGCCATTGCTGAGCTGGAACCACGACTGACAAACATCCTGCAGCTGGAAAAAGAAAAAAACAGCAGCAAGGGTAAAGGTGACAAAGAAAAAAACGCCGACTGGATTCAGCCTCTGAGCTTTATCACGCTGGCCTCGGCCTATCAGCTGGAAAAAAATTACGCCGCCTCCATTCCCTGGTTGTTAAAGGGTATTGGGCGCACACAGGCACGTGGCGACAAGCCGAAAGAAAACTGGCTGCAGATGCTGATGGCGGCGCACTATCAGCAAAAATCCTATCTGAAAACCGCCATGGTGCTGGATGATCTGCTGCGTATAAATCCTGCCAAAGAAGATTACTGGCAGCAGCAGGCGGCTATTTATCAGCTGCTGGAAAAGCCGAAACTGGCCCTGCGGACACTGGAGTTGGGATACGCCGGACACTATCTGAAAAAAGCCGACAGTATTCTGCTGCTGGTGCAATTATTGATCAGCGAAAATATCCCTGAGCGCGCCGGACGTATTCTGCAGGCACATATCAAAGACGAAACCGTTGAATTAAATGAACGTAACTGGCGCTTACTGGCGGCGGCCTGGCAGCAGGGGCGCGAGCGCGATAAAGCCGTAATCGCCATGCGTGAAGCCAGTGCTTTTATGGACGATGGCAGTCTGCTGTACCGTGCGGCACAGATGCAGCAACAGAATGCAGAGTATCAGACCGCTCTGAATGACAGCGAAGCGGCGCTGAAAAAAGGCCTGTCAGAACGGGATAAACCCCGGGCACTTATGCTGGCCGGCAGCTGTGCTTATGAACTGAAAGAATTTGCCGCGGCACGGCGCTATTTCCAGCAGGCGCTGACGCTGGCGGCGGTTGCAGCCAATGCCCGCGTATGGCTGGATTATCTGGATACGCTGGAACAGTATCCCGGCTGATATCTGGCCATGCGGATTTAAATAAAAAACGGCGCTTATAAGGCGCCGTTTTTTATTGCCGGAGATAAAGCCTGCTCAGGAAAAGGTTGCCCAGATCGGTGCGTGATCTGACGGTTTTTCCAGTGCGCGGATATCGTAGCTGACACCCGCTGCGGTGCATTCTTCGTATACCGCAGGCGTTGCCAGGATATGGTCGATACGCAGGCCGCGTTTGGGCTCATCATCAAAGCCTTTGGAGCGGTAATCAAACCAGCTGAAGGTGTCATTGCTGGCCGGATAATGTTTGCGATAGGTATCCTGCAAACCCCAGCCGAGCAGGCGCTGATACCATTCGCGCTCTTCCGGCAGGAAACTGCACTTGCCGGTTTTCAGCCAGCGTTTACGGTTCGGTTCGCCAATACCGATGTCGGTATCTTCCGGTGAAATATTCATATCACCCATCACAATCACCCGGTCGGCCGGGGTGAAGTTTTCACTCAGGTAACGCTGCAGGTCGGCGTAAAACTTTTCTTTAGCCGGGAATTTGGTTTCGTGGTCGCGGCTTTCCCCCTGCGGGAAATAACCGTTCAGCACATTCCAGATTTTGCCGTCAATTTCGTAGCGTGCATGAATAATGCGTTTCTGCGCTTCGGCGTCATCCCAGGGCCAGCCTTTCTGCACAAAGACGGGGGCGGTTTTACTCAGCAGAGCTACACCGTAATGACCTTTCTGGCCAAAGAACTCGACATGAAATCCCAGAGCCTGAATATCCGCCAGCGGAAATTCGGCGTCCTGCACCTTGGTTTCCTGCAAACCAAGCACATCCGGATTAAGCTGGTCGCGAATGGCTTCCAGTTGATGAGGCCGGGCGCGGACGCCGTTAATATTGAAACTGATGATGGTGGTCATGGCTGATCCTGACGCTAGGGCCTGTCGACACTAATTAAACAGGCCTGTTATTGGCTAAAAATATCTCAAACAAGGCGCTGAGAGTGTGGGATGTTCAGCACATCCCTGTGCTTCACCCCTTCGGGGTTAGCACGCCAATCTGTTCCAGACAGATTGGTAACGGGTTAAGCGAACGAACAGCAACGCAGGATGAGGGATTTTTAGCCATAACCCTTCGGGCTGAGGCCAGTTTTCCCCATGAACATCGTCGTTCGTCATTCATTTAGCCCGCTAATATCACGTCTCTCTCCTTGTTCTGAGAAAAACTGGCTCTCAGCAGGACCTATCCAATTAGTGTCGACAGGCCCTAATAAAAACAGCCACCATAATAACAGTCTGGCAACATCAGGTCAGGTCGAGTGTTGGTCGGCCGGAGCAGGGCAGTATAAGTTAATTGGCTGAAAAATAAGCAGATGAAAACCCGGACTGATCACTCCTGTTGGGTGATCAGTCAAAATCACTACACTGAGCGCCATTGTTTTTACCGGCCAGTCCGGCCATCGCAACCGATGAGGTCATCATGAACAGCACACCTTTTAAACCGGCCATTCTGGCGGTACTGATTGCTCAGATGCTTGCCAGTCAGTCTCAGGCAGCTGATACCGTCGAGCTGGATGCGCAGCGCGTTACCGGCCAGTTATTCAGCCAGAACATTGCCGAGCAGGCATTTGCGGTTGAGGTGATTGAACGCGCCGACCTGAAATTATTACCGGTGACCAATCTGGCTGATGCGCTGGAATGGGTGGGCGGACTGGATGTACGCCAGCGTGGCAGCGGTGCACAGGTCGATCTTGGTATCCGTGGAGCAGGTTATGAGCAGACGCTGATTCTGGTCGATGGCGTGCGCATGAATGACCCACAGACCGGCCATCATAATTTCGATCTGCCGGTTACTCTGGAAGATATTGAACGCATTGAGATTGTCCGCGGCCCGGGTGCCGGACAGTATGGCCCGAACGGTAATGCCGGGGTGATCAATCTGGTAACCCGCAAGCAGGTGGAGTCTGAAAATGGCCGCAGCGCGCTGTTAAAAGCCGAAGCCGGCAGCAAAGATTACGCCCGTGGTTTGCTGAGTCTGGCCAAAACCCAGGGCAACTGGAGCCACTTTGCAGCGGTCAGCCAGCAGGAATCCGATACCTACATCAAGGGTGCCGATCTGGATTACATCAGTCAGCAGGGCAATTACCGCCTGGTGCACCAGAATAATGCCCACACCACAGTGCTTGGACTGGGCTATCTGGACCGGGGTTTTGGTACTCAGGGGTTTTACACACCACCGAACCTGCGTACCAATGAAAGCACCATTCAGCGCCACGCTTACCTTACCCATGAACAGCGTTATTCCGCCGGTCGCAGTGTTGATGTTGCCGTTAACTGGCGCCAGCACGACGATGAATTTTACTATCTGAATTATGCGCCTTCCGTGCATCAGACCAATGCCTGGCAGAGCCGTCTGCGCTTTCGTCTGAATGAATCACTGGCGCTGGGCTATGAGTTTAATCAGGAAGACATCGACAGCACCTCGACGCTGGGTGATCGCCATGAACGTGAATACGGCAGTGCCTTTGCGTTTGGTCAGTACGACTTTGGCGCTGTGCAGTTGGCGGGCAGTTTGTCGTATCTCGATTATGATGGCGGCGACAGCTATACCTTGCCGGTGCTGGGCCTGACCCTGCCGCTGGCGGCCGGTCAGCAACTGTATCTGAATGCCGGTAAAAGCGTGCGCGTGCCGACCATGAATGATCTGTATCTTTACCAGATCAACCCCGTGACCAACACTGGAAATCAGGGTAACGCCGACCTTAAAGCAGAAGAGACCAGCAGCGCTGAACTGGGTGCGCGCCTGAATCTGGCGGGCCTGCAAACCCGGCTGGCGGTCTTTAAACGCAATACCAGCGATGCCATTGATTACACTCAGACAGCGGCCGAAGTCGCCGATCCGACCATTAATTACTACACCGCACGTAATATCGATGCAATTGACACCAAAGGTTACGATATCGAGCTGGATGCCACCGGCCTGCTGGCGGCAAGCGGTCTGCAGAAGGCCAGT
The DNA here is from genome assembly GCF_022832715.1 of Venatorbacter sp. C2-1. Taxonomy (NCBI): domain Bacteria; kingdom Pseudomonadati; phylum Pseudomonadota; class Gammaproteobacteria; order Oceanospirillales; family Oceanospirillaceae; genus Venatoribacter; species Venatorbacter sp. C2-1. The sequence goes on from NZ_CP094879.1 coordinate 2,140,715, forward strand.
CTGAGCTATACCCGCCTGATTCAGGACTTTACCAATCAGTATGAAAAGGCCCTCTACAGCAAATCTCAGTTTGAGCATCAGGTTGTTCTGGCGCTGGCTTATGAATTGCTGCCGGGCCTGAGTGCGACATCACTGTACAAGTTTGAAGATCGTTACAATCAGAATGGTTACCGCATCTGGGATCTGGGCTTAAAGCAGCAGAACAATGGCTGGAGCTGGGCCGTTGCGGCAACCAATGTGCTGGACGCGGATTATATCGACAGTGGTTTTATTGAAGCGCCGGGCACCGGCTATCGCTTTGAGATCAGCGCGGGTCTGTAGATCGCAGGGTGTAAAAGGTGAAATGCCGATCATAAAAAAGCCGGAGTGACTGTTCAGTATCGACAGCCACTCCGGCTTTTTTATGCGCGCAGTGTTTCAGTCTTCGCTGCTGTCGCTGGCTTCGGCCTTATAGGCTGGCTTAACAAAGCCCGGTTCCATAAACACCGCAAAGTTACCGCGCTGCTCGCTCATCAGGTGATGGGCATGAATCTTACTCATGGTGCCTTTCTGGCAGTAAAGAAGGAAGCGGGTGTCCGGCTGTTGTCTGGTCAGTTCATTCACGCGGTTATCGAGGTCAAAGAACGGAATGGTCAGCACGCTGTTGTTGGTCAGCGTCAGCGGGGCGTCTGCCGCTTCCGATGGGTGGCGGATGTCGATGATCACATCGTTCAGCCCCGGAGTGGTAACAATCTCGACATTCTCCAGGCCGCTCTCGGCGCCACTAAGCACATCGTCGATACGCTGGTAGGTGGCATCGGCCAGCGCCTGCTCCAGTACTGCCATATCAAATTTGGCTTCAGCGTCGGCGACTTTGCTGCGATCTCCCACAGTGGTCGGGTTCACTGAGATCACACCGCAGTATTCCGGCATGGTGGCGGCGAACATTTCGGTGCCGATACGGCGGGCGGTATCGATGATGTCCTGCTTATCCATAGCCGCCAGCGGACGCAGCACCATGCGGTCGGCAACGTCATCGATCACAGCCAGATTGGTAATGGTCTGACTGGCGACCTGGGCCACGGCTTCGCCGGTGACCAGTGCCGGCAGGTTCAGGTTTTCTGCCACGCGCGAGGCCGCGCGCAGCATCATACGCTTCAGTACAACGCCCATCTGTCCGGTATCGACATTGGTCAGAATTTCGGCCACAACCTTCTCGAACGGCACGGTAACAAACTTAACCCGGTGGCTTTCACCAAAGGTGCTCCACAGGTAGTGGGAAACCTGTTTCACGCCGATCTCATGCGCGCTGCCGCCCAGATTGAAAAAACAGAAGTGGGTTTTCAGGCCGCGGCGGGTCATCAGGTAGCTGGCAACGGTGGAGTCAAAGCCGCCGGAAATCAGACTCAGCACTTCGCCCTGGCTGCCCAGTGGATAGCCGCCCAGGCCTTTGATGGTTTGCTGCACCACCTGAACCTTGTCGTTACGCAGTTCCGCCAGCACGGTCACTTCCGGGCGGTGCAGATCGACGCGCAGTGCCTCGGTTTCTTTCAGAAAGCCGCCACCCATATAGATTTCCGCCTGGTGGGAGGTGAAATCGTGCAGACCCGCACGCTTGATGCGCACACAAAAGGATTTACCGGCGACGCGCTCACGGTAGGCATCGCGTACGCGCTGATAGGCTTCGTCCAGCGTGGTGAAGGTGTATTCAGTGATTTCCAGTGCTGCAGCAATGCCCGGTGTGTGCGACAGGATCTGAATGGTCTGGCGGCGGGCCGCATCGTCATCGCGGTTGACCAGAACGATCAGGCTGTCCCAGCGGTTCTGTACATCCACCGAAATAGCGTGGCGGCGGAACATATTCTGCAGGTTCTGACGCAGAATTTTGGTCATCTGCTTGCGCACACTGGTGGATTTGATGGTGATTTCCGGGAACAGCTTGATTACGAACTTCATAAGGCGGCGGAGGGACAATAAATTGGGGGCGCGGATTATATCCTACTTCCGCCCACAGGGCATCCGCAGGGCGGGCCAGAGCAGGTTTCGACCGCTTTGCGCATGGTCGGGCTATGTCCAAAGCATGAGGCTTTTAAGGGGCGTGCTGCCATATGGGGCAAGGTCATCGTAATGTCATATTGGCTGAGCAATCTCTGGTATTGCATCTCGCCCGTAATGGGATCTCATCATGAAACTGAAGGAGTAGGACATGACAAAACGAATTGCACTGGTAACCGGCGGAACCGGCGGCATTGGCACCGCGATCTGCAAGCAGCTGCATGACGATGGCTATCAGGTGGTTGCCGGCTACTATCACGGCGGCAACCACGACAAAGCGCAGACCTGGCAGGATAAGCTGAAAGAAGAGGGGTACGACATCGCCCTGGCGTACGGCAATATCCGCGACTTCGCTTCCTGTGAAGCCTGCATTGAGGGTATCCGCAAGGACTTCGGCACCATCGATGTACTGATCAATAACGGCGGCATCACCCGTGACACTACGCTGCGTAAAATGTCTCCGGAATACTGGCACGATGTGATCGAGACCAACCTGACCTCGGTGTTCTATATGACCCGCCTGGTGATCAATGACATGCTGGAGAAAAAGTGGGGGCGTATCGTCAATATCTCTTCCATTAATGGTGAGAAAGGCCAGTTCGGTCAGGCTAACTATTCTGCCGCCAAAGCCGGCATGTACGGCTTTACCAAGGCTGTCGCGCAGGAAGTTGCCAGCAAAGGTATTACCGTGAATACGGTGTCGCCGGGCTATATCGCCACCAGCATGATCATGGATGTGCCGGAAGAGATCCGTGAAGACATCCGCAAGGGGATTCCGGTCGGACGTTTTGGCGAGCCTGAAGACATCGCCCGCGTGGTGAGCTTTCTGGCCGATGAGAAGGCGGGCTTTGTAACTGGTGCCAACATCTCCGCTAACGGCGGTCAGTATATGCACTGAACCTGCCTGTTTCGCGCCGCATTTCATGCGGTGCATTCCGGGATTAAAGAGGCGAAGCCGGGGTTACAGCTCCGGCTTCAGCTTTTTATGGCGGGCACTGGCGTGGCGCTCACGCAGCTCGGTGTCGATGTAACGGTCGGTCGTGGCCATGCTGGCATGACCGGCGTCTTCCTTAACGTGTTCCTTGGGGCGGAATTTTACGTCCTCGGAAATGCCGGTGTGGCGCAGCCAGTGCACGGTGGCCACGCGTAACTCCTGTGCTTCATCTTCCAGTCCCTGGCTGCGCATACGCTCAAAGGCCTGATCGAAGCAGGACTGCACCAGATAACGGATCTGACGGGTACTGGTCACCGGCCCGCGTCCTTTCAGTCGTTGCACCAGTGGCGTCTGTTCGCCGACATAGGGCAGGCGTGGCAGATTCAGATGCTCGCGGTAGCGGCGCAGCGCGGCGAGCATATCGTCAGACACCGTCACCAGGCGTGCCTTGTTGCCTTTGCCGACAACCCTGAGCCACCAGTTACCATCGGCATCGGTATGAAAATCACCCATAACCGGTGTTGAGCGTTCATCGGCCACCAGTTCGGAGATCCGCAGATACATACCAAACAGCAGGCGCATCACAAACAGCGAGCGCTCGTGCTCGGCCGGGCTTTCTTTCGCCAGTTGTTCGACGGTTTCCAGAATGAAATCCCACTGCAGATTCGACAGGCGGCGCACCGGCTCCTGATAGGCATGGCGCTGCAGAAACTTGCTCTTCTGGCGAATCAGCGCCACCGGATTGATGCGCAGGTAATCTTCCTGCAGCAGATAATTAAAGTAGGTTGAGAGTACGGCGAACAACGCCTGCAGGCTTTTCTGTGACAGTGAAAAAACCGTACGGGCCTGCGGGTCAGCCTTGATCGCCTGATTCACAAAGGGGCGCCAGTCGGGGTTGGCGACCCGTTCACCCTGATGATTTTTAAAGCGCGCCACCTGTTTGCTGCCAATCCAGGATTTGGGAGGGGACTGGCAGAAGTGGATATAGGTCTCAAGATCCTGCCGCTTAAGCTCACCCAGACCACAACCGCGTATCAGCCAGCACCATTGCAGCAGACGCTCAACTTCACGCCGGTAGCTGTTGAACGTAGCCGTACTGCCGTTATAGCTGACCAGAAAACTGAAGCTGTGCACCAGATCTTCAAAAGCACCATCAATGCGCTGCAGCTCGGGGTGCAGTGTCAGAATGCGGCGGGCGCTGCTCAGTGGATTGCTCAGGTAGTCGAGTTGGTCTATTAGCGGGGCAGGAGAGGTGTTCAGCATGGAAATTATCGGAAATAAGAGTTAGGCAAAGAATAACGACTAATCGCGGAAGGAGCCAGTGCGCCCTTATCTGGGCCTGAAATTACAATCCTAATCTTTCTTAAGCGCTTCAAGTGAATCCTGTATGCAATTGAAAACAATAGGATTTTTATAGAATTATTTCGTAACTTTAAGAATGGGTGAAAGAATATTAAAAAAGATGGAACCCTTTGCCGCCCTGGTTCGTGTTACTGCACACACGCCAACATATAAAGAGGTACTCCGATGTTTCGTACTAACTGGTTACGCAATTCACTGTTTCTGGCGGTGACGTCCGCACTGGTTGCTGGTTGTAACAGCAGCTCCTCCGGTTCAGATACCGGCCGCCTGTCACTGAATGTGACTGATGCTCCGGTCGATTCCGCCAGCAAGGTTGTTGTCAGCTTCAGTGGTGTTGAACTGCAGTCCGGTGGCAGCCGTACCGAAATTCTGTTTGATGAGCCGCGCACCATTGACCTGCTGGCGCTGCAGGGCAGCAACTCTGCCAACCTGCTCGAAGGTCAGGAATTGCCGGTCGGTGAATATCAGTGGATGCGCCTGCTGGTGAATGCCGAGCAGGATAGTGTGCTGGATTCCTATATTGAGTTTGAAGATGGCTCTGTGCAGGAGTTAAGCGTACCTAGCGGTAGCCAGACCGGCCTGAAACTGGTGCGCGGCTTTACCTTGCTGGCCGGCGGCAGTGCGGACTTCACCATCGACTTCGACCTGCGCAAATCCATTGTTGACCCTAAAGGCGGTCAGGGCATGCACCTGAAGCCGGCACTGCGCCTGATTGATAACGCCCAGTCCGGCACCATTACCGGCACAGTGGCTGGCGAACTGATTGCCAGCGCCTGCGCCGACGCCAGCCTTGATGCAGGTGCGGTGTACGCCTTTGTCGGTAGTGATGCTGTAGCGGATGATGTGGACGGCGATGCCGGCGATCCGCTGACCTCTGCACTGATTAATGAAAACGCAGGTGTGTACAGCTATGAGTTAGGTTTTATGCCGGTAGGCACCTACACCCTGGCTTACACCTGTGAAGCAGCGACTGACGATCCGGAAAGCGATGATGTTATCGTCTTTGCCGAGCAGGCCAATGCTGAAGTGGTGGCCGATCAGACAACTCAGGCGGATTTTTCCGGTATCTGAGTGACAGGCACAGGCAGACATCGGGTCTGCTTGTGCCTATGATGGATTGCCCTGATGGTTTGTCTTTGTACCCGGAGTACCGCCGTTGGCGTTTTTTACCCGCTTATTCCGCCCGGCGCGTGCTTCAGAACGCCGCTTCAGTGAACTGGTCGGTCCCCATATTGAGACCATGTATCGCATGGCCTGGCACTGGACGCGTAACACCCATGATGCCGAAGATCTTGTGCAGGATGTGCTGATCCGCATTGTTAACCGGCTTGATGAGCTGGAAGCCGCCGATAAGCCGCAGCCCTGGCTGATCCGGGTGTTGTATTATCGCTACGTTGATCTGTATCGCCGCCGCCAGCGCTCTCCGGTTCTGCCAGCGGAAGATTGTGCGGAAGCAGGTTCTGCTGCAGAAGCAGAAAGCAGCGTTATGGACAAACCAGACCGTCTGGCGCTGGCAGCGCAGCTGGAAAGGGCGCTTACCTCACTGTCGGATGATCACCGGGATGTTGTGCTGATGCACGATTTGGAAGGATTCACCACTGCAGAAATCGCCGTGGTCTTTGGCATCAGCGAAGGTACGATAAAATCCCGTCTGCACCGGGCGCGGGAGAAGCTGAAGGGAAAATTACATGGATCGTTTTAGTCGGCCCGGACGTGTTAACAGTAACAGTCAATCATCAGCGGAGTATAGTTTATGAACTGTCAGCAATGCCGGCCACAGCTGTGCGCCGCTGAATATTCTGCTGCGGTGCTTGACCACCTGGTTGCGTGCCCCGATTGCCGCTCTGTAGCCGAGGAGCTCCGCCTGGAAGAGGCTTGCCAGCAGTTGCGGGTATCCGTCCCTATGCCTGCTGCTGATTTCCGTCAGAAGGTAATCAGTGAGGCGTTGCTGTATCAGCGCCAGCCGCAGCCTGAACCAAAGCGCTGGCTGTTACCCTCCGCGTCGGCATTTGCCGCATTGCTGCTTATGGCGGTAGCCGTGATATTCAATTCGCAGCAGGCTGCGGATATCACCTGGCAACAGAATGTGGCCCTTGTGTTTAACGCCCCTGCGGATATTGAGTCGGCGACCATTGAGATCCGGCCGGGTAAAGGGGTTTTGCTGACCGGTTATGATGAACCGGTGATTCGCTGGCAGACACCTCTGCAGCAGGGCAGCAACCGTCTGACGCTGCCCGTGAGTGTTCATTCGGTCAGCAATGGCGGACTAACGGTGACCCTGAGTTACGGTCAGTCGCACAAAGAAATCCAGGTAAATCTTGATCACCCGGCCGCTGACGCGACAATGCCGGCCAGGGCTATCTGATGGGCTTATTGAGAGGGGCTTTGCAAAGCTATGCAAAAGTACGTTAAACCGCAGCGCGTGCAGGCTCTTGCTAAAGGGACTGTTGAGCAATATCTGGCAGCGCTGCCGCGTGTCGCTGCCATGATTCTCAGCGTTGCCGCTATGTTTTTCAGCGCTTTCAGTTCCGTTGCGCATGCAGACATTAGCGATGCGGAAGTAACCATCGACGTTATCGATGAGCAGGCGACACCGGATGTGATTTACCATGAAATCCGTCTGCCTCAGCCGGCTTCATCCCGTGTGCGCCAGAATGCCGGGACCGGCTCTGACAGCGCCGCACAGATGAACCGCAATCCGGGAGAAGCTGCACGGGAACGTGCACAGGAAGCGGCAGCAGAGCGCCGCCAGCAGCGTGAACTGGACGGCCCTCCGGGTAACCGGCCGGATATTCCACCGGGGCAGAACAAAGACTGAACTACTGCTCATTGGGGCCTGTCGACACTAAGTAAATCCGGCCTGCTGAGAGCCTGTTTTTCTCAGAACAAGGAGAGAGGAGTGATATTAACGGGTTAAATGAATGACAAACGACGAAGTTAATGAGGAAAACTGGCCTCAGCCCGAAGGGTTATGGCTAAAAATCCCTCATCCTGCGTTGCTGTTCGCTCGCTTAACCCGTTAGGACACACTCTCAGCGCCTTGCCTGAGAAATTTTTAGCCGATAACAGGTCTGTTTAATTAGTGTCGACAGGCCCTAATACAGAAAGCGGCTGCCCCGCAGCCGCCCGGGGCGATATACTGCCGCCTTTGCTCCAAATGACACATCCCATTGCGATATCTTATTTTTGCGCCTGTTTTTATCCTGCTGCTCAGTGCTCCCCGCATTCTGGCCGCTCCGGCCAGTTACCAGAGCGGCATTGAGGCTTTCCGTGCCGGTGATTACCACGAGGCTCTGACGCACTTTATCGCCACCCGTCAGGCGGGCAATCAAAGCCCGGCCTTGCTCTACAACATCGGCGTCAGCTATTACCGGCTGACGCAGTACCTCCAGGCGCGTACCGCGTTTACTGAACTTGCGGCATATTCCGATTGGCAGGCGCTGGCCAGCTACAACCTCGGACTGACCGAAGCAAAACTGAGCAATCCCGGCAAGGCACGTGAGTACTGGCAGCAAGTGGTGCAGCTGGATTCTGACCTTCGCCTGGCTGCTCTTGCCAGTGAACGCCTGGCGCAGGCAGAGGCTGTCGCCAGCCTAAGGCCACAGGTGTTTATGCAGGTGCAGGGCGGTTATGACAGCAACCCGGATCAGCTGCACCATTCACTGGCCGTCGCTGATTATTACACCGACCTTTATCTGGCTGCTGATCTGCCTGCGCAACGCTGGAATGCCGCGTTATTTCTCCGTGATTATCAGCGCCATGATGCACCTGACTGGCTGCAGCTGAGTGCCGACAGAGAACTCTGGCAGTCTGCGGCAGTCGTACCCGTTGCTGCGGATGTTCGCGCCGGTGTGCGCTACGAACGCTGGGATGGTGCGCCGTATGCCGTAACACCTTTTGTAGATATATCTTCAAATTATCGGAAATATGGGGCTGAACTCTCAGCCTTGTATTCCGCCGGTTATGAGTATCGTTTTGGCGACAATACGGATGACCGCCTGCAGCAACGCCTGCGCCTGAGTCTGGAATCGGGCAATTACTATTGGCGTGGCTGGCTGGGTTACCAGCTGGAAGACACCAGCCAATCAGGCACGGAGACATCATTCACCAATAGCGGTCGTATGCTGCGCTCAGTGTTTGCCGGCACAAGAATGAGCTGGGCGCAGGGACTGAGCCTGCGCGCTCAGCTGGAAAAACGCCATGCTCTGTACCATGAATCACTGATGATCATTGATCTCGACGGCACAGAAAAAACTGCTCGCCGCCGTCAGGAGCTCTGGCGTATCAGTGCCGATCTGCAATGGCGTACAAACCAGTGGCGACTACATGCCGGAGTTATGGCGGGTAAAGCGAATGACCGTTTTGAGCTGTACGATTTTACTCAGCATCAGGTTTATGCCGGTGCAGGCTATCAGTGGTGATAACGCCTGAGTAGTCATACTCAAGCGCAGGCGCTGGGCCTGGGATTCAGCTGGACCAGAGATTCAGCTAGGCTGCAGATTCTTGAACGGGTTGCAAGTGATCGTCACGCTGGGCGGGTTTGTAATTAGCAGTGCAGGATTGCATCCGGCGTATAAATCAAAGATGTGCAGATTTATTAGAACTCGTGCCGATGGACGACAGGCGGTCCGCATTTTTACGCTTATACGCCTATTCCGATAATATCAATTATCGGAAATATAAAAGGTCGTTTGCACAGCCCTTCATCTGCAAGTAACCTCTGCACATACTCTGGAATGGAATCAGGAGTCCTTTCTGAAAGCATTTGGCCTGATCGTTATATTGCTGACCGCAGCCGGTGCGGGACTAACCCTGTGGCTTCCCGATTATCCTGCATCTCCTGCCGCATCTTCACTTGAGCTGCGTCCGGTCACCAATGCTGAGCTGTCCTTGTCCGGCCAGTTATTACCTGACTCTGCAACCGGCGCAGATATCCAATATGGACTGCAGCTGTATATGAGCAACAGCCCTGCGGTGATTGAAGCTGAATTAAAGCAGCTCGAAACTGCAGCGGTTAAGCTACCTTTTACGCCTGTTGTATTCGCCGTCAGTGAAGATGATCGTCACTGGCTTATACTGGCAGTTGGCCCCTTTGCGGAGCGCCCGGCTGCGGAACAGCTGCAGTACTCACTGATGGTTCAGGGCCAGACTCCCAGACTTATCGCCTGGCCGGCGGACTGAAGCACGCTGCGCCAGCCCGTTCAGATAATCAGTACAGGACAAGGAAATGCCGATGAAAACACCACCGCCACTGCGGAATTACCAACAGATGGTGCGGATTGTCCGCAGCGGAGCGGACAGCTCCGGCTTTACCGCCGTTCCTTACCGTTTGGCTCAGGCTTATGGCTCTGAAGCTCCTTCGCCTGCTGATGTGCGCCTGCGCAGCCTGGATGAATCAGGACTTAATCTGCGTACCAGTCGCCAGCCAGAACCCGCAGCAACGGATAATTACTTGCCGCTACGTGCAAACAGCACGCTGTTTCACCACCTCCATGCTCAGGATCAGAGCTATCTGAATGGAATGGCTCCACCACAGACTGGCAGTCGCAGAGACAGCTATCCGGGTACTAAAAGCCGGGGCTATCTGAACAGTGATGCGCTGTCCGAGAGCGTCGTTGCGGCAGCACCGCAGCCGCGAACAACGCATTCCAAGTCTGCACATAAAGCGGGAAATCTGCAGGCTGAACCCACAGAGACCTCACAGCCTCAACCAATGGCACCTGTACAGTCTGCACACCCTGCCCCAAAAGCCGGAAAACAAACCCGCCTGCCTCTGGTACAGGAAGCGCCTCTCGATGGCATTCAGGGCGTGGGGCTGGATTTCTCACTCTGATCGCCAGCCACTGCTGGCGTCAGCTGAGAATCATGACCTTGACCTGTGATGGCGTCAGTGTTGTACCAACGGTATTGGGCAGCTCGCCATTATGAAGGCTGGGTGAAAGCATTTTGGTCGCAGGCATTACCATCTTGTACACCTTGAAACTGCCCAGCATATTTTTAACCGGCCCCATCATCATGCTGGAAACCACTCCCATCAGAACCCCTGCCTGATCACCATTAGACAGCGGCACCGTGGTCAATAAATTGTGATCCGGCATAGCTACCGTATACATATTAAAAATATTGGGAATGGCTGTAGAAGACATTCCGATATTCGGATATGGAATAGGCGTAATAACCGGCCCAATCGGTGTTTTGCAAACATCCAGTGCTGACAGATGCATTGCCGGACTTTGTGTGGTGGCAAACATAGTATTCTCCTGTTTTAAATTGTGGCGCTGTCAGCCCATATTGATGCGTTTGCCATCGATACGTACATCTTCTTCGGCTGTAATTAACTGCTGCTTTGCATTCAGGCGCAGAAGGCCGCGGGCGGTCAGATTCATATGACCAACCTGTTGGATCAGATTTTCACTCTGTTGAATAAGCGCACCGGAAAAACAGAAACTCCCCTGCTCTGCAGCAACCGATAATGTGTTGACCGAAGTCAGTTCCAGCGTATGCCAGGCACTCAGCTTCAGTTCGGGAGCATGGATATACAGCGGCTGATCACTTTCGAGAGACAGAGGGCGGGAAGCGTTATCACTTTTTTGGCGCTGCAGAATCTGAGTGATGAAAAATTCCGTACCGATGCGGACAAAATAAACCAGATCACCAGCCTCCGGTTTTATTAATAAACTGACGGCCTTTTGCGCTGTGAAATGCTGATCGATAATCCATCGGTCATTGCCAGCATCAATAGCGGTAATCACCCCACTGTAGGCGCTTTCCAGTAGCGTCGGCTGATACTGATGGTTCAGTGGAAATTCTATACAGGGTGTCATGCGCTTACTCCGTAATCTGCCAGTTGTTTGTCCAGTTCCTGCTGATCCGGATCGGTCAGTAATAATTCAGCGGTGTTGCTGCCATTCCAGCGACAGCTGGTTTCTTTGCCAGCATGCAGATTAGTCCGCAAAAGCTGGACGTTGATAAAATCACAGTGCTGCAGTTGCGAGTAACTCAGATTGGCGTAGCGCATATCGCTACCGGAAAAATCAACTTTGCTGACCACTGCCAACTTAAACCAGGACTCCGTCAGGTAGCTGTTTTTAAAGCTGGTTTCACTCAGTTCGGCTTTTTGGAAATTAGCATTGGTCAGGTGTGCATTCGTAAAATGACATCCGCTGATCTGACTTTCGATAAACAGTGCCTGATTCAGATTGCAATCAGAAAAATCCACTTCCGCCAGCTGACATTTGGAAAAATTCGAATTGCCCAGATCCGCCGCACTGAAGCGGATGCGGGTAAACTGACTTTCAGTGCAGGTACAGGCCCGGAAGCGTATGCCCGACAGGTCTTTGTCGGTAAACCGGCATTGCAATAACAAGGCCTTTTCAAAGCTGACATTTTTCAGTGTGATGGTGGAGAAGTCGCTGTTCAGCCAGGAAATATTATTGAAGTCGCAGCGCTCCAGTGTCATGCCGGAAGTGTCAACTTCAGACAGATTGACCGCATGAAAGGTACAGCCACTCCAGACACTCTGGCTCAGATTACACTGGCTGAATGTTGTTGCCGTCAGCTTTACCTGCAGCCAGTGACTGAGACTCAGGTCGCTTTCGCACAACGTACTGCTGCCGCATTCCCCTCGCCATTGACTGTCATTAAAGATGCAACGGACAAAGCTGGATTGCTGGATTGTATTATCAGTCAATTGTGAGTGGCTGAAATCACACTGAATAAATACCGTTCGGCTAAGATCGCAACCGGTCAGTTGAGTAGCTGCAAAAGAACAGTCAATAAAGACCGCTCCAACCAGGGATATGTCTGCCCAGGACTCTCCGGCCAGATCCTGATTCATAATGGTCTGGCCGCTGCTGATCAGCGTCTGAATCGATGCCAGTTTATTATTCATAGTACCTTCCCTGTAACAATGAGAATCAGATTAATGATGGATCCGGTCGCTGATCCATATGTTGGCGTCTTCTGTCATGAAATATTGCTTCCTTAGTATTGCAGTGCCGCAGCTGCACCTCACTCAGATCGGCGGCTGTAAAATCTGTACCAACCAGCGTACAGCTGCTGAAAAAACTTTTCTGACAATCACAATGGCTCAGATCAGCGTGGCGCAGCAGGCAGTTATGCAGCAGCGAATGACGCAGGTCGCTGTTATTCAGCTTTGTTTCTGACAGATCACAATCCCTGAATACGGCATCGCGGATACAGCTTTGCTGCATATTGAGTTTACTGAATCCACAAATGTGCCAGCTGCTGGCGGTAAAAATGGCATGATTCAGTTCACCTTTGTTGCTGAACTGAATTTTCTCTGCCTGACAGCCGCTGAAATTGATATGGTCGGCCTTAATATCAATCATCAGGCAGCGATTGAGCTGCGCACGTTGCCAGTTTGAATGTTGCAGCTCAGCCTGAGTGAAGTTCGTTGCGCTTACGGTTGCATCCTGCCAGTCGCTGGCCGGTAACTGCGCCTGAATAAACTGCCCTTCCCTGCAATGGATCTGCTGAAAGAGACAGCTATTCAGCGTGGCTTCGGCTGCAATAAGACGATTAAGGGTTGCACCACTGAAATTGCAGCTATGCAGTTTTGCTGCAACCAGTAAGGCATGGCTGAGATCTGCGCCGGTAAAAACCGCATCATGCCCCCGCGTTCCTGATAAATTAGCGCGCTGCATGCGGGCATTACAAAAGCTGGCATAAGAGATATCAGCTTCCGTTAAAACGCTGCCATCCAGAATACAATGATCGAAGCAGCAGCCGCTCAGATCAGCCCGCTCCAGCATCACGGCAGTCATATCCTGTCCGCTGAAATCCAGACCGGCCAGATCGCTACCGGCAAGGTCACGCCCGGCCAGAGATTCTCCGGCATTCAATAAATCGACAACCCAGTCCCGGATCATCCGGGCACCGCTTGCGGGAAGAGGTTTGCTGAGCGCAGTGCATTCCGGAGCCTGTTGCCGTGCCTGGCGCTGACTGTTTTTTTGCAGGTTTTCCGCCAATTGCAGTTGTTCTGAAGTGCTGCGCTGACTGGCAGGAGGTGTCGCGGCCATCAGCTGATCCGCAGGCTGCGGCTTAAACGGGCTGAATACCCGCTGTCTCATTTCGTTTTCTGATTCGGGGGCAAGGTTCTTCTTATATTGGCTGGCCTGCATCTGCTGCTGTTTGGCATCTTGCCGGGCTTTTTCTGCCAGCGCTTTGGCTTCATCGATATAGGGAGATAAGTCAATGTCGCCACGATCAACCAGTGCCTTGGGGATCGGTGCAGGCTCTTTGGGATCATCAGCTAGTACTTGTTTGCGGATTTTATTTTTTTCTGTTTCGGATAATGGCTTATCGGCCAATATGTGTTTAAGCCAGTTCTGTTTTTTTTCCTGAATCTGAGCTTTGGCTTCAGCATAGAGCTGTCTGACTTCTTCCTCTTCGGCTGCATTTTTTTGTGGCAGCAGCTGCGACTCATTAAGAATGTGTCCGGCAGCGGTTTCAGGATCGGTTTTTTGTTTCAGAACCTGCTGGTAATACGCCACCGTGCGGGCCGGGTCATCGCTGTGCTCATAAGCCAGTAACAGCTGGGTAACATCAAGCCCCAGAGAGTTCTGAACGTGCAGCGTGCCACGATAAATCACCACGCCTATATCAAGATCAGGGAAAAACCAGACGGTATCGATGGCCGTGGCTACTTCATGGAATTCAGTTTCGCCATCAACAATCTGACTAACAAAAGCACGGGCGCGTAATTGCGGCAGATGTCCCTGAATAATTGCTGACTCAGGATGCATGCCCTGTATCTCAAATGCTTCACCGGGAGAAAAGAAACCTTTAATGTGCTGGTCCTCACTTGCTGCATTAAAGAAAAGAGGATTGGTATCCAGCGGAAAACCCGGATGAATATTATCCAGCCAGCTTTGGTCAAATGTACCGTGAAAGCGGCTGCGCTGAGGCTGCATAACATCCAGAGGTCCAAAACTGACCGGAGTTCTGGGCGCGCTATCGGCCGCTGTTTTTTCATCACAGTGATAAATATTCGGCAACTCGAAGAACCCATCTTTGGGGCGGTTTTCTTCGCTGATAATGCCCTTGCCTGCCGGGTTTTCGCTGAATCCGCTTCCGCCATAAGTCCGGCTGAAATCCAGTGACATGGAATGAAAAGGCCTGGGCGCACTGGCCTTGCGCAAAAAACGTCCGTTCCAGCGGCGATCACCAATTATCTGCAGTGTTTTTTTCAGTTTGCCTAATGATGCGCTGACATTCATTCGCGTTACCGCATCTGCGTCTGGCGCATAAGCGTTACCAGCCAACAGTATTTCACCACAGGGTTTGGCGTAGCCCATATCCAGAATCAGCCCGGATGATAATGCCGGGGTAAGCTGAGACCAGCCCTGAGCTTCGGATATAAAGGTACGTGGATTTTTCAGGCTGAAAAATCCGACCACGCCAATCGCCAGCGTGTGACGATGAAAGTGGTAGGTATTGCTGACCAGGCTGAGAGTGCGGGGTTTGATAATTTGCATAATCAGAGAATGGCCTTAATGCCGTTCAGTATTTCCGCCTGGGTTTCACTGATTTTTGCATGGGTGCAAAGCTTCATTTGTACCTCCGCCGGCGCTTCCTGCATTTTGATAACCGAACCTGCAGTGATTTCATTCAGAAAGGTGGTACTCAGATTGTTTTCGGTTTTGAGCTTGGTTCCCATGGTTGTTTCTATTTCAATTACCGAAGCAAGTTGAGTTGCAATATTCATTTTGCTGCCAATAAAAGTATCGATGGATGAGTTAGCACCTATCGTTGTTGAGATGTTGCTGCTGCCGGCCAGTTGCGTCGTTATGCTGCTTTTGACACCGATAAAGGTTTCCGTAGTGTTGCTGGCACCAATGGTGGTTGATGTTGAATTGGTCGCAGCTAACTGGGTCGATACGGAATTCTTGGCACCGATAAAGGTTTCAACGGTATTGCTGGCACCAATGGTGGTTGAGATATTGTTACTGGCAGAAAGATTGGTGGCGATACTGTTACTGAGGCTGAGGTTATTCTCAATCCGGTTGGATGCACCAATGTTGGTTGTGATCGCATTACTTAATCCAACCGAGGTGGATATTTCATTGCGGTTCCCTACCACGGTCGAAGTGTTGTTGGTATCTCCCGCGGTTGTTGTGGTTCCTGTGCTGTTCCCCGTCGTGGTGTTAGTGTTATTACTGTTGCCATTGGTTGTGTTTGACGTCGTTGTATTGCCGGTTTGGCTTGAGGTGTTGTAGTTGTCGCCAATATGCGCCGATTTATTAACCACCTTACCTACGGTCTTTGAATTTGAAAAAACCATTGCCGAGGTATCATCCCAACCAGGGGGTTCCGCCCCATTGCCACTTAAATTTACGGACCGCCCTTTAGTGTAATTCTCGTTATAGCTGTCTCCCCTGTTTAACTGGTTGGCAATATCGACAATGGACTGCTCGGGAATATGGCCGCCGATAAAGCTGGGATTGTTCAGATCCAGGGTGCCGTCATACTCTCCGGTGACCGAGCGGTTAACGCTTTTTCCTGTGCGGGAAAAACTCTGGCTGGTGCCGGTATGGCTTACACCATAACTGATCAGGGCATGGCTTTCGTTATAACTGCTCCCCTGTGAAACCGATGCGCTGAGCACTCCGGCATCCGCATTGTCACTCAGCGACAGGCTCCAGCCTCCGCCTTTGGAATAGCTGCTGTTACCGTACAACGTGCTATCCATACCGGTTTTATCATAAGCACTTTCAACCAGCGCCGAAGCCTGAGATAAATCCGTCGCGGAATTATGGCCATAGCGGATGCTGATGCTGTCACCATAGCTGGTTGAATAACTGCTTCCCCATGAGCCGTTTACCTGCCATGAAGCATTGCGCCTGCCCGGTGGGGTGACGGTTTTTGAACCATGAGATGACAACACCTGCTGCAACTCTGGCTGTTCGCTTTCACCATCCCCGCGACCAATAGTGACCAGTGAATTGATTTCAGGAACCGTCTGGGAGGTTTTAGAAAGCGTGACCCAGTACTCTTTGCCGGTTGCCAGACGCACAAGACAGCCCCGCGCCTTGCTGATATCTCCATCAAAGCTGACCTGGCCATCTTCCGGCTGGAAATTACTCTTATTAACAAAATATGAACTGGCCGGAGGGGTATGCTCAATCACCTTGGCAATAACACTGCCCTGATGAGTGTTCTGCATTGAAAATGGTGTCAGCAGGGTTTGCTCAAGTGTTTCATTACCGGTGTACAGTTGCGTCGCTTCAACACTGCCGGAGTAAGGACCGGTGGCACTCATTTTGTGCTGAATTTTGGTGACGATAAACACTTCGCCACTGAATTCAGGTCTGCCCATACTCCCCTCGTCCGGCACGGGTTCCCAAAGCGAAAATGAATACCCTGGGCTGAGTAGCGGACTGGTAACGTTACCGGTCAGAGTGCCTGCTTCGGTCTGGATTTGCTGACAGATTTTGGTGAACTGACCACGCGCCTCATCAGTATCTGCACCGTAATCATAATAACGGTAACACTGATATTCCGTATTGCCGTGGGGTTGATTATCAATCCAGGGGGTATTGTCGCTGATGGCCATTTTGTTGGTATCCCAGGCAGCCTCTATACGACTGAGCATGGTGCGCACCATGGCTGGCATCATCTTGACCGAATAGCGCAGATCGCAGAATAAATCGCCCTGTTGTAATCCCAGTTTATCAATCGAAGTGTAGCTATAACGCAGCGGTAGCGGCCCGGCCTGATAACCGGGAATAGACACTTTTTCGGTGGTCGCTGTTGTGTTTGAAAAGACCAGCGTCAGCTGATCTTTTTCATGAATAAAGAAATAATGGATACAGAATTTAGCAATAATTCTCTGGATAAAATCCATATCCGTTTCGCCAGCCTGCAACCAATCCTGGATGCGGGTCAGTGTCAGGCTGTCATCAAAATCCAGCTTTAAGCGGAAACGGTTATCCAGCAACTCCTGCGCAAAGACCTCTTTCAGAAGGTCACTGATATTGCACTGGGTATAGATATGATAACGATTGCGCAGGCTCAGAATCTGCAGCGGTGATTGCACCGTCAGGGTGTAACAACCCGGAGCGGCGAGAGCCAGTTCGGTAATCAATCCACGAAAATAACGACGACCCTGAATGCAAAGCCTTGCCCAGCGACCGATATAACGGCCATCGAGCACCGGGCCGCGTTCAGGTTGTTTGCTTGTGTCGTCAGTACGTAATTCCACCGTCATCTGGAAAGGCTGCGAAATACCTTCCTGCCCCTGAATGGACTCAACCCGGAGGTACTGCTGATCAATGCTTTCCAGTGTCCGGTCGCCTTCGATCAAAACGGAAATGGCAGGTTGTTCGCTGTCCGTTTTTTCTATCCACATTGGAGGGTGCTGCGATGTCATAAGAAGCCCGTGCCGGTAAAGACGATAAGGCTACATAGCAGGATCGGTGCCATGGATGTTTGTCGTTCAACGCAGGAAACAGCGCCAAACGGATCACTTTGGTGGGGGCATGACGCGACAGGCGGGTGTTTTTTGACCCGGAAAATGCTTCTTTGTCCCGGAGATTTTTTCTTCTGCAAACTCAGTTCAGGAGCGATTGGAACGGAATGGCTGAGTGAAATAGCTGGTCGCCTCTCTTGCGTCCTGATCGGAATGTATGGCAGATCGTTTTTTTCGTGGCTCTGGCAAAATATCATTTTTTTTCGAAACGTAGCCGCCACCACTCACTGCATTTTTATGCTGCCTTCTTGTGTCTCTTACCGGCGAAGTGCAGCGCCCATTCGCCAGACGTCTGTCCTTCGGCAGTTTTTGGAAAAAACTCTGCATATGGGTATCGACTTCCTGCTGTTCGTTTGTCGATAGTCGTTGGTATTGATCTTCAACCCTGGCCTTCACCTCCTCACGATTTTGTTCCCAATGATCTCTTACATGCTGTGCTTTGAGCTTGCGGATATTGGGGGTTTTTGACGCCACTTCTCCTGGCGCCATACTTGCGACGGCAAAAGCACCAAAAGCAACCGCTGCAATGCCTGAGGTTAAATTTTTATTCTGTAATAATTCAACGGTGCTTTCCCGGAGCAGATCGTGTGCAGACTTCTGCCCTGACTGCTTTACACCTGAACCAGAATGTCCTGCGCCACCGCCACCATCCCACCTGGGAACCGAAAGCACCGTTTGGGCGGTATCTGTACGCAAGCCGTCACCGGCATGCATTACCGTGCTGACATTAGCTTCATAAAATTTTTTGTTGCGTAATGGCTCTGGAGCGTTTGATCTGAACTGGCTGATGCCTTTTTGTCTGTGCAATCGGGCAGTCAGATGATTAACGCTGTCGGTTGTCAGCCCTGCTTCGTGATACCCCGAACTGAAACTGTGCACTGTTGGATTGGATGGAACCCGGAAATAATTTTTTTTGCTGAGGCGCCCCGTTAAAGCGGCATTGACATCAACAAACCCTCGCAGGGTTTGTTGTGATGATGTCAGTGTTCGGTCTCTCTCTATTCTGTACCTGTGCGCCCTGCGCGGTTTCTTTATTGCTCTGATCGGCGCTACTGTGTTTGAATTTTTTGTCGCACTGTGCGGTCTCTTTCTTGATGGCATATAGCACCGACCTCAACTTTTCCGAACAATCTGTTTTCGGCCAGTTGTCTTATGACGGACTGACTCAGATTTTCTAGCTGAGTCAGTGTCATGCAGTTGTTGTTGGTTCACAGCAGTCATCAATCGGGGCGCGATATATCAGCCCCCCAGACTGATTCCAGGACACCAACCCCCGTTTCTGATTAATTACTTTTGCCGCTTTGCTGCCTGCTCCTGCGCATGGCTCAGCGCGGTATAAAAAGTCGCCGCCCCGAGTGCTGCCTGGGTCAGGTGGTGACGCCTCAGTGCCGGACTAGAAGCCAGGGCACGAAACCCCGATTCCATCGTATGCTGAAGACTGTTCTTGGCGATATCCCGGTTTGTTGGCCACATAAGTATTCCTTTGCTCAGGTTATTAAATTATTCAGCCGGATGCTGTTGAGGATGCTGCGACTGAGGGGCTTGTGGTGCTGGCGGATGGTTGGCCGCTGATGCCATCGGTGATGGATCAACCGCCGGGGCCGACGATGCTGCCGCGGCAGCATGCTGAACCCGGGGAACCATATCTGCTACTGACGGTGTACGAACCCGTTTATATCGTCCGATAACCTGCTGGTGTTGAGGGTCGTGTATTGGCGGCGGCACTTCGACACCCCCTCGTACATAACGAACAGGATTGCCGCTCCAGGTCGGTGGCTGAGACCCCTGATCGGGTTCGGCCTGTGGCGCGAATAAGGCTGCATTATGAGTCTGATGACGGATTTCCTGCGAGGAGACCGAACCAAAATACCCCCCACCCTGGCGCTTGGGATCGAATATCTGACTCATATTCATACCATCAAGGCTCTGCACAATGGGCAGGCCTTTTTTCAGATTAAAATTCAGACCGCCTTTACTGGTAACGCCAAACATTCTCCGGCGTTCTTCGGCGGTCTGACTGCTTGAACTGCCCAGTGAGCGCGGCGGTGGTTTCACGTCCTGATATTCCTGATAACCCGCCATGTGTTGTTCGTATTCCCGCTGATGAGCAGAAAATCCCCGGGTTGTTCTCCGGATGTGTTCTTCACTCAGACCTCCGCGGGCCCGCGACAACATCGGATCAACCATATCATTCACTTTCATCGGCAGTTTCGCACCACCGGTTCCTATAATTCTGCTGCCATCGGTCCCGCGTTTGTTCTGATTGGATATCGAGCGCATAACGTCAGCGCGCGCACTGTCGATACCGTAAGCCAGTGTACCGGCCGGCAGCTGAGAAACCAGGTGGGCGGGAACCCCCGTTACCGGTTTTGACTTAGGTTTGCGCCCCCTGGCTTGCGGCGGTGGCATGCGCGACGAGCTCGCCACGGTGGCCCGTGAGGGTCCGGATGGTCTGGCTGATGGCGCCGCCATGGCACTCTGTGCAGTGTTGGTTCGGCGTGAAGATGAGCCACCTTGCGGCGCGGTCGTTGCAGTGGAACGCGGCGGACGTGGCTGGTTAGTCCCAGTAGAACCACTTCCGCCATTGTTGGGTGAGCCAGGCATATCAATCCCCCTTTTCAGGCTGTGTTATATCGGCTACGGAGTGCAACATCAGTCGGTTGCCGAGGTTTTAAAACCAGAAGGCACTGAGCCTCCGGCCAGTGCTTTGAGCCGGGGCGAAACCGGCTCTCCCAGCTCGTTCAGTGTGTCCCGGGTGTGTTGAGCAATCCGGAACGACACCGGGCTGGGCGAGCGCTTGCCACCTTTTTTGGTTGGCGGCAGCAAACGTGCGTCCTGACGTTCACCAATCGATGAGTTATTACTGGAATCCCCCAGAAAGAAATTATCGGGCGCGTGGTTAGCCATGTCGGTTGTCGCATCAAGAGCCAGTCTTTGCTCCTTTGCGGTCAGTGCCTTGGGAGACGGGTCGGTGGCACGTTTGGCCAGCATTGCTGCGAAGTTTTTCCGCCGTTCGAGCTGCACTTTGCGTTTGAGTTTGGGGCCGCCCATTGCACTTGTCAGGTCAGTAAATGAAGACAGAATCTTCTTGCGTTTAGCCACCGGCAGGCTGCTGTCTCCGAGTTTTTCCAGCGTTGCTTTTGATATCGTGCGGAAACGTTTGTCCGAGATGCGATGACAAGCCGCAATGCTGTTATTTTTGCGAGCACCCCCGCCAACCACCTTTTTTGCTCTTTTGCGAACACCCTGATCAACATACGACGGCGCACCCGCGGACTGTGCCGCGCGCAGGGAGGCATTCCCTTTGCGCTTCATGATCTGATCACCAAAAGTAGGTTTGCCCATTGACGCCTCCCGTCCCTGGATTCTGCGAATAAACGATTACGCCCGGCGCGTTACGTTGCCAGAGTTGTTGCTATCCGCCCCGGCCATGAGCCTGATAGGTCAGATTGGCAGTGCTCTGATTATGACTGCCCGCACTCAGCCGGAACGTTTGCCCCCGGCGGTTAGTGTGCGTGACCGCACCGAGAGCATCACCGTGCATATGGAAATTGGTAACGCTGCCACGCCGTTGTCCCGGTGCCCGCTGGTGCTGCACCACTTCCATTTGCAGGTTGTTATTGCGGTGAATTGAGTGCTGGCCATGAGCATCGTCCAGCGTACGGCCACCCCGGCCGATCATTTGCCGCATTCTGTTTGCGCCGACATAAGTCTCTGGCATATCCCTTCTCCTTTTTATTTTGCTATCGCAATCCCTGACTTAAACGGAAAAACCGTTAATTAGCCTCAACACTTAATCCCATTAATTCAAAGATATTCAGCTGTCCGCCACGGTTCAGAAACAGCTCCTGATACAAATCCGGCGCCGACTGCTCACCCCAGTGGCAGGCGGTATAAATCAGATATGGCACCGGACTGTGAGGATCATCCTGCATCAGAAACTCGGCCGCACGGTGCAGACAGGCAAAAGCATCCGCGCGGTTTCTGATGGGGCCGTCACCGCCGGAGCCGCCATTACCCGCTCCGGACGCATGTTCGCCACCATCACTTACGCCGGAAGAACTGCCTTCATTATTGGTTTCACCTTCTGCAGCGGACAGGCTGACGCCGCGCCGTTTAAGTTCGCCGCTGATCATGGCCAGAATCTGATTCAGCAGCTGGCTTATTTCAGACAGGCTCGGACTGTGGTCTCCGCAGGCATTGTCCAGCCAGGCAGAGAGGTCATCGATAGCCTGCAAACCGTCCTGCAGTTGTTCATGCTGGTGCAGAAAGAAATTGACCGGCGTTGCAGCCATATGCTGTTTGAACGATTCACTGCTGGGGCCATCCAGACGCAGGTTATCGGGCTGTTGCCGCTTCAGTTGTTCGTGGCGTTGCGCTGTATCCCAGTCGTTCCAGCTGACTTCGATATCGTCAATCCCCGCCTGAGTCAGCGGGATCAGGCGCAGAGGCAGAGCCAGCTTTTCATTGATCCAGTTAATAGGGTTAGTACGGAACTCAATATCGCCGTCTTCCATTTGCGGATACATGGTTTCCCAGTAGGTCTCACACAATGAACGGATCAGAACCGCAGCCGGTGCGATCCCGGCAAAGCCATAACGGTGAATACTGGATTCCATCAGCCAGACGCCCAGCTGCAGATCCTTGCTTTTATGGCACAGCGCACTGAGTGCGGTTTGCTCCACACTTTCCCAGTCGGCTACCTTCAGTTCATGGGTCCAGATGCCCTGCGGCAGGGTCGGATCATCGGCGCGCCGGGCTTCCTTGATTTTGAAATACACACCGTTGTGGCGTACGGACTCACCGACCTGCCCTTCACCGATCGGTGCCAGCAGGTCATCAAGGGAGTAACCGTAAAACTGCTGAATATACTGATTGATTTCAGCGTTATCTGTCTGTGGCATACGCACGGCTGCATCCTCCGGCAGGTTTCTGAATACTGCATGGCAGCAGCAGGGTTGCTCTTCCCGGGCGCTTCTCAGGTTTATCCCCTGCGCCACACTTTACGCAGGAGATATACGGCAGCGGCTTCCTGCGGTTGTGCTTTCTCTGATCTGTTACATGTTTCATTGGCAATCTCCTTTGCGCAGCTGCTCTTCCGGTGTTCCCGGATGATCAGGTCGGTTTGTGTCCGCCAGATGCTCTGGCTGAAAGCACTTTTGTGTCGTTCCCGCCCTGACTGCCCGGCAATCCGGGTGCCCGCTGTGGTAACAGGGCCGGCAGTAACAGCGCATGACTGGTGCCGTCTGCCGAGCGTGCTGAGACGTTCAGCAGCAGATGCACTTTGCTGGTATAGGATGCGGGCTTACTGTTGTCCGCAGTGGCCGCGGACGCCGCTGTAACCTTCTGCCGTGCAGCAACCGGTACGCGGAATGACAACAGGGTGCGCTGTGCAACCGGGGCGCTTTCTCCGGAGAAGCGCTGCAGCCACTCGAACATGGCCCAGCGTCCTTCACTGCTGAAGGTCGCGCTGCGATTGGCAGAGTCAATACTCAGTGGCAAATCGGTGTTGCGGACCGGAGAATATTCTGACCCGGTCGCCCAGCGCAGAGTCAGCGCCAGGCGGTTGTCCGGCTTCCAGCTCAGACGGTTATTTCCATTCGGATAAATAACCGCGTCATGACCACTGCTCAGGGTCCACTGGATGATCTGGCGGGTTCCCAGCGACTGCTCTGGCAATGCTGCAAATTCAACCTGCAAATCCAGATTCATAACGCCGTCGGCATCCTGTGCGACATCCCAGAGTGCAGCCAGCTGATCCAGACTGGAGACAAACTCCAGCCATGGGTCCAGCGCCAGTTCAGGCTGAGCATCTATCAGCTCGGCCAGCCCGGTTGCCAGTGGTTTGTCTTTCT
Source organism: Venatorbacter sp. C2-1 (assembly GCF_022832715.1). NCBI lineage: Bacteria > Pseudomonadati > Pseudomonadota > Gammaproteobacteria > Oceanospirillales > Oceanospirillaceae > Venatoribacter > Venatorbacter sp. C2-1. Next base: position 2,164,392 of record NZ_CP094879.1, read on the forward strand.
TCGGCTGCCCCCAGATTTTCCGGTAGTCTGCAAAAAACGCCCGCACAACGCCCGGATCGATGTCGCTGTGCCCTGCCTGATCAGCCGGCGCAAAGGGGAAATGGCCCGCCAGTTCCGCATTGAAGCGCTGAGCAAGTGCCAGATAGCGTTTGATGACGGTATTTTTGCCGTACTGCTCGCAGTAGCTGCGCAACTGGTTATCTATTTCATACTGGCGGCGGGCAAACAAACCTGCGGAGGTGTGGCTGAAGGCCGGTGTCGTCAGCCAGTTATTGCAGCCTTCAGCATCAAGCTGGGGCAGCTGCGTGGCGATGAAATTCTCCAGAGAGGCAATCTGATTACCCGGATCTTTACGCTGGTAACGCTGCAGGTCGCTCAATGTCCCCAGCCACAGGCTGGCGGCACGGTCGGTATTGGCAACGCCATCGGTGTCCAGCAGGAAACTCAGCAGCGGTCTGGCGTAATTCTGCGCCAGATACTCAACCCGCAGTCTCTGACTTTGCAGATAACCATCGAGATCCGCCGGATCGGTATAGCTGAATAATGCAGCAGCGAAACTGTCGCTGGCCCACTGAGGGTTTTTCAGCGGCAGGTAGAGACGGTTCTGTGCAACCAGACTATTCAGTATCTGCAGTTGGTCGCTGATAAAACGACGGCTCGCATTCTGTAACAGAGCCACATTGCCGCTGTCCTGTTCCTGCTGCAATAAGGTCAGTAACTGGCGGATATACCCTTCTGCCTGACTGAAGCTGGTCAGGGTCCGGCCCAGTTCTGTTTCTGAATCTGTCGCGCCGGAAAGAGGCCCGCGGCTGAAGTCGTGCGGGTGGATCTGTGCCCGGGCTATCAGTTTGCGTATGGTCTGCTGCAGCTGACTGCGCAAGGCGGTGGCATAAAAAGGCTGTTGTTGTTTGCCTGCCACGACCGGCCACCATTGTTGCGTATAGGCCTGATAAGACAGCAGCATATCCAGAGCCTGTTCAAGTGGCTGAGCGTTCCACGCGACAACAGCGCCGCTGTTGTCGCCGCTATCCTGCTCACCGGCGATCGTCGGTATGCTTTGCGAAACAACACTCAGGGAACGTAACGCGGCAAACTCTTCTTCCCAGTGTTCCATCTGCGGTGAAAAATCCAGCGGACCGTCGTCTGTCAGCTGAAACAATTTGCCGAGAGGAGCAATATCAAGAGCGGCAATCTGATTACGGATTGCTTCATCACATTCTTTGTTACTGAAGGCATCTTCGATGGTGTCTGGGTAGCCGGCATCCAGCAGAACAGTCCGCAAACTCGCCATTTCCTGCTGCAGGCGACCACAGGGACTGGTTGCTGCACGGGTGTCGACCCACTGGTGTTTCATATAAAGCAGCCAGCGCTGGAAGTCCTGCAAAGAACCGGTCATGGCTGCCGCATTCTTTTGCAGATATACGGCTGAAGACTGACTCTGCGTGCTGACCAGAAAAGCACGTTGTATTGCTGCAACAGGCGGTCTGGTGGCCTGTTGATCGATCATTTTGCGTACATTATTGCTGAGTGTATTCAGCCGGGTCAGCTGTTGTTCCGGGTCAACCAGATCATGTTCATTCCAGTTGATGTCGTAAGCCGTATCGACAATCGCCCCGGCCAGCAACGGGCTGTCGAAGGTAATCGTCGATGGTATGGATGAGTTATACAGATAATCGAGCAGCGCCTGAAACTCACCGGCCACGCCCTGGTTATCAGGTAATGGGCCTGCCAGATAAATCAGGCGTTTCTGGGCCTGCTGGTATTCCCGCAGGTCGGTCATAAAGGTTTTCAGCTCACGGCTGGCCGTTTCCAGATCGCCATCCGCAGAAACAGAATCTTTTTTCAGTTCGGTTGCTTTTTCCTGCAGCCGGCAGTCCATGCCCTGAAATAACAGATTGGGGTAGATACGCTGCGCGACTGCCGCCTTCAGAGAGCGCATCTGACCACTCCCCCAGGACGCCGGCAATGAGAGTGTCAGGGGCTGTTCGCTCATTTTGCTCAGACTGCTCAGCAGCCACCAGGTGTTACTGCCACTTTCACTGCAATCGGGTTCTTTCTTTAAAATATCCGCCCAGCTTTTTTCAGTGCTGACGGAATAATGATACAGACGGGTTGAATCGATCAGCAGTGCCGACAGCAGCGTAAATGCGATGGCCAGTGTTGCGTACTGCGCATGCCGCAACGTACGGTTGGTAGAGAAACGCCGTTGCTCTGCCGGATAAGCCAGCAGGGTTTCCGGCCACAGTTTGTGATTCAGAAAGTCATCGGTCAGGGCAACCTCATCACGTACTTTGCCGCTGAACCAGATGCCACGCAGCGGCGGTGCTTCCTGATAGCTGCTGCGGGCAAAAGCAAACGCCAGCACTTCCCGCAGTGGCTCCGCCAGATTCTGAAATTCCAGATCGAACAACATAAAGGCATCAATGCCGGCAATGCCATCACCACCGGCAGCGAGTTGCAGCTGCGCCCTGCGGATACCATCCACTACGCTGGTGAAGGCATCATCGACCCACTGTGGCGAAAAGGCCGCATCCAGGCGGGTCGGATTGGACCAGCCAAACATTTCCTGCGGTCTTTCTTTTGTACCTGCAGACCAGAATTCGTTAAATCCGCGCACATGATCACATTGGGTTACCTGCACATAGACAGGTACGACAAAGCAGGTTTGCTTCTGAATGCTCCAGAGCTGCCGGTACAGAGCTTCGCCCAGCGTTCTGCGGGCAACCGGATCGCTGGCCTGCTGCAGGGCTCTGGCAGATATGGTCAGAATCAGTCCGTCTACCGGCCGCTCCGGACGGTAAAAATTGAGCAGATCGACGGTTTGTGTGAAGTGTTTTTCCTGCTCAACCTCAATGATCACTCCCTGATCAAAGAAGTGCCACTGGCTGCCCGCCGCAGCCAGCTGCTTTTCACGCGCCAGTAACTGCGCCCGCACACCAGAGCGGACACTCTGCACCCAGCTGCTTTTGCCGCTGCTATCAACCCCGGCCAGCAGATACCAGGGGGTTTGGTAACGCCAGTCCCGGCGGGTTGTCAGGTAGCGTACAACATCCATACCCTGACGCACCCGGATGCGGTTCAGCACTTGCCAGCCTGTGGGTTGTTGCTCTTCATCCTGTTGCTGCTGACGCTTCTGTGACAATGCTTGAAAGGCCTTGCGGACGGCCTTCAGTGGCCAGCTGAACAGTTTTATGGTGATGTCTGACACCGACGCCACGACATCGCTGCCGGCTTTAAGCAGCCAGATCAGCAGAATAACGAGCAGTGTCAGTAACAGAATCAGGCCAATAAACTGCCACAACGGATCGGTCCAGATTGGCCGCAGATTTTCGATCAGTGGCGCAAAGCGCTCACCAAGCGACATCAGCAAGGCCTGAACGCTGTCCTGAATCTGGTTCAGCAGGGGTTGTATCAGACTCATTTGCTATTACCCCCAGTGGCCTTTGAATGTCAGCCAGATAACCCAGCCAAGCACCAGATAGGCTGCAGCTCCCAGAGCCATCATCCGGTACCACGCTGCCAGTGGTGCAAGCCGGCGTTCCTGACGTGAGGCAAGCACATGCTGATAGGCATTCGGGCAAACCAGACCGGGCTGCGCACCACTGCTGATGCGCTTGAACAGTAATGCGCGGTAATTGCCCAGGCGCTGGGCATCTCCCCGATAGCGCCCGGCGAATCCCAGACGCAGGGCAAACAGATAAACAGAGGCCAGTTTCTGCTCCTGCTGATCCCATGAGCGGTCTGCCAGTAATGCTGCCGCTCCGGTAAAAAACCGCTCGCCGGCAAAGCAGCTGCTGAACACCCGCTCTTCCAGTGGCTGCTCCTGCCAGTGTTCTTTGCCTGGCCAGTCAAGCTCCATGATAAACAGCTCATCGGCCAGTGCGACCAGAACAAACAGTGTCTGCTCTACCCGTTCACACTCTCTTTCTGTCAGGGTTTTGGCTGCGTTCAGCCGGGTTTTTTCGACCCAGCGCTGCAGGCGCAGGGCAACGGCTTCCGTAATTTCTTCGCCACTGGGAGCCCGGTTCAGGTTGAACTGCGCAGCAACTTCGTCATTCAGCCGGCCACTGCGCACCCAGAACTTAACCTCAACCACCTGGCGGTAAAAATCGCTCATCAGTTGCACCGGGTCGCCGTAGTCTTGTGTTGCCGCAGTTGCGGTCGGCTGAAGCATGTTATCCATCACCAAATCACCAATCCTTTTCTGTGTTACTCGTGGGGAACATGCATCACGATGGAAGCCGGACGACCTTCACTGGCCTGACGGCTGGTACAGGCGATGGCCAGTTTTGCACCGGGCCGTATCAGTGTTTTATTGGCTTTGATACGGAACAGCACGTTGCCATTAGCGGCTACGATGCCGCTTTTTTCGTCGCTTTCTATCTGAACCGCACTGGCACCAAGCAAACGCCGTTGCATCAGTTCTTTATGCACGGTAACCGATGCAATACGGCAGGCTGCCAGCCAGCGGATGGCGCCTTCGCGACTGCTGCCAGAGGCCGGGCGCAGCTCTATCAGCAGGTCTTTTCCTTCCCAGGCCTTGTCGTAGTTCAGTGTGAATACCCCTTCCTGTTCCTCGTCGAAACCCAGCGAGGTGTAATTAAGATTGACCCGCTCCACCTGCTGCAGGATGTAACTCATTACCTTATCGAAGCCGGGTAATGCGTTGTCGTGGTTATAAATGGGGAAGCGTGGAGGAATGCTGCCCGGGTCGAGTTCGCTGATTGGTCCGGCCATCCGGATCAGCCCCCGGTACAGCGCTGCCGGCGGGGTTTCTGCGGTGTCTGCAAGCTGCTCAAGAGCAGCCAGCTCCTGCACCATTGCGCGAATCCAGCGATGGTGACGACGGGTAATGTTGTAGCCCAGAGACTCTCCGTCTTCAGACAAACCGGCCAGCTGCCGGGCTTTATGACGGATGGTCAGCGCCAGAGCCTGGCAGCGCTGCTGTAATGATCTGCCCGCAGATGAGGTTTCGCCGGCATGACGAAAGTGATCAGCCGCAATGCTCAGCAATGGTGGAGCGTAATCCGGGTCAAGCTGGGGGTGACCGCCTTCCGGCTTAATCACCCGGAATAAAGGCAACCCGACATAGCGGCTGCTGACCTGATCGCCACTCTGCAATGACAGCTGCGGGTACAGCCTTGGCATAATCAGTTCGTTCTCACCGGTATTTTCATCAACTCTGGGGTGATCACTGCGGCTGCTGTAGCGCTGAATTTCGGCCCGTTCACTGGCACTGCCGGGTACCTGAATCGGTACCGCCAGCTGAATGGTCTGTGCGCCCTGGCCAGGCTTGAAATCCAGTGCCAGGGTAAGCGGATTGTCTTTGCTGGCCAGATGATCAACCAGCAGACCATCCGGCATAACGGCAACCAGATGGTTAATCACCACCTGGCCTTCGAGCAAGGCTCCGCGATCGAGGCTTAGCTGAGCAATACCCCAGTACGCCGGGTTGATCAGCGATAACTGCTGACGCAGCTGCTCTTCCCAGTAAAAATGATTTTGCTGAAAATGTTGCGGTGACAGCAGCATACCTTCGTGCCAGCAGATAGGGTTTGGCAGTCTTTGCGGGTAACCCGTTGCTTTCTCACGACTTGCTGGGATCAGTAAACTGGCCTGCCCGGCCGATAAAATTGCCATGGTGTGTTATTCCTGATGCATTTCGATTAACCGGTATCCTTCCCGCTGCAGCAGGACCTTCAGTTGCCGGAATTGTCCGAGCTGAGCAACAAACTGACCTTCAGCCCCCAGATAGTTGGCAAACATCAGAATGTTGCCAGCCCTGCTGTGGTCGTCTGGCAGAGGCAGAGAGGACATAACTGACAAAGGCACAACCTCGGCGCTGACCACCTCCAGCTGCTTGTCATAGCGCATAACCAGCTCCTGTTTGCGGCTGAACCAGTCCGGGCCGCTCAGGTCTGCCAGTAACCGGGCTACCCGCTCATCGCTGATAAATACGAAATCAATGGCCACCGGCATACTGCGGTTGCAGTCGGCACTGGCCTCAATACGGATGCTGCGGACATCATTTAACGGCGACAGGCCGAGTACCGAGCAACCAGACAGTATTACGCTCAGCGCAATCAGCAGATAACAAAGCCCATGAACAGAGTGCCGACCGTACGCCTTGATCATGCTGCTACCCCGACCATAAAGCTGATATCGCGGAATCCCTGACTCTGGGGTTTGTGGCTAAGGAAAGAGGTGACACCCAATGCCATATGCTCCCCCGGTGCAACTTTGCTGCTTAAGCGCAGAGACGGCAGTTGGTTTGCCGGGCAGCGCAACGTAATCCGGCAGTCAATGCGGCAGTCGGTTATGCGCCGGATCAGATCGATCAGCCGGGAATGGTGTGCGCCTCCTGGGGTCAGTTTTTGCACTTCCGCCCAATCCAGTGGGCCGATAACCAGCTCTGTGGCTTTGTGCTGATCCCAGACCCGCTTCCCCAGGGTTGCGCCTTGTCCAAGCCGGCAACTCTGACTGTCGCCCAAACGGGAATGATCCTGGCTATCTACCGTCAGCCAGCCTCCCTGCAGGGCATTCATGTGCAGTAGCGGCAATCCCAGTGCGCACTGCAGCATCTGCCTTACCATGGGGAGTGACAGGCGGACATTGGCAAACAACCCGGTCAGGCCAAGGTCATAATCACCCTCAGGATTCATCGCTAACCGCCCGGCCAGTGCCTGCATCAGGCGACCGCTGTCGCTGACCTCAGCGGGGGCATCCATCAGCGTTGGCCGGGTGCTGCGGTGTACCAGATAGCGCAATGCCATCAGACGGTTATTAAACAGCTCGAGAAAGTCGAGCATGGCGTGATCATCCTGCTCAGACCTGTCGCGCAGCCACTCAATAAAGGGAGCCGGCAGTGGCCCGTCCGGCGACATCAGCCCGCCATGCGCCAATGTAATTGCGGTTATCCCCTGTTCTGACAGGCTCACTTCGCGCACATCCCAGGGCGGAAAGTCGGCTGCCAGAGAGGCGCGGAAGCGGACGTTATCCGCGAGGACTTCAAGCAGTTCGTTATCGCTGACAGGCTGTTTGCCGGAGGTCGCATCCGCTGTCCGGCGCAGGCGCAGCACCAGACGCACCAGCTGTAGGAAATTCCAGCCGGTTCCGTTTTTCTGCGCCAGCAGAGAATTTACAGTATGACCTGTTCGCCAATGCGCGGATGCCATTGCTTCCAGACTCCTTCCCGTTGATAACTGACCAGCTGCAGCTGGACGAAATGATTCAGGGTGGTGTAAAGGCCCAGAAAATGGCTCATTACTTCACCGAGCAACAGCGCGTTGGCGCCATCAAAAAACGCCTCATCCACTGTCAGCGTTATACGACTACCACGATAATGGCCGCGCCAGGCTTCACGCCCCATGCGCCGGACACAGCTCTCTGCCTGAATATTGACCAGACCATCCAGCTGACGCTGGTGTGAGGCGTTCTGCGGATCACTGTAGAGAGCAATCAGCTGTTTAAGCCGTGCCAGTGGATGCCCATCGTCGGCCTCAGGTAAAAGTGACAGAAAATTCAGATGCAGCTGCGATAGCAGGTTAATGTTGGCCTCCCCGCTCAGTCCTTCGCCGCGGAACAGACTGGGGCGGGTAATAATGGTCGCGTCCAGCAAGGCCCCGGCGCCGGTCAGTTTTAAGCGGTTGCCGATGCGCAAGGACTCCGGCAGCGTACGGTTATTACATAGCCCTTTAACGCTGAGCGTCTGATCAACCGGAGTGGCCGGCGTCAGATCCAGATCCTGCAGTGAAATCATGGTGTCGCAACCTGGCGTTGCCGGTGAAAGCGGAGCGACCAGACGGGTCAGGTAGCGCACGCCGGCGTCACGGATATCATCCACTCCGGCATGCCCCAGCCAGGGGGTTGCCGTTTTAACCCGGCCATCCGCCGATAACAGGCGAACATTTTCCACGCTGTGTACTTCACTCTGACCGTATTGACTTTCATCGGCATACAGACGGTATTCGTAACAGCTGTGATCCAGCTGAACCGGACAAAAAGTGGCGGGAAATAAATTAATCGCCGGAAAACTGTTAAAGCTGAGGCTGTTGCGCTCCAGTGCCGGCATGGAATCCGGCTGATTAACCAATAACAATAATTCAAACTGGCTGGATACCCGGCTGACATCGAGTCCGGTAATTTCGAAAAAGTAATACTTTTCCGGAAAATAAAAGTATTCCTGTAATAGCCGGTAAGCATCGTGACTGCCATTCGGTTGCGGCAGTACATTATGCTGCTGGTCAAATCCCAGCCACTCAATGCCGGCTTCCGGCAGTGGCACTATCTCTCCGTCCACGCGGATGGCAATACCGCAGATATGATCGCTGAGTAATTTGTACAGATCCGGCCTCAGTGCCGGGTCGTTAATAAAAAACCGCAAACGCTGCAGCGGATATTCATAGACCGGATCGGTTCCCTCGCTGCGCATTTTTATGGAGATAACTGATTGAACATCATTCCGCCCCCCGAGAAACTCAAAGATATTTTTCGGTTTTACTGCAACGTCCTCCAGCAGAAATGGCCACAGCGGCGTGTCATAGCAACACTGCATTCTGCATTCCACAGGCTTCTGCCCGGCGTCACGACGGGAAATACTTTTGGCGGAAAATAAACGTCCCTTCTCCAGGGTGTATCCATTTATAAAATTCGCACCATCAAGCAGTACATTGGCCTGCATAATTGTCATGCAGGGTATTGACCGCATCAGTGCGGGATACAGACTCAGCAATAAATGATTAGGGATTTCATGCTTTTGCTGTTGCAGGTCATTACGCAAACTGGCCGTAAGCCAGGCAAACGACTGCAGTAATTGCTCAACATGAGGGTCAGCAGAATGACCAGCACTCAGACGCAGCTCAGATGCGACAGAAGGATAAGCACGACTGAAAGCTTCAACCGCTTTACGCATTCCCCCCAGTTCATTCTGAAATTGCTGGATATCCCTGTTCATGCTGTTTAATTCCCGTTGCCCAATGGTTGTCTGCTATTCAGAAAAAAAACCGTTCTTCAATCGTGTGCTGCCCAATCTGTAATTTCAGTCTGCAGCTTGCAGTGCTTGCTGCCGAACTGACCGCAATCACCTGTACATCCTTTAATCTGGGCTCCAGTGCCAGAAGCTTTTCGCGAATCAGATCGCGGTATGCCTGCCGGGCGCTGCTGTCATCGGTATACAGTTCGACAATTTCCGGCAATCCGAAGCCTGTGATATAGCTGTTCGCCGGATCATCATCACGGACATAAATCCGGGTCGAAATAATTCGCTGAACCTGACGACAGACGGATTCCTGCAGCGATATCCCGCTGCAGGAATCGTCCAGTTTTTCCAGTAACGTAATATTCATCACCAGAAATACACCGTTACAGCGTATAGGTGCCAGGTGCGATCGGACGATTGCGAACCACACTCCAACCTGTTGCAACATGCCCTTTGTTCTGCAGACCAGGTCCTTGCAGGCAGTGCACCCAGGAGATTTCCGTAAAGTTCAGCTTAAACTGTTCCGTTGCCATATCGTTTGGATGTGACTGGAACTGAATTTCGCTGATCAGTACGTTGGTTAACTCAAACTGCATCAAAAGATTCAGGCGATCACCGGAGTTGCGTAAAACATGAATTCGACAAGGCGAGCCTTTCGAATCCAGAAGTTTTGCCCGCAAACAAAACTCATAGAGTTTTGGTGACGTTACATCCACGTATTTGACACAGGTGAAGTCAGAGATAATCGGCCGGCCCGATGTGCGCGCACTGTTGCTGACATCGGTGGTTACCTGCTGCTGAATGCCCTGATTAATAGAAACAAGTTCAACACATTTTGTGGCATCAAAACCGAGATTACCCGGATTGGCCGTGATCGCCTGCCAATCACCTTCGGCGGCACCATCAATCAATGAGCCACCGGCGGCCTGGTCGTTGCCTTTGGGTTGTGTCAGTGCCGCATCACCCAGTTCCAGAAGTATAAGATCCATAATATTCCCCGAAATTTTCAGACTTAAATTGAATTCACATTAACCCGGAATGTCAGCCACCAGGCGAATCGACGCCGACAGCTCTTCCAGTTGAAAATGTGGTTTAAGGAATACCGTTGCCTTATACGAGCCTGGTTTTCCTGGCACATCCGTCACATCAATACGGGCCTCCCGCAGCGGGTAGCGTGCCTTGATTTCATTAACGGCGCCGTCATCGATCAGTACATAACTGGCGATCCAGGTATTCAGATAATCGGAAACATTATCCTTCGTCAGAAACGATCCGACTTTGTCGCGCATAATGACTTTAATGTAATGAGCAAAACGTGAAGCATTCAGAATGTACGGCATCATTGCCGAGGTTCTGGCATTCGCGTTGGCTTCATCCGTATTATATTTTTTCGGCTGATTGGTGGTCTGACCGCCAAAGAAAGCGGCCTTGTCGGTGCCTTTGCAATGCAGGATGGCCATAAAGCCAAGATCGTTCAGTTCTTTTTCCCGACGATCGGTAATGGCAACCTGAGTCGGACAGGTCAGGCGAACATCCCCTGCTGCGGTACGGAATGTATGTGCTGGCAGCCCTTCGACCAGACCACCACCTTCTACACCGCGAATTGCAGCAAGCCAGCCAAATTTTGAAAAGGCATTGGTAATGCGCTGACCAAGAATAAATGCGGGATTTCCCCACAGATAACGACTGGCATCGGTGCCATCCACATCTTCTTTAAAATCAAAGCCATCCACCACGACGGTGTCCGGGCCATAAGGAAGACGTAACAGAACTTTAGGCAGCGTCAGTGTGACGTAACGCGAATCTTCGCTGTCGCGGAAACTGCGCCACTTGATAAGCTCGGCACTTTCAAAGATTTTAGAAAGATCGCGAGGCTGTGACAGACGGAAATAATCCTGCAAATCGAACAGCTTTGCATAAGCTGCAGCAATAAACGGGGCGTGCGCCGCCGCCGCAACACCGGATAATTTTTCCAGCAGTTCAATATCTTCAGGGTGACGTCCGAACTCATAGTCTCCGACAAGAACGCTGAAAGGATCGCCACCATAGGTGCCGAATTCATCTTCATACACTTTTTTAAACAGCGCACTCTGATCGAATTCAGACGCCTTCTGCAGATCTTTAAGGAGATCGCGTTTGGAAACGTTCAGAACCCGGAGCTTCAGACGGGTACTGGTTTCGGTGTTCATCACAAGGTAATGCAGGCCGCGCCAGGTTGCTTCCAGCTTCTGAAAACCTTCATCATGCATGACCAGGTTAATCTGCTGTGTCAGCAGATTATCGATCTGAGAAATTCGGTCATTCATACGGTCTGCAGCATCGCCGGCAGAATCACTGGCTTCCTGCCCCAGAATATCCAGAGCGAACTGACCAACCAGAGTCAGAGCGTAGCTTCTCTGCGATTCATCCAGCGCCATGCCACCTTCTTCCAGCAGCTTGCTGATAAATTCACTTGGCTCAACCGCAGACAGATCTTCCTGATCCGCATAGACGCCTTTTACTTCAGTCTGCAGAGACTCGTCGCTCAGCAACTGAGTCAGCAATTCATCCAGCGCATCGTTACCATCCAGCTTGGCCAGGAAATCGCGCAAGTGAATTCTGGCCTGATAGATCTCGTTGGTTTTTGGGATGCTGCGCACCAGATTCAGTGGCGAAAAATCATTAATCGACTTAAAGAGGAGCTCAATATTGGTTGTAGCACCTTCTTCTTCGGACAATGAATCGGCGACCTTCATGGTAAGGCGTGGCACAAAGCCTTCCATGACCTCATCGAAATTATCACGATCAATTTCAACAAAGTCCCGTTCTTTTAATACAGGCAATGGCTCAGCCGGAGAACCGGAAAGGTCAGCAAGAATGCCGACGATCAGTGGCAGTTCACGCTGTACAATCGCATTACCGATTTCGACATCATAAGTAATATGAACCCTTGGGGATCTTACTCTGGATAGTTTTTTCTGTGTGCTTTCCAATGTTATTTCCTCTCAATCGTCAATTGCAAAAAGACAGATGTTCAGCAGGATCGAATAGAACCTAATGCTCTGCGCATCTGAAAAATCCATTTCCTATCTCTTCTACAACCCCTTTTTCAATTAAAAGCTCAAGGGCAACTTTTACTGAATAAGCCGATTCATGGAGCTTTTGCTGGGTGACCCACCAACGCCATATTCCCTCAAAGCTATCCATGGCATCCGGATGTGAAAGCAGATAGCTCTCAATCAGGTTTGCAACATATAAATTTTGATTATTGCTTGAGTTATTCATTCAAATATCGCCGTCATCATGAATTTAATTTTCAGAGAAATTCCGAAGATTTATTCTCCGGTAGCAATTGAGGTGCCAGATTTTAAAGTCAGAAAAATCCGAAGAAATCCGGCATCCCGAACTAAAAAAGACAGGTTTCGGGGTGTTTTTGACGAGGGATAAATAACCCTCCGGGTAAAATAAAACTCAGTTTTATGGTTCGGCTATGCCAGTTGGGACACACTGAGTGGCAGTGGCGATTCTGAGCGGGATTAACAATTCGTCAGAGTTCGGTTGTTTATTTAACAGAAGGTCTTTATCGGGTGTCTGAAGAAATTAAGTCGTTATTCTTAGATCATTCTCACAATCCTTACGCAGAGTCGTCTTGTCATCTAGTGTCAGGCGGGGTTTTTATCACCCACCTGCAGATGCCGGGTGAGTGGTGGGTAAAACAGACCCCGGTTGTGGCCGGCACACCCCATCTGCGCCGTTTCAGCAACACCCCGGATGCATATGTAAGACGCAACACCAGAGAAATCCTGCTGGCTTTTTTTTTGCATAACAGTCAGCCCGACTCACAAGGAGATGCCGTGATGGAATTTGATATGGAGAATCCGCTCAGCCGCGACGCAGCAAAAGAAAAACGTTCATTTTCTGCGCCGCCATACTCTGACTACCCTGCACTATCGGTTCCTGGTGAACGACAGAGTAATGAAAGCTCCGGCGAATTCTATCTGGGCATCGTCAACATTGCCGGAGAGTCAAAACCTCTGGAGAAGGCTCTGGATAGCATCAGAGTATTTGGACAATATGACGCGCCGGTTCTGATCACGGGTGAAACGGGAACCGGAAAAGAGCTTGCGGCCCGGGGACTTCACTATTGCGGCAGCCGCTCTGGCCACCCTTTTGTAGCCGTAAATTGCGCCACACTGACAACCGACCTGTTTGCCAGTGAAGTGTTTGGTCACAAAAAAGGGGCATTCACCGACGCCCGTCAGGACAAGAAAGGATTACTGGCCGTGGCCGAACGGGGAACGCTGTTTCTGGATGAGATTGATAGCCTGTCACTGACATCACAGGCTGCCCTGCTGCGTTTACTGCAGGAATCTGAGTACCGGCCGGTTGGCTCAGAAAAAACATACCTGTGCGACGTCCGCCTTATTGCCTCGGCCAACTGCGACCTTCAGGAAAAAATAGCAGCCGGACTGTTTCGCCGGGACCTGTTTTATCGGCTGCACATTCTGACGGTTCATATGCCTGCCCTGCGGGATCGCAAAGATGATATTCCGGTTCTTGTACGTCACTTTCTGCGACAGTTTGCTGAACAGTATGAGCTTGGAGAAAAGATTGCCCCGGCCGAGCTGATTGATCATCTGACCTCATTATCCTGGCCAGGTAATGTGCGCGAGCTGGAAAACACCATTCATCGTTTATATCTGCTATCCGGTTCCGGGCGCATCGAAATACAGCACATGCCTGCTACCGACATTCACGCAGAACCATTCGTGCCATCTCCAATAACGACGAACACGGAGCCTGACGCAGAAAATGGTGCGGATGATTTTCCTCTTACCCGGCAATGCGGCATAGGGGCAGGTGATTACAATTTCAGCCGCGACAAGCGGCTGCTTGTTGAGCGCTTTGAAAAGGAATATCTCACCAGAATTCTGGATGAAGCGAATGGCAATGTAACCCGTGCAGCCATGATGTGCGGAAAAGACCGGCGCGCCCTGGGCAAGATGATTAAGAAATACAATATCCGCAGAGGTCTGTTTATGGAGTGAGCGGATGCCGGAAGCGGGACGCCATAACAACCCTACTGAATCGGATTTGTTATGGCGTTTTTGCGTTCAGAAAGCCACAGCAATATTGTTAGCGCTGAGCTGTCCGTGCTGCAGTTTAAGCTGACTGACTAATCGCCCATCCTGATCCTGCAACATTCCCGCGTCCAGCAAACTGATAAAGTGCTCAGCCAGCGGACTTTGCATCAGACTGCGACTCAGGTTTATCTGCAACTCACCATTAAGACGCTCCATCAGTTCCTGTGGTAGTCCGGCGGCATCACCGGCGTCCAGTCTGACCTTGCCGTTTACTTTCAGATCGCCACTGGCACCAATACCACCCGGACTCAGGTCGTTAAAAATAAACGCGGTTTCAAAGGATTCCAGCGCCAGGCTGCCGCCATTCTTCAGCACTTCGTTTGCATTCAGCATCAGACCGGCAATAGCAGCCTGATCATCGCCGGCACTCTGTACTTTTTCCAGCAGGCGCCGGTAGCCTGACCAGCTGACGCCATCGATGTACAGCGACAGATTGCTGGGATCGACGTTCAGTTCTTTGTCGGCGGAGCTGACGCGCAAATTGCTGAATGTCAGGGTAGAGAGGGATGCCAGAGTATCGCGATCAATCAGGGCGGCCTGCTCGGTCTGCAGATTATTCAGTTTTATTTTCATGGCCGGACTGTCGATATTAAGCGCACCGATACGGTAGCTGGCCTTGTCGATAAAGGGCGAACCATTACGCTGACTGCTGACAACACTGAGCTCCAGCTGCTGCAGATTGGCGTCACCCTGCGTGCTGCCCTGCAGGCTGGCAGAGGCCAGACTGAGCCTGGCCGTTCCCCGCGCCGATTCATCAAGCCGTGTTTCCGTCTGCAGGATCAGTGGTGCAACAGCCAGGCTGCCACCATCAGGCAGTGTCATCTTGATGGCCCCGGTCTGGTAACGACCGTAGATACGGTCATCGCCGCCATCCAGGTGCCACTCACCCTGCTGGCCAGCCAGCAGTTCCGGCATCTGTTGCAGCATCATGCCGGCGAGCCCCTGCTGCGGATCGATCATAAAAGTGCCTGAGGCGCGGTGCGGTTCAATGGTTACCTGCTGGCGGATACTGAACAGATCGGCGGGTTCTTCACCCAGCAGGCGAACATGATAAAGCTCCTCACGGGTAGCACCGAACAGCCCGCGACTGACCTCTTCCAACTGTATCGCAACCCCCTGCGCAGCAAGGCTGTCGTTCGCTTGTCGCAGGGACGTCTGGGTAAACGCATCATAGCGTTCGATATTCTGATAGGTGATGTAGCCTGCGGCAGCGGCTGAGGCGATTACCGGCAGGCCGACAATCAAGGCCAGGGTCTTACCCATAGTCAATGTCCTTATATGTGATTCCAGTGTGCGTTTTCCGTGCGAGTCTGAACATTCGTTGAGTCTGACCACGGACGCTGGCCTATCGTAAGAAGCCACGGCAACAATGTAAACACGAGCAAGCGTGTTTATAGCGCGGTAAAGTGCCATTGCCGGTGGGATTTAAAGCCCCCTTGCGCTAGACTGCGCGCCTGTTTTTACCGGCTGCCATGCTGCAGCCGGGTTCTGTTTGTCACGTCAAAATATCTGCAGGTTAAGCTTATATGTATACAGTGGGTCAGCGTTGGATCAGTGAGGCCGAAACCGACCTCGGTCTCGGTCTTGTGCAAAATGTCGACTTCCGGGTCGTTACTATCTATTTTCCGGCCATCGACGATGTGCGCAGCTATTCACGCCAGAACGCCCCGCTCACCCGTGTAATCTTCAAAGAAGGCGACCTGCTGCCGCTGCAGGATGGCAGCATCCTGACCGTCGCTGACGTGACCGACATCGACGGTATTGTGTTTTACAGCGACGGTGAGCGCGAAATTTCTGAGATCCACCTCAGCGGTCAGATTCAGTTAAACCAGCCAACCGATCGTTTATTCTCCGGTCAGATTGACAACAACAATCTGTACGAGCTGCGCCAGATGGCGCTGCAGCAACTGAGCAAACTGCGTCAGCGTCCTTTCTACGGCTTATTAGGTGGCCGCACCAGCCTGCTGCCGCATCAGCTCTATATTGCCGAACAGGTCACTCAGGATTCTATCCCGCGCGTACTGCTGGCCGACGAAGTGGGGCTGGGTAAAACCATTGAGGCGGGCCTGATTCTGCATCGCTTATTGTTGCAACAGCGCATCCAGCGCGCCCTTGTACTGGTACCGGATCATCTGCTGCATCAGTGGCTGGTGGAAATGATCCGCCGTTTTAACCTGCGTTTCTCGCTGGTCAGCAAAGATATGCTCGAAGATGGTGACGATGACATCTTCGCCACCGGTCAGTTATTCCTCTGCCCGCTGTCACTGGCTACCCATGAGGCCATCGCACCGCAGATCCGCGCATCCGACTGGGATATGCTGGTCGTCGACGAGGCACACCACCTGCAGTGGAGTGAAGATGGTTTCGACGAAGGCTACGCTCTGGTGGAAACCCTGTCGCGCCAGGTCGATGGCCTGTTGCTGCTGACGGCAACTCCGGAGCAGCTGGGCGTGCAGGGACACTATGCCCGCCTGCGCCTGCTCGACCCTGAGCGTTATCCGTCCCTGCAGCAGTTTCTGGCTGAACAACAGGCCTATCAGCCGGTCGCAGACCTGGCTGCCGCACTGGCCGGCAGCGATGACCTGTCAGCAGAGCAGCAGGCAACCCTTGCCCGCCTGCTGCCGGATCATGCAAAGGCCGACATCAGTGATGCCACCCAGCGTAACCGCCTGCTGGAAACCCTGATTGATCGTCATGGTCCGGGCCGGGCGCTGTACCGTAACACCCGTCATGGTGTGAGCGGCTTCCCGCAACGTCTACCACAGCTGACCGCCCTGCCGGCACCGCAAAGTGATGACCTGACGCCGACTCTGGCTGATCTGCATCCTGAACGGGGCGTTACCGGCTGGTGCGATGATGATGCCCGCACCGACTGGCTGCTGAATATTCTTACCAGCACCGGCAAAGACAAGATCGTGCTGATCTGCCATGCCGCACAGACGGTTCTCGATCTGGAAGCCTGGCTGTGGGAAACCTGCGGCATTCAGGTGGCGGTGTTCCACGAGCATATGGATCTGGTCGAGCGTGACCGGGCGGCGGCTTACTTTGCCGATCATGAGCAAGGCGCACGTATTCTTCTGTGTTCAGAAATCGGCTCCGAAGGCCGTAACTTCCAGTTCGCCCATCATCTGGTGCTGTTTGATCTGCCGTTTAACTGCGACCTGATTGAGCAGCGTATTGGCCGTCTGGACCGTATCGGTCAGGCGGAAGATATCAAAATCTACATTCCGGCATTCAGCGATCACATCAGCGGCCGCTGGGCGCAATTGCTGCACGCCGGCATTGATCTGTTCAGCCGCCCGAACCCGGCAGCCCAGCCGCTGCTGGAAAAACACCGCACTGCCATTGAGCAGGCACTGATCAGTGGCGAAGGGTTGGATGATCTGACCCGTCAGCTGGCAGCGGAACGCGATGAGCTGCTGGCCAGTCTGGAAGAAGGCCGTGATCGTCTGCTGGAGCTGCATTCCTGCCATCCGCAGCGTGCCCGTCGTCTGGCGAAAGACATGACCATCACCCATATCGAAGACGAAGCCGAGCTGAACGACTTCCTTGAGCTGTTCGCCGATGCCTTTGGTCTGGAACTGATCGATCTCGGTGGCGACTGCATTACCATCGCACCGGGTGACCATATGCTGGTGCCGGATATGCCGCATCTGCCGGAAGACGGCTTTATGGCCACCACCCGCCGTGATATCGCCCTCGCCCGCGACGACGTGCAATTCCTGAGCTGGGAACACCCGTTTGTGGATCAGGCACTGGAGCTGATCACCAGCGGCCCGGCCGGTAACGCCAGCGCCGGCTATATCGAAGATCACGACTTCCGCACCGGTGACTGCTTTATCGAACTGCAGTTTGTCGCCCGCTGCCCGGCGCCGAAAGCACTGGCGGTTGAGCGCTACCTGCCACCCAATGCCATGCATCTGATGATGACTCCTGCCGGTGAGCTGAAGGTTAACGATGGCGAGCTGCCGGCCTTTGTGCTGCCGCTGAAGCGTGGCACCGCACGCGGTCTGGTCGAGCAGAAAACAGAAGCCGTGCAGCCGCTGATCCATAAGCTGGAGAAAATGGGCAGCGCCCAGCTGAGCAAGATGGTTGATCGCGCCAGCAGCAAAGCCACAGAAGCCTTTGCCGCCCGCCTTGAGCGTCTGAGTGCCCTGAGCGAGCAGAACCCGAATATTTCGCCATTGTTAGTGGCCGATGTTAAGCGCGAGCGCGATGCGGTGCTGGATGCCATCGCCCAGTCGCAACTGGCGCTCGACAGCGTACGCCTGGTGTTCTGCGGCTGATATTTCGACGCCGCAGAACACAAAAAAGCCGGTACTGAACACAGTACCGGCTTTTTTATTGCCGCATTCAGAGCCGGTCAGCTGCGAGGGGTACGCATGGTGACGAACTCTTCGGCAGCGGTCGGATGAATGCCTATGGTGCTGTCAAACATCGCCTTGGTTGCTCCGGCCTTAATGGCGATGGCAATGCCCTGAATAATTTCCCCGGCTTCTGCTCCGACCATATGGGCACCAATCACCTGATCGGTGCTGGCGCGTACGACCAGTTTCATAAAGGTACGTTCCGGAAGACCGGACATGGTGTGGCGCATCGGACGGAAGTCGGATTCATAGATACGCAGATCATCGCCGAAACGCTCCCGCGCCTCTTCTTCGCTGAGACCTACGGTAGCAATATTCGGCTGGCAGAAGACCGCCGTCGGAATGCTGTCGTAGCTCAGCGGCTCGTTGTTGCCATCGTACCAGTGGGCAACCAGCTTCATTGCCTGCGCCAGCGCCACCGGTGTCAGTGCCGGAGTGCCGATCACATCGCCCAGAGCGTAAATGCTTGGTACTGCGGTGCGGAAGAAATGATCCACCACAATACTTCCATCGTTACGCAGCTCAACACCCTGTTGCTCAAGGTTTAAGCCTTCGGTCAGCGGTTTACGGCCGGTAGCATACATGACGCAATCGGCATCCAGTGCATCACCGTTATTCAGCTGGCAGCGCAGACTGCCATCGGCCAGCCGTTCGATGCGGCGGATATCGGTTTGGGTATGGATGCGAACGCCTTTATGGGCGATCTGGCTGGCAGCAAAGTTGCGCACGCCCTCATCAAAACCGCGCAGGATCTGCTCGCCGCGATACAGCAGGTGAGCCTCGGCACCCAGCCCGTTGAAGATTCCGGCAAATTCCACGGCAATATAGCCGCCACCAACGACAACCACACGCTTGGGGAATTCGTCCAGATAGAAGGCTTCATTTGAGGTAATGGCCAGCTCGGCACCGGGAATATCAGGCTTGAAAGGCCAGCCACCGGTGGCGACCAGAATCTTCTCAGCACTGAACTCCTGCTCGCCGACTTTTACCCGGTGAGGGTCGATAATGCTGGCTGTGCCGTGCAGGATTTCAACGCCGGAATTTTCCAGTAAATTATTATAAATACCATTCAAGCGTTTGATTTCACTGGTTTTATTATCACGGAGCGTGGGCCAGTCAAAGTTTTCCAGCTGGCCGTTAACACCAAAGCCGCGGGCTTCTTCAAACTTCTCGGCATACTCCGAGGCGTAGACAAAAATCTTCTTCGGCACGCAGCCAACGTTTACACAGGTGCCGCCCAGATAGCGGTTTTCGACTACGGCGACTTTAACGCCACGCGCTGCCGCCATACGCGATGCACGTACGCCGCCGGAGCCCGCACCAATCACCAGCAATTCAAAATCGTAATTCATAATATTCCCCTGCCCGTTACTCAAGTCTGACTCAGGGAGTCAGTGTGGCGCGGATGTCGACCAGTCCGGAGCGGTCGGTGCGATCAATAGTGATC
Source organism: Venatorbacter sp. C2-1 (assembly GCF_022832715.1). Classification (NCBI taxonomy): domain Bacteria; kingdom Pseudomonadati; phylum Pseudomonadota; class Gammaproteobacteria; order Oceanospirillales; family Oceanospirillaceae; genus Venatoribacter; species Venatorbacter sp. C2-1. The sequence goes on from NZ_CP094879.1 coordinate 2,184,306, forward strand.
TGGCTGACACGAATGCCGTGCCGGGACTGCATTCCTTCCAGCCAGGTGATGGCATCGTCGAAGACAGCCTTCTCCACCCAGACGCGCAGGCCTTTGCCATCCTGTTCGTAGCGACTGAGCACAATGCCAGCTTTCTTCGCCTGCTGGGTGACGGTCGCCAGAATCGGCGCATCGGAGGCGGAGGTTGCTGCCCCGCCAAAGCGGTGAGCGTTTTCTGCCAGCAGATTGTAGGTCGCCAGATTCTTTTCCAGACTCAGTGCGGCGGCTTTCTGGCCGCGGATCAACGGCGCATAAATCATCACAAAAATCAGCGCCAGCACCAGCAAAGCGGCAATCGCCTTAACAACCAGCCGATCGCGGGATGGCAGCGCCTGATACCAGTGCTGCGCCGCTTGTACGGCCTTATTGCTCTGCAACTGCGCCTGCAGCTGCCCCTGAATTAACTGAAGGCGTTCGTTCATGCCGAACCTCCGATCTTAATGCGGCCCTTAACTCCGTCCTTATCGTTGGTAGCCGACGCCACCTCCGCAACCAGACCTTCTTTTTCCAGCGCCGCACGCAGCGTTTGTAATTCATTCAGGTTACTGGCACGCACCTCAACAACCAGCTCCTGCAGGCGGTCATTAAAACGCAATGACATCAACTGCACCTGCTTTTGCAGCCCCTGGGCGGCATACACCCGCGCCAGCACGCTGGTTGTGCCAATAAAGCCTGCGCCGTCACTATTGTCTCCACCATCAAGCTTGGTTTTGATCTGACGCTCCAGCGAGCGGATACGTTCACCCGGAAACAGGTTTTTATAAAGACTGATGGCTTCCGCCCGCACCTGCTGCGACTGTTGCTTCAGCGTGTAGTTATCGATAAACAGGTACAGCGTGGCAGCAACCAGCCAAACCGCAGCGACGGCCGCGAGACCACGCCACCACACAGGCGGGCGGTCTTCAGCGACTTCGCGCACCTGAAAGCGCCCGGTCAGCAAATTGGTTAGCTTGCCCTGCAGACGTTGCTGTCGCAGTTGGTTGCCATCATTGGCAAGCAGTTCTATCTCGGCAAAAACCCCGGCAAAACTGCTTTCCAGCGTGGTTTTCAGCAACTGCGCCTGATCCAGCTGCGCGGCCATAATCTGCAGACCGGTAACCTGCTGTGCAGACTGCTCTTCATCACCATGATCAAACAATGATTCCAGCACCGGGGTCATTGCACTGTCAGTCACCCAGCCTTCAAATATCCCCGGAATACGCATAGCCCAACCCTGTCCCTGGCGCAGCATCACAGGAACATCCTGTGGCAGCAGCTGGGTCTCAGGAATCAGCTCACGCACCTGCAGGTGATGCAGCTCGCATTCTTCCAGCAGGCGCTCAATCAGGTCATTGCCAACCACATAAGCACGGACTTTTTTGCCTTCGCTGCCCGCCGGCAGAATCAGATAATCCGACAGATCATCAATCAGCCCTTCTTCCAGTGCATAGGGCAAGGCACGGGCCAGATGACGATTACTGACACCCGGCAAAGACACCCAGTGGGTAGCATAATTACAGGCAGAAAGAATCAGGCGTACCGGCGTCAGATCCGCCTGAACTTCAGCCCAGGATGCCAGCGATTGCACGCCTTGCTCTGAACCAGCGGCCATCTGATCCAGAGCAGTTACCGTCCAGCGGCCGCTGATCGCGTTCCACTGCACTTTTATCGTTTTTATGGCCTTAGCGGTTTCCATGCACTACACCTTATTGCGTCATGCCAGGTTGGGTGGTTTCGGGCTCCCTCTTCGCTTCGCGGCGGGAGTAATCTCTGTACAGTGTGGTCATCCGGCCATCACCGTTGTCACGTTTAATAAGTATTTCGCCAGTGGCGATACGGTCACCCAGCTCAACCCGGATGAAGGTTTCAAAATATTCGGATTTTACACTGAAGTCGGTTTTATCCCAGCGGGCCTTTGTTACCGGCGCTTCACCTTCGCCCGCGTTGCCGCCGTTATCCGTTTTAGTAAATGGCTCTACCTGACTGAGACTCCAGAAGTCATCAACTGTCTTAAAGCCCTTATCACCACGGGCACTGACAATCGCCTCACCATCGGCCAGTGACAGACCAGCATCAAGAGAGGCCAGTACCATCGCACTGGCCGTGTTCACATTCAGCTGTGCAGTGATAGGCAGACAGACCACATAGGGCTCAAGCTTGCGGAAGCTGACCATATCCATTCCCTCCAGCAACAGCAGCTCAGAGGGGTGTTTGCACCCCTGATACGCAGCCTTATAGGGAGGTTCCATGCCCTGATAGCGGTCATCATCCTGACTGGATTCATCCATCCAGCGTGCCAGGGTATCGGCCAGGGTGACATCCAGCCCAAGCAGGTTAAGCAGATTACTGAAGCGGATCTTCTGCGTCGCTTTATTGCTGGCCGCCACACTCAGACTGTTCAGATTAAAACGCCCCATCGCATCGGCGATATTGATGCGCGCCAGCCCGGGGGATAATGGGAAGGTGCGCTCCTGCGCCCACTCTTCATAGCGGTGATCGATTTCCTTGTCGTTTTTCCAATCAAGGTACAGACCGGTTTTTACCGCCTGCTCAGCGCCAAACACATACGAACGCGCCTGCTGCAGAGCAAGCATGGTGCCACTGCGCTGCACATCGGTTGACTGGCGATCAATCATCGCCACCGCCAGCATAGAGACAATGGCAAAAATCAGTAAAACGGTAATCAGCGCGAGGCCACGCTCAGATCTCTGCAGGCTGCGCATTATGAATCAGCTCCCCAGGACAGCAGCCACTGGCGCTCAATCTCGCCCAGGGCCGGCAGCGTCAGTCGCCAGCGGATTGCTAATGGACGCTCCTCATCACTGCCACTCTGCAGCGCCGGCCAGGCGGTATACCAGTCCCGGCCACTGATCTCTGCACTCTGCCCGTCACTTGCTTTGCGTTCCTGCTGCACCAGCAGGTCAATCTCCAGGCGCTCCACCTGCTCCAGCACGACCTGCGCCTGCGGTACAGAGTCACTGGCCCTGTCCAGCACCGGCCAGAAATAGCGCACCAGGCAATCGTGCTCAGGCTCAGTCACGCCCCAGGATTGCAGGCGCTGCAGCGCCGGCTCGCAAACTTCGCTGTCGATGGCTTCAAGGCGGTATGCAACACGCTGCAGCTCGGCCCGCGGATCGGTACTGACCGGAGAATTACGCCAACCGGCGCGGGTAAACTCCAGCGGAAAGTCGCCACTATCAAGCAACAGCGATGCCTGTGCATCACCGTATGCGTCGCGGATGCTGCGGTTGATAAACTGTTCCAGATCGCGACTGGCAACCATATTAAAACGCTGCAGACTGACCAGCTGCTCTGAACGCACTTCGCTGGCCTGTTTTGAGTCGATCACATTGCTTAATAATTGCGTGGATGCGACGCCGATCATGGCGGTAATGGAAACCGCGATCAGAACTTCAAGCAGAGTGAAACCTTTTACCGCTGACAATGGCCGCATCAGTATTTGCTCATAATGCTGACCAGCGTGATCAGATTACTGTCTTTATGCTGCATATCCGCCACCGACACGGTCACCCGGTGCGTGTCCGGAAATTCTGTTTTTTCAACCTTGGTGAACACCTTCCACTCACGGTCAGCCATATCGACCTGATCATTATTTTCCCCTACTGGCGGCAGGCCATTAAGGCGCAGCTCCACCATGCGGTTATCGGCAACAAAAGACGCCAGGGTTTTATCCTGCAGATGCAGCAGACTGCCGACACTCTGACTGGCGGTTTCACTCATCGTAGCGGCAATGGCGACAAATACGGTCAGGGCGATCATTACCTCAATCAGGGTAAAACCACGCTGACGGCGTTCAGTTTTCATAGGTTTCCACCTTGATCAGCGGCGCCCCGAAACCATCACCACGGATCAGAACCTGAAAGTGATCGTCGCTATCGTGGGTCAGCGTCAGCAGGTAAGGCGTGTATTCGTCAGAAGAAAGAAACATCAGCGCAGGTTTTGCGCCATCCTCTTCATCCAACAGGCTGTCAAAATCAACCTCCTGCCCTTCGACATTCAGCGCAATAAAAACATGCTCGGGAGCTTCAAGCTGGGATTTCAGGCTGCCACTGTAGGCCTGCCAGGGATTTTTGCTGAGTTTGTCAAGCTCTTCCCGGGTTTTATTGGCGCTGAATTCCTGGCTGTTAACATCCTGAAAGCTCAGCAGCTGCAGCGCCTGCTCATCCATAGCAACACCGAGGTCGATATTCTGAAATACCGCCTCTTGCCGATAGGCTGAAAACAGGTTGCTGAGGTGATGGGCAAACTGAGTGGTCTCATCCTGAGCCTGGCGATCACCACTGCTCAGGGTTGCCATGGCAAGCAGGCCACCAACAATGGCCAGCACCACCATCACCTCCAGCAGGGTAAAACCCCGCTGAAGCTGCTTACGCATCAGTGATCCAGACTGCTGATGTCGGCATTCTCTTCTTCGCCGCCTTCCTGACCGTCGGCACCGAGTGAGACGATTTCGTACTGCCCTTTATCAAGGAAGTACATAAACTCATTACCCCAGGAGTCAGTCGGTACGTTATTACCCTTCAGGTAGCCACCGGATTTGTAGTTTTTAGGCTCAGGGGAGCTGCTTGGTTTTTTCACCAGCGCTTCCAGGCCCTGCTCGGTGGTTGGGTAAGTAAAATTGTCCAGTTTATACAGATCCAGTGCGTTTTCGATCAGCTTGATCTGGCTTTTGGTGGTTTTAATCCGGGCATCACCGGCAGAGCCGATAATATTGGTCGCAACCAGCGCCATAATGCCGCCGATAATCGCCAGTACAACCATCACTTCCAGTAATGTAAAACCCTGTTGGCGGTTCGCGTTACGCATTGATTTCATTCCGTTCTCCTACTGAACCATTTTTTGTAATTCAAGAATCGGCAACATAATTGCCGCGACAATTGTTGCCACAATACCACCCATCACCAGCAGCATGACGGGCTCAAAAATCTTAACCAGTGCTGACACCGTATTTTCCAGCGACGTTTCCTGCTGCTGTGCGGTTCGCGCCAGCATACTGTCCAGCTCACCACTGTTTTCACCACTGGCAATCATGTGCAGCATAATCGGCGGGAAATAGCCGGTTTCGGCCAGAGCTTTATGCAGACTGCCACCCTCACTGACGGTGACGGTCGCCTGAGTCAGAGACTGCTGAATCGGCATATTGGTCACCACCTGGCTGGCAATGCGCATGGCGTCCACCAGAGGCACACCACTGGTGGTCAGAATCGCCAGCGTGCTGCCAAAGCGGGCAGTATTGGCATCTTTGACAAAGCCACGCAAACCCGGCACCCGCAGCAGAAAATGGTGGTAACGCTTACGGAAAGCCGGGCTTTTCAGGGCGCGGCCAAATGCAATCATCCCGACAATAATGGCGACCAGGGTATACATCCCCCAGGCGGTAATAAAGTGGCTCAGATCGAGCATAAACTGTGTCAGACCGGGCAGTTCCTGACCGTTTTTCACAAACACATCAACAATATCCGGCACCACGTAAGTGAGCAGGCCCACTACGATACCAATAGCCACGATGGTCAGAATCACCGGATACATGGCTGCGAGCTTGATCTTCTGATCGGCCGCCTGGCGGGCTTCGGTGTAGTCCGCCAGACGATTAAGCACGCCATCCAGATGGCCGGCATGCTCGCCGGCACTGACGGTTGAACGGTACAGATGCGGGAAAGCCTTGGGGTATTCGGCCAGCGCTTTAGCCAGTGTGTAACCTTCAAGAACCTTGGCACGAATTGCCAGAATCATGGCTTTAATGCGCTGCTTACCGGTTTGCTCTGACAGTGCCCGCAGCGACTCATCAATCGGCAGGCCAGCCTGAATAAGTGTTGCCAGCTGACGGGTAATCAGCGCCAGCTCAGGCACCGACAAACTCGGCTGACGCTCAAACAGGCTGTCTTTTTTCTGTTTCTGGGCGGTCTGTTCAACGGCCAGTGGCGTCCAGCCCTTGTCACGCAGCTGCTGGCGCACCTGACGGGCACTGTCCGCCTCCAATACGCCCTTCTGCTGCTTGCCGCGGCCGTCGATGGCCTGATATTCAAATGCTGCCATGGTTAACCTTTCGCCACCCGCAGCAGCTCTTCAATGGTGGTACTGCCACCCAGTACTTTGCGAATGCCATCCTGACGAATACTTGGCCCCAGCGTGCGCGCATGCTGTTCCATGGTTTGTTCGCCGGAGCGGTCATGAATCAGGGTTTTCATTTTCTCATCGACTTCGATGATCTCGTAAATACCCTGACGGCCGCGATAACCGAGCTGATTGCACTTATCGCAGCCTTTTGCATGGTAAATGGTCGGCGGATTGGCGGCATCAACGCCCAGCAGCTCGCACTCACTGGCATCGGCGACCGCTTCAATCTTGCAGTCATTGCATAACACCCGCACCAGACGCTGGGCGATCACGCCAATCAGACTGGACGACAGCAGAAACGGCTCAACGCCCATATCCTGCAAACGGGTAACGGCACCGATCGCGGTATTGGTGTGCAGCGTGGAAAGCACAAGGTGACCGGTTAATGAGGCCTGAATAGCGATCTCTACCGTTTCCAGGTCACGGATCTCACCGATCATCACCACGTCAGGGTCCTGACGAAGAATGGCGCGCAGGCCTTTGGCAAAGGTCATCTCAACCTTGGTATTTACCTGCGTCTGGCCGATACCCGGCAGGCTGTACTCAATCGGATCTTCGACGGTCAGAATGTTGCGGCTGGTGTCATTCAGATCACTAAGCGCGCCGTACAGCGTGGTGGTTTTACCGGAACCGGTCGGGCCGGTGACCAGAATAATACCGTGCGGCTTGCTGATGATATTGCGCATGGTGCGCAGATCACGATCGGCCATACCCAGCTGTGACAGACTCAGACGTCCGGCTTGCTTATCCAGCAGACGCATCACCACCCGCTCGCCAAAGCTGGACGGCATGGTCGACACCCGCACATCCACTTCACGACCACCGATGCGCAGTGCAATACGGCCATCCTGCGGCACACGCTTCTCGGCAATATCCAGCTTGGCCATTACCTTGATACGGGAAATCAGCAGCGCCGACAGTGCACGCTTGGGCTGTACCACTTCGCGCAGCACGCCATCGACGCGGAAGCGCACAACCAGACGTTTTTCATAGGTTTCAACGTGAATATCCGAAGCATTTTCTTTTACCGCCTCGGTCAGCAGGGCGTTGATCAGACGGATAATGGGGGCATCCCCCTCCTGCTCCAGCAAATCCTCGGTTTCCGGAACGGAATCGGCCAGGCTGGCCAGATCCATTTCGTCGCCCAGACCTTCAACCATTTCCATGGTTTCAGAGGAATCGCTCTGATAAGCCAGCCCAAGGCGCCGTTCAAATTCTTCTTTACTGACGGCTTCCAGCCGGAATGGCGCGGCCAAAAAACGCTGCACTTCCATAATGACATCAACACTGATGCCTTCTTTATGGATCAGCACCAGCTGTTCCTGCCCGCCTTCCACAACCACGCCAAAACGCTTGGCAAAGCCAAAAGGCAGGCGGGTTGCCAGGCTGGTGGCCTGATGCTGCCCCTGCGGCATACCGGTTCCGGATTCTGCTGCCGGATGTTCTGATATTACTGCGGTCATAATTAGCCTAAGTCGCGTCCGATACCGGCATAGTCAAAGCCCTGCGCTTTGAGCGCATAAGGATCGTACTGGTTCCGGCCGTCGATGATAATGGGGTGTTTCAGCAGTTTTTTCATGGCGTTAAAGTCAGGCTGACGGAAAGGTTTCCACTCAGTAACCAGCACCATGGCATCCGCATCGGCCAGCGCATCGTATTGGTGATCACAGAACACTATCTGCCCCTGCTCAAACAGTTGCGGCGCAAACCAGCGGCGCGCCTCATCCATGGCCACCGGATCATAGGCACGCACGACCGCACCAGCGGTGACCAGACGATTGATCAGCGCAACAGAACTGGCTTCGCGCATATCATCGGTACCGGGTTTAAATGCCAATCCCCAGACACCGATGGTGCGGCCAGTCATATCTTCGCCAAAACGCTGCTGCAGTTTTTCAAACAGGCGCTGTTTCTGTGCCTGATTGCGGTCTTCCACGGCACGCAAAATACGGGTGTCGAAGTTAAATTCATCACCCATATGAATCAGGGCCTGTACATCCTTCGGAAAACAGGAGCCGCCATAGCCGCAGCCCGGATAAATAAAGGAGTAGCCGATACGGCTGTCAGAACCGATGCCTTTGCGCACATTTTCGATATCTACGCCCATGCGTTCAGCCAGGTTGGCGACTTCATTCATAAAGGAGATTTTGGTCGCCAGCATGGCGTTGGCGGCATATTTGGTCAGCTCCGCATCGCGGATACCCATAAACATCAGTTTGTCATGATTACGGGAGAAGCTGTGATACAGCTCAGCCATTTGTTCACGCGCACGATCTGAATCGACGCCGATAATAATCCGGTCCGGGCGCATAAAGTCATCAATGGCTGCACCCTCCTTCAGAAATTCCGGATTGGAGACCACATCAAATTCAATCTCCGCGCCGCGGACATTCAACTCGGCGCGGATGGCATCGCGCACTTTCTCTGCCGTACCAACCGGCACGGTCGATTTATTCACAACGATGGCATAACCCTGAAGATTGCGGCCAATTTCGCGGGCCACATCCAGAACATAGGTAAGATCCGCCGAGCCGTTTTCACCCGGAGGCGTGCCGACTGCGATAAAGTACAACGCAGATTGCTGCATTGCCTGGGATAAAGAGGTGTTGAACAGCAGACGTCCGGCCTTGCTGTTTTCCCGTACGATGGCCTCCAGGCCTGGTTCGTAAATCGGGATAATGCCTTCCTTGAGTTGATGAACCTTGGCTTCATCTGTATCTACGCAGGTAACGCTGTTGCCCATTTCGGCAAAACACGCGCCGGTTACCAGACCAACGTAACCCGTCCCTACTACCGTAATATTCAAGGTTATTTCCTTATTCGTAACTTCGTAAACCGACAGTACGTTACCTTATTACGGAAAAATGACAACTCAATGACATAAAAAAACCCGGCCTTGGCCGGGTTTTTCTAAGCTACTGATATTACAGAGCATTTTCCAGTGCAGGCACTGCGTCGAACAGGTCTGCAACCAGGCCGTAATCAGCCACCTGGAAGATTGGAGCTTCTTCGTCTTTGTTGATAGCAACAATGACTTTAGAGTCCTTCATACCAGCCAGATGCTGGATCGCGCCGGAAATACCAACGGCGATGTACAGATCCGGAGCAACGATCTTACCGGTCTGACCAACCTGCATATCGTTAGGTACGAAACCAGCATCAACCGCTGCACGGGATGCACCAACAGCAGCACCGATTTTGTCGGCCACTTTGTACAGCATCTCGAAGTTGTCGCCGTTCTGCATGCCACGACCACCAGATACAACAATCTTGGCACCGGTCAGCTCAGGACGGTCAGACTTAGCCAGCTCTTCACCAACAAAAGCAGACAGGCCTGCATCTTTAACGGCAGCAACAGTTTCAACCGCCGCAGAACCACCTTCAGCCGCAGCTGCGTCAAACGCAGTACCACGTACAGTCATCACCTTGATGCTGTCAGAAGATTTAACGGTCGCGATGGCGTTACCGGCATAAATAGGACGGGAGAAGGTGTCCGCATCAACAACAGCAGTCACTTCAGACAGCATGTTCACATCCAGCAGAGCAGCTGCGCGTGGCAGGAAGTCTTTACCGGTTGTGGTCGCTGCAGCCAGGATGTGGCTGTATTCCTTGCCCAGTTCGGCAACCAGCTCACCCATGTTTTCAGCCAGCTGATATTCATAGGCTGCATTGTCTGCAACCAGAACTTTGCTCACGCCAGCCACTTTGGCAGCAGCTTCAGCAGCGGCACCACAGTTGCTGCCGGCAACCAGAACAACCACATCACCACCGATAGCGGCAGCAGCAGTTACAACGTTCAGGGTTGCGCCTTTCAGAGTAGCGTTATCGTGCTCTGCGATTACTAAAATAGCCATTACACAATCCTCTCTTACAGCACTTTGGCTTCGTTCTTCAGTTTTTCGACCAGCTCTTCTACGCTGCCGACTTTAATGCCAGCCTGACGCTCGGCCGGTGGAGTAACCTTAACCAGAGACAGAGTGGAGGTCATAGCCACACCCAGATCTGCAGGAGTAGTCACATCCAGAGGCTTGCGCTTGGCTTTCATGATGTTTGGCAGAGAAGCGTAGCGAGGCTCGTTCAGACGCAGATCGGTCGTTACGATGGCAGGCAGTTTCAGAGCAACAGTACGCAGACCACCGTCGATTTCACGGGTCACGTTTACTTTGTCGCCATCAACGGCCACTTCAGAAGCGAAAGTACCCTGAGCCATATTGGTCAGTGCGCCCAGCATCTGGCCGGTCTGGTTGTTGTCGCTGTCGATGGTTTGCTTACCCATCAGTACCAGTTGAGGCTGTTCTTTTTCCACAACGGCTTTCAGCAGTTTGGCAACGGTCAGAGACTCCAGTTTTTCTTCAGTCTCGATCAGGATGCCACGATCGGCACCCAGTGCCAGAGCAGTACGGATCTGTTCCTGAGCCACTTTAGGGCCGATAGAAACCACAACCACTTCAGTAGCGACGCCTTTTTCTTTCAGACGTACCGCTTCTTCCACTGCGATTTCACAGAATGGGTTCATAGCCATTTTAACGTTGGTCAGATCAACATCTGAGTTATCTGGCTTGACGCGAACCTTTACGTTGTAATCGATTACGCGTTTAACAGCGACAAGAACCTTCATAGATTCCTCGTATTTAACTTGGTGGATGAATAAAGGGCAAAATTACCACGCCGACAGGATGACACAGTCATATCAGGAGCCCTTTCCAGCGCGCCACATTATTCGGATGTTTACCGCGAGCGTCAATAGCAGCATTGCTGAAGCCCACAAAGACCGGGGCATTCAGGCTATTTTCCTGTCAAATCAGTTGCCTAGTGTTTAACCCAACGTATAATGGCGGCCATTTTGACTCTCAGGCAGGCACCTTTATATGGCCCGCCTGGCATGGCAAAACAATCGCCGGGCACAATTATTCAGTGCACCAGAGTCCGTGATAGCTCAGTAGCTCCCAGCTCATTTCGAGGAGATCAATATGCAACGTGAAGTAATGGAATACGATGTAGTGATCGTTGGCGGCGGCCCTGCCGGCCTGTCAACCGCATGTCGTATCAAGCAATTAGCCGAAGCCGCCGGACAGGAACTGTCTGTTTGTCTGGTTGAGAAAGGCTCCGAAGTTGGCGCTCATATCCTGTCCGGTGCGGTTATAGAAGACCGCGCCCTGGCCGAATTGTTCCCTGACTGGAAAGAAATGGGCGCCCCGCTCAATGTGCCTGTTAAAGGTGATGAAGTTTACTTCCTGACCAGCGATGAGAAGTCGATCAAGACTCCACACTGGGCCATCCCTAAACCGATGCACAACGATGGCAACTACATCGTATCTCTGGGTAATGTATGTCGCTGGCTGGCTGAGCAGGCTGAAAACCTCGGTGTAGAAATCTACCCGGGCTTTACCGCCGCCGAGTACATCGTCGAAGACGGCGCCATTAAAGGCATCGTGACCGGCGACATGGGCGTAGGTCATGACGGCCAGCCAAAAGATGAGTACGTACCAGGCATGGAACTGCGTGCCAAATACACCGTATTTGCTGAAGGCTGCCGCGGCCACCTGGGCAAGCGCCTGATCGCCGAATTCAAACTGGACGAAGGCAAAGATCCACAACACTACGGTATCGGTATTAAAGAGCTGTGGGACATTGATCCTGCCAAGCATCAGGAAGGTCTGGTACTGCACGGCGCCGGCTGGCCGCTGAATGAATCCGCCTCATCCGGTGGTTTCTTCCTGTACCACGCTGAAAACAACCAGGTAGTGGTTGGTCTGATCACTGACCTGTCGTACAGCAACCCTCACGTAAGCCCTTTCGATGAATTCCAGCGCATGAAGCACCATCCGGTGATCAAGCAGTATCTGGAAGGCGGCAAGCGCGTATCCTATGGCGCCCGCGCAATCACCAAAGGCGGCCTGAACTGCCTGCCTAAAATGACCTTCCAGGGCGGCCTGGTGGTTGGTTGTGATGCCGGCACCCTGAACTTTGCCAAGATTAAAGGCACCCACACCGCCATGAAGAGCGGCCTGGTGGCTGCTGAAGAGCTGTTCAAGGCTATTCAGGCTGGTCGTGCCAACGATGAAGTAACCGAATTCACGGCCGCCTTCGAAGCTTCATGGGCTTATCAGGAACTGCACCGCAGCCGCAACTTCGGCCCGGCAATGCATAAGTTCGGCATGTTCGGCGGCGCTGCTTTCAACTTCATTGACCAGAACATCTTCCCGATCCCGGTCACCCTGCATGACACCACGCCGGATTATGCAACCCTGAAGCCAGCAGCAGAATGCGCGAAAATTAACTATCCGAAACCGGATGGCAAAATTTCGTTCGCCAAACTGGATTCCGTCTTCATCGGTAACGTAAACCACGCCGAAGATCAGCCGTGCCACCTGAAGCTGAAAGACGCTTCCATTCCGCTGAGCGTTAACCTGCCTAAGTGGGACGAGCCTGCGCAGCGCTACTGCCCTGCCGGTGTGTACGAGATTGTGGAAGACGAAAACGGCAAGCGCTTCCAGATCAACTCACAAAACTGTGTTCACTGCAAAACCTGTGATATTAAAGATCCGTCTCAGAACATCACCTGGGTAACCCCGGAAGGTGCTGGCGGTCCGAACTATCCGAACATGTAAGCTGTTCACAAAAGAAAGCGGGCCTTGCCCGCTTTTTTTTCGACAATAAGAAACCACCATGCTGCTGAAAACCCGCTTCTACATTCCGCCACTGAGAAAAAATATTGTACAGCGCGAGCCTCTGCTGCAAATCCTGAACAGCAGCGAGGGCGGCCAGCTGGTAGTGATTTCAGCCCCCGCAGGCTATGGCAAAACCACACTGATCAGCCAGTGGCTGCACCATTCTCCGCATACCTTTTCATGGCTGGCGCTGGATGATACTCAGGCGGCTCCGGGGATTTTCTGGCGCTACTTTATCACCGCACTGAATCAGGCATCCCCCGGCTGTGGCGAACACCCTCTGCAGCTGTTGAGAGACAATCAAAACGAACACGCACTGGAAAATGCCCTTATTGCGCTGCTCAATGAGCTGGACGCTATCAGCCCATCCTCACCACGCGATGCAATAACACTGGTTTTGGATGATTTTCACCTGGTCGCAACACCGGAGCTGAGCGGGCAATTCAACAGCTTTCTTAACCACCTGCCACCGTCACTGCGCATTGTTATTACTTCACGCAGCGCGCCTGATCTGGCGCTGGCCAGACGGCGCGCCAGCAATCAGCTGGTCGAGATTGATCAGCACCAGTTGCGCTTCTCCGCAGAAGACAGCAACCGCTTTCTGCAACAGACAATGAGCCTGCCAATCAGTGGCAGGCAGAGTCAGCTTTATTTTCAGGAAACCGAAGGCTGGATTGCCGGCCTGCAACTGATTGGGTTGTCATTGCAGAAAACGGCTTCAATGCCACTTCCTGCCGTCGAAAACCACCAGGCAGAGAGTGACCACAACCGCCATAAGCAGCCCGGCCTTTCATTGCAACGCGACATTGCCGACTATCTGCTTGATGAGGTGTACTCACAACAAAGCCCCGACATTCAGCACTTTTTACTGCTGAGCGCGGCCGTACCACGCTTCACCGCTGGCCTGTGCAATGCACTGACGGGACGCAATGACAGCCTGGCCGTAATCAGCCATCTTGATCGCCACAACCTGTTTCTGCTGCCACTGGACAATCACGGCGTATGGTTCCGCTATCATGATCTGTTTCGCCGCTTTCTGCTGCAACACTTTAACAACCTGAGTACGGAAGTCCGGCAACAGGGACGCAATACGGCAGCGCAATGGTTCGAGCAAAATGGCTATCTGCAGGAAGCACTGGAACAAAGACTACAACTCCGGGACTGGGATAAAGCAGAGACACTGTTGTTACAACTGCTTGCAAGTGATGATGAAATTAATACCCTGCTGCCCACCTGGCTGGCGTCTTTTCCGCCAGAGCATTCCGTACATCAACACGTGCCGCAGATACAAGAGCAGCCCCACACCTCTCTGGCCTTTGACGCCCTGCTGACCTCGCGTGAACAGCAGGTACTGGCGCTGGTAAGTCAGGGGCACCCTAACAAAGAAATTGCCCGCCAACTGCATATTTCACTCAATACACTGAAGGTGCATATCCGTAATCTGTACGGAAAAATCGGCGTGGAAAACCGAACCGAAGCATTGCATAAACTCCTCAGCCAGGACGACAGATCACCGTAATTTCACCCCCGCCTGATAGCGGTTATCACCCCCAGGGGTGATAACAAGCCGCACCGCTTTGCTTACTCTGACCGTTACCAGCAGGTGAAGTCTCAGAGGAGAACGCAATGAAAAGAGAAACAATGGAATACGATGTGGTAATCGTTGGTGGCGGCCCTGCCGGATTGTCAGCCGCATGCCGTATTAAACAATCAGCCTCTGCCGCCGGACAGGATATTTCCGTTTGCCTGGTAGAAAAAGGCTCGGAAATTGGCGCCCATATTCTGTCTGGCGCCGTAATCGAAGACCGCGCACTGAAAGAACTTTTTCCTGACTGGAAAGCACGGGGAGCCCCACTCAATGTCGCAGTAACACACGATGATATTTATTTCCTGACGACACAAAAAAGAAGTATTAAAGCGCCACACTGGGCCATACCACGAACCATGCATAACCAGGGGAATTATATCGTCTCGCTCGGCAGCCTTTGCCGCTGGCTGGCCAAACAGGCTGAGGACCTCGGCGTAGAAATCTACCCCGGTTTTACCGCCGCAGAATACATCCTCGAAGATGGTGTCATTAAAGGCATCATTACCGGCGACATGGGTGTTAACCATAACGGTCAGCCAAAAGATGAACACGTACCGGGCATGGAACTGCGCGCCAAGTACACCGTATTTGCCGAAGGCTGCCGCGGCCACCTGGGCAAGCGCCTGATTGCCGAATTCAAACTGGATGCCGGTAAAGATCCTCAGCATTACTCGCTTGGTATTAAAGAGCTGTGGGACCTCGACCCCGCCAGACACCATAAAGGACTGGTACTGCACGGTACCGGCTGGCCACTGATGGGATCATCCACTGCCGGCGGATTTTTTTTATACCACACTGAAAATAATCAGGCGGTGGTCGGGCTGTTTACCGATTTGTCATACAGCAATCCACACCTGAGCCCGTTTAATGAATTTCAGCGCCTGAAACATCACCCGGTGTTAAAGCAATACTTACAGGGCGGCAAGCGGGTTTCTTATGGCGCCAGAGCTGCAGCCAAAGGCGGGATTAATTGCCTGCCGAAAATGACATTCCCCGGTGGCTTGCTGATAGGTTGCGACGCCGGCACACTGAATTTTGCCAAAATAAAAGGTGTTCATACCGGAATGAAAAGCGGCATGGTTGCCGCCGAAGAAATAGTCGCCGCCTTAAGCCGTGGGCGTGAGCACGATGAAATTACAGAATTCACTACTGCCTTCGAAGCATCCTGGGCCTGCAAAGAGCTGCAGCGCAGCCGCAACTTCGCCCCGGCCATGCATAAATTCGGAGTATTTGGCGGCGCAGCCTTTAACTTTATCGATCAGAACATTCTGCCAGTGCCATTCACCCTGCATGACACCACACCCGATCACACCGCACTGAAACCCGCTGCCAAGAGCCCGCAGATCGATTACCCGAAACCAGACGGCAAGCTGAGCTTTAGCCGGCTGGACTCTGTTTTTATCAGCAATGTAAACCACGCAGAAGATCAGCCATGCCACCTGAAACTGCAAGACGCTTCCATTCCACTGAGCGTTAACCTGCCTGAATGGGATGAGCCTGCTCAGCGCTACTGCCCTGCTGGCGTGTATGAAATAACAGAAGACGAAAACGGCAAGCATTTTCAGATCAATGCTCAGAACTGCGTTCACTGTAAAACCTGCGACATCAAAGATCCGTCTCAGAACATCACCTGGGTAACCCCAGAGGGTGCCGGCGGTCCGAACTATCCGAATATGTAGAAACGTTATTGCAGATAAAACAAAGGAGTTTTGCTCCTTTGTTTTCACGCCATTTATTCAGCCTCCGGTACCTTACAAATGCCCACTGATGCGCATATTTAATCCACCAAGATTGAGATCATCCACCGCTACTCTGCCAATACTTTCCTGCGCCAGCTCAATAGCTTCAACGTTCATATCGGCAAAAAAATTAACCAGACGAATATCCAGCCCAAGATCGCTGGCATGGATATTAATGCCAACAGGCAATTGCACATCCGATAATGACAACGCAGAAGAACCCCAGTCTTCCAGAGATTCAAAATAGGTATGATTAGCCAGAACCATATTGCGTACATTAATACCCAGCGGGGTTGCATCAACATCCAGACCAGCAATCCCCATCGCCATCTGGATTTGAATATCCGTCGTCTGTGCATCCACTTTCATCCGGTATTGCGTTGCCAGCCCGGCGATACTAACGGAGTTAATCAGCGCAGCACTGTGTGCATTATCCGCTGAAGATAAAGCGATCTGGCCGGTCGACAGCCCAAAATCAATCACCCCTCCGCCCAGCCCGGGATCAACAAAAGCAGACAGCACGATGTCACCATCAGGAAGAACATCGACTGTCATCATCATTCCATCAAGGCGATCGCCAGAGCGCGAACTGTACCCCCAGTCTTTGCCAAAATAGCTGCTTCTGCTGGCACCACCCAACGCAACCTGGTTGATCTGCAGGCGGCCTTCATCCCGATATTCAATCTGACCAACAGTAAGCCGCGCAGATGTAACAATGGTGATGCCGTCCTGTCCGGAAATATCAGCCAATTGTGTATCGCTAACCGGGTCCAGAGCAGCAAAAGCAAGGCACGGAGATAAAAAACAGAGAGGAAAAATGTAGCGCATAGCCGTCCATGGTGTTCGTTATTATTGAATTGGCGGCAATGTAAGGAGCGCTTATGCAGGGTTCAAGCTAAAAAACAAAAGCGGGAAAATATTCAGAATTAACCATTAAAACAAATGTTCCGGAATGAATAAGACCTTCACGCAGGTCTTATTTTTATAATTACTCCGGATCAGGATAAAAAATATTTACGTCCCTCACTGGTAACAAAATAGCGTCCATTATTATCCTCATGGGCCATATCACTGAGATCGTAAAACGCATTGCGGGAAAAACGCGCATACAGATCAGCCCGGACATTTACTTCCGGCAACAGAACACCATCCAGTTCGCTCATTAACAGAGGATGCTCCTGCCCGATGGTTACAACATCTCCGCTATTGGTGATGGCGCGTATGCTTTCATCCACACGCTCAATCATTACAATCAATAACGGCCGGTCCTCAACACTGATGCGCCATTTTTCGACCGGGGTCAGCAGGAAATATTCATCACCTTCTTTGCGCAGGATGCTGGCAAATAAGCGCACCAGTTTTTCACGTTTTATCTGCACACCTTCATGCCACCAGGTACCATCACGACGAATAACCATATCCATATCGCCGGATAATTGCGGGTGCCATTTTTCGACCGGTGGATACTGATTTTCAGTTTCAAGGCCAAGCTGTTGCTGCAAGGCATTCAGATTCATCACAACCCCCTTTGCCATTCCTGACGCAGACGAATACGTTCCGGATTATTAATCGCCATATCCAGCTGAGCCAGCATAGCGGACTTATCGGCGCCAAGCGTGCCTTTTAACGGCAGATAATTGGATGCATGGTCGCTGCGGAAAACCGTATTGGTTAACTCCAGATGAGAAATCAACTCGCGCAGTTCGACAAACAAATCATGCTGATCCGGAAGCTGGTAGTTGCCGTTAAAACCCTCGACAACGCGCTGATCGCCAAGCGGATAGCTGACAATTAATGTTGATAGAAAATCCGGCTGCGCCTCATTCATCAGCAGAGCGGAGTTACGCGCATGCTGCTCACTGTAGGCAACACCACCCATACCGTTCAGGATCATCACCGATGACTGAATGCCGGCCTGCTTTATTTTTAACAGTGCATCCAGCGTACTCTGCCAGGTTTCCCCTTTTTTAATAAAACCCAGCACCTCATCGTCACCACTTTCGGCGCCGACATAAAGAATACCCAACCCCAGCCTGCGCAACTCGGTCATTTCTTCCGCCGACTTTTTACGGATATTGCGCGGCAGGCAATAAGCCCCCACCCGCCTAACCCAGGGCAAATGCTCTTTAATGGCCAGCAGAATATTCGTGAGGCGGCGTACCGGCAGCACCATGGCGTCACCATCGGCCAGGAAGACTTTTTCAAAACGCGGACCCAGAGCAGCCGCCTGACGGATTTCATTCAGCACATCGGCTTCGTCACGGGCACGGAATTTTTTTTGCGGCTGAGTGTACATATCGCAGAAAGTACACTGATTCCACGAGCAGCCATTGGTGACTTGCAAAATAAGGGAGCGGGCTTCGCTGGGGGGACGGAATACAGGTTCGATGTAATTGAACATAAACGATGTCTCAGCCGGAAATTAACAGAGTATCAGGTATTATCCCTGAAGCTGCGATCGCAGAACACATCGGATGTTTTTAAAAAGGAGGAGTACTGCGAATGCTAGAAATGGTGCCCCGGGCCGGAGTCGAACCGGCACAGCCATAGGCCGAGGGATTTTAAATCCCTTGTGTCTACCAATTTCACCACCGGGGCATCTTGCCGCGCAGCTCGGCGAATGTCGGGATCACCGAATTTGGAGGCGCGAGCCGGAATCGAACCGGCATCGGCGGATTTGCAATCCGCAGCATAACCATTTTGCTATCGCGCCGAGATTCATTGAGTGCAATGAAAATTTGGAGCGGGAAACGAGACTCGAACTCGCGACCCCAACCTTGGCAAGGTTGTGCTCTACCAACTGAGCTATTCCCGCTTAAGTGCTGCGCATTTTAAATGGAGCAGCCTGAGAGTCAAGTGTTTTTTCTTACTTTTTAAGCACTTAGACGATTTATGCCTTGGCACGCAGTTCCGGCCAGGCAGCACGCAGATAAACCAGCATGGACCAGATGGTCAGTACCGCAGCCAGATAAAGGGTCACATAACCCGCTTCAATTAACAGCTGATGATCACCGGATGCCATCAGAATGGTAATAGAAGCCATCTGCAGTGCCGTTTTTACTTTACCGACATAACTAACGGCAATATTGGCCCTTTTGCCCAGCTCAGCCATCCACTCGCGCAGGGCTGAGATCACAATTTCCCGGCCAACAATAATGGATGCCGGAATGGTCAGCCACATACTGGCAAAGTTTTCGACCAGCAGTACCAGCGCGACCGCTACAATCAGCTTATCAGCCACCGGATCGAGGAAGGCACCCAGCGGGGTTGTCTGATTGAGCTTACGCGCCAGATAACCATCAAACCAATCGGTAACGGCGGCTAGTGCAAACAACACGGCGGCCCCGATCTTCCCGTCCGGGCCAAACCAGTAAAAACTGACCACCATCAGCGGAATCATCAGAATGCGGCTCAGGGTCAGTATGTTGGGCAAATTCATTAAAACGTATCTCCGTTACTCGCCGTGTAATTGCATGAATATCTGTTCGGCAAGTTTTTTACTAATGCCTGGAACCTTTTCCAACTCTTCGCGCGGTGCGCTGCGCATGTTTTTCAGACTGCCAAAATGCAGCAGCAGTTCACGCCGGCGCTTAGGGCCAACGCCTGTCAGAGAATCCACATCCGACTGACTGCGCGATTTTGCCCGGGCTTTACGATGCCCGGTAATGGCAAAACGGTGTGCTTCATCACGCACCCATTGCAGCAAACGGAATCCCTCATGATGGGCGTCGGGCATTATAGGTTGTGTAGCACCGGCTTCCCACAAGAATTCCCAGCCCGACTTACGGGTCTCTCCTTTTGAGATACCAAAGGCTGGCAATGAACTCAATTGCAGACGCTGCAGCACTTCCTGAATCCTGCCTATCTGGCCTTTCCCCCCGTCGATCAACAGCAAGCCGGGCAAATCATCCTGCTCTTTCAGGCGTGTCAGATGGCGGGTGACCGCCTGCTCCAGTGCGGCATAATCATCACCGGCAACAACGCCTTTAATTGAGAAGCGCCGGTAGCGCTGTTTCATTAAACCTTCTTCGCCATACACAACGCAGGATGCGTAAGTCGCCTCGCCCTGCGCATGGCTGATATCAAAACACTCGATGCGTTTGGGTGGCTCGGCCAGATTCAGCAATTGTGCAACCTGACTGAGTTTATTCAGTGCTGCCTGATGACCGGAGATTTTTGTCTGCGCACCGGTGCGGGCATTCTCGCTGGCCATATGCAGCCACTTGCGGTTCTGCCCACGTCCACCGCGACTGTGCTGAACCCTTGCCTGACGGTGCAAGCGCAATGCCTCCAGTAAGGGGGCAACATCTTCATCGCCGACATCCACGACCAGATCACGCGGAATACCTTCAAGGGCATGGTCAGCCAGATAAAACTGACTGATAAAATCCAGCAATAACTGCTCATCGCTTTCACCGGCCGGATTCTCCGGATAGTAATTTTTACTCGCCACCAATCGTCCCTGACGGAACGCCAGACGGTGAATGCAGAGAACATTCTGCCACTCAATAATAGCCCAGGCATCCGCTTCACCCTGCCCGGCATCGACAAACTGTTTTTCCTGAGTCTGGCGCAACAGCTCAATCTGATCGCGCAACGCGGCGGCTTTTTCAAAATCCAGGGTTTCGGCCGCTGCCAGCATCTGCGTTTGCAGTTCCTGCAGCAACTCCTGACTTTTACCCTGTAAAAACAGTGTCGCCTGCCGTACGCTTTGCTGGTAATCCTGCTGGCTGATTTTATTGACACAGGGTGCAGAGCAGCGCTTGATCTCATACTGCAGACAGGGCCGGCTGCGGTGATTGAAATAACTGTCTTCGCAGGAACGCAGCAAAAATAATCGTTGCAGGTAATTCAGGGTGTCACGCGCCGCGCCGGCATTCGGGTAAGGGCCAAACAAGCGGCCATCGCGGCGTTTTTTCCCTCTTCTGTAAGCCAGCAAAGGGAAGTCGTGCTCTGACAGGTGAATAAAGGGATAAGATTTATCGTCTTTCAGCAGGATGTTGTACTGCGGCTTGTGCTGTTTGATCAGCGTTTGTTCAAGCAGCAGCGCTTCCGCCTCGCTGGCGGTGACGGTCACTTCGATATGATCAATACGGCTGACCAGCGCAACCGTCTTGCTGTTCAGACCACGGGCACGGAAATAACTGGAAACACGGTTTTTAAGATTCTTGGCTTTGCCGACGTAAAGCAATTCATCGTCGGCCGCGAACATGCGGTAAACCCCGGCCCGCTGGGTCAGGGTCTGCAGAAATGCGCTGATATCAAAGTCTGCCATCAGGCGGTCGCCGCAGGATCCACCAGACCGTGGCGCATAGCCAGCAGAGTCAGTTCAACATCGCTGTCGATTTCGAGTTTTTCGAAAATCCGGTAGCGGTAGCTGTTGACGGTTTTAGGACTGAGGAACAGCTTTTCACTGATTTCAGCGACCTTCTGACAACCAACAATCATCAGCGTAATCTGCATTTCCCGCTCTGAAAGCTCATCAAAAGGTGACGTCTGATCCTGCTGGAATGGCTTGAGGGCCATACGCTGAGCAATATCCGGACTGATGTACTTCTGCCCGCTCTTCACCTTCATAATGGCGCGAACCATTTCATCCGCGTCTGCACCCTTGGTGATATAGCCCGCAGCCCCGGCCTGCAACAGACGCGTGGCATAAGGATTGTCATCACAGGCAGTGACCGCAATCACCTGAATTTCCGGATTATGACGCGTAATCTTGCGGGTGGCCTCAAGCCCACCAATACCCGGCATGCGGATATCCATAAGAATAATGTCGGGTGAGTGCTCTTTGGCGAACTGAACCGCCTCCTCACCACTTGCTGCTTCACCGACTACTTCAATTCCCTTTGCGTCTGTCAGCAGACGAGAGATACCTGAGCGAACCAGCTCATGGTCATCGACAACCAGCACTTTAATCAAGGGACCACCCCGTTATTACACAATCTCAGCAGCGCAATGCATCATGGCACTGTCGTTGTTATCTGCGGAAATATAACAAACCGTTCACAGAGGGTACATTCGTTTTCTCTGCCAGGCGTATTTAAGCGGGTTCAGATTCTTACCCACTTCCACAACCCCCTCATCCATATTGTGGTGCGCACTGAAGCCCAGACGCTCTGCCAGCTTCAGCATGCCACCATTATGCGGCAGAACGGTGCCGAAAATCTGCAGCACGCCACGCTCGGTCAGGTAGCCAATAATGCCCTGCATCAGCCGCAGCCCCAGCCCTTCTCCGCGACAGTTGTCATCGATAATAACCGAGAACTCCGCCGCGACATCATCGGCATCGATATACACCCGCACCACACCGTACAATTCCCCTTCGCGCAGCGCGACAAAGGCCATCTCACGGTCATAATCAATCTGCGTGAAGCGCGCCAGTTCCCGGTGATCAAACTGGCGGCGTGCCGAGAAGAATCTCAGGCGCAGCGATTCCGGACTCAGGCGCTGATAAAAGCGTTCCAGCGCCGGTTCATCTTCAGCACGGATCGGGCGCACATCGTAGGCGTGGCCATTACGGCTTTCATACTGGCTTTCCAGCTCTTTCGGATAAGGCATGATGGCGCTTTTCGCCGAATGCCCCACCTCGCCAGCCACACCAATCACCATATAGCGACCCACCTGACGGCGGATGGCGTTCACTTCAAAGCCCGCCATCCACGGATGGTTCAGCGCCATATGTGACAGCGCAACCAGCCAGCGCTCCAGTGTTACCAGTTCACGCTCAATATTGTCAGAACGCTCACTCAGCACCTGATAAAAGTGGCTGCGTTTAATCAGTTTTTCCGCCAGATTGGCATTCAGCGGCGGCAATGCCACCTGACGGTCCACCAGGATGTCGGCAGTGGAGCCACCACCACCAAAGAACAGGTAAGGGCCGATTTCAGAATCGCGGCCAATACCAAAAGAAAATTGCAGGTTGTCCAGCGCCCTGTGCATGGTTTGCAGGGTGTAACCCAGCACCGGACTGTTCGGAAAGGCCGTGGCAATCTTACTTTCCAGATCCTCTGCGGCATTGGTGACGTCTTCAATGGTTTTCAGCTCGCGCGCCACCGAACGCAGACGCTCGCGTGGGTTGTTGCCGTAAGCAAAGGGATAGAGGTAATCACGGTGGTGTACCCGTAATACCCAGGGGCCTTTGACTTCTTCCGCTACGCTCAGCAACTCCGACAGCGAGGCGCGATAGCGGTTTTCTGCACAGGAGAAACCATAGGCATTGAGCAGATCCCAGGCCTGATCCGGCAGCAGGTAATCACCGGGGCGATGAACCGCCAGAATGGCTTTATCGACCTCGGTGTGCACGGAAGAAATCGGAATTTCAAGACTCTCCGGCGTCTCGCGCAACAGATCCTGGGTACGCTGGTGCTGCACCATGTACATATAAGACTTAATGGCATTATCCGGTGTATCAAAGGTGGGAATGCCATGCTGGTCGAAGCATTCGCGCGCAGCTTCCACCGAGTACTCCCCCATCCAGCTGGTCAGCACGCTTTTATTGCTGTGCTGAGCGATTTTGACCAGTGTTTCGGCGTTGGCCAGCGGGTCTGAGCCAAGACTCGGAATGTAGATGACCAGTAAGGCATCAACCTGCTTGTCGCGCAGCAGCGTATTGGCAACTGCCGCCAGCTGCTGCGGCTTCAGCTCCGGATTCAGCAGCACCGGATTGTCGGTTTTCACATATTCAGGCAACAGGCTGCGCAGATGGGTACGGGTGTCTTCTGACAGTGTTGCCAGTCTTCCCTTGTCGTGCAACAGCCGGTCCATAGCCAGTATCGCCGGTCCGCGACCATTAGCGATGATTGCCAGACGCGGACCAAAACTTTCGCGTCGACGACTCAGGGCATCGACGCAATCAAACAGTTCATCAGTGGCCGATACCCGCAACACACCGGCACGGGCCAGAGTTTCATCCACCAACGCATCACGGGAACGCAGCCCTTTCGGGCTGGCAATGCGGTTTAATGGGTTTTCCTGAAAGCGATTGCTCTTAACCGCCAGTACCAGCTTATGCCGGGAGGCGGCCCGCAACGCACGGATCAGTGCTTTGCCAGAGCCTATTTCGTCCAGCTGAATCAGCAGTGTGCGTACCTGAGGCTCCTGCACGATGTAGTCGATCAGATCCGGCAGGGTTACGTCCTGACTCTTACCCAGCGTCAGCACGTGAGAAAAACCGATATTACGGCTGAATGCCCAATCCATAACACCGGAAGCCAGCGTGCCCGATTGCCCGACGTAGGCAATGTGTCCGCTGCGTACCGGCACATGAAGAAAGCTGGCGTTCAGCTTACGCCCGGGAATGACCATGCCCAGACAATCAGGGCCCAGTATGCGCATCCGGGTCTGCTGGATAACCTGATTCAGACGGTCAGACGATGGCCGGAACTGCCAGGAACGGGTTCGGGCAATACCACCGGTCAGCAGCATAGCAGCACCAACATTCTTACTGTGAAGCTGCTTAATAATCTTCGGGACGGTTTCCGCCGGAGTACAGATAATGGCCAGATCGACAGCACCATCAATCTGCCCTATGCGGGACAAAGCCGGTATGCCGTACACTTCTTTATAGCCGCGCGAGTTCACCGGAATGATCACACCGGGGTATTCGCCATTGACCAGATTGCGCACAATGGCACCGCCGAGACTGCCGACCCGCTCAGAGGCACCGATGACGGCAATTGTTTTGGGCTGAAAAAATAACTCGAGAGAGCGGGTTCCCATAAGGAATGATCCTTAAGTTTAGTTGGCGTAAACACTGGCCCTATATACACTGGGCACACAAAAAGACAAAAACTACCTCATATGACCACAGCCTACTACTCCTTCCAGCAGCATTTTGAGCACGATACCGGCGATGAACATCCGGAACACGCCATGCGTATTCTGGCGATTGAGCAGCAGCTCAAATCGCGAGGAGTGTGGGATCAGCTAACCATTCTTGACGGTCAGACCGCGCATAAGCCAGATATCCTGCGCGCCCACAGCCCAGGCTATGTTGACCAGCTACAGCTGATTCAGCCCAAGCAGGGTCATATTTATGTCGACGAGGATACACCAATGTCCTCCGGCAGCCTTGATGCAGCTCTCTATTCTGTCGGCACCAGCACATTGGCACTGGACGACATTATGGCGGGTAAGTATGACAACGCTTTTGTTTCCGTGCGCCCACCGGGTCATCATGCTGAACACCGTAAAAGTATGGGATTCTGCTTTTTTAACAATGTCGCAATTACAGCACTGCGGGCAGCAGAAGTTCACCATGCGCAGCGCGTAGCCATCCTCGACTTTGATGCACACCAGGGCAATGGCACCGTCGACATTCTTAAAAACGATCCCCGGTTTTTAATCTGCTCAAGCTTTCAGCACCCGTTTTACCCCTACTCCCACTATCAGATCGATAAATACAGCAACCTGATTAACGTTCATCTGAATGCCGGCGCCGGCAGCGATGAATTCCGCAGCAAAGTCGAAGAATCTTGGGCACCCGCGCTGCGTGGCTTCGCACCCGAGGTGATTATTGTCTCGGCCGGATTCGATGCTCACCGGGATGACCCTATGGCTGAGCTATGCCTGCTGGACGACGACTATCGCTGGATTGGGCGCTGGATTCAGGAATATGCCGCCTCGCGCAATATTCCGTGGATGGCCATCCTCGAAGGGGGATACAACCTGAACGCCCTGGGGCGGTCAGTATGTGAATTTATCAATGAAATGCTGGGTAAAAGATAATCACACAACGCCGGTGACTGATTACTCAGCGATACAGAATATGTACACGACTACAACATCACCGGCATAAAACCTAAGTCATTCTTACTGCAGGTCATCGCAGTGGAATTGCATCATGATTATCAAACGTTCCTCCTCACATCAGGATGAGGTTTCTGTCTCCCCTGCCTTATTGGCAAAAATCTATCAGGCCGAGTGGCTGGCTATCACACTGGTTGCGGGCTGTAGCTTGTACCTGCTCATCCAGGCAGCTCTTTCCTGAGCTTTTCAGGCATAAAAAAAGGCCAGCGCATGCGCTGGCCTTTTGGTATTTGGCGGAGGGATAGGGATTCGAACCCTAGATAGGGATTAACCTATGCCGGTTTTCAAGACCGGTGCTTTTAACCGCTCAGCCATCCCTCCGAACAGTGCGCGTATAATACTGAATCCAGAATTTGGGTCAATACTTTTTTTTATAAATCAACACGATAGCGGCAAAATCAACCTCCGCTTTGCATTATTGGCACAGCCGATTACCATAGCATCAACCTTTCCGGACCCATGTTATGGCCACGTTTTCGCTACTTCTGACCCAGAGTCCGCACTCCGGCATATCCCATACTCTGGCGCAGCAATTTGCCCGATCCCTGCTCTCACAGGGACATACTCTGCAGCGCGTGTTTTTCTATCAGGACGCTGTTTTTGCCGCTCTGGGCACACAGAATCCAGTGCAGGGGCAGCCGTCCATCAGTCAGCAGTGGCAGGCCCTAGCTACTGAGCATGGTTTTTCACTACAGGTCTGTATTGCTAACGCCTTGCGTCGGGGTGTGGTCGACAAAACAGAGCAGCAACGTTACAACCTGCCCACAGACACTCTGGCTGAAGGCTTTGAGCTTGCAGGGCTGGGCGAAATGGCTGAAGCAGCGCTGGATTCTGACCGTATCATCGACTTCTGAGGGCTTATGAGCACTGTTTGTATTTTAATTCGCACCGCCCCGGGGAATGACCCGGAAGCACTGGAAATGGCAATGGCACTGGCGGCCTTTGAGCATAAAATCAGCCTGCTGTTTCAGGGAGCCGGCATATTCTGGCTGCTGAACACTCAGGAAGCGCGCAAGCCTGGCGGGAAATCGCCTGCAAAAATCATCAATGCCTTGCCAATGTATGACTGCGAGACGGTTTATTATGCTGAAGATGACCTGCAGGCATTCAATATCCCAGCGGCCAGCATAAACAAACTGGCTCAGCCTCTCAGCAACCCTCAAATTCCATCGTTACTGAGCAGCGCCCAATACTGTCTGAGTTTTTAATATGACCCTGCACCTGCTATTTACCAGTCAGCTATCCAGCTTAAATGATCTCAGACGCAGCCTGAGCAGCGAAGATGCCATCGCCTTTATCGGTGATGGCGTATACGCCCTGCCCAATTGGGACAGCAGTCATCCATGCTACTACCGCATCGCAGACTGCACCCAGAGAGGCCTGTCAGAGATTCCTGGAGCCATAGCCATTGATGATGCACAGTGGGTCGAACTTTGCCTGCAATATCCCCGCACCCTGAGCTGGAAGTTATAACTCCATGAGCGAATTACAACTCGATAAGGACGGCTTTTTGCAGAATCTGGGCGACTGGTCAGAGGCCGTTGCTGCTGAGCTGGCCCAAAGCGAAGGCATTGAGCTGACTCCGGATCACTGGGAAATCCTCTGGGCGCTTCGTGACTTTTACCAACAGTACGATCTTGCTCCGGCGATGCGCCCATTGAGCAAATACCTTAAGCAGACACTCGGTGCCGATAAAGCAGGCAGCATTTATCTGCTGACATTATTCCCCGGCAGCCCGGCCAAAGTGGCTGCCAAAATTGCAGGCCTGCCCCGTCCGGAGAATTGCCTTTGAATTCGCAACACAAACTGGCGGATTACGTCCGCATTCTGGCCCGCGGGAAAAACGCCAGCCGCAGCATGTCCTATGAAGAAGCTCAGTTCACCATGCAAACGATGCTTGCCGGTGAGTATGAGCCAGAGCAGCTGGGCGCTATTTTCATGCTGATGCGCGTCAAAGAAGAAAGCGCGGAAGAGCTGGCCGGCTTTGCTGCCGCTATTAATCAGCTATGGCCTGCTGATATTCCGGCCGACCTGATCTGGCCAAGCTATGCTGGCAAACGTCGTCAGCCATTCTGGTGTTTCCTGTCAGCCCTACTGCTGACACAGATGGGATATCGCATTCTGTTTCATGGCACCGAAGCCCATACCTCCGGCCGCCTCTATATGGCCGACGTTTTTACCCACTTCAGAATGCCGGTCGCAGACACACTGAATGATATTTTGTCGATTTCAACAACAGCGCCATTAATGTATCTGCCCTGCTCTGTGCTGAATCCGCAACTGCAGCGCTGGTTATCCCTGAAATCAATCCTCGGAGTCCGCTCGCCAATCAATACGGTAATGAAGACCATTGCCCCTGCAGGCATTGCCAGCGTTCAGGGGGTATTTCATCCAAATTACGCGTTCACTCACATCAATGCTGCCCGACTGAATCAGAATGATGCTCTGGTGATTAAAGGAGAAGGTGGCGAGTTTGAAGTTAATCCGGAACGCGACTGCACTGCGCAGAGCTTTTTTGCACAAGAAGCCGGTGAAATTCACATTCCGAAACTGGCCTCTCACATTGATGATAAGCCCCAGAACACCGATATCGACTGGCTGGCGCAGATATGGCAAGGGAAAGCAGAAAATACTTATGCCAACAGCGCTATCTTACAGACGGCAGCCCTGGCCCTGTGCGCTATTGAAAGAAACAATGATATTGATACAGCCTTGCAACGATGCCGTGATGCATGGAACAACAGAGACCGTAGCCTGCTGGCATAGACAGGCCATGGAAATAGCAGCGACCATAAAAAAACCGGCAAGATGCCGGTTTTTTTTATTCAGCAAGCCACTCTCTCAGACTTTAAATTGCCCGGTAATACGCTGCAGTGTCTGCGCAATCTCCGTCAATGAGCGACTGGCCGCTGCCACTTTTTGCATACTGGCCATCGCTGTCGCCGAGGTATCTTTAATGCCGACCACGTTATCTTTGATGCTGTGAGCAGCCTGTTCCTGACGGTCAGTTGCGGAAGCGATCTGGCTGTTCATCGCCGTAATCGATTCAACTTTACTGGTGATCGCCTGCAGACTTTCATCAGTTTTTGCCGCCTGGCTAACACTGGTTTGTGCCCGCTCTTTACTGGAGCTCATAACCTCAACCGCTGAGCGTGCAGCAGACTGCAATTCTTCAATAACCGCCTGAATTTCCTGCGTCGAGTCCTGGGTTCGTGAAGCCAGTGTTCGTACTTCATCAGCAACCACCGCAAACCCCCGCCCCTGCTCACCCGCGCGGGCGGCTTCAATGGCTGCGTTCAATGCAAGCAGATTAGTCTGTTCGGCGATACCTTTAATCACATCCAGAATACTGCCTACGTTTGCTGTATCTGCTTCAAGTTTGCGAATAACTTCACTGGCACGCTCAACTTCACCGGCCAGAGCATTAATGCTTTTCACCGTATCATTCACAATGGTACGACCTTCCTTGGCTGCCTGATCTGCTTCCCGAGCCGCCTGAGCCGCGGAGCTGGCATTCACGGAAACATTTTTAACACTGGCAACCATTTCATCGACCACAAATGACACTTCTTCGGTTGCCCGGTTTTGCTGTTCGGTAATCTGTGAGGTTTCAGACGTCAGGCTGCCAAGATCACCGGATACGCCACTCAGAGGCCTGGTGGTTGCAACCACCTCACCAATACTGCGATGCAATTTGTCGACAAACTGATTGAACCAATCAACCACCTCGCCAATTTCATCATTGGATGATTTGGATATACGCCGGGTAAGATCCCCTTCACCAGAAGCAATATCTTTCAGGGATGTCAGAAGGCTGTTCACTGCGGTATTGATTGAGCTGCTGGTGCTCCAGGCAACAAATGCGAGAAACACGAGCGTTACCAGAGTAACAACCAAACCGATAGACAATGCATTCTGCGCGGCCTCATTAGACTGGGCGACCGTCTGATTGAACGCCTCAAGGCCATCATCGCTGTACTTCTGCATCAGTTTGCGGGCTGTCGCCAAAGCGGTGTTCATAGTGTCGATGGATGACGACATTAACGATGGTTCCAGTGTGCCGTCGATCATGCCACCCGACAGTTTTTTAGCTGCGGTGAAATAGGCATTAAATGCATTGCGGGTATCGCCTACCTCAGCAGCACGTTCCGGCCAAATGGTTTCAAGCTTTGCCAGCGCGTCAGTAACTTCTTTTCTGACTTTTTCTGCGGCATTCACAAAGTCCATTTCACCGGTGCTCACTGCGGTGGAAAATAGCTCTTCAAGACGGGACAGGCGCACAAGGTTAGCCTTTGAAATCTCAACCACCGGGAAGAAGGTCTTCTGAATCGTTTGCAGACGCTCAGAGTTCGCCGTATTCATATTGGTATTCACCAGAATACTGACGATAAAACCAAGAACCGCAACGCCAGTGAGAGACAGGATTTTGGTTTTAATACTTAAAGAATTCAGAAGACTCATTGCTCAGACCTGATAGTTACAACCACTAAGTCCAAGCATAGTGCATATTTTTGACTCTGCCGCTTCAGCAAGCGGCAGACTAACGTCAGAAAAGGTCGGTTTTTAACGCCATTTCAGCCGCTCATGCAGACTGACGACTGAACCGACAATGGTGAGTGTTGGCGCCTGAATGGTGCGTCCGGCGATGTAGTCAGGCATATCCTCCAGAGTGCTGACATGAACCTTCTGGTCTGGCAAGGTTCCCTTCTCAACCAGAGCCACCGGTGTTGTTTTCTCCATACCGGCAGCCATCAGCTGGGCGCAAATATGTGGCAGACCACTCAGCCCCATATATATCACCAGTGTCTGTCCCGGATGAACCAGCTCCTGCCAGGGCAAATCACAGGTTCCGTTCTTCAGGTGCCCGGTTACAAAGCGAACGCTTTGTGCGTGATCACGATGTGTCAGTGGAATACCGGCATAGGCTGCACAGCCACTGGCTGCGGTAATGCCCGGCACCACCTGAAACGGAATGCCAGCCGCGGCCAGTTCCTCGATTTCTTCACCGCCACGGCCAAATATAAAAGGATCTCCGCCCTTCAGGCGCAGTACTTTTTTGCCACGCTGGGCGGCATCAACCAACAACTGGTTAATGCCTTCCTGTGGTACCGCATGGTCACTTTTTGCCTTGCCGACATAAAAGCGTTCAGCCTGCGGATGGATAAAGTCCAGAATCAGCGGATTGACCAGACGGTCGTAAAACACCACGTCAGCACTCTGAATCAGGCGCAGAGCACGGAACGTGAGCAGATCCGGATCGCCGGGCCCGGCGCCCACCAGATACACTTCGCCCTGCTGCTCAACATTTCCATTCAGCAACTCTGCAGTAACAGCCTCGGCCCGCTCAGCCTGTCGCGCCAGTATCAGCTCAGGCGCCAGACTGCCGATCCAGCGGCGCCAGAACCCGGCTCGCAGCGGCGCAGCAAGCTGCTGCTTAATCTGCCCGCGCAGACGCTCAGCAAAGGCTCCAAGGTCGCGGTATTCCTGCGGCAAAAAAGCTTCCAGACGCTGACGCACATGGCGTGTTAATGCCGGCGATGCACCACTGGTTGAAATGCTGACAAGCAGCGGCGATCG
The DNA here is from genome assembly GCF_022832715.1 of Venatorbacter sp. C2-1. Lineage (NCBI taxonomy): Bacteria > Pseudomonadati > Pseudomonadota > Gammaproteobacteria > Oceanospirillales > Oceanospirillaceae > Venatoribacter > Venatorbacter sp. C2-1. The sequence goes on from NZ_CP094879.1 coordinate 2,215,847, forward strand.
GTCGATTACCGCCGGAAAGATAAAATCGTTGTCTTCAGTTTCATCACAGCGACACACCAGGCAACCGGCCTTGCGGGCGTTAATTGCCAGCTGCTTGTTCAATGCATGGTTATCGGTTGCCAGAACCACCAGAGAACCGGAATCAAAGGTTTCGGTAAGGCTGGCGGGACGTCGTTCGATGCTAAGGAGAGGGTTTCCGGCACAGGCGGTAATATCCGCGTGCAGTTCGGGGGCAATCAGCTGAACCTGAGCGCCGGCTTTCAGTAATGTCAGCAGCTTGCGGGCGGCAACCTGGCCGCCCCCAACCAGCACAAAAGGCCGGACACTCCCCCGGAGAACCAGGGGCAGATTCATCATGGACGGATAACTTCAAGGCCACGCATGTAAGGGCGCAGCGCTTCAGGAACAACAATACTGCCGTCTTCCTGCTGATAGTTTTCCAGAATCGCAACCATGGTGCGGCCAACCGCCAGACCGGAGCCGTTCAGGGTGTGCAGCAGTTCTGGCTTGCCGGTTTCCGGGTTGCGCCAGCGGGCCTGCATGCGGCGCGCCTGATAATCACCAAAGGTGCTGCAGGAAGAGATTTCACGGTATTTCTGCTGACCCGGCAGCCAGACTTCCAGATCGTAGGTTTTGGCTGCAGAAAAGCCCAGGTCGCCACCGCACAGGATTACTTTGCGGTATGGCAGATTCAGCTTTTGCAGAATGGCTTCCGCATGGCCGGTTAATTCTTCCAGCGCAGCATCAGAATCCTGTGGGCGGACAAACTGCACCAGCTCTACTTTGTCGAACTGATGCTGGCGGATCATGCCGCGGGTATCGCGACCATAACTGCCCGCTTCACTGCGGAAGCACGGAGTATGTGCCACTTTCTTAATTGGCAGGGTCTTGTCCGTCACGCTGTCGCGCAGCAAATTGGTGACCGGAACCTCAGCTGTCGGAATCAGGTAGAAATCTTTCTCACCCGGCACTTTAAACAGATCTTCCTCGAACTTTGGCAACTGACCGGTACCTTCCAGCGCCTGGCGATTCACCAGGTAAGGCACATAGGTCTCTTCGTAACCGTGTTCTTCGCTGTGGGTGTCGAGCATAAACTGGGTAATAGCACGATGCAGACGCGCCATGGCGCCACTCATCGCCACAAAACGGGAGCCGGCAACCAGAGCGCCGTCGTCAAAACTCAGACCCAGCGGCTCGCCCAGATCAACGTGATCCTTGGCCTCGAAACTGAACGCAACAGGCTCACCCCAGGTCAGCACTTCAACGTTATCATTTTCGTCAGAACCAAATGGCACATCGTTCTGCGGCACGTTCGGAATGCTCATCAGCAACTCGCGCAGACTCTGTTCAGCCTGTTTTGCTGCCAGCTCGGCTTCACCGATATCGGAATCGATACTGCCCATCACCTGAGCCTTGGCATCTTCCGGAGACATGCCCTGACCGATTAATGCGCCAATCTGTTTGGACGCTTTTTTCTTCTCGGCCTGCAGGGATTGAGCGCTGGTCAGTGCGGCTTTGCGCGCATCGTCCAGGCGGGTGAATTCGGCTTCATCAAACATAAAGCCTTTCTTGGCCAGGGCTGCTTTTACCTGATCCAGATTGTCGCGAATAAACTTAACGTCCAGCATTGTTTCTTATACCAAGGATTTAGATAACCACATGCCTGCGGCAGTCGCCAGCAGGCAGCCTGTAACACTGAAGCCGACATAGCTGGCCATCGCCAGCCAACGCTCCTGCTGCAGCAGTGCAATACTTTCTAATGAAAACGTAGAGAAGGTGGTAAAAGCACCGAGGAAGCCGATCATCGCCAGTTGCTTGTGATGATCACCGCCCCACTGGTGTTCTACCAGCCAAATATAGGCCATACCGATGGCGAAGGAGCCTAGCAGGTTCACTGTTAAGGTGCCATAGGGAAAGGGCTTGTCGGCCCAGCGGAAAACGGCCGTTGCCAGCAGATAACGGGAAATGGCGCCGAGCGCACCACCGATGCCGATCCACAGATACGTCATTCACCTTCTCCTGCGTCACTCAGTGGGTAACGCTGTTGTGTGGACTGCTGATTCAGTTGCTGAAGATGCTCCAGTTTCTGCCGTATCTTACTTTCCAGCCCACGGTTTACCGGCTCGTACAGCTGAGTATCTTTCAATTCCGGTGGAAAGTAATTCTCACCGGCGGCAAAGGCATCCGGCTCGTCATGGGCATAGCGGTATTCTGCACCGTAATCGAGCTGCTTCATTAATTTGGTTGGCGCATTGCGTAAATGCAGAGGCACTTCGTAGCTTGGCTGCGAAGCAATCATCGCCCGCACTTTGTTAAAAGCCTTATAGACCGCATTACTTTTCGGGGCGCAGGCCAGATAAGCAACCGCCTGCGCAATGGCCAGCTCCCCTTCCGGCGACCCCAGCCGCTCCTGCACATCCCAGGCATTCACACACAGCGTCAGGGCACGCGGATCGGCATTGCCAATATCTTCGCTGGCCATACGCACGACCCGGCGGGCGATATACAAAGGATCGCAGCCGCCATCCAGCATGCGTGCAAACCAATAAAGGGCTGCATCCGGGTCCGAGCCGCGCACCGATTTATGCAGTGCTGAAATCTGATCGTAAAAAGCCTCTCCGCCTTTATCAAAGCGACGCGCCTGATTACCCAGCAATTCTTTAACAACCGCCACACTGAGTTCATCTTCGCCGCTGAGCTGCAGCGCGAATTCGAGCATATTCAAAGCACGCCGTGCATCACCATCGGCGACATCGGCGATCATCTGCAACGCTTCTGCACTGGCTCGCGGCGCAGGATCAAGCTGCTCAATCCCCTGCTGCAAAATCTGCTGCAACTGCTCTGCACTCAGGCTTTTTAAAACATAAACCTGAGCACGGGACAGCAATGCATTATTTAATTCAAAGGAAGGGTTTTCTGTTGTAGCGCCAACAAAAATAAAGGTGCCGTCTTCCACATAGGGTAAAAAGGCATCCTGCTGGGATTTATTAAAGCGGTGTACTTCGTCAATAAACAACACCGTTTTACGACCCGTTGCACGGTATTGCTGCGCGCGCTGCACCGCTTCACGGATCTCTTTAACTCCGGACATAACCGCACTGAGAGCCAGAAAAGCCGCATCAACGTATTGTGCAATCAGGCGCGCGAGAGTGGTTTTACCTACGCCCGGCGGTCCCCAGAATATGACCGAATGCAGCTGCCCGGCATCCAGTGATTTACGCAATGGCGTGCCCGGCCCGATAACATGCTCCTGGCCGATATAATGTTCCAGCCGCTGCGGACGAAGTCTTGAGGCTAAAGGTTCGTATGCGGGCGTATGGTTACCGAAAAGATCAGATGCCATGGCGTCCGTCGATTACGTCCACACCCTCAGGCACATCAAATATAAAAGCAGCAGGATCCACAGCCGTGTTTACATTGGCGGCTGAAAATGAAATTTCCGTAACCTGACCCGCGGCATCGTAAATCATCATGCGCTTCAGGTTTTTGCCCTGATAATGAAATTCCAGCGACTCAAACAGCTGGCTCGGATCCTTAGGCACCAGCTGAAAAATAATTTCGTTACTGGCCATTTCTTTGGCAACAACAAAACTTTTTTCAACATCTGCAGTACTGCCGCTCAGCAGCAAGGCCGGAGTTTCCTGAACACGCTGATCCATGTCGCGGATGGTTACCTGCTCCAGATCCATATCATAAATCCAGATCAGCTTGCCGTCAGAAACAACCAGCTGCTCAAAAGGCGCATCGGTCTGCCAGCGCATTTTTCCGGGCTTGGCGACGGTCAGACTGCCACTCATCTGCTGCAGGATGCGTCCGGAGGTATCACGGGTCGTCTGCACAAAAGAGGATTCAAGACTCTGCAGCTGTTTCAGGCGCAGTAAAAAATCCGCTAATGCATCGCTGGATGATTGCGCTCCGGAAGGCAGACTGAAAGTTAAAGCACCAATAAAAATCAGCAAATATTTGCGGAAGAATTCAGATAAAAACACGTCGGTTACCACTTTTTTAGCGTACGTCAAAATAAAACCCGGTCAGTAATTCGGCGGCGCACCGGCCAGCACTTCACGCGAGCCATTATGTGCCGGCGATGAAACAACACCGGCCGCCTCCATTGTTTCTACAAGGCGTGCGGCGCGATTATATCCGATGCGCAGCTTACGCTGCACAGAGGAAATAGAGCATTTGCCACTTTCGGTGACAAAGGCGACCGCCTGATCATACAAATCGTCTTTTTCATCACCGCCTTCCAGTGAGAAAGCTCCGCCGCCATCTTCGTCGCTGCTGGTGATTTCCTCAATATAATTGGGTTCGCCACGCAGCTTCCATTCGGCCACCACACGATGAACCTCATCATCGTCAACAAAAGCGCCATGCACACGCTCAGGCAAGGCATTTCCCGGTGGCATATAAAGCATGTCACCGTGTCCGAGCAGTTGCTCCGCCCCGCCCTGATCAAGAATGGTGCGAGAATCGATTTTGGATGACACCTGGAACGCAATCCGGGTCGGCACGTTGGCTTTAATCAGACCGGTAATAACATCCACCGACGGGCGCTGGGTGGCCAGAATCATATGAATACCAGCGGCACGGGCTTTTTGCGCGATACGGGCAATCAGCTCTTCCACCTTTTTACCCACCATCATCATCATGTCGGCGAATTCGTCGATCACAATAACGATATAAGGCAGAGGCTCCAGCGCTGGCGGTGTCGTTTCAAAAGATTTATCAATCTGCCACAAAGGGTCCGTCAGCGGCTGTCCGGCTTCAATAGCATCGCGAACCTTTTTGTTGTAGCCGGCGAGGTTACGCACGCCCATAGCGGCCATCAGCATATAGCGCCGTTCCATTTCGGCAACCGACCAGCGCAGACCGTTGGCGGCTTCTTTCATATCGGTAATGACCGGCGTCAGCAGGTGCGGAATCCCCTCATATACCGACAACTCCAGCATTTTCGGGTCAACCAGAATCAGGCGCAGCTCATCCGGTGTCGATTTAAACAGCAGACTAAGCAGCATGGCATTCACCCCAACCGATTTACCGGAGCCAGTAGTACCGGCAACCAGCAAGTGAGGCATTTTTGCCAGATCAGTAATGATTGGGTTGCCACCGATGTCATGCCCCAACGCCAGCGTCAGCGGCGATTTCGAGCGATCATATTCTTCTGATGACAACACTTCAGAAAGTGATACCACGGCGCGGTCTTCGTTGGGCACTTCAATCCCCATCACCGACTTGCCGGGGATTACCTCAACCACACGCACACTGATCATCGCCATCGAGCGCGCTAGATCACGTGCCAGATTCGAAATCTTACTGGCCTTTACGCCGGGCGCCGGCTGAATTTCAAAGCGGGTAATCACCGGGCCTGGCGCCACAGCAGTTACTTCGATTTTTACGCCGAAGTCCGCAAGTTTCTGCACCAACAGTTTCGACATTTCCTGCAGACGCTCGGGCGAGAAGCCGCTTTTCTGATCGTTACGCGGCGGATCCAGCAGCGCAATGGATGGCAACGGCTGATCGCTCTTAAACAATGTTCCCTGTAATTCACGCTGGGCACGTTCGCTGGTGCGGTTCTCTTTACGCGCCAGAGGCTCAATAGGAATTACGGCCTCCGCAGGCTCGGCTTTTACTACCTTGGTTTTTACCGGCGTATCTTCCCATGGAGGGATTTCTGATGTGTCAGCCGCAGGCTCTGGCGCGACGGCCGGAGTTGTTTTCTCCTGGCGTGGCGGCAGATCGGTTGCTGCTACGTTATCACTGGCCGTGACCTGAACATCGCTGGTACTGAAAACATCCAGATCGCCAAGCCATGGCTCGACGTCATCGTCTGCAGTGGCTGTAGCAGCATCCATTCGGCTGAAGAAGCGATCAAAACCTGCGACTTCATCACCTGGCTTACTGGTGCTTACGGATGTTGCTTTGTCCTTTTTACCTGCGGGAGCTTTGACAGGCTCTGCCTCAGCCTGCTCACCAGAGCTCTCATAATCATCTGTGTCGTCATAATCACCGGTTACCGCAACAGCATCTGAGCTGACATGCCGTGCACTCTGGCGACGGGCGATACTGCGCTCACGCCACTCCAGCAACCACCCACCCAGGCGGTCGAACAGCTGCAGCCAGGAAAATTCAAGAAACAGCATCAGCCCCAGAGCCAGTAATGCGGTAAAAATAATGGCCGAGCCAACAAAGCTGAACAGCGGCAGAAAACCACCCACAATCACCTTGCCAACGATACCGCCAGAGCCAACAGGCAAGCCTTCGCCATGCCATATGCTCATCTCAGCCAACGCACACAGCATGCTGACAGAGAGCACCATGCCGAGTGTACGCAACAACCAGATGCGACCGCCGGGGCGCGGAGCTTTACGGAACAACAGCCACAGCTTGGCCATTACCAGCAGGGGCAGAGCAAAGGCCAGGTAGCCTAGGCCATGAAAAAGAAGGTCGGCAATGACCGCACCAATACGGCCAACCGAATTATGAGTTGCACCCTCTCCCGCCGCGGACCAGGCCAGATCGGAGGGGGTATACGAAAACAGAGCGAGCAGGAGCAGCAGGCTGACCAGCGTCAGCAGCAAAAAAATAACATCATGGCGCCGCTGCCAGCTGCCGGCAGAAGCAGAATCCGGTGTTGTTGCTGGCTGAAAACCTGCTTCAGACGTATCCTTTGGCAAAATACCCTTCCCGTTACCCTTATTCAGAGGCGAAGTTTACCACGGGTTTATCATGATTGATTGGCTAGATGAAGTCCTTCCGCCGGTATTTCCGGCTACGTCAAAAGCCCTGAACGAACCCAACGGCCTGCTCGCAGCCGGAGGCCGGGTAAGTCCGCTATGGGCGGACAGCGCCTACCGTAAAGGGATCTTTCCCTGGAATGATCCGGGGGAAGCACGGCTATGGTGGAGCCCTGCCCCGCGCGCGGTCATTACCGCCGAAAGTTTTCATCTGCCGCGTACGGTGCGCAAACTGTTGCGCCGCGAGCAACTCAGTGTCAGCTGCAACCTGGCTTTTGACAGCGTTATTCAGGCCTGCGCACAGCCACGTGACTATGAAAGCGGCACCTGGATCTGCGATGAAATCATCGACTGCTACAGCAGATTGCAGCGTGCCGGGCGGGCGTTCAGCGTGGAATGCTGGGACACAGACGGAGTCTTATGTGGCGGCTTTTATGGTCTGACCATAGGCAGCGCCGTATTCGGAGAATCGATGTTTTCGAGACGCAGCAACGCATCAAAACTGGCTTTCGCCACTGCAGCGCCGATATTGTTTGCCGCCGGAGTAACGCTGATTGACTGTCAGATGAAAACGGAGCATCTTGGGCAATTTGGCCTTATTGAACTTGAGCGCAAAGCTTTTGAAGGCATATTGCAGCAAGCAACAACGCAGCCACTGCAACTGATGCTGCCAGGGTGGCTGGCATGAAAAAAATCATGTTATTCCAACCACCGGAGACCCACAACTGCAGTTATCTTGAAGATCAGGAGTCGCGGAGTTTATATGTAGACCCTCGCGCCGAACTCGACCAGGAAACCCTGACACTGCTCAGTCTTAACGGTTTCCGTCGCAGTGGCCGCCTGGTTTACCGCCCTGACTGCCCGGCCTGTTCGGCCTGCATTTCCGTACGCCTGCGGGTTAAAGACTTTCAGCCCTCCCGCAGTCAGCGGCGCATTCTTAATAAAAATACCGACCTGCAGCTGCGCATCGAAAAACCCAGCGACAGCGATGAAATATACAATCTGTTTGAACAGTACATTAATGCTCAGCACGCCGATGGTGATATGTATCCACCCAGTCGCCGACAATTCACGGATTTTCTGGTCAGCGACTTCGGCACAACAGACTTTCTGACAGCGCGCCTGGGAGGTAAGCTGGTTGCCTGCATGGTTTTTGATCATTTACAGGATGGATTGTCAGCGGTTTATTGCTTCTACAGCGATGAATTGCCACAACGCTCCCTTGGCACCCTGATGATTCTCAGGCTAACCCAGCTCTGCCAATCTCTCGGGCTGTCTTTCAACTATCTGGGCTATCTGGTTAATGGCAGCAGAAAGATGAACTATAAGCGACAGTTTGTGCCATTAGAGGCTTACCGCGCAGGCCAATGGTCCCTCCTCAACAGCTGATTCCCACCATCCGAAACGCAACAAACGGATAGCGCTTTGCTTATTGTTGAAATTTAAGGCAGAATGCGCCCGCGTTGTGCAAGGTCTAAACAGGTGACGAATGGCAAAAGATGATCACATTGAAATGGAAGGTGAAGTAATCGACACGCTTCCAAATACGATGTTCCGGGTAAAGCTGGAGAACGGGCACGTTGTGACTGCTCATATTTCAGGAAAAATGCGTAAGAACTACATCCGCATTCTGACCGGCGACAAGGTGAAAGTTGAATTAACACCTTACGACTTAAGCAAAGGTCGTATCACCTACCGGGCACGCTGATGCCAACATGCCCGGCAGGTGACAGCAATCAGGCTGGCACCTCCTCGGGCATTGTCAGAACCAACTCTCCATCCTCGACTGCAATATCCACTTCCCCGCCCTGAGCAAGCTCGCCGAACAGAATTTTCTCGGCCAATGGCTTTTTCACTTTATCCTGAACCAAACGACTCATTGGACGAGCCCCCATACGTTCGTCATAGCCGTGCTCAGCCAGCCACTGGCGCGCATCATCATCGACATTCAGCAGCACGCGTTTGTCGTCCAGCTGCCCCTGCAGTTCTGCCAAAAACTTATCGACAACGTGCAGGATGGTATCGCGCGATAATGGCGAGAACTGAATAATACTGTCGATCCGGTTGCGGAATTCCGGCGTAAAGGTTTTCTTCAGCGCCTCCATACCATCCGTACTGTGATCCTGGAAGGTAAAGCCAATGCTCGAGCGGCTCATCTGCTCCGCCCCGGCATTTGTTGTCATGATCAGAATTACGTTACGGAAATCGGTTTTGCGACCGTTGTTATCCGTCAGTGTGCCGTGATCCATCACCTGCAGCAAAATATTGAACACTTCCGGGTGGGCCTTCTCAATTTCGTCCAATAATAATACGCAGTGTGGATTTTTATTGATTGCTTCGGTAAGCAGGCCACCTTGGTCATAACCGACATAACCCGGAGGCGCACCGATCAGACGGGAAACGGTGTGGCGCTCCATATACTCAGACATATCAAAGCGGATTAATTCCATCCCCATAACATTCGCCAGCTGTCGCGACACCTCGGTTTTACCGACACCGGTAGGCCCGGCAAACAGGAATGAGCCAATGGGTTTTTGCGGAGAATTAAGTCCGGCACGCGACATTTTAATCGCTGTCGATAAAGTCTGGATCGCCTCATCCTGACCAAACACCACCATGGATAATTTATCTTCCAGTTTAAACAGCAGTTCTTTATCCGAAGCCGATACGGTTTTTGGCGGAATACGGGCAATCGCCGCAACGACCTGTTCAACCTCAGTCACGCCGATCACTTTCTTGCGTTTGTTCGCTGGCAACAGATGCTGCAGCGCACCGACTTCATCAATTACATCAATCGCTTTATCCGGCAGATTACGGTCTGTGATATAGCGCTCCGCCAACTCAGCCGCCGCTTTTAACGCCTTATCGGTGTAGCGAATATTGTGATGCTCTTCAAAACGGGACTTCAGCCCCTTAAGAATTTTATAGGTATCTTCAACCGATGGCTGAGCCACATCTATTTTCTGGAAGCGACGGGTCAGCGCGCTGTCTTTTTCAAAAATTCCGCGGAATTCTGTAAAGGTTGTAGAGCCAATGCAGCGTATTTCACCGGAACTCAGCAGAGGTTTTAATAAATTACTGGCATCCATAACACCACCGGATGCAGCACCGGCACCGATGATGGTATGAATTTCATCAATAAATAAAATGCCATGCGGTTGCTTTTTCAGTTCGGCAAGCAAGGCTTTAAAACGTTTTTCAAAATCGCCGCGATATTTTGTTCCGGCAAGAAGCGCGCCCATATCCAGACTGTAAACAACGGCATCCTCAATAACCTCGGGCACATCGTGATCAACAATCCGCTTGGCCAACCCTTCAACAATGGCGGTTTTACCAACACCGGAGTCGCCGACTAACAGTGGATTATTTTTGCGCCGGCGGGCCAGTGTCTGCACTAGACGACTGACCTCGTAGTCACGGCCTATCAGCGGATCAATTTTACCTTCCCGCGCCAAACGGTTCAGGTTGGTTGCATATCCTTCCAGCGCACTTTTACTGCTGTTCTCAGCTTCCTCTTCCGACCCTTCGGACAGGTGATCAGAAGACTCATCCGGGCCGGATACTTTAGAAATTCCATGAGAGATGTAATTCACCACATCAATACGGGCGATATTCTGTTGTTTCAGGAAGTAAACAGCCTGACTTTCCTGTTCAGAGAAAATAGCAACCAGAACATTTGCCCCGGTAACTTCAGACTTTCCGGACGACTGAACATGAAATACGGCCCGTTGCAGTACGCGCTGAAATCCCAGCGTTGGCTGGGTTTCCCGCTCACCATCATGCTCAGGAATCAGTGGTGTAGTGGAGTCTACAAACTCCTGCAGCTCTTTGCGCAGCTTGGTGATATCTGCACCACAGGCCTCCAGCACGGAAGCTGCCGCCTCATTGTCCAGCAAGGCCAGAAGCAGGTGTTCTACCGTCATAAATTCATGACGTTTCGAGCGAGCATCCTTAAATGCATCATTCAGTGTTTGCTCTAACTCTCGGTTCAGCATATTGCCTCCTAACCTCAGTCATCTGCCGGAGAAATTTCACACATCAACGGATGCTGACAATCTCTTGCATATTGATTCACTACAGCCGCTTTAGTTTCCGCTACGTCTTTCGTATGTATTGCGCAAACCGCACTGCCTTTAGTGTGAACCGTTAACATAATCTGCGTTGCCTGCTCTGGCGTTTTACTGAAAAAACGCTGCAACACTTCAACTACGAACTCCATGGGTGTGTAGTCATCATTCATCATAACCACACAATACATAGGGGGCTTTTTCAGAGCCGGCTTTACCGCTTCAGTTACCACCCCGCCATGATCATTGGAGTAAGGATCTTCTGCTTGTAAGTTTAGTTGAGAATCAAAGATGTGGTGCATAGCCTGATAGAATCGTTGCATTTTGCTGGCATGATAACCCTCTGCCCCCCACACCTCTAGCACAGCAATGCTTCCAGAGTGTTATTTGTTAAATGCGGGCGCCCCAAACAATAACAAGTGTGAATGCAAATAAAGACCACTTATGGACGCTTGACGCTCTGTTTTTGTGGGGTTAGTGTGTTATTCAGCCATGGGTAGTAAGCCAGAGCTTATTTCAGTCGTAAGGCATGCAAGGGAGGCATAATAATGAAAACAGGGAAGGTAAAGTGGTTCAACAACGCAAAAGGCTACGGTTTCATTCTTGCTGATGACAGCAATGAAGACCTGTTCGCCCATTACTCAACTATCCAGATGGATGGCTACCGCACACTGAAAGCTGGCCAGGCCGTTCAGTTTGACACCAAGCCCAGCGATAAAGGCACCCATGCTATTAACATCCGCGCTCTAGAGACTGATGCAGCTTCGACTGATAACGAAACCTCAGACGAGCATTCATTTGCTCCCGAGGGAGCCTGATCTCATCAGACTGCATGCACGACAAGACAAACGGACATAAAAAAACCGCCTTTCGGCGGTTTTTTTATGTTGCTCACCTGATCAGCAGGAGTGGCCATCAATGGCTGCATTCAACGTTGCACTTGGACGCATCGCTTTCTCTGCCAAAGCCGGCACCGGACGATAGTAACCGCCAATGTCAACTTTGCTACCCTGCACTGCGGACAGCTCAGCCATAATTGCCGCTTCGTTATCCGAAAGTTTTTTCGCCAGTGGCGCAAAGCATGACTGAAGGTCAGTATCTTTAGTCTGCTCAGCCAGTGCTTTTGCCCAATACAACGCCAGATAAAAATGACTGCCGCGGTTATCAATATCACCCACTTTACGGGATGGCGATTTGTTATTGTCGAGCACCTGACCTGTTGCGAGATCCAGGGTTTCTGCCAGCACGTGAGCTTTATCATTGCCGGTAGCATGCGCCAGATGTTCGAGAGAGGCCGACAATGCCATAAATTCACCCAGCGAATCCCAGCGCAGAAAATCTTCTTCCAGTAACTGCTGTACATGCTTAGGTGCAGAACCGCCGGCACCTGTTTCAAACAGACCACCGCCAGCCATTAATGGCACGATAGAGAGCATTTTGGCGCTGGTGCCCAGCTCCATAATCGGGAACAGATCCGTCAGGTAATCACGCAGAACGTTACCGGTAACGGAAATCGTATCTTTGCCTTCTTTCAGGCGCTGCAGGGTTACACGTGTCGCTTCTTCCGGGGTCATAATGCTGATATCCAGACCCGAAGTATCGTGCTGAGCCAGATACTTCTCAACTTTGGCAATCAGCTGTGCATCATGAGCACGGTTTTTATCCAGCCAGAAAATCGCTGGCGTATCACTCAGACGGGCACGGGTTACTGCAAGCTTCACCCAGTCCTGAATCGGTGCATCTTTGGCCTGACACATACGCCAGATATCGCCTTCTTCTACGGCATGCTCAAGCAATACGTTACCGCCAGCGTCGACGACCTGAACGCGGCCATCAGCCTGAATCTCGAAGGTTTTATCGTGTGAGCCGTATTCTTCCGCCTTCTGCGCCATCAGGCCAACATTAGGCACACTGCCCATTGTGCGCGGATCGAACGCACCATTTTTCTTACAGAAGTTAATGGTTTCCTGATACACGCCGGCATAGCAGCGATCCGGAATAATGGCTTTGGTGTCCTGCAGACCACCTTCTTTATCCCAGAACTTACCAGACGCCCGGATCATCGCTGGCATAGACGCATCAACAATCACATCGTTTGGCACATGCAGGTTGGTGATACCCTTATCGGAATTCACCATACCCAGCTCAGGACGTTTACTGTAACACGCCTGAATATCGGCTTCGATGGCAGCACGCTGCTCTTCTGGCAGGTGGCGCAGTTTCCACAGCAAATCACCCAGACCGTTATTTGGATTAATGCCCAGCTCATCAAAGGTTTCGGCGTATTTTTCAAACACATCAGAGAAGAATACAGATACCGCATGACCAAAGATGATCGGATCGGATACTTTCATCATGGTGGCTTTCAGGTGCACAGACAGCAGTACACCCTGCTGACGCGCATCTTCAAACTCACGGGCAAAAAATTCACGCAGCGCCTTACGACTCATCACTGAAGCATCGATAACTTCATCAGCCAGCAGCGGCAGCTTGGCTTTAAGAACCGTTTTTTCACCATCAGCGGCGATGAATTCAATACGGGCATCGGTCGCCGCTGCCATGGTTACCGACTTTTCACTGCCGTAGAAATCGCCATGATCCATATGGGCAACATGGGTTTTAGAATCCGCAGACCATTCACCCATGCTGTGAGGATTATTGCGGGCGTACTGTTTAACCGAGGCTGGCGCGCGACGGTCTGAGTTGCCTTCACGCAATACCGGGTTTACCGCACTGCCTTTGATTTTGTCGTAACGGCGCTTGGCTTCTTTTTCTTCCTCAGTTTCCGGCTCTTCCAGATAACGAGGGATCTTAAAACCCTTGGCTTTTAATTCTTTGATTGCATCAATCAGCTGCGGCACAGAGGCACTGATATTTGGCAGCTTAATGATGTTGGCTTCAGGACGGTTCGCCAGAGCACCCAGCTCTGCCAGGTCGTCAGACTGACGTTGTTCTTCGGTCAGGTATTCCGGGAAAGCAGCCAGAATACGGCCGGCAAGAGAGATGTCGCGGGTTTCAACAGCAATACCAGCAGACTGAGTAAATGCCTTAACGATCGGAAGCAGAGAGTAGGTTGCCAGTGCCGGCGCTTCATCGGTCTCTGTGTAAATGATCTTTGGGGTATCGGTGGACATTGTTACTCCTATCGCATGGTAGCTGATTGCTGTTTCGCATGAGGCTTAACAGGTGGGTAGCTTTTGGCCACCGCATTTCCTGTACAATAAAGCCTCCGGTTCGGGATCTGTCCTGCTTATGCTGGGACAGTCAACCGCATCGGTGCCGGGGATTAGTTCCGGCGACTCATAGAGTCCGGGACGGTAATTTGTAGTTTTTCTACAAAAAATGCAAGCTAGACGAAAGAATAAGTAGTTTTCTTACAGAACCAACCAGACAAAGCCATGGCCACCCTGATACTGCTCAACAAGCCTTTTAACGTCCTCTCCCAGTTTAGTGACTCTGAGGGGCGCTGCACGCTCAAGGCGCATATTGACCTACCCGGTGTTTATCCGGCCGGCCGCCTCGATTACGACTCCGAAGGCCTGCTGCTTCTGACTGACAACGGCCAGTTACAGGCGCGCATCGCCGACCCGCAGCACAAGATGGAAAAAACCTACTGGGTTCAGGTTGAGGGGATTCCGGATGATGCCGCCCTTCAGGCCTTGCGCAGCGGCATCACCTTAAAAGACGGGCCGACCCGCCCCGCTGGCGCCCGCATTATTGAAGAGCCGCCACTATGGCCCCGCCATCCGCCCATCCGCCAGCGCGCCAACGACATCACCAGCTGGCTTGAGATCCGCATCCGTGAAGGCCGCAACCGTCAGGTGCGGCGCATGACCGCTCATATCGGACACCCGACACTACGCCTGATACGCGCCAATATTGGCCCCTGGTCTCTGGGGGATCTGCAGCCTGGCGAATACCGTAAAGAAACCGTACATATGCCAGCCCCGGCGCCGGGTAAATCCCACCCCACCACACAGCAGCGTGGCAGGCGCAAAATCAGCACGGCACGCAAACCGCGCTGATTTGAGCAAGCGCCCTTATTTCGGGTAAACTCCCTGCCCCTTTTTTATCAGGATGTCTCATGTCTGAGCGCTGGACTCCACATGCCACCGTTGCCACCATCGTCGAACACGAAGGCCGCTTCCTTATGGTTGAAGAAATCAGCCTCGGCCAGCAGGTAATCAATCAGCCAGCCGGACATATAGAAGAAGGCGAAACCGTTATCGAGGCGGCACGGCGCGAGACCCTGGAAGAAACCGGCTGGCTGGTGGAGCCTGAGGGCCTGGTTGGCCTGTACACCTACACCGCCCCGGCCAATCAGGTGACCTACCACCGCTACTGCCTGTTCGCCCGGGCGCTGCATGCGGTGGAAGGCGCTGTGCTCGATGATGGCATTATTGGCCCGCGCTGGCTGAGCATTGATGAACTGCGCGCAAGCACACAGCTGCGCAGTCCGATGGTTCTGACCTGTATTGAGGATTATCTCGCCGGGAAGCGTTACCCTCTGGACGTTATTGTAGAGCACCCTTAATCATGAAAACGCCTTCTGAAACCAAAGTCATTGTCGGCATGTCCGGCGGCGTCGACTCCTCTGTTTCCGCTTACCTTCTGCTTGAGCAGGGCTATCAGGTCGAAGGCCTGTTCATGAAGAACTGGGACGAAGACGACGGTACCGAATACTGCACCGCCAAAGAAGATCTGGCCGATGCCCAGCAGGTATGCGACACCCTGGGTATTAAGCTGCATCAGGCCAACTTTGCTGCCGAATACTGGGACAATGTGTTCGAGTATTTCCTCAACGAATACAAAGCCGGCCGTACGCCCAATCCGGACATCCTGTGTAACCGTGAAATCAAGTTCAAAGCCTTCCTTGATTACGCCAAGGTGCTGGGTGCCGATCTGATCGCCACCGGACACTATGTGCGCCGCCTCGATAAAGACGGCCACACTTATCTGCTCAAAGGGCTCGATGGCAATAAAGACCAGAGCTATTTCCTGCATGCCGTCGGTGAAGCCGAAATCCGCCAGACCCTGTTTCCGGTTGGTGAACTGGAAAAACCGGAAGTGCGCCGTATTGCCGAAGAACAAGGGCTGATCACCGCAGGTAAAAAAGATTCCACCGGCATCTGCTTTATCGGCGAGCGCCGTTTCAGCGATTTTCTTAAGCAATATCTGCCGGCCCAGCCCGGCCGCATTGAGACCGACAAAGGTGAAGACATCGGTGCCCACCAGGGCTTGATGTACCACACCTTAGGTCAGCGTCAGGGGCTCGGCATCGGTGGTTTGGCCGGCTATCCGGATGAACCCTGGTTTGTTGCCGGCAAAGATCTGGAACGGAATGTTCTGATCGCCGTTCAGGGCAAAAATCACCCATTACTGTTCAAAGACTGGCTGACCACCGAACAGGTTTTCTGGGTCAATGGCGAACCTGAGCTGCCACTGCGCTGCAGCGCCAAAGTGCGCTACCGTCAGGATGATCAGGCCTGCCTGATCGAACGCGATGGCAACCAGTACCGCATTACCTTTGATCAGCCACAGCGGGCTATTACTCCCGGCCAGTCGGTGGTGTTTTATGTTGGCGAAACCTGCCTCGGTGGCGGGGTTATTGAACAGACCGGTGACAACGAATGATGCTTTCCCGCAATGAAGAGCAAACCATTGCCCTGGCTGCCGTGGTACAGGCTGCGGTGCTGGTTGAACAGCTGGCCCGGACCGGTGACATCCCTGCCGATTCATCGGAGCCATTGTTACGCGCCCTGTTTATTCAGTCACCGCAGCATTTCAGCGATGTTTACGGCAACCCTCATACCAGCCTGAACGTCGGCCTGAACCACCTGGGTACCATGCTCAATCGTTCAATGCAGGGCGTCAGCCCTGACGTTACCCGCTACGCCCTGAGCCTGTTGCACCTGGAGCGCAAGCTGCGTCAGAAACCAGCGATGATGGCCGCGCTGGGCGATGGCATCCAGAGTGCCTCGCGCCAGGCGGATCATTTTTCAGTTGGCCACGAGAACACCGTCGCCGCACTGGCAGGACTGTATAAACAGACGCTGAGCAATCTCAGCTTCCGCATTCACGTCACCGGCAACCCGACACACCTGCAAAATGCCCACACTGCCAACCGCGTACGTGCGCTGCTGCTGGCCGGTATCCGCGGCGCCATTCTCTGGCGTCAGGTTGGCGGCAAACGCTGGCACCTGCTGATAAACCGCAGCCGCTACCTGAAAGCCTGCACCACCCTGCTGCAAAACCCTGCGGATAACGATCGCCAGCCATGACCAGAAAACACATCGACCGAACCTTTACCACCGCACCGATGATGGAATGGTCTGACCGCCATTGCCGTTATTTCTGGCGCCAGCTGACACGCCATGCCGTGCTCTATACCGAAATGGTCACAACCGGCGCGCTAATTCACGGCAACCGCGAACGCTTCCTTGAGTACAGCGAGCTTGAGCATCCTATTGCCCTGCAGCTGGGTGGCAGCAATCCGCAGGCACTGGGCCAGTGCGCGCGCTTTGCCGAAGAATGGGGCTATGACGAAGTTAACCTGAACGTGGGTTGCCCCAGCGACCGGGTGCAGAACAATATGATCGGCGCCTGCCTGATGGCTCACCCGCAGCTGGTGGCCGACTGCGTTAAGGCCATGAAAGACTCAACCAGTATTGATGTCACCGTCAAACACCGTATCGGCATCGATGATCAGGACAGCTATGAACAGCTGCATGATTTTGTCGGCACCGTCGCCGATGCAGGCTGTGAGACCTTTATTGTGCACGCGCGCAAAGCCATTCTGCAGGGCCTGTCGCCGAAGGAAAACCGCGAAATTCCGCCGCTGAAATACGACACCGTATTCCGCCTGAAACAGGAATTTCCGCAGCTGGAGATTCTGATCAACGGCGGCATCACCACCCACGAGCAGATTGAAGAGCTGATGCCCCATGTTGATGGGGTGATGCTTGGTCGTGAGGCTTATCATAACCCGTCGGTTCTGGCCGAAGTGGATCAGCGTTATTACTCCGCGACCTCAGAACACAGCGAAAGCTCAGCTGCCATCGACAAGGCCGCCATCGTGCGCAGCCTCTACCCTTATATCGAACAGCAGCTGAGTAAAGGCGCAACCCTGCACCATATCAGCCGTCATACCCTGGGTCTGTTCAATGGTCAGCCTGGCGCGCGCCTGTATCGTCGCCATCTGAGTGAGCAGGCACCGAAGCGTACCTCAGGTGTTGAAGTGCTTGAACAGGCATTGGCGCTGATGGGTTATTAATCCTCAGCGCCAATTACGGTCACCGACGGCCGGATTTTGACGGCTTACTTAGCCGCCTTTGCTTTCTTATCCATTTCCGCTTTCAGGCGTAGCGCATCACCCAGTCCGCCAACATTGGTCACCCGGGTGTAGCCGAGTTCCAGCAGCGCATCGCGGGCAATGCCTGCCCGGCGGCCGGACTTACAGTACAGGTAGATATCGGCGTCTTTTTCCAGCTTCAGCTTGCCAATCTGCTCCGCCATCTGCTGGTGAGGAATGTGATGCGCAACCCCAACATGCCCGGCATTGAACTCATCGGCGGTGCGCACATCAATCCAGACCGGCTCACCGGCCAGAGCAACCACACTGATCAGCCATAACGCAATGCTGCTGAAAACTTTCATAATCCATCCCCAAGTGTTTGTATTGAAATGCTTTTTTAACAGAGAAAGCTAAGGGCCGCATTGACCTTGTACCGTCATTGCGACACTCTACTCAGTATCCGATCAAACTTCAGCATAGCCCGCCACAGCAAGGCCCTGCTGCCGCAAATAAGGTTTTGGAACCCCATGAGCAAACTGGACGCCCTGAGAGCCATGACCGTTGTCGTTGCCGACACCGGTGATATCGACGCCATCCGCCAGCACAAACCGCAGGATGCCACCACCAACCCGTCACTGATTCTGAAAGCGGCTGAACTGCCGGCCTACCAAGATCTCATCCGTCACTCACTGCAGTGGGCGCAAGGCATCCATAACAGCGACAGCCTGATTGTGAACGCCTGTGACAAAATCGCCGTGGCGATTGGCTGCGAAATTCTGAACATTATCCCCGGCCTGATCTCCACCGAAGTCGACGCCCGTTTATCCTTTGATACCGCCGCAACCGTTGCCAAAGCACGCAAGCTGATTCAGATGTACGCCGATGCCGGCATTGGCCGCGAACGTATTCTGATCAAAATCGCTTCCACCTGGGAAGGCATTCAGGCCGCGCGCATCCTTGAGCAGGAAGGCATTCACTGTAACCTGACCCTGCTGTTCAACTTCAGCCAGGCCGTAGCCTGCGCCGAAGCCGGGGCAACGCTTATTTCTCCGTTCGTCGGCCGTATTCTCGACTGGTACAAAGCCAGCAAGCCGGACGCCGATTTCAGCGGCAAAGCCGATCCGGGTGTTATTTCCGTCAGCCAGATTTACAACCATTACAAAGCACACGGCTACAAGACGGTGGTAATGGGTGCCAGCTTCCGCAACACCGGCGAAGTGGAAGCACTGGCCGGTTGCGACAAGCTGACCATCAGCCCGGAGCTTCTGGCCCAGCTCAGCAGCTCTGCTGGCGATCTGCCGCAACAGCTGAACCCGGCGCAAGCCCACTCTGACATCGCCAAACACAGCGTCTGCGAAGCGCAGTTCCGCTGGGCGATGAATGAAGATGCCATGGCCACCGAAAAACTGGCCGACGGCATCCGCCGCTTTGCCGCGGATCAGCAATTACTTGAACAACGCCTGAGTCAGTTACTGTGATTGAACGCCTGCTGAGCCTGTTTCGTGACGAACAAAAGCGTCCGGAACCCCACCACATCAATCTGGCCTGTGCAGCGCTGCTGGCCGAAGTCATGCGCGCTGATCACAGCATCGATGCAGAGGAAGAACAGGCACTGGCTTTGGTGCTGAAAAACCTGTTTAACCTGAGCAGCAGCGAGTGCAGCGAACTGCTGCAGGATGCTCTGCAGCGGGTGGAAATATCCAGCGACCTGTTTCAGTTTACTGCGGTCATCAATCAGCAACTGGATGCCGCAGCCAAGTTCCGGCTGATGACCGGGCTGTGGCAGGTTGCCTACAGCAGCAACGGGCTGGATAAATACGAAGAGCACATTATCCGCCGCATCGCAGAACTGCTGTACGTTCCTCACAGCGAGTTTATCCGTGCCAAACTGGAAGCCCGAGATTCTCAGTGATCAGCGATCTGACCAGCGAATTTGATGCCCTAGTGGCTGCATTACAGACACTGCGCCAGCAATTACAGGACGCCCGCCCCACTCTCTGGATTCCGCTTAATCCCGGCGAGCAGAAAGCAACCAGCCAGCTGCAGTTTCTGACCGATATTATCTGTGACCTGTGGTATCGCGATGGTCAGGATGGCCGCGAAACCCGCAGCCGCCACGGCTTAGTCATGGCCAATGCAGAAATTGCAGAACAAATCCGGGCCATCAATCTGCAGAAAGACCGTTTCCGCAAAGCCGTGCAGCAGGTGCGTCAGGAATTGGACAATAATGACTGGCTGGAACATTACAGCCAGCTTGGCCAGCGCCACGATTCTCTGCGTGAATCCCTGACCTTTGCCGGCCTTAAACGCATCCATTTAAAACAGTGTTTCCGTCATATTCCGCTGCTTGAACATTGCCCGCAAAAAGTCGGCTTCAGCTGGTACGTCAACGGCCGCAGCATTAAAAAAATCAGTGTTCAGCAGGCGCAGGAAAAACTGCTGGAGCTGGGAGAAGAAAAAACACATATCCAGGTGCAGCTGAACAAACTAGCGCAGTTACCGGCTCACCTGCAACTGGCACAGATACAAACCCTGGCACCCGTAGTGCGGGCTAATCTGGTATTTAAACCGGAGTCAGGCCTGAGCAGAAAAGCCATGAATCTGGCGCTGCCATTATTTATCACAGGCTCCGCCGCACAACTGCCGGCGTTTAACGAAATACCACCCGAACCACCAAGCGGACGCACCCGCCAGCAACGTGGCGATCAGAAAATCAGCGCCGAAGCATTTTTGCCCAGCCTGCGCATTCATACTTATCAGGCATAAAACCCGGGCAATAAAAACATAGCAATAAAAAAGCCGCTTTTGCGGCTTTTTTATTGCTATGAACATGCATCTGAACACTTACAGGCGGTTCAGACCATTCAGCGCAGCAACCCGGTAAGCTTCTGCCATGGTCGGATAGTTAAAGGTGGTGTTCACAAAATATTTCAGTGAATTCCCTTCGCCTTTCTGACTCATAATCGCCTGACCGATGTGCACAATTTCAGCCGCCTGGTCACCAAAGCAATGAATGCCAAGAATTTCCAGCGTCTGGCGATGGAATAATATTTTCAGCATACCAACGCCTTCGGCGGTGATTTGTGCGCGGGCCAGATTTTTGAAGAAGGCCTGCCCTACCTCGTACGGGATTTTTTCTTCCGTCAGCTGACGTTCAGTTTTACCGACCGAGCTGATTTCCGGAATGGTATAAATCCCGGTTGGAACCGAATCAACAAAACGGAAATCTTCCGGTGAAGCAATAATGGCTGCAGCTGCACGCCCCTGATCGTAGGCTGCAGAAGCCAGCGATGGCCAGCCAATCACATCACCCACCGCATAGACATTAGAAATGGCCGTGCGGTATTCATGATCGACATCAATCTGACCGCGGCCATTTGGTTTCAGGCCGATATTTTCCAGCCCCAGCCCTTTGGTATTACCGCTGCGCCCCGCTGCCCATAGAAAGGCATCTGCTTTTACCTTTTTACCGGATGCCATCACCATCGTCACATAACGCTCATTGCCTTCGACCGAATCGAATTGCTCGTTGTGACGGATTAATGCACCTTTATCACGCAGGTGATAACTGAGGGCATCTGAAATTTCATCATCAAGGAAATTCAGCAGACGATCACCCGGGTGAATTAAGTCTACCTTCACACCCAGACCGGAAAAAATAGAGGCATATTCGCAGCCAATAACCCCGGCGCCATAAATAATAATGGTGCGCGGCGTGTGTTCCAGCTGCAGGATGGTGTCTGAGTCGTAAATACGCGGATGGGTAAAATCAATATTATCCGGACGCCATGGGCTGGAACCGGTGGCAATAACAATTTCCTGTGCATGCAAACGGGTATTGCTCATGCTGCCATGGTAAACATCAATGGTATTGGCGTCGGCAAATTTTGCGTTACCGGTGTACACGCTGATGCGGTTACGCCCGTAAAATTCAGTGCGCAGCTTTACCTGTTTAGCAATTACACGCTCAGCATTTTTTAATACCCGCGGGAAAGAAAACCAGCGCGGCTCGCCAATCTCCCGGAACATCGGATTGGTGTTGAACTGAATGATTTGTTTAACAGCATGACGCAACGCTTTTGAAGGAATTGTGCCCCAGTGGGTACAGTTTCCGCCGACCATGCTTTTATCCTCGACGACCGCCACCTTTTTGCCTTTTTTGGCGGCGTTCATTGCGGCACCTTCCCCGGCGGGGCCTGCACCTATAACAACGACGTCGTAGTGATAATCTGCCATGCCTGTTTACTCCATCATTCCGTCGGATTTCCGCAGAATAGACTGCGGTTTAAAGTGTGCGACAGGCCGTATGTTGAGGCCTGTCGCAGCTATCATAGACAGCTGTTATTGTAGGTGAAAATACCTATTCCGCATGATTAGCGCTTAGTCGCATCATAAAAATCTGCGCCAGAGGACTGCTCAGCAGCCTCTTTACTTTCTTTTTCGCATTTATTCTTGTCGCCACCGCAAACATCACAGGCGCCATCCATACCGATAGCACTCATGCCGCCACAGGAACCACTGATCGGCTTGCGGCCAACTAATACACCAATGGCCATTGCTGCAACGATCAGCAGCATAACGGCAAACGCAACCAACATTGTTAACATAATCAGATCCTCGTAAGTCAGTGTTCAGCTGACTGATAATGTGGAAACAGCTGACGAAAACGACTGGAAGCCAGTTCATAAAAGCCATCATCAGCGCGCACAATCATAAAAACAGCCAGTTGCTCCTGCTCGGCCAGTTGCATGCCGACATCCGGGCCTGCAACATTTAAAGCGGTTGCCCAGCCATCCGCCATACCGGCTGATTCATGGACAACGGTTACCGACGCCAGACGATGGACAATCGGACGACCGGTAAAAGGATTGATGGTGTGAGAATAGCGCACACCATTTTCTTCAAAATAATTGCGGTAATCACCGGACGTTGCGACCGCCATCTCACCAGGCTCAATCACCAGTTCTACGCCGCGTACATCGGGCATACTGCCCGGGCGCTCTACCGCAATGCGCCAGAGAGAACCATCCGGCTTCACACCTGAGGTATGCACCTCGCCTCCCACTTCAACCATAAAACGTGAGATGCCCTGAGTACGCAAAAGATCCGCCAGTTCGTCTACCGCCCAGCCTTTGGCAATAGCTGACAAGTCGATATACAGGGGTTTTTGCAGCCGGACCGCTGATGTTGCGGCATTCAGTTCAATGGCTTCCGGCCCGGTTTGCGCCAGCGCCGCAGCAATAGCAGCATCCGAAGGCACCTCATCAGTGGCCGGAGTCGGGCCAAATCCCCAGAGATTCACCAAAGGGCCAACGGTAACATCAAACAGCCCACGACTTTTCGTATGAATTTCCGCAGCGTCAGTGAGGACTGCAAAGAGGTCTTCAGATAATACTGTCCAGCCGCCGTCAGACACAGGCAAACGCCCCTGATTCAGCTTAGATAACTCGGAGTCCGGGTCGTAAGTTGACATGCTGCGGTTAATATCAGCCAGGCGTTGATCGATCTGCGCCTGAATATCGGCTGCAGCGTTCTGGTCCTGCCCGACCCAGAGAATATGATAGGACGTCCCCATGGTCGGTCCACTGATACGGATGACATCATCCGCTGGTTGAGAACACCCGGCCAGAAACACCAAAAGCAAAATAACAAAATTACGCATAACAGTTCCCATAAAGGCTGGCGGCAGTATACCTATTGTTGCCGTGGCTTGCATGACACCCGAATGGAAAATACCTTTCTCAGCGGCAGCCGGCCGACCGGCAACTAATAACAAAACAGAATATCCATAGAAATAATCATTACACAGGATGACTACATAATTATATTCTCAGTGCAGCAGTTGATTTAAAATCCGCGTACATACCGGAGAGAGCTATATGCAAGAAGTAATGTCTGATGAAATGCTGGAACTGATCGCCCAGCGCTTCCGACTGCTGTCGGACCCAATGCGCCTGCGAATCCTGCACCAGCTGCAGGGGGGAGAAAAATCCGTCAGCGAGCTGGTTGAGGCGACCGGTGCGTCACAACCTAATGTATCCAAGCACCTTTCAACTCTCCGTACCCACGGCCTGGTTCGCCGTCGCCAGGAAGGCAATATGGCTTACTTCAGTATCGGGGCACCGTTCATTTTTGATGTGTGCAATACCGTCTGCGACAGCATGAAAAGTGAATGGGAGCAGCGTAACTCCCTGCTTGGCCAGTTCAATAACGCCTGAAACCACCTCTCAGGCTTTGGCGACATCCGCCAGAGCCTTCCACAATGCCCGCACACCTTCGCCACTGACCGTCACAAACCCCAGGCTCTGCCATTGACGCAAAATCTGCTGGAACTGCCCGCGACTGATACGGATATCATCCACTGCATGCGCCTGAGTGTTACGCTTTAACAGCTGTGATTTCACCGTTCCGGCCACGACGCCCTCCAGTTGCGCGCGTAAACGATCTTCACTGGCACCGCTTTTCAGCAGCGGCATCACGCCCTGCAGCAACTGATCCAGCCGCACCGGCAGCAACACCTCTTCCTGCGACAGATTTCCTCCCTGATAGACCTTGGCAGCAATCTGCAGATTCACCACCTGACGGCTGCGGGCAAGACGCTGGCGTGCTGACAATGGCTCCGCCGTCTCTTTTGCAGGTTCAGCGGCGATAGGCATCTCTGCCACTTTCCCCGCTCCGGCAGGCACCCAGCCCGGACCAAGAACCAGCATGGAACTGGACAGAGAAGCCCGCACATGGGACATCAGCTCTTCGCGCAGGTGCCACAGTTTGTAGGGTGACTGCTGAGCCACAATCCGATGAAAACCGGCAAGACGACGCTGATCTTCAGTCAGATTCTTTTCCGGCAGAGTATTTTTAATAAAAGCCAGGGTTGGCTTATTCAGCGATTTGGCATGAACAAATTCACGATGCAGATAGCTGATACCTGTCGGTGCCATCGGGCCGTAATCGTCACCCAGCAACAGAATAAACAGGTCTGCGCTTTCAATTTGCGAGCGCACCAGATTCCAGTCATAAGGGCCGGCATCTTCACGACAGGCAAAGCCGACATTGACCATACCGTGACGGGCAAGCTGCCTTTGTACTTCATAACGTTCCAGATCCAGACCCTGAGAATTTGAGGCCAGATAGACCAGATAGCGTTTATCTACAGGCATTGAGCTCACCGACAGCGATTCCCTTTTATTTGGCAAAGCAATTTGAATTGTTTTCTGACGTCAACTATACCAGCGGCAAAAGACTGAGGACATAGACAAATCCACTGACCGTCAGCACAGAGCCAATTGTTGTCAATGCAATGGCATTAGCCGTCAATTCCGCATCCGCCCCCATACTTCTGGCCATCACGAATGCCGCAGCGGCAGTTGGGCTGGCAAACATCAGACAGATAACACCCAGCTCAACGCCTCGAAAGCCACACATCCATGCCGCCACTGCAATAATAACAGGCACGACCAGCAATTTAAGAGTAACGATATGCAACACGACGGCACTGCCACGTCGCAACGCGGCAAAACTAAGCGACCCACCGACTCCGATTAATGCCAGAGGCAATGTCATCGCCGCCAGAGAGTTACCGACCCGCAACGCAACCTCCGGCAGAGGCCACTGCAACGCACTGAATGGCACAGCCAGGACAATGGCGATGATCAGGGGATTCGACAGGATAAGACGCAACTGAGCCAGCCAGCGAACCTGTTGCTGCCGGGTAAGAAAAAATACAGCCAGCAGATTGTACACCGGGGTAATCACCGCCAGCAGCAAGGCACCTAACACACCGCCTTCCTCACCATAAGCATTAATACAGAGCGCCAGACCGATGATGCCGAGGTTGCTGCGAAACGACGCCTGAATAAAAGCCCCGCGTTGCGGCACAGACAACATAAGCGCCCCGGCCCACAAAGCAGACAGCAGCGCTCCCAGCAGTGCCGCCGACAGAACAAAACCAATCAGGGGTAAATGCTGCCCGGCGCCGCTGTCCGAACGGGCAACAGCCATAAACATCAGAACCGGCAGCGTAATATTGAAAACCAGCTTTGATGACGTGGCAATGAACGCATCATCAATCACGTTACGCCGCCGCAGCAGTAATCCGAGCAAAACAAGGATAAAAATAGGGAGAGTTGTTTCCAGCGTAAACAGCAACGACTGCCAGTACATATCCATTCCGGTTACCGTCAATAATGGTCTGATGTCCGCAGCGTATGCAGACAATCAGCGAGCGGAGCGCCACCTTACGCTTTACACGAAAAAAGTAAATCCGCATTACAACCCCTCACGGACTGCGCTAAAATGGCGGGCTACGCACCTCGCAGCATAATTCCGATGACCCGCATTAAGAAAACCCGCTCCCTGAAGCGCATCCACAAAGTAAAGACCGGCAGCATTTCCAAACTGAAGCGCGAAGCTGGTGCAGACCGTCAGAACACCAAACGCCTTAAAGGCCGTAAAACGCTGTCTGTATTTGAAAAATATCTGCTTGAAAATCCGGAAGCCAAAGAAGCGCTGACCCAGCCAGCGGCTGGTGCCGAACGACCTGTCACCAAAGGCGCTGACAAGAAAAAAGACGACAAAGCCAAAAAACAAAGCAATGAATCCTCCGTTGCGGAAAAAGCAGAAGAACGCACCGAGCGCAGCAAAACCCTGCTTGAGCAGCTCGACAGCAAAGATTTTGACAATTTCTACTGATGCCAGTCTGGGAAAACACCGGACTGACACTGTCCTGTCATCCGCTCGTACCTGATCATATCGCCCTGCCCTGGGATGCTGCAGACGATTATCTGCTGACCCGGATTGAGCCACTCAAAACCCTGACGATCAACGACCGGCATGGTGCACTGAGCTGTGCACTGGCTGCTCGCGGCATGGACGGCATCAACTGGCATGACAGCGCCTGCGCCTGCGAAGCAACCCGCCGCAATCACCACAACAACCAGCTCCCTCTGGCGAACGCTCAACTGATTCTGGATGAAGACCAGATCCCGTCGACAGTACGCCAGGTTCTGATCAAACTGCCGAAAAACCTTGAACAGCTGAAATACTGGCTGCAGTGCTGTCGCGAGCGCCTGCCAGCAGACACCCGCTACCTGCTGGCCGGCATGGTGAAACATATGCCGGTCAGCTGGCTTAACTGGCTGGAACAGGAAGCCGCAACCTACCGTCAGGAAAGAGTCGTCAGAAAGGCGCGCCTGCTTGAACTGACCTTCGCACCGGCCGTAAAAAAAGCCGATATCTGGCGCGGCTATCAGACCGCTACCGGCCTGACACTTTCCGGCCTGCCCGGCGTGTTTTCCCGTCAACAGCATGATATTGGCAGCCGGGTTTTACTGCAGCACACCGACTTACCCTTTGCCGGGCGCCTGTGCGACCTGGGTTGCGGCAATGGTCTGCTGGGCCTGACGCTGAAACAGGCGCATCCGGAACTCGACGTCATTCTCACCGATGACTCCTGGCTGGCGGTGTGTTCCGTCCGCCACAATGCTATTCAGAACAAGCTGGATGTATCCCTGAATCATGGCGACATTCTCGCCGGCATTGAAGAGCCTCTGGACTGGATTGTTTGCAACCCACCATTCCACGATGGTCATAAGCAGCTCACCAATATTGCCGAGCGCATGTTTGAGCAAAGCGCAGCAGCTCTGGTATCAGGTGGCCATTTACTGGTGATTGCCAACCGCCACCTCCCTTACGCAGGTAAACTGCGCAAGGAATTCCACACAGTTGAGGTTTTGTCTTCCGACAGCCGCTTCTCGGTTTACCTTTGCCAGAAACGCTGATTCCGCACATGCAGCAACCATTGATCAGTCTGCAGGCCGAAACTGAAGAAAAGCGCAGCCGTTTTATCAGCCTGCTTATTCCTGTTACTTCCGAAGAGTCCGTACGCAACCGCCTGGCTACCGAGTGGCAGGCACATCCGAAAGCCAGCCACATATGCTGGGCTTTCCGTGTGCAGCCGACGCCTGCCAATGCGGGTGGCAACCTTCAATTGCAGGAAGGCTATAGTGATGATGGCGAACCATCCGGCACCGCAGGCATGCCCATTCTTAAACAATTACGGCATGGAAACCTGATAAATTGTGCCCTGCTGGTCATACGCTATTACGGCGGCACCAAGCTCGGCACCGGCGGACTGCAGCGTGCTTACAGCCGCAGTGCACAGGACGTTCTGGCACAACTGAACGAAGAGAGTTGCGAACATATTATTCCCCGCCAGCGTCTACGTATCGCCTGTGATTTTGCCGAAGAGGCCCATATCAGATATCTGGCCGAACGCTATGACGGTGTACTGCAAAACACACAATATGATAAGCAGGGGGTCATTCTGGAAGTGGATATTAAAGAGGGGGATGATCGTTTAAGGCAGGACGTCCTTGTCCGGGCAGGCGTATATATCAAAGAATAATTCAGGCCAGACGGCTTTTGCGGGCAGAGCGGGCCTGGTCAATATCAAATACCGGATTGGGTGTTAAATGCTCGGATATAAGGCGATATGCGTTTTGCTCAAGCTCACCAAAACGAACCGTTACCACGCTCAGCGTCTGTGAGGCGCGGCGAACAGAATAAACACTGCCATTACCATTTATTGTACATTCGCCGGCATAACTGCGAACCGTTAACTCAAGCTCAAGGCTCTTATAGCGCCCGGCTTCGTCACGCAGACGTTCCATTTCACACAATTGCAATTCACATTGAAAACCCAGCGGGGTTATCTCAATAATATTGCCTCGCACTAATATGTCGTCTTTTTCTTTTAATAATACGGTTGCCATGCCAATACACACCTGCCAGCTGTACACAAAACAGACAATAGCCTATATACATTTTTATGCCAAGCTCACAAAAACGTGAATGCGTAATGCCCTGTAATGAATTGCATACACATCGCTAATCTTTGTGCTTTGACGCCAAACATATAACGCTGATCGTCCATCATTAACCCTGATTTATACAATATTCACAAATATCTTCGCGATAACGTGACCTACTGCTCATTTATCCGGAAATCCTCTGTATTAGCGAATAACTTAACCAGCCTGACAATAACGGCGAATTACCGTAATGGCGTAATATGGCCAAATCATATCCACCGTTAAATACCATTTCCTTATTCGCGGGTCTCCGACCCATAAGCGACAAGTAAGTTCAATTCCCCCTTACCTCCTGCGGTCGTCAAGGCTACAATTCCGCCCTTCATTCCCTGACCTGACATAACAACAATGACAAAAAAACATTCTCATCTGCTGATGCTGATCTCAGCCATCCTTATTCTGCTATCCGGTTGCTCCAGCAAGCTGCACATTCCAACCTACGCTGATGCACCAGCAACCGCCCCAGCCGCCATGCAGCATCCGCTGAGCATTCAGTATCTGGGCGTTGGCGGCCACCTGATCAAATACGATGACGTCACTCTGTTGACAGCACCTTCTTTTACCAACCCGCACTTTATGCGCGTCGGCCCTTTTATGCCGATCAGCACCGATAAAGAGCGTGTCGACCAATACCTGCCGGATGTGTCCGATGCCGAAATGATTCTGGTGGGTCATGCTCACTATGATCACCTGATGGACGTTCCTTACATCATGAGTCAGTACGCCACCAAGGCAGATGTCTATGGTTCCCGCACTATGGCCAATACGCTGATGCCTGCAGTACCTGCCGAGCGGATTCATGTGATGAACGATCTTATGGGCAACATCAGCAAACCCGGCGAATGGGTATACAGCCATAGCGGGCGTATCCGCATCATGGCGCTGGAGTCTTTTCATGCCCCCCACTTTATGGGCATGAAGTTTATGCAGGGTACCTATGATGAGCCGCAGGAATCACTGCCATGGCATGCCTTTGGCTGGAAAGAAGGTCAGACGCTGGCCTTCCTGATCGATTTTCTTGATCAGAATAAAGAGCCCGCTTACCGTATTTTTTATCAGGATTCAGCCAGTCAGGAACCACTGGGTCTGGTGCCAGAACTGGATGATCAGAAAGACATCGACATCGCGATTCTTTGTCCGGCGTCATTCTCTCAGGTTGATAACTACCCTGAGTCCATCGTGAAAAACACCCAAGCCAAACATTTTATTCTGGGCCACTGGGAAGACTTTTTTGCCAACGACCTCAGTGGCGAGCAGCGCTTTGTCCGCAACACCAATCAGGATGAATTTATTGAGCGGTTAAATGCCGTCCTGCCTGCCGGCAGCGACTGGACCTTGCCTGCTTTATTCAGCATTCAATACTTTGCCCCCGAAGGAGCATCTGCACAGTGACCACCACTCCGATTCAGCGCGCCAGTCTGTGCGCCGCTATTGCCAGCATCAACCTGCCACATATCCATTTCTGGTGTGAGCAGCAAAACGGCGATCCGGAAGCCTACCGCAAGCTGTTGAGCAAAGTGCTGTCCTACCTGCGCGGCGAGCTGAAATCGGAAGCCAACCTGCTGCGCTTTCACGAGGCCTTTTCCGAGTGGCGTCTGGCACAGAACGAAGAAGACTCGCTCTCCTATCGCATTCTGGAAGCCAGCTGCGCCGCCCTGTACAGTGCCACCGAAACCCTGTTCGACGCCGAATGTGACGATCTTGAGCTGCTGCGCCAGAGCCTGAGCGCTATTTACGATGAAATGGACGAACTGGGCGCCGAAACGGGTGATCTGCGCGAATACTGGCAGAGCCTGCAGTCAGAATGGCGCGACATGATCACCGACAGCAGCCGCATTCCGCTGCCTAAAGCCTATTTCGCATGGCTGAAAGAAGCGGATGTCAGCCTGTTCGGACTGGCTGATTAAAGCAGGATGCTGCCTGCGGGCTTTCAGGATAAACTGCCCGGAAGCCCGCGCACTAACGACCAAGGAACTGTTATGAGAAAGATGCCTTCAGCCCTCAAAGCATTCACGCTGAGCCTGACACTGCTTGCCAGTACACTGAGCTATGCCTCGCCAGCCTCAATGGAAACCCTGCGCCTGCGCGATCAGCATGACACCCCTATTAAGATGTCTGCCAACGTGCGCTTTGTCATCTTTGCCCACGACATGCCAGGCAAAGATCTGGTGAAAGAGATGCTGGCCAAAGCCGGCGAAAACTACCTGACCGAACATCACGTCGTGTTTGTTGCCGATGTCAGTGGCATGCCGCGCATCATCGCCCGAATGTTCGCCTACCCCGCCATGCGCAAGGCGCCTTATCAGATTCTGATTGACGAAGTCGGCAGTCGTACCAGCGACTGGGAACGTCAGGACTCAGCCGTTACCCTGTTCCGCCTGCAGGAATTTGCCGTTACCGGCTACGAGTTTATTGATACTCCGGAAGCTCTGAACGAAGCCATTAACCGTGCCGCAGAAGCGGTTACAGAAGCGCCGCAAACACCGACCGAAGAGAGCGACACGGAAACACCGGCCGGCGAATAGATCCAGCGCAAGTTTCGCGCAGCTTTTGCCCGGCCCGGGCTGCAGAGCTTTCCGCCAGCCTGATATAATGCCCGGATTTTCTATCCGGGCATTTGTTTTTATGACACCTGAATTACTTTCCCCCGCCGGCACCGTCCGCAACATGGAATACGCCTTTGCCTATGGCGCCGATGCCGTTTACGCCGGCCAGCCGCGTTACAGCCTGCGCGTGCGCAACAACGATTTCACCCTCGACAATCTGGCCTATGGCATCGGCCGTGCTCACGAGCTGGGTAAACAGTTTTACGTCGCCAGCAACATCGCGCCACACAACAGTAAAATCGACACTTATATGCGCGATATTGAGCCGGTGATCGGTATGAACCCGGACGCACTGATCATGTCCGATCCGGGCCTGATCATGATGGTCAAAGACCGCTGGCCGGATCAGGTGATTCACCTGTCGGTGCAGGCCAACGTGGTGAACTACGCCTCGGTTGAATTCTGGCGCCGCCAGGGCGTAAGCCGCATCATTCTGTCGCGCGAGCTGTCTCTGGAAGAAATTGCTGAAATCCGCCAGCGCTGCCCGGAAATGGAAATCGAAGTGTTCGTCCACGGCGCACTGTGCATTGCCTATTCCGGACGCTGCCTGCTGTCTGGCTATATGAACCACCGCGATCCGAATCAGGGTACCTGCACCAACGCCTGCCGCTGGAAGTACGATGCTCACGAAGCGCAGGAAACCCTGTCCGGTGATGTAATCCCGGCCGGTGTAAACGAATTTGACCCGACACTGGGGATTGGTCAGCCATCTGATAAGATTTTCCTGCTGCAGGAAGGCAATCGCGATAACGAATACATGCCAGCCTTCGAAGACGAGCATGGCACTTACATCATGAATTCAAAGGATCTGCGCGCCATCCAGCATATCGAAAAGCTGGTGGAGCTGGGTGTGCACTCGCTCAAAATTGAAGGCCGCACCAAATCACACTACTACGTAGCGCGCACCGCCCAGGCCTACCGCAAGGCAATCGACGATGCCGTTGCCGGTCGCCGCTTTGATAAAAACCTCATGGACACCCTGGAAAACATGTCCAACCGTGGTTACACCGAAGGCTTCTTCCGTCGCCATGTACATGACGAATACCAGAATTATGAGCGTGGCAGTTCACTCAGTACCCGTCAGCAATTTGTTGCTGAAGTCGTTGCCAGCGACGATAAAGAACTGACGCTTGACGTTAAAAACCGTTTCGAAAGTGGCGATTCAATGGAATTGATGACCCCCGCAGGCAACATCAGCTTTACCCTGAACAGCATTCTCGACCGTAACAATAAGCCGCGCGATGATGCCCCCGGTTCTGGTTTTGTTGTCAAAATCCCCCGTCCTCAGGGCGTCTGCACAGAAGATCTGAGCAAAGCGCTGCTGATCCGCAATCTGCCGGAATTAACCGCCTGAATCAGGGTCAAACTGCGCTAGGGCTTCTCTGTCAGAGAAGCCTTCTCTATAGTTCACCTGAGTAAACTCACGGATAAACAACAAAAAACGGGGACGTTATGAAATACGCGCTGCAATCTGTGCTGTTTGTCGCCTGCCTGCTGTTCGGACTGACCGTACAGGCCGCAGACGATGCACCACGAATCACGGTCGAGACCACGGCCAAAGCCATGACCGATCGTCTGATCAGTGACCGGGAATTAGTCCAGAATCAGGAGAACTACGTTGAACAACTGGTCGATGAGCTGCTGTTGCCAGTGGTCGACCACGTTTATATGGCCAAGCGTGTTCTGGGTAAATACTGGAAACGGGCATCCATGGAGCAGCAAAAGACCTTTACCATCGCCTTTAAAGAGAAAGTCATCCGCACTTATGCCGGTGCTTTCCGCGCCTTTGACGGCCAGACCATTTTATTTGAAGACTCCCGCCTGAATGACGAAGGCAACCAGGCCATTGTTAAAAGCCAGATTCAGCGGGTTGGCGCACCACCGATCCGGGTCGACTACAAACTTTATCTGAAGCAGAAGCAATGGCAGGTATTTGACGTCATTATCGAAGGAGTCAGCCTGACCAAGAGCTTCCGTGATCAGGTATCCCTGAGCATCGAACAGGATGGCCTGGCACAGGCTATTTCAAAGCTGGCCGATGAATACAAGAGTGCCGCCCCAACGGTAAAGCTGGGGGCACGCGCGTGGGGACCTTATCTGGGCAGTAACCTGCCCGGTTTTGGTCTTGCAGCCGATATTGTAACGACTGCATTCGCGCGTGCCGGCTATCAGGTCGAACTGGTGTTTGCTCCGGCCCTGAAGATCGAAGAAAACACCAGCGCAGGTCAGCTGCAGGGAGAAATTGCCGCCTGGCAACCTCAGCAAGCGTCAGCCACACAGCTTTATTCCGTCCCTTATCTGGAGAATACCCTGGTATTTATCAAGCGCGACGACGATCCCTTTGACTATGCCAGTCCGGATATGCTTAAGCAGCACCTGACAAACAAAGGCTACCGTCTCGGAGTTTTCAATGGTGTCGATTATGGTCAGGCGTTCAGCCAGATAGCCCCTCTGTTTCATCTGCAGAAGCTGGATTATTGCTCCCAGCTGTTCCGCGAAGTGGCCAACAAATCCAT
This sequence comes from Venatorbacter sp. C2-1, assembly GCF_022832715.1. NCBI lineage: Bacteria > Pseudomonadati > Pseudomonadota > Gammaproteobacteria > Oceanospirillales > Oceanospirillaceae > Venatoribacter > Venatorbacter sp. C2-1. The sequence goes on from NZ_CP094879.1 coordinate 2,249,932, forward strand.
TGACCTGGCCCTGGTTGATTCCTGGATGGCGGATATTGAGCTGAACAGCAAGGAACATATTGCCAATCACCTGCAGAGAGTCGCTACGCCTTTGGCGAGCCGCGAGCTGCGTGTTAGTATCGCGCGCTCTGCAACCGGGGCCGAAGCCCTGATTCAGGCATTCAATACCGGGCTGGAACGCATTAAAGCCGACGGTACATACCAATCTTTGCTGAAAAAACACAACTACCCACAATGACCCCCCTTGATATCATTCTGGCCGATGACGACATCATCATTCTGAACAAGCCCGCCGGTCTGCTGAGCGTCCCCGGACGCTACATACCCGAATCGGCCTTCTCTCTGCTGGCTGAGCAGTTCGGCGAACTGCATGTGATCCACCGCCTCGACCGCGATACATCAGGGATTATTGTTTTCGCCCGCCATAAGGCCGCGCTTACCCATGTGCAGCAACAGTTCGAAAAGCAGAAAACCCGCAAAGTGTATGAAAGCCTGGTAATCGGCCAGCTGAAAGGCAACTGGGGCTGCGTTAATCTGCCGATTTGCGTGGACTGGCCCAACCGCCCACTGCAGAAAATCAGCCACGTTAATGGCCGCTATGCCCTGACCCGCTGGAAACGACTGGCACAGGATGAAGAAACAACCCGGGTGGAAATGTATCCGAAAACCGGACGCTCCCATCAGCTGCGCCTGCATATGCTGAATCTGGGCCATCCGATTGTCGGCGACGTGTTCTACGCCGGTGAAAGTGCCAAAGAGCAGCCGCGTATGATGCTGCACGCCCGTGAGCTGGATTTCACCCATCCGGGCAGCGGCGAAGCGTTGCAGATTGTTTGCCCGACGCCGTTCTGACGCCGGACCTTATCAGCAACTCCGCTCAGGCAGGTACAGCCCCTGAGCGGAACCTCAGAAGCCAGCACAGCAATAACACAAACAGTGCAAAAAACAGCACCCCGCCAGCAATAATCGCCAGAGCAATGCCGCCGAACAGCACAGGCGCTTTCATCAGTGTGCTCATCAACGAATCCTGATAATAAAAAAACCACTGATGATTATCGGGAAAAATCCACACATGCAGCTGATAGAAAACCTCTTTGGGGCCAACAATCAGCACTACAGCCCCGGCCATCAGCAAAGTACCCAGCAGCCAGAACAGCTGCTGCTTCCAAAGCGGTGCTGTACCCCGCCATAGCAAGCCAGCCAGCATCAATAATGTGACAAAAGCAATCAGCAGCGATGCGCTGTACAGCACATCAATCAGGTTAGCCACATCCTGCAGATGAATTATTTCCGCCCGGTGCAGCAGACCCACGGCCTGACCATTATGCTCAAACTGAATGTCCGCCAGCCCCTCACCATGCCGGTGTACCGCAATACTGATGTCATCAAACAGACGTACATGCTCTTCTTTGTCCAGAAGCTCCAGCCCCGATATATAGCGGTTTTTCGGGCCGAAGCGCTCAATATGGGCGCCGATGCTGTACCAGTCATACCAGAAGCCATAGCTGTAATTCTGCTTGGCCTGTACCAGCCAGCCCAGCGCCAGGCAGCTGATAAATCCACCCAGTAAGGTCAGAAACCACAGCCCCTGAATTCTCTTCATGCCAGATCCTGCCAGAAACGGTTAATCCGGGCTGCCAGAGCGGTCACCGTGGATTCCTCCAAATGGAAATGATGGTGTCCCGGAAATTCTTCTAGTGTGGCCCCTGGCAGGTGCTTAATACGCAGATCAAACATCGCACGCGGAATCAGCCCCTGTTCGGCACGCAACACCAGAGCAGGCATATTCATCGCAGCCATAAAGGCTTCGATCTGCGGTTCGGTCAGGCGCACCTTTGAGATCGCCCGCAGGCGCCCATCGGTACGCCAGCCGACACCGCCTTCCAGTGATTGCAGGTTACGCTCGACAACCGGCCAGATGCACTCCGGACTCAACTCCGGGTTCTGCCGCACTCTGGCGGCCAATGCGTCCTCAGCACCGGCATGCACCTTCAGCGTTGTGGTTTTTACCGGCGCCGTAATGGCTTTAGCCAGCTGCTCCGGCGCCTGAGCTGGCGGCGTAGTCAGCGGCCCCAGCGCGTCCAGAGCGACATAAGAAGCGATCCTGTCAGGAAAAGCACCAGCCAGCAGCATACCCGCTGCCGAGCCCATTGAATGCCCCAGCAGGTGTACAGGCTCATCCACGGACAGCAACAGATCGTATAAAGCTTCCAGCGAAGACCAGATGGCATAATCGGCACCTTCGCCCAGCCAGTCGGAATGGCCGTGTCCCGGTAAATCCGGGGCAAGAACACAGACGTCCCGCAGCAGTGGCGCCAGCCGCGAAAAGGTTGCGGCATTGTCCAGCCAGCCATGCAAAGCCAGCACTTTAGGCTTTACCTGCTCCCCCCACTGCAATCCACGCAAAGTACCAAAGCGGCACCGCCATTCAATGGATGTCATGCCAGCAACTCTCCTAATAACTGATGAATCACCGCCGCCGTCCGCTCCGGACGTTCCAGTGGAAACATATGACTGCCCGGTAGCCAGCGCACTTTCATACCGAGGCGGCTTTGCATGTAAGCGCCATTAAGACGGCGGAATACTTTGCTGTGCTCACCGCCGAGCGCAGCGCCAGGAACCTGAAGTCCGGAACGGATACGCAGGTTATGCGGCACCGTGCGGTAAATCTTCATTTCAATATCCGGATCAAAACGCAGAGCGACGCCATTCGCTGTCGGCTCAGTTCCGCTTTGCACATAATCCTTCAGGCAACGCTCATCGAAATAGCGCAACAACGACTTGCCGCGGAAGTACTCAATGGCATCCTCTTGCGAAGCCCACTCACTGCGCCGTCCTTCTGTTCGTCCGGCCGGTGTGACTTTATCAACCAGTCCCAGGCGTTTAACCAGTCGCAGGCCATTGGCCTCCAGCGGTGACAATGCCGGAGAGTCCAGCATGATCAGGGCTTTTACCAGATCAGGACGTTTTACTGCCACCATCAGACTCAGCAGCCCTCCGAGCGAGTGCCCCACGGCAATCACAGGTTGCCTGTAATGATGCTCAAAATAGTGAATCAGCTCGGCTTCCAGATGGCGCCAATTATCGGTGACCGGGTAATCCGGATTGTGTCCGATTCGATCGATGCTGCGTACATCGTAATGGGCCGACAGCGCTTCGAATAACACCCGATAGGTGCCAGCCGGAAAACCATTGGCATGAGAAAAATGGAGAATATCTTTCATAAACGCGCGCAATAAAAAAACGCAACGCTATAACCATGCGGGAAACAACACAAGGGGGAATGCGGCCGTTATCGGAGCTTAACGGCCACAATACATTTCACAGTCCGTCGAGCACCGGGTACCAGACAGCATCGACACTCATACAAGCGGCGGCAGCAAGATCCCCCTGCAGAATCCAGCATTCAGCCGGCGACCAGGGCTGATCATACAGCTGGCCATCAACCAGCATGGCAGCCAGATGACCGACCAGGGGTAAATGCGACACCAGAATCAGATCCTGCTCCTGGGCGGAAAGATCATTCAGCAACTGCTGAACATCACCGTCCGGCACCAGATGCGGCATGGTTTCAACCGCCAATCCCAGACTCCCGGCAATGGCCTGTGCCGTTTGCTGTGCACGCAGAAAAGGGCTGGCAAGAATGCGGGGATTGTTAAAGGTTTGTTGTGCCAGCCAGCGGCCGGCACCTGCGGCCTGACCGGCACCCCTGTCAGTCAGGCCGCGATTCTGATCCTGAACAGCCCCACTGACCGCAGAACCATGACGAACAATACAGATTTTCACTCGGCAGAAGCCTTCTCTTTACTGTTAGGCCAGTCCTGAAACGGAAAAGGCTTTTCATCGCTGGCGCCAGTCAGGTAGTGAATAATCTGCTTCACATACTCTCCCAGTGCCTGGCCAAACTCCGTCAGTGACGCATTCGGCTCGCCGGATACCAGACGGAACACCCACTGCACCAGAGTAATCAGCAGCAAAACCAGATCCAGCACACGGTAAACGATGAAAAATCCGATGATATAGAGCGTTTTTAACCAGAACGCATCGGATGTGACATTTTCTTTAAAATCGTTCATTTCTGACCTCATGAATAAAATTGCGCAACCATACTGACAACCCTGTCCGCGTTATATTTCACAGCGGGGTAAGGCAAACTCCACATCAGAAGCATGCTCGCCGGTCATCAGACCCTGCGCAACCACCCGGGGATCGGCCGCATTGAACAATACCTCATAAGCGCCCATCACCAGGGGCATATAAATACTCAATTCCTGTGCTTTTGCCCTGACATAACGCAAGGTATTAACACCTTCAGCCACTTCGCCCAGTTCGTCCACGGCCTCAGCCAGACTTTTACCCTGACCAATGGCGTAGCCAACCCGGTAATTGCGGCTCAGCGGTGATGTACAGGTCACCACCAGATCACCCACACCTGCCAGGCCGAGGAATGTCAGCGGGTTGGCCCCCAGCGCTACGGCAAAGCGGCTCATCTCGGCCAGCGAACGGGTAATAATCATACTGCGGGTGTTTTCACCCATGCCAAGGGCGGCGACGAAACCGGACACAATGGCGTAGATATTCTTCAGCGCCCCGCTCAGCTCAACCCCATACAGGTCGTTGGATGCGTACACACGGAAGTAAGGACAGCTCAGCGCTTCCTGAATATTGCGTCGTAAGTCACTGTTTTCACTGGCAATAACAGTTGCCGCCAACTCGCGCTTAGCAATCTCTTTGGCCAGATTGGGGCCACTGAGGACACCGACCGGATTGTCCGGGCAAATCTCCGCCAGTACCTGGCTCATCAACAGGAAACCGTCCGGTTCAATACCTTTGGTGGTGCTGACCAGTGCCTGATCCGGTGTCAGTTCAGCTGCAAATGATGACACTACTTCACGTACCGATTTGCTCGGCACAGAAACAAAAATCACCCCTGCTCCGCGAATCGCCTCAAGCAGATCAGTGGTCGCCGTCAGTGACGGATTCAGACTGACATCCGGCAGGTACTGTGGATTGGTGTGCTGTTCATTGATGCTGCGGGCAACGTCATCGTTGCGCATCCACTGCACGGTGTGTATTTGATTGTCGGCAAGAATATTGGCCACTACTGTGCCAAAGCTGCCACCGCCGATTACGGCCGCCTTCTGGATGACCACTTAGCCCCCTTGGGTTCGCAGGATGAATTTCAGCTGTTAAGAGTGGAAACGGTCAGATTCAAGCGAATCAACCAACTCCCGGAATGCATCTTTATTTTTATCATTGAGGCTCATCAGAACCCGATGAGCAGAAATAACCTGTTCGCGTGCCTTATCTTCATCGACAGCATCCGCTGCCCATTCGCGAAAATCGGCCTCATCCGAGAACGGTTCATTAATAATATGGAAAACCTGGTCAAAGCCCATGCTGAGCAGAATCCGGGTAATGCCCGGATTAGGACTGGAGATCGTTGGAGTAATGCCAAAACGTTCGCGGCAGATGATGGATATTTTGGCAATCTGACCCAGTGTTGTACTGTCGACACCTTCCGCCAGTGACAGATCAACGATGACGTTATCAAAATCCGGATGGTTCAGGATGTCATCAAGGTAGTGCTCCAGTGCAGAGCACAGGTTAAGACGAACATCACCGATCAGTCGGATCACATGAATGCCTTTGCAAAAGGCTACCTGCACTTTACCTGATGTCATAACACACCCCGGCCAATAGCAACCATCGCGATGTCATCCGGAACCTCAGGGAGGTCGTCAATACCCAGCTGCCCACAGATCTGCTCAAGGTTACCGCGACTTTTTGCCGCCACCTTTAATAATAAGGCTTCTTTATCATTCAAGGTCGGTTCCGCCATGATTTCCAGTATTCCATCCGAAAACAACAACAGACTGAAGGGTTCCGGCAGTTGCAGCTGATAATTCTGATATTCAGCTTCACGGAACATGCCCACCGGCATACCACGCCCGGTCAGATATTCAGCCGAATCACCATGCAGCAGCACCGGCATTGGAAAATGGCCGCCAACGCTGTATTCCAGCATCAGGGTTGCGGTATCAATCACGCCGTAAAACATAGTCAGGTGTTTTTCCAGCTCAGAGGCCAGCAGTTCTGAATTGATACGGGCCAATACCTGCGACGGATGCAGCAGGTCATCACTGGAGCCTCGCTGCAGGTTGCGGCGCAGGCGGTAAGTCAGGTTTTTCAGCAACACCGTCACGAATGCAGAAGATGCACCATGGCCGGACACATCAGCGATGTAAAACACCAGACGTTTATCGTCCAGTTCGAAATAGTCGAGGAAGTCGCCGCTGAGCATCAGTGAAGGGATGATTTTATGGTCGCAGCGGATGCCGTCGAGTAATACCGGCTCGGGCAGCATGCGCAACTGCGCCTGACGGCCGGCAAGCTGATCATTACGCAGCTCATCAAGGCCACGTTTAAGCTCGGTATTGGTTTTTTCAAGATGCTCGCGGTAGGCATTATTATCTGCCTCAAGCTGTGCACGTTGCAGGGACTTTTTCAGCGAGTGATGCAGCACTTCCATATCCAGGATGGGCTTCACCAGATAGTCGTCAGCTCCCAAGCGCAAAGCCTTCACCACATCATCCATCACCCCGGCGCCAGAGACGACAATCACCGGCAACAAAGGCTGTTGCTGCTTCAGCTTTTCAAGCAGCTCAATGCCGTTCAGACCTGGCATCTTGAGGTCACAGACAACAGCATCCACGCTGCGCTCGGCCAGCAGCTGTAAAGCCTCGCGGCCACAGGCGGCAGACAGCACCTGATAATCATAGTCATCCAGAAAGGCAACCATGCTATCGCGGACAGTCGAATCATCGTCAATGACCAGCACACTCGCGGCCATCAGTAACTCCCGGCATACGCTCAATTGGGGCGAACACTAACGTCATCTGCCCCCCCTTGCAATCCCTAAAATTAAGCCGCCCGGCAAAAACCTCTCCGCACAGTCAGGTTCCTGATTTAAGCACTGAATAATGGTTCTTAAAGCAGACTTTTAGCGGGATTAAATTATTAGCTGAAGGCGCTTATGGCACGGGGAATGCTGAATTTTTCTCAATGTACAAAAATTAGTCACCACGATAGCATCGGAAAGACTCTAATAAGGAGAAAAACCATGTCCAGTCTGGCGAGAAACTACCAAGAAAAACGGAATTTTATCCGCATGCAGGTATCCGCTCCGGCGACCCTGACGCTCAATGACGGCAACAGCTACGACCTGACCTGTCTGGACCTCAGCAGCAGTGGCGTACAGCTGCAGCACTTTGAGGCCATCCCCATGGGCATGAGTGGCCGCCTGACGGTATCCAGTGGCGGAGGCTATACCACCCCGCTGGAAGCTCAGGTAACGGTTTGCCGGATCGAAGAAGACGGCAGTGAAAACTACCGTATAGGCGCAACCATCGATTCTTTTCTCTGACGGTTCAATCAGGAACAAAAAAGCCAGCAATCTGCTGGCTTTTTTTGTTTCAGACAACGTGCTTATGCCTTATTTGAAATAAGCATTATCAGCCTGAGTATGATCCGTCACGTCACGTACCGCTTTTACTTCCGGGATCTTGGCAATCAGCGACGCTTCGACACCATCTTTCAGAGTCATATCCACCGCACTGCATCCCTGACAGCCGCCGCCAAATTTCAGCACAGCCACGCCATCTTCGGTCAGCTCAACCAGACTGACATCGCCACCATGTGCTGCCAGGCCAGGATTGATTTCGGTATACAGCAAATAGTTGATGCGCTCTTCCACCGGACTGTCGGCGGTAACCTTTGGCATTTTGGCATTCGGCGCCTTGATGGTCAGCTGACCACCCATGCGGTCCTTGGCAAAATCGATGATGGATTCTTCCAGATAAGGAATGCTCATTGCCTCAACAAACACCCGCAGCTTGTCCATTGCCTGCAACTGGTCTGAGGCATGAACTTCTTCCGGACGGCAGTAGGCCAGGCAGGTTTCAGCGTATTTGGTGCCGGGCTGAGTAATAAAAACACGAACAGCCATCCCCTCGACATTCTGCTTTTCCAGCAACTGTGCCAGATAGTCTTCCGCATCCGGGGTGATGGTTACATAGGTTGTCATAGTCTTTACCTCTATCAAGTGTCGCCATTGTAACGAATGGCGCTGCGCGGCGAAATACCCCAGCAAAATGGTTGGATAAGACAAGTGTTTCCACCTCTGGTACAATCCGGCGCCATTTTTCCGGTTTAAGACATCAGAGATTTATGAGTCAGACTACCTCTTCCCTTACGGCCATTCGCCAACAGCGTATCGCCCGCCTGAAAGACAACCTGAAGCAGCGTATCCATATTCTGGACGGCGGCATGGGCACACTGATTCAGTCGCATATGCTGGAAGAAAAAGATTACCGTGGCAGCCGTTTTGCCGACATCAGCCAGGATGTCAAAGGCAACAACGACCTGCTGGTACTGACTCAGCCGGACATCATTGCCGGTATTCACAAACAGTATTATCTGGCCGGCGCCGACATCGTTGAAACCAACACCTTCAACTCTACCCGCGTCTCCCAGGCCGATTATCAGATGGAAGATCTGGTACCGGAGCTGAACCGCGAAGCGGCTGCTCTCGCCCGCCGCGTGGCCGACGAAGTCGAGCGTGACACCGGTATTCCGCGCTACGTTGCCGGCGTGCTTGGGCCGACCAGTAAAACGGCGTCGATTTCCCCGGATGTAAACGACCCCGGTTACCGTGCCATCAGTTTTGATCAGCTGGTGGATGAATATGTGGAAGCGACCCACGGCCTGATGGACGGCGGCGCTGATATTATTCTGATCGAAACCATCTTCGATACCCTGAACGCCAAGGCCGCGATTTACGCCGCGCAGGAAGTCTTCGAACAGCGCGGCGAAGAGCTGCCGATTATGATTTCCGGCACCATTACCGACGCTTCCGGCCGCACCCTGTCGGGCCAGACCGCTGAAGCCTTCTGGAACTCGGTTGCCCACGCCCGTCCGCTGTCGGTCGGCCTGAACTGCGCACTGGGCGCCGAAGAACTGCGTCCACACGTTGAAGAACTGTCGAAAAAAGTCAGCACCTTTGTCTCGGCCCACCCGAATGCCGGCCTGCCGAACGAGTTTGGTGAATACGACCAATCCGCCGCCGAAATGGCCGTGATCGTCGAAGAATTTGCCGCCTCCGGCTTCCTGAACATTGTCGGCGGCTGCTGCGGCACAACCCCAGCGCACATCAAAGCCGTTGCCGAAGCGGTGGCCAAACATGCCCCTCGCGCCCTGCCGGACATCAAACCCGCCTGTCGCCTGGCCGGTCTGGAGCCATTCAACTTTGACGAAGACAGCCTGTTTGTAAACGTCGGCGAGCGCGCCAACGTCACCGGCTCAGCCAAGTTCAAGCGCCTGATTATCGAAGAAAACTATGACGAAGCGCTGGAGATCGCCCGCCAGCAGGTCGAGAATGGCGCCCAGATCATCGACATCAACATGGACGAAGGGATGCTCGACTCCCAGGCAGCCATGGTGCGCTACCTCAACCTGATCGCCTCCGAGCCGGATATTGCCCGCGTACCGATCATGGTCGACTCCTCCAAGTGGGAAATCATCGAAGCCGGCCTGAAGTGCATTCAGGGCAAGGCGGTGGTGAACTCCATCAGCCTGAAAGAAGGCGAAGAAGAATTTATCGCCAAAGCCAAGCGCTGCCTGCGCTATGGCGCCGCCGTGGTGGTGATGGCCTTTGACGAAGACGGCCAGGCCGATACCGAAGCGCGTAAGAATGAAATCTGCGAGCGCTCTTACCGCGTACTGGTCGATAAAGTCGGCTTCCCGCCGGAAGACATCATCTTCGACCCGAACATCTTTGCCGTTGCCACCGGCATCGAAGAACACAACAACTACGCCGTTGATTTCATCAACAGTTGTAAGTACATCACCGAGAACCTGCCCCACGCCAAGATTTCCGGCGGCGTCTCCAACGTATCGTTCTCTTTCCGCGGTAACGAGCCGGTACGTGAAGCCATTCACTCCGTGTTCCTCTATCACGCCATTCAGAACGGTATGAGCATGGGTATCGTCAACGCCGGTCAGCTGGCGGTATACGACGACCTGCCGGCGGAACTGAAAGAGCGCGTTGAAGATGTGATCCTCAACCGCCGCGCCGACGGTACCGACCGCATGCTGGAAATCGCTGAGAAATACCGCGGCGACGGCAGCGTGCAGGAAAAAGAAACCGAAGAGTGGCGCACCCTGCCGGTCCGTGAGCGCCTGACCCACGCCCTGGTAAAAGGCATCAACGCTTACGTTGAAGAAGACACAGAAGAAGCCCGCAAAGGCTTCGCGCGTCCGATCGAAGTGATCGAAGGTCCGCTGATGGACGGCATGAACGTGGTCGGCGACCTGTTCGGCTCGGGCAAAATGTTCCTGCCGCAGGTGGTAAAAAGCGCCCGCGTTATGAAGCAGGCTGTAGCCTATCTGCTGCCCTTTATCGAAGCCGAGAAAAACGGCAAGTCGGAAACCCAGGGCAAGATCCTGATGGCCACCGTCAAAGGCGACGTGCACGACATCGGTAAGAACATCGTTGGCGTGGTACTGCAGTGTAATAACTTCGAGGTGATCGACCTCGGCGTGATGGTGCCTGCGGAGAAGATTCTGAAGGTTGCCAAAGAAGAGAACGTCGACATCATCGGTTTATCGGGTCTGATTACCCCGTCGCTGGATGAAATGGTGCATGTGGCGCGCGAGATGCAGCGTCTCGACTTCCATCTGCCACTGATGATCGGTGGCGCAACCACGTCCAAGGCGCACACCGCGGTAAAAATTGAGCCGCAGTACAAAAACGACATCGCAGTTTATGTCGCCGATGCGTCCCGCGCCGTTGGCGTAGCACAGAAGCTGGTGACTCCGGCCGCCAAAGCCGAGTTTATTGCCGAGCGCCGCGACGAATACGAAGCCGTGCGTATCCGCAATGCCAACCGTAAAGCCAAGGCCCTGCTGACCTACGAACAGGCCTGCGCCAACGCTTATCAGGGCGACTGGGATAACTACCAGCCACCCAAGCCTAACAAGCTGGGCATCACCGTTTACGAAGACTTCGATATTGCCGATCTGGCCAAATACATCGACTGGACACCGTTCTTTATGTCCTGGGAACTGGCCGGCAAATACCCGCGCATTCTGGAAGATGAAGTGGTCGGCGAAGCCGCCACGGCCCTGTTCAAAGATGCTCAGGCAATGCTGGCGCGCATCATCGATGAAAAACTCTTCAATGCCCGTGGTGTGGTTGGCCTGTGGCCTGCGCAGCGCCGCGGTGCGGACGATATTGCGGTATTTAATGAAGACCGCAGCGCTGAGCTGGCGGTTCTGCATCAGCTGCGTCAGCAGACCGATAAGCCCAACGACCAGCCTAACTACTCGCTGGCTGACTTTGTGGCGCCGGAAGGCAGTGTCGACGACTACATGGGCGCTTTCGTGGTCACCGCCGGTATCGAAGCCGAAAAACTGGCCAACGATTACGACGCAGCACACGATGATTACAACAGCATCCTGATCAAGGCACTGGCCGACCGTCTGGCCGAAGCCTTTGCCGAGCGCCTGCATGAAATTGTGCGTAAGGAGTTGTGGGGCTACGCCAGTGATGAACAGCTGAGCAATGAAGAGCTGATCAAAGAAAACTACAAAGGTACCCGTCCGGCACCGGGTTACCCGGCCTGCCCGGATCATACTGAAAAAGCCACCCTGTTCCGCCTGCTCAATGCCGAAGCCAATACCGGCGTCAGCCTGACCGAAAACTTCGCCATGACCCCGGCAGCCTCCGTCAGCGGCTGGTATTTCTCCCATCCGGATGCCAAATACTTCGGTCTGGGCAAGATCGATAAAGATCAGGTAACGGATATTGCCGCCCGTAAAGGAATGGATCTGGAGCAGATGGAGCGCTGGCTGGCCCCCAACCTCAGCTACGACCGCTGAGTTGTGAACTGGCTGCAGCCGTTAAGCAGCCTGCTGCGGATTGAACCGCAGCGGCTGCTGCGCATCCTCACCATCGGCGTGCCGATTATCGGCGGCATGCTGTCACAGAGCCTGATCAATCTGGTCGATGCGGCCATGGTCGGGCGCCTCGGCGATGCCGCTCTCGCCGGTGTTGGTGTTGGCGGTTATGCCACCTTTATTACCGTGTCGATGGTGATGGGTTTATCTGCCGGTGTGCAGGCTCTGGTCGCCAGACGCTTCGGCGCTGGCGAACATGAGCGCCTGTTCGAACCCTTAATCGCTGGTCTTATCCTCGCCCTCGCCATCAGTCTGCCGCTTACGCTGCTGTTTATTCTGATCGCGCCCTACCTGATTCCGCTCTTTAACTCCGATCAGCAAGTCCTTGATATTGCAGTGCCTTATTTTGAATGGCGCACTCTGGCTACCGTTGCCGTTGGCATGAACTTTGTCTTCCGTGGTTTCTGGAACGGCATAGGAGAAGGCAAAACCTATCTGCAGACACTGCTGGTGATGCATCTGGTGAACGTCGGCGTCAGCTATCTGCTGATTTTTGGTATTGGCAGCTGGCAGGGACTGGGCGCCGTCGGTTCCGGCATCGGTACCACCATCGCCCTGTTCTTTGGTTGTGCGCTGTATTTCTGGCAGACCTTTACCCGTCACCGTCAGCGCTTCCATGGCCATAACCGCACCCGGCGCGGCACCATTCTGAGCGTGATGCGCCTTGCCCTGCCCAATTCGACCCAGCAAACACTGTTCGCCCTTGGTGTCAGTGTGCTGTTCTGGATCATCGGCCAGGTCGGCACCCAGGAGCAGGCCATCGGCCATATTCTGATCAGCCTCGCGCTGCTGCTGATTCTGCCAGCCGTGGGGCTCGGCATTGCTTCCACCAGTCTGGTAGGTCATGCGCTGGGACGTGGTGACCGCGATGACGCTTACCGCTGGGGCTGGGAGGTGGTACGGGTGGCCATGCTGATGATGGCCCTGCTCGGTCTGCCGTTGTGGCTATTCCCTGAGCTGGTGCTGCGCCTGTTTACTCCGGAGCAGCACCTGATTGAGCTGGGACTCTGGCCGCTGCGCATTACCGGCATCAATATCGTATTTGAAGTCACCGCCATGGTGCTGACCCAGGCACTGCTGGGCGCTGGCGCCAGCCGTCAGGTGATGCACATTAACCTGCTGATGCAATGGGGCATACTGCTGCCACTGGCCTTCCTGGCAGGACCTGTCGCGGGCTTCGGTCTGTTGGGAATCTGGTTGCTTCAGGGCGGCCAACGTATTACGTTGTCGCTGATTTATGGCCTGATCTGGCGCTCCCGCCGCTGGGCTCATATTTCTATTTAACGATCATCAATTCCGGATCAATCACACCGAGTCCAGCCATGCCTACCATGATTCCTTTTTCCAGCCCTGACGCCTACGAAGAGATAAGCCCGGTCATTGCCCATCGCGGTGCCAGCGGCCATGCGCCGGAAAATACCCGTGCAGCCATTGAGCTGGCGGCGCGCCAGGGAGCACGCTGGGCCGAGGTTGATGTCACCATTTCTGCCGACGGCATTGCCGTTATTCACCACGACGCCGATCTTAAGCGCTGCTCGGACGGTGACGGACTGGTGATTCAGAAGCGTCTGGCCGAGCTGAAGCAGCTCGATGTCGGTAGCTGGTTTGCTGAGCAGTATCGTGGCGAACAGATCCTGACTTTGTCGGAATTGCTGGTGCTGGCCAATCATCTGGAGCTGGGACTGAATCTTGAGATCAAACCGACCATCGGGCGCGAGCCGGAAACCGTCTGGGCCATTCATAAAGCCTTACAGCAGGTTCACTTTGAGCAGCCACTGTTGCTCAGCAGCTTCAGTATCCACGCATTGCAATCTGCGCGCCGGCATATGCCCCACATCACCCGCGCGCTGAACGTCGAAGCCATTCCGGCCGACTGGCAGCATCGCCTGGAAGAAGCCGACTGCGCCGGACTGCATTTCGCCAAAGAATTTTTCGATGCCGCACAGGTGAGTGCCATCCGTGAGGCGGGCTACCATATGCTGGTGTTTACCGTGAATGATGCGGACACCGCCCAGGGCCTGCTGCAGGCCGGTGTCGACGGTGTCTTTACCGATCTGCCGCAGGCCCTGGAGCAGGCACTGGGCAATGCCCGCGGCGGCAGTGTCAGCCACTGATAGCGCGCTGAAAAATATGGCGCCGGGATGCCGCAGCCAGCTGATCGTTACTAGATCAAACGGTTATTTGTATATAGATAAATATTAATTTTAAGAATATACAAGCTCTGCTATCGTTCGCCGCCATAACGACTTTTCTAATAACCACAGGTTAGCAACCGGTTTTTTATGTACGTATACGATGAGTACGATCAGCAACTGCTGAATGAGCGCGTCGCCCAGTTTAAGGGGCAAATGGAGCGCTATCTCGCCGGCAAGATCGCCGATGACGAGTTCCTGCCACTGCGTCTGCAAAATGGCATTTACGTGCAGCGCTACGCGCCTATGCTGCGGGTTGCTGTGCCTTACGGTCAGATGAACTCGGCTCAGATGCGTGCCCTGGCGCGTGTCGCACGTGAATATGACAAAGGCTATGCCCACTTCTCGACCCGTCAGAACGTACAGTTCAACTGGCCGAAACTGGAGCAGTGCCCACAGATTCTGGCCGATCTGGCTGAAGTTCAGATGCACGCAGTGCAGACCAGTGGTAACTGTATCCGTAACACCACCACCGACGAATACGCCGGGGTCATTGCGGAAGAAACCGTTGATCCGCGTCCGTACTGCGAAATCATCCGTCAGTGGTCGACCTTCCACCCGGAATTCGCCTTCCTGCCGCGTAAATTCAAAATTGCCGTGAACGCGGTGCCCGGTGCTGACCGCGCTGCCATTCAGGTGCACGACATTGGCGTGAACATTATCCGCAATGCCGAAGGCCAGATCGGCTATCGCATTCTGGTCGGTGGTGGTCTCGGCCGTACGCCGATCGTGGGTGAAGAAATCCGCAGCTTCCTGCCAGAAGAAGACCTGCTGACCTATCTCGATGCTGTTATCCGTGTGTACAACCAGTTTGGTCGCCGTGATAACAAGTACAAAGCCCGTATCAAGATTCTGGTGAAAGCACTGGGTGTTGAGCGTATGGCTGAGCTGGTTGAAGCCGAGTGGGAACGCATTAAAAACGGTGACAGCAAACTGACTGCTGCCGAACTGGAACGCGTGAAAAAACACTTCACCGACCCGGCGTACAAAACACTGAGCGATGAACCCGCCGAGCTGACCTCAGCCCGCGCTGAAAATGCCGCCTTTGCCCGCTGGCTGCAGCGCAACGTGCGCGCCCACAAGCAGGCCGGTTACGCCATCGTGACCCTGACGCTGAAGCAGAAAGGCACACCTCCGGGTGATGTGACTGCAGAGCAGATGGATCAGATCGCCATGCTGGCCGACAAATACAGCTTTGGTGAAATCCGCTCTACGCACCAGCAGAATCTGGTACTGGCCGATGTCGAACAGAGCGAACTGTTTGCCCTGTGGCAGGAAGCGAAAGCACTGGGTCTGGCCACGCCGACTCTGGGTCTGCTGACCGATATGATCTGCTGCCCGGGCGGCGATTTCTGTGCTCTGGCCAACGCCAAGTCCATTCCGGTTGCCGAAGCCATTCAGCTGCGCTTCGATGATCTGGATTATCTGCACGATCTGGGTGAAATCGACCTGAACATTTCCGGTTGTATGAACGCCTGTGGTCACCACCACGTTGGTAATATCGGCGTACTGGGTGTCGATAAGAAAGGCGAAGAGTTCTATCAGATCTCTCTCGGCGGCAACGCCGGTGAAGATACGTCACTGGGCAAGATCCTTGGGCCATCTTTCGCCCGCGATCAGATGCCGGACATCATCGCCAAGATTCTCGACTTCTATGTCGCCAAGCGCAGCGAAGGTGAAACCTTCCTCGAAACCTACCGTCGTATCGGTCATGACCCATTCAAGGAGGCGATCTATGGCCCAGCTCATTAAACAAGGCCAGCTCGTCAGCAACGACGAATGGCACCTGATCGAAGACGATGCCATCATCGCTGACTACGGCATCATCAGCCTCAAGCGCTGGCAGGAAAACGCTGCTGCCCTGCTGCCGCTGGCCCAGGCCGGTAAAATCGGCCTGCTGCTGAACAGTGATGAAACCGCCGACCTGATTGGCGATGATTGCCGTCAGTTTGTACTGATTGCCGTGAACTTCCCGAAATTCAGCGACGGCCGTGGTTACAGCACCGCCCGCCTGCTGCGTGAACGTCATGGTTTTAAAGGCGAACTGCGTTCTGTCGGTGACGTACTGATCG
Organism: Venatorbacter sp. C2-1; assembly: GCF_022832715.1. Lineage (NCBI taxonomy): Bacteria > Pseudomonadati > Pseudomonadota > Gammaproteobacteria > Oceanospirillales > Oceanospirillaceae > Venatoribacter > Venatorbacter sp. C2-1. The sequence continues at coordinate 2,266,214 of NZ_CP094879.1, forward strand.
ACCAGCTGTTCTTTATGAACCGCTGTGGCTTCAACAGCTTTGCACTGCGTGACGATCAGGATCTGAACGACGCTCTGGCTGCGTTCGCGACCTTCACCGTCTGCTATCAGAACGACGTTAACGATCAGCGCCCGCTGTTCCGTCGCCGCTAGTTCTTTCCGGCCCCCGCGCAGTGCTGACAATGTCAGATTCTGCGCCGGGGGCATGGCACATCCCCGCCCCCTGCCTTACCCTTATGGCTGAACCCGGGGATTTTTCATGCCACAAGATATCGTTTTTTCGTTTTTTCTCGTCTTTGCCGGCGCTCTCGTACTGGCGACCTTCGCACTGTTTACCCGCCAACCATTACTGATTGCTTATATTGCCCTCGGCGCCATCGTTGGCCCTTTTGGCATGGGCTGGATTGAACACCCGGATGAACTGGCCGACATGGCCGATATCGGCATTATTTTCCTGCTGTTTCTGCTGGGTCTGGATATGCAGCCATCTGCTCTGCTGGCGATGTTGCGTAAAGCGATGCTGGTGGCGCTGGCCAGTTCGCTGGTGTTTTTTGCAGCGGGCTTTGGCCTGACTCAGGCCTTTGGGTTCAGCACCATGGACAGCATCATCATCGGTCTGGCGATGATGTTTTCCAGCACCATTATCGGCCTTAAACTGCTGCCCACCACGGTTCTGCACCATAAGCACATCGGCGAGCTGATGATCGGCCTGCTGCTGATTCAGGACATGCTGGCCATTCTGGTACTGATTCTGCTCGGCGTGCTCGAAGGCGGCAGCAGCATGCCGGTTTGGCAGCCCTTTGTCGCACTCCCTCTGCTTGCTGCCGCCTGCTACCTGCTGGTTAAAGGCGTTCTGCTGCCATTGATAGTGCGTTTCGACCGCTACCACGAATACCTGTTTATTCTGGCTATCGGCTGGTGCCTGGCTGTGGCAGAAGGTGCCAAACTGGTTGGCCTGACCCATGAAATTGGTGCTTTTATCGCTGGCGTTACCCTTGCCACCAGTCCGATAGCACAGTTTATTGCTATCAGCCTGAAGCCGTTGCGGGATTTCTTTCTGGTGATGTTTTTCTTTGCTTTGGGCGCGCGCTTCAATCTGCAGTTACTGGCCGATGTGGCCCTGCCGGCAAGTCTGCTGGCCCTGTTGGTACTGGTGTTGAAACCGGTGAGTTTCAGGCTGTTGCTGGGGCGTTTCAGCGAACGACACGAGCTGGCCTGGGACGTTGGCCTGCGCCTCGGCCAGATCAGTGAGTTTTCGCTGCTGATCGGCTTTGTCGCCGTGCAAAGTGCCCTGCTCAGTGAACAGGGCTCATTGCTGATTCAGGCAACGGCCATTCTGACCTTTGTCATTTCAAGCTACATCGTGGTGTTCAGTCTGCCCAATCCCATTGCTGTCAGCGATAAACTGCGCCGGGATTAGGGCCTGTTAATCAGTTCGCGCCTGACGGTGCATAGATGCGCAGACGGTGGCCATCCGGGTCCAGCACGGTAAAGGTATAACCAAATTCCATCATGACCGGCGCCTGTGCCACCGCAATCTGCCGCGCAGACCAATCGGCATACAGTGCATCCACCTGAGCAGCATCGGCCACCGGAATGGCGATCTCTCCGCCACCTGAAAGCTGTGTGCCGCTTACTTTCGGCTGTACGTCACTGCGCGACCAGACACCGAAACGAAATGCCGGGTTCAGGGCAAACAGAGCAAAATGTTCCGTGGCTTCAACCGGTACACAATCAAGCAGCCCGGTGTAAAAATCGGTGCTGCGACGGGCATCATTAACGTAAAGAATGACAAGGTTCGGGTTTAACATAAGGATATTCCTGTGCGGTGTTAAATAATCCGGGGCTCCTGCCCCGGTCCGTACAGAATATAAAAGCCTGCTGTCAGTTTTTGTCAGCAGTGTGAATTGCCTGTACAGGCACCCCGGTGACCCTGCGCCATTCCGCCAGCAACTGCTGACGCCGGCGCGGGTAGCGCTCTTCCAGTGGCGTCAGCGCCAGAACCCGGTCGGTACGGAAATGGCGAAAATCCCCGCGCATTTCACACCAGGCAACCAGCACCCGTACACGATCAAAATATCCCAGCGCAAAAGGCCAGATCAGCCGCTGCGACTGCTGGCCGTTCTGATCGCGATAATCGATATTCACTTTATGTCCGCTGCGGATAGCCTGACGCAGGGTGGCGACATCGACACTGTCTTCCATCCGCTCAGCCGCAGGCCCGACCAGCAATGCATTGGCGTCCAGAGCATCGCGTAAATCCTGTGGCAATACCGCTGCAATCCGGCTCAGTGCACTGCTAGCAGCAACCGCCATCTGTCTGTCGGTACGGCCCGCGACCCAGCGCATCCCCAGAACCAGCGCTTCCAGCTCTTCTTCACTGAACATCAGCGGCGGCAACATAAAACCGGGCCTGAGCATATAGCCAACTCCGGCTTCTCCCTCAATATTCGCCCCCTGCTGCTGCAGCGTGGCGATATCGCGATAAAGAGTACGCAATGAGATGCCCAGCCGCTCCGCCAGCTCTGCTCCGGACACAGGAAAGCGGTAGCTGCGCAGCAACTGGATAAGATCGAGCAAACGTTGAGAACGGCTCATACAATTTCCGGCCGGTAAAAACGCCATACTGCCAGAAAATGGCAGCAAGAAAAGCTAAAAACTGAACACTAAAACGCAGGCACAAAAAAGCCCCGCATGGCGGGGCTTGTCAGCTAACAGAAAATCAATCGCACTTCAGGTTCACCCGGTAACGACCAACGCCCTGGCCCGCCAGAATGGCTGCCAGTACCGCAGGTAATTCTGCACGACCAATCTCGGTGGTCATCTCTTCGAGCTGCGGCAGACGCCAGGCCGCAGCCACCTTATTCAGTACCGCCTGCTTATCAGCTAGCGGGATTTCAACCGAATCCACACCCAGCAGGCTGACGCCGCGCAAAATAAACGGAAACACACTGGCTTCGATTTTGACGCCGGCAATCATGCCACAGGTAGTCACCGCGCCTTCCGGCTGGATCTGCGGAATCAGTGCAGAGACCAGATCACCACCAACGGTATCAATGGCGGCCTGATACAAAGGCTTGGCCATTGCCTTGCCCTTCAGTGCCAACACCTCATCGCGACCGATAACCCGGCTTGCTCCCAAACCTTTGAGAAAAGCTTCCTGCTCGGGCTTACCTGACAGCGCCACAACCTCATACCCCTGAGCGGCGAGCAACGCCACCGCCACCGAACCCACACCACCGGTTGCACCGGTCACAACCACAGGACCAGCATCCGGGCGAATACCGGCACGCTCCAGCTTTTGCAGACTCAGGGCGGCAGTAAAACCTGCCGTCCCCCAGGCCATACTTTCCGCCATGCTCAGTGCCTGCGGTTTATGCAGCACCCAGCCGGCCGGCACACGAACGTGCTGGCCAAAACCACCGGCGGTATTCATACCCAGGTCGTAACCGAAGACCACAACTTCGTCACCGGTTTTAAACTGCGGATCGTTACTGGCCAGCACAGTGCCGGCAACATCAATGCCCGGCGTATGCGGGTAAGCACGGGTCACACCTTTATTGCCGCTGGCGGACAGTGCGTCTTTGTAATTGACCGAGGAGTAAGCCACGTCAATCAGCACATCCCCTGCGGGCAGATCGTCATCGTTCAGAGTCTGCCAGGCGGCCTTTATGCCCTGTTCGGTTTCTTCTACCCGGTATGCGAGAAAAGTCATAGTTACTCCTTATTTTTTATCAGTATCAGCCTTTGCTTTGCTGCTGTTTGTTCAGCAGGGTCAGCAGACGGGTAAAGGCGCCCTCTGCACCCTTCTGTACCGCCAGTCCCAGCTTTTCCTGCAGCGACTTTTTGTATTCATAGCGCACGCTGTAAACATCAGAATTAGCGCAGGCCGCCACAAGATAATCATCGCTGGTGCCGACATCATCAATCAGACGATGATCCAAGGCCTGCTGGCCATACCAGATATCTCCGGTAGCCACGGCCTCGATATCGATGCGTGGACGGCTGTGCTTCACATGCTGTTTGAACAGTTCATGGGTATCTTCCAGATCAGACTGGAACTTATCTTTGGCTTTTGCTGAGTTATGGCCAAACATGGTCACCGTACGCTTGTATTCACCGGCGGTGAACAGCTCGTAATCAACATCGTGCTTTTTCAGCAAACGGTTGAAGTTAGGCAACTGCGCTACCACACCAATAGAACCAACAATAGCAAAGGGCGCTGCAATGATACGGTTGGCCAGACAAGCCATCATATAGCCACCACTGGCAGCCACTTTATCGACACAGACCGTCAGCGGGATACCACGGTCACGGATACGCTTGAGCTGCGAAGCTCCAAGGCCGTAGGTATGCACCATGCCACCGCCACTTTCCAGACGAACAACGATCTCATCATCGCCGGTCGCCATGGTCAGTACCGCAGTAATCTCCTGGCGCAGCAGCTCAACCTGGCTGGCCTGAATATCACCATCAAAGTCGAGCACATACACGCGCTTGCGCTTTTCGGTATTTTCAATACTGTCTTTAATACGTTTCTTTTCCGCTTTTTCTTTGGCTTTTTCTTCTTTCTTCTTGTCTTTTTCCAGCGCTTTCAGCTCTTCTTTCGAATACAGCGCATACTCAAGATCTTCTTTGTGGTTATCGAGCTCATCATTGAGCTTCTTCACAACCAGCTCGCCGTCCTCTGAACGGCGGTTACGCATGCCGATAGAAACCACGCCCCCAACGACCACCAGAATGGCCACCACAACGGTGACCGCCTTCAACAGAAAAGCTCCGTACTCTGCCAGGAATTCCACGCTTTGTTCCTTAATGAATTTAAAATAGTCCGCAAGCATAACTGAATGGCAGGCGCGTACAAGTAAGCGCACTTTGTGCGTTTCAAACAATCGTATGATTTTTCGTTGACACCCGCATTGCCAGCCCATAGAGTTGTGCGGTCTGACGCAAGACAAAGTCCTGACAGGATGCTGATATGCGCATCACCCATCAGCAGATCTCCTGTCTTTTGTAGCAATAATAAGGAAACCGTTATGGCATCTGTTGCAGAAATCATCGAAACCATGAACAGCAAGTTCAACGCCGCGGCTGCTGCCGGTGTTGACCTGATCTTCCAATTCAACATCGAAGATGGCGAAACCTATCACCTGATCGTTAAAGATGGCACTTGTGCTGTTGCTGAAGGTGCAAACGATGACGCTAACGTTACTCTGATCATGAACACCGAAACCTTCGCAGGTATCGCTTCTGGTGAGACTGACGGCATGCAGGCTTTCATGTCTGGTCAACTGCGCGTTGAAGGCGACATGATGCTGGCAACCAAGCTGGGCGAATTCTTCCCTGCTTAATTGCTGACAGCATAAAAAAAGCGACCATCCGGTCGCTTTTTTTATGCCTGCGGTTCAGACACTGTTACCACTCACCCTGCAGAGCCTGCTCCGCCACGTCATTCAGTGGCCGCGCAATCAACCCCTTGGGGCTCAACTGCACAGAATAAACAGCGCCATTTACCAATGGCATATAAACCGCACTGCCAAACTGAGCATCCAGCCAGAGTTTGTGATGACGCAGGGAATCCCAGAGATCAAACCAGCGTGACTCAGCCAGACTGTAGACACTGCGCTCTGCTGTACGCTCCTGTTCCAGAGAGAGGTAGCGTCCGGATAAACGGTCAAGGCGATACAAAGGTGTCGCGCCCAGCGCAGCAAAAGGCCCATTCCAGACCAGCAAGCGAACATCCAGCTGCCACTGATCACCCAGAATTTTAAACCGGCGTTCATGGTTATCAGTATCGACCAGAGTCAGATCGAACACCTGATCATCCAGCTGATAAACACTGACACTGACCAGCGGCTCTTCTTTGAGCAGCTGCTTGTAACTCCAGATATCAACCAGCATAAACACGGCGACAATGCTGCTGACCAGCAGGACCAGACCAACAGTCCCCTTAAGCCACTGAATGAACCAATCACGCCCCCACCACAGCACAACAATGACCGCCAGCGCGACCAAAAGAAAGACGAGCGTAAAGCCCGTCAGGCTTCCCTGCAGCATGTTATTTCCTCAGATGCGCAATACTTTCTCTGGCCAGCTGCAACGCTTCTTCCGCTCCGGCAGACTGCCCATTAAGGGAGTCAAGGAAGTATTCAATGGCGGTAATTGCGTCAGCAAAAGCCTCCATTTTGGCTTCTGACGGCGGCAGATCTTCTTCCAGAACCTGTTTGGTTACAAAGGTATCCAGATCAAGCAGCATGTTGTATACCGGCTCTTTTTCCAGAAACATCATGGCGCCGGCCACATCAATCAGGCTCTTCCCAACATTACGTACGTGTAACTTGTCACCACTGGAATCCAGATAAGCACCGATAGCACGCTTGATCATGGTCAGAGCGGTCATAGATTCCGACAATACGGCAATCTTGGCCTCACTGAGGCTGACCGGGTCAACCAGAGAGTCCTTTTCCAGCCCTTTATGCGTCAGAGCCCGCATTGCCTGTTCGATATGAATGATTTCATCGGCAATAAAGGCCATATCAGCCAGCACACCTTTCGGACCCGCGGCACGCAAACGCTGACACAGATGACCTGTACGCTCCGCCGCTTCAGCCAGGTTGGCTATCTGCAGGGTGTCACCAATACGCGCCAGCGATGAAACTAACTCGTCAAAGTTAGCTTCACTAACGTCCGTACGTTCAAACAGATCGGCCAGATCTTTTACCGATTGCAGTTCTTCCTGCAAAGCATCCGACAATGACTCCAGCGCTGACTGATCAGGGCCGGATAATTTAGCCCGCGATACAGCCAGCTGCTTTTCTTTGATGCTGCGGTCAATATGGAATTCCTGCTGCAGCTGGCTCAGCAGATCCGTTTCCGGTTCAGCTAAAGCAACCAGATACAAAAATTCTTTCAGCAGCCAGTCAGGCAGTTTCTCGTTAAACGCCTTACCTTCAGTATCCTGAATTTTACGCACCTGACGATCAAGGGTGCCCAGCAGCAACAGGCGCTGCGGTGTCATCTCAAATGAATCCTGCGATAAAGCATCAAGCGCACCGCTGACAACATGCCAGAACAACCAGGCAGCTCCACCACGGCTGGCACGCTCAAAACGACGCACTGCCCGCAGCATTACCTGCAACGGCCCGCGACGCCCATTACCCCGCATCAGACCAATCAGCCCCAGCTGATATAGCTGACGCGCGCGGCGATAGGGAAAACTGGCAGCCCCGGCTTCTGCCGCCGGAACGGCCAGTTTGGGCCGCAGGTTAACCAGAAAGAAATAGGCTTCCGGCAGCGGCTTTTCGTGGCGCTCTTTGCGGACAAGATTAATCGTCGGCAGCAACAGACTCGGTGCCACCGGGTCGCCGCTGACCACAAAGTCCACATATCGCTTCAGAAAAACAATGGCCTGAGTAAAAGCAGCCAGTGTAGATTCGGCTACACTCTGGTTACGCACTACCCGTCCGGTTTCTGCCAGTTCTTCGCACAGACGCTCGCCTGCCCGGAAGTCCAGCATTTTGAAGGTACCCCGAACCTGCTGCACCTCTTCAAGAAAGGCACGCAGGTTATCGGCGTTTCCATGTTCCGAGTACACATCAAGCTGCGCAGCGGCCTGATCCAGTGCATTGGCAATTTCAGCCTTCACCAGATTCAGGGAGGCGGCAAATTGTGTGATTTCACTTCCTGTCGATATATCAGCCATTACTAGCGTCATTCATTGTTATGATCTGTGTGATTCTAACGACTATAAGAGCAAAGCGCGAAGCGTTTTCCGCAAAGCCTTGCCCTTCAACTATACTGAGTGCACAAAAACCCACTTGGCAATTCAGACAAACGGGGTCAGCTTTGGTTTCAACGGCTCAATATGTACGATTCCCTTCAAGGATGAGTTGCAAATAATTGAAAACCCATTAAATTGCCCACGCGCTTAGCCCTTCGGCCTGATCAAAAGGAATCCCACCATGCAGTCCTCCCTGTCAGCTGCTTTTGTCAGTAATTTTCTTGGCAACGCCCCGCTCTGGTACAAAAAAACGATCCTGGCCTTTCTGGCCCTGAACATCGTCTTTCTCTACACCCTGGGTTCTTACATCACGGGCTGGATTCTGATCGTAGAATTCATTTTCACCCTGGCGATGGCACTGAAATGTTACCCGTTGCAGCCCGGCGGCCTGCTGGCCATTGAGTCTATCCTGCTCGGAATGGCAAGCCCTGAGATCGTGTATGAGGAGACTCTGGCTAACTTCCCGGTCATTCTGCTGCTGATGTTTATGGTGGCGGGCATTTACTTTATGAAGGACCTGCTGCTGTTTGTATTCACCAAGATTCTGCTTGGTGTGCGCTCTAAAATGGCACTGTCCTTTCTGTTTTGTGCCGTTGCCGCGGTTTTATCGGCGTTCCTTGATGCTTTAACCGTAACGGCTGTTCTGATCAGTGTATCGGTGGGTTTTTACAGCGTTTATCACAAAGTTGCGAGCGGCAAGAACTTCAACAACGACCACGACCATGGCAACGATGATGAGCTGAAAGAACAGCATCGTGTCGACCTGGAAAGCTTCCGCGCGTTTCTGCGCAGCCTGATGATGCACGGCGCTGTCGGTACCGCACTCGGCGGTGTCTGCACGCTGGTAGGCGAACCGCAGAATCTGCTGATTGCCAAGGTTGCCGGCTGGGAGTTCGGTGAATTCTTCACCATGATGGCACCGGTCACAATGCCTGTATTGGTAGCTGGCCTGCTGACCTGTCTGTTACTGGAGAAAATGAGCTGGTTCGGTTACGGCGCCAAATTACCAGACGATGTACGCAGCATTCTGGAAAACTTCAATGAAGAACAGAAGCAGCATATGACTCAGAAGCGTGTAGCTCAGCTCTGGGTACAGGGACTGGTCGCTATATTCCTGGTGATTGGTCTGGCCATGCATCTGGCGGAAGTTGGTCTGATTGGTTTGCTGGTGATCGTATTACTGACTGCATTTAACGGTATTATCGAAGAGCATCAGCTGGGCAAGGCCTTTGAAGAAGCCCTGCCTTTCACCGCACTGCTGGTGGTGTTTTTCTCAATCGTCGGCGTTATCCATGCCCAGCATCTGTTCACGCCGATCATCACCTGGATTCTGAATACTGACAACGTATCGACCGCTGCTCAGCCGGGTGTGTTTTTCCTGGCCAACGGCGTACTGTCGATGATCAGTGATAATGTTTTCGTGGCAACCGTCTACATCTCGGAAGTAAAAGCTGCCCTGACGGCCGGTGATATCACCCGTGAGCACTTCGACCTGCTGGCCACCGCAATTAACACCGGTACCAACCTGCCAAGTGTCGCCACGCCTAACGGTCAGGCCGCATTCCTGTTCCTGCTGACCTCGGCCCTGGCTCCGCTGATCCGCCTGTCTTATGGTCGCATGGTGGTTATGGCTCTGCCCTACACCGTTGTGATGACCGGTGTTGGCTATATCGCGGTAACCCACTGGCTCTGAGATTTCAGAGCCGGAAAGCACAAAGCATATATCAGCGGCGCCAGATGGCGCCGCCGCTTTTTTTATCGATCAGATCGAGCATCTTCTCATGCGCGGCAGTCTCTTCAGCACTGGCCCGGATGATGCGCTGATTAACTGCATCCAGGTCGATATCACCGATATCGATCACCACCTCTTCCTCTTCTTTTTCTTCTTCAACCGCCAATGCCAGCGCGGTCTGACCACCGGTCATGGTCAGGTAAACATCCGCCAGAATCTCAGCATCCAGCAAAGCGCCGTGCAAATCGCGATGACTGTTATCGATGCCATAACGCTTACACAAAGCATCCAGGCTGTTTCTTGCCCCGGGGTGCAGATCCCGGGCCATTTTCAGCGTATCGAGCACACCGCAGAAGTCGCGGGTCATGGATAAGTTCAGGCGGCGGAACTCAGCATCCATCATGCCCACGTCGAACGCCGCGTTATGGATCACCAGCTGCGAACCGGCAATAAACTCGCGGAATTCTTGCGCAACCTGAGCGAAAACCGGGGCCCCCTGTTCAATCAGCCATTCGTTGGTAATACCGTGTACCGCGGCAGCTTCCGGGTCGATATCACGTTGCGGATTGATATAGACGTGATAATGCCGCCCGGTCAGCTTACGCTCGAAAATCTCAACGCAACCGATTTCAACGATACGGTGCCCCTCACCAATACCGGTGGTTTCAGTATCCAGTACGACCTGTCTCATGCTTTTACTCCGGCAACGCCTTGATTGGCCAACTGGTCGGCCCGTTCATTCTCTGCATGGCCGGTATGACCACGCACCCAGCGCCACTCAATCTGATGACGCTGACATTCGGCATCCAGCTGCTGCCATAAGTCCTGATTCTTAATCGGTTGCTTGGCGGCATTACGCCAGCCCTTCTTTTTCCAGCCGGCCAACCACTCGTTAATGCCCTTCATCACATACTGCGAATCCGTGGTCAGAATGACCTGACACGGACGTTTCAGTGCCTTTAAGCCTTCGATAGCAGCCATCAGTTCCATGCGGTTATTGGTGGTATTGGCCTCGCCACCAAACAGTTCTTTCTCCATGTCACCGTAACGCAGCAAGGCCCCCCAGCCACCCGGGCCAGGATTGCCTTTGCAGGCACCATCGGTAAACAGTTCGACTTTTGCAGTCATGTTATCTTCCACAATGTTGAGTACCGGCCACGCTCGATGCAACCGGAGTCGCCAAACCGAAGCCTGCTTCAGCCAACTGCCAGCGGCGTGGGCGGATGGGTGTCAGTCCGGCTACGGTCTTGCGGGCGACAAGTACATAGGCGTTCGCTGGCAGCCAGCGTGTTCCAGCCAGTACCCGATCAATCCGCCGGCTGACCGATTCAGAAATAATATTAAGAGGCCAGGCATGAGCAACCGGAGATACCTGCTCGACCCGGAAATCCAGCAGCAGCAACCAGTCGCGCAGACGGGATTCGCTGACCGGGTTAGTCAGCCACGGCAGCTCAGTTGAGAAGGTTCTCAGCCAACGCATACCTCCCCACCAACTGTATGGGTTAAAGCCAACCACAATCAGATAACCGTTGGGCATGACCGTTCGCGCCGCTTCCCGGATCATCTGGTGCGGGCGGTGGCTCATATCGAGCGAATGCTGCAACACCACCACATCCAGGCTTTCATCAGCAAAGGGCCAGGCGCCATCAGCCATTTCCCCCTGAGGATCAACTACTCCACGGGCCCACGGCAGCCCCATGCGGAAACTGTGCTGCAGACGGCTGCGCTGCAGAAAACGGGGTTCGGCATCAATGCCACTGTAAAGAAGATGACAACCATGCAGTTGACTAACCCAATCGCGCAACCAGCCGGCTTCGAGAGCCAACAGCCGCTGAGTCGCCGGGCGCAGTAGCCAGCGTTGGTAAATTTCCGGTTTGATCCGGCTGCCGACGGTATTCATATGACCTCGTTTACTTGCTACCCGACGCCCTGGAAACTAGACTGGCCGGCCACGTAGCGACATTGTAATCACATGCAGCAATTCACTCTATTACTGTCTGTCCTTTTTATGGCTGGTTGCAGCCAGTTGACCACCAGAACAGACAGCGAGCCGGAACAAAAACGTTCCGATATGGTTCTGACCGTCCTTGAAGACTGGCAACCGCAGGATATATCCCATACAACCTATGAAGATATCTGGCAACGTATCATTGCCTCTTATCAGCTGGACACCAATATCGACAACCCGCGGATTGAAGCGCAGCTGAACTGGTATAAGTCACACCAGGCGTATATGGATCGCGTAGCGGAACGTGGGGTGCGCTATCTGCATTTTATTGCTGAGCAGATTGAAGCGCGCAATGTTCCCGGTGAACTGGCCCTGCTGCCGATTGTGGAAAGCGCCTTTGATCCTTTTGCCTACTCCCACGGTCGTGCATCCGGTGTGTGGCAGTTTATTCCGTCGACCGGTCGCGATTTCGGCCTGCAGCAGGACTGGTGGCATGATGGCCGGCGCGACATCCGTGCCGCTACTGAGGCCGCACTGATGTATCTTGATGCCCTGCAGCGTGAGTTTAACGGTGACTGGCTGCTGGCACTGGCGGCGTATAACTCCGGAGCCGGTACCGTGCGGAAGGCCATGCGTAAAAACCGTGCCCGTGGTCGTGCAACCGATTTCTGGTCGCTCGATCTGCCCAAAGAAACCCGTGATTACGTACCCAAACTCATCGCTCTGGCAAAACTGATTAAATCGGCAGAAGAATATCAGGTCACACTGGTGCCCGTGCCGGATGAACCCTACTTTGCCGTGGCAGAAACCGGTGGTCAGATTGATCTGTCACAGGTGGCAGAACTGGCCCAGACTCCACTCGATGAAATCTACAAACTCAACCCCGGATTTAATCGCTGGGCCACACGCCCGACGGGGCCGCACGAGGTACTGATCCCTGTGGCTCAGTACGAAGTCTTCACCGAGCAACTGGCCGCACTGCCACCAAGCGCCCGCCTGAAGTGGCAACGCTATGCAGTCCGTAACGGTGACAGCCTGATAACCATTGCCAAGCAGTTTCATACCACCCCGGAAGCGTTGAAGCAGGCTAATGGCATTCGCGGCAATATTATCCGCGCGGGTGAACAGCTGTTGATTCCCAGCGCCTTCAAAAGCCAGGACGCTTATTCGCACAGCGTATCCCAGCGCCTTGACCGCCTGAAAACACTGCGCCGCCCGGGTAACAGCGAACGGGTTGAATACCGCGTCCGCTCAGGCGACAGCTTCTGGGAAATAGCCCGTTCACACGATGTTAAAGTCAGCGAGCTGGCACGCTGGAATGGCATGGCACCCGGCGATCCACTGCGCGCCGGACAAACGCTGGTCATCTGGAGCAAGAAAAACATGCCGGGCAAGCGCGAAGTTATCCGCAAAGTGAATTACCGCGTCCGCCCCGGTGATTCTCTGGCCCGTATCTCACAAAAATTCAACGTCCGGGTCTCTGATGTGAAGCGCTGGAATTCATCACAGGTAAAAGAGAAATATCTGCAACCGGGCCAGACATTAACGCTCTATGTGGACGTTATGCGCTGAGCGGGCGTCATTATTAACGCTGTGGACACAATATGTGGAATAACTACGGATTGCCAAAGTGCAGGCACTGCCCATAGGATGGGCCATATGACGCTCATACCACTCAACAACCGATCAATCCTGCCGCTGGCTCTCCTGATCAGCCTTATACTACTCAGCCAGATTGCCCGTGCCAGCATTGCTGTAACTGACAACCCCAGCAGTGAGCTGGCCGGCGTTGCCTGGCAAAGCAATGACGACAGCGCTCCCTGGGGAGATGCAAGCGCACAACGTGGCGGCATCTCACGTCAGCCCTTACTGCACTTCCCTCCAAATATCCGCCGCATCGGCCCGCAAACACCACACAGCTTCAGCGCTACGCTGGAAAACCTGCAACTGCCGCTTATCGCCCGCCACCCACAGGACTCCCGCTGGATTCCTATGCTGGCCAGCCGCTGGCTGGTCAATGAGCAGGCCATGCGACTGTATTTTGAACTGGACGCCGATGCGCGCTGGTCTGATGGTGTCGCAGTCACCACCGAGGACGTACGTTTTACTCTCGAATTTCTCACTGACCCGGCGACAGCGGCTGCCTGGCAGGCAGAACGTCTGCAACAACTGATCAGCGGGCTGGAAGTGTTTGACCAGCAGAGATTTGCCCTGGTTCTGCAAAAGCCGGCCACTATGAACAGCATTCGCGAACTGGCTTCACTGCGCCCTTTTGCCGCCCATGTTTACCGTAATCCACGCGGCTGGCCAAAAAGTTTTGACTGGTACCCCGAGCCAACAACTGGACCTTATTATCTCGCGCAATTGAACCCTAACGCGCAGATTGTCTTGCGCGAAACCAGTGACTGGTGGGGACGTGACAAGCGGTATTTTAAGCATCGCTTCAATGTCCGCCGGGTTAACCTGCGTATACCGGACAAGGACTATTCTGTTGTCGATCTGCTGGAACGCGGTGAACTGGATGTCATTCCGCTTAACACTACCGAAAACTGGCAATCTGAGCAGATTAGCCAGCTCAGCAACAGCAAGCGCATTAACCGGATTCAGTTCTACCATCAGGCTCCGCTCCCCTTCACTGGCCTGCTATTAAATGCCAATCACCCGAGCCTGAGCAGCAAGTCCCAGCGAGCTGCCGTTCTCTCGGCACTGAGTCCGCAAACAGCCATCTCAGAACTGAACGAAGCTGAATCACTCAGCGCTGATTTTATCCGCCGTTCTGAGACATCTGATCAACAGCCGAATGCAGAAATATCGGTATTGCCAGACGAGCTGACCCTAATCTATAGCGACCAGCAGGATCTGATGTTTTTGCGCCTGCTGCAGCAACAGGCAAAGATAAAGGGGATGAATATTCTTTTGGAAAAAGTTTCACCTGCGAAATTACGCAGTGCCCTGCAGCAGGCCAATTACGATCTTACCTGGCTCCGCTTTTCATCCCCGCTGAATGGCGAGAATTTCCTGTCGCTATTCCAGTCCGGAAACGGGCAGATTTTTATCAGCATGGATGCGGTACAGCGTTTTATATCCGGGACAGGCAATACGGCTACAGCAGAACAGCTTTTTAAGTACCTGCAGGATGAATCAATATTTCATACGGGCTACGGCTACCCCTACTGCCGCTCAGCAAGCTGGCAATGGTTAAAGCTGCCCGAAAATCAGGGAACACGAATCAGCACTGATTTGTTCAATCCTTTTGATGCCGTTACCGGCGGACTTTTCTGGATAGACCGCAAGCAACGTGCTGACATACTGGCGAAACCTGAGCGTGGTAAAAACGATGACAGTAAGCCACATATTAATATTCAATACAGACTGAACAATAATCAGCTCTGACAACCAAAACCGACTGTTTCAGTCCGGAATAAAAGGATCTCAACATGGGTATGTTAACCGGTAAAAAAGCTCTGATTGTTGGCGTGGCCAGCAAGCATTCTATTGCTTATGGCATTGCTGATGCGTTCCATCGCGAAGGTGCAGAACTCGCTTTTACCTATCAGGGCGAAAAATTAAAAGAACGGGTAGAGAAAATGGCCGCCGGCTGGGATTCTGATATCTGCCTGCCATGCGACGTAGCCTCTGATGAAGAAATCGCCGCCGTTTTCACCGAACTGGAAAAGAAATGGGGTCATCTCGACATTCTGATTCACTCCGTAGGCTTTGCACCGGCTCACGAACTGGATGGCGATTATCTGAGCGTGACTACCCGCGAAGGTTTCCGTATTGCTCACGATATCAGCTCATACAGTTTTGTCGCCCTGGCAAAAGGCGCACGTCCGTTAATGCAGGGACGTAACGGCGCCATGCTGACCCTGACCTACCATGGCTCCCAGCAAACCCTGCCAAACTATAACGTTATGGGGCTGGCAAAAGCGTCTCTGGAAGCATCGGTGCGCTACCTTGCAGGTTCTCTGGGCAAAGAAGGTATCCGTGTTAACTCCATTTCAGCAGGTCCGATTAAAACCCTCGCAGCGGCTGGTATTAAAAGCTTCCGCCGCATGCTGAAAAAGAACGCAGACCGTGCACCTTTAGGCCGGAACATCACCATCGACGAAGTGGGTAATACCGCAGCCTTCCTGTGCTCTGATCTGGCATCTGGTATTGCCGCGCAGAATATCTATGTTGATGGCGGCTTTAACACCTGCGCCATGAACGTGGATGAGATGGAAGAATCCTGAGCCGCAAAAAAAGCAATAAAAAAGGGGCCTGAGCCCCTTTTTTATTGCCTGACACTATCTGCCAATATTATGAGCCGGAACGCTCAATCTTAGTGGCTGACTTAGCCCATGCCTGATAGCTCAGCATATCAGCGCGGCTGTTCTGGGCACGCCCTGCTTCTTTCGCTTCGTCACTAACGGCCATGTCCTGCCAGTTTTTTGCATCAACCGCATCCAGCGTTACTACGGTAAAGCCGCCCGGAGTTTTAACAACATCCGATTGACCAACGGTGAGTGCAAACGCTTTCTGCTGCGCCAGACGAGGAGCCTCACTGGACTGCTGGAAGGTCGCTGAAACTTTCTTCCAGGCTTTTGCCTGCTCATCACCACTGACGATCGCATCAGCCAACACACGAGCCTGAGCAAGCGCACGTTCACGCTTCAGGCTCATCACAACCTGAGGCTTAACTTCAGCCAGAGGTTTTACCGATGCGTCTTTATGCTCACTCACCGCCAGAACAACAGCACCATCCTGCAGCTCAACGACTTCGCTGATTTGCTTATCCAGCATCACATTTTCTTCAAAAGCAACCTGGCGTACACCTTCGTTCAGAGCAATGCCGTTACCATTTTCACGGCTGAAAAATTCCGTGCTCTGTAATTCCAGATTCAATGCTTTGGCAACATCGTCAATGGATTCAGCAGAAAATGAAATATTCGACAGCTCCTGCATCTGCTCGGCATAAACCGCTTCCGCTTTACCTTCACGAACCTCACGGCTCAGTTCAGCTTTAACATCAGCCAGTGATTTAACACTTGGCGTTACGATGCTGTCGAGGCGAATGATGTGGTAGCCAAATTCACTTTTAACCGGTGAAGAAATCTGGTTTTTCTGCAACGCATACAGAGTATCTTCAAATTCCGGAACAAAGCTTCCTTTGGTGCTCAGGCCCAGATTACCACCGGCATTTTTGGTACCGATATCATCAGAGTATTCTTTTGCCAGTGCAGCAAAATCTTCGCCTTTATCCAGACGTGATTTAATGTCGTCAGCCAGAGCCAGAGCTTCAGCATCGCTGCGATCATCATTTACTTCGATCAGGATATGGCTGGAACTGCGTTGCTCTTTCGCCAGTTCACGGGACTGATAATCGATGTAAGCGGCCTGCAACTCATCCTCTGTCACATCCTGCTTAGCTGCGATGTCAGCACGTTTAAGCTGTACATACTGAATACGCACCTGCTCTTCAGTTTTGTAACGGTCTTTATTTGCTTCGTACGCCAACTGAATATCTTCATCCGATAATTCGATACTGGCTTCCAGATCTTTGGCGTTGACTTCGTAGAAACTGAAGGTGCGCAATTCGTTATTCAGTGCTTCGCTCACCTGAACAGCAAACGGGGTTTCCACACTGCTTAAAACAAAAGCCGCACGCGCCTGATTGGTTTTAATATCGTCCGCCAAGCTGGCGCGGAACGTGAGTGGCGACAGGCCATTCATGCGCAGTACGTTCTGGAACTGTTCTTTATCAAAACGACCATCCTGCTGGAAAGCAGGAATGCTTACGATGGTTTCATCAATAGCACTGGAAGCTGCACGCAACCCCAGTTTATCGGCCTGAACCAAAGCAACTTTTTGCTCAATCAGCTGCTCAAGCGCTGATTGACGCAGAAATTTTTCGTTAAACAGATTTTCATCATACTGCTCACCAAACTGACGACGCAGGTTAGCTTTCTGTTGTTCAACGGTCCGTACGATATCTGCTTCCGTGATTTCCTGATCGCCAACTGTCGCTGTGGCCGGTGTTCCACCGCCCAGGCTGACAATGCTTTCAACGCCCCACAGCGCAAAGACAAAGATAATAAAAAATACAATTACTTTAGCGATCATACCCTGAGCATTATCGCGCATTGTCTGTAGCATGCTTCCTCCAATGATTATTCGAGCCACCAATACAAAAAAAGCGCATCAGGGATGCGCTTTTAATTTTGGCGGACCGGACGGGACTCGAACCCGCGACCCCCGGCGTGACAGGCCGGTATTCTAACCGACTGAACTACCGGTCCTTAATCCAACTAACTTAGTTGACAGCGTCTTTCAGTGCTTTGCCTGGTTTGAAGCCAGGAACTTTAGCTGCCTTGATTTCGATCGGAGCGCCGGTCTGTGGGTTACGGCCAGTGCGAGCAGCACGCTCTTTAACCATAAAAGTACCAAAACCAACGAGAGCGACCTGATCGCCTTCTTTCAGTGCACCGCCAATGCTTTCGATCATGGCGTCTAAAGCACGGCCAGCTGCTGCTTTTGGAATGTCCGCAGAAGCTGCGATTGCATCGATTAATTCAGATTTGTTCACACTTATCCCCTTACTCTGTGCGCAATAGTGAATTCTTGTTATGCGACTGGGCGATCGCTACAGGAAAATATTAGAGCGACGATTTATACCAAGCGCTCCCCAGACCGTCAAGCGGCCTTAGTGTGTGCTGGGCCTGGTATTGTCGTCTTTTTTACCGGCAGCCTCATCTTTGGTGATAATTTCACCAACATGAGGCTCCGGTTTGCTTTCCAGTGCCAGATCCAGCACTTCGTCAATCCAGTCAACCGCCACAACATTCATATCTTCCAGAATGTTCCCCGGAATGTCGCGAAGATCCTTTTCGTTCTCTTTTGGAATAATTACGGTCTTAATACCGCCACGATGAGCTGCCAGCAGTTTCTCTTTCAGGCCACCAATGGCTAATACCTTACCCCGCAGGGTAATCTCACCCGTCATCGCTACATCTGCACGCACAGGAATGCCCGTCATCACAGAAGCCAGGGCCGTTGCCATACCAATACCAGCACTTGGACCATCTTTCGGTGTAGCGCCTTCCGGCACGTGCACATGCAGATCGTGCTTTTCAAAGTACTCGGGCGACACCCCCATACCAACAGCACGGCTACGCACGACAGTAAGCGCCGCTTGGATGGATTCCTGCATAACGTCACCCAGAGAGCCTGTTTTCACAATACGCCCCTTACCGGGGGTTGCAGCCGATTCCAGTGTCAGCAACTCACCACCGACCGAGGTCCAGGCCAGACCTGTCACCTGCCCGATCTGATTATCCAACCCGGCCAGACCATAACGGAATTTCTGTACACCCAGATACTCGTCTAGAAGCTCGGCGCTGATGTCGCGGGTCTGCTGGTTTTTCTCCAGCATGTTAGCTTTGACAACGCGGCGGCAAAGCTTGGCAATCTCACGCTCAAGACCACGCACGCCAGCCTCACGGGTGTAATGGCGTATAATGTCGCGCAAGCGATCATCACTCACTTCAATTTCACGCTCATGCAAACCATTCAGCTTAATCTGCTTCGGTAACAGGTAACGCCGTGCAATGCTGACCTTTTCCGCTTCGGTATAACCCGGAATACGGATCACTTCCATACGATCCAGCAACGGACCAGGAATATCCATACTGTTGGACGTACATACAAACATCACGTCTGACAGATCGTAATCGACTTCCAGATAGTGGTCCGCAAAGGTCGAGTTTTGTTCAGGATCAAGCACCTCCAGCAATGCAGATGCAGGGTCGCCACGATGATCCATGCCCATTTTGTCGATTTCATCGAGCAGGAATAACGGGTTTTTCACCGCAACTTTAGACATTTTCTGCACAAGCTTGCCAGGCATCGAACCAATATAGGTACGACGGTGCCCGCGAATTTCCGCCTCGTCACGCACACCACACAAAGCCATACGCACAAACTTGCGGTTTGTTGCACGTGCAATGGATTTACCCAGAGAGGTTTTACCAACCCCCGGAGGCCCAACCAGACACAACACAGCGCCTTTTACTTTTTTCACACGGGTCTGAACTGCGAGGTATTCCAGAATACGCTCTTTCACTTCTTCCAGGCCAAAGTGATCAGCATCCAGAATTTCTTTGGCATTGGTCAGGTCATGATTTACACGGCTACGTTTTTTCCACGGCAGGTTAACCAACCAGTCCAGATAGCCGCGTACAACCGAAGCTTCGGCTGACATCGGTGACATCATGCGTAATTTCTTCAGCTCGGCATCAGCCTTTTCACGGGCTTCTTTGGTCATGCCGGACTGTTCGATTTTATGCGTCAGCTCATCAAACTCATTGCTGCCATCTTCCAGATCGCCGAGTTCTTTCTGAATAGCCTTCATCTGCTCATTCAGATAATACTCGCGCTGGCTTTTTTCCATCTGCTTTTTAACGCGACCACGGATACGTTTTTCAACTTTCAGCAGATCAATTTCGGATTCCATTAATTCCATTAAATGTTCGACACGCTCACGCGGATCGAGCATTTCCAGAACATTCTGCTTTTCATCCAGTTTCAGTGAAATATGTGCGGCAATGGTATCGGCCAGACGCGAAGCGTCTTCGATTCCGGAAATTGTTGACAATACTTCGCTCGGAACTTTTTTAGACAATTGAACATACTGTTCAAAATGCCCGGTCAGGGAGCGGACCAGAACTTCGTTTTCACGTTCTGTTAATTCATCCGCAGATATGGCTTCAACCGTGCCACGGAATAATTCTTCTTCGTCAATCAATTCAGAAAGCTGCGCCCGCACATCACCTTCAACCAGTACTTTTACGGTGCCATCCGGCAGTTTCAATAACTGCAGAATATTGGCGATGGTGCCGACGGTATGCATATCTTCACAGCCCGGCTCATCATCCGATGCATCTTTTTGTGCGACCAGCATAATCCGCTTGTCGAGACTCATCGCTTCTTCCAGTGCGTTGATTGATTTTTCCCGTCCCACAAACAGCGGAATCACCATGGCAGGAAAAACGACCACGTCACGAAGGGGTAATAGTGGTAATACTTCTTGAGTCATGAACAATGCACCTAAAAACTGCGTCTTTGACGCCAATATGTCAGGAAGTGAGGGCGAAGCGCAAGAAATACAAGGCCTGAAAAAACAAAAGGAGCCAAAGGCTCCTTTTGTTGACGGGATTATGATACGTATCAGTCGTTGTCCGGAGACACCTTACCAACATCAGCGGTTTCATAAATGATCAGCGGCTCAGACTCACCATTGATCACGCTTTCTTCGATCACTACCTTCGCCACATGTTCTTCCGACGGAATACGGTACATAGTGTGAAGCAATGCACCTTCCATAATCGAACGCAGACCACGGGCACCGGTTTTACGCTCCATCGCACAGGTTGCAATTGCATCCAGCGCGCTGTCACGGAACTCCAGCTCAACCGATTCCATTTCAAACAATTTCTGATACTGACGCACCAGAGAGTTGCGAGGCTCAGTCAGAATACGCACCAGCGCATCCTTATCGAGCTCATCCAGCGTTGCCACGACCGGCAAGCGGCCAATGAATTCCGGAATCAGACCGTATTTCACCAGATCACCCGGCTCCACTTCACGCAGAACCTCACCAACCGCCTTCTGCTCTTCTTTACCTTTCACGGTAGCCGAGAAGCCAATACTGCTCTTCTCTGAGCGATCGCGGATGATGTTATCCAGGCCGGCAAAAGCACCACCACAGATAAACAGAATGTTGGAGGTATCAACCTGCAGAAATTCCTGCTGCGGATGCTTACGGCCACCCTGCGGCGGAACAGAAGCGACTGTACCTTCAATCAGTTTCAGCAGTGCTTGCTGTACACCCTCACCCGACACATCACGGGTAATCGATGGGTTATCAGATTTGCGTGAAATTTTGTCAATTTCGTCGATGTAAACAATACCACGCTGAGCTTTCTCAACGTCGTAATCACACTTCTGCAACAGCTTCTGAATGATGTTTTCAACATCCTCACCCACATAACCTGCTTCAGTCAGCGTGGTTGCATCAGCAATGGTAAAAGGAACATTCAGCAGTCGTGCCAGTGTTTCAGCCAGCAGAGTTTTACCACTACCGGTTGGCCCAATCAGCAGAATATTACTTTTGGACAGCTCAACCTCTGCCTTACCTTCACCACTCTGCAGGCGCTTATAGTGGTTATAAACCGCTACCGCGAGAACGATCTTGGCCTTCTCCTGGCCAATAACGTATTCATCCAGTGTCGCCTTGATTTCTTTTGGCGTCGGCAGTTTGTCGCCTGAGCCTTTGTTCTCGGCTTCCTGCACTTCTTCACGAATGATGTCATTACACAGATCGACACACTCGTCACAGATGAACACCGAAGGCCCGGCAATCAGCTTGCGTACTTCATGCTGGCTCTTACCGCAAAACGAGCAGTAGAGCAGCTTACCGCTATCGTCGCCTTTGCCCTTTGTATCGTCGGTCATTCGACTGCCTCATTATTCGTTGCACTGATCCAGAAGATGGATCTTTTTATCGGGTATTTCAAGGCCGGAAACAGAGTAATCCAGCCTTAAGTCAATCAGCGGTTTGTAACAACCTTGTCGATCAGACCGTAAGCCAGCGCAGCTTCCGGATCCATAAAGTTGTCGCGCTCAGTATCCGCGGTCACTTGTTCAATACTCTGCCCGGTATGATGAGCCAGAATACGGTTCAGGCGTTCTTTGGTGTCCTGAATGTTACGCGCATGGATCTGAATATCCGTTGCCTGCCCCTGCGCACCGCCACTCGGCTGGTGAATCATAACGCGGGAGTTAGGCACACTGAGACGTTTGCCTTTGGCGCCAGCTGCGAGCAGAAATGCCCCCATACTGCAGGCCTGACCAATCACCATCGTACTGACATCCGGCTTAATGAACTGCATGGTGTCATAAATAGACAGACCTGCAGACACCGAACCACCCGGCGAGTTGATGTACAGGTGAATATCCTTGTCCGGATTCTCAGACTCAAGGAACAGCAACTGCGCCACCACCAGATTAGCCATATGGTCTTCGACCGGGCCAACCAGGAAGATTACGCGCTCTTTCAGCAAGCGTGAGTAGATGTCGTAAGCACGCTCACCGCGGGCTGACTGCTCTACCACCATTGGTACCAGACCGCTTGCCTGGATGATTTCTGACTGTTGTTTCATGGAGTCAAACATTCGACCCTGTACTCCCTGACATAATTAGCTTTTTTACAAAAACAGCCGCAATGTGTGCGGCTGTCTCTGAGTTTAGCCATTGATTGGCGTTGTGTCAGTCACTCTGTCGAGTGATCAGGCAGGCTGATTAGCCGCGCGGATCACTTCTTCGTAAGTGGCTTCTGACTGGCTGATCTTAGCCCCTGCCAGAACTTTCTCAACCGCCTGCTCTTCCAGAGCCAGCGCTTCTACCTGAGATTTCTGCTGCGGGTTGCTGTTGTAGTAGTTGCGCACCTCTTCAGGATCCTGATAAGTCGCGGCAACTTCTTCAATCAATTCAGCCACTTTTTCTGCCGAAGGCGTCAATTCGTTCGCTTCGATAACCGCATTCATCAGCAGACCGATAACAACGCGCTTCTCAGCCTGATCTTTGAACAGCTCAGCTGGCAGCATGTTAGGATCCAGCTGCTGGCCACCGCCAAACTGCTGAACAGCCTGCTTACGCAGACGATCAATTTCCTGATCAACCAGAGAAGACGGAGCTTCAACGGTGTTAGCAGCAACCAGACCAGCAATAACCTGCTGCTTGGTCAGACTGCGCAGAGCACGGGCCAGTTCACGGTCCATGTTCTTACGGATTTCGGTTTTGAATTCAGCTTCATCAGCGGTTTCGACACCAAAACCTTTGAAGAATTCTTCGTTCAGTTCAGGCAGCTGAGGCTTCTTAACCGCAGTAACGGTTACCTTGAACTGAGCAGGCTTACCTTTCAGTTCTTCTTTGTGGTAGTCCTCAGGGAAAGCAACGTCCAGAGTTTTCTCTTCGCCGGCTTTCGCACCCACCAGGCCCGCTTCGAAGCCAGGAATCATAGAGTTGGAACCCAGAGTCAGGCTGTAACCTTTGGCTGCACCACCTTCAAATGCTTCACCGTCGATGAAACCTTCGAAATCGATCACTACCTGGTCGCCATCAGCGGCAGCTTCAGCAGACTCTTCCCACTTGGCATTCTGCTTACGCAGAGTATCCAGCATGGTGTCCAGATCCGCGTCGGTTACGGTAGCGGTTTTCTGTTCAACTTCGATGCTCCCGAAATCGGCCAGAGTGATTTCCGGGTAGACTTCAAACGTTGCTTTAAATTCCAGATCCTTACCGTCTTCATCAACGGTAGGCTCGAAAGTTGGCATGCCGGCCAGTTTTACATTCTCGTCCTGCACGGCTTTAAAGAAAGACTGTTGCATTTGCTGGTAGATAGCTTCGTAACGCGCCTGCTTACCAAACATACGCTTGGCAACAGCCGGAGGCAGCGGCTTGCCTTTACGGAAACCATTTACGCGCTGGCCTTTGGAGATACGCTTCAGTTCAGCAGTTACTTTACCTTCTACTTCTGCTGCAGGAACGCCAATGGTCATTACACGCTGAAGACCGGAAGTGGTCTCAATGGACACTTGCATAGATGCCTCTCAATATACTGTTCAAAAAATAACGCACAGGCCTCGCCCGGCGCCGATAAAATCAGAAAGGCGCGGATTATAGCGCAAGGCACTGCCCGAATAAAACCATTTAGAATGCTTGAGCAATCAAACACTTAGGAGATATAAACAAAAGGAATTAAGAAGGGGAAGTGGGGTGGCCGACGGGGCTCGAACCCGCGACAACAGGAATCACAATCCTGGACTCTACCAACTGAGCTACGGCCACCACAAAAATTCTGCTGAGATTGCCAAATGGCGCACCCGGCAGGGATTGAACCTGCAACCCTCGGCTTAGAAGGCCGATGCTCTATCCAATTGAGCTACGGGCGCATGTCAATTCATTCAGACATTAGTGGTCGGGGTAGAGAGATTCGAACTCCCGACATCCTGCTCCCAAAGCAGGCGCGCTACCAGACTGCGCTATACCCCGAACTTACTTGCTTTGCGAAGTGCCCTGCAAGTGGCTGCGCATATTATAGATGAGCCCCCACCCAGTCAACGACTTTTTGAAAAAAATTAATAAAAACAATCGGTTCGGTGATTTTTTGAGCGTTTCTGCATTTATCCGCAGGCTGGCGCCAGCGGTATCTTTGTTTTTCTCAGCGCACATGAGAAAATCGCGCGCTTTGATAACTGCTACAGGTTTACTGCGCTTATGACCGCTCAACTGATCGATGGCAACGCCACTGCCAAAGCGATTCGCGAATCCATTAAACAGCAGGTTCAGGCCCGCACAGAGAAAGGTCTGCGCGCACCCGGCCTGGCGGTCATATTAGTAGGCAGCGACCCGGCGTCCGAAGTCTATGTGGCGCATAAGCGTAAAGACTGCGAACAGGTCGGCATTGTCAGCAAGGCCTTTGACCTGCCGGCAGAAACCACCCAGCAACAACTGCTGGACCTGATCGACGAGCTGAACCATGACAGCAGTGTTGATGGCATCCTGGTGCAACTGCCCTTACCTGCCGGCCTGAAAGCCGATGAAATTCTTGAGCGTATCGACCCAACCAAAGATGTTGACGGCTTCCACCCATTCAATCTTGGCCGCCTGGCACAGCGCATGCCGATGCTGCGCCCCTGCACTCCGGCTGGCATCGTTGACCTACTGGACGGCACCGGCGAGGAAGTTCGTGGCAAACATGCGGTCATTGTTGGCGCATCCAACATTGTTGGCCGCCCGATGGGTCTGGAACTGCTGCTGAAAGGCTGTACAGTAACCACCTGCCACCGCTTCACCAAAGATCTGGCGCATCACATCCAGCAGGCCGACATTGTGGTCGTTGCCGTTGGTAAGCCGGGTATTGTTAAAGGTGAATGGATCAAGCCCGGCGCCACCGTGATTGATGTTGGTATTAACCGCCAGGCTGACGGCAAACTGATTGGCGATGTGGATTTTGCCGCCGCCGCTGAACGCGCTGCCTTTATCACCCCGGTTCCGGGTGGTGTAGGCCCGATGACCCGCGCCAAATTGCTGGAAAATACCCTGTTTGCCTGTGAGACTCTGCACAAGCAGTAATCGCTGAAGATTAAAATAACAAAAAGCCCGGACAGATCGCTCTGTCCGGGCTTTTTCATATCTGCCGCTAACGGCGGATTATTGCTTTGACCAGCTGGTG
This sequence comes from Venatorbacter sp. C2-1, assembly GCF_022832715.1. NCBI lineage: Bacteria > Pseudomonadati > Pseudomonadota > Gammaproteobacteria > Oceanospirillales > Oceanospirillaceae > Venatoribacter > Venatorbacter sp. C2-1. The sequence continues at coordinate 2,291,948 of NZ_CP094879.1, forward strand.
CCTTCCGGACCATCACGCAGCACAATTCCCTGCGCCAGCAACTCATCACGCACCTGATCTGCCGTAGCAAAATCTTTGGCTTTTTTCGCCTCAGCACGCTTACTGATCATATCCTGAATCCAGGCCTCATCCACATCGGCACCGGACTGCAAAAAGGCTTCCGGCTCAGACTGCAGACAACCCAGAACACCCGCCAGATAACGCAACTGACCGGCCAGCGCTGCCTGCTCTGCACCTTCGGCTTTATTCACCGCCCGCACCAGATCAAACAAGGCGGCAATGGCTTCCGGCGTATTGAAGTCGTCATCCATTGCAGCATGGAAGCGTTGCGAATATTCATTATCAATATCCGCAACCTCGCCAACCACAACACCACGCAGCGCATTATAAAAACGCTCCAGCTTGGTATGCGCTTCTTTCAGGCTGTCTTCGGAATAATTGATCGCGCTGCGATACTGACTGGAGAGCAGTAAAAAGCGCACCACTTCCGCCGGATATTTTTCCAGAATTTCGCGAATGGTGAAAAAGTTGCCCAGCGATTTGGACATCTTTTCGCCATCAACACGAACAGCTCCGGCATGCATCCAGGTATTCACGTACTTTTTACCTGTTGCTGCCTCCGACTGGGCAATTTCATTTTCATGGTGCGGAAATTTAAGATCCGGACCGCCACCATGAATATCAAAGGTTTCACCCAGACAGCAGGATGACATCGCCGAACATTCAATGTGCCAGCCCGGGCGACCAATCCCCCACGGCGAATGCCAGTGTGGTTCGTCGGTTTTGGCGGCTTTCCACAACACAAAATCCAGAGGATCTTGTTTATGTTCGTCAACATCGACACGCGCACCGGCTTCTAAATCATCCAGAATCTTCCCGGATAATTTGCCGTAACCTTCGAATTTACGCACCGAGTAATACACATCACCATTCCCCGGAGCGTAGGCATAACCTTTGGCAATCAGGGTTTCGACCAGACGGATAATATCGTCGATATGTGCCGTGGCTTTTGGCTCTGCATTCGGGCGCTCAATTTCCAGCAGGTCGGCATCTTTGTGCATTTCAGCAATAAAGCGCTCGGTTAACGCATCAAAAGCTTCGCCGTTTTCGTTAGCGCGTTTGATAATTTTATCGTCGATATCGGTGATATTACGGATGTAATTCACCTCATAACCACGATGACGCAAGTAACGGGCAATAACGTCAAACGCCACCATCACCCGCGCATGGCCCAGGTGACAGAAGTCATAAACCGTCATACCACAGACATACATGCCAACCTTGCCTGGCTGTAACGGTTTAAACTCTTCTTTCTGACGCGTCAGCGTATTAAAAATCTGCAAAGTCATAATCAGCCTTAATCTGCCTGCAGTGATTTATCTTCACGCAAGCCAATGGTCAGGTTAAAGACCGGCTTGTCAGCGCTGTGATCGTAGCGGTCGGCAACAAAATAGCCTTCACGCTCAAACTGGAAATTACTTTCGACACCGACATTGGCCAGTGCAGGTTCAACCCAACCAGTAGTAACGGTGAGCGAATCGCGATTTACAAACTGCATAAAATCGCCGTCGACTTTATCCGGCGTCGGGTGATTAAACAGACGCTCATAGAGGCGCAATTCGGCCTGCACCGAATGGCTGGCCGAAACCCAGTGCACCACCCCTTTCGGGTTATCACCGTCGGCCGGGTTTTCACCCAGCGTGCCTTCGATTAATTTCGCCCGCACCAGCACAACATTACCGGCTTCGTCTTTTTCGTAGCTGGTTGCTTCGATTACATAAGAATGACGCAGACGGATACGTTTACCCGGCGTGAATTTCTTTTTGAATTTCTTGCTGTACTCTTCTTTAAAATCATCCTGATCGATATAGATCTCACGGGTAAACGGCATTTCGCGCGAACCCAGATCCAGCTCGTGATGATATTCGGCGCTGAGCATTTCCAGATGATCGGCGGCCAGATTTTCGATCTCGACTTTTAACGGCCGGATCACACACATCGCACGCGGTGCATGCTTGTTCAGATCGTCACGCAGCGCGTGCTCCAGCATCGCCACATCGACCATACCGTCACTGCGGGTCACACCAATCATTTCGCAGAAATTACGCACCGAGCGCGGAGTAAAACCACGACGACGCATACCGGCAATGGTCGGCATTCGCGGATCATTCCAGCCAGCAACCACCTGATCATCCACCAGAGCTTTCAGCTTACGCTTGGAGGTTACGGTGTAATCCAGATTCAGGCGGCCAAATTCGTACTGACGCGGCTGTGCCGGCACCGGCAGATTGGCAATAAACCAGTCATACAGTGGTTTATGGTCTTCAAATTCCAGCGTGCAGACCGAATGGGTAATGCCTTCGATGGCATCCGACTGACCATGGGTAAAGTCATAGGTCGGGTAGATACACCATTTGTCACCGGTCTGATGGTGATGCACTTTACGGATACGATAGATGATCGGATCACGCAGGTTCATGTTTGGCGATGCCATATCAATTTTGGCGCGCAGCACACAGGCACCTTCGTTGAAATCACCGGCACGCATTTTCTCAAACAGCGCCAGGTTTTCTTCTACCGTGCGCTCACGGAACGGGCTGTTTTTACCCGCTTCGGTCAGAGTGCCACGGTATTCACGCGCCTGCTCAGGGCTGAGGTCACAGACATAAGCCTTGCCTTCACGAATCAGGTGCAGCGCCCACTGATGCAGCTGGTCGAAGTAATCCGAGGCATAACGCACCTCTCCGGCCCAGTTAAAGCCCAGCCAGGTGATGTCGTCTTTGATCGCATCAATAAATTCCTGGCTTTCTTTTTCCGGGTTGGTGTCGTCGAAACGCAGGTTACACTGGCCGTTAAACTGTTCGGCCACGCCGAAGTTCAGGCAGATTGATTTGGCATGGCCCACATGCAGATAACCGTTAGGCTCAGGCGGAAAGCGTGTCACAACGCTCTGAACCTTACCGCTGGCGAGGTCATCCTGAACGATTTTGGCAATGAAATTGTGGCTGTTTGGAGTTGTGTCTGTCATAACCATCCGTTTCTGAGTAGTACCGGCAGCTTGCCGCGCGGAGGCTGTTCCGGGCGGAAATTCCGGCAATCGTGCCACGGCGCTGTCAGGCCGCGAAAAAGGCGGTATTATACGCACTCAATCCCATGAAGGGATACACGATTCAATGACAGAGGCTTCACATGATCCTGCTTAAAACCAACTTCGGCGACATCAAAATCGAACTGAACCACGAGAAAGCGCCAAAAACTGCGGCCAACTTCGAGAAGTACGTAAAAGAAGGCTACTACGACGGCGTGATTTTCCACCGTGTGATCGACGGTTTTATGATCCAGGGCGGCGGCTTTGCCCCGGGTATGGTTAACAAAGAAACCGACATGCCGATTGAAAACGAAGCAGACAACGGTCTGAAAAACACCGTTGGCACTCTGGCCATGGCCCGCACCATGGACCCACACTCCGCCAGCGCGCAGTTCTTTATCAACGTATCGGACAACGACTTCCTGAACCACACCAGCAAGTCCACTCAGGGCTGGGGTTATGCCGTATTTGGTGAAGTGGTTGAAGGCATGGACGTGGTTAACCGCATCAAAGCCGTTAAAACCACCACCCGTATGGGCCACCAGGACGTTCCGGTCGAAGACGTCATCATCGAAAAAGCTGAAATCATCGCGTAATGGCGGTTTATTTCATCTCCGATCTGCATCTTGAGCCTGGCCGCCCGGCCATGGCTCAGGGCTTTGTGCATTATCTGCAGAATCTGCAGGATGCCGATGCGCTGTATATTCTTGGCGACTTTTTTGAAGTTTGGATGGGCGATGACTTTGATCATCCCTTCGTCAGCAGCATCAAAGACGCCCTGCGCGCACTCAGCAACAAAGGTACCCGCCTGTTTCTGATGCACGGCAACCGCGACTTCCTGCTGGGCCAGACCTTCTGCGAACAGACCGGCGCCACCCTACTCGATGATCCGGCCGTGATCACCTTAGGTGACGACGCGGTACTGCTGATGCACGGCGACAGCCTCTGCACCCTTGATGTGGAATATATGAAGATCCGTCAGATGTTCCGCAACCCGGCCTGGCAGCAGGACTTTCTCAGTAAACCACTGGAAGAGCGCATTGCCTTTGCCCGCCAGGTTCGCAGCGAAAGCCAGAGCGGTCAGCAGATGAAAAGCTCCGACATCATGGACGTCACCCAGAAAGAGGTAGACCGCGAAATGGATCAGGCCGGCGTTACCACCCTGATTCATGGTCACACCCACCGCCCGGATGATCATCGCTGGATGCACAACGGATGCGAACGCCGCCGTCTGGTACTGGGCGACTGGTCAGACGATTGCGGCTGGATGATCCGCTGGAGCGAAGAAAGCGGACTGCAGCTCAGTCAGTTTACGTTCTGAATGAAGCGACTAAACAGACCCTGACTGCAGTAATAAAAAAGCCGGCTTTATGCCGGCTTTTTTATTACTGACGTATTTCTGCAATCCTGTTCAGAACGGCTGCGGCTCAGGCTCCAGCTGCACACCAAATTGCTCATTCACACTGGCGACCACCGCATCACGCAAGTGTTCAATATCGGCATAGGTTGCCGCACCATTGGTGGTCAGCACCAGCGCCTGCTGATCGTGCATCCGTACCGGGCCAAGCCAGCGCCCTTTCCAGCCGGCCTGTTCAATCAGCCATCCCGCCGCCAGTTTGATACGGCCATCGGCCTGCGGATAGGTTGGTAACGACGGATGCTGAGCACTCAGCTGTGTTGCCTGATATACCGACACCAGCGGATTTTTGAAGAAAGAACCGGCATTGGGAATTTGCACAGGGTCCGGCAATTTACTCTGGCGAATCGCACACACCTGTTCAATCAGCGCCTGCGGACTGATCGCATCGCCCTGCGCCGTCGCCCAGCTGGCCAAAGGGCCATAACTCAGATCCGGCGCAAAGGTTTTACTCAGGCGGAAAACCACGCGGGTGACAATAAAGTCACCGGCCAGCTCATGCTTGAAAATGGAATCACGATAGGCAAAGCGGCATTCGGAAACACCTAGCGTGCGCCACTGGCGAGTGCTGAGCTGAATGCCGGATACCGAGTCGATAGAGTCGGCGACCTCAACCCCGTAAGCGCCGATATTCTGAATCGGCGAAGCACCGACAGAACCCGGAATCAGAGACAGATTCTCCAGCCCATGGCCAAACTCTGTGCTGTCCTGTACCCACTGATGCCAGTTCATGCCGGCATCCACCGCCAGCCAGCGATGGGTTGCATCTTCGCGCAGCAAACGCACCGAGGTCATGGCCGACTGCAGCACCAGACCGGGCACGTCGTCGGCCAGCAATACATTACTGCCGCCACCCAAAACCCGTACAGGCCAGTTATGCCGTTGCGCCAGCGTCAGCAAACTGAGCAATTCCGAGGCGGAAGAAAAACGCGCAAAGGCTTCGGCCTGCGCCGGTAAGCGCAGCGTATTCAGCGCCGACAGATCGTAGTTTTGCTGCACCTCGGGTACGGGATGATTCACAGTGTTTCCTTTGCGCGCTGGTTTAAGCGCTGACGAATATCGGCCAGCAAACCTTCACAGGCATCTTCAACCAGATCCAGCACCTGCTCAAAGCCATCAGCACCGCCATAGTATGGGTCCGGTACTTCGTCGCTGTTAAAGCGGCGGGCAAAGCTGCGTAAAAACAGCTGGGGTTCAGTACGCGCAGCGGCGGGTTTTAACGCCCGCAGGTTGCTGAGGTTTTCCAGATCCATCGCCAGCACATAATCAAACTGATCAAAATCGGCAGCCAGCGCCTGACGCGCACGTAACAGCGATAAATCGTAACCGCGCTCAGCCGCGGCTTTGATGGTGCGCGGGTCAGGCGTTTTGCCGATATGCCAGGCGGCAGTGCCGGCTGAGTCCACCTCAACCTGATCACTCAGCCCGGCAGAGGCAACCATGCTGCGGAAAACGCCGTCGGCGGTCGGTGAACGGCAGATATTGCCCAGACAAACAAAAAGCACACGCAGCACAGTGCTTACTCAGCCTGTTCTTTGGCGGCTTTCTGCGCTTTTTCGAGCTTTTCTTCTTCGCTCATACGGCGTGCTTCACCTTCCAGCATCACCGGCACACCATCGCGCAGCGGGAATGCCAGACCGTCGAAGGTACACAGCAGCTCCTGTGCGTCTTTTTCATACTTGAGTTTGCCCTTGCACAGCGGACATACCAGCATGCTCAGTAATTGCTTATCCATGAGTTTTTCCACTCCAGGTCATTAATAAAGAATCCAGCCGCGCGGCTGTCTCAGGCTGTGCCACCGCACTGACCTGCAGATACCACCAGTCGGGCCGGGCAAAGTCACGGCATTTTACCCAATCTTTTTCCGTCATCACGAGCGGCAGATCAGGTGTTTGCTGATGAAAGTCCAGATCATCGGGCTGAAACTGATGATGATCGGCAAAACTGTGCTCCTGTGGTTGCATCCCCAGACTGCGCAGTGAGTCGTAAAAACGCTGCGGATTGCCAATACCGGATACCGCCACCACCTCGCGCCCACTGAAGCTTTGCAGAGCAATCTGCTCACCACTGACAGCATTTACCAGTGCCGTTGGCTGCACCTGAAAATCCGCGCCGTTGCGCAACACCAGATCCACCGTTTTAAGCCGTGCCAGCGGCTCGCGCAATGGCCCCAGCGGCAACAACCAGCCGTTACCAAAACCACGGGCATGATCGACCACCACGATTTCGGCGGCTCTGGCCATGGCGTAATGCTGCAGGCCGTCATCGCTGAAAACGATATCCGCCCGGCCGGCAAGCTCAGCCACCGCACGGCGGCGCTCAGGATCGACCACTACCGGACAAAAGGAGGCACCGGCATTCAGGCGGTTAAACAGCAAGCGGGGTTCGTCACCACTGTGCTCTACCGGCGTATCAGCCGTCAGATCCAGAGGATATTGCGGGGCTTTAGCACCGTAGCCACGGCTGACGACCGCGGGTCTGAGACCCAGCACCCGGGCACGCTCGGCCAGCAAGGTAATGAGCGGCGTTTTGCCAGTCCCGCCCACGGTAATATTACCAACCACCACCACAGGCACAGGATTGGCCTCTGGCGGATTTTGCAAAAACCGCCAGCGGCGCAGGTGCACGACCACCCAAACCAGCGGCCAGAGCGGCAGCAGCCACAGATTGCCCAGCACCGAGCCATACCAGTTGCGTTCAATCCGTGCCGCCAGCCCGGCGAGAGCATTGCTCATAGCGACTGTTATTCGCTGAACTGAATCTGGTGCAGCTGGGCGTACATGCCCTGCCGCGCAATCAGCTCGGCATGGGAGCCGTCTTCACGCACTTCGCCCTGATCGATCACCACAATACGGTCAGCGCTCTCAATGGTGCTCAGGCGGTGGGCGATCACAAAGGTGGTACGGCCTTTCATCACTTCTTCCATGGCCGCCTGAATATGGCGTTCAGACTCGGTATCCAGCGCAGACGTCGCCTCATCCAGAATCAGCACCGGAGCATTTTTCAGAATCGCCCGGGCAATGGCAATGCGCTGGCGCTGGCCGCCGGATAACAGCACGCCGTCTTCACCGACCTGGGTGTTGTAGCCTTCCGGCAGACGGGAAATAAACTCATCGGCATGGGCGGCTTTGGCGGCGGCGATGATTTCTTCATCGGTTTTAGCCGCCAGCGAACCGTAGGCAATGTTGTCGCGGATGCTGGCGTTGAACAGCGTCACCTGCTGACTGACGATAGCGATCTGGTCACGTAGACTGTCGAGGGTCAGATCACGGATATCTTCACCATCAAGCAGAATACGGCCGGAACCTACTTCGTAAAAACGCGGAATCAGATTCACCAGCGTGGTCTTACCACTGCCGGACCTACCAACAAAAGCGACCGAAGTGCCCGGTGTCACTTTCAGACTGATGCCTTTCAGTGCATCGTTTTCGGCGCCCTGATAGCGGAAGCGAACATCATCGAAGCAGACCTCCCCCTTAGCGCGGGTCAGGGTTTTGGTGCCCTGATCCACTTCGGCGTCGGCATCCAGCACCGAGAAAATAGATTCTGCAGCGGTCATACCTTTCTGAATCACGGCATTGATATCGGTCAGCGCGCGCAGCGGCTTGGCGATCAACGAGGCGGCGGTCATAAACTGCAGAAACTCAGCGCTGCTCATACTGCCGTCGGCCACCCGCTGAAACATCAGATACACCATCAGACCCAAACCGACAGCCACAATCTGCTGAGTCAGCGGCACGTTAATGGCTTCGGTCAGACCAAACTTCAGCGATTGCTTGCGGTTATAGTCACTGGCTTTACGGAAACGCTGCTGCTCATATTCAGTACCGCCAAAAGTACGCACTTCACGGTAACCATTAATACTCTCGTTGGTTACCTGGGTCACATCCCCCATCGCTTTCTGAATACGCTGGCTGTAACGACGGAAGAAGCGACTGGCGAAAGCAACCACCAGAACAATCACCGGTACCAGGCCAAGGAAAATCAGCGTCAGGCTGTAATCCAGCCAGATCAGGTAAGCCATCAGCAGAATAACGGTAACGCCTTCCTGCACCGTGGTGGTTAATGCGCGGGTTGAGGCGCCGGTCACCTGGTCGACATCAAAAATAACCCGCGAGATCAAACGGCCACTGGATTCACCATCGTAGTAATGACTCGGCAAGCGGGTCATTTTATTGAACAGCTCAGTACGCAGGCTGTGCACGACATTGCGGCCCACCACCGCAATAAAGAATTTACCCAGAAAGGTACCGATACCGCGGTAAAAAAAGATGCCCATCAGCATCAGCACCAGCAGCAGAATTTTATCCGGCTGCGGATCTGACAGGGTCTGCTCGACCACACCCATCAGATGCGCCATTGCCGGTGCTGCCGAGGCGAAAATAATGTAGCCAACAATGGCCACGGAAAAGGCCAGTTTGTGTGGCCAGACATACGAAAGCAGGCGTCCGTACAGACGCCTGATGGAGGTTTCGTTACTCATGGGGTTTATTCAGATTTCCCAGGTTGACGGGTGGTAATGCTCAGATTGACCAGACCGAGCTGGCCGGCGGCATCCATCGCCCGCACCACCGCTTCATGCGGTGTTTTGGCATCAGCAGTAATCACCACTGGTGCCGTCTGTCTGTTTGCCAACGCCTTCTGCAGACCACGCTTGAGTGTATCCAGCTGATGATTGATAAGCGTCTGATCATTAATACTGTATTCGCCGCTGGCCGAAATCAGAATTTCAATCGCCTGTGGCTGAGTTTCAGACGCTTCTGCCGTTGCCTCCGGCAGATCAATGCTGAGGTGATTTTCTTTGGTGAAGGTGGTCGACACCATAAAGAAAATCAGCAGCAGAAATACGATATCAATCAGTGGCGTCAGATTGACGTCCACCGCTTCACGATTCTGTCGTTTGAAGTTCACTTAGGCCGCCTCTGAGGAATCCGCCACTTCACGATCACCATGCAGAACATCCACCAGTTTGATGGCTTCCTGTTCCATAAAGACCACAATTTCATCCACACGGCGTTGCAGCATACGATGTGCGACCAGAGCAGGAATACCGATGATCAGACCGGCTGCGGTCGTAATCAGAGCTTCAGAAATACCACCGGCCAGCATATTCGCCTGTCCGGTACCCTGCGTCATGATTTCAGAAAACACCTGAATCATGCCGAATACGGTTCCCAGCAGACCCATCAGTGGAGCAACCGCAGCAACCGTACCCAGCGCATTAAGGTAACGCTCCATTTCATGAATTTCATGGGAGGCCACTTCTTCGATGCTTTCTTTCATGATCTGGCGACCATGACGGGAGTTAATCAGGCCAGCCGCCAACACGCGGCCCAGCGGGCTGGAAGCGCGCAATTCTTTGATACGGGCACTGTCGAGCTGATTGTTTTTCATCCAGCCCCAGACCCGCGCCAGCAGATCACGCGGTGCAATCTGCGCCGCCCGTAAGGTCCAGAACCGTTCAACGGTAATTCCCAACGCCAAAATAGAAGAAATGATGATAGGTACCATCATCCACCCACCGCTCTGGATGATTTCCAGCATTGTCAGCTACTCCTGCCAGTTATTTTGGCCCGTACTCTAGCACAAGCCCGGGCGGCAGCATAAGACCCGCAACGCCGCTGAAAGTGCCGGACCGTGAGCAGAATCATGAATAAAATCAAGGCTGTCGCCAGGGCGGCTGCCAACCGGATCGTGCCGTCGCCACCTGACCGTCCGGTGCCATCAACACCGCCCCATCGCGCGCCGTCAGATACCAGGGAATCTTCAGCGCCTCCAGCCGGGCCGTTACATCCGTATGGGGATGACCAAAACGGTTATTAAATCCCGCCGAAATCCATACCTGCGCGGGCTGCACAGCTTCGAGAAATACAGAGGACGAACTGCTGCGGCTGCCATGATGGGCCAGCACCAGCACATCCGAACGCAACTCCGTACCAAAATACTCAACCAATCGCTCTTCAATATCGCGTTCAATATCACCGGTTAATAAGAAGCGCCGCTCATGCCAGCGCACCTGTACCACACAGGACTGATTATTATCCGAAGGGTTGACCCGTGCCTGCTGCTCATCCGGCAGAAGCAGCAAGCGGTAATGCAGATGCGGTCCGACTTCCTGCCAACCGGCTGTTATAAGTTCACGACAGAGGTGAGCCTGCGGCTGTACAGGCAGATCCGGCAACAACTGTCCCAACAACAGTTGCTGCACCGGTAATCCATCCTGCAATACAGAGTTCAGGCCGCCGGCATGATCCAGATCGGAATGACTGACAAACAACGTATTAACCTGAGTCACACCAGCCTGTTTAAGCAATGGCAGTAATAATGCTGCACCGGCATCAAAATGTTCCGAGAAGCGCGCACCAGTGTCATAAACCAGCGTGTGTTGCCCACCGATAAAAGCCAGACTCTGCCCCTGCCCGACATCCAGCATCATTGCCTGCTCCCGGTACGGACCTGCAGATGACAGAGGCCAGAACAACGCCAGCAACAGCATCAGCATTGCTCCAAAGCTCAGCGCAGTGCTGACACCCAGACGCAGCATTACCAGCAGACAAGGCCAGAGCAGCAATAACGGCCAGGGCTGGTAAAAGTGTACCGCCCAGGACTGTTGCTGCAGGGCACTGAGCACTGACCAGAAGAACTCACCCACGGCCGACAGCAAGGCGTCAGGCACAGCGATAACCATCTGCGCCTGCGTATCACTGAGTACCGCGCCCGCCAGCCAACTCAGCCCGGCATCCAGCAACGCCAGTGGCAGAATCACCAGGCTCAGCAGCGGAATTACCAGCAGGTTCGCCCCCACCTGCACCAGACTGACCGGCAGCAGCCAGAACCATAACAACGGCAACATAGAGATAAATACCACCCACTGGGGCAGAAACAATGTCTGTAACCATCCCTGCCGGCGACCGCTGAAAAATGCCAGCAAAGCCAGCACCGCCACAAAAGAAAAACCAAATCCGGCCCGGGTCCAGATCAGGGGGTTAACCAGCAGCACCAGCAACAACGCCAGAGAGAGCACCGTCAGCCAGTTAAAACACCAGCCGCTGAAGAGCAACCACAGCAGTGCCATGATCATGATCCAGGCACGCTGCAGCGCAATCCCCATTCCCGCCAGCCAGACATAACCCGCCGTCAGTCCGCCAATCAGCAACAGACGCAACAAAGCCGGATGACGTAAACCGCGGCCACTGAGCAGCCCCCAAAGCTTTATACAGGCAAGCGCCAGCAACCAGCCAAGAGCGGCTACCATCCCCACATGCAGACCACTGACAACAAGAAGATGCAGCGTGCCGGTCTGCTGTGCCAGCCGCCACTGGCCAGTACTGAACGCCTGCTGTTCACCAAACACCAGCCCTGCCAGCCAGGGCCAGGCCTCCGGCGAATGACGTTGGCCTTGCGCAGCCAGCAATGCATCGCGTAACGAGGGCTCGCCGCTGGCGATTAGCCGGGCACTGCGTATATAGCCGCCGGCATCAATGCCTGAAGACAGCAAAAAAGCCTCATAATCAAAAGGCAAACCATTGGCGAAAGCACGTGGACTGCGCAACACAATCTCAGCGCTTAACTGCATACCACTGTGCAACGGCATCGCCGGCCGGTACCAGCTGAGCTGCAGGCGGCGCAATTCCGGCAAATTCCTGGCTTCAGATCCGGACCGGATGCCCGGTAAAAACTGCCCGTGAGCAACGCGGGCAATAAGGCGCAGACCCTGCCCTCGCTCTTCAACCTGCTCAACCGTGATATCCAGAGTCAGCCTGCTGCGGTCCAGTGCCGTTGGCAAACGGTGACTGAGGTTGTATTGCAGCCAGAAGCTGCCATAGAGAAGTCCGGCAATCAGCCAGAACAGAGGCTTAAGAGAAACCGGCAGGACATTAGGCCAACGGCTGTTTACTGCAGAGACAGCAGCCAGCGGGATAACCCCCGACAACACAAGGGCTAAAGCCTGTAACGGAGTCAGCAAAGTACCGCTGACGATTCCTGCAGCACAGAACAGATAAATCTGGTGCATTGCCACTCCATGGCATTATCGGCATAATCGGCGCGCATAAATCAGCTGGCGATGTTCATGCCTAAAAAGTTTTTACAGAAGTTTTTTCCATCGCCGGAACAGGTACAGAGTAATCCTTCTCTGCGTTTCCTTTCCCCGCTGTTCAGCAAACCCAATCTTTGGCACGTCAACCGCCGCTCGGTAGCGCGTGCATTCCTGGTCGGTTTATTTACTGCTTTTCTGCCGATGCCATTCCAGATGGGTATTGCTGCATTCTTTGCCTTTTACGCCAATGCCAATGTACCGATTTCGGTTGGTCTGGTCTGGGTCAGCAATCCGATCACGATTCCCCCATTGTTCTACGGTACTTATCTGTTCGGCACCTGGCTTCTGGGAACACCAAGCAACAGCTTCAGCATTGAACTTTCACTCGACTGGGTGCTGAATGAACTGGTTTCCATCTGGCAACCCTTGCTGGTGGGATCACTGACCGTTGGCATCTTTCTTGGTTTATGCGGATATTTTGCCATCCACCTTGCATGGCGACTGCATATTGCCAATAACTGGAAAAAACGCCGTATTAATCGCCTGAAGCGTGCCGCAGAAAACGAAGAAAGTAACTGACAGCCGGCGGTAATTAATACTGCCGGCCGATGTGAAAGAATCTCCCGGCGTTATCCCTGCCAGGGAGATAACGTGAGGTCGCGCAACTGCAGACAGCGGTTCATCCGGCCTGCCAGTTCGCTGTCATGAGTCACCATAATAAATGCCGTCTCAGCCTGCTCGGTCAGAGCTAACATAGCAGCCTCGACCTGTCGCGCGGTTTGCTGATCCAGATTACCGGTTGGTTCATCCAGCAACACCAGTCGTGGACGATTCACCAGAGCCCGGGCAATCGCCGTACGCTGACGCTCACCACCGGACAGCTCCGCCGGTTTATGATCAACACGATGTTCAAGCCCCAGCTGCGCCAGGCACTCACGCGCCCGGGCGGCCGCGGCCTTACGTGCAACACCGGCCAGCAACTGCGGCATCATCACATTTTCCAGCGCCGAAAATTCCGGCAATAAATGATGAAACTGATAAACGAATCCAATTTCCTGATTACGCAGGCGGGTACGCTGCGCATCACTCAATTTGGTCAATGGCTGGCCACCAATAATGACGGCACCGGCATCCACCGTGTCCAGTCCGCCAAGCGCATTCAGTAATGTGGTTTTACCGGAACCCGAGGCACCGACAATGGCGACCGACTCCCCTGCTTTGATCTTTAAATCCACATCCTGCCAGACTGTTACCGCCTGTGGTCCGGATGTGTAGGTTTTACGCAGGCCCGTGGCCTCAAGCACCCAGGACTCACTCATAGCGTAATGCCTCCGCAGGCTGAACACGCGATGCGCGATACGATGGATACAGCGTCGCCAGGAAACTCAGCAACAAGGAAGCACTGGTTACAATCACCACATCACTCCATAACAACTGTGACGGTAAATATGAAATAAAATACACGTCGGCACTTAAAATCTGGAAACCAAAAGTCTGCTCAACCCAGGCAACAATTTCGGAAATACTTAACGCTCCCAACACGCCCAGTATCGTGCCAAGGACAACGCCAACCAGACCAATAGACAAACCCTGCACCATAAAAATACCCATCACGGTCGATGGCCGTGCGCCCATGGTACGTAAAATCGCAATATCGGCTTGTTTATCGGTTACGACCATAACCAGCGTTGAAATAATGTTAAAGGCAGCCACCGCAACGATAATCAGCAACAGCAGGCCAATCATGGTTTTCTCAAGCTTAATCGCCTGAAATAAATTGCCGTGGGTACGGGTCCAGTCGCTGCCGGTGTAATAACCATCCAGCGTATTGACCATGCGCCAGATACCAGCCGGCGCATCGAATAAATTACTGAATTTAACCCGCAAAGCCTGAGCCTGAGCATTGATGCGCCCAAGCTTACGCGCATCTTCCAGATTCACGACGGCAAGATTGGCATCCAGCTCAGCCCCTACCGAAAAAATACCCACCACCGTTAAACGTTTAATGCGTGGCAATACCCCGGCCGGTGACAGAGTTGCTTCCGGCAGCATCAAAGTAATTTTATCGCCCACCACAACATTCAGATGTTGCGCCAGCAAACTGCCCAGCAGCACACCAAAACTGCCGGGCTGTAAATCGTCCAGCTGACCATCAATGACATGCTGCGGCAAAATCGAAACCCGCGCCTCTGCCGCAGGTTCAATCCCGGTAACCATCACCCCCTGAACACGACCGCCATAACCCAGCATGCCCTGCAGACGGGTTAAAGGTGCGGCAGCCACGACACCCGGCTGCTGTTCAACCTGTTCGGCCAGCACCTGCCAGTCGTTAATACCACCGCGTTCATACAACACGCCATGGGGCACCATTCCGAGAATCCGCTCGCGTAATTCGCGATCAAAGCCATTCATCACCGACAGCACCAGAATCAGGACCGCCACACCCAGTGTCATACCAACCATCGAAGATGCTGAAATAAAAGAAATAAAATGATTTCGTCGCTTAGCTGCCAGATAACGCAGGCCTATCCATAAAGGCAGAGAGGATTCTGAAATGTTCATTGTGACCTTAATCAAACAGAGAGAACAGGGTGGACAACAATCCGGACGCAATAGTGCCCGACAATGCCGGATTTAGCGACACCCGTGCACGGAAAAGCTGCGGATTGTATAGAGACGATGCCTCTTCAATCACAAAAATATGCGGCATTCCGGGCCATCAGTTCCACCACAGACGCCGCACAGAGAACCAGAGGCAAACTTGACGTAAAGAACCTTGTCCTTTTATCGCCCTGCTCTAGGATAAAGAAAAACTAACCGGACACACCGCCATGAACCGTTCCTTTCTTTCCGCGTTGCTGCCTCTGTCACTCATACTGCCGGCCAGCATACTTATCAGCGCGTCCGTTCAGGCCGAAATCACAGAAATTCCGCCCGAAGAAATGACCGAAGCCTACATTAAAGACACCACGGTCATTGTCCGCCGGCAGCCCGCCGCCCAGAAAGCGGAAAACGGTCAGGGGGACGCCTCCCTACGGGTGTCACCACTGGATAAGCCCTACAGCGAAAGTGATCCGTTAAATGGCGGAACAGAAGTCCCCTCCCAAATTGCTGATCAATATTTGTCAGAGCAGCGGGACAACGCTCTGCTGAGTCAAAGCACCTACGATTTCCACACTCCGGCACTGGACCCACAACAGGCTCTGCGAGAGGAATACCTGCGTGATGTCCTTGGCCTCGAACCCGGTACGCCGATTGACTACGGTAACCTGCAATTCCCGACCAACATAACTCCCGATGTCACGCCACCGGCCGGCCTGGGATACAACATTGCACCGGGACAGTTTGCTATCAGCATTCCGAACAGCGACAACATCAACGCCCAGACTCACCAAACTCCGGGCGGAGAATACCGGATAGATGTAACTCCTTCAGAAATCATTTTCACGATCAATCTTCCTCAGCAATAAGTCGGACATTGCGGGCCAATATCCCTGAAACGCCTCAGGAAACGGCCCGCAAAAATACAAAAACATCAATATAATCAAACACTTACAACAACATCAGCGTTCCGTAAAGAAAACATACAACTGTGGCCATTTGTCTATAAATGGGGTAGAGTCGGGAAACTATAAGAATAAAAGAGCCAATTGTGTTATGCAGTTCTCTACCTTCTCTGCCGCCGATCTACGCAACACTCCCCGCATCCAACTGCTGGATACTCCCCGCGGGCAGTACAAAGTCGAATTCCAGGCATACAGCCTTCCGGAAAACCTCCATAAAACGCCTGTCGTTTTTCTCGGTGGTGCATTCCAGAGTTTCACCTCATTCAAAAGTGAAGTGGAATTAGTCGTCAGCACACATCCGGTAATTCTGGCTGACTTCCCCTCACAGGGCAGTAACGATCAGCTTGCTCCGGAACTCAGCCTGAATGACTACGCTGACCTGATTGAGTTGTTCTGCCAGCAACAGCAGCTGGATAAAGTTCAGATGCTGGGCATCAGCTATGGCTCGGCCATGGCCACTCTGTTTGCGGCGGCCTACCCGCAACGGATTGAGCGCCTGCTGTTATCGGGCATCACCTGTTTCCGCCGCGAAAGCCTGATCACCCTGCTGGAAGACTCGCTGGAGTTGCTGGCCGCTGGTGATATGAACGCTTTCGCGACCACTGCAGTCTGCAACCTGATCAATCACAATCGTCTGCAGGCAACCGAAGTCAGCCCGACCTATCGCCGTCTTCTGTTCCGTCAGATTGCCCGACTGAACGACAATGAGCGTCAGCGCTACGCGCAGAACACCCAGCGCTTACTGGATTTTCCGGGCTTTGAACGCTTCCCTGACTGCCCGACCATGATTGCAACCGGTGAATTCGATAACTTCACCCTGCCATCAGAAAACGCTGCCGTTGCCCGTCAGTGTGCCAATGCTACTTTCGCCATCATCAAAAACGCTGATCATCTGGCCCAGTTTGAGCGCAAAGAAGCTTCAAGCACCCTGTTCCACAGCTTTATGTGTGGCGAGTCTCTGGAAGGTATCGAGGGTACCGAAATATACAATCCGGAAGCCTATGATCTTGCCGACCAGCGCCTGCAAAGCCGCCAGCGTCCGCTGGAGCAGCCTTATCGCCTGATCGATGAAGTGAATGGCAAAGAACACATTGTTCGCATCAACAATATTAACTTTGCTGGCTGCGAACTGGAGCAAACTCATGTGGATCTCAGCCTGTCTGAATCCAGCCGTGGTTTGTACCTGGAAATTCCGGAAACCGGCGCCCGCTTCCATGTGCGTATTATGGAGCGTGAGCGCAAACAGCTGCGCTGCCTGCTGATTCAGCGTGATCTGAAAGAGGCTGATCAGTTGCTCGCCTACCTTGAAGGCCATTTACTGATGATTCGCGATCAGAATGATAATGACCTCAGAGAGCAGCTGGCCTGAAAACCCCTCCTCTGGCACAAAAAAGCCCGGTAATTACCGGGCTTTTTTTTATTCGCGTATTTCTTTATTAAATCCGCTTAAAAGGCGGCAAAGAATCCAGTAACAACTTGCCATAGCGATGCGACAACAGCCGCTTATCGAGAATACTGATGCGTCCCCGATCCTCTTCGGTACGGATTAAACGCCCACAGGCCTGCACCAGACGAATAGAAGCCGCAGGCAGGGTTAATTCCATAAAAGGATTGCGTCCACGGCTTTCCATCCATTCGCTGATCGCAGCCTGAATCGGATCATCGGGCACCGCAAACGGAATTTTAACAATCACCACATGGGTGACATATTCGCCCGGTAAGTCGATCCCTTCAGCAAAACTGGCGAGACCAAAAATAATGCTGCCCTCACCGTTATCAATCCGCTCTTTATGACGGCGGACAATTTCTGCTTTCGGTAAAAAGCCCTGACACAGCAGCTGGTCATACCAGTCATGTAAAAACGTATCACGCGTGGCCTCAAGCTGGGCACGGGAACTGAATAACACCAAAGTTCCCCGGCTCAGGTCGGTATTATTTTTCAGCCAGTCTTCAATATCTGCCTGAAACTGATCGCTCTTGGGATCAGATGCCAGCGACACCGGTTGCAGCTCACCCAGCTTCTGGTAATCGAAAGGACTCATAACCCGCTGATAATTTGCCCAGTCGGGCAAACCGCTTTCCCAGCTTAATTTATTAAAGCTGTTCAGCGCCGTCAGGGTTGCCGAGGTAACCACCGCACCATAGCAGCGCCACCAGAGGTTTTTGCGTAACTGATCGGCCACCGCAATAGGCGAGGCACTCAGACGAATATCCCAGCCATCACCAAACGGGGTTTTCGACAACCAGCGCGCTACCGGCAGAGCACCCTCAGCCTCTTCGGCACAGAGCCAGGACAGGGCTTCGGATAATTGCTCCGCACGGGAAAACATAATACCCATTGGCGCCTGCCAGGCTTCTGCTACGTCGCGGGTAAAATCACCATCTTCTTTCGGATCGAGGGATTTCTGCAGCATGTCATTGAGTTTATCCAGACACAGCAACAGAGGTTGCAACGGTCCTTTTATATTAATCAGCAGCTGACGTAAGTTCTCCGGCATTTTTCCCGACTCAAAACGCAAGCGGTCCTGATCGCCGATCATATCCATCAATAATGGCCAGACCAGACTGATGCTTTGCAGAATATCGCGGATATTCTGCGGCGCCTCGGTTAACGAATGCATAATGCTGTGAGGAATGCCGCTGGCCGCAACAAACTGCTCTATGCCCTTTTCCAGCTGCTGCAACCACTGGCGCTGCGCACGCACGCCAACTTCAAGGCGGAAATGATTCAGCGCCTTATCGGCCAGATGATGACCTTCATCGAATACGTAAATAGTTTTTTCCGGCGCAGGTAAAACAGCACCACCACCCAGCGATAGATCAGCCAGCACCAGATCGTGATTGGCCACAATCACATCCGCATCTTCCATCGCATTACGGGCTTTATAAAAAGCACAATTCTGGAAATGCGGGCAGCGCCGGTTGGAGCACTCACGGTGCGTGGCGGTTAAATGCGACCACTGTTTATCTTCGATGGCATCAGTCAGACGGTCGCGATCACCGTCCCATTTACCGGAGCCATACGACTGCAGTAAAGATTCATAAAGCTCCCTGTCCTGCTCTTCCGGCGTTTGCTCAAATAAATCGACCGTGGACAGCAACCCGGACAAATGCTGCAGTGATTTATCCAGTTTTAACAAACACAGATAACGGCCACGGCCTTTGGCCAGTGCAAAATTAAATGGCAGGGAAATGGTCTTTTTTAAATTCGGCAGATCCTTATCCAGAATCTGCTCCTGCAAGGCGACGGTGGCCGTCGAGATCAGCAGTTTCTTTTCTTTTTCAATCGCCATCGGCAAAGCAGCCAGCAGATACGCCAGTGTTTTACCGGTACCTGTACCCGCTTCCACCACCGCAATGCCATTATCATTATCGCGCTGGCCTTTATCATCTTCATGGATAGCGCCCAGACTTTTGGCAATTTCAGCAATCATTACCCGCTGACCATAACGCGGTTTTAAATCCAGCGCTTTAATGCACTCACGATACAACGCCTGGATGCGTTCTTTGCTTTCACTGCTCAGCATGCTGTCTTTTCTCGCATCAGGGAATGGCCTGCCAGCCTTTGCTGCGGCCAACCTGCAATGGCCAGCCATCAACATCCAGCAGAATACCGCCCGGGGTAATTTCTTTCAGAATAATGCCGGGAGCAATAAGGTCTCCTTCATTCCACTCGCGATTATTCATACTGACCGTACGCTTCTCCGGCACCGGACTGTAAATATGACTGGTGATCATTAACTGCGGAATCCGGCGTAAAGACGCTAACGGAGGTAACGAGCGGGTTTCAACACCCGCGCGCGGCATAGTTTCCCGCTGCGCAGTCTCCCGCAGCTCAGAATCAATGGCTGTTTCCGGTGCCGGAGATGGCGTCGATACCGGCGTTTGCTGCAACGGAACCGGTGTCGCTCCGACGGCCGGCGTTACCGCAGCAACCGGCGGTGCCTGGCGTAAGGTTACGGTCTCAGGGGACCGGCTTACATCGTCAGCCGGTGCAGTTACCTGCGGTGAATTCTCCACCGGTACCGGTGCGGATTTACCACTTAACAGAGTCAGGCCATACAACAGTCCCGTGATTACCGTAACCAGTGCAACAGACAACAGGATCCGGTTAATACTTCTGAACGGTGTTTCTGCCGCCAGGGATATCGACGTACTGTCCTGCAACGACATTGCCTGGTTCATCTGCCGGGCACGCTCCTGCTCCGATTTTTTCAGGGCATCGAGGATATAAGACATATTAATTCTCCCCTCCAGCCAGACCAGGACGGGCCTCATCCTGGTCCGCCTGTTGCATAAACAGCAAGGTTTCCGGGCCAATAATTTTATCGGCACTCAACCCATGCTCCGCCTGAAACTGTGCAACCCGGTTGGCCAGCAAAGGATCATAAAACCGCGAGTCAACCTGATTATTCTGTCCTTCCGGACTGATCACCAGCCAGTCTGCCTGCCATTCCATATTCAGCTGACGGCGGATCCAGAGAATCAAATCCGATTTTTGTCCGGGACGAACCAGCTGCCCACTGTATCCGGCGGGGGGCTGCCACAGTAATAAGGCCTGTCCCGCATACGATGCCGGATTAAGATCAGCACTAAAGAGCTGCCAAACGAATCCTTCTGCCGATTTCATCTGTACCGCAACCGGCACGGATAGGCCTTGCAACCTGAGCCACGGCCAGTCCACCCACAAACACTGTTTACTGCCCTGCAGCTGCTCACAGGTAACAACCTCTGCCGCACTGTCAGACTCTCCGGCCAAACCGGCAGCCGTCAGCAGCGCCAGCGGAGATACCGGGTCTGCCGTCACAGGGGCTCGCCAGTCTGAAATCTGTTCTTTCAAAGCCGGACTGAAAACAAACAGCAGAACCAGCAGGCCAGCCATGGATGCGAAGCCTATCAATGCCGACAACCAAGTGAAGGCACTGCGCCGCGGAGTGCGACCAAGCCATCCGGCACCATGTCCAAGGATTTCTCTTTCAGCGCCTTTAACCAAAGCGACGTCGACCAGCCTGCCGCCACGGGCATAAGCGCCCAATAACGCCCGGTCGGCCAGATTATTAATCAGGCGAGGCACGCCACCACTTACCCGCCACAGCCGCCGTGCGGCGGACGGGCTGAACAACTGCCCATCCACACCAGCCAGCGCACAGCGATGGCGCAGATAAGCACGGGTTTCTGTCAGGCTGAGATTCTGCAGGTGATAGCGCGCGGTAATACGCTGACTGAGCTGACGCAGATCATGGCGGGCCAACAATTCCCGCAACTCTGGCTGACCAACAAGAATCAGCGTCAGCAGCTTTTCTTTATGGGTTTCCAGATTGGTCAACAGCCGGATTTGTTCCAGCAGCGGCGGCGGCATACTCTGCGCTTCATCAATCACGCAGATTACCCGCTGCCCGGCGGCATACCATTCCAACAGAGCCTTGTTGAGCAAAGCGTACAACTCACGTAATGATGCATCGTGGTTATAACTCAGCCCCAACTCATCACACAGACTTTGCAACAGCTCCGTCGCCGATAACTGTGGATTAAACAGATACGCCGTGCGTACTTCAGCGGGTGTCTGAGCAAGAAATACACGGCACAGCGTGGTTTTACCGGTACCTACCTCACCGGTCAGACAAATCAAGCCGCCATGCCCGGTCAGCGCATACTGCAGATGTGCCAGTGCCTCCTGATGCCCGCTCGACGGAAAGAGAAAATCCGGGTCCGGTGCAATGGTGAAAGGGAAACGCTGAAAACCGAAATGTTCAAGATACATCGGAGACTCTGCTGCTCAGGGCGGTGCTTACCGGCAACGTCACGCCGGCTAAAATCCAGCGCGCATCATAGCGGATTTTGCCGCATCCCGCAGTTGAAAGAAGACCGCAGAAATACGGACAGATAAGACAGGCAGCAGTCACAGAAAAACAGAGTCCGCCCCGCTACCAACCCAGCGTTAACCCCAAACGCAGCTGAATATCCCGCGCATAAGCGGGCCGCACATCATCGCTGACTATTTCCAGCTGGTGCCAGCCTGAACGCCAGTGCACTCCAACCTGATTCGTAGAATGAAGTGACATCCCCATATCACCTAAAGGTGTCGTCCAGTCTTTGGCAAGACTGAAACGCTGATAACGGTCATGCTGAAAGTAGCGTAACCCCAACAGCCAACTCGTGTCATAAACACCTGTATTCAATGACCAGGGAATATCGGTTACATAAGAAGATTGCCCCGAGCGGCCGGAAGCGGCCCCCGAGCTGTTGCAAACCGCCTGCCCCCCACCACTCAGATTGATGCATCCGGTAGTGAAAGCGGCATCATCGAACTGCCAGCGATTCCATAAATCACTGAAGGCAACATCCAGCTGCCAG
This sequence comes from Venatorbacter sp. C2-1, assembly GCF_022832715.1. Lineage (NCBI taxonomy): Bacteria > Pseudomonadati > Pseudomonadota > Gammaproteobacteria > Oceanospirillales > Oceanospirillaceae > Venatoribacter > Venatorbacter sp. C2-1. The sequence continues at coordinate 2,314,411 of NZ_CP094879.1, forward strand.
CGTTCCTTTAGCAGGCTACTGAATGAAATATCCATACTGATGCCGGAACCATCACTGACATCCGCCGGATATTCCAGAATTTTGTCCTGATCAAAGTGATAATCGAGCACAGCTGATGCAGTCAACGGATCACCCGCAACAGAAGCCCCCCTGAGAGAACCAAACTGAAAATGACCTACATGGTAATACGCCAGCGCCGGTGTAATGCTCAGCGCCGGCAACTCAAAACGGTGAGAAAGACGTAAGCCACGCGCCTGCAGACCTTTCACTTCAAGGTCCAACTGACGATCTTTTGCTCCGGGCAGCCCCAGCTCCAACTCGCGGTAAAACTCTGAAGTATCACGATTAAAGGTCAGGTAATAATACCAGCGCGTTTCACGCTCTAACTGCCAGCTTTGATAACGCATGCCAAAACGAAACCGGGCATCGGCATAGGCATAAGTGCCTGGCTGAAAATCGCCATCCCAGCCAGTCGTCATATCGGTCAGAGAAACCGGCTGTGAACTGCCATGAATTTCCAGAAGCGAATACAGCTGCCGATCGGCCGCCTGAGATGAAAAGGAAAAACTGAATGCGGCGGTATATACCGCCGCAGAAAGGAAAGAGTGAACTTTGTTCTTCAACCGCCAAGCACCAGGAACTGACCATCACTGAAACGGACGACATAAATGCCATCACGCTCTTCACGGATAACACCTACGATGGAGTTGCGGTAGGTCAGATAACCAATGGCATTACACTGACCTGTAGCCGTCTGATCTTTTCGGTTAATAACACCGCAGGGCTGAGCATCATCGCCCAACTCATAATCCACCAGGGTCGCTATCGTCATACCAATGCTTTCGCCATCCGGATTATCCGTGAAAAGCTTCACCCCACCCCGATAAACAAGCAAGGAGCCCAATTCATATGAAAACGAATGAAATTTTTCAAGATTATCTTCATCACGCACGTTACCAGCAGTAATCAGATACGATAAATAAAGGCTTTGCGCGCGAGTACCTGTTGGCAACACATCAACCAGCCAGTCATAATCGTAACCTACCGCCATCGCAAATTCCCACAGATCCTTACTTGCCCGCGAGAGGTTCAGGTTCACAATAGCGCTGGGTAAACGCTCATCCCCCTCAACGAGCTTCAGTTCGGAACGAAGATTAAGCCCATCAATTCCCTGGGTGAACACAGCCTCCAAACGACCATCAAGAATTACTTTGGTGCCAGTGGTATCTAACTCATAGTGCCCGTCATCATCAGCATCAGGAAATAAAATCCGGTATGCTCCACGACCTGGTACAGAAAACAAACCTAAAAAATCACCATCAACTATCTTATGTATATCCAGTTCTTCGTCCGTTGTTTTAAGTTCCGTACAAAGATCAGTTTCCCGCTCATTCTGGTCATTAACAATAACTGAACACTTACGAATACCCGCCTCCCCGTCAGTGTCAGAAAATATTTCCAGACGGTTAATGCCAAAGCCGAAAATATTAACATCTATATAGTCAGCCAGCCGTTTAACGTCTCCGCTGTATCGCACACTTTCATTCAAACCAATGCGATACTCAAACATGCCAATTTCTTCACGGCCAATATCATAGCCATCACGGATACGGAAAAAATCATCAAACTCAGGCCAAAGCGAATCAGAGTAATAATTAGCAGGACTACTGGTAGTACCAGACAGAATCAGGTTCGCCAAATCTTTCAATTCAACCGTTTCACCTTCTTCGGTAATACTACCTTCTGCAACACCAAGAGCAGACAGCGCCAACGAAATCTGGGTCAGGTTATAGTGGTATGGTGAAACAGCATCAAGCGGATCCTTAACACCAATCAGCTTTGCCGCAAAGTAGAAATAAAAATCCTGTTTCAGAGAACCAACAACTGCCGGAATCTTTACTTCCGGCCAATTCACATCGAAGCCAAGTGGCTCTTTTTCCTCTGGAAGCGGAGGTAGCACACTGGCGTCCTCATAGACAACCCGAATCCGGGCCTTTTCTTTTGTTGCATTTCCTTCACTGTCGGTACCATCGATATCATTAAATGAAATAGTCAATGTTTCCGCTACATCAAATGGAACTTTCAAATCACCGATCAATGTAAAGTCAAACGCATTGAATTCCGTTGTCTGACCGTCGGTCACTGCGTAGGGCACCATTGCCAACGTCAATCCTGAACCCGTAAGAGTCTTGGTTTCTGCATTGTATCGATCGTTTCCGGCACAACCGGTATGAAGACAGCCAATTAATTCGAATGTCAGATCGCGGACCGCCTGCGTTGCCAGTTGCAAAGAAGGAGCAATGCCTTCATAAACATTCCTCAATATATTGTAATGATCAATGGCCTTAGCAGCATAAACAGGATCGATAAAACTGTTAACGCAATCACTACTGTTATTGGTAGGTGAGCAGGTATTCGGATCCTGACCTTTATAATTAATTAACCGCTCATTCAGGTCGGCAATGAATTCTTTTGCATTATTTATCCGATCCAGCCAGCCAGTCACCTGACTGACCGGAATACTGACATTTGTATACTGACTTTCCTGCAAAGCAGCCATGCGCACCTGAAGGTCAGAAATAGCCTGATTCAACTCCGCCGGAACACTGTAGTTCTGCTCAGAAAAATAAGTTCTGCTGTCAGCCAGAGTCTGCAGCGCTTCATTATACAAAGCATACAATGACGTAGTATTCCCACCTTTTTGATACAACTGACCTTGCTGAACTAAAAATCCATCAATAAAGTTCCCGACCCAGACAACAGAGCTTTGGCCTGCATCTTTTGCCAAACTTTGCCCTGCAGCCAATAAAGCCCCATATAAGATGCCTTCGTTACGCAGGGCGGAAGTCAGTCCCGGGTCTTTATAAATTTCCGATGGCGCCAGCGGACGCACAGAAATAATATCGCTGATACCGAACAGAGCACTGACCCATAAATTGGCACACTCAACCGTAAATGGCGTATAAACACCTGATTCGGAATCCGGGGTTTCCGCCCCACCTGTACTACCCGATATACAGCTTTGACTACCATCGCTTGCCACTGCATCCTGCTGGCCATCCGCATCAATATATGATGTATGGGCGAGAGAACTTGCAACATGAGTAATCCAGTTAATGTTGATACGCATATTATCCTGCGCATTACCAACAGAGGCACGCCATTCAAAGTCAGTCGGAACAGCTTTTGTTTCACGGTACGCCCAACCATCACCGCAGCCTTCAGGGAGCTCGCATCGATCCAGCGTTACACTCCCATCTTTGCCTGTAGCGAACATGGTCAGAACTCGGCCAACATCGTCATTTTTAATTTTGACCTGATAATAAGCATTATTTGTTGATGTTGCTTTCGCACCGATGTATTCCAGCTCACCATCGTCATTTTTATCTGACGTCGCCTGTCCCTGCACATTAGTAGACACTGCCTGTACCTGCGCCTGCTGCACATTGGAACTACCGACATAGCCATTCACATACTTATTGGGGGCTGAAGAACTCACGGTACTGGAACCATTACCGCTGCATGCCGCCAGCAGGCAGACACTCAGCAACAGAGATATGCGGGAAAGAGAGAACATAGTTATTTTTCTTTTGAATGCGAAAGTAAACAGATTGTAACCGCCTCATTGATCAGCAACCAGTCAGCAATACCCTTTTACCCCGCTTTTACATAAAAAAAGCCCGGAATAATCCGGGCTTTTCGTACTCACACAGCCTGAACGATCAGGCAAATGAGATTACTGAGCTGCTTTGAACTTCAGACGGTAAGCGTGCAGCAGTGGCTCAGTGTAACCACTTGGCTGCTCTTTACCTTTGAAGATCAGGTCAGACGCGGCCTGGAAGGCAATGCCATCAAAACCTGGTGCCATGTTGATGTACAGCGGGTCACCGGCGTTCTGGCCATCAACAATCGCAGCCATACGCTTCAGGCTGTCTTCAACCTGTTCGCGGGTACAAATGCCGTGCTCCAGCCAGTTGGCAACGTGCTGGGAAGAGATACGCAGAGTCGCGCGGTCTTCCATCAGGCCAACGTTGTTGATATCAGGTACTTTGGAACAACCAACGCCCTGATCGATCCAGCGCACAACGTAACCCAGGATACCCTGGCAGTTGTTATCCAGTTCTTTCTGAATCTGTTCCTGAGTCAGCGCAGCAGCTTCTTCGGCAGTCATCAGAGGGATAGTCAGGATGCCATCAACAGATGCATGCTCACGGCCTTTCAGTTCATTCTGAACAGCAAATACGTCTACTTTGTGGTAGTGCATAGCGTGCAGAGTCGCTGCAGTCGGAGACGGAACCCATGCAGTGTTGGCACCGGCTTTAGGGTGACCGATCTTCTGATCCATCATCATGCCCATCTCATCCGGGATAGGCCACATGCCTTTACCGATCTGAGCACGGCCCTGCAGACCAGTTTCCAGACCAGTGTCCACGTTCCAGTTTTCGTAGGTATTGATCCACAGCTGCTGCTTCATTACAGACTTAGGTACGAAAGCACCGGCCAGCATAGAGGTATGGATTTCGTCACCGGTACGGTCGAGGAAGCCAGTGTTGATGAATACAACACGGTCTTTCGCAGCACGGATACATTCTTTCAGGTTTACTGTAGTGCGACGCTCTTCGTCCATGATGCCCATTTTCATGGTGAAACGTGGCAGACCCAGTGCATCTTCAACGCGACCGAACAGTTCGTTAGCAAAAGCTACTTCTTCAGGACCGTGCATTTTTGGCTTAACGATATTCACGGAGTCAGCAGTAGAGTTGCGGAATGGCGCGTTGCCTTTCAGGTCGTGAATCGCGATCAGCGTAGTGATCATGCCATCCATAATACCTTCAGGGATTTCACTGCCATCAGCCAGCAGAATCGCCGGGTTAGTCATCAGGTGACCAACGTTACGGATGAACAGCATAGAACGACCTTTCAGCTTCACGGTTTCACCGTTCAGGCCAGTGTATTCGCGGTCAGCGTTCATGGTACGGGTAAAGGTCTTGCCACCTTTGGTCACTTCTTCTGCCAGGTCACCTTTCATCAGGCCCAGCCAGTTGCCGTAGGTTACGACTTTATCGGCCGCATCAACCGCAGCAACAGAGTCTTCACAGTCCATGATGGTGGTCAGTGCAGATTCCATCAGGATGTCTTTAACGCCAGCAGCGTCAGTAGAACCAACCGGAGTGGTTGCATCGATCTGAATTTCAAAGTGCAGGCCGTTATTCTTCAGCAGAATCGCAACCGGTGCAGCAGCATCACCGTTGTAACCAGCCAGCTGAGCAGCGTTTTTCAGCGTGGTGGTTGAACCGTCTTTCAGGGTAACAACCAGCTTGCCTTCTTCGATCGCGTACTTGGTGCTGTCAACGTGGTCGCCGCTCAGCAGAGGTGCCGCTTCGTTCAGGAAAGCACGGGCATAAGCAATAACCTTGTCGCCACGTACTTTGTTGTAGCCAGTGCCTTTTTCCGCACCGTTTTCTTCAGAAATAACGTTGGTGCCGTACAGCGCATCGTACAGAGAACCCCAACGGGCGTTGGCAGCGTTCAGAGCAAAACGCGCATTCATTACCGGTACAACCAGCTGAGGACCGGCCATCTGGCCAATTTCTGGCTCTACATTAGCAGTGCTTGCTTCGAAATCCGCGCCTTCAGGCAGCAGATAACCGATTTCCTGCAGGAATGCTTTGTACTCTGCAGCATTGTGAGGCTGACCTTTGCGTTCAGTATGGTAAGCATCGATTTTCGCCTGCAGATCATCACGCTTGGCCAGCAGCGCTTTGTTCTTCGGAGCCAGTTCGTTCGCCAGAACGTCGAACTCTGCCCAGAATTTCTCTGCATCGATACCAGTACCCGGAATCGCTTTTTCATTTACGAAGTCGTACAGCGCCTGAGCAACCTGCAAGCCACCCTTCTGAACGTATCCAGTCATTGTTAAGCCTCAAAAAAAATTCAATCACAACCGGCTGCTGCCGGTCATTCTGACCACTACTGAACGACTGCGGACAATCGCCAGCCACAAATTAAGACGCGGCAGTATACAGGAACGAACTGGCGACTGCTAACCCGCCTCTGTGATGACCACGCCAAAACCGCAGCAGGGATAAGTAAAATCACCATATGGATAACGGTATAAATACATCTGAACACCGGTCATCTCCGACCAAGTAACCAAAGCCGGACACCAGCAACTCTGTTATCGTCTGCGTTTTCAGCAAGAACCACGTTTATGGATCAGATAGCCACCACCATTCTCAGCTCCGGCCGCTCAGCAGTGGAGCTGGCCCTGTTTATTCTGCTGCCCATTATGATTGTGATGCTCAGCATTATGCGCTGGCTTGAAGCACGCGGCCTGCTGCAGCGGATTGTCCGCGTGGTCAGTCCGTTGTTACGCCCGTTCGGCCTGACGGGTCTTGGGGTGTTCGCCCTGATTCAGGTGTCCATGGTCAGCTTCGCCGCGCCAATCGCAACACTGGCCATCATGGCGCGCAACGGCTCTTCTCCACGCCACATCGCCGCGACTCTGGCCATGGTGCTGGCCCTCGCCCAGGCGAATGTCGTCTTTCCGATGGCCGCCGCCGGGCTGGATATCCCAACCACCCTGCTGCTGGCCATTCCTGCCGGTCTGATTGCTGCCGCCGCAACCTACTATGGTTTCGGCCGTAAGCTGAGTGTGGAAGAAAGCGCTCCGCCCTCTGCCGAACTGATGCCAGAGGCCGATCCCGAGCACGGCAAACTGTTGCAGGTTATCCGCCGCGCCGGCAGCGATGCCTGGGATATCGCCATGGGAGCACTACCCTTGCTGGTCGTTGCCCTGGTGGCAGTGAATCTGATCCGCCTGACCGGCGCCATCAGCGAACTCGAAAGCCTGCTGTCTCCTCTGCTCACGGCTATCGGTTTTCCACAGCAAACTCTGCTGCTGGCCATCACCAAATACATCGCCGGCGGCACCGCCATGATGGGTATCGCGATGGAACAGGTGCAGCTCGGATTACTCAGCGCGCAGGACATCAACCTGCTCGCCGGCCTGCTGCTATGTCCGCTCGATGTTGCCGGCGTTGCCATTCTGATTGCCGCAGGCAAGCCCGTCGCCGCGGTTGCCCGCCCGGCCATTTATGGCGCACTGATTGGTATCGCTTTACGCACCGCCGGGCATTTCTGGCTGTTTGCCTGAAGATCCGCAACCCTGCAAGCAGGCACAAAAAAAGCGACCCGGAGGTCGCTTTTTTTGTGCTTATTGAGCGCTGTGAAATTACAGCGTCTCCCAGCTGCCATCAATATAGCGGATCAGCCAGATACCATTCTCCTGACGGATACGGCCGTACACCACATCGCGGAAGTTAAGCGTGAATACCGCATCAGCAAGCACGGTGTTATCCGCCACTTCAGCTACGTTATTCAGCACGCACAAATCGTACTTACCATCACTGCCGGTGATGTACTTATATGGCAGCGGCGACAGATTGTAGTTCTGCTGCAGGTAGGCGGTCAGTTCACTGTCGATGGTGGTTTCTGTTCCATCATTTAATGTCAGGGCAACACCATCTCTGTACACCGCCAGACTGCCGGTGGTTTTAAACGATGAATCGGTATCAAAGCTCAGCACAACCCGATCCAGTGACGACCCCGTTCCCAGGTAAACGTCGCTGCTGGTGAGACCGGAGTAACTATGCGACAACGCCGCGGTCAGCTTATAGCGATCCATGGTTGGCGCATTCAGCAGTACATCCAGCAAGGTACGCGGCTGATCGTTCAGACGCACTTCACTGGTAACACGTACCGCATTCAGCCCTAACACCATAGGATCGTACAAAGTGCCGTCCATTGATGTTTCCGCCGTTGCCAGAGGTGCCAGCGTCAGACAGCCATTAGCGTCCGCTGTATTGGTTGGCCAGGTAACGAAGTAGAGGCCACGCCCCGGAATTTCAATCCGTGAAAACACGCCGGCTTCCCACAGATCGTTAATGGCCAGCTGCAGATCACGCTCTGCATACAGACGCTGCTTTGGCTTACAGGAACTGACCACCCAGCCACCACCGGAATTGCTCAGATCACAGATCTCCAGATCGTGGGTACTGACCAGCTCGGTTTTATCGTCATCTTTATCCACGTCATTAACATCTTCACGCTTCACCGTCGGGTAAAAACGGAAACGCTGCGACTCACCCAGCGGCACATAAAAATCCAGATACTGCACATTCTGACCGGCCACCGTCTGCTCACCGGTTACGTAGCTCACAAGACCATTTACCACATCGCCTGCCGCAAATGCAGGATTGGGTGTAAAGAAGCCGTTGAACGAAGCAAAACGCTGCGCCGGATAATGCTCAGAAGCGTTAGTACTGGTCGCCGCCACATACAGGGTTGAATAATCCACATCCTGCTCATTGTCGTCGCCAACTTTGTCAGATATACGACCATTCAGTACCACGGTATCAATATTAAAACGGCGCTCGCTGTTACTGTCCTGCGGGTCTTTCACTCCACGGAAGAAAATGCGATAGCTACCGGTTACTTCGGCTTCTTCAGCTCCACCGACACGACTGGTGTCGTACAGTGAAAAATCTGACCAGCGCATTTCATAACCCAGAATTTCATTCCCCGCCGGATCAGCCAGAGTACTCACTGGCGTGGTGAAATAAACGCGCACACCGGAGGCCGAAAGAATGTCGTTGGCAGCGTTATCGTCTTCATAAACGTTATCGACCACAAAGCGCAGCGTGCCCTGCTCATAGGTACCGCGAATCAGCACATCAATAGCATTCGATGACGTTGGCTTGTCATCGGCATCGGTGGTGTTCACATCCGCTACCGCCTGACTGACGATGATCGTACCGTTATTCAGTGTCATCGTCGGGTTGCTGTAAGAACAGGAAGTCACCCAGGCATAGGCCGAAGTATCCGCACAGGTATTAGCACCCGCCAGATAGGTCTGCTGATACAGCTCGGCCGTCTCACGATAAGCCGTCACGATTGTATTCAGGTTAGCGGCATGCTCATCACCGATTTTTTTCAGCAGATCAACATACTGATCCACCTTGGCTTTGTAGCTGTCTTCAAAAAAGGTATCGCTGTAATTGCGCATAACCCCGACAAAAGCCTTGGTGCGTTTAATGCCCAGCACAAAATCGTCATAGTCACTCTGACCAAACAGCGACAACAGCGTATCGGGAACTTTGGCAGTCAGGGTATCGGCGGTGAAGCCATCAATATCAGCCTGCAGTGCGGAAATAACCCCGGCAATGTAGCCCTGCAGAGTCGCATCCGTTACGTTCAGTGCCTGTAAATTGCTGATCGCATCGCTATACAGTGCCGCCAGCGTCAGCGTCTGCGTACCACCCAGCTGCATCATCTGGCCTTTATTGGCGCTGAAATCGGCAGCGACGGCATGGGTAAAATCAACACCATCGACCGCAATGTGGTTCTCAGCCAGATGCGCCCAGGCCGCCAACAAGGCACCGTAACGAATACTGTCTGCAGCTTTGGCGGCATCGGCGCCACGCCATTCATTAATTTGGGTAAGATCGGCAGGCTCTGTGGTCTGCACATTACTGATACCAAATACCCTGGAAACCTGAGAGATAGCCTGCTCGGTGGAATACGCGGAGTAATAGCCGGTTTCGACCCAGCCAACAGCCACATCCGCAACAGTGCCGGAACCGCTGACCAGACTCTCGTTATAGACATAATCGAATGCCAGTTGAGCGGCCAGATCCGTCAGGGGGGTCACACGGATGCGTTCATTTTTGCTCAGATCGTAAGCAACCGAACGCCAGCCCAGATTGGCCGTCTGTTCCATATCCGCAGCAAACGCACCAGCTGAACAACCAGCAACCCACTGACAACGCACAGTAGTTGCCGCCGTCGCCGTATCACTGTCAGCATCACGACCAACCAGCTCAAACAATTGCAGCTCACCGGTCGAAATCACAGCCTTAACCACACCGTGCTTATCGGTAACATACTCAGAACGGACCAGACGTCCTTCAGCATCCTCATTAGGCAAACCGGCTTCGGTAATCGCCACCGACCGTGCGATGGCATGATTGATATCTTCCTGCCCGGCCTGAACATAAACCGACACAGTTGAGGAAGAAGAAGAGCCGCTGTCACTGCAGCCGGACATCAGACCCGCCAGCGCAGGAAACATCAGAGAAGCGGTCAGAAGTTTATGCATAGCCATACAAAGGAATCACTCAGTTAATACAGGACACGCAGCGACTCACGCATCCTTCAGATATAAAAATGCCGCCTATCATAACAGGCTTTGTCAGCGGCGATAGCTCAGGAACGGCTTAATGCCACTCTTTATAAACACAGTGTGGTGCATAGACCCGGACAGCTGAGACAGGTTCAATCCCCTCCCGGCGTGGCGCATACCGGGTACACTGGCCGCACAGTGCTATGCCCTGATGGCCGCTTTCCGCTAGAATGCGCGGCTATTTCAGGCTTTGTCTCTCAGTCGGGCTTTGCCTCTCAGCGGAACACCAGAGGAACACCATGCAGTTATTCGTAGAGCAACTCACCAATGTCGATTTCAGCTATCTGGATGCCAAGCGCGGCCTGGTAGGTGAAACCTGGTGGGCATCCGCCGTGCTCGACGGCGCCCTCGACGAACAAGGCATGGTCTGCGACTTCGGCATCGTCAAAAAGACACTGCGTAACTGGCTGGACGACGAGCTCGATCACCGCCTGCTGGTGCCGGTTCAGTCGCCGGCCCTGACCCTGAAACACAGCGGTGACATCATCGAACTCAGCTGGCAGTACGACAACGGCGACCTGCTGGAAATGCGCGCACCACGCCAGGCCGTTGCCCTGGTCGATGCCGAACACATCGACGCCAACAGCGTTGCTCACTGGTGCCGTGAACAGCTGCGCAGCCATTTCCCGGTGAACGTCGAGCAGCTGACCCTGAGCTTCGTTGCAGAAGACATCGATGACGCGTTTTATCACTACAGTCACGGCCTGAAAAAACACAACGGCAACTGCCAGCGCATCGCCCACGGTCATCGCTCACGCATTCAGATCTGGCTTGACGATGAGCGCAGCAGTACGCTGGAACAACAATGGGCAGAGCGCTGGGCCGATATTTATCTGGGCAGCACAGAAGATCTGATCAGTAGCGACAACAACCAGCTTCTGTTCCGCTACAGCGCACAGCAAGGCGAATTCGAATTATCTCTGCCAGCCAGCCGCAACTATATGATGAACACTGATACCACCGTGGAATTTATCGCCCGCCATCTGGCCGACACCATCAAACAGCAACACCCTGACAGCCAGGTCAGAGTGCGTGCTTTTGAAGGTGTTAACAAAGGCGCCATTGCGGAGGCCTGAGTTTCCGCCAGCAACAGCCAACACAAAAAAAAAAGCGGCCGCTGCGCAATAACGCCAGAGCCGCTTTTTTTATGATACAAATTCTCCTGTCACATCCCGCTCAGGCGGCTTCCATCCGAGCCCGCAAACGCCGTTGACCGAGAATAAACACCAGCAGAGCCACCGGCAGCACAAACCACAGCCACTCGTGCAGGGTTTCGGCATATTGCTTACCCAACACGAAAGCCACGCCAAAAATCATCGCAGCCCAGATCACGATAGAAATCACATTGGCCAGGGTAAAGGTCCAGCCCGGCACCCGTGCCAATCCGCAGGCGATATAGCCGAAAGTACGCAGTCCCGGCATGCAGCGAATCAGCGCCAGCTGATGCCAGGGTGCCTGCTGCAAAGGCTTCACCTGACGCTGAATCAGATCATGGCGGAATTTGTTCGCCAGCCAGGGCCAGACATGCGCCAACCGGCCAAACAGATACAATGCCGTATCACCAATAAACATACCGGTACAGGTTGCCGCAAAGGCCACTTCCGGCGCCAGTTTACCGCTCGCGGCCAGCATCCCGGCGCCAATAATCGCCAGGTCTTCCAGCATAAAGGTCGACACAATCACCACCAGAACCAGCCACAAGGGGCTGTCGGAATAACTCAGCAATGAGTCCAGCATGAATACTTCTCAGCTAACGGCCTGTAAATTTGCGCAGCATTCTACCTGAAACTGCGTGACGGGTGAGTGACAATAACGCCCAATCCGGCGGCAAAATGCCCTTACCGGCACACCTTCACCGCCAGCAACGGGCACTCGCGACATGAAAGCGCAGTTAAATCACCGCCAGTGCTGAGATATACAAAAAAATCCGGTAGAATTGCGCGCCTTAAAATTCTTACATTCATTGTCCGTTGAGAGTCGCTATGTCCTCCCAGAACCCAATGGAGCTGTCTGCCCTGACCGCTATTTCTCCGATTGATGGTCGTTACGGCAACAAAACCGTGCAACTGCGTCCGATTTTCTCCGAATTCGGTTTGATCCGTGCCCGCGTCGAAGTAGAAATCCGCTGGTTACAGCGCCTTGCGGCCCATGAAGCCATCACCGAAGTTCCGGCCTTCTCGGCAGCTACCCAGCAACAGCTGGACGCCATCGTTGCCAACTTCAGTGAAGAAGATGCCCTGCGCATCAAAGCCATCGAAGCCACCACCAACCACGACGTGAAAGCGGTGGAATACTTCATCAAAGAAAAGTTTGCCGACAACAGCGAACTGATGGCGGTTAATGAATTCGTGCATTTCGCCTGTACTTCTGAAGACATCAACAACCTGTCCCATGCGCTGATGCTGAAAGCCGGTCGTGACGACGTTATGCTGCCGGTTATGCAGGAAGTCGCCGATGCGATCCGCGCTCTGGCCCACGAAAACGCTGCCCTGCCGATGCTGTCACGCACCCACGGCCAGACCGCCTCGCCAACCACGCTGGGTAAAGAGATGGCCAACGTTGTGGCCCGTCTTGAGCGTCAGATCAAGCAGATCAAAGCGGTTGAATTGCTGGGCAAAATCAACGGTGCCGTGGGTAACTACAACGCTCACCTGTCGGCCTACGCCGATATCGACTGGGCGGCCAACGCAGAGACCTTCGTGACTTCTCTGGGCCTGACCTTCAACCCGTACACCACCCAGATCGAGCCACACGATTACATCGCCGAACTGTTCGATGCCATCGCCCGCTTCAACACCATCCTGATCGACTTTGACCGCGACATCTGGGCTTACATCTCGAATGGTTACTTCAAACAGCGCACCATTGCTGGCGAAGTAGGCTCTTCGACCATGCCGCACAAGGTGAACCCGATCGACTTCGAAAACTCCGAAGGCAACCTCGGTATCGCCAACGCAGTGATGACTCATATGGCGCAGAAACTGCCGATCTCACGCTGGCAGCGCGACCTGACCGACTCCACCGTACTGCGTAACATGGGCGTTGGTCTGGGCTACAGCCTGCTGGCGTATCAGGCCAGCCTGAAAGGTATCAGCAAGCTGCAGGTCAATGCAGAGCGTATCGCTCAGGATCTCGACAACGCCTGGGAAGTTCTGGCTGAGCCGGTACAGACTGTGATGCGCCGCTACGGCATTGAACAGCCATACGAAAAACTGAAAGCCTTTACCCGTGGCAAAGCCATTACCCGTGACGCAATGGCTGAATTCATTGCCTCACTGGAACTGCCACAAGCTGCCAAAGACGAGCTGAATGCCATGACTCCGGCTACCTACATCGGTAATGCCGCAGATCAGGCGAAGAACGTTTAAGCCGCGTTAAAATCGGAAGCCTCCGCCAGCACCTTTCTGGCGGAGGCTTTTTTGTATCCGTATTCTGAGTAACACACTATGCATATTCTGGGTCATCTGACGGTTGAAGAATTCCTGCGCGATTACTGGCAGCAGAAACCGGTATTAATCCGCAACGCCTGGCCGGACTTCGAGCCCCTGCTCAGCTCCTCCGAGCTGGCCGGCCTGAGCCTGGAAGAAGAAATTGAATCACGCCTGGTCGAAGAAGAAGGCAAAGACGGCCCCTGGACCATCCGCACCGGCCCCTTCACAGAAGACGATTACCGCGCCCTGCCGGAAAGCAAATGGACCTTACTGATTCAGGCCGTCGATCACTGGATTCCGGAAGCCGCCGATATTCTTGAACACTTCCGCTTCCTGCCCAGCTGGCGCATCGATGATCTGATGATCAGCTATGCCGTCGACGGCGGTTCCGTTGGCCCGCATTACGACCAGTACGACGTATTCCTGCTGCAGGCCGAAGGCCAGCGCGAATGGCGCATCGGCCAGATGTGCAGCGACGACTCACCGATTCTTAAAGGGCCGAAAATCCGCGTCCTGCAACAGTTCGACGAAACCGAGCGCTGGACCCTGAACCCCGGCGACATGCTCTACCTGCCACCACAGCTGGCGCACTACGGTATCGCTCAGGGCGAGTGCATGACCTACTCCATCGGCTTCCGCGCCCCAAGCCAGGCGGAACTGGCACAGGCCGCAATGGACGATATTCTCGCCAGCGCCAGTGAAGATCAGCGCTACACCGATGCCGGCATCCGCCCAACCCAGACCCCGGGCCTGATTGATCAGGACGCGATCGGGCGCCTGCGTGCCCTGCTGACCGCTGCCCTCAACGATGACGAGCGTCTGCAGCAGGTACTGGGAAAACTGATGACCGAAGCCAAATACCCGGAACAACTGCCTGAACCACGGGATGAAGCCAGCTGGGATGAATTACACGACGAGCTGAATCATTACCAGCAATGGCGCCGCTCTGAATTTGCCCGCTTTGCTTACAGCCAACAGGATAATCAATGCTGCTTCTTCGCCCTTGGTCACAGCTGGAGCCTGCCAGCGGGTGACCTGGCGTTAGTTGCCTATCTGGCCGACAACAGCCAATATGAAACAGAGGTTCTGCAGACGCTGGCTGCCAGCACAACGGCCCAAAGCCTGCTGACCAGCCTCTGGCAACGTCATATGCTGTACAGTCCGGAGACCGAGTTTGGAGATTGAAACCGCTAACTGGAAAGAGCACCGGGATATTTTACGCGCCATCCGTGAGCGCGTATTCATTCAGGAGCAAAACGTCCCGGAAGCTATGGAATGGGATGCTGACGACGCCAACGCGGTGCACTTTATTGCCCGCGATGGCAAGCGTCCGGTCGGCTGCGCCCGGCTGCTGAGCAATGGTTATTTCGGACGTATGGCCGTACTGCCTGAATACCGTAACCAGAACTGGGGGACCCGACTGCTGCGCGCCGTAGAACATCATTACGAGAAAGAAATGCGCGGCCGCATTCTGCGCGCAACCGTTCAGACTCAGGCTTATGGCTTTTACCATCACAATGGTTTTTCACCGGAAACGGAGTTCTGCTGGGATGCCGGCATTCCCCATGTGCGCATGAGCAAAGTACTGGGACGCTCCAGCCAGGGCAGCGAACAGTTTATCCCTGGAAAAGACAACGAAGTGTATGTACTGGAACAACCTGCAGCGGCTGAAGGGATGCTGCAGATTGCCAGTCACTTTGGCCCGGCCGCCATCCATCTGAGCATTGCCGACCTCAGCCACCCATTGTGGTCGGATAAAACCACACTCTCCTGCTTTAACCGTTATTTGCGTGGAGCACGTCAGCGCAGCATCCGTATATTAATTGCCCACGAATATCCGGGCATTGCTGATCATCCGCTCTTACAGCTACAGCAACGAATGAGCAGCCGCATACAACTGCAGGTTCATTCGGCGGTGAATAACAACCAGGTTTTAATGACGCCTGCGGTTTTTATCAGCATTGAGCGCAATAAAGTAACCGCCTGCATGAACGACCGGGCAACGGTAGCCCGCCAGCTGGAAAAGTTTCAGGAATGGTGGCGCAACGGCCAGCCATGCAGGGAAGGACGCAGACTGGGGCTTTAAAACGCCCCGTCTGTTAATCACCGCTCAGTGAACGGCGATAAAAACGATAACATTCAGAATAGTTACCGCTGCCGTCAGAATATTACGCAAACGCTTATAAGACTCGGCATAAGCACGTTTAAAAATCGGATTGGTCTCAGTCCAGAGCAGCAACCAAAAACCAACCATAAACATCAGCACCGCGACATTCGTAGGCAGAAAATACGCCAGCAATCCCCAAAGGAAAGTGCCGATGGATAACTCCAGCGGGATTTCATCAATCTGCTCCGGATTCGCCTGCTCAACGCCCCAGCAGCCACCGGCCATAAATGCCAGAATCAACAACGAATATAATTTAAAAAATTCTTCGCCCCCGTCGAGACCCAACACAACCGCTGTCGCGCCGGCAATAAAAGGCAGCAGACCGGCATAACCGAGCTTCTCTGAAATAGACAATGCCATCGTGGTACTCCTTACTTCAACAACGTCTGTATTGCAGGACAATCTGAATAAATCCGGTTAGGAATCCCCAGCCACCTCATTCAGCGCCACATCTGAAAGGTGATAGCGCACAGGGCAAACACAAGGGAATTATTCAAAAGAGCCTTAAGCCTCTGTTTTCAAAGACTTACAGGCTAAAAATAGCCCAGACAGAAAGAAAAGTATCTAAAAAAATGGCTGCAGTGTCGGACACTGCAGCCATTTTTAAGCTGATAAAGCGCAAAAAAGAAAAATAACTCAGTTCAGGCCAAGTAAAAGTTCTTCAACCCGCGCCACATCATCCTGAGTATCAACGCCGTGTCCCGGTGCCTGATCGATCACCGACATATGGATTTTTACGCCGTACCAGAGTGCGCGCAGCTGCTCCAGAGATTCGGTAGCTTCCAGCGCACAGGGTTCCATACGGGTGTACTGCTGCAGAAAGGACACGCGGTAACCGTACATACCGATATGACGGTACACCGGCATTTTACCGGTCATCTGCTCTGTGCTGATTTTATAGGCATCACGATCCCAGGGAATCGAAGCACGGCTGAAGTACATGGCAAAATGCGCCCGATCCAGCACCACTTTCACTACGTTCGGATCAAATGCGTCTGCCGCATGCTTTAACGGTGTACAGACAGAACTCATCCCTGCCTGCGGATTTTCCAGCAGACTGGCAGCAGTCATCTCGATTAAAGACTGTGGGATCAGCGGCTCGTCGCCCTGCAGATTGACAATTACAGCCTCAGCATCCCAGCCTTTAATCTGCGCAACTTCAGCAATACGTTCAGTGCCGTTTTCATGATCCGGTGAGGTCATCACCACATCCGCGCCAAAAGCCAGAGCCGCATCGCGGATGCGCTCGTCATCGGTGGCAATCACAATATCCTGCACACCGGTTGCCAGCGCACGTTCATAAACATGCTGAATCATGGGCTTACCGGCCAGCATAATCAGCGGCTTACCCGGCAGACGACTGGAGCCATAGCGGGCCGGAATCACAATTTTATAATCAGCCATTTATTGCTTATACCTTATAAAAATCACGGTACCAGCGGGCAAAACGTTCAATGCCTTCTGCCAGCGGTGTGTTCGGAGCAAAATCAACATCTTCAACCAGATCATCAACATTGGCATAGGTCGCCAATACATCGCCCGGTTGCATTTCCATATAGTTTTTATTGGCTTTTTTACCCAGCACATTTTCGATGGTTTCGATAAAGGTGCCCAGCTCAACGCTGTTATGGTTGCCAATATTGTAAATTTTATAAGGCGCAGAACTGCGCGAGCAGTCACCACTTTCCGGCGTCCAGCCGCTCACACCCTGAGGAATTTTCTGGGTGATACGGGTTACACCTTCGACAATATCATCGACATAGGTAAAGTCGCGCTGCATCTTGCCATGATTAAAGACGTTAATGGTTTTGCCTTCGAGAATATCGCGGGTAAAACTGAAGTACGCCATATCCGGACGTCCCCAGGGGCCATACACGGTAAAGAAGCGCAGACCGGTTACCGGCAAACCATAAAGATGGGCATAGGTGTGCGCCATTAATTCATTGGATTTTTTCGTCGCGGCGTACAGCGATACCGGATGATCAACCCGGTCAGAGGTGCTGTACGGAATCTTAGTATTCAGACCATAGACCGAGCTGGACGAGGCATAAACCAGATGCCCTACTTCACTATGACGACAGGCTTCAAGAATATTCACAAAACCAATTAAATTACTGTCGACATAGGCATGCGGATTGGTAATGGAATAACGCACACCGGCCTGTGCCGCCAGATGCACAACACGGTCAAATTTATGCTCGGCAAACACCGCATCAACCGCAGCACGGTCAGAAAGTTCGACCTGCTTAAAGGTGAAACCGGACTGCTCAGCCAACCAACCCAGACGCCCGTGCTTTAAATTCACGTCGTAGTAGTCATTCAGGTTATCGATACCAATAACTTCGTGACCCTGCTCAACAAAGCGCTTACTGGTAAAAGCACCGATAAAACCGGCGGCACCGGTTACCAGAATTTTCATATTTTTTTATCCTCAAACTCAGGCAGCATGGCCTTGATATAAGCTTCATCCAGCGGCATACGACTGCCGAGTATAATATCGGCCACTTCGCGGGCAACGCCCCGGCCACCTTCGGCTTCAGTAATTAAATCGGAATGGTCTTTCACCATCCAGAAGGCATCTTTTGGCGCAATGCTTAAACCGACTTTTTTCATCACTTTCAGATCAATAACATCATCGCCGACATAACAGACTTCGCCAGGTTCAAACCACAGCTCATCCATTAAGGCTGATAACACAGCCCATTTATCTTTGGTACCCGGAAAGAAATGTTTGATTCCCAGATCTGCCGCACGACGTGCCAGTGGTGCAGACTCTTTGGCAGAAATAATAGCGGTCACGATGTCATAGCTATCCAGCAATTTAATACCGACGCCATCTTTAACATTAAAGTGTTTCACCTGTTCGCCATCCGCCGAATAGGTCAGCGTGCCGTCGGTCAGTACACCATCAACATCGAACACAACCATTTTAATAGCGCGGGCTTTTTCTTTAACCACATTAGGAATATGTACCATAACCGCATCCTGACAACGCCTGTACGGGAGCCTGACTGATGCATAGAGCAACAAACCAGAATTTTGCCGCTATTGTAACGCGTTTAACGAAGCAGTGTTATGGCAAAGCAGCAGAGAAGCCAGCCTGTAACAGCAAAAAAATATGAGTTATTAATACGAAGATAATGACCTGAAGCGGTCAGAAAGATGGCATCCCCAAGGGGATTCGAACCCCTGTTACCGCCGTGAAAGGGCGGTGTCCTAGGCCTCTAGACGATGGGGACACAAGGACAAACAAAAAATTGGTGGAGCCTAGCGGGATCGAACCGCTGACCTCAACACTGCCAGTGTTGCGCTCTCCCAGCTGAGCTAAGGCCCCGTATGCAGTACAACCTGAAAAGGCTGATGCAAGATGGCATCCCCAAGGGGATTCGAACCCCTGTTACCGCCGTGAAAGGGCGGTGTCCTAGGCCTCTAGACGATGGGGACACAAGGACTGCTTTGAGAATTTGGTGGAGCCTAGCGGGATCGAACCGCTGACCTCAACACTGCCAGTGTTGCGCTCTCCCAGCTGAGCTAAGGCCCCGTCTCAAAACGTGCGCGAATATTACTTACGCCCTTCTGTACTGTCAACCTATGACAGCAGAAATGAGCGAAAAAATTTTCTGAAACAATAACTTAGCCAATATTGCCGGCCGCCCTTCCCGCCCAGCAGACAGAATAAGCGGCCGTAACAAATCAGGACTCTGCCGCAGCACTCAACTCAGCGGCAATGGCCGCTGACAACTGCTGATAATCCTTCTCCATTTTCTTGGCTTTCTTCTTACCAACACCACCCAGCACATCAATAGCATGACGCAGACGTGCACGGCTCATATCCGGTCCCAGCAGCGCCATGCTGTCGAGCACAGAAATGGTGGCCGAGGTACCGGCAATAGCAATAAAGAACGGGAACAGGAAGTCGCGGACTTTAATGTCCAGCAGACGCGCCAGGGCACACAGACGCGCTTCGATGTCTTCTTTACTCCAGTGACGGATCTCTTCCAGCTGCCACAAGCCAAACTGCAGCACCGTCAGCAGACGCTCTTCGTCATAGGCCTTGTGTTCAAAGCTGGCTGGCGTCAGCGGCGTCAGACCAGACAGGAAATGCCCGGCCAGCGGCACAACGTCCGAGAAGGTTTCGATACGCGGCTGCACATGCGGAATCACCGGCAGAATATTCTGCGGACGCAACCCCCAGGCAGCAAAGCGCTGAGCGAAGGTCTCAGCATCCAGCTCACGCACCCACAGGCTATTCAGCCAGCGCAGCTTCTCCACATCAAACACCGGCCCACCAAGGGATACGCGCTTGATATCAAAGTTGGCAAACATCTGATCACGGGTGAACTTTTCACTCTCATCCGGCATCGACCAGCCCATACGACCCAGATAGTTAAGCAGCGCTTCCGGCATATAGCCCATGCGATCGTAGAACAGGATTGAGGTTGGGTTCTTACGCTTGCTCAGCTTGCTCTTGTCCGGGTTGCGCAACAGTGGCATATGGCACAGATGCGGCATATCCCAGCCAAAGTATTCGTACAGCAGCTTATGCTTAGGCGCAGAGCTGATCCACTCTTCACCACGGATAACGTGGGTGATCTTCATCAGATGATCATCCACCACGTTGGCCAGGTGGTAAGTCGGCATGCCATCGGATTTCAGCAGAATCTGCGCATCGACCTGAGCCCAGTCGAGTTCAATCGCACCGCGCAGCATATCGTCCACCACGCACACGCCCTCTTCCGGCACCTTCATACGCACCACATAAGGCTCACCTGCCGCTTCGCGACGGGCGACTTCATCGGCAGGCAGCAGCAAATCGGAAGGCTTGAGTGCAGTCAGTGAACCCTGCTCCTGACGGGCAAGACGCAGAGCATCCAGCTCTTCAGCGGTGCGGTAGCACTTAAAGGCATGACCACTGTCGAGCAGCTTCTGCACGTGCTCAAGATACACATCACGGCGCTCGCTCTGACGATAAGGGCCAAATTCACCACCAACATCCGGACCTTCATCCCATTCCAGACCCAGCCAGCGCATGCTGTCCATAATGGCCTGCTCAGATTCAGGCGTGCTGCGTGCCTGATCGGTATCTTCAATACGCAGAATAAACTGGCCGCCATGCTGGCGGGCAAAAGCCAGATTGAATAAAGCGATGTAGGCAGTACCTACGTGCGGATCGCCGGTAGGCGAAGGTGCAACACGGGTGCGGACCGTCATAAATGGTGTTCTCTGTGACATGCGGATTTAAGGCGGAGGATTATAGAGAATTCACGCACATAACGCACCGGTCTGCTGCATTGCCAAGCGCTGCACATAACAAACCTCGAACATAAAAACCGCAGAGCCTGACGACTATGCGGTTTTCAGAATGAGTGGCCGACGAGAGAAAGTGGAGGGATATCCCGACCACGCCACAGGGATGAACGCCGTCGCAGGCTCCGGCAGTTGTCGCAGTACTCGGTACGAACCCACGAGGGCTCGGCCCCCTCCTCTCACCGCTCTTTTACGCAAATACGGAGCATAAAAAAACCGCAGAGCCTGACGACTATGCGGTTTTTTAAAATTAGTGGCGGTGAGGGAGGGATTCGAACCCTCGATACCTTGCGGTATACACACTTTCCAGGCGTGCTCCTTCAGCCACTCGGACACCTCACCTAACTGAGCACTGCTCAGAGGCCGCGTACTATACGCAGCAGCGACCTGAGCGTCAACACCCATCCAGCGCTAATTGCTTGTTTTTATGACGATTTCGCCTTCCAGCGGGTAACAAAATCGTCCAGCGGCAATTCCGGAGGCTGCTTCAGGCTGCCGTTGATATGCCCGATATAGACAAAACCGACAATGACATCGCAAGCTTCCAGACCCAGAGCTTCGGTAACCTTTGGATTGGTTGCCATATCTCCGGTCCGCCAGATAGCCCCCAACCCCATTGCCCAGGCTGCATTGAGGATATTCTGCACCCCCGCACCGGTCGACAGCAGCTGCTCATCACGTGGCACCTTCGGATGTTCCTGAATACGGCTGACCGCAACAATCAGCAGCGGCGCCCGCAATGGCATATTCAGTAATTTCTGCTGTTTTTCTGCACTGAGACTCTGCCAGTCCGGCGTTGCCTGCAGGAAACACTCTCCGAGCAAGCGCCGGTCGTCGCCTTCTACCAACAGATAGCGGCTGGGACGCAACCAGGCATGATCTGGCGCCCGCAGCGCTGCACGCAGCAACACCTCCTGCTGCTGTCGCGTAATGTCCGGTCCTGTCAGTTGCGGAGAGGACACTCGTTCAGTCAACATTCGTAAAGCATCCATAGGCGCACCCAAATCAATATTTTCGTCATATGTCTATTGTAAAGTCGCGGCCCTTAATGAAAAGCCTGACTTAGCCGTCATGCACTTGCTGAGCTGTCTTATTCTGGGTATATAGATGTTCTCAATCATTGCCGCTGGTCGAACCGTGTCACCCATTATAAGAACAACAATTTTTTCGGGCCTTCACAATGTCTAACCGTCAGGACCCGTCCCATTTCGCTGAAACCACATTACCAAAGCAAGATTACATGGCCCGGATTCTGGGCTATGGGGTCGCTGCCGTCACGGTTTTAATGGGCATCCTGCAGGGTTATTTTGAAGATCAGGCCATTGTTGTGGCGGTAGTCAGTATTCTTTACCCCCACGCCGTCTATGTTCTGAGTCGCCCTTTCCGCCAAAAGCGTGCCTATTCCACCCGGCAGTTCCTGATTCATTTTGACGCGGTTCTGTGTGGGGTATTTCTCGGCTATATCCAGCTGCCAATTGAGCTGACTGTGCTGTTTCTGATCATGATCAACACCAGCTTTATTATTGTCGGCAGCATTACTGCCTGGGCCTTCTGCATTATTTCGCTGATCTCCGGTGCCGCAGCCGGCATTTTGCTGTTCGGCCACGAAGCTGCCCCACCGGTTCCGACCGAGCTGTTTTTAACGGCAGCCTTCGGTGTTGGCCTACACCTTGGCATTTCAGCCTTTAACAGCAACCGTCAGGCGCGCGATCTGATCCGCCTGAAACAAAAATTTCAGGGCCAGGTTGAACGCTTTCAGGCCCTGTCTCACCAGGTATCCAAATACGTTGCCCCTCAGGTGTGGGAATCCATTTTCTCCGGACGTCGTCAGGCCAAACTGGAAACCCAGCGTAAGAAGCTGGTTATCTTTTTCTCCGACATCGTTGGCTTCTCTTCACTTTCAGAACAGATGGAAGCAGAAGCCTTTACCGACCTGCTGAATCAATACCTCACCGATATGTCGCGCATTGCTCTCAAGTACGGCGGCACTATCGATAAATTCATCGGCGACGGCATGATGATTTTCTTTGGCGACCCGAAAAGCAAAGGCACCAAACGCGATGCCCTTGCCTGCGTGTCTATGGCCATTGAAATGCGCCGCCATATGCTCAAATTGCGCAAACAATGGGCTGAACATGGCATGACAGCTCCGCTGCAAATTCGTATGGGTATCAATACCGGCTACTGCACCGTGGGTAACTTTGGTACCGAAAGTCGTATGGATTACACCATTATCGGTAAAGAAGTGAACCTCGCCAGCCGTCTCGAAAGCGAAGCCGATGCCGGTGAGATTCTGGTGTCACACGAAACCTACGCTTTAATTAAAGATAAAATCATCTGCCGCCAGCGTGGCAGTGCCATGGTGAAAGGTTTCCGCGATCCGGTGCCGCTGTATCAGGTGATGGATTACCGCCGAGATCTGGGCTCCAACCCAAGCTTTATGAACCACGAATCAGAAGGCTTTTCGCTGTATCTGGAATCCGACAAAATCCGCGAAGAAGAACGGGAAAAAGTTGCCGATGCTCTCGAAAAAGCGGCCAATAAAATCCGCGGCAAGGTCAACACTTAAAACCGCAACGCACATAAAAAAACAGCGGCATCTGCCGCTGTTTTTTTAATTAGCCCTGCTGTTATCAATCCGTAACTACTGGCGTACCAGCCGGAAATTTTCCGCAGAGAAAACAGCCTCTGACGTACGGAAAGGATTAATATCCAGACCACCACGGCGCACATAGCGCGCATACACGGTTAACGATTCAGGCTTACACGCCAGTGAAATATCACGATAAGTACGCTCTGCACACTGCTCATGGAAATCCTGATGCTGACGCAGTGAAACGATATAAGCCAACAAGCCAGCCTCATCGATTTTCTGGCCACGATAATAAATATACAGCGTACCCCAGTCTGGCTGCCCCGTAACCGGACAGTTGGATTTCAGCAGATGACTGCACAACCAGCCCTCAAACTGACCATCCGTTGTTTTCAGCAACGAAGCATCCAGAGCATAGCTGTTCACTTCAATATCCAGATCGTCAATACAATGAGCAACTGGCGGTCGCGGGAAATCTGCATCCACCGCATGAAAGATCACCTGGACATCCCCTTGGGCTGCGGCCGATAAATCGGTCGCCATACGCAGGCGAGCCTGTTCCGCATCATCAAAGCGGGTCTGATTAAAAGAGTTCAGATAGAGTTTGAACGACTTGGATTCCACCAGAAAACGACTGGTCGCGGGGATACGGAATTCTGCCAGACAAACCACCGGCTTACCTTTGGAATTCAGCCAGGAAATTTCGTAACCATTCCAGATATCAACGCCGTAAAACGGCACCTCATGGCGATCAAGCCCCTGCGCCCGCCAGCTTTCCTCCCGCTCAATCGGAAACAGTAAGGACGCATCATATTCGTCTTTATACGCCGATACTTTGCCCAGCGGATTATGTTCACTTGTTACTGACGCCATTTTAAACTCCAATCACTGCCGCATACCGACACCACGACGCAACAGCCAGAGACTGTAGGCCGAAAGCACAACAATAAAAAACACCAGCATTCCTAATGAGAACCAGATATTCACATCTGACACCCCCAGAATGCCGTAACGGAATGTATTAACCATATAAAGAATCGGATTAAACAGGGATACGCCCTGCCAGAATTCCGGCAACAGGTTAATCGAATAAAACACCCCACCAAGATAGGTTAAAGGCGTAATTACAAAGGTCGGAATAATAGAAATATCGTCGAATTTGCTGGCGAAGATCGCGTTTATAAACCCACCCAGCGAAAACAGCATCGCCGACAATAAAATCACCAGAAACACCACTAACAGATTATGAATCTGCAGGTCGGTAAAATACAAAGACAGCAGCGTCACGATAATACCAACGCCAACACCACGGGCAATACCACCACAGACATAGCCAAGCAGAATGGTCCCGGGATGAACCGGCGCCACCATCAGCTCTTCAATACTGCGCTGAAATTTATTACTGAAAAATGAGCTTGATACATTAGCGTAAGCATTGGTGATAACGCTCATCATAATCAGCCCGGGGACGATAAAGGACATGTAATCGACGCCACCCATCTGGCCGATACGGGAACCGATCAGCTGACCGAAAATCACGAAATACAGCGTCATGGTAATGGCCGGCGGCAATAACGTCTGCTGCCAGATACGGGTAAAACGACGGATTTCTTTCGTCACTATGGTTGAAAAAGCAACCCACTGAATACGGGCAGGACTCATGCGTTTGCCCCCCGGACCAGATCGACAAACAATTCTTCCAGGCGGTTGGATTTAGTTCTCATACTACGGACTTCAATTCCCTGCTGCGTCAGCAGCGTAAAAATCTGGTTAATACTCTGACCTTTTTCCACGACGACCTCGATACAATCGTCTGCCATCCTTTTGCAATCGAATCCGGCCAGAGAAAAATCAGCCGCTACGGCGGAATTAAGATCGAAGATAAAGGTCTCGGTACCGAGTTGACTCAGCAATTTTCGCGTACTGGTTGCCTGTATAATTTCGCCATGATTAATGATGGCAATATTGCGGCACAGCTGCTCTGCCTCTTCAAGATAATGTGTCGTCAGGATGATGGTTGTACCGGCACGGTTAAGCTCCTGCATAAACGCCCACATAGAACGGCGCAGCTCGATATCAACCCCTGCCGTTGGCTCATCCAGAATCAGCACTTTAGGCTCATGCACCAGTGCACGGGCAATCATCAGCCTGCGTTTCATCCCACCAGACAACATCCGCGCCTGCTGATCACGCTTCTCCCATAAATCGAGTGCACGTAACAGCTTTTCGGCATTGGGCGCTGCCTGAGCAGCGGTCAGACCAAAATAGCCAGCCTGAGTGATGACAATGTCATACACCTTTTCAAACTGATTAAAATTAAATTCCTGCGGCACCACGCCTAGATAACGGCGCGCCGAAAACGCCTGGGTATTGACATCAAACCCCATGACTTCGGCATTGCCGGATGTTTTTTGCACCAGACCCGATAGAATACCCAGAGTGGTCGACTTGCCGGCGCCATTAGGGCCCAGCAAAGCAAAAAAATCGCCCTGTTCTACGGTCAGATCAATGCCTTTCAGCGCCTGAAAGCCGTTGTCATACACCTTGGACAAACTTCGTACCACGAGGGCAGGAACCATAATTTTTAACCTTAAGAGCGTATTAATGAGTGAACGACTGAATGATCATATCCACCTGCTGCAGCAGGTTCATGAGCGCCTGAGCAAGGCACAGAGCCAGTCAGGCGGTGTTATCAGTGACGAGATTCTACATCAGCTGACACAGGTTATTGATCAGCTCACGCAACATTCTGATTCAGGCTACACCCTGGGACAGGATTGGATCACCCATATCTTCAGCCATCACCCACAATTATCACCCGCCATAGACCGCGACCTGCTGTGGTTCTTCGGTGGCGACTGCCTGCACTTCCTGACGGATGAAGAGATCGACCTGTTCCAGCAGATCGATGAGATTGAAGCTCAGCACCATCAGGAACAAAAGCCATTTGACCGCCAGGCGACAAAAGCCCTGCTGCTGAAACCCACCCCCGGTTTCAACGCCTGAATAAGCCCGCACCCTGCCGCCTCGCGGCAGGAAGCTGAATAACGGGCATAAAAAAAGCCGCCATAAAGGCAGCTTTTTTAGAATTTGGAGCGGGAAACGAGACTCGAACTCGCGACCCCAACCTTGGCAAGGTTGTGCTCTACCAACTGAGCTATTCCCGCAATTTTTCTTGCTTATGCCATTTTAAATGGCATCCCCAAGGGGATTCGAACCCCTGTTACCGCCGTGAAAGGGCGGTGTCCTAGGCCTCTAGACGATGGGGACATCGCTAAACACGCTGCGCATTTTACTGCGCTTTTGTTGATTTGCAAGAACTTTTTTTCTTTTAAATCAACAACTTCCCGATTAAGCCGCTGAAACCTGAGTTTCATAAATTGGAGCGGGAAACGAGACTCGAACTCGCGACCCCAACCTTGGCAAGGTTGTGCTCTACCAACTGAGCTATTCCCGCACACTTTATTAAGCTGCCATATTAAATGGCATCCCCAAGGGGATTCGAACCCCTGTTACCGCCGTGAAAGGGCGGTGTCCTAGGCCTCTAGACGATGGGGACGTCTCAATCAAGGAGCGCGCATTCTATTGATGGACATTTAGGTCGTCAACCCCTGTAAATAAGATTTTTACAGCTACACTAACAAAAGGTGTGTTTAAAACCGGAAGCTCTCAAACTTCCCGGCGTTATGACAAATCCCGTTTAACATCGACTCCCGACGGAGCCAAGGAAAGGAAACAGGAAACACATGTCCACCACCAGTCTGGTTATTCTGGCGATATTCACAGCACTGGCCGCCGTCGGGGCGCTGGGCTTTATGCGCTGGCAGGAACAAAAGCGCCTTGAGCGGGCGCGTATGGCAGTTGTCCACTCTGATCAGATGGGTGAACTGAGTATGCTCGGAGAAAGCCTTCAGCCCTGGCTTTCAGCTCCGATGCTGCATTTTATGGCTCAGGAAATTCAGTATCACGGCGGCGAACTGGCCCTGCTGAAGGCCCCCAGCAACAAACGCTGCAATAAAGCAATGGAAGACGCCTTAACCTGGCTTAATGCCACTCCAAGACCACCGGCCAAGCTGCCCGGCCAGGTAAAACAGGCACAGGAAGTACGGCATTCAGTCCAGCGGCTGCAGGAACTGATCCGGGCCAGCCATCAACAGCACCACCTGGCAACGGATAAAGCCAAACAGTTATTACAGGAAGCCAAACTGCTTAACGTCAAAGTTGCCATCGCCGTGTTTGACTCCAAAGCGACCGCAGCAGCCAGCGTTAACAACCCCGCTCAGGCCATTCACTACCTGAAAAAAGCCGAAACGGCCCTGCAACAGCTCAGCAATCTGCCAGATGAGCTTAAGCCCGTTCTGGACAATATTCAGCAACGTATCACTCAGCATCAGGATGAACGACAACCCGCAGCCAGCGGCACCAGACTGGAGGAAGGCACTGACCTGCTGAATGCTGAGGATGATTCCTGGAAGAAAAAACACTTTTAAGGCCGGCCTGTGGCGTTATAACGGCCTGTGCCTGCTCCCTCATCTGAGGTAAAGTTCAGGCCGGCATACACCCGAAACAGTGCCTGCGCAAAGGACAGAATGCAGATGTTTTCTCAGGTCAAAAAGAAACTGGCTCTGCAACTGGCTCTGAACACAGCGGCCGTTACGCTGATTATTGCCGGCATAATCAGCACCATCAGTATTCACTCCAATATCAGCACACTGAAAACACGCCAGCAGCAGATTGTCTCCAGTATTATTGCCAGCACCCTCCCCTCATTTAATCTGGCCACTTTTAACTACAATATCCGCCTGAATCAGCAACTGGCTGAAGGGCTTGTCAGCCACCCTAATATTATTTCAGCCATTGTTATCGACAGCACCGGTATGCAACTGGCACAGGCAGTTGAAGCAACCGAGTGCCAGCCCTCTACCCTGGACATGATGATTTTCAGCGAACCCGGTATTCATATCGAAGCCCTGAGCTACAACAATACCCCGCTCGGAAAACTGATCATCGAACTGGATCGCTGCCAGAGCATTGCCGAGCTGAGCAGCCTGACCCGGAGCACATTATTTAATGCCCTGCTGTTCAGCCTGCTGCTGGCGACCTTTATCTATGCTGCCTTTTATCGCGCGGTTACCAGCCCACTGACCCGGCTGGTGCGCCAGATCACCGGACTGACTGCCGACAACCTCGACAAGGTGGATCTGACCCGCATGCAGTCAAGACGTCAGAATGAACTCGGCCAGCTGATGAACCAGTTTGCGGCCCTGCTCAGCCTGCTTAAAGATCACATACATCAGCAACGCAAAGCCGAAGCGACTATCAACGACTACTCAGCCAAGCTCGAAGAGCTGATCCATAAACGCACCCATGCACTGACCCATCTGAACCGGCGCCTGCAACAATCTTCTGATGATCATTCCGGCAGCACATCGTCTCTGCAGACCCGGCTGAGCACCCTGACACAACTGCTGAAAGAGCCTATGGATCAGTTGATCGGCAAACTCAGCAATACCGATCAGGCAGATGCGCGGGCCATGGCCGCTAATATCCGTGGCCTGCTGCATGACCTGCGCACCCTGCAAAACAGCAGCAGCCAACAAGAACTGAAGCTTGTCGATATCCACCGGATAGTCACGGATTGCCTGGCGGAAATTCCAGCGGATATGGCAGACATTCACTGCCACTGTGGTGAGGCTGATCTTCTGTTACTTAACCGAAGCAGCCTCAGACTGCTGATTCTGAGCCTGCTCAGCAACGCCATCATCCACTGCAGACAAGGCCCTCTGACACTCAGTGTCCGCTATGAAGCGCAGCGGCTGCTGATCAGCCTGGCCGGGCAGGATCTGTTTATTAACGACACCCTGCTGGAGCAGGATCTGATGCCTCTGTGCCCGGAAAACCTGCCCCTGCCTTCCGCTTTCGGTCTTGGCCTGAGTCGCGAGCTGGCACGCATATCTGGTGGCGACTTGCACTACGAAAGCCAACCGGATGGCGGCACGGTCCTGCTATGTCATATCCGCTGCCAGCCCCTGGCAAAACTGCTGCCGGAAATCCGCAAACATCTGCGCCAGCATCCCCTGAATATCGCCATTCAGGATAAACAATGCCGAACCCAGATATTGCACTGGGCAGAACAATGGCAACTCCCCCAGAGTGCCGAGGGTATGAACAGCAAACACACCCTGTTACTGACAGACCAACCCGAGCTGAGCAGCCGGCATGGCGAGCACAGCATCCTGTTGCAGCCACAAGGAACAGGAGAAATAACAGACGACGAATGTTACTCAGCATCCGGACTGTTAACTGCCTTACTCGAACAGACAGATCCCGACCACGCCGCGCCTCCGCGCACCCTGCGGGTCCTGCTGGTTGATGACAACACCATTAATCGCATGCTGTGTCAGCGTTATCTGAAAAATCTGAATATTGAACCGGATACTGCCGACAATGGTTTACAGGCAATAGAACACGCCCGCCACAACCGTTATGACCTGATATTGATGGATTGCCAGATGCCGGTGA
The DNA here is from genome assembly GCF_022832715.1 of Venatorbacter sp. C2-1. Lineage (NCBI taxonomy): Bacteria > Pseudomonadati > Pseudomonadota > Gammaproteobacteria > Oceanospirillales > Oceanospirillaceae > Venatoribacter > Venatorbacter sp. C2-1. Next base: position 2,344,674 of record NZ_CP094879.1, read on the forward strand.
TGGATGGCTTTGAAGCGACACGGCAGATACGCCGCAACTCTCTCAACAGCCAGACACCCATCATTGCACTGACCGGACTGACCGGAGAAAACGAACGCCAGCAGTGCCTGACCGCCGGCATGAATGACTTTATCGGCAAGCCATTCACTCAGGATCAGATTCAGGCAACGCTGGTACAGTGGATTAACAATTATTACGGCAGCGCCAGCGACTGATCAGACTCTGCAGGCGCTCTTTCAGCGACAGAGCTTCTGCTGCATCGACGGCCGTCGCACAGAGAATGTCCTGCGGAACAGAAGCCGCCTGCTCGCGCAGCGCCCAGCCAGCAGTAGTCAGATTCACCAACACCACCCGCTCATCTTCACTGCTGCGACTGCGCAATAACAGGCCCGCGCTTTCCATGCGCTTCAATAATGGCGTCACCGTTCCGGTATCCAGCAACAGGCGTTCACACAGATATTTCACCGATACAGGTAGCTGCTCTTCTTCCTGTGCCTGCCACAACACCAGCATCACCAGATATTGCGGGTAAGTCAGCTCCAGCTTTTTCAGCAATGGCTGATAGGCCTGGGTAATCAGACGTGACAGGCTGTAGGCCGAAAAGCACAGCTGATTATCCAGATGTAACTGCGGATAAACTTTGCGTTTCACAGCCTACCCCAGCAGACGCTCAATATCGGCCTGCAGTTTTTCAGGCTTAGTGGTTGGCGCATAACGTTTGACCACCTCACCCTTACGGTTAATCAGGAACTTGGTGAAGTTCCATTTGATGCCTTTGGTGCCCAGCACGCCCGGCGCCGCGCTCTTCAGGTCCTGATACAGAGGCGCAGCATTGTCACCGTTCACCTCAATCTTGCTGAACATAGGAAAGGTTACGCCGTAGTTTTTCTGACAAAAGGCGCCGATTGTCGCACTGTCACCCTTCTCCTGCTGTCCGAACTGATTGCAAGGGAAACCCAGAATCACCAGCCCTTTGTCTTTGTATTGCTGATACAAAGACTCAAGCCCCTCGTACTGATAGGTAAAGCCACACTCACTGGCGGTATTAACCACCAGTACGACCTGCCCCTGATAAGCACTCAGATCCTGTTCCTGACCACTCAGCAGCGGCATGGTGTGAGAAAGAACGGACATAAACTTCTCCTTTTAATTTTTCGAAATAGTATTGTGCACAATATATTTATCGGTAAAAAAGGGCAAGTATCACCTGCCCTTAATAACCTTTCCGGCCAGCAACAGCCCGAGGTTTAATCGCTGTCTTTCTTCAGATCCAGCGACACCGAATTAATACAGTAACGCAATCCGGTGGGAGCCGGACCATCGGTAAACACATGGCCCAGATGCGCCCCACAGTTCTGACACAACACTTCGGTGCGCACCATAAAATGACTGGTATCCATACGCTCTTCGATAACATCATCAGAAAGCGGCTGAAAAAAACTCGGCCAGCCACAGCCCGAATCAAATTTCGTATCCGATAAAAACAGCGCTTCACCACAACACACGCAGTGATAGACACCCGGGTCTTTGCAGTCGTGATAGCGGCCGGTAAAAGGCGCTTCCGTTCCGGCTTCGCGCGTTACCCGGTAGGTTTCGGCATCCAGTTCTTTCCGCCACTGTTCGGCCGTTTTATTTACTTTGCTCATTGACGGATCTCCTGATAAGCCACTTTCGAAGCATCGATCTGAGGAGTATCATGCCAGCTTTCTTTTTCCTTTCAACAAAGGCAGTGCGACTTCCATGCAGGAAATTCTTAAATCCAACAAATTGGCTAATGTGTTTTACGATTTGCGTGGACCTGTATTGCAAGCCGCCAAACGCATGGAAGAAGAAGGCCACCGGATTCTGAAACTGAACATCGGCAACCCCAAGCCTTTCGGCCTCGACGCACCGGAAGAAATCATTCAGGACGTTATTTATAACCTGCCGGATTCCGAAGGTTACGCCGATTCCAAAGGCCTGTTTTCTGCACGTAAAGCCATCATGCAGTACGCGCAGCAGAAGAATATTCAGAACGTCGGCATTGAAGACATCATCGTCGGCAACGGTGTCAGCGAACTGATCGTTATGGCCATGCAGGGCCTGCTGAATAACGGCGACGAAGTGCTGGTACCGGCACCGGACTACCCGCTCTGGACCGGCGCCGTCAGTCTCGCTGGCGGCCGTGCCGTGCATTATATCTGTGACGAAGGTGCTGGCTGGCAGCCGGATCTTGATGATATGCGCGCCAAAATCACCGATAAAACCCGTGCGCTGGTACTGATCAACCCGAACAACCCGACCGGCGCTGTTTATCCGCAGGAAATGCTGCTGCAGATGCTGGAAATCGCCCGCCAGAATAACCTGATCGTGTTCTCCGACGAGATTTACGACAAGATTCTGTACGACGAAGTTGAACACGTATCCACCGCATCTCTGGCCGATGACCTGCTGATTGTGACCTTTAACGGTCTGTCGAAAAATTACCGCCTGGCCGGTTTCCGCTCCGGCTGGATGATTATCAGCGGCGCCAAACACAAAGCCCGCGATTACATCGAAGGTCTGGAATTACTGGCCTCTATGCGCATGTGCGCCAACGTGCCGGCGATGTACGCTATTCAGACCGCACTGGGGGGCTATCAGAGCATCGACGATCTGGTCGCACCGGGCGGACGCCTGTGCCAGCAGCGTGATATTGCCTGGGAAATGCTCAACGATATTCCCGGCATCAGCTGTGTTAAACCGCAGGGCGCGCTGTACTGCTTCCCGAAAGTCGATGCGAAAAAATTCAACGTGCGCAACGATGAACGTCTGGTGCTCGACTTACTGGAGCAGCAAAAAATCCTGATTGTGCACGGCACCGCGTTTAACTGGCCTTATCCGGATCATTTCCGCGTGGTGTTCCTACCGCGTCCGGAAGATCTGACACTGGCTCTTGGCAAAACCAAGCAGTTTTTTGAAAGCTACCGCCAGCTCTGATGCTTGACGTTCATATCGACGATTTTTACAAAGATTGCGCGACCACTCTGCTGATTGGTTTCCGCGCATTTCCGCGTCAGCAAACGCTGTTTATCGAAGATATTTCAGGCCCGGATACCGTTGACGAATTTGGCCTGCACAGCCCCCGCCACCTTGCCGCCCTTGGCGCCGTGCAGTGGCTTCGGGAAGAAGGTTTTATCCGTTTCGGTGCCATTAACCGTCAGGATTCGGTGGATGATTTTGTCCTCACCAGCAAAGCCTTCACCCGCCTTATAGCACCTGCCCTGCCGCAGTCACTGCGCGGCGACGCCGGGAGCATTGAACACTCTGGCGACAGCACGCCGGTATTTCAGGTGCTGGAATTTGCCCGACTGCAGGGAGATTCACTCTGGGTCGGAGAACTGGTGCGCGACTACCTGCTCAGCAATCAGGCCTGAGCAGACGGCAGACATAAAAAAACCGCGCAATGCGCGGTTTTTTTATGGGAGCTCTGCAGCAAATTTATTTAGTACGCACATCAAAACCCGCAGCACTTAATGCTTCATGCAGGTCATGGCACTTGGCCGGAACACCAACCCGTAAGGTCGGAATATCACGGCGCAGCGGATAATGTTTGCGCAAATGATCGAAGGTTGCCTTGAGGTTATCCGAGCGCTTCATCGCCGTACGCATTACACCGTCATCAACACGGATTTCATACGCCGCACGAATAGCGGTACGCAATGCCTGATGAACCGGCACCTGATCGGAGAAATTTACGCGTTTAACGCCCGGCTCAGGTAAAAACTGTGCCAGCTTACGCCGCACCGGCAAACCAAAGAATTCACACAACCCCTGATACACATATTCGGTGCCGCGCATTTTGCCGTCCAGCGAGTAGCCGGCAATGTGCGGTGTTGCCAGCAGACAACGGTGCATCAGGTTCAGATCCAGCTCAGGTTCGTTTTCCCAGACATCCAGAATCGCCTCAAAATCGCGGTTATTCTGCATATGTTCGAGTAATGCGGCGTTATCGACCACCGCACCACGACCAGCATTAATCAGGCTGGCATCCGGCTTCATCTGCGCCAGACGCTGTTTATCAATCAGGTGCCAGGTCGGATGTTCGCCATCACGGGTCAGCGGCGTATGCAGCGTTACCACATCGGCCTGCAGGGCTTCGTCCAGCGTAACCAGCTCACCCACTTCTTCCGGATCTTTGAACGGATCAACCGCCAGCACGGTAACGCCCATCTCTTCCAGGCGACGACGCAGCAGCAGACCCACATTTCCCACACCGACAATGCCGACACTGACATCGGTAAAGCCGATACCGCGTTCGTCCACCAACACACTGAGCGCGCTCAGCACATAATCGACCACCGCCTGCGCATTGCAGCCCGGTGCGCTTTTGAAACCGATTCCGGCTTCCTGCAAATAAACCTGATCAATATGATCGGTGCCGATGGTCGCCGTGCCGACAAATTTTACCTTGCTGCCGGCCAGCAACTGCGCATCCACCCGGGTAACAGAACGCACCAGCAGAATGTCGGCGTCTGCGACATCCGCCGCCGTCATACTGCGCCCTTCAACCAGAGTGATCTCGCCAAAATCCGCAAAGAATTCGTTTAACAGGGGAATGTTTTCGTCCGCAACTATGTGCACTGGGGTCCGCTCTTTTCAACAGGAAGGCGCCATTGTGGCAATTGCCATCAAGAATGACAATTGCCACAACTCATGGAGTACTGATCTCAGGCCACAGCCGTTAATGTAACCGCCACACCATTCAGTGCCGCGTTACCGGTCAGGCCATCCAGCAGCTGATCATCGGTCAGGTCGTTGGTGTTAACCCCGGCCACCTGCTGCGCCTGACGCAGGCGGATACCGGGCACGCCATGCCCCCAGCCATGTGGAATACTGACCACACCGGGCATCAGTTCATCACTGACCTCGGCCACCACCTCCAGCTCGGCTACCCGCGAGCTGACCCGCACACTGACACCATCGGCGATACCCAGTCGCTCCGCATCCGCCGGATTCAGCATCAGCGTACAGCGGCTTTTGCCCTTCACCAGACGCTGACTGTTATGCAGCCAGGAATTATTGGAGCGGATATGACGACGGCCAATCAGCAACAACTGATCCCCCGTCAGCAACGGCTGCTGCAGCTCAGAGGCAACCTCCGCCAGAGCCTTCAGGTACACATCAGGGGTCAGATTCAAGCGCTTATCGCGGGTAAACAGCCGCTTAGGCATCACCGGCTGCAGTGCACCAAGATCAATACCTGCGGGCTGTTTTTTCAGGGCATTCAGGTCGAGCCCGCTCTTGCCGCTTTTCAGCATCTTATTCAGCACGCCTTCAGGCTTAAGCCAGCCCATCACCGCCCAGGTCAGGCGGTTGATCAGGCGCTTTTTCAGGTCGCCGCGGTTCAGCCGTTTAGTGAGTTCGAGCAGAATCTGCCAGTCCTGCAGCCCGCCGGCTTTGGGTTTAAACAAGGCCGTCGAGTATTTGGCCACATTGCGCACTGCCAGCGCGTTGAAGATCACATCGTAATGATCACGCTCCAGCGGGCCGCACGGCGGCAGAATCAGATCGGCATGACGGCTGGTTTCATTGAGGAAATAATCCACCGACACCATAAAATCGAGAGATTCAAAGGCACGTTCAAGCTGGTGGGTGTTGGGCGTAGACAGCAACGGATTACCGGCCACCGTCAGCATCGCCCGGATCTGCCCTTTGCCCGGTGTCAGGATTTCTTCGGCCAGCACCGCCACCGGCAGCTCGCCACCAAATTCCGGCAGATTCCGTACCCGCGAGCGGTAGCGGTCAAAATGTCCGCGCCCGCCCTGCGCGGCGGTAATGCCAACAATATCCACCGCCGGTGAGGTAAACATCGCTCCGCCTTCGCGGTCAAAATTGCCACTGACAATGTTCAGCACATTGATCAGCCACTGACACAAACCACCGTACTGCTGTACCGACACCCCCATACGGCCATAACAGACCGCCGATTTTGCCTGCAGCCACTGCGCTGCCAGCGCCCGCACCTGAGCGGCGTCAATTCCGGTGCGTACAGCGGTATTTTCCGGCGCATACGCCGCACACAGTCCGGCCAGATCGGCACTGTCGATATACTCCGGCAGCGCTGGCAACTGTGCTTTCAGCTCATGGGTAAAGACATAGAGCAGCGACAGCAACAGCAGCACATCCTGCCCCGGGCGGATAAACCAGTGCTCATCAGCAACGCCAGCCGTCTCGCTGCGGCGCGGATCGATCACCAGAATTTTACCGCCGCGTTCATGGATGGCTTTCAGGCGGTTTTTAATATCCGGCGCCGTCATCAGGCTGCCGTTTGACGCCAGCGGATTACCGCCCATAACGATCAGAAAATCGGTACGGTCAATATCCGGTACCGGAATCTGCAGCTGATGGCCAAACATATGCAAACTGGCCATATGGTGCGGCAGCTGATCAACCGAGGTCGCGGAAAATTTGTTCTTCGAGCCCAGCTGCTTGAGCAGCAACGGGCCAAAAATCATATTGCCGTAATTGTGAACATTGGGATTGCCAAGATAACTGCCCACTGCATCACGTCCGTGCTCGGCCTGAATACGGCGGAAACCTTCTGCCGCTTCATTCAGCGCCTGTGACCAGGAAATTTCCTGCCAGCCGGAGGCGGTTTTTTTCAGCGGTTTACGCAAGCGGTCAGGATCGTTATGCAGATCCTGCAGTGCGGTGGCCTTCGGGCAGATATAGCCACGACTGAACGGATCAGACTTGTCTCCTTTGATGGACTCGATATCACCGGTTTTATCGTCGTAACGGATTTCGATACCGCAGGTAGCCTCACACAGGCTGCAGGTGCGTTTGTGCGTCTGAATAGTCATGCTGTTTTCCTGGCTGTTGTTCTGGCTGCTGAATAGCCGGCTGAGGCCGGGCTTATTGTTTTTCCTGACTATACCTGTTGCTCAATGGCCCGGAGCAGGCCTTTTGTGCCAAATTCCGGACAACAAAATTCAGGACAACCAGGGCTGCCACAAGGAGCGCAGCTAAGCTGTACATCCCTGCAGATACACGCCCAGAGACGGCAAAAAGAAACCACAGAAAGCCCCCGACGATCAGATCCGCCGCCGTCCGGATACACTGATAAACCGGGAAAATATCGGACCTGACACACATAACTTCTATGAATAATGCACATCAGGGGGACTAATGCGCCTGACGCCATAATTCCGGTATACTCCGCGCCATTATAGAAAGGGTAGCTCCCTGCATGGGCTGATCGTCTGTTCAGGAAACTGCCTTCTTACTTAATGGTACTTAGTCAGAACGACATACAATCCCTCGTTGCTGACTAAAGTGCCCATACGTTGCAACTGAGGCTTTGAGAGGGTCGCTAATGAGTCTGTATTCAGAATATCTGAAAGAAATTGAGGTTCGTAAGAACGAGCTGGGTTTACACCCAAAACCAATCGATAGCGCAGAACTGCTGTCTGAAATCATTGCCCAGATCAAAGATACCGGCAATGCAGAGCGTGAAGCCTCTCTGAACTTCTTCATCTACAACACTCTGCCAGGTACTACCCCTGCTGCAGGCGTTAAAGCTAAGTTCCTGAAAGACATCGTAACCGGTGCAGAAACCGTTGCTGAAATCACTCCGGAATTCGCGTTAGAACTGCTGTCACACATGAAAGGCGGCCCTTCTGTTGAAGCCCTGCTGGACATCGCTCTGTCTGACGACGCCAACAACGCCGCTGCCGGCGAAGTTCTGAAGTCTCAGGTATTCCTGTACGAAGCCGACACCAGCCGTCTGGCTGACGCTTTCAAAGCTGGCAACGCCATTGCTAAAGACATTCTGGAAAGCTACGCAAAAGCAGAATTCTTCACCAAGCTGGACGACATCCCAGAGAAAATTAAGGTTATCACCTACATCGCTGCTGAAGGCGATATCTCTACCGACCTGCTGTCTCCGGGCAACCAGTCTCACTCCCGTGCTGACCGTGAACTGCACGGCCTGTGCATGATTTCTCCTGAAGCTCAGCAAGAAATCAAAAAAATGGGCGAAGAAAACCCAGACGCTAAAATCATGCTGATCGCTGAGAAAGGCACCATGGGCGTGGGTTCTTCCCGTATGTCCGGTGTAAACAACGTGGCACTGTGGGCCGGTGAAAAAACCTCCCCTTACATCCCGTTCGTTAACAACCGTCCTGTAGTTGCCGGTACTAACGGTATCGCGCCTATCTTCCTGACTACTGTAGGCGTAACCGGCGGTATCGGTCTGGACCTGAAAAACTGGGTACAGAAGAAAGACGAAAACGGCAACATCGTACGTGACGCCAACGGCGACCCGGTACTGGAAGAAGCCTACTCTGTTAAGACCGGCACCGTTCTGACCATCGACACCAAAGCCAAGAAGCTGCTGGACAGCGAAGGCAACGTGCTGGTTGACGTATCATCCGCTTTCACCCCACAAAAAGTGGAATTCATGAAAGCCGGTGGTTCTTACGCGGTAACCTTCGGTAAGAAAATCCAGACCTTCGCCGCTGAAACTCTGGGCATCGAAGCACCGGTTGTTTACGCCTCTTCTAAAGAAATCTCTCACGAAGGTCAGGGCCTGACCGCTGTTGAAAAAATCTTCAACCGCAATGCCGTAGGCGTTAAGTCCAAGACCCCGCTGCATGCCGGTTCTGACGTTCGCGTTAAAGTGAACATCGTAGGTTCTCAGGACACTACTGGTCCTATGACCTGTCAGGAACTGGAATCCATGGCAGCTGCGACCATCTCTCCAAGCGTTGATGGTGCCTTCCAGTCTGGCTGTCACACTGCCTCTGTATGGGACAACAAAGCCAAGGCCAACACGCCTAAGCTGATGGCCTTCATGAACGCATTCGGTGTAATCACTGCACGTGACCCGAAAGGCGTTTACCACTCCATGACCGACGTAATCCACAAAGTACTGAACGACATTACTGTGGACGACCGCGCGATCATCATCGGTGGTGACTCTCACACCCGTATGTCTAAAGGTGTGGCTTTCGGTGCTGACTCCGGTACCGTTGCGATCGCACTGGCGACTGGCGAAGCTGCAATGCCAATCCCAGAGTCTGTGAAGGTAACCTTCAAAGGCCAGATGAAGCCGCACATGGACTTCCGCGACATCGTACACGCCACCCAGGCGCAGATGCTGAAGCAGTTCAACGGCGAAAACGTATTCCAGGGTCGTGTGATCGAAGTTCAGATCGGCACCCTGCTGGCTGACCAGGCCTTCACCTTCACCGACTGGACTGCAGAAATGAAAGCGAAAGCTTCTATCTGTATCTCTACCGATGAAACCCTGATCAAGTCTCTGGAACTGGCCAAGTCCCGTATCCAGATCATGATCAACAAAGGTATGGACAACGAAGCTGGCATGCTGCAGAAGCTGATCGGCCTGGCTGACAAGCGTATTGCTGAAGTTAAGTCTGGTGAAGCACCTGCTCTGGCTCCGGACGACAACGCCAAGTACTACGCCGAAGTTGTCGTAGACCTGGACGCCATCGACGAACCAATGATTGCTGACCCGGACGTTAACAACGAAGACGTATCCAAGCGTTACACCCACGACGTAATCCGTCCGGCTTCTTACTACGATGGCCGTAAAGTGGATCTGGGCTTCGTTGGTTCCTGTATGGTTCACAAAGGTGACATGCAGATCATCGCTGCCATGCTGCGTAACCTGGAAAAGAACGGCCCGATCACCTTCAAGGCACCGCTGGTTGTAGCGCCACCAACGTACAACATCGTTGACGAGCTGAAAGCCGAAGGCGACTGGGACATTCTGGCGAAATACGCTGGCTTCATTTTCGATGATGCACATCCGAAAGAAGCGGCCCGTACCAAGTACGAAAACCAACTGTACCTGGAGCGCCCTGGATGTAACCTGTGTATGGGTAACCAGGAAAAAGCAGAAGCCGGTGACACCGTTCTGGCGACCTCTACCCGTCTGTTCCAGGGCCGTGTTGTAGAAGACAGCGCTGAGAAGAAAGGTGAGTCTCTGCTGGGTTCTACCCCAATGGTTGTTCTGTCTACTATCCTGGGTCGTTTCCCGACTCTGGAAGAGTACAAAGCAGCGGTTGAAGGTATCAACCTGACTTCTTTCGCTCCACCATCAAAAGACCTGGCTCGTCCAGCCATCCCTCTGAAAGCTGTTTAATTAACAGTTTTTGAGGGAATTAGCCCACTGCCCTGACCTTCGGGTTCAGGCAGCGGGCTAAGCTCAGAACGAACGATTGGGTTTTGTTTCTCACTGAAATTTGTTCCAGACAATTCCAGTGTTTCCCACATCCATGTGGGGCAAGCACAAAAGATCAATGACGAAGAGTGGATTTAAGCGGGTTTAAAATCAGCTTATGCAGCTCACTGAACTGATCGGCTTCTGTTGAAAACAAAACGCGATCGAATAAAAAACCGGCACTCGCAAGAGGGGCCGGTTTTTTTTGTGTCGATCGTAAGAGATAATTGCATCAACACACAGCCTGATGTTTAACTATCGCCAATTCAATCAATATGGAAGTTACTAGCATGACCACTGCGCCTCCTGAACAATCAACACAAACCCAAATCAAGCCCGAGCTATCTAATTTAGTCGAAGGATTAATACAAATAGATGCTAGTGATACAGCCAGACTATTCTACGACGAATTCGAAGGAAAAGGGTTTTATTCCACCAACAAGTCAGGGGACTTAATAGCACTAATAATTAGATCAAACACCAAAAATATTCAACCACTGGAACATTGCACTAAACTGAAAGAACTATATTTAGAAAGCCCTGACTTAGAAGAAATCCCAGACTATATATTTAAACTAAAATCACTAACCCGACTGCACATTACAGGCAGTCGCATCAGCAACATACCTCAGGAAATAAAAAATCTAGCGAACCTTAAATATTTAAACTTCGAGTCCAATTCTATCAAGTGCATACCAGAGTCATTTAGTGAATTATTAAATATTGAAGTACTAACCTTATCAAACAACTCCCTATCTGAATTCCCAACCTCCATCCTTAAATCAAAAAACTCTAGAATCTTAAGACTAGACCTCGACCATAACAAAATAAAGAACATTCCCGAGGAGATAGAAAAACTAAGCCATCTTAAGTTTTTAACACTTTCACAAAACCAGATAAAAGAATTACCAGCATCACTATCTAATCTTAAAGAATTAATTGCTTTATCACTAGACCACAATGAAATATCTGAAGTTGGAAACTCCTTAAAAGGAATTCCTAGTCTTTTTCACCTAACATTAAGCAACAATAATCTAAAAAATCTTAAAGGAAAGCTACCTGACGTTAGAGCCATTCTTGAATTACATGGGAACGACCTAACAATCCCTGATCCATCCTTCCACGAACTAACACCAAGTGAAAAAATTGAGGTTCTAAATAACTTTGATGAATTCACTCTAAAACCACTAAAGCAAGCAAAAATTCTGGTTGTTGGTGATGAACGCGTTGGTAAAACATCAATAATTAATCGATTGCTAGGAAACCCTCACAATGAGAATCAAACTTCAACACAGGGTATCGACATATCGGAATTAACGTTTAATGACTACACTGCAAATATATGGGATTTTGCAGGCCAAGAACTCACCCATCAGACTCATCAGTTTTTTTTAACCGAAAGAAGTCTATATATTTACGTATTAGATGCTCAAAAAGAAGACAATCAAGCCAGAGACCTTCATTGGCTTAACACCATTAAAAGCTACAGCGCTGATTCACCCATTATAGTAGTTGCGAATCATAGCGATCAAAACTCGAACTACCAGTTCGATTTACAAAGATATCAAGGCGATTTCAATATTGTCCAAGTAATATCAACCAGCGCCTGCAATCTAAATACTTTACCTGAAGAAGTTAAAAATAAAATTGGAAATTCCATCGAAAGGCTAACATCCGAAATATCGAATCAATTACCAAAATTAAATGGCATAAATCGACTATTACCCGAAAGCTGGCACAAGGTTAAAGAATCTATCGAGCTCTACAAAAAGACGGAAAACATAATCGCAAAGGACATATACGACAGCGAATGCCAGAGACAAGGGATTGGGGCAAAACCATTACAAACTGCACTATTAAAGATACTTAATAGCATAGGCACAGTTGTTGCCTACCCCAACGACTTCAGATTAAAACTAACACAAATTCTTAAGCCAGAATGGGTAACTAATGCTGTATATAAAATCGTACGAAGTCCATCAAGCACCCCCGGAGTCTACTCTGAAGATTTAATCAGCAGCATTCTCGATGATGATTATACGCTAATTCAACAACAGTGGCTCATTGACCTACTAATCAAATTTGAGCTTGGATTTAGACTTCAACACAATAACGACTTGCTAATACCAATGAGACTTCCTTCTGTTACTCCTGAATACAACAGAAACTCTTACTCAAAGGGTCTAAACATTCGATTCAATTATCACAGAAAGGGGCTACTAAAATCCAATACACTCCCACAACTAATTGTCAGAATGCATAATTATGTTGATGAAAAAACCAGCAAATACTGGCGAAGTGGCATATTCGTATCTCACAAAGATTGCAAAGGCATCATAACCGCAGACGAGCACAATCAGAGCATTGAGGTAAACCTAACTACCAGAGATGAAAATGCCAGAAATCTCTTACAATGGATACGCTCAAATATTGAAGCCATAGAAAAAGCGCAAATCAATGCAAACAGAGATAAAGCGAAACCATACAACGAAGAAATCGCTCTCTTTGATGAAACTTATTCTCAGGTTGTCGGATATGTTAATTATGACAGAATAGAGCGGGCTTTCATAAAAGAGAAGGACTCTATTTCTCTCGAAGTAATAAATCCAGAATCAGGAGAATTCGAAGATATTGATTATAATGTTCCTACGCTTCTGGGGCAATACAAAAGAACCAACGACAGTAAACTAGGACCACATTATATATTAGTCTTTCTCACTAGAACCTTACTTCGATTTACAGAATTTCGGGCTAAAATCATCAATGAAATGGAAGACGACATTAATGATCGATTAAAGGAGTCCTTAAATTCCAACGGGATTCTTGTCTCTGACCAATCCAGAGGAGGCTTTAGTGGCTCAGGAAAAGGAAGCGGAGAGCGGGATTTAGTAATCCTCAATGAATATGGCCAACAAGAGGCCATAATCGAAGCAATGGTATTAACCAACGCGAATAAGAAAACTATTTCAAAACATTACGATAAGCTAATTAACAACTACAACACGCATGGAAATCCTGCCGACTACCTAATCACCTACGCAAAAGTCAAGAATCTGAACCATCTGTGGCGCCAATACAAAAAACACTTGGATTTAGATCGCGATATGACCAGTGATTTTGCGGATAAAACCAATATAAAAATTGGAAAATCAGTCATTAAAATTGACGACACAGAGCAGACCCGCCATATATTTCACATTATGGTTAATTTTGGAGTTCCACCTGAATCATAATAATATATGAGGGATGAGCCGATCAGTTGAGCTTAGCGGCCAATCAGCCTCAAAGGCTGCAAGCCACTGATCATCACAAACAACAAAAGCACTACCATTAGTCGATTTATCCACTTCAGGTAGCTGATCTGATATTTCAGACACCAAACTGAGGCGAGTCGAGTAAATACCTAATTCTCGGCTCAGCGCCACTGACAAGGCACAATACTGCACCCTGCCTCCCTGCCCCACGACTCTCCGCCCCCTCCTTTAAGCACATTAATCGGAGTCTGAGCCGCACAACATTGTATACAATCCGACTAAAGCGGCAGTCATAAACCTTGCTTTAGCCCTTCATGTCGCTAGAATTGCTGACAATTCAGGCTTCTGCCCCCCCTGCACTCAACAACCTGCCAGGAATCCAGCATGACATCACCTACCAATTTCGACCCTTCAAGCTCGATTAAGACTCTGCCAGGCATGTCTCATCGTTTTCACAGCCTGCCAGACACCGCAGAACGCTTCGGCATCAATCTGGATGATCTGCCGTTTTCTCTGCGCCCTATCCTTGAAGGCATTGCGCGTAATGTCGGCAAAAACGGCATCACGGTTGAGCAGCTGCAGGCGCTGGGCAACTGGCCAGCGCATCAGGGTAAAGAGCCGGTAGAAATTCCGTTCACCGCTGGCCGTGTGATCATGCACGATCTGAGTGGTACGCCCGCCATCGTCGATTTTGCCGCGATGCGTTCGGCGGTACAGCGCATGGGTCTGAACCCTGCGATCATTGAACCGCTGGTGCGTGCGGATCTGGTGATCGACCATACCGTCACCATGGACAACACTGGCAGCCCGGCGTCGCTGCGCATTAACAGCGAGCTGGAAGCGGCACGCAACAAAGAGCGTTATGCCTTCCTGAAATGGGGCGCGCAGGCGTTTAACACCATCCGCATTATTCCGCCGCAAACCGGCATCGTGCATCAGGTGAACCTCGAATATCTGGCGCAAGGTTACTTAGTACAGGGAAATGGGGAACAAGATGGCCTGATGATTCCGGACACCCTGATCGGTATGGACAGCCACACGCCCATGGCCAACGCGCTGGGTATTGTCGGCTGGGGTGTGGGCGGTATTGAAGCTGGCGCGTCTATGCTGGGCCAGCCGATGGAAATGCTGGCACCTGAGGTGATTGGTGTTGAGCTGACCGGCGCCCTACGCGAAGGCGTGACCGCAACCGATCTGGTATTAACCATCACCGAAATGCTGCGCAAATACCCGCGCGGTGTGGTGGGTAAATTCGTGGAATACGTGGGTGAAGGCAGCGCTAATCTGTCACTGCCAGACCGCGCGACCATCGCCAATATGTCGCCGGAATACGGCGCGACCATGGGCTTCTTCCCGTTTGATGAAATCGCCGCCGACTATATGAAAGCCACCGGCCGCGATGGCGACCTGCCACTGGCTTATTACCAGGCGCAGAATATGGCGTGGAAAGCGGGCCAGAAACTGCCACGCTACACCGACCTGCTGCATCTGGATCTGTCGACCGTCAAGCCTTCCGTCGCCGGACCAAAAAGACCGCAGGACCGACTGCCGCTGGGCGATATCGGCAAGGTATTCCAGCAAGCCGCGACTGCAGGCTCACGTACCCCTGAAGAAGTGACCGTTACGCCGGTTAAGGCCGACGAAGCCGGTATCTTCCAGTCACTGCCAGAACGCACCTTAAAAGACGGCGATATTGTGATCGCGGCAATTACCGCCTGTACCAACACCTCTAACCCGGGTCTGTTGATTGCCGCTGGCCTGCTGGCGAAAAAAGCCAACCAATTGGGCATGAAAGTGCCAGACGGCGTTAAGACTTCAATGGCACCTGGCTCACCGGTGGCGACCGACTTTTTAACCAAAGCCGGGTTACAGGAACACCTCGATGCCCTCGGTTTTAACACCGCAGGCTACGGCTGTACGACGTGTGTTGGTAACTCTGGCCCGCTGGCGCCAAGCATTGAAGCTGCACTGCGTGACCACGACATTATTGTGTCTTCCGTGCTGTCGGGTAACCGTAACTTTGAAGGCCGCGTACACCCGGACGTTGATACCAACTTCCTGATGTCGCCTCCTTTAGTTGTTGCCATGGCCATCGCCGGTAATGTGAATATCGACGTGATTAAAGAACCGCTGGGCAAAGACGCTCAGGGCAATGATGTATTCCTGAAAGACATCTGGCCAAGTAACGCGGAAATCACCAAAACCATGCACGAATGCATGGACCCTAAAGCCTTCCGCGAAACCTACGAAAACTCACTCGCTGGCCCGGAGAGCTGGCAGAAGCTGGAATCACCAACTGGCCCTGTGTATCAGTGGGACGAAAAGTCGAGCTACATTCAGGAAATCTCGTTCTTTGATGGCTTCGCGCTGGAAACCCCGCAGGATTCACTGAACAACATCAGCGACGCACGTATGCTGGTGATGTGTGATGACAACACCACCACCGACCATATCTCACCGGTGAGCCGTATCCGCCCGGATTCCGCACCGGGACAGTACCTGATGTCGATCGGCGTGGACGCCAACGACCTGACCTCTCTGGGCGCCCGTCGTGGTAACCACCACGTGATGCTGCGCAGTATCTTCGGCAATGTAAAAGCCCGAAACCTGATGCTGCCGGGCACCACCGGTGCGGTCACCAATTACTACAACGCCAACGGCGACGCGGAAAAGATGTCGATTTACGACGCGGCGTCACGCTATCAGCAGGAAGGCACGCCATCGGTGGTATTCGGCGGCAAGCTGTACGGCACCGGCTCATCACGTGACTGGGCGGCCAAAGGCCCGGCCCTGCTGGGTGTAAAAGCCATCATCGCTGAAAGCTTTGAGCGTATTCACAAATCCAACTTAGTCGGCATGGGCGTACTGCCACTGCAACTGCCAGAAGGCGTGACGCTGGGCTCCCTGAACCTGGATGGCTCGGAAACCTTTGATCTGGCGGGCATTGATCGCCTTGAGCCACGCGGTTCTGTGCAGCTGACTATTAAGCGTAAAGACGGATCAACTGAACAACACAAACTGCTGTCTCGTGTGGATACCTCGTCTGAGCTTGAGCAGATTCGCCACAAGGGCATTCTGCCGATGGTATTGCGCGATATTATTGCGGCTAACAGCTAACAACAGCTGAAACAGGTACCGCCGGCTTAATCAGATATTTGGGTTCGGCCAGAACTTCTGACTGAAAAGCTAAAAAACCGGCCCTCGCAAGAGGAGCCGGTTTTTTTATGCTTATGTTTTTGGTGAGCTGGCTGTATATTCTCGGCAAGATCATCACGCCTCGTCAGTTTGACTTTGGTGTCCGTTAAAACGGGGCAAGTTCATATTCTTTGTGGAACCACAGGCGTAACAAAAAATACATCGCGTTGATTGGCCTTATCATGTATTGACACGCACCGCGATTTTTTCTTCTTCATTGTACTCCCAAAATTCAACACCGGATGGAACCAAATGTGAATACGTACGAAGATAGTATTCTGCTAAGGTCTCTTTTCGTTTTTCAGAGTAATCTCGAAGAACGAACATTATTTTTCGATAGCTCAGAGGTGAAGCCAAAAAATAGTACATTGCCTCGTTCCAAACCGTCAATTTAGCACTGGGAACATTGCCACCCGCAGTCCACCGGTGAGACTTGCACTCTACAATTACTTTTTGTTTCTCACACCCCAAGTCGAATGCGTGCAGCTTTTCCTTGCCATCAACCCCCACTGATACCTTAAGATCTGGAGTTAAATCCAACCCCATATTTCTGAAGAACTCGCGGGCAGCAGCCTCGAAATACCTTCCGACATGCGCATTCGATTCCGAACCAACTCTTTGGAAAGGCTTATTCATAAGATCCTCAGAAACACATAACGCCCGCCTCAACTACCGGAGGCTAATGGCGCTTTTTTGGCCGGAATTTGACAAAAAAAGTTACAGTGGCCGGAGGTCAGGTTGCAGGCGCTTGTTATACGCTTATTCGTAAATTGCTATGATATGCTTTGGTTGAAAGACTACAGTGTCATTACATTTTATCGTAACTTCACCTACTGGATCATTATCCAGGAAACCAATATAAAAGCCTTCTTTTACATCAGTAATTTCTACCCACATACGCTCAACTGAAATATCATCTAACTTTGGCTGATCCATTCGGAATACTAACTTTACGCAATCGCCAACACTTAGATTATTTCTTACATTTATTTCAGGGATATAGAAGGTTTCTGGAGCTTCAGCATGTAGCATTTCTCCGTCATCCAATTCATACCCATTTTTCTCGAATTTCGCCAATTCCATCTATCATTCCTGCATATAACAGTTTATTAGTGTGCACGCACATTAACTCCGGCAAACTTTTCCGAAGCTTCTTTCTCAACCAGTTGATCTTACTCGTAAATACCACATGATCCTTAAAAACACTCCAGAAAAACACGCACGAGGTTAATTCGGTTTTTTTGCGTCTGTAAAGCTCTCGCCTGGTAAACCTGTCACTCCGGGACTGTGCGCAGACTGCTTGTCGCTATTAATAACAGAAAACTTATTTTTGCGGTCTAAGTATAAAGTACTGATTAGGGTTCGTATCAAGGTGTCACAGCATCGCGGGCATGGCCCGCTCCTACCAACGGCGGATGCCAATAACCTTATCGGGCATGGCCCGATCCTACGGCCAGGGAATGCTAACAACCGTGTTCGCAGGCACAGCCCGCCCCTACGAGCTGTGAATTCCAACAAGTTTGTCGCGGGCAAACCCGCTCCTAAGGCCGGTGATGAGCGGCCATTCTCAAGGCGCTGCAGACCGCTTTCTGCCTACCGTTACTCTGCGCATTATCGACGTTTGACTGTTCACATATCGACGTTTGTCTCTGGGCATTGAACCCGGCTGTACTGTTAGAATCAGAGCAAGGAGCTATCATTCACCCCGATGAATGAACGGACCGTGCAGAATCTAACTTGTTAACGATGAGGATACCGCTGTGTTAGAAGCTTATCGCGCACACGTCGCTGAACGTGCTGAATTGAATATTCCGCCCAAGCCACTGAACGCTGAGCAGACTGCTGCTCTGGTTGAGCTGCTGAAAAACCCACCGGTTGGCGAAGAAACCGTTCTGGTTGATCTGCTGGAAAACCGCATCCCACCCGGTGTTGACGAAGCCGCCTACGTAAAAGCCGCCTTCCTGACGGCCATCATCAAAGATGAAGCAACTTCTCCGCTGGTATCCAAAGAAAAGGCGATTCAGCTGCTGGGTATGATGCAGGGTGGCTACAACATCGCCACGCTGGTTGAGCTGCTGGACAACGCTCAACTGGCTCCGCTGGCCGCTAAAGAACTGAAGCACACCCTGCTGATGTTTG
Source organism: Venatorbacter sp. C2-1 (assembly GCF_022832715.1). Taxonomy (NCBI): domain Bacteria; kingdom Pseudomonadati; phylum Pseudomonadota; class Gammaproteobacteria; order Oceanospirillales; family Oceanospirillaceae; genus Venatoribacter; species Venatorbacter sp. C2-1. The sequence continues at coordinate 2,363,469 of NZ_CP094879.1, forward strand.
ATGCGTTCAACGACGTTCAGGACAAAATGAACGCCGGCAATGCCGTTGCCAAAGAACTGATGGAATCCTGGGCCAACGCTGAATGGTTCACCAAGCGCAACAAGGTTGCTGAATCCATCAAAATGACGGTGTTTAAAGTCACCGGCGAAACCAACACCGACGATCTGTCTCCGGCTCCGGATGCCTGGTCCCGTCCTGATATCCCGCTGCACGCCCGCGCTGCTTATAAGATGACCCGTGACGGTCTGACACCGGAAGAGCACGGCGTAACCGGCCCGATGAAGCAGATTGCAGAAATCAGCGCCAAAGGTCTGCCGGTTGCCTTCGTGGGTGACGTTGTGGGTACCGGTTCTTCGCGTAAGTCGGCCACTAACTCGGTACTGTGGTTCTTCGGTGACGACATTCCGGGCGTGCCGAACAAGCGCGGTGGCGGTGTGTGTATCGGTTCTAAAGTGGCCCCAATCTTCTTCAACACCATGGAAGATGCCGGTGCTCTGGTATTCGAAGCCCCGGTCGACAACATGAACATGGGTGATGTGATCGATATCCGCCCATACGAAGGCAAAATCCTGAACGAAGCCGGCGACGTTATCTCCGAATTCGAATTCAAATCCGATGTCATCCTGGACGAAGTTCAGGCTGGCGGCCGTATCCCGCTGATCATCGGTCGTGGCCTGACCACTAAGGCCCGTGCTGCTCTGAACCTGGGCGCAACCGACACTTTCCGTCTGCCGGTTGACCCTGAAGCAGGCACCAAAGGCTTCACTCTGGCGCAGAAAATGGTGGGTAAGGCTTGTGGTCTGGAAGAAGGCCAGGGCGTACGTCCGGGCACTTACTGCGAACCTAAGATGACGACGGTAGGCTCTCAGGACACCACGGGGCCTATGACCCGTGACGAACTGAAAGACCTGGCGTGTCTGGGCTTTCAGGCGGATCTGGTGATGCAGTCGTTCTGTCACACGGCCGCTTATCCGAAGCCGATTGACGTCGAAATGCAGCACACCATGCCTGACTTTATCCAGACCCGCGGTGGTGTGGCTCTGCGTCCTGGCGACGGTATCATCCACTCCTGGCTGAACCGCATGCTGCTGCCTGACACGGTCGGTACCGGTGGTGACTCTCACACCCGTTTCCCTATGGGTATTTCCTTCCCGGCGGGTTCTGGTCTGGTTGCGTTCGCCGCAGCGACCGGTGTTATGCCACTGGATATGCCTGAGTCTGTTCTGGTGCGCTTCAAAGGCCAGATGCAGCCGGGTATCACCCTGCGCGATCTGGTTCACGCCATTCCGCTGTACGGTATCAAGCAAGGCATCCTGACCGTTGAGAAGAAAGGTAAGATCAACGAATTCTCCGGCCGTATTCTGGAGATCGAAGGTCTGGAAAACCTGACGGTTGAACAGGCGTTCGAACTGTCTGATGCCTCTGCTGAGCGTTCTGCCGCCGGTTGTACCATCAACCTGTCGGAAGAATCGGTGGCTGAATACCTGCGTTCCAACATCGTGATGCTGCGCTGGATGATCGCTGAAGGCTACGGCGACGCCCGTACTCTGGAACGTCGTGCGAAAGCCATGGAAGCCTGGCTGGCGAACCCAGCTCTGATGCGTGCTGACAAAGATGCGGAATACGCCCACGTGATCGAAATTGATCTGGCTGATATCAAAGAGCCTATCGTGTGCTGCCCGAACGACCCGGACGATGCCAGGTTCCTGTCCGAAGTGGCCGGCGACAAAGTGGATGAAGTCTTCATCGGTTCCTGTATGACCAACATTGGTCACTTCCGCGCCGCGGGTAAGCTGCTGTCCCAGCACAAAGGTGGTCTGAGCACCCGTATGTGGATGTCTCCGCCAACCAAGATGGACGAAGCTCAGCTGATGGAAGAAGGTTACTTCAACATCTATGGCACTTCCGGTGTACGTACCGAAATGCCAGGCTGTTCTCTGTGTATGGGTAACCAGGCACGTGTGGCTCCGAACACTACCGTACTGTCTACCTCTACCCGTAACTTCCCGAACCGTCTGGGGGATGGTGCCAACGTGTACCTGACCTCTGCGGAACTGGCTGCTGTAGGTGCGATTCTGGGTAAACTGCCAACCACCGCAGAATACATGGAATACGCCAACAAGCTGGACAGCATGTCGGCCGATATCTACAAGTACCTGAACTTCGACAAGATGGACGAGTACACCAGAAAAGCAGCGACCGCTGTTATCGTGTCAGACAAGTAATTAACCCGAGCGGTTAATCACTGAAAAACCCGGCAACCGCCGGGTTTTTTATGGCCGCCCCTCTGCGCGGCAAGCTCTGCTGGTCACTGAACCGGTGCTGAATCCCGGACACATTATTAAGCCAGAAAAGCGAACGATCATTTCTTTGCAATCCGGTGACATTTTCATTACATTCCGCGCTCCAATACCCGTTACGGACAACACTTCCAATCCAAAGGGGCACCATGTCAGCTTTATTTCCTTTAATTCCGGTAAAACTCCTTTTTGTTGGTCTGACGGTCTACATATGGACACAACTGATCAAACGCGGCACCGCTCTTAACCAGCCCCGCGTCAGCCGTCTGATGCTCGCATTCGCAATTGTCAGCGTCATTCTTGCGATTATCTCCGTTGGCAAAATCTACCCTTACGGTGCGGTTACCGACCTTTTGGTCTTCGCTATCGCAACCAGCCTGTTTATGGCTCTGCCCATGCGCACTCTTGCCGGCCGTTTTCTTGGCTTTCTGCTGATTGCCCTGCCATTGCTGGGCCCCCTTGCCTACCTGCTGCACTATCAGGTCGTGGGCGGTGCAATGAACAAAGACAGCTTTATTGCCGTATTCCAGACGACCAGTGCAGAAGCCAGTGAATATCTCGCCAGCTTCACATCCGTAATGTCAGTAATACCACTGCTGCTGGCCGTTGCCATCCTTGTCTGGATCGTTAAACACAATGTTGGCAATGATCGTAAAACCCTGCCGATAAAAACTGCCACAACCTATGTTCTGCTGGGCATACTGATGATTGCTCTGGCACCGCTGGAAAAGGGCTTATTTACCTACCCGGTGGATGTTTACGTCAGCTATCAGAAAGAAATGACCACAACCAAAGAGCGCATGGCGCAATTCAGCCAGCGCAATATCAAGAAAGACTACCGCATCAGCAAGGAAGGCCAGGGAGAGATCTATGTGGTTGTTGTCGGTGAATCCCTGAACAAACACCATATGGGTGTCTACGGCTATGAGCTGGACACCACCCCTAACCTGCAGCGCCTGAAAGATGAGGGCAACCTGTTTATTGCCGATAATTCTTTCTCTAATTATCCCGGTACGATGGCAGCCCTGTCCCACGCCCTGACCGCAGCCAATCAGAAAAATGATAAACACTACACCCAGTCACTGGGCATTGTTGAACTGATGAACGAAGCTGGCTTTGTGACTCACTGGCTGGGTAACCAGCCACTGTCCAACAGCTATGACATGATCCTCGGTCTGATTGCCAAAGAAGCGCAGGATGTACAGCTGACCTTCGATATTGAATTTCACAGTATGTCGCACAAAAATCATCAGCCGGACGGCGTTCTTTTGCCACTCTATAAAGATATTCTGGCGCAACGCGATGCGGGTAAAAATCAGGTGATATTTGTTCACCTGATGGGCAACCACACCGATTACTGTGAGCGTTACCCGGAAGAATACAAACGCTACGAAGTTGCTCCGTTGGATGCCCTGTACTCGCACATATTCAAAGGCGGACTCGGCCACTCCCGTGAGTGCTATGACAACAGCATTCTGTACAACGACCATGTTGTCAGCACCCTGATCGACGATCTGCAGAGTGCTCTGGGCAATGATGGCATTGGCGGCCTGCTGTACTTTGCCGATCATTCCGAAGACATTGAGCGCGGCGTCGGCCACTCCAGTGCCAACTTCTCCTTCGACATGGTCGAGTCTCCGACCCTGATCTGGTTATCAAAGGCTTATCAGCAGCAAAATTCTGATAAAACCGCAGCCCTGCGCCACAACCTCGGCCAGTACTACCCTAATGACTTTGTCTTCGACACGGTGATTGGCATGAGTGGCAGCCAGATGGAAGGCGAAACTTATTGCAGCAGCTGCGACCTGTTCAGTTTCGACTACAACCTGCCACTGGAAAATGCCCGCACCATGCATGGCAAGCTGGCCTACAAACCCCTGAAAAACCCTCAGCCTGCCGCAACGGTAACCAGCCAATAATACAAACCACACCGGGCCTTATGGCCCGGTTTGTCCTCGCCTTTGTCGCCCCTCCAACCCCGCCATACTTTCTGTCCCCGCCAAACTTTCTGTTAATATGCGCTCAATCATTCGCTGCTTATCAGGCCTGCCGGGCCAACGGACAATATTATGGGTGCATATCTGGTTCAGATTCATTGTCAGCAATGGGAAAAATCGCAGCGCGGTGAACCCTACGCATCACTCAGACACAGCCAGCCTGAACGCAGCGCGATCGCATCCATACAACAACTCCCGCATATTCCACTCGGTAATGGCCAGCAATTACGCCTCGACATTCATGGCGACGACCGCCAGTCTTCGCGCTATCCCGATGGTCGTTTCCGCCTGAAAAAAGTCGGTAGTCAGGGCTGGCAACTGGACCGGGTTCTGTTTTATCAGCAACAGGATGGTGCCATTTGTCTGCGCCACAGCAGCGGTGACTATGTTCAATGGCAATTACAGGATGGCTGGCTGCAATACCGCTATCAACAGCGTTACCGGGTCGAAGAGCCGGACGCTATTTACTGGCTTTATGAGCGCGTTATCATCAATCTTGCTTATTTTCCGCACAGTAACGGACAGAGCCAGATATTTACTGAGCAATCTCCAGCCCGGATTATTGATGACCAAAGCCCAGATTCCTTCTGACACAGCAACACAGGCAGCGCGCAACAGATTGTCCTGCATGCAACACAGCCTCAGCGCAACATAGGATTGCCGCGCTCCGCCACTTTATCTAACATTAGCCACCACCCTTAACCGCCCACCGGATACGGACTCTAACGTGAGCAAAGCTGAACTACATTCCGCCGGAAAACCCACTTTCCTGACTACCTGTGCAGGTATCATCAGCTCGCTTGCGCTGTTGATTCATACCGTTTTTCTTGGTGTATTTCTTTATGCCTTTATCCTGCTGCGCATCATCCTGCCAGCACGTCAGGCACAACAACTGGCAAATCCTGTTATTACTGCCATCGCCAGCCTCTGGCTGGCCGGCATTCTGTGGTGGCTCAATCATGTTCACCGCGTGCAATGGGATATCCGCGGCCTGTCACGCCAGGGTAAAAAAGACTGGTACCTGCTCAGCGCCAACCACCAGAGCTGGGTGGATATTTTTGTGCTGTATCAGATTTATCACGGCAAAGTCCCGCTGCTGAAATTCTTTATTAAAAAAGAACTGGCTTATGTACCTATTGTTGGTCAGGCCTGGTGGGCTCTCGATTTTCCTTTTATGCGCCGCTATTCCAAACAGTTTCTGGCCAAGCATCCGGAAAAAGCAGGGGATGATTTAAAAGAAACTCAAAAAGCCTGCGAAAAATTCTCGCTGACACCGACCAGTGTGATGAATTTCCTCGAAGGTACACGCTTTACCGTTGCCAAGCACCGTGACCAGCAATCTCCCTTTAAACACCTGCTGAGACCCAAGGCCGGCGGTCTGGCCTTTGCTATTCAGGCACTGGGGGATAAATTCAGCGCCCTGACTAATGTCACCATTTATTATCCGCAAGGTATTCCAAGCTTCTGGGACATGATGTGTGGGCGCTTTAAACATGCCGTGGTACAGATTGAAGAGCTGCCGATTCCTGCGCATTTCAGCAAAGGCGATTATCAGAATGACGATGCCTTACGCCTGGAAATCCAGCAATGGGTAACGGAAATATGGCTGAAAAAAGATGAACAGCTTTCCGTATTAGCCAGACAGAAGGCTGAACATTTGTAGCAGTTCAGCTCCTCAGCCCTGAACCACGATCAGGCGAGCCGGCAATTCCTGTAATTGCCGGCTTTTGTTTTAACAATGCTCCCACGGCATTATCGCCCTTCTTCCGTACCGCTCTGCGGGAGGCCTTACGATATTATCCATAAAATTTTTTCGGTATTTATATACAGCCCTTCACCCGGAAACAAATCCGGAATTAATATGGAGCAACAGGTTACGAATGATTTAAAATCCCGCTTTTTTACCCGTCAAAACAACCGCTACATGATTAAATCTGCTCTGATTCCTCTTACACCCGCCCTGCTGAAACCCAGATACTGGAGTGCCTGGATTATCGTTCTGCTGATGTGGTCACTGGCCTGGCTACCGGTTAAAACCAAACATGCAATGGGCGCCCGCCTCGGCCGCGTGCTGAGCAAAAGAATGAAAAGCCGTACGCGCATAAGCCGCCGTAATCTGAGTGTCTGCTTTCCGGATAAATCCCCTGCAGAAATAGAAACACTGATTGAAGAAAACATGGTGGAAATGACCAAAGGTGCACTGGAAGCCTCCCACCCCTGGTGGCGGGACATGTCCGGTTATTCGGCCAAAGCAAAGGTTATTGGTCTGGATAAATTGTTTAACGCCCACGCCAAAGGAAATGGCGTACTGATCATGGGTGGCCACTTCGCCGCCGTCGATTTTATTCTGGCTATTTTCGCCGACCGGGTCGCACGGGATTACCCCCTCGGCTATATGTACCGCCCCCATGACAATCCGGTTATTAACCGTATGATTGTCAACGGACGCCACCGCCATCATGTGCATGGTTTTACCAAATACGAACTGAAAGACATGGTTCAGTTTCTGAAAGACGGCGGCATGGCCTGGTACGGTTGCGATCAGAACTTCAGCAAGTCTGATTTATTTGCTCCCTTTTTCGGCGTTCAGGCCGCGAACCTGTCAACGCCTACCTGGATCGTGCAAGAAAGCGGCGCCGCCGTGGTATTTATGCGTATGCACCGTCTTGCCGATGGTAACTTCGAATACGAATTCAGTGATGAACTGGAAGGCTTTGGTAACGATGCGCAACAAGACTGCGAAGCCTGGAACAGGGAGCTGGAAAAAGCCATTCTCCACTATCCGGCTCAGTACTTCTGGGTACATAAACGCTTTAAAAAGCGCCCGGCCGGTGAAGCAGGAATGTACTGAACGACCGCCCTCTTACGCTTAATTGTACGACAGAGGGTGTGCTCAGAAATCTCATTTCATAAAGTATTCACTGATCCAGTGATACAACACATCTGCGTTAAAGTCGGTATTTTTTACCGCCTGATAGTCATCTCCCGGGTCCTGATCAATAAAGGTATATTGATATTGAATCAGCCCCGGGTGTTCATCATGCAACACAATAAGAATTCGTTTACGCGTCTGTAAGCAATCAATACTCATCACGTCGGCCGGAATCCCCATCCTGCGCATACCCTGCATGACCCCGATCACCGGATTAATATCAGCGAAATCCTGCTGAATCCGCAAATGTGCATCACTGGCAACTTCCGACAACGACAGCAACGCCGGGTTGGCACTTATTTTCTTATCCATATGAATATCCTTGCAGCATAAAAAACGGGAGCCTGCGCTCCCGTTTTTTTACCCATCAGTCTGCCGGAATTATTCCGCAGCTTTTGGCTTTTCACGCAGTTTAATGTGCAGCTCACGCAGCTGGGTGTTATTAACCGCACCCGGAGCCTGAGTCATCACACAAGCAGCTGACTGGGTTTTCGGGAAGGCAATCACTTCACGAATAGAGCTGGCGCCGGTCATCAGCATGATCAGACGATCCAGACCGAAAGCCAGACCACCGTGTGGTGGTGCACCAAACTTCAGGGCATCCAGCAGGAAGCCGAATTTTTCACGCTGCTCTTCTTCAGAAATGCCCAGCGCGCGGAAAACGCTCTGCTGCATGCTCTGGTCGTGAATGCGGATAGAACCACCGCCCAGCTCACAGCCGTTCAGAACCATATCGTAAGCACGGGACAGCGCGTTCAGCGGGTCTTTTTCCAGCTCTTCCGGAGAACAGCTTGGTGCGGTGAACGGATGGTGCAGTGCAGTTACAGAGCCATCGTCGTTCTCTTCGAACATCGGGAAATCAACAACCCACAATGCCGCCCACTCAGAGGTGTACATGTTCAGATCGGCAGCAACCTTGCAACGCAGGGCGCCCAGCGCTTCGTTCACGATCTTGGCTTTATCAGCACCGAAGAAAACGATATCGCCGTTCTTCGCGTCCAGCTTGGCCATGATCTTCATGGTGTTATCGTCGCCGATAAACTTGATGATCGGCGACTGCAGGCCTTCAACACCTTTTTCGATTTCGTTGACTTTAATCCAGGCCAGACCTTTGGCACCGTAAATACCAACGTACTTGGTGTAATCGTCAATCTGCTTACGGGAAAGCTCAGCGCCGCCCGGTACTTTCAGTGCAGCAACACGGCCTTTCGGATCTTTGGCCGGAGCAGCAAAGACTTTAAATTCGATATCCTGCAGGAATTCAGCAACGTCAACGATTTCCATCGGAATACGCATATCCGGCTTGTCAGAACCGTAACGGTTCATCGCTTCGGAATATGGCATACGCGGGAAGTCGCCCAGATCAACATTCAGTTCTTTCTGGAAGATTTCTTTGATCATGCCCTGGGCGATACCCATGATGTCGTCTTCGTTAATAAACGAAGCCTCAACGTCGATCTGGGTAAATTCCGGCTGGCGGTCAGCACGCAGATCTTCGTCACGGAAACACTTGGCAATCTGGTAGTAACGGTCAAAACCGGCAACCATCAGCAGCTGCTTAAACAGCTGTGGCGACTGTGGCAGTGCGAAGAAAGAACCTTCATGGGTACGGCTTGGCACCAGATAATCACGCGCACCTTCCGGCGTTGCGCGGGTCAGGATCGGGGTTTCAATATCGAGAAAACCCTGCTCTTCCAGATAACGGCGGGCATGCGAAGTCACCTTTGAACGGAAGCGCAGTTTGTCCTGCATTTCCGGACGACGCATATCCATAAAGCGATACTTCAGACGAATCTCTTCACCCACATCGCTGTAACCATCAAGCGGGAACGGTGGTGTTGCGGCCTTGTTCAGGATGGTGATTTCTTTACCCAGAACTTCGATCAGACCGGTTTTCATATTGGCATTGGTGGTGCCTTCCGGGCGGCCACGCACGCGACCACTGATCTGTACAACAAACTCAGAGCGTACGCTGTCAGCGGCATTGAAAGCATCCACAGTGTCAGGGTCAAACACCACCTGCACCAGACCTTCACGGTCACGGATGTCGAGGAAAATCACGCCCCCGTGGTCGCGGCGACGATGCACCCAGCCACAGAAGGTTACGGTTTGGTCGATCAAGGTTTCGTTGATATCACCACAATAATGTGTGCGCATCGCTTGGTCCTGCATCTGAATCGTCAATGAAGTTGCCGACAGGCCGTAAATAGAAGGCGGGCCGGAAATAAAAGGCGGGCAGTATAACGGATTTTAACGGCGATCCGATACCTCAGCAGCCGGATTCCTGCAACCTCAGGCCCAACCTGCAGCAAAGGCACTGCCGGTTATGGCAAAAAGCCCTGCGGATCGTCACAAATCCACCTTGAGCCCCCTCCTCACTCAGGTAGTCTGCACAGCCTAAAACAATAACAGCCGTGAGCATCCCTCACTTCAGCAGAACATCAGCGGAGCAAACCCATGCAGTCATTTTCCAATAAAGTTGTTGTCATCACCGGCGCAGCTTCCGGCATTGGCCGGGCACTGTCCCAGCAGCTGAGCCGCGAAGGTGCCCACCTGGCACTGTCCGACGTCAATATGAAAGGCCTGGAAGAAACCCGCTCATTACTGAGCGGCCACGGCAAAGTAACCCTCTGCCCCCTGAACGTTGCCGACCGCGATGCATTCGAAGCCTATGCCGCACAGGTGGTCGCCGACCATGGTCAGGTTGATGCTGTGATCAATAATGCCGGTGTCGCCTTATCAGAAACCGTCGCTAATATGAGTTACGACGACATGGAGTGGATTGTAAATATTAACTTCTGGGGCGTGGTCTACGGCACCAAAGCCTTCCTGCCGCACCTGCAGAGCCGACCAGAGGCCGCCATTATTAATATTTCCAGTATTTTTGGCATCATTGCCCTGCCAACCCAGGCCGCCTACAACGCGACCAAATTTGCCGTGCGCGGCTTTACCGAATCCCTGCGTCAGGAACTGGCCGATACCAACGTCTTTGTCACCACCGTACATCCCGGCGGCATTAAAACCAACATCGTCCGCAATGGCCGCATGAAAACTTCTCTGGCTGGCGAGAAAGACCACGCCACCCAGATTGCAGAGTTTGAAAAGATGGCACGCACAACCCCTGCACAAGCCGCTGATGTGATTCTCAGCGGGGTAAAACAACAAAAACGCCGTATTCTGATCGGTGCTGACGCCCGTCTGATGGACCGTATTCAACGCTGGTTCCCGGTGCGCTACAGTGGCATATTCGGTTGGGTACTGAAAAAGCTGGCATAAAAGACCGGTGAATTTCCGCAAAAAACCGTATCAGATAGTCGCAAATCACGTTTTGTGACGAAAAACCCCGAAAAAACAGGGCTCAGGTGCTTGCCTCGCCCTTTTTTTTACATAAGAATTCTCTGGCCTCTCCGATAATATGCAGCATCTCAACGTCAGCCTGCCACGGAGAAGCCCGAACCCGGAACAACAAAACCAAAAGGATCAGACCATGGCTGCAAGAAAATCTCCGGCGGCGAAAGCTCCTGCGAAAAAAGCGGTTGCCAAAGCCCCTGCCAAAGCACCAGCGGCTAAAAAAGCCGTAGCCAAAGCACCTGCAAAGAAAGCCGTCGCTAAAGCGCCTGCGGCTAAAAAAGCCGTAGCCAAAGCACCTGCTGCCAAGGCAGCCGCACCGGCAGCACGTAAGACCACTGCTATTGCTGAAAAATACAGCAAGACCCAACTGCTGAACGAAATCGCAGAAACGACTGGTCTGGCCCGTAAAGACGTTAACGCTGTACTGGAAGAACTGACCGTTCTGATCGAACGTCACGTGAAAAAGCGTGCCGTTGGTGAATTCATTCTGCCAGGCCTGCTGAAAATCAAGACCATCAAAAAACCTGCGCAAAAAGCCCGCAAAAATGTGCCGAACCCATTCCGTCCGGGTGAAACCATGGATGTTGCAGCTAAGCCTGCGAGCACCAAGGTTAAAGTTCTGCCACTGAAGAAACTGAAAGACATGGCGATGTAATCCATTGCCCATGCAGCAATGGCTGGTGCGCTTCCGGGCAGCCGGCACATCGTTAAGCGGCCGGTGTTTACACCGGCCGCTTTTTTTTGCCCGGAACTTCACCGGTCTGTTTTTTGATTTTGGCTCCGGAACACGCCACCATGCACAGATACCTGCCATTGGCCGCTGAACATGTCTGAGTTAATTCCACTGCTCAACGAGATTGAACATTGCACCCGCTGTGTTGCTGACCTGCCACTTGGGCCACGCCCGGTTGTCCGCGCGGCGGCAACATCGCGTCTGCTGATTATTGGCCAGGCACCCGGAACCAAAGTTCACGCCAGTGGAATACCCTGGGACGACGCCAGCGGCCAGCGACTGCGGCAGTGGCTGGGCATCAGCAATGATGTGTTTTATGACGACAGCAAAGTCGCCATTATGCCGATGGGATTCTGCTACCCGGGAAAAGGTAAAAACGGAGATTTACCACCGCGCCCGGAGTGTGCACCGCATTGGCATGCGCAGTTACTGGCAGCCATGCCCAATATCCGCCTGACGCTGTTAATCGGGCAATATGCACAGAACTACTATTTAAACGATGATTATCGCAACCTGAGCGAACGCGTTGCGCACTGGCGGGACTTTCCCCACGATTTTTTTGCCCTGCCGCATCCTTCACCACGTAATCAGCTGTGGCTGAAAAAACACCCCTGGTTTGAGCAGGAGGCAATTCCTGCCCTGCAACAACGTATTCGCCGCCTGCTGGAAAGCGCACCATGACATCACGACTGACGTTACTGCTCAGCTATCTGCTGTATCTGCCGTTGCTGCCGGTATTGCCCTGGATTATTTATCAGGGAAAAACCGTTAAACGCGATACCCTGCGCCTGCCTGAAGCCAGCGGGCTGCGCTCTGGCACTGAACCTAAATTACAACAGCCAGCGCACAGTCTGCTGCTGCGTCATATTGGCGAAAGCACCGTCGCCGGTGTGGGTATCAGCAGCATCAGCAATGGCCTCACCGCCTGTATTGCCCGGGCACTGGCCAGTGAACAATTAGCGGTGCAATGGCAGGCGATTGCACAAAGCGGCATCCGCGCAGCGCAGTTAAAAGACATCATTGCAGAAGAAGATAAAGCCCCGGAGCAAGCGCCATATCAGAAAGCACTGTTGCTGATTACCCTGGGCGTGAATGACACCACAGGTCTGACTGCTGCCCACCAATGGCGACGCCAGCTGCGCCGTATTATTCAGCATGAAACAGCCCACCTGCCGGCAGGAACTCAGGTTGTATTTACTCAGGTGCCGCCGATGCAGGATTTCCCTGCGCTGCCTGCCCCACTGAACCGCTTTCTTGGTTTGCGCGCCTGGCAACTGGATAAACAAATAAGACACTTATGCAGTAAGCAGGGCTGGCATCATGCGGCGATCAGCTTGCCGCTGCAGCCACAATGGATGGCAGAAGATGGTTATCACCCCAACGCTGAAGGCTACGCCCGCTGGGGTGAAGGAGTTGCGGACAGCATCCGCACATTGCTCTGACCAGAGCTGAGTGCGCTATTTACCACTGATCACGCAGGCTGCGCAGCGCCCGGAATACATCGCGATCACTGTCACCCAGCTGCGGAAAGTGCTCTTCTTTCAAACGCTCACGGATACGCGGCTCGTGCAGACGTAAAAACGGGTTATATTCACGTTCCTGCCCCAGCGTCATCACCGGCATATCGTCCGGAGAAAAGGCTGACACCTGATCAGCCCAGTAACCTGCCATCGCATTTCCCGGTTCCCGGTCGAGGGCAAAAGCCAGATTATTTTTCATATAATCGTGCCCCGGATAAAGCAAAGTTTCATCCGGCAATGGCAGCAGCTGCGACACAAAAGTATCGTACATAGTGTCGACATTACCGCCGTTATAACAATTACCGGCGCAGGCATTAAATAAGGTATCGCCGGAAAATAACACCGGCACAGGTTCGTGCTCCGACACCGGTGCCAGCAGGCATAAATGTACCGGTGTATGACCGGGCGTAAACAACACATTAAACCGTAACGTACCCAGTTCAATCACATCACCGGCATCCAGACCATGCGCCTGATTAGGGATTTTTCCCAGCGCATTTTTATGCGCCCAGATGGGCGCACCGGTTGCAGCCTGCACCGCCGGATTGCCGTCAATATGATCATGGTGCTCGTGGGTATTAATAATCAGCCGGATATCCAACCCCTGTTCAGCGGCTAATTGCACCATGCCTTCGCCATCCAGAGGATCAAGGGCAATGGCCTGACGGGTTTCTGCACAGGCGATCAGATAATTAAAATTTCTGAGCGGGTTATTCATAAAACGGCGTAACACAATCATATAGTTTCTCCGGCTCAGACATTACCAATAGACGTTGTTTTCTTCGTCATCCTCAGCGTGCAGGTCTTCAACAAAATGACTGGAAAATAAACTTTTCAGCTCATGCACACGCTCCTCCAGGGCTGCTGCACTGTACGGCACCGCCGGACTGTGTCCCCAGACAGGGCCCGGCCAGGCAGGGTCATCAGCGAAACGGGCTATATGGTGTACATGCAACTGAGCAACCACATTACCCAGCGCGGCGACGTTCATGGATTTGGCAGAAAAATGATCGGCCATTTTTTCCAGCACCCAGCTGGATTCTTTGGCCAGCTGCATCCGGTCTTCTTCAGACAGATGATAAATTTCAAACACATCGTTACGGGCCGGTACCAGAATCACCCATGGGTAACGGCTGTCGTTCATCAGCAGCACCTGGCTCAGTGGCAGGCGGCCGATCAGCGTGGTATCCGATTGCAGTCGTTCATCAAGACGGAACATAATTCCCTCCGCAGTAGTTATTCCAGTCATTATGATAGGCCTGAGACTGCGCAAGGTCACTGCTTTCACAGATAAGCTGACAAATATTCTGCCGCAGATACTGATATGCAACCCACAAAGACTACGGATCGCTCTGAATGAAGGATTTCCACCTGATCACCAGCATTAGCGCCATCCCTGAAACTCAGTGGCAAAAACTGCAGCGCAACAGCGCGGGGGATTATCCCTTTCTTGGTTACCGCTTTCTCGCTGCTCTCGAACACAGTGGCTGCATTGGCTCCGGCAGCAGCGGCAACAACAACGAAGACCATGAACACGACAGCGGCTGGCAGGTACAGTATCTGGTGCGCTTTGATACTCAGGGTGAGGCCGAAATAATCATTCCCTGCTACCGCAAAACGCACAGTTACGGCGAATATGTATTTGACTGGAGCTGGGCCGAAGCCTATCAGCGCTATGCGCTGGAATATTATCCCAAGCTGTTATGGGCCGCTCCTTTTACTCCGGCAAGTGGCCCCCGGCTGTTGCATAACGCTACGTCAGACATACAAGTACAGAAAGCCTGGCAGGATGCATTACAGGCGGTACAGGCATTTTGTTCAGCGCAGCAGTTATCCGGCTGGCACCTTAACTTTATCGCTCCCGGCGACAAAGTGCTGCTGGATACACTTTGTAAGTCCGCAACCACACAGGCAATGCCACCGGTACGCCGGCGCGGCTGCCAGTTTCACTGGTTTAATCAGGGCTATATAAGTTTTGATCATTACCTGCAGTCCTTTGCCAGCCGCAAACGCAAAAATGTGCGTAAAGAACGCCAGCGCCTGCAGGACATGAGCATCAATATTGTGCAAAAAACCGCCGATAATATCAGCGCCGCCGACATACACTTTTTTTATCAGTGCTATCAATTAACCTATTGGCGCCGGCGCTCTCAGGGCTATCTGAACGAAACGTTTTTTCAGTTATGCCGCCAGCATTTATCCCGACAAATGTTACTGGTACAGGCCGAAAAAGACGGCCAGCTTCTGGCCTCTGCCCTGTATTTTTTTGATGACACGACGCTCTACGGTCGCTACTGGGGTTGTCAGCAGGATATCGACGGTCTGCATTTTGAGGCCTGTTATTATCAGGGCATTGAATTCTGCATAAAAAATAATCTGCAGCGCTTTGATCCGGGCACCCAGGGAGAACATAAAATCAGCCGTGGATTTACGCCGGTCAGCACCTTCAGTTATCACCAGCTAATGCAGCCGGAATTCCAGCAGGCCGTTGCGCACTTTGCGCAGGAAGAAGAAGCTCAGGTTATTATTTATGAGCAACAGGCACGCAGCCTGCTGCCGTTTAAACGTTAACGCTAAACGACAACCATAAAAAAACGGAGCTGCTGTCCCACAGTTTTTAATCAGCACCGTAGCTAGCAAAAACAGCATTTTTTAACATCAAGGCCTGCTGCCTCCCAGGGGAACTTATCCCCTTGCCGGCGGGCCGACCCCAGCTTCGCGCTTTCTGGGCCGTATTCCTTGAAACCTTGATATCTACTGGCCGCGCGCCTCATCGGCCATCCATGGCCGGAGCCGCTTGTCCGCATCCCTGCGGACAGGCCAGACATATCAGCGGTTTCTGCGGCGGCCCCAGAGGCGCAGAAAACCGTCACCGCGATGTCGTTTTTCAAATCAAACGCATTCTTTTAAATATCATGTCTCAAACACGGTTTCCTATGAAATACGGCTGAGCGGGTTGCTGTCACCGGCGATCGTGCGGCGCCAGACAACCAGATGATTCTGCGGCCTTCAGAGCAAAACCCTGCCCCGGAACGATACAAATTGCTGTTGTTTTAAAATGTCGTTCCGGGGCGAATTGTTTTGCGTGCCGCATAATCATTGCCGTTGGCTGGAAGAAGCCGGACGCGCCGAAAAGAGAGGATTGTAAGGAGATACCTCTCCTTGCAGGGGGCCAGGGGCTTGCCCCGGAAAGGCGTTTCAGATTGAAAAACAGTCGTTGATGAATACTGTAGCTTGGAGTGACGATGTCACTCCAAGCTGTGGGACAGTAGTGGAGCTGCTGCTCCGTTTTTTATATCTGCTAAAGACTCCGCTTTATGGGCGAATCAGCACAAAGGTCTGATTAGCACCAATATCGGCGGAACCAGCACTGGCACCGGCACCACCGCCAAAATCAGCACGCAGATATTTGCCGTTATCCGCTTTCAGGGCCACGCGGTCATTACCGAGGTTTACCAGTTCAAACTGTGCTGCTGCACTGTCTTTACTGTGCCCGGTAGTCAGTGTGCCCAGCAGGTAAGAATCCAGACCAACATAACCGCCATTGCGCGCCTGCAGAGCCACCTTACCCTCAGCCAGGCTGGCCATAATAAAGCTTTCCCAGGTTCCAACCTGCGATGAACCCGCCGAGACAAAGCTGCCACCGCCGCTCATTGCACGCAGGAAGTGGCCATTCGCAGTCTGCAAATGCACAACGTCACCGGCATAAGGAAATGCGCTGCGGACGACATTGCTGTCGTCAAAGCGGAACAGGCCACGGGCGGCATAGTGATCCGATAAATCCCATTCGCCCCAGAGGTTATCCTGCAGCGAACGCGGCGCAATAATTTCCTGCGTGGCACTCACTGCCGGCTGGTTAACATTGCTGACCAGTGTGTAATCCAGATATTCCAGATACGGTGCTTCCGCCCAGTGGTTGGTGTTGGAATCAAAACTCAGCGTGTGGCCGGTATTCTGCGGCTCACGGGCATTCAGCACAGCTTCGAGATAATCACGATCCTGAGGCAGGCCGATTTTATTAACGTTAAAGTCACCGGCCATCAGCACCGGCTCATCGGCAGGCAGGTTCAGGCTGCGGATGTAATCCCCCATTTCCTGCAACTGGGCCAGACGGGCGTTGCGGTTGGCATCGTCATCGGACGACTGGGTATGGGTGGCGAACAGGTGATACGTTTTGCCCTGCTTGTTCAACTTCGCATAAATCACCCCACGCGTAGCCGCACACTGAATACCATCACAATCGCTGTAGGCGTGTGAATCTTCCAGCACGATTGGCCAGCGCGACAGAATACGGGTACCGGAACCCAGCACCTTACCGAGTTTAAAAATATCACCGGTCTGATACGGATACTCAGCACGCAACTCATCCAGCAGCGCATTGCTTTCTGCCAGATCAAACACTTCGGTCAGTACCAGCGCATCGTAGTCAGCCATCACCTGCGGCATTTGCGTCAGGCGGGTGGAAACTTTCTTCGAACCGAAAATTGTGGTCGCCCAGATGTTGTAGCTGAGCAGGCTGAAATCACCAGGGGCTCGTGCGGCAGGCTTATTATCCTGCTCCTGCAGCACATAACGGATAATGCCACCATCACTCAGACTTTCGCCTTTAACCGCCAGCGTGGCGGCGCGGCCTTCAATAGTCGCGGCCTGACGGTGAATACTGTCATCACTCTGGCCAGCCAGATTCCAGCCATTACCGCTGGCGGCAAAGCTGACGTTCAGACCGGTAGTATTTTGCTGCAATACAAACTGATCAGCATCGGAGCTCAGGTTCAGCACCAGACTGCTGTCAGTTGCGGCATCACGGATCAGACGGGCCAGGGTACGGGTTGCCAGCGGCGGTACTTCAGCACTGACCAGTTCAGCGTTGGCATCCCCCTGCAGACTGACCTGCAGGGTTTCCAGCGTGCTGTTGGTAAATACAATCTCGCTGTTCAGCGACTGCGGCGGTTGCGACATCGCCATCACAGCAGATGATGCCAGCAACAATGCAGCAGCACTGGCAGATGCAATGGGGCGGAAACGGACAAGGTTCAGCATATGGAATCTCTTTTTGTCGTCGTTAATTAACTTTTTGTCGTCGTTCGTTAAAACGTCGCTGTCAGCGGAGAGTATTCAGCGCAGTCCATCCGGGACTGCCGTACAGCATATAGCAGAACTCTTTGTTTTTGTTACGTTTTTTCGCGCCACTTGCGCTGTTTTCTGATGACCGGAGATCCTCCCGTACACAGTTCCGGCATAGGCTGAACGCCTCTCTTCTGGTATAAAGTGCCGCCCGGTCGCAGTATTCACGACCGGCACAGAGTCAGATAATCGCGGAGCAACAGGCATGGCATTACAGGCATACAAAGTGGAACAGGTTCTGGTATTTGCAACCCGTGGCACCGAAGCCAAGATGCTGGCGGCGCCGCTGATACGGCCAATGGAAGAATGGCGTGAAGATGTCGCCGGCTGGGTGGCGCTGCGCTCAGAGCGCGCGCCGGAATTTGACGAGCTGTACGACCCGCAACGTACCGAGCCTTACGTGCACGCAGCCTCCTGAACCGGCTGTGGCGATTCAGAGAGCAATACCGCCGCTCCATACTGTGCCGTGCCGTACTGAATCATGCGCGCCAGATTGTCGAGGCTGACCGGCACATAGAGGTTATCGGTCGCCACCTGATCCAGATCGGCATCCACATCCGGGTCATTGATATAGCCGTAATGGTCATCCACCGACACCAGCCACACCCAGTGCGGCGCTTTATTGCGGTTAAGACGCCAGGTGCTGATTAACAACAGAATGCGGTAACCAACCGCCAGCGCCTGACGCAGGTCATCCACACTTTTAGTGCCGACCTCGGTAATAATCCCGGCGCTGTCACAGCGCGCCTGAAAATCATCACCGACCAGCTGGATAACGTCACGCTTATGGGTACTGCGTACACCATCCAGAAACGCCACGCGAATATCCGACAGCCACAACTGCACCGCAAAACCACGACTGTGCGCCGCCAGAGCCAAACCTTGCGGTGAGGTTCCGCCGTGACCCGTGGTCAGATAAATAGTGGTCGCCTCGCGCCACAGGTTCAGCTCATGCAGGCGGTTAAGCACCACGTTTTTATCCAGACTGCGCATCGCCATCAGCAAGGCGGCCGGGCCGCAGGTAAAAGGTGTGGTCTGGGCATAAAACGGTATTTTATCCGGTACCGGAATTGCACCGCGCAGGTGTTTTTCCATACGCCAGCCATCGGCACCATCCTCGTAATACTGTTTGAGGGTACGCAACCGGCGGTAGCCATAACGCTCATATAAGGCCAATGCGCCAGCGTTGTCCTTGCGTACTTCAAGGCGCATAAATAATACGTGACGGGCCAGCGCCCGCTCTTCCACCCAGCGCAGCAATTGCAGCCCCAGCCCCTGTCCGCGGGCTTCAGGCGCAACCGCCAGAGAATACAGACGCGCCAGCGAGGTGCCGCGATGAAACAGCACCAGCGCATAGGCCTGGATGCCGCCCTGCGGATGATCCAGACACCAGAGCTCACTGTGCTCGCTGCGGATAAAATGGCGAAAGCGCCGCGCATTCAGACAGTCACCGCTGAATACCTGCGCTTCAAGTGCACTCAACGCCGCAACGTCGCTAATTTCCGCCAGTCGGGGATGCATAAAAATCCGTAATTTTCAGAGCCAGAAAAGATCAGCCGGACGCATAGCGCACGGTCTGATAATGCCGCTGAGCATAGTCTTCACCTCCGCCGAAAAAAAGTAGCGCCAGCGCTATTTTTTTACTGGCGAAAGTCGCGCCCCCTGCATACTATGATTTTTCAGCCAGCACTGTTCTGGTGCCGCTGCCTGCTGACGCTGACAACCGTCAGGCGATGGACTGCCCTTTTTCTTACGCCGCAATCCGGCACGAACCAGAGCGTTGATCCGGAGTCTGACCAGACGCCCTTTCGGGCTCAGCAACCACCTTATTTTATCGGTCTCATTCTGCGGAATATGTTATGAAACCTTTGCTCGTGCTTGTCGATCAGCTGACGGACTGGAGTCCGTTTTATCCGACCAATCAGGTGATTGCGATTGAGCAATACCTGCGCGACTTCGCCGAGACCCGCGGCTACGTCATCAACCTTTGCCGCGACTACAGCTACCTGAGCACAGGATACTATGGCTCTCTGCTAGCCGAGGCCCGCGGCGGTCAGGTATTTCCGTCGGTGCGCGCCATCCGCGAGCTGAACAGCTTTGAATCCGGCCAGCCGTTGCCACTGCGCTACGGACGTCAGCTCGACAGCCTCTACAAAAAACGCGATGCCGACAGCCAGCAGCTGCCGTTACGCATTTACTTCGGCCAGAGCGAACAGCCGGAGCTGGCAGCCGTTGCCCGCCGTATTTTTGATACCTTTGGTTTTCCTGTACTGGATATCATCCTGACCCGTCACCAGCCCGGTGTATGGACCATCAGCCGCGTGCACTGCTGTTCACTTGATGATCTGGACGATGCTGGCCAGACCCGCTTTGCCGAAGCACTGGATGCCTTCAGCCATAAAATCTGGCGTAACCGCCGTTCGGGTAAACGCTTTAAATACGACCTTGCCATTCTGCACAACCCGGAAGAAGCCTTGCCGCCATCCAACAAAGGCGCCTTAAAAGCCTTTGAAAAAGCCGGTAAAGACCTCGGCCTGAATGTCGATTTTATTACCTGGAAAGATGCGTCCCGCATTGGCGAATACGACGCGCTGTTTATCCGCGAAACCACCCGCGTGGATCATCACACCTACCAGATAGCCCAGAATGCAGAAAATCAGGGCCTGCTGGTGATCGACAGTCCCACCGACATTATGCGCTGCTCGAATAAAGTGTATCTGCACGAACGTCTGCAGCGCTTTGAAGTCGACACGCCGAAAACCCGTCTGATTATGGGTAACCAGCCCTATGATCTCGACGGTCTGATTGCCGAGCTGGGCTTGCCGGTGATTGTTAAAGTGCCGGACGGTTCGTTTTCTATCGGGGTGGAAAAAGCCAAAGACCGCGAACAACTGATTGAATGCATCGAGCGTCTGAGTCAGCGCTCAGCGATTTTACTGCTGCAGGAATTTATGCCCACCGATTACGACTGGCGCATCGGCATTATGGACAATCAGGTCATTTACGCCTGCCGCTATTTTATGGCCAAAAGCCATTGGCAGATTTACAACCACAGCGCGCGCTCGCATAAATCCGGCAATGCCGATGCAATGTCGGTCGATAAAGTTCCGAGAAAAGTCATCAAGACCGCACTGAAAGCAGCCAAGTGCATGGGTAATGGCTTTTATGGTGTGGACCTGAAAGAAAGCGGCGACCGCGCCGTTATTATTGAGGTTAATGATAACCCCAGCATAGACATGGGTGTCGAAGATCTGCACAGCGGCAGCCTGCTGTATCAACAGATCATGGGCATTATGCTGCGCAAACTGGACGAACTGAACGGACGCAAATAATAAAAAAATCAGTAGAAATCAGGACGCAGAAGTACTTCGGTTCTCTGCGTTTTATTTTGTAATTCCGGACACTCTGAACAAGAAGACCGCGCCACAGGTGTTACCATTAAGGGATCATTCATGCCAAGGCCTTCTTATGCCCAAGTACCTTATCCTTTTACTGCTGTCTTTCAGCAGTCTGTTTGCAGCCGCGGAAACCGCCGAAAAAAATTCAGTTTTCAATCGTGAAAATATCAAGTCGATCAGTGTGGTTGCCCCCGAATGGGAAGGTTTTACCAACGCTGATGGTACCGGGCTCTATTGGGAATTACTGAAGGCGATCTACGAGCCGGCACAGGTTAAGGTGAAAACAGCCAACGTCCCCTGGAACCGGGCGATGAAGATGGTTACCAAATACCGTGTTTACAACGCCATTGCCGGTGAATACAAAGAAACCGAAGAAGACCTGCTTTTTCCGGACTACGCCATCGATGTGGAATACATGTCTGTATTAACCCTGGCTAAACGCAATCTGCCCTGGAATGGCAAGGCCAGCCTGAGTAATAAAAATGTCGGCTGGATAAAAGACTACGATGTTATTGAAGCGGACCAACGTGACTTTGAATTGCTGGAATACCGCACCACTGCACTGGGACTGGAACTGCTCGAAGCCGGAAAAATTGATTACCTGATTGATGAGTGGGACGAAATTGCCGCGACCGTAGCCGCCAACAATCTGGATATGACGCACTACGTTATGAACGAAATGCCTGAAGGCACCGACATCTACATCGGCTTTGCCAACACACCACTGTCGCAGGTTCTGATTGATATTTACAACGAGCGCATGCCTGTCCTCGGGCGGGAAAATAAGCTGCTCCCGATCTATAAAAAGTGGGACGGCGAGCTTCCGGCATCGGTCAAAGAGGCCTTAAGCAAATAGCACCTCCAGTCCGGGTCTGTTAAACCCGCATTAACAGACCCGCAAATGCGCACAATCCGGAAAAACCGCAGTCGTCCCCCCCCCGCTGCCTTCTATCCCGCCATAACCTGCTGTAAAACCACGCAAATCCGCAGATGCCAGCCCCAACATTGCCCCCTCGTCTTCCGCGTCTAGACTGAGAGATAACGTCCACCCGTTAACTGCGGGCCAGAAAATAAGGCCTCCGGCCAGGGATCAGCCATACAGCCGTAGTAATGGAGAAAACGCATGACACCCCAACCACTGATTTATATCGTCGATGACGCTGCCGACAACCGCCTGCTGCTGCGTAGCCTGCTGGAAGACAAATACCGTATAAGCGAAGCTGAATCAGGGGAACAATGCCTGAGCATGCTGGAGCAGGAAGAGCCGGACCTGATCCTGCTGGATATCAACATGCCGGGAATCAGTGGCTACCATACCTGCCTGACAATCCGTAAAACGGCGCGCAGCGCGACCATTCCGGTGATATTTGTTTCTGCCAGAGACAGTGCCGAAGAGCGTCTTGCCGGTTTTGAAGCCGGCGCCGATGATTACCTGACCAAGCCCATTGACGGCACCCTGCTGCTGGAAAAGATTGAGTTTCATCTGCAGCGTTGCCTGTCACGCAAGCAGGCCATTGCGCAATCGCACGAAGCCATGAATGTGGCGATGGAAGCCATGACCAGCTCCAGTGAGCTGGGCCAGATTATCCATTTTGTAAAAGAAGTTCAGGCCATTCAGAAAGGCAGCGCCCTCGCCGTTGCCATTATGACCGTCGCAGCCCAGTTCGGCCTCAACTGCTGCGTGCTGATTGACGAAGCGGAACCGGTACTGCTGGGTTGCACCGCCGGTTCGATGGAGGCAAAAGTTCTGATGAAATTCCGCAATGTCGACCAGCGGATTACCCATTTGGGTGTCCGCACCGTTATTCACAGCGGCATGGTAATTATTCTGATCAAGAATATGCCCCTGGACGATGAAGCCCGCTATGGCCGCCTCAAAGACCATCTGGCGGTGCTCGCCGATATTGCCAATGGCCGCGCGCAGTCCATTGCTGCGGAGTCCAATCTCAGCCAGCAGCGTACACAATTTTTGCGTGACCTGATTGCCCTGGCTGAAGACAACATCCGCCTGACCAGTAATGATATTAATGCCTATACCGAAAGCGTCACCAACACCGTCAGCGACATGGTGATTCGCCTCGAAGGCATGTTATTCAGCCTTGGCCTTGAAGAGGATCAGGAGAAAAAATTAATGAAACTGGCGAATCAGACGACCGCCAGGCTGGATGATATGGCGGGAAAAGCCAAAGATATGGATGGTAACCTGAGCAAAATTCTCGAAGCGCTGTACGACCTGCTGGCTCAGCAATAACGTAACCATTGCCGCCAGGCATCGGCAGAACTGGTCACTGCTGCCGGTGGTAAACAACCGTCTTTGCCAGAGAATACCGCACGGATAACAGCAACCGCCGCATCAGTATCAGCGGGCGGGTAACGCAGTGCTTCAGGATATTGTTCGCGATAACACAAATCATCAGGCACCACAGGTACGGCTCCGGCACTGACCGCTTCATGCACCGACAACCCCTGAAATTCATGGATGGCCGTACTGATAACCACTTCAGCAGCCCCCAGCCAGTATTCATAATCAGCACGGCTGACCATAGCATCGACCAGAATCTGTGCAGAAAACTCATTGCGGATATGGGTTAATGCCGCCGGTATTTTTTGCGCCCGTGCACCCAGCAGCGCCAGTTTAAAATCAACGCCCTGAGCTTTCAGTAACTGCAGTAACTGTAAAAACGATTCAGGCTTTTTGTCGTATTCCCAGCGGTGATTCCAGACAATAAGACCGGGGATTTTTTTACCGGCAGCCACGGAATTAACCGGCACCGGCAGCACGGTTGATTTTTTCCTGAGACGATCAGATAACGACGACGGTTTACAATCCGGCAGTTTTTTTAACAGTACATCCACACCGGTTAAAAACGTCTGGCGATTAAAATCCGAATTAAATAAGCATTCATCGGCTGCCAGCGCGCCATACAGCTGTACCATCATCGGATCAACCGAGTTGTGCTGACCTTCCCCCTGCGGATAGGCAAACTGGTTTTCGTGAAAATAATAACTGACCGGTACCGCCGCCAGCTGCGGAAACAAACCCTTAATAGTGGCGATATCCACCATCGAGGTGGCCAAAATACGCTCAGGTTGCCAATCGTGCAGAAGCTCAGGCAATTCATCCAGCCAGCTCAGCGGATTACCACGGATGCGCCAGCGATAATAACGTCCGGGTAATTCCAGCACACGCCAGTCGGCGGCCAGATTCTGTGTCAGCCATTTCGCCCAGCTGGCATGACTGTCAGAGCGATAGGCAGACAGCAGAAGAATTTTTTTACTCATAAAGTCAGCCGCAGATTCGCCGTAATTTCATTCACCAGTGACAAAGGCACACCCTGTTCTTTTGCCAGCTGCGGCCAGCGGGAAACCTGCTCAATGACCTCATCAATAACCGTATTAAGTTTTCTACGACTGAACAACGGACTGAGCTTTTCCAGTGAATAGATATCCTCACGGGTAAAGGCATCACGCTTGCCATTTAAACTCATCCAGTGGCTGTTCACCCAGGGGCTACCGGGTTTATAGCTGTATGCAAGGTCATAGGCCGGCGCCAGCGACCATTTCCGGTTAAGGTACAAAAACGCGGTATTTTTGGCATGATCATCATGATTGCGGGCAACGATATTAAATATCATACGGCGCAGAATCTGTTCCGCTTCAGGCGCACTCAGTTTTAACCGGCGCGCTACGGCAAACAATTCGGCGTAGGAAAAACTGCCCGGTTTTTTGTAATCCACATGCGCCAGACCATTAAGCGTCTGCATATGTATTTTGTCGTTACCGGCGCGGTCAAATCGCTGGGTCAGAAAATGGCGGCGATCACCTTCTGCCAATAAATAACAGGGCATCATCTGAATACCACAGGCCTGGGCCATCTGCGCATAAACGTATTCCATGGCACCATAACCCATAGGATCACCAAAGGTTTCTGTATTCTGATTGTGCTCACTGACACCATCAAACTTCATCAGATAATGACTGAACCCTGCCGGTACATCGGTCTGCCCGGAGCGTGCCTGAGTAAAATTCTCGTTAAAGGCCAATACCGCTTTAGGCCGTGCGCCGCCAGCACTCATACCCACCGACAACAGCGCCAGCATGGCTTCTTTATCATCAGCACCGTACTGATCAAGTGTCACCTGAAAATCACTGCGCTTATCGAGAATATCCTGCGCGATTTCCACCAGCGCATGAATTTCCACCTGCTGCGAGGCATTCAGACTTTTCAGCCGTGTTGCCGGTGCAAATTCCAGAGCACCCATGCCGCGCTTACCTGTGTACTGCAGACGCTGCAATGGCGTGATGTCCTGCGGGCGCTTACCGCGACTGGCAACCCAGGCGTTTAATACCGCATTACCAAAGTCATCCGGCAGTGAGTCGGCAATTAAACCGGGTAAGCCCTTAAAGGTGGCGAAGCCGAGTTGCGGAAACCGATAGACACCCGCCGCCAGAGGCATTGTCAGAGGTGCCAGCTCGATGCCGCTGCGGATAAATTCCGGACTGTATTCGAATGCCCCCTGCCCGGTAGTGGTATCAAAGCTGACCGCTCCTACAGAATGGGTGACAGCACCTTCGGCATATTGCACCCGGATCGCCTCCATCACCATGAGCCGTCCTCCTCTGCCGGCCCCGTATCAGCAGCCTGTTGCCCCAGCCCCAAACCTGAAGCCCGCTGGCGACGCTTACCCTGCAGCTTTGCCAGCTGCAGAGGCGATAAGGTCTGCGGCGGCAGAAACTGATCCAGCTGCGACACCTGATTCAGCGCCTGCAGGAGAGCAACAAAGACTTCCAGCGATGCCTTGCCCTTTTCGGCATTGATCACGACTTTACGGCTGACACCCGCCTGCTCAGCAACCTGAGCCTGAGTCAGGTCCTGATTCAGCCGTGCCAGTTTCAGCCGCTCACCCAGCAGTTCACTGAGGGCAGCAGGAGACAGATCGGAATAAGACGATACAGACGACATAAAGTTACCAAAAAGGGACTTAAATACCAGTAATGAACATTAAGATCCCATCAGGGAACATTAAAGTCAATACATTATAAAGACCCAAAAACAGGACTTTAATAGTTAAAAGACAAAATAAAGTCCCTAAAAAGGGACTTTATAAGATCATCATGTTTTCAAATAGGTATCAGGCCACCGGTGATGCCCACAGGTCGTATTCGTCGGCGTGTTCGATTTCAACCTCGACAAAATCGCCCGGCTGGCAATCGAAGAAATCGTTCAGATACACCATGCCGTCAATGTTCGGCGCATCGGCGGCAGAACGGGCAACCGCGCCCTCTTCATCCACTTCGTCGATAATCACCGTCATACGGCTGCCGATTTTACGCTGCAGCTTACGCGCACTGATCGCCTGCTGCGCCTGCATAAAGCGGTCAAAACGCTCCTGCTGGATCTCTTCCGGCACATGATCCGGCAGATCGTTGGCTTTCGCACCTTCCACCGGGCTGTATTTAAAGCAGCCAACGCGATCCAGTTCCGCTTCTTCCAGCCAATCGAGCAGCATCTGGAAGTCTTCTTCGGTTTCACCGGGGAAACCGACCACAAAGGTGGAACGGATCACCAGATCCGGTACCTGGGCACGCCATTTATGAATACGCTCCAGCGTGTTTTCGGCATGAGCCGGACGCTTCATCAGCTTCAGAATGCGCGGACTGGCGTGCTGGAACGGGATATCCAGATACGGCAGGATTTTACCTTCGGCCATCAAAGGCATGATGTCGTCCACGCTCGGGTACGGGTACACATAGTGCAGACGCACCCAGGCACCCAGTTCACCCAGCTCTTTGCACAGGTCGTAGAGCTTGGTTTTAACAGGCTTACCATCCCAGAAACCGGTACGGTATTTCAGATCCACACCATAAGCCGAGGTGTCCTGCGAAATCACCAACAGTTCACGGGTGCCTGCCGCCACCAGACGCTTGGCTTCGTCCAGCACATCACCAATCGGACGGCTAACATGCTTGCCGCGCATATCCGGAATAATGCAAAAGGTACAGCTGTGGTTGCAGCCTTCGGAAATCTTCAGGTAAGAGTAATGACGCGGTGTCAGCTTCACACCCTGTGGCGGCACCAGATCGATATACGGATTATGTTCCTGCGCCACCGGCGGCACCCACTCGTGCACGGCGGTCATCACTTCTTCATAGGCTTGCGGGCCGGTAACGGCCAGAATGCCGGGGTTCAGCTCTCTGATGGTCTCGGCATCTTTGCCTTTGCCCATACAGCCGGTCACGATCACCTTACCGTTTTCGGTCATGGCCTCGCGAATGGCATCCAGTGACTCCTGCTTGGCGGCATCGATAAAACCACAGGTATTCACCACCACCACGTCGGCGTTGTCGTAGCTGTTCACCACGTCATAGCCGTCCATTTTCAGCTGGGTCAGGATCTTTTCAGAATCCACCAGCGCTTTGGGACAGCCAAGGGAGACAAAACCAACCTTGCCGGAAGACAATTTGCCATCGGACATAACACAAACCTCACGGAATAAGGCCGCTGCCCTCGTTGATCACTCCACTGTTTTTATTGCGGCGCGGGGCAGCGTACCGGAAACAGAATTGGCGCGGATTGTACAGAAGTCGGCAGACAGAGTCATTGCAGAGACTGTGCTCAAACCTGCCTATTTCACTGCCTGTACCGCCCTGAACCACCGGAGTTCAGCCCAAGCGTTCATTTACCACCACCGAAGCAACTAGGTCGCCTTCGACATTCACAGCTGTACGCACAGTGTCGAGGATTCGGTCAATCGGCAGCAGAATGGCGATGGCTTCGGCCGGTAATCCCACCGATTGCAATACCATC
The DNA here is from genome assembly GCF_022832715.1 of Venatorbacter sp. C2-1. NCBI lineage: Bacteria > Pseudomonadati > Pseudomonadota > Gammaproteobacteria > Oceanospirillales > Oceanospirillaceae > Venatoribacter > Venatorbacter sp. C2-1. Next base: position 2,391,632 of record NZ_CP094879.1, read on the forward strand.
ACCATGGTCACCATGCCGGCACTGGGAATACCCGGCGCTCCCATAGAGGCAACCATTGCTGTCAGCATGACAATAATCTGCTGCCCGACCGATAAATCCACCCCCGCCAGATAAGCAATAAACAGCGCCGCCGAGGCTTCATACAGCGCTGTACCATCCATATTCATGGTTGCACCGACCGGCAGTACGAAACCGGCAACATCATTACGTACGTGCAGCTGCTCTTCGGCACACTTCAGGCTGACCGGCAGCGTCGCGGCACTGGAACTGGTGGCAAATGCTGTAACCAGCGCCTGGCGGGTTCCGCGCCACAGCCACAGCGGCGATTTGCGCGTAAACACATACAGCAGGCCAGGCAGTACCACGACACCATGAATCAGTGTGATGGCAAAAATCAGCAGGATAAACTCCCCCATGGTACGCAACAGCGCCATATCCTGGGTGGCCATCAGTTTGGTCAGCAAAGCAAACACACCCAGCGGGGCGAGGTACATAACCCACTGAATAATGAGCATCAGCAGCTCCAGTAACTCCTGCAGCACACCCAGCACCTGCTGTTTGCGTTCACCCGCTTTAACCATCGCCGCACCGAGAAACAGGGCAAACACCACCACGGGTAAAATTTTGCCATTGGCCATCGCCTGCAGCGGATTCAAAAACAAACTGTGCAGAAACTGGGCAAGAAATTCAGGGCCACTGAGCTGAGTGACTTTGACGCTGGCCATACTCTCAGCAAACATATCCAGCTGCAGTCCATCCCCGGGTCTGACCCAGCCGGTGGCGATCAGTGCCAGAATCATTGCCAGCATCATCGACAGCACAAAGAAACCAAAGGTATAGCGCCATACCCGGCTGGCCTGACGATGAGCCTGCAGATGCGCCACACCGGTTACGATGGAAGTAAAGATCAGCGGAATTAGCACCATTTTCAGCAGATCGATAAACACGCCACCGGCCAGACCGGCAACGTACAGAATCTGTTCGCGGGTCTGTGGCGCAGCATTCTGGCCATTCAGCCAGTAACCGAGCAGCAACCCGGCCATGGCGGCGATCAGAATCTGAGTATTGATACCCGGCCAATAGCTGCGTTTTTTCCACTTATCTTGCTCTGTCACACCCTGCCCCCTTTGCTGTTCGCGGCTTTCTGTTCTGCGCGTATCGTTTTTAATTATTGTTTAATTTTCGTGCGGTTCTTTTTTGAATCTATCCAATGGCCTGCCGGCTGGCGCTATTAAAGCATGCTTATCTCTGTTGCAAAGCGCTGCCGGCGAACTCTCGGCCGGAATACTTTGTCTCACTGATGCCGTCCGTTAGCTCTGCAGTAAAACCCGGAACAAACCGGCAGGACAGACGCATTCTCTGCGGCGTGATAAAATGCGGCCACATTCTTTTTCTGCAGTCCATCATGCGTCTCGATAAATTCCTTGCCGACACCACCGACCTGACCCGCTCGCTTGCCACCAAAGCCGTTAAATCCGGTCGTGTACTGGTCAATGGCGTTAAGCCCAAAAGCGCATCCGCCAAAGTGACTGACAGCGATGAAATTACCCTCGATGGTGAACGCTTAATTCTGCAAACTGGCCACCGCTATATTCTGCTGCACAAGCCAGCCGGCTATGTCTGTGCCAACCGCGGCAGCGCCCATCCGCTGGTGTTTGATTTACTCAAAGGCATCACCAACCGGCTGGATATGCACACCGTTGGCCGTCTCGATCTGGATACCACCGGCCTGCTGCTGATCACCGACGATGGCCAGTGGTCGCACCATTTAACCTCACCGCGTCACCACCAGCCGAAAGTGTACCGTGCCTGGCTGGCCGAAGACCTGTGTGCCGACGCCGAGCAACGCTGTGAGCGCGGCATTTTGCTCGACGACGACCCGGTGCCGACCAAACCGGCCCAACTGCAACGCATCAGCGACCGTGAAGTACTGCTGACCATCCATGAAGGCCGTTACCATCAGGTTCGGCGCATGTTTGCCGCCATGGGTAACCATGTCGAGCATCTGCACCGTGAACAGGTGGGTGAGTTTGTCCTTGATCCTGACCTGCCGGTGGGTGAGTTCCGCGACCTGACCGAAGCTGAAATTGCCCTGCTCGCTGGTGGCTGAACAGCAACATTCAGACCTCCTGCCGCCATCTTTTTTTGTAACCATCCGAAGCCCGCGCCGGGCGCTGCCTGCAGCCTGATTGACTCTGGCTCTGGCGGCCCGGCCAGCACTGAACGATGCTCCAAAACGACAACCAAAACTACAAAATGTAACTCAGCTCCTGCTACCAGCTTCTAGACTGGAAGTATAAGGAGCACGCCATGCCCAAACTGAACCGCGCCAAAATAAACATAATGCTGCTGGTGATTGTTCTGTTGCTGACCGGCAGCGCCGGCATTGCTTATCACTATTACCTGCAACTGCGTCACGAAGCCGGACTGGACTCCGATTTTCCACAAGTCGTTGGCTTACCACCCGGCAGCCGGCTGGCAAATATGCCGCCTTATAACGGTCCGCATCCGGCCCTGAGCGAGCGACCAGCCGAAACCTTTGCGTTTCCGATCGAGTTCGGTGCCACCGGCCCCGATGAGCCATTATTTGCCGGGCCGAATCAGTACCCCTTTTTATGTCAGACCGAAGAGTCCCATCTGGGTCAGCCGTTAATCGACAATACCCGTGGCTGGGGCATTCCGGTGTACGCCGAAACACTGGCAGGCCAGCGCTCGCAGTATGTAATCGGCTACAGCAAAGACTGCTCGCTGCCCACCCGGGTGCATTACCTGTATTACCGCAACCAGCAGGAAAGCTTCCCAAGGCGCGTCGATGACAACATTGACCCGGTTCCCGACGATCATCAGCTGCTGGTCCGTGCCGAAAGCGGCACCATCAACCGTTTTATGTACGTTCTGCTGCTGCCCACCAGCCGCGCCGACCAGCTCACCAAACCCGACCTGTCACGCTGGAACGGCAAGCTGATTTATTACTTCCGCGGCGGTATCAGCATTGGTTTCCAGCAGGGCAAGCTCAGCCTGCAGCGACTGACCCGCGATATGCGCAAAGCACTGGAACAGGGCTATGCCGTGGCCTTTTCTACCGCCAACGAAACCGACAACACCTACAACATCCGCCTGCAGGAAGACACAGCGCTGCGGGTGAAACGCCAGTTTGTCGCACGTTATGGTGAACCGGCTTTTACCATCGGTATCGGTGGCTCAGGTGGCGGCCTGCAGCAGAACCTGTTTGCCCAAAATCAGCCCGGTATTATCGACGGCGGTGTTGCCCTGATTGCCTACCCGGATATGGTCACCCAGATTCACTACACCCTCGACTGCGAATTGCTGGAATACTATTTCGATCATCTGGCCAGCGACCGGGATTTCTGGCGCAACCCGGCACATCGCCAGGCCATACTGGGGTTAAGCGTCAGTAACGGGCGCCAGCCGCGCCTCAGCTGGCTCACCGATATTGCCCAGTTGCTGCGGCTGGAATGGCCTGACCCAACGCCACCGGCGTCGGAATGTAACAGCGGCTGGCGCGGTTCGGTGCCTCTGGTGAACAACCCGCATTTTCACAGCGATTACCACCGTTTTGCCCGTGCGGTGCGGGAACGAACCTACTGGACCCACTGGCAGGACAACCGTGATATTTACGGCACCGATAAAGACGGCCGTGCACCTTCGCCCTGGAGTAACGACGGCGTGCAATATGGTCTGCAGGCGCTGAAAAACGACACCATCAGCATGGCGCAATTTCTGGAACTGAACCGCCGCGTCGGCTCGTGGCAGCCAGCAGAAGACATGACAGAAGAGCGCTACTGGCACGTCAGCGGTGATTCGCGGCTGTATCGCTTCACCCCCTACGGTGAGCACAATATGACCCATCACGGTGTTAACAGCGCCTCCCCGGAACAGCCTGCACCACGCTTTAACGGCAGTACCGCCGCCGCAACAGCGGCTTATCAGTCGGGTAATGTGTTTATGGGTAAGCTGAACATTCCGGTAATGGATGTGCGCATGTACCTCGACCATGAACTGAATATCCACCATACCTGGGCGGCCTTATCGACCCGTCAGCGGTTACTGAATGCCGGCACGGATATCCGCCTGCAGCCGATCTGGATTTCGCACAAACCCTATAACCCGATGTGGGATGCCATTGCCGTGATGGATCAGTGGCTGACCCGCGCGGCCCTCAACAACGGCGACCTGATTAATGCAAGGCCACCGGCAGCCACCGACCGCTGCCTGAGCAGTGAAGGCGATGTAATCTACGAAGGAGAACAGGTCTGGGATGGTCGCTGGAACCAGCAGCCTGACGGCAACTGCACCCGGCTAATGCCTTTCAACCAGAGCAGCCGGCAGATTGCCGGAGAATCCATTGCCGGCAATACCTTTCAGTGTGCGTTGATTCCGGTTGAGCAGGCGATCGTTGAAGGCTTTTACGGCGATATCGATGCCTCCCCGTACCGCCAGCAACTGCAGACCATTTTCCCCAACGGCGTTTGTGATTACCGTCAGCCGGACCAGGCACTGCCTGTAGAGCTGGCACGGGAGCTGAAAACAGTGCCAGGCCAGCCAATAGCGGATCAATAAAAAAGGTGTACCGGCTGAAAAATTTGCATTCGCGCGACAGCCCCTTATTCTCCATTCAGTACTTTCTTCCGAAGCGCACTGGCGAAAGCTGCTCTCTGCGAGCAGCTATCCACAAACAACCCAGGCGCGCTGTCAGGATAACGTTTTATAAGGATATAACGATGCGCACGCCGCTTATTGCCCGCCCGATTCAAACTGTTTCCCTGACGCCAAAACGGCGCCAGCAACAGGCTTTCGCCCTGCCACGCTTTCTGAAAATCCTGCTGATTCTGGGGGTTCTGATCACACTGCTGGTAACCGCCGGCTGGTACTGGGCGGTCGGTTATGTCAGCGACAAGCTGGATCTGAATCCGGCCGAACCACCGGTGCTGAGCACACCTCCGGGAACCAAAGTGGCCAACTGGCCGGCCTATCACGGTGCTCATCCGAAAGATCTGATCCGCCCGGCAGAAAGCTTTCCTTTTCCCATCGACTGGGGGCAAACCGGTCCGGCCGAAGCCTTGTTTGCCGGCCCTAAACAATACCCTTTTATGTGCCAGACACTGGATTCTGAGCTGGGCCAGCCACTGGTTGATAATCAGCTCGGTTATGGCACCGCTGTCAGCGATGACAGCGGCAATGTTGTGGGTTACAGCCAGGACTGCGGACTGCCGACCAGACTGCACTATCTTGGTTACCGTGACGGCCAGTTTTTCCGCAGCGACGAACAACTCCCCCCGGCCGCCGATAACGAAGAGCTATTAATCAGGGCCGAAAGCGGCACCATCAACCGCTTTATTTATGTGCTGCTGATGCCCACCAGCCATAACGACCAGCGCGACCAGCCGGATTTATCACGCTGGAACGGCAAGGCCATTTATCATTTCAAAGGCGCTATTGGCATTGGTTTTCAACAGGGTCAGGCGCGCTTTAAACGTCTGCTAAAAGATATGCGCCCGGCACTGGAGCAAGGCTATGCGGTGCTCTATTCCACCGGCACAGAAACCGACAACCACTACAATATCTGGCTGCAGGAAGACACCGCTGCGCGGGTTAAACAGCAATTTATTGCCCGCTTTGGCGAGCCTCAATACACCATTGGCATGGGCGACTCCGGTGGTGGCCTGCAGCAATATTTAATCAGCCAGAATCACCCGCAGATGGATAACGAACAGGGCAAACAGCAACGCATTATCGACGGCGGCGTGGCGATTATTCCCTACCCGGATATGGTGACGCAGATTACCTACGGCCTCGATTGCGAGCTGCTGGAATATTATTTTGACCATTTATCTGCCGACCGTACTTTCTGGCAAAAAGCCGAACGCCGCAGCTGGATTGAAGGTCTGGCCTACAACACCGAATTCAAACCGCGGCTGGATATTCTTGCCGATATTGCCAGCTGGTTACGGCTGGAAAAACCACCGGTTCATCAGGGTGCTACCGAATGCAGCTACAGCTGGCGCGGTTCTGCCCAGCTGGTGAACAACCCGAGGTTTAACAGCCATTACCCGCGTTACAGTGAACAGGTAAACCGTGAAAACTTCTGGACCCACTGGCAGGATAACCGCGATTTCTATGGCACAGACCGCTCTGGCCGCGCCGAAGTACCGGCCAGCAATGTCGGTGTGCAATACGGTTTAAATGCCTGGAAAAAAGGCGATATCAGCGTCGCACAATTTCTTGATCTGAATGCCAAAGTCGGCAGCTGGAAGGCGCAAAAAGATATGCAGCCGGAACATTACTGGCTGATCAGTGGCGATGATTCCCTGCGCAAATACAGCCCGTATGTTGAACAGAATATGAGCCATAACGGTCAGGCAGAAAAACCGGCAACCCGCATTCCCGGCAGCCTGGCCGCCGCCAAGGGTGCGTATCAGTCGGGCAATGTGTTTCTCGGCAAGCTGGATATTCCGCTGATTGATGTGCGCCCGTATAAAGATCCGGTTCTGGATATTCATCACAGCTGGGCTGCCCTTTCCAGCCGTGCAAGAATTCTGGATTTTAATCAGGGCCAAAACCCCAACCAGAGTATCTGGATCAGCGGTGCACAATACGATGCACGCTGGGATGCCTTTGAAGCCATGGTGCGCTGGCTGGATAGCCGTGCTGCAGGAGAAGTGCAGGAAAATGAGATGCCTGGGTTTGCCAGCGACCGCTGTCTGGATGATAACGGCAACCTCATAGCCAGCGGAGACGGCGTCTGGGACGGAACCTGGAACGGCCAAAACGAAGGTGTATGTACACAGCAGTATCCGTTCTTTCAGAGCAGCCGTCAGGTCGCCGGTGATAACAGCACAGCCAGCGTGCTGTTCTGCCACCGGGTCAGCGTGGAGGAAGCCATCGAATCCGGAATTTATGCGCCGCTGGATGCCCGCCCCTACAGGGCGCAACTGGAAGCCATATTCCCTGAAGGTGTGTGTGATTACCGCAAAGGCGACATGGCCAAAAACTGGTAACAGCGCTTAAGTGCTCATAAAAAAACGCCGCGTCTGATAGTCAGACGCGGCGTTTTTTATGCGCCGTTTTTATCTGCCGTTTTTAAAACCGATCAGAAAAATTAAGCTTTAACTTTCGGCAGACGCGCCAGCGCAGCATCGATTTCTGACTGCGGGTATTCGTAGTCTTCCAGCTGCTGCGTGAAGTACTTGTCGTACGACACCATATCGAAGTGGCCATGACCTGACAGGTTAAAGAACAGGGTTTTGGCTTCACCGGATTCTTTGCAGCGCAGCGCTTCATCGATACAGGCACGGATGGCATGGTTGGATTCCGGTGCAGGAATAATGCCTTCAGCGCGGGCAAACTGCACACCGGCTTCGAAGGTCGCGATCTGCGGAACAGATACGGCTTCAATCAGCTTCTCATGGTACATCTGGGATACCAGCGCCGAGGCACCGTGGTAACGCAGACCACCGGCATGGATGCCCGGCGGCATAAAGTCATGGCCCAGGGTGTACTGCAATGTCATTGGGGTATGACCGGCGGTATCGCCGAAATCGTAGGCGTAATGCCCCTTGGTCAGACTCGGGCAAGAGCTTGGCTCAACCGCCACCAGACGCACTTTCTTACCGCCAGCCGCTTCGTCGGCGTAGAACGGGAAGGCCACACCACCGAAGTTAGAACCACCGCCACAAGGCGCGAAGATCATATCCGGGTAATCGCCAACCATTTCAAACTGCTTCTTCGCTTCCAGACCAATTACGGTCTGATGCAGCAACACGTGGTTCAGTACCGAACCCAGTGAGTATTTGGTGTCGGCGCGGCTTGCCGCTTCTTCTACTGCTTCGGAAATCGCGATACCCAGTGAGCCCTGGTTATCCGGATCAGCGGCCAGAATACGACGACCGGTTTCGGTCAGGTTGGTCGGGCTGGCCAGCACTTCACCACCCCAGGTCTGCATCATCGAACGGCGGAACGGCTTCTGGTTGTAGCTCACCTTCACCATATAAATGCGCACATCAATGCCGAACATCTGGCCAGCCAGTGACAGCGACGAGCCCCACTGACCCGCACCGGTTTCGGTGGTCAGACGGTTAATACCGGCAACCTTGTTGTAGTACGCCTGCGGAATCGCTGAGTTCAGCTTGTGCGAACCGGCGGCACTCACACCTTCGTACTTGTAGTAGATCTTGCACGGTGTGCCCAGCGCTTCTTCCAGACGATGGGCGCGGAACATCGGCGTCGGACGCCACTGCTGGTAGATCTCACGCACAGGTTCCGGAATTTCGATCCAGCGCTGGGCGGATACTTCCTGCTCGATGATGTTGTCGGCAAAGATAGCTGACATAGCTGATGGGTCCATCGGCATACCGTCCGGGCCCATCGGTGGTGCCGGAGGATTTTTCAGGTCCGCGACCACGTTGTACCAGTGCTTCGGAATCTCGGTTTCCGGCAACAGAATTTTGGTTTGTTTCATTATTCTTGTCTCTGGATGTATATCTCTGGGCCTGCGCTCATTGCATGAGTGCGGCCGGTTAGCGATGAACAAGGTTTTTGTCAGAAGCGCGCAGGCGCGGGAAAAACCACAACCTAACAAAAAACTCAGGAAAACGCGGACTCTAGCGGATTACCGCTCCGGCCTCAATGACGCAGCTCAGGCCAGAACGAAAAGAGTATTCAGCCAGCCGCCACCAAGCAATAACAGCAACCAGAGTAAGAAGCCCAATAATAATGGCCGGATTCCCGCAGCAACCATGCCCTGCCAGCGGGTATTCAGCCCAAGCGCCACCATCGCCAGCATCAGACACCAGGCCGAGGTGCTTGCCGCCAGCTCCGTCAGCCAGAGCGGTAGCGGCAGTATGCTGTGGGCAATAATCACTGCAATAAAGCCCAGCACGAACCCTGGCACCGGCAAACGTTTGGGGGCGTCCGTGGCCTGCGGCTGAAGGTTCTTATCCATATCCGTGTCCTCCACAGGCCGGCGCAACAACCACTGTCCGAGCAGCAATAACGTCGGCGCCAGCAGCGCCACCCGCAACAGCTTAACAATCAGGGCGTTCTGCTGGGTTGCGCTATCGAGAGCATCGGTCGCCGCCACCGCCTGAGCGACTTCATGCACGGTGCTGCCGATGTACAAACCGGCAGTATTGCTGTCGAAACCGAACCACTGACACAACAACGGATACAACAACACACTTAACGTGCCGAATAACGCGACCAGAGCGACCGCAATCGCCAGATGCTGTTCTGGGTCATGCTCACCGGCATCCGCTTGTGTTCGCCTTCCCAGCAGCGGAGCTGTAGCCATAATGGCCGCCGCACCACAGACCGCACTGCCTACCGCAATTAAGATGCTCAGTTGCAATGGCAGCTTCAGCCAGCGCTGCCCCAGCCAGATCCCCGTAATAAGAACGCTGGCAATGGTCAGCACATCCACCAGCAATGCCTGCCAGCCAACACCCCACAACTGTTCCAGCGTCAGCTGAAAACCGAACAGCACAATGCCAGCCTTCAGCAGTGTTTGCTGGCAAAAGCGACGCAGAACCTGACCTCCGGTATCTGCAGCGTCAGCATTTCCCATAGGGTTATGGCCATAAATCCAGCGTGGTGCCAACACACTGGCCAACACCATCCCCAACAGAATACTCAGCGGTAGGCTGCCAATCCCCATTGCCTGTAACCGGGGTAAACCAGCCAGCCATTGGCAAGCAGCCGCCAACAGCACCATCACTGCCAATGTGCGCAAGGCGCTGCGCCAGACCGTCGCCCGCTTCTCTGGTCTGCTGCCTTGCTGCTCAGCAAAATAGCCCGGCATCATCTTATTCTCCCGCATGCTTATCTCGTATTCGCATAAGCTTATGCATTTACTTATTTTCTGAGAAACTGATAAAACCGCAATAACTATCCTGATTTACCGAACAAAACACAGAGGTGCACATTCGTTGTATCACCCAGCCTTGAAAAGCTGCAGCTGCCCCCCACATTTGCACCATAAGCCGAACAGTTAAGGGTCGATATGAGCGACGAAAATCACGAATTTATCAGCAGAGAAGAAGGCGCAGGCGCTCTGGCACTGGCCGATGACGTATTACCGGAGACGCTGTACATCCTGCCGGTGAATGGCCGTCCGTTTTTCCCGTCTCAGGTGCAACCGGTTATTGTCGATGAAAAAGTCTGGGGCGAAACGCTGAAACGGGTCGCTAATTCACAGCACAAATTACTGGGCCTGTCGTTTGTCGACGATAAGGCCGCTGACGAAGTGCCGGCACCGGAGCGTATTCCGGATATCGGCTGTGTGGTGCGCATTCACCGTATTCAGGCTGAAGATGGCCGCATTCAGTTTATCGCCCAGGGTATCCGCCGCTTCCGTATCCGTGAATGGTTAAGCACTGACCTGCCAATGCAGGCACGGGTGCAATATCCGCAGCGCAGCACGGATTTCACCGATGAGATCAAGGCCTATGCCATGGCCATCATTAATGCCATCAAAGAACTGGTGGCGATTAATCCCTTGTACTCCGAAGAACTGAAAAACTATCTCAACCATTTCAGTCCTAATGACCCATCCCCGCTGACCGATTTTGCTGCGGCCATTACCACCGCCGAAGGCAAAGCCTTACAGGATGTGCTGGCCACTCTGCCCCTGCAAAAGCGTATGGAAAAGACCCTCGTGCTGCTGAAAAAAGAAGTGGAAGTAGCACGCCTGCAGGCTGAAATTAATAAAACCGTTAACGAAGATATCAGCAAACACCAGCGTGATTTTTTCCTGAAACAGCAGTTAAAAACCATTCAGAAAGAACTGGGGCTGGCCAAGGACGATAAAACCGCTGAAATCGATGAATTTGTACAACGACTGGAAGGCAAAGACATTCCGGCCGCAGCGCGCAAGCGCATTGATGAAGAACTGCACAAACTGAAAATGCTGGAAACCGGCTCGCCGGAATACAGCGTGACCCGTAATTATCTCGACTGGGCAACATCGGTGCCCTGGGGTGTATATTCCACCGATGCGTTCGATCTGAGCCACGCCCGTGAAGTACTGGATGCGCACCACGCCGGACTGGATGACGTTAAACAGCGCATTATGGAATTTCTTGCCGTTGGTACTTTTAAGCAGGAAATATCCGGTTCCATTATGCTGCTGGCAGGCCCTCCTGGGGTGGGTAAAACCTCGATTGGCCGTTCGGTGGCCGACGCGCTGGGGCGGAAATTTTATCGTTTCAGTGTTGGTGGCATGCGCGATGAGGCTGAAATCAAAGGCCACCGCCGCACCTACATTGGCGCCTTGCCGGGTAAATTAATTCAGGCATTAAAAGATGTCGAAGTATCTAATCCGGTGATTATGCTGGATGAAATCGACAAACTCGGTGCCTCTTATCAGGGCGACCCGGCCTCTGCCCTGCTGGAAGTTCTGGACCCGGAGCAAAATAAAGAATTCCTCGACCATTACCTCGATCTGCGTGTGGATTTATCCAAAGTGCTGTTTATCTGTACGGCCAACCAGCTGGATACCATTCCGGCACCGTTACTCGACCGTATGGATACCATCCGGTTATCGGGTTATATCGCCGAAGAAAAACTCGCCATTGCCAAGAGCCATTTATGGCCCCGGGTACTGGAACGCCATGGTCTGAAAAAATCCCAGGTAAAAATCAGTGACAGCACGCTGAAAAGCATTATCGAAGGTTATGCCCGTGAGTCCGGCGTGCGTAATCTGGAAAAACTGCTGCAACAGATTGCACGTAAAGCCGTGGTTAAATTACTGGAAAACCCCAAAGCGAAAATTTCGGTGACCAACAAAGACCTGAGTGATTACCTCGGTGCTCCGGCCTTCCGTGCCGAACGTATTTTAAGCGGTGTTGGGGTTGTCACCGGCCTGGCCTGGACTTCGATGGGAGGCGCAACACTACCGATTGAAGCCGCCGTTGTGCACCAGCAGAACCGTGGTTTTAAACTCACCGGTAAGCTTGGCGATGTGATGAAAGAGTCCGCCGAAATTGCCTACAGCTATACCGCAGGCCATGCGGCTGACTTTGGTGGCGATCCGGAATTTTTTAATTCCCGCTTCCTCCATCTGCACGTACCGGAAGGTGCAACACCCAAAGACGGCCCCAGCGCCGGAGTTAGCATGACCACGGCATTAATGTCGTTAATGCTGAATAAACGCATCAAACGCCATCTGGCCATGACCGGTGAGCTTACCCTCACTGGTCAGGTATTACCGGTTGGGGGAATACGCGAAAAAGTCATTGCCGCACGGCGCTCTAAAATCATGGAAGTGATTTTACCGGAAGCTAACCGCCGCGATTATGAAGAGTTACCGGAACATATTCGTAAAGGTATGACCGCGCACTTTGCTGAAAAATACGCCGATGTATTTGAAGTTGTGTTTGGTTAAAAAAGAGAAACGTTAAATCAGCAAGTGTTACAACAGGGTATTTTGGTTCGCGGGCATGGCCCGCTCCTACGATGTTGCAGATATATCTCAAAAGCAGATCACATTTGTGCTCCTGTAAATATCCCGTAGGAGCGGGCCATGCCCGCGACTTCGGCAGAATCCGGAATAAAATTCCATCTGTGATTCAAATCCATATTGCATCCCAGAACGGGTATTCCCCGACTCTGCGCGCTAACCTTGCACGCAGAGGATTTGCCACAACGTATCGTGCCAGTGGCAGAATATCTTCCTCACTGCGCACAGCATGGTCATGAAATGCAGACGCCCATACACGCCCCTGATAACCTGTTTGCCTTACCGCTCGTGCCGAGGATGATTTCATCGCGCCAACTAGCCGCGACAGGTCTGTTCCATCACCAGTCTGCAGTAACCAATGAACATGATCAGGCATCAGAACCCAGGCTATTACCTGAGAATTTTTCACCAATGATGGTTGCAGAAATGCTTGAACAGCTGCTTTCGCATAACACCATTCCGAAAAAATGCGTGCCCGACCAAAGGTACTGCTAGTAACAAGATATACGCGGCCCACTTCAGAAAAACGTCCAACGCGCAGTTGTTTATGGCCAATTAACGGGCGGAATCCTGTCATACCACACTCCTTGTGGCTGATCATCGGCTGCTGACAAAGCATAGCGCCTGATGCCATTCGCGGGCATGGCCCGCTCCTACGATGTTGCAGATATATCAAAGGCAGATCACGACCGTAATCGTATAAATATCGCGCGCGGGACGAATCATGCCCGAAATTCTGTAAATATCCGCAAAGCAGGTCATACCCGTGACCGTGTAATAACCCGTAGGAGCGGGCCATGCCCGCGATACTTTTTTGCTGTTTATTCGTTATTTAATCAGCTGAATCAGTTGTTTAAAAACCGGTCCTTCAGCCTGTTTCTGCAATTCAAACAACGCCATTTCTACAGAGGTTAATTGTGCGCCCATGCTGTGCATTTTGCGGACCGCCAGTTCTTTATTGGCCTGTGTGCGCGAGCTGACGCCATCGGTTACCAGGTGTACGCCGTATTTCTGCGCCAATAAATCTCCAACAGTCTGGTAAACACAGACATGGGCTTCCAGCCCGGCCACCAGCCACTGGCTGATTTTCTGATTTTTTACGGCTTTGGCAATGGTGGGTTCCTGCATGCCACTGAAAGTCGATTTTACCAGAGCTTCTCCCGGCAGAACCTCGCGCAGTTCCGGACGTGTTGTGCCCAGTTTATCCGGCAGCTGTTCCATCCAGATAATGGGTAATTCCAGCAGGTTAGCTCCCCGAATCAGCAGCCGCAGTTGGGTGAATAATGCACTGCTTTCATGCATCTGTTCCGCCAGTTTGCCCTGTACATCGACGATCATTAAACCGGTTGTTTCTTTATTCAGCATGGGATACCTCCTGTTAAGGCTTGTTCAGCCCTGGGCGAGTACTGCATCAAGATCAGACTGTGATGGCATAAACCAGTAAGCACCGGTTAAGGCCGTCGAGTATTTCATCAGATGATCACTGTAACCATCGCCACTGTTCCCCAGCATACGTTCAAGCTGCACGCTGATACGGCGCAGGTTGCAGGCAAAGGCGAGAAAATACAGGCCGTGTTCTTCCGCACCACCGTATGGAGTACTGCGGCGATAGATTTTCTGCCCTACACCGTCAATTTTGACATCGGTCCGGCTAACGTGAGAGGTCGGTGGCATCGCATCGCCTTCCAGCTCCACATTATCCTGCTTAGTGCGGCCTATTACCTGTTCCTGTTCGTGCACGCTGAGCTGATTAAATGCCTGCAGATGATGCCGCCATTTCTGCGACAGCACATAGGAGCCACCGGCACCGGTTTCACCCTCAGGAATCACTGCCGCATCCAGACGCTTGTCGCCTTTCGGATTGGCTGTACCATCGACAAAACCGGTCAGATCGCGGGCTTCACGGTTTTTAAAACCATTTAAATCCAACAAAGTTACGGCAACATCGCGCATGGCATCATGCACCTGTAAAACCGCATTCATGACTTCACCCTGATCTTCGCCATGAATCCAGAAAAACACATCGCGCTGAGTCGCTGGCATGGTGTAGCCATTCTCACCACGCAATTCTTTAAACGGCTGTAATTGCGCCGGCTGCCACGCGGGCTGCCACGCGGGCTGCAGACGCTGCCAGAACGTAGCGCCAAAGGCCAGCGCAATATAAACGTCCGCTAACGTCTGGCGGGCACGGTCCAGCGCGGCGCATATTTGAGCAGTTCCGGCATCCGGTTTCAGGTTCATTTCCAGATAATGTGCACTGCGGCCGGGTTCGGCCAACAATCCGGACTGTGGAATCAATGATGAGGTATAGGCTGACGATGACACTGAGATAATCCATGACAAAGTGAATTGTCACTATAACAAAGCGTCAGTCTGATAAGAAATGCTGCATAGGTCATGCCTGGCTTCTTATGTAACCGGCGCTGGCCGGGTTTATCCGAGAATGGCCCTGATATCTGCCCCCTGCAACCAGTCGGCAACGCATTCAGGCCGCATCGGGCGGCTGAATAAATACCCCTGAATGCAACAGCAACCCAGCTCGCGCAACATGTTCAGCTGGTTGCGGTTCTCCACCCCTTCAGCCGTCACCCGCAGATTAAGTACCTGACAAAGCGCCATAATAGCGCGGCAAATTTCAATATCATTGCTGTCATGGGGAAGATCCCGGACAAAAGAGCGGTCAATTTTCACCCGGTCAAATGGCAGCTCTTTCAGGCGACTGAGCGAAGAATATCCGGTACCAAAGTCATCGATGGCCAAACCGACACCCGACTTGCGGATATTTTCCAACTGACGCAGAACCTGCTCATTTGCCTGCAAAGCCGTTTCGGTAATTTCCAGCTCCAGCTGTGCCGCAGGAATGTTGAATTCTTCCAGCGTTGCGATCAGTAATTCGCTGAAGCTGCTGTCGGTCAGCTGGCGCGCGGATACATTCACCGATACCACCAGTGGCGGCATTCCGGCATCCATCCAGTTGCGTAACTCACGGCAGCTTTCGCGCAGCATCCAGGCGCCGATATCAACAATCACATCACTCTGCTCAGCAATCGGAATAAAGCGATCCGGAGGTATCATTCCCAGCTCGTCGTGATACCAGCGGCACAGTGCTTCCATCCCGTAAACCTGCGCCGTCTGCAGATCAATTAATGGCTGAAATTCGATTGCCAGTTCGTCGTTACGGATGGCCTGCTTCAGATTACGTTCAATCCGCAGGCGTTCGTTAAACTCCATTGCAAGAGCAAAATCGTAAATACAGTAGCGGTTTTTTCCCTGCCGCTTGGCTTCAAATAATGCGGTGTCTGCTGCTTTTAATAACTCTTCATATTCATGCACCGATGGTCGTGACATCACGATGCCAATACTGGCTGACAGCTCAACTCTTTCACGACTGAGGGTCACAGGTTCCTGTACCGCAGCCAATAATTTAGTGGCGACAATTTTCAGATTGTCTTCCTGCTCTACGCCGGTTAATACAATCACAAATTCGTCACCGCCAATCCGCACAACGGTATCTTCGTCACGCACCGATTGTTTAAAACGATCGGCCATAATACGCAGTAATAAATCCCCTTCTGAATGCCCAAGGGTGTCATTGATCAGTTTAAAACCGTCCAGATCCAGATACAGAATACCGACGGAACCCGGCGTATCGTCCCCTTCCAGTGCTTCGCGCACCACCTGTTCCAGACGGACACGGTTACCGACTCCCGTAAGGGCATCCATATAAGCGAGCGTGGCCAGATTTTTTTCAACGCGGCGCAATTCACTGATATCAGAAAACGTAATTACAAAATTCTGTAGCTGCCCGTCATCACTTAATACCGTGCAGACATGCTCCCAGGCCGGAAAGAATTCTCCGTTCTTGCGCTGGCAGGCAATTTCCCCACTCCAGTAACCCTGTGCATCGCTGGCCAGTCGCGGATAAAACTGATCACTGTGGCGCCGGGCATGCAGAAACTCATCCGGATTCTGACCACGCACATCTTCTGTCGAGTAACCGGTAATCTGACTGAAAGCCGGATTCACATTTAACACCCGGCGCAGGTTATCGGTAATCAGAATGCCTTCGGAGGTGGAATTAAATACCGCATTGGCCTGACGCAGCTGTTCATCAGCCAGATAACGCTCATGCACATCGTGCAGTACACCGATTACCCGGCGATCACCGTTTGCCCAGCTGAATAAACTGGCAAACAGTTCAACCCGGCGATAGTCGTTACCTTCATGTTTGCGGTAACGTACCGGCTGCTGAAAGCGGTTATGGCTGGTAATTTGCTGATGAATTTTATCGCGATCATCCGGATGAACATTCACCAGCAGAGCATCAAGACTTTCAGAAATTAATTGCGGCGGTGAATGTTTTACCGCCATCTGAATTTCAACATCCGGTGCTGGTGTCCACTCCCAGATGCTCATTCTTGCAGCCTCAAGCGCCAGGCGCAGACGCTCTTCAGACTGGCGTAATTCCATATCGGCATGATGGCGTGTCAGTGCAATACGGATAGCCGCATCCACTTCGCGTTTTTCAAAGGGTTTTACCATATAACCGTAAGGCAGGCTGTCGCTGGCATCATCCAGCGTCTGCTCATCGGTATAGGCCGATAAAAACAGTACAGGCACACCAAAGCGCTGCATAATAATTTTGGCCGCTTCGGTGCCCAGCATGGCGGTATCGAGATGAATATCCATCAGAATAAGATCGATATCCTGCACCTCTGCTGCGGCGATGGCTGCTTCGCCACTGCCAACACAGGCAACCACGGTATAACCCAGATCTTCCAGCGTCAGCTTAAGATCCAGCGCGGTTACCTTTTCATCTTCAACAATCAATATGCGGTAAGAACGCAAAGTGCTATGGCTGTTCATCAGAAGCTCCTGTATCACTGAGCGTTAATTGAAAAACAGCACCTTCTGTATCCAGAACCTGTAATGTGGCGTGCATCTGCTCAACCAGTCCGGGAATTAACTGAAAACCGAGAGAATGGGAAACTCCGGGACGGACGCCCTCCGGCAGACCCACACCATTGTCAGCAATAACCAGCTGTTTTTCCGACCCATTTTCACTCAGAGACAGACGGATTTCTCCGCTGTCACGACCCAGAAATGCGTGTTTTATGGAATTAGTGACCAGCTCATTAATCAGCAAACCAAAAGGCAGTGCGACATCCAGTCCGAGATAACTTTCTTCCTGTTCCGATTCGACGATCATCTTGACGTTGCGCATAGCGGAAAAATAACTGCGGCTGAGCAAATCCCCGAGCCGGCGCATATAAGAAACCGCTTCGATGCGGTCAAAATTTTTCTGCTCGTACAACAGCTGGTGAATTAAGGCCATGGCTTTTATCCGCCCCTGGCTTTCATCAAAATAGCCGCGTACTTCTTCCGGCACGCTGCGCGCCTGCAGGCTGAGCAGGCTCGATACCACCTGCAGATTATTTTTTACCCGGTGATGCACTTCGTTCAGTAAGGCGGTTTTTTCATTCAGGCTGCGAATAAGGTTCTGCTGAATATTTTTCTGCACCGAGATATCAACGATGGTGGCCAGAATGCGGATACCTTCGGGGAAGTTCAGTGGTGTTAAGCCAATTTCTACCGGAAACAGACTGCCATCACGACGGCGGGCATACAGCTCCCGCATAGCGGCCATCGCTCTGGCCTGCGGAGCCTGTAAATATCCACGCCGCAGATCTCCGTGCGCAGCTTTTATGCTGTCCGGCACCAGATCCTCAACCGTCAGCTGGTACATCTGCTCGCTGTCATAGCCGAACATTTCCGTACTGCGGCGGTTAACCAGCTGAATATGGCCCTCTTCATCCACCAGTATCAGACCATCCTGAGTACTTTCGACAACCCGGCGAAAGCGTTCTTCGCTGTACTTGAGCATGTTTTCGCCGGCTACCCGGGCGGTAATATCAATGGCCGACGGAATCAGGTAAACAATCTCATCCTCGGCATTTCTCAGCGGCGCCAGCATAAAGTCGATGGTCATACGCTGATCATTGGCAGTACGGATAACCACGTCATAGCGCACGGTTTCGCCCTGTGCGGCCGCCTTTACGGCTTCACGCAGCTGTTGCTGTATGTCGCTGTCGTATGACCACCAGAAGCAATCCCAGAATTTTCGTCCCTGAACGTCAGCCAGCTCAATTCCGGCCGCATCCAGCGGTGCCTTATTAGCATCGATCAGGGTGCCGTCGGGTTCCATAATGCCGACAAAGGACACCAGGCTGTCGATAACCCGCCGCACAAGAGACGCCGATTCTTCTTTCGCCTGCTGTAACTCCAGCTCGACCGTATGATTAACCGCAATCACCAGTACGCCGAGAATGCGTCCGTCATCGGCGCGGATCGGGCGATAGGAGGCCAGCCACTGGGCCTTACGACCGGGAGTACTGGGGGCTTCCGCCAGAATTTCTTTGTTGGTGATTTCCTCCCCCTGAACAATCACGGAACGCAGCATCGGTTCGATAACCGGCGCCAGCTGAGGGAGAACATCGTGGACAGAGCGTCCGAGATGGGATTCAACGCTGAGGCCGTTAAAACGCGCCAGAGTGTTGTTAATGGCCTGGTAGCGCAGGTCGCAATCAATAATGGCCAGCCCAAGATCGGAATGGCCAAGTAAGGCATCCAGAGCACTGGATTTCAGCTCCAGTAGTGCCAGTTTATCAGCTGCTGCCGCCGGGCTTGTATCCATACACACCGCCACTGTGAATATCATCCGTTCGAGCTTAACCAAACCCGAGGATTTTAATAAGGTATATTTACAGAATTACCTATAAACACCTCATCAGCAAGCTCCTTCCTGCGCCAGTCAGGAGCTGCTCTTATTCAGCTAAGCCGGTCCAGCAGGTAAAACAGCGAGTGGTAAGGGATTTCCCCATGGCGGCTGAGGCCAATCTCACAGGTGCGGCTGGTCGAAATACCCTCCACGCAATGCTCCACCTGAGCTTTCAGCGGCGCCAGCGCCGAAGCGTTCAGCTCTGGCAGCATAAAGCCCTTATCACCGGCAAAGCCGCAACAGGTAATGTCCGCCGGAACCACCACCTGAGTGGAGCATTGCCGCGCCAGTGAGAGCAATTCTTCGCCCAGTCCCTGCTTGGTAGTTGAGCAGGTGATGTGTACCGCCACCGGCTCATGGGTCGGACGGATATCCAGATTCGGCACCAGAAAGCGGTTGGCAAAGCGGATCGGATCAAGTAACTGAATACGCTCATCCAGCTGTTGCTGCAGACGGAACACGCAGGGACTGGTATCAATCAGTACCGGCAGGCGGCCATTATCGGAGGTTTTCAGCAGCGCCGCATTAAGCGCCGCGCGCATGGCATCGGCCTGCTCAAAATGACCTTTGCTCTCCAGCGGCATGCCGCAGCAGTGCTGATCCTGATCGGGCAACATGGCCAGATGCACACCGGCTTTCTGCGCCAGATCGAGGGTTACCTGCATCAGGCTGCGCTGGTCATCCTCTTTGGCTCCCGGCCCCATGGTGCGGCTGGCACAGCTGGGGAAATACACCACCTGAGTCAGCTCATTCACGCCGTATTCACAGGGGTTGAGCTTATCGGCGGCGGTCGGCATGGCATCGTGCCACAACGGCGTGGCCCCCAGCGTCAGGGTATTCACCCCTTTCGCCACGGTGCTGATCACGCCGTCACCAACCAGATCGCGGGTAATATCCATTAACTGCAGCGCGCCACGGCTGGTTTTGCTCACGCCGGCAAAATGCTCCGCCACCCACTGCGCCTTACCGGCGTGTTTTTTATTGCGTTCATGGCGCAGTTTGCGGCTTAAATCACCGGTATTAATGCCGACCGGACAGGCCATGCTGCACAAGCCATCGGCGGCGCAGGTATCCACGCCCTGATACTGATAGTCATCCAGCAGGGTTTTATACGCCGGATTTTTACCATCACGTTCCTGGCGTTTAAGTTCGCGCATAATCACAATGCGCTGGCGTGGCGTCAGGGTTAAGTTACGTGACGGGCAAACCGGCTCGCAGAAGCCGCATTCGATGCAGCGATCAATCAGATCATCCGCTTCGGGAATGGGTTTTAAGTTCTCAATATGAGTGCGCAGGTTGCGGGTTAAAATCACATCCGGATTTAACAGGCCGGCCGGGTCAAAGGCCTGTTTGATCGCCCACATCAGCTCATAAGCCTGACCGCCCCATTCCATCTCAACAAAGGGCGCCATATTGCGTCCGGTGCCGTGTTCGGCTTTGAGCGAGCCATCGTAACGACCAACCACCAGCACACAGACTTCGTCCATAAAATCGGCATAACGCTGAATTTCTGCCGGATCGGTAAAATTCTGGGTAAAGACAAAGTGCAGGTTACCGGCCAGCGCATGGCCAAAAATAATGGCTTCGTTGTACTGGTATTTTTTAAACAGCGCCTGTAACTCCAGCACCGCAGGCGCCAGATTCTCAACCGGAAAGGCAATATCTTCGATAATGACGGTAGTGCCTTTGGCACGCACTGCACCGACCGCCGGAAATAACCCTTTGCGGATATTCCAGTACAGCTGACAGGTGTTTTTATCGGTGGTAAAGGTTTTCGGCTGCAGGGTATCAAAAGCCTGTAAAGCGGCGGTGGTTTCGCTCAGGCGCTGCTGTAATTCGGCATCGCTGCCGGCGCGTACTTCCACCAGCAAGGCGGCAGCCTGTTCATCGAGGGTGCGTAAATAGTCCGGCATGCCGGGTTTATCTTCAACGCAGCGCAGCCCTGCGCGGTCTATTAATTCAACCGCCGCGACCGGTGCCGAGGAAAGAGCGGTCACTGCCTTACTGGTCTGTTCGATGTTGGCAAACAGCAGTAAGGCAGACGCTTTATAAGCGTGCTCTTCGACCGTGTGATAAATCACCTGCGATACAAACCCCAGGGTGCCTTCTGAGCCCACCAGGAGGTGCTGCATAATATCGATCGGATCAGAAAAATCCACCAAAGCGTTAAGACTGTAGCCGGTGGTATTCTTAATTCTGAATTTCTTCACAATCCGGTCGTGTAAAACCGGATTGTTCAGCACCTGCGAGCGCATGTCCGCCAGTTGCTGCAACAGGCTGGCATGGCTTTGGCGGAATGCATTTTTTGAGGCTTCATCGGCGGTATCCAGCACCGTACCATCGGCCAGAATCAGGCGCATCGAGGCCAGTGTCTGATAAGAATTCTGCGCCGTACCGCAACACATACCGGAAGCGTTATTGGCGATAATTCCACCAATTTTGCAGGTATTGATCGACGCCGGGTCCGGGCCGATTTTACGCGCAAAAGGCGCCAGCAGCTGATTGGCACGGGCACCAATAACCCCCGGCTCTACCTGTAACTGCGCACCGTTATTTAATACCGCGGCTTTATTCCAGCCATTACCCAAACGCACCAGCACACCATCGGTCACGGCCTGACCGGACAGACTGGTGCCCGCCGCCCGGAAGGTTAAATGCACTTTATGCTGGTGTGCCAGCTCCAGTACCTTCTGTACTTCCTGCTCATTAATAACCGTGACGACCAGTTTGGGAATCAGGCGATAAAAGCTGGCGTCGGTTCCAAAGGCCAGAGTGCGTAACGGATCGGAAATAATGCGTTCGTCAGCAATAAAAGGCGCCAGATCCTGCGCAAAACGATGAAAAGCGTCAGTCATATCAGGCATCCGTTAACAGCAGCACAATCAGTTCTTTTGGCCCGTGGGCGCCATAGGCCAGGGTCTGCTGAATATCGGCGGTCTTGCTCGGCCCGGAAATCAGCAACACATTAGTCGGCATATGCGCCGGTAATTTCTGTGCCTGCACCAGGGTTAAAAAGCTGGCGGTAATGGCCGAGGCATTGAGCAGAATAATATTCAGCGGCGGCACCAGCGACAGCGCCCGTGGTTCCTGTGGGCCGGTTTCGACCAGCAGCGAACCGGTTTCCGCCAGACCCGCCGAGGCCACACTGAAGCCTGCGTCCACAGCGGTAAACAATTCCTCTTTGCTTAAAGCCGTTGTCACTAATTGCGCATCGATGGCTGCCGATGGCTGCTCAGCCGCCTGATATTCAGTAACATAGCCTGCCAGCGCATTAAGCAATACCCTGCCCTGCTCATGCTCACCGCTGAGCAGGCGTTTAACACCGCGCGCTGTCAGTTGTTGTGCCAGCTCTCCTGCCCAGTTGGCCGTTGTGGTTTCAATGACTTCGGCATGGTTATCCAGCAAATTTTGTTTAAAGCTGGCCAGCCATTCGCTTTGCGCCAGTTGTGTCCAGCCAGCGGCATGCTCTGCCTGAATGCCGGTGGTTTGGCTTGTCTGCTCAGGGTTTTGGGCAGACGCCTGGCTGGCATACAGCCGCTGTAAAATACGCTCACGACTGTTCATGCATTATCTCCGCGTTTATCGGCAGTGTTGTTCTGATACTGGCCAGCCACCCCCCGGGCTTTGGCTAATTCATGCAGACTGCGGCGCGCCGGTTGTGGCGTGCTGCGCGAGTCGGTCCAGGGTGATAACAGTGCAGCAGCGGCTTTACTGCGGAACAGGCCGCGACCGCGGGTCATCGCTGTGGTCATGATGCGGTACAGCGGGGCAAAACGATGGGTCAGCGCCCAGCCGCGCCAGATTAAACTTTCACCCAGCGTGCGTTTGGCACCCCGTCCCATGACTTCCTGTACTGCAGTGGCATTGGAAACCGCGGCGGCATCGGTAAATTGCGGACTGACGGCTTCGGCGCGTAATTCGCGGATTAACTCCGGCAAAGGAATACGTACCGGACAGGCCTCACCACAAGCGCCGTTTAATGAGCAGGCGCTGAGCATATCGCCGTGTTTTTCTAACCCGGCAATCTGCGGTGTCACCACCTGACCAATCGGCCCCGGATACGTCGAACCGTAAGCATGGCCGCCAACCCGCGCATAGACCGGACAATGATTCATACAGGCACCACAGCGGATACACTGCAGTGTCGGTTTTAACGTCGGATGGCTGAAAATACGCGAACGGCCATTATCCACCAGCACCAGATGCACCTGTTCCGGGCCATCCAGCTCACCGGCTTTTTTCGGCCCGGAAATCATATTGAAATAGGTACTGATTTTTTGCCCGGTCGCCGAACGGGTTAACAGTGTCAGTAATTCCGGCACATGGGAAAAATCTTCCACCACTTTTTCAATACCGGTGACGGCAATGTGCAGCTTCGGCATGGTGGTGGTCATACGGCCATTGCCTTCGTTTTCCACCAGGCACAACGTGCCGCTGTTGGCCACGGCCATATTCACGCCGGAAATACCGGCATCGGCGCGCATAAATTTATCGCGCAGAATAGCACGGGCATTGCCGATTAATTCGTCAACGTCTTCGGTATAAGGCACCTGCGAACCATCGCTGGTCTGCGCACGGGCGTGCATCAGTTTGGCAATCTGTGCCTTATTTTTATGGATGGCCGGCATAATAATATGCGATGGCGTTTCACCGGCCAGCTGCACCAGATATTCGCCCATATCACTTTCCAGACACTCAATACCCCGTGCCTCAAGAAAATGATTGAGTTCAATTTCTTCCGTCACCATGGATTTACCCTTCACCACGGTGCGGGCGTTATTCGCCGTTAAAATATCGTGAATAATAGTGCAGGCTTCATCAGCGGTTTCGGCCCAGTGCACCTGAATACCGTTGGCGGTCAGATTTTTTTCCAGCCGCTCCAGCAATTCCGGCAAATTGGCCAGACTGTGCTGACGAATGGCTTCGCCACGGTCACGTAACGCAGACAACGCACTCTCATCGGGAAACACGGCTTTGCGTTTGCCCATTAAAAAATCGGAAGCACCACGAAAGCTTTTACGTAAGGCTTCGTTTTCCAGTGCCATTTTGGCACGCACTTTAAAATGACGTTGCTGCAGCTCGTTAAATTCGCGCTGCTCGACGTTCAGCTCCTGCTGTAACTGTTCGATATTGATATGCATGCTGTCGGAGGCAATTTTCTGGCTCATGCTTTATCTCCGCTTTTCTTGTTGTATTGCTGGCTGCGCTTCTGACTGATCTGGGAGCCATCACCACCGTTAAGACGCGTATACAACAGCGAGGCCAGATGCTGAACCGGAATTGCAGGCCCCTGCTTCTCCCCCTGCAGTTTGTTTAAGGTGCCACCAATATTCATCAGGCAGCCACAGTCACCACTGACCAGCCGCTGACAACCGGTGGCGGCAATCGCACTGGCTTTATCCGCCGCCATCGCCGCAGAAATATCCCCCTGCTTCACCGCAAAGGTGCCACCGAAGCCGCAACATTCGGCAACCCGTTCAGGCTCAACGACCTGTACTCCGGGCAGGTTTTCCACCAGCGCTTTATGCTCCGCCGCCACCCCCATGCCACGACGGGCCGAACAGGAGGTATGCAGCGCCACGGTTAGCGGCGACTGATCTTCTGCCTGCGCCAGCTGTTGCTCCAGCTGCAGTACGTTCACCATAAATTCACTGAACTCATAACTGCGTGCCGCCAGCGCAATGGCAGCCGCCTCTTCCGGCTGACCAGCAAACAGCTTCGGATATTCTTTGTGCACCATGCCAGCACAGGAGCCCATCATCACCACTACCGGTATGTCGGCGGCAAAGGCCTGCAGCTGAGTGCGCGCTACGGCACGCGCCTGCTCGTCATAGCCGGAGTTATACGCCGGCTGACCACAGCAGCTCTGGTTTTGCGGAAAAATCACCTCGATACCTGCATGCTGCAGCAGCGCGATCGCATCCATTCCGGCTTCGGGATAAAAGCTGTCAACCAGGCAGGTGCCCAGCAAATAAACCGCTTCTGGTTTGGGCGGATAAACCCGCGGCTGGCGGCTGGCTGCCGCTGTTGTGTTCTGTTCTGTCATTGCGCTATCACCGCTGTCGGCTGTGAGGTGGGCTGACGGGCATTATCAATTTTGTAAATTGGTATTACCAATTACCCACTCTTGATTTGTTGCAATAAATTACCGCCGCCTCCCTTCAGGGTCAAACCCTTTATGCCTTATATAGCGCTTTGTAATATCGACATTGGTCGCATAAAAAAACAGACCAATCGCTCTTTTAAGGCCTGACAAGTAACGCAACGTTCAGATAGAATTGGCTTTACCTTTTAACAAGACATAAAGCCGCAGCAGGAACCCCATGAGTGACGATCCGATCCGTGCCAGCAAGATTTCCGACATCATCGCCAAACGACTGGAAGCCATGATTCTGGAAGGCAGCCTTGCACCCGGCCAGAAAATGCCACCGGAGCGCGAGCTGGCACAGCAGTTTGAAGTGTCACGGCCATCACTGCGCGAAGCACTGCATAAGCTCGAAGCGAAGGGTCTGGTTACCCGTAAACAGGGCGGCGGCACCTTTGTCTCGGCCGAAATCGGCTTGTCCTTTGTTGATCCGCTGATGCAGTTATTTCAGACCCACAGCGAATTTAATTACGACCTGCTGGAATTCCGCCACGCGCTGGAAGAAGTGGCGGCCCACTACGCCGCCCTGCGCGCCACGGAGACTGACCGGGAAATTATTGAACGGCGCTATAACGAATGGCTCGACGGCCATGTGCAGCGCATTGGCCACAAAGAAGAGGCAGAGCTCGACTGGCGTTTTCACCTTGCCATTGCCGAAGCATCACATAACGCAGTACTGCTGCACTCCATGCGCGCCCTGTTCAACTTATTCAAGATGACCATCGCCACTAACCTGGAATACCTGTACACCAAAGAAGACCGGCGTGATGAAATCCTGCGCCAGCACAGCGCGATTAAAGACGCGGTATTAAGCCGTGATCCGAAAGCCGCGCAACAGGCGGTGAATGATCATCTGGCCTTTGTTGAAGAAACCCTGCAGCAAAGCAGCCGCTTTGAAAGCCACTCCAAGCGCTCCCTGCGCAGAATAGGCCTGATGCGCTAACGCTGGCGCAGAAACCAGGCCTCCAGAAAGTCGATACATTGCAGCACTCTGGCCGGCACAAAGTGCCTGGCCGGGTACAGCGCATACAGCGTCAGCTCTGGCTTGCGCGCATCCGGTAAAACCTCGACCAGCTCACCACTGGCAAGCGCCTCGCGGCATAAAAACTCAGGCACCAGCCCAAGCCCCAGACCGGATTTAATCGCCGTCAGCATAAAGATCACACTGTTGACCCTTAGCGTACCGCCAATGCGTACACCGTCATCCAGCGGCCAGACATTCTTACCCTTGAAATAACTGTATTCAAAGCAGTTATGGCTGCGCAGATCATCAACCGACACAATCGGTTCATGCTGCTGCAGGTACTGCGGCGCAGCGCAGACGTGATACCCAAAGCGTGTCAGTGGCCGGCCGACATAGGCCAGATCCAGCGGCTGACTGGAGGCACGAAACCCCAGATCGAAGCCCTGCGCCACCAGATCCACATCTTCATCACCCAGATGAATATCCAGCTCAATATCCGGATAGGCGCGCATAAAATCGGCAAACATGCGCGACAACTCGGTAATCCCCAACGCCATCGGCGCATTGATTTTCAGCCGGCCACGCGGCGCCTGCTGCAGATCCTGCACAAAGCTGTCGGCTGCCTCCAGCTGCGCCAGAATCTCCCGCGCCCGCTGCAGATAGCCTTCCCCGGCATGGGTTAACTGCACATTGCGCGTAGTGCGGTGCAACAGCCGGACTCCCAGATCCTCTTCCAGGCGGCTGACTTCCTTACTGATAACCGATTTCGATGTGTTCAGCTGCTCCGCCACCCGGGTAAAGCTGCCCAGCTCTGCCAGCCTGACAAACAGCTGTATTGCCCGAAGTTTATTCACTGCTCCCCCGCCCAAAACTGTTTCCAATTTGAAAACAACTGGTTCGCATTGTAGCTATATATCCAACAACGCCAACCCCCTAATCTGCCCATAAGGCTGTGAAGCACAGTGCTCACGGCCCACACCAAGACTCCCAAACAACACTCAAACCCGAATACACCGGAGAAGACTATGTACACACTGTATTTTCTGCCTGACGCCTGCTCACTCGCCACCCAGGTGGTACTGCGCGAACTGGGCCAGGAAGTGAGCCTGATTCACAAACAACAGGTCAGCGACTTCAGCAGCATCAACCCGGTCGGCACCGTCCCTGTTCTGCTCGATCCGGATAACGGCCAGACTCTGCGTGAAGGTGCTGCCATCATGATCCACCTGCTGGAAAAGCACCCTAACCCGATGCTCCCGCACAATGATGCCAACGCGCGCCTGCAGGCCATCCGCAACATCATGTTCGCCAACGCCACCATGCACCCGGCATACAGCCGCTTATTTTTTGCCAGCTCAGCCATTCATGATGCCGACGCCCGCCAGGCCTTCTTTGCGACCGCCGCCGACGCCATCAGTGCCTTGTGGCAAGTGGTGGAGAATCAGCTGCAGGAGCAGCCATTTCTGGGCGGTGAACAACCTTCTGCCGCCGACATTATGCTCAGCGTCTATTCACGCTGGGGCGCGGCATTTCCGGTCAATATTCAGATTGGTGAAAAAACCAGCGCCATGATCGACCGCGTCTTGGCAATGGACAGCTTTAAGCAGGCATTAAAAGCTGAACAACAAACAGCCGATGCCCTGCGCCAATAAAAACGGATAAGAGCAGCGGATAACAGAAGCGCAAGATGGAGACCTATGATGAATACGGATGCAATAACCACTCAGGATTTCGATCAGATCTGTGCCCTGGTACAGGACTATTTCGACGGCCTGCATCAGGGCGATACACAAAAACTACGGCATATTTTTCATGCCGATGCGGTGCTCAAAGCGCCGGGTCTACGCTGCAATCTGGAAGATTGGCTGAGCCTTGTAACTCAGCGCGAAGTGCCGGCCCGGCGTGGTGACGCCTTCGGCTACCGGCTTCTGGCAGTTGATCTGCTCGGTGAGCAGGCCATGGTCAAAGTGTTGTGTCCATTACTGGGGCACACCTATATCGATTTTCTCGGACTGTTAAAAGAAAACAATCAATGGCTCATCGTTAACAAAATGTACGCCGATGCCTGAGCGGAGATAACTATGCCTTACATTAATATCCGGATTACCGACGAGAACGTCAGTAACGAACAGAAACAGGCACTGATACGCGGTGCCACACAACTGATGGCCGATGTTCTGAATAAGCCACCGCATGTCACCTTTGTGGTGATTGATGAAGTCCCGACGGATAACTGGGGGATTGGTTTTGATCAGGTAACGGAGATCAGAAAAGCGCAGTCTCAACAGTAAACACAGCGGCTGGTAAATCATGATTTACCAGCCGCTGTTGCAGCACAGAATTTATGCCTGAAACGTCCAGGCAATAAAGCGGCTGACCTTCTGCCCCTGCGCCATCGGCACGGTTTTAATATCCGTCGCGCCCAGTTTACGCAGCAACTGCTTCAGTGCCGGAAGATGGTCATGGGCTGACACCAGACTGCTGAACCAGCCAACCTGAGCTGAAAACTCCACACTTTCATGGATCATGCGTTTAATAAACGCCAGCTCCCCACCTTCGCACCAGAGCTCATTTCCCTGCCCGCCAAAGTTGCGTTTTACCGAGGCTTTATCGCCTTTTAAATTGCGCCACTTGCGTCGTGCCTGCGCTTCGGCTTCTTTTTGTGAGGCAAAAAACGGCGGATTGCACAGGGTTAAATCAAAATAATCATCTGGGCGGATCATACCGCCAAATAATTTCTCACTGTTTCGCTGCATCAGAATATTAATACTCTGCAGCGCCGGATTAGCAGAAATAATCGCATGGGCATTGCGGATCGCAGTGGCATCCACATCGGTCGCGGTAAATTGCCAGCCATAGACGCTACTGCCAATAATCGGATAAATCAGATTCGCGCCGGTACCGATATCCAGCACCCGTGGTGTTGCATTAACGGAAGGTTTAGCCGACTCCGTCAGCAGATCCGCCAGATAGTGAATATAATCGGCGCGCCCCGGAATCGGCGGGCATAAAAACCCGGCCGGAATACTCCACTGCTGCACGCCATAATGGTGTTTCAGCAAGGCTTTATTCAGACAGACAACGGCATTGTTATCGCTGAAGTCGATGGTCTGCTCACCGCGCGGATTCGCCTGCAGAAAATATTCAAGCTCCGGCACCGCTGCCACCAGCGCTGCCATATCGTAACGGCCCTGATGCACATTACGCGGATGCAGCCCCTCGGGCTTTACTTCGCCATAGAGCGCTGAGGTTGTTTTTTCATCATCGCGGCGGGCGGCCGGTTTTTTGCTCTTCTGACCATAGGGCGCCTTAGCTGCAGCGTCTTTTCCTGAGGAAGGCTTGCGACTGCCGGATCTGTCAGAAGCGGACGCGCCGGATTCAGCATTACGGCCTTTATAGGGCGCTTTTTCCGGTTTACGGCCCTGATCACGCGCTTGCTTGCCTCCCTCCGGCTTATCGTCCGTGCGTGCACGGCTCGCGGCGGGACGATCATCGCGTTCACGCTTTGGTGCTGAGGATGTGCCCGGGCGGCTTTTGCCCGTTCCATCAGCGGTGGAGGCATCCGGACGGGTTTTCCCCGTTCCATTAGCGGAGGATGCATCCGGGCGGGCTTTGCCCGTACCATAAAGAGAAGCGCCGGATACTTTTTTCGGCGCAGAGTCAGATGCAGCAGAATCAACAGGTTTGGTCACAGGAATCATCACAGAAATAGCAACAGATAGCCGTGCATATTAGCACGGAGCGCTGCATTCAGCGGCAAACTCCATTATCCTGCTACCTTCTGTGCCATATCACCACATCAGCAACCGGCCTGCCTCTTCTGACCGGAACCGGTCCGGCAGCCAGGCCCATACAGTTCCGGAGCCTTATGAGCGAACTGATCGCCACTTTTATCTTCTTTTTTGCTGTGATCGACCCTATCGGTACCATTCCGGTGTTTATTGCGGTCACCGCTCTGCATAACGAAGCGACACGGCGAAAAATTGCCCTGCAGGCGACGTTATTCTCCGGCGCAATTCTGCTGTTTTTTGTGGTGGCCGGCGAAATCATTCTGACCGCCATCAATATTCCGCTGTCGGCGTTTCAGATTGCCGGCGGTATCGTGCTGTTCCTATTTGCCCTGACCATGATCTTTGGCGAAGGCAAACCGGCTGAAGAAAAACGCATCGCCCGCGACGGCAGAGAAACCGCTATTTTTCCGCTGGCAGTGCCGTCTATTGCCAGCCCCGGCGCCATGCTTGGCGCGGTACTGATGACCGAGAACAACCGTTACAGCCTGCTCGAACAATCGCAGACCACGCTGGTTATGCTGTCGGTTCTGGCGGTGGTTTTTGTCCTGTTACTGCTGGCCAGCCGGGTTCACCGGCTTATCGGTGATGGTGGCGCCAGTATTATCAGCCGGGTGATGGGGCTGATTCTGGCATCGGTGGCGGTGAATAATATTCTGTCCGGCATCAAGACTTACTTTTTGCTTTAACATGGCGCTGGCAGCATAGGCATTTATAAAATGCTGCCGACTCCTGCATTAACCAAGTGCCAGCGGCACCTGCATTAACCAAGCGCCGGCGGCACCTGCATTGACCAAGCGCCGCAGGGCGCTCTGAATTAACAAACAGGATGTTTATGTCGTCTCAATCCAGAACCCTGCATAACCCGCTGTACTGGCTGCACCCGAAACAGATCTGGTCCCACGTCAGCGCTATTGATGAGCAGGCCGAAAAAGAGCGGCAGAATGTCAGCCCGGCAACCTTAAAAAACCGCGCCTGGATTGTGATTGCCGTTGCCTGTGTCTGTCTGCTCATGCTGCATTACCTGAAATACTCGAGCAACCTGCGTACTGCAATCCCGCTACTGGAAAATCTGCTTGCCATTGACAACCACCAATGGCTGATCAGCTATCAGCGCAGCCAGTACCGCGAATTACTGGGTTATGTCTGGTGGGGAGGCTGGCACTTGCTGACCTTTATTATTATTCCGATGCTCACCATCCGATACGTGCTGAAGCAATCCGTCCGCGATTACGGCTGGCAATGGGGCGAGGTGCATAAGCACTGGTTAGGTTATTGCCTGCTGGCTACACCGATTGTGTTCTTTGCCATTCTGGCCAGCTTCCGCGACGACTTCGCCAACCACTACCCCTTTTATAATCTGGCCCATAAAAGCTGGCTTGGCCTGTTGCTCTGGGAGTGTATTTACATCACCCAGTTTATTGCCGTGGAGTTTTTCTTCCGCGGATTTATTGTGAATGGCCTGCGGCCTCAGTTTGGCAGTTTATCGGTCGCGGTGATGTGCCTGCCCTATCTGATGCTGCATTTCCCAAAGCTGTGGCTGGAGTCGACCGGCGCAATTTTATTCGGCTTTTTTCTTGGCATTCTGGCGTTAAAGTCACGCTCAATCTGGGGTGGTGTTGCCGTGCATGTGGCAATTGCGCTGGCCATGGATTTTGCCGCGATGATTCAGACCAAAGGTCTGCCAGAGCAGTGGCTGCGCTGAGAGGAATATATCCTTAAGACTACAGGTATTCGCGGGCATGGCCCGCCCCTACGAAAAATCGGCGTCTTTAAAAAGGAGCAGATTTGGGTAGGAGCGGGCCATGCCCGCGATAACACGCTTGGTTATAAAATCAGACGGCGCACATCCGACAACAACGCCACCAGCGTGGTGAAGAAGCGGCCACAGTCAGCACCGTTAATCGCCCGGTGGTCGTAAGATACCGCCAGCGGCAGCATATTACGCGGCACAAACTCTTTGCCGTTCCACTGTGGTTTTATCTGCGCCCTGGATACCCCCATAATCGCCACTTCCGGTGCATTCACAATCGGCGTAAAACCGGTACCGCCCATCGCGCCCAGACTGGAAATGGTAAAGCAGCCGCCCTGCATTTCGTTAGGTTTGAGCTTACCATTACGGGCTTTTTCAATCAGCTCGCTGGCTTCACGGGCGATCTGGTAAATGCCTTTTTTATCGGCATCACGCAACACCGGCACCATCAGGCCGTTCGGTGTATCGCAGGCAATACCGATGTGCACATAGTGTTTCTGCACCATATGTTCGCCATCGTGGTGCAGCGATACATTAAAGCTGGGCTCCAGTGTCAGGGCACTGGCTGCTGCCTTAATTAAAAACGGCAGCGGAGTCAGTTTAACGCCCTGTTTTTCTGCTTCCGCTTTCATCGAAGCGCGGAAAGCATCCAGGTCGGTAATATCGGCTTCATCAAACTGCGTGACGTGCGGCACATTCAGCCAGTTACGGCTCATATTAGCCGCCGTGATCTTTTTAATTTTGCTCATCGGCTGCAGTTCAATCTCACCGAATTGTGCAAAATCAACTGCCGGAACCGCAGGAATACCACTGCCAGAAGTCACCGCAGCAACGCCACTTTCAGCCTGTTTTACCAGCGCTTTAACGTAGTCGCGGATATCGTCTTTGGTAATACGGCTGCGGTCACCCGTGCCTTTTACTTTGGTTAAATCGACACCCAGCTGTCGCGCCAGGCGACGGGAAGACGGACCGGCGTAGACATTATGAATATCAGTTTTTTCTGCACTGCTCGTCGTTTCAGACACGGCAGCTACAGGCACCGCAGAAACAGCCGCCGCTGTTGGCGCTGGTGCATTCTCCACCGCTTTATTTGACGCTGGCTGAGCCGATGTCTGTTGAGCTGATGCTGCAGAGCCCGGCTGCGCCTGTGTCAGCAGCCTGCCATACACCTGGCCCTCTTTCACTTTGTCGCCAATATTAATCAGCAACTCTTTTAAGGTGCCGCCCTGTGGTGCCGGTATATCCATACTGGCTTTATCGCTTTCCAGTACGATCAGCGAATCGTCAGCACTGAGGGTATCGCCGGGCTGCGCACAGAGTTCAATCACGGTGACTTCACTGGCACCGCCCAGATCAGGCACCACCAGATCAATCAGACTTTCCACACTATCTGCTGCTGAACCGGCGTTTATTTCTGCCGCAGGAGCCGCCGGAGCAGGCTCTTGCGCAGCGGCCGCTGGTTCTGCACTGATCTGCTCTGCATTGTTCTGCTCAGTGTCAGCAGAATCTGCTGATTCCAGCTCCAGAATGGCCGAGCCTTCAGAGACTTTATCGCCAACCTTAACCAGCAACGCCAGAACTTTACCGGCCTGCGGGCACGGAATTTCCATCGTTGCTTTATCGGTTTCCAGTACCAGTAAATCCTGATCGGCGTTTACGCTGTCGCCCACCGCGACATTAATTTCAATAATTTCCACATTCTCTGCACCACCGATATCGGGCACAGTCACAGTCAGTTTACTCATGATGGCCTCCTTCTCAGCACAGGGTCGGGTCGTTTTTGTCAGCCGCAATGCCTAAGGCTTTGCGCGCTTTCAACAGATCATCTTTCGTGAAGTGTTTACCTTCTTCGGCCAGGCTGCTGAGTGCAGCCAGTACGATAAACTCACGGCTGACTTCAAAGAAATGACGTAACTTTTTACGTGTATCACTGCGGCCAAAACCATCGGTTCCCAGCACCTTAAAGCCTGCGGCACCACCACAGTTTTGCGGAATAAAGGCACGCAACTGCTCGCCATACGACTTGATATAATCGGTCGCCAGCACCGCCGGGCCTTTTTTATCGGCCAGTACCTGAGTGAGATACGGCACCTGCGTTTCAGCATCCGGTTTAAGCAGATTTTCACGCTGACAACGCTGACCATCACGCGCCAGTTCGTTCACCGAGGTTACGCTCCAGATATCCGACTCAACGCCGTAATCGTTGCGCAGAATATCCGCCGCAGCTTCCACTTCACGCAAAATAGAACCAGCCCCCATCAGCTGTACCCGGGGTTCGGTCGCCTTGGTTTTCTTACCACCTTTCAGCAGATAAATACCTTTGATAATGCCTTCTTCGGCACCCTGTGGCATATCCGGATGGGCGTAGTTTTCATTCATGGTGGTGATGTAGTAGAAGCAGTTTTCCTGCTGCTCGTACATGCGCTTTAAACCATCCTGAATAATGACCGCCAGCTCAAAACCGTAGGTCGGGTCGTAGGATTTACAGTTAGGAATTGTGTGTGCCATTAAATGACTGTGGCCATCCTGATGCTGCAAACCTTCACCATTTAAGGTGGTACGGCCGGAAGTCGCGCCGATTAAAAAGCCACGCGCCTGAATATCACCAGCGGCCCAGGCCAGATCACCGATACGCTGAAAACCGAACATGGAATAAAACACATAAAACGGAATCATCGGGCAATGGCTGTTGCTGTACGCCGTCGCCGCCGCAATCCAGGCCGACATCGCACCGGCTTCGTTGATGCCTTCTTCCAGTATCTGGCCTTTTTTATCTTCCTTGTAATACATGATCTGATTGGAATCATGCGGGGTATATTTCTGCCCGGCAGAGGAATAAATACCCAACTGGCGGAACATACCTTCCATACCAAAGGTACGGGCTTCATCCGGCACAATAGGCACGACCCGCTGACCAATGTTTTTATCTTTAACCAGTTGCGATAACACCCGCACAAAACTCATGGTCGACGATAATTCACGTTCGCCACTGCCGCTGAGCTGACTCTGGAAGGCCTCCAGTGCCGGGACATTTAAAGGCTCAAAATCCGGACGGCGTGACGGTACAAAACCGTGCAGCTGTTCGCGGCGTTCGCGCATGTATTTCATTTCCGGGCTGTCCGGCGCCGGACGGTAATACGGCACGTCATCCAGTTGGTCATCGGTCAGCGGAATGGCAAAGCGGTCACGGAATTGCTTCAGCGCTTCTTTATCGAGTTTTTTCACCGAGTGGGTAATATTGGCCGATTCGCCGGCATCACCCAGACCATAGCCTTTTACTGTCTGCGCCAGCACCACAGTTGGCTGGCCTTTATGGGCAACGGCTTCCGCATAGGCGGCATAGACTTTAAACGGATCATGACCACCGCGGTTCAGTTTGCGGATATCGTCATCGGTCAGTTCGTCAGCCAGTTCTTTTAATTCCGGATAAGCGCCAAAGAAATGTTCACGGGTATAGGCCGGACCATTGGCTTTGTAGTTCTGCAGATCACCGTCACAGACTTCGTCCATGCGTTTCTGCAGCATGCCGGATTTATCTTTTTCCAGCAGAATATCCCAGTGCCGTCCCCACACCACTTTAATCACATTCCAGCCGGCGCCACGGAATACGCCTTCGAGTTCCTGCATGATTTTGCCGTTACCCCGTACCGGCCCATCCAGACGCTGCAGGTTGCAGTTAACGACAAAAATCAGGTTTTCCAGTTGCTCGCGTCCGGCCAGAGAAATAGCGCCCAGAGTTTCCGGCTCGTCACATTCACCGTCACCCAGAAAGGCCCAGACTTTACGGTCGCCACGGGCAACCAGATCACGGGCGGATAAATAACGCATCACGTGCGCCTGATAAATTGCCTGAATTGGCCCCAGCCCCATGGATACCGTCGGGAACTGCCAGTAATCGGGCATCAGCCATGGGTGCGGATAAGACGACAGACCATTGCCATCGACTTCGCGGCGGAAACTGTCGAGCTGTTGCTCGTCAAAGCGCCCTTCGAGATAAGAGCGCGCATAAATACCCGGTGCCGAATGGCCCTGAAAATAAATCAGGTCACCCAGGTGACCATCATCGTTGCCACGGAAAAAATAATTAAAAGCAACGTCATATAAGGTCGCGGCCGACGAGAAAGAAGCAATATGGCCACCCAGACCTTCGTCGTTATCGTTGGCGCGCATCACCATCGCCAGCGCGTTCCAGCGGATTAACGAGCGGATACGGCGCTCCATAAATAAATCGCCGGGCATGCGCTTTTCTTTTTCCGGGGCAATGGTATTGCGGTATGGCGTGGTAATGGCGGGCGGCAAAGCAACGCCTTTGGCCATGGCATGGTCGAAGAGTTTTTTCAGTAAGAAGGCAGCCCGCTCAGGGCCAGCGTGACGAATGGTGGCATGCAGTGAATCCAGCCATTCCTGGGTTTCGTAAACATCGACATCGTGTGTCATCTGAACTCCGGTCTCCTGATTGTACGTGCCGCAACCGATAAGTCCGGCACTGAGTCCGTTACAGCCTTATGAGCTGCAACCCCATCTAAATTGGTCTTACCTATTATCCTTTTCTTTAAAAATGATCATAGATAAGACCCTTTAGGTAGTTTTACCAAGGTATTTTCGTAGTACTTTTACAGAACAAAAGCCCATAAAACCTTGACAAAACCCAGTCTGCACTGAACAAACGGCGTTGACAATGGATTCCTGTAGTTTTTTTACAGAATGACCAATTTTTACCACCAAGGTCGTAGAGAGGAATTCAGGAGGCGCAAAAACGGAGAGCGACGCCCGACCAGTAACACTGCCCAGGCGTCCCGCTGATAGTGGTTAATTGAAGTGATAAACGAGCGCCAGCGACAAACTGCTACCAGACACCGAGACGCCCGACTGGGTTTCCAGCTCCAGCAAGGTTGCTGACAATTCAGAGCTCCAGGAACGGCCGAGGTGATAACCCGCTCCCAGGCGCAAGCCATAACTGGTGTCATACTTCACCGCTGCATTGCCCTGATAATCAATCCAGGGAGCAATCTGGCTGCGGTTAAACTCCGCCCGCAGTCCGGCACTGATATTCCAGTTTTGTGTTGGCCGGTAACCGGCGCCGAGATACAGCATCTGACCTTTTTGCTGCTGATCGTTGACCGTGGTAAAGCGCGCGCCCAGGGTGGCGCGGAGAAAGGACGTAGGATTTAAAGGCACATCAGCGCCGAGATGAAAGTTCACGCTGGGTGGGGTTTTAAAGTCCGGATTGTCGCTGCTGCGCAAAAAATCCTTACCATTACTTTCCAGCTCAGAAGACCAGAAAAAGCGCGTTCGTTCATTCCATACCTTGTCTATTTCCAGACTGGACTTCCCTTCCGGCTCATATGCGGAATAAACCGAAGAGGGATAGAAGATTGGCAAAGGTAATATAGGCAGCAACTGCCACGCGAAACAAATATCCCATTCTTTTCTGTTTCCCCGATGCCCTGGTTTTATCACCAGATAACGGGCTTCGCTATTGAGTACAACATAATGATCCAGATCGTCATCGCAGGCATCAATATCCACATAGGAGCTGGTTAATTGAATAACGCGAAAATGTTCATCCAGCACAACAATATCCGGCGCATAAAGTTTTCCGGCTACGGCTTCCACCCTGAAACTGATCTCTTTTTGATAGGGAGTGTCATCAAGGCTGATAGCCACAACCAGATCGTCATCACCCAACCCGGTGAGCGACTGATAAGCAGCGTCCGGAAAGGTATTATTGCTGCTCAGCGAATAATAGGTCAGATCTGAATAGTCTTTATTTTTACCTGCCTGCGCAGGAGTAATAATTAACGCCAGCTGAACAAAAAGCAGTATTTTTAATAAGTTTCCGTACATTTTTTATCCATAAAGTAATTTCCCTGACGGGCTCAAGATTACAATAAAAATGGAAAGGATGACCGTATTATTAAAGTCGTTATCCCAAACAGCCTGTTTCAGCTGCTGAACAACTTGGCCCGCACTTTTTTGCGGTATTCTGCCGGCGTCTGCCCGGCCAGCCGGCGGAAAATCCGGGTAAAATAACCACCGTCGTTATACCCCACGGCGGCGGCGATATCGGCCACACTCAGATTGGAGTTCTGCAATAAATCGCGGGCATTGTCACAGCGTAATTTCTGCAGATATTGCGTCGGTGTGGTACCGGTAACTGCACGAAAGCGCCGGTCAAACTGGCGCTCACTTAAACCGGCATCAGCCGCCAGCTGACTTAACAATAAGGGTTTCTGCACATTTTGCTGCAGCCAGGTTTGCGCTAAGGCGATGACTTCATCGGGGTGCTGATGCACCTGATCGGCGTAAAAGACTTTTTTCTCAAACGGGTTACGCACCTCCGGTGAGAACTGCTGCTCCACCTGTAAGGCCAGCTCCCGGCCATATTGCAGACCAATAAAATGCACCATTAAATCGGCACCGGAATTCACACTGGCCGCGCAATACAGCCGGCCATCCTGTGTCAGCAGATGCTGGCGCTGCAATTTTACTTTGGGGTAATCGCGCGCGAACTGATCCAGATAATGCCAGTGTGTGGTGGCCGGCTTGCCATCCAGCAGTCCGGCCTCTGCCAGCAAACAAACGCCGGTACCAATGGCAATAATGCTGGCACCGGCGCGGTACTGACGCGCCAGCCAGGCAATGGTATCGGCCTGCTGCGCCAGTTGCGGTTTTGGGTTACGCCACAGTGCCGGCACCACAATTAAATCGGTATGTTCAACTTCATCCAGAATTTTGCTCGGGCGGATCTGAAAGCCACCCAGCATGGTCAGCGGCTGTAATTGCTGTGCCACCACGTCTACCTGAAACACCGCACGCGGATCGCGCGCCAGACGTAATCTCGCCCGTGTGGCCTCAAGCATTTCCAGCGGAATAGCGACACTGGAACTGAGCATCTGGCCCATGGCCAGCAGGGTGACATGGCGGATCATTCCGGCTCCTTAAACGGCTCCTTAAACAGCAACAGCAACGTTCACTTAACAGGCTGCGCAACACAGCTGTGAACCCGCCTCTGTAATGGCGTCTTTTTTGTCACCATATTTGTCCAGAGTATCCTAATAGCTAAGCAGAATGCACTCCTACAATGGCCTTATTCCCCATTTGTCCGCCCGGCAGACGTTTTACCCTGCCGGGCCTGCGTTATCAGGAGAGCAATCATGAGAAAACTGGCCGTTATTACCGCCTTTGGTGGCATTAACGCTGCGGGCCGCAGTTCAGCACATCATGCTTACCAGCGTCTGGTTCTGGATGAGCTGGGCAGCCAGCAGCAACAGGCCACCCTGAATGCTCTGGCACAAAGCATGAACCTGCCACTGAACGGCGATGCTGTTTGGCGTGAACAGATCATCAACGGCACTCTGGT
Source organism: Venatorbacter sp. C2-1 (assembly GCF_022832715.1). Taxonomy (NCBI): domain Bacteria; kingdom Pseudomonadati; phylum Pseudomonadota; class Gammaproteobacteria; order Oceanospirillales; family Oceanospirillaceae; genus Venatoribacter; species Venatorbacter sp. C2-1. Next base: position 2,430,898 of record NZ_CP094879.1, read on the forward strand.
ACGCGGCTGGGACAATATGGACTGGGATGCCAGTGCCGTACCTTTTCACCAGCCATTTACCGACAGCGATGGCACTCCCTGCTGGCGTTTAAGCCATAAGCGTCTGGCGGTACAGAGTGCAGGACAAACACCCAAAGGCTTTGACCCGGCCGCGCTGTACCCATCACACCATCATCCCCGCGGACTGCAGATGGCGGTGTATGCCGCCTCCGACGCTCTGGGCCAGCTGGGTATGAACTGGGATGCTATCCGCCAGCGTTTACAGCCTGACGAAATCGCCGTTTATGCCGGCTCTGCCATGGGTCAGCTCGACGGCAATGGCCACGGTGGCATGCTGCAATCTTCCCTGCTGGGCAAGCGCACCAGTTCCAAACAATGTGCGCTGGGCCTGAGCGAAATGCCCGCTGATTTTATTAATGCCTATGTACTGGGTAATGTCGGCGCCACCGGCAGTATGGTCGGTGCCTGCGCTACCTTTTTATACAATTTAAAAGTCGCACTGGATGATATTCAGAGTGGCCGCCGCCGGCTGGTGATTGTCGGTAACAGCGAAGCGCCACTCACGCCGGAAATTGTCGAAGGTTACAGCGCCATGACGGCGTTAATTACCGAACAGAAATTACGCGACCTAGACGGTTTAAATACCGGACAAACTCCTGATTTCCGCCGGGCGAGCCGGCCGTTTGGCCATAACGGTGGTTTTACCATCGCCGAATCTGCGCAGTTTTTTGTGCTCTGTGATGATGAATTAGCACTGGAATTAGGCCTGACCATTCATGCCGCGGTAGGTGATGTATTTGTAAATGCCGACGGTTATAAAAAATCCATATCCAACCCCGGTGTCGGCAACTACCTGACCATGGGCAAAGCCATGGCCGAAGCCCGCCGCTGGCTGGGTGAAGATGCCCTTCGTCATGGCTCTTTTGTTCAGGCCCACGGCAGCAGTACGCCAGCGAACCGTACAACAGAGTCGCATATTTTCAGCGAACTGGCCGGCGCCTTTAATATCCAGAACTGGCCGGTAACCGCCGTTAAAGCACACCTCGGCCACTCCATTGCCGCCGCCTCCGCCGACCAGTTATTGATGAGCCTCGGCAGCTGGGCTAACCATATGATTCCCGGTATTACCACGACCACCGAAATTGCCGACGATGTACACCAGAAGGGGCTGAATATTCTGCTGCAGCACCAGCCGATTAATGCCGAAAAAATGCCGTTAGCCTTTATTAATGCCAAAGGTTTTGGCGGTAATAACGCCTCCGGATTTTTTGTCAGCCCGCAGCAAACGCATAAATTACTGGCACATAAATACGGCCCGCAGCGCTGGAAAGACTATCTGTCACGCAATGAATTTATTCAGCAGCAGGCGCAGGATTACGATCAGAATATGACCGCCGGGAAGATTAAACCGCGCTACTGCTTTGGTGAAAATGTACTGGAACCGCAAGATCTTCAGATTTCCGACAGCGAAATCCGTATTAAAGGTTGGGAGCAGGCCGTCAGTCTCTGACGGCTGCTCTGTTTTTGATCGTGCGGTATAAACTTTATTTAAATAACGGTGCGCCGTTACTGGTTAAAAATTAAGTAACGATGCGCCGCTACTCCGGCCATCACACCGGATGCCGACGCCAGCGTGGCATTATGCATTGGCATTGCCGTATCACCGGCGGCAAACACACCCGGCACGCTGGTCTGGCGCATGGCATCGGCGCTGATCATCAGCCCGGTGGGTGCCTCTTCGGTAGCGAGCCCCAATTGCTCAACCAGTGCCTGCGCAATCTGAGTTTGCGGAGCAACATAAACGGCGCCGACCGCAATACGGCGACCATCGGCCAGACGTACGGCTGACACCGCATCGCCCTCGCCCTCGCCTTCCCCTTCACCCTCAACCGCAACAATCGGTGTGCGCTCAATGGTTACGCCACGCCGTGTCAGAACCGGCAGAAGGTCGTCGTCCGGCTCGAAATCGCCCTGCGTGAAATACGTAGTCGGCCCCCAGTCCGGCAACATCGCGGCCTGCATCGCCGAATGCGCTGAACCGGCCAGAACGGCTATCGGCTGACCACGCAGTTCATAACCGTGGCAGTAGGGGCAGTGAATTACGCTTTTACCCCAGCGCTCTTTCAGGCCGGGAATATCCGGCAGCTGATCGGCCACACCCGTCGCCAGAATTAAGGTTCGCCCTTTTACCTCCTGGCCATCGTCACTTTGCAGCACAAAGCCCTCTTCGCTCTTGCGTGCCGCCGTGACGCGGGTCTGACGCAGGCTGACCGTTGGGTAGGCCAGCAAGGGTTCAAGCGCGCGCTGACGTACCTCGGCCGGAGAGACACCATCGAGGGTGAAAAAGCCGTGGGATGCTTCGGCAAAACGGTTGCGTGTTTCCCCGGCATCAAGAATCAGCACCTGACGCTGGCCGCGGGCCAGTTGCAGCGCCGCCGATAAACCGGCAAAGCTGCCGCCGATGATCAGGCAGTCGTAGATGTCCGGCGTACGGGTCTGAATGTTAAAGGTATGGCTGTTTTGTGGGTGAGTTGCGTGCGTCATGACATTTCCTCCGTCTCATTCACTCACGAAACAATATAAGTTACTTAAGATGAGAAAATCAACTCATGATACTTTTAATGTGTCATGATAAAACCGCGTAGAATATGCGCCATCAGCCATCGCCACCCACATCACGGATACATCATGAGAAAAGACAGCCGCCTGTCACGCATGCTGCACGTACTGGTTCATATGCATTACCAGACCGCTCCGCTGACATCGGATCAGATTGCGCAGATGCTGCACACCAACCCGGTGGTGGTAAGGCGCACCATGGCGATTCTGAAAGCCGAAGGCTATGTAAGCTCGGGCAAAGGCCACGGTGGTGGCTGGCAACTGGCCACACCGCTGGCCGACATTACGCTGCAGGATATTCACCGCGCACTGAAAGAAAGCTCGTTATTTACCATCGGTCTGACCGATGAACACACCGCCTGCCCGATAGAACAGGCGGTAAACGGCGCTATTACCGATGTATTGCAGGAAGCCGAAGCGCTGGTGCTGGAGCGCTTCAGCCAGGTGACACTGGATCAGCTGGCCGTGGGTTACTCACCCGACGGCCGCTTGCCCGCAGCTACTGACAAAGCCACAGACAAAACGGCCGGCAAAGCAGCCAACCCAGAGTGACAGAAACAGTAAAACTTAAGCAGCCTTAGCCGGCAATTTTGCCCAGACCTTACCGCGGTGTTCTGCATAGATATCACGCACCCACTGCAGCGCCGGACTGTCAGCCCATTGCTGCGCCGGCCCGGCCATTTTGGCGCGGAATTCTGCTTCACCGTAAATAGGATGTTCGCGCGGACACGCCAGCGGTGCCAGAATGGAGGCTGCGGCAATATCGGCAAACGAAAACGCATCGCCCACCAGATAACGGCACTTCTTGCTCTGCCTTCCCTGCTTTTCCTTTTGCCCTTTTTCCTGTTCCCCTTGCTCCAGCTGCTGCAGCCGCTGCTCCAGCCAGCGGATTTCAGCATCAATCAACTGCTCTGCCTGCGTCACCGCACGCGGATAAATACGCAATTTAATTCTGAATGCCGGTTTAATCAGTGGGTACGCCAGCGTAATAAAACGCCGTTCCCAGGGTTTTGCAAACTGCGTCCAGATGGTGCGGATTAAGGCATCATGGGCAAAACCCGGCAGATATAAATAACGCGCAATGGGCTTACCAATGGCATCAAAACGCTGCTGGATGGCCAGTATTTCCTGATGTTTTTCGCTGGGCATACTGTCCAGAGGGCTGTGATGCCCGGCCAGCCAGTTCACAATGCGCGGGCTGTCCTGAATGCAGGTTTTACCGCTTTGCAGTAACGGCACCGTGGTTTGCGCGCGCCGCCCTTTCAGCCACATCGGCAGGGTATGCAGCGCCGGCGTCAGCGCAATTTCCTGATAGGGAATCTCTTCATAGTCGAGCAGCCAGCGGATTTTCTCGCTGTAATGCGACATATTAATGGTGAATAACGTCAGCGCCCTGTTTGCCATACAACCACTCCGGCAGAAAAGCGGCTATTGTGCGCACACCCGTACACCGGGGTAAGGTTCAAACCGGAGAGAATAAAGGCCGGAAAACCCCTGCCGGTGGCGTAGTTGGCAAAAAACTGAAGGCTGACAGGCAATACACTGCCAACAGCAAGAGGTTAAAAAAAGCGCAGCCAAATGGCTGCGCTTTTTCAGATTCGTTTATTCAGCGGGAAGCCGATACTCAGAACGGCACATCATCATCGTAGTTCGGCATGGTCTGCGCGAACTGATCATAATCTGCCCCAGCCGACGGAGCAGAACCTTCCGCACCGGCACGCTCAATACGCCAGGCCTGCAGGCTGGTAAAGCATTTTTCCGGGTTACCCGGCTTGGCCCACAGACGACCGGACAGATTAAAATGCACCACCACCTCTTCGCCAACGCGGTAAGCATCCATCAGCGCACACTTATCTTTCAGAAGCTCCAGCGCGACGTAATTAGGGTACTCCGGCTTCTCGCCATCGCCGGTCAGCTTGATCACAAACTCACGCTTGGTAAAACCATTGGCACCGTAAGAACGGGTTTCGTCGATGGAATGGATGATTCCCTGAGCTTCGAAGTTTTTGGACATGTTACCTTCCTTAATCAATTTGACGCCCATTGTAGGGATGCCGGCAAGCGGTAACAACCTGTCTTAATCCAGACTTTCCAACAGCTTCAGCATCGCCCGATCCGGCCAGAGCATGCCCTTGCCTTTGATATTACGCGGCGTATCCGACAGCCAGGCACCAGCGCTGTAGCCCGCGAACTCGGCAAATTAGGCTTCATATGGGGTTACCACTCCATAAACATAAAATCGTTCAGTGGGAGGAAATATTGTTGAAAACTCAAACTTCACCCCTTCACTGTCTTGTCTGGTCACATCAGTTCGGGCATCGGAGTAACAAATCTTATGCCCTGAACTTCTTAAAATTCTCTGCCTGTTCAAAAATCTCTTTATACACTTCGTCTTTATCCACCGGCGGGTAGCCGTGTTTGGCTAACAGCAGGATCAGCCCGACTTTCAGCTCTGCTTTGATGTCTTCGCGCTGGTCCCAGTCGGTAAACTGAGCTTTGTCGTCTACCAGTTCTTTTACTGCTTTGGCGAGGGTCAGCAGCTTGTCTTCGGGGTAGGTGAAGTCATATTTTCGGGCAAGCTTGAGCAAGATGTCATAGAAAGCTTTTTCTTCCAGGTCGATGCCAAGATCGGCGAAAGATTCTTTCTCTTTCTTCAGCGCTTGCAGCAGGTCGACCAGCTCTTCAGAGAAATCTTCCAGTACATTGCTGACCAATATGCTGTCTTCGTTACGCTCGTTGTAATTTTCCACCAGTTTGCGGAATTTCTCGCTGAAGTTCATGCCCTGGGTTTTGTTGACCTTTTTAAAGTCTTCAATGGCACGTGCGAGCAACTGCTGCAGCAGTTTGATGCGGGTATTGGGCAGTTTGATTTTCTCGATCTTGGCAAGATAGTCATCATCGAAAATATCGACTTCCTTTCCCTGATCCTCGCCCAGCTTGAATATCTCTTCTACGCCGTCGGCTTTCAGTGCTTCTGCGATCATCTCGCGCACCCGGGCATTCATCTGGGCAGTATCCGGCGCATGACCTTTGGTGAGTTTAAATACGATGGAACGCACAGCCAGATAGAAGTGAATCCGATCGCGTTCATCCTGAGTAATGGATTCGGAGCCACTGCAGATATCGAAAGCGGCTTTTAAACGTTTTACCAGCGCCATAAAACGCTTTTCGATCTTGTCGGTAATCTGCACAAACTCCGCCGCCATATTCAGGCAATTAAGCTGCTCCAGCGGAGTTCCGTTAAAGTAGGGTTTGGTATCGAATTTGTGGAAGATTTTACCCAGTAAATCGAGGTGATCTTTCACCACAATCACCGACTGAGCAATTTCTTCAAAATTCTGCTGGTCGGCTTTGTTGTAGTGTGCCAGCGCCATATTCATCTGTTTTTTGATGCCGATGTAATCCACTACCAGACCTTTTTCTTTGCCTTCAAACTTGCGGTTTACCCTCGAGATGGTCTGGATCAGGTTATGGCGCTGAATCGGTTTATCGACATAAATGGTATCGAGGAAGGGTACATCAAAGCCGGTGAGCCACATATCCACCACAATGGCGATTTTAAAGTTGGATTTGGCATTCTTAAACTGACGGTCCAGTTCTTTACGGTATTCTTTGGTGCCGAGCATCTCATAGAGCTCTTTTGGGTCATCTTTACCGCGGGTCATGATCATCTTGATCCGTTCCATCGGCTTGATCTCTTTGCGTTCCTGCTCACTCAGTTCGCTGCCTTCTTCAGCAATCAGAACCTCATTCCACTGCGGGCGCAGCGCGATTACTTCCTGCCAGAAGCGGTAAGCAATCTCGCGACTGCTGCACACAAACATGGCTTTGCCCTTCAGGGTTGCCGCTTCTTCGATACGTATTTCATAATGCTCTACAAAATCCTTCGCCAGAGCTTTAATGCGATCCGGGTCACCCAGAATCGCGTTCATATTGGCCGTGGCTTTTTTACTCTCTTCAATCTGGTAATCGCTACTGCCCTGCTCGGCGCATTCGCTGTAGTAGTTTTCAATTTCCTGCAGTTTGTCATTATCCAGCACCACTTTAGCTGCGCGACCTTCGTACACAATACGCACGGTAATGTCGTCTTTTACCGATTCGGTCATGGTATAGCTGTCGACAACTTCACCGAATACATCCAGCGTGGCGTCAATCGGCGTGCCGGTGAAGCCCACAAAGGTGGCGTTGGGCAGCGAATCGTGCAGGTATTTAGCAAAGCCATAAGTGCGTTTTACGCCCTTTTCCGTTACCCGTACTTTCTGCTCCAGATTGATCTGACTGCGGTGGGCTTCGTCAGAAATACAGATCACGTTACTGCGGTCGGTCAGCAACTCGGTATCTTCGGTGAACTTATGAATCGTGGTCAGGAAGACACCGCCACTGTTGCGGCCTTTTAACAGCTCGCGCAAGTGCATACGGCTTTCGACACTGATGACATGCTGATCGCCGATATAACCCTTAGCACCAGTAAACTGGCCCGAAAGCTGATCATCCAGATCGGTACGGTCAGTAATCAGCACAATGGTCGGGCTTTCAAACTCGACGCTTTTCATCAGCAGCCGGGTTAAAAACATCATGGTGTAGCTTTTACCGCAACCGGTAGCCCCAAAGTAGGTGCCTCCTTTACCGTCACCCTCGGGTTTACGGTGGCGCAGAATATTCTGGTACAGCTTATTGGCCGCATAAAACTGCGGATAACGGCAGACGATTTTTTCCTGCCGTTTTGAAGTGTCCGGGAAGTAAATAAAGTGGCGGATCACCTCGCGCAGGCGGGTGTGATCAAACAGTCCCTCTATCATGGTATGCAGGGCGTTAATGCCATCCTGACCAATGGTTTCGTTACCATTGACCTTGCGCCAGGTGTAGAAAAACTCATAAGGCGCAAACAGCGACCCCATACGCGAATTCACACCGTCGCTGATCACACACAGAGCGTTGTACTTCATCAGTTCGGGAATATCGCGGGCATAACGGGTGGTTAACTGCAGGTATGCATCATGAATGGTGGCTTGCTGGCGAATAGCACTTTTAAATTCGAAAACAACCAGCGGCAGGCCGTTGATATACAGAATGGCATCGGGAATGCGCTTTTCTTTACCTTCAATCTCAAGCTGATTTACCACTTTGTAGATATTACCGTCACCATAACCGGCAGCAGAATCTGCGACAGCTGCCAGTTCATAATCACGTTCGCCTGTCTGCAGGATGCGCTGCCCCGGTAAGCCGGCGGAGCCTTCAGCCGGCGACGTGTCGCCAGTAGGTGGAGGGTCAATCAACTGCACATAGAGGTCTTTCTTGCTGCGGTCTTCGCGCTTCAGTAAAAAGCCATCAGCCACCAGCTTATGAATGCTGCGGTTCGAGTCGTACAGGTCAGCAGAAGGCAGGCGATCAAGGCGGTTGATCACAGAAACGATTTCCGCCTCGGTAATGCCGTCGGCCTGATAGCGTTTGTTCAGGTAGGCACGCAGATCCTCTTTGATCAGCACCTCATGCGGGGCGCGGTCGAGGGTATTTCCAGCAACGTGCGAATACCCCTGCTGCCCTAATAACTCGATGATGGCTTGTTCTAATGCGGCTTCGTTGAAGTTGCTCAAGTTCCAGTCCCTGTAAAGCTTTTATCCTGCAATCTCATCAAGTCATCGTTTACGCACAGCTGCGACAAAGCCCCAGCCTGGTTACACAGGCGCCACATCTGTGGTGACTGATGGTTGAAAACCCCATAGATTCTGACAACTTGCTCAAAAACGTCAAATGATTCGATGAACTTCCTGATTTCGCCTACCTGACTGGAGAATTTCTCGGTCAGATGTTCGCTTCTGAATTGTGCCATATCCAACCGAGCGCGCCTGATCTGGCCAGCAACCACCGGATCTGAACCCTCATGCGATAAATGTGCGCAAACAAGCAAATCTTCAATCAGCATAACCAACTGCTCAGCCCGCAAATTATTCACACGCATCGACACGAGATATTGCTCCACAAGCCCAGAGAAACTGGCTCTCAAACCATCCTCAGCAATATCAGGGTTACGACAGAACTCCCTGAACACCCGGTAGAAGCACAAACCGATAATATCGTTTGCCAGCTTCATTGCACTCAGGTCACAAGGCTTGTTCTGCTGACGCCGGTGATGACGCAAAGGCAGCGATACCAGCTCAACAGATTTGCCTGCTATTTCTGTCATATAAATCGCAGATATAAAATCACTGCGCCGGGAGTGACCTCCACTGCCCGTTATCGACATAAGTGGCGCAAGATTCGGCACCTCTACCAACAGACCAAGATTCCGGTACAGAGCGATGCCGCCTCTGCGGAACGATGGTTGACCATTTAGCTCTGCCCACTGCTGATGAGTTGCCAGCAGCGGTCGCGTGATATTGGCTTCGTTGTTCAGGTGCGCAATATCTGCCAGAAGATCACCAAGGGAAACAGCATGCCCAGGTGTATTGGCGTTCTGCCAGAGCACCGGAGATTCAAGATGATCACTGCGGGAGGAAGACAGGTCGTAGTAATAATCATCACGGGTGCTCAGCACAGAAAGCTGATAACAATGACTATTTCCCGTCGAGACAGCAGCATTGCAACCGAGAAACTCATGCAATGAATAATAGGTGTCGAGTAGCTGCGTACGTATGGAGCTATAAAAAGGCAATGCAGGTGCATCAGAGTAAGCAGACACCAGCATGTCAGCCGTTGATTCGCGGCCTAACTTCGCAATCTTGCCAAGAAAATCCAGTTTTTGGGTAATCAGCTGACCATCCTGCAAGGCCAGCGTCTCAAACAGAAGGTCATCATCCAGAATTAAAACGTATTCGGGGCCATCTTCACGCTGAGTCATTTCCCAGCAGAAAAACTGAAGCAGTGTTCTGGAGTGTGCTATCGACTTTTTATGCAGTTCTTCACTGGCATAGATATCCCGGTAAGGAAAACGGAAACGACTATGCCCCTGCTCCTGCAAGGTAATAACTCGAGTACAAAACAAATCACAAGTAAGCTCACTCACAGCCTGCTGGATTTCGTCCTCATTAACGCCATTAGTAAGCACCACATAATGACAATAACCAGAAAACTGAGGCTCAGCATTAATCTGCGCCGTCAGAGATAACATCTGCTCCCGAACGTTACGCGCACAGGATGATGTCACACCGATCAGCAGTCGGACCGGAGCCTCATTACGAAAAGAGCGCCACTGAATATCCATACAAGGCTCTCTGCTTACTGGCTCGTATAGATAGCCAAACAACCGCGACGCCCGCTCCAGCGACTGTTCGAATACCTGAGAGCTCATACGCGCTGAATACTTACGATAAAACTGATCCAACCCCTGCCGCTTACTCGCAGAACACAAGGTAACGCGATCACGACCATCCGTATGATGGCACCAGAGAGGCTGCTGATTAACCACAACCGCCAGATCGCGTAACTCACAGCACTCCAATACCCGTACAGCCAGATCTCTGTCCAGAGTACTGCGCATGGATTCATCAAACCCACCCGCCTGCCAGAACACCGTTATATCAATAAAGGTATTGCTTCCCTGCCAACCCGGATTACCGATAAGAAAGCTATCAATCGTTAAATCATCTGCGCTCACACGGGCCAGCTCAGCTTTATCAACCGTTTTACGGTGAAAACTGGTCACGACAGCCGCAGCTGGCTTTTTACCTTGCTGGCTCAGCCGATAACAGGCCGACAGGTACGATGGATACCACTCATCATCGTCATCCAGAATTGCCAGATACTTCGCAGAAGATCCATTATGCGCCCGGAAGGCCGCCTCAGCCCCTGTATTCCAGGCACCCGAGCCTGAGTGCCCCTGTGTACGGTGATTACGGATCACCCGAACACGAAACCAGTCATCCGGAATCCCCTGCGGAAACATTTCCGCGAAACAAACCTCACGTACCTTCTCAGCACCGCGTACGATCGCTTCATATTCACGCTCGCAGTTATTGTCATCAACGATGTAAATGCATTCAGGATTTACCGCCTGCTGTCTGAACACTGACGGCAGCGCGCGTTCCAGCAGCAGACGCGTGCGTCGCTTAGAGGTCGCAATGATGACAACCACCGGAATGTTCATAACTGACACCCCTGCACAAGACTCTCAGCAAAGGCTGGTTCCGCAACATTCACATCCGATAAGGTGATCCCGAAGCGGGTCTCAAGAGCCGTAATCTGATCGCGCCAATCCGGTAAAGCGACTGTCTCTACGACCCTGTCCGCCCGGAAAATCCTGAGCCTGTCCCGTTTCAGAAAAACAAAGGTATCGCCAAGCACCTGCGCACAACGGATACCATCTTTAAAGGGATATGCTGTCGAACCATCAAAGCGATTCTGAACCTGCTGCTCAACCTGCGTTTCATCCATCAGCGCCAGCGGAATACGGACAGACAAACTGCAACGCCCTTCTTTTCGCTGATAGATATCCAACCAGTCGCCGTTACGGTAAGACAAAAACTCAATGCCATAAGCCAAATAAGACGAATCGCGCTCAGCAGGAAATAAGCGCACACTCGGCCAGCCATTACCGACGTCCGCAAAATAGCGCTCCCCATCCAGATCAAGCACCAGCACCCGATGGCAGTTCTGCCCACTGATAAACGCACTGTGTAGCCGGGCCTTAATTCTCTGCGCAGTCAAACGATCACGGAAAGCCAGCACCTTATCGGAACAGGTGCCACCAGTTGGGGAATCAGCCCCACCGGCATTGCACAAGCCAAGATAAAACAGATTGTGGAAAGGCACCGTTCTGAACTCATCCAGCATAAGTTGATGTACCTTATCTACCAGAGACGAATAGCCACTCATCGGTGTGCAGCCCCTCGCCGGTCAATCAGATCATCAAATACCGGATAGGCCGAAAAATACGGATGCGCCTCCTGCAATGGATAGCGGCCAGCAAACTGCTCCTGCCAGATAGCCTTCAACGCCGCCCGCTCAGAGTCGTACTCTTTACGCAGGTGACCGACCACCCGCTGGCGCATACCGCTGCCCACATCACACGAGACTTTGTTGCGCCATACAATTTCGTCGGGCAGACAGGCTTCCATCGCCTCGCGCAGAATCAGCTTATTCCGTTTTTCAGTCGCAGAGCGTCGATACAGATCGCCATACGAAAGCCCCATCGCCCAGGTCACAAGATCACGATCCATAAATGGGCAGCGGGTTTCTATGCCATGGGCCATGGAGGTTAAATCGACACGGCGCAGTTCTGTATTACGCAGATCAGCGAGCAGTTGCGCACGGGTTTCACACCAGGGGTCGTCCGCTGAAAAATAGTGATACCCACCAAACAGCTCGTCAGCCCCCTCGCCGGAGAGTACGACCTTAAGGCCATCCCTTTCCGCAGCCTGAGCCAACAGATAAGTACACAACCCATTACTGATGACCGATGGGTTAAAGCTTTCCGTGGTGTAAACGAGAGAGCGGATAAGCGCATCCAACTCATCCGCTGCCGGCAGAGGAACAACGCGCAACGCAGGTAAGCCCAGCTTGTTGGCCAATAACCGAACGTAATATTCATCCGCAGCATCGCCCGATGACAGGGTGTAATACACCACATTCTGGCGCTGCGCGTGCACCAGCGCCGCCACAACCGAACTGTCCAGCCCGCCACTGAGAAACACACCAAACGGCTCCTGCGCCACAGGCAAGCGCTTATTCACCGCATTCGTTAACAAGTGGCGCAAGTGACTCAGCTTCTCTGCTGGCGGCATTGTTATTCCAGCCTGAGCAGCCAGCGTATTCATCACCACAGGGGTTAACTCCCCGGTAAGCAGGTTAAATTGGCAAACGCCAGAGGGCACTTGCTGAAACTCATCAACCCGATCCAGCGCTTTCAGCTCACTGCTGATAAATAGTTCACTGCCCGAGCGCCCGACAAACAGGGGCTTTTTCCCCAGCGGGTCACGCAGGCAATACACTTGTTGGTTTTTCTGGTCATAAATTACACCGGCAAAAAAACCATCCAATTCAGTAACGGCGTTAAGACCCTGTTGCAGCAACAGCGCCGGAATCACATGGCAATCACTATCTGACGACAATTCCAGTGTGTAGCGGCTGCGCAACGGCACCGAATTAAATATTTCGCCATTCACGGCGCCGACAAAATCGCCATAAATAAACGGCTGCCCACCCGCCGGGGATGGATCATTGATCGCTAACCGGGCAAAGCCCATCGCCAGCTCACCGTTATGCCATGTGTCACACGCATCCGGCCCGCGATGCCTCAGGCGCTGCAGGCACCCAGGCAAACGCTCAGCAGCGGCAGGCCCAGCCAGCAGAATTACGCCACACATTCGTTGCCAGTGCCGGAGCTGATTCCAGTGTGAGTAATTGTGTTGATCGTCCAGTCCAGAAAAACGTCGAACACAGAAAAGTACTGCTGCAATAACGCCTGGCTCATTGACTCGTTATCACGGTGAATGCGGGCCTGATAATCATTAGGGCCAAACCCCAGATAGAACGCCCCCGCTGGCAGATTGCTGACCATGGGGCATGGCCCGAATTTGCTCAGGGTGCGGTTTTCATAGCGCCCGGCACCGGCATACAGTGCGGAATTTAACGACGAGAGCAACTCATCAGCGGCCAGGCCAGATCCGGCCGCGTTTGTTGGTGCGCGATAAAAAATCAGCGGTACGCCGTCGCGCACATAGCCCGTTTCTTCAAGACAGATAAACGCATTCAGCGACCCCAGAATATCGGGCATTAATTCATGAGCGACAGGCGAACCGACTTCTTCTTCACCCTGAATCAGCCACACCAGATCCGGTAGCGGCTCGCCCTGCTGAATACGTGCCTCAAGCACCGCTAACCGCGCCAGCAGCACCGCCTTATTATCGGCAATGCCACGCGCCCATAAACGCTCCTCGCGCGCGGTCAGGGTAAAAGGCTCTGACAACCACTGCTCAGACTCAGCAATGGCTTCAACATCGTAGTGGTTATACATCACCAGCACCGGGCCTGAGTCTTTCACTCTTTTGGCGATCATCAGCGGCTGGTCTGTCTGTGCTGCGCCATGTATTTCTACCTCAAACCCGATGGCCGCCAATCGCTGCTGTAAAAATGCCACCACGTCAGCGTTGCCTTGTGCGTGTCCGCTGACCGACTCCATAGCAATCAAAGCGGCAAGGTCCTTCAGGTAAGCACTGAAATCCAACGGATCAATGCCATGACTAATGCCAGACTCATTCACAACCACGACGTACCTCCTGATAAAACCCGCCGAATAAATTCATAACCTGCTCTGCGCTCAGATCATTGCCATCATGATCAGTCACTGGCATAAAACCCTCGTGATCATTGGTGTAACTGCACATAGTTTTAAACGCAGGGTGCTGACTGAAATGCACGGTCAGAAAAGCCCGCTTACACATACTCAGAAACATCACATCGCTGAACGGCATAAGATCGCGGCCAATATCAATAAACACCAGGTTGCCGTTGGCATCGGTGCGGAAATTATCGGCTTTCACATTACTCAGGCAGACACCGGCCCGATGCATAGCGCGCAAAAAATTAACCATGCACGGCTGCTCACCACCGAGATAAGACACAGACTCAAAACGCGGATAGCTCACAACCAGATACTCGCCTTTATGCACATCGAAACACGGCACCGGCGAATAATCATCGACACCTGCCGAATGCAGACGCTGCGAAATTTGGCTCAGATGGGTAAACAGCAACATGGTGAAATCGCTGCGATAAAAGACTTTGAAAATCGTCGGGCCGCAAGCAAACACCGCCCCCTCAGAGCCCTGCCCCAGCAACTCAAACGTATGACGCCGATCCCAGCCTTGCTCAGAAAAGGTCTGCTCAGAAAAACTCTGCTGAAGATAGTGCTCCAGTGCGCGCAGCGATTCAGCTGGCTTACGGCCAGCACCGCTGAGCTGTATACCCTGATAGGACGTGCTTTCGCCATCGTACAACTGCAAAAGAAATTGCTGTAAATCAGCCAATGAATCGAGCACAGAGATCGTATCGTCCCGGCGCTGATCCAGCGTCAGCGAATTAAGCCGCTGATGCCAGCCATGATCACCAATGCAGGCAATCGGCTTCTGCATCTGCCAGGCCAAAGCAATCTCAGACAAGGTGCCAGAGCCACCATCCAGTGCGATTACCGCATCACAGGCCGCCATCAGCACCGCATTACGGGCCACACCCAACCCGGTGGGCAGGGCAATATCAATGAAAGGGTTCGCCTCGGTTTTTTGGTATGACGGCAACACACCAATCACATCGCCGGGGCAATAATAAGCCGACCGATGCGCGCCCTGAGCGGCATACATCATCACACCGCCCATACCACCGCAAATCAGCCGGCAGCCGGTATCAATCACCTGCTGGCCAACCTCAAGCGCCAGCTCTTTCTGGCGTTCAGGCAGTGAATTGCTGGCCGAGCCAACAACGGCAATCAATAAACGTTGAGAAGGTACGGTCATGCGAACATCTCGTCCCTGAGATTCATCATGGCTTACAACACCTCAGCCAGTTGCTGCTCGGCGTCCGGAATAGTGATCTGGCCGGACAGGAGTTTGGGGAGAAGGGAGTCGCGGAGTTGAACGAGGGAGTTAATATTCTCCGTACTCAATTCAATCTTTCGATCTAATTTAGACGCATACATCTCGAAGTATTCAAGCAAACTCTCCGGGACTTTTAATGAAGGTAAAGCTTTAAAATCCTTCTGGTTAATACTACCAAACACAGTCCCTTCACCTTCATACACTTTAAAGTGCTCGCGGAGTTGCAGCATTGCGTAATAAGTATACGAACTTGCTCCTGAACTATGGCGTACAGCAGCTACCCCCCGACCTATACAACAATCTACTGAAGCCATGTTTATATCACCAACAGGCGCTCGGACGCTTACCAAGGTATCTGCCGGTTTTGCAAATCTCTTTGGGGAAGTACAGTAAACACGATTAGTAGGATATCTGAATCCAAAATCCGCTCGCCCCTGAAAGAAAGGCATACCGATCCCGTCTTCGTTATAGGTATCCCCAGGTGGAGACTGCCCCATGGTCACATCAAACCCAGCCCCCACAGAACCAACCTCCCACCCCTCCGGCACCCAGCCCATCTCTTCGGTCAATACAAACCGGTCCGGGAAGAGTTGTTGTATCTCGGTCGGCAGGTGCTGGTCTGATAAACCAGTTTCAGGCAGGGCCTGTTCTGAGCTGGCGGCATCGGTGGCCTCTGTGGTTTTGTTGGTCTGCTGGCGCAGCGCTTCGCGTCTGGCTACGCGGGCGACGGCTCTTTTTTGCAAGGCGTCCGGGATTTCGTTACCGGCGGCTAGGGCGTTGTCGATCACCGGGTCAAAATCCACAAACCAGCTTTTAAATAGCGCCTGCGCCATGGATTCGAGGGTGGTATTGATCTGGCGGTTAAGGGCGATTTTGTTGTCGAGGGTGCCAAGAACATCAGCAATAAATAGCTGTGTACGCATATCAGGCAAAGCTACAGGAAATTTGAGCTGGCCAGTTATGCCTAAGTAAGCTCTAGTTGACCCACCTCCAGCCCACTGATTAAACAGGTTCTGAAACTCTAATGAATCAAAATAATAACGGAGATATTTGTTGTTTAATCGCTCAGGGTCTTTGATTCGGTAGTAGGTTACCTGTGGTGTCAACATGATGAACTCGCTTTCGATTTCACCAACTATTGCCGTTCTCCCAATGGTAGCCTTATGCGAAAGAAGAACATCTCCAGTCTTGGAGAATCCTTTCTTCAGGCAAGCGGCTTGCTCAGCTGAAATGAATTTACACCCTCTTGTATCAACTTCTCCATTCACCAAATCTGAAGCCATTACAAAGGGAATGCCAACCGGTACATAATCGCTGCTTTTAGGGTGGATACCACCGTGATTTCCATCCATCGGCCGCTCTAGAATACCGGCTTTGACCAGCTCTTCTACGGTAAAAATGGTAGATTCACTCCCCATAGCCCAGCCCCTTTAGGTTCTGTTTAATTACGGCATCCAGCTCCTGTGCTTCCGCCATCTGCTGAAACAGTGTTTGGGTGAGTTGCTGCATTTTTTCTTCGAACAGTTCGCCGTCGTCTTCGATTTCGGCAGCGCCAACGTAGCGACCCGGCGTTAATACATAATCGTTGGCTTTGATGTCGTTTAATGAGGCACTGCGGCAAAAGCCGGGTACATCCTCATAACCTTGCTCCCCATCGTCTGCAACAACAGGCTCACCCCGCCACGCATGGTAGGTATTGGCGATTTCATCAATATCGTCAGCGGTCAGTTCTTTATGAATACGGCTGATCATGCTGCCCATATTGCGGGCGTCGATAAACAGGGTTTCGCCTTCACGGTTACGGTGCTGTTTGCGCCCGTCGCTGAAGGTCTGCGCCTTTTTATTTTTGGTTAAAAACCACAGGCACACAGGAATCTGGGTGGTGTAGAACAGCTGCCCCGGCAGGGCGATCATGCAATCGACGAGGTCGTTTTCGATGATCTGTTTGCGGATTTCCCCCTCGCCTTTGGTGTTGGTGCTCATGGAGCCATTGGCCAGTACAAAGCCCGCGACGCCGTTGTCGCTGAGCTTGCTGATCATGTGCAGTATCCAGCCGTAGTTCGCGTTGCCGGTAGGCGGAGTTTCATAGCCGGCCCAGCGTGGGTCGTTGGTGAGTTCATCCGGGCCGCGCCATTCTTTTAAGTTGAACGGTGGGTTGGCGATGATGAAGTCGGCTTTTAAGTCCGGGTGCTGGTCTTTAAAAAAGGTGTCGGCGGGCACGTCGCCGAGATTGGCGCTGATGCCGCGAATCGCCAGGTTCATCTTGGCCAGCTTGTAGGTGGTGCTGGTCTGTTCCTGACCGTAGATGGAGATGTCTTTTTTGTTGCCCTGATGATTTTCAACAAATTTGACCGACTGCACGAACATACCGCCGGAGCCGCAACACGGATCGTAGATTTTGCCATGATAGGGTTCGATCATTTCGGCCAGCAGGTTGACCACGCACTTGGGCGTGTAGAACTCGCCACCGCCTTTGCCTTCGGTGGCGGCAAAGTTGCCGAGGAAGTATTCGTATACACGCCCGACGATATCGGTCTCACTCTCTGAACCCTCACTCTCAACAATGGTGTCGATGTTGTTGATGGCGTCGATCAGGGCGGCTAGCTTGCTGGCATCCAGCCCTAAGCGAGAGAAGTAGTTATCTGGCAGTGCACCGCGCAGGGCTTTGTTGTTTTTCTCGACGGTGTGCAGGGCGGTGTCGATTTTAACGGCGATGTCGCCCTGCTTGGCGTTTTTGGCGATGAAATCCCAACGGGCATCTTCGGGCAGGTAGAAGGTGTTGGTCATAGTGTAAAACTCGACCATATCAACGTAATCGCCCTGCCCTTCGCCGATCATCTGCTGTTTGCGCTGTTCGAATTTATCGCTGATAAATTTCAGGAAGATCAGCGACAGCACCACGTGCTTGTATTCGGACGACTCCACCGAGCCGCGCAGTTTGTCGGCGGTGGCCCACAGAGTTTGCTCGAAGCTTTGTTTTTTGGCGTCTTTTTTTGCTGCTGGTTTGCGGCTGGCTTTCTGTTTGACGTCGTTCTGGTCCGCAGGCGTGCGTGCCATGAGTGATTCCTTAGTGATTGCAGGGGCACTGCGAAAACAGCGGTTGCTTAAACGGATGTTTCAGTAACGCTGGCTAATGCCCATATGTTTTATATTTGGTTGCGTCAGGGGGGCTGATTAATTCCCAGCGCTCAATCCTCGGCAAAGTAATCCGAGTCTATCGCTTTCACCTGATACGTTTCTTTTACGCTGACGCCCAGGTTGTGTTTGATCATCAGTTCGGCGAGTTGCTTGCCGTCAATCAGTACCACCTTTTTCTCGATCAGTGATACGTAATCCAGTGCATCGCGGCTGAAGCGACTGGTGGTAATAAACACGCCTTTACGCGCGCGTTTCATTTCCAGTGCGCCAACAAAAGCCTGTATATCCGGGCGGCCTACCGCAGCATCGGTGTAGCGTTTGGCCTGCAGGTAGATGGTTTCCAGCCCGAGCGGATCTTCGTTGATAATGCCGTCGATACCGCCGTCGCCAGTATACTGGGTTGCACTACCGGAGTCCTTACTCCAGCCGCCATAGCCCATGGCCTGCATCATCTGCACGACCAGCACTTCAAAGAATTGCGGGGTTTGCTTTTTGACCAGTTCGATCAGGTCTTCAGCCAGAGCGCTGTTAAGGGTTTGCCAGGCGGATTTGATCTGTTCATCCGGCGTGGTGTCATCTTCATGCGTTGTTTTGGCTGTATCCGCTGATGCATCGGTTGCATCTTTTACCGGGCGGATAAATTCCAGAAACTCCGGAAACTGCTTCAGGTAGGCATTATTGATGTGCTGACCAGACTGCAGTGCCTGCAGACCACGCTCGGTTATCTGCACAAACCCAGGCTTGGGAATACTGAGTAAACCGGCTTTATGCAGATACGTTCTGGCCCAGCCCAGCCTATTAGAAACTACCGTGCGATTGCCTGAACTGGCGATGGTTTCTGCCCGTTGTTCTTCATCTATCTGCAATGCATTGCAGAGCGGGGTTTTTAACTCTGCCAGTGAGTGCACCCGGCCATCGGCAATCTGGGAGACTAATGGCTGCATAAAGGCTTGGTAGTTCGGGATCGGCATTCCGTGTCCTTACAGGCGTTACTGCTTTTGGGCTGTGATTATACTGAGTGTTTCGTCAATGCCTATCCCTGATTTGAGGCGGGTTAGTACGGCAGCGCACTGCCATCCCAGTGCAGCAGGTGGCCGTGTTGCTCTGGTTGTAAATTGAGCAATACGTCGCTGATGCGCTGCGCGGTTTGTTGCGGGGTGTAGAGTTTGCCGGCGGCGATATTCTGCTGAAACGGTGCCGACAGGCTGGTGTTGGTGGTGCCGGGGTGTACGGCGGCAACCAGGCAGTTCGGCGCTTTGCGCTGCCATTCTATGCTGAGGTTTTTTATAAACATATTGAGCGCGGCTTTGCTCATGCGGTAGCTGTACCAGCCGCCCAGCTGGTTGTCGCTGATGCTGCCGACCATGGCCGATAACGATAACCAGCGCAGCTGGCTGTCGCGTTTAATAAAGGGAGCCAGTGCCTGAGCGGTGTGAATATGGCTTATCACGTTGCTTTGCAGACTGTGCTGCAGCCAGTCGGCACTGAGATCACGCAGGGATTTTTCCGGGCCGTTTTGCGGATTATGGAGTATGCCGTTGCAGACGATCACAGCATCGGGGGTGCCTTCACGGCGGATAAAGGCCTGCAGCTCGGCCACGCTGTGCGGTTCGCGTGTGTCAGTCTGGCAGTGGGCGCTGGCGGCGGAGTCTGGCCCGCGGCCACTGCTGATTACGCGCACGGTCTGCCCTTGCACCTGTCCCTGATTCTGGCTCTGGCAGTGCTCAATTAAGGCTTTGGCAATTTCGCTGCCGCTACCGGCAATCCACAATGTGCGCATGTTATGTCCTTTTTTATTTCTTTTTGCGGTTTAAAGCGGGCTGCTGCATTGCATTCAACCGGCAGCGACTCTACCTTATTGGAAACAGACACACAGAGTAAGGAACATCCGCATGATTAAGGTGATTATCGAGCGCAATATTGCCGAGGGTATGGAATCCACCTATGAGCAGATTATGAAAACCATGCTGCGCACGATGGTTGAAGCACCGGGCTATACCTCCGGTGTTAACTATATCGATATGAAAAACAGTGCCCACCGGGTGATTATTACCACCTGGCAGAGCGAACAGGCGTGGGATATGTGGAAGCATACCGAGCAGCGCGCGGCTTTGCTGGCGGCAATTAAACCGATTCTGGTGGATGAAGAGAAAATTACCCTGCTGACGGTGTGATGAACGATCTGTTTTTGTTCTGACGTGCCCGGCCTGACAGCCAGCAGTGACACAGAGAGTAACCAGCAATGCCCGCCCTGTTTTCAGGGCGGGCATTGTTGTTTTAGGCGTTGTTGTTTTAAAAGCCGCACTCTGCGAAAGCGAGAATTTTTGAGGAATGAAGCGAGTGAGATGACGCGGCGAATGACCTTTGTGGAATAACACCTGTGGGAACGACTTTCAGTCGTGATGTTAGTTATCACGGCAAAAATGCCGTTCCCGCTGCAGTAATTTCGCGGGCAAGGCCCGCTCCTGCGGGAATGGCGACATTTTCAGATATGAGCGGTGTTTCATTTCGCGGGCATGGCCCGCTCCTACGGAATATTTACACCGTTGCGGATCATGGTCGTGGCCGCTCCTGCGGGATATTTACACCATTGCGGATCATGGGCGTGGCCGCTCCTGTGGGATATTTACACCATTGCGAATCATGGGCGTGGCCGCTCCTGCGGGATATTTACACCGTTGCGGATCGCAGGCATGGCCCGCTCCTGCGGGGTATATCGGTATATGCGTAGATTATTCTTTGGTTAATCGGAGCATATTCGTAGGAGCGGGCCATGCCCGCGAATTACGCCGGAGGTTATGTTATAGGTAGGTTGTTTAAGCTCAGCCACAAGGAGTGTGGTATGCCGCAATTCCATCCATTCACAGGCCATAAACAACTGCGTATCGGACGTTTTTCCGAGACAGGTCGTGTGTATCTGATCACCACCAGTACGTTTGATCGGGAACGTATTTTTTCTGAATGGCGTTATGCAAGAGCTGCTATTCAGGCATTTCTGCAGCCATCATTGTTGAAAACATCCCGGGTAATGACCTGGGTATTAATGCCGGATCATGTTCATTGGTTACTACAGCCAGGTGATGATGCCGAGCTGTCCCGACTGGTAGGAGCGATGAAATCATCTTCGGCACGGGCAGTAAGGCAAGCCGGTTGTAAGCGGCGTGTCTGGGCACCGGCATTTCATGACCATGCTGTGCGCAGTGAAGACGATATTCTGCCACTGGCTCGATACGTTGTGGCAAATCCTCTGCGTGCAGGATTGGTACGCAGAGTTGGGGAGTATCCATTCTGGGATGCAATCTGGATGTGAATCACAGGCCGGGATTTTATTGCGGATTTTGCCCGAATCGCGGCATATGCATGATCGCGGGCATGGCCCGTTCCTACGGGAATGGCGACATTTTCAGATATGTGCGGCGTTTCATTTCGCGGGCATGGCCCGCTCCTACGAATATTTATCCGACCGCACCTGCATTTGCTGGTTTTAGTCTTTATCAATAGACGTCTTTACGGTAACGCCCCTGCTGTTGCAGGCGCTCTATTGCGCGTTTACCGAGCCATTGTTGCAGCAGCTGGTCGATATCGCTGGCCATGCCATCGCGACTGCCGCAGATATAAATCGCTGCGCCTTGTTTCAGCCATTGTCGCAGGCGTTTTTGTTCACGCTGCAGCGCATGTTGCACATAGCCGCGGTGGCTTCGTCCGCACAGCGCGGGCAGTTCTGCAGCGCCGGATGCGCGTGAGTAACAGCGGTCGAGCTCAGTAAGTACGCCGCTCTGATACCAGTGGTCGAGTTCCTGCTGCCAGATGCGGTCATGTTCCGGGCTGCGTTCACCAAACAGCAACCAGCAAGGCGCTTGTAAGTTTTGCAGGCTGCGCTGTTTGAGGTGGGCACGCAGTCCGGCCTGGCCGGTGCCATTGCCGATCAGTATCAGTGGCACAGCCGTTGGCGGCGCATGAAAAGCAGGGTTACTGCGCAGGCTGAACCGGCTTGTGCTGCCGGGCTGCCATTGCTGGCACAACCAGCCGGAGCCCAGTCCGGGTTCGCCGTTATCGTGGTGCTGCTCACGCACCAGCAGACGCAGATGGTTCTCTTCCGGCAGGCTGGCAATGCTGTAGTCGCGGTAACGGCCGGCCAGCCATAAGCGGGCGATATCTCCGGCCTGCCAGTGGCTGTGTTGCGGCTTGCTCAGATGCAGTTCATACAAAGCAGCTCCCGGACTGCCGGGGTTTAACCACAGCCGTTGCTCCAGCGTCAGTTCTTCTTTGGCGCTATCACAGCCTTGCGCAGTATCAGCCACCGAGAATCCCTGCTCTGCCAGTTGCTGCTGCCATTGCTCAATAGACCGGCGCTCAAGACGGTTAACGCACAGTGGCGCAAACATGGGTTGCGCACCGGCCTGTTGCAGCTGTTTGTGCAGCTGCAGACCAAAGGCGCAGAACTGCGGGTAGTCATCGTCGCCCAGAGCCAGCACCGCGTAGCGTACGTCCTGCACAACATGCTGGCCCTGCCGCTGACTGTGCTGCAGACGGCGGAGAAAATGCTGGCCGTTGGCCGGCGCTTCACCATCGCCACAGGTGCTGGCAATGATCAGTAAGCGACGGCTGACGGCCAGTTGCTGCCGGCTCAGCTGGTTAAGAGGCAGCAGGCTAACTGCCTCACCACCCTGCTCTAACTGCTGCGCTAAATCCCCGGCCAGTGCGGCAGCCGTGCCGCCTTCGCTGGCGTAGGCAACCAGGGTTACAGGCAAATCAGAATGAGCAGCGCGGCGGCTATGCCAACGCTGCCGCAGGGAAGCACGAAAACACCAGAGGGTGAGCAGGCACCAGCCAAGTACCAGCAGGCTGGCCTGCCCCCAGGGTTGCAGAGAGATCATGATCAGTCCGGCAGAACCTCAAGCACGGCCACATAGCTACCGCTGCGTTCGGTGGCCGGTTTTTGCGCTTTGTTGTCTTTGTATTCGGCTTCCAGAAAGTAACGTCCGGCGCCGTTCCAGCGCACGGTGATTTCACCCTTGCTGTTGGTTTTGAGGGTGATTGCTTCCTGCGCATTGCGGTAGCGGGTGCCTTCGCGGATCAGGGTAACGTCGGCGCCCTGCGCGGCTTCGCCGTCGATCAGAAAACGGAAGCTGGCCTCTTCACCGGCAAACAGATCGTTCGGATGCGTGACGGCCAACAGCTCCAGTCCCTGCCCGCTGACTGCCAGTGCGTTGCGGGATGGCGCACCCAGGGTGACAAAGGTTTCCATGCGGCGGGACGCCTGTGATACCACTAATTTTTCGGCGTTTTCCGGTACGGCTTTGGCAAAACCTTCGGCGCTGTATTGTTCGCCACGGCCCGGATACATGCGGCGCTGCCCGTCTTCTTCCCATAAGGCACGCAGACCGGATGAGGCGATAAACAGGCGATAGGTGCCTTCCTGCTTTAATGCCAGATCAAACACGCTGCGGTATTTGCCGGTGTGCAGATTTTCAACCTGACCGGCGCTGCCGTCGGGGTTGAGCACCTGTACGTCGCTGAAGCGGCCGGGGTTGTAGTTGGCGAGAAAAATATCGTTGGAAACCGCGGCATCAAAGCTGACCCAGCGGTTTTCGCCGGACAGTACGGTTTCCTGCGGTACGATCCAGGCGCGGTGTGCCTGTACGGCCACACTGCCCAGCACCAACGCGGCGACAAAGAATGGTTTGAATGGGGTTTTATTCAACATGTTGGTGTCCTGTTCAGGGTTTAATGCTTACAGCCACAGCACCCAGCTCGGTGCTGCCGCTGGCGGTGAAAGTAGCGGTTTGGGTTAGCGGCCAGCTGAACGGAATATCGACCACTTCGCGCCCGCCCACTTCACGCGCGGCTTCTACCCGCAGGGTGTAATCACCTCCGGCCAGTTCATTCAGAGGCGCGGTGCCGAAGTGGAATTGCAGATGATGCTGACCCGGCCCCTTGGTCGCGCCGGTAACACCATCCACCGGCATCTGCAGTGTGCGGCCGCTGCGACGCCACCACTGGCGCATATCTTTCAGCCATTTTTCGCCTTCGTTATTGCGCATTTCTGCGTCGTACCAAACGGCCAGATTAGTGACGGCTCTGGTGCTGTTGTTTTCAATCCAGATGGCAACATAGGGTTTGTGATATTCAGCGACGTTCAGTTGCGGTATTTCGACCGCGAGGCTCAGCTCGGCGGCGCTTGCCGATTGCACACTCACGCATTGTGTTGCGGCCAGCAGCAACGCCGGCAGCAGCGAACGCGGTATCGGGTTCTTCATATTCATTCCTTTAATGCACGCTCAAAATAATGATCAGCAGCGGGATAACCACGCCCAGTGCCACCAACGGCCAGGTGGATGGGCGCTGGCGGGCGTAACGCACCAGCAGCCATAAACCGCTGAGTGAGAAAATCAGACACAGCAGCGAAAAAATATCGATAAACCATGACCACAGAGGGCCGGTATTGCGGCCTTTATGCAGGTCGTTCAGGTACGAAATCCAGCCGCGTTCGGTGCGCTCGTAAAGCAGCACTCCGCTGTCGGTTTCAATGCTCAGCCAGGCATCGCCGCCGGGTCTGGGCATGCCCAGATACACTTCATTGCCCTGCCATTCGGCGTCCGCCGCAGGCACGCTGATGCCGTGTTCCTGCAGCAGCCATTGGCGCAGCGCCAGCGGTAACGGCCCGGCACTGCGCCCGGACAGGGTTTTTAACAAGGTGGCAGACAACTCGGTTTCCAGCGTTACCGTCACCGGTTCCGCCTTGATGTCCGCCGCGTGGTTTAACGTGATGCCGGTAAAGGCAAACAGAATCATGCCCACCAGACAGAGGGCGGAGCTGATCCAGTGCCACTGGCGCAGGCTGCCAAAAACGATGCCCGATACAGACAGGCGGGCAGAGAAAGATCGGATCATCCGGGATACATCACAGGCAGGGCTCAGACGGCGTTAGATGGGCAGCATTCTAGCAGGAAAGTCGCAAATACGAACAATTAGCATTAGCGAATTTACATTTCTATTCACTTATCAATCAATAAGATTTCTTACCTCCCGGCAGCAGCAGCCAGAAGCCAGCGAAACTAACAACGACACAAGCATACGGCCCTAAATGGGGCCGTATGCTTACGCAGGCGATGACAGCAACAGCATCAGAAGCGGTAGTTCACGCCCAGCCACAGGTTGCGGCGTTTGTCTTTGTTATTGTAATCGTCGATGTAGGTGATTTCACCGTCGTCATCGTAATCACCGTCGGCGGCATCACCCTCAACCCCATCCTGAAAACGGGTCTGATAAGTAGTGAAGTCTTCGTCCAGCAGGTTGTTGATACGGCCGTTAACGCTCAGGTTGGCGCTGATTTCATACGACGCACCGAGGTGCAGTACGTTGTAGTTTTTGAAGTACAGCGCGTTGCCGTCTTCATCCACATCACGGAAGCGTGACGAGCGGGTTTCGCTGGTCAGATAAACGTTGGCTTTGTCGCTGATGTCCCAGCCCAGCGTCAGGTTCGACATGTGCTTGGCACTGTTGGTCAGTGGCTGGCCTTGTTCATTACCGGACAGCTGTTTGCTGTCGGTGTAGGTGTAGTTGGCACGCAATGACAGCGCTTCACTCATTTGCCAGCGGGCCGCTACTTCAGCGCCGCGCACCAGCGCTTCGTCGATATTGATTTTCTGGCTGTAGGTGGTGTAGTTCAGCGTTTCATACTCACCCAGGTTCACACACGGCTTGGCGCCGTTGGTGCTGGCACAGGTTGGTACCCGGTCGCCGCTGGCGATCTTATCTTTGAACTTGTTATGGAAGGCGGTGATATTGAAGTTATGGCCACCTTCGGTCGCTTCCCAGTAGAGCGCCAGCTCGCTGTTAACGCTTTTCTCCGGTTCCAGATCCGGGTTACCGGCAAACGGACTGGTGCCCTGCCCGCCAAAACCGGTGATGCCGTTAAACAAGTCGGTGGTTTTCGGGGTTTTATAACCGGTCGATACGCCACCTTTGACGGTCCAGCTCAGATCAAGGTTGTATACACCGTACAGGCGCGGGCTGACATTACTGCCGAAGACATCGTGGTTGTCATAACGCACACCGGTGGTCAGGGTAAAATCATTCAGCATCGACCAGTTATCTTCAGCAAACAGCGAGTACATGGTGAAGTCGGAGGTTTCGCTGCCGGCATCGCCCCCTTCCAGACCAAACACACCGTCTTTCAGTTCTGCGACAATCACCTGACCACCCACCACGACCTGGTGATGACCATAGAAATCGTTGACCGGCATATCCACCTTGGCATCCAGGGTGTACTGGCTGCTTTCCATGGTGCGTTTCGGACGCGGCAGGAAAGTCTCCGCCGCGATGACTTTGCGCTCATCGACGCTCAGGCCGGTATAAGCGCCAGTGCCGTCGTAGATCTGTTGCAGCAGTTCACGCTCAGCCACCGAGAAAGGTACCGTGCGCCCTTCATTAGAGGTGGCGATATGCTGCAGCGACACCCAGCTGCTGCCGAATGACCATTCACCTTCATGGGCAATGGCCCACTGATCACGGGTAAATTCCTGATCTTTGGCATAACCGACCCGTGGCTGCACCTGACCACCGCGCGCACGCCAGATGGTATCAATGCTGTCGACCGTGCCCAGCGGGAAGGTGCCATCCGCCAGCGGTTTGTTGTCGTAGGTCTGTTTTGACTGATCAATATCCAGCGTCAGGGTCTGATTGGCGGCCGGTTTCCAGTTCACGCCAAAGCCCAGATTGGTGTTGGTGTTATCGGTGGTTTTGCCGCCGGAACCAAAGCCCAGGGTACGCTTACGGCTGACGCCGGCAGGATCGGTGACATCCTCATATTCAGGTTCGGAAGCATCACGCTGATACAGACTGCCGCGCAGCTCAATACCCAGTACATCTTTGATCACCGGACCCATCAGGCTGAAATCGGCGGTAGTGTCATTACCGTATTCGTCCTGCTCCTGAAATGAGCGTCCGATCGTGACAGAACCCGCCCACTCGTCGGTGACTTTTTTGGTGATGATGTTAATCACGCCACCCAGCGCATCGGCACCGTAGAGGGTTGAAGCCGGGCCACGGATAACTTCGATACGCTCAATCGCATCCAGTGGCGGAACATGGTTGAACTGATTACCGCCGAAATTATTCGGGTAAATATCGCCGTGGTTGTTCTGGCGACGACCATCGATCAGCAACAGGGTGTAATCCGCTCCCATGCCACGGATACTGACGGAACCCTGGCCGGTTTTATCGCGGGTTTCACCAATATCCACACCTTCCAGTTCGCGCACGGCATCCAGCAGAGTCATATAAGGACGGGAGCGCAGATCTTCCTGAGTAATCACAGAAATACTGGCCGGTGCTTCAACGACCTTCTGCTCAAAACCAGCGGCTGATACCACCATTTTGCTGAGGTCTACCGGATTTTTTTCTGCCTGTTCCGCTTGCGCAGAAAAACTGGCCAAGGCAATCGCGGCTGGCAAAACGGCCTGGCGCCAGAGAGTCGGTCTGATCATTGTGCTATCCCCTGTTAAAACATGCTGGTCATAAATCAGGCTTTTCTGACAAGCCCATCAAAAACGCCGGCATGCTAACAAGAACAAGACACATTTACGAATAGTTTTTATTTAGATAAGAAATTAAATCTCATTTGTGTTGTCTGGCCGGTTATTGCACCCGCGAACGAACAAAGGCCGCCACCACTGTCGCAGCGTGCTGCATATGCTGTTCATGGCTATAGCCGGATTTTTTACGCGGTTTTAAGTCATGGTCGCCGTCTTCCAGCCACAACAACTGCAGTGCAGCATCAAGGGCATAGCCGTCCACTTCTTCTTTATCGCCCAATGCGTCACGCGTGCCCTGCACAATCAGCAGAGGTTGCTGCAACTGTTGCAGATGATCTGTGCGCAGCGACTCAGGTTTACCCGGCGGATGAAACGGATACCCCAGACAGGCGCAACCGCGGATATCGGTGCCGACATTTTTCTCTGCTTCCTGCATTAATAAAGAAGCAACCCGCCCGCCCATGGATTTTCCGCCAATGATACAAGGACGATCCAACTGGCGGATTAATGCGCGGTAATCGTCCAGCAGTGCCGGCATACGCTGTGGCGGGCGGCGTTTACCGTCGATGGCACGCTGTTCCATATAAGGAAAATCAAAACGCACGACATATATTTCCTGCGCGGCAATCAATTCTGCCATCCGTTGCATAAATTCGCTGTCACTGCCGGCACCGGCGCCATGGGCGAAAATAAATAACGGATCACGCGAATTACCATTTTCTGTGTATTTTTTGTTCATTTAAATTCCGTTCAGACATGGCCTTCAGGGAAAATTGTCGCATGACTTGCAATTGTATTTCCCGTCCCCAGTGCTTCTTGCGCTATATCAAGATTCACGGTTGCCACTTCCTTATGATTTGCTCAACCGTTATCAGGATAACTTACAGCTATTCTGTAGCGGCAGAGAGTGTGGGCTGTTTGCTGGAGCAAACCATCAGAACGATGGTGAGAGACGTTCTCAGTTAGCTGTTCATAAGCTCCATAAAAGCAGGATAACCTGCTGTAAAATCTGGTGTTTTTCCGGTGTTTGATTGCAAATAACAGCATCAAACACCATAATTGCGCCGATTTTTTTAACCCTCAATCCTCGCTGTTAAATGGAATCTGATCATGAGCACAGCATTTGACCATCCCGAGTACAACTACAAGGTGGTAAGACAATTTGCCATCATGACCGTAGTTTGGGGCATTGTTGGCATGGCGGTCGGTGTACTTATCGCTGCCCAGCTGGCTTGGCCTGCACTGAACTTTGATACGCCTTGGCTGTCTTTCGGTCGTTTACGTCCGCTGCACACCAATGCGGTTATTTTTGCTTTCGGTGGTTCTGCACTGTTTGCAACTTCTTACTACATTGTGCAGCGCACCTGCCGTACGCGTCTGTTCTCAGACACCCTGGCAAGCTTCACCTTCTGGGGCTGGAATGCCGTGATCGTTGCAGCGGCTATTACTCTGCCAATGGGTCTGACCTCTACCAAGGAATACGCTGAGCTGGAATGGCCAATCGATATTCTGGTAACTCTGGTATGGGTTTCTTATGTTGTGAACTTCCTCGGCACGCTGGCTATCCGTAAAGAAAGCCACATCTATGTTGCCAACTGGTTCTTCGCAGCCTTCATGATCATGATTGCGATCCTGTACGTGGGTAACAACCTGGCCGTACCGGTATCCCTGACCAAATCTTACTCCATCTGGGCCGGTACTATTGATGCCATGATCCAGTGGTGGTGGGGCCATAACGCGGTAGGTTTCTTCCTGACTGCAGGCTTCTTGGGGATTATGTACTACTTCGTGCCTAAGCAGGCTGGCCGTCCGGTTTACTCTTACCGTCTGTCCATCGTGCACTTCTGGGCCCTGATCTCTATCTACGTATGGGCCGGTGCTCACCACCTGCACTACTCTGCTCTGCCTGACTGGGCTCAGACTTCCGGTATGGTTATGTCTCTGATCCTGCTGGCACCAAGCTGGGGCGGTATGATCAACGGTATGATGACGCTGTCTGGTGCATGGCACAAACTGCGTAACGACCCTATCCTGCGCTTCCTGGTTGTATCTCTGTCTTTCTACGGTATGTCTACCTTCGAAGGCCCGATGATGTCGATCAAGACCGTAAACGCGCTGTCTCACAACACTGACTGGACCATTGGTCACGTTCACTCCGGTGCTCTGGGCTGGGTTGCCATGGTATCTATCGGTGCTCTGTACCACCTGATCCCAATCATGTTCGGCCGCAAAGCCGGTGACATGCACTCCATCAAGCTGATCAACGTTCACTTCTGGCTGTCCACCATTGGTACCGTACTGTACATCGCTGCGATGTGGGTAAACGGCATCATGCAGGGTCTGATGTGGCGTGCAGTTAACGCTGACGGCACCCTGACCTACAGCTTCGTTGAATCCGTAGAAGCCTCTCATGGCGGCTATGTGGTTCGTGTACTGGGTGGCGCACTGTTCCTGACCGGTATGCTGATCATGGCTTACAACGTGTTCATGACTGTTCGCGCGGCCAAGAAAGAAGCTGGCAACGCAGTCGCAGCACAGGCTTAAGGAGTACTGAAACATGATTAAGCACGACAATATTGAGAAAAGCCTGCCGTTGATGGTGGTGATGATTGTCATCGCACTGAGCTGGGGCGGGATGGCGGAAATTGTTCCACTGTTCTGGCACAACGACACCAACAAGCCGGTTGAAGGCCTGGAACCTTACACTGCTCTGCAGCTGGAAGGTCGTGACATCTACATCCGTGAAGGTTGCCATGTATGTCACACCCAGATGGTTCGTCCGTTCCGTGCAGAAACCGAGCGTTACGGCCCATACTCCACTGCTGGTGAATCGGTATACGAGCACCCGTTCCTGTGGGGTTCCAAGCGTACTGGTCCTGACCTGGCACGTGTTGGTGGCCGTTACTCTGATGAGTGGCACCGTGCACACATGTACAACCCACGTGACGTTGTACCTGAGTCCATCATGCCGTCTTATCCATGGTTGTTTGAAGATAAGGTCGATGGCCGCCTGACTCCGAAGAAAATGGAAGCTCTGCGTATGGTCGGCGTACCGTACACCGATGCTGACATCGAAGGTGCCAAAGAGGCCGTTGATGGCAAACGTGAAATCGAAGCTCTGGTTGCTTATCTGCAGCACCTGGGCACTGTAGTCACTAAACGGTAAATCCCATGGATATTAACGACGTGCGCGGTTTGGGCAGCGTTTTCGCCCTGATAGCTTTTCTCGGCATACTCTGGTGGGCCTATGGCTCCAGCCGTAAAAAGCGTTTTGATAACGATGCTCAGATTCCATTTCTCGAAAACGAAGAAATGCCAGCGCACGACGATAAAGATCGGAGTAAATAAATATGTTAAGCACTTTCTGGCAAGTGTGGGTCGCGGTCATCGTACTGGGATCCATGATTGGTTGCGGCGTACTGATCATGTACACCAGCCGCGGCCAGCGTAAAGATGAAACTGACCAGACTACTGGTCATGATTACGACGGTATTCAGGAACTGGACAACCCGCTGCCACGCTGGTGGGTATTTATGTTCTGGGCAACCATCGTGTTTGGTTTTGGCTATCTGGGCGTGTACGGCCTGGGCAACGTTAACGGCCTGCTGACTGTTGAAGTCGACGGCGAACAGGTTGCCTGGTCTTCTACCAACCAGTGGAAAGCTGAAGTACAGAAGTTCGATGCTGACATCGCACCACTGTACTCCAAGTACACCGCTACTCCGGTTGAAGAACTGGCCAAAGACGCAGATGCTCTGCAAACCGGCCAGCGCCTGTTCAAGAGCAACTGTGCTGTGTGCCACGGCTCTACCGCTAAAGGTGCTCAGGGCTTCCCTAACCTGACCGATAACGATTGGTTGTACGGTGGCGCTCCTGAGAACATCAAGCACACTCTGACTTACGGTCGTCAGGGCGCGATGCCTGCATGGGGCGCAGTACTGGGTGAAGAAGGTACCGCTGACATGGTGAACTACGTTCGCAGCCTGTCTGGCCTGAAGCACGATGCAGAAGCCGCTGAAAAAGCAGCGCCTAAATATCAGCAACTGTGTATGGCTTGTCACGGTGCAGATGGTAAAGGCAGCCAGCTGGTTGGCGCACCAAACCTGACTGACGATATCTGGTTATATGGCGGTTCTTCCAAGCAGATTGAGTTCACTCTGAAGCATGGTCGTAACGGTAAAATGCCAGCGCATCTGGAAATTCTTGGCAACAACGCTGAAGCCAAGATCCACCTGCTGACCACTTACGTTTACTCGCTGTCTCATCAGCAGTAAGCGCAGCAAGACCCCGGTCAGGCAAAACCAACCGGGGTTGAGCTAAGGCAATAAAAACAGAAAAAAGCGGCTTAAAGCCGCTTTTTTCGTTATAGCGACAGGCAACAAGCTATATAATTGCCGCGTTATATAGAGCGCTGTGGGGCCCTGCTCCGTCTCTGGTTTCGCAAAGCGCCGTCATGCACATCCAACCAAGGTGATTTGCCGTTATGAGTAATATTCCGGTCAAAGATGTCACACCAAAAACCCAAAGCATGTATGAAAAACGTAAGAAAATTTACGTTCGTGAAATTGAGGGTTTTTTCCAGAAATTACGTACATGGTCGCTGTGGGCGTTAATGCTCGGCTATTTCGGCAGTGCCTGGCTTAACTGGGAAGGCCGACAGGCCATTCTGTTTGATCTGCCGGCGCGCCAGTTTCATATTTTTGGTATTACCTTCTGGCCGCAGGATTTTATGCTGCTGTCGTGGCTGTTAATTATCTGCGCTTTTGGCCTGTTCACCATTACTAACCTTGCCGGTCGTATCTGGTGTGGTTACACCTGCCCGCAGTCGGCCTGGTCATTTATTTTTATGTGGATTGAAGAGCGTACCGAAGGTACCCGCAACGCCCGCATGAAACTCGACAAAGAACCGATGAGCGCGAGCAAATTCCGCAAAAAAGCCCTGAAGCATACTTTGTGGATGATTATCGCCATCTGGACCGGCATCACCTTCGTCGGTTACTTCACCCCGATCCGCGAACTGGTACCGGATTTCTTCACCCTGAACATCGGTGGCTGGGGTTTATTCTGGATTGCGTTTTTTACCGCGGCCACCTACATCAATGCCGGCTGGATGCGTGAGCAGGTCTGTATTTATATGTGCCCTTATGCGCGTTTCCAGTCGGTTATGTACGATCCGGATACCCTGGCCGTTTCCTACGATGTTAACCGTGGTGAACCACGTGGCAAACGCAGCAAAAAAGCCAAGGAAGAAAGCGACACAACCCAGCTTGGTGACTGTGTTGACTGCTCCCTGTGCGTGCAGGTATGTCCGACCGGTATCGATATCCGTGATGGTCTGCAATACCAGTGTATCGGCTGCGCTCTGTGCATCGATGCCTGTGACTCCATTATGGAAAAACTGGATAAGCCGAAGGGTCTGATCCGTTACACCACCGAAAATGAGCTGGAAGGTAAAAAGACTCACTTCTTCCGTCCGCGTCTG
Organism: Venatorbacter sp. C2-1; assembly: GCF_022832715.1. NCBI lineage: Bacteria > Pseudomonadati > Pseudomonadota > Gammaproteobacteria > Oceanospirillales > Oceanospirillaceae > Venatoribacter > Venatorbacter sp. C2-1. The sequence continues at coordinate 2,464,203 of NZ_CP094879.1, forward strand.
GTCGGTTATGCCGCACTGCTGCTGATTATGATGGGCGCATTCATGTACGCCATCGGCACCCGCACACCGTTCAAGCTGGATATTGAACGTGACCGCAGCGCGCTCTATCAGATGACCGCCAACGACACCGTAACCAATGCGTATACGCTGAAGCTGATCAACATGTCGCAAAGCCCAAAAACCTACACTCTGAGCCTGGATGGTCTGGAAGGTATGAAGATGGATGCGCCAACCACTCAGTTTCTGCGTGTGAACGAGCTGAAAGAAGTGCTTCTGACCATCGAAATTGATCCGGAAGAAGTGCATATGCCAGCCAGTAAAGTGGATATTGAATTCGTCATCACCGATGCCGATACCGGTGAAGAAGTGGCACGCGAAGAAAGCCGCTTTATTGCCCCACGCAATTAATCTGAGGAAAAGATTCGCCTCCGCGAAACCATGACCCGTGTCAGCGAATCTGACAAATCCAAACTGGAGACTGACCGCCCAAGTGGTTAAACTTGGGCGGTTTTTTTTATCCCGCCTGATGCCGATTGAGAAGTCTATGAACACCGAATCCAAAGAACACGCTCCCTGGTACAAAGAACCCATGGTGTGGCTGGTTGCGGGCCTTCCGCTATTGGCTATCTGCTGGGGTTTTGTGATGCTGACACTGGCCCTTGAATCCAAAGATTCCCTGGTCAGCGACAGCTACTACAAAGACGGCGTCAGCTACACCGAAAACGTCGAAGCCGATGCCCATGCTGCCCGCCTGCAGATCAAGGCCGATCTGACGTTCAGCGAAAACGAAATCCACCTGGCCCTGAACGGCTATCTGGATGAAGAACCTGCAACCCTGCAACTGCAGCTGATTCACCCTACCCTGCAGGAACGTGACCTGACCGTGCTGCTGCAACGCCTGGGCGATGGCCACTATGCCGGTGTCAATGAACTGGTATTGCCGGAACGCCGCCATATCTGGCTGCTCAGCCACGAACAGCAGTGGCGTATCCGTGGTACCGAACTGATTGAAGCTGACAAGGTTATTAACTTACACGCCAAATGAATGCCCATTCAGCCCAAGAGCGCTGTTTTCACTGTGGTGAAGCCACCACCGAAGGTGAGCGCTGGTCAACCCTGATTGATGGCCAACGGCAGCCGATGTGCTGCCCGGGCTGCAAAGCCATTGCCGAAACCATCGTCGCCAGTGGCCTGAAAGACTATTACCGCCACCGCACCGAACTGCCGGAACTGTCGCCGGCTGAACTGGAAGACAGCGATCTTTCGGCGCGCGAATCCCTCACCCTGTATGACAGCGAAGCCCTGCAGCGGCGCTTTGTCGCCCATCTGAGCGGCAACCAGCAAGGCGAAGCGGAAGCCACGTTTATCATCGACGGCATCAGCTGTGCCGCCTGTGCCTGGCTGATTGAGCACCGTATCAGCCAGTTGCCGGGCGTAAAAAACGCTGTACTTAACCTGTCCAACCACCGCCTGGTGGTACGCTGGCAGTACGACCAGATTGCCGTATCCAGTATTGCCGAGGCGATTTACCGCCTGGGCTACAAAGCCTCGCCGTTTTCTGCCACTGAACAGGAAGAGCAGCGCCATCGCGAGGGTAAACTGGCGATCCGCCGTCTCGCGGTTGCCGGTATCGGCACCATGCAGGTGATGATGCTCGCGGTGCCCCTGTATGTAGGCATGGCTGAGCAATACGAATTTTTTATGCGCCTGGCCTCAATGGTCATGACCCTGCCGGTGGTGCTGTTCAGCGCCCGGCCGTTCTTTACCGCTGCCCTGCGTGATCTGCGCACCCGTCATCTGACCATGGATGTGCCCGTATCGCTGGCCATTGTGCTGGCATTCTGTTCGAGCATCTGGAGCACCATGAATCAGGGCGTCGAGGTGTATTTTGACTCGGTCTGTATGTTTACCTTCTTCCTGCTGCTTGGCCGTTTTCTCGAAATGCGCGCCCGTCACCGGATGGGGAAAGCCGGTAATAATCTGCTGACGCTGCTGCCCAATATTGCGTTAAAGGTTGGTGACGACGGTGTTGAGCAGGTTATTGCCAGTGAAGACATCCGTATTGGTGACGTGCTGCGTCTGAAACCCGGCCATGCCATTCCCGCTGACGGAGTGGTGATCGAAGGCCGCAGCTCGGTTGATGAAGCCGCACTGACCGGCGAATACCTGCCCATCAGCAAGAAAGCCGGTGATCGCCTGATCGGCGGTACGTTTAACGTTGAAAGCCCGCTGCTGATGAAGGTCACCGCGACCGGCGCCGAAGCGCAGTTATCGACCATCATGCGCCTGATGGACCGTGCCCAGCAGGAGAAGCCGCGCGCTGCGCTGCTGGCCGACAAAATTGCCAGCCACTTTGTTGCGGCGGTGCTGATCATCTCCAGCTCGGTCTTCACTTTCTGGTGGCTGCAAGGCGATGAACACGCCTTTTTCATCGCCCTCAGCGTGCTGGTTGTAACCTGCCCCTGCGCCCTGTCGCTGGCTACGCCAACGGCTCTGACAGCCGCCACGGCCGCACTGCGCGAACGCGGATTGTTAATCAGCAAAGGCCATGTGCTGGAAGTTCTGCCACAGATAAACCGGGTGGTATTCGATAAAACCGGCACCCTGACCCAGGGCAAACTAACCCTGGAGCAGGTCGAACCTCTGGCGGATCTGGATGAAACTCAGCTGCTGGCCCTGATCGCCGGCCTTGAGAAACACTCAACCCATCCGATTGCCCGTGCCTTCCGCACCATAAAAGCGGCTGCCGTAGAGAACACCGAACAAACCGCCGGCCAGGGCATCAGCGGCCAGTGGAACGGGCACACTCTGCGCTTTGGCCGCGCCGATTATGCCTGGCCAGCAGCCCCCCTGACGGAGCCCGACAACAAGGCCGCTGGCCAGTGGCTGCTGCTCGCCAGTGATCAGCAACCGCTGGCCTGGGTGCGCCTGAATGACAGCCTGCGCCGCAACGCTGCGTCAATTGTCAGCGGTCTTCAACAACGCGGTATCGCCGTGTCTCTGCTGACCGGCGACCCCGGCGCATCCGGTCAGGTGGTGGCGGATGCACTGGGCATTACCGACCTGCAGACCGGCGTCTCGCCGGAACAGAAACTGGCCGCAGTGCGCGCCTGGCAGCAGGCCGGTGAGCGGGTCATGATGGTCGGCGACGGTATTAACGATGTGCCGGTACTGGCCGGTGCTGATATTGCTCTGGCCGTTAACGAAGCCACCGATCTGGCTAAGACCAACGCCGATGCCATGCTTACCAACGGTCGTCTGGAAACCTTACTGACCGCTCTGGATGGTGCCACCAAGACGCGCCGTATTATTGCTCAGAACATCGGCTGGGCTTTGCTGTACAATCTCATCGCATTACCGGTGGCAGCGGCAGGTTTTGTTCCGCCCTGGGCCGCTGCGATTGGCATGTCATTCAGTTCGTTACTGGTGGTCACCAACGCCCTGCGCCTGAATCGCCTGCCGGCTCCTGACTCCTCTGAGGTTTGATCGATGGATATCATTTACATCCTGGTACCGCTGTCTTTACTGCTGATCGGCATTGCCGTGCTGATCTTTTTCTGGGCGGTGAAGAGCGGCCAGTTTGAAGACATGGAGTCCCCCGCCCACCGCATTCTGTTTGATGACGATGAGCCGATAAATCGCCGTCAGGACGACAGCGATCAAACCCCATCTGACAAGCCATGATTGAACCCCTGTCGCTGCTGACCGCCTTTCTGCTCGGCCTGTTTGGCTCCAGCCACTGTCTGGTGATGTGCGGGGGTATTGCTGCGGCTATTGGCAGCAGCGCTGGAACTCAGCGTGTCCGGGTGACGCTGCTGTTTAACACCGGGCGCATACTGAGCTACAGCATCGCCGGGCTGATAGTCGCCAGCGCAGGTCTGTGGCTGCAGAGCCAGCACCAGTGGCTGATGCTGATCTTGCGGACACTGGCCGCGCTGATGCTGATACTGATGGGGCTCTATATTGCCCGCTGGTCACTGATGCTGACCCGTATTGAGCAACTGGGCCAGGGAATCTGGAAACACCTGCAGCCTCTGACCCGCCGTTTTATGCAATCTCCGCGTGCGATTGATCGTCTGTGGCTGGGCATGCTCTGGGGCTGGTTGCCCTGCGGCCTGATTTACAGCACGCTGAGCTGGGTTGCCGCAAATGGCCAGCCTTTGCTGGGAGCCGCTGCGATGTTCGCCTTTGGTCTGGGTACCCTGCCAGCCCTGTTTGCCAGCACACTGGCGGCCAATGTACTGACGCCGTTTCTGAGCAACAACCGCGTGCGTCAGGTTGCCGGGGGATTACTGATCGGATTTGGTTTGTGGACGGCAGCATCGGTCTGGTTACTTTCTTGACAGATCGCGCGCTAATGCCGAACATAGCCGCAACTGCTGCACTTGTTACTTACTCCGACACCGGGGTTTCACTCAGGAATCAGTCATGAAAACGACACATGTTGCGCCTGCTCCACTGCGGGGCACTCAACCACACTGCCAGACCTGCTCACTGAATGCGTTGTGTCTGCCATTGTCCCTGAACGATTCCGATATGGAGCGCCTCGACGATATCATCCGCCGTGGCCGTCCGATCCAGAAAGGTCAGCTGCTGTTCCAGCAGGGCGAAGCGTTTCAATCCGTATTTGCCGTTCGCACCGGAGCCCTGAAAACCTACACTCTGGCGAGTAACGGTGAAGAACAGATTACCGGTTTTCACCTGGCCTCTGAGCTGGTTGGCCTGGCCGGTTATGATAACGGCAACTATCCGTTAACCGCCAAAGCGCTGGAAACCACCACCGTCTGTGAAATTCCGCTGCAGCAACTCGACAGTCTGGCCGATGACCTGCCGGATCTGCGTAAGCAGCTGATGCGTACCATGGGCACCGAAATCCGTCATGATCAGAACATGATGTTGCTGCTCAGCAAGAAAAACGCCGAAGAACGCGTAGCCTCTTTCCTGATTGATATTTCCCAGCGTTATTCCCGTCGTGGTTTTTCGGCCAGTCATTTCCGCCTGCCGATGTCGCGGGTGGATATCAGTAACTATCTGGGCCTCGCGGTAGAAACCATCAGCCGCGTGTTTACCCGCTTCCAGAAGAACGGCCTGATCGAAACCCAGGGTAAAGAAGTGATTCTGCAGGACCCCGATATGCTGTATGAACTGGCCGGCCTGAATACTGAAAAAGAGTGTGCCGCTCACCCGCAAGAGTAAGCCGCTCACCCGTAAGCAAAAAAACCGGCCAGAGGCCGGTTTTTTTATGCCTGCCCTCTTATGCCTGTTTTCTGCTTATGAACACTTATGCAACGCCCTCTGGTACGGGAAATGCTTTTACCAGAATAAAGGCTGAACAGACGTTATTTTTCTGGCGCCGGTATCCAGGCTATCTATTGGCAATTGGTATAAAACCGCAGCAGATAAAATAATCTGATCTAAGATTGCAGAAACAGCGTCATTCAGCCGATATGACGTATAAGGAGGTGACCATGGGCATCTGCGCAAATGAACTGACCCGCTGGGTAATCCAGCCAACCCTGCAACGCATCGGGGTTAGTAACCCGATGGCCAGCACCCTGCTGCTGGCAACTGCGGCTCAAGAATCGGCTCTTGGATCGCATCTCAAAGCCGCCGGTCAACGGGCTCTCGGCATTTACCGCATTCACAGCCTGACCCACCGCCATGTATGGGACGCTTATCTGGCACAACAGCCTGAACTGGCCAGCACCGTGCGCGGCCTTGCCAGCCAGCATGATTTTCTCAGTCACCCTCATGCCGAGCTGACCACCAATCTGTCTTATGCCACCGCCATTGCCTGGTTTATCTATGCCCGCAATGATGATTTTGTTCTGCCCGCCGATGCAACCGCAGAACAGCTCGCACGTCTGTGGAAACGTTTTTACCATCCCCGCAGTGGTGTCAGCATTGAAGAGTTCTGTGCCAGTCTCGGTGCCGCCACCGCCCTGCTCGACCGTGCAGCCTGAGCAGGCGTACCTTTTCTCAAAGTCCCCGAACAACATTCCTTTTTAACTGCCTGACCTGCGCAGGCGGTTCCTTCACCCGATGCATTCTGCTATAAAGCGGGCGCAATTATTCAGGGTGTTTTTATGATCGAATCCGCTGCCGAGCGCAAAGAGCAACTCGAGTTCAACAAACTGCAGAAGCGCCTGCGCCGCAATGTCGGCAAGGCCATCGAAGACTACCGCATGATCGAAGACGGCGATAAGGTCATGGTTTGCCTGTCCGGCGGTAAAGATTCGTACACCATGCTCGATATTCTGCTGAGTCTGCAGAAAAGCGCACCGATTCACTTTGATATCGTGGCGGTGAATATGGATCAGAAGCAGCCCGGATTTCCTGAACATGTGCTGCCGGAGTATCTGAGCCAGCTGGGTATTGAGTATCACATCGTCGAGAAAGATACCTACAGCGTAGTGAAAGAAATTATTCCGGAAGGTAAAACCACCTGCAGCCTGTGCTCCCGTCTGCGTCGTGGCACCCTGTATGGCTTTGCCGAGAGTATTGGCGCCAATAAAATCGCTCTTGGTCACCATCGTGACGACATCATCGAAACCCTGTTCCTCAATATGTTCCATGGTGGCAAGCTCAAGGCCATGCCGCCGAAACTGCTGAGTGACGACCAGAAACACGTACTGATCCGTCCGCTGGCTTATTGCAAAGAAAAAGACATCGAGAAATTTTCCCAGGCACGGGGCTTCCCGATCATTCCGTGCAACCTGTGTGGCTCACAGGAAAACCTGCAACGTCAGAATATTAAGATGATGCTGGAACAGTGGGACAAGGAGCAGCCGGGACGCAGTGAAAATATCTTTGCCGCTATCTGTAATGTGGCGCCGTCACAATTGGGCGATACGCAGCTGTTTGATTTTGTCACCCTGCAGGATAAGCAGGACAAAGGTCATCTGTTTACCCGTCTGGATGTGGTTCAGATCGACTGATCTGACTGCTCTTTTTGGCTGGCAAAAGAAAAGGCGGTCATAAACCGCCTTGCAACATGCTGGTGACCAGCAGCTGATAATCCCCCGGCCCTTTCACAATAAACTCCATCTTATAACGCCGGTCGGTAATGATGGATTCGGCCATTGCCGTCAGGTGACAAGCATCAGGACTCAGTTGCGGCTGTGGCATCTGCAGATGAACCTGATACTGTCCTTCCAGCTCTTCTACCCGCACCGTTGAGATCGCCTGAGTTTCACTGCCGGCAATGCCTTTACGGATCCACTGCAGATAAATGCCATGCGGGCCTTTCACACTAGTACGGACAACGCGGATGTACCCCTCTCCGGCGTCAGACTTCCACGGGCAGACCCGCTGTACCTGATCAATCCAGACCGGCATTTTATAGACGCCGGCAAAGGGCCAGGTTTCGCCTTCGGCGGCTGCTTCGTTCTGCATCCCGGCGTCGGTGGCCAAGGCTGTCAACGTCAGAAAAGCCAACAGCAAAGCCATGATCGTGCGTACTGATATCATAATGATCCTCCTGCCATTAAGCCTAGCAGAGGTCAGCTTTCATGCTGTTGCAGAAGGCAGATACATCAGGCGGAGAAAACGGCCTGATTACTGCCGCCGGCATCCCATTCAGGGCGCTGGTAAGATACGCTGAGGATGTAAAAGGTTTCTTCTCCTTTCGGCAGGCGTACGGTCACTTCATCATCGACACGTTTTCCCAGTAATCCCCGCGCCAACGGCGCATCAACGCTGATATAGCCGCGTTTGAGATCAATTTCATCCTCGCCCACCAGACGGTAGCGATGAACCTCGCCATCATCGTCTTCAAGTTCCAGCCAGGCGCCAAAAAAAACTTTCTGCGGATCAGCCGGCAGACGATCGACCACCGTCAGAATCTCCAGACGCTTCAGCAGGAAACGGACGCGACTGTCGATCTGGCGTAATCGGCGTTTACCATAGATGTATTCCGCATTTTCCGAGCGATCCCCCAGCTTGGCGGCATCTGAAACTTCCTGCGTCACTTTTGGACGCTCAGTGCGCCACAGGTAATCATATTCCCGGCGTAAGGCCTGCTCCCCCTCCGGGGTAATCAGATGGCTGCGTTTCGGCAGCGGCTTTTTTTCCTTCTCACTCATAAACAACGGCCTGTACCAAAAGATTTCATGGTTTCGCAACACAGTCATGTCAGGGTGTCAGCATGGGCATGCCTGAACAACAACGTACAGCATTCCTCCAGAACCGGGAAAACCGGCAAAAACATCCGGGTGATGATGCAGAATGATCAAACGCAGTTTTAAAATGGTGACCGGTATTCTGCTGTTGCTGCTGGGAATTATTATTACGCCAATGCCGATTCCGCTTGGCATTATCCTGATCATTCTGGGCCTGTCTATGCTGGTATCGACTATCCCCAGAGTGCGCACATTTCTGCAGTTTCTGCGCCGTCGTTATCACGTGTTTTCGCACAAGCTGAACAGCATTAAACATCGCCTGCCGGCATTTGCGCGCCAGCTGATTGAAGATACCGACCCGGACCAGCCCTGAGGCCTCCCCGGTAAACCACCCTGTGCTAGCATAAGAGCATGAACTCAGATGCCCTTTCTCCTCTGGCGGCCAGCAACAGCGCCATCGACGATTTCGCTCCCCTGCTTGAACTGCTGAGCCTGTATCTGGCCGACGGCCAGAGCCACAGCGAATACGACGTGCTGTGCTGGCTGCAGGCACCCGAACAGGGAATTTTCCGCCCCGACGCTCTGCGCGATTCACTCACCATGTTCCGCAGCCATTTTATTCTGATGCATTGCCTCTACCGCCTGCAGCAGCAATGGGCTGATGAGCAATCTGCCCTGCTGGAAATCAGCGCACTCAGTATCCGCCGCTCGCCCTGGCCCGATAACGCCCGCAACACCGAGCTGGCCGAACATCAGCCGCTGGCACAGTATTACCTCGATCTCAGCCAGCTGAATACCGCTCAGGAAGAGGTGGATGAACTGCTGCGCTGCTTCTGGCAAAAGATGTTACAGCCCGAACAGGAAGATCGGGACATTGCTGAACTGGAACTCAGTAAGCCCGTGACAGGGGCAGAGATTCGATTACAATATCGCCGCCTGGCGATGCAGCATCATCCTGACCGTGGCGGTGATGAAACCCGTTTCCGCACCATTCAGGCGGCCTTTCAACGACTCAAGCACCGGTATTCATGATTAAGTTTTCTCTCCCGTTTGTTCTCTTCGCACTGTTTTTCTCTGCATCGGTACGCGCCCAGCTGGTGATTCTGCAATATCACCATGTGTCGGCCAACACACCCGCATCGACCAGTATCAGTCCGGAAGGTTTTGCCGCTCATCTGCAGTTGCTGGAGCAGGAAAACATGCATGTGATTGACCTTGGTCAGGCGCTGGCCAAGATCCGCGCAGGCGAATCCTTACCGGAAAAATCCGTCGCCATTACCTTCGACGATGCCTACCGCTCGGTGTATGACAACGCCTACCCGCTGCTGAAACAACGCAACTGGCCCTTTACCGTATTTGTGAATACCAATGCGGTGGATGAGCAACACGGCGTGGTAATGGACTGGAAGCAACTGAAAGAACTACAGGATAACGGTGCTCTGATTGCCAACCACAGTGCGGATCATCCTTATCTGATTGAGCGCCCGGAGGGCATGACACTGGATGCCTGGCTGACTCAGGAAGTGGCGGAGCCGGAAGCGCGTCTGCAGAAAGAACTGGGCACCAGCCATAAGCTGCTGGCCTACCCTTATGGGGAATTTGATCTGGAGATTATCGATTGGCTGGCAGCGAACGGTTACCTTGCTTTTGGTCAGCAGTCCGGACCGGTAGGCCCTATGTCTCATCCGCAGGCACTGCCGCGCTTCCCGGCCTCCGGTATTTATGCCAACGTCAAAACCCTGAAAACCAAGCTGTACACCCTTGCCCTGCCGGTGCCGCCAACCCAGCTGATCGAGCCGGTACTGGCGGCAGAGAATCCGCCAACCCTGGCCATTCATTTCCCGGAAGTGGATTTGCGTCCGCGCCAGATTCAGTGTTTTGCCAGTGGTGAAGGTGCAATCAGCACGCAGACAGAAGCCGATAACGGCGTGGTCAACCTGACCGCCCGTGCAGAAAAACCCATTCGTGGCGGCCGCAGCCGTTATAACTGTACCGCTCCCAGCGTGCGCCATCCGGGCTGGTATTACTGGTATTCGCAATTGTGGATTAACAGCGCAGTGAAATCGCGCTGACAGGCAGACCTCAGAGCAAACGGCGCGACAGCTGATTTAACAGTTGCTCGCGTTGTTTCCAGTCCGGCAGACACTGGGTCATCAACGCTTTAAAGCCCGCGCCATGATCAAAGTGGCGCAGATGACACAACTCATGCACTACCACCAGTTCCATCAGCTCCGCTGGCAGCTGCATTAACGCCAGATTCAGGTTGATATAACCGCGCTGCGACAGGCTGCCCCAGCGGGTACGCATCTTTTTAATACGCAGCTGCGGGCGGCGCACATCAAACTGGCTGAAGAACGGCCACCAGCGTTCAATCATCTGCGGATATTCATGCCGCGCCTGCCCGCGCAGCCAGTTATCCAGCGCCTGCTGCGTTTGCGCAGGCGTCCAGCCCTCAGGCACCCAGACCGCCTGTTCAGCGACCATAAACTCGCCCAGAGCACTGCTTTTAAACGGTAATTCGCGTCCGCGGATCAGTACACTTTGCCGGGCTTCCTGTTGTCGTGCCAGCACCTCGCTGCGGCGCTTCAGCAGCCAGTCATGATTGGCATTCACAAACGCCAGCACCTCCGCCTTGGGATACCCCAGCGGGATGCGCAGATCCACCTCACCCTCGGCATTCACCAGCATACGCATGCTCTTACGCCGCATCGCTGAGAGATGCACAGCGACCTGCTCGCCGCCGACAGTCAGCCAGAATTGTTGTTTGTAAGATTTCCGCACGGTCTCAAGCCTGTTAGGATTAGCGCCAAATTCAGGAGTAGCGTATGTCCGACCTCAATAGTATCCCATCCCTTAATGAAGACGAACTGGAAACCCTGGGCGTACTGCTCGAAGACGAAGCCGAACGTCAGGACAGTTTCGATTTTTTCGCCGTACACGGCCTGATCACCGCGTTAATCGCGGGCCCGGTAGAGTTCAGTGTTCAGCAGGTGTGGGACTGCGCCTTTGATGAACAACTGGGTTTCAGCAAAGCGGAGAAAGAACAGGTAAATGCCCTGTTCCTGAAACTCGCCAAAGAGATTCAGGCATGGCTCGACTCCGGTCAGGATTTCCCGGTTCCGGCCGACCTGACACTGGTCGACGAAGAAGAAGAGCCACCATTGGAAAGCTGGGCCATGGGTTTTATGACCGGTGTGCTGCTGCAGGAAGAACAGTGGTACGCGCGTGACGAAGAAACCGTTGCCCAGCACCTGTTCCCGATCATGTATGCCTCTGGTCTGTTTATGGACGAGCCGGAAATGGAAGACATCGACGATGACATCGACCTGTCCAATCAGATGTGCAGTAATATTCCTGCTGCCGTTGTTGAGCTGTATCTGCTGCTGCACGCCGAAGATTAATCCGGCGCTCAAAAGCAAACATAAAAAAGCCCGGATTTAACCGGGCTTTTTTATGCGTCTGAATAACCAGGGCATCAGGCCCCGGCTTTACGCACCCAGACTTCCACCCGGCGGTTTTTATTGCGACCTTCCATACCATTCACGGAAGCAACCGGCAGGTTTTCACCGTAACCAACAGAATTTTTCGGATAGATACCGTAACGTACCAGCTCGCGGCGCACTGCCATGGCGCGCAATTTAGATAATAACTGCGAACGTTTTTCGGTTTTCTTTTTATCACCAAAACCAATCAGCACAACTTCAGCTGAACCGTTAGCGTGCAGAAAATCGGCCAGACGCTCCAGATCCTTCAGAGCTTTGTTATCCAGCTTGGCACTGCCTTCCTGAAAGCGGAAGTTAATGGTCAGACGCTTGGCATCGGAAGTCAGCTGACGGAAATCTTCTGGCAGCTCGTCGTAAAACTCAGGAATAACAGCTTTCAGCTCCTGCGAAATAAAGCCGGTATCGGCCACAATTTTCTGGCCTGCATCCTGTAATGAAAAATCAATAAATTCTTTAACATAATCATTGGCAGGTTCGTCGTCGGTGTACATAAAGAGACGACGTGCCAGAGCATAATCTTCGGTTGCTACCGTCAGTTTATTAGGCAGTAAAGATTTGGCGCTGCCATCCGAAACCGACAATAACCGGGCAGAACGCACTGAAGAAAGCCCGACAAAACCAATACCGGCCGAGTCTGCTGCAACCCGGTCTGATAATTCCGCATTGGATTCAAAACGTTCGGCACCGGCAATTAAGTTACGCTCACCTAAAACCATACCGCTGAAACTGTCCCAGGTACCCGATTTATCGTCACGGGCATACACATGAATCGGGCCGGGTTTACCACCCACCTCTGACCAGTCGCTGTAACCGCCGGAAAAAATTTCGGCAATTTCTTCCACACTCAGATCACTGACCGGATTATCCGGATGTACGATGATCGCCAGACCATCAATCCCGATAATATGTTCACTGCCCGGACTGCGCATATTCGCCAGCGGCTGCAACAGGTTGAACTCTTTATCTTTAATCGGCCGGGAGGCCGCAGCAATATCAGCACTGCCTGCTGCCAGGCCTTTAAAACCGGTACCGGAGCCGTGTGCTGCAATTTTTACCGTTACACGGGTACGGGTCGCCGGGTAAAAACCGCTGACTTCGACCTCGTTATCAATGCCGGAGTTTTGCACCTCAATTTTCTCAGCACCCTTTTCCTGCAACCAGGCTTTTACCAGATTCGGGGCTAATTCGGCACCAATGGTGTTCGATCCCTGTACAGAAAAAAGGTTAATTTCACCATCAACAGGCAACCCGTCAAAACGAGCGATCTGCCCGGCATGAACCGTTACAGCAAAAATAAAAGTCAGTACTGAAGAAAAGAAATTGCGCCAGAAATTCATAGGACTTACTTCTGAGTTTAAATTTGGGCGCGATTGTATGACGCTTTTATGACAATGCAATGACAAATATCAGGAGTTGCGGAACAGCCAGCAATTGCACAGGCGCAATAAAAACCTGTTACTCCCCGCTGGCAATATCACGAATGTGTGGCAGGCGGCTGCTGACATAGGGTTCTTTGGCCACCATTTTGCGCATATTTTTCAAGGTGTAGTATGGCGAATCCACCACCATACTGTTCGCCAGCCAGGCCGGAATGCCACCCGCCGGATCGGCGTGAACCTGATAAATCACGGTAACCCAGCCATCGCCTTCCGGGCGGAATTCCCAAAAGCCTTTCATATTGGTTATGCGGATAAAATCATCGTTGGCCGGAAACACATCGTTACGCACCTGCATATCAACGTGCACCGAATAATCATCAGCCTGAGTGAGAACACTGTAGATAACGCTGTCACGGTCTTTTACTGGCCAGGGTGCTTCCGTCACCATATAAAAAAGACGCTCGTGCTCAGAAACCTGTTCGATCACTTCCAGAGCCCGGCAGTGGTATATCCATTCAGGGCCGGCTTTATTATCTTCGATTAATGCCACCAGCGCCGACAGGGTTGTCTGCAAACGCATTTCACCACGGAACTCGCGCATATCAGACTGCTCAGCCGCACGGGTATACACAATAATCTGCCGCTTGCTGTCTTCTTTTGCCAGTTCCCAGTCAGCCATACAGGCCTGACTTACCATTAAAGACGCTATCACCAGCAGACGAGTAACCAACCACATAAATAGATCCCGCTATGCTTTATTGCAGGTGGAGCATGCCTGCACTTTGATTATCACTGTAGGTGCACATCAGCCAAAATCGTACTGGCAATAACCGCAGATTCACAGCGAAGGCCGGCCCGGAAGCCAGCCCGCCACTATCATGCCCCCGGGACAGCTCCGGTCAATGACCGCCCTGACACTGAGGCGACGGCGGCACGGTCGCATCCTGCCACTCCTGCGGAGAATAAAGATGCAAAGCCAGAGCATGTACCGGCCCGGTCAGCTCTTCAGCCAGCAGCTGATACACACGCTGATGACGGGCAACAGGCCGTTTGCCATCAAATTCCGCACTGACCACAACCAATTTGAAATGTGATTCAGTAGCAGGCCCGGCATGCATGTGGCTTTCGTTAAGGATATCGAGGTGCAGAGGGGATAAAACGGCAAGTTTAGCGGCGATGGAGTCAGCGGTGTTCATAATCAGTCCATAAGAAAAATGACAATAATGGCTACTATAAAACAACCACGGACGGTTGCACAAAACCTATGTAAACATATACAGTACCGGACTGAATTTGAACCACCAGACGGAAGCCAATCATGCAGGATATCGATACCACCAGCACCCAATCTCTTGTTGACCGTTACTACGAAGAAGAGAAAGCAAAACGTGAACGCGAACAGACCCTGGCCGCTTTTACCATGCGCATGGACGCTAATGATCTGGCCATGCTTAACGTTATTGCCCGCCGCTTCCGCAAGAACCGCGATGAAATTGCTCAGGAAGTGCTGTCCAACGCCCTGATCGATCTGTTTGCCCGTTTGGATGCCGGCGAACGCAAGCTGCTGGCCCGCGATGCCGATGAAGCTGCCCGCTCACTGGCCGATGAAATCGCCGAAGAAAACGGCATTCACAGCGTTGAGATCAAGACCGGTGTCTGGGCCAACCACGACCGTCAGATCACCAAAATTGAGCGCAAAAAAGCCAAAATGCAGGAATCCGGCAACCGTCCGCAAAGCAACAGTGCCGATAACGATGATGCAGATGCAGATGCTGATGATGAAGCAGCAGCACAGACTGGTAACCAGGCGGATAATCAGCCAATGACTGCACAGAACGACAGTGCTCCGGCTGTAACGATGACAACAGAGCCGGAAAACACAGACCAGAGCACCGAAGAAACAACTGAACACAAAGAAGAAAGCCAGCCAATGTCGATGTTTGGCAGCTGATCAGTACAGAAGCCAGAGCTGCCCAGCAGCTCTGGTGTACTTTATATAACCCGCACGCTTAGCGCCGGGGCTGAACCGTCGATCATAGACAGCTATTTACGCCACAGACGCAGTTCCCGGAACTCCCCCGGCCCCGCCTCTACCCAGACCACCTCGGCCTGATCTGAAAAAACAAATTTATTGCCGAGCAGAAAGCCTGCCCGCCGCCGACCGGACACCGTTGCTGAGGCCTGCCGCCCCTGCTTCTTGGCACTCCGGGCAAAATCTTCTGGTAAGACATCCATAGTTGTCTCCAATCCGATCAATTTCACCTTGCCGCATGAGGTTAAAATAACCCGCAATTATGACAGTCCAGTGTCGGAGATTTTCACCGGTAACGCAGTAATCAGTCATACTCAGGCCACTGCGTACAAGTGAGCGGTTGCTCTCCACTGGCCTTGCTTTACAATGTGCCGCCCTTTTAATCACTCGTCAATTGGAAAGCGTCACTATGGCAATTCAATGGTTCCCAGGGCACATGAACAAAGCCCGCAAGAAAATCAGCGAAGCGATGCCAGACATCGATATCGTGGTCGAAGTGCTTGACGCCCGCCTGCCCTACTCCAGCACCAACCCTCTGGTTGACGAGCTGCGTCGTGATAAAACCTGCATCAAAGTGCTGAACAAGGCCGACCTTGCGGACCCTAAGGTTACCCAGCAATGGGTCGACTATTTCGGCAAGCAGCACAATACCCAGGCCATTCCACTGGTTGCTGAAGACCGCAATCAGGTTAAAAAGCTGATCGCACTGTGTAAAAAACTGGGAGCGGCACGGCTGGAGAAAAAGCTCTCCATCCGGGTGATGATTATGGGTATTCCCAATGTCGGTAAATCCACCCTGATCAACGCACTGGCCGGGCGCTATATCGCCAAAACCGGTAATGAGCCGGCGGTGACCAAAGCCAACCAGATGATCGACCTGAAAAACGGCATCGTGCTGTCCGACACACCGGGGATTCTCTGGCCCAAGTTTGAGAACGAACACAGCGGCTATCGTCTGGCGGCCAGTGGCGCCGTCAAAGACACCGCCATGGAATACACCGACGTTGCCACCTATGCCCTGGGTTATCTGCTTGATCAGTACGCCACCGAGTTGTCAGCCCGTTTCCGCTTTAAGGAATTACCGGCCAGCGCATCCGACGCACTGAACACCATTGCCGCCAAACGCGGTTGTCTGAAGCCCGGCGGTATTGCCGATCTGCATAAAGCGGCGGAGTTATGTCTGCATGAATTGCGGGCGGGAAAGATAGGCCGGATCACGCTGGAAAACCCGGCCATTGTCGAAGCGGAGCTGGCGGAAATTGAAGAACGCCGGCTGGAGGCGCTCAGGCTTCTGGACGAATCGCCTGATACACCTGCGTAAAGGTCTGCCACTGAGGGTCTTCATCGGCCACCACCTCAATCGGGTACAAGCCCTCGCCGGTGGGAATGCGGTCAAGACCTTCTTTTAACAGCTCAATATCTTTGCAGTAGATAATCCACTGGCACACTCCGTCATGGGTAATCACCATAGTTACCAGTGCATTTTCTGCCGGTTCAAGCTGTTGCTGCAGGTGCTCACCGAAGGTCAGGATTTTGCTTTGTTCGGCCAGACCGGGAAAGCCGGTGCTGTCATCGACGCTGCCGGCGTTCCAGGCAATCTGCACGCACAACGGATAGCTTTCCGATTGGCGGGCAAGCTCCCAGTCTTCGCGGTACTGAATACTGATGGGCTTGTCATTCAGACTACCGGTAGCCCTGACCCAACGGTTGTTCGCCAGCATGGCTTATTCCTTTTTGTTTGGTTGCATTCAGACTAATAGAAATCGGTGCAAATGCCAAAAAGTCATTGCCATACACGCCCCGTCAGAGCAGGTTTAACGGCAGTTTCAGGTAAGACACACCATTATCTTCCGCCTGCGGAAACGCCCCGGCGCGGATATTCACCTGCAGCGATGGCAGAATCAGCCGCGGCATATCCAGCCCGGCATCACGTTCCGTGCGCATTGTGATAAAGGAAGCTTCACTGACACCGGCTTTTACATGGATATTTGCCGCCCGCTGCTCCGCAACGGTTACGGCCGAGCAAACCGGCCGCTCAGACGGCGGATAGTCATGGCATAAATGCAGCACAGTCTCTTCCGGTAAGGCCAGTAAACGCTGTACCGACTGATATAAAGTCGCAGCATCACCACCGGGGAAATCACAACGGGCCGTACCGACATCCGGCATAAACAGGGTATCGCCGACAAACACATCGCGCTGATTCACCTGATAGCTGACACAGGCCGGGGTGTGACCCGGAGTGGCCATTACATCAATGCGGCTGTCGCCAAGCTGCAGGCTATCCCCCTCACTGACCAGCAGGTCAAACTGATGGCCATCGGCGATAAAGCCTTCCCCCTCATTGAAGATCTTCTTAAAGGTGCCCTGCACCTGACAAATCGCGGCACCGATAACGATGCGCGCACCGCTTTGGCTGCGGATGTAATCCGCCGCGGTCAGGTGGTCGGCATGGGCATGGGTTTCCAGTACATAATCCAGCGTCAGAGACTGCTCCCTGACCCCGGCGAGAATGGCGTCAATAAAAGCCGTACTGGTACGTCCGGATTTCTGATCAAAGTCCAGTACCGGGTCGATAATGGCCGCACGGGCAGTACTTTTATCGACCAGCAGATGGGTAAAGGTGAAAGTATCTTCGTGGAAAAATGTCTCGATGCTGATCACTGCTGCATCAGTTGGCTGGTGGGTCATTACGGCCTCCGGCGATAAAATTCAAAGTGATTATATTAGCATATTCTTATTTAGCAATATTTGATATACACTTTAAAGAGCGCTGTCCGGAACACACATCATGATTAATCACGACGCCCTTGATCACCACCGCCAGGATGCTGTCCGCCTGCTGAAGGCTCTGGCCAACGAACACCGTCTGACCATTCTCTGTTGCCTGCGCCATGGTGAAATTTCGGTCAGCGAACTGATCAGCCGTCTGCCGCTGAGTCAATCGGCCCTGTCCCAGCATCTGGCCTGGCTGCGCAGTGAGCATCTGGTGCATACCCGCCGCAGCGCCCAGAATGTCTATTATCAGCTCAGTGACGACAAAGCCGAACGCATCATCAATGTCCTGAACAGCCTCTATTGCGATATCCAGCCAGAAACAACAGCGCCAATGCCACACCGGGAGATCAATCCGCATGCACCTGACTAACACCTTCTCCGGATATCAGCGGCGCTGGCTGATGCCGGATATTACCGCCGGACTGGTTGTCGCTGCACTGATCACACCGCAAGCCATGGCCTACGCCCTGTTGGCCGGCATGCCGCCACAGGCCGGGCTTTATGCCGCGCTGCTGCCGGTACTGGCTTATGCCCTGCTGGGCAGCAGCCCGGTGCTAGCCGTTGGTCCGGTGGCTGTTATTTCTCTGATGACCTTTGAAGCCTTACATACGCTGGCAACTCCGGGCAGTGCGGATTATCTGCATATGGCCAGTGCTCTGGCATTGCTGACCGGGCTCTGGCTGCTGCTGTTTTACCTGATTGATCTGGGGCGCTGGACAACCTTTATCAGCCACTCGGTGATCTCCGCCTTTACCAGCGCAACCGCCATTCTGATTGTAATCAGCCAGCTGAAATACATAACCGGTATTCCCCTTCCCGGTGGCGGCTCGCTGTGGCAAACACTGACACACCTCAGCCATGATTATCCGCAGGCACAGGCCGGTGCGTTACTGATGGCGCTGGCCGCGGTCACCCTGCTGTATGGCTGGCAGTGGCTGATGCCCAAAGCGACCCGCCGCCTGCCAGCCTGGCTCAGCAGTCTGCTGAATAAAGCTGGCCCACTGGCGGCTGTTGCCCTGGGGATTGCCACAGTACAAACGGCGGGGCTTACGATCGCCACCATCGGTGAGCTTCCTGCCGGACTACCCGCACCTGCGCTGCCATCACTGTCTGCGGAACAGTGGCAGGCATTATTACCAGCCGCTGCCATCATCGCGCTGATTGGTTATCTGTCCAGCCTGTCGGTGGCCGAGGCTCTGGCACCGCGCCAACTAGTAGACTCCGGCCACACACCCGCTCCGCGTCTGCGCACTAATCAGGAGTTACTGGCTCTTGGTATCGCTAACCTCAGCGCGGCTGTCAGCCAGGCATTTCCTGTGGCAGGCGGTTTCGGCCGCAGTGTGGTTAACCGCGCAGCCGGTGCCCGCACGCAGCTGGCTTCCGTGGTGACCGTCATACTGGTGGCACTCGTCTGTCTGTTTGCCAGCCGCTTATTTGTCGATCTGCCCTATGCCGTACTGGCCGTGATTATTGTCAGTGCAGTCTTGCCGCTGATCAGTTTCAGTGACGCCCGCCGTGCCTGGCGCTTCCAGAGAAGTGATGGTCTGGTATGGCTGATAACATTCATCGCCGTACTGGCTGCCGGCGCGGTGGATGGCATTCTGCTCGGCATGGTGCTCTCTCTGGCACTGTATCTGCGCCGCTCCAGCGAACCACACATTGCCGAAATCGGCCGGGTCGGAGACAGCGATCATTTCCGTAACGTCAAACGCCATCAGGTTATTACCTGTCCGCAGGTGCTGATGATCCGCGTTGATGAGAACCTGTATTTTGCCAACAGTCAGTATCTGGAGGATGTCATCTGCCAGCGCCTGCAGAGCAGTCAGGATATCCGCCACGTAGTGCTGGTCGGCAGCGCCATTAACCATATCGACTTCAGCGGTTTTGAAACCCTGCAGCATTTGCTGAACACGTTACGTGCTCAGAATATTCAGCTGCATCTGGCCGAAGTCAAAGGTCCAGTGATGGATCAGCTGGGTAAAACCAGCCTGCTGGACGACCTGTCTCCCGGAAAGATTTTTTTCACCGCCAGTGAAGCGTTACGCACCCTTGGCCACTGCTGACCCTGTCGGAGCAAACGATGATTAACAAAACAGATAGCAGTGCAGATCCTGCGGCAACGAAAGATTGCAGTGCTGATGATACGAACAAACAGCGCAGCGACGGCCGTTTCTATCAGGTTCAGCCACAACGGGGAGCGGCACGTTTGCGTGTGCGCTACCGTGAAGGCACGACCCGCGACTCCGGTTGCCGTCTGTGTCGCTAATCCCCCAGTAACTGCAGGTTAATTTCTCCACCACGACAGGCTATGATGCCCGGCCTGCTATGTGACGGAGCCTTTCATGATTCTGACTTACAGCCTGATTATTCTGGGTCTGTTAATTATCGCCCTGCTGGCCGGTTACGCCTGGCGCCTGACCCGTCAGGTTAAGGTTGTTGAACAACGTCAGCAGGAAGAAGAAGCTCAGGCGGCCATGCAGTTGCGTAACCGCCAGCTGGAATTGCTGCAGGATATCCGTTTTATCGCCCGTGCAGTCCTCGACGAACAGTGCGAAATTACCGAAGGCGTGTTACGCATCCAATACCTGATGTCTGCGCTGGACCCCGCAGTATGGGAACAGGATGAACTGTGCACCGTACGCAGCCATTATCAGTCAACATCATCAATGCCGATTCTGGATGCTTACAAACAGCTGTCCCGTAAAGAGCAGTTCAAACTGGATCAGCAACGCTGGACACTGGAAAACGAAAACAAAACCGGTATTGAACGCGAACTGCGCTGGCTGGTCAGTTATTCTTTCCCGGCGGTTACTCTTATTCAGTAAGCGCCAGTCCGCTAACCCGTCGATAACAAAGACAAGGAAAACATCATGCGCCCTATACTATTTGCTTCTGCCCTGCTGTTCAGCGCTTTTACTCAGGCTGAGTGGACATTGCAGTCCCCCTCGACCCTCGCCTTTCTGACCACCAAAAATACTCATCTGACCGAAGTACACCACTTCCGCAAAATCAGCGGCAAAGTGACCGATCAGGGGATGGCTGAGCTGAATATCGATCTGACCAGCATTGATTCCGGCATTCCGATCCGCGATGAACGCATGCAGGAATTCCTGTTTGAAACCAGCAGCTTCAGCAGCGCAACCTTCAGCGCTGCCATCCCGGCCGATGCCATGAAAAAAGCGCGCGACGGTATCAGTCAGACACTGGATCTGAAAGGTAAACTGATGCTGCATGGCAGCGAAGAAGAAATCAGCGTGCCGGTAATGATTGTTCCGGCACAGGACAAACAAGTGGTGATCACCAGCCTGCAGCCAGTACTGGTGCAGGCTGACAGCTTCGCCCTGACCGCCGGTATTCAGAAACTGCGTGACATTGCTAAGCTGGAACGCATTGCCGAAGTGGTACCCGTCAGCTTCACCCTGACCTTCAGCCCGGCTCAATAAATCAGACCGGACTGCAGGCAACAACACCTGCAGTCCGTTTCAGCCTTTGGCGCGCTTCTGTGCCAGCTTCAGTAACTGCTCAATATCGGTGACGGTGTCGTTCATTGCGCTCATCACCACAGTATTCAGCGCCGACTCGATCAGCACCTCAAGGCTGCCAAAATGGTAGTCACCAATCTTGTCGGACAGATCCTGTCCCAGTTCGTTACGGAAATTCTGCACAATTCTCTGCGCGTGCTTACGATGAGGTCTGTCCTGCATGTTATGTCCTAGGGCCTGTTAACACTAATTAAACAGGCCTGTTATTGGCTAAAAATTTCTCAAACAAGGCGCTGAGAGTGTGGGATGTTCAGCACATCCCTGTGCTTCCCCCCTTCGGGGTTGGCACGCCAATCTGTTCCAGACAGATTGGTAACGAGTTAAGCGAGCGAACAGCAACGCAGGATGAGGGATTTTTAGCCATAACCCTTCGGGCTGAGGCCAGTTTTCCCCATTAACTTCGTCGTTCGTTATTCATTTAGCCCGCTAATATCACTTCTCTCTCCTTGCTCTGAGAAAAACTGGCGCTCAGCAGGCCGGATTCACTGAGTATTAACAGGCCCTAGCAGTCCATAGACTGAGTGGCAGGCTGAATAATCAGCGGATCGGGCGTCAGATCAAGCGAGGTCGATTTATTGGTGTAATCCAGCTGATTCAGCACATGGCGCATGGTATTCAGCCGCGCACGCTTTTTGTCGTCCGAGCGCACCACCGTCCAGGGCGCATCCAGATGATTGGTGTAATAAAACATGGCTTCTTTGGCTTCGGTGTAATCATCCCATTTATCCAGTGATGCCAGATCAATCGGGCTGAGTTTCCATTGCTTTAACGGGTCAACCTGACGACTCTGGAAGCGCCGCAGCTGCTCCTGACGACTGACGGAAAACCAGAATTTGATCAGATGAATTCCCGAGCGTACAAACATGCGCTCAAGCTCGGGCACCTCGCGCATAAACTCCATATATTCGGTATTACTGCAAAAGCCCATCACCCGTTCCACACCTGCACGGTTATACCAGGAGCGGTCGAACATCACGATTTCCCCCGCCGCCGGCAGATGCTGCACATAGCGCTGGAAATACCACTGGGTACGTTCGCTGTCGCTGGGTTTTTCCAGCGCCACAACATGGGCACCACGCGGATTCATATGCTCCATAAAGCGCTTGATGGTGCCACCTTTGCCGGCCGCATCGCGCCCTTCAAACAACACGACGACTTTTTGCCCGGTTTCCTTTACCCAGCTCTGCATTTTTAACAGTTCAATCTGCAGGCTTTGCTTTTCCTGCTCGTAGCGTTCGCGGGTCATGCGCTCGCCGTACGGTAAATGCAGGGTTTTTTCCGGTTCTGCCGGAGGGGCTTTATCGGCAGGTGTTTTATCCACGGGAAGTATCAGAGGATATGGGTGAGAAGCGGAATCGGACATGACACCTCCGGTCGGTTTAAAACAAGACTTTAACCGAAGCAGTGAACCGGTATTTGATACCCGTCACTGTTCGGCACTGACAAAGCAATCGCGGCCATTACGTTTGGCCTGGTAGAGATAGCTGTCGAGATGATCAATGATCTGCCCCAGCTCCAGATTCTGATGCGGACGCGGGGTAACAGAAACAAAGCTGCCCGAAGCCGTCATCGGCACCGGTTGTTGCAGATCATTGTGTACGCTCATCGAACGAATGGCCTGCTGCACCCGCTCAACCACGGCGCGCAACTGGTCAGGCTGGCAACCTGGCAACAGTACGGCAAACTCTTCGCCGCCCAAACGGCCGATATGATCGGTCGGACGCATCACACTCTTCAGTGTCCGGCACAGCATTTTCAGCGCCCGGTCGCCGGTGCCATGACCATGCACATCATTCACCCGCTTAAAGTGATCAAGATCGAGCAATATCATGGCAAACACATGGTACTGACGCTGACCCCGCGCCCATTCACGCTGATAAGCCCGCTCAAAACCACGACGGTTTTCAGCACCGGTTAAAGGGTCGGTCAGAGCCAGCCGAGCCTGCTCTTCCGACTGCTTAACCATCATCAGGCAGGCGGCAATCACCGCCGCCAGATGCTGCATAAAATCGGTGGCCATACCGCCCTGAAAGCGTGCCGGACTGGTCGAGTACAGGCGTAACTGCCCCAGATACACATCGTTGCGCAACAAAGGTAAGGCCAGACCACTCTGCCAGGGAGGCGGTGGCGCAATCGGGGCAGCATCAATAATAGGAACACGGCTCTGAAATTCGAGCTGATTCAGCAGCACCCCCTGCTCCAGATCGAGAGACTGCAGCATTGCAGCTTTTAACTCACCGTCGGGATCACACACTTTGAGGGTTGCAGCATCCAGGTCGAACTGCGCAGGCAGACCATCAAGCAACAGGGTAAGAAAATCAAACCAGGTCTGGCAGGACAGTAACTGCAGCTCAAACGCCTGCAGGCGGCGCAACAGCGCTTCATTGCGCCGGGCGTTATCCAGTAATTCCTGTAAATCCACTCAGTTACAGCTCCTTTTCCGTCCAGAGCAGTATAGTTGCTTCCTGTCATTTCGCGCTCGCTGCGCCGCGCTGCAGATATAAACAGAAACATTTGCTAAACTGCCGCGCTTTCCATAACCAGTACCGCCATGAAGCCATCGGTTTTGATCTTCGACTCCGGCGTCGGAGGACTCAGCATTCTCAGTGAAGTGCGACAGCTGTTACCGCACCTGTCACTGCATTATCTGATGGATAACGAAGCATTTCCTTACGGTCTGAAAACCGATGAAGAACTGATCCCCCGTGTGCTTCAGGTCTGTACAAGCGCGGTACGGGAGTTAAAGCCCGATCTGCTGATCATCGCCTGTAACACGGCCAGTACGCTGACTCTGCCTCAGCTGCGACAGCAGCTGGATATTCCAGTCGTTGGGGTTGTACCGGCCATTAAAGTGGCCGCGGCTCTTGCAGCAGAACAGGCCGCGGAGCAGACAGACAACACCGCAGCCGGTTGCCATATTGGCCTGCTGGCTACTCCGGCAACCGTGAACCGGACGTACACCGATGATCTGATCCGTGATTTCGCCGGACACTGCAACGTGCGCCGCTTCGGCAGCAAAGAACTGGTGCAGTGGGCCGAAGACTGGATCACTCACCAGCAACCGCCGCAGGATCTGTTCACTCACCTGGATCAATGGCTCAGACAACCCGAACCGCTGTCCCATGTGGTTCTTGGTTGCACGCATTTTCCGTTACTGAAAGCACAGCTGCAGCAGCTGTGGCCCAACGTCTGCTGGGTTGACTCTGGTGCAGCCATCGCCCGCCGTGTGGCCGACCTGTTGCCGGCCGGCACAGCAGCGGACGGTAATGGTTTTCTGCAGTGTTTCTGGACGGATGTAGCCAAAGAACCGGGCGGCGCGATCCGTTATCTCGAAGCGCTCGGCCAGTTAAGTCGCTGCGCTGTGTTACCGGCAGATAATTTCTTATACAAAAACCAGTTTGTATAAGTTTTATGAAATTGAGTAAAATGCTCAGGTATTTAAATTAACAACGGTATAGACATGTCAAATCTCGAATCCCTGTACCAACAGGTACTGGCGGAACTGGGCGAAAACGTTGAGCGTGAAGGCCTTCTGGATACGCCAAAGCGCGCCGCCAAGGCAATGCAATTCCTCACCAGCGGTTACACCACCGACCTGCACGAAGTAGTCAACAAAGCTGTTTTCACCAGCGACAACGATGAGATGGTGGTGGTTCAGGGCATCGAGTTTTATTCCCTGTGTGAACACCACATGCTGCCGTTTATCGGCCGCTGCCATATTGGCTACCTGCCTTCTGGCAAAGTCCTGGGCTTGTCAAAGTTTGCCCGTATTGTCGACATGTTCGGCCGTCGTCTGCAGATTCAGGAAAACATGACCAAGCAAATTGCGGAAGCCGTGGAAGAAGTGACCGGTTGCCGCGGCGTTGGTGTGATCGTCGAAGCGCAGCACATGTGCATGATGATGCGCGGTGTGCAGAAACAGAATTCGATGATGCGTACTTCAGTGATGAAGGGCGACTTCCGTTCAAACGCAGCAACCCGTGACGAATTTATGCGCTTGATTGGCCTCTGATAATCCCGTTTACTCAGGCCATGATGAATTAAGGGGAAATCATGCCGGAGCAAGCGTGGTGGATATGGCCGCTGCTGCTGTACACCTTTGGGGTACTGGCAGCCATTGATGCCCTGTGGCAGGGAAGAACGTCTCAGGGCACCATTGCCTGGGTGCTGGGCTTATTGCTGATGCCTCTGGTTACCCTGCCCCTTTACGCGTTCTTTGGCAGCCGCCGCTTTCATGGCTATCTGCGCGCCCGCCGCCATGGTGACCACAGTCTGAGTTTTATTGCTGATCAGGTGCAGGCGGGACTTGAACACTTTGCCCTGCCCCCTGGTCACCTTACACGCCCTCTTTATCCTCTTTTCCGCCTGCCACAAATTGCCGGCAATCAGTGCCGGTTATTAACGGATGGAGAAACCACCTTCAGCACCATGTTCCGGCGTATTGCTGAAGCCAGGCGTTATATTTGCGTACAGTTTTATATTCTGCGCAACGACGATACCGGTCAGGAACTGGCCCGCCTGTTATGCCAACAGGCCCGTTCCGGTGTTGCGACCTATCTTCTGTACGATGAAATTGGCAGTCGCAGCCTGGGCCGGCATTTTCTGAAACCTCTGGAAGATGCCGGGGTACGGGTATCACGCTTTAATCCGCTGCAACTGCGCAACCGGACTCAACTGAATTTCCGTAATCACCGTAAACTGGTGATCTGCGACGGCGAATATGCCTACGTTGGTGGCTATAACGTCGGTAATGAGTACCGTGGCAACAGTCAGAAAGACGGCTTCTGGCGCGACACCCATGTCGAAATCCATGGTCCGGCGGCACTCAGTTTTCAGTTATCTTTTACCGAAGACTGGCACTGGGCCACTCAATATATCCCAACCATTGAATGGAACAGCAGCCCGGCGACCGGTGATAACAATGTGATGTGCATTGCCTCTGGCCCCGCCGATGAAACCGAAAGTGCCAGCCTGTATTTCACTCACCTGATTCACAGCGCACAGGAACGCTGCTGGCTGGTCAGCCCCTATTTTGTGCCGGACCAGAGTCTGGTCAGCGCCCTGCAGCTGGCTGGTCTGCGCGGTATTGATATCCGCATTCTGGTGCCGGAAAAAAGCGACAGCTGGCTGGTACAACAGGCTATGCGCGGTTATATCCAATCCCTCAGCCGCTGCAACGTGCGCTTTTTTACCTATAAAAAAGGCTTCCTGCATCAGAAAGTACTGCTGATCGACAATGAATGGAGCAGTATCGGCAGTGCCAACCTCGACAACCGTTCCCTGCGGATTAATTTTGAAATCGGCGCGCTGATCCAGAGCCGGAGTTTTGCCAGCGATGTTGAAAGCATGCTGCAAATTGATTTCGACCATTCCGAACCAACGCAAATAAGCCAACACTGGTGGCCCGTGCTGCTGGCCAAAACAAGCCGCTTACTCGCACCTTTGCTTTAACCGCCAACCACAGTTTGATGAATTAATTATGACAATCATTGCCCCGGCATGCTCAGGGGCATAGAGTGAAGACATAACAATAAGAAACCAGAGGGATCGCCATGGTTAATCTGTTATTCCGCAAAGCACTCAAACATCCGCTCGTATCGGCTCTGCAACCCGCTCTGCTGATCTCTTTGCTCGCACTGAGCGCAACCAGCCACGCACGCACAATAGAAGGTTTTGAATTTCCGGAAATTCTGCCGCAATCCACCGATCATCCGGAGTTGCAGCTGAACGGCGCCTCAGTACGCACGTTGTACTATCTGGTCGATACCTACGTTGGTCTGTTGTATGTCGAATCCCCATCCGCCGATGCCAGTCAGCTCATCGAACAGGAAAGCTACAAACGCATCGTTTACCACATTCTGGTGAATCGCGTCAGCGGACGCCGTATCGCCACGGCGATGTATGATGCCCTGCAACTGAACATTAGCAGCGACGAGGCCGAACAGATGGATGAACGGCTGGATATGCTGGTAAAAATGTTTGACGGAAAACTGGAGCGCGGTGATGCAGGTTATGTCGACTATGTGCCCGGTGTTGGTTCACGGGTAGTCATCAACGACGAGGTGAAAGGTGTTTTGCCCGGTAAAGATCTGTATGACGCCTTACTGAAAATCTGGATCGGCGAATATCCGGTATCCCATCGTTTTAAAAATGAAATTCTGGGCCTGACTGACCAGCAGCATGCCAACATTGCTGCAGATTAAATTCTTAACAAATAACTTCTCAATCAATAAAAACAGATAAAACAAAAAAGCCACGCAATGCGTGGCTTTTTATTTGCTTCCGTTCTGTTATCAGAACTTCATGCCAGCGCCGACCATAAATACCAGCGGGTCGATTTCAACATCAGTACCGGAACCATTCAGCTCAGAATCAATGTCGATTTTCCAGACAGCCACGTTAGCCAGCAGATTATCACCCAGGTCATAGTTCAGACCTGCAGAGTAAGACAGACCCCAGCTTTTGCCCAGATGGTCAACACCATCTTCATCGAAGAAGAAGGTATGGTTAACACCCAGACCTACATAAGGCTGCAGCTTGGAAGCCGGATCCATCAGGTAATACTGGGCAGAGACAGTTGGTGGCAGATGTTTGGTCGTAGCAACACGATCCCCACCGGCATATACACCATGCTTAAACGGTGTTGCCGCCAGCACTTCCACGCCCACCTGAGGAGCCACCATATAGGTCAGGGTCAGACCCAGCTGTGTATCATCCCCTACAGTAACACCATCGATACCACTGTCTTTTTTCGGATTCACGTTAACAACACCAGCCTTAACAATAATATCACCGGCTTCATAAGCCAGAGCTGGCATTGCAGAAACCGCGACTGCGCTTGCTAACAAAGTTTTCAACAGTTTCATTCTGTGTTCCTCATCTATGCTTAAAAGATGAGCTCAGGTTAACGGTTAATCCGGGGTGCCATTTGATGCAAATCAAGAAATAAAAATGGTTAGGCTTATACCCCCAAAGAAGTTGTGACAAATCAACTTCGGACGACATTAACCGCCATTTTCAGCGCTTCTGGCATGAGTATTTCATTGTTTTATCGCAATAAGGCCGCCAGAATGAATAACACTGGCCTGAAATTGCCAGCACAGAGCAGCCCAGACCGTAACGATAGCCATCATTACAGTCATGCTGTAAACCAGGTTAAGCCACAGACCAGACAACTGACTGCGAAGCATTAATTTGAACAATCCAGCCAGCAACAAGAACTACGTATCCATCGGCCGCAAGCTGCTCTCCTACCTGCTTGCCTTCAGTTTCGTGACCACCCTCGCCGCTTTTCTGTACATCCTCATGTCCGATTATCAGCGCGGCATGAGCAGTTATGATAAAAACCTGCACCAGATTCAGACCAGTTACCAGCAGAGCATCAGTTACAGCCTCTGGAATTTTGATTCACGCCAGATTGAGTCTCAGCTCAACGGTATTCTTAACTTCCCCGGCGTGGTCTACGTCTACATCGAAAACCGTGGCAACGTGCTGCACAGTGCAGGCGATGTCTACGGCCAGTCTGACCAACGCTATTCTTTCGCCCTTGATTATCAGAGCGCCGGCCAGTCCTACCATCTGGGAAATCTGCACCTGAACCTGGATTACGCCGGGCTGTACAACGAACTCAAACACAAAACCGTAAATATCCTGCTGACGCAGTTTATTAAAACTTTTTCCGTTTCGATCTTTGTGCTGTTTATTGTCCATCAGGTGATTACCCGGCGCCTTGGCCGGATGGCGGAATGGGCCAGCCAGTTCAGTCTGAACAAACTGGATCATCCTCTGGTGCTGAACGATCCGCCGCATAAACGGGACGAGCTGAATATGGTGGCCGATGCCATTAACCGTATGCGTGACACTCTGCAGCAGGATGTTGATGAGCGCGAACGCGCGCGGATGCAGCTGGAAAACACCAAAGAACAGCTCAGCATGGCCATTAATAATGCCGCAATTGGTTTTTGCCGCTATCAGCCGGACAACGACAGCTTCGAATGCAACAACCACTTTGCCAACCAGCTGGCCAGTACCGAACTGGAGCTGGAAAGCATGAAGCATCCAATGGACCGGCTGATGGATATGATCAGCGGCCCGCATGGGGTGGAGCAAAGAGAACGGATTAACAAACTGCTGCAGGGGCGCATCGCACGTATTCATGATGAGTTCTGCCTGTACAACTTCCGCCAGGAAGAATGCTACTTCGATATCACTCTGCAGATCACCCGTTATGATGAAAACCGCCCGCAACAGATATTAATCTGCGTAGTTGACCGGACCAAAGAACAGATTGCCCGGCGCCATGCGCAGGAACTGACCATCTCACTGGAGAATAAAGTCACGCAACGCACAGAAGAACTATATAACGAGCAGTTGCGCACTAAAGCCACGGTACAAAAGCTGGAATCCGAGCTGGAGCAGATGAATGCCAGTGAGCGTCAGCAGCAACAGAAAAAAATCAACCACCTGCTGCTTAATCAACTTGAGCATCTGGCTAAACATATCCATCAGCCGGAAATGTTGCCCGGCATTCAGGTGTTTCTGCAGTATCTGCGCATTACCACCCAGGATACACGCACCAGCATCAACCTGACTCACTGCATTGAAGGCTGGCTGAATCAGGCACAGGAACTGCAATCAATAGAAGTTAACCGGCTGTTGCCCTTCTCGCTGATTATTGAAGAAAACCCGAATCTTATTCACTTTCTGTTTGATTACCTGTTGCTGAAAGATCCTGCATTGCAGTATTGCCGCAAGCTGGATCTGCAACTCCGCCTGGTCGACGATATGGTTCTGACCAGTATCGATTTTCACCTGAACGCTCCATTTGAAGCCGGACAGATTACTCCTGACAGCGAATTTTACGCGCTGTGTGATCATATAATTTCACTGCGTTTTGATGGCGCACTGCAGCGCCAGCTTAAAACGCCCACGCAACTGCATCTGGAATTCAGTCTGGATATGGCACGGCTGTAAATTCACCGTAATTTCAGTAATAACAGAAACAAAAAAGCCCGGCCATGCCGGGCTTTTTTGTTTTCTTCAGAATCAGAAAGCGAAATGCTCTTCTTTCATCTGCATCAGGGTTTTCGGATCCTTCAGCATCATTTTGGCATGGCCTTTTGCCCGTGGCAGCAGACGGTCAAAATAAAACTCAGCGGTATGAATTTTAGCCTGATAAAAATCACGGTCACCTTTAGCGGATTTAATACCACTGTAAGCTTTATCAGCCATCTGTGCCCAGAAATATGCCATCACCACATAACCGGAGAACATCAGATAATCCACCGATGCCGCACCCACCATATCGCGGTTTTTCGATGCTTTGTAAGCAACACGGAAGGTATTGATACGCCATTGCAGCATATAGCGCTTCAGTTGTTTGATCAGCGGCTTCATTTCTGCACGGTTCTCATGAGTTTTAATAAAAGCCGTGACTTCTGCACGGAATTCATTAAAGGACTTCAGTTTACCCAACAGAATTTTACGGCCCAAAAGATCCAGCGCCTGCACACCGGTTGTACCTTCATACAGCTTGGCAATCTGGGTATCACGAACAATCTGCTCCATGCCCCACTCTTTAATAAAGCCATGGCCACCGTAAACCTGCACACCGTGGTTAGCCGCTTCATAACCCAGTTCGGTCAGGAAAGCTTTCAGAATCGGAGTCAGAAAACCCAGCTTGTCGTCAAACTGTTCGTAGCCTTTATTGTCACCACGATCGTGTGCAGCCATCATAAAGTCGGCCAGACGGGCGGCGTGATACAGCATCGCACGACCACCTTCAGCGATGGCCTTCTGGGTCAGCAGCATACGGCGCACATCCGGGTGCACAATCAGCGAATCAGCCACTTTATCCGGATGCTTGGTACCGCTCAGCGAGCGCATGGAGCGACGGTCTTTGGCGTAAGGCAGAGCGCCCTGGAAAGACAATTCAGCCGCACCAACGCCCTGAATCGAAGTACCGATACGGGCTGTGTTCATAAAGGTAAACATACACATCAGACCTTTGTTTTCCGGTCCGATCAGAAAACCTTTGGCACCGTCAAAGTTCATTACACAGGTGGATGAACCATGAATGCCCATTTTTTCTTCAATGGAACCACAAGCCACCGGGTTGCGGTCACCCAGTGAGCCATCAGCGTTCACATGGAATTTCGGCACAATAAACAGCGAAATACCTTTCGTGCCTTCCGGCGCACCCGGCAGGCGGGCCAGTACGATATGCACAATCTGCTCAGTCAGATCATGTTCTCCGGATGAGATAAAAATCTTGGTGCCGGTCAGGCTATAGCTGCCATCACCATTAGGCTCGGCTTTGGTTTTTACCTGACCCAGGTCGGTACCGCACTGCGGCTCAGTCAGACACATAGTGCCGGTCCAGCGACCTTCGGTCATAGGCACCAGATAAGTCTGCTTTTGCTCTTCGGTACCGTGCATGTAAATGGTGTTCATCGCCCCCAGCGACAGGCCCGGATACATACCCCATACCCAGTTGGCCGTACCAATCATCTCGGATTTGATCACGCCGAGAGACAGAGGTAAGCCCTGACCGCCATAAGCAACCGGTGCCGACATCCCCTGCCAGCCCCCCTCAACATACTGACCGTAAGCTTCTTTAAAGCCTTTTGGTGTGGTGACTTCACCGTCATTCCACACACAGCCTTCATCACCAACCTGATACAGCGGAGACACCACTTCCTCACTGAAGCGCGCGGCTTCGGTCAGAATGGCATCAACCATTTCCGGCGTTGCTTCATCGCCACCCGGAATGTTTTTGTAATGGGACTGAAAATCGAATACATCGTTAATCAGAAACTGAATATCTTTAAGTGGAGCCTTGTACTGAATCATTTGCACATCCTCAGAATAACGCGGAACTCAGGGCAACAATGGACTGCCCGCTATCGGGTAAAAATGTGCGGCGATTTTGGCAACAGCCGGCCCCAGCGCCATTGGCTACGCGGCCGATGCTGCGCGTCACTTGGGTAACCTGTCGGAGGTTGGCGGTCAGATGCCGGAGGCTGAAATAAAAAAACCCGCGTCAGGCGCGGGCTTTTTTACTCAGGGCTGGAGCCAATCAGGCTGGCTCAGCCTGCTTTTTTGCTTCTTCATCCTTCAGTTCACGACGCAGAATCTTACCAACCGGAGTCATTGGCAGCTCGCTGCGGAACTCTACATGACGCGGCACTTTATAAGCGGTCATGTTTTCACGGCAGTGTTTCTTGATTTCTTCCACGGTCAGGTTCGGGTCGGTTGCAACCACGAACAATTTCACCGCTTCACCGGTTTTGTCATCCGGTACACCGATAGCGGCACAGTTTTCAACCGCCGGGTGCATCGCGACCACGTCTTCAATTTCGTTCGGATAAACGTTAAAACCGGATACCAGAATCATATCTTTGATACGGTCAACGATCTTCACAAAGCCGTCTTCATCAATCACCGCAACGTCACCGGTACGCAGCCATTCACCATCCGCAGTAAAGCTGTCGGCGGTTGCTTCCGGACGGTTCCAGTAGCCTTTCATTACCTGCGGGCCTTTAACACACAGCTCGCCACGCTCACCGACGGCCACTTCATTACCTTCCGGATCGATACACTTCAGCGCAGTACCGGGAACGGCCTGACCAACAGTACCCATCTGCTCCAGACCACCGGCCGGGTTCATACACACCGCAGGCGAGCATTCAGTTAAACCATAGGCTTCAGAGATGCCACAGCCGGTTGCTTCTTTCCAGCGACGGGCCGTGTCTTCCACCAGCGCAGTACCGCCTGACAGCGTCAGCTTCAGCTGGCTGAAATCGCAGTTCTTGAATTCAGGGTGGTTCAGCAGTGATACAAACAGCGTGTTCAGGCCAATAAATCCGGTCAGCTGATGTGGCTTGATCATACGCACGAACATATTGGTGTCGCGCGGATTGGCAATCAGGATGCTGTGATCACCCAGTTCAAACAGCGCCATCAGATGCACGGTGAAAGAATAAATGTGGTACAGCGGCAGCGGCGCCACCACTTTCACACCGGTATCCGGCTTGATTTGCTGACCATTGCTGTCGGTCTGGCTGAGCATGGCGCGGGCCTGCATCATGTTGGCGACCAGATTGCGGTTGGTCAGCTCAGCGCCTTTGGCCACACCGGTTGTACCACCGGTGTACTGCAGAATAATGGTGTCATTCGGGTTCTTGATGTAGTTGGCGACAAAACCGCCAAACTTAGCGCCCTGTGCCAGTGCCTTACGGAACGGAATGGCATCCGGCAGGTTGTAAGCCGGAACCATTTTCTTCACGTATTTGGCTGCGGCGTTGATCAGTGTACGTTTCGGGAATGGCAGCATATCGGCCAGACTGGTCACGATAATATGCTTCAGACCGGTTTCCGCGCGGATGTTCTGTACCGATTTGGCAAAGACATCCATACACACCAGCGCCTTGGCACCGGAGTCATTAAACTGGTGCAGCATTTCCCGTTCGGTATACAGCGGGTTGGTGTTAACCACCACCATACCGGCACGCAGGGCACCGTACATGGCAATCGGGAATTGCAGGATATTCGGCATCTGAATGGCGATACGGTCGCCGGGCTTCAGAGTGGTGTGATTTTGCAGGTAAGCAGCAAAGGCTGCGCTGTATTCGTCAATCTGACGATATGTCAGGGTGTAGCCAATGCTGGTAAAGGCGGCACGGTCGGCATAACGCTGAAATGCGCTTTCCACCACTTCCACTACTGCATTGTATTTATTCAGATCGATTTGATCACTGACACCAGGTGCGCGCTTGCCGTCCCAGAAAGATGCTTCCACAGGGTTCCCCTTCAGAATTCAGGTTTTTGTTTTTTTAATGGCCAAAACTATGACCGAAAGCCGCGTTGAGTTAAAGAGGAAAACGTGACATGCTTCCGGTCATAACACGCCAACTGAAACATTCCGACCACTATGTCACAGTCCTCCGCTGCCAGCCGGGCATTTATCGGCACTGAATATCTGTCACAACTGATTGACCTGCTCGCCCAGCAGGGGATCAGCACCGCACAGTTAGCTCAGGGCACCGGTCTGAGTGGTAAGACGCTGGCTTCTGCACAGGAATTTATCTCCCCCCTGCAGTATCACAAGGTGGTGGAGAATGCTTTGGCGCTGAGCGGCGATCCGCTGCTCGGGCTGGAGCATGGAAAACGGATGAATATTTCCAGCCATGGCTTTCTCGGCTTTGCCATTATGGCCAGCGATACGCTGGGGCAGGCACTGTCTCTGGCCATCCGTTATGCCCGCACCCGCACCCTGCTGGCCGATATCCGTTTTCTGCATGATCACGACACCGCCATCATTCAGATCAACCGTCTGGCCGCCATGCCAAGCACCTTCAGTTTTGTCGTGCAGAATATTATTTCAACGCTGGTCACCATTGCCCGCTTTCTGACCCAGAACAGTGAAGAACTGACAGCCGTAGCCAAATTTACCGATGCCCCGGTGCGCCCGGGTTCCTGTTACGAAGGCGTTCTCGGCATTCCGGTGATGTTCAACCAACCACACAATCAGCTCTGTATACCAGCCTGGCTGCTGGATACTCCGGTATCTACCGCCAACACCACCGCGCGGCGTATGGCAGAAGCCGAATGTGAAAAGCAGCTGGCCGAACTTGATCGTGGCCAGGATCTGGTAACCCAGATCCGCCGCCGCCTCGACCGTATGGATGCGTTTCCGACGCTTACCGTTATGGCTAAAACGCTGAACTCCAGCCCGCGCACCATTAACCGCCAGCTGGCCCAGCTGAACACTACCTATCAGAATATTATTGATGAGGCACGGCGCGAACAGGCCCTGCATCTGCTGCTGGAAACCAATACCTCGGTGGAAGATATTGCCCACCAGCTGGGTTACAACGACCCTTCAAACTTCGGCCGTGCCTTCCGTCGCTGGCTGGGGGAATCACCACGGGCTTTCCGTAAAAGAGCACGGGAGCAATATCCTGCTCAGCCCGACGAATAAAGTGCTGGTACGCAGCAGCAATCCTGAGACGGGCGTTTTACAAAATCTCAAACTCAGGTAGCATGGCGGCAACGATAACAATCATAATAAATCATGAATCAGGTTCATTTTCCTGCCGGCCAGCGCCCGGTATATCAGCAGCTTTCCGCTCAGGTTAATCAGTACTTCCAGCAGCAGGGCATTGCCAAAAGCGGTGACCAGCGTCTGTACCGTAAAGCCATTCTTATTTTGCTGCTGTTTAGCGCCAGCTATGCCGCCCTGCTGTTACTGCCTGCACCCTGGAGTCTGGCCGCCTGGTTTATACATGGTATAGCCACCGCCCTTGTGGGTTTTAACGTGATGCACGATGGCGCTCACGAATCTTTCAGCCGCTCACGGCGTCTCAACCGGCTGGCCGCTCTTACCTTTAATCTGATCGGCAGTAACCGTTTTTACTGGGCACAGAAACACAACCGCAATCATCACAGCTTTACCAATGTGGACGAGGTTGATGAAGACATTGATGCGCTGGGGCTGTTCCGAATGAGCCCGCACCAGCGTCGTTTCTGGTTTCACCGTTATCAGCATATTTATGTCTGGCTGCTGTATCCGCTGACCAGTCTGTTCTGGTTTTTTGCTCTCGACTACAAAGCATATTTTCGCCAGAAAATCGCACAGCGGCCGTTCAGCCATCGCTTATCCGCCGCAGATCATCTGGAATTCTGGGCCAGCAAGTTGCTGTATCTGCTGATTTATATCGCGCTGCCGCTGAGCCTTGCCGACGGCACCACCGTTATTACCGGCTTTTTACTGATGCATGCCATCTTAGGCTTTTTATTTGCTGTGGTATTTCAGCTCGCTCACATAGTCGAACAGGCGGAATTTCCGCAGCCCACGGCCGATGGCAGCATGGAAGACGAATGGGCGGCACACCAGTTACGCACCACCGTCGACTTTGCCACCGACAGCCGTTTCCTGACCTGGGCTCTGGGAGGGCTGAACTTTCAGGTCGAACACCACCTGTTTCCCCGGGTCAGTCATATTCACTACCCAGCACTGCACCGTTTACTGCAGGAGTCCTGCAACCGTCAGGGTCATTCTATCCGCAG
The DNA here is from genome assembly GCF_022832715.1 of Venatorbacter sp. C2-1. Lineage (NCBI taxonomy): Bacteria > Pseudomonadati > Pseudomonadota > Gammaproteobacteria > Oceanospirillales > Oceanospirillaceae > Venatoribacter > Venatorbacter sp. C2-1. Next base: position 2,500,626 of record NZ_CP094879.1, read on the forward strand.
TTATCCCAGCCTCGGCGCGGCACTGAAAGGTCATTACCATCATCTGCGCCAGCTTGGCCGCAGCGACGGATAGGCAACACTCTTCCAGCAAGCTGCTAAACTGAACATTGAGAGTTTTAACCGCTGATTTCTGAACTAAATCAGAGGATTACCAAAAATACACTCATGTTTCAGGAGTATGCTCATGGAATCGCCAGTACACAGCCTTAACGGCCTGTTTGCACAACTCGGCCTGCCAAACTCCGACCAGAATATCGCCGATTTTATCGAGCAGCATAAACCCGTTGCAGACAATAAAAAGCTGGCCGAACTCGACTTTTTCAATAATTCACAGCAGGCATTTCTGCGTGAATCGCTGGCTCAGGATGCTGACTGGGCCGAGGTTATCGATACCCTCGACAGCCTCCTGCGCCATGCCGCTGACATCCGTCCCTGCTGATTACTGAATGCAGGTCAGCCAGCATATCTGGGACACCACCAGCGTCCCGCCACAGTGGTCCCCGGCCCTGACTGAAGGTCAGGCTGATCTGTTGCTGCTGTTTGCCTCTGTTGATCCGGCCGCAGCGATCAGCACGTTGCAGCAACACTTTCCGGAAACACCTTTATGCGGCTGCTCAGCCAGCGGCGAAATTCATCAGCAGCGGGTGATCGACAACAGCATCACTCTTACGGTTATCCGCTTTGCCCATACCCGGATCAGACTCGTGACCGAATGCGTTGACGGTATTGAAGGCAGCCGCCAGGCCGGCATTCGTGTAGCGCAGCAACTGCAGCAGGACGATTTAATTCACATACTGGTGTTTGCTAATGGCCTCAGTGTGAATGGCAGCCAGCTGGTAGCCGGACTTAACCAACAGCTAGCCCCCTTCAACCATATATCCGGTGGTATTGCCGCCGATGGGGAACGCTTTAAACAAACCTGGCTGTACACCAGCGATGGCCGGTTCAGCCACCACGTCTGCGGTATCGGATTTTACGGCCAACATCTCAGTGTGAGCTGTGGCAGCTATGGCGGCTGGGACCCGTTCGGCCCAAAACGCCGCATTACCCGCGCCCGGGGTAATCGCTTGTATGAACTTGATGATATCTGCGCCCTTGATCTGTATGAAAAATACCTGGGTCATTATGCCGACCAGCTGCCGGCATCCGGCCTGCGCTTTCCATTGCTGATCTCCGCGGCAGACAACGATCCTGTCGTCTGCTCGGTGCTCGGCATTGACTGGCAGGAACGCTGCCTGCTGTTTGGCGCCGACATCCCTGAGCAACATTTCGCGCAACTGATGCGTGCGAATGTTGACCGTCTGATCGACGGTGCCCATACCGCCTGCCAGCAGGTCAGCCAACAAAACCAGGCAACACCGGATTTTGCCCTGCTGGTCAGCTGCGTCGGCAGACGGGTGGTGATGCAACAATTAATTGATGAAGAACTGGAAGCCTTCAGCGAGACACTGGGGGCCGATATCCCGGTCTGCGGTTTCTACTCCTACGGAGAAATTGCACCCAACCGCGGAGTCGGTAAGTGCAATCTGCACAACCAAACGCTGACCATTACTACATTTACTGAGCGAACAGCATGCACCGACTGCTGAAACGACAGCTAAAACGACATTTTCAGGAAACTGTCCCGGAAACATTCCAGCCACTGTTGCAGGCTATCAGCAGCGCTTACGAGCAGGCAGATCTTGACCGCGAAATGCTCGAACGTTCACTGGCATTGACAGCAGAAGAGCTGCTGGAGCGCAATCAGCGTCTGAGCCAGAACCTGCAGACGCAGCAACAGGCACAAGCCGATCTTAAAGCCTCCTATGAAATTCTTGATGCAACCCTGAATGCCTCAAAAGAAGGGATTCTGGTCGTCAGTGCCGATACCGACCGGCCGATTGCCGTCAATAAACACTATTTACTGCTGATGGGGCTGAGCGAAGAACGTATTAATCATATGACCGGCGCAGATCTGTTCCGTAATTCTTTTCTGCAATTATTTGAAGGTCAGCAACTGTATGATCAGCTGAAAGAAATGCGCAATCATGAGCATGGCAGTCACCGTATTTACCCGATGCGTAAAGGCGGCTGGCTTGAAGTCTATGCGGTCAAACACCCGGTCGCCGGTTATATCTGGATGCTGCGTGATATCAGCGAAATCCGTGAAAAAGAAGAAACCATCACCTATCAGGCACAACACGACAGCCTGACCGGTCTGCCTAACCGGGTACTGCTGCAGGACCGGCTGGAACTGAGTATTAACCGCGCACAGGCGCAGCATTCGCGCATTGCCCTGTGTTATATCGATCTTGATGGCTTTAAAACCATCAACGACAGCCTTGGCCATGCCAGCGGTGACAAACTGCTGATCGAAGTAGCCCTGCGCCTGAAACAGGGAATCAAACCCCAGGATACGTTAGCCCGTGTCGGCGGTGATGAATTTGTGGTCATCATGGATGACATCAGCAGTCAGGACGAAGTACTGCAGCGAGCCGATAATATGCTGGCCACTCTGATGCCACCGGTCGAACTGGATCAGCGCAGCTTTTTTATCGGCGCCTCTATCGGTATTGCCATGTACCCTAATGATGGAGAAAGCACCGGCCTGCTGATGCGTAATGCCGACATTGCCATGTACCGCGCCAAAGCCAACGGTAAAAACTGCTTCCACTTTTTTACCCCCTCACTGGAACGTATCGCCCAGCATCGCCTGCAGATGGAAACCGAACTGCGTAAAGCCATTGAGCAGGATCAGCTCGAGCTTTATTACCAGCCCAAAGTATTTTTACAGAGTGATCCGCGCGGCGCCCGTACCGGCCAGCTGCACAGTTTTGAAGCCCTGCTGCGCTGGCAGCGGCCGGACGGCAGTTTCGTATCACCGGAAAGTTTTATTCATATCGCCGAAGAAGCCGGCATGATTTCCCAGATCGGCCAGATGGTGGTTGAAAAAGCCTGTAATCAGGCCCGCCAGTGGCTGAATGAAGGCTATGAAAGCAATATCAGCATCAATTTATCACCGCGCCAGTTTCTGATTCCCGGCTTTCATGAAGATATTGTCGATACCATCCGCTCTTACGGTATTCCATCGGCGATGATTTCGGTTGAAATTACGGAAAGCCTGCTGATGCAGGATCTGGTCAGTGCCAGAGGCGTGCTGGAGTATTTCCGCGCACACGATGTCTTTGTTTATCTGGATGATTTTGGCAGTGGATTTTCCTCACTGAATTATCTGAAGACGCTGCCGGTCGATGCGATCAAAATTGACCGCACTTTTGTCCGCGATTTAAGCACCAGCCGCGCCGACCGTGCCATCGCCAACACCATCATCACCCTCGGTAAACAGTTAAATAAACTGATCGTGGCCGAAGGTATCGAAACCGTTGAGCAGGCCAACTTTCTGATCGACAGCGGCTGCGATCTGGCACAGGGTTATTTTTATGGCCGCCCGGTCAACGGCGAAGCTGCCCGGCATTATTTTCAGTTAAGTCCGACGCTGCCTACCGCCACCTCCCCCCTTGCCAAACCCGGTGCATCTGAGTAGATTCGCCGCATTCCTGAATCCTGAGAGGCCACTGTGAAATATCCGCAATTTATTGCCATCGACGGCAGTTCGTTTGAAGAACACGCCCATCCGGTTGCCATTGCCTGGTCGCAGTCTGACGGCCAGATCAAAACCACTCTGATTCAGCCGGAAGATGACTGGGACGACTGGGATATCAGCCTGCAGGATCTGCACGGCATCAACCCCGACACCCTGTATCAGCGTGGTGAAACCGCCTGGTCGGTGATGCGTGAACTGGAACACGATCTGGAACAGCCTTATCTGTTTGCCGACGATCCCGTGCGGGTAACTGAGCTGCTGGAAAAACTCTATGACGCCTGCAGCCGCGATCTGAGCATTGAAATCAGTGACTGCCGCGACGAATGGCAGGATGCTAACGCGCTGGATGAAAGTGAACTGCACCACCTGCCCTGCGACGAGCGGGTTCACCGTATGCTGCTGGCCTGGGCACAGGAACACGCCGCTGCTCGCGAATAACAAGCCGCGAATAACACAAGCCGGAAATAACACAAGCCGGAAATAACAAACAGAGTACATTGCCAGCGCCGTGCTCTCCTGATAAAACCTGATAACAATCAACATTATCAGGAGAGTGTCATGGCGAGCGGAATGCTGGTCTTTTTCTGCGGCAAAATGGGAGCGGGAAAATCCACTCTCGCCCGGCAATTGTCACAAAAAAATAACACCATTCTTATTTCAGAAGATCAGTGGCTGGCGGCCCTTTACCCACAACAGATCCATACCATAAAGGATTATCTGCGCTGCTCGGCTCAGTTAAAAAATATCCTGAACGAACATATCAGCCTGCTGCTAAACAATGACCTGACACTGATTCTCGATTTTCCCGGCAACACCATTGAGCAACGCCGCTGGTTTAAACATCTTATTGATAACAGTCAGTGCCGGCACCGGTTAATTTGCCTGGATCACAGCGATGAGCGCTGCCTGAAGCAGCTTGCTCAACGCCGCAAAGAACAACCGCAACGCGCGACATTTGATAACGAGGAAACCTTCTATCATCTGAGTCAGTATTTTCAGTTACCGACAGAAGATGAAGGTTTTACGGTTGAGTGGCCGGAGGATTAAAACCGGATCAGCGGTCAATCAAGTCCGGCTCTTTCTGCAAATCGGTAATAACAGCCGCTAAGAAACGACTGGCTTCCCCGCCAGTGACCGCCCGGTGATCAAAGGTCAGTGACAAGGGCAGCACCTTACCGGCAAAGAGTTCCCCCATGGCACACAGCGGTTTCTCCAGCACCCGCCCAGCCCCCAGAATCGCCATAGTGGGAGGTACCACCACCGGAGTGCCATAACGTCCGGCGATGGCGCCATAGTTCGACAGGGTAATGGTTGCGCCCTGCATTTCCCGCGGCGGAATGGTACGGGCGCGAACATCGGCTTTCAGCCGGTCGAGGCCGGCACGCAGGTCATCTGCGTTGCGGTTGGCAACGTCACGCAATACAGGTACAAACAAGCCCTGCTCGGTATCGACCGCAATCCCCAGGTCAATCTGACTGATCAGTCGCCGGGTCATCTGCTGATGCTGTTCATCACCGTGAAACCAGCCATTTAAATCCGGTACCGCCGCACAGCCTGCAGCAATGGCCTGCACCAGCCGGACACTGACATCCTCAGTGGTTTCCCAGTGCGACACATCAGCTTCATCAAACAGCGTAACGGGCACTACCTGAGCATGAGCCAGCGCCATGGTACGGGCCATGCTTTTGCGCACACCGGTCAGGCGTTCCCCCTGCCCCAGTTGCTGATCCAAACGCCCGGCTTTTTCCACATCATCGGCCGTAATTCGGCCATTCGGCCCACTGCCACTGATCTGCTGAATATCCACATTCAGACGCCGTGCCAGCGCCCGCACACTGGGCGTGACCCGCACCCGTGCGCCGGCATTCAGGCTGTTGCCCTGGCCAATCACAAAATGATCTTCGCTGCGTTCGCGCGCAACCGGCATTTCGCCGACCACCGAGCCGTTATCTTCACGCCCTGCAGTCTCAGAGCCTTCATCCTGCACAAACTCAACCAGTGGCTCACCGGTATTGACGGTATCACCGGGTTCACCAAAGCAGTGGCTGACCACCCCGGCACAGGGAGATGGCAGTTCAACAATGGCTTTTGCGGTTTCAACCGATAACAACAGCTGGTCAACCGCCACCGTATCACCGGCTTTTACATGCCACTCCACGATATCGGCATCGGCCAGCCCTTCACCCAGATCGGGCAAGCGGAAATAACGCATAAACACTCCTGATGTATCAGGCTTTTGATTTTTATGTCTGTTTTAACGGTAGCTCATGCATTGGTTAACGGCGGCCACAATGTCGGCCACCTGTGGCAGATACAGCTGCTCCTGGCGGAAATACGGCATTGGTGTATCAAAGCCTGTCACCCGGATCACCGGAGCCTGCAGTAAATCGAGGCTCTGCTCGCTCAGGCGGGCGGAAATATCCGCGCCGATACCGCCACTGCGCGCGGCCTCATGCACAATCACACAACGGCCGGTCTTTTCGACCGAGGCGCGGATGCTGTCCATATCCAGCGGACTGACCGTCGCCACATCCACAACTTCGGCGCTGATGCCCTGCTGTTCCAGCGCCTGCGCCGCTTCCAGGGTTTCCTGAATGCAGGCCCCCCAGCTGACCAGTGTGATATCACTGCCCTCACGCAGAATAAAAACCTTGTCCAGTGGCAGACGCGCGCCGTCATCCACCAGCGGTTGTTTCAGCGCGCGGTACAGGCGCTTGGGCTCAAGAAAGAGCACCGGGTCCGGGTCATCAATCGCACTCAGCAACAAACCATAGGCACGCCGTGGCGAAGATGGAATCACCACCCGGATACCGGGGATATGGGCAAATAATGCCTCTGTACTTTCGGAATGATGCTCGGGTGCATGAATGCCGCCGCCAAAAGGAGCACGCACCACCAGCGGGCAATGCAGCCGTCCGCGGGTGCGGTTACGCAGCCGCGCGGCATGGGTCACCAGCTGCTCCATGGCCGGGAAGATAAAGCCCATAAACTGAATTTCGGCGACCGGTTTCAGTCCCTGGCTGGCCATACCGATCGCCGTACCGGCAATCAGCGTCTCTGCCAATGGCGTATCCATTACCCGCTCACGGCTAAAGCGATCCTGCAGCCCTTGTGTGGCGCGGAACACACCGCCATTGCGGCCGATATCTTCGCCCAGAAGGACGACGTTCGGATCTTCGGTCATCGCCCGTGCCAGCGCCAGGTTCACCGCTTCGACCAGAGTCAGATCGCCCTGAGTCAGATCACGGGATGCAGATGCGCTGCTGAAGGAGTCTGTTATTTGATTGCCCATATCACACCTCCCGTGCCGTCATTCGTGCCGCAAACAGATCAAGCTGCTCATCCAGTGCAGGTGGCCATTCGGCGTACAGATGGTCGAACATGGCCTCTGCTGCCTGCGCTGGTGTTGCCAGATACTGCTCAACGGCCTTGCTGACAACCGTATGGCAGTGATCCTGCCAGCGCGCATCCATGGCTTCGTTCCAGGCGCCCTGAGTTGTCAGGAACTGACATAAACGCCGAACCGGCTCCCGCTCCCAGGCGGCTTTAACTTCATCATCGGTCCGGTAACGGCTGGCATCATCGGCAGTGGTGTGATCCCCCAGGCGGTAGCTTACCGCTTCAATCAGCGTCGGCCCTTTACGGTGCCGTGCCCGCTCCAGTGCATCGCCGACCACATCCAGCATGGCGATAATATCGTTACCATCCACCTGCACGCTGTGTATACCCGCACCCCAACCTTTTTGGGCCAGCGTGGGGGCTCCGCACTGTGCAGCACGCGGCACCGAAATTGCCCACTGATTATTGTTGATAACAAACACCACCGGCAGATGCCAGGTACCGGCCAGGTTCAGTGCTTCGAGGAAGTCACCTTTAGAGGTTGCACCATCGCCCAGGGTGCAGAGTACGGCCTGTGGCTGTTTACGGAACTTCAGTGCAGCCGCAGCCCCGACAGCATGGCCACACTGACTGGCAATCGGCACACAAACCGGTAAATCCTGTGCCGGGCCAGCATGACTGCCACGCTCATCTCCTCCCCAGTACAGCAACAGATCGTGCATGGCTGCACCACGGATAAGCTGAGTGGCATGATCACGGTAATAAGGAACAAAAATATCCTGTTCTTCCAGCGCCAGGCCACAGGCAACGCCAATGGCTTCCTGCCCGACCGAAGACGGAAAAGTGCCAAGCTGACCCGTGCGCTGCAGAGCAACCGCCTTCTGATCGAACATCCGCGTCAGCATCATCCACTCATAGGCACGCAGCAAAGGCTCAGGCTCATGGGCCCAGAGCGGAACCTCCCGCACCGGTACGCCATCTTCACCAAGATACTGCACCATGGCTGCAGCATGAACACCAGGAACATTACCCATAACACAACCCTCCCTCAGCGCCGGTAGCGCAGGCACACTTGTCAGTGGTACAGATAAGTGTGCGAGCCCGGTTGTCCGGCCAGCCACTCAGATACAGACAGGAAAGAAAACAGAACAGAAGCCGCACGCCATCCGCAGCGACGCGATACGTCATACAACTGACAAAGATCTGTCTGGCGACAGACTGACAAAGCAAATGAAAACGCATCCTGCACCTCCGGCTTTTGGCCTGAGTCCGCCTGACGGGCGGCTAATTGAACAGGTGCATCCGCCCTGCTTTTGGCAGAACAGACACAGTTAATGTGTAGCCGAAAAAAGACCAGCCAGAAAGGTGAAAGACCACTTTGAGCTAAACAATACGATGGCAAATAGTGTGATCGAATATAAGACGATCTGCTCTGCGGCGTATTCCGTGCTTACAGCCATAGCCGTCAGCCCATGAAACCATTAGAGTACGCGCTTATTTTTTCTGGCAATTACACCCATGGCGCTGAAAGCAACCATTTATAAAGCCGAACTGAATGTGTCCGACATGGACCGCAATCATTACCAGACTTACAACCTGACCATTGCTCAGCATCCGTCAGAAACCACCGAGCGGATGATGGTACGTCTTGCCGCTTTTGCCCTGAACGCCGGTGAGCAGCTGGAATTTACCAAAGGCCTCAGCACCGATGATGAACCCGATTTATGGGCGCACTCACTGAGCGATGAAATAGATCTGTGGATTGAACTCGGCCAGCCCGATGAGAAACGCATCCGCAAAGCCTGTAACCGTGCAAAACGGGTCATTATTTACGGCTACCACGGACGTGCCGCGCAATTATGGTGGCAACAGATCGAAAACAGCTGCCGGCGTTTCAATAATCTTCAGGTGGTGGATTTTGATGCGGCCGCCATAGAGCAGCTGCAACAATTAACAAGCCGCACCATGCGTCTACAGGCCAGTATTCAGGATGGCATGTTGTGGTTGGGTGACAGCAGCCAGACCATAGAAATCGGTATGACTGTGTTACAGGAAAGCAGCCGCTGATCAGCGCGTCTGACTCAGAATAGTCTCCAGCCGACCATCCGCAGCCATTCTGCCGAGCGCCTCATTAAAACGACGACGTAACTCGGTACCTCGTGTTGTTGGCTGGAAGGCAAAAAACACCGAATGAGTGCTGAGTGGGCTGGCCGCATCGTAATGCACCAGGTGGCCGGCATTCTCCTCACTGACCGCACGCAAAGCTGACTTTTCATCGCCAACAAATACATCAATGCGGCCAGCCAGTAGTTTTTTGATGCTCTGCGGGTCGGTAATAGTGCTTTGATAATTGGCGCCTGGCACCGATAAAACATCGCTGGAATAACTGAAACCAGAGGTATAGCCGATACGTTTACCAGTCATATCTTCAACTCTGGTTACCAATGGTTCGGTAACGCGGGTGAAAGCAAAAACACGCTTGCTGTACACCGCCGTTGTTGCCAGATATGGCGAGTTCATCGACAGATCAATGGCCGGAAAAATAACATCCAGATTCTGCTCAGCAAAAACCTCGCGCACCCTTCGGGTCGGGAAAAGGCTGATCACCAGCTCCTCGCCGGCTTCAGCCGCAACCGCTTCTGCGAGGCGGATAAAAACACCCCGGGTTGCCGACTCAACCATCAGCGGGATTGTAAAAGTCCCCATGCGCACAGACTCTGCCTGTAGCGGCATGCATACCGCCAGTGCCAATAGCGCTGTCAGGGTCAGACGATAATATTTGATCATGTCCTCAACATGCCCTCAATCATGATCCTGCGCTCCCGCATGAGGTCTTCTGGCCATGATATTGGCCAGAGTGCCACTGTCTTGCAGACGTTGCAGAGCCGCATTAATCTGCCCGGCGAGAATACGGCCTTCCTGATCCGCCCGGAAGGCATAAAACGTATCCTGCCTGCTCAGTGGCCGTGCCGGATCATACTGCACCCGGCTGACAGCCCCCGCCTGCTCCAGCGCGCGCAGACCGGAATGTTCCTCCACCACAAACACGTCAATACGCCCGGCCAGCAGCATCTGTACATTCTGAATATCGGTATTGGCACTCATAAACTGAATACCCGGCTGCCCGGTCAATAAAGGCGAATAAGGATAACCTGCGGTAATACCTACCCGCTTGTGCTGCAGCTGCTCCGGAGTGCTCAACACCGGTTGCCCCTTCAGAGTGAAGGCAAAGTCATCTTTGCTGTAAATACTGAGACTGCGCTCATAAGCCACTGGCATGGTGACGCTGAGCGCCGGAAACAGGCCATCCAGATTGCCCTGCTCAAATTCAGACAAGGCACGCTTGGCGGGAAAGACAGTAATGTGGATATCCAGCCCGGCTTCGGCAGCCAGAGCACGGGTCAGATCGATGAAAATTCCCTGCTGTTCAGACTCCACCATCAGCGGAATCGGAAATGTGCCAAACACCAGGGGACGCGCGGCCGACACGGCAGAAAGCGCCTGCAATACACAGAAAACAATCAGTAATTGGCCTGTGCGCATAACCTGTCCACAACCGAAATGAAGAGGTCATGCTACATCAGAATCCGCGGGGTTACTAACGCCCTGCCGGCATACAGCAGCGCTTATATTTTTTACCACTGCCACAGGGACACGGACTGTTTTTATGTGGCGCGGCATCACGCCTCAGATCCGCCAGATTCTGCTGATAAAAATCACTCAGATACCCATAAAGCTGCGGATGCTTTTTTTTCAGCAGCTGGGGGCGTTCAAAGAAGTATTCCGACGCCACAGCAAAAAATTCGGCCTGATTGGTTGCACCGTATTCAGGAATACCGGTTTTGTTCTGCTCCATTTCGCCAATTTTTTGCTGAACCAGACTGAACCAGGCATCACTGGTACGATAATTTTCCAGCCGCTCCGGAAAACCATCCAGCGCACCATCAGCCATATCCACCAGGTGGACAAATTCATGAATGCCAACATTGTGCTTATCTTTCTGATTGGCAAAACCGGCATGCAGATCGGGCTTACTCAGCGCCACTTTGCCAGCCATAGGACCGGTTCCGACCATGCCGGTAATTCGCGAATCCGGAGCGCCACACTGAAACTCTGGATTAAACGCTGCCGGCAGTAAAAAAACCGCCCGCACATTAAAATAATGCCAGCCCGGAAAGCCCCAAACCGGAATCACCGCACTCGCGGCAACCAGCAGGCGATCTTCATCGGTAACCTCAACATCGACACCACCTTCAACCGCAGTGGTCGCCAGAAACAGCTGACAACGGTGCTCAAATTCATGCCGCTGCGACTCATCCAGACGCTGATAAAACGCCACGTGCGACAACAGAAAATCAGACCATTCCGGCTGCCACACAGGTAATACCTTAACCTCGGGTTTCGCCCAGATTGCCAGTTTATTTAACAGCCACTGCCACATTGTGTATTTATCCCTGTTACTCAGAACATATATCCGAGACGCAACGTTGATACCGCCATATTCGGATACCAGGTCAGAACGTCTTCGGCCTGACGTACATCATCACGCTTGTCTTCATCAGCCAGATCAGCAGAAGAACGGGTAACCTCACCGGACACCGGCACCACCAGAGTCAGCCAGTCGACCGCCAGCGTCCATGGCCCCTGCTGCCAGTGATTGGCAATACTGAACTGCGCCATATGGGTATAAGCTTCGGTGCGGATTCCCTGATCTGTCAGCGGAAAACCATACACTTCAGGATCAAGATACACTTCATTGGTGCGATAAACATAACCACCGCTGAGATTAAAACTGTTGCCGAAAAAGCGACGCACCAACAGGCCTGCATGACGTTCTTTAAATCCGGCGAGTTTTAACTTAGAAAAATTCACCTCAAAACCACTGTTCATATAGGACAGTCCCAGCTGCCACTGGTCGCTGAGATTGACATTCAGCGCCACGCCCTTAGCTGCAGGAAAAGGCAGCGACACCAGCGAAAATGCTCCGTCAATGCCAACATGATGACTCGCCCGGAATTCCCGTGAGGTTTCGGCATGTAAGCCGGAAGCACAAACCATCAGCATACCGGCCAGGGTGATACGAATTCCCTTTCTCATTATTTTTCAACTCTCAATTTTTAATAATTCAACATCAAAGATCAGCAATGAGCCGGCCGGAATGGTTCCGGCACGCTGATTGCCATAGGCCAGATCGGCCGGAATAAATAAACGTGTTTTTTCACCTTCCACCATCAGCTGCAAACCTTCAGTCCAGCCGCGGATAACCTGATTCAGGCCAAAGGCAATGGGTTCGTTACGCACCACAGAGCTGTCAAATACCGAGCCATCCAGCAAGGTGCCGTGATAATGCACCAGCACCCGGTCGCGCGGGCCCGGGGGTTTCTCACCAGTACCCGGTTCCAATACCAGATATTGCAGACCGGATGCGGTTTCTTTTACGCCATCCTGCTTTTTATTTTCCGCCAGAAATTCAGCACCCGCTGCAACATTGTCAACCGCACTTTTGCCACTGCCCATACCGGCACGACGTAATGCATAGAACAACAGACCTGCAATGATCACTACCAGCAAAATATTCAGCATACGAACTCCCGGAGCAATAAAATAATCAGGCATTCTAGCGACTGGACGGCATCAGTACCATGCCGTTTAATGACCTTCAGCCGAATAACAGGAATATCACTATGCCAACCGTTCACAGCGCAGCAGAACCGCGCCCAGCCATCGTTTTTATTCACGGCATGTGGTGCGGGCCAGAGGTATTTGAGCCCTACCGGCAATTTTTTACTGAGCACGGTTACCAGTGCCATACCCCGGCGCTACGTCAGCACGATATTCAGGACAACGAAAGCACAGCGCTTGGCCAACTCAGTCTGCGCGACTATGCCGCCGATCTGGAGGCTTTTATTCGCACCTTGCCACAACGGCCGGTGCTGATTGGTCACTCGATGGGAGGATTGCTGGCGCAAATGCTGTGTGCACGCCAATTAGCAACAGCTGCGGTGTTAATTTGCCCGGCATCACCGGCCGGCGTACACGCTCTGACAGCATCCGTTGTGCGCAGCTTTTTTACAGTGATGACGCGCTGGGGTTTCTGGAAAAAGCCCAACAAACTCTCTCCGGCAGCAGCGCGCTACGCCCTCTTTAATCGTCTGCCAGATGACGCAGCGCAGGATGCTTATCAGCAAATGCGCCATGAAAGTGGCCGCGCCGCCTTCGAAATTGGTTTCTGGTTGCTTGACCGGAATAAGGCCAGCCGGGTTGATGAGCGCAAAGTTACCCAGCCGTTACTGGTCATCTCCGGCGCCGACGATCACATCACCCCCGCAGCCATCAATAAAAAAGTCGCAGCGCGCTATACCAACGCCGAGTATCGCTGCTACACCAACCATGCCCACTGGCTGATTGCAGAACCCGGCTGGCAAAGCATTGCCGGAGATATCGCCGACTGGCTTAAGCAGAAGCACGGGCAGAACGCATAAAAAACGCCGCAGATGCGGCGTTTTTTTACTGAATCGTGCTTCAGTAACGCGACAGTTCTTTATCGTCTTTAAATAACTTATCTCCGACGTTCTCAACCTTTTTCAGAGCTTCCAGCGAGTTTGACAAAAACTCCCGCTCATACAGCACCACCACCACCAGTGCTGCTGCGGCAATAAACGCCCAGGGATGGATAAACCAGGTCAGGATGGCGAGTGAAAAATAAAAAGAGCGCAACCCGTAGTTATAACTGCGGCTGGCCTGATCAATGATTTTGGCACCATAAATCGCAAAGCTGCGGCGTTCGGCCGCGGTTACCGAATCATCGCCCGGTAACGGAGCTGCACCCACCAGAACGGAGGCAAAGCCAAACTGACGCATCGACCAGGTAAAGGTGAAGAAGGCATAAATAAACACGCCGATTAAGGTCAGGATTTTCAGTTCCAGCGCCAGTAAGGTATCGACCACCGCAAACGAGACTCCGGACAACATGCCCTCAACTTTATCGACGGCGGTCAGCGCCGTCAGCAAACCCGCAAGAATCAGCACACAGGAAGAGGCGAAGAAATTAACGTTACGCTCAAGATTGGCCAGCAGAGCGGCATCCCCCACCCGCACTTCGCGCTGCAGCAGGCGCCTCATCCAGTTGATGCGATGCACATGCAAAACAGACGACAGAGAGGCAGAGGTTTTCGCTTTGTACTTGGCAAACTGGGTATAGGCTACCCAGCAACCGATAAACCAGGCCAGGCTGAGCCAGTTAATTAAACCAATTTCCGACATGCAGCCATTCTCCAGATAAATCACAGTACAAAGATACGTCAGCATAACCGGATTAAAGCCCGGTATGAATACACCCGTACCGCAAGCCTGACTAAGTAGTTTTACCAGTCAGGCAGAACAACTAGGGCCTGTTAACACTAATTAAACAGGCCTGTTATTGGATAAAAATTTCTCAGGCAAGGCGCTGAGAGTGTGGGATGTTCAGCACATCCCTGTGCTTCACCCCTTCGGGGTTGGCACGCCAACCTGTTCCAGACAGGTTGGTAACGGGTTAAGCGAACGAACAGCAACGCAGGATGAGGGGTTTTTAGCCATAACCCTTCGGGCTGAGGCCAGTTTTCCCCATTAACATCGTCGCTCGTTATTCATTTAGCCCGCTAATATCACTCCTCTCTCCTTGTTCTGAGAAAAGCTGGCTCTCAGCAGGCCCGATTCACTTAGTGTTAACAGGCCCTAGCAGGAAAGTTCTGTGTTTATAAAGATAACGATTGAACTGCTGCCGCTTTCTGCAATCATAGCGCTGCGGCAGCAACTGCCGTCTAAAGACCTGAGCAGGAAAGGCCTGCACAGTAATGATCAGAGCGATCACAATAACGGAGAGCAATATGAGCAAGAAAACCAAGGCACTGGCTGGCCAGCCGGTACGGCGTAACCTGCATGCCTGTGCGGCCATTATGCGCAAAGGTGGCGTACACGAAACCACGACCAAGGCCAAACGTAATCAGGCCAAACGGCAGCTGAACAAAGCAATGCGTGAGGGGGGCAACAGCTCCCCTTTTTATTGCCTGTTATTTGGCATCATTGCCTGAACGGCTTACCTCCCTACCCGACTCCCTACCCGATCCTATCCCCGAACGGCTTATCGCTCCGTTCTGACCTTTTCACCGCTCCGCTCTCTGTTTTAACCACTCAACCAAGCGCTGAATTTTAATATCCGACAACTGGCGGTAATCAAAATACGGGCACAGCACCAGCCCCGACGCTTTATGCAGGGCGAAGTCGTTATCCAGCCAGATCAGCTCGGTACTTAAACCCAGAGTCTGGGCATAGCCTTTAGCCAGTAATAAACGGATTTTGGTGCTATCAGGGCTCAGCGATGGCGGCGAAAATAACAATGCCTGCCCACTGCCCGCCTGCAATAACTGCTGATCGCGCAGATCCTGCCAGCGTGTATAGCCAGACACGTCCTGATTGTTATCTCCGTTAATACCGGCCTGCTGCAATGCAAAGATCAGCTTGGCATACACATTAAAAATCTTGCGCCAATGATTGCCGGTTTCGCTGGCAATACGGGCAATATCTCCGCGCTGCAGCGGCTGCATTATCTGCAGTTGCTGGTATTCCGCCAGCGGCGGACGGTTGGCGATAAATACCTGAATCCGCGCATGTTCATCGCCCAATCCGATCAGTGGCTGATTCATATTGAGCGCTGATTAACCCGCTTCATTAATTCTTCCGCGCTTTCTTTGCGCTCGGAGTAACGGTCGAGCAGATAATCATTACGGTCGCGGGTTAACAGCGTAAATTTCAGCAGCTCTTCCAGCACATCGACAATACGGTCGTAATACGGTGACGGTTTCATACGGTCGTTAGCGTCAAATTCAGCCCAGGCTTTGGCTACCGACGACTGATTCGGAATGGTCAGCATCCGCATCCAGCGGCCTAAAATGCGCATTTGGTTCACCGCATTAAAGGACTGTGAACCGCCGCATACCTGCATCACCGCCAGCGTTTTACCCTGCGTAGGCCGCACTGCACCCATATTCAGCGGAATCCAGTCAATCTGTGCTTTCATAATGCCAGTCATGGCACCGTGGCGCTCCGGCGAGCACCACACCATGCCCTCACTCCAGTTCACCAGTTCGCGTAATTCCTGCACTTTCGGGTGGCTGTCGTCACTGTCGTCCGGAAGCGGTAAACCGCTGGGATTAAATACCCGGGTTTCGGCCCCCATGGCCTCTAATAAGCGCACACTTTCTTCCACCACCAGCCGGCTGAACGAACGGCTGCGCAGCGAGCCGTAGAGCAACAGAATCCGCGGCTTATGACTCGCCGCCTGGCGGCAGAATAATTCGTCAGCGGCCGGAACTTTAAATAACTCCGGTATCAGGTTCGGTAAATCGCTCATGGCTTATCCTCATGCACCTTTGTTTTTATTTACCAAGTGCCGCTGGAAACCAGTGACGGGTTTTATTGGCAAAGGCCACCAGCGATAACATCACCGGTACTTCTACCAGCACGCCCACCACCGTCGCCAGCGCCGCACCGGAATGCAGTCCAAACAACGAGATGGCCACCGCAACCGCCAGTTCAAAGAAATTACTGGTGCCGATCATGCACGCAGGCGCGGCAATGTTATGCGCCAGACGCATTCTGCGGGCGATAAAATAGGCAATAAAAAAGATGCCATAGGTCTGCAGCATCAGCGGAATGGCAATCAGCAGAATATCAAACGGTTTGGCGACAATGGTCTGCGCCTGCAGGGCAAACAAAATCACCACGGTACTGATCAGACCAAGAATGGAGAAGGGTTTTATCGCCGCCATAAAGTGCGTCAGGCGCTCGGTATGACGATCGGCCGATAACCACTTGCGGGTCAGTACCCCGGCCACCAATGGCAGCACCACATACAACAGTACCGAGATCAGCAGGGTCTGCCACGGCACCTGAATATCGGATACGCCGAGCAGGAAAGCAGCAATAGGGGCAAAGGCAAAAATCATAATCAGATCGTTAACCGACACCTGCACCAGAGTGTAATTGGCATCGCCTTTGGTTAACTGACTCCAGACAAACACCATCGCCGTGCACGGTGCGACGCCGAGCAGAATCATCCCGGCAATGTATTCACTGGCGGTCTGGGCATCGACCAGCCCGGCGAAAAAGACTTTAAAAAATAACCAGCCCAGCAAGGCCATGCTGAACGGTTTAATCAGCCAGTTAATCACCAGCGTCAGCAGCAATCCCTGTGGCTTTTTACCGACATTTTTAAGAGCCGAAAAATCAATCTGAATCATCATCGGATAAATCATCAGCCAGATTAATACCGCCACCACCAGATTTACCCGCGCCACTTCCAGCGCCGCAATACTGGCAAACAGATCAGGCAATAACAGCCCAAGCACCACACCCAATACCATGCCGGCGCCTACCCACAGGGTTAAAAAACGCTCAAAAATACCCATAATTCAGACTCCGCTCTGCTGCTGAAATAAATGCTGAATATCGGCCGCTGTTTTATCCGACCAGTCGATGACGCTGAGAGCACGGATACGCTCACGTAAAACAGCCGCAACCTGATTAAACGCCGCGCTCTGTTCGGCCTCCGGCAATTTTGACGGATCGGGTAATCCCCAGTGCACTTTGATGCTGTTGCCCATCCACAGTGGGCAGGCCTCTCCGGCGGCACTGTCGCAGACGGTAATCACCACATCCGGGGCGAAATCTGCAAATTCATCCCAGCTCTGACTGCGCAGATCATCGCTGCGGATTCCCTCCTGCTGCAGAAAATTCAGCGTACCCGGATACACCACACCCGCCGGCTGACTGCCGGCGCTGCGCACCTCGAAAACGCCGCTACTTTCTGCGCGGCAAATGGCTTCCGCCAGAATGCTGCGGCAGCGGTTATGGGTACAAACAAATAACAGTTTCATAAAAATATCCGGATAGGCTCAGCAACAGGAAGACGAATTGGCAGCAGTCAGGGCACTGCAGCGATTGGCGTAAGGGGCAATAAAATCATGATTAGCCGCCAGCGTGGTGGCGATCACCTCCCCGGCCCATAGCGGCAATTGCGGATGCAGACGGTAATACACCCATTGGCCGCGTTTTTCACTGCTGAGTAATTGCGCCGTGCGTAATTGCGCCAGATGGCGGGAAATTTTCGGCTGGCTTTCTTCCAGCGCCGCCATTAAATCGCACACACACAGCTCGCCATGCTGTTGCAGCAACAGCACCATCACCAGCCGGGTTTCATCATTAAGACACTTGAACAGGGTTAACGGGCTCACGGCACTTACCAGCAGAAATATCTGGAAAATCATATATATGTTTTTTCATATATACAATTACCAAATGCATTCTGACCCGGATGCCACCTTCAGCGGTCTTCCCAGCCCTTACATTCCCCCGCTTTTAGAGGTAACTTGCCTGCTTCTGATAATAAAAAGCGTTGCCGTTAGCAGGGTTTGTCGACCCTAACGCAGCAGCCCAAAAGAAAATAACAAGGAGCCCAGCTATGACAGCCACCAGCCCTGATACGGCCACACCTCATTTCGATCTGATTGTATTTGGCGCCACCAGTTTTGTCGGCCAGATTCTGACCCGCTATCTGGCGGAAACCTACGGCCTTAATGGCGAACTGAAATGGGCCATTGCCGGCCGTTCAGAAAGCAAACTGCAATCGGTGCGCGGCAGCCTGGTGCCGGTACTGGGAGACGAGGCCAAACACCTGCCGATTCTGCTGGCCGATGCTGCACGCGATGAGCAGGTACGCGCCCTGTGCGAACAGACCAATGTCATTGTCTCCACCGTTGGCCCTTACGCCCTGTATGGCGAACCGCTGGTCAAAGCCTGCGCTGAAAGCGGCACCGACTACTGCGATTTAACCGGCGAGCCACAGTGGATCAAACGCATGCTGGAAAAATACGAAGCCAGCGCCAAAGCCTCCGGCGCACGCATTGTGCATTGCTGTGGCTTCGACTCAGTGCCTTCCGATATGGGCGTCTACTTTCTGCAGGCCGAAGCGCAAAAGGCCTGGAACGGCAAAACCGCCAGCCGCATTAAAATGCGCGTAAAAGCCGCCAAAGGCGGTATGTCCGGTGGTACCGTGGCCAGTATTATCCAGCTCACCAAAGAAGTGATGGCTGATCCGGCACTGCGTAAAGAACTGGCGAACCCCTATTCCCTTTGTCCGCCGGAGCACGGTTTCCGCGCCCGTCAGATCAACCAGAAAGGTGTTGAAAAAGACACCGACCTGCTCAGCTGGTCTGTGCCTTTTATTATGGCCGCCATTAATACCCGCGTGGTGCACCGCTCCAACGCCCTGCGCAACAAACTCTATGGCGACAACTTTATGTACGACGAAGCCATGCTTACCGGCGGCGGCGCCAAAGGCTATGCACTGGCGGCGGCACTGGTTGGTGGTATGGGCACCTTTATGATCGGTGCGGCGTTAAAGCCCAGCCGCTGGCTGCTGGAAAAATACGTACTGCCCAAGCCCGGTGAAGGCCCGACACCAAAACAGCAGCAGGAAGGCTATTTTGATATCCGCTTTATCGGCCGCAGCGACGATGGTCAGACCATCATTACCCGCGTAAAAGGCAAAGGTGACCCGGGTTACGGCTCCACCGCCAAAGTACTGGGTCAGGCGGCCAGTGGGCTGGCGCTTGATTTTTACCGCGACGGGAAAAAATGCGATCGCGAAGGCGGCTTCTGGACTCCGGCCTCCATGTTTGACGAGCGTTTTATCCAGCGTTTGCAGGAAAAAGCCGACCTGACCTTCGAAGTTCTGGCCTGAAACTCCAGCAGCATCAACCGCTTAGCATCCTGCTGAGCGGTTGATGCTGCGGCTCCCACCGATTCCATCTGCCCCTTATCTGGGGTATAACACGCCGATGAAAATACCAAAACGATTACAACCCCTGGTGGATGATGGTCTGATCGACGAAGTCATCCGCCCGCTGATGAGTGGCAAGGAAGCTTCTGTTTACGTAGTACGCTGTGGCGACGAAATCCGCTGCGCCAAAGTGTATAAAGAAGCTGATAAACGCAGCTTCAAACAGGCTGTGCAGTATCAGGAAGGCCGTAAAGTCCGTAATTCAAGGCGTCAGCGCGCCATGGAGAAAGGCTCAAAATTTGGTCGCAAACAGCAGGAAGATGCCTGGCACAACGCCGAAGTAGAAGCGCTGTATCGTCTGGCCCGCGCCGGCGTACGGGTTCCTGCGCCCTATGGCTGTTTCGACGGCGTACTGTTAATGGAACTGGTCACGGATGAGGCCGGTAACGTAGCACCACGCCTGAACGACGTCGCCATGAGCGAAGAGCAGGCGTTGGAAGATCATTACGAAGTCATGCATTACGTTAAATTAATGCTGGTCGAAGGTCTGGTACACGGTGATTTATCCGAATTTAACGTTCTGGTCGACGATTACGGTCCGGTGATTATCGACCTGCCGCAGGCCGTGGATGCCGCCGCCAATAACCATGCCCGCAGCATGCTGCAGCGCGACGTCGACAATATGACCAATTACTACGCACAGTATGCGCCGCAATTAAGCGGTACACGTTATGCGCAGGAAATGTGGGCATTATACGAAGAAGGCGAATTACTGCCCGACACCGAACTCAGCGGCGAATTTGCCGACAGTGAAGAAAGTGCCGATGTGGCTACCGTACTGGATGAAATCAAAGCCGTACTGGCTGAAGAAGAAGCACGCCGCGCACGCCTGAAAGAAGCAGAAGAAGGCGACGACTGATAAACAACGTTATTTTTTAAAAATATTCAGGCACAAAAAAAGCGAACCTAAGGTTCGCTTTTTTTCTCTCAGATATTTAATTCTTTATCGTCCCGTCGGACAGATAAAGACAAATACTTACAGAGGGATAATGTCTTCTGCCTGAGGACCTTTCTGGCCCTGAGTAACAGTAAACTTAACTTTCTGGCCTTCAGCCAGAGTTTTGAAACCAGTACCAGTGATCGCTTTGAAGTGAGCGAAAACGTCTGGACCGTTTTCCTGTTCGATGAAACCAAAACCTTTAGCTTCGTTAAACCATTTTACAGTGCCGGTGATTTGATTAGACATAATCAATATTCCTGTTTTTTCAAAAGTTGGATGGCCAGATGGCCGGTATGCTGGAAGATGTACAAATAACTTATGAAAAACAAAACAGGATGAAGAGCTTCTGCAGATTGCTCAGAGACTGAGACAACATTGCGGGGCGGACATCAAGCGGTGACCATAAATATAAGGACGAACTAACAAGCTGGGGGCAGTCTATACCTATCCCCCACCCTGTCAACGTTTATTTTTCGATCAGTTCAGAATACTGTCCGGCCCCAGCGGCACAATACCCGATGGGTTAAGTGCTTTAACCGAATAGTAACCCGCCTTGATATGCTCAATATTCACCGTTGCCGCCACGGCCGGTAAGGCAGCAATACGCTGCATATAGCTTTGTAAAGCCTCCATACTGCGCAGCGTATTACGGTTGCACTTAAACAGACCGTGATAGGCCGCATCAAAGCGCACCAGTGTCACAAAAGTGCGGATATCGGTTTCTGTTAAAACATCACCCAATAAATACGCCCTGCCATCAGACAACTGACTTTCCAGCTCATCGAGCATCGCGAACACACGCAGATACGCTTCTTCATAAGCTGCCTGCGATGAGGCAAAACCGGCCTGGTAGACACCATTATTCAGCTCCGTGTAAATGCGCGCATTCAGTTCATCGATTGTCCCCGCCAGCGCCTGCGGATACAGATTCAGTGTATTACCGGTCAGATGATCAAAAGCACTGTTCAGCATGCGCAAAATATCAGCCGACTCATTATTCACAATGGTGCCGGTCTTTTTATCCCACAGCACCGGCACCGTCGCCCGCCCGGTAAACCGACTGTCAGCACGGCTGTACAGTTCATGCATATACTGCGCGCCGTTAAGCTCATCGGTATCGGCCCCCGGATAACCACCAAAGGCCCAGCCCTGCTCCGTCAATACCGGATTCACCACACTGACGCTGATCAGCGCCTGCAGTTGTTTTAACTCACGCACCATCAGCGTACGTGACGCCCAGGGGCAGATATAAGCCACGTACAGATGATAACGCCCGGCTTCGGCCTTAAAGCCGCCATCACCCGTTGGCCCGGCACTGCCATCGGCGGTGATCCAGTGGCGGAATGACGATGTCTGACGGATAAAACGCCCGTCTTCATCTTTTGCCTGCACCGGCTGCCAGTCGGCAGTCCACACACCATTCACTAACATAACGACCTCCCATACCTAAGCGATAAAAATACACCATCGTGAAAAACGACTAACTGTAGATAAAAAACAGCGCTAAAAAATGTCTTCACAAAAACTTTAAAACGACAACACTATTCGCTGATACTCTTCCAATCAATTTGATACCCCGTATGCCTCCCAGGGGAACTTATCCCCTTGCCGGCGGGCCGACCCCAGCTTCGCGCTGTGCAGGCCTTTTTCCTCCATTCAGACCACCTCGGTCACGATAACGCGGATAATGGGCCATCCATGGCCCTATCCGCTCGCTCTGCATCCATGCAGAGACGTACCGGCTCAGTGCTCTTCATTCCGGCGTCCTGCAGGCGCATTGATTACTCCGCCAAGCGGCTTTTCAGAACGGACATTATTGTTCGATAAAAACGACGTTGCGGCCGGGATAAACCGCGCCTCTGGGCCCGCCGCCATGAGCGATGATTTTTACGATCTGTCTGGCATGGATGCCAGACAAGCGTATCCGGCCATGGATGGCCGATATACGCGTGGTCAGTAAAAACCGAGTGAATAAGGACCACGGGCCAGAAAGCGCAAAGCAGGGGTTTGGGGATAAGATCCCCAAGTTGGGGCGCAGGGGCTTGCCCCGCAAAGGCTGTTCACATTCAACCGACTCTTAATGATTAGCTGAGTGAACAACGTTTCCGTTAAGCGGGCCTCAAACTCTGCAGTTCAGCGCAGACGCTCCGCCAGCACACGGTCAACCGACAGTGCACCACCGCCCTGAATCGCCAGCGCAACGGTTACTGCAAACAGCGTCAGCGCGTATTCGTAGCCGTTATTGCTCATAAACAGACCATTGCTGATATGCACACTGAAGATTGCAATCAGCATGGTAAAGGCGCTGACCAGAGCCGCCGGACGGGTAAGCAGACCGAAGACCAGCGCCAGACCACCGAAGAACTCGGCACTGCCGGCCAGCAAGGCCATCAGATAACCCGGTTCCAGACCGATGCTGGCCATCCATTGTCCGGTGCCTTCCAGACCGTAACCACCAAACCAGGCGAAGAGTTTCTGCGATCCGTGGGCCGCCAGAATCAGGCCAACCGGAATACGCAGGGCCAGTGCGGCCAGACCTGCATTGGTGTTCAGTACGCGTTGAATAAGTTGAGTGTTCATAATGTGCTCCCGACGTAATGTGTTTGGGCTGAGGGGAATTCCTCACTGCTTGAATCCACTGTAGTTGTTTTCATTTTGGCGATAAATATCGCTATCATTGTTTAATTATCAACAAAATGAAGATAAACAATGGATCGCATCGACAGCCTGAAAGCCTTTGTTGCCGTAGTCAGCGAGGGTTCCTTTGCCCGCGCCGCCGAACGGCTTGATCTGAGCCCGCAGCTGGTCAGCAAATACGTGTCGCAACTGGAAGCGCATCTGAATACCCGCCTGCTTAACCGCACCACCCGTCAGGTCAGCATTACCGAGGCCGGCAGCGCCTGTTTTCAGCGCGCGCAGCAGATACTGGCCGATATGGATGATCTGGAAAATCAGCTCGGCGAGCTGCAGAACACAGCGCGCGGCGTATTACGCATCAGCGCGCCGGTATCCTTTGCCATCAGCCATCTGGCAAAACCGCTCACCGAATTTCAGGCGCAATGGCCGGATGTGCGCATCGATCTGCAACTGAACGACCGCAAGGTGGATATTATTGAAGAAGGTTTCGATATTGCCCTGCGCATCGGCCGCCTGCAAAGCTCGTCACTCATTGCCCGACGCATCGCACCAATAAGACTGGTGACCTGCGCCTCGCCGGAATATTTAAAACAGTACGGAACCCCACAAAGCCGCGCAGAGCTGAAAGACCATCGTTATCTGCATTACAGCTACGCCACAGAAGATACTATTCTGGTGCCCGGAGCCGGTTTAAGCGGCCAGCTTAACAGCGCCTTTCAGGCGAATAACGGTAATGTATTAACCCAGGCCGCCATTAACGGCGCAGGCATTGTGGTACAGCCCACCTTTATTGCCGGGCCGGCGATACGGGAAGGAAAACTGCAGGTGATTTTACAAGGCTCAGAACCAGAACCCATCGGCCTGTATGCGGTGTATGCGCACCGCCAGTTATTATCCGGCAAGGTGCGCAGTTTTCTCGACTTTATCAGCGATTATTACGGCGACACGCCCTACTGGGATAATTTTTCCTGACGACCGCACGCCCGCAATAAAAAACGGGAGCCGCTGGCTCCCGTTTTTAATTCGCCGATAAAGCTTATTGCAGATTAATACTGTAAACACCAAAACCATCGGCATCAGTGCTGTTATAGGTAACAGCGGCGTTACCGGCAGCAAAGGCTTTTGCCGAGTCTTTTGCCGAACTTCTGAACACCACGCTGGTATTGCTCAGCGAGGTAAACGACCAGTTATTATCAGCTGATGGATCAAAACCCGTTACCGGATTCTGTTCGGTCATGGCGATCAGATAATCGGCAACGGTCTGACGGTTTTCGTTCGGTGCATCAATTACAATTTTATCGCTGCTGACACCAGGGAAATGACCACCGCCACCGGCACGGTAATTGTTGGTGACCACCAGAAATTCATCGGCATCGATAATAGCGGCATTGTTATAACGGACGTTTTTAATACGGTTATGCGCCGCGTCAATCAGATTACCGGACACGTCGTAACGCGCTTCCTGACTGACATCAATCTCGTAGGTAATGCCGTCAATCACATCAAAGTTATAACTTGGGAAACTGGCATTAATCAGTTCAGAACCTGAGCTGCCAGGCACGATGGTATTAAACTGACCGGCTGACATTTCCAGCCATTCTTTAACGTCCGCACCGGTGAGCTTCATCACCTTCAGCGTGTTCGGATAAATATACAGGTCGGCCACATTACCGTATGACACATTACCCGCACTCAGATCGGTAAAATCATCGGCGCCACCACGTCCGGCACGGAACGGCGCACCGACCGAAAGAATTGGCAGGCTGGCATATTCCGTACCCGCAACAATCGATTCCACGTACCAGGTCTGGGCATCGGTGACGACCTGAATAGACGGATCATCCTGCACCAGCGCAAAAAAGCTGTTTACCGGTGCCGAGATTTTGGCAAAAGGCTCACTCACCCACTGACGTACATCGGCATGATCCGCCGCGACCGCCGCTTCAATGCCGGCATGATTCGCCACCAACGAGGTAACAGAGCGGTCCGGATTGCTCTGTGAAATGGGTTTAAGAGTCGACTGGCTGTCGCTTACCTGCCATTGGCCATCCGTATTCAGCGCCAGCGTCATGTCGATATAACCCAGATATTTCCCCCAGTAACCAGGCATAACCGCCGGAATACCGTTTAATGTTCCTTTAACATTATCGATACCGGCAACGTTATCGTAACCACTGTCACCGGGGAAATTACGATGCGCATGGCCGAACATAATGGCGTCAATACCTTCAACCTGCGACAAATAAAGGCTGGCATTTTCTTCGCCGCCGCTACGGGTCTCGGTGGTAATACCGGAGTGCGCGATGGCAATAATAATATCGGCACCTTCCTGCTTCATTTGCGGAACATAGTGCCTGGCCATATCGACGATGTCTTTGGCAATGACCCGCGTTTCCAGATTGTTTTTATCCCACTGCAGAATCTGTGGCGGCACAAAACCGATATAGCCAATGGTCAGGGTGTGGGCCAGACCTTCGCTGTCCAGCACCTGCTTATCCTGCAGCACATAAGGCTTAAAGTAAGGAATATCGTTCGTGCTGTCGTTGTCGGCATCATCAAAGAAAACGTTGGCGGAGATATAAGGAAAACCGGCATCGTCCAGTGCTTCTTTCAGGAAAGGCAAACCATAGTTAAACTCATGGTTACCGATGTTCGCCACGTCATAATCGAGCAGGTTCATCGCTTTATAAATCGGGTGAACCTCATTGGTATTCAGCCCCTTAACCTTGGCAACATAATCACCCAGCGGGCTGCCCTGCAGTAAATCACCGTTATCCACCAGTACGCTGTTTTTCACTTCTGCACGGGCGGCATTGATCAGCGACGCCGTTTTCACCAGACCGACCGTGTCGTCCTGCGCGTTCTGGTAGTAGTTGAAATTCATGATATTGGCGTGCAGGTCGGTGGTTTCCATTACCCGCAGGATAACGGTAGCAGCCTTGCCAGCAGCATCTGTATTGCCGCTGTTGCTATTGTCGCTGTTGTCATCGTCAGAACCACAGGCCGAGAGCCCCAGAGCAACGGCAGAATACAGGGCCAGACGGAGAAAAGGTGTACGGGTCGGTTTCATGGATCGGGCTGTCCTTAGTAGCAGAAAGCCCATGACACTAAAAGAGTTTAATGACAGTAAAGTTAATAGAAAATAACAGAATTAAGTCTGCGCCATGGCAGCACAGCCAGTGGAATTTAGCTGTCAGAAACAGCGACACAGACAAACCAGACTGCAAGTGACACCAGTCACCTGCAGTCGCGTTTATACCGCGTCAGACTCATAGCAGAAGGTTAATGCCTGAGAGTTGATGACTAAGGGTTAATGACGGAAAGTTGAGGCAGAAAGCTGATCACGATAAGGCTTCCTGACGGCTGAGCCAGACTTCAAGCCCCTGCGCATTAAGCCGGGCATCAGTCGCCAGCCAGCGCCGGCGGAGGGCGTCATCCAGCGCCGGATTCAGCTCTCGCGCACGGGCCATCAGCCAGTCAAGAATGGCAGCGGCCATACGTTCAACCCGCCCTTCTTTGTGCTCTTTTTCGGCGCTGGCAATAGCCACAAAGGCATCCAGCGACGCCAGCAGTTGCGTCACATTGGTGTTATCGGCAGCAACCGGGCCGTAATGGGTGAGATACACCGCCGCAGGTTCCAGCGCAGCAATCCGCTCAATACTGGCACGCATCGCCTGCGGATCAAAATGCACCGGCGTGGTGGTCACAAACAACAGCACATCACCCTCTGCGGTATCAAAAATACGATATGACACACCAAAGGTGTCGCCACTGAACAGCGCATTGCTCAGCGAATCGTGAATGCACACATGGTGCAGCGCGTGTCCCG
The DNA here is from genome assembly GCF_022832715.1 of Venatorbacter sp. C2-1. NCBI lineage: Bacteria > Pseudomonadati > Pseudomonadota > Gammaproteobacteria > Oceanospirillales > Oceanospirillaceae > Venatoribacter > Venatorbacter sp. C2-1. The sequence goes on from NZ_CP094879.1 coordinate 2,527,834, forward strand.
GCGTATCGAAAAAGGTAAAGGTACGGCCATTAAAATTCAGCGTAAAACCCTCGGCCGCCTCAACCACCCGCTCTGCGCTCACCGGAATTAACGCACCGTATAATTTGCGGTAATTTTCTTCGCCGTACACCGCCATGGTGCCGGCTTCGAGTTTTGCCGGGTTAATAATATGTGCCGCACCGCGCGGATGAACCACCAGTTTGGCGTTCGGGCATTGTGCCATTAACGCCCCGGCACCAGCAGCATGATCGAGATGAATATGGGTAAGAATAATCCAGTCGAGATGCTCAGGCGTTAACCCCAGTTCGGCAATCGCTGCCAGCACATGCGGCACCGTATGGGCAGTGCCGGTTTCAATTAACGCCAGACGATCCCCCTGACGGATTAAATAGACACTGGCCAGACCGTGCGCGACGTAATCGGCGTCGATCTGCATAATGCCCGCCGGATGCTGAATCATAATACTCTCCTCTGTTTGACTGACAGACTAAACAGCCCTGACGCTGTATACCATGACACATTAGTCGGCTGTCAAAAGTCGGCTATCAACAGTTCGCTTTAACGGTCGGCTTTATTTGAGTACCGAACCAGCAATCTCAGGCTTTCCGTAAAAATGGGACAAATCCCATATCGGTATAAGACATGTAAAGAAAAGTATCGCTTTGCAAGATAGCACCTGGAAATAATTTAAATTCCGCCAGCTTTGCATATATCTGTCTGAAAAGACTCAACTATCCGTGGCGTCCTTAACGCGCATCCCCTGAGCAATTAGTAATATCGCTGCGTTAGCGGATTCATGGATATAAGCCGGGTCATGGTGAACTAACATCGATGATAATGCTCCCTCAAGTAAAAGAAAAACATAACGCGCTGTAGCCTCTGAATTTATCAGGCCATAGCGGCGAAATTCTTCAGCGAACCATTCTTCGACATTTTTCTTGTGTAAAGATGCTGTTTTTATCGCCGGGTGGCCTGGCTTATTAGCTAATTCACCCACTGTTCTCTGAAACCCGCACCCTCTCCACTTCGGATGACTTGTCGTTTCTGAAACTCCGTTAAAAACCGCCCGAACTTTATCAGTAATCTCACCTTCTTCGTCATCAAACCATTTTTTATACGCCTGCAGGTTTAACTGATCTCTGGACCTCAGATACTCAGTAATCAGTTCATCCTTACTCTGAAAGTGATAATACAGTGTTCGCTTCGTAATACCGGCTTTTTCTGCAATGGCATCGACGCTTGTTGCTCTGATTCCTGTCATATAGAACAGCGTTTTGGCAGCATTCAGAATGCGTGTTTTCGTATCCTTCTTCGCATCAGCCATTTATGTATACCGTATAGTGAGTGTAAAAAATCCTAATCTACGAATATTATCTTTTCAACCACTAAATGCTTATAAGGATTACATAATGAAGCCGCTGATTATTATCGAAAAAAAGAGTGATATAGCATTCCTGACGTTAAATCGACCAGAAAAATTAAACGCCCTTAACTATGCAACAAATGATCTCTTGCTAGAACTTCTGGATGAAATTGAAAACGACACATCGATTCGCGCCATAATTTTGACAGGCGCAGGAGAAAGCGCTTTCTCTGCGGGTGGCGACATTCACGAATTTACCCAAAGTATCAAACAGGGAGGCGATGTCGCTGTGAGGGAATTTGTTCGTCGCGGACAGAAAATGACATCAAGAATAGAGTCTTTTCCAAAACCCATTATCGTTGCGGTGAATGGCATTGCATTTGGCGGCGGTTGTGAAATTACAGAGGCAGCACATCTGGCCGTCGCCAGCGAAAAAGCTATCTTCGCCAAGCCTGAAATAAACATCGGAATCCCCCCTACTTTTGGTGGAACCCAGCGCTTGCCCCGGTTGGCCGGGCGAAAGCGCGCTCTGGAATTGCTCCTGACAGGCGATAGATTCTCACCAGAACGGGCATATGAAATGGGTCTGGTCAATCAGGTTGTCCCTCATGAAGACTTGATACCGACAGCCATTCAGCTGGCTAACCGTATATTGCAACACTCCCCTTTAGCCACAGCCCGAATCATTTCAGCAGTAACCCGAGGCTTAAACACAACCATTGGTGAAGGGCTTGAAATAGAAAAAGAACAGTTCGCCCGCATGCTTCATACGGACGATATTATTACCGGACTGGACGCCTGGATTGAGCGTCGCAAGCCTGTCTACAGCGGTCGATAAAATTAAGGAAAATACAATTATCAGATTCACTTCAGAAATCAGTTATCCCCGTGCATATTCAAATATTTTACTGTTTGAATATGCACCTAATAAAAACCACATGAGTGGTTTAGCCTGACAAGTTGCTTCTATAAATGATCCTATACAGCATGATCTTTACTTTGTTGTGGTTCCTGATAAACCGGACGCTGATATTTCGCCGAAACCTCTCTGCTCAGATAAAATTCAGAACAGAGAAAGCAACGAATACAAAACGATATCAGCCAACCAAGGCTGAGCAACGGATCAGGCTACAGAAATCACCTCTATGAAAATGGGGTTCCTTACCGGCAATCACATCCGCCTTCACATTTACGAAGGTAGTATCAGGCTTATGCTTTATGCCCTCATAAAATGTTTGAATACTATCCTCCTTAAAATCAGGACTGCGAGGAAAAGCCTTAACGACAGATACCACCTGCCCCAGAACAAGCAGCACGCGTGTGGCTTTCCTGATGCCGATACTCTCAGACGCGCTTTTGTTCGCCTTGTGGGGATTACACCTGCGGAGTATCGGAAACGTTTCGCATCGATAAGAATTGATAAATAACCAGCTGCAGAAGTTCTGCACAACCCGGGTAGCCCACTCACCGACCCGAATGGCCTTCAACCGCGCTGTGCAATCAACCTGTTGTCAGCAGCAGACCTGACTTTTCCGGAATGTTTAATGCTGAAACAGCGCCGCTATTCTCTCGGGCGGCATCTCCCCTGACGTTATTCAGCTTATTTGCAGCGCCGTACTGCCCACCTCCATACGACCGACTTTGGGAAGAGGAACGACTGAACGGCTCTGGTGGTGCAAATATTTATGGCTTGACCCTCCCTCCTGTTTATGAAACCCTGAAAATCAAGAGTGACACGCCATTCAGCTTTAAAAACCATGGCACACCACTGGCCCAACAGAACAACAACAAAGGCAAAAATCCCTATGAATACCAAAGGTAAATTAGTCATCAACCTGCCAGGCATCCTGTATGACGTGGCGCAATGGGTAATGTTTCCGCTGAATATGCTGATCAGCGGCATGTGCCACCTTCAGCCTAAGTCATCGGTCTGGAATGAAGGCAAGTGGCAGAATCGGAGACTCGAAGGCTCTGGCAAACCGCTGGATCAAATCAAAACAGAGATCCTTGAACAGCAAGACATCGCTTATAACGAAGAAGATCTGGTTCGCCTGTACGACTCACTGCCCAATGTAAGCGCCAAAGAAGATCTGGTGGGTCGCTACTGGAAAGGAAAAATTTTAAGAACCAATGGTTCTGTATTGGATCTTGCCGAATGGGTAATCGTTCGCCCACTCAGCCTTCTGGGTATTAAGTGGGGTAAACGCTACCGTACACAACATCAGGGAGACCCACTGTTATTCCGCTGGGCTGACAAGCTGTACTTTCCGATCCCGATCTGGGGCAATGTTGGCATGACAGATATCCGCTGGCGTGAAGAAGCCACGGCAACAATGAATTATGATCATCAGCCCTGGAAAGATTATTTCAAACTGATCAGTAATGAAAATGGAAGCGTTGTACTTTTGGGTGTCTGGACCCATAAGCATATTGCCGGAGGATGGTTTACCCTGACGCTGGAAGATTCTGAATAAATCAGACCCGATCCCACTGGTCGCGCTCAGAGTACAGGACGCGACTGGTGGCCATTATGCTGTTCAGAACAACCTGCGCTTATGGCGTAAGCCGATATTGAACGGTAATTTAAAGCAATCGATTATAGATTGCGCTCAGCAGTGCCCCGGTAGCGCCCGCAATCACTGACCAGGCAACCAAACCACCAATAAAGCTAACTACCGTCAGGTGCCAGCCCATATTTTCCAGCTGCATATGCACCATATGCCCGGACATAGATAACATAAGGCCCGGCAACAGACTCACCAAAACGCTGCAGGCAAGCCACAAAACGGCTGCTGTCAGAGCACAAGCCAAAGCAAATTTTTGAGTGTTCAGTTTCATACTTCACCATCCTTTTGGAAATCCAAAATAGCAAAACAAACATCAGCCATCGTATTCAGCACAGCGATACAATATCTGCACATCCCTGAGCATTATCTATCAGCGTTTTCGTCCACTTCCCGGTGGGGATTTATGGCAGCTCCAGGGCTCACGAATCGCGTTTTCTTTAACATTATCATCAACAAACTTGTAATAGCCTTCTTTAAAGTGCGTCCACCAGTCATGACTGACGGCAACATCATGGGCACTCAAAATGTCTTCTATATTGTCCAGATTAACTCTGGAGGCGTCATACGCAAGATTCAGCACCCGGCTTTTTTCGTCAAAGGATATGCAATCGAGACCATAAAGCTGATCAATCTCAGCAATAGCTGCTTGCCGTTTGTTCTCGTCAACAGGCTCCAGTTGCAGATGACGCACCACCAGGTTCACTTCTGATACGCCTAATCGGTGTTTTTTATCGCTCATATTTATTTCCTTCTCATCAGACGGAATTTTGTTAAAAAGAGTGCCCGATATTTGGCATGATCTTTAATATTTTTACCCATCCGCCGTTGTCAGCCGAGTTCTACCGCGGTCAGTCAATTTCAGCGTTCTCTGTACGGTATTCGGCAACCACAACGGCTCCCGGACAAGCCAAAGAGCAGATAGCATCCTCTATTCCACCGTAAGCTGGCCGCGATACATCTGCATCTGGCAGTGAAAGGCATAATCACCTTTAGACATCGGTGGTAAATCAATACGTTTGCGCTTGTTTAACGGCAAGGTATCGCTGATATGTAAATCCGGTATCAGCAGTACCTCCGAACAGGGCGATGCGTCTTTACGCAAAAAATTAAGACTAACAGGCTGGTTGGCAGGAAGCCTGATACGCGCCGGCTGATAGGTGCCGTTTTCAACAATGATCAGCAGTTCATCGTTAGCCAACGTGGTTTGCGGCGGCTGATACAGCCAGAACCACCAGACAATCAGTGCAATGAACGCTAAGCCGGCCAGATTAATTAAGATCATCATGCCATTTCCCCTTAATGTTCCTGCGCTTTAAATAAGCGCAGACGGTTGGCATTGGTAACCACCGTCAGTGATGAGAATGCCATTGCTGCACCGGCAATTACCGGACTTAATAATAATCCGAAAAACGGATACAGCACCCCGGCCGCAAAAGGCACACCGGCAACGTTATAAAAAAAGGCACCCAACAGGTTTTGTTTAATATTACGCAGCGTCGCCTTACTGATCGCAATGGCATCGGCCAGTCCATGCAGCGAACCACGCATCAGGGTTATGTCGGCGCTTTCGATAGCGACATCAGTACCCGTGCCAATGGCAAAACCAACATCGGCAATGGCCAATGCCGGCGCATCATTAATGCCATCACCGGTCATTCCCACGACCTCGCCCAGCATCTGCAGCTCCTGTACTTTTTTGGATTTATCTTCCGGCAAGACCTCGGCGAAGAACTCTGTAATACCCGCTTTTTCTGCGACCGCTTTGGCGGTAGCACGATTATCCCCGGTCAACATCACCACACGAATGCCACTCCGTTGCAGGCGTTTGATAGCAGCGATGGAGTCCTCTTTAATCGGGTCAGCCACAGCGATAATGCCCGCCAGGGTGCCGTTGACGGCAAGGTACATCGGCGTTTTGGCATCGGCGGCCAGATGCTGAGCCTTATCAATAAAAGATCCCAGCGTAATGCTGCGCTCTTGCATCAGCTTTTCATTACCAAACAGCAGCTGCTGCCCATCAACGATTGCCTCAACGCCATGACCGGCGATGGCGTTAAACTGACTCATCGCTAACAGGTCGATGCCCCGCTCGTTGGCAGATTCAACAATGGCCTGCGCCAACGGATGTTCAGAGCCAGATTCCAGGCTGGCCGCTAATTGCAGGGTACGTGTTTCATCCATCGCTGCGGCCGTGACAATATCGGTCACCTTAGGTGAACCCAGAGTAATAGTGCCGGTTTTATCCAGAATCATGGCCGTGATTCTGGATGAGGTTTGTAAGGCTTCGCCGTTGCGGATCAGAACCCCCGCCTCTGCGGCCTTACCAACGCCGACCATCACCGACATCGGCGTGGCCAGCCCCAGTGCGCAGGGACAGGCAATAATCAGAACCGTCGTTGCCGACACCATCGCAAAAGCCACCACCGGTTCCGGCCCGAAATTCAGCCAGGCCAGAGCACTGACAATCGCAATGATCATAATAATGGGAACAAAATAGGCTGAAATAACATCGGCCAGCCGGCCGATGGGCGGTTTTGAATTCTGCGCACGTTTTACCATATCGATAATCTGCGCCAGTGCCGTGTCTTTCCCCACCCGTGTTGCTTTGAACACTATGGAGCCGGTTTTGTTGATGGTGCCGGCCACCACTTCATCACCCTCACCTTTTTCAACCGGCATGGGTTCACCGGTCAGCATCGATTCATCGATGCTGGTATGGCCGTCAGTCACTTCACCATCGACCGGGACTTTCTCACCAGGACGCACGCGCACCAGATCGTGCAGTTCAACCTGTGAAATCGGAATATCTGTTTCATAACCATCGCGGATAATCCGCGCCGTTTTAGGTTGCAGTCCGATCAGACGTTTGACGGCTTCTGAGGTTTTGCCACGGGCTTTGAGTTCCAGCGCGAGGCCCAGATTAATTAAACCGATGATCATCGCAGTTGCTTCAAAATAGACGTGGCGTGCCATACCCGGCATCACATCAGGAGCCAACACCACCACCATCGAATAGATCCAGGCCGTACCTGTCCCCAGAGCAATCAGGGTATCCATATTTGCCGAATGATTTTTAAACGACTGCCAGGCTCCCACATAAAAATGCCGGCCGGAAAATACCATCACGGCCAGTGTCAGCAGCCCGACAATCAACCAGACTATGCGTTCACTGGTGGTGGTAACGGTCATTTCGCCAACGACCAGGCTATAGATCATCAGCGGTATCCCAAGGCCGAGTGCGATGGTCATTTCCCGCATCAGGCGTTTGTAATAGGCCCAGTCGGCTTGCTCTTTTTCCGCCAGGGCGTCGCTTTCACTTTCCGCCTGCTGAACTTTGGCACCGTAACCGGCCTGCTCGACCGCCTGAATCAGTGCACCGGCATCGGCGCTGCCCTCAATGCTGACCGTGCGTTGCGCTAAGTTCATTTCGGCCTTAGTTACACCGGGTACATGTTGCAGTGCAGTCTCAATTTTTTTCACACAACTGGCGCAACTGGCACCTTCAACCAACAGTTCCTGCCGCGGCAGATGTCTGTCGGGTGACCGCGTTGATGCAGCACTATCCGTAGTCTCTGTAGCCACTTTGTTATCCTCTTGTCCGCAATATTCCACTTAAATAACAGGTCATATTCCCCCGTTTTCAGGCCGGGCCTGATCAGCGCAGCACTGCCGGAGCCAGTAGTTTTCCGCTCAGGCTAGTGATGTCCGGAGCTGGCCTTATCCCTCGCCGTCAGAATCTGATATTGCTCCTCAGTCAGCTCCGGCAGACGTTGCAGGAAAGCCACCATAGCCCAGATACGCTGATCGTCGTGGGTCTTACCCCAGGCAGGCATGCCAGAGGCTTTAATACCGTGTTTAATAATCCAGAACTGACGACGGGCAAGGCTTTGTTTATCGTCGCCCGCATGTTCATGCTCATCCAGACCGGCGGTTAAATTGGGAGGCACGGGATATAAGCCAAGGCTCATATCACTATAGGTTTTTCCCGGCCGTAAATGACAACCGGCGCACATCTCGTTGTAATCCGGACCACCGGCCAGCAGCCAATCAGCTGAGTTGAGATCCGGCACATCAAGCGGCCGGGAGGCTCTGTCAATTGATCGCTCCCGTAACGTCTCCAGCAGCCAATAGGTCAAAGGGTTATGCGGCGTGTCGGCAGCCACGGAATACACGCCGGAATAAATAAAGCCAAAGCCCGCCAGCAGCAGAATAACGCCTGCCAGAATCATGCCCCTGATGATATTCAACATGATATCTCCTGCCCGGTCCTGATAGCCCCTTCAGGGGTTATGCATCCTGTGCCGTCAGGATTAATGCCCATGTTGATCACCGTCATCATGCCCGCCGGATGTCTGATGATGCCCGCTGTCATCTTTATGGGCGGAACCATGTTTCTGATCCTGCTTCTGATCCTCTGCATTACCGTGCATGGCCTCTGCGCATTTTTTCATCATCGCCTGCATCACCGGATCGGATGCGTTCATTGACGCCTGATGCATGTCCGGCATCGCACTGCAGTCAGGGCTTTCACCTTTCGCCGCATGTTCAGAAGGATCATGGGCATTGGCCAGCGCCGAAAATGCAATGCCGGAAACCAGTACCCAAACAGCTGTTGATATTGTTTTCATGTCACACACCTTATGGTTGAAAAATGGTTATTACCGTTAAAACCAGAACCTTAACCCGGCCACCCAGTCGGCAGCGCGGGGACTATCACCACCGGCCCGGACCGCATCGGCGGTGTCGCCAAACCGGCCCTGCCATTCCACGCCCACATAGGGAGCGAACTGGCGGCTGAACTCATAACGCAGGCGCACGCCGGCATCGATGGCCGAAAGGCCACGGCCGATACCATTATCCGAATCAGACTTGCCGTAGAGGGTCATTTCCGCGCGCGGCTGCACAATCCAGCGCTGCGTTAACAGCAGCTCGTATTCCGCCTCAACCTGCAACAGCGAACGTCCCTGTTCACCGGCATAAAGCGTGGCATCAACCTCGAACCAGTAAGGCGCAAGCCCCTGAATTCCCACTCCGAGCCAGTTACGATCCGGGCCTGAACCACTGTCGTGGCGCACCCCGGCCTGCACATTCCAATAAGCGGTTACAGCATGGCTGTAGAGCAGCTCGGTCTGGCTTTCTTCCAGCGTGCCGGCTACCACCTCGCCCTCAGCCTTGATTACGGCGCGATCGTAGCTGCCACCAAACCAGGCCTGGGCATCGTAGAGTCCGTAATCGCCGTCATCTGCTCTCACCGCCTCAAAACGGTTAAAGGCCACAGCCCAGAAATTGTGCTCATCGGCCAGACGTAAACGGGGTACCGCCGGCAGCACATAAGCACCGCTGTCCAGCGTCATGCCATTGGCATAGCTGTGCGGATCGCGGGCGTCGGCCGGTGCCTTGCCACCCTGCATACGCATCGTGCCCATCGTCATGGGTGCTGATTCTGCGTCCGCCGCTGACGAGGCTGGCATATCATCATGTGACATACCGGCCATGCTCTCAGCCGGGGCTGACAGGCTGTAACTGCTGATAACGATGGCGGCCGCCAGAACGGAGAGCTCTTTGTATATGCTCATGACACCACCACCTCGCGGAACATGCCCGCATCCATATGAAACAGCAGATGGCAGTGCCAGGCCCAACGTCCGAGCGCATCCGCCGTAACCTGAAAACTGATGCGCTGCGCTGGTTGCACCGGAATGGTGTGGCGGCGGGCAACAAACTCGCCGCGTTCGTTTTCCAGCTCACTCCACATGCCGTGCATATGCATAGGATGGGTCATCATGGTGTCGTTCTGCAGAATCACCCGCAGCCGCTCGCCGTGACGGAAATGCACCGGCGTAGACTGGCCGAATTCCAGCCCGTCAAAAGACCAGGCGTAGCGTTCCATATTGCCGGTAAGGTGCAGTTCGACTTCCCGTTCCGGCACCCGCTTATCCAGCGAACCGCCGATGGTATGCAGCATATCCAGAGTCAGCACCCGGTGACCCGGCGGCCGTAATCCACTCTGGCTCAGGTCACGCAATCCGACACCCGGATCATCAAGATTTGTGCGTGGACTATCGACGCGCATATCGGTACCCGGTCCGTATTCGGTGCGGGCATGACGTACGGTTTGAGAAGGCTTCGCCAGTGCCCGGCTATCGTGGTTCATGGTCATGCCATCGTGATTCATGCTCATGCCATCGTGATTCATGGTCATGCCGTCGTGATTCATGCTCATGCCGTCGTGGTTCATGCTCATGCCGTCGTGGTTCATGCTCATGCCATCGTGGTTCATGCCATCCATCGGCATACTGTCGTGGCTCATCCCCTTCATCTGCCCCATCGGCATACTGCCGTGGCCACTGTGGTTCATGCCGTTCATCTGGCCCATCATATCGGCCATGGTCAGCGGCTGCGGAGGGTCCAGCGCCGGCACAATCGCGGTCAGCCCGCTGCGCACTGACAAGGTACCGCTGGCATAGCCGCTGCGATCCATAGATTGCGCAAAAATGGTGTACGCATCCTCCTCAGGCGAAACCACAACATCGTAGGTTTCGCCCGGGCCAAAGCGGAATTCATCTACCGTTACCGGCTCCACATCCTGGCCGTCAGTCTGCACAACCGTCAGCGGCAGACCTGGAATACGCACATCGTAAAAAGTATTGCTGGCGCCGTTAACAAAGCGCAGACGTACTTTCTCACCCTGTTTAAACAGCCCGGTCCAGTTACCGGCAGGGGTTGTGCCGTTCATCAGGTAGGTAAAGGTTTCTGCCGAAACATCGGCCAGATCACCCGGACTCATGCGCATCTGATTCCACATGCGCCGCTGGGAAAGTGCCTGCTGAACCCCGACAGCGGAAACATCATGGGCAAAATCAACAGCCGTTGGCTGGTTAAAATTGTAGTAATCACTCTGGTGCTTGAGCTTGGCGAACACCGCCATCGGATCTTCATCGGTCCAGTCTGAGAGCTGCACAACATAGTCCCGGTCTGCCGGAAAACGCTCACCCGCAGCCGGCAACACGATGATGCTGCCGTACATGCCGGTCATTTCCTGAAAGCCGCTGTGGGAGTGATACCAATAAGTGCCACTCTGTTGCACTTTAAAGCGGTAGGTAAAGGTTTCGCCGGGGGCAATGCCGCGGAAACTGATACCTGGCACACCGTCCATCTGAAACGGCAAAATAATCCCATGCCAGTGAATCGAGGTAGGTACCGACAGACGGTTGGTCACGCGTATGGTGACCGTTTCGCCTTCACGCCAGATCAGCGTCGGTGCCGGAACAGAGCCATTAATCGTCGTCGCTGTCCGTACAACACCGGTAAAATTAACCCGTTGCTCGGCCACTTCTAGGTCGAAACTGGTGCCCTTCAGCAGCGGTACAGACGCACTACCCTCTGCGCCGGCCGCAAACGCGCGGGTTCCCATCAAACCAGACAGTGATAAAGCAACTCCGGCAGTCCCCAGCCCCTGAACAAAGCGCCGTCTCGACAGCGGAGCCTGGCCTTGTGTTAAAGAATATTTTTTATTCATAGACTCAGTCTTAATGTAAAAAATGAATTCAACGGATAGCCTGTAGAATAAGAGCCGGTAACTGACCTCAAAGTGACGCATTGATTACATTGATGTAATGTAACTGTCATCTTATCGTCAGCCACCGATAACTAGACTGCGCCACCTCTGACCTGGGAGTCTGCTGATGAAATTACTCATCATTGAGGACGAAGCTAAAACGGGCGAGTACTTACGCAAAGGGCTCACCGAAGCGGGGTTCTCGGTCTCACTGGCTAATAACGGACTGGACGGCCACCACCTTGCAGTCACCGAAACCTTCGAACTGATTATTCTTGATGTCATGTTGCCGGACATTGATGGCTGGCAGATATTGCGTTCGCTGCGTGAGCGTCATTGCGATACTGCTACGCTGTTTCTCACCGCCCGGGATTCGGTAGATGATCGCGTTAAAGGGCTGGAACTTGGCGCCGATGATTATCTGGTTAAACCCTTTGCCTTTGCTGAATTACTGGCACGCGTAAGAACCCTGCTACGACGGGGGCAGCCCAAATCCGAACTGGATGAAATGCACATCGCCGATTTAACCCTGGATCTCAAACGCCGGGTTGCTCACCGCAATAAACAACGTATTAATCTGACCAACAAAGAATTTGCCTTACTGGAATTAATGTTAAGACGCCAGGGCGAAGTTTTGCCACGCTCCTTAATTGCTTCTCAGGTCTGGGATATGAATTTTGACAGCGACACCAATGTTATTGATGTTGCCATACGGCGCTTACGATCAAAAATTGATGACGATTTTGAAACCAAATTAATTCATACCGTGCGCGGCATGGGCTACGTTCTGGACGCTCAGCGTGAAATCTGACCGCCGTCCCCTGTCATTAGCGCTGCATATGGCACTGCTGGTCGGTTTGGCCATCGTGCTTTGCTTTATCATTCTGGGTTTGCTGGTGCAACGATCAGTGTTGCACCATTTTAATCAGCAGGATGCCGATGAGCTCCGCGTGGTTGCCCTTTCAGTTGAAAAAGCGATTCTGGGGCTGGATAAATTTACCGGGCAGACACTGGAGTCCCGGTTGCAAAATGCTGTTTCCGGTCATCACGGTATTTACTTTGCGGTGTTCGATAAGCAGGGATTACCCATCTATACAGGTACCGAGCCGGACTTTTCGCCACTGCTCAACAATGCATCCGTAATCAAATCAATTCGGGCAGACAATTTATATAAATGGCAGACCGGAGATCACCAATATCAGGGAGCAATACTCACACCAGAGTCACTGAATCGTTTTATTGATGGCGCTAAAATTGCGGTCGCGGTGACCACCGATTTTCACCACGATTTTATGCAGAATTTCCGTAAAACCCTGTGGGGCCTGATGCTGCTCGCCGGCATCCTGACAATTGTTGCGGCCTGGGTAGCTATTCGTATCGGCCACCGGCCACTCCACCGGCTGAGCAAAGAAATTCAGAATATTGATGTACACAACCTCAGCCATCGCCTGAATTCCGACCACGCCCCCGAAGAATTAAGCGAACTGATTCAGGCCTTTAATGAAATGATCAGCCACGTTGAAGAGAGCTTTCAGAAGCTTTCCCAGTTTTCAGCGGATATTGCCCATGAATTGCGAACACCAATTACCAACCTCAGCACCCAAACTCAGGTAGCGCTCAATAAAGACAGAAGCACAGAAGAATACCGCGACATACTTTATTCCAGCCTTGAAGAGTACGACAGACTCAGCGTTATGATCCGCGATATGCTGTGGCTGGCAAAAACTGACAATAAACAATTAACGCTGGAAAAAATCTCACTGAACCTGGCAGAAGAAATCAAAGCGCTTACCGACTACTTTGAACCGCTGGCGGAAGAAAAACAGGTGCCGCTTAAAGTATCGGGTGACGCCGTAATGGCTGAGGTAGACCGCACCATGTTCCGGCGGGCTCTGAACAACCTGATATCCAACGCCATCAACCACAGCCCAGCGGGAGCAGACGTCGGTATCTGCGTAACACAGCAGGAAAATCAGGCGCTGATCACGATTGAAAATGGCGGGAAAAAGATCGATGAGAAACACCTGAGCCGGCTGTTTGACCGCTTTTACCAGACAGACCCCTCCAGAGGGAACAGCCAGCGTGAAGGTGTGGGGCTTGGTCTGGCAATCGTCAAATCCATTGCAGAACTTCATCATGGCTCTATCGAAGTGACATCGGTTCCGGACAAAACCCGGTTTATGCTCAGGCTGCCCATTAACAGCCCGAATCAGTAAATACTAACTCTTCAATAAACAGCCGATAAATGCTGTATGGCGCAAACTATACGGTTGTGATTCTGAATAGACGCAGCTCTGCACCTCTGAAACTCAGCACCTCTGCAACTATTTCCCCGGTAAAAAATGCTGCTCAATACCGCAGCTATTATTCTGCTGCTGAGTGCCATTGCGTTAATCATTAAAACTTTTCTTAATTTTAATCAGGCAAAACTGAACGATCTGAACCGGATAGCCCCATCCGCTGACCTTACTGGTTTTTACCTGCTCTGTGCAATCAACCCGCTGGCGCTTTCTGCTGTCATCAGGAAGGTGAGACGACGGAACAGCCGCGAAATCAGTTACTCCGGGATAAGGTGCGCGCAGGATTATAAGGCAGGGCAACTGGCCACCATGCCACATTGGTTGACGGCAAAAGAGATTACCCGCGCTTAACTCTCTGCGGGTTCCAGCGCCTCCAGCAGCGCCAGCGCTTTTTCGCAAAAGCGGATATGCTCGCGCTCCGTAGCCAGACCGGACTGCAGAATCAGATACTGCAATTGCTCAGCCGCCGATAATTCCCGGCCGGTGAAATCACGCTGTTCAATGTCTTCATACAAAGCCAGCTGCGTGCGGTGCCGGGCCAGCCTGTGCAGCAGATCATTCTCAACCCCGGCGCCTGTGCCCAGTGCAGCTTCCGCCCTTAAGCGCACCATCATGGCATCGCGCAAAGGTGGCGGGTCATCCGCCTCCGCCACCCAGCGTTTAAGTTCCTGCTCACCCGCAGGCAAGACCTCGTAGCACCGCTTCCGGCCACGCGCACCCTCTTCTGCAGTTGAGCGAACCCAGCCAGCGGCCTCCAGCTTGCCCAGCTCTTTGTATATCTGCTGATGCGTCGCCGGCCAGAAGAAGCCGATGGAACGCCCGAAGCGCCGGGCCAGATCCATACCCGAGCAGGGTTGCTCCAGCAACGAGGTCAGTAACGCATGAGGCAATGACATAGGTAACTCATTTAAGGATTTCCGACGCAGGATAATGCTTTTATGCAACAAGTTGCAATTAAAGACTCCAGTGAGTATAAAGATGCAACTAATTGCATAAAAGGATCACCGTGATGACCTCGACGCTTTACCCTCACCTGCTTGCGCCACTGGATCTGGGCTTTACCACCCTTCGTAACCGCGTGCTTATGGGCTCCATGCACCTGGGCCTGGAAGAAGTTGAACACGGCTTCGAGCGCATGGCCGCCTTCTACGCCGAACGGGCCCGTGGTGGCGTTGGTCTGATCGTAACCGGTGGTATTTCACCGGATGAATACGGTGTTGTTTTTCAGGGTTCAGCCAAACTGACGACCGAGGAAGAAGCCGAACATCACCGCGTGGTCACAGACGCCGTGCACGCCAATGGCGGCAAAATTGCCATGCAGATTCTGCACACCGGCCGCTACAGCTACCAGCCGAACCAGATTGCACCCAGCGCCTTAAAAGCGCCGATCAACCCTTTCGTACCGCGTGAACTGAGCCACGACCAGATTCTGGAAACCATCGAGAGCTTCGCCCGTTGTGCAGGTCTGGCACAGAGAGCAGGCTACGATGGCGTCGAAGTGATGGGCTCCGAAGGCTACCTGATCAACCAGTTTATTGCTGCGCGCACCAACCATCGTGACGATGAATGGGGCGGCAGTTACGAAAACCGCATCCGCTTCGCGATCGAAATTGTGCGCAAAGTGCGTGAACGTGTCGGACCGGAATTTATCATCCTGTACCGTCTGTCTATGCTCGATCTGGTCGAAGGTGGTTCAACCCTCGACGAAGTGATCCAGCTGGCCAAAGCCATTGAAGCCGCCGGCGCCACCATCATCACCACCGGCATCGGCTGGCACGAAGCACGCGTACCGACCATTGCCACCAAGGTGCCACGTGCGGCGTTCGCCTGGGTCACCAAACAACTGATGAGCGCCGTGAAGATTCCACTGGTCACCACCAACCGCATCAACACGCCGGAAGTGGGCGAACAGATACTGGCGGACGGCTGTGCCGACATGGTGTCGATGGCACGTCCGTTCCTGGCCGATGCCTTCTTTGTTGAAAAAGCCGCTCAGGGCCGCGCCGACGAAATCAACACCTGCATCGGCTGTAACCAGGCCTGTCTCGACCAGACCTTCGCCATGAAAATCACCTCCTGTCTGGTCAACCCACGCGCCTGCCACGAGACTGAAATTCCACTGCAGGACACCACCGCCGCCAAACGCATTGCGGTGGTCGGTGCCGGCCCGGCAGGATTGGGCTTCGCCGTTACCGCCGCCCAGCGTGGACACCATGTTGAGCTGTTTGATGCCGGCAGCCAGATCGGCGGCCAGTTCAACATTGCCAAAACCGTACCGGGCAAAGAAGAGTTCTACGAAACCCTGCGCTACTTCGGTAAACAGATCGAACTGACCGGGGTAAAACTCAACCTCAATACCCGCGTTACCGCCGAAGAACTGAAAGCCGCAGGCTTCGACGAAGTCGTACTGGCAACCGGTATTGTGCCGCGCACACCACCCGTGCCGGGCATCGACCATCCGAAAGTAATGAGCTATCTCGACGTATTGCGTGACCGTAAGCCCGTCGGCAAAAAAGTCGCGATTATCGGTGCCGGTGGTATTGGTTTTGATGTGGCCGAATTCCTGACCCATGAAGGCGAAAGCGCCAGCCTCAACACCGCTAAGTTCAATCAGGAATGGGGCATTGATACCAGCTATGCCACCGCCGGTGGTCTGAAAGCACCCGAAGTGGAAATGCCGCAACGTGAGATTTTCCTGCTGCAACGTAAGCAGAAAAAACTGACCGGGCCGGGCAAAACCACCGGCTGGATTCACCGTGCAGGGCTTGAAGCTCGCGACGTAAAACTGATGCCGGGTGTTAGCTACGACCTCATTGATGATCAGGGCCTGCACATCACTATTAACGGTGAAGCCAAGGTGCTGGACGTCGATAACATCGTCATCTGTGCCGGTCAGGAATCTGAGCGCGGTTTATTTAACGAACTGCAGGACAGCGGCCTCAGCGTTCACCTTATTGGTGGTGCCGACGTTGCCGCCGAACTGGATGCACGCCGTGCGATTGATCAGGGTGTGCGCCTCGCAGCAAAACTCTGATGCTGCCCTGCCCCCTTATCTTTTTTAAAAGATAAGGGGGCGATTCATAAAGTGCATTTATTCCGGATGTTCTTCACTTCATTACACCCGCCTGATCTTCTCTAGGGCCTGTTAACACTAATTAAACAGGCCTGTTATTGGCTAAAAATTTCTCAGGCAAGACGCTGAGAGTGTGGGATGTTCAGCACATCCCTGTGCTTCACCCCTTCGGGGTTGGCACGCCAACCTGTTCCAGACAGGTTGGTAACGGGTTAAGCGAGCGAACAGCAACGCAGGATGAGGGGTTTTTAGCCATAACCCTTCGGGCTGAGGCCAGTTTTCCCCATTAACATCGTCGTTCGTCATTCATTTAGCCCGCTAATATCACTCCTCTCTCCTTGTTCTGAGAAAAACTGGCTCTCAGCAGGCCCGATTCACTTAGTGTTAACAGGTCCTAGGAAAACAGGCGCCACTTCAGACCGGCTTGGCCATACCAGAATAATAAAACGTATAATCTGCGGTAATATTCGTCACCGTAACCGCCCTTATAACGGCCTCCGACAATAATAAAACGATGACTCCACCATGACTCTGAATATAAATAACGCGCCAGCACTGCAACTCTCGCCGCGGCAGAAAATGCTGCTCAACATCGGAGCCTTTATTCTGCTGCTGACCGCTATTGCCTTAACCATTATGGCTTTTGTTGGTTTTAATCAGGCAAAGCTTAACTACCTGAGCTGGGTAGCCCCATCCGTTGATCTGACCGGTTTTTATCTGCTCTGGACAATCAACCTGCTGTCGGCATTAAGCATAGCGATTTCAGGATTTTTGCTGCTGAAACAGCGCCGTTACTCACTCTGGTTGCTGATCCCACTGGCCATTTGCGGGCTATGGACAAGCATGATCAGTCTCACAGCGCTGCTTCCGCTGGTGTTTTCTGGTGGGAGTCAGGAAGGTTAGGTAGAAAAATAGCTACGGGGTCGCTGGATATTGGATATTCAAGCAGCAGGCACTACCACGCGGAGCGTGGGAGCGAGTCGGAGCGTTGTAGCGAGCACGAGCCTTCGCGGCTAAAAGCCACTCACACAGGGCAGCGCCTGCTTTGAAATGCGGCTTCGCGTTACGATTAATGCGCCTGCAGGACGCCGGTTTGAATAAGTCTGCGCCGGTACGTCCCGGCATGGATGCCGGACGAGCGAATAGGCCCAGGGACGGGCCATTATTCGCGTTATCGAGATCGCAGAGTTATTCAGATCGGATTAAGTCCTGCACAGCGCGAAGCGGGCCGATTGTGTGCTCCTGCACAATCTGCATTTCCGCCATCCATGGCGGTCAGGAGTAAGCGCCCAACCGACGTGAGGGGTAAGACCCCTCAAAGAGGTCATAAAACCCGGCGGCAGCCAAATACGCCAGTCCGCGCAGCGGCTACAACTCAGAGCACCACCACTCCCACCACTCCCACCACTCCCACCACCAAGCCACAGGCACTACCACGCAGAACGTGGGAGCGAGTCGTTCAAAGCACCACCGCCAAGCAGCAGGCACTACCACGCGGAGCGTGGGAGCGAGTCACTCCCGCCACCAATAAAAACGGCAGCCGAAGCTGCCGTTTTTATTATCCCGTCATGCGACAAGCACTACCACACAGAGCGTGGTAGCAAGCCGTAAACCTGTCGGTTTACTCCCACTCAATCGTCGCTGGCGGCTTGCTCGACACATCGTAGGTCACGCGGGAAACATGCTCGATTTCGTTAATAATACGGTTCGATACTTTTTCCAGCAGCTCGTACGGCAGGTGCGCCCAACGGGCCGTCATAAAGTCGATGGTTTCTACCGCACGCAGGGCAATCACCCACTCGTAACGGCGGGCATCACCCACTACGCCCACGGATTTCTGCGGAATAAATACCGCGAAAGCCTGGGAGGTTTTGTGGTACCAGTCGAAGTTATGCAGCTCTTCAATAAAGATGGCATCGGCTTCGCGCAGGATGTCGGCGTATTCTTTTTTCACTTCACCCAGAATACGTACACCCAGACCCGGACCCGGGAACGGATGACGGTAAACCATATCGTATGGCAGACCCAGTTCCAGACCGATTTTACGCACTTCGTCTTTAAACAGTTCGCGTAGTGGTTCAACCAGTTCCATCTTCATATCGTCCGGCAGACCGCCAACGTTATGGTGGGATTTAATCACGTGGGCTTTACCGGTTTTGGAAGCCGCTGATTCAATCACGTCCGGATAAATCGTACCCTGGGCGAGGAAGTTTACGTCGGTCAGTTTGGTGGCTTCGGCATCGAATACTTCGATGAATTTACCGCCAATGATCTTACGCTTGGCTTCAGGCTCAGATACGCCGGCCAGTGCATCGAGGAACAGTTTCTCGGCATCGGCACGGATAACACGTACGCCCATGTTTTTGGCGAACATATCCATAACGGCATCGCCTTCGTTCTTACGCAGCAGGCCGTTATCAACGAACACACAGGTCAGCTGGTCGCCGATGGCTTTGTGCAGCAGCGCGGCAACCACAGAAGAATCGACACCACCAGACAGGCCCAGCAGAACTTTCTGCGTGCCCACCTGAGCGCGGACTTTTTCGATCTGGTCTTCGATGATTTTTGCTGGTGTCCACAGCGCTTCACAGCCACAGATTTCCAGTACGAAATGTTCGAGCAGACGCTTGCCCTGCAGGGTGTGGGTTACTTCCGGGTGGAACTGTACGCCGAAGAAGTTTTTCTCAGCGTGGAACATACCGGCAATCGGGCAGCTTGGCGTTGAGGCCATCAGCTCGAAGCCTTCCGGCATGCGCACCACTTTGTCACCGTGGCTCATCCATACGTCAAGCAGGGCTTTACCGCTGGCAGCGTCGACATGGTCTTTGATGTCGTGCAGCAGACGGCTGTTACCTTCTACCGCAATCTGGGCGTAACCAAATTCGCGGATGGTGGAGCTTTCTACCTTGCCGCCCATCTGTTCGGCCATGGTCTGCATGCCGTAGCAGATACCCAGTACCGGCAGCCCCATGTTGAACACGACTTCCGGCGCACGTGGCGAACCTTCTTCGGTAACCGACTCAGGGCCACCGGCCAGGATAATACCGGTTGGGTTGTATTCGCGGATTTCCGCTTCGTCCATATCCCAGGCACGGATTTCAGAGAAAACACCAATTTCGCGCACACGACGGGCGATCAGCTGGGTGTACTGTGAACCGAAATCCAGAATCAGGATACGTTGAGCATGAATGTCTTGAGACATAACTAATTCCCGTAAAACGAAAGCGGGGATGCAGTGCATCCCCAGAAAAATCAAAGCCCGCTGGTGTTAACCCAGACGGTAGTTTGGCGCTTCTTTGGTAATCTGCACATCGTGCACGTGGGACTCTTTCATCCCTGCGGCCGTAATGCGCACAAACTGTGGTTTGGTACGCATTTCGTCGATGGTGGCACAACCGGTATAGCCCATGGAGGCACGTACGCCGCCCATCAGCTGATGCACGATATTGGTCAGCGGACCTTTAACGGCGATACGGCCTTCGATACCTTCAGGTACCAGTTTATCGGCACCGGCTTTTTTGTCCTGGAAGTAACGGTCAGAAGAACCCTGCGACTGATCCATGGCGCCCAGCGAGCCCATACCACGGTAAGACTTATAAGCACGGCCCTGGAACAGTTCCACTTCACCCGGTGCCTCGTCGGTACCGGCCAGCATGGAGCCAACCATAATCACGCTGGCACCGGCGGCAATGGCTTTGGCGATATCGCCGGAGAAACGGATACCACCGTCGGCAATCACCGGAATACCGTATTTTTCCATCGCGGCGGCAACGTTAGCCACGGCGGAGATCTGTGGTACACCCACACCGGCAACGATACGGGTAGTACAGATAGAACCCGGGCCGATACCCACTTTCACGCCGTCAACACCGACCTCAGCCAGCGCAATCGCCGCTTCGGCGGTGGCGATGTTACCGCCAATTACCTGCACCTGCGGGTAGTTTTCTTTTACCCAGCGCACACGGTCAATAACACCGGTACCAAAGGCATTGGAGGTGTGGCCGTGGGCAGTGTCCACCACGATCACGTCAACACCGGCTTTTACCAGCGCAGCAACGCGCTCGTCGGTACCAGCACCGGTACCCACCGCAGCACCGACCAGCAGACGACCCTGGTCATCTTTGGCAGCGTTCGGGTAAGCACGGGCTTTATCGATGTCTTTTACCGTCATCAGACCGGCCAGTTTGCCTGCGGCATTCAGCACCAGAATTTTTTCGATACGGTTAATATGCAGCAGGTCCTGTACGTCCTGGGCACTGGTGCCTTCCTGAACGGTAACCAGCTGATCTTTAGGGGTCATCACGCTGGCGACGGTGGCGTCGAGGTTTTTCTCAAAACGCACGTCACGGCTGGTCACAATACCCACCAGCTCATCGCCATCCACAACCGGCATACCGGAGATGTTGTGCAGCTGAGTCAGCTCCAGCAATTCACGGATGGTGGTGGTGCTTGGTACGGTGATAGGGTCTTTAACCACACCGCTTTCGAATTTTTTAACCTTACGGACTTCCGCGGCCTGTTCTTCGATGGTGAGGTTCTTATGTACGATACCCAGACCGCCTTCCTGTGCAATGGCAATGGCCAGACGGGCTTCGGTTACGGTATCCATGGCGGCAGAGATCAGCGGGATGTTGAGCTGAATGCCACGGGTCAGGCGGGTTTTCAGGGTAACCTGATTGGGCAGAACTTCGGAATAACCGGGAACCAGCAGCACGTCATCAAAGGTGAGTGCATCCTGAGCGATTCGCAACATAAAGTGCCTTCCAGAACGAGGGTATGGGAAAGGCGCAGCATTATAACGAAAGCTCAGGGAGCGGTAAACGCCGGACAGCGTTGAGTTTGCAGGAAACTGAAGGTCGCCTCGCGCAGATCGGCAAAGGCAAAGGAGGCAATGTGGCCGCCGCGGCTGTCGAGCCAGCACAGCGCACTGTTGTCTGCACTGCCGCCCTGCTGCCCACGCTGCGCGCTCATACGGGTAAAAATTTCGCGCCCCTGCTGATAGGGAATCACCCGGTCATCCGCGCTGTGCATGATCAGCGTCGGGATGGTAATGGCGGCGGCGTGATCTTCCGGGTCCCAGTCGGTGGGTACCAGAACGGTAAAGGGCCAGATCAGCCAGCCGATCAGGTTGCTGCTCATTGCATGGCGGGCAACCGCTGCGAAACCACTGAAAGGCGCATCGAGAACCAGCGCCTGAATCTGATACTCATCCTGCGCACGGGCAACAAAGTTGATGGCCAGCGCCGCGCCAATACTCTGCCCTAACACCACCAGCTGTTTATCCGGATGCTGCCTACGCAGCCATTGTGCAGCGGCTTCGATATCCTGCAGCACATCGGGCATCAGTGCCTGCCCTTCCGAGGCGCCAAAACCGCGGTAATCCAATGCCAGCACGCTGACGCCCTGCTGCGGCAACCAGTAAATACTGCGGCTGTGGCTGCTGATATTTTCGGCATTGCCGTGCAGATACAGCACCATAATGCCACTGTCTTCGCCCTGCGCCGGCAGCCACCAGCTGTGCAGCCGGGTGCCGTCATGGGCGCGGAGGCTAATGTCTTCGTAAGGCAGTGGCACATCGGCAGGGGTCGAGATCCAGACGGTCTGCGGATAGAAAAACAGGCCGGTGGTGGCGGTACAACCGCCCAGCATCAGCACAATAAGCAGCGCCGGTGCCAGACTAATTGGTCTGCGTAATACCCGCACCACCCGTCTCATCAGAAATACCACTGCATACCGGCGGAGACTTCACTGACACCTGCGGTGCCGGCATCGGTGGCAAACAACTGACGTTCAGCTTTTAAGCGTAACTGCAGATTCTGCCCCAGCGCATAACCACCCTCGGCACGCAGGCTGCGACGTACGGTGTCATCACCGGTATTCAGCGGCTGCCAGTTGGCTTCGACCTGCGCCTGCACCTGCTCATGTTGCAACAGCCAGCCAACACGCGGGCCGAAGCTGAGCTGGTAGCCATCTTCAAACTGGTTATCCGCCAGCAACTGGGTTTCTGCCAGACCATACCAGCGACCGAGCGCGGTCTGATACGCCCGGCCAAAGGCCACTTTTAAATAGCCATGCAGCTCAGCTTCAGCCCCCAGAAAACGCTCGGCACCGGCGGTTACCGCCCAGGCTACCGGACGCTGAAAATAGGTTTGATGACTGAGCGACAGCACATCCACCACTTTAAAGCGTTGCAGCTTAACGCCTTCATCTTCCCAGACACGCAGATCCCACTGCCCCATCTGAATCTGTGAGCCAGGCACAAAACCGGACGGCAGATCGAGGACGTCGTGGTAAGCAATACGCCAGCTCAGATCGCTGTAGGCCTGAGTCTCACCAGATGCACTCACCTGCCCGCCCCAGAGGCCGGCACGGGAAGTGAGATGGCCCTGATCATCACGCACAGCAGGCATTGGCACATCGGTAAAATCCGCCGTCGCCGGACGTTTGGCCCGGGCTGACAGTAAGGCCAGGGTGCGTTTACGCAACACCGGATTGGCCTGCTTTTTCTTGATTGCCAGATAACGGGCATAAGCGTGGCTGAGTTCCAGTGCACGCACCTGATCCTGTGCATTTAAGCCGGCGATCAGGCTTTCGATATCCTCGTCGCTGTCGACCAGAGCCTGCGCCGCAGCCAGCACGTCGTCATTCACCTGAGTGCTTTTAAATTCCATATCACTGGCGGCTGAAGGACGGTATTCGGTATTTTCCACCAGGTCGTTTTGCCATAACGCGCGGATGGTATCGACCGGCACGGCTTTATAGGTAAAAGCCTCGGCTAAATCGGCGCGTTCTGAACTGGCATCGAGTAATGCCAGCAGACGATAAGAACAGTTTTCGTCAAAGAAAAAATAATCGTAATAAGTGTCTTTGGTTTCCCAGATGTGGCGCACAAACTGCGCGACTTCGGCTTCGGTAAAATTCAGCCGGTATTCCCACACATCGCGGTATTCCATGTGCTGATATTCATTGGTTTTTACGTAGTACGGCATCACCGATACCACGCCGGGGTAACCACCACTTAAACCTTTATAACTGAATACCAGTTCGTTATCGGTTGGGTCGGCATTGGCGGCAAAATTAACGCTGTAAGCCAGCAATTTGCTGCGCGAATCGTCGGCGCGGTCCATACGCACCAGCGTGTGGCCATACATCGACGACGGAGAATTAATATGGGAAGCCGGAAAAATAAGCGTTAAGGCATGGGCGTCGAGTTCGTCGCGCCATTCTTCAAATGCCGGGCAGCGCTGATCGGTAAATGCCACGTCCGGTAATTGTTGTTTTAACCAATGATAACGTGCAGGAAACTGACACTGCGCCGATTTATCATCCGCCTGATTAGTTTGTAAAAAAGCATTCAGGTCGGCTTTTAATTCTGCCGCCGGATCTTCTTTGCCATCGGCAGCCAGAAAAAATTCCGGGCTGTCATTCTGACTCAGATGACGTCCTTTAAGCGGGTGAAGACGATAATGCAGTAAATGCGCCCATTGTGGTTTTTCAGCCAATGATTGCAATGCGTCATCGTCTGGCAGAGATGTTGCTCCAGCACGCGCTGCGAACGATGCAGCCATTAAAAATCCACAAAGCCCCAGTATCCCTGACCAGCGCATAGCGTTATCTCTCCTTCTTTTTTAATACATAAAATTCAGACAATAAAAAAGCGCGCCGGGGCGCGCTTTTTTATCAGGGCCTGTTTACTCAGAGTGAACAGTCCCCAATACCGGAATTAACCCAGGTATTTCTGCAGAGCAGCGTCTTGTGCCATTGCAGAAGTCATAGCTTCATAAGCAGTAGCAGAAGTAGCGTCAGCGTTGAACATGCTGTCGAAGTTAGACTGCATGGTGCGGTTGAAAGCAGCAGCGTCCTGAGCTTCAACACCGATTACTTCAGCCAGAGCAGCCAGAGTTTCGCCCTGACCTTTAGCAGCGTCCAGAGCCAGCTGGTCCATGTTGTCTTCCATGAACGCCTGAGCCAGTTTCAGAGGGCCGTTAGCGCCTTCACAACCCAGAGTACCGGAAGTCATACCGAAAGTCTGGTTACCGGAAGTACCGTTGGTGGTAGCAGCCAGTACGTGCTCGTGCCATTCGTTAGCATCTGGGAATACAACAGCTGAGCCCAGACCACAACCAGCGTATGGGTTAGCGGCAAACGCCAGAGTGGAAGAAGAAACCAGAATTGCACCTGCGATAAACTTTTTCATGGGCTATATCCTTGTGTCAGCCTATTTAAAATTTGATTCAGCTTGCGCTGAAGGCGTTAACACTAGCGCGTTATAACCATTCTGTCTATGCCATCAATAAGGATAAAAGTTTAATAGTGAACCCGCGCACATCCTTGATACACAAAAGAAAATCTCTGGCCAATACGGTCTGAGCATGGCAACCTCTGAACACATCTTACAACCGATATCTTTCACTTTTGTGCAAGCCACCAATATTTTCACCGTCAGCCAGCTGAACCAGCGTGCCAAACAATTACTGGAAGTTTCTTTCGCCAATGTCCGTGTTGAAGGAGAAATTTCGAATTTGTCACGTCCGTCTTCCGGCCACTGGTACTTCACCTTAAAAGACAGTGGCGCTCAGGTGCGTTGTGCCATGTTCCGCTCGCGCACCGCCCTGCTGAAATTTATGCCAAAAGAAGGCGATAAAGTTGAGCTGCGCGCAAAAGTCAGCCTGTATGAGAACCGTGGCGACTACCAGCTGATCGTGGATGCGATGAAACCCGCTGGCGAAGGTGCTCTGCTGCTGGCGTTTCAGCAGTTAAAAGATCGTCTGGCCATGGCCGGACTGTTTGATGACAAATACAAACAGCCCATGCCCTCAGTACGCCGGGTTGGCATTATCACCTCCCCGACCGGTGCTGCCATTCATGACATGCTGACGGTCTTCCGCCGTCGCTGCCCGACGATTGAGATTGATATTTACCCGACCCCGGTACAGGGACGTGACGCCACGGCACACATTGTTGCCGCCATTGAGCGTGCCAACCGCGACAATAATGTCGATGTGTTAATCGTTGGCCGCGGTGGTGGTTCTCTCGAAGATCTGTGGTGTTTTAACGAAGAAGCCGTGGCCTGGGCCATTCACCATTCGCGCCTGCCCATTGTCAGCGCCGTTGGCCATGAAGTGGACTTTACCATTGCCGACTTTGTCGCCGATGTCAGAGCACCAACTCCGTCAGCCGCCGCCGAATTACTTAGTCCGGATCAGAGCCAGCAGATTCGTCAGATACAGCTGATCCACCAGCGCCTGCAGCGTGGAATGCAACGACAGTTGCAGCAGCAACAGCAACGTTTGCTGCGTATTCAGCAACGTCTGCGCGCACCGGGCCGCCTGTTGCAAAACCGTGCGCAACATCTCGACCAGCTGGAGATCCGTCTGCAACGGGCACAGCAACAGGATCTGCAGCAGCGTTATCACCGCCTGCAGAAGCTGCAGCAGGCACTGGTGCATCAGCACCCGCAACGCCTGTTGCGTGAACGCCAGCAACAGGTCGCATTACTGGAAAAACAATTTACCCGCCTGATTCAGCAACGGCTGACCCAGCGCCAGCAGCAACTGGCCGCTCAGGCGCATTTGCTGAACAGCCTGAGTCCGTTGAACGTTCTTGGCCGTGGTTACTCTATTACCCAGCAAACCGATGGCCGTGTGGTGCAGCAGGCCAGTGAGATTGCTGCAGGCCAGCGCATCCATAGTCGCTTACACAGCGGCTGGCTGGAGTCGGAGGTGATCGCCGTGCATACCGACAGTGCCGTGCCACAGCCAGAAGGCGCGAAAAAACCGCGCACGCGGAAATCCACTCCTAGGGCCTGTTAACACTAAGTGAATCGGGCCTGCTGAGAGCCAGTTTTTCTCAGAACAAGGAGAGAGGAGTGATATTAGCGGGCTAAATGAATGACGAGCGACGACGTTAATGGGGAAAACTGGCCTCAGCCCGAAGGGTTATGGCTAAAAATTCCTCATTCTGCGTTGCTGTTCGTTCGCTTAACCCGTTAGGCCACACTCTCAGCGCCTTGTTTGAGAATTTTTTAGCCGATAACAGGCCTGTTTAATTAGTGTTAACAGGCCCTAGAAAAACCAGCGAGGATTAACATGGCCGATCTCTTTCACAGCATGATGCAGTTTATCGTCTCGCTGTTCGCCGCCGGTTCGATCCAGAGCGCCACCCCGGTTCCTGCCGAAGGGCCCCTGCCGTTACAACAGAGTATTCCCGGCGGCCTGACGGTTATTCCTGTCGGCTATGGTATTCAGCCACCGCAGGTAAGCTTCAATCAACAGAATGTGATGGTCATCCGCCCGGACGAGCAAAAACCCTGGCTGGCCATGGTTGGTATTCCACTCAGTCAGCAGCCCGGCGAAGCCAGCATCAAAGCCGGCAATAAAAACATCCGTTTTACCGTTAATGACCACGCCTACCCTGAGCAGCATCTGACGGTTAAAAAGAAGCATGTAAACCCCAGCGCCGCAGAGCTGGCGCGTATCCGCAAAGAACAGGCACAGATGGCGGCGGTTTATACCAGCTTCAGCCCGGCACGCCCGTGGCAGCCTATGGCCTGGCCCATTCGTGGCGATATGAGCAGCGCCTTTGGCCTGAAACGCTTTTTTAACGGTGAACAGCGCAACCCACACAGTGGGCTGGATATTGCCGCAACAACCGGCACGCCCATTCTGGCGCCAGCCGATGGCAAAGTAGTGCTGACCGGTGACTTCTTTTTTAACGGTAACAGCGTCTTTATCGACCATGGTCAGGGGCTGATCAGCATGTTCTGCCATATGAGCGTTATTGAGGTTAAAGAAGGCGAAGAGATTATTGCCGGTGAACGCCTTGGTCAGGTCGGAGCAACCGGCCGCGCCACCGGCCCTCATCTGCACTGGACAGTCAGCCTGAACAACGCCCGTATTAATCCGTTGCTGCTGATTTCTCCTCTGCAGGGTGGCAAAATTCTGTCAGCCACCGGACAAACAGGAGCTGCACATGAGTGATAAAAAACACCCCGGCACCGCTGGTTTACTGCCGGTTAAAGGCAGCGGCTGTGGCATCCGTCCCGACCCCGATGCACTGAATGACGATACCGGCTTTGATTTCAGTGCCGCCCGCAAATTACTGCAGCAACAGGATGAGCGCACCACGACCACTCCCGCTGAAGAAAGCAGCAATCCAGACACATCATCGCCGGTAAAATAGGCCGGCAATTACACCTTCCGATAAGACCGCCGACGGACGATCAGTGTCTATACTCAGAAAAGCCCTTTTCTGAAAGTCCGTTATGATCAAAAAAATCTCCGTCGACCAGCTCAAGCCAGACATGTATGTCTCAGACCTGAACTGCGACTGGATTCCTCACCATAACTACCAGAAAGAAGGTCGCATTCCCGACCAGAGCATTGTCGACGAAATCCGTCGCCGTGGTATCCGCGAAGTGTATATCGACACCAGTCGCGGTCTGGATGTCGGCGATAATGCTCTGACCGCCGCCGAAGTGGAGCGCGCCAACCAGCAGGCACTGGACAAAGCCGCCACCCTGAAACCCGATCAGAAAGCCCGCAGCGGTGTGCAGGAAGAGCTGCTGAAAGCGAATAAAATCCACACCCAGGCCAAAGGTCTGGTCAGCAATGTACTGAAAGATGTGAAGCTTGGCCGCGCCATCGATGTAGAAGCCTTCGACCGTCTGGCTGATGGTATGGTCGATTCGGTGCTGCGTAATCACAACGCCCTCGCCTGCCTTGGCCGTATCCGCGAAAAAGACAATTACCTGCTTGAACACTCCATCAATCTCGCCGTTCTGATGGGCATCTTTGCCAAAAGCCTGAAGATTGACCGCGAGACCATGCACCAGGCGGTGGTTGGCGCCATGCTGCATGATATCGGCAAAGTGATGATCCCCGATGAGGTGCTGCATAAACCCGGCAAACTGAACGACGATGAATTCGCTATTATGCGCAACCACGTGGTGTTCAGCCGCGAGCTGCTGAAAAAGACACCGGGGGTGAGCGAGCTGACCATTAAAGTCGCCGCCCAGCACCACGAGCGTATTGATGGCAGCGGCTACCCGGAAGGCCTGCACGACTGCGATATCTGCCGCGAAGGAAAGATGTGCGCCATTGCCGATGTCTACGATGCCATCACCGCCGACCGCGTGTATCACAAAGGTTTGCCACCAACGATGGCACTGAAAAAACTGCTCGAATGGAGCGGCACCCATCTTGATCAGACACTGGTGCACCGTTTTATCCGCTCAATGGGCATTTATCCGGTGGGCTCGCTGGTGAAGCTGAAAAGTCAGCGGCTGGCGGTGGTGATTGAAGCATCCGAAACCGATCAGCGCCTGCCGCTGGTAAAGGTTATTTATAACACCAGCAGTCAGCGTTATCTGCCGGTTGAGATCATCGACCTGAGCAAACCGACCACTCAGGACGAAATACTGCAGGCCGTAGACCCGGCCCGCTTTGGTATCCGCCTGAACGACTTTATCGCCTGAAACAGAACCCACACAGCATCAGCTGCTGCGTTCTTCTTCCGCCTGCCGTTTGGCTCCCAGCAATTCGATTTTGGCCAGCACCTCAAGCGGTGCCGGTGGCGCTTCCTGCAACTCATCCGGCTCATTTTTCAGACGCGCGACGGCCTGCAGCATGCTCGCCAGCGAGCGCACCCGGCCGCCCTTCAGCACCGCAATGCGCGCCAGCGCTTTAGCATGTAAACGGCCATCGACCAGAAAACGATGCTCCATATAGAAATACTTACGGTCCCAGTGCAGCACCCGGCTTTCCACATCCACCAGCGCCAGCGGTTTGATCTCACGCACAAAGGTTAAAGTCTGGCTGGCCAATACCGAGCGCCAGCCCTTGCGCACAAATAATGGGCCGGTGCCCAGGCGCAGAAAAAACTCGGTGCGCGCCAGATCCAGCCAGGCCGGATAACGGGTATTGGTTAAATGCAGATTCAGGTCACAATCCCAGGGCAAGACGCGGAAACGGGTATGAAATACATCCAGCGCCGTTGCCGGCTTGGCCCAGGGACGGCGGGCAAACATCAGGGCCGAGCGCAACATCTGGCTCATGCTTTGCTTTCACCGGATTTGGCGTTCAGATCAATCTTGCGCATCAGACCTTCCTGCGCCACCGAAGCCACCAGCTCGCCCTGCTGATTAAACAATTGGCCGCGGCAGAAGCCACGCGCACCACCGGCATTGGGGCTGTCGATGGCATACAACAGCCATTCATCCATACGCAGCGGACGGTGGAACCAGACGCTGTGGTCCAGGCTGGCCACCTGCATGTCTTTCTGCGATACCGATACCGCATGCGGGTGCAGCGCGGTGGTAATCAGGTTGAAGTCGGAGGCATAAGCCAGCATGGTGGCGTGCACATTGGGGTTATCGCCCATGGGCGCATCGGCCTTCATCCAGGCGTATTTCACCGGTTCTTTTTTCTGTGGCGCAAAAATATTCACCGGGTCGAGCACGCGGATTTCAATCGGCTGGTCGGCGGTGTAAATATCGCGAACCCGCTCCGGGAAGTAATCGCGGAACATGCGCGCCA
Organism: Venatorbacter sp. C2-1; assembly: GCF_022832715.1. NCBI lineage: Bacteria > Pseudomonadati > Pseudomonadota > Gammaproteobacteria > Oceanospirillales > Oceanospirillaceae > Venatoribacter > Venatorbacter sp. C2-1. Next base: position 2,558,230 of record NZ_CP094879.1, read on the forward strand.
GTTCCAGCTGCGACGGAATGCCTTCCGGGCCTTTGATATCGGGCATCGGATTCTGATGCTCAAAGCCCGCTTCCGGATGCTGGAACGAGCACATCATGGTCAGAATCGCCTTGCCGTTCTGGCTGGCTTTTACCTGCCGGGTGGCAAAACTGCGGCCATCGCGCAGTACATCCACTTCAAATTCAACGCTGTCGGTCACTGTACCGGGACGCAGAAAATAAGCATGCAGTGAGTGTGGGGCCCAATCGCCCTCAGTCAGCGTCTGAATGGCTGCCGATAAACTCTGCCCCAGCACCTGACCGCCGAACAAATTACGGAAGCCCAGATCCTGGCTCTGACCACGGAAACGGTTTACGCCAATGGCTTCCAGCTTTAACAGCTCAATCAATTCTGCCAATACATTGCTCATACTAAACCCTGCCTTAACGGGCGGACGCGGGCGGACGTTACTGCCCTGACGCCACATTTTCTTATTAAAATCATCGCTGGCGGGCACTGTTGACCGGCCTGACCAGCTTCTTTCTGTTTGTTAATGTTTCACACAATACGGATTCAATACGGCGACACATTGGCCGCCGTGACATCCTCTGAATGAAGCCCTGATTGGATAAACCAATCATCCATCTGCGTCTTTATCTCACAACATGGCAGTCTGGCCCAGTGCCGCATCTGACAACCAGACCTGCTAAAAGGCTGAAATTGCCATTCCCGGGGCATTTGGGGGAGATTATCCGTGCCTGAGCGGCGACAAAGCGGCATCCTGAGGTTAAAACCGGCATCCTGAGGTTAAAAGATGCACAATAGCGTGCAATCCGTATAATACGCGGCCTTTTTGCAATGGGATTTTGCCTCCGCCCGCATCCGCAGATGCAACGCGATCCGGGGCCAAACCCACGTAAACAACGATACACAGGCACAATGCACCCGACTTCCGCACAACCCGATTTCACACAGGCGACCTATGCAACAGCGTGACCCCTACCAGCACCATGTAAACCCCGAGCATTATGCCGAGCTGCTGGAGGTAAAAGCACAGCGTCTGCGCGATCTGTTTGCCGACTTTAATCCGCCGTCATTACAGGTGCATGCCAGTGCCCCGAGCCACTTCCGCCTGCGCGCGGAATTCCGTCTGTGGCACGATGGCGACCGCTGTTTTTACGCCATGTTTGAGCCGGGCGATAAAAGCAAAGTCTATGAAGTGCGTGAATTTCCCATCGCCTCACATCTGATTAACAAATTAATGGTCCGCCTGCTGGAAGACATCCAGCCGAACGAGCTGCTGCGCCGCAAACTGTTTCAGGTCGAGTTTTTAACCACCCTAAGCGGTGATGCCCTGATCACGCTGATTTATCACAAGCCATTAGGCGATGAATGGCGCGCCGAAGCCGAAGCACTGCAGGCCCGTCTGGGCTTCCCAATTGTTGGCCGCTCGCGCAAACAAAAGCTGGTGCTGGAACGCGATTATGTTAACGAAGCCCTGCAGGTGGACGGCAAGACCCTGCACTACCGCCAGATTGAAGGGGGGTTTACCCAACCCAATGGCGAGATGAATCAGCAGATGCTGAGCTGGGCACGTTCTGCCGCCGCTGAGATTAACCATAGTGATAACAACGGCAAGCCGTCATCCGACCTGCTGGAGCTGTATTGCGGCAACGGTAATTTCTCCATGGCACTGGCCGATACCTTCCGCCGCGTACTGGCGACCGAAATTTCCAAAACCTCGGTCGCGGCCGCCCAGGTCAATATCGCCGATAACCAGCTTGATAACGTAGTGATTGCCCGTTTATCCAGCGAAGAATTTGTGCAGGCCCTGCGCGGCGAGCGCACCTTTGAGCGGCTGTCTGGTGTCGATTTAAGCAGCTACGATTTCCGTACCGTGCTGGTCGATCCGCCACGCGCCGGGCTGGATGATGAATCGGTGAAACAGGTGCAGGGCTACGACAATATTATTTATATCTCCTGTAACCCCAATACCCTGCACGACAACCTGCAGGTGCTGTGCAACACCCACGAGATCAGACGCTTTGCGCTGTTTGATCAGTTCCCCTATACCGACCATATCGAAACCGGTGTGGTCCTGACCCGGAAAAACCCTTCATGAACAGCACCGCATCTTCATCCTTCAGTCAGCTCGATCTGCCTGCCAGCCAGTTGCAGAATCTTGAGCGCATGGGCTACACCCAGATGACGCCGGTACAGCAGCAGACTCTGCCAGCGGCACTGGCCGGTCAGGATATTCTTGCTCAGGCCAAAACCGGCAGCGGTAAAACCGCCGCCTTTGGTCTGCCGTTATTAAGCAAAATTAATCCGCGCTTTTTTGGTGTGCAGGCGCTGGTCCTGTGTCCAACCCGCGAACTCAGCACTCAGGTGGCGGAAGAAATCCGCAAGCTGGCACGCTTTCAGGCCAATATTAAAGTGGTGGTGCTGTGTGGCGGTGTGTCTATTGGCCCACAAATCGGCTCGCTGGAACACGGCGCGCACATCGTGGTCGGTACACCGGGACGAATAAAAGATCACCTGCGCAAAGAAACTCTGAAAATTGATCAGGTGCAGACTCTGGTGCTGGACGAAGCCGACCGCATGCTCGATATGGGCTTTACCGACGATATTCATCATATTGTGGCGCACACCCCGGCTAACCGTCAGACCCTGCTGTTTTCTGCCACTTATCCGGAAAACATCAGCCAGTTAAGTGCCGAATTTCAGCACAACCCGCTGAATGTCAAAGTCGAAGCCGTGCATCAGAGCAACAGCATCGAGCAGCATCTGGTCATCTGCGAACGCAATGAAAAAGAACAGGCACTGGCACGGGTATTAAGCCACTTTGGTATTCAGCAGGCCGTGGTGTTCTGCAATACCAAACAAGCAACCGAAGAAGTCACCCAGATATTGCGCGACATGGGGTTTATCGCCCTCGCCCTGCACGGCGACCTGGATCAGCGTGACCGTGATCAGGTATATGTGCAGTTCAAACAGAACAGCACCAACTTTCTGGTTGCAACCGATGTCGCCGCCCGTGGTCTGGATGTTGATGATCTGCCAGCGGTGATTAACTACGAATTACCGCGCGACCCGGAAGTCTATGTACACCGTATCGGCCGTACCGGCCGTGCTGGTAAAGAAGGTCTGGCAATCTCTATTGCTACCGAACGCGAAGACTACAAACGCGCTGCCATTGCCGAACAACAGGGCCGCGATATTCCACTGATGCCAATCAGTGAACTCAGCGATGTTATGCTGCAGGCCGAAAAGCCAGCCAACGTCAGCCTGTGTCTGGCGGCGGGTCGTAAAGATAAACTGCGCCCCGGCGATATTCTCGGCGCCCTGACCTCACCCGGCGGTATTGCCGGCAGTGCCGTCGGTAAAATTGAAGTGCTGGATTACGCCGCTTATGTTGCAGTCCAGCGCGATCAGGCCAGAGTCGCCCTGAATCATCTGCAGAAAACCCGCATTAAAGGCCGTGCTATTAAAGTGCGCCGGGTTTAAACAGCAGGTAATGAGCGTAAAAACGGCTGCCGATGCAGCCGTTTTTTTTATTTACGTCACAGACATTACGAGAAGTGCCAGAAGCAGCAGCGCAGCGAGAAAAAGAAAAATATTCCCCAGTCCGCGACTTTCAGCCAGCTCCTGCTGATAACACTGAATAAAGGCTTCCAGCTCAGCGCCATCAGTAATATCCCGGCAATGCGGACAAGCTCTGGCCAGGTGTGGGAAAGATCGCATGCAACGTTGGCATTTTTTGGTAAACCGGATTTTAACCGGCAGTGGCATCCCTTTCATATGTCCTTCTGTTTAATATTTTAGAAGTCATATCGTGACCGGTTATAATACGGCCAACTTTTGTCCAGCAGCAGAGTATGAATGATACTATGAATTACACCGTCATGCCTGATTCTTCCTTTTTACATCCTCTGCTGCTCCAGCCTGCGGCAGACGCCGATGTACCGGCACTCTGTGCATTGATGAATCTGTGTTATCGCGGCAGCGAAAACGGCACTGAAGCGCAATTACAGGGCTGGACTTCAGAAGTCGGTCTGGTCGCTGGCCAGCGTATTCAGCCCGACGACTTACTCGCCTTTATTCATCGTGCGGATGTGAATTTTTTCTGCATTAAAAATAATGCCGACATTATCGCCTGCTTTTCTCTGATACAAAAAAAATTACAACCACTGGAAAGCAAACAGGTAGCGGCATGTGAGTTCGGCAGCTTTGCCGTACATCCGCACTATCAGGCACAGGGACTGGGTAAGCAGTTACTATCCTGGGGCGAAGCCTTCGCCTCTGATCTGAATTGCACAACCATGCAGATGCAGGTACTGGCACCACGGGAAGATTTAATTGCCTATTATCAGAGACGCGGATATCAGCTGACGCCCTCACGGGCTCCTTTCCCCAAACAACTGGCGGTCGGTACACCATTGCAGGATGCATTGAGTCTGGTGCTGATGGAGAAAACCCTGCCGGCATCATAGCAGAGCGGCAAACAACAAAAACGAGGCCGATTAATCGGCGCTGATATGGCGCGGGAAAACGATCAAAAAGGACAGCCCGCCCTCTGCTGGTTCTTCGGCACGAATACTGCCATGCAGCAGACGCGTTACCCACTGATGGACAAGGTGCAGACCCAGTCCGCTTGAACCCTGCCCCCGGGCACTGGTCACAAACGGATCAAACATCCGGCCGGCAATATCCGAGCGCACCCCGCTGCCATTATCTGATACGCGCAATATCACCTGATCCTGCTCATTAGTCTCAGCACAGAGTTCGATCTGGCCGCCCGTCATATCAGCAAAACCATGCACCACGGCGTTAACAATAAGGTTTTGCAGTATCTGCGAAACAATACCCGGATAACCGACAAGACGGAGGTCTTCGGCAATATGTGTGACGACTTTTACACCAGAGTGAGTGAGCATAACCTGTAAAGAGCGCAATAAATCGTCGCATACCTGGCGCAGACGAAATTCAACGATATCGTCACTGGCACGGTCGATTGCCAGACGTTTAAAACTCTCAACGCGGATTTTTGCCCGTTTCAGATTCTCATCCAGTAATTTCAGTCCTTCCTGGCTGTGGAGAATATAATCGGCCAGCGCCTGACGGCTTAATCCCGTATCAACAGCCTTAGTCAGCTGGGTCAGATGAGTTTCCAATGTTGATGTAAGCATCAGTGCTCCACCTACCGGAGTATTAAGCTCATGAGCAACGCCTGCGACCATCATCCCAAGCGCAGATAATTTACGCGTTTCAACCAATTCATCCTGCAGAATACTTTGCTCGTACAAGCTGATATCCAACTTTGCATTTGTAACTTCCAGTGCTTCTTTTTCCTGCTGGAGTTGTCGGTTAAGCAGGTAACGCTGGTACTGTTGCAGTAAATCATGGTGCAGTAAACGGCCACCAACCAGAATGATAACTGCGGCAAGTAATAATCCTGGCCATATCGACCGCCAGTTAACAGCCGACATAAATTCTGCCGTTGTCTGTACAATCAAATAGACCGGTGTGGCACTCTCCTGACTGGTGGATTGCCCAAGATTTATTTTCATGGCACTGATTAACTGACCAGCAAGAACCTCCCCTGAAATAACAGAAATTTTCCGCAGGCGTTTCCACAAAGCCTGATTCTGCACGCTTAGGTTATACTTATTCTGACCGAGATCATGCCCCCACTCCTGCTCGGCTTGAGGGTGCAGAACCCAGTAACCACCCGCATCGGCAATCAATAAAGCTGACTGTTTCTCTGATAAATTACGCAGGGATTCCAGCAAGCGGCGAAAATCGTAATTAATCAATAGCAGCCCGGGTTGTTTTCCATCATCAACCCCAGTACGGATACCGGCACGGAGTGTTGGTTGATATGGCTGGACAATGGCTCCGTTTTCAACATTCAGATCCAGTCCGGAAAAATACACTGATGGTGGTTCTACCTGCATTGCATCACGAAAATAATAGCGACTGGCTTTATTCTGCAGCTCTGAATCTGGTAACTGACGCACGGAATCTTTATCAACGTCGATACGCACCCGCTCATTGCCCTGAATATCAAGCCAGCGGATCTGCAGAACATTGTCCAGAGATTGAGCAAACCCTGAGAATCGTTGCGCCAGAATCGCGGTGTTGATTGGCCCTTCAGCGCTCAGCCCCTGATGAATATCACGATCATGGTAAAGCAGTGAGACAATATTACGCACATCGCCCAGTTCCCGGCTCAGGTGCACCGAGGCCGAAGCGATAATATGATCGTGCTTTTCGTTAATATCGTGGATATATGACTGGCGTAATAAATAGTTGACGGTAAATGCCGATACAAAAGCAATCAGTAACAGCAATAAGAGAAGCCGGATGCCCTGCTTTCGCTGTGCGGGAACAGAATAGTATGGAAAAACAGAAAGAGCCTCGGCGGCAAAACCAGAGGCCGGCTCCGTATGTTTCAGCGGTTCGTGTGAAGCCATGCAATCGCATCATCCACTGTCATTGGCCGGGAAAACAGATAGCCTTGCCCGACAGAACAACCAACCTGTTGTAACCACTCGCTCTGAGCTTTGGTTTCTACGCCTTCAGCAACAATATGATAGCCAAAACGCTGACCTATTCTTACAACCATTTCAACCGCATGCCGGTCTTCTTCTGACTCTTCGATTCCCTGAACAAAAGACCGGTCTATTTTTAATGTGGTTGCAGGTAGTCTGGTGATATGTGAAAGCGAGGAATAACCCGTTCCAAAATCATCGATACTGACAGACATTCCCAATGACATAAACCGGCGCAGCAATGTATCAAAACCACGGTAGTCGGTCATAGCCTGTGATTCCGTTACTTCAATATCCAATAAAGCAGGGTTGATGCTCTTCTCTTCAATAGCCTGAAAAATACTCTGGATATAATCGCGGTTATTTAAATCTGATACGCTGGCATTAAACGATACCGGTAGTTCAAAACCAGCATCAGCCAGCTGTTTTATGGCAGCAAAGGTCAGCTGAAGCACATGAAGATCAAGACTGCGGATTAACCCGGAGGCCTCTGCGAGGGGAATAAAAACATCCGGTGGAATATAGTCACCATTGCTGTTCCGCCAGCGTACTAAGGCTTCAAAACCCAGTACCTTATTGCTCACCAATGCCACTTTAGGCTGCAGCATAATGAAGAGATCGCGATTCTGTAATGCCTGCTGTAACTCAAGTAATTGCAGATGACTGGCGGTTATTTTTTCGCGATAGCCCGGCGTATAGCCAATTAAGTTCAGGTTGTAACTTTCTCCTACTGACAACGTAACCTCAGCCAGATGTAAGGTTTCCTGAGGAGAAGCATCCTGAAGTAAATTCAGTTCGATTTTACAGAAGATTAACTGAATATGATGCTGCACGCCGGATAGCATCAGCGGCTGATCAAAAATCTGCAGTAACAACTCATCATCGGGCTGGCTGTCATGATTAAAAACCAGAGCAAATGAGCCTGTGCTTATCGTTGAAAAACAGCTGAACCCCGGCAGTTTCTGCCGCAAAGCTTCGCAGGTTGCTTTAAGCAGATTGTCACAATAGCGCTCACCAAAGGTGATCATCGCATCCTGAAAGCTTTTGATCTTCACCAGCAGCAGCACATTGTCGCGCCGGTCATCGTCGTTCAGAGAATCCAGCTCACGCAGTAAACCGTTACGGTTACGAATATTCAGCAGATCATCAAAATAGGCCAAACGACTGACCCGATTAAGCAGGGCAACGTTAGAAAAGCCACTGCGCACATTTTCGCTGAAAACCCGCAGCAAATTAATATGGGCAGGAGTCAGTTCTGCAATGCCATCAACCAGAACCAGATATTCGGCCCCATCAATAGCATGGGTTTCAAAATAAAGAACTGTATGATCTGCATGAAACTGGTGGCATTGCGCAGTAATGGCCGACCTTAAGGTCGCCATCCGCTCATCAGCCGGAAAATCCGTAAGGTTTTTCTCAAGCATGCCATGATAATCGACAGTCGTTGCGATCACCCTGGCATCACTTAACTGCATATTGCGGAAATTCCCCATACAAACAATACCGCTGACTCCCGCACCAATAATACGGCCAATATTAGTCAGCACTGCCTGGGTCAGTGAACCCAGTTCCTGTTTGCTGTGCAGATTACGGGAAGCATCTAATATCAGCTGCAAGCCCCGCTGCGCGCGATTCAGCTCCATCATGTAGTGCCAGGTACGCAGATGACTGCCCACCACAGAATGCAGCTTTTCGCAGTTCAGGTCCGCTTTGTTCCAGTATTCATCAATGTCGTACTGACGCATGACGTCAGCCTCAGGAGCCACACCGGGTTGTCCGGTCAGCAGCACGATACGGATTGCCGAGTTGCCCAGAACCTCGCGAACAGAGCTGACCAGTCGCAGGCCGGCGTCATCCTGCTCCATCACCACATCCAGCAGCATTACGGCGATATCGTCATGCTCCCCGAGCAAATCGGCTGCCTGCGCAGCAGAGGCCGCGGTCAGAACCTCAACATCCTCACCTTTGAATTGCAGACCGCTTAAACCATGCAGCAATGAAGCCTGATAGACAGGATCATCTTCAACACTGAGAATCTTCCAGCTGGCATGAGCCTGTAGCGGGAATGTTTTACATTCATCGTCACTGAAAACGAAGGCATCATTAGACATGTGTGTGCTGTCCTTGTCTTACCGGATCAGCGGAAGCTGAACCGATGAACACTGAATATTGAGCTTTATATAGTTATAGGAGATAGCATCGGATGCTGCCATTGATAACAGCTATCAAAAACAGCTTTCTGACTGTTTTGATGATAAATCCAGTAAGAAGCGCAGATTAACATGTCAATTCCCGCCACTGAGCGTGATATTGAGGTTTTCCGCTAAACACTGAATCGGAAATAAAACTGATTTTTCAGTAGCAGGCTGATAATCATGCACATGGACAGCCTTATCTCTACTGCGCTCTACTGGGCGCAGGCGGTGGCGGTCAGGCGCCCCAACCGCCTGCTTTTAGCTCACTGAGCAACAGAGAAACCGGCTGTCAGCCAGGACTTCAGAACTCATCGAGTATCGCTGTAGGATTGGCTTTCAGACCATATAAATAAATATCTGAGCTGAAATTAATGCCTTTTTTCTTCTTAATTCTGAACGTTGTCTCAGAGCAACGGTGAGACAGCTGAACATGGCTATGCCGGTAATTCTTATGATTTGACGTTCTGTGGTATCCGGAATCACTGCGACTGATATCAAATACAGCGTCCTCAGGTAAACACAAGGTAACTTTACGGACATGGGTTTTTCCCGACCGGAACCGTTTAGCGTAACGCTTATGAACAGTTACCGGCATCCACTCAGGAATCAGCGATCCATCCATAATCTCAGAACACGCCATTCCCTGATACGTGCAGGCCTGAGATACCGGCGCGTCACATAAAGCAAATTTATCGGCATCTGAACACTGGGCAGTTTTTTCTTTAGCAAGATCAAAAGCCGCACGGCATGAATCTTCGATTGCTGTACCATTGTCCAGAAGATTATTCGCCAGTTGGCGGTGCAGCCACCAGTCATTCCCCATCCCCCAGAAGCGACTGCAACGCTTCTCAAGAGAAGATTGCACCTGCAGCCAGCGTGTGTAATTACGACGCTCACTTTCAACAGATAATGTTTCAAATGGGTAATCACTGACAAAAGTATAAACCGGAATAGGAGAATAATAGCTGTCATTATACAATCCGTTAACAAAGTCTATAAATTCACCAAGGCTCAGCACAATTACGCTGAAGTCAGGACCTGGGTTTAACCCACTGGTACTAATAGAAAATCCCAATTGATATTTTTTATGCTTTGAAAGCATATCCTGCTTTTCGATATCAGTGATATTGCCATCCATTATCTCAGACAGACTTTCAGATAACCGGACAACGTCGGCTTTACTGACAACAGATGATCCTTCAACCGATAACACTTTTATCCGAAAACCAGCCTGTATTCCCATCTGTATCCTGGAAATGTAACCATCCCCGCAACGATCACGGAAAGGAGCAAGCCCATTGGAATACACTGCCAAAGAGGAATCATTTAAATCAGACAATGCATTAATTGGCTTTGATATTAATTCATATACAGGTTTTAAGAACCTTCCAACGATAATACCTGGATAGTCCTCACCGTCAGCCGCCACTTCTGTAGTATCGAAATAGAGCGGGCCATCATTTAGCAGATAGCCACTCGGATCATCCCCGTTAAAATCCCAGGAAATAAACTGAAATAATTCATCGGCGTTCTCAACAACAGCAATATCTTTCCGCATTTCACGATTTAACTCGATATTCGCAGATACCATATCATCTGGATTCTGGGTCAGGCAGCGCTGAACTATGGGGGTATTTTTTATACGATCGAAAGATGCACCAAGAGCAACCAGATAAGAGGGAACCAGTGAATGATCAAAGCGCTTATTTTCACTCAAAGCCGTTGTCGCATAACATAAAGACAGCAGCATTGTTACGGCAAGAAATGGTAAGTTTTTCATCGACATCCCTGATCTCATTACGCCACGTCATTGTTGGCGCCGGCCACATTAATAGTTACATCTGTTAATTTCAAGAGAATTTCCAGTACAGGTCAGTGCAGTGTGACCATCCACAACGCCTCCACTTCCCTCTTGATTTCAGGGCCTGGCTAATCACAGGCCCTAGCCATTCTTAAGCAACAGGCTGATGCTCATGGCAATGCATACAGCAACGGTCATCAGACGGACAAACACCACGCCGCGCCGTACCGCCGTTGCCGCCCCCAGACGAGCGCCCAGCGCCTGCCCCAGCGCCATGCTTAAACCGACTATCCATGCGATCTGACCCGATAAAATAAAAATCAACAGTGAAACAACATTAGTGGTGAAATTCAGGAGTTTGGCATGTGCAGTGGCCTGCAGCATATTCATGCCACGCAGCTGACAATAACCCAGGGTGAAAAAGGTGCCGGTACCCGGCCCGAAAAAACCATCATAAAAGCCAACGGCCGGAACCGCACTGGCGTTAAATTGCCCGGCGCTCAGCCTTGCGTCTGTTTCCTGTTCTCCTGCTTTACGTGCCAGCAGTAAATAAAGAGCAATCATGATTAAGGCATAGGGCATAACCGCAACCAGCAAGGCGCTGTCGAACCACTGCACAGCCACAGCACCCGCCGCCGCCCCTGCTGCGGTCAGGGCAATACTCCAGCGCTGCCTGCCGGGATTTACCAACCCTTCACGGATAAAAAACCGGGTTGCGGTAAAGCTGCCAAAGCACGCCTGCAGCTTATTGGTGGCAATCGCCTGCACCGGATTCAGCCCGGCAACCAGCAGGGCCGGGATGGTCAGCAGCCCGCCTCCTCCGGCAATGGCATCAATAAAACCCGCCGCACCGGCCACCAGCGCTAACAAAAGCAACACATCAACAGATAACTCAGGCATAGTATTCTTTGCGGAAGATAAACATTGATTATCATACGCGAAGGCCGGGGGTGCAGACAGGGGCGCTTTCCGGCCTGCTGCGATGGCGTCAGACGGAGCCTTTATGACCTCAGATATTCACCACACCCAGGACGGTAAACCGTTAAGTCACTCCGATACGGAGAAGCGCCGGCTGGAACGTGATGCGGCCAAGCTCTTTATGCGGGCCTATGAGCGGGAATTTCATCAGCCAATCCGTCATATCTGGCATAACGAACCGGCCAAGCCGGATATTTCCTGTTATTTACAGGGCGAAGCGCTGGATCTGGAAATCGCACATTTATATGCCAGCGAGAATGAAGCCCGCATTGCCTCTGGCGACCACCCGCGGGAAACCGATCATAATCACTACCATGGCGATGACCATCTGTGGAGTTATCTCGCCGACCTCGCCAGTCTGGAAAGCGGCCGTAAACTGCACACTGCACTTAACCGTATTCTGGTGAATAAAGCGCGCAAGCGTTATCACTCCAAACGCGTCTGGCTGGTCATCCGCAATGCCAGTCCGCTGTGGAACCGCGATGATTTTTTACCCATCGTCCGCCATCTGAAACTGCCCCACCATTGTTTTGAAAAAATCTGGTTAATACCGGATTTTCCTGGCGAGCAGGAGCTGATTGAAATCAGCCGTTCTGCGGCAAAATAATCAGCCGTTCTGCGGCAAAATAATCAGCCGCCTTTATCAGTCAGAACAGTAGCGCGAAAATAAAAAGCCCCACTCCAATGAGCGGGGCTTTTCGGCACATCAATAAATACTTATTTACTTTCGGTGCTTTCCTGCGGGTCGGCGAACATAAATTCGTCTTCCGTTTTATGCTTGCCCATCAGTCTTGGGCGCTCAATCAGGAAGTACAGCAGCAGACCGATAATGACCGCATACACGGTGGATTTAGGATCCGGCATCGCCAGAGTTACCGCCACAATACCGGCCACACCGCGCTCGGTTGGATTACGCAGTTGCTCCATACCCACCATGATGCAGATATAAGCGGTCAGGATCAGCGTCAGTGACAGGGCAATCGGCAGTACCGGTTTAAACATGGTCACCAGTGGCAGACAGAACAGCGCGAGTAAACCGGTCAGCCAGAAGGTACCACCACCACTGTAGATAGAATCCATCGCTTTACGGCCCATGGCATAACGCTCGGCTACGGTTGCGTGTGCAGCCGTCCACAGCGGACCAGCCAGACCCGGCCACGGAGCGAAGAAGGCATGAATACCATTACGGATCGCGGTAACAACGTGCACGCGGTCAACGTTGGTTTCAATTTTTTCGTCAGTACGGACCTTGTCGATACGCTCAACCAGAGTAAAACCAACAATGATGTCACCAAAGGCAATCACGTACGCAATTAACGCAGTTGGAATGGCCAGCAGGAAAACATCCCAGCCCGGGAAGCCAACAGCAAAGGTCAGGTAATTAGCCATCAGAGCGAAGTCTGGCTGAGTGATACCCCACTGGATATCCGGCAGCGGATATTCACCCACAATCCAGCCGACAATCATGGCGATAATCATGCCCGGCACCATACCGAAGTTAGCAATACGACGGGCAATGGCTGACTGTTCAACGACGTTTTTAAACGACAGGGAAAACAGCACATAGGCTGAAACAACGGAACCGATAATCAGCGAAATCGGTGTCGCATCCACACGGCCACCGGTTTTTAATTCGCCCATTAAGGCGGCAATACCGGCACCGATAATAATGCCCGACTTCAGGGAGTTAGGAATCACCTGAACCAGTTTTGAACCCCAGCCGGTCAGACCGAGAATCAGGAAGATCAGCGTCACTTCAATCTGCAAAGCAAATAACGCTTTAATAGCATCCGGGCCTGGTTCAAAGCCGTTCAGAAACAGAATAACCACCGGAATCGCCGGCGTAATCCAGCCCGGAACCAGAGGTACACCCAGCAAAGCCGGCAGAATATAGCCAAGGCCCGCAATAAAGGTAAAAGCCAGAGCCGCTTCATACGGCATGCCCAGATATTTTTCCAGCAATGGAATCATGGCCAGACCAACCACAAACATTACCAGCCCCTGAATGGTTTCAGCCATTTCCCAGCGATAATGAACAAAAGGCAGTCGGATCTTAAACGGTCCGGCAGGCCAGTACGGTTGTTCGCCTCCCGGCGTACGTTGCTGCATTTGCATAAGTGCTCTCTTCCTCGTTTATTGTTGTTTGCGTCTGTTATGAGTTATCAGAGCGCGGACATTAAAGAATGAAGAAAGCATTAGCGATAGCAGTGCACACCACCTTAGTCTTAAAATTAAACCAAGGTCGTACGTATTTTTTGTCTGCGGAAAAATACTGATTTTATCCAGTGATTTTTAAGCAATAGTGCTATGCCGGAAGCAGTAACAAAAGGCAATAATTGCCAATAGATACCCATTAAAAGGTTAAAAAAAACGCCGTACCAAAAATCAGCACAGCGTTTTTTTATTGGCTGAAAGCACAGCTCAGTCAGTACGCATCGTAAGGATAAATCGACTCGGCATACACCTGCAGATCCTGAATCCACTGCAGTTTAACCGGGTCATCGGCTACCTGTTGTGCCGCCAGCTGCAGTTCACGGGCAAAGCGCTCGTAATTCATCACCGGTGAGGCCGGGTCAGTGTGCATCAGACGCGCCATACGATGCTGCTCCCAGCGCTCACGTTCGGCCTCGTTGAGAGTATCGGGAAAATTACGCGCACGGTAACGGAACAGCATTTCCTCGCCACGGCGATCCTTAAATGGTGCCGGCCAGTCGGCAAGATCCCAGGGCGATAATTCATGCACGGTCTGCATTGCCTGCTTATCGGCGGATGGGAAAAACGCATCGTACAGCTGGCTGTCGACATCGGTCGCCGGCGCAAATTCACGGCCGCTGAAGACCTGATGCAGCTTGGCAGTTAAATCGGCACCGTTTTTAATCTGCGCCAGATGACGGCGCAGGGTTTCACCGCTCAGGTTCCAGCGCGCTGCCTGATCCGGTGTCAGGGTATTGGCCGGCGCCAGCACCGGCGCTTTATTGATATGAATTTCTTTCAGCGGCAGGCGGCTCATACCCTCAGGCATATCGGCGGTGCGGGTAAACACCCGCTGCTGTATTTCTTCGGCACTTAATTCAAACAGTGGCGTTGGGTCCTGATGCAGGTCGAAGGCAATAAAGGAGTTTTTATTGCTCGGGTGCCAGCACAGCGGTACAACCACCGCCATACAACCCTGCTCAACCGGAAACATACCGGAAATATGCACCAGCGGTTTATGGTTAAGCACATCCACCAGCGCGCCGACCTGGGCTTTCTGCCGCAGACCATAGAGGTAGCGATACAGTTTAGGCTGCTTATCTTTAATCAAACACGCCAGCGCAATGGTGGCACGCACATCGGAGACCGCATCGTGCGCCTTACCATGATCCAGGCCGTTGGCCGCGGTCAGGTGCTCGAGCTTAAAGCTTTTACGGCCGTCGTCATGCTCCGGCCAGACAATACCCTCGGGGCGCAAGGCATAGGCGCAACGCACCACATCGAGTAAGTCCCAGCGCGAATTACCGCCCTGCCACTCACGGGCGTAAGGGTCATAAAAATTACGGTACAGGCCGTAACGGGTAAATTCATCGTCAAAACGAATGCTGTTATAGCCGGCGCTGCAGGTACCAGGCCGGCTGAATACGTCGTTAATGCGACCGATAAAATCGGTTTCGCTCAGACCTTTGCTCTGACAATCCTGCGGTACGATGCCGGTAATCAGCACCGCCTGCGGATGCGGCAGGTAATCGTCGCTCTGCTTACAGAACAGCTCGATGGGTTCTTCAATTTCATTCAGGTCTTCATCCGTACGGATCGCGGCAAACTGTGCCGGGCGATCCCAGGCCGGACTGGCGCCAAAGGTTTCGTAGTCGTACCAGACAATCGTATTCACACTCTTTGTTCCTAGGGCCTGTCAATACTCATTAAACAGGCCTGTTATTGGCTAAAAATTTCTCAAACAAGGCGCTGAGAGTGTGGCCTAACGGGTTAAGCAAACGAACAGCAACGCTGGATGAGGAATTTTTAGCCGTAACCCTTCGGGCTGAGGCCAGTTTTCCCCATAAACGTCGTCGCTCGTCATTCATTTAGCCCGCTACCCATCAGCCCGGAGCAGATGGGCGCGAAGCCCGCAGGGTCAGGAACATGGATGTTCCTGACAATATCACTCCTCTCTCCTTGCTCTGAGAAAAACTGGCTCTCAGCAGGTCCGGTTTACTGAGTGTCGACAGGCCCGAGGCGCCTGAAACCTCAGTCGCCGCTTGCGGTTGCTGCCGGCAGGGTAAAGATTTTGCCGGTCTGCAGGAAGCTGCGTGCATCGCGGGCGCTCTGCACCGGCAGCTCTTCCATCGGCATATGGCCGACGCCTTCGTAGGTAATCACACTGACATTGGCCAGATCACGGCGGAAACGCTCCATAATATCCAGCGGTACCCACTCGTCTTCTTCGCCCCAGATCAGCAGGGTTGGTACACGGATCTCTGCCACCCGATCACCCAGATGCGGGTTATCGCTCTGCTCTTTCATGGTACGGAATACATTCACCAGCCCTTTACGGTTACCCGGACGCAGGGTCAGGTCGTGATAACGGTGAACCAGTTTGTCGTCGACCTTGCTGTCATCGCCGTAAGCCGCACGTACATTCATACCCACCATAAAGCGTGGCATCATCAGGGTGCTCATCTCGCCGATCAGCGGCCAGGAAGCAAAATCCATAATAAACGGCATGTCCTGCGGATAACCGGCGGAATCCAGCAGAATCAGTTTTTCCACCCGGTCAGGACGGTGCAGCGCATAATTCCAGCTGATATAACCACCCAGCGAGTTACCGGCGAGAGACATCTTGTTCACGCCCAGTTTGTTCAGGAATTTATCCAGCTTGTCGACCATATAGCCGATGTTATAGCGCTCCATCTTCGGGTCCGGGCCGGTCAGACCATGAGCCGGCAGATCCAGGCGGATAATGCGGTAGCTGCCTTTCAGTTCATCCACCCAGCCATCCCAGGTGTGCAGTGATGACGCCACGCCGTGCAGCAATACCAGCACCGGGCCCTGGCCTTCATCGCGGTAATGGATCACCAGATCATCGACCGCTAAAAATTTGGATTGTTCGTTGGTGTAGTTCTGGGTCAGCTCCGACAGCGGACGCGAGCCAACGCCCATAGATGCACAGCCAGTTAAAGCCAGCAGGCTGATCATCAGCAACAGTTGGATGGATTTCATGCGATACCCCGAGGTGATTTTCTTATTGTTTTAACCAGCGATGCCTGCGCGGTGCACGTCCTTTAATGCCGACAACGCCTTGTGCCACAGCCGTGCCAACCATAAGGCAACCGACCGGGCTGAACTTTATCACAGCTGTTTTCAATCGTCTTGCGCCACTGAGCGCGCTTTCTGCGAATAACAGCCCTTCCCTATTCAGGTGCGAAGGGTACAATGACCGCGCTTTTTTTTGTGACAGTTTGGACGGAATCCCGATGGCGTTATTCAAGAAGTTTTTCAGACCCAAAGTACGGATTGAGAAGTGGCAGGATGCAAACCCCGAAGTACGCCGACAGGCGCTGCAGGATCTTAAATCACCCGACCAACTGATCACCTTCGTTAACAACGAATCCCAGGCTGAGCTGCGTCAGCTGGCCATTGCCCGCATTGATCAGCACAGCGCCCTTGAGCAACTGCTGCACAGCGCCCGTGACGATGTGCGCCAGGCCGCCCGCAGCCGTCTGCTGACCCAGCTGCTGCCAGCCAACAACGACCTGAGCCAGATTCAGGATTCGCGTTTGTTAGTGCAGATTGCCGGCCTGACCGACGACAACGAACTGCGTCTGCAAGCCATTGCCCGCATCAGCGACGAACAGGAACGCCTGCAACTGGCGCGTACCCACGCCGTTGCCAAAGTGCGTCTGGCCGCCGCTGAAGGCATCGACAGCCCGGAACTGCTGCAGCAATTACTGGATCACGCTCAGGGCAAAGACAAAGCGATTTACCGTCTGTGCAAAGACCGCCTGGCCGCTCACAAAGCCGTACAACAGGAACGTCAGGCGCAGACCGATGCCATCGATAACCTGCTGGCGCAGGCGAAATATCTGAACAAGGTCGGCTATCACCCGGAATTTAACGGCAAGCTGCAACTGCTGAACAAACAATGGCAGGAACTGCAGGCTCAGGCTGACACCACAACTGCCGCCAGCATCAATGCCGAACTGGCTCAGGCCAATGCCCTGCTCAGCGCCCACGCCGAAGAAGAACAGCGTCAGGCGGCCGCCCGTGCTGCTGCCAGCGAAGCCGCAAGCCAGCAGGAACAACTGCTGCAGCGCCTGAGTCAGCTGGCTGAAGATGCCGCCGCTGAGCCACAAACAGATATCAGCGCCGCCTTACAGCAGCTGCAGCAGGACTGGGATCAGGCCTTTCATCAGCACAAACCCGCCGCAGAACAGGCACGCCGCTTTGAAAATCAGCTGCAACAGTTACTGGCGCTGCAATCGGCCAATCAGCATTACAGCGCGCAGCAGGAAAGACTGCAGAAGTGGCTGGATACAGCCTTAGCCGATGATATGAACGGCCTGAAAAATACCGCCAAGCAGGCCCAGCAATGGCTGAAGCAACTGGCCTGGCCACAAGCCTTACCGGCCCCGGCCTGGCTGAATGCCATTCACAACAAACAGCAGCAGGCCGAAGCGGCACTGGCGCAGCTGCAACAGCAGCAACAGGCGCGGCTGAATACCCTCGACCAGCAGCTGAGTGCACTGGAACAGGCGCTGAACGATGGTCAGCTGAAAGACGCCGGTCGCCTCAGTCAGCAGGTACAGCAGAATCTGCGTCAGGTAGACAGCCAGGCTGCGCAAAGCGCTCAGCGTCAGTACCGCAGCCTCAGCGCCCGTCTGCAGGAAATGCGCGACTGGCAGGGCTTTGCCACCACACCGAAAAAAGAAGCGCTGGTCAGTGCCATGGAAGCCCTGATCAATGCCGATATTGATGCCGGTATTCTGGCCGACAAAATTCACGCCCTGCAGGAAGAGTGGAAAACCCTCGGCCACGCACCGGCCGATCAGGCACTGTGGGAGCGTTTTCAGGCCGCCGGCGATCAGGCTTTCGAGCCCTGCCGTGCCCATTTTGCCGCCATTGCCGAACAGCGTAATCGTAACGTTGAGCTGCGCCAGCAACTGACTGCGGAGCTGCTCAGCTACGAAGCGGCGATGGACTGGAGCAACGCCGACTGGAAAACCGTGCAGAAAACACTGGATGCCGCGCGTGAAACCTTCCGCCAGTATTCACCGGTAGAACGTAATGCCCACAAGAGCACTCAGGAAGCTTTCCAGCAGGCCTGTGATGCCATTTATGGTCACCTGAAAGCCGAATATGACCGCAATCTGCAGGCCAAACAGGCACTGGTAGATAATGCCGCAGCACTGATTGAGCAGGACGATCTGAGCGGCGCCATTGATCAGGTCAAACAGCTACAACAGCAATGGAAAGCGATTGGCGTAACGCCCCGTAATCCGGATCAGAAACTGTGGAAGCAGTTCCGCAGCCACTGCGATGCGGTGTTTGCCCGTCTGGACGAAAGCAAAGCCGAACGTAAGGCACAGCTCGAACAGGTTATCAGCAACGCTGAGGCACTGGTGCAACAGGCCGCTGAACTGCTGAACGGTGCCAGCGAAGCGCAATTACCACAACTGCGTGAAGCCCTGGCCGACATCAAACAACAGTTCTCAGCACTGGAGCTGCCGCGCAGCGCCCATCAGCGCCTGAGCAAACAGCTGCAGGACCACGAGCAGCAACTGCAGGACCTGCGCCAGCAGCAGCAGAAACAGGCTGAACAGGCACGCTGGGCCGGCCTGATCAGCCGTCTGCAGAACCTCGGCGCCGACGATGCACAATGGGCAGAAGCCAGCAGTGCTGCCCTGCCACAGGGCTACGACGAAGCACTGTTCAGTCAGGCCCGTGAAAACAGCAGCAAAGCCGATGAGAGCGCGCAGGATTTATGCATCCTGATGGAAATTCTGGCCGACAGCGACAGTGCCGACGCCGATAAAGCACGCCGTATGGCACTGCAGGTTCAGCGTCTGGCCGAAGGCTTAGGTAAAGGTCTGACCCCGGCGCAGGAACGTCAACAACTGGTTGAACGCTGGCTGAATGCCAGTGGCAACCGCGATGCAGCCCTGCAGCAGCGTTTTATTCAGGCACTGCAGGCCAGTCTCTGAGCCGCTGCCCTGAAGCATAAAAAATAAGGCCTGCGGCGGCACTGCGCCGCCGTAGGCTTTTCCGTTATCATCCCCCCCTGCTCTCCGCCTTACCCTGCAGCTCCCTCTCAGTTACTGTCTTTATCTGACTCCTTTTCTGGCACATCTGCCCTGCCCGGAAAACGCGTTCACTGCTAACATCGGGTTCATCTGTTTACTGATAATAAGAGACTGAACGATGTCCCTGAGCGAAATCCTTAATTCCCGCTACTCTGTCCGTGCTTTTAAAAAAGATTCGGTCGAGCAAAGCATCCTCGAAGAAGTATTTACCGCCGCTCAGCGCGCGCCATCCAACTGTAATGTTCAGCCCTGGCAGACCTATGTGGTATCCGGTGCGAAAAAAGATCAGCTGAAAAACCTGTTAATCGGTACGGTCATGAAGCAACAGCAACCGGAGCCGGACTTTAACTGGAAGGTCGCTTATGAAGGCATTCACCGCGAGCGCCAGTTCGGTTCAGCCAATGCTCTGTACAGCTCGATGGGTATTGCCCGTGAAGACAAGATGAAACGCAACATGGCGATGCTGCGTAACTGGGCATTTTTTGATGCACCGCACGTGGCTTTTTTCACCATGGATACCTATCTCGATATTATGGGTGCGGTTGATGTGGGGATTTATGCGCAGACGTTAACACTGCTGCTGAAAGAACGCGGTATCGACAGCTGTATGCAGGGTGCGCTGGGACAATTCCCGCAGCCGGTGCGTGAATTCCTTGAATTACCGCAAGGCCGTGGTGTGCTGTTCGGTATGTCGTTCGGTTATGCCGATGAAAATGCCGACGCCAATAAAACCCGCACCGACCGTGCTGCACTGCAGGATGCAGTGACTTTTGTCAGCTGAATAAAAAAACCGCTGCGGCAAGCCGCAGCGGTTTATCTTTTTTATTCAATCACAAATAATTTACCGACAGCCCAATACAAACCCCAGCCGATATAACCCAGCGGCCCCAGAGTCACTTTCTTTTCCAGCGTTACGCGGATTTCCGACAGCGCGACCTGCTGGCGCAGGACTTTGCGGCGGCCTTCATAGGTATCAATTTCAGTCTGCAGGCGGCTGATTTCTTTTTCAATCACCAGAATATCTTCGATCTTTTCTGCCCGGTTGAGCAGCACTTTCATGCGTTCACGCAGGGCAATCAGGTTGGCCAGTCTGGCTTCATAATCAACAATTTCGCTGGTGACATCCTGAGTGCGGATATTCTGATCGCTGACCTCTCCCAGAGTACCCAGACGCTGAACGGTTTTATCAAACTGAACCTCAGGTACACGCAGCGACAGACGACGGGTTTTATCGCCTTCATCGTAAGACGAATCGACATACCCTTCAGCCTCGTTCAGTACCGCCTTAACACCCCCAGATGCAGCGGCAATATCGTCAACTACCAAGGTCATCGATGCGGATTTGATGATCAGGCGACCATCCACCGGCGCTTGCGCCTGCTCAGCTGCGTCATAGCTAATATGCTGATTCATCGGAGCAGCACAGGCCGACAACAGAAATACGAAAACAAGCAGAGGGAGTTTAAAAAACAGATCCGGATATTTCATAGAGTCCTTTACGAATAACGGAGAAAGAATATTAAGGGGCCGGGCTGCTGACCACCGGATAGGCTAACTCGCCCCAGTCCTGATGCTGGGCTTCCAGCATTATATCGACAAACACCGGCACCAGCGTCTGCAGAAGATTGGCGCCGTCGATTACCTGCTCGCGGTTAACCCGGCTTTTATAAGTCGCACCGCCACGCACCACCTGATTATGCAGAACGAATAATCGGTCGAGTACGATGGTGAGTAATTCGGGGACTTTTTTGCGGCTTAAGCAATTCAGCGCGGCAACTGAGGATTCATCAAAGGCTTTACGCCAGTCATCATTACCGGCGCGCTGGCTGACCCAGAACGGCGCAAACACAAAAGGGTTTTTCAGCAGGGCTTTAACCGGCCCGGAATACTGATGCCAGAGGCAATGGTAGATTTTGTTGTGCTGATCAAAACTGACCAGCTGCTGCACAAAACGCTGTACGGCGTGCTGATCTTCCAGCGGCTGACCGCCAACATCCACCGAACAACAGGCACTGAAGGCGATCCAGCCACTGATAAAACGGAGATCATCATCGTCCTGTTGTGCCTGTGCCGCCTGCAACCAGCTTAATGCCCGGTGCAGACGGGTCGAATGCAGCTCATTCAACAGATCACGCTGCGCACGCAGACGTTCTTTTAAAACGTCTGCGTTAATGGCGCCCGGCTCTGTGACTGAAACAGTCATCGCTCTGTTAAACCCTGCTCAGCCGCAGCAGTTCTCATGACCATCCGGAAAATCGATGGCCATATAGATGGAGCTTTGCGGGAATTCGGCCGGATAAGCCATATAAAAATGCGTGTTCTCATCGGTTGGCCACCAGCAGGAAGCTGCACGGGGTACATCGGCCAGGGTAATACGCTCAATACAGTACTGCAGGTTCAGACCCTGAGTTTCCGGGAAAATCTCAGCAAAGTCTGCCGGAAAACCTGCTTCAACGGTGTTCAGCTTGTCTTCGATTTTCAGTTCACGCAGTTTCTTTTCCCATTCCGGGTCCTGGCTGCATTCAACAAAAAAATCGGCCAGATAACGACTGTGGAATTTCTTGGTGATACGACGGTTAGACATGTTCTGTTCCTGTTATTTGTGTGTGCTTTCTGCCATATCGGCAGAAAGCAGAATCAATATGCGCTGTTGTTACCAGGGAAGGGGCTGGCCATTGGAATGCCAGAAACCACCCGTGTTGGACAGATTCAGCTCATCAATACGGGCTGCCAGACCTTCTGCCGCCTGCGCCGGAGTAATATCACCATTAAAGCCAACCATACGGGTCTGAACAAACCCCGGATGCAGCTGCGCTACAGCGATGCCGCGCGGCTCCAGATCAACGGCCAGCGATTTACCAAAAGCATTAAGAGCTGCTTTGGAGGCGCGGTAACCGTAATAACTGCCGGAGGTGTTATCGGCAATAGAGCCCATACGACTGGTAATATTGGCGATTTTGCTGCCTTCGCCCATAAATGGCAGTAAAGCGCAGGTCAGTTTCAGCGGCACAATAGCATTAATATCCAGCTGCTGCTGAATGGTATCGAAATTCATTTCTTCCAGAGTTTCGTTACAGAACAGACCAGCATTATTGATCAGAATATCCAGCTCGCCTTCCAGTAATTGTTCAAGAATACTGGTGACCGCAAAAATGCTTTCATCGTTGGTCAGATCAATACCACTGATGACCTGATCGGCAATATCTTCCAGCTCATCGCTGGTTTCACGGCAAACACCGGTCACGGAATCCCCGCGGGCGGCATACAGCTTCGCCAGCTCCAGACCAATTCCCCGGTTTGCACCGGTAATTACTACATTTGCCATCAGGGCCTCCTGGTATTGGGTGTTCGTTGGCGTTTATACGCGATTAACCGGCGGCAATACTACCCTGTTTTGCCGCTTCTTCACACCAACACCACCAATACGGAGTGTCCCATCAGCCCCCTGAACGGGCGACTGAATACACACCAGCTGAAAACATCAGGCACATATGGATAACGGTATAAAATCAGCGGGTGAGTGTTTTCTTATCCGCAAAACTGACAGCCCGCCCCTGCAACCTGCTGTTCACAATATAAGCCTGCCCCTTACGGCCATACTGCTGCAGCCAGCGGTCAAAGCGTGGTGAAACCCGCGCCATGATGTCGGCCAGACGCAAGAACGGAAACTGCAGTAATGGCAACAGACCCAGCAAAGGTGTACGCGGTAAATCCAGTGCGCGACGAATGTCTGCGGGAATAAAAAATGTCGCGTAACTGCGGTGAAACCAGTAAACAAAGTACTGATAAAAACGGCTGCCCGGCACCTGGCGGAAACTTTCCAGATAAGACGCCGCCAGCTGGCGACTGTCAGCATCCGGGTTTACCCGGCTGCCGGTGGCAATGATGTACAGCCAGTCGATGCCCTGCTGACGGTTTTGCGGCAACAGTTCAATATCATCGCCCATCAGATACGCCACATAACGCCACAGATGCAGTACGGCTTCCAGATCGCGGTTACTGAAACGCCAGCCAAGCATGCTCAGGCCGGTCATCATCATCATGGAAAACGCCACGTTGGTGGCCAGTGCATCGCCCTGATTAATCGGTAGGCCCCACTCTTCGCTGTTCCAATCCGGGTGTTGCAGTAAACGCCGGCGTACCAGTGCATGCATGACGCGCACATGCACGGCAGCGCTGTAACCAGGCGCACCCCGCTCCAGCCCTCCCGGTGTGGTGACATCAAACCAGAACGAGGTGGTTTCCGACACTCGGTCAAACGAGCTGTTGCCGCTCAGGGCGCCGGTAAAAGCCAGTGGCTTGGAGATATCGCTGTTGGCATAACCGCCCAGTAAGGAGAAATCCCCCAGCGCGTACATAGCAAATCGGCCGCAGCGGTGAATGACGGCACAGGCATGGCTCAGCTTGTCAGCGTCCAGCCAGTCGGGTGTTTGCTCGGCCTGCTGCAGCAGCGCTTTCAGCGCGGGGGTACGGTCATCGAGAATATGACTGCCATCGTGAATGGCTTTCTTCAGCAACTGCTGCGGATGAATGCCTGCAGCACGCAACTCGGGATTGGCAAAAAGCTCAGCGGCGACCGCATCACCCAACTCATCACTGCGGTAATAGCTGGCAGCAACGGCGTCGGTCAGCTCTGCCGGAGGATTTGGTTTCTTCCCCATCAGCAGCTTCAGCCCCCAGGCAATTTTGCGGGATCGTCCCCGGCCCTGCTCTGCCAGATAAACAAAGCGCGGGGGATGTTGCGGGTGCGGTTGCTCGGACATAACAGTCTCTCTGCTGCGGTGATTGAATGA
The DNA here is from genome assembly GCF_022832715.1 of Venatorbacter sp. C2-1. Classification (NCBI taxonomy): domain Bacteria; kingdom Pseudomonadati; phylum Pseudomonadota; class Gammaproteobacteria; order Oceanospirillales; family Oceanospirillaceae; genus Venatoribacter; species Venatorbacter sp. C2-1. The sequence goes on from NZ_CP094879.1 coordinate 2,582,806, forward strand.
TCACCGCAGTATTTCAGAAAGCCGGAAAACTGAACAATGACAGATCGGCCGATCTGTCAGGGAAGCAGCTGCGCCCGGTGTCAGGGAGCAGTTGCCGATGCGCAGTTAGTGCCCGCTGCGGTTTCACAGTATTTCAGCAGGACGCTTTCACCATTACTATCCCAGGTCATGATGGTGTACGGATGGTCGCCATCTACTGGAAGACTGACAGCTACCGTGCGGCCACTGCGGTCCGCGCTGATTTGCGTTTCGATCAGGCTATCCTGCACACCTGCGGTATAGCCCTTCAGCGTCCATTCGTATTTCGAAGATTCGAGTGCGCGCACAAGGTGGCCATCTTCATACTGGTATTCGTTGTAACCACAATTTGCAGATTGCTCCATGCGGATACTTAGCTCGTTTTCAGCATCGTAGCCATCTTGTGTGAAAAGCCAGATTTCACCTTCAGCATTATGGCTGTAGTCCAGATATTTAGTTGGCTGATCTTGCTCGTTAGTCCAGCGCGGGCCAGGGTGCATTATTCCTTCATTGCTGCCCGACACCATCAGCAAAATACCCAACTGAGCCATGCCCACAAGATTCTCAGGGTCAAGTCCACCACCAACAGGAAAACCGGAATAACCACCCTGGTAGGCAGAAAAGCTGCCGGCATATTCAGGCACCGGAATGCTTAAGTTCTGACTTTTATCGGCACTGCAATCAATTGCCTGAGTTCCGTTACCCAGGTCACCACCCTGATCACCGCCATCAGAAGAGTCACCAGCACCACCGCCACACGCCGTTAACGCAAAAACAAACAGATACAAACCAAAGTGTTTCATTTTCTATTGACCATTCAAATTACTGACAAATATATTTTCAGTGATTAAGGGGCAATAAAAAACCCTGCAAGTTTAAACCTGCAGGGTTCGTCACAATACAGCCTTTAATCCGCTACGGATTGCGTCAAAAAATTAACCGGTGGTAAATTGTGCCGTCAATAACTTCAGACGCTTCTGCTGCATTTTCAGCGAGTATTCCAGCTCTTTGTAACGCGTATGCAGAGCTGCCTTTTCCCATTTCTCCTGCAAATGGCGACGGGTTTCCTGATACTTTTCTGACTGCAGTTCAGTCCATTCGGCCAGCATTACTTTAAATTCTTCGTATTCTTTTTCCAGCAGGTGCGACCACTTGTCGGAATTTTTCGATTTCGCCAGACGCTCCTGAGCACGCTTAAACTGCATTTTCAGTTTGGCACGCTGAATTTTAAAATCCGGAACTACACGCAGATTTTTCGCCAGCCCAAGCATAGAGCAGCTTTTGATCAGCCATTTTGTCGGATCCCACTGCCACCATTTGATACCATTACGGTAATCGGTCTGAAAGATATGGTGATAGTTATGGTAACCCTCACCAAAGGTCAGAAAGGCAAAGAAATGATTATCGCGGGCAGTGTTTTCATCGGTATATGGCTGTGAGCCCCACTTATGCGCGATGGAATTAATAAAGAAGGTAAAGTGGTGTGTGGTCACAATGCGCAGTACACCGGCCAGCAGGATCATGCCCCAGAGATCATCAAAAATCAGACCCAGAGCAACCGGAATACCAATATTCATGCCCAGAGCGATCGGGATGTAGTACTTGTATTGCCACATCACAATCGGATCTTTCATCAGGTTTTTAACGTTGTCGAAATTCACTACACCGCTTTTATACTGACGAACCATCCAGCCCATATGAGAAAACCACAGACCACGTCTGGCGGAATACGGATCCAGCTCGACATCATCAACGTGACGATGGTGAACCCGGTGGCCGGAACTCCAGTGCAGAATCGTATTCTGCAGCGCCATGGCTCCGAACAGCGCGTACCAGAGACGCAGGCTCCAATGGGCTTCATAAGCATTGTGTGACCACAAACGGTGATAACCCGCAGTAATGGCAAGCTCAGTTGCCGAAGTCAGCAGGATATAAAACACCAGCGCTGCCAGCGTGTAGCCATAGGTGATCCCGTACCAGGGCACCAGTGTCAGTGCGGCCAGTCCCGTTACGGAGAACATAATGGCAGGAACCCAGTTTATGGGGGCAACTTCTTTATTATTGGTATCGCTCATAAGGCTCTTTCTTTATGGATATACAGACAACACGGAATACAGACCGGCTGTTAAATCTGTGTGACATGATACCTGATTGTAGCTATTCCGGCACCGCAGCGAACGTAAAGGCTTGCGCTAAATCATCCCGTCTGTCTGTTTTCTGTACAGAATTCCCGGCAAACGGAGCATAAGCACAGAGGGACTGGCGTCCCATAAAAATCAAGCCTCAGATTATTTACCATCAGGAACAAGTGAAAGTAAAAATACTTATAAGAACCACTGTCTATACGCCCTGCTTCCCTGAGGCATAAAAAAACCGCGCTGTGCGCGGTTTTTCAGGGTTCCGGTGATCAGCCACCGAAATCATCGAGCATGATATTTTCCGGTTCAACACCCAGACTCAGCAGCATGTTGATCACGGACTGGTTCATGATTGGAGGCCCACACATGTAGAACTCACAGTCTTCCGGTGCCGGATGGTCACGCAGATACTGTTCGTACAGCACGTTATGGATAAAGCCGGTCAGGCCTGTCCAGTTATCTTCAGGCTGCGGGTCAGACATAGCCACATGCCATTCGAAGTTATCGTTCTCGGCCGCCAGCTGATCGTATTCATCCTGATAGAACAGTTCACGCAATGAACGCGCACCGTACCAGAAGCTGATCTTACGCTTGGAACCCAGACGCTTCAGCTGATCGAAGATGTGTGAACGCATCGGCGCCATACCAGCACCACCACCGATAAACACCATTTCGGCATCGGTGTCTTTGGCAAAGAACTCACCAAACGGACCGTATACGGTTACTTTGTCACCTGGTTTCAGGTTGAAGACATAAGAAGACATGATGCCCGGATTAATACCCTTGCTGCCCGGAGGTGGGGTCGCAATACGGATATTAAATTTCACCAGACCACGCTCTTCCGGGTAGTTAGCCATGGAGTAAGCACGGATGGTGTCTTCTTTATTGACCGCTTTCAGATCAAAGAAGCCAAAGCGTTCCCAGTCACCACGGTATTCTTCCTGTATGTCGAAATCAGAGAAATTGATTTCATACGGAGGACATTCCAGCTGAACGTAACCACCGGCACGGAAGTCTACGCTTTCGCCTTCCGGCAGCTTCAGGGTCAGTTCTTTAATAAAGGTTGCCACGTTAGGGTTGGAAACCACGGTGGTTTCCCATTTCTTAACGCCGAACACTTCTTCCGGAACTTCAATCACCATGTCCTGCTTAACCGGTGCCTGACAAGACAGACGCCAGCCTTCGCGGGCCTCACCTTTGGTGAAGTGGGACTCTTCCGTTGGCAGCATTTCACCACCACCGCTTTTAATCACACACTTACACTGGGCACAGGTACCACCGCCACCACAGGCAGAGGACAGGAAAATATTGTTGGCAGCCAGGGTTTGCAGCAGCTTACCACCGGCTTCCGTTTCAATGGTTTTCTCGCCATTGATTAGAATTTTTACGTTACCAGAGCTGACCAGCTTGGCACGGGCGCCGAGAATGATGAATACCAGTGACAATACAATCACGGTAAACATCACAACGCCGAGGATGATTTCAATATCCAAAATACCGACTCCTTACAGTGACACGCCAGAGAATGACATGAAACCCAGCGACATCAGACCAACGGTCATAAAGGTGATGCCCAGTCCCTGCAGACCTGCAGGAACGTCACTGTATTTCAGTTTTTCACGAATACCGGCCAGTGCAGTAATCGCCAGGGCCCAGCCCAGACCTGCACCAACACCGTATACCGCACTCTCACCAAAGGTGTAGTCACGCTCAACCATGAACAGCACCGCACCCATAATGGCGCAGTTAACGGTGATCAGTGGCAGGAACACACCCAGCGCGTTGTACAGCGACGGAACGTACTTATCGAGTACCATTTCCAGAATCTGTACCATCGCCGCAATCACACCGATATAGGTCAGCAGGCCTAAGAAGCTCAGATCCACAGTAGCGAAATCCGGGCTGATCCAGGTCAGTGCACCTTCTTTCAGCAGCAGACCGTAAATCAGGTTATTAACCGGTACAGTGATCGCCAGTACCACAATAACCGCAACACCCAGACCAATAGCCGTCTGAATTTTTTTCGAAATCGCCAGGAAGGTACACATGCCGAGGAAGAAGGCTAATGCCATGTTCTCAACAAAGACCGCCTTAACGAACAGACTGATATAGTGTTCCATTAATGGCCTCCGGAATGCTCAGTGTTAGGCAGAATTTTGAACTCTGCAGTTTCCACCTGATCTTTCTTCCAGGTACGCAGTACCCAGATAAACAGACCGATAATGAAAAACGCTGACGGTGGCAGCAGCAGCAGACCGTTAGACTGATACCAGCCGCCATCCTGAATCAGCGGCAGAATTTCGAAGCCCAGCAGTTTACCGGCGCCAAACAGTTCACGAATGGTACCAACAGTGATCAGTACGACGGAGTAGCCCAGACCGTTACCGATACCATCAAAGAAGCTCAGCACCGGACCATTTTTCATGGCAAAGGCTTCAGCGCGACCCATTACGATACAGTTGGTAATAATCAGACCAACGAATACCGACAGCTGCTTACTGATGTCATAGGCATACGCCTTCAGAATCTGGTCCACCACAATAACCAGCGAGGCAATAATGATCATCTGCACGATGATACGGATATTGTTCGGAATATGGTTACGGATCAGGGCGATACCAAAGTTCGAAAATGCAGTTACCGAGGTCAGTGCAATACACATCACCAGCGTAACCTGCAGACTGGTAGTTACTGCCAGCGCAGAACACACACCCAGAATCTGCACAGCAATCGGGTTTTTATTAAACAACGGGTCCAGCAGGACATTTTTCATATCAGACATATTAAGCCCCCTGTCCTTTCAGTTGAGTCAGCAGTTTGCCGAACGCCATATCGCCAACCCAGAATTTCACCAGATTATCGACACCGCGACTGGTCAGAGTCGCACCGGACAGACCATCGACCTGGTTCAGGTTGCCTTCGGCCGCACTACCTTTCACAACAGTGATAGCAAGCTCGCCTTTGGCGTTATGCAGTTTTTTACCAATCCACATACCTTTCCACTTCGGATTGTCGACTTCACCACCCAGGCCCGGAGTTTCTGCGTGAGCGTAGAAACCGAGACCAGCGATGGTTTCCATATCGCCCTCAAGAGCGATAAAGCCATACAGGGTCGACCACAGACCGTAGCCATGGACCGGCAGAACCAGAGTGTCGATCGTGCCGTTTTTCTCAACCATGTAAACCGCAGCGTATTTCTCCAGACGCTTGATACTTGGCTTGTCTTCAGCCCCAGACAGCTTGCGTGACAGCGCAGGCAGTTTGGAAGACTTACGCTGATCGAAGTTATCCGGATTCAGGTTAGCGGCACGGATTTCATCCAGCTCAGACTCGGTCGCAAAACGACCGGCTTCCAGATTCACAATACGGGTTGTGACCTGTTTGAACTGCTCAGCAACGGGCACGTCAGCCTGATACAGGCCAGCCGCCTGCAGTACTGCGGCTTTCTTGTCATTGGCTTTGTTTTCGTTCTGCTTCTGACGCAGTCCGACCGCAGCCCCGGCTACGATAACGGAACACACCAGACACAGCAGAATGGCGACCACCAGGGTCTTCTGAATGCTGTCATTATTGGCTGACACGGGCAGTCCTCCGCTTAATATTTGCCTGAACCACGAAGTGGTCAATCAAAGGTGCAAACAGGTTGGCAAACAGAATCGCCAGCATCATGCCTTCAGGGAATGCCGGGTTAACCACACGGATCATCACCACCATAAAGCCGATCAGAGCACCAAAGAACCACTTACCTTTATTGGTCATGGAAGCCGATACCGGGTCGGTCGCCATAAAGATCATACCGAAGGCAAAACCACCCAGAACCAGATGCCAGTACCATGGCAGCGCAAACATCGGGTTAGTATCAGAACCAACAGCGTTCAGCAGCAGCGTGGTGGCAACCATACCGATCATGACACCGGCAACGATACGCGCAGAGGCAATACCCATCACCAGCAGAACAGCACCACCAATGAAAATCGCCAGTGTGCTGGTTTCACCCATAGAGCCCTGAATCGTACCGATAAAGGCATCCATCCAGCTGACGCCATTGTCGATGATGCTCTGCACACCACCTTCTGCAGCGTTACTCAGAGCGGTCGCACCGCTGAAACCATCGGCTGCAGTCCATACCGCATTACCGGACATATTGGCCGGGTAAGCAAAGAACAGGAATGCACGGCCGGTCAGCGCCGGGTTAAGGAAGTTTTTACCGGTACCACCGAAAATTTCCTTACCGATCACCACACCAAAACTGATGCCAAGAGCCACCTGCCACAGCGGAATGCTTGGCGGCAGAGTCAGGGCAAAGAGCACAGAAGTAACGAAGAAACCTTCGTTCACTTCATGGCGGCGGATGGTCGCGAACAGTACTTCCCAGAAGCCACCAACAATAAAGGTAACGGCATACACAGGAAGGAAGTAGGCAGCACCAAAGACAAAGTTGTCCCAGATGCTGGCGGCGTTATGAGCGCTGCCGCCCAGCAGAGCGATCAGCATTTCACGCCAGCCTTCAATCGCAGTACCGGCACCGGCAGCCAGTGCTTCGTTAGCCTGCAGACCGATGTTGTACATACCAAAGAACATGGCCGGGAAGGTACACAACCACACAGTGATCATGATGCGCTTCAGGTCGATACCATCACGTACGTGAGCCGTGTTGTTGGTCACGTTTGGTGGTGAGTAAAGACCGGTGTCTACCGCTTCATACAGCGGATACATTTTTTCAAACTTGCCACCCTTTTCAAACTTGGGTGCCAGGCTGTCGAGCATACTACGCAAGCCCATGATTAACCCTCCGCCTGAATTCGGGTGAGATTTTTCCGCAGAATCGGACCGTATTCATATTTGCCCGGGCAAACAAAGCTGCACAGGGCCAGGTCTTCTTCATCCAGTTCCAGAGCGCCCAGATTGATGGCGGTATCCATATCTTCAACGATCAGCGCACGCAGCAGCTGAGTTGGCAGGATATCCAGCGGCATGATTTTCTCATACGCGCCCACCGGTACCATTGCACGTTCAGAACCATTGGTCGTGGTGGTGAAGGCAAAGGTTTTCTTCAGCAACTTGGACAGGTAGATAGGCATTACGGAGAAGCGGTTAGCACCCGGTGTCAGGTAATGCAGCATCGGACGTTCACGCCCTTCACGCAGCACGGAAACCTGATTGTGGTAACGACCCAGGAACTGACTTTCGCCAGTGGCGGTACGGCCACCAAATACAGAACCGGAAATAATGCGGTTCTCGCCATCGGCCAGCTCACCCTCAGTCAGCTGTGCCAGGCTGGCACCGACCTGAGTACGGACCAGACGCGGTTGCTTAACCTGAGGACCCGCCAGAGAGATCACACGGTCAGTGAACAGTTTACCGGTGGTAAACAGCTGCCCCACTGCAATCACATCCTGATAACCAATGCTCCACACCACACGCTCTGCACTCACGGCAAACAGGGTATGAATATGGGTACCAGTCAGACCTGCCGGGTGCGGACCGGCAAATTCTTCAGTGGTTTCAACACCAGCCGTCGGGATATTGGCTCCCGGCGCTTTACAGACAAACAACGGACCTTCAGTCAGTTGTTTCAGCACGGTCAGACCGTTCTTGAACGCTTCAGCCTGCTCATTAATCACAAGCTCCGGGTTCGCCGCCAGTGGATTGGTATCCATGGCATTGACGAAAACCGCCTGCGGACGTGAACCCGGCGCAGGAACGCGGGAAAACGGACGGGTACGCAGTGCTGTCCACAATCCGGAATTCACCAGATTCGCCTGAACATCATCAGCAGACAGCGATGACAACTGCTGCGGCGCATAACTCTGGAAGGTTTCTTCATCCGCGCCATCCACATCGATAACAACGGACTGGAATACCCGACGCTCGCCACGGTTAATGGCTTTTACCACGCCGGCAGCAGGAGCTGTGTACTGAACACCTTCGGTTTTTTTATCGGTGAATAACACCTGGCCTTTCTTGACTCGATCACCTTCCTGTACCGCCATTGTTGGCTTCATACCAACGTAATCTGCTCCGAGTACAGCTACTTGCGTAACGGCACGCCCTGCAGAAATGACTTGTTCAGGAGTTCCGGTGATTGGTAAGTCGAGACCCTTCCTGATATTGATCATACGCCTCGCCTAATCACTGTTGCTTCCAAGGTCGTTGCTCCCGGCGTGCAAAAAAAGACGCACAACACCCCCTCTCTCACCAAGGTTGCGGTACGTTCGATCACTTTTTACACAGGAAACAAGTACTTGGACTCATTTTCCAAGTTAAAAATCGCGCTAAGTATAATGACCGCTAACGGATTAATCCACCGGTCATCCCGGCAATTGACTACCCCTTTTGGCTTATCCGTACGGCCACAGCAAAACTGGTTAAAGCTTAGCCAATAAAAAAGCCGCTGCGATTGCAGCGGCTTCTTTTATTGAGCATTTAATGCACAATCCGGCTAAAACTAGCTTACACCACTTTAGGGAAAGTCGGATACTCAACGCCACACACCTGCTGAGCAATACGCACAACCTGACGGCTGTAGCCGTACTCGTTGTCGTACCACACATACAGGTTAACGTGGTTACCGTTAACGATGGTGGCTTTGGCATCCACGATACCGGCATGGCTGTTACCCACGAAGTCGGTAGATACCACTTCAGGAGAGTTCACCCAGTCGATCTGCTTCTGCACTGCAGAATGCAGAGACTGTTCACGCAGGTAGTTGTTCAGCTCTTCAACCGTGGTTTCTTTTTTCAGGTTCAGAGACAGAATCGCCATAGAAACGTTTGGCGTCGGAACACGGATAGCATTACCGGTCAGTTTGCCTTTCAGAGCAGGCAGCGCCTTGGCAACGGCTTTCGCAGCGCCGGTTTCGGTAATAACCATGTTCAGCGGTGCAGAACGGCCACGACGGTCACCGCTATGGTAGTTGTCGATCAGGTTCTGATCATTGGTGTAGGAGTGAACGGTTTCAACGTGACCGCTGTTGATGCCATAAGCATCGTCCATCACTTTCAGTACCGGAGTAATGGCATTGGTGGTACAGGAAGCAGCAGACAGAATTTTGTCAGACTCTTCGATATCACCGTGGTTAATACCATATACGATGTTTTTCAGATCGCCTTTACCTGGTGCAGTCAGCAGTACACGGGCAGTACCTTTAGCCTGCAGGTGCTGAGCCAGGCCAGCTTCGTCACGCCATACACCAGTGTTATCGATAACCAGCGCGTTTTTGATGCCGTACTGGGTGTAATCGATTTCTGCCGGGTTGCCAGCGTAAATGATCTTGATGAAGTTACCGTTGGCGATCAGCGCTTCGTTTTCTGCATCCACGGTCAGGGTGCCACGGAAAGTACCGTGTACAGAATCACGACGCAGCAGGGAAGCACGCTTCACCAGGTCATCGCCTTTACCGCGACGAACAACGATAGCGCGCAGACGCAGACCACGGCCACCACCGGATTTTTCAATCAGGATACGGGCCAGCAGACGACCGATACGGCCAAAACCGTACAGAACCACATCACGGTTCTCGCCATCCGGCAGATCTTTGCCGATCACGTCAGCCAGTTCATCCTGCAGGAAGGCACTCAGATCACGGCCATTGCCTTCAGCGCGGAATTTAACCGCCAGCTTACCGATATCCACATGGGCACGGCCCACATCCAGCTCGCTCAGAGCGGCCAGAACCGGGAAAGTGTCGTGTACAGACAGTTCCTGCTTTTCCATATGACGCACAAAACGGTGCGCTTTCAGCAGATCGATAACAGAACGGTTGATAACAGGACGACCATAGATGGAAGTCACAACGTTCTTCTTGCGGTACATAGTACCAACCAGAGGAATCATAGATTCGGCGATGGCTTCACGGTCCATCCAGTCCTGCAAACAGGCTTCGCGCATGTCTTGGCTCACGGGTTCACCTTCCGTAAAAATCAGTGGGCAAATTCGGGGCGCATATTATGCCTGTATGTCAGACAATGCACAAACCTGAGCGCATTTCCCGGCGGCGGCCATTATGCAGAGGTTCCTTAACAGCCCCCTGCCCTTTGGTTACACTAGCGCGCTTATTTTTTGACTGCCTGAGGAGCCTGAATGGTCAGCCCATTCCATCCGGAACTACCTTCCAAAGCCGCCGAGCGGCGCTTCTGGGGGAATCTGCATGGCGCCAGCCAGGCTCTGGCCATCGCCAGTGCGGCCAGCCAGCAACAGGGGCTGACGCTGGTTATCAGTGCCGATCCGGCCAGTGCATTACGACTGGAAGAAGAAATCCGCTTTTTTGCCAGCGACCTGACCGTACTGCACTTCCCCGACTGGGAAATTCTGCCGTACGATGTGTTCTCGCCACATCAGGACATCGTCTCCCAGCGGATTGCCACCTTAAGCCGCCTGCACGACCTGAAACAGGGTGTGCTGATTCTGCCGGTCACTACCCTGCTGCACCGTCTGCCACCGGCCAGCTTTTATCAGGGCCAGAGCTTTGCCCTCGATATCGGCCAGCGCTTTGACGTTGACAATACCCGCCTGCAGCTTGAGTCGGCGGGTTACCATTGTGTCGATACTGTCTATGAGCATGGTGAATTTGCCGTACGCGGTTCGATCATTGATATTTTTCCGATGGGTCAGGACACCCCCTTCCGTATCGAGTTATTCGATGACGAAATCGAAACCCTGCGTACCTTCGACCCGGAAAACCAGCGCACCCTGGATAAAGTCGAGTCCATCCGCATTCTGCCGGCGCGTGAATTTCCGCTGAATACCGGTGCCATCCGCACCTTTAAAACGCGCTGGTTTGATTTCTTCGAGCACGATCCGAAAGCCTGCCCGGTGTACACCGACGTTTCTCAGGGCATTGCGCCGGCCGGTATCGAATATTATCTGCCACTGTTTTTCAGTGAAGACCTGGCCAGCTTTCTCGACTATTTGCCACGCAAAACCCTGGTGATTCACGACGCCCGGCTGGAGCAGGCCGCCAACCAGTTCCGCAAAGATGCCGAGCAGCGCTACGAAAGCCGCCGCTACGACCGCCTGCGTCCGGTACTGGCTCCGGCACAGTTGTTTTTATCCGCCGAGCAGTTATTTTCCGGCCTGAACGAATTTCCGCGTATTCAGTGGCAGGCCGATGCACCTCCGGAGCGCGCCGGCAGCCAGCGCTTCGATACTCAGGTGCTGAGTGATATCAGCGTTGATTCGCGCCTTGAGCAACCGCTGCAGCGCCTGCAGACCTGGCTGACAGATAACAAAGATCAGCGCGTGCTGTTCTGCGCCGAATCCGCCGGTCGCCGTGAAGCGTTAAAAGAATTACTCGGTCGCATTCAGCTGCGGCCGAAAGATCAGGACGGCTGGGCTGATTTCATCACCGGCAGCGAGCCACTGGGGTTAATTGTTGGCCCGCTTGATGATGGCGTCACCGTCAGCGACGGCCAGCAAACGCTGAGCATCATTACCGAAAATCAGTTATTCGGTCAGCGCATCCGCCAGACCCGTCGCCGCAGCAAACAGAAAACCGATTCTGAACTGGTCATCCGTGATCTGTCAGAGCTGCAACCCGGCGCGCCGGTGGTGCACCTTGATCATGGCGTTGGTCGTTATCAGGGCCTGCAGACGCTGGAAGCCGGTGGTCAGGTGAATGAATTTCTGGTGCTGGAATACGCCGGTAACGCCAAACTGTACGTGCCGGTTTCTGCCCTGCATTTAATTGCCCGCTACGGTGGCGCCGAACAGGGTGCGGCACCACTGAATAAACTCGGCACCGATAAATGGGCGCAGGCGAAACGTAAAGCCGCCGAAAAAATCCGCGATACTGCCGCCGAACTGCTGGATATTTATGCCCGCCGTGAAGCGCGTAAAGGCTTCGCTTTCAGCGGCCCGGATGAAGAGTACGAGCGTTTTGCCGCCGGTTTCCCGTTTGAGGAAACCCCGGATCAGCAGGCCGCCATCGATGCCGTCATTAACGATATGTGCTCACCACGCCCCATGGACCGTCTGGTCTGTGGTGACGTTGGTTTCGGTAAAACCGAAGTCGCCATGCGCGCAGCCTTTATGGCAGTGCAGAGCGGCAAACAGGTGGCCGTGTTAGTGCCCACCACCCTGCTGGCGCAGCAGCATTATCAGAATTTTGCCGACCGCTTTGCCGAGTGGCCGGTGAAGGTCGATGTGCTGTCGCGCTTTAATTCTGCCAAAGAAACCCAGGCCGCCCTCGACCGTATGCTCGAAGGCAAAACCGATATTGTTGTCGGCACCCATAAACTGCTGCAGAAAGATGTGAAATTCGATCACCTCGGTCTGCTGATTATCGACGAAGAACACCGCTTTGGTGTGCAGCAGAAAGAGCGCATTAAGGCTCTGCGTGCCGAAGTGGATATTCTGACCCTCACCGCCACGCCGATTCCGCGTACGTTAAATATGGCCATGGCCAGCATCCGCGATTTGTCCATTATCGCCACACCGCCGGCCAAGCGCTTAAGCGTCAAAACCTTTGTGCGCCAGCATGACGAACCGACCATTAAAGAAGCGGTTCTGCGTGAAATACTGCGCGGCGGTCAGGTTTATTACCTGCACAATGAAGTTAAAAGCATTGAAAAAACCGCCCGCGAATTAAGCGAAGCCATTCCCGAAGCGCGCGTTGTGGTCGCACACGGTCAGATGTCAGAGCGTGAGCTGGAACGGGTGATGGGCGATTTTTATCACAAACGGTTTAACGTGCTGGTGTGTACCACCATTATCGAAACCGGTATCGACGTGCCGTCGGCCAACACCATTATTATTGAGCGTGCCGATAAATTCGGTCTTGCCCAGCTGCACCAGCTGCGTGGCCGCGTCGGTCGCTCACACCATCAGGCCTACGCTTACCTGCTGACTCCGCCGCCGAAAACCCTGACCAAAGACGCCGAAAAACGCCTCGAAGCCATTTCGGCCGCGCAGGATCTGGGTGCCGGCTTTATGCTCGCCACCCACGATCTGGAAATCCGCGGCGCCGGCGAGTTGCTCGGTGAAGAACAGAGCGGCCAGATCGAAACCATCGGCTTTACCCTGTATATGGAAATGCTGGAACAGGCCGTTAAAGCCATGAAATCCGGTAAAACCCCATCCGCTGATCTGTCACTAAATCAGGGTGCCGAAGTGAATCTGCATATTCCGGCGCTGATTCCGCAGGATTATCTGCCCGACGTTAACAGCCGCCTGACACTGTACAAGCGCATTGCCAGCGCGCGCGACGACAACGAGCTGAAAGAACTGCAGGTAGAAATGATCGACCGTTTCGGCCTGTTGCCGGATGCCGTCAAAAACCTGTTCCGTCAGACCTCATTAAAACTGAAACTGACACCCCTCGGTATTGCCAAGCTGGATGCCGGCGAGCAAAGTGGCCGCATTGAATTTGCCGCCGAAACCAATATCAACCCTTTCGTACTGGTAAAACTGGTGCAAAGCAAATCCGGCACCTTCAAACTCGAAGGTGGTCATACCTTGCGTTTCAACCTCAATATGACCAGTATCGATCAGCGCTTTAACCAGATCGATCAGGTATTAACCGAATTACAAAAGGACCCTAATCTGTGAGCCAGCTGTTTTGCCGTGCCTTTCTGCTTCTGTGCTCTGTTGCCCTGCCATTATCGGCCAGTGCCGCGCCCTGGTATCGGGTGGAAATGATCCTGGTCGCGTACGAAGACGAAAGCCTGATTGATCAGGAACTCTGGCCTGAAGTGCTGGAAACCAGCGCCAGCGAGGACAATGAATCCGGCAGTTTGCAGACCGAAGCGGATACCACACCCGACTACACCTGGTGGCTGAGTCCGGCCCGCTATCAGCAACTGCATAATGCGTTATTTGCAGGCTTTGGTTTTGCCCGCATCCCGAAAGCGGAATGGCCTGCCCCTTTGCAGCCATTGGCAGAACTGAAAATGGCCAATGAAGCCGAACGCATTAATAAGCGCAGTGATATGAAAGTGATCTGGCATCAGGCCTGGGTGGAACCCATTCAGGAAGAAGGCCAGGCAATCCGCCACAACCTGAATGTGCGCCTGCAGGACAAACTGGATATTCAGCTGACCGGCAACTTTGAACTGCACCGCAGCCGTTATCTGCATATCAATACCGACTTACAGGTACAGCAATACGAAATCCACGAACCGGCCGAACTGAGTGCGCTGACCTTACCCGCCAGCGACAACCGCGCCGATTACCGCAACGACCTGCTGGCCCAGACGGATATGGAAGCGTCCATGGCGGTTGATTTACCAGCCCCAATCCGCGCCGCGCGGGTACAACAGAGCCGCCGTATGCGCAGTAACGAGCTGCACTACATTGATCACCCGATGCTCGGCATTGTGCTGAAAATTATTCCCGTTGAACGTGCCGAAGACCTTTAAGCCGACCATGAAAATCCGCTCCTTTATCGCCTGCAGCCTGGATGGTTTTATTGCCCGGCCGGATGGTGCACTCGACTGGCTGGAAAATCCGGCCTTTACCATCGCAGAAGAAGATTTCGGCTATGCGCAATTTATGGCCGGCACCAGCTGCCTGGTGATGGGTCGCAATACGTTCGAAAAAGTCCTCACCTTTGGTGAATGGCCCTATGAGGGCACACGCGTGATTGTGCTCAGCCAATCGCTTAAAGCCCTGCCGGAAACACACCGGGATAAAGCAGAATTAAGTGCTGAATCGCCACTGACCTTAACCGAACGCCTGCAGCGCGAAGGCGAAGACTCACTTTATATTGATGGCGGCCGCCTGATTCAGTCGTTTCTGCGCACCGGATTGCTCAACGAGCTGATCGTGACCCGCATTCCGCTGCTGCTGGGCCGTGGAATTCCGTTATTCGGCGAACTGAACTGCGATACCCTACTGACCCTGCTTGCCAATAAAAGCTACGCCAATGGTTTTGTGCAGAGTCATTACCGTATCGGTTGAGGCCCACTGATATAAGAAATACCAAATAAAAAGCCCGGAAATTCCGGGCTTTTTATTTGTCAGTTTCAGCAAAAAATGACGTCTTAAATCCGCTTCAGCGTCGCCGCCAGCAAATCACGCACCTGCTGCATACCACCACTTAATACTGCGCGGATTTCATCCATGGTAATTTCGCCTTCGCTTTTACCGGCCGCGGGGTTAACCACCAGACAGATACTCGCATAAGGAATACCCAGTTCACGCGCCAGAGCGGCTTCCGGCATACCGGTCATACCCACCAGATCACAGCCGTCTTTTTCCAGACGGTTAATTTCGGCGATGGTTTCCAGACGCGGGCCCTGAGTCGCGGCGTACACGCCAAAATCACACACCGGCAAGGCAATATCGGCGGCGGCAGAAATTAAAGCCTGACGCAGATTTTCATCGTAGGGATGCGTCAGGTCGATATGATCCAGCGGGCGGAATTCACCATCAAAAAAGGTACCCTCGCGCCCCCAGGTGTAATCAACCACCTGATGCGGAACCGAAATCACACCGGATTGCATGGCCGGATGAATACCACCTACGGCATTCACCGCAATAATGGCCTCTGCCCCCTGCTCCTGCAGCGCCAGTAAATTTGCACGGTAATTAATTTTATGCGGCGGCACTGCATGCGGGTGTCCGTGGCGCGCTAAAAACAGCACGGTTTTATCATTCCAGCGACCTTCCTGAACCGCCGATGAAGGCTGACCCAGTGCGGTATTGACATCATGGCTGACGGTAATTTCCGGACCTTCGAGTTGGGTTAAACCGGTGCCACCAATAATGGCTATTTTATTAATGCTCATATCATTCCAACGTATTCAGACGGCGTCTTTAAAGGCACCGTTATTCATTATTCAGCGCAGATTTTCCAGCTGCGGTAAGATCGCAGAGCGGCGTTCGGCCAGCATGTTTTCCGACATATCGTCTGCTGTTCCCTGTAACCCGCCTGCGGTGCCTTGCAACCCGGCAAGACTCAGCGTCTGCCAGCCCGGCTGTTGCAATTGCTCACGTACAGCAAGGATGACTTGCTGCGCGGCCGAACGGTCATTACACACCAACAGCGCATTGGCACCGGCACGCATGGCACAGCCGGCACGTTCGGCGTAACTGCCAACACTGGCCGCACCGGCCATGGATAAATCATCACTGAAAATCACACCATTAAACTGCAGCTCGGAACGCAGAATATTCTGCAGCCAGTGCGCAGAAAAACCGGCGGTATTGTCACTGTCGACCGCCGGATAAATCACGTGGGCGGGCATAATACCGCTTAACAGCCCCATCGACATCAGCGCATGAAAAGGCCCGATATCGTTATTCAGTTCAATGCGCGAACGAGTGTCCACCGGCAGCGCCAGATGCGAGTCTGCGGCAATGGCACCGTGACCGGGAAAATGCTTGCCTACCGCCAGCATGCCGGCCTCATTCATACCACGTACAAAAGCAGAAGCCAGCGCAATAACGGTATCTGCATCATGACCAAAGGCACGGTCGCCAATCACCTGAGACACATCGGTTTCAATATCCAGCACTGGCGCAAAGCTCAGATGCACTCCCTGCTGACGCAGCTCGGCGGCCATCAGCCAGCCCAGTTCATGGGCCAGGGTCAGCGCTTCGGTGCTGTTGTGCTGATATTCTTTTTCCAGCGCCAGCATCGGCGGCAGACGGGTAAAGCCTTCGCGGAAACGCTGTACGCGACCGCCTTCCTGATCCACGCACAGTAATAAATCCGGGCGCAGGCTGAGAATATCGCTGGTCAGCGCCTTTAACTGCTGCGGCGACTGATAATTACGCGCGAAAAAAATTAACCCGCAGATTTCCGGCTGTAATAAAAATTCCCGGTCGGCAGCGGTTAATTCTGTACCGTCAATATCGGCAACCACACCGATACACTGGTTTAAATTCTGTGTTACAGATTGCGGCATGGAATCCTCGAAAAACTGTGCGGCTGAATCCACACCGGCGTACCGGCACTGACCAGTTCAAATAATTCAGTAATGTCGCTGTTACGCATACGGATACAGCCATGAGACAGTGGCTGGCCCATAGGTTCAGAGTCCGGTGTGCCATGGATATAAATATAACGGCGCATGGAATCGACATTGCCCATACGGTTGACGCCGACTTCCAGTCCCTGCAGCCACAGAATGCGGGTTAAAATCCAGTCGCGTTGTGGTTGCTGTAGCGCCAGTTCAGGCGAATAAATTTCACCGGTCGGACGCCGGCCAACAAATACGGTGTTCAGTGGCAAACCGGCACCAATAGCCGCACGGACACGATGCCAGCCACGGGGGGTACAACCGGAATTTTCCTGTTCACCGGCACCATTAAGCGCCGTGGAAACCGGATACAGGTGGCAGATACCGGCGCTCGACACGCGCAGTACCTGATCGGCAATGGAAACTTCTATTAATGTTTGCGGTAACGCAGATTGCGCAGCCGTGGGCGCCATAGCAAAGGCCTGTTGGTAAAAAGCGAAAAACGGAAAGCCCGGCTCCGCTCAACCAGCCTGATGCGGAGCGTTAAGACCGGATGCGAGGAAAGGTATCAATTTATCAACAACCTGCGCAATATCCGAACCCTTGCCCAGATCGTGTTCCGCCATCGCCGTCAGTGAATCGGCCCCCGACAATGTAAACACCGTCGCCCCCAGCATAAAGTGGATACGCCAGAAACGGTCTTCATCGGAAAGTTCAGGAGTCGCAGCTGTCACCAGACGCATAAAGGCTTTAAACACCGGGCCATATTCTTTCTGCAGAAAACGGCGTAAATGCCCCTGCCCCTGGGTATAAGCCAGCCCCAGCAAACGCATAAAGATACCCAGGCGGCGCGGGCTGTCATGTCCGGCACGCAGCGCCGTCTGCGACAGCAGCATTAAGATGCCCGGTAATTCCGGTACCTTGCCATCCAGACGTGCCTGTACGGCATCCAGCTCACGTTCCAGATCTTCGCAGAATGGCGTCAGGAAACGGGCAAATACCGCCTGAATCAACGCCTTCTTAGAGCCAAAATGATAATTCACCGCCGCCAGATTCACTCCGGCCTTCGTGGTGATATTCCGCAATGAGGTCTCGGCAAAGCCACGCTCCGAAAACAACTCCTCTGCCGCATTCAGGATACTTTTTACCGTATCTTTCTGTGCCATAACCCTGCATCTGCCTTATCACGCTGTCGCGGCTTTATTGCCATCGCCGACAGTACAAAACAACTGTTTCAAACATACGTTTAAAACGAGATTTAGGCAACCCCATATACGGCCAAAGGCTAAAAGCCTCATTCCATTATCCGGGTCAGTACAACGGCGGTGAATACACCGTAATCCACAGACCACTGACAACAGGGGTTTACACTGGATAAAATACTGTATACATTTACACCATACTGTATGGATCAACAGACTGGATAAGCATCATGATCAAGCTCACGGCACGACAACAGCAGGTTCTGGATTTCATCCGCTCCTCACTGGAAGAAACAGGGTTTCCGCCCACCCGCGCCGAAATCGCTGCCGAGCTGGGCTTTAAATCGCCTAACGCCGCAGAGGAACACTTGAAGGCGCTGGCACGTAAAGGTGCGATTGAAATTATGCCCGGCGCTTCCCGCGGCCTGCGCATTGTTGAAGAGCAGAATCCGGGTCTGCCGATCGTTGGCCGTGTAGCCGCCGGTGAGCCCATTCTGGCCCAGGAACACATCGCCGATTACTGCGAGATTCCACCCAGCTTCTTCCGCCCTTCTGCCGACTTCCTGCTGGAAGTTCATGGCGACAGTATGAAGAACATCGGTATTCTCGACGGCGACTACATTGCCGTGCACAAAGCCGAAACCGCCCGTAATGGCGAAATCATCGTTGCCCGCGTCGATAACGAAGTAACGGTCAAGCGCTACGAGAAGAAGCGTAATCAGGTGATTCTGCACCCGGAAAATGACGACTTTAAGCCCATTGAAGTTGATCTGCGGGAAACGGAATTTGCCGTTGAAGGTTTATACGTCGGCGTTGTACGCCGCAGCTAACAGCAACTGTTCACAGGTTCGGGGTGATTGTTATGCGTCAGTTATTACTCGGAATGGAAGAAGCCGGCTTATCTCTCAGCAGCCAGCAACCAGGCAGAATGACCAGAGTCAGCGCCAGTGCGCTGCGCGGCAGTCTGACCGAAGTCATCGTCAGTGAAGGCGGTGCGATTCAGCCCATGCATTTGCTGCCGATGCTGGCACAGTGCAATGCGCATAAGCGCTGGCTGATGTGGCTGAGTCCACACCGTCCGATGAATAAAAGCTGGCTGGAAAGCATGGGCCTGCAGCATTCGCCGGTGATTCATCTCGACCTGTGTAATGACACCCAGCTGGCCCTGTGCAGCAAAGTTCTCGCCGCCGGCAACAGCCATATGATTGTTGAATGGCAAGGCGAGCTGAGCAACCACGAACGGCAGATCATCCGCCAGCAGGCCGACCAGAGCGGCAGCCATGTGGTGCTGATTCAGCGCCGTCCCTGAAGCGCAGAAAACGACGAACACAAAAAAGCCCTGATCTTATCAGGGCTTTTTTATGCTTTAAGCACAGCTTCACACGTACAGACTGTAGGCAATTCAATACAGCCCGGTACAGCTCAGTGCAGTCGTTGCTGATACTCAGGGGTGTCGAAGTCTTCGCGCTCAACTTCCATACCTGAAAGCTCGCCGACTTTACGTACACCGGCTTCCAGCATTACCCGCGCAACATCCATATGATGCGCCTGCAGGCTGGCCTTGGCATCTTCGGAAAAATGAATACACACCAGTGCATCGCTGTCCTGATCGTCGGCACGACGCAGGGCGATATCACCATTGGAAAGTTCTACGATTTCAAAAAAGCGCGCCATAACCGCCTCTCAAAACTGGGCGCGGGAGTGTATCACAGGATGTTTTCAATAGCTTGAACGACACACAGAACCGTTAGTAATAAAAAGTAAACGGTTCTGCATAAATATGCTCATCGAGGAGTCAGCTTTCCTGACGATTGGCGCGCTGATCTTCAATCAGGCGGGTCAGATCCTGCAGCCAACCGGCAACCGGTGAGTGCGGGGTGGCAACCAACGCAATCCGGCCCTGAGCCTCAACCGTCTGTACGGCCGCTGCAGGCTGATTCATTCCGGACGGACGTCCCTGAGCATCTGCCGCTGCCAGCATCTGTGCCAGCCAGGAAAATCCATTCTCAGCCAGATGCTGCAGCTCGCGCATTTCGCCGGTGGTCAGCGGCGCATTCTGCAGCAGTGATTCCAGAGAGCGGACAGGCTGACGATAGGCAACCATATCACCCAGTTCAGCCAGGTAAGACAGCCAGGCATCGCGCAGCTGATACAGCGCACTCTCTTCCAGCGCCTGCTTCAAGGCTGGAGCAGCCGACTGCTGAGCAGCCAGCTGTTCCAGCAACAACCGGCACTGATAGAGTTTCTGATTGGTGAAGCCAATCCACTGCGACATAGCCTGCTCCGGCGGAAAATTGAGATTAAAAGTCGATGGTCAGACCGAAGTGAGCACCATCGCCCAGCTTGTAACGGTCATTAATATCTTCAATACGGATGCTGTTGTAACGATAGCCGCCATAGATTCGTGCCGTAGGCAGCAGACTGAACTGCAGACGGATATCGCTGTTGATCATGTTTTCAGCATCACCGAATGATACAACCGGCGGCGCGTAATAGGCATAACCCGCCAGACCAACATCCGGAGCTGCCGGGAAGCTGTAGCGGAAAAAGCCACCAACACCCATAGCCGCGCCATCAAAATCATCGGTGGTAAAGGCAATCACTTTTGCACCCACACCGATATACAGGTGACTGGTTGATGGGCGCACATCCACTACGTGCAATCCCGCAGAAACCATATCACCGTCATCTTCATGATGCAGCGCAGCCAGATTAATGTGCAGCCCGGAACCCATCTGGGTGGCATCGTAAGCAACACGGGCGACATCATCGGCCAGACTGATATCCAGTGAACCACCTGCCTGTACCAGAGTCGGTAAAACCAGTGCACCGGCCGTCAGAATTCCCTGAGCGGTCATACGCAACATTTTCATAGTATTCCCCAATAATCAGATCACAGTACCGGCTGCTGCGCGGATAACCCGTCACTGTTCTCCCACAAAGAGAGCAACAGACAGCAGCTGATTTTTATTTGCCGGCATAATAGCAGTGCGGCGGCAGTGGTTAAACCACGGCCGCCGCAAGCAAGGCCTGTTTGATTAATATCAACAGGCCCTTAGACCAGTAAACGCTGTAATTAACGCATTAAATCGAGCAACAGTTTGTTCAGGCGCGCGACATATTCCGCCGGCTGCTTTAACTGGCTGCCTTCCGCCAGTTGTGCCTGGGCATGAATCACCTGCGCTAACTCGGCAAAGCGGCTTTCATCCTGCTCACTGTCGAGACGTTCGATCAGCGGATGCGACGGATTAATTTCCAGGGCCGTTTCAGGCTCCGGAACCGCCTGCCCCGCTGCTTCCATCAGCCGGCGCATATGACCACCCATATCGTACTGGCCAACCACCAGACAAGCCGGAGAATCAGTCAGACGCGAGCTGACACGGACGGTTTTCACTTCACCTTCGAGCGCTTTCTGCACGCGCTCAACCAGATCTTTATGGGTTTCTTCCAGCGCTTTTTGCTGCTCTTTTTCCGCAGCATCCGCCAGTTCATCCAGATCCAGTTCGCCTTTGGTTACATCCTGGAAGACCTTGCCGTCGAAATCGGTCAGGTGGCCAACCATCCACTCGTCAACACGGTCTGTGAGCAGCAGCACTTCAACACCCTTAGTACGGAAATATTCCAGATGCGGGCTGCTGGACACCGCGGCATAGTTGTCGCCGGTGATGTAGTAAATCTTTTTCTGACCTTCACGCATGCGCGCAATGTAGTCTTCCAGACCGACATTCTGTACGGCACTGTCACTCTTGGTGGTGGCAAAGCGGAACAGCTTGGCAATTTTTTCACGGTTAGCGAAATCTTCTGCCGGGCCTTCTTTCAGCACATCACCGAATTCATCCCAGAAGCTCTGGTATTTTTCCGGCTCATTTTTCGCCAGTTTTTCCAGTGAATCGAGTACCCGTTTAACCAGCGCGCTGCGCAGGCTGTCGACCTGTTTGTCTTTCTGCAAAATTTCGCGGGAAACGTTCAGCGACAGGTCGTTGGAATCCAGCACACCTTTCACAAAGCGCAGGTACAGCGGCAGGAACTGCTCAGCGTCATCCATAATAAAGACACGCTGCACGTACAGTTTCAGACCACGAGTCACTTCGCGGTTCCAGATATCGAACGGCGCCTTGGCCGGAATATACAGCAGACTGGTGTAATCCAGTTTGCCTTCCACACGGTTGTGCAACCACAGCAGCGGGTCGTTCCAGTCGTGGGAAACGTGCTTGTAAAACTCTTTATATTCGTCGTCGCTCAGATCGGACTTACTGCGGGTCCACAGCGCCTTGGCCTGGTTAACCGCTTCCGGAATCTGTTTTTTCTCGCCGTCAGCGTCATCTTCACTGACTTCCTGCGGCAGATACACAGGCACCGCGATATGATCTGAATATTTTTTAATCAGTGAACGCAGGCGGAAGCTGTCGGCAAATTCTGCATCGTCTTCTTTCAGGTGCAGGGTAATGCGGGTGCCGCGTTCCGCTTTGTCGATGCTTTCCAGGGTAAATTCACCCTCACCGGCCGATTCCCAGCACACGCCTTCAGACGCATCATCACCGGCACGACGGGTTTCAACCGTGACTTTATCGGCGACAATAAAGGCCGAATAAAAGCCAACACCAAACTGGCCAATCAGTTGCGAATCTTTTTTCTGATCGCCGCTCAGTTTGCTGAGGAATTCGGCCGTACCGGATTTAGCGATGGTGCCGAGGTGATTAATCACCTCTTCACGGTTCATACCGATACCATTGTCTTCAATGGTCAGGGTACGGGCTTCGCTGTCAAAATCGATATGTACGCCCAGATCTGCATTACCTTCAAACAGAGCATCGTTCTGCAGGGCTTCAAAACGCAGCTTGTCGCAGGCGTCTGAAGCGTTGGAAATCAACTCACGCAGAAAAATCTCTTTGTTGGAATACAAAGAGTGAATCATCAGATGCAGCAGTTGTTTAACTTCGGTTTTAAAACCCAAGGTTTCTTTGCTGGCTGCGGTCATGTTCGTCTCCTTTACAACGCGCCATAAAAAACAGTGTTGTTTAAATGGGGACATCGCAACGCTTTTCAAGCGCAGGAATACACTTACGCAAATCGGCCAGCCGCTGCGGCAGCGCTTCATCGTCGGTAAGCTCAGTTACAATAGCGACCGAATCAATGCCACTGGCCACGACCTGAGCAATGTTGGCCGTTGTAATCCCGCCGATACAGGTCAGCCGATGATCGGTAAAACGTTCAACCCACAGGGCTAACGTTTCCGTGCCCAAAGGCTGGTAACGCAGCACTTTCGATAGCGGCGTAAACACCGGGCCAAAGGCGATATAAGACGGATTCACCCCGCGCGCACGGGCAATCTCCCAATCGCTGTGGGTGCTGATGCCCAGTGCGATACCCGCTTCTGCCAGCGCCTGCAGATCCGCCGTGAGCAGATCTTCCTGCCCCAGATGCACACCAAAAGCCCCCAGCTCCAGCGCAAGCGCCCAGTCATCGTTGACAAACAAAGGTACTCCGGATTCTGCAGCATAATAAATGGCCTCAGCGGTCTGAGCTTTATGCTCTGCCCCCGGCGATTTAACCCGCCATTGCAGGCTGTCGATACCCAGCGCCAGCAGACGCTTAAGATGCGGCAGATTATCCACCAGCCCATAAAGCCCCAGAGGCTGCGGCAAGCGCGGAAAATGCACAGCCGATGCCCGCTGTTGCATAGGAACGATCTGCGGCCAATCTTCGGCCACCGATTCACTCAGCGGCCGCGCCCAGGCATTGTGGTAACCATTGGCGCGCTCACTGGCTGAACGGATCGCCAGACGCACCGCCGCCACGGCTCCGGTCAGGGCATCGTACAGCGTATAGCCCTGCGCCAGACCGCAGGCAATGGCACTGGCCAGATGACAGCCGGTACCGTGGGCCTTGAGCGGTAAGCGCCGGTGGCGGAAAACAAACGCCCGCAATAAATCCGGGCCCGGCAGCTGATCACCGAAAGCAGATCCTGATGCCGACGAGGGAGCCGCAAAGAACGCATCCTGAATCCATTCGTCAGATTCAGCACTGCCAGCCCGAGCGCTGTCGCCGCCGGTAATCAGCAGATGATTAACGCCCAGTGCCTGCAGTGCGGCGGAGATGTCTGCGCAATGGCCTGGCTCGTAATCGCTTGGCTCGTAATCGTTTTGTACAGCGCCGCCATCATCCTGCGGCTGCAATAACGCCAGCAGCGCCTGTGCTTCTGCCAGATTCGGCGTCAGTACATAAACCCGCTGCAGCAGGGCCTGCAATGCGTCTTTCGGCCAGTTGGCCCGGGGGAAACCGCCCTGCGAGGCTGACAGCACCGGGTCCCAGATTACTGGCCCGGAATATTCCTGCAGTTTTTCCAGCAACCAGGGCAGCAGCAGATTGCCCGGTGGCAGCCAGCCGATTTTAATTGCCTGCGGCCAGCCATCGGCTTTCAGACTCTGCCATTGCTGTTCCAGCATCGCCCGCGACAGCACCTCAACGGCCTGCACGCCCTGACTGTTCTGCGCGGTAATGGCACAGATCAGCGTGGCACAATCGGTATCCAGCGCACGCGCCATGGTTAGATCCGCCTGACTGCCGGCACCGGCACTGCAGTCGGAGGCGGCAATGCTCCAGATTTTTGCCCGGCTCACCGGGCCTGAAATACGGCTCATGCAGTACCTCCGCTCTGATGCCAGAACGGCAGCCCCAGCGTCGGCGTGGAAGGCGATGCCTGATCACGCTCACACATCAGGCCAGCGCAATAGGCAGCCCGGCCGCCATCCACCGCCTGCCTAAACGCCGCTGCCATCGCCGCCGGATCATGGGCACGCGCCACCGCCGTGTTGAGCAGTACCGCATCAAAGCCCATTTCCAGCGCCGCCATCGCCTGAGAGGGTTTGCCCAATCCGGCATCCACTACCAAGACCGCCTGTGGCAGACGTTCGCGCAGGGTTTTCAGCTGATACGGATTCATCAGCCCTTTGCCGGTGCCAATAGGAGCACCCCAGGGCATCACCGCCGCACAGCCCAACTCCAGCAGGGTCTGACACAGCACCAGATCGTCGGTGCAGTACGGCAGCACCTTAAACCCCTGCGCCACCAGCTCGCGCGCGGCTTCCACCAGCTGCAGCGGATGCGGCTGCAGGCTGTAGTCATCGCCGATAACTTCGAGCTTGATCCAGTCGGTGGCAAACAGCTCGCGCGCCATCTGCGCCAGCAGAATCGCTTCACGGGCACTGTGACAACCGGCGGTATTGGGCAGCAGTTTTGCCCCGGTACTGGCCAGTTGCTGATGCAGCAGATGCCAGTGACCATGTTCACTCACCTGCTCCTGTACCTGAGCAGCACTCTGCCGGCGCAGCGATACGGTAACAAATCCGGGGGTTGCCGCGGCAATGGCATCCCCCATCACCTGTGGTGACGGGTACAGGGAGGAGCCCAGCCACAAACGGCTGCTGATGGTCTCACCGGCAATCTGCAGCACGTCGGCACCAGCGTCAGGTGCAACATTATTTTCTGTATTCATATCCTTCTCCAGAACCCTGCTCAGCCACCGGTAATGGCACCGAGAATATCGATGCAGTCATCTTCGTTAAGGTATGTACCCGCATAGAGCGCTGCACTGACGATCTGCTGGTTCACGGCAACAATAAAATTGCCACTCACAGCCGCATCCTCCGGCCGTATTTGCAGATAGCCAAGCTGTTGCAGCAATTGCTGCAGGCTAAGCCCTGTGCTGACCTGCAGATCACAAGAATCGCCATTAATAATCAGGCGCATGCTTCACCTCCGAAGGCGATGGCTTGTGAGGGGATAGACTTTGAAGGGGCGGACTGCCCGGTTGGCGCAGGCTCCAGTCCAAGAGCTAAGCCATGCTGTTGTTGCAGGCGCTGCAGCAGCGCCGGCGCCAGCAGATAACCGTGACGGAACAGACCATTAATACTGAGCACCCCATCATCCTGAGCAAGGATCTGCGGACGATGGTCGGCCAGTGCCGGGCGTAAATTGACGTCGAAGTTCAGAATCCGCGCTTCGGCAAGCGCCGGACTCAGGCAATAGAGTGCACTGAGCATTTCCAGCGCGGAGCGCACACTGACCGGCGAGCGGTCTTCGCTTTCGATTTCGGTAGCACCCAGCACATAACGATGGCGCCCTTTCGGCACCAGATAGAGGTGATAACGCGGATGCAGCAACCGTATCGGCCGCGAAATCTGCACCTCCTGGCTTTCAATCCACAACA
Organism: Venatorbacter sp. C2-1; assembly: GCF_022832715.1. Classification (NCBI taxonomy): domain Bacteria; kingdom Pseudomonadati; phylum Pseudomonadota; class Gammaproteobacteria; order Oceanospirillales; family Oceanospirillaceae; genus Venatoribacter; species Venatorbacter sp. C2-1. The sequence goes on from NZ_CP094879.1 coordinate 2,609,276, forward strand.
CCTCACCACGTACGCCACGCAGCTGTGGTAAGGCGGGTTTGGCGCCCAGTCCGCGACAATCGAGCTTAATATCGGCGTAAGGCGGGAAATCGTTCAGCGCTGTTGAAAAATAAAAGCGCGTGCCAAAGCTGCGGGCGGCCTGATGCAGAGCCGGTAATAACGCACGGTTATCGACCCAGGCTTCGTGGCGCAGCCAGAAACCTTCGGCCAGTTGCGGATTCAGCGCTGGCTCAAGATCCTGCAACCGTGCCTGATTGAGACGCTGAATGGCGGCTTCGTTTTCACGCCCGTCATCGGCGGGATTCCATAAACCGCCCTGACGCAGATCCTGAGCAAACTGCGCAAGCTCGGCCTGATCCGCCGGATGGGCCACCACCAGACTGCCGCTCTGGCCATAATGCACGGCAATGCCACTGTCGGCGTGCAGCTCCGGTAATAACTGCGGCCACAGTTGTAACGACTGCAGGCCCAGCGCAAAGACATCCGGATGCGCCAGTGAGCGCTCGCTGTAAGGCGCGACCATTGCCGCGGCGGTGTGCGCCGCACTGGCGGGCTGATCTTCGGCGGCAGCTTCGTACACCTCCACCTGAAAGCCCTGACGGGCCAGACGCCACGCCAGCAAGCTGCCCATCAGGCCCGCGCCGGCAATACAAACCCGACGCTGCTCGCTCATGATTCAGCCTCCTGATACAGCGCACTGCCGCTGGCGCGGAATTCTGCGGCTTTTTCAGCCATACCCTGCTGCGCTTCTTCGCTCTGCAGCACGCCTTCGCTTTGCTGTGCATCTTCCGCCTCCTGGGCCGAAGCAAAATCGCGCACTTCCTGCGAGATTTTCATCGAGCAGAATTTTGGCCCGCACATAGAACAGAAATGCGCCAGCTTATGGCCTTCTTTCGGCAGGGTTTCGTCGTGGTAACTGCGCGCCGTATCAGGATCAAGGGCAAGGTTGAACTGATCCTGCCAGCGGAATTCAAAACGCGCCTTCGACATCGCATCATCGTGCAGCTGTGCGCCCGGATGGCCCTTGGCTAAGTCAGCCGCATGAGCAGCAATTTTGTAGGTAATTAAGCCCTGTTTAACATCCTCTTTATTGGGCAGGCCCAGATGCTCTTTCGGCGTGACGTAACACAGCATGGCACAGCCATACCAGCCAATTAATGCCGCGCCGATGCCAGAGGTTATATGGTCGTAGCCCGGTGCAATATCGGTGGTCAGCGGCCCTAAGGTATAAAACGGCGCTTCGTCACAATGCTCGAGCTGCATCTCCATATTTTCTTTAATTAAATGCATTGGCACATGGCCAGGACCTTCAATAAAGGTCTGCACATCGTGCTTCCAGGCGATTTTTGTTAATTCACCCAGGGTTTTTAATTCGGCAAACTGCGCTTCGTCATTGGCATCGGCAATGGAGCCGGGGCGCAGACCATCGCCGAGGGAGAAGCAGACATCGTAGGCTTTCATAATGTCGCAGATGTCTTCGAAATGGGTATAGAGGAAACTCTCTTTATGATGCGCCAGACACCATTTCGCCATAATCGAACCACCACGGCTGACAATACCCGTCACCCGTTTGGCGGTCAGCGGCACATGCGCCAGACGCACACCGGCATGAATGGTGAAATAATCCACGCCCTGCTCGGCCTGCTCAATTAAGGTATCGCGGAATAATTCCCAGGTCAGGTCTTCGGCCACGCCGTTGCATTTTTCCAGCGCCTGATACAAAGGCACGGTACCAATAGGCACCGGTGAATTACGGATAATCCATTCGCGGGTTTCGTGAATATGGTCGCCGGTGGATAAATCCATCACGGTATCGGCACCCCAGCGGGTGGCCCAGACCATTTTTTCCACTTCCTCCTCAATGGAAGACGTCACCGCCGAATTACCGATATTGGCATTGACCTTGGTGCGGAAATTACGGCCGATAATCATCGGCTCGGTTTCCGGGTGGTTAATATTATTGGGAATAACCGCCCGGCCACGGGCAATTTCTGAGCGGACAAATTCCGGGGTAATTTCCGCCGGAATCGACGCGCCGAAACTCATGCCCGGATGCTGGCTTTTTTGTGCCTCATCCAGCTGTGCCCGGCTTAATGCCAGATTTTCGCGGATGGCCACGTATTCCATTTCCGGGGTAATAATGCCCTGACGCGCATAATGCAGCTGGGTGACATTTTTGCCCGCTAATGCCCGGCGCGGACGACGCTTAAGTTCAAAACGCAGTTTTTCCAGCGTCAGGTTCATATCGCGGATACGCGCATATTCGGAGCTGAAACCGGTAAGCTCCTCAGTATCGGCCCGTTCATTAATCCAGTTCTGACGCAGCGGTTGCAGCCCCTTGCGCACATCAATACTCACGGCCGGGTCGGTGTAAGGGCCGGAGGTATCGTATACCCGCACCGGCGCATTGGCTTCGGTTTTACCGTTAGCCAGCTGTGTATCGGACAGCGCAATTTCGCGCAGCGCGACCTGTAAATCGGCACGACTGCCCTGCACATAGAATTTGCTGGACGCAGGAAATGGCTGCAGAGAGAGTTCGTCAACACGCATCTGTTCGCTTAACGATGTATGCGCTGAATTGTTTTTGCCCATGCTCAATACCTTTTTAGCCGTCGCAGACGACGGAAGAAAAATAACGGCAGGCAGCGAAGAAAAGAAAAAGATGATCACAGGCAGCAGCAAAATACTGACAACCCGCACCGTAAACGGTGACTGACCGGGGTTTAAGAAATCGGCGACAGCCGCGAAAAACCCGCTTTTCTGTTCCCTACGCTGGCACTAACCAGATCAGGTTCAACGGGATCCGCAAACACATTGCGATCTCAACCTCTTTGATGTTTCAGCACGCTGAACATCCTGAGGCACCCCGACAGAATCGGCACAGAGTGTACGGCAGAGAAGACTACGCGGACAAGACACCCGGCGGGTTATTTATGCAAAACATCCACGCCGGGCAGTCATCAACGGCGGTCAGAAATGCCACCGTAAGAGAAACAGCCGGACATTAACGCGCCAGCAGAAAATGTGCGCGGGCCGTGGCAATCGGACTGGTGCGCTCGGTCTGCCAGGCGGTAATGGCGACGTTGGCGACGCGCGAGCCCTGACGCCAGACCTGACATTCAGCAAAGGTATCCTGATGACGCCCGGCACGCAGATAATCGAGGGAGAAATCGATCATTTTCGGTAAGGCGGCGGTATCCATGGTCATCATCAGATGCAGTGACGCCGCCAGCTCCATAAAGCCGCCGATTACGCCGCCATGAATGGCCGGTAAAATCGGATTGCCGATATTGTCTTCGTTGGCCGGCAGATGAAACAGCACATCCTGACCAAAACGCTGAAATTTCAGGCCAATTAAATTGGCATAGGGAATACCATCCACCAGCGGCTGGAAATTACCGCTCTGCTGCGCCTGTTGCAGCACGGTTTCAAAACTCATTGTCCAGCTCCTGCAGCCGTTACATCATCGCCCTGCTCGATACGGGCACGGAATTCCGGTGGGGTCATATTTTCGCCGATACGCATAAAGGTGGCAGCACATTTGGCCACCAGATCGCGTTCCTCGCCCTGAAACACTTCGCACTCGGTAAACACCACTGAGCTGGCCACGCGCGTTACCCGTGCTTCGGCAAACAGATCGCGGTTTGGTGTTGCCGCTTTCATATAATCCATGCGCAGATCCAGCGTTGGGCACAGCTCAAAGCCCGGCAGGGAGGAAAACACCGCCGTACCACAGGCGGTATCCATCAGCGTGGTCAGGCTGCCGCCATGCACAGTGCCGGTGACCGGGTTGCCTACAATCTGTTCGCTGTATGGCAGGCGCATAACCAGTACATTGTCCTGCGCGCTTTCAACCGTCAGCCCCAAAACCTGACAGTGACGCAGGGTGGCAACGAAACGCTCGGCCCGTGTTTTAACCGATAAGCTCATAAGATCTCCGCTGAGGGTGATTGTGACAGCCAGACAGGCACAGCACGACTGTGTGAATTCTATCAGGAAATGGCCTGACCGGCGCAAAGGGCGCCCGTTATACCGGAAAGCTGAATTTTGGCAATGATCGCTTCGCCCGGTGTCGTTAACAGAATTGCTCACAACAAACATAAGAACTGAACGTTTTTCTCACCACTCTATAAGACAAACAAGCACCCTGTGCTATGGTTTGACGCCTGAGAAATATCCCCGACACACACCCGGATCAGCCCTTAAAAGGGATCTGCCCCTTAAAGAGAAATGCTATGAATTTTGACGATTACCTGCAGCAGGTTAATCAGCAGGATACGCTGGAAATCCATCCCAGCTGGGGTCAGGGCCGCACCACCTTTGGCGGCCTGTCAGCAGCATTAATCCTGCACCGCATAGAACAGGGTCTGGACGACGGCCAGATGCTGCGTTCACTGAATGTCAGTTTTTGCGGCCCGCTCAATACCGCTGAACCTTTCACCCTCAGCAGCCAAAGCATCCGCGTTGGTAAATCCGTTGCTCACTATCAGGGCCAGACCGTGCAGCAGGATCAGGTTACTACGCTGGTTAATGCCTGTTTCGGCCGTGAGCGGGAATCGGATATCGAGGTTAAGCTGCCACCTGTCAGCTGTGGCACGCCGGGATCAGGTCAGGCCATGCCCTTTATCAAAGGCATAACTCCGGAGTTTACCCAGCATATTAACTTCACCTACGTGGAAGGCGGCCTGCCCTTCACCAACAGCAAACACAATGTTATCCGTGGCTGGATGCGCTTTAACGATGGCGAACGCGCGCTGAGCAATGCCCATCTGGTCGCCCTGATCGATGCCTGGCCGCCAACGCTGCTGCAAAAACTGAAAAGCCCCGCTCCCTGTGCCAGCGTGACCTGGAGCATCGAGATGGTGACGCCGTTAAGCCAGCTGCCACAGTTACCGGACGGCAGCGACTGGCTCTGGTACGAGGCGGATATCCGCCAGGCTCACGATGGTTATGGCCATACTGAGGCCCGGATTTACACTGCCGATGGTGTATTGCTGGCACTCAGCCGTCAGCTGGTGGTGGTTTACGATAAACGCTGAGGCCGTTCTTACTGTAGCCTGATACCTTCGTCTGACTATCAGGCTGCAACAGCAGTTTCTTCCCTCTATTCCTTCCGATTAGTTGCTCAATAAGCAGCGGGCAACTATTACTTAGTCATCAATTTCTCTGCCGATGACAGCTATGGCTACCAACGTTCTGATCTGCGATGACTCAAGTTTTGCCCGTAAACAAATGGCACGGGCGATCCCCAAAGAATGGGAAGTGGACATTCATTTTGCCGGTGATGGCGTGGAAGGCGTACAGGCCATCCGCGAAGGAAAAGGTGAAGTGGTTTTTCTCGACCTGACCATGCCCAATATGGATGGCTACGGCGTACTGGAAACCATCCGCAAAGAAGATCTGCCCGCCATGGTGATTGTGGTATCCGGCGATATTCAGCCCGATGCTCAGGACAGAGTCAAAAAACTCGGCGCAATGGCTTTTATCAAGAAGCCGATTGATGCCGATAAAGCCCGCGAAGTGCTGACCGAATATGGCATTCTGACAGGGGCCTGATATGAGCGTCACATCTACCGCAGTATCTCTGAACGAAGACCAGCGCGACTGTTATCAGGAGTTGACTAACGTCGCCATGGGCCAGGCCGCCGACCGTTTGGCACGACTGCTGGATGTCTATGTGGTGCTGCCGATTCCCAAAGTAAACCTGATTGAATCCAGTGATCTGCATATGGCGATTCAGGATGCCGAAACCGATTCGGCTATGTCGGCGGTATGCCAGGGATTTATTGGTTCAGGTATTGCCGGTGAAGCACTGCTGTTATTTAACGACACCAGCTTCTCAGATCTGGCCGCACTGATGAATTATGGTGGCGAACTCGACCGCTATGGCGAGCTGGAATTATTAATGGACGTCAGCTCACTGTTAATCGGTGCCTGTATTCAGGGTATTGGTGAGCAGCTGGAGATTCACTTTAATCAGGGCCACCCGGTGGTGCTTGGCCAGCATTGTAAAGTCGACGATATTTTAAAAAGTGGCAATCATCAGTGGACCAAAACCCTGGCGATTGAAATCCACTACACCATCGAACATGTGAATATCGATTGCGACCTGCTGCTGCTGTTTACCGAAGACTCGGTCGCGAAACTGAACAACAAAATTAATTATCTGCTGGATTAACGTATGACGGATTCAAACATTGAATTTGGTGACATCCACTGGCTGATGGATATTCTGCAGAATATCGACGTCGGTCTGGTGGTACTCGACCGCCAGTACAATATCCAGCTGTGGAATGGCTTTATGGAAAGCCACAGTGGCATAAGCCCGCAAAAAGCCAAGGGCGAAAACCTGTTCGAGCTTTTTAACGAAATTCCCAAAGACTGGTTTATGAAAAAAGCGGAGCCGGTTTATCAGCTGAAAACCCGCACCTTTACCATCTGGGAGCAACGTCCGTATTTATTCCGCTTTAAAAATTACCGACCCATTACCGGCCGTGCGTCGGTGATGTATCAGAACACCAGCATTATTCCGCTGGAGTCGATTAACCGCAGCGTTGATCATATCTGCGTGATTATTTATGACGTGACCGACATTGCCGTGAGCCGCGAAGACGTACAGTCTGCGCATCAGACCCTGAATGAACTGAACCGCACAGACCAGCTGACCGAGCTGTCCAGTCGCGGTTACTGGCTGAAAGATATAGAGCGTGAATTTCTGCGCTGCCAGCGTTCGGTATTACCAAGCACCCTGGTCATGTTTGATCTGGACGATTTCCGTACCATTAATGGCCGCTATGGTCACCAGGCCGGTGACGAGGTACTGCGCTCGGTATCAGAGGGCATACGTCAGACACTGCGTCAGACCGATCACGTCTGCCGTTTCGGCGGTGAAGTATTCGCTGCTCTGCTGGTCGATACCGATGAAGAAGAGGCCGTGGTCTTTGCCGAGCGTATCCGCAAAATGATCGAACGCATGGAAGTCAGGCATGATCAGCAAAGCATCCATGCCACCGCCAGCCTGGGTATTGCCCGTTATCAGAAAGGCTTCGCCAGTGCTCAGGACTGGCTGCAGGCCGCCGACAAAGCGCTGTATCACGCCAAAGAAAGTGGTCGTAACAAAACCACGGTCTATCAGCCCAAAGCACACTAAGCCGGCAGCCTGAACCTGCATGACATATATGCTCAACAAACCTTGCCATTCCTGATCAATAACAACAAAATCACATCCGGCCACTCCGGCCGGATACTGTGAGTTACAGGCATGTCGAGTCACTGGATACCCCGCCCTTTTATTGATGCGCCACTGCGCGGCGCTGCCGGTCTCGGTCTGGACCCCGAACAATTGTGGGCCGCTGCCGGGCTGGACGCTGCCATTCTGGCCGATCCTGAGGGGCAGATTAATGCCAATGACTATGCCAGCCTGATGGCAACCCTGTGGGCCCACAGTGATGATGAATTTATGGGGCTGGCGAAAGTACGCAGCCATTCCGGCACCTTTGCCATGATGTGCAAGGCCATCATCAGCTGTTCATCGCTGGAACATGCCCTGCATCGTGCCAGGCGCTTTTACGCATTGTTTGACGGTGCCCCCAATATCCGTGTTATTCGCGGTCCGCAGCTATCGCGGCTGCAAATTGAACACGACCCGGCTGCAGACCCCGATCACTTTCTCAGCGAATCCCTGCTGGCTATCTGGCACCGGCTGAGCAGCTGGCTGGTTGGCCAGGGTATTCCCCTGTTATCGGTGGGCTGCTGTTATCCGCCACCGGTGCATGCTGCGCTGTATCAGAACCTGTTTGCCACACCGGTTAAATTCAACGAAGACAGCACCTATCTGCTGATTCCCAGCCGGGTACTCAGCCTGCCGGTCAGTCAGACCGCGGCCTCCCTGCGCGCCTTTTTAAATCACTCTCCGGCCGATTTCCTCGCCCGGCCGAATCCGCATGAAAGCATGACGGGTAAACTGCGTCAGCTGTTCCGCCGTTACGATATCGACAGCCTTCCGGATCTGGCCGAAAGCGCCACTCAGCTCGGTGTATCCAGTGCTACACTGAGGAGGCGCCTGCATGATGAGCAGACCTCCTTTCAGAAACTGAAAGATGAATGCCGGCTGGAGGAAGCCAGCCTGCGTCTGGCGCAGCAGGATACCAGTATCCGTGAAATTGCCGAGTATCTGGGCTACACCGAAACCAGCACATTCCACCGCGCTTTCAAAAAATGGATGGGACTGACACCGGGTGATTATCGCAGCCAACAACAAGGCATCCGCCGCTGATTCCGGTTATCTGTCGGTTATCCGGTTTGCTGCCTCCCTGATATTTCTGCTCTGCCTTTTTGGCCAGTCGGCGACTGCCCTTGCCGTAACACCGGCCAGCTGGACACTCAGCGAACAGGACTCTGGCCGCCTTCTCGGGCGCGAACTTGAGTACTGGCGGGAAGATAGCCGGCAAGCTCTTACTCTGGACGAATTAAAGGCTTTAAAACCCAAGTGGCGACGCCACCCGGATACCACTCCGAATTTCGGTTTATCGCCAGACGCTTATTGGTTCCGGCTGCGTGTAACATTGCCAGAAGCCAGCGACCAGTGGCGGTTGAGTATTGAATTCCCGTTGCTCGACAGGGTTGATCTGTATCTGCAGTTTGACCAGCGAACCATTCAGCAGGAACAGTTTGGTGATCGCTTGCCGTTCAGCCAGCGCCCCCTGCGACACCGTAATTTTCATATTCCCCTGCGGCTGAATTACGCCGGTGAGTACGAGATTTATCTCAGGGTACAAAGCGCAGGCTCTCTGCAACTGCCTGTTACCTTCTGGTTAAGGGACGAACAGGAAGCGGAAGCGGCCAGTGATTATCTGAGCGCCGGTCTGTATATCGGTTTTATTGCAGCCATTCTGCTGTTTAATTTTTTTATTGCTGCAACAACCCGTGAAATGTACATCCTGTATTTCACCTGCTTTCTGCTGGCTTATCTGCTTTTCTACATTTCACTGAGTGGTTATGGTTTTGAATATCTGTGGCCCGACAACTTATGGCTGGAAGAACGCCTGACCATTCTGGCTGTTGCCGCTGCCTGTATCTTTGCTACGTTATTTGCACGACGTTTTCTGCGCTTAAAACATAATCATCCACGCCTGCACCGGATTAATCAGGGCTGTTTATATCTGGCGTTGCTGGTGTTTATCCTTAATCCGTTTATTGATTATCAGCCCGCAGTAAAAATAACCATGGCGGCTACGTTTATCATCAGCCTGCTCAGTCTGATTGTCGGTATCAGCGCAGCCCTGCAGCGGACCTTATCCGGTTTATTGTATGCCGGCGGCTGGCTGACCCTGCTGCTGGGGGTCATCGTGCACAGTCTGAGTAAAGAAGGCTTGTTGCCCATCACGCCATTAATTGAATACTCTTCACACATTGGCTCCATTTTATTGGTCTGTACTCACAGCATGGCCATTGCCCTGCGTTTTTATGAAGAACGCCAGCAACATAAACTAACGCTGGAGCAGATGACGGAAGCACAGAGAGAAAGCCTGCGCTCGCGCTATCGCATGCAGGAAGCAGAACTGCAGCGTAAACAGACCGAACTGGAAAATCAGGCTAAATCGGTATTTCTGGCCATGATGAGCCACGAAATCCGCACACCACTGAATGGCGTACTGGGGATGGTGCAGTTACTGGGGCAAACTCCCCTCGACCCGCAACAGCAACGCTATCTGGAAACCATCAGTACGTCCGGAGAATCCCTGCTCACCATTCTTAATGACATTCTGGATCTGTCAAAAATGAATTCCGGCAAACTGCAGCTGGAGATGCAGGAAGTACCTTTACATGAACTGATCAGTGACTGCCTGACGCTGTATTCCCAGCAGGCAAAAGAAAAAGGTCTGGTTCTGCTTGCCCATCTGCACCTGCCGCTGTATCAGACCATTCATACCGACCCAACCCGTCTGCGCCAGATCGTCAACAACCTGCTCAGTAATGCCGTTAAATTTACCAATAGCGGCAGTATTGTTCTGACCCTGCGTTTCAGTGAGCAGAAAATGCTGCTCAGTATCAAAGACACCGGTATCGGTATCAGCAAGGAATATCAAACGCGTTTATTTGAACATTTCAGCCAGGCCGATGCCTCTACCTCACGCAATTACGGCGGCACCGGGCTGGGCCTGAGCATCTGCAAACAGTTAAGCGAATTACTCGGTGGCGATATCAACGTTCACAGCCGCAGCGGCGAGGGCACAGAATTTATTTTTACCCTGCCCGACTGCCAGCCAGATAATCCGGTGAATATTGAAGTCATTGATACTGGTACTGTACATATTCAGCTGTCTAAGGCAGAAGAGCGGGAACTGGTTACCCGGTTTATGCGCGAGCTTGGTTTTCAGGTAACGGAACAGGCTCCGGCCGATCTTTTATTCAGTGACCAGCCCCCGGAGGAAAGCAACACTCAGCATTACCGGCGCCTGTTGTATTTATGCGATGAAAACAGCCCTGCACTCAATCCTTTGCAACAGATTGTGCGGCCGTTAAAAACGTCCAGCATCGTGCACCGTCTCAATGGCGTCGGTACGCAATACGGAAATAAACACATAGTACCGGCACAATTATTCAAAGATTGCCTGGTCTGGGTGGCTGAAGATAATCCGGTCAACCAAAAAGTGGTTGTCGGCATGCTGCGCAACCTTGGTCTTAAATATGAAATTTTTTCCGATGGCAGCAGCCTTATTAAGGCCTGGCAGGAAAAGCAACAGGCTCATCCGGATATGATTTTAATGGACTGTGAAATGCCGGTTATGGATGGATTTACCGCCACCCAGCGGCTGCGGGAGCATGAGCAGGAAGCCTCGGACTATAAGCACATTCCGGTGGTTGCTCTCACCGCCCATGCCCTGCCTGAATACAAGGAAAAAGCCCTGAACAGCGGCTTTGATGATTTCCTCAGCAAACCCATCCGTCAGGAACAGCTGCGCCAGCTATGCCTGCGCTGGCTGCTGCCACCACCCGACGGAACCTGATGGCTGTAAGAGCGGTGGTAATTACTCTGGGCTTCATACCTCTGTCACAAAGCGCCGTCCATAATCGCCTTATTACTGACAGCAGAGGCCTTTATGAACTGGTGGCAACAGGGAGTGTTTTATCAGATCTATCCGCGCAGTTTCCAGGACAGCAATGGCGATGGTGTCGGTGACCTGCAGGGCCTGATTCAGCGGCTTGATTATTTAAATGATGGCACTGAACAATCACTCGGCATTGATGCCATCTGGCTGTCACCGTTTTTTCCATCCCCCATGCGCGACTTTGGTTACGACATCAGCAACTATTGCGCTATCGATCCGCAGTTCGGCAGCATGGATGATTTCGAGGAATTACTGCAGCAGGCGCATCAGCGCCAGATCCGGATAATTCTCGATCTGGTGGTCAATCACACCTCCGACCAGCATCCCTGGTTCCAGCAAAGCTGCGATCCGGATTCTGATAAAGCCGACTGGTATATCTGGCATAAGGGTAAACAGCCGCCCAATAACTGGCTTGGCTGTTTTGGCGGGCGCGGCTGGAGCTTTAACGCTCAGCGTCAGGCCTGGTATTACCACTCTTTTCTGCCACAGCAACCCGACCTTAACTGGCGCAATCCTGCGGTTAAACAGGCCGTTAAACAGGTTATGGAGTTCTGGCTGGCGAAAGGCGTCGATGGCTTCCGTCAGGATGTGGTGAATCTGTATTACAAAGATGCGCAACTGCGTAATAACCCGACCGACTGGTTCAGACTGGCACGGCCTTATGATCGTCAGCGTCATATCTATGATCGTGATCAGCCGGAGATGCACAGTCTGCTGCATGAAATGCGGCACTGGATCGATGCCTGGCCAGAGCGGATGATGGTCGGTGAAGTGATGCTTGCCGATGCCGGCAACAGTGATTTACCGGCCAGTTATTATGGTCAGAATGACGAGCTGCATCTGGCCTTTAATTTTGAATTTCTGCGTGCATCCTTTAAAGCCAGTGCCTTTCACGCCATCATCAGAAAATGGACGGAATTATTGGGCAGTGAAAACTGGCCTAATTACACATTAAGTAATCACGATTTTTGCCGTCATGCCAGCCGTTACCGTGCAGGTAAACTCACCCAGGCCCGCCTTGAAATACTCGCCGCCCTGCTGCTGACCTTACGCGGTACGCCGTTTTTATATTACGGTGAAGAAACCGGAATGCCGGAACAAAACGTTAAGCGCCGCGACCTGCAGGACCCGGTGGGTATCCGTTACTGGCCACTGCATCCCGGACGTGATGGCTGCCGCCGGCCGATGATGTGGGATGCTCCGCTTAACACTTTTACTCAGGGGCAGAGCTGGTTGCCGGACGAACCTGTCCCTGCGCACAGCGTTACCCAACAACAGCAAGACCCGCACAGCCTGCTGAGCTGGTATAAAAAACTGATCTGGCTGCGCAAAAAAACACCGGCCCTGCATCAGGGAAAACTGCGCCTTTTGCAGGCGTCAGCGGATGTCCTCGCCTATGAGCGCAGTGGTATAAATGCCGGCCGTACGGAACGGCTGCTGATACTGCTGAATTTTTCCAACCGCACGCAATCCACCAGCCTGCACCCACAGGCGCTGGCCGCCTGCCTGCTGAATAATAAAAATAAGGATGAAAGAGAAACCTCAGCGGAGAGTCTGGATTTCCACCATGGCCGTCTGCAACTGCAGCCTCTGCAGGCTCTGGTGCTGCAATTACAGGATGATTATCCGCTGAAGGTTTATGTCTGACGATCTGCGTTAAACGCGGTAATCGTGCGCCGGATAACTGCCTAATATGCGCACTTCGCGGGCAAAGTATTCCAGCTCTTCCAGTGCCAGAATCATATTGTGCTGCTGCGGGTGACCCTGAATATCAACATGAAAATGGCTGGCCTCCATGGTGCCGCCATCCATATAGCTTTCTAACTTCAGCAGGTTCACACCATTAGTGGCGAAGCCGCCCAGGGCTTTATACAGCGCTGCCGGAATATTGCGCACCGAAAACAGAATACTGGTGATGTAATCCATACCGGGCTCAGCCTGCTGATGCTCCTGCTCACGGCTGAACACCAGAAAACGGGTGGTATTACCGATCACATCCTGAAAATTATCGTGCACCACGTTCAGGCCATACAGTTCGGCCGCCAGCGCCGAGGCAATGGCGCCACGCTTGCGGTTTTTACCCTGACTCAGGTTACGCGCTTCCATCGCCGTATCGACCGCAGCCACCGCTTTCATGCCCAGATTAACAATGCGCTGATGGCACTGCGCCAACGCCTGCGGATGGGAAGCCACCTCCTCAATATCGCTGAGGTTTACCCCCGGTAATGCCAGCAAACAGTGATTGACCGGTTCAAAATGCTCGGCAATAACAAACAGCGAGGTTTTCGGAATCAACCGGTAAATTTCTTCAACCCGCCCGGCCGTTGAGTTTTCCAGAGGAATCATCGCCCGGTCGGCAAAACCGGAAGCCACCAGCTCCAGCGCCGATAAAAAATCATCGCAGGCAACCGCCTCCCAGTGTGGGAACACCTTACAACAAGCCAGATGCGAATAAGCGCCGGCAGTGCCCTGATAGGCAACCCGTGGCTGCATGAAAATCTCCCCAAATTAATCGAACAGAACAATGCGCCAATGCATTGCCAGGCCAGACAATGCATTATCGCACCACCGCATTATTGCACCACCATGGGGCGCATGAAAAACACCAGCATAAAATGCACCAAAATAAGGCACTAACATAAATTTCAGGATATCCATCGACGTCCCGGCATCAACGCCTGCCCGTGCAGACCGCCTGCCGTGCACTTCTGAGCTTATACAGCCCATTCTACCTCTGTTCAGGTTCACCAGAGCACATAAAAGCAGTGCTCTGGGTCAGTAAAATCAGGCGAAAAATCTTATCTGGCACAGTGCCTGCTCTGTCTCATTCAGGTATCTGCTCTACCATTAATTTAACCGGGACAGATAACAGGTATCGATATGAATTTTCAACCAACACTCTGGCCACAATCACTCAGCAGCGATCCACAACTGCTGGAACAATTACGCAGCGCTGGCGAAACAGAGCTGCAGGACTTTCCTGCCGCCTGGCTGAGCCAGTGGCCGGATGTCTGGGCGCCGCTTGCCGCCTGGCTGGCCAGCGAAAAAGGTCGTCTGCCAACAGAAGTGCCGGTTATTGGTATTCATGGTGGTCAGGGATCGGGGAAATCCACCCTGTGTAAAGCTCTGGCACTGGTATACCGCAAAGCTCTGGGCTGGAACACCGTTGTGCTGTCCATTGATGATCTCTACCTGACGCACTCCGAACGCAGCCAGCTGGCACTGAATATTCACCCGCTGCTGACCACCCGTGGCGTGCCCGGCACCCATGATGTGGCACTGGGCATGTTACTGACCCGTCAGCTGCGCAAGCTGAACGAAGGTGAACGTTTAATGATTCCGGTCTTCGATAAAATTCAGGATGACCGCCTGCCGGATAATTATTGGCATAAAGTGACGGGCCCGGTCGATCTGATCCTGTTTGAAGGTTGGTGTGTAGGCTGTCTGCCGGTTGCAGAAGAAGACCTGCAGGAGCCGGTCAACGGCCTTGAAGCCAGCGACGACAGCGACGGCCAATGGCGGCGCTGGGTCAATCAGCAACTGGCCGGCAGCTATGCCGAATGGTTCGCCCAGATCGACCGCCTGCTGATGCTGAAAGTCCCCGACATGAAAGCCGTACACCAGTGGCGCCGCGAACAGGAAGAAAGTAACCGCAAACAATCAGCAGCTCTGTCGCAAAACAAAATCAGTCTGAGCAAAACCACCGACCGCAGCCTCAGCGAGGCCGGGCTGATACGCTTTATTCAGCACTATCAGCGTCTTACCGAGAACGCATTGCGCGAACTACCCGAGCATGCCGATCTGGTTCTGGAGCTGGACACGCAGCATCAGGTTGCCGCCATTCACAGCAAAACCCCGGAGGTGGATAAGCCATGAATACATCCACACATCCGCACAAGACTCCGCCGGAACTGCCTTTGGTTGTGGTCACCGATCTTGATGGCTGTTTACTCGACCATCACAGCTACAGCGCACAGGCGGCGGAAAAAGCCTTAAAAAAACTGCACAGCCTGAATATTCCCTGCGTATTTAACAGCAGTAAAACCTTTGCCGAAATGCTGCTTCTGAGAGAAACGCTGGACAACCACGATCCCTTTGTCTGCGAAAACGGCGGTGCGATTTTTATTCCGAAAAGTAACGGTAATGGCTACAACAGCGAGATTCTGCACAGCAGTTATCTGGCCATACTGAAAGTGCTGCACAGTCTGCGTCAGCAGGGTTTTCAGTTCCGTGGTTTTAACGATATGACCGCCACCGAAGTAGCGGCATTAACCGGTTTATCGGTAGAAGACGCTCATCTGGCGAAACAGCGCAGCGCGTCCGAACCTCTGGTATGGACCGGCAGCGATGAGCAGCTCGCAGAATTTCGCCAGGCTCTGAGCAGCCACAATTTGCGTTTGCTCAGTGGTGGCCGTTTTCATCATGTGATGGGGCCTAACGATAAGGCCCACGGCCTGGAATTCTGCCGTCATCATTACGAAGCGTTATGGCAACAGCCGGTGAAAGTTATCGCCCTGGGTGATGGCGAAAATGACCGCGCCATGCTCAGCGCCGCCGACTATGCCATTGTGATTCCCGGTATAAAAAACACCCTCGAACTGCAGCACCCACAGCTGCGGATTGCCAGTAAAGCCGGACCGGCGGGCTGGAATGAAACCTTACTTTCCCTGTTAGATGACCTGTTCAAGGAGGCTCATAGTGGCTGATTTTTATCAGAACGGCATTATTACCACTCTACATAATCTGGTTGACCGTCCGCTGGACGAATTAGAAAAAGAACTCATCAGTTTTTCACGTATCAGGCCCATGTCGCTGGTGCTGCCCTCTCTCTACTCCGAACTCAGCGGCCCGGCACTGGACAACATCATTAACGACGTTGCCAAAGTCCCCTACCTTAACGAAATCGTGATTGGCCTTGATCGCGCCGATGAAAAAGAATATGCCCATGCCCGGGAGTTTTTCTCGCGCCTGCCGCAGCATCACCGCATTTTATGGAACGATGGCCCGCGCCTGCGCAAAATTGATGAGTTGCTGCAAAATGAAGGTCTGGCGCCGAAAGAAATGGGTAAAGGCCGTAATGTCTGGTACTGCTATGGCTACGTACTGGCTTCCGGGCGCGCCGAAGCCGTAGCCCTGCACGATTGCGATATTGTGACTTACGAGCGCAGTATGCTGGCCCGTCTGATTTATCCGGTGGCCAATCCGGCATTTAACTATGAATTTGCCAAAGGTTTTTATGCCCGCGTGGCTGCACAGAAACTCAACGGCCGGGTCAGCCGCTTACTGGTAACGCCGTTAATCCGCGCACTGAAAAAAGTCTATGGTTCTCTCGATTATCTGGAATATCTCGACAGTTTCCGCTATCCGCTGTCGGGTGAATTTTCCATGCGTACCGATGTGCTGAACGATATCCGCATTCCCTCCGACTGGGGGCTGGAAATCGGCGTGCTGTCAGAAATGAAGCGGAACTATTCAACCAATCGCATCTGCCAGGTCGATATTGCCGATGTGTATGACCATAAACACCAGCCTCTGTCGGAAGAAGACGCTAGTCGGGGACTATCGAAAATGAGCACCGACATCTGCAAAGCCATTTTCCGTAAGCTGGCCACTCAGGGAGAAATTTTTACCACCGAAACCTTCCGCTCAATTAAAGCCACCTACTTCCGCATTGCGCTGGATTTTGTTGAAACCTATTACAACGATGCGCGGATGAATGGTTTAACACTCGACCGCCATGCCGAAGAAAAAGCCGTGGAACTGTTTGCCGAAAATATTATGGCTGCCGGTGAGCATTTCCTCGCCAATCCGATGGAAACGCCCTTTATTCCCAGCTGGAACCGGGTAATCTCAGCCGTACCCGATATTCTCGACCGCATCTATGAAGCTGTCGAAGAAGACAATCACTGACGGGGTCAGTGATTGTCTACCGGCTGTTAGCGATGTATCAGTGAAAATACATCGGCAGGCGGTCAGCCTGGGGGCGCTCTGCGTTATTGATCATCTCGTCGTAGGGTAACTGCTGCACCATAAAACCTTTGCGTACACCCAGACTGGCCAGCTTTCCGGAACACTCCGATAAGCCGCGGAAACGTACCGGCATGCCATCTTCCGTCAGCAGGCTAAGACGCCCCATATAGTCCACCTGTACCAGATAGAGATCGCCCTCATTGGTGAGGATATTGACATCCACTCCCCCCTGACGCAGTGCTTTTTTAAGTTCTGACGTAGTCATATCACTTCTCCTGTGTCCGCAGACAGAAACCTATACAATACATATACAACAATATACACAGACAGCCCCATAAGGGTTAAGAATTCTTTGCTATCAAAAAAAACACCGACCTCTGTATTTGACAATATGCGATGATGCCCTCAAAAATGACGTCCCTTTCCGTTTTTACACCGCAGTCACCGCCTGTGGTAAACCGTTGGATAGTTATGGCTAATATCGCGTCACCTGAAAAAATTGCCCGCCGCCGCCAGGATATTCTGGATGCAGCAATCGATATTTTTGCTGAAAAAGGCTTCCATGCCAGTGGCATTGCCGATATCGCCACCCGCCTGGGTATTGGTCATGGCACGGTATACCGCTACTACAAAAACAAACGGGATATTTTTAACGAAATTCTGAATCTGCTGCTGAGTGAGATGTCGACCGTCGTGCAGCAGGACCCGCCCAACACCAACTCGCTGGCTGAATATCAGCAGCAACTGGAGCGTATTGCTGACCGGTTAATTGCTATTTTCCGCGAACGGCCGCAACTGGCACGCATCGCTTTTTATGAATCCTATGGGGTGGATGCCGACATCAGTGATGCGGTAAACCGCATTCAGGAATTATTCGCTGAATTTACCGCCTACTATCTGCAAAACGGTATCAGCAAAGCCTTTCTGCGCAGCGAAATGAATACCGCCATCGCCGCACAACTGGTCACCGCTATGCTGATGGAAACGGTTAAACATGTCGCGCTTAATGACTTCAGCGATGAGCAGATAGAGCCCTGGCGGCACGAGATTATCCGCCTGATGATCGGCGGCCTCAGCCGCTGATGCATTCCCCTTACAGACTCTGCGTCAGCCATACCGTCTGATACGGCGCCAGGGTTAATATCTCCGTTGCGGCAATATCCGCCTCATGATGACTCAGCAGATCGGTCAGTCCACCGGGTAAAAAGCCCAGACTGGCCAATGGCAGCTGAAGAATACGCTCCGTCACATTTGACAGCGCATACAGTGTCTGACTGCTATCCACGCTGGTGCGCTTAACAATAAATAAATCGGAATTAATCCGTACAATGTCCTGCCTGGCATCCGGGTGAAAAGCCTTCTGCTCACGGCGTATCCTGATCATACGGCGTAATTCCGTAAAGACTTCCGCCTGGGGTGTCACCGGATTATTCAGCAGGCATTCCAGTTCATGTTTATCCCAGATTTTACGGTTAATAGAACGTGTGCGGCCGGTTTGTTCAACATGATCCAGGTCGTTCGGAGTGGCGACCAGGCTGTGAATGTACAACGCCGGAATTCCCCTCAGGGCCAGCATAATGGCCTGCGAACACAGGAAACGCTGCACCTGAAAATGATCGCTGCCGCGCCGTGTGCCCATGCAGGCATCGAACAAGCTGATATTGATTTCATAAGGGCTCTGACTGCCATCGGGGTTAGCTTTCATACTGACAAAGCCACCAAAACGGTGCATGGAATCAATCAGGTCCTGCACTTCACGCTCCGGTAAAATCCCTTCCACCGGGCGCACTCCGATCCCATCATGGGAAGCGGTAAAATTCAGATAAGTACAGCCCGGCGGCAGTGGCGGTATTTTATCCGCCCAGTCAGTCAGAAAGCTGGCATTACCACGGTTCAGGGCATGCAGAACCAGCGGTGGCAGGCCGAACTGATAAACCACATGCGCTTCATCGGACTGACCGAAATAACTCAGATTTTCAGCGACCGGCACATTGGTTTCGGTGATTAAAACCACTTCCGGCGCGGCATAATCGAGCACATCACGCAGCAGTTTTACCACCTCATGGGTCTGCGGCAGATGCACACAGCGGGTGCCGATTTTTTTCCATAAAAAAGCAATGGCATCCAGACGAATAAAGCGCGCACCACGCTCCACATACAACAGTAATATCTGAATAAATTCGAGTAAAACGGCGGGATTTTCAAAATTCAGATCGATCTGATCTTCACTGAAAGTAGCCCAGACATGACGTACGCCACGGTGGGTATGAACCGGGGTTAATAATGGTGTATTACGCGGACGGGTGACCGCCGAAACATCGGTTGCGGGATCTGTTTCAATAAAATAATCACTGTAGGGCTCGCGGTTGGCGATGTAATCTACAAACCATAAATTCTCACGCGAACAATGATTGATCACCAGATCCATCATCAGATCAAAATCTCTGGCGATGGCACTGATATCCTCCCAGCTGCCCCAGTCGGGATTGACCTGACGGTAATCAATTACCGAAAAACCATCGTCCGAACTGTAGGGAAAAAACGGCAGGATATGCACATTATTAACCGTGTCCTGCAAATGAGCGCGTAAAAAATCGCCCAGTGTCTGCAGCGGAATCTCACCACTGTGCTGAATACTGTGGCCGTAGGTGATCAGAATAACGTCCTGCTCCGACCAGCGTTCCGCTCTGGCTGTGCTTTCCTGCCGGGCTGTATTGTCAGAAAACTGCTGGCACAGACGCAGAATATTCTGCGCCAGCTCCTGCAGGTCATTCCGCTCAGAATAAATACGTTCCAGGCGTTGTTTAAAACCGCTCAGTATTGGGTCATTCATAGGTTCTCAGTTATCCGGCAATGGCCATGGTAGTAATGGCTTGCCAGTTTCGTGCCGAGACGGCCTCTGCCGGTGTCAGCCAGCTGCCGCCCACCGCAAAGACATTATTCAGTGCCAGATAATCCTGATAATTTTTCTGACCAATACCGCCGGTCGGGCAGAATTTCACATCGGCAAAGGGGCCTGAAAAGGCTTTCAGCATCTCGATGCCTCCGGCAGCGGCGGCCGGAAAAAACTTCTGATATTTAAAGCCCGCAGCCCGCGCCTGCAACACTTCGCTCGGGGTTGCCACACCGGGCAGATAAGGGCCTCCCCAACGACGGGCACATTCCAGCAACTCCGGCGAAATGCCCGGACTGACGACAAACTCGGCGCCCCGGTTCAGTGCATCTTCCATTTGCTGTGCACTGGTTACGGTGCCCACGCCGACAATAGCTCCGGGAACTTCATGCTTTATCCGCGTGATGGCTTCCAGTCCATGGCGGGTACGCAGGGTAATTTCCAGCAGACGCACACCGCCCTGCACCAGCGCCTGCGCCATCGGCACCGCGTCTTCCGGGTCTTCAATCACCATAACAGGCACCAGAGGCTTGGCGCGGTCCAACCATAAATCCCACATCACGATTCTCCTTAAACGTACCCTGAATACTCGGACGAGTGTCCTGCTTTAATCCCAGCCGACAGACAACGCGCCCTGATCGGCCGGAGTGACTAATTTGCGCAAGCCGGCGAATAACTCGCGGCCAACCCCGGTCGCCGACAGTACGGGCGGCTCATGGGCCGGACGCTGAGCAAAACCTTCGGCCAGCACCGTCAGTTCACCATGATGGCCGTCGAGGCGAATCACATCACCATCCTGAACCCTATCCAGCCAGCCGCCGGCATAAGCTTCCGGGCAGACATGAATGGCCGCCGGGACCTTGCCGGAAGCACCGGATAAGCGCCCATCGGTCACCAGCGCCACACGGTAGCCAGCCTCCTGCAGATTGGTCAGCGCCGGTGTAAGCTGATGCAGCTCCGGCATGCCATTGGCTTTTGGCCCCTGATATTTCAGTACCACCACCACATCGCAGTTGAGTTCACCATTGCGGTATGCGTTAAGTACCGCGTCCTGGGTCGTAAATACCCGCACCGGAGCTTCGACCTGCCAGCGGTCATCCGGCACCGCCGACACTTTCATGATCGCCCGGCCCAGATTGCCCTGCAGTAATTTCATGCCGCCCTCGCGCATAAAAGGCGCATGGACAGGTGCCAGCACCGATAAATCGAGGCTCTCGGCCACCGCCGGGCGCCAGCTCAGCGTGCCCTCTGAATTCAGATACGGCTCCTTGAAATATGGCTCCAGGCCATCGCCCATAATGGTTTTAACATCGGTATGCAGCAGCCCGGCGGAAGCCAGTTCGCGCATTAAATAGGCCATACCACCACTTTGCTGAAAGGCGTTGATATCGGCCTTGCCATTGGGATAAACCCGCGTCAGCAGCGGTACAACATCCGACAGATCGGCCATATCCTGCCAGTCGATCAGAATACCGGCCATACGTCCGATCGCCGGTAAGTGAATGCTGTGATTGGTCGAACCACCGGTCGCCAGCAGCCCCACCATGGCATTCACCAGCGTGCGCTCATCCACCATCTGCCCCAGTGGCATAAAGTCTGGCGCCAGAGCAGTAAGCTCGCTGACACGCTGGGCCGCGGCGGCGGTTAATGGCGCGCGCAACGGATCATTCGGATTAATAAACGAAGACCCCGGTAACTGCAGGCCCATGATTTCCATCAGCATCTGATTGGAATTGGCGGTGCCATAAAAGGTGCAGGTGCCGGCACTGTGATACGAGGCCATCTCGCTGTGCAGCAGCTCATCGCGGCCAATTTCTCCGGCGGCATAGGCCTGCCGGACTTTGGCTTTATCGTTGTTACTGATACCGCTGGGCATGGGGCCTGCCGGTACAAATACCGCCGGCAGATGGCCAAAGCGCAGAGCAGCCATCAATAACCCCGGTACAATTTTGTCGCAGATGCCGAGCAGCAGCATGCCGTCGAACACCTGATGTGACATCGCCACCGCCGTACTCAGCGCAATCACATCACGGCTGAATAACGACAATTCCATCCCTGTTTGCCCCTGAGTGACACCATCACACATCGCCGGCACGCCACCGGCCATCTGTCCGACATGACCACAGGCCGCCAGTGCTTTTTTCAGTTGCTGCGGGTAATCGCGATATGGCGCATGGGCCGACAGCACATCGTTATACGCACTGATGATGGCAATATTGGCGGCACGGTGATTCTGCTTCAGGATCAGTTTTTCAGTATCTGAGGATGCCGCATAATCATGGGCCAGATTGGTACAGCTCAGCTGTTCGCGCACAGGCCCCCGGGCAACGGCCAGTTCTGTTTGTGCCAGATAAGCAGCGCGGGTGGCTTTGCTGCGCTGGCGGATGCGTTCGGTAACATCAAGCAGTAAGGGGTGCATCAGGCTCTCCGTGTAAATTTTCCCGGCGATAAACACTCAGGCCGACCTGTGACTGAAACAAAACCCGGCGCACCGGCATGGCCGCGGTGTTACCTGCTTCAGCAGCGTCGCAGGCAAGACTGAACACGCGGTTTTTATCGTCACCGTCAAATAACAAAAACAGATGGCGGCAGTTCGCCAGCAAACTCCAGGTCAGGGTCATACGTGGCGGCGTGACCTGTTCGTCGCTCACCGGGCAACACCAGGCGCCGGAGTTGCCATCCAGACAGCGCGGCAGTGCCTGGCTGTGTGGAAACCAGCTCGCCGTATGACCATCGCTGCCCATACCCAGTACGGCATAATCGAGCTGATCAATCTGCTCGTGCAGGGTATTTTCACAGTCCATAAAGCCCTGCTGCGGTGAGGCTGCCTTGTTTTTTAATGGCAGAAAGTAAGCCTGTGCCGCCTGATGTTGCAGCAGATGCTCACGCACCAGCGCGGCATTGCTCTGCGGAGCATGCTCGTCCACCCAGCGTTCATCCACCAGCGTAATCAGAACTTTCTGCCAGTCGATCTGCTGCTGTGCCAGCTGCTGAAAAAAACCGACCGGCGTTTTGCCACCGCTGACCGCCAGGCAAACCCGGCCACGGCGTTCAATGCAGCGCTGCAGACGCGTTGCCAGATCACCCGCCAGCTGTCTGGCCAGCGTGTCACTGCTGTTAAAGCGCAGATCCTGCATTCCGTTCAACATAGGCATTCCTCAGCTGTTTTCATCCCACAGACGGCCATCTTTGGCCAGCAGTAAGGTTGCCGCTGCCGGCCCCCAGGAACCCGAAGTATAGGGTTCAGGCCGCTGCTCAGAATCGTTCCACGCCTGCAGAATCGGATCGACCCAGCGCCATGCCTCAAGTAATTCATCGTCGCGTAAAAACAGCGTGGCATTACCGCTCAGCACATCAAACAGCAGGCGCTCGTAGGCTTCCGGCACCCGTGTCTGCTTATGGTTGGCCGGGTTCAGACTGAGGTTCATCGGCCGAACATTCATGCCCGGCCCTACCCGTTTTTCGCACAGCATCAGGCGGATACCTTCATCCGGCTGCAGGCGGAAGATCAGTTTGTTCGCCATGGTATTTTTATGCTGCATCGGGAAAATGGAGTGCGGAATGGCTTTAAAATGCACCACGATTTCACAGGCCCGGTCCGCCAGACGCTTACCGGTACGTAAATAAAACGGCACCCCCGCCCAGCGCCAGTTATCAATCTCGACTTTTACCGCGACAAAGGTTTCGGTCATGCTTTTTGCCTGCACACCGGGTTCATCGCGGTAGCGCGGTACCGGCTGACCGGCTGACACACCGGCATCATACTGGCCACGAACCACCTTATCACTGACCGCCTCTGCCGTAATGGCCTTCAGGGATTTGAGCACTTTTACCTTTTCGTCACGCACCGCATCCGGCTCCAGCCGGGCCGGTGGTTCCATCGCGGTAATACACAGCAGTTGCAGCAGATGATTCTGAAACATATCGCGCATGGCGCCGACCTGATCATAAAAACCTGCACGTTTTTCTACGCCCAGAGATTCAGAAATGGTGATCTGAATATGATCGATGTACTTCTGATTCCACTGGGATTCAAACAGGGAGTTGGCAAAACGCAGCACCATCAGATTCTGTACCGTTTCTTTACCCAGGTAATGATCGATACGGTAAATCTGAGACTCCGCAAAGTATTCAGCAACGGCGTTATTAATCGCCTGAGCGGAAGCAAAGTCATGGCCGATGGGCTTTTCCAGCACGATCTTGCTCTGACTGAGAATCAGGCCACTGTTATGCAGACCACGGGCTATACCGGTGTAGAGATCGGAACCGGTGGCCAAATAAAAAATACGGTTAATATCACCGGGCATCAGCGCACCGGCCAGCTGGCTGTACTGGGCTTCATCACTGAGGTCGACGGTCAGACAGTGCAGACGCTCGCTGAAACTCTGCCAGCTGCTTTCTTCCAGATATTCAGTCGCGACATGCCGCTTAAGTGCAGCGCGAACCATCTCGGCAAAATCGGTGGCGCCGATGTCCCGCCGGGTGGTCGAGTAAATACGCCCGGCCGGCAGACGCCCGTCACGATGCAGCAAATACAATGCTGGCAGCAGCTTGCGTTGCGCCAGATCCCCCAGGCCACCAAACAGAATCAGCTCGAATGGAGCATTGATATGCATCCGCTATCTCCTTTGCAAAGAAATCAGGGCTTTCCTGTCACTCGTTAACATCTCATCAAGTGCAACCGAACACCAGCCTAAGGCACAATCCGGACTTCCGTCTGCCAAAACCATGGCAATGACTAATGATCCGGATAAAGTGTGACATGAATTACTCTGCCAGCGCCGCATCTTCGGCCGCTTTGTCCGCTGACGACCATACACCGCTGAACGTCCCCTGAATCCACTTTAGCCGAGCCACACAGACAGAATGCCGCTGATGGTAAAATCTTCGCTAGTTTTTTGTTTTTATTGAAAAAAGGTATTGACGAACAACAGCCCCCTCCGTAATATACGCCTCGCTGTTACGAAGTTCCCCGATAGCTCAGTCGGTAGAGCAGTAGACTGTTAATCTATTGGTCGTTGGTTCAAGTCCAACTCGGGGAGCCAAACAGCATTCGGGGTATAGCGCAGTCTGGTAGCGCGCCTGCTTTGGGAGCAGGATGTCGGGAGTTCGAATCTCTCTACCCCGACCAACTTTACACTCTTAACATTCCATTCTTTCATTCTTCATACTTTTCCACTAGCTTGTGACATCAATTATGTTAACTTGCGGGAACTGCTGTGAATTCCGTTGCTCAATCAGCTCAATATCCTGTTACCTGCCCTGCCTGCAATACTATCAATGCCAAACGTGCTGCCGAGTTGCTTCAGCATAAAATGCTCGACTGCCGGAAATGCGCATCCACCATCGCCATAAACGAAAATCAGCTAAACAGTTTGCGCCGTACACTCGCCGATATGGGCAATTATCTGAGACAGGGCCAACCGGCCACTAAGCACACCGACTAGTTAGTACGACAGACAATAAAGAATCAAGAAGATAAGAAAAGAGACAAACAGAAGAAAGCAGAAAGAGCAGGTGCGGCATACACCGCACCTTGCAACTGGCGTTAATTATTTAACGATATCCAGCAGCTCAACCTCAAACACCAGAGCGGAGTTTGCAGGAATACGCGGGCTTGGGCTACGCGCACCGTAAGCCAGCTCAGCAGGAATAAACAGCTTCCACTTGTCACCGACTTTCATCATCTGCAGCGCTTCAACCCAACCACGGATAACACCGGTAACCGGGAACTGTGCAGGCTCGCCACGCTCAACAGAACTGTCAAATACAGTGCCATCAATCAGAGTACCGTGATAGTGCACACGAACAGTATCAGAAGCTTCAGGCATTGGCTGACCATCGGCCGCAGCAACCATAACTTCGTACTGCAGACCGGATTCAGTTACAGTCACACCTTCACGCTTGGCGTTTTCAGCCAGGAAATCCTGACCCGCTTTTGCAGCGGCGTCATTCAGCGCTTCCTGCTTCATGGTTTGTTCTTCACGGATTTTATCAAAAGCCGCTTTAATCACATCTTCACCGATACGTGGCTCAGCATTTGCCAGGGCATCTTTGATACCTGCAGCAATCGCATCGGCATTCATGTCGACTTCTTCACGAGACAGCTGACGACCAATATTCAGACCAACGCCATAGCTCGCCTGATCAACATGATTTTCTAACTTCACAGAGTCCTCCTGACCGCAACCGGCCAACAACAAAGCACCCAGAATGACCGCAGGTGCTGATTTAATCAGATTCATGAAAATTCCTTGCATGAGTTATCCAAGAGGCCAGTACACTACTACAAGCCTGTAGTAATTCCTATGACAGCAAAAGCAATACGAAGTTTTTCCGTGCAAACAGAGAATCACACCACATTCAGCAGGCAAAATTACCGTTTTTAGCCCGCAGCTCGCATTCCCGTTTGATGTTTTTGCAGACCTGAATTTCAGCCTGTGACAGACCCGTCGCCATCTGGCAACGATAATGACGCTGGCGTAGTTCAGCATCCGGTATATTTCCCAAACCTTCACCGCAGCCCAACAAGCTCAGAAACAACAGACAGAACAGAACCTTCACAGCATTATCCAAATGCATATTTTCGCCAAGATTCGCACAGCACCGCAGCAGTGTCCAGCGCACCGGCTGCAACCTGTCGGCAAAGGAATATCCTTTCCGTCACACAAAGGGGATAAAAGCAGGATATAATCCGCCGCAAATGAGAAAAATAAAGGAGATACCACCATGCGGATGCTGATTATTCTGGCCTGCATACTGACACTACAAGCCTGCTCCGGCCCATCCAAAGAAGAACTACGCCGTATGCAGCTGCTTGAAGCGCAGCGCGCGGAACAGGCCGCCCTCGCCGCACAAAAAGAAGCACAGGAGCGCGAAATCCGCACCCGCGAACGTCTCTCTGATGCGCGTACGGCCTGGAGCAAAAAAAATCAGCTCAGCCAGCAGCAGATCAACACTCTATTCAGCAACAGCCCGGAAGACGGCCTGTCGTCTGATAAAATCTATTACGTACAATTCGATCTGCAGCCGGCCAAATACAACTACGGTCAGAACAAACAGAGCTTTACCATTGTTGGTATGCGCAATTTACCGAACAGCGCCGTTTATGGCCCGTTATTCCCGGATGAAAAAGCCCAGTATCAGCCAGGGCAGCTGGCCAAATCCGTACTGGAATTTGCATTAAAAGAAGAAACTGAAATTAACCGCATTGGTCAGGAAGTTCTGCGCGACCGCGGACAACGCTGGGTTGCCGCCGTTCTGAATTTTAAAAATTATGATTCACTGGTTAACCAGAACAACAGGCAAAGTGCTCTCTGGCGCTGGGAACCGGGTTTATTTGATGACCTGTCCTGGGATGTAACGCCGGAAGTTGCCTACCCCTACACCTCGGAGCGTACCCTGAGCCTGCAATTAGGCCTGCGTTTCTGCCTGCTGAAAGACCGTTGCTACCTCGACTCGAATTACCGCAAACATCCGACTCATGCCGTACGCGCAGAGGTTATCAGCGTTCTGGTGGCCAGCCATAAGAAAGGCGAAATTCTGGCGGAGTTTATCCGCGAAAAAGAATAGCCTGACGGCAAGCCATAAAAAAAGCGGCCATAATGGCCGCTTTTTTATGCTGACATATCAGCTCTTATCAGAAGCACTTATCAGAAACCCAGTGCCAGAGACGCACCGAAGTAAGCACCGGACACATCGAAATCGGTATCGATGTCAGCCAGGTCTTTGTCGGCTTTCAGATTAATGCTGCGGTAACCGGCTTCCAGACCGATATCGACAACAGGAATCGGCAGATCGTAACCGATGCCATAACTGATATCGCTCAGCTTATTACCACCCATACCGATGTAGTTGATATCGGCAGAAGCGTACAGACCGAACGGGCTGTCGATTTTCACTTCACCGTATACCAGCGGCATTACGAAATCGAGATCAACACTTTCGTTCACACTGCTGGTTTTTCCACTGACTTCCGCAACGCCATCAAACTGACGGGCGGTCAGACCAAAATTAATATCAACAAAAGGCACCGGTAATGGCAGACCCCAGTACAGAGTCAGATCAGAGTGGCTCAGATCCAGCGTACTGGTGACATTCTCGTTGAAGGTCTGATCAGCAAACTGGGCGTTAATATTACCGTCGCCTTCCAATTCCAGTGAGGTCTGCTTCAGCTTCAGATTAGGAATAAACGGCAGCGGGTGCTCAAAAAATACGGTCAGCTGCTGGCCATTGTCAGAATCGATATTCAGGCCATCTTTTTCAACAGAAACGCCCTCATCAATCTGGCCACCGGCTTCGGCATTCCAGACGCTGGCTTTGGCACCGACGGTAAAAAGTAAATCAGCTTGTGCGGCTACTGGTGTCATAGCCAGCAGAAACGCAGCGATTGCAGTCTTTTTCATGGAGATATTCCCGTTCTTATGATTTATCCAGTCAACCGTCAGTGCGGCCGAGTGCAGCTAGTTTGCCCGCAAATGGCACGAATGCCAATTCTTTGCGCAGCCAGCAAGAAATACTTCACAAATAAGGGAGGAGATGCAACAGGGAAAGAAACACAGAGAGGAAAATAAAACGAAAAGAAAATGCGCTCTCCACCGCCAGAAGACGGTGAAGAACGGACAGCCGGAAATCAATCCGGCCGGTAATCAGAAGGTCACGCCGATACGACGACCCACTTCTTCGTAGGCTTCAACCACACCGCCCAATCCCTGACGGAAACGGTCTTTATCCAGTTTCTCACGGGAATCTTTATCCCACAGGCGGCAGCCGTCTGGTGAGAATTCGTCACCCAGAACAACTTCACCTTTAAACAGACCGAATTCCAGCTTGGAATCAACCAGCAGCAGACCACCTTCAAGGAAAATCTGCTTCAGTACATCGTTCACTTTGAAGGTCAGTTCTTTCATACGCGCCAGATGCTGGTCTTCCACCCAACCAAAAGAACGTGCGTGGTATTCATTGACCATAGGGTCGCCCAGCGCATCATTCTTCAGGAACAGTTCGAAGGTTGGCGGAACCAGATCAATACCCTCTTCCACCCCCAGACGACGGCACAGAGAACCTGCGGCGATATTACGCACCACACACTCCAGCGGAATCATATCCAGACGCTTAACCAGCGCATCGGTATCCGACAGCAGGCGTTCAAAATGTGTCGGAATGCCGGCTTCAGCCAGCTTAGTCATTATGTAGGCGTTGAACTTGTTGTTCACCATACCTTTGCGGTCCAGCTGCTCGACTTTCTTGCCATCGAAAGCGGAAGTATCGTTGCGGAACTCCAGCACCATGTAGTCCGGATCGTCAGTGGTATACACAGACTTCGCCTTACCTGAGTAGAGTAATTCACGCTTTTCCATGGGGTTCTCCGAGGATGATCTTAAATGGTGGATCTTAAAAACCGGTTGTTACAGCTGCCGCCAGTCGGATACCTGATCCTGTTGCAGCAAAGATACTTCATGCGGCGCACATTGCAGCGCCTGAGACAGTGTCTGGCTGACCAGAGCACGGTCGTTATTCTTTTCACTGATATGACCTGCCGTGACATGCTGCAGGCCGTCCCACTGCACGCGACTGATCAGCTCAGCACACTGCTGATTACTCAGATGACCGAAATTGCCGGCCACTCTGGCACGCAGGCTGGGCGGATAAGGACCATTCTGCAACATCAGCGGATCGTGGTTGGCTTCAACCTGTAAGGCATGGCAGCGCTGATAAACATTCACAATATGCGGCGTTAACGAACCAAGATCCGACAAAACACCGAGGCGTTTTTCCGCGCTGTTTTCCAGTACAAACTGCAGAGGCTCTTCCGCATCGTGAGGCACCACGACCGGCAACACCGCCAGACCACCCACGCTGGTTACCTGATCAGAGCTGATACAACGCCAGAGCGGATGTTCCGTCCATTCCATTTTGCGTGCCGTGCCGAAGGAGGCATAAAACGGAATGCTCAGAGCTTCACATAACGCTGCCACCCCTTTGGCATGATCACCATGCTCGTGAGTAACAAACACACCATCCAGCTGGCGCGGGTCAACACCGGACTCCTGCAGCCGCAGCAGAATATTTTTGCGGTTAAAACCGCAGTCAATCAGCACTCCGCGGTCATTCTGTAAAACAATGGTGGCATTTCCGCGACTGCCACTGCCCAAAGATGCGTATCTCACTTTTCCAGCTGGGCTTTAATCTCGTTCAGCACATCAGCCGTTAAGGCTTCGCCGGCCAGATTGTCGGCATCGGTCAGCAGAGATAAATACACTCCCTGGCGGGCGCGGTTCATCTTCAGCAGATAGGTTTCTGTCACGACATTGTCGCCCCCCCAGAAACGATCCCACCAGCTCAGCTGCTCGGCATCGTTGCGGGTCGTCATTTCCAGATAATAGGTACCGGTGCTGCGGTTGAGGTCGGTCAGTTTCAGATCAGAGGCACTCAAAGCCTCCGTAACCGAGGCCCAAGCGCTGGCAAAACCACCATCAAGACGCAGGATCAGCGTACCGGCGCCATCTTTTTCCAGACGCGGATTCAGCGCTTCAGAACGGTATTCACTCAGAGAGGCAACGTTATCAGCCTCTTCGTCTTCCGCAATATAACGCTGCGGCTGTGGTGTCTCGAACGAGGATGGTTTTTCCGGAGTAACAGGCAAGGCCGGGATTGCATAGGCATCAGATGTTACCAGGCGGATGTCCTGCTCCGTCCGGGTTGGCGCCTGCTCTTCTGCATCCAGATAATCCATCGCACGGTCGCGAAAGGTATCACCGAACATCCAGCTGCAACCGGACAGCATAACAACGGCTGGCAACAATAAAATACGCATGCAATCGCCTGCTTTAAATGAGTTCAAGAGCAGCCAGAGACAGCTCAACTTTTGGCTTGTAACGCTCATCCAGCTCGACCAGCGGCAGACGGATACCACGTCCCATCAGCCCCATTTTATGCAAGGCCCATTTCACCGGAATCGGGTTGGCTTCGCAGAACATGGCATTGTGCAGGTTCATCAGACGCTCATTCAGTGCTTTCGCTTCCGCCGCCTGACCATCCAGCGCCAGCATACACAGCTGATGCATTAAAGCTGGTGCCACGTTGGCCGTTACCGAAATATTGCCTTTACCACCCAGCAGGATCAGCTCATAAGCCGTAGCATCATCACCGGAATAGACCGCCATACGGTCACCCACCAGTTCAATGACTTTACGCGCACGTTCCAGATCGCCGGTCGCTTCTTTAACGGCCACAATCTGCTCAACATCCGCCAGGGCTGCGATGGTTTCCGGTAGCATGTCACAAGCAGTACGGCCTGGTACGTTGTACAGAATCTGCGGAATATCCACGGCAGCAGCAATGGCCTCGTGGTGCTTGATCAGGCCACGCTGCGGAGGCTTGTTGTAATACGGAGTAACCAGCAGACAGGCATCGGCCCCCAGATTTTTTGCTTCCTGGGTCAGCTCAATCGCTTCTGAGGTTGAGTTAGCGCCGGTTCCGGCAATGATCGGACGACGACCGGCGGTGACCTTAACCACACGCTCAATCACCGCACAGTGCTCTTCTGTGCTCAGGGTTGCCGATTCACCGGTGGTGCCCACGGCAACAATAGCATCGGTGCCCTGTTTGATGTGGAACTCCACCAGTCCGTCCAGACTTTCCCAATCCACACTGCCATCAGCGTGCATAGGGGTTACCAAAGCCACAATACTGCCGGTAATCATTGAGCTCTACTCCAAAATATCCGCCCGGAACGGGCGCAGAAAAACAAAGGCGCAAGTCTACTGATGCAAGGGATTGGTGACAAGTCAGACGCAGTCACTATCGCTTACTCTGTTATCGGGCCAGGCCTGTAACACCGCTTTAAACAGGGTTGCCAGCGGAATCGCAAAGAACACGCCCCAGAACCCCCAAAGCCCGCCAAACACCAGCACCGCAACAATAATGGCCACCGGATGCAGATTCACCACTTCAGAAAACAGCAACGGCACCAGTACATTGCCATCCAATGCCTGAATGATGCCGTACACCACCATCAGCCAGATGAAATCGTTGGTCCAACCCCACTGCACATAACCCACTAGGGCAATCGGAATGGTGACCACCGCCGCACCGATATAAGGCACCAGCACCGACAACCCCACCGCAATGGCCAGCAGCGCCGCATAGTTCACGCCAAGAATCAGAAAGGCCACATAGGTCACGCCGCCGACGATAACAATTTCCAGCACCTTACCGCGGATGTAGTTGGCAATCTGCACGTCCATTTCAGACCAGATACGGTTCAGCAGTTGCCGGCGCTGCGGCAAAAATGCCGTACACCAGGCCAGAATCTGATCGGAGTCTTTCAACAGGAAGAACACCAGAATCGGCACCAGCACACAATAAATCAGCACCGCCATAACACCGGTAATCCCGGTAATGGAAAAACTCACGGCAAACTGCCCGACCGACGCCAGCTCATCACCTATCTGTTTGGTCCAGACTTTCACCTGATCGACCGACACCAGATCCGGATACTGCTGTGGAAGCAGCATCAGAAGTTCCTGACCCTTACTGGCCATACGCGGCAATTCATAGAAAAACTGTGTCAGCTGCTGCCAGGTGGCGGGCAGAATAATCAGCAATAACAGCATCAGTACGCTGACAAACAGCATAAAAACCAGCACGGTTGCGCCCAGATGACCAAGCCCCCGGCGCTTGCAGTAATTCATTGTCCCCTGCAACAGATACGCCAACACAATGGCGGTCAGGAACGGTGCCAGTACCTTGCCTAACGTGATAATAACCAGCAACACCGCCGTAATAAGCAACAACAAGAGCAGCGCTTCTTCATCGGAAAAATAGCGGTCAATCCAGCGCCGGAATACCTTAATCATGCCCTCAGGCTCCTTTTTTAATCCAGAACTGATAGCAACCATCGACATCGGAAGCGGCCACCAGTTCATTATTGGTCATTGCAATATATTTGCGGATATCACGCCACGAGCCGGCATCGGTTGCCCTCACCCACAACACTTCACCGATCGCCAGCGCTTTAAGCGCCAGCTTGGTTTTTAACAATGGCAATGGGCATTCCAGTCCGGAAGCATCAAGAGCCTGATGATATTGGTTTGAATTAGACACAGCGCACGCCTTTTGCCAAACTGAAGCCTCATTATATACGGATGTCTGCTGATAACGCCTGCACAGGGAATTGCAGTTCAGCGACAATGATCCATAAGACCTGCTGAACTCCTGCACCCTGGCGGGTCTAACGCAAATCAACTTCAGGAATCCGGGCTTGAATTTCCGCCTAACACGTCTGGCGCTGTTGCTGCTGAGCAGTTATGCCGCCCTTAGTATCCCAACCACCCAGGCTGCGACCGCCGATCTGCCGGATCTTGGCGACAGCGCCTCCAGCTATGTATCCCTGCAGGAAGAACATGATCTCGGACGAGTCTGGCTGCGCCAGCTGCGGGCACAGGCAAAAACCCTAGATGACCCGCTGATAACCGAATTTCTGGAAAACCTGATTTTCCGCCTGGTCCCCCACAGCGAAGTAAAACAATCCGAATTTGAATTTGTTGTTGTTGATCGCGCGGAATTAAATGCTTTTGCCGTACCCGGCGGCATTATTGGCATCAACTTCGGCATTTTGTTACACACCCGCGACGAAGACGAGCTGTCAGCCGTTCTGGCACATGAACTGGCTCACCTGAGTCAGCGTCACTTTGCCCGCCAGATCGAAGCCGCAGAAAAACAGGAACCCATCGCCATCGCCACCCTGCTGGCAAGCATTCTGCTGATTGCCACCAACAACCCCGATGCCGGTTTCGCCGGACTGCTCACCAGCCAAGCCGCCAGCATTCAGAGCCGCCTGGCCTATTCTCGCGAATGGGAACAGGAAGCAGACCGTATCGGTATGCGTACGCTGTCCACGGCAGGGCTCGATCCTTACGCCATGCCATCCATGTTTCAGCAGATGCTGCTGGCCAATCGTTACAACGAACGTCCACCGGAATTCTTACTCACCCACCCGGTAACCGAATCACGGGTCGCCGATGCCGCTGACCGTGCGCAAAAATACCCACGCAAACCCCGTTTGGCGAGCTTTGAATTCCGGGTACTGCAGAACGAAGCCATGATCCGCTACCAACTTAATGCTGACAAGCGCGTGGATTACTTCACCCACCAGTTACAGGTCACACCGCGCAGCAGCGCCGAACAGGCCGCTGCGCTGTACAGCCTGGCCAGACTGGCACTGGAAAATAACGACAACAGCGCCAGCCGTGCTTATCTGAAAAAAATCATCAGCCCGTGGCGCGATCACTCTGCCGTAGTCGCCCTGAATGCCAGCAGCCTGGCGGCGGAAGATAAATACGCCGAAGCCATCGACGCCATTAACGATGCTCTGCCTTTCGATCCCCAGGATTATCTGCTGCTGAGCACCAAAGCCTCCCTGCTGCGCCAGTCTGGCCAGAAAAATGAGGCAGTAGCCATTCTCAAACAACTGAGCGAATTGCGCAGTACCAATCCGGCAGTCTGGCGCATGCTGGGTGAAGCCGCAGGTGATGCCAATATGATTTTATTGGGCCATCGTGCCAATGCTGAATATCTGTTTTATTCGGGCTACCACGCCAAAGCGCTGCGACAGATGGAACTGGCCTTACAGCTGGCAAAAAAGAGCCATGATTTTCAGCAGGAAGCCGCACTGGGGCAGCGGCTGCGGGTAATGGCCAATACCGCCGCAGTTCTTCCCTGATCGCACTCATAACACCTGAAAAACAGACATAAAAAATGGGCCAGAAGGCCCATTTTTATTTGCTGTGCTCAGGCTTCATTCTATAAAGGCTTTATTAAATTTCAGCCTTTATTGAAATTCAGCATGCGCTGCAGGCTGACCACCGCCTGCTGACGCAGACCTTCTTCAATCAGAATTTCCTGATCGGCATTGACCAGCACATCACGGATGCTCTGCAGACCATTCATCGCCATCCACGGGCAATGCGCACAGCTGCGACAGGTTGCACCGTTACCTGCAGTTGGCGCTTCTATAAGAAGCTTATCCGGCGCCGCCTGCTGCATTTTATAAAAGATGGCTTTATCGGTAGCCACAATCAGCACAGGGTTCGGTAAGTTTTTGGCTGCCGCAATCAGCTGACTGGTCGAGCCCACGGCATCAGCCATTTTCACCACCGACTCCGGCGATTCCGGATGCACCAGCACCGCCGCATCCGGATGAACCTTCTTCAGATCTTCCAGCGCTTTGGCTTTAAATTCATCGTGAACAATACAGGCACTGTCCCACAGAATCATGTCAGCCCCGGTTTCACGCTGCACATAATTGCCCAGGTGCTTATCCGGTGCCCAGATCAGCTTCTGCCCCTGCTGTTTAAGATGATTGACCACATCAAGAGCAATACTCGAGGTAACCACCCAATCCGCACGCGCTTTTACCGCCGCCGAGGTATTGGCATACACCACCACGGTGCGATCCGGATGCTGATCACAAAAAGCCGAAAACTCTTCCACCGGACAGCCGATATCCAGCGAGCAGGTCGCCTCCAGCGTCGGCATCAGAATGCGTTTTTCCGGACTGAGGATCTTGGCGGTTTCACCCATAAAACGCACACCGGCCACAATCAGCGTGCTGGCTTTGTGGTCACGGCCAAAACGGGCCATTTCCAGAGAATCGGCCACACAACCGCCGGTTTCTTCCGCCAGAGCCTGGATTTCCGGGTCGGTGTAATAGTGGGCAACCAGAGCCGCATCTTCCTGAATCAGTAATTCACGGATCTCCTGCTTAAGTGCAGCGCTTTGCTCGGCCGTCAGCGGTGCCGCTGGTGCAGACCAGAAATCACGGACAATCTGTTGTGCGGCAGGTATGGTTTCGTTCATACATCTCTCTGTCAGACATGGATATAACGTGGCAATTTTATCACAGACAGAACACTGTCCGCTGCGTCACTCTGCGGACCAGAACCCTGCACAGAACAGATGGGGTTCCGGGAGGCAAATAAAAAGGGGAGAAAGCTTTTCGCTTTCTCCCCTTTTAGATGTTGGTGGGTCGTGCAGGATTCGAACCTGCGACCAATTGGTTAAAAGCCAACTGCTCTACCAACTGAGCTAACGACCCTTAAGTGCTGTGTATGTTACCGGGTTCTAAAAAAAAGTCAACCTTTTCAGTAACTTACCTCTTCCGTAAAAATTGGTGGGTCGTGCAGGATTCGAACCTGCGACCAATTGGTTAAAAGCCAACTGCTCTACCAACTGAGCTAACGACCCGGAAGAGGCGCATATAATACTTAATTTTCCGGAGCTGACAACCCTTTTTTCGAAAAAAGTTTCACTATCAGGGACTTAGCGTCATCCGGTGGCTACAAAAGACAGGTTATGAGCCCAGAATTCATGGGCTTTCAGGCGCGATAACAAAGAATATTCAGAAAGAAAAACAGGCCTTAAAAGGCCTGTCAGGAAAGCTTTGCAAGATAGGACTTGGCCAGTCTGACCGTACCGTCGGCCTTGCCGGTGTACAGATCAATAACCTTCTGCAGCCAGACCTTTGCCTGCGCCACATCACCCTTCTTATGCAGTGTGATTCCCATTTTATAGGTCGCATCGGCTGCTTTGTCATGATCAGGATATTGGGTAACCACCTTACGGAAGCTCTCCAGGGCTTTATCCAGATCGCTCTGAACCAGATAAACCTCACCAGACCAATACAGCGCATTACCGACTAACGGATCCTGCGGGTAATTTTTCACAAAATCGTTAAAGGCTACGTTGGCTTCAGCGAATTTTTTCTCACGCACCAGCGTCATCGCATTTTTATAAGCTTCTGCAGGAGATTCTTTCACTACCGCCACCGGAGCAGCCGCAGGTGAACCACCAGCCAGTAAAGCAGCTATCCGGCGATCAAGATCCAGGTAACGTTCCTGTTGCTCCTGAGTCAGACGTCGGATCAGATTATCCTGCTCTTCTACACGACCACGCAGCTCAGCAATTTCCTGTTGCATCTGTTCCATTTGCATGGACATTTCAGATAACAAACCAGAAGAAGCAGCGGGAATAACAGCAGGAGCATTGTTTGCCGGGGTTGTTACAGCAGCCCGGACAGAGGAGTCGGTCGGAGTGTTCTGGGTTGCCGGTGCGACCGGACGGGCCGCACCAACAGATACCCACTGATCATCCGCATTGGCGCTGGCAGTTACTGCAACCAGCGCAAAGGTCAGGACGACAGATTTCATTAACGGCTCTGGTATTTCACTTCAACGCGACGGTTCTTGGCGTAAGAGCCTTCGTCGTGACCCATCATTACCGGACGCTCTTCACCAAAGCTCACCACTTTCAGCTGAGAACCGTTGGCACCGTTAGCCATCAGGAAACGACGTACGGTCATAGAACGACGCTCGCCCAGAGCCAGGTTGTATTCAACAGTACCGCGCTCATCAGCGTGACCTTCCAGAACAACAGAGGCTGCTGGGTTAGCCGCCAGGAAAGCCGCATGAGCCATCAGAGCCGCTTTGCCTTCGCTCTTCAGAGTGCTCTGATCGAAGTCAAAGTAAAATACAGTTTGTTCACGCAGTGCAGCCTGAGCTTCGTTTGCTTCTGCTTCCAGAGCTTCACCATTTACACCAGCGCTTTCAACAGCATTGGTATCTTCGGCCTGTTGTTCAGTAGCTGTTGGTGCAACAGTAGAACCTGCACCCTCATTTACGTCTCCCTTGCTTGCACAAGCAGAAATCAACATAGCCCCAAAGGCCAAACCTAAGGTTTTATACAGTGCAGTAGTTTGCATAACAGTCTTCCAGTCCGAAAGTGAGTTTGAATTATTGGAAAATCGGCGACCAAGCAGGCTCCCTGACGTCACCATATTTTGATGGTAAGCGGAACTTAACATCGCCATCGACCGATACGGCCGCCAGAATGCTTCGGTTCGCTTCACTCGCAGCATAAATTACCATACTTCCATTGGGTGCAACACTAGGAGACTCATCCAATTCCGTCTCACTGGTAAGAATGTGCACTAATCCACTTTTCACGTCCTGAGATGCGATATGAAAGCGGTCATTAGCCTTATGGACATACACCAGTTTACGACCATCTGCGGTAATCCGAGCACGGGCATTGTAGCCACCCTCAAAGGTTACACGCACTACCTCTTTGTTGGCAGTGTCCAGCTTATATACCTGTGGACCACCTGCCCGACTCGAGGTGAAAAACAGATGACGGCCGTCAACATCCCACTGAGGTTCAGTATCAATGGCATAGTGATTGGTCATACGCTCGATTTTCCGGGTTGCAAGATCCATCACATAAATGTCTGGATTGCCGAGCTTTGACAACACAAACGCCAGCTGGGTTCCATCCGGAGAAAAAGCCGGCGCACTGTTGGAGCCATCAAAAGCCACTACCCGCTCACGCTTACCGGTAGCCAGCTCCTGGAAGAAAATCTCACTGCGACCATTTTCAAAAGACACATAGGCCACTTTCTTCGCATCCGGTGACCAGGCCGGAGAAATAATCGGATGCTTTGAGCTGTAGATCAGCTGTTCCCGCGCACCATCCGCGTCGGCATAGTTCAGGTTAAACCGGCTGCGTTCGCGGTTGGTGGTTACATAAATCAGTTTGGTGGAAAACACACCCGGTACACCCGTCAGCTTTTTAAAGATGTAATCGCTGATGTAATGCGCCAGGTCACGTAACTGGGATGCTTTACCTTTTACCCGGTGACGCAGAATTTCCACCTGCTGATGTACATCCATCACATGGAACTGCACCGCATAACCATCAGCCTGCAACTCCACGCTGCCGATGACGACAAAATCCTGTTTCAGGCGTGACCAGTCAGCGTAGATGACCTCACTTAACTGATGCGGCTGAGTAATCATATTGCTGGTAGCCAGCGTGCGGAAATAACCACTGCTGGCCAGATCGTTGGTCACAATAGCACTGACATCTTCCGGCAGAGCACTGCTGCCGTTCCAGCTGAAAGGCACTACGGCAACCGGAATCGCGCTCTGCTTCCCCTGAGTGACTTCAATTAATAACTCGGCCTGACTCAGGCTGGCAAACAGCCACATCAGGACAATCAAACTGTGCTTTACCACGTTGCATTCTCCGGTCTGAATTTCATTAAAAAGCTGCGGAAGTTTTCTTCAAATACCCGCACATCTTTTGGTACCGGCAGTGGCGAGGCTTTATAAACGGCCTGCTCAACGGAACGGTCAAGCGCCGCATTACCACTACCTTTGGTAATCTGAACCTGAATCACCTGCCCGGTTGGTACCAGAGTAATCCGTACTTCCACTTCCTGACTGGCCGTCACCGCCGGAGGGTATCGCCATACCGATTCCACCCGGGCTTTAATCTGATCGGTAAACTCCAGTGTCAGAGCAGCAGCGCGTTCAGCCTGAATCTTGGCTTCCTGCTGTTCTTTCAATTCTGCGGCAGCTTCTTCCTGTGCCATCTGCTCCAGCAATGCCTGCTCCTGAGCGGCTTTCTGTTTTGCCTGCTCGGCGGCTTTTTCTTTACTGGCCTTTTCTTTTGCTGCTTTGTCTTTTGCCTGCTTTTCTGCCAGTGCTTTTTCTTTTAACGCTTTTTCCTGTTCGCGTTTTTTCGCAGCAGCCTGTTTTTTCTTTTGTTCAGCTTCGCGCTTTTTCTGTTCAGCCAGTTT
The DNA here is from genome assembly GCF_022832715.1 of Venatorbacter sp. C2-1. NCBI lineage: Bacteria > Pseudomonadati > Pseudomonadota > Gammaproteobacteria > Oceanospirillales > Oceanospirillaceae > Venatoribacter > Venatorbacter sp. C2-1. Next base: position 2,648,889 of record NZ_CP094879.1, read on the forward strand.
TTTCTTACGCTCCGCTTCCCGTTTGGCCGCCAGCTCCTGACGCTTTTTCTGTTTCTCTGCCTGTTGTTTACGCTGCTTTTCAGCCGCACTTTCCACCTGCACGACCGTGGCCACCACATGCGGTGGTACAGGTTCAGGCACGCGGTGCTCTGTTGGCCATTCAAGCAGAAACAGTGAGGCCACCAGAATATGCAGCCCCACAGACAATACGACCGGCAGCGAGTACCGTTCCGGATTCAGCCAGCTCATATCAGCGGCGAGCCTCCGGGTCCGGCGCTTCAGTAATCAGGCCAACATTATTAATACCAACACTCTGCAGCCCGCCCATCAGCGCAACCACTTTGCCGTAGGGTACGGCTTCATCACCGCGGATCATCAGACGGGTTTCAGGTACAGCGCCAATAATTTTCTGCGCATAGTCCTGAATTTCGCCCAGCGTCATGGCGGTGGGCTGACCTTCATCACGCTCGATAAAATAAATACCGCGTTCGTTAACCGACACAATAATAGTGCTGTCATCCGGCTCAATTTCGGTCGGTGTCGCGTCCACATCCGGCAGGTTAACCGGTACGCTCTGCACCAGCATCGGTGCTGTCACCATAAAAATAATCAGCAGCACCAGCATCACATCGATGTAGGGCACCACATTAATTTCGGCCATCGGCCGGCGCTTGGCCGCAGGAGGAGCCATAGGTTCCATTATTTTTTCTCCGCCGCCTTTTTCTCTTCGGCTTTGACTGCCTGCTGAATTTTATGTGCCTGACGGTACAGCAATGACGAGAACTCATCGGCAAAGGTATGCATGCCGGTTACTGTCTGATCGACGCGGCTGGCGAAGCGGTTGTAAAAAATCACCGCCGGAATGGCCGCAAGAAGACCCATCGCCGTGGCTACCAGCGCTTCAGAAATACCAGGAGCAACGGTGGCAATAGTCGCCTGCTTAACACTGGCCAGCCCCTGGAAGGAATGCATGATGCCCCACACGGTACCGAACAGACCGATATACGGGCTGGTAGAGCCCACAGTTGCCAGAAATGGCAGATGGGTATCCAGCAATTCAGATTCGCGGGTAATGGCAATACGCATCGCACGCTGTACACCGGCCATTACCGCATCCGGGTCATTGGTGTTTTGCTGGCGCATTTTTCCGAATTCTTTCAGGCCCGCCATAAAGACGTTTTCAACTGCACTTGGCACCGCCTTCTGCTGACATTCGCGGTACAGATCGTTGAGATCCACACCCGACCAGAAACGTTCTTCAAAATCGTGCAGCTGCTCACGGCTGGCGGATAACAAACGGGTACGCTGTACGATTACAACCCAGCTCATTACCGAAGCCGCCAGCAACATCAGCATCACCAGCTGCACAACAAAACTGGCGTTGATAATCAACGAAAAAATAGAAACAGACTCGTTCACAACGTCTCCTGACATTCATCATTATGTTCGGACGGATAAGCGGCCCCTGCCGTCATCCGTTTAAGAATGTCCGCGGGTACCGCCTGCGGACGTCCGGTATCGCTGATACAGGCGATGGTTATTTGCGCCTCTACCAGATATTCATGCGGATCAACCGCTTCCGCGCTTTCTGCTGCCGGTTTGCGCCAGACCTTCTGACTCAGCACCAGACTGGCTTTGCGGCTGTGTTCGACGGCCACCGACACCAGAAGTTCATCATCCAGTCGTGCCGGACTCAGGTATTTGGCCTGTACCTCACGCACCACAAATAACACATTCTGATGACGTAATTGTTCCTGACCGTAGCCCAGTGCGCGTAACCACTCGCTGCGCGCGCGTTCCAGAAAGCGGAAATAATTGGCGTAATACACAATGCCACCGGCATCGGTGTCTTCGATATACACCCGCAGCGGCCAGGTAAATGCCATGTTATTGCGCATCCTGATTAAAACGAACCGGCAAATCCAGACCAAAATGCAGATAGGCCAGTTTGGTCGCCATACGTCCGCGTGGTGTACGGGTAATGTACCCCTGCTGCATTAAGTAAGGCTCCAGCACGTCTTCAATGGTGTCACGTTCTTCACCAATGGAAGCCGCCAGACTGTCAACGCCCACCGGGCCACCGTCGTATTTTTCCAGCAGGGTCAGAAGCAGGCGGCGGTCCATATGATCGAAACCCTGCACATCGACATTGAGCATATTCAGCGCCGCATCGGCACAGGCATGGTTAACCGTGCCATCGCCTTTCACCTGAGCGTAATCACGTACACGGCGCAACAGACGGTTGGCAATACGCGGCGTGCCGCGTGCACGGCGGGCAATTTCTTTGGCGCCACTGTCATCCACTTCCAGCTGCATCAGACGCCCGGAGCGCGACACAATATGGGTCAGATCGGCGATATTATAAAACTCCAGCCGCTGCACAATGCCGAAGCGATCGCGCAGTGGCGAGGTCAGCAGACCCGCGCGGGTGGTCGCGCCGACCAGTGTAAAAGGTGGCAGATCGATTTTAATCGAACGGGCCGCAGGCCCTTCGCCCACCATAATATCCAGCTGATAATCTTCCATGGCCGGATACAGCACTTCTTCCACCGCCGGACTCAGACGGTGAATTTCATCAATAAAGAGAACGTCGCCTTCTTCCAGATTGGTCAGCAATGCTGCCAGATCGCCGGCTTTTTCCAGCACCGGGCCGGAGGTCGACTTAATCGCCACGCCCATTTCTTCGGCAATAATATTCGCCAGCGTGGTTTTACCCAGACCCGGCGGACCGAATACCAGCGTGTGATCCAGCGCTTCGTTACGGGCCCGTGCCGCGCCGATAAAAATTTCCATCTGCTCACGCACATGGGGCTGACCGATGTATTCGTTCAGCGATTTGGGACGGATAGCCCGGTCCTGATGTTCTTCGGCCGGTTGCGGTTGAGGGCTGATAAAGCGGTCAGTTTCGATCATGGATCACCTTATTTAGAACCCAGAGTGCTGCGCAGTGCCAGGCGGATCATTTCTTCCGCGCTGTCGACACCGGCACTGACTTTATTCAGCATTTTCGCCGCGTCCTGTGGCTTATAGCCCAGCGCGACCAGTGCACTTTCCGCTTCGCGCAGCAGATTATCCTGTGAGGCTTTTTCAGCATTATCTGCGGCCGCCCACAATGGCGCCGGCGCCTGCCATTCGGTCAGACGATCGCGCATTTCAACAATTAAACGTTCGGCGGTTTTCTTGCCAACACCGGGAAGTTTGGTCAGCGCCGTGACATCTTCGTTATGCACACAGACGGCAAAGGCGTTGACATCCATACCGGATAAAATCGCCAGAGCCAGTTTAGGCCCGACACCGCTGACTTTAATCAGGGTGCGGAACAGCGTGCGCTGACTCTTATCACTGAAGCCATATAACTGGTGCGCATCTTCGCGGATGGCAAGGTGGGTATAGAGCACCGCCTGGGTGCCGGTTTTGCCAAGCATGGCAAAGGTGGAAATCGGCGCCTGAATCTCATAGCCCACGCCGTTGACGTCAAGAAGCAGCTCCGGAGCCTGCTTCTCAAGAATAACGCCCTGTAATCGTCCGATCATGATTGCGTTCTGACTGCATAACTGGAAAGCGGCCTAGCCTACCAGTATGGCCGGGGCGGCTCAATGGAAGGTAGTGGCTGAGACGTTAACGCATCCGTCCGCGGGTCACGCCTTTCACTCCGGCCTGAGCCATCAGGCTGGCGCTGGTATGGGCATGGCAGATGGCAATGGCCAGCGCATCGGCGGCATCCGCCTGCGGAATACCCGGCAGCTTTAACAGGTACTGCACCATATGCTGAACCTGCTCTTTCGCCGCGCCACCTTTACCGACAACCGCCTGTTTAATGGTGCGCGGGGCATATTCTGCTACCGGCAAGCCCTGCTGTACCGCCGCCACAATGGCCACCCCACGGGCCTGACCCAGTTTTAATGCGGAGTCGGCATTCTTGCCCATAAACACCTGCTCGATGGCAAATTGCTCTGGCTGGTAGGTACTGATTAATTCGCTGACACCGTCGTAAATTTTTTTCAGACGCCCGGGTAATTCGCCCTCGCCGGTGCGGATACAACCACTGACGACGTATTCAATTTTCTGGCCCGTACGGCGGATCACACCAAAACCGGTAATGCGTGATCCCGGGTCAATGCCAAGAATAATCATGGGACTTTCACGGGCGCCTGTTTTTTCAGCGGAGTCGGACTTTGAAGAGCGTCTTGCGGAGTAAATGTCCATTCACGGCCACTGACCTGATCGGTCACCGTCAGATGCTGCCAGCCCGCCGGCAGAATAACCTGCAGACAAGGTGAGGTAATCACCTGAGCGTATTTCCTGTCCGGGTCGGGATAGCGCTCACGGAAGATCAGCTGGTAATCGCCGTCATCCTGCTGCTGCCCCACCAGATCGATACCATAACCGGCGTGCGGACGCTCACCCAGAGCAATGGTCAGGGCATTAAAACGCAGGCTGACACCTTCAGGGGCAGCACACTGATCCATGGTACTGAGTGGCAGACTGAGCGGCATCACCGTGGTGCAGGCACTCAGCACCATCGTCAGGCCAGCCACAAACAGGGAGGGTTTTAATAAACGACGCATCACAATCCGTCCTCCGTAACGATCACAGATAGATAAAGACGCCAGTATACACAAAACCCCCGCCACAGAGACTGCAACGGGGGTTTTGTCAGTGGCACTCAGCCGGTTTAAACGGCGCGGAGCTTACCCCGCACGGAAAACCAGCTGATCGTTGTCAACATCGGCAACGATGGTGGTACCCGGCAGGAATTTACCCGCCAGAATATCCTGCGCCAGCGGGTTTTCGATCCAGCGCTGAATCGCACGCTTTAAAGGCCGTGCGCCAAACACCGGGTCGTAACCCACATCCACCAGCTTGCTGATGGCCGCGTCGCTCATCTCAAACGCCAGATCGCGTTCTTTCAGACGGCCGCGCAACAGATCCAGCTGAATATCCGCAATGCCGCGGATCTGATCTTTCAGCAGCGGATGGAATACCACCGCCTCGTCAATCCGGTTAATAAATTCCGGACGGAAGTGGCTGCCGACAATATCCATCACCGCATCGCGCATTTCCTCGTACGGCTTATCGGCAAACATGGTCTGGATCACATCCGAGCCCAGGTTCGAGGTCATCACCAGTACGGTGTTTTTAAAGTCGACCCGGCGTCCCTGACCGTCGGTCAGCTGACCATCATCCAGCACCTGCAGCAGAATGTTGAACACATCCGGATGCGCCTTTTCCACTTCATCGAGCAAAATCACCGAATAAGGTTTACGCCGCACGGCTTCAGTCAGCAGGCCACCTTCTTCGTAACCAACATAACCCGGAGGCGCACCGATTAAGCGGGCCACGGAGTGTTTCTCCATATATTCCGACATATCGATGCGCACCATGGCGTCTCTGCTGTCGAACAGGAAGGTCGCCAGCGCCTTACAGAGTTCGGTTTTACCGACACCGGTTGGCCCTAAGAACAGGAATGAACCATTCGGCCGGTTCGGATCAGACAACCCGGCACGGGAACGGCGCACCGCGTTCGATACTGCAGCAATGGCCTGATCCTGCCCGACTACCGAATCGTGCAGTACCTCTTCCATGCGCAGCAGTTTTTCACGTTCGCCTTCCAGCATCTTGGTCACCGGCACACCGGTCCACTTCGACACCACTTCGGCAATTTCATCTTCGGTTACTTTATTGCGCAGCAGAGTAAATTCCTGCTTACCGGAGGTTTCTGCCTCGGCGGCTGTTGCCAGCTGCTTTTCCAGCTCCGGAATACGGCCGTACTGCAGTTCTGACATACGCTGCAGATCGCCGGCACGACGCGCCGCTTCCATCTCGATTCTGGCCTGTTCCAGCTGCTCTTTCGATTTGCTGGCACCTTCAAGCAGGGCTTTTTCTTTCTTCCACACCTCTTCCAGCTCGACGTAAGCGCGTCCGGCTTTATTGATCTCTTCGTTGAGATCGCTCAGGCGTTTTTTCGCCGCTTCGTCTTTTTCTTTACGCAGTGCTTCACGCTCAATTTTCAGCTGAATCAGGCGTCGTTCAAGCTTGTCCATTTCCTGTGGCTTGGAGTCGATTTCCATACGGATAACCGATGCTGCCTCATCCACCAGGTCGATGGCTTTATCCGGCAGACGACGATCCGGAATATAACGCTGCGACAGCTTGGCCGCGGCAATAATCGCACTGTCGGTAATCTGCACACCGTGGTGCACTTCGTAACGCTCTTTTAAACCGCGCAGAATCGCAATGGAGTCTTCCACGCTCGGCTCATCAACAATCACTTTTTGGAAACGACGCTCCAGTGCCGCGTCTTTTTCAATAAATTCGCGGTATTCATCTAACGTGGTCGCACCCACACAGTGCAGCTCACCACGGGCCAGCGCCGGTTTCAGCATATTGCCGGCATCCATTGCGCCATCGCCCTTACCGGCGCCGACCATGGTATGCAATTCATCGACAAACAGAATGATGCTGCCTTCGGCCTTGGTGACGTCTTTTAAAACGGCTTTTAAGCGCTCTTCAAATTCACCACGGTATTTGGCACCGGCCACCAGCGAACCCATATCCAGCGACAGAATGCGCTTATGCTTCAGGTTTTCCGGCACTTCACCATTGACGATACGCTGCGCCAGACCTTCCACCACCGCGGTTTTACCCACGCCCGGAGGTCCAATCAATACCGGATTGTTTTTGGTACGGCGCTGCAGCACCTGAATGGTACGGCGGATTTCATCATCACGGCCGATCACCGGATCCAGTTTGCCCGCTTCGGCACGCTCGGTCAGGTCGATGCAGTATTTATCCAGCGACTGACGGTTATCTTCGGCATTGGCATCCTGCACACTTTCACCGCCACGCAGTTCGTTAATGGCTTTATTAACGCTGTCTTTATTCAGACCCGCCGCGGCCAGTGCCTTACCTGTGCTGTTTTTATCGTCCAGCGCCACCAGCAGAAAGACTTCGCTCGACACATACTGGTCACCGCGTTTCTGCGCTTCTTTATCCGCCAGGTTGAGCAGACGGCCCAGCTCCGGCGCCAGCTGAATATTGCCGTCCGGACTGCTGACTTTGGGCTGCTCGTCCAGCAACGCACGCAGGGTACGGCCAAGCTCAACGACATTGGCACCACAACGGCGCACCACATCTTTAACCGAGCTGCTTGGCTGTTCGAGCAATGCCAGCAGTAAGTGGACGGTATCAATCTGATTATGATCCTGCCCCAGCGCCAGACTCTGGCTCTCGGCCAGAGCGTTCTGCAGACTGGTGGTCAACCGATCCATACGCATATTCCAATCTCCTAAATAGACGCTCAGGGCAGCCCCGAGCAGAGTTGATTCATTACCGCTTAGATGCGACCAGATTAATTTTTTTCAACACCTTCAAGATTAAATTTAGTAAAACTAATAGAAATTCATCTTGATACAGCGCATGCAAGCGGCCGATCGCACACAAATCCCACCGCCTGCCGTACGATTGCGTATAATCGCCGCCTTAGCCGTCACCTTCATCTATATAGTGACGCAGCGCTTCTTTTAAAGTCCGGGATACACACTTGCCATGACAGCCCCTGCAATGACCGACGCCCTGCGCCGCGGTGCGTTATTCCTGCTGCTGGGTGAAGCCCTGCTGGCATTAATGGGCGCGCTGGTCAAAGACCTGTCGGACGTGCTGTCGACCGAGCAGATTGTGTTCTTCCGTAATATCGCCGGTCTGATCGTACTCGCCCCTTTATTGCTGCGCACCGGCCTAAGTGAACTGAAAACCCGGGTCTGGCACTGGCATTTGCTGCGCGGTCTGGTCGGTGTCAGCGCCATGTACTGTTACTTCTGGGCACTGGCCCATCTGCCGCTCACCGAAGCCTTTCTGGTGAAGCTTTCGGCGCCGCTGTTTATGCCATTACTGGCACTCTGGTGGCTGAAAGAACCCGCCGGGCGCCACAGTTGGCTGGCGCTGCTGATCGGCTTTGCCGGGGTCAGTGTCATCCTGCAGCCCGGCGCTGAACACCCGGCCATGCTGAGTAATGGCGACAGCTACAACACAGCGCTGCTGGTCGGTCTGCTCGGCGCCTTTCTGGCCGCACTGGCCAAGGTCACCATCCGCCGTATGTCGGCTACCGAATCCAGCCAGCGTATTGTGTTTTATTTTGGCCTGACCGCCGCACTGGTTTCAGCCCCCGGCGCTCTGCTCAACTGGCAGCCGGTCCCTGACAGTACCTGGCTGTGGCTGCTGGCGCTTGGCGTGGTCGCTACCAGCGGCCAGCTGGCACTGACCCGCGCCTACCGCATCGCGCCAACCGGCAAGGTCGGTGTTTATGTTTACAGTGCGGTTATTTATGGCGCCCTGATGGGCTGGTGGTTCTGGGGAGAGATTCCGCCGTGGACGACCTGGGCCGGGGCCATTCTGATCGTACTGGCAGGCTTACTGAACCTGCATGCGCCGAAAAGCGACGCTAAAAGCTGACGAAGTTCAGGGCCGGTATCGCCTGACTATGCGCCAAAGCAGCACTGAAACCTGATTTCTGCAGCGTTGTGATGGTAAGCGGAGAATTCCCGGCACAGGTATAAGGCGTCATTCTCTTAGATATAAGTCTAATTTATGATCAAAACAGGCTTATTATTTCCTCAGAATTAAATATACTGGCTGTTCTAATGGATTACTCAGAATGAATCATTAATTATGTCCCGTATCGACTCATTGCAAACCTTTGTCTCTGTTGTGCGCTCGCGCAACTTTACCTCGGCGGCCGATTCACTGGGAGTGACCCCATCTGCCGTCAGTAAGCAGATCAGCGGTCTGGAAGAGCGCCTTGGCGTACGTCTGCTGAACCGCACCACCCGCTCCGTCAGCCCGACCGAAGCCGGACAGATGTTCTACCAGCACTGCGAGAATATTCTTGAGTCGATCACGGAAGCCGAAAAGCTGGTTACCGACTTTGACGTCACGCCACGCGGCCGTCTGCGTATCACCGCGATGTCGAACTTCGGCCGCCGTGAACTGGCGCGCATGTTCACTGATTTCTCCCAGAAGTACCCGGACATCAGCTTCGATCTGCATATTTCCGACCGCCCGCTCGACATTGTGAAAGAAGGCTATGACTTCGCCCTGCGTCTGGGTTCACTGGAAGATTCCCGCCTGATTGCCAAACCGGTGGCCGAGCAAAATATTGTGATCTGCGCATCAAAAGAGTATCTGGAGCGCTGGGGCACACCGGAAAAACTGGAAGACCTCAACAACCATCGCATTCTGATTGTCGCCAACGCCGAATACGCCCGTATCAACTGGCTGCGTCAGTTCGAGAAAGATCATGGTTTCAGTCTGTCCAGTGTTGAACGCAAGCTGGCTGTGAATGATATCGATCTGGTATACGAAGCCTGCCTGGCGGGTATGGGCATCACCGCCCTGCCAACCTATATTGCCGAGCGGCACCTGGAGGTCGGTGAACTGGTGCGCCTGTTTCCGGAAGTGGATATTCCGGTACGCAGCATCAAAGTGGTTTTCCCGCAGAACCGCTATCTGGCGAACAAGAGCCGTGCTTTCCTCGACTTTATTACCGCCTACTTTGACGATCCGAGTCAGAGTAACTGAACACTGCTGTAGCGCATAAAAAACGGGCCTGATCAGAGGCCCGTTTTTTTATGTGCTGAATGCCGCCAGATTATTCCTGAGGCAGCAGCTGGGGTGCGCAGCGCTCGTAAAAAACCCGCGGTACCTGAGCAATTTTACGCTCGTCATAATCAAAAAAGACGATACCGGTTTTGGCTTTCACCACCTGTTTGTCCTGAGCCTGATTTTCGACCCGGTAAATAAAGTCGCAACCGTATTTATTGAAGTCGGTCACGCCGACATGGAAGGTCAGAATATCGCCAACAAAGGATTCTGCGGTAAAGCACACCACCAGATCCGACACCATTAACCCCAGGCCGCCAATATTAAATTCACCAAAACCATGTTCGCGTAAAAAGCGCAGCCGGGCTTCGTGTAACAAAGACACCATGCGGTCATTACCTACATGATTGCCGTAATTAATTTCCGTTACCCGCACATCCAGCGTTGTACTGAAGGTAAATTCATCGGGTAATTCGAGTTGTACTCTGGCCAAAACAGCCTCCTGATCGTCTGTTTTGCTGCCAATGCAGCAAAATCCGGGGAATTATTCTGGCAACTGCGATTCCAATGCGGTCTACTATACCGCAGCAGCCGGGGTGTTCAGATGAGCCATGCGTCTTACGCCAGCTCTCTGTGCTTTACACCAATGGCACCCAAACGGATGTTCGGCCCGCCTGAGAAACAGGCAAAAACAAAGGCCAGACACCGTAACGGTACGTGCGTACAGGCTTTACCCTGACAAAGCGCCGGCATGATAACGGCGCCCGGCGCACAGTACAAACAGATAACAACAAGGAAATCTGGCAACGACTATGCTTTCCATTTGCTTCCGCACATTAAAAATCGCGCTGACCTTTACAGCGCTGCTCACGGCTCAGCTGAGCCAGGCCACCATCCCGGAAATTGCCCCCGGCACCGCCTTCAAACCCCTTGAGCCGACCCGTGATCACGCCATGATCACCCAGCAGATTATGAATAACCTGCTGCGCGGCCATTACGAGCATCAGCGTCTGGATGACAAACTGTCATCACGGGTGCTCGATATCCTGCTCGACGATATCGACAGCACCCGCAGCTATCTGCTGGCTGCCGACGTCAAAGAATTTGAGCAATACCGTTACAGTCTGGACGAAGCCCTGAACCGCGGTGATATGCGCCCGGCCTTCATCATCTTTAACCGCTTTCAGCAGCGTGTGTCTGAGCGCCTGTCGTTTCTGCTCAACGAACTGCACAGCAAAGCCGCCGACTACCACTTCGATACTGACGAGCGGCTCGATCTCGACCGCGAAAGAGCGCCGTGGGCGACCACCAGCGCCGAACTCGACGACCTGTGGCGCAAGCGTCTGAAAAACTCCATCCTCAATCTGAAAATGGCCGGCAAAGAAAAAGACGCCATTATTGAGTTGTTGAGCAAGCGCTACCAGAACCAGCTGAACCGTGTCCATCAGTCACAATCTGAAGACGCCTATCAGACCTTTATGAATGCCGTTACCCGCGCCTTCGATCCGCACACCCAGTACTTCTCGCCGCGCAACACCGAGAACTTCAATATCAATATGAGCCTGTCCTTACAGGGCATTGGCGCCGTGCTGCAAACTGAAGACGAGCACACCAAGGTGGTACGTCTGGTGCCGGCCGGCCCGGCCGCCAAAGCCGGCAACCTGCAGCCTGCCGATAAGATCATCGGCGTTGGTCAGGCCGAAGGCGATATCGTTGATGTGATCGGCTGGCGTCTGGATGAAGTGGTCGAGCTGATCCGTGGTCCGAAAAGCACCACCGTGCGGCTGGAAATTCTGCCAGCCAACTCATCCGGCACCGACAGCAAAATCATTTCCATCGTGCGTGATGAGGTCAAACTGGAAGAGCAATCCGCCCAGAAAGACGTTATCGAGGTTAAAGATGGCGACGTAACCCATAAAATCGGTGTGATCGATATTCCGACCTTCTATATCGACTTTCAGGGTCGCATGGAAAACAAGCCGGACTATAAGAGCACGACCCGTGACGTCACCGTGCTGATCAACGAACTGAAAGAAGAAGGCATCGATGGCCTGATCATTGACCTGCGCAATAACGGCGGCGGTTCGCTGGAAGAAGCCATTACCCTGACCGGCCTGTTTATTCCGCAGGGCCCGGTAGTACAGGTACGCAGCACCCACGGCCGGGTTGAAGTGTTACCTGACCAGGACCCTTCCGTGCTGTACGACGGGCCGATTACCGTTCTGGTTAACCGCCTCAGTGCGTCGGCCTCAGAAATTTTTGCCGGTGCTATTCAGGATTATGGCCGCGGTTTAATTGTCGGTGGCCAGACCTTCGGTAAAGGGACGGTTCAGAGCCTGCGTCCGCTGCGCTCCGGCCAGCTGAAAATTACCCAGGCCAAGTTCTACCGGGTATCCGGTGACAGCACCCAGCACCAGGGCGTTATCCCGGATATTCTGTTCCCGTCGCTGTTCGATAAAGAAAAAATCGGCGAAAGCGCGCTGGAAGAAGCCCTGCCGTGGGACACCATCCGTCCGGCAGAGTACAACAGCAATAAAGGCATCGCGGCGACCCTGCCGGCGTTACGCCAGCTGCACCAGACCCGCATCGAACACAATCCGGATTTCCGTTTCCTGCGCGAGCAAAAAGCACTGATTACCGAACTGCGTCAGCAGACTCAGGTATCACTGAACGAAAAAGTGCGCGAGCAGGAACGCAAAGCCAACGATGACAAACGCCTGAAGCTGGAAAACGAACGCCGCAAAGCCAAAGGCATGCCGCAGTTAACCAGCATCGACGATGAAGAAAGCGATAATGCTGCTGACGCGGAGAAAAAAGACGATAAAAAACCGGAAGAAGACGATGCCCTGCTGATCGAAGCCGGACATATTCTGGTGGATTATATGAATATCCAGACAGCCAGCCTGACCGCCCAGCGCGAAGCGAAATAACCGTCTGACGTTATTTTCAGCCATAAAAAAGCCCGGAATATTCCGGGCTTTTTTATGCATCAGTCATGCTGTAAAAAATCAGCCCTGCACCGTCACATTCAGTGCCTGCTGCAGTTCTTTATCGTTAAACATGTGCTGCCACAGTTTATCCAGAACCTCGTTCACCCATTTCTGGTTATATTCCACCGCTGGTGACGCCGCCAGAGAGCGGGTTTCGTTGGCGCTGTATGGCTTGGTAAAGGTTTTTCCGTTATCCATAACGGTAATCATAAAGCGCATTTTCATGCCGCATTCGTTTACGATCGCGCCTTCATTACACTGATAAGAAAACTCTTCAACCGTCAGCTGTACACGCACCGGATCAACCGGGCTGGCAGAGCCAAAACCCAAAGATTTCAGCGACTCCTGCATGCGTGCCGTTAACACATCGCTTAATGGTTTTTCTGACAACAGCGGAGAATTTTCCGGTGCCCGGCCACCGCGGTGTCCCAGCACATCGGCGCCTTGTCCGCGCTCATCCACTACCCTCACCAGGGCATCACGCTGAATAGCCGGCATGCCGCCGGGTACACTGACGCTTTCATTCAGGGCAATGGTTTGTGGTGCCAGTACACAACCACTCAGACCCGCCGCCATAGTGCCAGTTAACAGGCTGGCGATTACTAACTTACGCATTCGGAATATCCTTCTCTGCTCGTTTAAATACCCAGGTATCGCCACGCGAATCTTCGGCGCTGAAACGATAACCCGCCACATCAAAATCCTGCAGGGCTTCAGCCTTTTGCAGCTGCCTGCGGATAATATAAGCCGTCATCAGACCGCGGGCTTTTTTCGCGTAAAAACTGATGATTTTATACTGGCCGTTTTTTTCGTCTTTAAAGACCGGTGTAATCAGGCGGGCGTTCAGTTTTTTCGGCTGCACCGATTTAAAATATTCATTCGACGCCAGATTAACGACCACATCTTTACCCTGTTGTTCCAGCTCACGGTTAAGTGCTTCAGTAATGGTGTTACCCCAGAAGCTGTACAGGTCTTTACCACGGGCATTATTCAGTTTGGTGCCCATCTCCAGCCGGTAAGGCTGAATTAAATCTAGCGGTCGCAGCAAACCATACAGACCACTTAAAATACGTACATGATTCTGGGCAAAATCCAGCTGCTGCTCATCCAGTGTGTCGGCCTGCAGACCGGTATAGACGTCACCTTTAAAGGCCAGAATAGCCGCCTTGGCATTGTCGGCATTAAACGGCAGACGCCAGTCGTGGTAGCGTTGCACGTTCAGTTCCGACAGCGCCGGGCTGAGTTTCATCAGCGCGCTGACATCATCCGGAGAATACTGTTTAAGCACATCCACCAATTCGGCAGAATGTTGCAGAAAATCGGCCTGGGTTGCTTTTGCCGTGGTCGGCGGCGTGTCAAAATCCAGCGTTTTCGCCGGTGACAGTAACGTCAGCATGCGGGCATCCTGTAAATGAAAATTGTGCCTATCATAACGAGTCCCATCCCATGACCCAAATAGAGTCCGCCTATGTCCCTGCTTAAACAGGATAATCAGGGCGGAATCCGCTTTGCACACAACACCACTCATATCGCTCTGACGCTACCTGAGCCCTGGCCGGTGCTGAGTTCTGCGGTACTCAACGGCGGCTTTACCAGCACCCACAGCCTGCTGAACCTGCGTGTCGATCAGCATGCGGCGCCCCCCTGGCCGCCGGCAGAACAAAGCCTGCAGCAACAGGCTGAACAGCTTATACTGCCTGCCCCCTGCTGCGGCATGATGACCGCCGCCTCCATGCAATCACTGGGCTACAGCAGCCTGAGCCTGCAACAACTGCGCGCCGAATGCTGGGTAACCGCCGGACTTTCCAATTTGCGCCGCAGCGGCGATCCGGCCGATGCTTTTAACGGTGCCGGAACCATTAACATCTGGCTGCTGCTGCATTTTGCCCTGACCCCGGCTGCCATGGCCGAAGCCCTGATCCAGCTGACCGAAGCCAAGGTTACCGCCATCCGCGATGCCGGTTTACTCAGCCCGTTATCCAGCCTGCCCGCCAGCGGTACCGGCACCGACAGTCACGCCGTCATCTGCCCGCCGCACTCCGGCGCAGAAGGTCCCCTTGCCTTTTGCGGTAAACATACAACCGCCGGCGAGTTGATTGGCCGTGTGGTACTGGATGCCTGTGAGCAGAGCATCGGCCACTGCTTACGCGCGGCAAACGGCTGACACAACCGCCTCCCACCGGCTGAACTGCCGCAATATGACCACTTTGCCCGGCAGCAACTGACACCTCTGCCAATGCGCCACCGGCGCCAAACTGCGAACCTGCCAACGCTGCCTGTGTTTTATCCTGCCAGGCAGAGGGCCGGTCGCGCTGCATCTCCCCCGCAACACCCCATCGCAACACCCCGTCGCGATACCGCCACCGCAGCGTCCGGCCCAAACAATAATTACAACGATCCACACTGAGGGCAGATTGTATGGCTAAAGATATTCAGGGACTGGGCCTTGGCCTGGCCAGTCGCTTTGCCGGCAGCCGTTGGGCAGAAAAATACGGGCTGCGTAAACCCGCTGAGCGCATCGCTTACCTTTCCACCCGTGCCGGTTTTAAGTTTGCCGGCGAGATGATGCAGAAGCGTGCACAAAAGCAGGACAGCACCCGTGGCGAACGTCTGCCGGAACGCAAGCCCCAGGCACTGTTTGATCTGAGCTTAAGTGAAGAGCAACAGATGATCCGCGACAGCGTGCGCTCCTACGCGGAAGAGGTTGTGCGTGGTCTGGCCCACGACGCCGACGAAAACCTGCAACTGCCCGACAGTTATCTGCAGGACGCCATGGCCCTGGGTCTGAATCTGTTCTCGGTGCCCGAATCCCTGGGCGGTGCGGCACAAAGCTACAGCCCGACCACCAGCGCCATCATTGCCGAAGAACTGGCCTGGGGAGATTTCACCCTGGCCTATGCCGCCCTCGCCCCCGTAGGTGTGGCCAACGCACTGGTTCGCTGGGGCACACAGCAACAACAGCAACGCTGGTTGCCACTGTGGCTGGCCGAGCAACCGGTAACCGCCGCCATTGCCCTGCAGGAACCGCATCCACTGTTCGCCCCCGATAAGCTGACCTGCAGCGCAAAAAGCAATAAGCAGGGCTATGTGCTGAATGGCGTAAAAACCCTGGTGCCTTTTGCCGGTAACGCCGATCTGTATCTGGTTGCAGCGCTGCTGAATGGCAAACCACAACTCTTTATTGTGCCCGGCGACAGCCATGGCCTGAACTTTACCCGCAGCCCGGCGATGGGGCTGCGCGCCGCCGCCACCGGCACCCTGACACTGGATAAAGTGCAGGTAAACGTCGATGCCCTGCTGGGTGGTGAAGACAGTGATTTCGATTACCGCGCCTTTGTCGATCTTGGCCAGTTGCACTGGTGCGCCCTGGCCATTGGCACCTGTCAGGCGGCACTGGATTACCTGATTCCTTACTGCAACGAGCGTGAAGCCTTCGGCGAGCCCATCAGTCACCGCCAGTCAGTGGCCTTTATGATCGCCAATATCGCCATCGAACTGGAATCCATGCGCCTGCTCACCTGGCGTGCGGCCGCACTGGCCGAACAGGGTCAGCCATTCCACCGCGAAGCCTATCTGGCCCACGTTCTGTGTGCCGACAAAGCCATGGAAATCGGCACCAATGCCGTGCAACTGCTCGGCGGCCACGGTTTTACCAAAGAACATCCGGCTGAGCGCTGGTACCGCGACCTGCGCATTCTGGGTTGTGTTAACAGCGGTCTGCACCTGTAAGGAGAACAGCACATGATGAATCTCGAAATCCCGAAGAAATTCCGCCCGCTGGTCAATCAGGCCCGTCAGGTTGCCGAAAATGTCTTCCGCCCGATCTCGCGTAAATATGACCGTGCCGAACACGCTTATCCGGTCGAGCTGGATATGCTGGCCGCTATTATGGATGGCATGAACGACGGCACCCTGGGCGAAGGCGCCGGTGCCGGAAAACTCAAACAGGATAAGAAAAAAGCCGACGGCATCGTTAACAGCACCAATATGACCACGGTACTGGGGCTGCAGGAACTGTGCTGGGGTGATGTTGGCCTGTCATTAACGCTGCCACGCCAGGGATTGGGTAACGCCGCGATTGCCGCAGTGGCCAATGACGAACAGCTGGCCCGTTTCGGCAAAAAATGGGCCGCCATGGCGATTACCGAACCGGGCTGCGGTTCTGATTCGGCTGCCATCCGCACCACCGCCATCAAAGACGGCGATCATTATGTGCTGAACGGCGAAAAGATTTACGTCACCTCCGGTGAGCGTGCCGAAGCCGTGGTGGTCTGGGCCAGCCTCGACCGTAATATCGGCCGCGCGGCCATTAAATCCTTTGTGGTGGAAAAAGGCACCCCGGGCATGGAAGTGGTGCGCCTGGAAAAGAAACTCGGTATTAAAGCCTCTGACACCGCCGCCATTACCTTTACCGATTGCCGTGTGCCTGCGGCCAACCTGCTGGGTTCACCGGAAATTAATGTCGATCAGGGCTTTGCCGGTGTCATGCAAACCTTCGACAACACCCGCCCGGTGGTTGCCGCTATGGCCGTCGGCGTGGCTAAAGCCGCCCTCGACCGCACCCGCGAGCTGCTGAAAGAGTACGGCATCAGCGCCGGCTACCGCACCAGCATTAAAAACAGCAGCCAGATCGAAGCGCAGCTGTACCGCTACGAAGCCGACTGGGAAGCCGCACGTCTGCTGACCTTAAAAGCCGCGTGGATGGCCGATAACGGCATGCCCAATTCGAAAGAAGCGTCGATGTCAAAAGCCAAAGCCGGACGCAGTGCCAACGCCATTACCTTAGGCTGTGTCGAGCTGCTCGGTTCTCTTGGTTACAGCGAAGATGAATTACTGGAGAAATGGGCGCGGGATTCAAAAATTCTCGATATTTTTGAAGGCACGCAGCAAATTCAGCAACTGATTATTGCCCGCCGTTTATTGGGTAAAAGCTCAGCCGAATTGCGCTGATTTGCACTGTTTAACTCATTATCTAGATAAAACCTGACATAAATCCTGTGGCCCGGCCAACAGGATTTATGTCATTCTCAATTTCATAACTATAAATACATCACCAAGGTCAGATTCATGAATCGTTCAGCGACTACCCGCCTGCCCGCCGAAGGCATGAGCCAGCCGCCACTGAAGCCGCGCACTGTCAGTCTGGTTAATATTATCCGCAGCGCCATCAGCGGATTGCCGGATATCGGCGTTACCCTGAAAGGCGTACTCGCCCTGGTAACCACCAAGCCGGAAAAAAACAAATCCATTGGTTTATTGCTGGAACAACACGCCGCCCGCCAGCCGGATCATATCGCCATCCGCTATCAGCAGCAGCGCATCAGCTACCGTCAGCTGAACGAAAAAGTGAATCAGCTGGCCCACTATTTTGCCAGTCAGGGCATCAGCCATGGTGATACCGTCGGCGTTATGCTGGAAAACCGCCCGGAAACCCTGCTGGCCGTACTGGCTACGGTAAAACTCGGTGCCATTGCCAGTATGTTTAATACCTCCCAGCGCGGCGAAGTACTGGAACACAGCATTAATCTGGTAAAACCCAAATTGCTGGTTGTTGGTGAAGAAATGCTGGGCAATATGGCAACGGTAGAACATGCCCTGCCTGCCGCATTAAAAATGCAATTATATTTCTGGCAGGATGGTGCTGACAGTCAGCACGAATGTCCGGGGCATTATCAGAACCTGGAGCAGGTCATCGCCTCGCAGGAGCAAAATAATCCGGCCAGTACACAACAGGTAAAAATGCATCAGCCCTGCTATTACATTTTTACCTCCGGCACCACCGGCCTGCCAAAAGCCTCGGTGATGAGTCATTACCGCTGGTTTAAATCGATGGCGGGCATGGGCCTGGCATCGATGAAATTACGCAAAGACGATGTACTCTATGTCAGCCTGCCGCTTTACCATAATAATGCGCTTACCGTATCCATGGCTGCGGTATTGGGCGCTGGTGCCTGCATTGCGATTTCACGCAAATTTAGTGTCTCGCGTTTCTGGGATGAAATCCGCGAATATGGAGCCACCGGCTTTTGCTATATCGGCGAATTATGCCGTTACCTGCTGAATACAGCGCCCTCAGACAAAGACCAGCAGCATAATATCCGCGTGATTATTGGCAACGGTCTGCGCCCGGATATCTGGATGGAATTCAAACAGCGTTTCAATATTAAACACATCAACGAATTTTACGGCGCCAGCGAATGCAATCTGGTATTTACCAATGCATTAAATCTGGATCAGACCGCCGGTATCTGCCCGTTGTCTTACAACATCGTGGCCTACGATATTGAGAATGACGAACCCCTGCGTGATAAAAAAGGCTTTATGCTGCCGGTTAAAAAAGGCGGCACCGGCCTGTTAATTACCGAGGTCAACGATAAGCAGCCGTTTGAAGGTTATACCGACGCCGAAGCGAGCCAGAAAAAGCTGTTCCGTGATGTCTTTAAAAAAGGCGACTGCTGGTTTAACAGTGGCGATCTGGTGCTGAACCAGGGTTTTAAACACGTCGCGTTTGCTGACCGTCTGGGGGATACCTTCCGCTGGAAAGGCGAGAACGTGGCCACCACGGAGGTGGAATCTATTCTGATGGAATTTGCCGATATTGAGCATGCGGTGGTGTATGGCGTGGAAGTGCCACACACCGATGGCCGTGCCGGTATGGCCGCTCTGACCTTACGTGCCGGGGCCGATATCAACTGGAATGCTCTGACCCTGCACCTGCGGGAAAAATTACCGGCCTACGCCATCCCGCTATTTTTACGCCTGCGTCCGCAGGAAGAAGTTACCGGCACCTTTAAGTACCGCAAAGTGGAATTAAAAGACGAGGCTTTCCATCTGGCCAAAGTCAGCGATCCGCTGCTGGTGCTGAGCAATAAAAATGATCCTTATCAGCCATTAACACCGGCATTAGAGCAGGCCATTAATAACGGCCAGCTCAGTCTGTAAAGCGTGTGCCTCTGGCAACCCACAGCAATTATTGCTGTGGGCTGTCAATCATATCGCCCAGCGCCTGCAGGTCGAAGGGCTTGGTCATATAACCATCGACACCGGCATCCTGTGCCTGACGGATCTGATCCGGCAAAGCATCAGCACTGACCCCATAAATACGCACATGACGTAACTCCGGCATAGCGCGTAATTTTTTCAGCACATCCAGACCATGAATATCCGGCAGACGCATATCCAGCAGAATAACGTCCGGTGCATGCTGCTGCGCCATATCCATTCCTTCGCGGCCGGTACGGGCAATCGCAACGTGGACGTTATCACGGCGCTTCAGCCCCAACTCAACAAAGCGGGCATTAATCGGGTTATCTTCGATATAAAGCACACGCCGCTGATTATCGCTCTCCCCATGCTTTTTCGCTGAGGTCACAGCGCTGAAAGCAGGCTGAATAGCATTAAACGAGTACATCGGTGCCGCCTGCGGCAGCTCCAGCCAGAAACAACTGCCCTCACCTTCTTCGCTGCTGAATGCCAGCACACCGTTCATACGCTGTGCCAATACCCGGCTGATTGCCAGACCCAGACCACTGCCCTCAACCCCGCTTTGCTGGGCGCCCAGACGCTGAAACGGCATAAACATATCGGCCTGATGTTCCGCCGCAATGCCACAGCCGGTATCACGTACACTGATCCGTACACGCTCGCTTTCCGCCGGCTCAATGCGGATATCCACACTGCCACCCTCGCAGTTATATTTGATCGCATTGCTGAGCAGGTTCAGCACAATCTGCTTGCAGCGTACCCGGTCGGCGCAGACCCAGGGCTCAGCAACCGCGCTGTGCATGCGGATACGGATACCGCGGGCAAACGCATCTGCACGTACCAGCTCCTGACACTCCTCCAGCAATGCCAGCAAGCCGACCGCTTCGTTCTGCGGTTCGAGGATATGTCCTTCCAGCTTCACCAGATCCAACACCTGATCCACCAGCGCCACCAGATGTTTACCGGCACGCTCAATCAGATCGATGGCTTCATTCTGCTCAGGAGTCTGCAGTTCCGGCTTCAGCAGCTGACTGAAACCAATCACCGCATTTAACGGCGTGCGCAACTCATGGCTGAGCCCGGCGATAAAACGCGCGTTATCGGTCAGTGTCTGGAAATGTTCACCTGCGGCCGCAGAGCGGTTACCGGCAATTGCGGATACCGGTGCAGAAACCGTGGCACTGTGCGGACTGGCGGTCAGTAATATCAGTTTCTGCCCATCTTGCTGATGGGTCTGTAATTGCAGCTGCCAGGGTTCTTCGATATGGCGCGACGCTGCTAATTCTTCCTGCAACTGAAAACGGCGGAACCAGCCAACAAAGCGCTCCGACTCCAGTAACTGCACATTACAGCCTTTCACCGAGCGCGCACTCAGGCCAAAACGGCGGGCGTAGGCATCGTTGGCCTGCAACACTTCACCATCGGCGGTTAATAATGCCAGCGGCTGTGGTAACACGTTCAGCAGATGCACATCAGCCTCTGCTGCCGGGTGACTGAGCACCGGCAGCGCCGAAATATCCAGGCGGATGGCAACAATGCCCATGGCTTCACCGGACGCATCACGCAGAACATTCTTACTGGTCAGAAAACTGATGGTACTGCTGCCGTGGTTATTATCATGTTTACCGGTAACGCCTTCCTGACGGGTACCGATAAAGGGCTCGATAAATACCCGTGCACCATCGGCGTGGCTCACTTCCTCATCACTGCGCTGTTGTAATACCGCCCATTGTGGCGAAAACAATTCGGCATCGCTGCGCCCGACGGCATCACGGGAACGGATACCCAGCAGACTTTCGGCGCGATGATTGAGCAACAGATAACGGCCCTGCATATCCTTAACCGTTACCGCAGCGGGGGTGTGATCCAGCACACTGCCAAGCCAGACCTGATCACGCGCTTGCTCATGGCTGTGGCCGCTCAGCGAGGCTGTCAGGTCGTGCACAATCGCAGTAAAGCTCGGTGAACCATCCAGATTCATTTCGCTTACCGACAGATGCAGCAAAAACTCTTCACCGTTTTTACGCAGCCCCGGTAACTCGCGGCCACGCCCCATTACGGTGGCGTGGCCTTCGCGCAGATACTGCTCGATATATCCCTGATGACGCTGGCCATGACGGGCCGGCATCAGCATCGCGATGTTCTGGCCCAGTAATTCCTCTGCTTCATAACCGAAAATACGGCAAAGCGCCGGATTACAGGCCTGAATATCTCCTTCACTGTTAATACTGACAATCCCTGCGGCAGCCGTATCAAACAACACCTGATACAGCTCGCTGTCGTTTTTCATATTAAGGCGGGTCACCATCTGTCTGACCCGGCCATAAAGACCTGGCATCCGTTTCAACTCCTCAGGCTATGCCAACAACAATCTGGCCCCACATTCCGCTTCATCCGGAATTTGATTATAATTTACTCAACTGTAGACCACTAATCCACACAAAGTAAATGGTTTTAGTCCTTACAGGAAGAGCCAGTCAGGCCAGAAGCAGAAGATTTTTTTGCCTGCTGCAAAAGCATGACTAATGCCGACAAGGCATAAATACTGGTTTTCCAGACCTGACAACCACATATCTGCCCCAGCCCCCTGTTCACCCTGATCCAGAAACTGAATCTGCTGTAAAGCTTGTGGTAGCGCTGACCCCCGCTTTCCTGCCCTTATGACTCAGAATCCAGAGACTGAACCTGCTGGAAAGCTTGTGGTAGCGCTGACCCCGCTTTCCTGCCCCCGTATCCGCTTAATCATGCTGTAAACCTTGTGATAGCGCTGACCCCGCTTTCCTGCCCCCGTATCCGCTTAATCATGCTGTAAACCTTGTGGTAGCAACGCCCCCGCTTTCCTGCCCCCGTATCCGCTTAATCATGCTGTAAACCTTGTGATAGAATGCGCCGCTTTCCTGCACCGGCCGCCACTTTGGCAGCCCCTGACTGAATTCAACGAGGATGACCCGATGACCGTAGCGGTTGGTATCATCATGGGCTCTAAGAGCGACTGGCCCACCATGCAACACGCAGCAGATATGCTGGATAAACTGGGCGTGGCCTACGAAGTAAAAGTGGTGTCTGCCCACCGCACCCCGGATCTGCTGTTTGATTACGCCAAAACCGCTCAGGGCCGCGGCATTAAAGTCATCATCGCCGGTGCCGGTGGCGCTGCTCACCTGCCGGGTATGTGTGCCTCCCAGACCTCGTTGCCGGTACTCGGCGTGCCGGTTAAATCCCGCGCCCTGAGCGGCCTGGACTCGCTGCTGTCCATCGTGCAGATGCCTGGTGGTGTTGCCGTTGGAACTCTGGCCATCGGTGATGCCGGTGCGAAAAACGCCGGTCTGCTGGCCGCCCAGATTCTGGCCACCAGCGACAACGACCTGCTGGCCAAAATCGACGCCTTCCGCGCCGAACAGACCGACAGCGTGCTGGCCGAACCCGATCCGCGCACCGCACTGTAAGCGTTAACGACCTATCCGGGCCCGGTACTGCCGGGCCCGACTTTTCTGAGAGTGAAGAAGCATGAAAATCGGTATTTTAGGTAACGGCCAGCTGGGCCAGATGCTGTCTGACAGTGTGCAGGACATCAGCGATATTGACGTATCGCTGTACGATCTGCGTGCCCACAGCGACGAAGCTCTGGATGCGTTTCTGGCCGGCGTTGAGCGCGTATCGTTCGAAACCGAAAATATCCCGGCACACATCGTTGCCCGTCTGGAAAGCGTTGCCGACAAGCTGTATCCCAGCCTGAAAGCACTGAAAACCTTCCAGAACCGTCTGCTGGAAAAAACTGCCCTGCGTGCCGCCGGCATCGACACCGCCGATTTCTGTGCCGTTAATTCACTCGACGACCTGCACGCCGCGGTAGAACAACTGGGCCTGCCTATCGTGCTGAAAACCACCACCGAAGGTTACGACGGTAAAGGTCAGTACGTACTGCGCAGCCCGGCCGACGCCGAACCGGCCTGGGCTGCCATTGGCGGACGTGAACTGATCGCCGAAGCCTTTGTCAGCTTTGAGCGTGAAACCTCCGTCATCGCCAGCCGCGACGTTAACGGCAATATGGTGATCTGGCCGATGACCGAAAACGTACACCACGAAGGCATTCTGCGTTACTCGCTGTTCCCGGCCGCCGACCTCAGTGCCGAAAAAGCCGAACAGGCCGAGCGCTATATCCGCCAGCTGGCCGACAGCCTCGACTATGTAGGCACCATCACGCTGGAACTGTTCGACACCGCAAGCGGCCTGGTCGCCAACGAAGTGGCACCGCGCGTACACAACTCCGGCCACTGGTCGATTGAAGGCGCCGCCACCAGCCAGTTCCGCAACCATATGCTGGCCATTGCCGGCCGCGCCCTGGGCGATACCACCGCCAAATACCCGGCCGTTGCCATGCTAAACGTGATCAGCGATGAAACTCCGGCCGAAAAAGCCGCCACCATCGGCAACGCCTTCCGCCACTCCTATGGCAAAGAAGCGCGCCCGGCGCGTAAGCTCGGCCACGTTACCGTGGTTGCCGCCGACGTTAACGAACGCGACAACACCATCGACCAGCTGGCAGATTTAATTCCTGCCGGTGTATGGCAACGCTGAGGAATTATTATGGCCAAGTCATTACAGGAACAGCTGCTCGCCGCCGGTCTGATCGACAAGCAAAAAGCGAAAAAAGCCGCTAAAGAACTGAAAAAGCAGGATCACCTGCAGCGTACCGGACAAGACAACCAGATCGACGAAGCCAAGGCCAAAGCCGACGCTGCGCGTAAAGAAAAAGCCGACCGCGACCGCGAACTGAACCAGAAAAAGGAACAGGAAGCACAGCAAAAAGCCATTGCTGCTCAGGTGCGTCAGCTGGTTACCACCAACGCCATTAAAAGCGAATATGCCGATATTAAATATCAGTTTGTTGATGGCAAAAAAGTAAAATCCATTTACGTTGACCAGGCCATCTGGGACCGCTTAAGCCGCGGCCAGCTGGCGGTTATCGCACTGGATTTACCGGGCGAGAAAAAATACGAAGTACTGCCACTGCAGATTGCTGAGAAAATCCGCCAGCGCAAAGATAATCACTTTATTTATATTGCAGAAAGCACCGCCGATGCGATGGATGAAGATGATCCGTATGCAGCGTATCAGATTCCGGATGATCTGATGTGGTGATAAACGGTTAACAGAAAGTCCGCTGATGCGGGCTTTTTTGTGGCTGCTGGTTTGGGTTGTTGGTAATTGGCTGGCGTTGATCAAAATTGAGAGGCCGAAGCGGGGCAAGCCCCTGCCCCCCATGCAAGGAGAGGTATCTCCTTACGATCCTCTCTTTTCGGCGCGTCCGGCTTCATCCAGCCAACTGCAATGATTATGCGGCACGCAAAACAATTCGCCCCGGAACGACGCTTTAAAACACCAAGCATTTGTATCGTTCCGGGGCAGGGTTTTGCTCTGAAGGCCGCAGAATCATCTGGTTAACTGGCGCCGCACGATCGCCGGTTTGAGTAATTCGCTCAGCTGAATTTCAAAACAACTTACTTTCAGACATGAAATTTCGGACTAAAAACGGCAGTTCAGTAGTGATGTAGCGTGTCGCAAAAATAAGAGAATCCAACGTTTGTCCGATATTCATTAAAAAGATATCAGCCCAGAAAATTGGCCATAATCATCACCAAACCGCATGCCCAATCCAAACGTAGAATTGATGCTGTAATTAGCAACAAAATAAGGAATCAAAGAGCCGCCATATTTCTCGCCACCCAAAAGCCTAACGCCCAAACCCGCAGATGTATGTGAGCCTCTGAAATCGAAGGCATAACTAAGGTCTGCCGCTGTTCCTACATCAAGATCCATAGAATTACATTTTTCATCATCAGCAAACTGCCCATTTGACTCATTCCGGCACACTGTATTGCCATTTGAAAGCTTCTCCTCCCGATAGCCTTCTGCTTCTTTCGAAAACAGACCTACATCTAAAATCGTCCATCGCAATAGCCACTGACTTCTTTCTACCTCGTAGTAACCGCTTACATTACCACCAGAAGCTCCATTGGCAGTTACATACCCAACAGAAGCACCCCAATTCTCAGCTTCCGAAGGTAAAACCATCAACACTGCAATACCCAAAAAACATATGGTGAAAACATTTTTCATAATAATCCCTATTCTAATTTTTTATTAATGGAAGCACGCATGAGAGCTGAAGACTATTTATTTTTAACAAAATGCTTTTCTGCCAGCAGTTTGATCACATTTAAACCATAAGTATATCGGTGATCATATTTGTCATAATCAGAGAATGGTAACTTTCCTAGATTCTCAAAGCCATCGATCAAGAATCCAGCCTCAAATTGTAACTTCGGCCTTAAACCATCTTCATTCAGTGGTTTTTGACCGACAACTTCGCCACCAACATGACCAATTGAGTTGATGTGAATAACGCCCTGTTCGATGATCCCACAGCCATGAATATCCTCTTTTCTTGGATAATCACAACCTGACCAATCATGAAGACCAACCAGAACTCTTTTGGTTTTCCTACCGCCCTTTTTTTCAATTTCAAGAAGACGACCACAAGCAAAGTACCCATTACTCAGGGGAATATAGTAAAAATCCCCTTCATTAATTTCAGATGCCTTTGTTGGTATAAATGGATACACAATTTTGCTCATAACAATTGGTCCGGCAGTTATCTTTGCAGGGCACCTTCAAGCCACACCTGATACCGTTCTTTTGCCCTGTCAGTAACCCGAATGGTTTTACCGGCAACCCATGCCGGGCTGTATCTGCGGTTCAGTATGGCAATATTGATTGTCTCGCCCTGATCCGAGGTACAGCCATCGCCGCCCATACAGCGCAGATTCCGCAGCCAGCGCTTGTCCTGAAAGTAATATGAATGCCCGTTACGGGTGAGCTTCACAAGATCAATCAGCACTTCGCCGTTTCCCGGTTCAATATAGGCTAACAGCTCGCGGGTTTTATGCCTCATTTTATTTCCAGAGTAACAATTCGATAAAACATCGAGATTCCCCGATTTCGTTACGTCTCACTCATTCCATAACACTCAGTCCATAACAAGAAAGACCGGTAAGTATTTACTTACTACAGGCGTCGAAACTGAACAATCAATAATCCCAGCGACATAACAACAATAAGCAGTACCGCATAAGGAGCCAGAGCAGAATCCGCTTTCCATGCAGCTTCGACCTCTTCATAGGAACGAATCATTTGATCTCCTGCCCTGAATTCATAGCAGCGCCGGTTAGATTCATAGTCGGCGCTCATAAAATTTGACGCACGCTCGCACAGTGCGGTGATGGTCTGCCCTCTGAGTTTCAGCAACTCAGCATAAACCTTGCCGCTGTTACCGGCCTTATCCGGGTAGAGGTAGCTGTTGTTATCGCCTGAGAAAGAAAGGATAAGCTCGTGGCTTCCTTTTACATACTTTGAATTATTGATAACACTAAGCGCACCTTCTTTTTCTTCCAGCTCGAATTTATCCGGTAAGCCGCTATTAGGATGATCAGGCGAGGCAAAATAAATCCACAAAACACTGATCATAAATGTCAATGGAAAGAACATAGCCAGTATGCGCTGGTTAACTCTCATTCTGCTTTACCTCCGGCCTGCCTGTCCGCCGTATAACCTCGCACCGCATTAACCCGCGCAAATACCAGCGCGCCCAGAGTCAGGATGGCGTACAGCACCAGCATAAAGATCAGTTGTTCAGGGTTTTCGGTGTATTCAAAATGCAGAATCAGGCCGCCACCGATAGCCAGACCAATAATGGATAACAGGGTAATAAACAGCGATGAGTCGGTCAGCTTACGGATACGGAAGTTGGCGATGGCCATTAACAATGACACCAGTAAAAAGGTAACGCTGCCGAATTCGAGTATTACTTTTAAGCCACCGGCCAGAATCAGCGCCATCGCCAATACCGCCATCATGGCGATGGCCGCCACCGGTATATTATTGCTGCGTTTTTCCAGATTTTTAGGGAAAAAGCAATCACCGGCAATTACCGCCACCTGGCGTGAGGCTCCGAATAAGGTGCCGTTAATGGCACTGCTGGTTGCCAGTACCGCCCCCAGTACCACAATATCGGCGCCGATATGGCCGAGTATTTTTCCTGCTCCGGCGGCCAGTGCGTATTCTTCGTTGGCGATAATATCGGCGGCGGGAATGGCGAGAATGGCGGCCACAGCGATTACCACGTACAAAATGATGGCAATGGCGATGGCGCTGTAAATCGCACGCGGAATATTTTTATCGGGGTTTTCCATGTCTTTTACCGCATTAATCACCAGCTGAAAGCCTTCGTAAGCCACAAAGGTAACGGCCGCAACGGTAAGAATATTGAGCCAGGAGAATTCAATCTCCGGATGCACAAGCAGTTCAGTCAGACTGCTTTCGCGGTGCAGCAGTAAAATCACGGCAATCAGCAGCAATAAAGCCAGTTTGCTGTACACCATAATGTCTTCGATTTTACCCATGCCGCGCACACTCCAGACATTAACCAGAGTAAAGAGCGCAATCACCCCACAAGCCACGGCTTTACGCAGATCGTCATTACCAGCAAAGCCGGTGCCGCTTAAGGCATAGGAAGAAAAGGTGTAGGCATAGGAAGAAAAGGTGTAGGCATAGAGGGCAATGGTGCTGATATAACCGAAAATCACATACCAGCCAATCAGAGCGGCGGCCAGTGGCGAGTTGGGAAAGGTACGTTTAAAAAAGCCATAGGTCGCGCCTTCATCGCGGTAGTACACGCCCAGTTTTACGTAAGAATAAGCGGCCAGCGCGGCGATTATACCGCCGGCCATAATCGCCAGAGGCGTATAGGGGCCGATCAGGGCAACGGAAATACCGAGAATAGTAAAAATGCCACCCCCCACCATGCCGCCCAGAGCAATGGCGATCAGCTCAGGGAGCCCCAGCGCTTTGCCTTGGCTGCGTACGCTGAACCAGTGGGGTAATTTCATAGGGGCTCCGGGCGGAATATCGGTGATAAATAATAACGGTAACAATGAGCATGACAGGGCGTGAACCCAAGCTGAACTGACGGTGCCCGATAAAAAAGGAATTGTGTTGCAGCAGCACGAATAATCCTATGACTTATATCACTGGGCAAGCATATGAAAAAGCTCTAAGGTAACTCCTCAGCTGCCGCAACAGGACGTTATACCGTGAAAAAACTGCTGATATCCGCTGGCGTTCTTGCCGCTTTAATTGCTGCTTTTATGCTGCGCCCGGCCAAACCCATTGAAGTACGCATGAGCCAGGCCGCTCCGGGGCTGGTCGAAGCACTGGTGTCCAATACCCGCTCCGGCACGATTAAGGCCTGTCAGCGCTCGCGCCTGTCTCTGGCGCTGGGCGGCCAGGTGAATCATTTATACGTTGATCAGGGCGATAAAGTCGAAGCCGGTGCGTTATTGCTGGAATTATGGAACGACGATTTAAAAGCCGCGCTGGAGCAAAGTAAGGCGCAGGTGCGCATGGCGGAATTAAATAAAGCCTCCGCCTGTCGCCAGGCTCAGGCCGATGAGCGCGAAGTAAAACGCCAGCGTGAATTATTCAAAAAGCAGCTGGCCTCGGCCGAACAGCTCGACCGGGTAGAAACCAGTGCCGAAATTACCCGTTTAAGCTGCCAGCAGAATGAAGCCCAGGTGCAGAATGCCAAAGCCAGCGTGGCGGTGCAGCAGGCACGTTTGGCGCAGACACAATTGCGCGCGCCGTTCGCCGGTATTGTTGCCGAAGTGAATGGCGAAGTCGGCGAATACGCCACCCCT
Organism: Venatorbacter sp. C2-1; assembly: GCF_022832715.1. Classification (NCBI taxonomy): domain Bacteria; kingdom Pseudomonadati; phylum Pseudomonadota; class Gammaproteobacteria; order Oceanospirillales; family Oceanospirillaceae; genus Venatoribacter; species Venatorbacter sp. C2-1. The sequence goes on from NZ_CP094879.1 coordinate 2,678,215, forward strand.
TCTCCGCCAGGTGTTGCCACACCACCCGCCATTGATCTGATCGACGAGCGCTGCCTGTATGTGCGCGCACCGATCGACGAGGTGGACGCCTCAGTCATCCGCGTCGGTATGGATGCACGGGTTACGCTCGATGCCTTCCGCGATCAGGCCTTTACCGGCAAGGTCAGCCGCATTGCCCCTTACGTGGAAGATAAAGAAAAGCAGGCACGCACCGTGAATGTGGATGTCACCTTAAATGCCCTGCCCGACGATGTGCAGCTGCTGGTTGGTTACAGCGCCGATATTGAAGTGATTACCGCCGCCAGTGAACAGACCCTGCGTATTCCCAGCGAAGCGTTGCTGGAAGGTAATCATGTGCTGACCCTGGCCGCTGACGGTAAAACCCTGCAGAAAAAAGCGCTGACCCTGGGCCTGAGTAACTGGACCTGGACCGAAGTAAAAGAAGGCCTGGAAGCTGACCAGCCGGTATTGTTATCGCTCGATAATCCGGCGGCGGTCGATGGTGCCGAAGTGCGTGTATTAAATGAGATGGATGCGCTGCACACTGACAAGGCTGCCAAGCCATGAAAGAGGCTGCCATGAAAGCGGCTGGCATAAATCCCGCAGCCGATGCCCTGATCCGCGTGCAGGGGGTGAATAAAACCTTCCTGCTTGGTGATGAGCCGGTACACGCGCTGAATAATATTGGCCTGAGCATTCAGGCCGGTGAGTATTTATCGGTGATGGGGCCATCCGGTTCCGGTAAATCCACCCTGCTGAATATGCTCGGCCTGCTGGATGTACCGGATAACGGTCAGTACTGGCTGAACGGTGCCGATACCGTGCCCATGAGTGAAGAACAGCGCGCAGTTTATCGCCGCAGTCATATCGGCTTTGTTTTTCAGTCGTACCATTTAATTCCGCGTTTAAGTGCCAGCGAAAATATCGAGCTGCCGTTAATTCTGGCCGGTATTGCTCCGGCAGAACGCAAACGCCGGCTGGCACCGGTGATTGAACGTCTGGGCCTTGGCAGCCGCGCCGGACATTTACCCAATCAGTTATCCGGCGGCCAGCGTCAGCGGGTGGCCATTGGCCGCGCCATTATTATGAAACCGCGCCTGCTGCTCGCCGATGAGCCAACCGGTAACCTCGACAGCCAGTCCGGTGCCGAAGTCGTGCAACTGCTGGAAGAGCTGAATGCCGACGGCATTACCTTAATTGTGGTTACCCATGACGCCGATCTGGGCCGCCGCGCCAGCCGCCGTATCCGCATGGTGGATGGCGTGATCGTAAGCGATGACCGCACGTCTTCTTCAGACGCTCAAAGCCGTACAGATCAGAGCGACGCGCCATGATCCGCACCCGCGACCAGCTTAATTTCAGCATCCGCGCCCTGCTGCGCCAGCGTTTCCGCACGCTGATGCAGCTGATTGCGATGTCGATTGGTGTGCTCGCGGTAGTGCTGTTAACCGGCCTCGGTGAAGGCGCGCGCCAGTATGTGCTGGGCGAGTTTTCGGTACTGGGAAAAGATATTCTGATTATGCTGCCGGGGCGCAAAGAAACCTCCGGCGGCATGCCCCCCATGACCGGCGAAGGCACCCGCGATATTACCCTGCAGGATGCCCAGAGCCTGCTGCGCCTGCCCGAAGTAGAGCGCATTGCGCCCCTGGTGGTCGGTAATGCCGAAATCTCACGCGGCGCACGCAGCCGTGAAACTCTGGTGCTGGGCACCAACAATGCTTTCTTTGATATCCGCCATATTCAGCTGGCGCGCGGCCAGATTCTGCCCGACCTGCCCCTCGATCAGCCGAGCCCGGTCTGTGTTATCGGCACCACATTAAAACAGGAACTGTTTGCTGCCGAACCGGCACTTGGCCAGTGGGTTGGCATCGACACTTACCGCTGCCGGGTGATTGGTATTCTGGCCGATACCGGCACCGGCCTCGGCATGAACATGAGCGAAGCGCTGATCATGCCCGTGGCCAGCAGCATGCAGCTGTTTAATACCGAAGGCGTGTTCCGGGTGATGATTGATGTGCGCTCGGCGATGGGCATGGGCGTGTTAAGCCGCCAGATCGAAGACATTATGCGCGAGCGCCATGACGGCCAGCTCGACGTCACCCTGATTACTCCCGACTCCCTGCTTAAAGCCTTCGACAGTATTCTCTCGGTGCTGACCTTTGCCATTGCCGGTATCGGCGCCATCAGCCTGTTTGTCGCCGGCGTACTGATTATGAATATGACGTTAATTACCGTATCGCAGCGCACCGCCGAAATCGGTTTACTGAAAGCACTGGGGGCGTCCAGCCGCGAAGTACGCCAGCTGTTCGTGACCGAAGCGGTGATGCTGTCGCTGTTTGGCGCCCTGCTTGGCACCCTGCTGGCAGAAATTCTGTTATGGCTGGTACGCATGCAGTATCCGGAGATTCCCTTTGCCGCACCGCTCTGGGCAACGGCCGCCGCGGGCGCTATTGCCGTAGGCTGCGGCTTTCTGTTTTCCTGGATTCCCGCCAGCCGCGCCGCTCATATGGCACCGGTAACCGCCCTGCAACATCAGAACGGCAAATAGGAGGCCCAATGCACAGTGCTGACTGGTTACATCTGGTGTTTTCCTCAGTGCGTTACAACCCGCTGAAAAGCCTGCTCACCGCGTTGGGCATCGCCATCGGTATTGCCGCCGTGACCCTGCTGACCTCGCTGGGCGAAGGCGTACGCATGTATGTGATGGATAACTTCTCGCAGTTCGGCACCCGCATTATTGCCGTCAGCCCGGGTAAGAACGACACCTCGGGTATGGGCGGAGTACTCAACTCGGTACGCCTGCTGACCATGGAAGATTACCGCAGCCTGATTAACCTGCCCTACGCCGAGCACGTGGTCGCCAGCGTGCAGGGCACCGGCCCGATTGAGTTTGGCGAGCGGGTACGCAACACCGATATTTATGGCACCACACCCAGCATGGTGCAGGCCTGGGATTTTCCGCTGGCCAGTGGGCGTTTTCTGCCCGAAGCTCAGGGCGGTAATTCGCGCGCCTTTGTCGTGCTTGGCCATAAGGTCTGGCAGGAATTGTTTAAAGGCAGCAATGCGCTGGGGCAGTTTATCCGCGTTGGTGGTCAGCGCTTCCGCGTGATTGGTGTGATGAAACCCAAAGGCAGCATGCTCGGCTTCGACCTCGACGATATGGTCTACATTCCCGCCGACCGCGCGCTCACGCTGTTTAACCGCGAAGGATTAATGGAAGTGGACGTGGTGTTCTCCGCCGCCACCACCTCAGAAAATATGCGCGAAATTGTGCGCAAACGGCTGATTGAGCGCCACGGCCAGGAAGACTTTACCATCGTCACCCAGGACGAAATGCTGGAAAGCCTGAACAGCATTCTGTCGGTGCTGACCATGGGCGTTGCCGCGCTCGGCTCCATCTCATTACTGGTCGGCGGTGTCGGCATTTTCACCATCATGACCACCAACGTACGCGAGCGCACGCCCGAAATTGGCCTGCTGCGCGCCATTGGCATTTCCCGCCGGCAACTGCTCAGCCTGTTTCTTGGCGAAGCCGTTTTATTATCGGTTATCGGTGCCCTCGCCGGCATGTTTGGCGCCCTCGCCCTGCTCGCCATTACCGGCCTGCTGATGCCGGACTTCCCGATACAACCCAGCCCGCTGTACCTGATGATTTCCCTGATTTTTTCCGCCCTGATTGGCTTAATGGCCGGCATGGGCCCGGCGTGGCAGGCAGCTAAATTAAGTCCGATTGAGGCGCTGAGGGATGAATAAAAGCGGGATAAAAAAGATTTATTATTAAGCGCTGTTCAGTGCAATAAAAACAAAAAAGGCCAATCATCGCTGACTGGCCTTTTTACAGGAATTCTGAAAATTGGTCGGGACGGCGGGATTCGAACTCGCGACCCCTTGCACCCCATGCAAGTGCGCTACCAGGCTGCGCTACGCCCCGACACATGTTCAGAAACGAGCTTAAAAGCCGCTTACGAACGCGCTCAAGTATACTTAAGCCACTGAAAAGTTAAAGATTTTTTTAGAATGCAAGCCGGTACGGGAGGCTCAGGAATGGCTGTCCGGGGTAAGTAAATCGGCCAGTTCTTTAAGCTCGGCAATCATGTTTTTGATGAGCGCCTGATCCATCGCCACGGCATTGGATTCACCCTCTTCGCTCAAACGCTGGCGGGCACCACCGATGGTGTAGCCTTCGTGATAGAGCAAAGCGCGGATTTCACGTACAAGAATCACATCCTGACGCTGGTAATAACGGCGGTTGCCACGGCGTTTCACCGGGCTGAGTTGCGGAAATTCCTGTTCCCAGTAACGCAGAACATGAGGCTTCACGTCGCACAATTCGCTCACTTCACCGATGGTGAAATAGCGTTTGGCGGGAATGGGGGGGAGTTCGTTATTGTGGCTGGGTTCCAGCATATGCCTCTACCCGAACCTTAAGTTTTTGCCCCGGTTTAAAGGTCACAACACGACGGGCGGAGATAGGGATTTCTTCGCCTGTTTTTGGATTGCGACCCGGCCGTTGACGCTTATCACGCAGGTCGAAGTTGCCGAAACCCGACAACTTCACCTGCTCATTACGGCTTAAGCTATCGCGGATCTCATCAAAAAAGAGATCCACCATATCTTTCGCCTCGCGCTTGTTGAGACCAAGATCTTCGAACAGTTTTTCTGCCAGTTCTGCTTTGGTCAAAGCGGTCATGCTAACCCCTTAGCGTTGCTCCCAGACTCTCTTCAAGATGAGCCAGTACTGATGAAACAGAATCGTTCACTTCTTCATCAGTTAATGTGCGCGAAGGATGCTGCCAGGTCAACCCCAAAGCCAGACTTTTTCTATCTGGATCAATGCCTTTGCCGACATACACATCAAACAGGTTGAGCTTTGTCAGGTAATCCCCTGCTTTCGCACGGATTGCCTGTAAAACCTGATCAACCTGTACATCCTGAGCAACCACCAGAGCCAGATCGCGGCGCATTTCCGGGAACTTCGACAGTTCGGAGAAATCCGGAATCGCAATCTCACGCACAGCTGCCAGATCCAGCTGCACCAGATACAGCGCCTGCTTAACGCCCAAAGGCTTCTTCAGGCTCGGATGCAGCGCACCCATTACGCCAACTTCCTGCCACTGACCGTCCGCGTCGAGCTTTTCGATGCGTGCAGTCTGGCCCGGATGCAGTGCCGGATGGTTTGCCGCAACAAAACGGTAGCGGCTCAGCTGACCGGTACGTGCCAGCAGGGATTCGACATCGCCTTTGGCATCAAAGAAATCGACGCCGGCATCGGTATCAGCCCAGGACTGCGGCAGACGGTTACCAGTCAGCGCAAAGGCCAGTGTCGGAATCTGATCCAGCTGGCCATCGGCCTGTGGCACAAAGCGCAGACCGGTTTCGAACAGACGTACACGCGGCTGCTGACGCTTGAGGTTGTAGCTGACCGCCTGTACCAGACCGGCGAGCAGATCGGTACGCATTACTGACATTTCTGCCGAAATCGGGTTCAGCAGTGCAATCGGTGCATGTTCAGGATCCATGGACTTCTGCAGCTGAGGTTCAACAAAGCTGTAGGTAATGGCTTCCTGATAACCGCGCGCCACCAGATGACGACGCAGATCACCCATACTCAGGCGGTTTTCAGCCACGCGCGCCAGCGGCGAGGCCGCACTTGGCAGACGCACCGGCAGACGCTCGTAACCATAGATACGGGCCAGTTCTTCGATCAGGTCAGATTCAATCGCCATATCGAAGCGGTAGCTTGGCGCAACCACATCCCAGCCATCGTCGGTTGCGGTCAACTGCATACCCAGACGGGTGAGGATATCTTCAATCTCGCTATCGGCCAGTTTCAGGCCAAGAATCAGCTCGGCACGGGCACGACGCAGATGAATGGTCGGCGCTTTTGGCAGATGCGCTTCACTCGCCACTTCCACCACAGGGCCTGGCTGACCACCGCAGATCTCCTGCAGCAGTGCTGTCGCACGCTCCATGGCTTTGGCCGCCAGGTTGTAATCGACACCACGCTCAAAGCGGTGGGAAGAATCGGTATGCAGGCCATAGTTACGGGCGCGGCCGGCAATCGCCAGCGGCGCGAAGAAGGCCGCTTCGAGCAGCAGATCCTGCGTATCGTCCGCCACACCAGAATGCTCACCACCCATAATGCCGGCAATGGCCAGCGGTTTGGCGTGGTCGGCAATCACCAGGGTATCGGCGTTCAGTTCAACGTCCTGACCATCGAGCAGCGTCAGTTTTTCGCCCTGCTCTGCCATACGCACACGAATACCACCTTCAATCTGCTTCAGATCAAAAGCGTGCATCGGCTGACCCAGCTCCAGCATCACGTAGTTGGTAACATCAACCACCGGATCAATGGAGCGGATACCGCCACGACGCAGTTTTTCCACCATCCACAAAGGGGTAACGGCTTTTACGTTGACGCCTTTGACGATACGGCCCAGATAACGCGGGCACTGCTCGGCTGCCGAGACTTCGATGGCAGGTTTGTCATCGATAGCAGGCGCGACAGCGTTAACGACCAGCTCGGTCAGATCGGCTTTGTTCAGTACGCCCACTTCACGCGCCAGACCGGCCATGCTCAGACAGTCAGCGCGGTTCGGGGTCAGATCCACTTCGATGATGGCATCATCGAGGTTCATGTATTCGCGGAAATCGGCGCCAACCGGCGCGTCTTCCGGTAATTCCATCAGACCATCGGAGCTTTCGGCCATACCCAGCTCGGCTTCGGCACACAACATGCCGAAAGATTCGACACCGCGCAGTTTGGCTTTTTTGATTTTAAAGTCGCCGGGACCATCTTTTAAGGGCAAGAGGGCGCCGATTTTTGCCAGCGGGATCTTCAGGCCGGTACGGACGTTCGCCGCACCACACACAATCTGGAAGGTTTCATTGCCATCGGTCACCTGACACAGGCTGAGCTTGTCGGCATCCGGGTGTTGTTCACGGCTGACCACCTGGCCCACCACAACGCCGGAGAACATACCGGCAACGGCTTCTACGCCGTCAACTTCGAGGCCTGCCATCGTTACCTGGGCGGCCAGTTCTTCAGTGCTGACAGCCGGCTGCACCCACTCGCGTAACCATTGTTCGCTGAATTTCATGTTGTACTAAATCCTGTAATAAGCGATTAACGGAACTGCTGCAGGAAGCGCAGATCATTTTCGAAGAACAGACGCAGGTCGTTAACGCCGTAACGCAGCATCGCCATACGCTCCATTCCCATACCAAAGGCAAAGCCGGTGTACTCTTCCGGATCGATGCCTACATGGCGGAACACCTCCGGGTGCACCATGCCGCAGCCGCCAATTTCCAGCCAGCGTGTTTTGGTGCCTTCCGGGGTTTCAATCACCCATTCAATGTCGATTTCCGCAGAGGGTTCGGTAAACGGGAAATACGACGGACGCAGGCGCACCTTGATGTCTTTTTCAAAGAAGGCGGCCATAAATTCCTGCAGAATGCCTTTCAGGTCGGCGAAGCTGACGCCCTTATCAACCAATAACCCTTCCATCTGGTGGAACATCGGGGAGTGGGTCTGATCGTAATCGCAGCGGTAAACACGGCCCGGGCAGATAATACGCAGCGGTGGTTGCTGGGCTTCCATGGTGCGCACCTGTACCGGCGAGGTGTGGGTACGCAGCAGACGTCCGGCGTCAAAATAAAAGGTGTCGTGCATAGCACGCGCCGGATGGTGCGACGGAATATTCAGCGCTTCGAAGTTATGGAATTCGTCTTCGATTTCCGGACCTTCCATCACCTGGAAGCCGGCACCGGCAAAAAAGGATTCGATACGTTCGATGGTGCGGGTAACAGGATGCAGACTGCCTTCCTGCATTGCTCTGCCCGGCAGAGTAATGTCGATGGTTTCAGCGGCCAGCTTGGCATCCAGAGCGGCACTTTCCAGCAGTTGTTTACGCTGGCTGATTGCATTCTCAACCTGGTCTTTGGCTTCGTTGATGATCGCACCCATTTTCGGACGATCTTCCGGCGCCACGCTGCCAAGGTTTTTCATCAGGGAAGTGATTTCCCCTTTTTTGCCCAGAAATTGAACCCGTACCTGATCCAGCGCCGCTACATCTTGCGCTTCACTTACGGCGGCCAGGGCTTGCTGTGTCAGGGCCTCAAGGTTTTCCATCGTTGCTATCCATCAATTGACGTCAGATTGACAAAAAAATAGGGGAATCACCTAGATTACCTAAGCTCATCCCCTATTTCGCAGGCGTTGGTCAGAGCTTACACACTGACCATTACCGTTTTCCGGCTAAGCGGTGAAATTACAGGCTGGACTTGGCTTTTTCAACCAGAGCCGCAAACGCTGCTTTTTCGTTAACCGCCAGATCAGCCAGTACTTTACGGTCAATTTCAACAGCGGCTTTTTTCAGGCCGTTGATGAACTTGCTGTAAGACAGACCGTTAGTACGTGCACCGGCGTTGATACGCGCGATCCACAGCTGACGGAACTGACGCTTACGCTGACGACGGTCGCGGTAAGCATACTGACCAGCTTTGATCACAGCTTGTTTAGCTACACGGAATACACGGCTACGCGCACCGTAATAACCTTTAGCCTGCTTCAGAATTTTCTTGTGACGACGACGAGCGATCACACCACGTTTTACACGAGCCATAGTTTATCTCCTGAATACCGATTAAAGATTAGGCAGCATGCGTGCTACCAGCTTAACGTCAGAGGCGTGAACCTGAGACATACCGCGCAGATGACGCTTACGCTTGGTGCTCTTTTTGGTCAGGATGTGACTACGGAACGCACAACGGTGTTTGAAGCCGTTCGCGGTCTTCTTGAAGCGCTTGGCTGCGCCGCTCTTAGTTTTGATTTTAGGCATTGTGTTACTCCAAAAGGTTATGGTGCATACAGAAACTAAGACCCTGTATAACACCTGCCATAATGAGCAGTCGGTAGAACGCATAAACCCGGCACTGAGCCGGGGTTATGTGATTCATTTAGGAACCAGACTACTTCTTCTTACCCGGGGCGATGACCATCACCATTTGACGGCCTTCCATTTTCGGGTGTTGTTCCACAGTGCCGAGTTCCTTCAGGTCCTCTTCAATGCGTTTCATCAACTCCATCCCGATATGCTGGTGAGCCATCTCACGACCGCGGAAGCGCAGAGACACTTTCGCTTTATCACCACCCTCAAGGAAACGTGTCAGATTACGTAATTTAATCTGATAATCACCTTCTTCAGTGCCCGGACGGAACTTCATTTCCTTAATCTGGACCTGATGCTGGCGTTTTTTGGCTTCGGCTTTTTGCTTCTTCTCTTCGTAAAGCTTCTTACCGAAGTCCATCACCTTACATACGATCGGATCGCCATCTGAAATCTGTACCAGATCCAGGGCTGCTTCTTCCGCCATACGCAAAGCGTCTTCAATACTGACGATACCAACCTGGCTTCCATCGGCGCCGATCAAACGTACCTCGGTTGCACGAATTTGATCGTTAATGGCAGCTCGATTGTCTTGACGGCCGCCCTTTCTGTTATCGCGTCTGATGATCAGTTCTCCATTCCAAACCGTCCGCGCTGTGCAATGCTGCCTTCTAAGAGTTCTATAAAGGCATCGATGCTCATTACACCCAGGTCTTCACCTTTACGGGTACGCACAGCGACGGTGTTTGCTTCTACTTCTTTATCCCCTACAACCAACAGGTAGGGTACCTTGTGCAAAGTGTGCTCGCGGATTTTAAAGCCGATCTTCTCGTTTCTCAAGTCCGCAACGGCCCGGAAGCCTTTTGATTTCAGGTTTTGGGCCAGATTCTGACAATATTCACCCTGATTGTCGGTGATATTGAGAACCGATACCTGCTGCGGTGCCAGCCATGGCGGCATCGCACCCGCATAGTGCTCGATCAGAATTCCGATAAAGCGTTCGAAAGAGCCCAGAATCGCCCGGTGCAGCATCACTGGTGTTTTACGCTCGCCGTCTTCATCGACGTACTGAGCACCAAGACGCTCCGGCAGCATGAAATCGAGCTGCACAGTACCACACTGCCAGACGCGGTTTAAGCAATCACGCAGTGAGAATTCAATTTTGGGGCCATAGAAGGCACCTTCACCCGGCTGCAGCTCCCATTCCAGACCCGCATCGTTGAGCGCGTCTTCCAGTGCCGCTTCGGCCTGATCCCACAGTGCATCATCACCGATACGGCCTTCCGGACGGGTGGACAGCTTCATCTCAACCGCATCGAAGCCGAAGTCTTTGTACACGGCCAGAGTCAGCTTGATGAAGTCAGAGGCTTCCTGACGGATCTGCTTTTCTGACACAAAGATGTGCGCATCGTCCTGGGTAAAGCCGCGCACGCGCATAATGCCATGCAGTGCACCGGACGGCTCGTTACGGTGACAGGAACCGAATTCCGCCAGACGCAGCGGCAGATCGCGGTAGCTCTTCAGCCCCTGATTGAACACCTGAATATGACACGGGCAGTTCATCGGCTTAACCGCGTAAGTACGCTTCTCGGACTCAGTGGTGAACATGGCATCGCCATAGTGTTCCCAGTGGCCGGATTTTTCCCACAGCGAACGGTCAACGACCTGCGGTGTTTTGATTTCCTGATAGCCGGCATCCTGCTGCACTTTGCGCATGTACTGTTCCAGTACCTGCCACATAGTCCAGCCATTCGGGTGCCAGAACACCATACCCGGCGCTTCTTCCTGCAGGTGGAACAGGTCCAGCTGCTTGGCCAGCTTACGGTGATCGCGTTTTTCCGCTTCTTCGATACGGGTGATGTAGGCCTTCAGATCTTTTTTGTCGTTCCAGGCAGTACCGTAAATACGCTGCAGCTGTTTGTTCTGCGAGTCACCACGCCAGTAAGCACCGGAAACACGCATCAGCTTAAATACACGCATAACACGGGTATTCGGCACGTGCGGGCCACGACACATGTCGATGTATTCTTCGTGATGATACAGACCAACGGCCTCTTCACCTTTCTGAATCAGGTCGTCAATCAGCTCAACTTTGTAGTCTTCGCCACGGTCAACGAAAACACGACGCGCTTCTTTAATCGGCGTCATTTTCTTGATGACTTCGTAGTCTTTCTTGATCAGCTCACCAACACGTTTTTCGATGGCGGTTACGTCTTCCGGAGTAAAAGGACGTTCAAACTCGATGTCGTAATAAAAGCCGTTATCGATAACAGGACCGATTGCCATTTTTGCTGTTGGGTACAGCTGCTTTACCGCATGTCCGACCAGGTGCGCAAAGGAGTGACGGATAACTTCCAGACCTTCTTCATCGCGACCGGTGATCAGCGTGATATTCGCGTCTTCGGTGATCAGTTCACAGGCGTCCACCAGCTGGCCATTAATACGGCCACACACCGTTGCTTTTGCCAGGCCAGGGCCAATGTCTTCGGCCACCTGCAGCAGTGTTACCGGCTGGGCAAATTCGCGTTTGGAACCATCAGGAAGGGTAATAACAGGCATATCAGATCCTTGTCAGTGGTGGCCCCCACGACAGGCCACATGAATAAAAAAAGAGGACGTACTCTACAGACCACGCCGCGCGCTGTAAACCGCGGGTTTTATTACGCCGGTAACCTCAGCTCCGGTGCAGCCACTGGCGCGGCGATAATCCGCTTTCACGCTTAAACGCCCGGCTGAAGGCACTCTGTTCGGAATAGCCCAGCAGTAATGCAATTTCGCTGTGGGTCAGGCGGCCTTCACTCAGATATTCTTTCGCCAGCTGCATGCGCGTTTGCGCCAGCACCTCTTTAAAGGTCAGCTGATGCTCTTCCAGACGACGGAATAATGTGCGCTCGGAAAGATGCAGTAAACGGGCAACTGTACGCGAGGTTGGTTCGCCACTCTGTAAGGCTTTCAGCAGCACCGTACGCAGACTCTGCACAAAGCTTTCGCTCTGCGGCAGCACATCCATTAATGCCTGGGCCTGCTGCTCCAGCAATTGCTTTAAGCCGGCATTGTGGTTATTGACCGGCAGCGCCAGATATTCCGGCCGGATCAGAATGGCGGTTTGCGCCTGCTGAAACAGCACCTCACAGCCCAGCGTCTGGCGATAAGGTTTGGTATCGGCCGGCTCGGCAAACGAAAAATGCACCGCCTGCGGGCTTAAATTGGCTCGCGCTGTCATCTGACGGATAAAGGTGAGCATACCCACCACCAGCACCTCATCCGACAAGCGCGACGACGGGCCGTAGTCGGTACTCCAGCTCAGACGCAGACAACCATCCTGCAGGCTGGCCGTTGCCCGGTCGCCATCGTGCAGCAGCCGCTGATAACGCTGAAACCCCTGCAGAGCGTCAGCCACCGTTTCACTCGACAGCAACAGATAACCCAGCACGCCGACAAACTCCGGCCGCACCAGCAAACCCAGCTCCAGGCCGATATGACGCTGCGGATAACGCTGCTGCAAACGCTCAAGCAGCTCCCACCACTGGCTGAAGCTGATGCGACTGTCGGCGGTAAAGCCCTGCAGATAGGCATACAGGTCGCAGCGGGTATCGCCCCCCTGCTCAAGAAAACAGCGCGCCAGACCTGCCAGATCACCACTGACCTGCAGCTGCGCCAGCATTGTCATACCTGTTTCTCCATCGGCTCAATTTCTCCATCAGCTCAGCGATTCATACGCACAACAGACGCCGCATCGCCCCCGCAAGATGGCAGGGATTGTCAAAATAAAGACAGTAAATGTCAATTCAGTATTCCAGCCAAGCCCTAAAGTAGAGGCCTAAAACAATAATAAGGAGTCACGCATGCAAGATGTTCTGCACGCCCTGTTTTTCGTCGTTGCCTTTGGCGGTCTGTTTCTTGGCGTTATGCTGGCGGAATACTGGTATGCCCGCCGTCAGGGTAAAACCGGCATTTACCATGCGCGCGAAACCCTCGCCAACCTGACCACCGGTTTTTCCTACAAGCTGGTCGACGGCATCGCCATTGCTTTGTTTATTCAGGCGTTCTATCTGTGGGTGTACGACTATGGCCTGCAATGGAACCCGGAGTTGTCATTTTTCAGTGTGTTGGCGCTGATTGTGTTTATCGACTTCTGCTTCTACGTCAACCATGTGCTGATGCACAAAGTGCGCTGGTTCTGGAATGTGCACGTTACCCATCATTCGTCTGAACATATGAATTTCTCCACTGCGCTGCGCCAGAACTTTACCTTTGCGCTGTCCGGTTCCTGGTTGTTCTGGTGGATTCCGGCGGCGCTGATTGGCTTTGATAAAAATTGGGTTCTGCTCGCGATTGAAGGCAATCTTGTTTATCAGTTTTTTCTACACACCGAGCAGGTGCGCAAGCTGGGCTGGCTGGAAAAATTTATGAATACTCCGTCACACCACCGCGTACATCACGGCAGCAACCCGAAGCAGATTGATACCAACTTCGGCGGTATTTTTATCTTCTGGGACAAAATATTCGGTACTTTCCGGGCAGAAGATGACGCCGGCGAAATTAAGTACGGCGTGACCCGTATGCCGGAAAAGCCTTACAACCCGTTTTACCTGCAGGTGCACGACTGGGTGGATATGTTCCGCGATGTCTGGCGCTATAAAGACCTGCGGATTCTGTATAAGCATCCCGACTGGGCGCAGCAGCAATACGGCAGCCGCAACGGGTTAAAATAATTATATTTAAGGACGCCTGCGGGCGTCCTTAACTGCACCAGCAACTACACCAGAAAATACACCAACAACAACGAAAACCGCACCAGCACAAACACTGATAAAATCATCAAAAAAATTCATAACCTCCTCCCGCCATTGCTGCAAATCAAGACAGAGCGAAATTCCGCAGCAGTCATTGCCGCACCCAGCAGAGCAGTCTAAGCTCACCGATATACTGGCCAACATTTCCGACATGACTAAGCCCCCTGACGCAACCACAAATACTCCACCGGACGCAGTACAACAAGCGGCCCAGGACTCTGCCGTTGTCACCGTTCTGAACAGCCTTGATGCGCTGATTTATGTCGCCGACATGTCGACCCATGAGCTGCTGTTTATCAACGATTATGCCCGCCAGAAATGGGGCGAACCCGGTAACAAACGCTGCTGGGAATATCTGCAGAAAGATCAGCAAGGCCCCTGTGCGTTCTGCACCAATCACAAACTGGTGGATGAGCATCAACAGCCAACGGGGGTATACGTCTGGGAATTCCAGAACACTCAGAACAAGCACTGGTATCAGTGTCGCGATGAAGCCATCCGCTGGGTCGACGGCCGCTTGGTGCGTATTGAAATTGCGACCGATATTTCCGACCGCAAACGTATGGAGCAGGAACTGGAAGCAGCCCGCCGCGAAGCTGAATATCTGGCCGGCACCGATGCTTTGACCCGGCTGAATAACCGCCGTGCCTTTTTTAAACTGGGCGAACAGGTTCTTAAAGAAGCCCTGCGTTTCAACCGCCCTACCTCAATCATTATGTTCGATCTGGATCACTTTAAGCAGATCAATGATACCTGGGGACACAGTGCCGGTGATGCCGTTTTGCAGCGGGTTGCGACGCTGGCTGAAGCCACCGTGAGAAATGCGGATATTCTGGCCCGCATTGGTGGCGAAGAATTTGCCATCCTGCTGCCACAGACCGATATGCCGCAGGCACGTATCCTGGCAGAGCGCATCCGGCAAGCACTGACCGATGACGTATTACCCATCAACGGCATGGACATTAATGTTCAGGCAAGCTTTGGTATAAGCAGCTGTGAGCATTGCGACGATATGACGCTGGCTGACCTGCTGAACACTGCTGATGAGCAGCTTTACCTTTCCAAAAAACTTGGCCGTAACCGCATATCATCACATCAGATCAGCAAACCTTAACACCATCACCGGCAATGCCACCCATCCTTTGCAAACGCAGAACCACTGCGCAGGTGATTGTTTTTCAAGCACTTATCAGACAGAAATTCATTAACCGATGGCGAAAAGCACTTGCACCCATGAAAAGGCATCGTTAATATACGCCCCACTTCAGGACTATAGCTCAGTTGGTTAGAGCGCTACCTTGACATGGTAGAGGTCGCCAGTTCGAATCTGGCTAGTCCTACCAGAATTAAAAAAACCGGCCTCTGGCCGGTTTTTTCGTTTCTGCACTTTGCTTCAGTTCTGTACGTGGCTTTTTATCAGACTGCGCCAGTGAAACAAGAACAGCCTCAGCTGTTCTCGATCACCTTATTTTTCATCTGATGCAATAAGTCACGCAGACGCGCCGCTTCTTCAAAATTAAGATCCTTCGCGGCCTTAAACATCTGATCTTCGACTTTAGCCACGCGCTTAACCAGCTCAGCGGCAGACAATGCCTGCCAGTCATCCGCCGCATAACCGGCCTGATCTTCAGCCACTTTACGCCCACGGGTTTTGCCTTTGCCTTTTTTACCCGGCGGTGGCGCCGCTTCGAGAATGTCTTCCACCGACTTGGTCACCCCAACCGGAGTAATGCCATGCTCGGTATTGAAAGCCACCTGTTTTTCACGGCGGCGGTCGGTTTCATCGATGGCTTTCTGCATCGAATCGGTCATGCGGTCAGCGTAGAGAATCGCTTTACCATTGAGGTTACGCGCAGCCCGGCCGATGGTCTGAATCAGCGAGCGTTCAGAACGCAGGAAGCCTTCTTTATCGGCGTCGAAAATCGCCACCAGCGACACTTCCGGAATATCCAGACCTTCACGCAATAAGTTAATACCCACCAACACGTCAAACTCGCCCAGACGCAGGTCGCGGATAATTTCCACCCGCTCAACCGTATCAATATCAGAGTGCAGATAACGCACCCGGATACCCTGCTCCAGCAAAAACTCGGTCAGGTCTTCGGCCATGCGTTTGGTCAGCACGGTAATCAGAATCCGCTCGCCGTTGGCGACGCGCTCGCGCAATTCATGCAGCACATCGTCCACCTGGCCGGTGGCCGGACGCACTTCAATTTCAGGGTCAATCAGACCGGTCGGACGCACCACCTGCTCAACCACGGCATCCTGATGTTCTTTTTCATAATTACCCGGCGTCGCCGAAACAAAAATGCACTGCGGCACAATGGCTTCCCATTCTTCAAAGCGCATCGGCCGGTTATCCAGCGCCGACGGCAGACGGAAACCAAACTGCACCAGGGTTTCTTTACGCGAGCGGTCACCGCGGTACATACCGCCGATCTGCGGAATCGTCACATGGGATTCGTCGACAAACACCAGCGCATCATCGGGAATATAATCAAACAGCGTTGGCGGTGGCGCGCCCTCTTCACGTCCGGATAAATAGCGCGAGTAGTTTTCGATACCGGAGCAATAACCCAGCTCCTGCATCATCTCGATATCATAACGGGTACGCTGTTCCAGCCGCTGCGCTTCCACCAGCAGATTATTATCGCGGTAATACTGCAGGCGTTCTTCCAGCTCGACCTTAATACCTTCAACCGCATCAAGGATGCGCTGGCGGGGGGTCACATAGTGGGTTTTCGGATAAATAGTTACCCGCGCCAGACGGTTCAGCACCTCACCGGTCAGCGGGTCAAAACTGCTGATCTGCTCAACTTCATCGTCGAACAGTTCAACACGTACCGCTTCGTCGTCGCTTTCCGCCGGGAAGATATCAATCACATCACCACGCACCCGGTAAGTACCGCGATGAAAATCCATATCGTTACGGGTGTATTGCAGCTCAGCCAGACGACGCAGCACGGTGCGCTGATCAATGCGGTCACCACGCACAATGTGCAGCATCATTTTCAGATAGGAGTCCGGATCACCCAGACCATAAATCGCCGATACGGTGGCCACAATCACCGCATCACGGCGCTCCATCAGCGCTTTGGTTGCTGACAGCCGCATCTGCTCAATGTGCTCGTTAACCGAAGCATCCTTATCGATAAAGGTGTCGGACGATGGCACATAGGCTTCCGGCTGGTAGTAGTCGTAGTAAGAAACGAAATACTCAACCGCGTTATTGGGGAAAAACTCTTTAAACTCACCGTACAGCTGAGCCGCCAGGGTCTTATTATGCGCCATGATAATGGCCGGGCGCTGACACTGAGCGATTACATTGGCCATGGTGTAGGTCTTGCCTGAACCGGTCACACCCAGCAGGGTTTGCTTCAGCAGACCGGCATTTACACCACCGACCAGCTGGCGGATGGCTTCCGGCTGATCACCGGCGGGAGAATATTTGGCAGAAAGCTCAAATGCCTTGCTCATCAGGATTCCAGTTATAGGTTAAATCAAGTAGCATTATACGGTTTTTTTTACCGGCAGGACTTGGCGCTTTACGCCCGTTTCTGCCGCCGACCATCGCGTTATTGAGGATACACATTTTGGATCTGCAATTGTCTGATCGCGTTCAACAGATCAAGCCCTCCCCAACACTGGCCGTGACTAACCGTGCTGCCGAACTCAAGGCTGCAGGCAAAGACATTATTGGCCTGGGTGCCGGTGAGCCGGATTTCGATACCCCCGAGCATATCAAGCAGGCGGCGGTTGAGGCTATTAACAACGGTTTTACCAAATACACCGCGGTGGACGGTACTCCGGGTCTGAAGAAAGCGATTATTAACAAGCTGCAGAACGATAATGGCCTGAGCTACGAAGCCAACCAGATCTTGGTGTCCTGCGGCGGCAAACAGAGCTTCTTTAACCTAGCTCTGGCCTACATCAATCCGGGCGATGAAGTTGTGATTCCGGCGCCATACTGGGTTTCTTACCCGGATATGGTCGTGATTGCCGGTGGCGTGCCGGTGGTTATCGAAACCGATGAAAGCACCCGCTTTAAAATCACCGCCGAGCAGCTGGAAGCGTCCATCACCGATAAAACCAAACTGGTGGTGCTGAACAGCCCGTCCAACCCGTCTGGTGTGGCTTATACCGCCGACGAACTGAAGGCCCTGGGCGCCGTTCTGAAAAAGCATCCGCAGATCATGATCGCTACCGATGATATGTACGAGTACATCTGGTGGGCGGATTTTGCCTTCGAAAACATTCTCACCGTCTGCCCGGAACTGTATGACCGCACCATCGTACTGAACGGTGTATCCAAGGCGTACAGCATGACCGGCTGGCGTATCGGCTATGCCGCTGGTCCGGCCAAGCTGATTGGCGCGATGAAGAAGGTACAGTCGCAGAGCACCTCTAACCCGACTTCTATTTCCCAGGTAGCGGCAGAAGCGGCACTGAATGGCGGCCGCGATTGCGTTCTGCCAATGGTTGAAGCGTTTAAAGAGCGTCACGACTACGTGGTGAAAACCCTGAACGAGATTCCGGGCTTCAGCTGCATCCCGGCCGACGGCGCTTTCTACGCCTTCCCGAATGTCAAAGGCGCGATGGATAAAGCCGGTATCGATAACGATGTCGACTTTGCCGAAAAACTGTTGCTGGAAGCCGGTGTCGCGCTGGTTCCGGGTTCTGCCTTCGGCTCACCGGGTTATATGCGCCTGTCATTCGCGACCAGCATGAAAACTCTGGAAGATGCCCTGAGCCGCATCAAAAAAGCACTCAGCTGAGTGCTTTTACGGCACGGTTCACGCACATAAAAAAACCGCCAGCAGGCGGTTTTTTTATGCCTGCTGCTCACCTGGCTCCCACGTTCTGCGTAGGAGCCCTTACTGGCACAGTTGCATTCCCACGCGGAGCGTAGGAACGAGAAAAAAAGCTTACCAGCCCATTTCCGCCTTAATAAAAGGAATGGTCAGCTTACGCTGGGCCGACAAAGAGGCCTGATCGAGGGTTTCCAGCAAATCAAACAGGCCCTGCATATCACGCGGACCACGGGTCAGAATAAAGCGCGCCACTTCATCACTCATATTCAGACCACGGCGCTTGGCACGCAGCAACAGCGCCAGTACTTTATCGTTATCTTCCAGCGGCTCGACCTGATACACCATGCCCCAGCTGAGACGGGATGACAGATCGGGCAGCTGCACACCGATATGACCCGGCGCCTGACTGGCGGCAATCAGTAAGTGCCCCTGACGGTCGCGGATTCGGTTAAACAAATGAAACAGCCCCTCTTCCCAATCCGGGCGACCGGCAACGGCCTGAATATTATCCAGCGCAACCAGCGGTAACTGCTCCATCGCATCCAGAACCGCCGGACTGTATTCCACCAGTTCGTCCAGCGGCAGATAGACGCTTTGATGTCCCAGCCCTTCAGCATAATGACAGGAAGCCTGCAGCAGATGACTGCAGCCAACGCCCGGTGCGCCCCACAAATACAGGTAAGGCTCGCCATGTACCGTCCACTGCTGCTGCAGCGATTGCACGATCTGCTCGTTCGGGCCGGCGTAATAGTTAGCAAAGCGCGCATCATCGCGCACCGCGACCGACAGGGTCAGTTGTTGATGATGATCCATGATCTGCATTTACGGCTGCCAGCTAAAAACCTGCTCCTGCTCCGTGGCGAGCAGGCGCTTATCCAGGGCCAGAGTGCTCCAGACCTGCGCCCAATCAGCCGCCAGATCCAGCTCCAGTGTTAAATCCTGCTGATTAACCGCCAGCACACGTACCGAATTCACCGCCACATTGGCGTTCAGATAACTGATCACATCGTGATACTGGCGGAAATTCTGCACGCCCTGAATCATCAGCTGATGACCACTGGCAATACCATCACTACGCAGGGCATAACGTGCGGACAGAAAACCGGCCACCTGATCGGCCACCTGCAGCAACACCGCATTCACATCCTCACCTTCGGCCTGCAGGTCGAGCCAGTCACCCTTATGCTGAATAAAGCCCTGATAAAGCCAGCCATTATCGAGCCCCGGAGACAAACGCCCGGCCATAAACGCATCGGCGGCATAACGGGCGGAGGCTTTCTGCACGTCATCTTTAAACAGGCCCCACAGGCGCTCCACCGGCAACACCAGTTCGTCTTCCAGATCCTGCGCTGGCCATAACAGCGGAATTCCGCGCTCACTCATGGCGCGCTCAAGCCGTGCACGCCAGGCGCCGCTGTTCTGATTCAGCGCCTTGCGCTGTAATTCATCTTCAACCCCCTGCCACAGCAATACCAGCGGACGGCTTTTACCCCACACCGGCTGCTGCGCGTCTTTTAACAGGGAATCAATCAGGTTCTGGGCAAATAAAACTTCAAGCAGCAGACTGTCGTCGGCTTCGTCACGGCTGTAGCGAAAACTTTTTACGTAACGGTCAGCATTGGCCGCCGCAGCCTGTACTGTCTCATTCTGCACACTGGCCGTCTGGCCGGAGACCTTCACCAGCACCTGCTGCAGTGCATCCTGAATACCGCTCTGGCGGCTGTCCTGCGACTGATCGGCAACCGGCACACGTACCTGATACAGGTCAGAGACGGTCACCGCATGACTGCCAAGGCTTAGAAACAACAATAAAATCAGACTGGCTGCACGCACAGACAGGTTCCTTACAGCTAAAGATTTAAATCGGGCGGTATTGTGCCACGAATGTTCAACATAACCACTATCATGACCGAAATTGTGCCGCAGGCCGCAAAATAAGAATGCGCCTCCCGCCGTCTTTACTCACAACATCTGCGCAAAAATCTGACCATGCAGACAGCTTTCGACCACTCTCAGATTTGCTCATTTCCATGATGCAGGACGGCGCACAAATCGTTAGAATACGCGCCTTTCTATGGGCCACCCAGTGACGACGGCATGAGTGAACAACAATCCCTGAGCTACAAAGACGCTGGTGTCGATATCGACGCCGGAAATGCATTGGTCGAACGCATCAAAGGCGTTGCCAAACGTACCCGCCGCCCGGAAGTGATGGCCGGATTGGGTGGTTTCGGCGCCCTGTTCGAACTGCCACAGGGCTACCGCCAACCGGTTCTGGTATCCGGCACTGACGGTGTAGGCACCAAGCTGCGCCTGGCAATGGATCTGAAAAAGCACGACACCATCGGTATCGATCTGGTGGCCATGTGTGTGAACGATCTGGTGGTTGCCGGCGCTGAGCCGCTGTTTTTCCTCGACTACTACGCCACCGGCAAACTGAACGTGGACGTAGCCGCCGCAGTTGTCAGCGGTATCGGTGATGGCTGTGAGCAGGCCGGTGCCTCTCTGGTCGGTGGCGAAACCGCCGAAATGCCGGGCATGTACGAAGGCGAAGACTACGATCTGGCCGGTTTCTGCGTAGGTATCGTTGAGAAAGACGACATCATCGACGGCTCCAAAGTAAAAGCCGGCGACAAGCTGATCGCTATGGCGTCCAGCGGCCCGCACTCCAATGGTTACTCGCTGATCCGTAAGATTATCGAAGTATCCGGTGCAGACCTGAGTGCCGATCTGGATGGCCAGCCGGTTGCTGATGCGCTGATGGCGCCAACCCGTATTTATGTAAAATCCGCACTGAAGCTGATTAACGCCTCTGACGTACACGCTATGTGCCACGTCACCGGCGGCGGTTTCCAGGAAAACATTCCGCGCGTACTGCCTGACGACTGCAAAGCCGTTATCGATACCAACAGCTGGAAATGGCCTGCGGTTTTTGAATGGCTGCAGAGCAACGGCAAAGTGGCAACCGCAGAAATGTTTCGCACCTTTAACTGTGGTGTCGGCATGATTGTCGCGCTGCCGGAAGAAAAAGCCGATGCCGCTATCGCCCTGCTCAACGCCGAAGGCGAACAGGCATGGCTGATTGGTGAAGTTCAGGCCAAAGGTGAGGCTGACGAACAGGTTGAATTTACCGGTAACCGCAGTCTATGAACGACAGCAGCACCCACGATAAGCCTGCCGTACCGCGTATCGTGATTCTGATCTCCGGCAGTGGCAGCAATATGGTTGCCATTGCCGATGCCATTAAAAGTGGCAGTATGGAAGCCGAAATCGCTGCGGTTATCTGTAACCGTCCGGAAGCCGCGGGCCTGCAGAAAGCCCGCGACCGCGATCTGCCGACCTCCGTACTGGATCACAAAGAATTCAGCAGCCGTGAAGACTTCGACCGTGCACTGATGGCAGAAATCGACGAGCACGCTCCCGATCTGGTGGTGCTGGCCGGATTTATGCGCATTCTGACGCCGGATTTTGTCGCTCATTATCATGGCCGCATGCTGAATATTCACCCGTCATTACTGCCGAAATATCAGGGCCTGCATACCCATCAGCGCGCCCTTGATGATGGCGAGAGTGAGCATGGTGTGACGGTGCATTTTGTGACCGAAGAACTGGATGGCGGACCTAACGTGATTCAGGCCGTGGTGCCGGTATACGACGGCGACGATGCCGCCAGCCTGCAGAAACGCGTACAAATTCAGGAACACGTGATTTATCCGATTGCGGTTAAATGGTTTGTTGAAGGCCGCCTGACCATGGTCGGCAACAATGCCCGTCTGGATGGAAATGTGATTCCCGCCACCGGATTGCAACTGACGTCCTGATTTTGCTCCGATATACTGTTGGCCAAATGGACTTGGCTGACCTTTATGACTTCCTTTTTGCTTTCCCGCCTGCTGGCCTTCGCCCTGATCACCTGCCCCACTTTTTCCTTTGCAACAGCCGCAGAAGAGACTGCTGACAAAGAAAAATCTGCTGCCAGCCATCGTGAAGTCACAACCCTTAAGCCTTTTTCTGCACGCTATAAAACAGAGTGGAAACTCGGCTGGTTCAGCATTGATGTAGAAGCCGAACGCAACTTACGCCAACTCCCCAGTGGCCACTGGCTGTTAACGTTTGAAGCAGAAACCAGCGCCGCCGCACTGAAAGAAACATCCGAATTCAGCTTTGATGACGGCCAGATAAAACCGCTGGAATATCGCTACCGTGCCACCGGCTTGTTTAACGAGGCTGACCGCACGCTGTTATTTTCCCCACAACTGAAGCTGATCAAAGACCTGGAAAACAACAAAGACTATCCGAAGGCATGGAAAAACGAGGTTCATGACAACCTAACCTATATGCTGCAGGCCAGTCTCGATCTTTCTACCCTCAGAAAAGACACAGGCAGCCCTGAGAACCGAGCCAACAATCATGAGCTGAGCTACCCCGTATTTGAGAAAAAACGAGTTAAAGATTTCCAGTTCAGAATTATCGGCGAAGAGCAGCTGAGTACCCGGATAGGTAAGCTGAAAACCATCAAGGTTGAACAGATACGTCAGAAAAAAGGCCGCGAAGTCTTTGCCTGGTTTGCCATCGATCGCGGCTATCAGCTGGTACGCCTGGTCGATAAAGAAAAAGGTAAAACCCGCTATCAGATTGATATTACCGACCTCAAGGGCTGAACATTTCGCCCGCTTCGCGCTGCTGCGCTTTTCAGGTAAACTGCGCCCTCTTTTTCACTCAACAGGAAGCACAGCATGCGACTCAGCGACGGCGATATTGAACAGCGCATTGCCGATGGCAGCATTGTTATCAATCCACAGCCAGCCTGCGATGCCATTGCCGGCATCAGCGTAGATCTGCGCCTCGACCACCGCTTCCGCGTATTCAACAACAACTCAGTGACCCACCTCGATCTGTCCGGTGACCGCATTCAGCTTGAACGCGATATCAACCGCATTATGAGTAAAGAGATCGAGATTGAAGCCGATGACGCTTTGTTTATTCACCCGGGCGAACTGGTGCTGGGCGCGACACTGGAATCGGTCTGCGTACCCGAAGATCTGGTCGGCTGGCTGGATGGCCGCAGCTCCCTCGCCCGCCTGGGCCTGATGGTGCATGTGACTGCCGGGCGTATTGATCCGGGCTGGCAGGGGCAGATCGTGCTGGAGTTCTACAACAACGGCAAGCTGCCACTGGCACTACGTCCGGGTATGGTGATCTGCGCCATGTCGTTTGAGATGCTTTCAAGCCCGGCGCTGCGCCCTTATAACAAGCGTGAAAATGCCAAGTATCGCGATCAGAAAGGGGCAACCTTCAGCCGGATTGCGAAGGACTGACCTTCAGATAACAGGCACAAAAAAGCCCGGCAAGATTGCCGGGCTTTTTTGTATCCATCACCTGAGGATGTGCAGCCTTAACCCTTTACGCGTGAAGACAGCATAGCCGCCCGGATCAATGCCAGCATAACCCCAAGCATTCCGCCCAGAATAATTCCCAGCGCCAGATGCAGCCCCATTTTCCGCCCCATCTGAAAACTTCCACCACGCACAACCGGCGCAGCATCTGCCACAAACAATTGTCCGCCACTTTGCAATGTCTGCTCGCGATAAGCTCCGATAAAATGATCGAGCTGCTGCTGAATCGTGTTCAGATTGGTCTCAACGCCTTCCAAAGCAGCCTTTAAAATTGACTGTGAATCCAGGTTGCCATAGGTCTTGTCATCAGATCCCGCCAGAATCGCAATCTCTTTCTCAAGCTCCAGCAACTCTTCGGTCGCAGCTGTACGGCGCTTGAATAAATCCTGACGCATCTCTACACCACCCAGCTTATTACCCAACACCAGCAGGGAGTCTAAAAATGACTGGTCAAACTGCGCCCCGGAAGATTCATTACTGCCAGCGGTTTTATTCAGGTCCTGAGTGCTGGTGCTCGACAGCTGATTCAGTGCGGAATCGTAGGAAGCAACTAACTTCGTTAATCGCTCATGCTCCAGACGCAACAAACGCTGACGGGAAAACAGACGTACCATGATTGCCGGATCTTTCGCAGCCAATTCAGAAGAATTTGAATAGGCAAACTCACGCAAAGGGCCGATATCACTACCCTCCAGCATCACCAACTGGCGGCGTACATCATCCAGAGTGCGCCCATCGACAACCATGCTGCCGGAACCAGGCATTTTGGACAACTTACCTACTGCGGAACGCAGCGCCTCCAGATAGGTGGTAGCACCATCGTAGACGTCGATCAGATTCATGCCTTCAGCCGTACTGAAAGCAACCAAAGGCCGGTCAATGTCGACATTCGTTAGGCCGCGTTCAATCGACAGCTGTGCCCAGGTATCCACCACATCAGCCAGCACCTCTGCACCTTGCGTCGCAGTAAGCCCTGACCTCTGAAGATTCAGACTGAGGGTAAGGAACCCATGGGACTTATCGTGCAGTTCAGTCAAAGCCGTATCGGCAGCAGCACGTATTTCCTGCGGTGTTTTGGCGTTAGCCAATAACGCATTCAGCTTGTCTTCGCTTGCCTGATAAAGTGAATTTGAATAAGAAACATTAAGAGCATTCACTAATGTATCAGCCGATGCTGAAATCTTACCCTGCGCAGCAAGTGCGTTGATCACTGCCGGGGCGATAACATCACGGGGGCTGAATACCGTTCCGTTCGGATATTTACCGTCACTCAGGAAAGTCAGTGCAATGGGGTATTCAACCTGCTGCGATACAGAAAAAGACGCCTTGGAAAAATGGAATGCCACAACAGCCAATCCCACGAACAAGGCAACTCCGATCACCAGTCCCCGCTGACGCCAGATATTACGGAACAGGTCCGTCAAATTAATTTCATCGTCCGGGCCGACGACAGGGGTCGTAACCGCAGAATTAGCGGGGTATTGCTGGTTCATACGAGCTCCATTGCACTAAAGCGAAATCTGATCGCCAAGAATACCTTAAATTTATGACAGATAAAGCATCTCCTAGGTTGTTAATCGCCCTGCAATCAGCCTTCTCACAATTCACCGCTAAAAATTAAAAGCCAACAAAATCAAACAGATGCTTGACAGAGAAAATCTGCATAAGCATAATGCGCGCACTTGCTGATGTTCCCCGATAGCTCAGTCGGTAGAGCAGTAGACTGTTAATCTATTGGTCGTTGGTTCAAGTCCAACTCGGGGAGCCAATTTCAAGATAAGCTGTCAAATAGAGGATATAATGGTAAAAGGACACTCCATTGACAGCTCACTGAATACACCCTCCAAGAAAAGCGTAAGCATTTTTAAGTCTGTTATGTCTTTAACAGCAAGCTTGCTAGTATTGTCTCTTACTGCCTATATAATTCTTCTGATCAATGGCGTTGATATGATGTCAAATAAGGCATCTTTGAATACACTGATCGCATGCCTTATAGCTTATATTCTTTCAGATATTTTTCTTCATAATCTGGGACGATTCCCTGGCAACAGGCCACTTTCCTATTTATTCCCGATAGTAGCGTCAACATTGCTGATAGTAATTACCGTTATCATCTTTTTGCGTTTGGACTATTCCCGCAGTGCATTATTAATAATGTGCATACTGGTACCTGCGGTAACATACATTAAATTCAGACTTCTTCAACATACACACCAAGGACGATACGCAGTTATCCCATTCGGATTCTATGAAAAGCTGACCAATTGCAACCCTACAAAGTTCGTTATTTTATCTGAGCCAGTCATGCCATACGATGATATAAATGGCATTATTGCAGACAGCAATGAACAACTGCCCGCTGAGTGGCAACACTTTATCGCCGAGCAGCTATCACGCGATATGCCCGTTACAGATTCTGTCACGGCCTATGAAGCAATTACCGGAAAAAGCCCACTGGACCACTATGGGGAACTGGCCACCCACGATATTTTACCATCACAGCTCCATTTAGGTATGAAAAGACTGCTGGAATCTATCCTTATTCTGGTCAGTACTCCATTCATTCTTCCTCTGATTTTCCTCGTTGCTGCAATGGTAAAACTGGAATCCCCCGGACCCGCTTTTTTTATTCAAAGGCGAATCGGAAAAGGCGGTCGCGAGTTTAATATGTATAAAATTCGCAGTATGCGTTTGGATTCCGAAGCAGATGGGGCAAAGTTTGCCGGTGAGAACGATCCCCGTATCACACGAATCGGACGCTTTATCCGAAAGATGAGAATTGACGAATTACCTCAATTCCTCAACATAATTAAGGGAGACATGTCCCTTATTGGACCAAGACCCGAGCAAGCAGCATTCGTTAAACAATTTGAACAAGTTATACCTCTATATAATTTCCGACACATAGTTCGTCCCGGGATTACAGGCTGGGCTCAGGTGACACATGGCTATGCCGCTGATGAAGATGAAACAAGAGAAAAATTAGCTCACGACTTTTACTACGTGAAAAATCTAAGCATATGGCTGGATATCGATATTATTTTTAAAACTATAAAAACTATGCTGACAGGCTTTGGGGCTCGCTGAGTTATACCACTCGCTTATGCTTTACCTGATTTTAAAAATATCGATATAGATAATCGTCCCTGAAAGTCCATCATACCAAATAATCAACAAATGAGTGAAAGTCCTCGCTACACTGAACACACTTAAAGCACACGACTCAGCAAGCTTTGTGCTTCATCGATAAGCTGTTGCAGATGTTTACCATCGACAAAACTCTCAGCATAAATTTTGTAAATATCTTCAGTGCCACTTGGACGCGCAGCAAACCATCCCTGCGCTGTACTCACTTTAATACCACCAATAGAAGCACCATTGCCTGGTGCTTCGGTATGTACTGCAATAATATCGTAACCTGCTAACTGTGAAGCAGTAATACTAGCCGCCGTCAGCTTCTTAAAGGCTGCTTTTTGATCCGGTGTTGCTGGTGCGTCAATACGGCGGTAAACAGGGTTGCCATGTTGCTGCACCAGTTTTGCGTAATATTCCGATGGCTTTAAACCCGTAACCGCCATAATTTCAACGGCAAGCAGACAGAGTAAAATACCGTCCTTATCGGTAGACCAGGGCTTGCCATCCAGCGTTAAAAAACTGGCACCTGCACTCTCCTCACCACCAAAAGCCAGCTCACCATTAAACAGTCCCGATACAAACCATTTAAATCCTACCGGTACCTCGTACAAGTCACGGCCATTAGCCTGAACGATACGGTCCATCATCGAACTGGTAACGAGGGTTTTACCGATTTTCAAAGTTGCTGACCATTGCGGACGGTGAGTTAATAAATAATCAACACACACACATAAAAAATGGTTCGGATTCATCAGACCGGCTGAATCTACAATACCATGACGATCAGCATCCGGATCATTTCCAAAGGCAATATCAAACCGATCACGGATTGTCAGTAGGTTTGCCATTGCAGCTGTACTGGAGCAATCCATACGGATACGACCGTCATGATCGGGTGGCATAAAAGCAAAAGCCGGATCCAGAATTTCGTTAACTACTTTAATGTTCAGGCCATTTCCCTTTGCCAGGGCTTGCCATACCGGCAAGGCCGTTCCCCCCATAGGATCGGCACCCAATTTCAAGCCCGATGTACGAATAGCCTCAAGATTAATAACCTGCTCAAGCCCGGCAATATAACGTCCTACATAATCATATTCCTGCGCCTGCCGCAAAGCGTCATCAAGCGGAATACGTTTCACATCAACACAAGCATTCTGCAAGTACTCATTCGCCCGACATTCAATCCAGCCCGTAACATCGCTCTCTGCAGGGCCTCCGTTCGGGGTGTTGTACTTAATTCCACCGTCTTCCGGCGGATTATGCGATGGCGTAATAATAATGCCATCAGCGAATCCTGCCGGCTCAGAGGCATTAAAACGGAGAATGGCACGGCTAACCAGGGGCGTTGCTGTAACCTCACTGCCTGCAGCAATACGTACATCAATATTATTCGCGGCCAGTACCTGCAAAGCCGTTTCCCAGGCAGGCTGCGACAGAACATGCGTATCCTGACCCAGGAACAGTGGCCCGCTGATATTGGCCTGCGTACGATAATCGGCCACGGCCTGAGCAATGCTAAGGATATGCCACTCGTTAAAGGTGCTTTTCAGTGCAGAACCACGGTGCCCGGATGTGCCAAAAGCAACCCGCTGCGCCGCGATAGAGGCGTCTGGTTTAACTGTATAAAAAGCATCCAGTAAATTCTGAATCACACCTGTATCCTCATAAATTTCGTTCCGGTATGCCGCAATATTAACACGCCTGCAGACGTTCGCGGCACAGAGCAGGCTGGCATAAACGACATACCGGATGCCCGGAACAACAGAGGCGCCTCCGTTGCTATTAACGGCAGGAGCGTTCTATGACCGAGATTACCTGCCAACAGCGGGTCTGTTACCATTATGCGCCCCCCCTGACGCGGCTATAAGCTACTGCTACAGCCGCAACCTGTTGCGGTTGTCCCGACTGCTTTTTATCAGCTCATCCCCAGATTTAATTCCCTTAACAGGCCCAAGCTTTGCCAGACGGTCATACAGCACAACATTTACCGTTGCCGCCAGATTCATACAACCCACCGTAGGGATATAAACCACCTCATCGGCAGCTCTGACAATATCCTGCGAAATACTGCCATCTTCGGGACCAAACACAT
This sequence comes from Venatorbacter sp. C2-1, assembly GCF_022832715.1. NCBI lineage: Bacteria > Pseudomonadati > Pseudomonadota > Gammaproteobacteria > Oceanospirillales > Oceanospirillaceae > Venatoribacter > Venatorbacter sp. C2-1. Next base: position 2,707,333 of record NZ_CP094879.1, read on the forward strand.
AAAGGGCATGTTCGGGATGCTTAAAATCAGGCAGTGATGTTGCCCCGATAACCAGCTCAACACAAATCAGGCTGGTATGCTCAGGCAGCCTGTCTTTAGCCATGAGCAGACTATCTACATGCGCAATCTGCGCCACATTGCGGGTATCGGGGCTGTGCTTTACTGCGCGGTCATAACGACTGCCAGTGTAGAAGATACCATCGGCCTGATAGCATCCCAGCGCCCGTAAAACCGAGCCAACATTACCGGCATCTTTGGGGTTTTCTAAACCAAGATAAACCATAAATTTTTTGTCAAAATCCTGTATTTATTAAGGTGCTGAAAATACAAAACCCGCCAAAGCGGGTTTAAATGCCTGCAGCCTAATTTCTACTTTTGAGTCTCGTTAAAAATGCGGGATACCCTATCCCCCTCAGTACCCACGCCCCAATAGTAAAACCCCCCAGCCTATGGCCGGCAACACCTTGCGGGGCAAGCCCCTCAGCCAAACTCAATATAAGTAGAAGCACCCGATTATACGACTGCCAAGTTCCGTCTTAACAAATAATAATATCCTTCATAAACCTCCCGCTCCATGAAGTGGCCATTCAACATTACCGCGCTCAACGAGCATTGCCCCCCCCCCCCTTATACCCGTCCGGATTATTTTTCTGCCAAAGCCACGCATCAGCCATCATTCGCTCTAAACCCAACTGTGCCTGCCAGCCTAATTCGGCCAACGCCTTAGACGGGTTGGCATAACACACCGCAATATCACCGGTACGACGATCAACCAGTTTATATGGCACAGATACTCCACTTGCGGCTTCAAAAGCCTTAACCATATCCAGCACGGAATAACCCTGCCCGGTTCCTAAATTCCATGTATGCACACCGCTATGTTTCTGCAAATACCGTAATGCAGCGACATGCCCTAGGGCTAAATCAACAACATGAATATAGTCCCGAATGCCCGTACCATCGTGCGTGGGATAATCACCGCCAAATACAGACAACTGCGGCAACTTACCAACCGCCACCTGGGTAATAAACGGCAACAGGTTATTCGGAATACCGTTCGGGTCTTCCCCTATGGTGCCACTTTCATGCGCGCCCACCGGGTTAAAATAACGCAAGATCGCCACACGCCAGCGGGGGTCTGACAACGCCAAATCTCGCAGAATATCTTCCACCATCAACTTCGACCGACCATAGGGATTCGTTGGACGGTCAACCGGGCACTGCTCTGAAATTGGCATTTCAGCCGGGTCGCCATACACCGTAGCCGACGAGCTGAACACAATGCTAAACACACCCGCATCCGCCATTGCCTGCAACAACACCTGGCTACCGTGCACGTTGTTATCGTAATAGCGCAACGGCTGCGCCACACTTTCGCCTACGGCTTTTAACCCGGCAAAATGCACCACCGCAGTTATTGGATAACGAGCAAGCACCTGCTGTAACAGGTCGGCATCACGAATATCGCCTTGCACAAACTCAACCGGCTTACCGGTAATGGCCTGCACACGCTGCAACGACACAGAAGATGAGTTGCATAAGTTGTCCAACACAACAAAATCAAACCCGGCAGAGGCAAGCTCAACCAAGGTGTGAGAACCGATGTAACCGGCTCCGCCGGTGACGAGAATAGTCATATTATTGAAGAACCCCAAGAAAGCGGGCTAATCGTGGAAACTTCGTACGCAAAACACCACGAACAGCGTAATGAGTAAAATAATAACTGGCTTTTATGAAGTTTACCTTTTCAACTTCTCTGTACAAGCGCCAGGTAAATTTAGCAGCATTACTTTTGTTAGAAGAAATAGAACCAGAACGAACACGATAATGTGCTAAGGGCTGTTGAATTCCGTAAGCATAATCGACTTTTTTCAATAACCTTAACCAAAGACCAAGATCTTGTCTTTTTCGAATCAGTGGCATATAAACCTTACCTAGCTTATGTGTATCGTAGATTGCAGTTAAGCAACCGATAACACAGCACTTCAACAGCTGATTGTAATTGACCATTTCAGGCACACCAATCAAACCCAAAGGCTGCCCCTGCTCATCAATTTTTTCATAGGCTGAGTAAGAAAAAGCGATATTTTTTTCCTGCATAAACTGCAGCTGAGTTTCCAATTTGTTAGGAAGCCATAAGTCATCACTATCTAGAAACGCAATGTAGCGACCACTGGCTAACTCAATGCCCTTATTTCTAGCAACAGCTGCACCTGAATTTTCAGGTAATCTGATTAGTCTAATTCGGGAGTCAACACTCACGTAACTTCCTATCAACTCGACCGAGTTATCCTCTGAACAATCATCAATTAAAATCAGTTCCCAATCAGTAAATGTTTGTGAAATAACAGAGTCAATAGCCGAACACAAATATTCAGACGAATTGTATATGGGTGTCACAATAGAAAAAATCATGAATCACCTAATTTTTTTGGAATCAATGAAACATATACTGAATCATCAGAAAAATTACCTTTTACAAAAGAATTAGCACCTATAACAACTCCAGAACCAATTGATGCACCCGCAACAACGGTGCTGTTTGCAGCAACCCATGAGCCAAAACCTATATAAATCGGTGCAGACCTTGATTTGCCAAATCTGTAAGAGCCATTAGATTTAGAATGATTTCCTGAGACCAGCACTGAATTAAACCCAATCATAACTTGACAATCTAGTTCAACATATTGAATTGCATTCACAACAACACCAGGAGCAAGATAACAATCATCTCCAACCAAGAAATTCTCCAAACCCTTAATAACAACATTAGCAGAAACCTGAAAATTACTACCGCAACGATTCATACCTAAACCATACATCCAACCTCTAAATTTCATTATTGATGGCTGATCAGGTAGAAAAAACAACAACGTTCTTACAAACCAAGAATAGAGCAGAAAAAATTTATGCTTCATCAGCATAACCTTTAAATTTTCGAAAGAAATTAGCAAGGGTTTTATCCTTAACATAATCAAATGAATTATACCTAAGTTTATCTCGGAGCAACCTATCTGGTATCAGATTTAAAATTGCATTTAATAATTCATCTACATTTGCAGGCTGAACACAAATACCCCGTTCTCCCTCAAGAAGATATTTAGTATTACCTACATCAGTCGCAATGACAGGTAAGCCAAATGCCATTGCTTCCAAAACAACACGTGGGCTCCCTTCTGAAAGAGACGGAAAAACGAAAACATCTGACGATCTATATACATCAAATAATCGCTCACCAAAAGGAATATTTCCAAGAAAAACAACACTTTCAGACAAACAAAGCTGGTCAACTTTATAATTTAAAGAGCTCCTATAATCGCCCTCCCCGACAAGAACCAACTTACAATTAGGATAATGAATCAAGACTTTGCTGAACGCCTCAAGCAAATAGTCAATTCCTTTTGCAGCACGCAAATAACCGACATACAGCAATCTAATGCTAGCATCCTTATCTAAATCTGGTGCTGATTTCAACATCAAATCAGTCGACATAAAGTCCTCCTCAAGAGTTGACTCATCCAGCACACGGCACCTAGATCCGAAAAAAAACTTCAGATTTTGATACAAACCAATACCATTGCAGCTCAGTTTATTTATACGGCCTGCAATAATATTAAGAAAAAACTCAGGAAGATACAAAAAGAACTTGGTGTACCTTAAAATAATCATATCTGATTTATTATTTAAGATTGCCTCAACAGGATTAGACATAAAATGGTAGACCAACGTATTATTATTTCGCCTAAACAAGGCAAAAAGCCATGAGAAAGGCTCTGGTGATCTTATATAAAAATGCGAATCATAATGGCTTACAGAGACACTCCTGATAACCTTAGCGATATCTTTAAATTTTCTTATAGCAGATAGATAACTACCGAATTTTGGCAACATCAATACATTAACAGAGCTTGGAAGTTCAATAAGATCAGCTCCAGTATCACTTCCCTTCTTCGATATAAGAATTACACTGCAATAACCCTCCATTGCCGCAAGAATATATCGATAATGAATAGATGAAATAAAAAATCTACCCCCTTTTTCCACCACGCCCCAATTACAATAAAACACCAATGAACTCATATTATGAAACCTTGCATTTAAAGTTCCCCAACCCTAAACATATACCCGCAACCAAAAAAATGGTTTCCAGAAATGGGTGTAAGTATGACAAGCCAACAACCAACATAGTAACAATCAGAAAAAACAGTCTTCCCTCGGCCATTTTATTTAAAAAATAAAAGAAAAAAGCATATAACAAAACACCAACAACTCCAAACTGCCCCATAATCATTGGTATTAGTAAATGACTATATTTACCTTCCTCGTAAGAATAAACATAGTTCCCCTCATTTATTCCAAACCCCAACAAAACCCCTCTAATATCAATATGCCTCATTAATTCTGGAATATTATATAAAACGCCAAGTTTTGTAGTGCCACTTCCATCAGAAAAGATAAAAGCTAAAAGAAGATAAGATATATATACAAAAGCGACAATACCGACAATACCAACAATATACCTAGCAACTCTAGGTAACAATTTCCAGCAGTATAGAAATAAAATAAGCACGCTTGTAAAAATTGCAGCACGACTTAAAGTGAGAAGAATGAAAGCTGAAAAACCTATTAAAAAGACAAGTCTAGTCAAATATCCATGAGAGAGAACGTTCTGAGCAGATATATAGGCAACGAGATAAAATAATGCAAAAAGCCCAACTGCGTTCGAGTCAACCATAAAAGGACTGTTAATTTTGGCAAGATAGAAATTTTGTTTGACAACAGAGAGATCCGACAGCAATGGCAATAGCCGGCCATAAGATTCTAGAAATAAAAATAAGAATACAAATAGGAACATACCATTCAATGCCACCTTCACATCACCAACATCAGACATTGATATATAATAAAATGCAAAAAATGACAGCGAAAAAGCCAAGGCTAGCTTAACTAAATCAAAACCAAATTCCTCGACTGTCGAATGCCCCAAAAAACTCAGCAATACAAACAAGAAATAAAAAGCAAGGTGCAAAATCATAACCTGATTTTGATACATTGACATACGTGCACAGCCAATTAAAAACACCAGTGCGGCAAAAACAACTCCAATCATTGGTGCAAAGTAACGAGATATTAGAATATCACCATACTGAAAAGTAGAACTCACAGTAAGTATAAACAAAGTAAAGCCGAGCATTTTTCTCATTTTATAATTTTCATAAGCATAGTCAAAAGGTACAACAGACGGTACTTCAAAGAGATTGCATTATTCATTGCAATGGATTTCTTCAATAACATTTTAGCCAAGCTCCAGTCGCCAGACTTACAAGAAAGAGTAGCACTCCCAGCCAGCACGCCTGAAAAGGCCAAATCCAATGAATGATGATTACCAACCTCATTTTTCAAAGAATCAAATACGTATTCGTAATCACAAATCTCTTTTTTTATTTGATCAGACAAAATACTTTTCCGACGCATAGTCCATGAATTGGCTGAACACACTGTATAAACACAAGTGACTTCATTTAAATAAAAAGCGCCACTTCTTCTAGCACCAATAATTTGTATAAAGTAATCTCCTACCGGGGCGCGCACAAACCAGTCAGGGAGATTCCTGAGTAATTCTGCCTTCATTATAATGCTCGCAGTTGGCATTCCGCCGCCACCAGATTTAATAACCTCTCTCAATGACATATGCTTACTACTTTCTCGCCGCGTAAAATATTCCTTCCTACGCCCACCAGAATACTCCATATATGCATTAGTAAAGCAGATATCAACATCATTCTCTCTAATCGCATCATATTGTTTTTGAAGTTTCAAAGGGTCGATCCAATAGTCATCACCCTCACACAATGCGATATATTGCCCCTTCGCAGCACTCCAACATTCAATAAATGGCAAATGTCCATTAATTGAAAAAAGATTACACTCTTTGAATATATAGCGTATCAATCCCGGATATTCAAAAGAGTAACGCTGAATAATAGAACGTGTACCATCAGTCGAAAAATCATCAAAAATTACAACCTCGAAACTAAAATCAGTTTTTTGACCAACTATACTTTCTATTGTTTTACCAATAGTATTTTGATGATTAAATGCGTTTATACAAACTGATACTTTAACATCTGAACTCATAATTTAACGCCAAACATCTTTTGGTTAAGCACTTTGCGGGCTACTGAAGATGAAGCTGTGGCAACGAAAATGGCAAAAAATGAAAACGCAACCACGGCAAAGAATGCTTCTTGCCGTGTTTGATAACTTATATAAGCACTCGCCAGAAATAGAAGCAGTATGACTGGTGCATAAATACCTGCAATATCTTTCACCAACCAGCCTACATGCACTCCAGGCTGTAATTTATGATGCACATACCCAACCCAAAGTATTAAGTACAAACTATTAATACCCAACCACGCCCAGCCTGCACCTACACCACCATATTCTGATGCAGCCCAGATGATAGCCGGGATAAGTGTGATGACGGTTACCAGATTTCCTATCAGGTGGTAGCGTAAGTTCCCTAAGGCATATTGCAGGTAATATGGAAATGCGGATACAGCCAATACGCCATTACCGAGTGCATAAAGCGTGAGGATTGGCGCGGCATTGCTGGCTATTTGTTTATCGCCCGTCCATGCGTAGAGCAATGGATCAGCAAAAAATGCGATGGTAAGCGATGCGGACCCCGCAACCACACTCACTAACTGTGTCGCATTGCGGTAGACCTGAATCATCTCATCATGCTTCCCTTCGGCATGGAGCCTGGCCATACGGGGCATAATGACGGTGCTTACCGGTGCGCTCAGAATCATAATCCCACTAGCAACCAGCACAGCCAGGGTAAAGAAGCCGTATTCTGCCAACGGTAAAATGCCGGAAAGAATCAGCTTGTCGGTTTGTGTTACCAAAACCCATATCGATGACGTAAAGGCTATGGTTAATGCAAAATTCAGCACGGGTTTAACCGGCTGTATACTCCAACCGATAATTTCACCCTTGGTGATTACAGGCTTAAGTTTGTTACTCATCAGATACAACCCGAGCACTTCCACAATGGCCACGGCGAGTTGATGCCAGAAAAATACCGTTGGTGTAAAACCATACTGCCACATGGTAATAAATACTGCCGGAAAGCGCAGTGTTGCAATGATCGCATTGAAGCCGCTCAACCACACCAAGCGTTCGGAACCGGTAATAACACCTCGGTACAAGCCACCCAACCAACGTAAAGCAACACTAACGGCCATAATCTGAACGGCCACTACAACCGCATTCATGCTAAGGGTTTCAACCTGGAGCCATTTGTAAGCAATGGGTTCTGCCAATAGCCACAAAACCGTACCACCAATGACTGCTATGCCAACAAAAATAGTACTGAGTGCACGAAAGAGCTGTCGGTAGTGCAATGCCGACATGGAACCACCGTGATAGCGAGCCGTTTCACGTGCAATGGTCGGGGTTAAGCCTAAATCGAGCAGCGCAAACCATGCCTGTAGCATGGTAAAAAAACCAACCAAACCATAGGCTTCTGCACCCATGTACTTTATGTAAAGGGGCAGAATTAAAATGCCAATGCCAGCAGAGTAAAGCTGGCTGGCGTAGTTGGCGATGATGTTTTTGCGTAGCTTACTCAACGCAGAACTCTTCTGAAATCACAGACATTTGAATTAAATTCAAATACTGACCATTTTTAAATACAGCATGGCGCAGCAAGCCTTCTTTCTTAAAACCGACCTTTGTATATAACTTAAAAGCACGCGTGTTTTCTTCCAGAAGGGTAAGATAAACACGGTGCAAATTTAGATCATTAAAAGCATGTTGGATTGCTAACCTGGTTGCATATTCTCCAACACCACGACCCTGATGTTTTATATCACCAATCATTATTGCAAATTCACAATTACGAGCAATCCAATCTATATTCAGGAGATAGACTACACCAACTGCCGTATCTGTGTGTTTATCACATATTGAAAGCCGAACCGCACCGGATCTATTTGAATAGTAATTATCCAACCATCGCTCATCGATAGAGATATCGATATACCTGAAAGGCGCACCTAAAGAGGAAACAACAGATCGTTCATTACGCCACCCATTAATAACAGAAACATCCTTTTTGGACATTTCACGCAGGCAATACAAATCTGACAACTCAGCCATTACTCACAACCTTTAACATCTCATCCATTTCTTTAACCGAATATCGTTGATCACAAGGTAATGCATTAAGACCAGCCAGAAGCTTGTGCTCAAACATACCTGAATTACTGCGCTGCCCAACTTCAGGCCAATATGTGGGAATGAATATCCTTTTTTGGATAAGCTCAGATTTCAGAGAAGCATTATCCGTAAGAAATGGATACACCATTGGTCCATCTACATACGTTTTATTTATCTGAACTTTATTCACTGACGCCAACGCTTCATGCAGGTACCAGAAATTATTATTACGCTGATCTTTTACAGTCGTGTAGTCAATGGTTTTTAACAAATGATCGGTAAAAACGGACATACCCTTTGGCTGACAATTCTGCAGGGTCGATTCAGCCACTTGATAATCAGCATAACCTTTTTCAGCCGTAAAGCATGCACGTTTCAGAAGGTGTTTAGTTCTGTCATAGCTTGATTCATCCCGAACAAAATCATTCCGTATTTTCAGCTGTGTTGAAAGCATCCCCCCATCTGGTACACCAAAAAATTTTCGGGGGGAAAAAATAGTCGCTAAACAATCCAAAGGCTTTTGAAAAAACGCCTGAGAGTGGTCAAATACAAGCTGTTCTTTAGGGTACTTACTCAATAGTCGATTTTGCTCTGCACCACATATGCCAAAGTAATTGACATAAAGGATCCACTCATCATCCAATAATTCCATGTCATCCTTTATTGAAAAGTCTGAATTCAGTGAGTAAAAGCTTACTGGTACGCCTATCTCATGCAGAGGCGACAGCATGGAATCACAAATATAATATGGCATCCATACCTTTCTGGGCGAGCCAGCTTCCAGCAATGCATAGAAAGCCGCGCGGGCAGACTGGAAATGCAGCAACTCAGGATGGTAATGTTCTTTAGGTTTTGGCAGTTCTAAAGAAAAATAACCGCCAATTGCACCTATAAGATCATTCATACCAATTCATACTCACTCAAAAGATTTTTAATAAAATATTTATCACACCACATCAGTACATCAATCATTGATAGATTTGGGATGAACTCATCTTTTTCTTGCGAGTATTGAACCGACTTCATCTTCAAAAATTTCAGTTCCACACCACGCGCATCAAAATATTCCTTATCGTACAAGACTTGACCACCAATGCTATTTACATACACAGAGTCATCAAATGACTTGGTAATTTCTATGAGCCTATCAGCTGGACTAGCCCCTCTATCATAAGCAAGATCGGTTGACTTAATAATTTTCTTCTCAATACCCAAGTAATCAAAAACACTTTTGATGCCCAACTGGCAAACTGATGTAATACTGCGATCCTCAGCTTGCAAAACCATTTCTATCAGTGGATACACATCACTATAGAATGGTGCTTTTGAATATGCCTGAGTTATAGTTTTTAAAATTTTCTTAGTATCCGGCGAGAAACTTAATTCACAAATTTTCTTATTGGATGATGCCCCCGGAACTGGTAACGTAAATCGCTGCGCAACCCCATTAATAAGAATATTATTCCGATTAATATAGCCACCTTTTATGAAGTTAACATCATCATATAGCACAAAGGCATCAGCCACATTCACTAGCTGATAATAACCCAAATATGGGAATATATATGGCTGCATTACTGCTATCACAAGATATCACTCATAATATTAGAGACCACCTTTTTTACATCATCTTCTGACATACCTGGAAAAATTGGTAAGCACAGAATTTGATTGCTAGCGTATTCTGCCACACTCAGGTTTTTCGCATTAGCCGAACTTAAACCGGAGTACATTGGAAAGTGACTGATTAGCGGATAAAAATAACGACGAGCAAAAACATTGTTTTTCTTAAGCTTTTCGTATAATTCGTCACGGCTCAGTGGGTATTCTTCCGTCACCAATACCGGAAAGTACGAATAGTTGCGTACGGTTTCTGCGGTGCTGGTCAGAATGTTGATACCAGGAACATTGTTTAAATGTTCTCTGTAAAACTCATCAACAGCCCGTCGAGCTGATAACGCTGTTTGAATATGCTTGAGTTGCAGTAAACCAAACGCAGCGTTTACTTCGCTCATTTTTCCGTTAATGCCAGCATCATTAATGGTTACTTCATCGACGATGCCGAAATTTTTAAGCTGGTTAATGCGTTGTTTGGTTGCTTCATCGTGGCAGATGATGGCACCACCTTCAAAGGTATTAAACACCTTGGTGGCATGAAAGCTTAGAACGCTTAAATCGCCATAGCGAAGAATACTACCGCCTTCGTCTTGCACACCAAACGCATGGGCCGCATCGTACAATACCTTTAAGCCGTGTTTGTCGGCTATCGTCTGAATGGCCTGCACATCACATCGGTTGCCGTAGCAATGCACTGGCATAATGGCGGTGGTTTTGTCGGTTATGGCAGCTTCGATTTTGGCTGGATCAAGATTCAGGGTTACCGGGTCTATATCGACGAAAACCGGTGTTAAGTTGTTCCACACCAAGGAGTTAGTGGTAGCAACAAACGAGTACGGGGTGGTAATCACCTCGCCGCTTAAGTCTAACGCTTGCAGTGCGGTTAACAGTGCATTGGTGCCGTTATTGAACAGCACCACCTCGTTTACACCCAGGTATTCTGCCAGCTCTTTTTCTAATTGCTGGTGCATCGGGCCGCCATTCGTCAACACTTTGTTTTGCCAGATCTGCTCCAGATACGGCACAAACTCTTCCAAGGGTGGCAAATAAGGTTGTGTTACATAAATGGGCTTATTGCTCATACTTCACCGTTGGCAACGGCCAGCAGATATTGGCCATAGCTATTTTTGCTCATTAACTTACCAGCTTGTTGCAACTGTTCTTTGCTCATCCAGCCATTGTTGAAGGCGATTTCTTCCAGACAAGCGACTTTGTAGCCCTGGCGCTTTTCAATGGTTTCTACAAACTGCGCGGCTTCCAGCAAGCTTTCGTGGGTGCCGGTGTCTAACCATGCAAAGCCACGACCCAGCAGTTCTACGTTCAGTTCGTTTAAATCCAGATAGGAGTTGTTAACGCAGGTAATTTCTAATTCGCCACGGTCGCTGGGTTTTACGTTTTTGGCAATTTCTATAACGCGATTGTCGTAAAAATACAGACCGGTTACTGCATAGTGAGATTTAGGATTCTTGGGCTTTTCTTCGATGGAAATGGCTTTCATGTTGGCGTCGAATTCCACTACACCAAAGCGTTCGGGGTCTTTTACCTGATAACCAAATACTGTTGCACCTTTACCGTCTTTGGCTTTTTTAACCGCTTCTTTCAGTTTTGGGGTAAAACCCTGGCCATAGTAGATGTTGTCACCCAGTACCAGGCACACATCGTCAGTGCCGATAAACTCTTCGCCAATAATAAAGGCTTGGGCTAAACCATCCGGGCTTGGTTGTATCGCGTAGCTCAGATTAACACCAAACTGACTACCGTCCTGCAGCAGGCGTTGAAAGGCGGGTTGATCTTCCGCTGTGGTAATAATGAGGATGTCGCGGATACCAGCCAGCATCAGCACCGACAGCGGGTAGTAAATCATGGGTTTGTCGTAGATCGGCAACAGTTGTTTGGATACCCCCATGGTGATGGGATACAAACGAGTGCCGGAGCCACCTGCGAGGATGATGCCTTTCATTATTTATTTCCTAAACGTGCTAATTGGTAGTCGCCGTTTAATACACGTTGCCACCATTGTTCGTTATTCAGATACCATTCCACGGTTTTGCGTAAACCACTTTCGAAAGTTTCTTCTGGCTGCCATTCAAGTTCTTTTGCAATTTTGCTGGCATCAATGGCATAGCGACGATCATGCCCCGGACGGTCTTTTACATAGGTAATTAACGTTTCATACCCACCGTCTGGCGCTTTATCTGCTGCTAAATCATCCAGAATGGTGCAGATAGTCTGAACCACTTCAATGTTACGTTTTTCATTGTGGCCACCAATGTTGTAGGTTTCGCCCACCTCACCCTTGGCAATTACCCGGTACAAGGCGCTGGCGTGGTCTTCTACATACAGCCAATCGCGAATCTGATCTCCCTTGCCGTAAATGGGCAGTGGTTTACCGTGTAAGGCATTCAGAATAACATGCGGTATCAGTTTTTCGGGGAAGTGGTATGGGCCGTAATTATTAGAACAGTTGGTTACCAGTGTTGGCAGCCCATAGGTACGTTGCCAGGCACGTACAAGGTGATCGGAACCGGCCTTGCTGGCGCTGTAAGGCGAGCTTGGCGCATACGCTGTTCTTTCAGTGAATAACGGTAAATCAGTGTTATTGTCGCGGGCATGGCCCGCTCCTACAGATTCGGTATTCGCCACATCATCCGGGTGTGGCAGGTCGCCATAGACTTCATCGGTACTGATATGATGGAAGCGGAATGCCCGCTTGCGATCTTCGTCCAGCTCTTGCCAGTAGCTGCGAGCCACTTCCAGTAACCTCAAGGTACCAACGACATTAGTTTCAATAAACGCAGCGGGGCCATCTATCGAGCGATCCACATGGCTTTCGGCTGCCAGATGCATCACAGCATCGGGCTGATGCTGAGAAAATACCCGCTCCAGTTCAACTCGGTCGCAGATGTCTACCTGTTCGAAAGAGTAACGTTCAGAAATGCTAACAGTAGACAGATTTTCCAGGTTTCCGGCATACGTCAGCTTATCAAGGTTTACGACCGAGTCATTCGTGTCGTTAATAATGTGGCGAACAACGGCAGAGCCAATAAAACCTGCACCGCCGGTAACCAGAATTTTCATTAATGTTTTATCCGTTTTGTAAATTACTCTATCTTTGACAGAGATCGCGGGCATGGCCCGCTTCTACATAATCATTATGATTATTCGTTTTTTATATTTACACGAAATTGGCAGGGAGTCTCGGCCAACACCGCTCTACAATTTATCGCAACACAACCTGACTCCTACCCCGTCAATCACTACCAAATAAATCACGGGTATAAACTTTAACCGCCACATCTTCCAGCTCAGCAGATGGCCGGTTTGCTACAATCACATCAGAAATTTTCTTAAACTCTTCCAGATCATTAATCACCCGGGAGTGGAAGAATTCTTTTTCTTCCAGTACCGGCTCATATACCACGACTTCGATACCTTTTGCCTTAATGCGCTTCATCACTCCCTGAATGGCCGAGGCACGGAAGTTGTCTGAGCCGGTTTTCATGACCAGACGATAAATGCCAACCACTTTCGGATTACGGCGCAGAATCGAGTCGGCAACAAAGTCTTTACGGGTGGTATTGGAGTCTACAATGGCGCGGATAATGTTATTGGGTACGTCATCAAAATTGGCCAGCAGCTGTTTGGTATCTTTCGGCAGGCAGTAGCCGCCGTAACCAAAAGAAGGGTTGTTGTAGTGGTTACCAATACGCGGGTCGAGGCCAACACCCTGAATAATCTGTTTGGCATCTAAGCCATGGGTTTCGGCATAGGTGTCGAGCTCGTTGAAGTAAGCAACCCGTAATGCCAGGTAAGTATTAGAGAACAGTTTGACCGCTTCAGCTTCAGTGCTGTCGGTAAAAAGAACGGGAATATCCTGCTTAACCGCTCCTTGCTTCAGCAAGCCTGCAAAGGTTTCTGCGCGCTTGCTTTGCTCACCAACAATAATCCGTGATGGGTACAGGTTATCGTACAGAGCTTTACCTTCACGCAGGAATTCCGGCGAGAAAATCAGGTTGTCACAGCCAAACTCTTCTTTCAGTCGCTTGGTATAACCTACAGGAATGGTCGATTTAATCACCATTACCGCAGCAGGGTTAATCGCCATAACATCTTTAATAACCGATTCAACGCTTTTGGTGTTGAAGTAGTTGGTTCGCGGGTCGTAATCGGTTGGCGTAGCAATAATTACGAACTCAGCACCGGCGTAGGCTTCTTCTTTGTTCAGAGTCGCCCGGAAGTTAAGTTGTTTGTTCTGCAGAAAATCTTCGATCTCGGCATCGACTATGGGAGATTGCTTATTGTTAAGCATCTCAACTTTTTCGGCAATAATATCAACCGCAACCACTTCGTTGTGTTGTGCCAGTAACATGGCATTGGAAAGACCGACGTAACCAGTACCGGCGATGGCGATTTTCATGTTGATTCCTCATGGTCGCAGCAAAGATGCTGCTCCGGCAATTTATCGCGGCAAAATGCCGCTCCTACGATTTGTTTCAGCAGGCATGGTCCGCTCCTGCGATCTATTACGGCAGGCATGGTCCGCTTCTGCGATTTATCGCGGCAAAATGCCGCTCCTACGGTTTATTACAGCGGTTCGCGGGCATGGCCCGCTCCTACGATTTGTTTCAGCAGGCATGGTCCGCTTTTGCGATTTATCGCGGCAAAATGCCGCTCCTACGATTTATTACAGCGGTTCGCGGGCATAGCCCGCTCCTACGATTTGTTTCAGCAGGCATGGGCCGCATGCGATTTATCGCGGCAAAATGCCGCTCCTACGGTTTATTACAGCGGTTCGCGGGCATGGCCCGCTCCTACGATTTATCACGCCTGATTACAGGGTTTTAATCCACTCACTGAAGGCTTTACCCTCTTTTTCATGGCGCATGCTGTATTCAACAAAGGCTTTCATGTAGCCCAGCTTGCCACCGCAATCATGGGATTTACCGGTCATGTAGAACGCATTCACGGCGTCCTGTTTCATCAGGGTAAAGATGGCATCGGTCAGCTGAATTTCGTCTCCGGCACCAGGGGCGGTATGTTCAAGAATTTCCCATATACTAGCTGGTAACACATAACGGCCAACAACCGCCAGATTGGATGGCGCCTCTTTAACCGCTGGTTTTTCAACAATGGCTGAAATCGGAGCGCTTTCGCCGGGTTTAAGTTCAGCCCCTGAAATATCTACGATGCCGTATTTGTCCACGTCCTGCTGAGCAACCGCTTCTACCAAAATCTGGCTGGCGCCTGTTGTTTCATATTCACGGATCATTGCCGCGAGATTTTCCTTTTCCAGATCAGCACTGGCATCATCAATCAGCACGTCCGGTAGCACCACGACAAAAGGCGCGTCACCCACCAGTGGTTTGGCGCAGAGCACCGCATGGCCGAGCCCTTTAGCCTGTCCCTGGCGAATATGCATAATGGTTACCCCTTTCGGAGTAATAGAACGCACTTCGTCCAGCAGCTGGCGCTTAACACGGGCTTCCAGTGTCGACTCCAGTTCAAAGGAGGTATCAAAGTGGTTTTCAATCGCATTCTTTGAAGAGTGAGTTACCAGAATAATTTCGGAAATGCCCGCAGCAGCGCATTCATTAACGACATATTGAATCAGCGGCTTATCAGCCAGTGTCAGCATTTCTTTGGGAATGGCTTTGCTGGCAGGGAGCATACGGGTTCCAAGGCCGGCAACGGGGATTACAGCTTTAGTGACCTTTGTCATAATAAATCGGGATTACCCGCTCCTGGTTTAAATAAATAGTGCCAGACGATTCAGCATGCCGGATCAGCAGGAAAAGCTTATCCCGCCAGCATTCAGACACGCTGCCGCCCGAGGGTTATTCGCGAATAGTCCCTGATATCGCATCATTGCTCTTAATTTTCATTCGGCCAATTTTTCAGGCCTGCAGCAGTTCGCTCAATTCCACAATCAATTCGCTCTGCTGCCCCAGCAGAGAAAGTAAAATAACGGCTCTTTCTGCACCATCATATTCCTGAAAGATGGCTTCATAATGTTTAAAAGGGCCACTGTGCAGCGTGACTTTCTGGCCCTTTTTATACAGGGCGTCATTTTCGTTGCAAAGACTGCGTCGCTGCAAGTCATTAACCAGTAAAGTGCTGACAACTGCTGGCTGTGTGCCGAAATACAATAAGCCCCGCGCGCCAAGCGTGGAGCGGATCTTACTCAACAACGGATCAGCAGGGCCAGATTGTAAAAAGAGATACCCGGGAAACAAAGGCTCAGCGCGAAGTGTGCGTTTACCCTTGGTAATATGCTCACGCTGGAAAAGAGGCAGAAAAGCACAGGCACCTTGCTGCTCAAGATGCTCCAGTGCACGCTGTTCCTGGCGGGGCTTGGTCAGAACAACATACCATTGTGTTGATACATCCATGTTGTTCAAGAAGCCTCAGTCAAGACCTGCCAGTATCTGCTCACAAGCCAGAGCAGGGTCCACAGCCTGAGTAATTGGCCGACCGATAACCATATAGTTAACCCCGGCAAGTTGCGCCTGACGCGGCGTCAGCACCCGGCGCTGATCGCCCTGCTCTGCCCCCTCTGGACGAATGCCTGGCGTGACCGTCAGAAACTCCGGACCACAGGCTGCGCGGATAAGAGCAACCTCCTGCGCAGAACAGACAACACCATCGAGTCCGGATTGCTCCGTTAATTTTGCCAGTCGTTCGACCTGAACCTGGGGATCGATATCCAGCCCGATATCAGCCAGGTCTGCACGCTCCATCGATGTCAGCACGGTAACGCCAATCAGCAGAGGCTTATGCGATTTTTTTTCGATCTCATTGCGGGCGGCTTCCATCATACGCCGGCCACCGGAAGCATGAACATTCACCATCCATACACCGAGTTCCGCAGCAGCACCGACCGCTTTTGCGCAGGTATTGGGAATGTCGTGAAATTTGAGATCAAGAAATACGTCAAAACCGAGGCTGTGAAGCGATTCGACAACCGCCGGGCCCGCTGCCGTAAAGAGTTCCTTGCCAACCTTAACCCGGCACTGGGCAGGATCCAGCAGACCTGCCATAGCCAAAGCCTGCTTCTGATCTGGATAATCCAGCGCAACCACAACAGGAGAACTGACACTACAGGAAGAGCCTGTGTTTTCAGCAGAAAAAGATTGCTTATTCATAAATCGAGCTTCGCTTTTGGCAACTGCGGCACAAAGGAATTAATGGTCGACCAATCCTTACAACTAGGACAGCGCCAGTGAAATTCCTTGGCCTTAAAACCACAATTTTTACAAACGAACTTAGGCTCGTTTTCAACAATGCGGCGCAGAATATCATACACAACCAGCAACTGCGACTTGTCGAGCTGCTGCCTGTGACGCACAACCAGTTCAACCAGGGCAAAAAAGCCCAGATTCGATGGTTGCTCCGCAAGCTCCGAGAGCAATGTCGTCATTGCCCGGCTGATGCCCTGCACTTCTACATCACACTCAGCCCGGGCGACCAAAGCTGGTACATACTGTGTCGCCTGCCACTGCCTTGCCAGATGAGCAACCAAACCAGAACTATCATCAACCTGGCGGAAAGACTCAACCATTCTTCCCAGCACAGTAACAATTGCCTGACTATCTACATCAACAGCCTTTAAATAACAGCGAATGGCTTCCCGCGGTTCTTTCTGGCCATAAGCCATGTCGCCCTGAACCACAAATGCACGCGCACAGCGGCTGTCTATTTTAAGCGCCTGACGACACAACTGCTGGGTTTCGAGAAAATCGCCACGGGCAGACGCATCTTCTGCCAGCTCGCACACAGCATGGGCAATACGTTTATCCAGCGAGGCGTTGCCTGCCAGTTTTTTGTCCCGATAAAGATCAAAAATCCGCTGCCATTCACCTTCTTCTTCGTACAGCTCAACCAGATAACGCGACGCCTGCTCCTGAACACGGCCACGCGCACCCAGCAATTCAACAAACAACCGCTCAGCCCGATCCAGCAAGCCGGCATAGGAGTAATCAATAGCCAGCTCCAGTTCGAGCAACATCTGCGTATTACGCGCAAGATCGGTACGGGCGAAGAGCGCCTGATGCAGATGAATTGACCGATCAACCTCTCCTTTCTCACGTAACGAGCGGCCGAGTTTAAGAAACAGGTCGATAGCATCATCATCAAGCTGAGGAATATTTAAAAGCCGCTCAAGCGAAGCATCATTGGCTTCTGCAAGCAAAAACTCGACACTGGGAATCCAGTCAGGGGGAGAATCTTTTTTAACCTGGCGGGCAAATCGATAACCCAGGGTCCAGCCGATGGCAACACCCAGCAGCAGCAGCACATAAACCAGTGCAGAATCCATCATAGGTGCCTACGGCAGTTTGTTCAGGCGTTGTTTGGTGTCAGCAAGCTCTTTTCGTAACTGTCGTAACTGCAGCTTCTGACGGGCATTAATCACCACGCCACTGATAAGTCCTGCAATTGTTCCTAATAACAGCACAAGCCCCAACCACAGGGATACCGGTAAAGTAACGGGCGCTCCCAGCAGAAAATTTAACTCAACCAGCAGGCTGTTTTGTGCAGCAAACGCCAGCGTATAGGCCAGTACAACAACAAAAAGTACAACACTCAGGCCTACTTTCAGCGTTTTCATAGCATCGACTCCATATACCGGGACATTTACTCGTCTTCCGGGCTGTCATTCACCTGGTCACGCAGCTCTTTGCCGGGCTTGAAGTGAGGAACAAACTTACCTTTGAGATCGACAGTCTCACCGGTTTTGGGATTACGCCCCATACGCGGCGCACGGTAATGCAGCGAAAAACTGCCGAAACCACGAATCTCAATGCGCTCACCTGATGACAGCGTTTGCGACATATGATCCAGCAAGGTCTTAACCGCAAGCTCGACATCTTTCGATGACAACTGTGGCTGACGGCTGACGATTTTTTCTATCAGTTCAGATTTTGTCATGTCTTTTCCCTCCTTGAGAACGAAGCATGGCAATAAACCTAGCCAAATCATGCAGTTAGCTCAACCCTTTTGCAAGTGTTGATTGTTTGTACAACAACTTTCCGCTAATCCTGACCAAAATCTGTAACAAACAACGTCAAAGCAGCTAGGCTGCAGGCCCCGATTGATCGGGAACAACGCTTAACGTACGCAGTACGGCCCGTAAGGTGACAGCCATGGATGGCAGCGCCGGGAGCGTTGATCAACATTGCGTAGCGATGGCCCGGGGTGGCGGCCATGGATGGCAGGCATAAAAAAACCCGCCGCAGCGGGTTTTTTCAGATCAGCTTAATTCAGCAAGACTTAGTCTTTCTGGTTCAGCTGCTCTTTGATCAGGTCACCGATAGTGGTAGGACCAGTCATTTCGGCATCAGCCTTAGCACGCTGTTCTTTCAGAGCCGCTTTGTCTTCTGCGCTGTCTTTTGCTTTAACAGACAGGCTGATAGCACGGTTCTTACGGTCAACGGCAGTGATCACAGCTTCAACCGCGTCACCTTCGTTCAGCACGTTACGGGCATCTTCTACCTTGTCGCGGCTGATATCAGAGGCTTTCAGAGTGCCTTCAACGCCAGGAGCGATTTCAACGATAGCGGCTTTAGCGTCTACAGAGATCACTTTACCGGTGATCAGAGTGCCTTTGTCGTTTTCAGCAACGTACTCGGAGAACGGATCGCTTTCCAGCTGCTTAACGCCCAGAGAGATACGCTCACGCTCAGGATCAATAGACAGGATAACAGTTTCCAGTTCGTCGCCTTTCTTGTAGTTACGAACGGCTTCTTCGCCGCTGTCGTTCCAGGAAATGTCAGACAGGTGAACCAGACCGTCGATGCCGCCATCCAGACCGATAAAGATACCGAAGTCAGTGATGGACTTGATCTTACCGGAGATCTTGTCGCCTTTGTTGAACTTGGTACCGAACTCTTCCCATGGGTTCATGGTGCACTGCTTGATACCCAGGGAGATACGACGACGCTCTTCGTCGATGTCCAGAACCATAACTTCGATTTCGTCGCCAACCTGAACCACTTTGCTTGGGTGGATGTTTTTGTTGGTCCAATCCATTTCGGATACGTGAACCAGGCCTTCAACACCCTCTTCCAGCTCGGCGAAACAGCCGTAGTCAGTCAGGTTAGTTACGCGTGCTTTAACACGGGCGTGCTCTGGGTAACGCTCGTTGATGTTCACCCATGGATCATCACCCAGCTGCTTCAGACCCAGAGAAACGCGGTTGCGCTCACGGTCGAACTTCAGCACTTTAACGTCGATTTCATCGCCAACAGCAACGATTTCGCTTGGGTGCTTGATGCGCTTCCACGCCATGTCAGTAATATGCAGCAGGCCATCAACACCGCCCAGATCTACGAAAGCACCGTAGTCGGTCAGATTCTTAACGATACCTTTAACAGACTGACCTTCCTGCAGGTTAGCCAGCAGTTCTTCGCGTTCCTGGCTGTTAGCAGCTTCCAGAACGGCACGACGGGATACAACTACGTTGTTACGCTTGGCATCCAGCTTGATAACTTTGAATTCCAGCTCTTTGCCTTCCAGGTGCAGAGTGTCGCGTACCGGACGTACGTCAACCAGAGAACCTGGCAGGAAGGCACGGATGTTCTTCAGATCAACAGTGAAGCCACCTTTGACTTTACCATTGATGATACCCATAACCATTTCGTCAGCTTCGAAGGCTTTTTCCAGCTCAATCCAGCTTTCTGCGCGTTTCGCTTTTTCACGAGACAGGCGGGTTTCACCGAAACCATCTTCAACGGCTTCCAGGGATACCTGAGTGGTGTCGCCGATAGCAACTTCCAGCTCGCCTTTTTCATTCAGGAACTGGCTGCGTGGGATAACAGCTTCAGATTTCAGGCCAGAGTTAACGGTAACCCAATCGCTGTCGATATCGACAACAGTACCGGTAACGATGGAACCTGGCTGCATGTCCAGTTCTTTAAGGGATTCTTCAAATAATTCTGCAAAGCTTTCGCTCATGCTCATGAGTATGTACCTATCTCGTTAAGGCGCGCTTCCGTGGGGTAATTAATGGAAGACAACGCGTACCAAATGGCCAGACATTCGGGGTTAGTCAAACATAAAAACCTGTGCGTTTTCTCATTTTCCCGCCGCGGGGACAGAGCCGGCTAACGCACCGGTTTCATCTCAGATCAGTCCAGTAGTACGGACAAGATTCATTACCTGATCGCATACTTCCTCAATGCTCATTGAGGTGCTGTCGATCAGTACAGCATCTTGCGCGGGCTTCAATGGGGCGACAGAACGGTTGCTGTCACGCTCATCGCGAGCTCGGATGTCTTCGATAAGGGCGGGTAAACTAGCACTAAATCCCTTCTCAAGCAACTGCTTGTAACGGCGCTGGCCACGTTCTTCGGCACTGGCGGTGAGGAATACCTTGACCGGTGCATCCGGAAAAACCACCGTGCCCATATCGCGGCCATCGGCAATGACACCCGGTGCTGTGCGGAAATCACGCTGGCGCTGCAGTAATGCATCCCGCACCGCCGGTAATGCCGCCACCTGGGAAGCCAGACTGCCGACTTCTTCAGTACGGATCGAATCGGTCACGTCATCCCCTTCCAGGATAACCCGCACGCCGACAGGGGTCGGTTCAAAACGCACATCCAGACTAGCGGCGACCGCAGCAACCGCCGCTTCATCATCCAGTTCCAGACCTTTGCGGCTCGCGGCCAGACCGGTAATACGGTACAGCGCACCGCTGTCGAGCAGCTGCCAGTTCAGTACCTGCGCCAGACGGGCACACACAGTGCCTTTACCGGCACCGGACGGGCCATCGATTGTAATTACAGGGGCGGCGGACAGGTTCATCAAAACTCCTTTATTCAGCAGCAGGCTTGCTGATCATATCCAGTTGCAGACCGGCATTATTGGCCAGGCCGACAAAATCCGGGAATGAGGTTGCTACGTTGGCGCAGTCAAGAACGATGATCGGCTCGGCGGCACGCAAGGAAGCAATGGCAAAACTCATGGCGATACGGTGATCGTGATGAGTAACAATTTCGCCACCACCAAAACGGCCAGTTGCTCCCATTCCTTGGATGACAGCCCCGTCTTCGGTGCCTTTGGCATCCACACCCAGAGTGATCAGACCATCGACCATGGCCTGAATACGGTCACTTTCTTTTACCCGCAATTCTTCTGCACCGGTCAGAACGGTTTCGCCTTCAGCACAGGCCGCGGCAATAAACAGCGCCGGGAATTCATCGATGGCCAGCGGCACCTGATCTTCCGGAATATGAATACCTTTTAACTGTGCGCTGCGGATACGGATATCCGCCACCGGCTCACCACCCACTTCGCGCTCGTTCAGCACCTCAATATTGCCGCCCATGGCGCGCAGGATATTGATCACACCGATACGGGTCGGATTGATGCCCACGTGCTCAAGCGTGATATCGGAACCTTCGGCAATGCTCGCCGCAACCATAAAGAAGGCTGCCGATGAAATATCCGCCGGCACATCAATGCTGGTTGCGGTCAGTTTGCCGCCGGACTGCAGCGTTACCGTGCTGCCATCAACCTTTACGTCATAGCCAAAGCCTTTCAGCATACGCTCGGTATGATCTCGGGTTGGCGCAGGTTCAGTCACCGAGGTTTCGCCTTCGGCGTACAGGCCGGCCAGCAGCACACAGCTTTTTACCTGGGCACTGGCCATCGGCAGATCGTAGTGAATGCCTTTCAGTTTACCGGCACCATGCACTTTGATTGGCGGACGACCGGCTTCGGCGGTTTCCACCACTGCACCCATCAGCTTCAGTGGATCGGCCACACGACCCATCGGACGCTTGGACAGCGACTCATCGCCGCTCATTTCCACATCAAAATTCTGACCGGCCATTAAGCCCGCCAGCAGACGCATAGAGGTACCTGAGTTACCCAGATACAGCGCATTCGGTGGTGGCTGCAGACCGTGCAGACCAACACCATGAATGGTTACCCGGCCACGGTGCGGACCTTCGATCACCACGCCCATATCACGAAATGCCTGCAGCGTTGCCAGGCTGTCTTCCCCTTCAAGGAAGCCACTGACTTCGGTCGTGCCTTCCGCCAGCGAGCCCAGCATGATGGAACGGTGGGAAATGGATTTATCTCCGGGAACACGGAAACTGCCGCTCAGCGAACCGGCAGGTGATGCGATATAGGTAACAGATGCGGTTTTCATAGGTTCAACGTAGGCCCTGCGGGCGAGTATTTTAGAAAAATGGTCGCGCGCCACTTTAGCACGGGTCAGCACCCCCATCACCGTGGTGGTGTCTTCCTGCTCGATCGCGCTGCGTAAAAAATTCAGATCGTGCTGAAACAGGTCCAGCGTTTTCAGAATCTGCTCTTTATTGGCGGAAAAAATATCACGCCACATCACCGGGCTGCTGGCAGCGATGCGGGTAAAATCGCGGAAGCCGCCGGCGGCATAGTTAAAGATTTCTTTGTTTTCGTGACTGTTGGCCAGGGTATCGACCAGCGAATAGGCCAGCAGATGCGGCAGATGACTGGTCGCCGCCAGCACTTCATCGTGATGACTGACCGCCATATCCTCAACATCCGCGCCCACCGCCTGCCAGGCGGCACGCACCAGACGCAAAGCCGCCTGATCGGTATGCGGTTGCGGAGTGATAATGACTTTATGGCGAACATACAGATGTTCATCGGCGGCGCTCACCCCGCTGCGCTCGGAGCCGGCAATCGGATGGCCCAGCACAAAGCGACCGAAATCAGCGCCAAACACGGCATCAACATCACCAGCCACCGAGCCTTTCACCGAGCCAACATCGGTCAGCACCGTAGCGTCACCAATGGCTGCGGCAATATCCTGCAGCACCTGACGCACGGCCAGAATCGGCACCGAAATAATCACCAGATCCGCGGCGCGCACCACCTCGGTGATATCACTGCTGAATTCATCAATCAGGCCAACGTCCAGCGCCTGCTGCATCGAATCCAGATTGCGATCGAAACCGGCAACCTGACCCACACAGCCGCGCACGCGCAAGCCCTTCACCCAGGAACAGCCGATCAGACCGAGGCCAATAACGGCAACCCGGGGAATAAACAACGTCGCTTTTCTGCTCAAGACAACACCGCGGTCAAAGCATTGATAAAGGTGGCATTTTCGGCCTGGGTTCCAATGGAAACGCGCAGATATTGCGGCATCTCGTAGTTAGCCACCGGGCGCACAATCACCCCTTTTGCCAGCAGCTGCTTGTACACATCCATCGCACCCATAGCCTCCGGCACACGGAAGGCAATAAAGTTACCGACCGATGGAATATAACTCAGACCCAGCGCCTCAAACGCTGCGGTCAGCTGCTGCATACCGGCCTTATTGGCCGCCACACTCTGTGCCACATAATCGTCATCAGACAACGCCGCCGCTGCGGCCGCCAGCGCAAAGGAATCAACGTTAAACGGCGGACGTACACGGTTGAGCAAGTCGGCAATCTGCGGGCTGGAAATACCATAACCCACGCGCAACGACGCCAGACCATAGGCTTTGGAGAAGGTACGGGTAATAACCAGATTCGGATAACGGCTCAGCAGCTGAATACCATTGGGATACTCGGCTTCATCGACGTATTCAAAATAGGCTTCGTCGAGCAGCACCAGCACGCGCTCCGGCACCTTATCGAGGAACGCCGTCAGTTCGTCTTTTGTCAGCCAGGTGCCGGTCGGGTTATTCGGATTGGTAATAAATACGATGCGGGTTTTATCACCGATCAGTGCCAGCATGGCGTCGAGGTCGTGGCCGAAATCTTTCGCCGGCGCCGCCAGGGTACGGGCGCCAACCATGCGCGCGACCAGTTCATAAATGGCAAAGGCGTGCTGTGACACCACGATCTCATCGCCGTCATTAACAAACACACGGGTAATAAAATCGAGAATATCGCTGGAGCCGTTACCCAGAGTAATCTGCTCTGGCGCAACCTGATAAGCATCGCTGCTCAGTGTATTGCACAGGGCTTTTTTCAGCTCAAAACCGGCACCATCCGGGTAGCGGGTAAGATCCGCCAGTTCCGCCTGAATCGCCGCCAGCGCTTTCGGGCTTGGGCCCATTGGGTTTTCGTTACTGGCGAGCTTAACAATGTCGGCTTCTTTCAGGCCGAGCTCGCGCGCCAGTTCATCAATAGGTTTACCCGGCTGATAGGGCATCAGGCCACGAACGCCTTCCACTGCCAGCTGCTGAAAATCGACTGCCATAGTGCCTGCCTTACAATGCGTTAATAGGGAAGAAAAGCCGGCTTAAAGCACGGCTTTCGGGTAGGAGCCCAGCCATTTGAAATCCAGCGCTACGTGGCGCAGATCATCAATTAACGGCGCGATGCTTGCGTCGTGGCGGTGACCTTCAAAATCGATAAAAAATACGTAATTCCAGGTACCGCTGCGTGCCGGACGGGTTTCAATCCGGGTCAGGCTGATACCGGCCTTATGAAACGGCTCCAGTACCTGATACAACGCACCGGGCTGGTTGCGGCTGGATACCAGCACCGAGGTTTTATCATCACCACTCGGCGTGGTTGCCTGACGGCCAATAATCAGGAAGCGCGTGGTGTTATCCGGACGGTCTTCAATATTGGCCGCCTGAATCCGCAGCTGATACAACTCCGCCGCCGCTTCACTGGCGATGGCTGCTGCATTGGCTTCTTTGCTGGCGCGACGTGCCGCTTCGGCATTAGAGCTGACGGCAATGCGCTCAACATTAGGGTAATTCTGATCCAGCCAGCGGCGGCACTGCCCCAGCGACTGGGCATGGGAATAAATGCGTTCTACCGGCTCAGCATCGGCTTTCACCAGCAGATGATGATGAATGCGCAGCGTTACTTCGCCACAGATCTGCAGATTGGAATCGAAAAAGCTGTCCAGCGTATGCGTGACCACACCTTCGGTAGAGTTCTCCACCGGCACCACACCGTAATTGGCGGCACCGCTTTCCACTTCGCGGAATACATCGGCAATCGACACCTGACCGCGGCACTGCACCGCATGACCAAAATGTTTCACCGCCGCCTGCTGGGTGAAGGTACCTTCCGGCCCTAAATAGGCCACCTGCAGCGGCTCTTCCAGCGCCAGACACTGCGACATAATTTCGCGAAACAGTCGCGCCATAGCCTCATCCGGCAACGGCCCCTGATTACGCTCCATCACTTTACGCAGCACCTGAGCTTCACGCTCAGGCCGGTAAAACACCACAAGCTCGCCGGGCGATGCGTATTTCTGCTTAACCTCTGCCACCTGCTGAGCGCAGTGGGCGCGCTGGTTAATCAGGTCCTGAATCTGCTGATCCAGTGAATCAATCTGCTGACGCAGCTGATCCAGCTCTTGTGCTTCGCTCATAGTGTTCTGCCGTTTTCTGTCTGTTTAGCCATGATCTGCAAGCCAGCGTCGCTTAACCGTGACGCTTGGCGAAATCACCCATAAAGCCGATCAGGGCATCAACCGCCTGCTCCGATACCGCGTTATAAATCGATGCGCGCATACCGCCGACACTGCGGTGACCGGCCAGATTCAGCAGACCAGCCGCTTCACTTTCCGCCAGGAAGGTTTTATCCAGCGCAGCATCACGCAGAGTGAATGGCACGTTCATGATGGAGCGGTTATTTTTGACCACAGGGTTGGCGTAGAAGCCGCTGTTATCGATGTAATCATACAGCTTGGCTGCTTTGCGGTTATTCACCACACTAATAGCCTCAACACCGCCCTGAGCTTTCAGCCACTGGAACACCAGACCGGCCAGATACCAGCTGTAAGTCGGAGGGGTGTTGTACATAGAATCGTTATCGGCACAGACCTTGTAGTCGAACATAGTCGGCGTGCCCGGCAGAGTGTCACCCAGCAGATCTTCACGTACGATCACCACACACAGACCGGCAGGGCCAATGTTTTTTTGGGCACCGGCGTAAATCAGACCGAATTTCGATACATCAATCGGCTCGGACAAAATAGCAGACGAGTAATCCGCTACCAGTACTTTGTCACCGACGTCCGGAATGTAATCGAATTTAACGCCACCAATGGTTTCGTTCGGGCAGTAATGAACGTAAGCTGCATCAGGGCTCAGATTCAGTTCGTGCTGAGCCGGAACGGAGGTGAAATTATTGCCTTCGGTGGTCGCGGCAATGTGTACATCAGCGTAGCGTTTGGCTTCGCCAACGGCTTTTTTCGACCACTGACCGGTAACAATATAGTCAGCCTTTTTACCACCACGCAGCAGGTTCATCGGCACCATGCTGAACTGACTGTGCGCCCCGCCCTGCATAAACAAAACTTTGTAATTCGCCGGAATGGCCATCAGATCACGCAAATCCTGCTCGGCCTGTGCTGCCACACCAACAAACTCTTTGCTGCGGTGGCTCATTTCCATGATCGACAGGCCCTTGCCATGCCAGTCCGCAATTTCCTCACGGGCACGTTCCAGAACCGCCATTGGCAATGCCGCAGGCCCCGCACAGAAGTTATATGCTCGACTCATTTTGCTTTGAACTCACTGATAACAAAAAGGCGCGGCTTTGTTAAAGCCGCACCGGAAAAAGAACACTCAGAGTTTTCGTTACCCTACCATCAGCAGGAAGATCAGCATCCCTGTAAGGCGGCGCAACGACCTCTCTCAGAATTTCTGCGGCGAGCCTGAGCCGCCGCTAATAAAGCAAACACAACGCCTGCCATACCACCCGCAACACCCGCCAAGGCAACAATCATTACCTTACGTGGTTTAACCGGTTTTAACGGCAATACAGCCGACTGATCCAGCTGCACAAAGCGGACTTTATCCCAGCTGACCTCTGCCTTTTTCAGATTCTGAATTTTCCAGTTCAACTCTGGCAATCCGCTGATATAGGCATCCTCACCCTGTTCAGCACGGCTGCGGATCTGCGACAGTTCGGAATTAATAACCGTTTGCCCCATCATAAACAATGGCGGCTGAGAGCCCAGCAAAGCGTTATTATTACCTGAATAAAACGGCATTTTTTGCTTAATAGAAGCGGAAATAGAAGACGCCTCCTCCAGCATAAGCATGCGCTGATTTTTCTGAGCCAGATACTT
This sequence comes from Venatorbacter sp. C2-1, assembly GCF_022832715.1. NCBI lineage: Bacteria > Pseudomonadati > Pseudomonadota > Gammaproteobacteria > Oceanospirillales > Oceanospirillaceae > Venatoribacter > Venatorbacter sp. C2-1. Next base: position 2,735,206 of record NZ_CP094879.1, read on the forward strand.
TGTGCGTAAGCCATCCGCCTCAAGTTCCAGGGCTTCAAGCCTGGCATCTCTGGTCAGTTCAAGCGTATTGCGTACCTCGTCAAGATAACGCTGCAGAATAAAATCACTGTAACGATTCAACAGCTGCGTCGCCCACTGAGGATCGCTTAATTCAAACTGAATCCGCAGCAACACATCCGTCTCTTTTGCGCCCGGATCAGCATAGGTAAAACGCTCAGAAAACAATACAAAGTTTTGCTCTTCTGTCAGCTTTTCCGCATAAATTAATGCTGATAACTCAGCATTATTTTCAGCAAGCAGCTGATTATAAAAGACTCGTTTACTATTACCGGAGCGCGCAAGCGCCCTTACTTCTTTAAAAGCCTTTTCGCGACTTAAAGAAAAAATCCCCTGTAGTCGTGGCTGATTAAGTGGCAGCAGATCAACATCAGACACCTCTTTGTACACTACCTCGGTCTGATAAACCGGTGTGGTTGTATACGCATAAACCAACGCCAGGCAAAGAGACAGTACGACGGTGCCAACCAGCCAATACCATTTCTCTTTAATGTCATCGATCAGGTCAAACAGATCTATTTCGTCACTGCTAACACTATTAACACTATATGCGGAATCCATGCCCATTGAACTTATTCTTCCTCAGCACCCACATCAGAGTCACCTGACTGAGCATCATCAGCCACAACAGCAGAATCCTGCTCAGCAACGACTTCACCATCCAGTACTGACTCTTCATCTTCTTCGGCATCACAGATGCGCTCAACGCCCACCAGTTTTTCTTTCTCAGATACTTTAATCAGGGTCACACCCTGAGTATTACGACCCAGTACCGAGACCTCATTCACCCTGGTACGGACCAGTGTGCCCTGATCGCTGATCAGCATGACTTCATCACCGTCAAACACCTGCACCGCGCCTACCAGTGGGCCGTTACGGTCGCTGGTGACCATGGCGATAACACCCTGGGTGCCGCGGCCTTTGGTCGGAAATTCAGTCACGTCGGTGCGCTTACCGTAACCACGCTGGGAAGCGGTCAGGATAGTGCCGCCCTCTTCCGGAATAATCAGCGAGATAACGCGCTGACCATCGCCCAGTTTGATACCGCGTACACCACGGGCAGTACGGCCCATGGCACGTACATCGGATTCTTTAAAGCGTACCGCTTTACCGGCATCGGATAGCATCAGAATGTCTTTGCTGCCGTCAGTAATAGCGACCCCCACCAGGTGATCGCCTTCGTCCAGTTCGCAGGCAATCAGACCGGAAGAACGCGGACGGCTGAACTGATCCAGCGTGGTTTTCTTCACGGTACCGCGTGCCGTCACCATAAATACATAACGGTCTTCACTGTATTCGGTGACCGGCAGAATAGCGGTAATGCGCTCGCCTTCTTCCGACATATTCAGCACGTTCACAATCGGACGGCCTTTGGCATTACGGCTGGCCTGCGGAATATCGTATACGGTCAGCCAGTACACCTTACCGGCATCGGTAAAGCACAACACGGTGTCGTGGCTGTTGACCACCAGCAGGCGCTCAATAAAGTCTTCATCTTTAACAGAGGTTGCCGACTTACCTTTGCCACCACGCTTCTGCGCCTGATAAGCATCCATCGGCTGAGTCTTGGCATAACCACCGTGCGACAGGGTCAGTACCAGCGTTTCTTCCGGAATCAGGTCGGCCATGGTCAGGTCGCGCTTAACCGCCATAATTTCGGTCTTACGGGCATCGCCGTATTCTTCTCGCACCGCTTCCAGCTCTTCGCGGATTACCTGCATCAGGCGATCGGCGCTGCCCAGAATTTCCAGATATTCGGCAATTTCGGTCAGTTTCAGCTGATATTCTTCAATCAGTTTTTCGTGCTCAAGGCCGGTCAGTTTCTGCAGGCGCAGATCCAGAATCGCCTGTGCCTGAGCCGGTGACAGATAGTAGTTACCATCACGGAAACCGTACTCTTCCGGCAGATCATCCGGACGACAGGCATCCGGGCCGGCACGTTCCAGCATATCCAGCACATCACCCGGCGCCCACGGAGTGGCAATCAGATTTTCTTTCGCTTCTGCCGCCGTCGGAGACTTTTTGATCAGCTCAATCACCGGATCAATATTCGCCAGTGCCAGCGCCAGACCTTCCAGCAGGTGACCACGTTCACGCGCCTTGCGCAGATCGTAGATAGTACGGCGGGTCACCACTTCACGGCGGTGTTTAACGAAGGCTTCGAGCAGTTGCTTCAGGTTCAGGATTTTTGGCTGACCATCAACCAGCGCCACGGTATTAATACCAAACACGCCCTGCAGCTGGGTCTGGGCAAACAGGTTGTTAAGCACCACTTCCGGCATTTCGCCACGACGCAGTTCAACCACAATACGCATACCGTCTTTATCCGACTCGTCGCGCAGCTCGGTGATACCTTCCAGCTTCTTCTCTTTAACCAGCTCGGCGATCTTTTCGATCAGACGGGCTTTGTTCACCTGATACGGAATCTCGGTGAAAATAATCGACACCTTGCCGTTGCGCTCATCTTCTTCAAAATGATGACGTGCACGCAGATAAATACGGCCACGGCCGGTGCGGTAAGCTTCAACAATGCCATCACGGCCATTAATAAAAGCACCGGTCGGGAAATCCGGTCCCGGGATATATTCCATCAGCGCATCGACATCCAGTTCCGGATTATCAATCAGCGCCAGACAGCCGTTCAGAACTTCGGTGAGGTTGTGTGGCGGAATATTGGTCGCCATACCCACCGCAATACCGGACGAACCGTTGACCAGCAGGTTCGGGATACGGGTCGGCATCACCGCCGGAATCTGTTCAGTGCCGTCGTAGTTAGGCACCCAATCAACGGTTTCCTTGTCGATATCAGCCAGAATGTCATGGCTGATCTTTTTCATCCGCACTTCGGTATAACGCATCGCCGCCGCAGAGTCGCCGTCAACCGAACCGAAGTTACCCTGACCATCGACCAGCGTGTAACGCATGGAGAAGTCCTGCGCCATCCGCACGATGGTGTCATACACCGCCGAATCGCCGTGCGGGTGGTATTTACCGATCACGTCACCCACCACACGGGCAGATTTTTTATAGGGCTTATTCCAATCGTTACCCAGCACGTTCATGGCGTGCAGAACGCGGCGGTGTACCGGCTTAAGACCGTCACGCACATCCGGCAACGCCCGGCCCACAATCACGCTCATGGCGTAATCGAGATAAGACTGCTGCAGCTCGTCTTCAATGTTAATCGGAAGAACTTCTCTGGCTAACTCACCCATAGATACTCGGCCCGTGTTCTGCGGATCACCCTTTTATGGTCATTTTCAGGTGATTCTGTCCTTGTTGTTGACCACCTCCCCGGATGCACAAGGCTCTGTGCTGACACCGTCCGGACAAGGCTGCCAATAAAGTGCCGAATCATACCATAAATCAACAAGATACCTAGCGAGTCCGGTAACAGCCTGAACGCGAGACGGGAGAAGCCTGCGCGTTTATAATGCTGGCCTTTATGCGTACGGAAAGAGAGCCGAGACATGCAGGCCGACCTGAGAATTAACGCCCGCTGGGTAATCCCGATGAGTAATCACCAGAGCGGCAGCCAGACCAGCAACGCTGCCAGCCTGCTGCATCATCAGGCGGTGTTTATCAAAGATGGACGGATTCTCGCCGTGCAGGATCAGGCAGCCGTGAGCCACGAGGCCGCCGAAACCCTCGACCTGCCTGACCACGTGTTACTTCCCGGGTATGTAAACGCTCACGGCCATGCGGCGATGTCACTGTTTCGCGGTATGGCCGATGACCTGGCCTTGATGACCTGGCTGCAGGAACATATCTGGCCGGCCGAAGGACGCTGGGTCGATGACGCCTTCGTGCGTGACGGTACCCGTCTGGCCATCGCCGAGATGCTGAAGTGCGGCACCACGACCTATGCCGATATGTATTTTTATCCGGGCTCGGGGGTGGAAAGCGCCCTCGAAGCCGGTATCCGTAACGTCAGCTTTACCCCGGTACTGGATTTTCCCACCAATTTTGCCCAGAACGCCGACGAGTACATCAAAAAAGCCCTCGCCGTGCGCGACACTTACAAACATCAGTCATTGCTGACTCTGGGTCTGGGCCCACACGCGCCTTACACCGTTTCCAACGGCCCACTGCAGGAAATCACCACACTGGCCGACCAGCTGGATATGCCGATCCAGATCCATCTGCAGGAAACCGCCTTTGAAGTGGCACAGAGCATGGAGCAGTTTGGCTGCCGGCCAACCCAGCGTCTGGCCGAACTGGGCTTTATGACCGAGCGCGTAAGCTGTGTACACATGACCCAGATCAGCGCTGAAGACATCAGCGTCCTGCAACATAGCGGCGCCTCGGTTGTGCACTGCCCGGAATCCAACCTGAAACTGGCCTCCGGTTTCTGCCCATCGGCACAGCTGCTGAGCAGCCGGATTAATGTCGCCCTCGGTACCGACGGTGCCGCCAGCAACAACGATCTGAATATTCAGGGCGAAATGAAAACCGCGGCCATGCTGGCCAAAGCCGTCGCCGGCGACGCTGCCGCCGTCCCTGCCGCACAGGCGCTGTATATGGCGACCCTGGGTGGCGCCAAAGCACTGGGACTGGATGATCAGACCGGCTCGCTGACCCCCGGCAAATGGGCCGATCTGCAGGCGGTGGATCTGTCACAGCTGGCGCAGCAGCCACTGTACGACCCGATTTCCCAGCTGGTTTATACCGACAGCAGCCGCGCCACCAGCCATGTCTGGGTTGCCGGTAAACTGCTGCTGAACAAAGGCGAGCTGACCACCCTGGACGAACAACAGATACAGCACAACGCCCGCCAGTGGGCTGACCGTATCCGTCAGTCCTGAACCAACGAATTACTTTTTGCAGGAGCCGAGCATGGAACAGACACAGAACGTTGATCGCGCCGAAATCGCCAAATTCGAAGCCCTCGCCTCGCGCTGGTGGGATCTGGAAAGCGAATTTAAACCGCTGCACGACATCAACCCGCTGCGCACCAACTACATCGACCGCTATGCGCCACTGGCCGGCAAAACCGTACTCGACGTCGGCTGTGGCGGCGGCATTCTGAGTGAAGGCATGGCCAGTCGCGGCGCCGTGGTGACCGGTATTGATATGGGCGAAGCCAACCTCAACACCGCCAAACTGCACGCGCTGGAATCCGGCGTAAAGGTCAGTTATCAGTGCATTCCGGTGGAAGAGCTGGCGGCACAGCAACCGGAAAGCTTTGACGTGGTTACCTGCCTGGAAATGCTGGAACACGTACCGGACCCGGAATCCATTATCCGCGCCTGCTATCAGCTGGTAAAACCGGGCGGTCAGGTGTTTTTCTCCACCATTAACCGCAATCCTAAAGCCTATGCCTTTGCCATTCTCGGCGCCGAATATCTGATGCGTCTGCTGCCGGCCGGCACCCACGATTACCACAAGTTCATCAAGCCCAGCGAGCTGACCCGCTGGTGCCGTAACGTGGGGCTGGAAGTGCAGCATATGACCGGCATGGTCTATAACCCGCTGACCAAAATCTACAAACTGAAAGACAACGACGTCAGCGTGAATTACCTGATGGCAACGCGCAAACCGGACAGCGCCGTATGAACCTGAGCCGCCCCAAAGCCATCCTGTTTGATCTGGATGGCACGTTGGTCGACACCGCTCCGGATTTTTATGACGTAGTAAACAGCCTGCGCAAAGAGCTGGGCAAACCGCTGCTGGCCGATGAAACCATCCGCGAGCAGGTATCCAACGGTGGCGCCGCACTGACCCGTCTGACCTTTGATCACCCGGACCATGCCGGACGTGATCTGGCCAACGCAGCGCAGGAATTTCTCGACCAGCGGCAACAGATTCTCGACCGTTATTTGCAGAACATCGGCCTGTTAAGTGGTTATTTTCCCGGCTTCGCGGAAGTGATTGCCAGCCTTGAGCAGCAGGATATCCGCTGGGGAATTGTGACCAATAAGCCACGGCTGTATACCGAAGCCCTGCTGGCAAAACTCGCTATTACAGGTGATGTGGTGGTGTGCCCGGATGATGTCACAAAATCCAAACCCCACCCCGAGCCATTATTAAAAGCCGCCGCCGATCTTGGATTGCAAGCCACTGATTGCTGGTATGTCGGCGACCATATCCGCGATATCGACGCCGCCCGCGCCGCCGGCATGCTCAGTGTTGCCGCCACCTTCGGTTATATCGAAGCCGGTGATCATCCTGACAACTGGCAGGCCGACCTGCTGATTCATCAGCCGCTGGATCTGCTGAGCTTATTGCAGGCCAGCCACGGATAAAGTGGAACCGGATACGGCCACGCGCCATTAACAACAACCCTATATACAGAAAAAAGGTAGACCGATGGAAACCGCCCCGAACTCACTGACAGGCCGCACTATTCTGGTAACCGGCGCCGGCTACGGCATCGGCCGGACGGCCGCCCTCACCTATGCCCGGGCCGGAGCCACCGTTTTACTGCTGGGCCGCACCCAGGAAGCGCTGAACGATACCTACGACCTGATCGAGGCCGAAAACCTGCCACAGGCCGCCGTGCTGCCCTTCGATCTGGAACAGCATGACGAAGAGCCTTTCCGCCAGCTGGCCGAACTGATTGACGAAAACTTCGGCCATCTCGATGGTGTACTGCTCAATGCCGGCGTTCTCGGCCAGCGCACCAGTCTGGAAAACTACGACTGGAATACCTGGCAGAAGGTGATGCAGATTAACGTTAACGGTCAGTTCGCGCTGATGAAGCACCTGCTGCCTCTGCTGCGTAAGGCGCCAGCGGATGCTTCGGTTATTTTCACCACCAGCAGTGTTGGCCGCGAAGGCCGTGCTTATTGGGGAGCCTATTCGGTCTCCAAGTTTGCCACCGAAGGCTTAATGCAGGTGCTGGCGCAGGAGCTGGAAAATACCAGCAATATCCGCGTTAACTGTATTAATCCCGGCGGCACCCGCACCAGCATGCGCGCTGCTGCTTACCCGGCCGAACATCCGAGCAAAGTGCCGGAAGCCGATACCATCATGCCGCTCTACCTGCACCTGATGAGTCCGGAATCCATCGGCATCCACGGCCAGAGCCTGGACGCGCAACCGAAAAAATAATCCATAAAGCCCGCCTCCCGCGCAGCACTGTGGTTACTTTTTAGTACCACTGTTGCTGCAGCGGCTACGGTTTTTCCCGCTCTCCCCTGCGGTTTTTGACCATCCTGCTCTTTACCCCACCGTGCTTTTCCTGTCCAATCCGTCAGATATTACCGATTGATCAGAGCGCAGATGCGCAGGAGGCACACCGTATGGCTGGCTTACTTCCCACCCCCGATCCCGAAGGCCTGCTCGAATATTCCGTGGTATTTACCGACCGCTCTCTGAACCATATGTCCAAACGTTTTCAGGGCGTTATGAACGATATTTCCGCGACCCTGAAAGCGGTTTATAACGCCGATGCGGTGGCCATCGTTCCCGGTGGTGGTACCTATGGCATGGAAGCCGTGGCGCGCCAGTTCGCTCAGGATAAAAAGACGCTGGTCATCCGCAATGGCTGGTTCAGTTACCGCTGGACCCAGATTTTTGACATGGGCAATATTCCGGCCTCCAGCACGGTATTAAAAGCACGCCGCACCGACAGCTCTCAGACTCCTGCGCCCTTTGCGCCAGCGCCCATCGACGAAGTCGTCGCCACTATTAAAGAAGAAAAGCCGGATGTCGTCTTCGCGCCCCACGTCGAAACCGCGTCCGGCATGATTCTGCCGGACGATTACCTCAAAGCCGTCGCCGATGCCGTGCATTCGGTGGGCGGTTTACTGGTACTCGACTGCGTAGCCTCCGGCACCTTGTGGGTCGATATGAAAGCCGTGGGCGTCGATATTTTGATCAGCGCTCCGCAGAAAGGCTGGAGTTCCTCCCCCTGCGCCGCATTGATCATGATGAATCAGGCTGCGCTGGATGTTATGGCAACCACCACCAGCACCAGCTTTGCCGCCAACCTGAAACAATGGCATATGATCATGCAGGCCTACGAAAACGGTGGTCATGCCTACCACGCCACCATGCCGACCGATGCCCTGGCCAAATTCCGCGACACCATGCTGGAAACCCAGGCCTACGGTTTTGACAAAGTGCGGGACGAGCAGCTGGCTCTGGGCAAACGCGTACGCCAGATGCTGGAAAGCAAAGGCATACACAGTGTCGCGGCCGAAGGTTTTAAAGCACCGGGCGTGGTAGTTAATTACACCAGCGATGCCGAACTGCAGAACGGTAAAAAGTTTGCAGCACTGGGCTTACAGGCCGCCGCCGGGGTGCCGCTGATGTGCGATGAAGGTGACGATTACCGCTCGTTCCGCATTGGTTTATTCGGGCTCGATAAGCTGCACGATATCGACGGTGCCGTTGCGCGCCTGGAAAAAGTGGTCGACCAGCTTGTTTAACCCCTGATCGGCGACTGCAGTCAGCGGCAAGTGTCAGCGGCATACCTCTGCCGCTGACCCGGTAAACTTCCTACCTTCTTCCTAAATCTGATCACTTTATTACCTATTTCTGCCGATAACAGATCAGACCTGCACAGTTTTTGTCCGGTTTTTGTCATTATTCTCTGACCAAGCAGTCATTTTATTGGCAAAAAATCAGTATGACCTTTTGTCAAATTGCCAACATCCTGCCACTCACCCACAGAGATCGAACCTAATTCATTGTTTTTTAAGGGAAAATAATCTCTTGAAATACTGGCACAGAAATAGCTTTCCACTGATCAGGAATCATTTACCTGTACGAGGTAACTCATGGTCAGTCCGTTACACAGCAACGGCCGGGCAGAACTCCAGGACGACAAGATCGTTTCCAGTATCGGAGATCTGGCACCGAAGCCCGATATACGCCCGGAAGTGCTGCTGAAGCTGTCAGGCAAACTGCAGACAACATTAGAACTGTCGCAACTGCTGGAAATTTTCTTTGAGGAAATCCAGCAGGCGGTACTGGTCGACGGTATCAGCTTCAGCCATAACGCCCACAACCTGCTGCTGAGCTATGGCCGCAACAGTGTGCACAGCGCCAGCTATCGGCTGCAGACGCAGCAGGATTATATGGGCGATCTGGTGTTTCACCGTTCGACCCGCTTTCGTGAGCATGAACTGGCCAATCTCGAAGGTTTGCTGACCACACTGGTTTATCCGATGCGTAACGCGCTGCGCTACCACGAAGCTCTGGCCGCCGCTTTCCGCGACCCGCTGACCGGCGCCGGCAACCGCGTAGCACTGGATAAAACCCTGCAGCGGGAAATCGAGCTGACCAAACGCCACGGCCAGCAACTTTCAATACTGATGCTGGATCTGGACCACTTTAAACTGGTCAACGATGAATTTGGTCACAGTATGGGTGACAAGGTACTGAAGGAAGCCGTCGGCTGCATTACCGGTTGTATCCGCCAGACCGATATGTGCTTCCGCTATGGCGGCGAAGAGTTTCTGATCATGCTCAGCAATGCCGAACACGCCGGTGCACTGCGCATTGCCGAACGCATCCGTATGAGTATCAGTGCTCTGGATTTCAGCAACGATAAAGGACGGTTGCAGGTCACCACCAGCATCGGCTGTGCCACGCTGATGATAGAAGACAGCATGGACTCGCTGGTACAACGCGCCGACAAAGCGCTGTACCAGGCGAAACACAGCGGTCGTAACCGGGTGGTATGTGATACCGATGACGAGCTGGATACACCGGCATCAAAGAGCCTGTTGTAAATTCGTAAAGCATAAAAAAGCCGCTCATTGAGCGGCTTTTTTATGGCTGAGCAATACAGCGAATACAGAGGTTCAGTCGATCTTTTTCTTCTGGCGCGGTTTCGGCGCTGACGTTTTACGCGCGGTCGCCTGCTGGCGGATTTTCTGGCGTTTGGCCACTCGCTGGAACTGCTCTTTCTCACGGCCAACCATGCGTTTGGTCTGCTTACGTTCGATGCCAACCAGATCCGCCAGGTCGTTTACTTCACGCTGCCCAAGTTCAACCCAGGTACCAACCGGTACATTAGACGGCATAAAAATGCAGCCGTAGCGCACACGCTTAAGGCGGCTCACGGCAATGCCCTGGCTCTCCCACAGGCGGCGGACTTCGCGGTTTTTACCTTCCATCAGCACTACGTGAAACCACTTATTCTGGCCTTCACCATCAAAGAACTTCACGTCGGTAAAACGCGCGATACCATCATCCAGCATCACCCCTTCTTTCAGGCGTTCGATCATGGCTTCATCAACGTCACCGCGCACACGCACCGCGTATTCACGGTCAACACCGGAGGACGGATGCATCAGCTTGTTGGCCAGTTCACCATCGGTAGTGAACAGCAACAGACCACTGGTATTGATGTCCAGACGACCGATATTTACCCAGCGCTCGCCTTTGGTTTTCGGCAGGTGGTCAAACACCGTTGGCCGGCCTTCCGGGTCTTTCAGAGTACAGACTTCACCCACCGGCTTGTTATAGGCCAGCACACGGCGCGAGCGACCGGCGTCTTCCAGTTTGATCTGGCGGCCATCGACACGCACATCGTCGTAGCGGCTTGCACGGTCACCGAGCTTGGCGGTTACGCCGTTAACACTGACACGGCCTTCACCGATCCAGCGTTCAACTTCACGACGGGAAGCCACACCAGCCAGTGCCAGCAATTTTTGGATACGTTCATTCATAATTTATCGATCTTCTTCATCCGCAGCTGCGTCAGGGGCATCCGGCCGCATCGTGTCAGGGGTTTGGTTAAATAAACTCGGAACATCCTGAGTCCGTTGAACGGCAATATCGTCAGCGTCATCGCCGTACTCTTCGCCATCAGTTTGTGTATGTTCTGTTGCTTCGCGCACGCCAGTATCTTCGTCCACGCTCTCTTCTGCAGCCTGCTCAGGCTCTCCGGAATCAGGCTCTCCGGAATCAGACTCTCCGGAATCAGACTCTCCGGAATCAGACTCTCCGGAATCAGACTCTCCGGAATCAGACTCTCCGGAATCAGACTCTCCGGAATCAGGCTCTTCTGAATCAGGCTCTCCGGAATCAGGCTCTTCGGAGTCAGCCTCTGCCGTTGCTGATTCTGCAGCCGCCTGCTCTTCTTCAACGGCTTTCTGTTCCAGCCGCTGCAGCAGATCGCCAATGCTGCGTTTTTTCGGTTCGCCGTCATTATCCGCTTCGTCGCCGTCGTCGTCATCCCGTGCGAACAGATTACTTTCTACCCGCGCGACAATGTCAGCCGCTTTTGCCAGATCTTCTTCGGTGGCAGCCAGTACATCAGCACCACGCTGGGCCACTTCTTCATCGCTACGGAATTCAAAATCTTTCGCCGGTTCTTTGCGTGCTTCGGCATCATCGCCCAGCTCCAGCTTGCGATTGGCGTCATCAAGCTCGCGGATTTCGCCCAGACTGGGCAGGTCTTCGAGACTTTTTAAACCAAAGTAATCAAGAAACTCGCGCGTGGTGGCGTACATCGACGGCCGCCCCGGCACATCACGATAGCCTACAACCCGCACCCACTCACGCTCCAGCAGGGTTTTCATAATGCTGGAGCTGACCACCACACCACGCACATCTTCGATGTCGCCACGGGTAATGGGCTGGCGATAGGCAATCAACGCCAGGGTTTCCAGCAACGCGCGCGAATAACGCTGTGGCCGTTCATCCCACAGACGTGCCACCCAGGGCGCAACTTCGGTGCGTACCTGCAAACGATAGCCGGAGGCCACTTCGACCAGTTCAATACCGCGCCCGAGCAGATCCTGCTTCAGTTCAGTCAATGCGGCTTTCAATTCAGACGGTAACGGAATACGGTCTTCGTCAAACAGGCTTTGCATACGCTCCAGCGATAACGGGCCGCCAGCCGCCATCAGCGCTGCTTCGAGAATGTTTTTTAACGGCGGTTGCGTCATTGCGGCTCTCCGTCCTGCTGATACGAGGGCGCCCCTGCGGCGCTGTGCTCCCGGGCACGTAAATGAATCGGGCCGAAAGTATCCTGCTGCACAATGTCGATCAAGGATTCTTTCACCAGCTCAAGAATCGCCAGAAAGGTCACCACCACACCCAGCTTGCCTTCACTCGGATCAAACAAGGCGCGGAACGACATAAAGTGTCCGCTTTGCAACCGTGCCAATACATCGCTCATGCGCTCACGGGTGGACAGCTGCTCACGCTGAATTTCGTGATGCTCAAAACGCTCAGCCCGGCGCAATACTGCGGCAAAGGCCAGCATCAGTTCACGCATTTCCACTTCCGGATGCACCCGCTCCTGAATGCGGTCGGGCGCATCCACTTCCGGCAGGAAGATATCGCGTTCCAGCCGTGGTAATTCGTCGAGGTTTTCTGCAGCCGTTTTAAAGCGTTCATATTCCTGCAAACGGCGCAGCAGTTCCGCCCGCGGATCGTCTTCTTCCTCGTCACTGCCGTCTTCGCGGTTACGTGGCAACAGCACGCGGCTTTTAATTTCCGCCAGCATCGCCGCCATCACCAGATATTCACCCGCCAGCTCCAGCTGCATGGCCTGCATCATGTCGATGTATTCGATGTACTGGTCAACAATCTCAGAGACATTTACTTCGAGAATGTCGAGGTTCTGCTTGCGGATCAGATACAGCAGTAAATCCAGCGGCCCTTCGAACTGCTCAAGGATGACTTCCAGTGCATCCGGCGGAATATACAGATCCAGTGGCAGCTGGGTCATCGGCTGCCCCTGCACCAGAGCAAATGGCATTTCCTGCTGGCCGGTCTTTACCCGTATGCTGGCTTTCGCCAGGTCGGGCAGCGGCGTAGCAGTCACTTCTGCGGCCGGTTCTGAGGAATGTCCGGTGACGTCCTGTGTGCTCATCGATAACCCAGCCCCATTACTTCACGCACATCGCTCATAGTACTGCGTACGGCATCCCGCGCACGCTCGCTGCCTTCGGCCAGAATACGCGCCAGCAGTTCCGGGTTTTCCTCAAACTGCTGTGCACGCTCACGGATCGGAGCCTGTTCCGCAATAATGGCATCGGTCACCGGCTGTTTGCATTCAAGACAACCCCAGGCTGCGCTGCGGCAGTTGGTTTGCACCCGCTCGCAGGTCGCCTCATCGGAATACACCGTGTGGAAATGCCATACCGGACATTTTTCCGGATCTCCGGCATCACTCAGGCGGATGCGCGCCGGGTCGGTCTGCATGGTACGGATTTTTTTCGCCACGTCGTCGGGCTCGGCCCGCAGCGGGATCATATTGCTGTACGACTTGGACATTTTCTGGCCATCAAGGCCCGGCATGCGCGCTTCACTGGTCAGCAGCGCCCGCGGTTCGGCCAGAATGCTTTTACCAATACCTTCGAGGTAACCCAACAGCCGCTCTTTATCGGCCAGTGTCAGATTGCTTTGTTCTTTCACCAGCGCCTGCGCCGTTTGCAGGGCTTCAACATCACCATGGCTGATATAAGCGGTGCGCATCTGCTGATACAGCGCCGAGGCTTTTTTACCCAGCTTTTTCACCGCAGCCACAGCGTTGGCTTCAAAGCCCGGTTCACGGCCATAAAGATGATTAAAGCGGCGGGCAATTTCACGCGCGATTTCAATATGCGCTTCCTGATCACCACCGACCGGCACCAGACCGGCGCGGTAAGCCAGAATATCGGCACTCTGCAGCAGCGGATAACCGAGAAAACCGTAGGTGCTGAGATTTTTGTCCTGCAGCTTTTCCTGCTGGTCTTTGTAGCCGGGCACCCGTTCCAGCCAGGACGTTGGCGTAATCATCGACAACAGCAGATGCAGTTCCGCCAGCTCCGGCACCTGACTCTGTACGAACAGGGTGGCCGAACCGGGATTCACCCCGGCAGCCAGCCAGTCGATCAGCAGATTACGGCTTGAGCGGCGGATACCGGCGGCGGTTTCGTAATCGGTGCTCAGCGCATGCCAGTCAGCAATAAAAAAGAAGCACTCAAACTCATGCTGCAGTTTTACCCAGTTTTTCAGCACACCATGATAATGCCCAAGATGTAACTGACCGGTCGGGCGCATGCCCGATACCACCCGCCTCTGCGGATCGACGCTGCTCACAGGGAATGCCTCTCAGTGCTGTCGTTCACAGATATCAGGCCAGCTTAAAGATGCCAACGGCTTCACGTACCTGCTCCAGCAGCGGCTGGCTGATGGCACGGGCTTTGGCAGCACCTTTCTGCAGTTCGGCTTCGATGTCTGCCGGACGTGCCAGCAGGTCGTTGTAGCGTTCACGCGCTTCGCCGATTTCAGCGTTGATCAGAGTAAACAGCTGCTTCTTGGCATCGCCCCAGCCAATACCCTCGGCAAATGCCTGACGCATTTCAGCAGTCTGCTCTGGTGTGGCAAATGCCTGCCAGATCTGGAATACGGTCGAGGAATCCGGATCTTTTGGCTCACCCGGTTCCAGCAGGTTGGTTTTGATTTTGTTGATGTGCTTCTGCAGCTGCTTCTCGGTTAAAAACAGCGGAATGGTGTTGCCGTAACTTTTGCTCATTTTACGGCCGTCCAGCCCCTGCAGTACCGACACCTGATCATCAACCTGATAATCCGGCAGACTCAGTAACGGCTCTTTTTTGCAGTAAATATGGTTAAAACGGCCGGCGATATCGCGCGCCATTTCGACGTGCTGAATCTGATCTTTGCCGACCGGTACTTTGTTGGCGTTAAACATCAGAATATCGGCAGCCATTAATACCGGGTAGCTGAACAGACCCATGGTGATGGCTTTGTCGGCGTCTTCGTTTTCGGCCAGATTAGCATCCACTGCAGCTTTATAAGCATGGGCGCGGTTCATCAGACCTTTGGCGCAGACACAGTTCAGAATCCAGCTCAGTTCCGGAATTTCGCGGATATCGGACTGGCGATAGAACACTGAATTATCGGTATCCAGACCCAGAGCCAGCCAGGTGGCGGCAATTTCCATGGTCGACTGGTGCACAGCCGCCGGGTCCTGACACTTGATCAGGGCATGATAATCGGCGAGGAAATAAAACGTATCGTTAGCCTGATCCTGGCTGGCGGCAATGGCCGGACGGATAGCGCCAACATAGTTACCCAGATGCGGGGTGCCTGTGGTTGTAATACCGGTTAATACACGCTGCTTGCTCATACTGCCCTGCTTGGTGAAATTCTGAATCTGAAAACGCGCCATCATACCGGTTTTAGCGGCGCGTTTCAGTCTCCTTAAACACGAATAGCGGTGGGTCAGAGGCGCAGGTCAGAGAAAATCGCTGGCGTCGCCGACGCCCTGACGCAGCACGACCGGTATTTCATCGGTCATATCGATCACGGTGGTGGCCTCGAAGCCACAGTGACCGCCGTCAATTACCAGCTCCAGCTCATGTTCCAGCGACTGACGGATATCGTAAGGGTCCGACAGCGGCAGCTCATCACCAGGCATAATCAGCGAGGTGGTCATCAGCGGTTCGTTCATTTCTTCCAGCAGCGCCATGGCGATCGGGTTATTGGGTACACGGATGCCGATAGTGCGCTTTTTCGGATGCATCAGAAGGCGCGGCACTTCGCGCGTGGCTTCCAGAATAAAGGTAAAAGCACCGGGCGTATGCGCCTTGAGCATGCGGTATTTGGTGTTATCCACCTTGGCAAACAGTGACAACTCGGACAGATCGCGGCACAGCAGGGTGAAATTATGCTTCGGCGGCAATTGCCGTAAACGCTGTACCCGGTCGGTGGTTTTTTTATCGCCGATACGACAGGCCAGCGCATAGGCACAATCGGTCGGAATCACAGCCAGGCCGCCATTACGGATAATTTCTGCGGCCTGCTTGATCAGCCGCGCCTGAGGATTATCAGGGTGAATCTGGAAAAATTGGCTCACTAAAGCTCCTTAACCCACGCACAACATTCGCTATGTCAGGGAATTATGCTGTGCCCGATCAGGCCCAGCTCTGCCATACAGGGGTAACATCCGCCGGAAAGGCCGGCATCACGCCCAGATCAAGTCCGAAGCGGTTCGGACCATGGAAATCGCTGCCGCAGGAACCCAGCAACTCAAATTCACGCGCCAACACCGCCATCTGACCGCGCTGGTTGTTATCCATCTGACCATACGCCACTTCCAGACCACGACCACCAGCCTCGACAAAGTCGGCCAGACAGGCACGCAGCTTGGTGCGGGTCATATTATAAAGATGCGCGTGGGCCATTACCGGGATACCACCGGCCGCAATAATCCACTGCACCACGGTGACCATTTCCGGCCAGCTGGCTTTGACATCACCGGGTTTACCGGCACCGAGGTATTTATTAAAGGCAACGGCCATTGACGGCACCAGCCCTTTATCGATCAGATACTGGGCAAAATGCGGACGCCCCACCGATTCTCCACCGGCATAGGCCTGCACTTCCTGCAGATTAATATCGTGTTTAAGACGTTTGCCGACCCGTTCGGCAATCAGCTGGGAACGACTGCTGCGCGCTTCGGTCTGAGACTGCTCAGCGGCACGCATAGCCGCCGACTCCGGATCAAAATTAAGGCCGACAATATGAATCGTGACACCGCCCCAGATACAGGACAGCTCAATACCGGGAATCAACCGCACGCCCAGTTCCTGCGCTGCAGCCTGCCCCTGACGATAGCCTTCGGCGGTATCGTGATCGGTGATCGCCAGGGTTTTTACGCCGCGCTCCGCCGCCCGCGCAACCAGTTCAGCCGCCGGTAATTTGCCGTCGGAAGCGGTGCTGTGGCAATGAAGATCGATTTCTGAGTTCACGTGGACGCTCACTCCTGGTTACGCCATAATCGCCCCATTGTAATGACACTGAAGCCACTAAGCGAATGAAGTTACTTCTCGACTACCTGCCCATCGTCCTTTTCTTTCTGGTTTATAAGTGGGCTCCCGAGCTGACCGGGCAATTGGCGCCTTATCTGTCTGACGAATACATCACCCTGTTTAATGAAATGCCGATGCTGCTGGCCACCGCCGTTTTAATTCCGGCCACGATTCTGCAGGTTCTGTATATCCGCGCCACCACCGGTAAGGTGGAAAATATGCACCTGGTCACCCTCGCCTTAGTCGTCATTCTTGGCGGTGCGACCCTGTTGCTGCGCGATCAGGCCTTTATTATGTGGAAGCCAACCATCGTTAACTGGCTGTTTGCTGCAGCCTTTCTCGGCAGTCAGTGGTTTATGAAAAAATCCCTGCTGCAGCGCATGATGGAACAGGCCGTTACCCTGCCTGCCGATATCTGGGCGCGACTGAATTACGCCTGGGTGGCTTTTTTTGTCTTAAGTGGTATCGCCAATTTATACGTCGCCTACACCTTCTCTGAAGATATCTGGGTTGACTTCAAACTCTTCGGTTTGCTGGGGCTGACCGTCCTGTTTATTATCGGTCAGTCGCTGTTTTTATACCGCTACATGAATAAAGAGGAGCAGTAAGCATGTGGTACGCCATTATCAGTCAGGATGTGCCTGACAGTCTGGAAAAACGCCTGTCAGTACGCCCGGCTCACCTGCAGCGCCTGCAGGATTTAACCGCCGCCGGCCGTCTGCTGATTGCTGGCCCGCACCCCGCCATCGACAGCGAAGATCCTGGCAGTGCCGGCTTCACTGGCAGCCTGGTAGTGGCCGAGTTTGCGTCTCTTGCAGATGCTCAGGCCTGGGCCGATGCCGATCCTTATGTCAGCGCTGGTGTTTACCAGCAGGTAACGGTTAAACCGTTCCGTAAAGTCCTTCCCTGAACGGAAAAAATAAAAAGGTATATGCTGTGAAAAAATTTCTGATTGCCCTCTCCCTGCTGGCCACTGCTGCCACGGCTGCTGCCGTTGAAAAACGCTACGTTACCGACACTCTGTGGCTGCAACTGCGCTCCGGCCCCAGCCAGGAATTCCGCATTCTGAAAGCGTTACCAAGCGGTGAACATCTGATATTTATCGAAGAAGATGCAGAAACCGGTTACACCAAAGTACAGACCGACAAAGGGGTTGAAGGTTACGTACTGACCCGTTTTCTCGAAATGGAACCCATTGCCAAAGAAAAATTAATCCTGGCCAACCGTGAACTGGAAAAAGTAAAAGCTGAACTGGAAACCACCAAAACCCAGCGCGCTGAATTCCAGAGCGAAGTTGAGAAGCTGAAAAGCGACCGTTCCGGCCTTGGCCGTGAGAACAGCGATCTGGAAAAAGAACTGGAACGCATTAAAAGTATCTCAGCCAATGCCCTGGCACTGGATGAAAAATCGAAGAAGCTGACCATGCGCAATCAGGAGCTGGAAATTCAGGTAGAAGCACTGACTGCGGAAAATGCCCAGCTGCAGGATAACCGTCAGCAGACCTTTATTCTATACGGCGGTGGCCTGGTCATTATCGGTATTCTGGCGGGTCTGATTCTGCCGTCTATCCGTGGCAAACGCAGCAGCGGCTGGTCATAAAAACCACCGTCATAAAAGAGGGAGCACTTTGCTCCCTTTTTTATTGCTTTCCGTTTCATTGTTTCCCGTTTTATTGCTGTCTGGGCTTTTAATCTCCACCACTGTCCAGATCGCAATGCCCCAGCGACGCCTCCGGGGCAATGCAGTCGCGCAGCAGGCGCTTCAATTCGGCAATTTCCGGGAAACCGCCCTGCTCTTTACGGTCCCACAGGCACTGATCATTTGCCCAGACCTGAAATTGCCCGGAGTCGCCAACCACCAGTTCGATGGCTGCAAGCTTGCCGTGAAAGGTCGAAAACAGTTCCTGCGCATACCAGCCAGAACGCAAAGCCCATTTACAGCCTTCACAAAATACGATTCTTACTTTAGCTTTAGCCACAAGCCTGACCCTATATGAACCATTTAACGAATTCCGGTACTAAACCGGATACTTTTCTTGCGGAGATCATTAATGCAACGTCTGATAAAAACAACCCTGCAAAGTGCTGCCCTGAGCCTGTCGGTGCTGCTCGCACCTCTGAGTCTGCAGGCCGAAGAAAGCGCCGATAATGTTCATGTTCTGATGAAAACCAGCGCCGGCGATATCGAGCTGGAACTGGACCGCAGCAAAGCACCCCTCAGCGTTGATAATTTTTTAACCTATGTTGAAAGCAAGCACTACGACGGCACCATTTTTCACCGCGTGATCCGTGACTTTATGATCCAGGGCGGTGGTTTCAGTGCCGATATGCGCCAGAAAGCCACACTGCCACCGATTAAAAATGAAGCAGAAAACGGCCTGAAAAATACCCGCGGCAGTATCGCCATGGCACGTACCAGCGTTATCGACAGCGCCACCAGCCAGTTTTTTATTAATGTAAAAGACAACAGCTTCCTCGATCACGGTGCGCGGGATTTCGGTTATGCCGTGTTCGGTAAGGTCGTGAAAGGCATGGATGTGGTCGACAGCATCGCCACCAGCCCAACCGGCGCCCGCGATATTCCGCGCGAGAGCATCCTGATTGAATCCGTCAGCGTGATCAGCGACGACAATAAAGCGGAAGCAGCAGAAGCTCAGTAAGGCCTGATTAAAGCAGCCACCAGAGCAGTGCCGGAATCGTGATGAATGAGAGCAGTGTCGACATCACCACCATTCCGGCCACCGCTTCCGGAGCACGCTGGTAGCGCTCCGCAAATAAATAATTGAACACCGCAACCGGCATGGATGCCTGCAACAGCACAACGCCTTTTTCCGTTCCGGAAAGATCCAGCACACTCACTACCAGCAACCCCACTGCCAGACCACCGAATATCCGTAACAGGCTGTAAAGCAGGGCCTGACGCCACTGCCGGACCTGCAGGCGCTGCAACGAAACACCCAGGGTAATCAGCATTAACGGAATCGTCATACCACCGATTAAACGCACCGAATTCTGCACCGCAGCCGGTAACGTCCAATCCGCCCATAACAACAGCAATGCAATCACAATGGCATATAAAATTGGCATTTTAGCCAGCCCGGCAAGACCACCGGCCTGACGTCCGCCTGCCAGCAAAATCCCGGCCGGAAAATGCGCAACAGACAGCACCATAAAAAATGCCAGCGCCAGTGCCAGACCTTCCTGTCCGAAAGCCAGCAGACATACCGGCAACCCCATGTTGCCGACATTAGGAAAGACAAAAGATGGCAGATAAGCGCGTACATCATCGCCCAGAAGGCGCGTAACCAGGATGCCCAGAACCGCCATCAACGCGGCCACCAGCACACAGGCCAGCGCGGTGCGCTGAAAAGCCATAATATCGATTTCAACAGAGCCCAGTACCGACAGCATCAGACAGGGCGCTGCAACATTCAGCACCAGGCGGGAAATAAATTCCGGATCAAACGCATAGCCCTGGCGCGCCCAGAAAAAGCCGATGGCGGCACAGACCAGTACAGGCGCCATAATGGCGAAAATTTCGGTTATCATGGGCGGATCATACGTGAGCGCTGTGCTTTTTGTCTGCAGTGTACTGACGGTAAAATAGCGGCGTTTATACTCACCCATTCTGAGAATATCTGTGTCTTCCATCTCTTCCGACCAGCCGGCCAGCCATCAGCCAGCGCCTGACACTCCCAGCAGCAATCAGGCCCCCTCTGCACCCGACCTGCTGTGGAATGACGACGGCCTGCCACTCTCGCGTGAATTTGATGATCCGTATTTTTCCGTGGATAACGGTCTGGAAGAAAGCCG
The DNA here is from genome assembly GCF_022832715.1 of Venatorbacter sp. C2-1. NCBI lineage: Bacteria > Pseudomonadati > Pseudomonadota > Gammaproteobacteria > Oceanospirillales > Oceanospirillaceae > Venatoribacter > Venatorbacter sp. C2-1. The sequence goes on from NZ_CP094879.1 coordinate 2,755,802, forward strand.
CTATGTTTTTTTACAGCACAACGGTTTGCCACCGCGCTGGTCTGGCTGGCAAGGCGATTTCAGCATTGTTGAAACCGGATTCGGCACCGGACTGAATTTCCTGATGACCTGGGAAAGCTGGCGCCAGAGCAGCAAACACGACAGCGCCTGGCTGCATTTCACCAGCATTGAAAAATTCCCGCTGACGCTCAGCCAACTGCAACAGGCACTGGCATTGTGGCCGCAACTCAATGAACTGAGCGCCCAGCTGTTTGCCCAGTATCCGTTGCCGGTTGCCGGTTTCCATCGTCTGGTCTGGCCGGAAGAACGTATATCCCTGACGCTGATTTTTGCCGATGTCAAAGAGGCTCTGCCGCAATTAAGCGGCCCGGTGCATGCCTGGTATCTGGATGGCTTTGCACCCTCAAAAAATCCACAAATGTGGTCAGAAGAATTATTCAGCGGTATGCGCCGCTTAAGCCAGCGCCAGCCAGACCAATATCAGGGAGAACAGCCCGCCACGGTCGCCACCTTCACCTCGGCAGGCATTGTCCGCCGTGGCCTGCTGGGTGCAGGCTTTAACGTGAAGCGGGTGCCCGGTTACGGCCGTAAACGCGAGATGCTGGCCGGCAGCTTTAACCGCCGTCAGGGACCAGAGCTGGCGCCCTGCTTTCTGCACAAACCCTGGTTGCTGCAACAGAACACACAAGCCGATGACGCAGAGATTGTTGTCATCGGCGCCGGACTGGCCGGAGCCACCACCGCCAGAGCGCTGGCCGAACGTGGTCTGAAGGTACATGTCATAGATGCTGCAGGTATTGCCCAGCAGGCCTCCGGCAACCCTCAGGGCGGGCTCTATGTAAAACTCGCGGCCGGCGACAACGCCATTCATACCGATTTTTATCTGGCCGCCTTTCAGTATGCTCTGCCCTATATGCGCCGCTATTTAGGCGCCGCTGACGCGGATAACCCCTACTGGTCACAATGCGGCGTACTGCAGCTGGCTTACGATGATAAAGAGGCCCAGCGCCAGCTGAAATTCAGCCAGACCCGCAGCCTGCCCGAGGCTCTGGTACAGCCGCTGGACCAGACCCAGGCGGGGAAAATTGCCGGAGCCCCGCAACAGAGCGGCGGTCTGTTTTTCCCACAGGCAGGCTGGGTCAGCCCGGCAGATTTATGCCGGACTCTGCTGCAACACACGAATATCCGCTTCACACAACGTCAGGTCAGCACGCTGCAACAAATCCCACAGGGCTGGCAGATTCAGTGCAGCAACGGCACCATCCTGCAAAGCAGCCAGCTGGTACTGGCCTGCGCCAATGCGGCCACAAACCTGCTGCCTGAGGCGTATCTGCCACTGAAGCGCATCCGCGGCCAGCTCAGTTATTTAAACCCAGCACAGACTCCTGCACTGCATACCGTACTCTGCGGCCGCAGCTATATCGCGCCAGCTCGTAATGGCCGGCTGTGTCTGGGAGCCACCTATAACCTGCGGGATGATGACACTCAGCTGCGTGACAGTGACCATCAGACCAACCTTGATCATCTGCCGGATTTCGGCCCGCAATGGCAGGATCTGAATAAGCAGCAGGGCATGAAGCTGATTCTCGGCGGCCGGGTTGGCTTCCGCTGCACCACTCCCGATTATTTGCCCATGGTCGGAGCGGTGCCAGAGAGCCGCGGGTTTGTGCATCGCTTCAGCGGGCTGGTGCGTAACGCCAAGCGCATTCCGGCCAAAGCAGCACCGCAGTATCCGGGGCTATGGCTGAATATCGGTCATGGTTCACGTGGGCTGGCTTCGGCTCCGCTCTGTGCCGAGCTGCTGGTGCAACAAATGCTGGGGGCTCCGCTGCCTGTGGCACTGGATGTGGCCGAAGCCTTATGGCCGGGACGGTTTTTACTGCGGGATATGGTGCGGCGCAAATTGCCGCCGGAACTGGCTCAGGGCTGAGCCGGAAAGATCAGACAACGCGTTTGATACGCTTACGCCGCTCAGCTTCCAGTTTTGCCTGTTCAGCATCTTCGCGGATCTGGCGCATAGCGGCGGCCAGCTCAGCACAGCAGCGGCGGACTTCAGCCAACTGGGCTTTCATCTCATCAATCTCGCCAATCGCCGTGCGCAGGCGTCGTTTCAGTTGTTGCTGTTTAAGGTCATCCATAGTCACCACCAGACCAGCCATGACTGCGTAATACGCGGGTCATTTCAATGTGGCAGGTCTGTTGGACGGGGTCAAACAAAAGCATAGCACTGCCATCAGCTAACTGGGCTTTAACCTGAGCTTTTTTATCTTCCAGGCTGACGTCGTAATCGCCGTAATCTGTGCCTTCACGGCAGACAAAGTCTTCCAGAATGCCGTCCAGCGCCTCAGCACTCAGCTGTTGGTAAGGAATTACCAGAACGCCTTCCTGCGGCGCATCTTCACCGTAAGGAGCCTCTTCGCTATCAGAAGTACGGGCGTAGTTGTGATCATCGGGCGGGAGGGAATCAGATGGCAAAACCTGCCTCCCTCTCCCACTCACAGCTCATGCGCAGATCGGCATCTGAAGGCACATGGCCCTGGTCGGCGTTCCAGTTAAAAGTGTGCTTACCGGACAGCTCGGTTTCCAGGTGCACGGTGGCCGACACCCAGTACATGCTTTTCAGCAAAGCCTCGAACTGACGCAGCCACTGTTCCCACTCATACTCCACCGCCTTATAGGAAGCAGCAAAGTGAATCAGCTGAGTGTGGTAAGTGCCACTGAACACATCATCACCGGGCATGGAGAACATCTCCCGGCACAACAGTGACCAGTCATCATCAACACCTAAGGGCAATGACTGAATGGCACTCCAGTTGGCGCGGCGGTGAAGACGGGCACTGAACTCATCGGTAGCCGGTATATGGCGGATCACGCCGTAGACGATGGATTCCTGATCGAATTGTGACACGCAAAATCCTTACAACTGAATGCTGCGGCCATCATAGCGGAATTATGGAAAAACAAAAACGGCGCCGAAGCGCCGTTTTTGTGAGCCAGTAATCAGGGCTGATTACTTAGTCAGCACATCAATGATGCGTTGTTTAACATAACGCCCCGGAGCATCTTCGATAATACCGAGCTTACCGCTTCCAGGCTCACGTGCGTCGGTCTGCTCAGAGCCGCCCTGAGCGGTTGCCCACTGCTGCCAGTCAAGCCACCACGAACCTTCATGCTGCTCTGCATTGCGGTACCACTCTTCCGGATCCTGAGGCAGAGCTTCGTTCGTCCAGTAGCCATATTTATTGGCTGAAGGAGGATTAACAACCCCGGCGATATGGCCTGAGCCACCCAGCACAAAGCGGTTTTTACCACCCATCAGCAGCGGACCTTTATAGGTTCCCTGCCACAGAGCAATATGATCCTGAGCGGTAGAAAGGAAATAGGTCGGAATGCTGATCGCACTCAGATCGATTTTCTCGCCATCCAGTTCCAGTGCATTTTTCTGCACCAGTTTATTTTCCAGGTACATATTACGCAGGTAGAAAGAATGCATCGCCGCCGGCAGGTTGGTGCTGTCGGTATTCCAGTACAACAGATCAAAAGCCGCCGGGCGCTCACCTTTCAGATAGTTGTTAATAAAGAACGACCAGAACAGATCATTTTCCCGCAGAGTATTAAAACTGAAAGCCATTTGCCGGCCGTCGTAATACCCGAGTAAATTCATCTGTTTTTCCAGCGCCGAAATTGCCGTCTCATTGATAAAGACGCCAATCTCTCCCGGTTGGGAAAAATCGGTCAGGGTCGCCAGAAAGGTTGCAGACTTAATCGGCTCCTGTTTCTTTTTCTTCAGGTAAGCCAGCGTGGCTGCCAGCAAAGTACCGCCCAGACAATAACCGATGGCGTTAACTTCTTTCTCACCGGTAGCCTGCTCAATGGCGTCCAGTGCCGCGATAGGGCCTTCGAGCATATAGTTGTCGAAACCTTTATCGCGCAGCGACGGCCCCGGATTAATCCAGGAAATACAGAACACCGTATGTCCCTGATCAACCAGCCATTTCAGGTACGAATTACTCTCGCGCAGATCAAGAATGTAATACTTGTTAATAAATGGCGGAATAACCAGCAGCGGACGCTTATACGTTTTTTCCGTTGTTGGTGTGTACTGGATCAGTTGAATCAGGTCATTCTGATACACCACTTTGCCCGGAGTGGTCGCCAAATTGCGGCCAACCTGAAACGCACTGGTGTCAGTCATGGCAACGTTCAGCGCCCCTTTTACACTGGCCTCCAGATCTTCACCCAGCTGTTCCATACCGGCATAAAGATTGGCACCACCACTTTCCAGTGTTTTACGGATGACCTCAGGGTTCAGTGCGGCAAAATTGGTAGGCGCCAGGGCATTGACGTACTGGCGAACAAAATACTCAACTTTCTGGTGCGCATGCTCGCTCAGTCCGTCGGTATCTTTGACCATCTGCATCAGGGTATTGCCCTGTAACAGATAGAGTTGTTTGATGTAATCGAACAGCGGATTCTCGCTCCACTGTGCATCTTTGAAGCGCTTATCGCTTTTATCCGGTGTGACTACCGGATCAGCGTCTTTCCCTAAAAAGCGCAAAGCCGTGTGCTGATACAGTTCCTGCTGTTTTTTCAGCAGATCCATCTGGTAACTCATCAGCTTGCCCGGGTTCTCCAGCATGTGCTCGCCCAGCTCACGGAAGGCTTCGCTGAAATCGGTCAGCACAGATGCTGCCGGATCATCAGCCGTGGTTGGCTGGTTAACCGCCTTTTCCAGCAGACGTCCGTACTGCTCGGCTGCCCGGCTGGCCATATCATAAAAATCACTAACGGCTGTTTCTATGCTTTCCATTGGCATATTCATGTATCACCTGCATTCAGAAACGATTGAGCAAAAAAGGCCACCCGAAGGTGGCCTCTGACATCAGACGAGATCAGGCAGCTGATTTAGGTTTAGCAGCAGCTGGCTTAGCGGTGGTGGTGGTAGCCGCTGCAGTTGAGCGGGCTTCTTCCATGATGGATTCGATCTGAGTTTTGAATTCCATCGCCATGTCAGAAAATGCCTTGGCATCTTCCATCACTTTTTTGTTCAGTGCCGAAGCAGTTTCCGCCTGGTTAGCAGTAAAAGAACGCATGCTTTCTGCATCTTTCACTTCAGCAGCTTTTTTCATCTGCTCCAGACCCAGGTCTGCATATGATTTGATGGCGTTCAGTTGGAACTCCGTCATTTTTTCCATGTTGTCGACAAACAGACTGTTAAATTTCGCCATGGGTGCGTACATGGTTTTAGCCTGCTCAGCGAATGCATTAAGAATATTCTCTTGCATAGTCTTGCTCCTTCAAAAGTCTAATAGCAGTTGGGGTGAATCCATACTAGGGCATTTTATCTTACACTTAAATGACAGCAGCGCATTCAACGATAAATTTCTTGATTAATATCAGCCTTTATCATGATCGATTTTTAAAGCACTTAACAATGAGGCCAAAGGCTGGCGCCAATTGCCCTAGAGCATTCACTTTAAATTCTAACTGTTCTCTTTATCAGAAGAAGATGCACCCGACATCATGCTCAGCATCATTTTCTGAAACTGTCCCATTGCATTCATGCCTTCGTTAAACATTGGCTGATACAAACTCATGGCATCGTAGCCGTCTTCGCCGGATTTCATTTTTTCCAGCATGCTGGCAAAAAGTTCTTTCTGGAACTCCTGTACATCCGGCAGTCCCATTACCCGACGAAATTCTTCCGGCGTAAGATCAAAAGTGACATTAATTTTCATTATTTATTCCCTGTCGTTCTATGATTTATTTTTATAGCGTACTGTTAAAAAATATTGCCGTCAGCATTCCTTCTCATCAAGTCCTTTCCAGGCGACAAAAGCCCCCAGTAACGCTGCCAGTGTAGCCAGAAAAAAGACCTGACTGCCACCCAAAGACAACCACAGGCTGCCGCTTAACCAGGCGCCAAGCGCACCGCCGATGCCAAAGCCGACACTGGAATACATCGCCTGTGCCCGCCCCTGCAGTGGCCGCGGAAATAAATGCTGAATATAACGCATGGAAACAGCATGCATAGCCGCGAAGCTGAACGCATGTCCCAGCTGTGCCAGCAACAGCCAGCCCCAGAAATCCACCAGACTGCCAATCAGTGTCCAGCGTACCGCTGTAATTAATAAACTTAATACGACCCAGGTCCGCCAGCTGAAAAAGCTGACCAATCGGTGAAATTTCCAGAATAAAAAAACCTCAGCAATAACCCCAAGTGACCACAGCAAACCGATCTCAGCTGGTTTATATCCATGATTTTCAAGGTAAATACTGAAAAATGTGTAATAAGGACCATGACTGATCTGCAGCAGAATATTCATCAGAATAAACACCTGCACCGGACGTGATTTTAATAAATTTAAAAATTGTCCTGACGGCGCCGGCTGCGGATGCCCTTCAGCAGGTTCCGGCAAGGTCAGACTGTTAATACCGATCAGTGCCATCAGACTCAGCATCAGCAGCGGCAACCAGCCAACGGAAATCCACTCGAATAAATAACCAGCGCCCAAAACCACCAGCACAAAACCGATAGAGCCCCACATACGGATACGGCCATAGATATCAGCCTGCGTGCCACAGTGCTGTAATGTCATGGCTTCGTACTGTGGCAGCATGGCAGCCCAGAAAAAACCGTACAGAATCATAACCGCCGCCATGCTGACAAAGCTGTCAGCCCACCAGATCAGCGAGAAGCACAGCATGGTCAGCATCCCGGCCCAGCGCACCATCTGCATTGGCGTACGGAAATAACGGCTCCAGTAAGCCCAGAGATTCGGTGCAAGAATTCGTACCAGCCCGAAGCAGGCCATCAGCTGACCGATCTGCTCCGGATTAAAACTGCGGTTCTGCAGGAATAACCCCCAATAAGGAGCGATACAACCCAACAGGGCGAAATACAGGGCGTAAAAGAAAGAGAGCCGTTTAAACGGCAAAGCGGAAGACATCATGGCGTTGAACGCTCAGCCTCATGCCTGAAGTGCGGTTATACAAAAAAGGCCGGCAGAGCCGGCCCTTCATTTTACTGTTTTGCCTCAGCGGCAATCACCGGTGTTGTGCAGTGCACATCGGCGTTCTGGCCACGATGACGCAACAGATGATCACACAGCACCATCGCCATCATCGCTTCGGCAATCGGCGTGGCACGGATGCCCACACAAGGGTCGTGACGACCTTTGGTGATCACTTCAATCGGGTTGCCATCGGAATCAATGGAACGGCCCGGAATGATCAGGCTGGAGGTCGGCTTCAGCGCGATATGTGCAATGATGTCCTGACCGGTGGAAATACCACCCAGCACACCACCGGCATGGTTGCTTAAGAAGCCTTCCGGCGTCATTTCATCACGGTGCTCGGTGCCTTTCTGCTCAACACAGGCAAAGCCATCGCCAATTTCAACGCCTTTTACCGCATTAATGCTCATCAGCGCATGGGCCAGCTCGGCATCCAGGCGATCAAAAATCGGCTCACCCAGGCCCGGGAACAGACCGGTCGCCACCACAGATATTTTCGCACCAACGGAATTACCTTCTTTACGCAGCGCGTTCATGTAGGTTTCCATTTCGGCCACTTTAGAGGCATCCGGGCTGAAGAACGGGTTCTGCTCCACCTGATCCCAATCGAACTGTTCGATTTTGATCGGCCCCAGCTGGCTTAAGTAACCACGCACCTGAATGCCTTTCGCTGCCAGCACTTTCTTGGCAATAGCACCCGCCGCCACACGCATTGCGGTTTCGCGGGCTGACGAACGGCCACCGCCACGGTAATCACGGAAACCGTATTTCTGCGTGTAGGCGTAATCGGCGTGGGCCGGACGGAAGGTCTTGGCGATGTCGGCGTAATCTTTCGAACGCTGGTCAGTGTTCTCGATCAGCAGGCCAATCGGTGTGCCCGTGGTTTTGCCTTCAAACACGCCGGACAGGATTTTCACCACATCGTCTTCACGACGCTGGGTGGTATAGCGTGAGGTGCCGGGCTTACGGCGATCAAGATCAAGCTGAAGATCGGCCTCACTCAGTTCAATACCCGGAGGGCAGCCATCAACGACAGCCACCAGCGCCAGGCCATGACTTTCACCGGCGGTGGTCACGGTGAAACTTTTGCCAAAGGTATTTCCGGACATAATCAGTCTCTTATTTCAGGGCCGGTCAGGCGGCCGTCTATTAATTCAATAAATCTAATTCAGTAGATCTAAGTCGCGCGCCTGCAGCACAAACACGCCGTGTCCGCCATGTTCAAACTCCGGCCAGACAAAAGGTAACTGCGGATATGCCGCGGCCAGAGCCGGCCAGCTGTTACCGACTTCCACCACCAGCAGACCATCATCGGTCAGATACTGGCGGGCTTCTTTTAACATGATGCGCACCAGATCGAGGCCATCTTCCCCGGCTGCCAGCGCCAGTTCCGGCTCGTGGTGATATTCCTCCGGCAGGCAGCTCATATCATCGGCATCGACATAAGGCGGATTGGACACAATCAGGTCGTATTTGCCGCTGGCGGCAGCAAACAGATCCGACTGCAGTGCCATCACCCGGTCTTCCAGCTGGTGACGCTGAATATTTTCATCGGCAACTTCCAGCGCCTCGAACGACAGATCGAGCAGCTCAACCTCGGCCTGCGGGAATTTTTTCGCCATAGCGATACCGATACAACCACTGCCGGTGCACAGATCCATAATACGCTGTGGCTGCGGCTGACCGTCCAGCGTATGGCCCTGCCACCAGGGCGCAAAGCCCTGATCAATCATCTGACCGATCGGCGAACGTGGAATAAGCACCCGCTCATCCACCACAAAAGGCAGATTACAGAACCAGGCCACGCCGGTTAAGTAAGGGGCCGGTACGCGCTGTTCAATACGGGTAAGAATCAGCTCAATCGCCGCCTGACGCTCTGTCCGGGTCAGCTGCGCGTTGCGCCATTCGTTGGCCAGATTCCACGGCAGATGCAGGGCGTGGGTAACCAGTAACAAAGCTTCATCCCAGGGATTATCAGTGCCGTGACCATAGTAAATACCAGCCTCTGACATACGGCTGACCGACCAGCGGATCACATCCTGCAGGGTGTTAAGTTCATCAACGGCACATTCGGCGTGATGCTGTAAATCCATAAAAGAAAAGCTCTGTGAGATGAATCGGGCAGAAAGTGCGCTAGTTTACCTATTTTGCCGGCTTAGGGCATCTTTCCACCGTACGATTCGCTGCCTGACCCAGGGCCTTCAGCCCATACGCTGGCCATACAGGCTGCTGTTACCGGCCTCGAACGCATCCAGCGCCTGATCGGCAATATGACGACCCAGCGCGATCATTTCTTCGGCACGGTAAAACTCGTAGACCTCACAGCAGTTCAGCGGGATTTTGATCAGCAGATCCGGCGGGTAACCGGCAATTTTGTACTGAGTCAGCGATGCTGACATCACCTCAAACACCTGGTTCAGAATATCCAGTTTGCCGAGGCTGTCATTCGCTTCTTTGCGCGCATTGCTTTTGTTTTCAAACCACTGACTGGCCTTATCCACCAGCGTGTTGAACCAGTCCTGCTTTTCTTTGCGCTCGCTTTCCGGATCGTGTACCAGCTCCTGCGGTACCGGCACTTCAGCGTTCAGATCCACGGCAATAATAAAATCAGCATGGGCGGACACACAGGGTGTAATCGGCAGCGGATTCAGCACCGCGCCATCCACCAGCATACGGCCATTGTTCGCCACCGGGGTCAGCAGACTGGGAATAGCCGCCGATGCCCGCACCGCATCCTGCAGCGAACCACGCTGAAACCAGATTTCTTTTTTATTGGTCAGATCGGTGGCAACCGCCGTAAAGGGAATCGGCAGGTCTTCAATGTTACGGCCGTTGAGCATTTCACTGATGATGTTAAACACCCGGTCGCCACGGATAACGCCACCGGATAACAGACTCAGATCCACCAGCTTCAGCACATCCAGATATTTCAGACCGCACACCCAGTTACGGTAAACATCCAGCTGACCGGCGCAATAAAAACCACCGACCACCGCCCCCATCGAACAACCGGACACCATGACGATGTCATAACCCCGCGCTTCCAGCGCATCAATCACACCGATATGGGTGTAACCACGGGCCGCACCACTGCCAAGTGCCAGCGCTACTGTTTTTTTCATGCTTATCTCCCTGGCCAGAATATAAAACGTAAAGCCGGCTGCAGGCTGTTGTCCGGCGCTGGCGTCAGTGCGCCATGACCATCAATATTCAGTTCATACTGACCGTCAAAAGTCGCCTGTTGCAGCTGCTCGGCCAGACGCTCAGAACACTGAATATTGTCATTCATATGACTGGCGTCGTAGCAATGGACCAGCAGATATAAACGGCGTTTCATCCCCGGGGTAAGATTTTTCAGATACGCAATCAGCGCACTGCTCTGCTGTTCATTAATCTGGCCATTTTCGACCACCAGCCCCGGCAGCCAGCCATGACTGCTGACCAGTGCCTGCTGAATCAGCACATTCATATCCGCTCTTTCCTGCACAGCATCGCGGGTGGTCAGCACATCCAGATTCACCATCACCTGCTTTGAGCCACGCTCGATAACATAGAGAACGTAGAGTTTTTTCTCCTTACTCCCTTCCTGCTCTTTCAGCGCCACCATATAAAACTGATTCTGTTCACGTCCGCCCAGACGGGCGTTATGAAATATTTCATTGGCCCAGAATGGGTTGCTGCCGCAATCAAGGGCACGGCATTGATAAATCACCCGACTGTCGTTCAGCTGCTGCGCGTAATGATTAATCACTGTATCCAGCGGCACCCGGTCTTCCACCGCCCAGACCCGGCGCCAGAGCGTACCTTTCAGACGGCGTTCATGCTCACCATAGGTGGTGGCCTGATTGCGCTTCAGTTCTGAAATAACCAGACGGTAATTACTGACATCCTGTGTTTTGTCTTCCAGCAGACCCGCCTGTGGAAAAGCATCCAGCGCCCAAAGCGGCGACACCAGCAAACCTGTTAACAATACCAACCAGCGCATGGGTTACTCCTTTCTGAAATACGGCGTTAGAGTAACACGGCGCACACGGCACACCCTATGCTGTGAATAAAGCGGCCCTTTAAGGCTCCCCTTCCGCCCTCCTCTTTAACCCCTGCCCTTGTGGCTGTTACACTCGGCCGCGCCATTTTTCAGAGTCAAAACCGTGTTGAAACATTCGTTACTCCGCCCCGTCACTCTTTCCTGTCTGCTCGTTCTCGCTGGCTGTCAGGCCATGCTGCCAAAGCCAGATACTGATACTCAGGCAACGGTTTACAGTCAGGAACAACAACAACAGGCAAACGCCGCTGCCGATGAGTTGTTTAATGAGTATTACCAATTTGCGGTGGAACAGAGCCCGGTACTGCGCAGCCAGCTGGGCATCAGCGGCCAGTTTGACTGGGACGATATTTCTCCTGAGGCACGGGAGCAGCAGGTCGCGTTTTATCAGGACCTGCGCAGCCGCCTGCACGCCATCGATGAAGAAGCGCTGTCAGCCGACCATCAGGCCAGCTACCGCACCCTGTTGTCAGATCTGGAATTCAGCCTGTTAATGGTGCCGTTTGAACATCACCAGTACGCCTTCAGCCAGATGGGCGGCTGGCATACACTGGTGGTGGATGTATTAATCAATAACCACCCGATCAGCAGCGTGCCCGAAGCCCGCGATTACATCAGCCGGCTGGAAGCGGTGCCGGCATTATTCAAGCGCTGGGGCGAGAATATCCGCGCTGCGGAAGAAGACGGCATTATTCCGCCGGCCTTTGTTTACCCGGCCGTCGAGAGCAGTATGGAAGCCATTATCAAAGGCATTCCTTTTGATAACGGCCCGGACGCCTCACCACTGTGGGCCGACTTCAACAGCAAGCTCGACCAGCTGAATCTGTACCCATCCAGCCGCAAGTTACTGGAGCGCAAAGCCCGTTCAGCACTGCTGCAGGATGTATTACCGGCCTACCGCAATATGCTGGCACTGGTACGCGAGCAGAAGCAACGCGCACCGCAGCATCAGGCAGCGCTTAACCTGACCGATGGCCTGCGTTACTACCAGCTGCTGCTGGCGCATTACACCAACAGCCAGTTTGATGCCGACCGTATTCACCAGCTGGGGCTGACCGAAGTTACCCGCATTCAGCAGGAAATCATTGCCCTGATGCCGGCCCTCGGCTATCAGCCAGCCGAAGGCAGTAACAGTCAGCAGCAGTTACGCGACTTTTTTCAGTGGATGGAAGAACGCAGCTACCGTTTCCCCGATGACCAGCAGGGACGGGATGAATTTATTGGCTATCAGAAAAATAAAGTGCGGCAGATGGCCGAACGCCTGCCCTACTTTTTTACCCGCCTGCCGGTCAGCCCGATCGTGGTTAAAGCGGTGGAAGACTATCGCCAGAGCAATGCCCCTATCGCTTTCTATGAGTCACCGTCGATGGACGGCACCCGTCCCGGTATTTATTACGTCAATCCGGCGCGTATGAACGACCTGCCACGCTACCGTCTGGCGGCGCTTGCCTTCCATGAAGCCCTGCCGGGTCACCATATGCAGATTGCCCTGACCCAGGAAAATGAACAGCTGCCGGATTTCCGCCGTAATCTCAGTTACAGCGCCTTCAGCGAAGGCTGGGCTTTGTATGCCGAAAAACTGGCCGCCGAAATGGGCGCTTACGAATCGGCAGAAGAAGAATACGGACGCCTGATTATGGAACTGTGGCGCGCCATGCGTCTGGTACTGGATACCGGCCTGCACGCCAAAGGCTGGAGCCGTGAACAGGCGATTAATTTCCGCCTGGAAAATACACCGTTTTCGCGTGCCGACAGCCAAGCGGCCGTTAACCGCTATCTGGTGATGCCGGGGCAGGCCACCTCTTACAAGATGGGTGAATTACGTATTCTGTCGATTCGCCAGCAGGTAAAAGACATTCTTGGCAGCCGCTTTGATCTTGCCGGTTTCCATTCCGCCCTTCTCAGCCAGGGAGCACTGCCGCTGGATGTGTTGCAGGAGTGGATGATCCGCTGGGCAAAGCAACAGAAAAACAAACAGCCGAAAGCGACAACAGCAGAAATGAATAACGCTCCTGACGTCGCAGACAAAACCACCGATAAGGAATAAACCTGCCGGTACCCCGAAAGGACACCAAATTTCTGTCCTTTCGGGCCAGATACTTCCGGCGTCCAATACTGACGATTGTGCCTGAAGCCTACCTGCATTAGCCTCCGTCAGGCAAAGGAATGCAGCAACCCCTCCGGATCGCTGACCTCATGTAGCCGTTCTGTCGCTTCGTTCTGACGATTTCCTCTGCAGCGCTTCCCGGCGTATTTCCGGGCCAATACTCCAGCAGAGACCTCCTCATGATAAGAATCCTGTTTTTCCTTTCCGCACTGCTGCCACTGCAGGCTTTCGCTGAAGCCAGATCGCTGGCATCAATAGAAAAAACCAAAGAACTGGCTGAGGCGGTCATGACCGATGTCGGTAATAACGCCATGCTCAAAGGCCTGGCCCTGTTAAAACCTTATGTCATGTTTTCAGAAGCGGAATTTAACGCGCAGATGAATAATGTCAGCTCGCAACTGCCGGTAATGGATCAACATTATGGCAAATCCTTAGGCTACGATTTTGTATCCAAAGAGCTGATCGGCGACACTCTGGTTAAATATATATTCTTGCAAAAATTTGAACGCCACCTGATGACCTGGCATTTTATTTTTTACAAGCCAAAAGATAAGTGGCTGCTGAATACCTTTTATTTTAACGACGATTCAGCAGCACTGTTTCTGCGCTGATAGCTGCAACAATTTTTCTACACTGACAGCTGTGGCACTGGCATTCATAGGCACATAAAAAAGAGCGGCGTTATAGCCGCTCTTTATCTTTCACGCTGTAGCGTTTAAACAATGCATAGTCGTAGGGGATATTCATCGTCAGATCCCTTGCCTGCCATAACGCCCCCTCTGAAGGCCGGCAAAAATCGTAAGCAGGCTTCATAAAGTTAATACCTTCCGGCGCCTCCTGGTAGCGGTTAACCATATCGTCGTATAACAGCACCATACAGCTGATGCAGCGGTAGTTACCATCGGTCCGTGGATTGTTGTAACAGGTTCCCAACCGGATGGTTAAGCCCTGTTCACGGATGACATCCAGCAGTAAACCCTCAGTCAGACGAATCAGTCCACTCTGGGCATTTTCATCAATCGGGTAATCATCAGCAATTTCAAGTCGTTCAAAATGTTCCGCCTGTATTGCCTTAATTTCTTCAGCTTTACGCTCCGGATCGATGATTTTATTGATGTCGAATGGATAACGGACCTCAGGAGCATCAACAGCGACGGTAAAATCCTGTGCTGATGCCGAATTTTCAGCCCAGGCAGAGTCGGCATTATCGTTTTCATTGCGGGCTTCCGGTACATTATCCAGATCTGAAAACTCTTCTCCGCCCAGATGCAGCACATTAATCCGGAAGCTTTCCCAGTGCGTTGGAATATGATGAAAGCCCACGACAAAATGCAGAAATAACAGCATCAGGATGAACACCACCAGTAGTGAACGCCCATGTTTATGCAGCCAGGACGCCGTTCCGTTTTTTTGCACATTATTATCCATATTTTTTCCTGAGCAGATGCAACGTCATGATTAAAAGATCTGACAACGCACGACGATGACAGAAACGCGACAATAACAGAGCCGCGACAATAACAGACACACGACGATAAACCAGTGGCCAGCATGCGGCAGAAAAACAGAGTGCGCCCCTCTGTAAACAGTCCTGGCAGATCAATTTTCCCTGCTGCCACCTTCTGGCAGATACAAAAAAGCCCGGGAATCCGGGCTTCTTCACTATCCGTTGATCGCCAGCATCAGTAACGTAATTCGATACCGGCCTGCCAGTAGCGGTCATCGGCTGGTGTGGCTTTTACCTGCACGCCGGTGGTATCGGTTGCCACAATACGGCGATGACGCATCTGGCCCAGCTCTGCTGTCAGCCATAAAGCACCGCGCCAGTGAAATTCACCACCCAGTCCAAGCTTCCAGTTAGTGTAATTTGCCTTAAACGTACCGGTCTGATCTTTCACTTCTTCAACCCAGACACCACCGGCCGGACGCAAATGCACATAGGACGATAAATCGTTGCTCCAGCGTGTCTGGATTCTGGTTTGCGGAAAACCCAGTAACACTTCGGTGTCGCGTGTTGCTTTAGTTGCCATACCGATTACCGGACGCGGGTTAAAGTCACCGAACTCACGATTAACAGTAAGACCGAACTGCCAGAACGCACCGCTGCGACGGTAAATGCGACCAATCAGATCGGCATTCATCGCCAGGCTCTCGCTGTCAAGGACATTAAAATCGGTCATAAAGCCCGGCTCTGCACGTAATAAAAACTCGGCATTTTTGCCACGCTTCTGACGATACTCCAATGGTAAAGAAATCCAGAAATAATCGTTTTGTAAGGCGGTGGTGCCGCTCCAGCGGAATTTACTCATATCCAGATGAAATGATGATGAAACCTGCTCTGCTCCGCGTTTTTTGTACTCCAGTGGCAGTGTCAGGCTCAGCTCGCTGCGGCCAAATTCTGTTCCGGCACCGTTTTCCGGTGCCGCCGGCCCTTCATTGGCCCAGTACAGGCCATTAGCTGCAGCAGCCCAGCTGCACAGGCAGCCTGCCACTACAGTGCCGATATTACGTACATCAATTCTCATCGGAATAAAGGTCATTGTATGCTTCCTGAACGCTGGCATAACTGGCCAGTGCACCTGTCGATTGCTCATTTTTGCGGACGGTATCGAGTGCGGTCAGAACATCGAGAACATTCTCGAAACCGGCCACTATATCGTCCGGTGCTCCCGCCTCTTTCAGCAGATCAGTGTAGTTGGCAACGTAGTCAAATGCTTCGGTTTCGGCGCGGCGCTGAGCTGGTGTGGCACGTTCATCCATACGGCCAATCACATCCACAACATTCAGTAATGATTTGGCGGCTTCGCTGTCACCATCCACGGCTTCGTTCAGAATAAAACTGTTAAGAAAATTGGAAGCCTCGGCAATGGCTGATACCTGCTGTGTTTGCCCACCCAGCGCCTGAAAATCACTGTTGGATAAAAAGCCATCTTCATACAAGCGCTGGGTCAGCGCCGGAATCTGGCTGGAATTAATAGTGCCGGAAAAAAACTCTGCACTGATGCGGCTGAGTTTTTCTGCGCGATAGGAAAAAGAGACTTTATCACTGCTGTCGGTATTGATCTGGCCTGCAGCCGCAGACCTGGCCTGACCGGCCGCAGCTGCCTCACTACTTTCAGCTGTCTGGCTGCTGTCGCCATTCAGCGCACCGGTTGTTGAAGCAACGTTTTTACCCAACATCGCCAGCAGGTTCTGATAACCGGACGAGGAATTATTGATATCCACCTGACATCCTCCCAAAGAGACTGAAAAGAGAGGAGCAATTACCAGGCCAGACGAACAATCCTGTTAATAATCAATAATTTATAAATAAAAGCGGCAAGCACTCGCCGCTTTGCGTCAGCTTTTTGCCGCTACTTTCCCTTTTGGCCATCCGTATCCTGAGCCGCGCCGGGCTCACGGGCACGACGGGTAATATGCTGACGCAGACTGTGTACGCCCCAGTACACGGCCCCCAGCACAACGGGTAAGGCAATGCCTTTCAAAAGATCGCTGTTGATATTCAGACCCGCCGCTTTCAGGGCGGTAAAAGCAATGCCAAGCAAAGCCAGAATGTAGTAACCGATGGCCACTACCGACAAGCCTTCCACGGTTTGCTGCAGCCGTAGCTGCAGCTGGCTGCGGCGGTTCATGGAAGACAGTAAATGCTGATTCTGCTCCTGAATCGACAGGTCGACGCGGGTGCGTAACAGACTGGTGGTGCGGTTGATGCGGCGTGATAAATCTTCCAGCCGGTCACGCACCGAGTTACAGGTTTTAATGCCCGGAGTCAGGCGCCGTTCAAGAAACTCACGCAGACTCTGCATGCCTTCAATCGGGCTTTCTTTCAGCTGGCGCAGACGGTCACGCACCAGATCGTGGTAGGCCACGGCCGCCGAAAAACGGAAGTTGGTGTTGGAGCGGTGACGTTCCACTTCGGCCGCCAGCTGCGACAATTCCTGCAGCAGTACACGTTCGTCTTTACCGGCATCAATATCGGAAATGCTCTGATTCAGCGTCGCCAGGTTATCTTCGATACGGCTTAATTCGCCGCCCATCTGACGGGCAATCGGCAGCGCCATCAGCGACATCAAGCGGTAGGTTTCCAGCTCGAATAAGCGCTGTACCAGGCGGCCGGTCTGATACGGTGTCAGTTGTTGAGTCGTGGTTGCGGCGCCTTTATTGCACACCACGATGCGGCCAAAACCATCAGAGTGCAGCTTAAAAGCTGTCCACACCTGGGCTTTATCATCGGCCACCCAGGCGCCGGAAACCCGCTGCCCCTCAAACCAGCGCTGAATCTGTTTCTCATCCGGCTGCTCGCCGACCAAGGCCAGATTCACCGCCACCACCAGCTCACCGGGCATCGCCGCCAGCCAGTCTTTCGGTACAAAGCTCAGCGCATCGGCAGAAAAAGGCTCAACATCGGGACAGATAAAGGTGAAGTTGGCAAACTCCAGGTGACGCTCCCAGCGCAGCTCAAAACCACCGAAATCCTGATACAGGCAGGACGATTCCGGTGCTGGGGCAGGAACGCTGAAACGACGGCAAAGATCGACCACATGGGCATGCAGATCTTCGCGGTTATCGTTCAGCAAAACCGTGAAGTGGGCAACGTGACAGCTGCCTTCAATGATCGGTGAAGGACGGTTGTGCAGCTCTTCATACAGAGCCGAACGCCATGGATGCACCTTCAGGGCGACCGAAGGTGCGGCGATGTCCGGTGCCTGATCCGTTAGGGCGTTTTTCATAATTCCATCCCGCTGCCTGCTATAAAAGTGCGCGGATTCTACCCAAGCAGACGCACAGATGCGACTTTTCAGGCCGGTTCGCGCTCTTCCTCAGCAGTAATGGCCCCTGCCGGCAACAATTCGCTTAATGGTATATCGAGCAGACTACTCCGCTGTTCAAGCCACTGTTGCTGCCAGTTCTGCAGAGCGCGGAACGCCGCTCCACTGATATTATCGGGTAACGGCTGCTGCAATTGCTGCAGTGTCAGTGTGCGGAAAAAAGACGCCAGACTGAGACCATTCAGATCGGCAATCCATACCCATTGTTGATCCTGCGTCTGGGTCGCCCAACCCTGCTGCTGAAACTCCTGCAGCAGGCGTCCGACATCGGCCGCCGGCAGATCACGGGCCAGCCGGCACAGGCGTGCTTCATCCGGCAGCTGACCGGATTGCTGTGCCTGCCACAGCGTCTGCAACAGCAACAGGCGCTGCCATAACAACGGCAATCGGCGCTTCTGGCTGCGTACATGGCTCAGGCTGTAGCTCAGCTCGGCGCCCAGCAATAACAGCATCCAGGCCAGATAAATCCACAGCAGAAACAGCGGAACCGCGGCAAAGGCACCGTAAATTAACTGGTACGACGGAAATAACCCGACCATTTTGGCAAACAGAAACTTACCGGCTTCAAATACCGTAGCCACCAGTACCGCCGCCAGTAAGGCATTACGCCACGGCACGCGGCAATTGGGTACCAGCATATACAGCGCACAGATAGCGCCACTGCTTAAAAGCCAGGGCAACAGCCTGACGGGTAAGGCAATCTGGCCGGTTAAGGCACCGGCATCCTGCCACAAAGGCATCGCCGCCAGCAGCGAGCTGGCGGCGAAGGCAGCCCCGAACAACAGCGGGCCAAGACTGAGTACCGCCCAGTAACGGAAAAAGGTTTGCAGGCCGGAACGCGGCTTATCGACATTCCAGATGCGGTTGAACTGCATCTCAATGGTACGCAACAACATAAAAGCCGTTACAAACAGAAAAACGACCCCAACCCAGGTCAGCTTGCGCGCCTGTTGGCTGAACTGCACCAGATAAGCCGAAATCGTTTCACTGCCCTCCGGCATAACATAAGCCAGAAGCTCACCGTGGGCCTGATCGCCCCAGCTTTGCAGCTCAGGAATGGCACTGAGAATGGCATAGGTCACGGTGATCACCGGCACCAGCGCAAACAGTGTGGTGTAAGTTAACGCAGCAGCATCACGACGCCGCTCTTCCCCTTCGAAGCGTTTCAGTGTCTGCCATAAAATCTGGCCTGTCAGGCGTAAACGCCGCCAGAAGCGCCGCACCGGGGTAAGAATCGCTGCCGCTTCCTGTCCACTGACTGTCATATTCAATTTCCCGTTCGTCTGAGTGCTGCCGGAAACAAAAATACCGGCTTTTTACGCAAGCTTTTCCTCAGCGCAGGCATCCTTTGTTAAGATACCGGCCATTCAGTCCGTGAGACAAAATTGCCCGACAGGCTGTTCACGGCCGCCAGACATCATCCGCTGCCGGTAATACCGGACAACGACACAGGACACGCAAAGCATGAGCGAAATACAGATCTACCACAATCCACGCTGTTCCAAATCCCGCGAAACCCTGGCCCTGCTGCAGGAACAAGGCATTGAACCCGAGGTAATCGAATATCTGAAGGATGTGCCCTCTGCCGCCGAACTGAAAAGCGTGCTGAGCAAACTGGGCATCGGCGCCCGTGATCTGCTGCGCACAAAAGAAGCCGAATACAAAGAAGCCGGCCTCGACAATCTGCAGCTGAGCGATGATGACATTATTGCCGCCATGTGCGCGCACCCAAAACTGATTGAACGCCCGATCGTGATCAAAGGATCACAGGCGCGTATCGGCCGGCCGCCACAACAGGTTCTGGAGATTCTGTAATGGCCCAGCCCTACGTTCTGGTGCTGTATTACAGCCGTCATGGCAAAACGGAGCGCATGGCACAGCAGATGGCGCGCGGCATCGAAAAAGTCAGCGGTATGGAAGCCAGGCTGCGTACCGTGCCGGAAGTTTCGGCCGATACCGATGCCAGCCTGCCAGCGGTTCCGGACAGCGGCGCCGTATACTGCAGCGCCGATGATCTGAAACACTGCGCCGGCTTACTGCTTGGCAGCCCGACGCGCTTTGGCAATATGGCCGCACCACTGAAGTTCTTCCTCGATGGCACCAGCCCGTTGTGGCTGACCGGCGCGTTAATCAACAAACCGGCCGGGGTGTTTACCTCCAGCTCGTCACTGCACGGCGGCCAGGAAAGCACCCTGCTGAGTATGGCGCTGCCACTGCTGCACCACGGCATGGTATTCGCCGGTATTCCCTACAGCGAAGCCGCCCTGCTCAATACCCAGAGCGGCGGTACACCTTACGGCGCCAGCCACTGGGCCGGAGCCGATAACAATAACGAACTGAGTCAGGCCGAAAGCCAGCTCTGTCAGGCGCAGGGGCAACGTATTGCCACCCTGGCCAAAGCACTGGCGGAGGCCAACTGATGAAAACCCTGAATGCATACCGCATCATGCTGGCCAGCTATCTGGCGGTTCTGCTGGTGTTACTGTACGGCACGCTGAGCAACGCTCCGGCGGGCAGTGAAGGCACTGCCAATTACGCCGTTGGCGTACTCTGGTGGCTGATTAAAGTGCTGCCTTTCCTGCTGTTTATTCCCGGCCTGATCAAGCGCTCACACAAAGCCGCGGCCTGGCTGTCGTATATGGCGATTCTGAGCTTTGCCGTACTGGTTGGCCTTGGCTCATTCACGGCCGCCAGCCTGTGCATCGTACTGTTTCTCAGCAGCATGCTGTACACCCGCTGGGCCAAGGCCGATGCTGCAGCTGTCAATCAAACGGCTGCGACCACTCACGAATAACAGGAATTCATACCATGAAATTGACCGTGTATTTATCCGGCGAAATTCATACGGACTGGCGCGACGATATTGCCCGTGGCGTTGCTGATGCCGGGCTGGACGTTGAACTGACCGGGCCAAATACCAATCATGGCGCCAGCGACGACTGCGGCGACCAGATTCTGGGCGCCGAAGAGAAAGCTTTCTGGAAAGATCATAAGGCCGCCAAGATCAATGCACTGCGTACCCGCAAGCTGATTGCCGATGCCGATATTGTGGTGGTGCGTTTTGGTGATCAGTACAAGCAGTGGAATGCGGCCTTTGATGCAGGCTACGCTGCGGCGCTGGGGAAATCGCTGATCGTGCAACACGATCCGGCTCTGACTCACCCGCTGAAAGAAGTGGATGCTGCGGCAATGGCGGTCTGTGAAACGCCGCTGCAGGTGGTGGAGATTTTACGTTATATCAACCGCGACAGCTGAACTGTTCAAACCGCTGTTCAGCGCGCCAGCAGTCATGCCCGGGAGCCTGCTTCAGGCTCCCACAGTCAGAACGATTACTCGTCGTCCCAGTCACCATCGGTACTGTCATCGGCAATCTCGGTGGTTACCGGCTCGCCACATTTGGCGCACTTACCTTCGATAAAGATCACACCTTCCTGCTCAAATTCTACCGGCTCAACCATGCCCAGATCGGCTTCCATACAGTTGTTGCACCAGGTCTGGCTCAGGAAAGCATCCTGATCTTCTTTATCACGTGCGAAAAAGTCGCGTTCAGTTCGTTCCATTGTGTTACTCCGGTTTTAATACTAAATCACCACAGAATGGCGTGAGATTATCACGATATTCCCCGATAAATACGGAGGTTTATTCTACGCTTTATCGTAAAGCCTGAATATGGACCCTGTTAATGAATATAAAACACCAATTGGTACTGACGATTGTTGCCAGTACTCTCTGCGCCGTTGTTCTGACAGCCCTCGTCGGCAGCCAGACCTCCATAACCACCGCCAGGGAAGGTGCTGATCAACAGGTCGTTCAGGCATTGGTCAGCCGCCGGGACCTGAACAAGGCAAGCATCGAACGCTACCTGGCCACACTGGAATCTCAGCTGATTACCTTAAGCAGCAGCCCACTGATTCAGCAGGCCAGTGTGCTGATGAAAACTGCATTCTTTGATTATCCACTGCAATACGGTGAGTCACTGAATGAACAGCCGCTGAAAAACTATTACGCCAACGAGTTCAACAGCACCTTTGCCAAGCTGAACGATGGTAACGACTCACCGCAGCAACAGATTTACGCCGGCCTGAGCGATAACGCCCGTTACCTGCAAAGCGCCTATATTTCCGGCAACAGCAACCCTCTGGGGGCCAAGTCCGAGCTGAACGCCCTGAATAACGGCACCGAATACGACGAGTTACACCGCACCATTCATCCTTATCTGCGTCAGTTTCAGCAACGCTTTGGCTATTACGATGTATTTATCGCCGATGCTGACAGCGGGCATATTATTTACTCGGTCTTTAAAGAGCTGGATTTTGCCACCTCTCTGCGCACCGGCCCCTATAAAGACAGTGGCATCGCCGACGTATTCAACAAAGCCATGAGCCTGCCAGAAGGCCAGGTCGCATTCAGTGATTTTGCCGTTTACATGCCCTCTTACAATGCCCCGGCCTCTTTTATCGCCACGCCCATTTTTACCGATGGTAAACGCAGCGGAGTCCTGATCTTTCAGATGCCGGTCGATAAAATTAACGGCATTATGACCAACGACAGCCGCTGGGCTGAAGTCGGCTTTGGCCAATCCGGCGAAAGCTATCTGGTCGGCCAGGATATGACACCGCGCAGTCAGAGCCGTTTTTTAATCGAAGACAAACCCGCCTATCTTAAGGCTCTGCAGCAGGCTGGCTTATCCAAAACGCTGTTGAATGAAATTGATCAGCGCAATTCCTCCATTGGCCTGCAGCCGCTGGATACGCCATCGGTCAAAAAAGCATTACAGGGCGAAAGTGGTATACAAACCATCAACGACTACCGTGATGTTCCCGTACTGTCGGCCTATACCTATATCGATTTTGTCGGCACCCGCTGGGCACTGATCAGCGAGATTGACCGCGATGAAGCCTATGCAACCGTCAGCCAGATGACAGATACGCTCATAATGGAAAGCATCATTCTGATCCTTGTAATGGCCGGTCTGATGACGGCAATTGGTATCTGGAGCGGTAACCGCGTCACCCGCCCGATTGTCAATGTGATTGACCGGATTCGTCAGGTCGCTGAACGGCGTGAACTGAACGCAACCTTCAGCGAAAAAGGTGCTGCCGAATTTGTTCAGCTGGGCCAGGCACTGAATCAGTTATTCCGTCAGCTACAATCATTTTTTGGTGAAATGCAGCAGACCGCAGATACCCTGACCCGCCATTCGGAACAACTGAAAAAATCGAGCAGCGCCACTGCTGATCAGGTAACACGACAGAATGAAGAAGTGAATTCTGCAGCAACCGCCACCACCGAAGTCAGTGCGTCAGTGAGTGAAGTGGCAAGCCACGCCGAGCTGGCCGCCGAAAATATGCGTAACACCCGTAACCGGGTAAAAGAAAGCCACGACATGTCCAACACCGCACGCACCACCATCAACCAGCTGCAGCAAAATATGAGCGTATCTATTGCTGGCATGGAACAACTGGCCAAAGAAAGCGAAGGTATCGGTGCGGTGCTGGATGTGATTCAGACCATCGCAGAACAGACCAACCTGCTGGCACTGAACGCAGCCATTGAGGCTGCCCGCGCCGGTGAACAGGGTCGTGGTTTTGCCGTGGTTGCCGATGAAGTCCGGACACTCGCCTCCCGCACAGCACAGAGCACCGAAGAAATCCGCAGCAAAATTCAGTCACTGCAACAATGCGTCAGCAGTGCACAACAGGCCATGAGCACATCACAGGAAGGCACTGACGACAGTCTGGAAAAAGTGGAAGGAACCGCTCGCCTGATGGACGAAGTGTCTGCCCTGATCGATCAGATGGAAGAAATGAGTGCCCAGATCGCGACGGCAGCGGAAGAGCAAAGCTGTGTAACCACTGAAATCAGCCGCAATATTACCCATGTAAAAGACCTGTCTGATGGCATTCTTGATGCGACGGCCATGATTCAGAATTCCAGTGCGGATCTGGATAACATCACCACCACCATCCGCAGTCAGATCAGCGCGTTTAAATTCTGATACCCCTGACCGGTGTGCGGATAACAATCTGAACGCACACCGGGCCTTCCAAACGCCACAGGGCAGCGATTTCCTTCCCGGGTAAAAATAATCCACTGGCACAAATGACTCTGCGCAATGAATGATTTTACCTGCATTCTTAGGGCCTGTTGACACTAAGTGAATCGGGCCTGCTGAGAGCCAGTTTTTCTCAGAACAAGGAGAGAGGAGTGATATTAGCGGGCTAAATGAATCACGAGCGACGAAGTTAGTGGGGAAAACTGGTCTCAGCCCGAAGGGTTATGGCTAAAAATCCCTCATCCAGCGTTGCTGTTCGCTCGCTTAACCCGTTAGGCCACACTCTCAGCGCCTTGTCTGAAGAATTTTTATCCGATAACAGGCCTGTTTAATTAGTGTCAACAGGCCCTAGGCACTGATTTCATCTTGCAACCCAGAGAATGATTTATGATCACACTGCATCACCTGAACAACTCACGTTCACAGCGTATTATCTGGTTACTGGAAGAGCTGGGCGTTGACTACACCATCAAGCATTACGAACGTGATGCCAAAACATCACTGGCGCCCGCCAGCCTGAAAGCCATCCATCCACTGGGTAAATCACCGGTTATTACCGACGGTGACCAGACCATTGCTGAATCCGGGCTGATTATCGAATATTTAATCCGCACTTATGGCAAAGAACGCTTTCTGCCTGAAGAAGGCTCCGCCACCTACTGGCAATATCTTTACTGGCTGCACTATGCCGAAGGATCATTAATGCCACTGATGGTGATGTCATTGATTTTTAATAAAATCAAAACGGCTCCAATGCCATTTTTTATCAAACCCATTGCCCGCGGTATCGCCGACAAAGTCATGCAAAGCTATGTTGGTCCTAATGTGCAGAATAACCTGCGTTATATTGAGCAACATCTGGGCAGTAACTCCTGGTTCGCAGGAGAGCAGATGACCGGTGCCGATTTCCAGCTGATATTCCCTCTGGAAGCCGCTCTTAATCGTGGCAGCCAGGCATCTGAATATCCGAACATTGCCGCCTGGGTAAAGCGCGTTCACGCTTTACCAACCTACCAGACAGCACTGGAAAAAGGTGGCCCTTACGATTACGCCTGATAGCTGCAGCAAAACCTGACAGCCGCGGAGGCTCCGCCTTCCGGCTGTCATGCTTATCCGGGCGCCGCTATAATAAGCAGAGTTTTTTGCCCTGGAGTCTTTATGTCTGCTCTGCTGCGACAGCGTTTTCCCCGTCTTTACCGTCTTTTCAAACCTGGCCTTCTGACACTTCTGATTGCCGGTTGCGCAACCGTCGGCGTTGGCCTGAGCGCTGATGAACTTTTTGGTAAAACCGTTATTACCGATCGCAGAGCCGAAGCCAACAGCAGCCAGGCACGCCATTATCGCCAGGATATACGTCCGATTCTGGAAAACCGCTGCGTGGTTTGTCATGGCTGTTACGATGCGCCCTGCCAGCTTAAATTGTCATCCCCGGAAGGGATTATGCGCGGTGCCAATAAGACTCTGGTGTACGATGGTACCCGAATTCTCGCCAGTGAACCCACCCGCCTCGGCATTGATGCACGAACCACCGAAGAATGGCGTAAGAAAGATTTTTTCCCGGTTCTCAACGAGCGTTCACAAACGGCTGAAATTAATCTGCAGAACAGCGTTCTTTATCAGATGCTGACATTAAAAGCGAACAACCCACTGCCTGCAGAAAAACTCCTCGACGACGATGATTTTGAGCTGGGTCTGAACCGCAGCCAGCAGTGTCCGACCCAGGAAGAATTTGCTGAATATGCTGATAAGCATCCACTGTGGGGAATGCCCTACGCATTACCGGCACTCAGCAATGATGAATATTCCAAACTTACCCAATGGCTGAAAGATGGCGCTGCTCTGGCAGCGGATCTTCCCCTGCCCGATGCGATACAGGCCGAAGTTGAACACTGGGAAGCTTTCCTGAATCAGGACAATTTAAAGCAACAACTGACCAGTCGCTATATTTACGAACATTTGTTTCTGGCCAGCCTGTATTTTTCTCCCGAGCCATTATTCCGCAATCAACAACCCATTAACCGGCCGGAATACTTTTTCAAGCTGGTGCGTTCGTCCACGCCACCAGGGCTGCCCATCAATCCGGTAGCAACACGCCGGCCTTACGATGACCCGCAGGTTAAGCGTGTTTATTACCGGCTACTGCGCGACAGCAGCAGCGTTGTTGCAAAAACCCATATGCCTTACCGCCTGAATAACGAACGTATGGACTGGATTAAGGCTCTGTTTATCGAGCCTGAATACAAGGTGGATTATCTGCCCGATTATAAACCGGAAACCGCAGCCAATCCGTTCATTGCCTTTTCTCAGCTACCGGTCAATGCCCGTTACCGTTTTATGCTGGAAGAATCCGAATACATCATCACCGGATTTATTAAAGGCCCGGTGTGCCGCGGACAGGTTGCCCTGAACGTCATCGACGACCATTTCTGGGTGTTTTTTGTTGACCCGGAAATGCATAAAGACCCTGACTACAGTCAGTTTCTGATAGATCAAAGTGATCATCTGCGTTTACCCGGAGAGGCAGAAAGTAATTCCGGAATTATCACCAACTGGCTGCGTTACTCCAGCCTGCACAATGAATATCTGGATGCCAAGAATGCTGCTCTGGCAGAAAAATTTCCCGATGGTAATGCCGTTGATCTGAACCTGATCTGGCCTGGCAATAACAGCGTTTCCACCCGGAAAAAACAATCCTCATCCGGTGCTATACAGAATGCCAATGCAGCCTTAACAATTTTCCGTCATTTTGACAGCTCGACTGTCGTAAAAGGCATGGTAGGCCAGCACCCGAAAACGGCCTGGGTTATTAACTACTCATTACTGGAGCGAATCCATTATCTGCTGGTTGCTGAGTTTGATGTCTACGGCAACATCGGTCATCAGCTGATGACCCGTCTGTATATGGATTTTCTGCGTATGGAAGGAGAATCTAATTTCCTTGCTCTGCTGCCACAGGAAGAACGCGTACGCCTGGCAAACTACTGGTATCGCGATGCATCCGATAGTGTAAAACAACATCTGGTCAGTTATGAGAAACACATCCTCAACGATCCGGCGATTAGCTATCACAGCCAGAACCCACAGGCCGAGTTGTATGAAAAACTGCGCCAGCATCTGCAACCGGTACTGGAAGATAAGTACAATCTTGCACGCCGGATTACCCCACAGGAGCTGAATATTCTCAGCCGTGTTAACCGGGTACAGGGGCAGGCCGCAACACTGATGCCGGAAATATCGTTATTGCTGGTTGAAAACATGCAGGGAGACAGTCAGGTATTTACACTGATTCGCAACAGCGGTCACAGCAACCTGACCGGACTGCTCTACGAAGAAGAAAACCGCCTGCCACAAGAGGATTATCTGACCCTGGTACCCGGAATTATCGGCTCCTATCCATCGGCGTATTATCGTGTTTCATCGTTCCGCCTGAATGATTTTGTCAGTGCAGTAAGCGGGCTGACAGATGAAGATGATTACGAAAAACTGGCCGACCGTTTTTCCGTACGCCGAACGGACCCGCAGTTCTGGACGCACAGCGATCAGATACATCAGTGGTACTTACGCAATGATCCGCTGAATGCCGGGCTGCTGGATTATAACCGTCTGGAAAATCGCTAAGGTCTCTGCCACACCAGCCCTAGGCAAACAATAATCGTTGTTTGCTGTCGCTCGGTGTCAGACCCGACCAGCGCTTAAAAGCGCGGCGGAAATTGGTGGTGTCATTAAAATTCAGATAATGCGCCACCTGTTCGTTGGTCCAGCCATTAATGTGAAATAAATACAGGCACACATGCAGCCGTGCCTGATCCTGCAATTGCTGAAAATGGCAGTGGTGCTTTTGCAGTTTCCGTTTAAAAGTCGCCGGACTCATGGCAAAAGCCCGGGCAACCTCCGGCAAACTCTGCGGTGTACGCAACTGCCGGATTAAATAATGATACACCGCTTCATTAAATCCATTCGTGGCCTCTTCCCCGCCAATCAGTGGCTGCGCTTCACGCAAAGCAACCTGATAAGCCGTTGCCGAACCTCGCGGCCAGGCTTTTTCCAGCCAGTGTTTTTCAATCATCATCACATCCACACCGACCGAGAAATGCAGATCCGGCCCCAGATATACCTGATACTGCTCGTCCTGTGCCGGGCGCGCATAGCTGAAACCATAGCGCCAGGGTAAAGTTTCCTGTGCCAGCCAGCGACTCATGGCGGTTAATCCGGTCATTGCTGTTTCAACCATAAAACGCCGCTCATCCTGCAGGCCGCAGGCATCCAGCCACTGCACGTAACAATAACGTTCGTCCTGATAAATACGGGGAGACAGCAGCGG
This sequence comes from Venatorbacter sp. C2-1, assembly GCF_022832715.1. Taxonomy (NCBI): domain Bacteria; kingdom Pseudomonadati; phylum Pseudomonadota; class Gammaproteobacteria; order Oceanospirillales; family Oceanospirillaceae; genus Venatoribacter; species Venatorbacter sp. C2-1. The sequence goes on from NZ_CP094879.1 coordinate 2,784,172, forward strand.
TGATAAAAAATGCCGGAAATCCACCAGCGCCTGCAGTGCTCTTGCCAGATCCGGGGCATTGGCCAGCAACTGACTGAATACGCCATAATGTCCGGGCCATAAACTGTCACCCCAGCGAAAACTTAAATCCTCTTCAGGCAGTAATTTCCGCCCGTTTATAATGAGCTGCTGTAATTGTGCGGGGGAAAGGTAATGATTGCCGGTCAGAATATCATCATAAAAAAGACCACTGCCGCGCAGTATTTTATGGCTGGAAATATCGCGCGCCAGTAGCAGGTCAATCAGCAGAGCCGGCTGATGATGAGCGGCGATAAACCGCTCGTCACGCTCATACCAGCGACCGCAATGCATCGTCATGCAGCCAGAAAACAGCCATGCTGACGCTGCGCCGTCAGCAAGGCCTGATTAACCCGCTCAATACTCTGAGCAGGCTGATCGCCAGGGCGGCATTCGGTCAGGCCTATGCTGATGCGTTGATAGAGTGTTTCTCCCGTCTGGCTGTGTTTAAACGCAAAATGCTGTACTGCCAGCTCCAGCTCCTGCGCCAGCTGCAAGGCGGCTTCACCTTGCGTTCCGGGTAACAGCAGAGCAAAGCGGTCGCCGGCATAACGGCAAATAAGATCGCTCTGACGCAGATTCAGCAACAGCAGTTCAGAAATCTCGCGCACCAGACGATCCCCTTCACGATGACCAAAACGACGGTTCACACTGCTGAAATCGTTAATATCAACCATCATCAGCGTCATCGGCCGGGTGCTGTTTAAATGCTGTTGTAATTGTTCTTTTAAATAATCGGCGCGCCCAAGCTGAGTCAGACCATCGATAAAACGATGTTCACGGAATAACCGCTCACGTTTGGCCAGTTGCCGGTTAATCGACAGCTGCTCACTGTGCCAGTGAAATAAACCATACGTCAGCAACGCAATACCAACAGGCATGGCAACCGATTCCAGCCAGGCGTCCCACCACTGCTCTGCAGGAATACGGATAAATTCATCCAGGTTATCCTGCCACATCGCCAGAAAAATAAACCCCAGCCCCAGCGTCAACAGATCCGTTACCCTGCCCGCCGGGCGGCTACCCAGAATCAACAGCATCCAGATGGCAACTGCCACTGCACTGCCACCCTCACCCAAAACATCCAGCCAATCAATTTCACGCCAGTGTTTGGCATCACCGACCAATACCGACGCCACAACCGATGCCAACGCTAAACCAAAAACCAACAGTAATTTGCGCCGATGTAAAAACAACGTGCTGAACATAAAAAAATACCGGCCAATCAATAATGGCTGGCATAACTAGCAGGGCTTTATGACAACCGCATGACAATCCGGCATAAGGACGTTAATGCGGCACAAATCACCCCGGGGGTTAATTCAGCTCAGCACGGTGCAGCATTATTTGCGTTTTTACCGGCCGTTTCTGCCTGTCACAACCTGCGATTATTCCAGCGGCGCCCGCTCTGACCGGGGCTCAGCCATCCTGTAAACATCAATGCAAACCTTAACCCTGATCGGCTTTTACCCGGAGCTGACACCGTCTGCCGTTATCAGCCACAAGGGTTAAATCGGATCATTATCAGGCTGAAAGCCGCTGAAAACCGTCGTTTTATGCCACATCACCGATTGGCTGTCACAGAACCGTCATACGCTCTTTCTACCGTCGCGCCACCTGCTGCCCGCCAGGATCTGTCGACAGGCCCTGGGGCAGATATAAAAACGATCGATAAAGAACGACATGGAGACGAGCATGAATTTTTGCATTAAGCCACTGGCGGCGGTCATTGCCCTCAGCTGCGCGGCACTGGCCCAGGCCGATGGCAACCTCGAAGGCCGGGTCAGCGACACCCGCAATCAAACCGTATACAGCGGCGCCGTTATCCGTCTGGAAATGCCGGGTGATGCCAGCATGAACCGTGAAGTACTGGCCGCCAAAGGCGGACGCTTCCGGTTACCGCAGGTTCCGGCCGGCGATTACCTGTTAAGTACCGTGGTCGGTGGCAAGACCGTCGACAGCCGCACCATCACCATCCGCGATGGCGAAACCCTGACGGCCAATATTGTGCTGAATAACGCACAACAAGAGGTAGAAGAAATTCTGGTGATTGGCCAGGCAGCACAAATGCAGCGCGCCCTTGATCGCCAGCGTTACGCCGACAATATGATCAGCGTTATTAATGCCGATGCCATTGGTCAATTACCGGATGCCAACGCCGCTGAAGCCTTACAGCGTGTGCCGGGTTTATCCATCGAACGTGATCAGGGCGAAGGCCGTTTTGTCCGTATCCGTGGCATCAGCTCCGATTTAAACAGCGTAACCGTTAACGGCACACAAATTCCGGCGCCGGAAGCCGGCAGTCGCTCGGTTGCCCTCGATGTAATTCCATCGAATCTGCTCAGTTCACTGGTGGTCACCAAAACCCTGACTCCGGATATGGATGCCAATGCCATTGGTGGCGCCGTTGAAATTAACAGTATTTCAGCACTCGACCGTGAAGGGGCATTTTATTCCGCCGCCACGCAGCTGAGCTATGACGAGCAAAGCGAACAAACCAACCCGGCTTATTCTGTTGCCGGTGGCAATACCTTTGATTTCGGTAACGACCGTCGTTTGGGGGTTGCTGCAGCACTGAGTTTTGATAACCGGAAATTCGGCTCAGATAACGTTGAAACCGGTGGTGCCTGGGATTTTGATAGCGGTGCAAAACTCGAAGAACTGGAACAGCGCGAATACAGCATCGAGCGTGAACGCTTAGGTGCCGCACTGAACCTGGATTACGAACATGGCGTTAATCACAGCTTTTATATGCACAACCTGTACAGCAAGTTCAGTGATAATGAACAGCGGGTTGCCAACGAAATTGAATTTGCCGATGCCATCGGTCTGGGCGAAAGCAGTGATGCTGAAGTCGTCCGCTCGCTGAAAGATCGTGAAGAAACGCAAAAAATTGTTTCCTCAACCCTGGGCGCCAATCATTTTATCGGTGACTGGACCGTGGAATACAAAGTCGGCATCAGCAAAGCCTCAGAAGATGAACCCGACACCATCGCCGGCGCCGATTTTGTCAGCACCTCGGATATTACCGGGCTCAGCTTCAGCAACAGCCGTAAGCCACGTATTAATGCTCCTTCCGCTTTTTACGATCCGGCACAATATGAGCTGGATAAAATCGAGCGTACACGCAGCTATACCGAAGATAAACAAACCATGGCGCAGCTGGATATTACCCGCGATTTCGATCTGGCGGATAATCCTGCACTGGTAAAATTTGGAGCCAAAACCAAAATGCGTGAAAAATCTCAGGATGCCGATACCTGGAAATATAAAGACCTGTCAGAAGACAGTTCTGTTTCTATGAGCGGTTTCGCCAGTGGCGAACGTGATTACAGCCTGGGACGTTTTGGGCCGGGAATATCCAGCGCGAAAGTGCGCAGCTATATGGCAACCCTGGATCGTGCCGACGCATTCGATGATGAAGACTCCGTACTGGAAGATTACGACATCGACGAAGATATCAATGCCGGCTACCTGATGGGCCGTATAGATGCTGACGAGCTGCGGGTAATTGCCGGTGTACGTTATGAACAAACCAAAATCAGCGCACGCGGCAATGCCCTGAACCAGAGCGATGAACTGATCACCGTTAAAAAAGACAACGACTACAGCCATGTTCTGCCGTCGGTACAGGCTCGCTGGCAGTTGGCCGACAGTACTCAGGTGCGGGCTGCCTGGACCAATGCCGTCGTTCGTCCAACCTTTGAACAGATGCGTCCGAACTTTACCGATGACGGCAGCGAAGCCGAGCTGGGCAACCCGGATCTGAAAGCGCTGGAAGCAGCCAACTTTGACCTTGGCATCGAACATTTTATGGGCAGCGCCGGTACTCTGTCGGCCTTTGTATTCCGTAAAAAAATCGACAACTTTATTTATGAAACCGATCTGGCAGGCTCTGCCGGCTACGCTGCGTATGACGAGGTAATTACCTTCCGCAACGGTGATCAGGCCACGCTGAACGGTCTGGAACTGGCATTTTCCCACAAACTGGAAATGCTGCCGGCACCCTTTAATGGCTTATTGCTCGCCGCCAACACGACCTTTACCCGCTCAGATGCAACCGTATCGGCCTATGACAGCGGCACCCTGCTGAAACGTGATATCAGCCTGCCGAATCAATCAGACCTGACCGGTAACTTTATTATCGGTTACGAAAATGAGCGCCTGAGCATGCGTCTGGCAACCAACTATAAATCGGAATATCTGGCCGAAGTCGGCAATCTGGAAAACAGCAAAGGTGATGTTTACCAAAGCGCCCAGACCCAGCTCGATTTTAATGCCTCTTACAAAATGACCGAACAACTGAAACTCAGTTTTGAAGTCGCCAATATTACCGATGAACCGTATTACGCCTACGTCAACAAAGAACGCTACAACGCACAGTATGAAGACTACGGTCCGACCTACCGTGTAGGTATCAGCTACACCAGTTTCTGATTGTCAGAACCCAGCCGGGCCTGTTATGGGTCCGGTTTTTTAATCTGCTGATTCATACCAACCTGCCGTTCACACCGATGCACAACGATATAAAGAGAAAGACTTAATTTATGACTATCCGTAACCTTAACCGCGCCCTGAGCACTGCCACCCTGTCGTTGCTGCTCGCCGCCTGTGCCAGTAACGACCTGTCTGAAAACACAGGTCATCAGCCCCGCCTGCCTTCTGCAACGCTGGCGGCAAGCCTTCTGCCGGTAAGCGCCGAGCAGGCTATTCTGATCAGCAGCGCAGGGGATACCACACAAAAATTCTGGCTCAGTACCGGAGCGGATAACGGTATCCAATTACAGGACAGCCACTTTACCCTATTGGATAAAAAAGACATTCAGGCTGAATTTATTGATCAGCGCCGTGATCAGCAAGGCATGCTGTTTGTCAGTATCGACAAAGAAAATAACCGCCCGGTCAGCTATCGCATTAACAACCAGCGTATTACCGATCTGGCCTTCGGCCAGGCGCTGACCTACCCGGTTGAAGGTATCTGCCTGTATCAACCGGCCGGATCGCCACTGCAGTTATTTGTACTCGACGAGCAACAGATGGCGCACCAGCTGTTAATTAAAAGCGACGGTAAGGTGTTAATTCAGCAGGAAATCCGTCGCTTCCCGCTGCCTCCCAACAGTGAATATTGTGTAGCCGATGATGTCAGCGGTCAGCTGTTTGTCAGCGAAGAAAATGTTGGCGTCTGGGCCTATAACGCCCGCGCCGAAAGTGAAGTCAGCCGTCAGGCCGTTGATCTGGTGCAGCCGTGGGGCCAGCTGCACAGCAACAGCGGTCCGTTAGCCATCAGCCAGGGACAACTGTTTATCGCCGAGCTGGGTCACAATATTCTGCACCACTATCCTTTACCACAGGCAGGCAGCACGCAGGCAACGGACGCAGGCCGCGCAGTTATTCTTGACCAGCCACTGGCCGCTGACAGCCTGCGTACCGCCATTAACAGCGATGGTACAACCCGTCTGATTATTCTGGATGATAACAGCAGCCAGTTATTCAGCAGCAATATTCACCTGCCACAACAGGCACGTAATCAGGAAAATATCCCGGAAATTGCTGCCCATACAGAAACAACACCGGTACGGAAAACCGGCGATGCTGCCGACGATCCGGCTATCTGGGTAAATACTCACACACCGGAAAACAGCCGCATTTTAGGCACCAATAAAAAATTCGGTCTTTATGTTTATGATCTTAATGGTCAGGAGCTGCAGGAACTGCAGGCCGGGCGGGTTAATAATGTCGATGTGCGCCAGGGCTTTACCTTTAAAAACCAGCCTGCGGATATTGCCGCAGCCAGCCAGCGTGACCGCCAGGCCATTGCGTTATTTCATATTGATCCGTTAAGCGGACATGTCAGTGCCACCACAGAAATTACCACCACTCTGGATAATGTCTACGGCCTGTGCATGTACAAAAACCTTAAAGAACAGTTTTTTGTTTTTATTAACGACGAAGACGGACGCTTTGAACAATATGAAATTACCGACTCGGCCAATGGCTGGAGTGGCAACAAAGTGCGTGAATTCCGCGTCAATTCCCAACCGGAAGGCTGTGCCGCTGATGATACAAAGCAGCAGTTATTCCTGGGTGAAGAAGATGTTGCTATCTGGACTATTGGCGCGGAAGCCAACGCCGGAGACAGGCTCACTCAGGTTGCAGCAGCCTCCGACATTCTGGTCGCCGATATTGAAGGTATGGATATTTACCGTACCGAAAAAGAAGCCTATCTGGTAGTTTCCAGCCAGGGCAACGACAGCTATGTACTTTATCAGGCCGAAGCACCCTATGAATATATTGGCCGCTTCCGCGTGGGTATTAACGCTGAAAAAGGCATTGATGGTGCCTCAGAAACCGATGGTTTAACAGTTACCGCAGCCAATCTGGGCGCCGAATATCCGCAGGGCATGTTAGTTGTGCAGGATGGCCGTAACTTTCTGCCGGAAGAAAATCAGAATTTTAAATATGTGAACTGGCAGGATATTCAGACGCTGATTCAGCCTGTACTCAAACCATAACCGCACACTGTAAAAATCGCGGGCCTGATTACAGGCCCGCTTTTTTTATACCAGCCTGCGCCGGTCGGTCAGCGTCACAAGCAGTGCCAGAGACAACAGCCAGAAGAGACTCAACGCCCCACCACTGTTCTTGCCTGATGAGTTATTGCCGGCAGCCGCACTGTTCTTTTCAATACGATACGTTGCCTGTAACAGCTCCGAAGTATTGCCCTCAACATCAACGGCAATTGCTTTAAGCTGTGCGGATTCAGTCAACAGCACTGTACCACCATTATTCAGCACACTGCCGGTATTAATATCCGGGCTGCTGCCGTCCAGCGTATAACGGATACTGACATCCTCGCTGGCACTGTGGATGGTGATCGTTTGGGCAGCAGAGTAAGTTCCTGCCGGAATATTAAACACCGGCGTGGCGACAAAAATAACCGCCGGTTCCACCGCGCTGAAATGTACCGCAACCGAACAATCTGCCTGCAGTGTGCTGATCGTATAGCTGTTACCGGATAATTCCCCGTCACAGCCGCTGACCGTCGTTAACTGATATCCGTCATCCGCATTGATACTGAGGCTGACATCCGCTCCCCCGGCGACGGTTATCAGCGCAGGGCTTACCGTACCGCCTCCGGTCACGATACTGGTAACGGTATACATAACCGCTTCAAAGACAGCCGTTACCGAACAGTCTGCCGTTACCGCTGCAATACGGTATACGCTGCCGGTTAATTCTCCGCCACAGCCTTCAATGCGGCTTAGCTGGAAACCTGCATCAGGGATCGTGGTAAGCTCCAGCGCCCCACCTTCAATCACCCGCGGATTGGCCGGCGTAATACTGCCGTTACCGCTGATCAGTGTGCTGACCTGATAAGTAATAGGTTCAAAGACAGCTGTTACCGAACAGTCTGCCGTTAGTGCAGCAATATTATAGTTATTGCCGGTTAACTCTCCGCCACAGCCTTCAATACGGCTTAAATGAAAACCCGCTCCAGCAGTAACCGTCAGTTCAGCGGCCTCACCTTCGACAACGGTTACACTTTCTGGTGTGATAAATCCGTCACCCGTCACAACAGCGGTTACAGTGAACATGATCGGTTCAAATACCGCCGTTACCGAACAATCTGCCGTTACCGCTGCAATACGGTAATTATTACCGGTTAATTCTCCGCCACAGCCTTCAATGCGGCTTAGCCGGAAACCTGCGTCAGGGGTTACGGTAAGCTCAAGCGCCTCACCTTCAATCACCCGCGGATCAACCGGCGTAATACTGCCGTTAGCACTGACCATAGTGCTGACCTGATAGGTAATGCGTTCAAATACAGCATTGACTGTACAGTCAGCAGACAGATTATTAATACGATAAATATCCCCATACAAAGAGCCATCACAACCACCGATACTGGCAACCCGGTAGCCAGGCTCCGCCGTCACTGTTAATTGCAGATTACTGCCTTCCTGTGCAATTTTCTGCGCCGGAGTGAGCGCCCCCTGACCTTCTGACCGGGTATTAACCGTATAAAGAATCGCCGCCATCTGAGCGATGACAATGCAATCAGAGGCAATATTATTAATCTGATAAAGATTGCCGGTTAATTCCCCATCGCAGCCCATCACATTCTGAATACGATAATGAGCATCCGGTACAACGGTCAGCGTAGTATTGCCCCCCTGCACCAGTGAGGTGGTAGCCGGAGATACTTTTCCGCTTCTGATTGCCGGAGCCGTAATATCATAAAAGGTCGGAGATAATATCAGCTGTCGCTGGTAAGCCTGCGCCCAGTTAACGCCGTCGTCGGATACCCAGATATCTTTTTCCGGACCATTGGTTGGTGTTCTGCCAGCAATTTTCCACATCCTTTTCTGACCGGTCAGAGGGTCCGTAAAGACTTCCAGCCCATAACGGCTGGCAAATACAAATGCTCCCCGCTCAAGCCGCTTCTGCCAGTTTTCGCCATCCACAGACGACCAGATATCGCCCAGAGTAGTCCCCATAAAGAAACCACCCATCAGCCAGATTTTTTCAATACCATCCACCGGATCGGTAAAAATGGCGGTCTGGTGATGAGTTCTGCGTGAAAACGGGCTGGTCTCTCTTACCTGAACCCAGTTAACACCATCCGTTGATGACCAGATATCATGCCTGTAGTCGTCAATTCTGTCGGCCCCACCCGTACCACCACCAATCAACCAGAGTTTCTTTTCATGAGTGACCGGATCAGGAAAAACAACCACCTGATGGGATAATCGTGGCGGGAATGCAGCACTGCTGGTTTCTTCGACCCAGTTTCTGCCATCGACAGACGACCAGACATCGTTAAGGACACCGAAAAAATGCACACCAACCTGCAAATAATTAAAACCACCGCCAATCAGCCACAGTTTATCTTTGCCCGTTACCGGGTCAGGAAAAACAACCAGCTGGGTCTGATCACGGCGCTGGAAACGTTCCGAAGCCGGGTCTGTAGGATAAGCCTGAGTCCAGTTAACACCATCCACTGACGACCAGATATCATTAAAAGGAATTCCGTCCCAGGTCATACCGGCTGTCAGCCACAATGTTTCCTCGCCGGTTGCAGGATCGGGAAAAGAGACAACCGAATGTCCGGCGCGCCCTCTGAAGGCAGCATGGGCGGTTTCCAGCACCCAGGACACACCATCGCTGGATGACCAGACATCATTGTCAAAAGTACTGCGGGTACGGCCACCAATAACCCATATTTTATTTTTAAACTTCACCGTTGCATGGCCAAAGCGCACCGGCATTGCGGTCAGATTTTCTCCGGCCGTCACACCGATCTGATCACTGAAAAAACTGCCTTGCTGGAAACGGTAATAACCGGTCTGATTTAACTGCGCAGCGGTGTCGGTAATAATATTACTGTTGCTACCGTTACGGCTGAAAATATCCATCTGCCCGGAACTGCAGGCAGCATAATTTTCACTGTCACAATCGTTGTTACTGCTGCGGTAAAACTTCAGCCCATCAATAATATCTGCACCCGCCGAATTATCACTGAGGCGGACAGCGGTTGAATCGGCACCAATAAATGCTGTCAGTGTCAGATTTTTTTCCACCACTTTTTCAGCATAAACAGGGAAAGACGCAAGCAGAAACGTGGTCAAACACATAACTGCAGCAAGAAATAAAGAAGTGGGCCTGTGCTCAGGCAAACAAAAGGCGCTCATATCACAGGTCTCATCAGAATAATTCCTGACAATAAGCGAATACTGACACAAGCTATACTGGCCAAAAGATTGAAAGATGTAACCAGAATGGATGAAACACCGGGCAAGCCTCTTACACTGACCGCCGCGATACCCTACCGGCGGTCAGCCGGCAGGCTGAAAAATCAGCGGTAAATTTTCTCCGCCCACTCCGTCAGGCCCGATGCCACGCTGCCGAAATGATCACCGTCCAGTAATGCAATATTGCCAAACACCCGGGCAACGGCCTCACGGATAACCGGCGAACGGGCACTGCCGCCTGTCACAAAAATAAGATCCGGCTGTACGCCGGCCTGAGCAACCGCTTCCTGCATTAGCGCCATAATACGCTGCAGCGGACGTTCGATGGCTTGTTCAAGCTCTGTGCGCTGAATATGGGTGTTCAGCCCGGTTTCAATATAATCCAGTGCCACACAGGTGTTATCGCTGTCGGATAAGGCAATTTTTGCATTTTCTGCGCTGCGCACCAGTTGCTGATTCTGCTTGTTATCACGCAGGCGGATTAACCGGGCAATTAATTCCGGCTGTAAACAATCACGCTGCAATTGCTCAAGGTAGAGTCCGGTTTCGAGGCTGCTGAAACGGCCAAGAGCGCCGACATCGTTGGTGCATACGGCATCGAGAAAGGTTTTGGTGGGCATGGGCTTGCCGCTTTTTAATGGCGCGGTCATGCCGAACAGTGGCATCAGCTGTTTACCCGCCAGCTGAATATCCAGATCGTTACCGCCGACCCGCTCACCACTGTGACCGAGAAAATCCGCTTTGCGCTCGCTGCGCCCGCGGTGATCCGGCCCCATGCGCACCATGGCACAATCGGACGTACCACCACCGATATCAACCACCAGCACGGTTTTATTATCAGCAAGATTGCGTTCAAAGCTTAAGCCTGCAGCGATCGGTTCGTATAAAAATTCAACCTGCTGAAAACCACTGCGTTTGGCTGCGGCGGTTAAAATAGCCAGTGCCTGCTGATTGCTTTGTTCTGCGCTGTTATCGCTGATGCGTGAGCCCTGAAAATTAACCGGCCGGCCAATTACGGTATGGGTCAGTGTTTTTCCAGAAGCCTGCTCAGCACGCTGTTTTACCGTCTGCATCATAGCGGTGACGATATCTTCAAAAACATGCACAAATTCCGGCCGTAAGCCGCTGGCTCCTAAAAAGGATTTCGGCGACTTAACAAAGTAGCCCTCTTCCGGATCGGCAAAATAATGAGCAAAGGCCTGATGTCCAACAAACATAACCTGTTCATCGTTGCTTAACTCCAGCTCACGGCGGGCCCGCAGTGCCTGCTGTAACGGCACTTTACGGCTGAGCAGGAAATCATCACGCAGCGTACCGGCAGACAGCCCCAGACCAACCTGCTCGCAGATTAATTCGCGTGCCAGTGCATAGAGCGCCGATGGCATAAAGGTTTTCTCGCCGTCGACCGGCAGCAGATTGACACGATCATCTGTCATCACACCGATAGCACAATTGGACGTGCCATAGTCAAAACCACAGATCATAAAAAACCCCGCTGCAAAAAAGCGGCGCAAGGTAGCACAGGGCGGAGAGGAAAAGGAAGGACGTCGGAGAATGGCTGCCGCTAAAGACAGCCACAAAAATCAGCGGCGCTGACGCCAGGCACTGTAGCGGGCATGCACACCGCGGGTCAGCATGCTGGAATAGCTTTCCAGAATATCGACGCCGACCAGAATCGCGACCACCAGCAACGCCAGCTTAATACCCACCAGCGGGCTGGCCACCGCCACGCAGATACCGATGGAAGCCAGCGCCCAGATGGTCGCCGCCGAGGTCACGCCCAGCACCATACCGTCTTTGGCCAGCATGACTCCGGCACCGAGAAAACCAACACCGGTTACCACCTGGCCGATAATACGCGAGGCATCGGTAGCATCGGTGGTGACCGCCTGAGATAAGGCAATAAACACATAGGTGCCAAGTACAATCAGCGATGAGGTGCGGATGCCCACCGGCTTGCCCCGCAGCTGGCGTTCAAGGCCAACAATGGAGCCACACAGTAAACAGGCGGCAATTGCCGGCCAGCTCAGCGGATCAACACTCAGAAATTCAGTCAGCGTCATCGATAACCTCCGTTATTAACCACGAGTTTAGCAGCGCTGATTGTGAAGAGAAAAGCGGGAGACAGGTTGTTTCTGCAAGCATTACTCCCGGCTACAAAACCGCTATAGGATCGCCCGCCTGAAATCCGTACAATAGAGCGTTCATTCTTCCTACCGGATACCGCCATGAACGATCAGGTCAATTACCAGAACAACCCGCTGCACGGGGTCAGTTTAAAAAATCTGCTGATTGAACTTGTTGATCATTATGGCTTTGAAATCCTGCATGCGTATCTGAATATCAACTGCTTTAAAACCAAACCCAGCATTGAATCCAGCGTAAAATTCCTGAAAAAAACCGACTGGGCGCGGGAAAAAGTAGAAGCCTTTTATCTGTATCAGTTTAAAAGCCTGCCGCGGGCAATGGGTAAGCAGTTTTTTCTGCCACCCCGTGACCGCATTATTCCGGCCGACCAGACTCCGGGCGAACCTGCCGTACTGAGCCTGGAAGACGCCGAGCGCATGCGGGCCAAGCAGGCAAAAAAAACCGCGGCCTTTGGCCGTGGCGGACGTCCGCAGCGTTCAGGTCAACGCCCGGGTCAGCGTTCCGGGCAACAAACCTCAGGGCGCCCTGCCGCCCGCTCTGAACAGCGCCCTGCTGCACACGCCGGCCAGCGCCCGTCCAAACACAACCAAAGCACTGAAGCCGCAGAAAAACGTGATAAGCCAGAGGCCGGCACCAAGGTTGATCCCTGGGCCAAAGCGCGGAATTCAACCGATTGATCCGCCCGGTAGTCTGAGCAGAATCATAATCATGACATAGCCAAAGCCGATACTGGCTGGCAGAAAACCGATGCATACACCCAGTTTTCCCCAGAACGTATCGCTGTGGCCCGCATTCGGCCAGATTGCTTTCACCAGAAATCCAAACGGGTTGTACAGAACCCCGATACAAAGCAGCACAATAATCGTATCCGGCAAATCAATAGCCAGCTGTATTACCGCAAAATAGCTGAACCCCAGCAGCGCCGTCATAATCGTATAATCCACATGAGAACGGATCAGGTTATGCGGTGCCGGAAACAGACGCTTCAACGGTTTTACTTTGACATACACAATCAGCGTTGCGATCCAGGCTTCAACCAGTGATATCAGCAACGCAAGTGCGGCCGTTACCAATAGCCAGGAAACAGACACCGTACTCAGGTCAACAGCCTGAGCACGGCCTATCATCAGTTCAGACATTGTATTTTCCACCCAAATTAAACAGATAGCGTCAGCAGCACCCGCTCAGCGCGCGCAGAATATTGTGCCGATACCAGCGACGTCCCAACATGCCATGCAAATGCCAGGACAACGCCGGAACCACTCCCCGCGAGCGTAACCAGATATGTTCAGGAAGCGGATCAGGCGGGGTCAGAGCCTGTAAACAGACATCGGCAACCACCACTCCCGGCCCCTGCTGATAGCTGCGACTGGCAATAACATTGCCCTGAGCATCAATAACGGCGGCCTGCCCTTCCAGATGGCCGTGATAAGAGAGCGGCAACCCGGGCATACGGCAACGGAAGGTATTACAGTGTGACGCGTGAATAACCGGCGCTCCCACCAAACGCGCCGTATCCTGTACAGCTTGCAAAGCATTCTTGCGGTTGCCGGACTCAAGCCAGGCATACAATAACGGCCAGTTTTGCGGAATACTCCACCAGTGCGAGCCGCCCATAATAACGTCTACTCTGGTGCGTAAACGCCGTGCAGTTGCTGTGCGCATAAATTCCCAACACACAGCAGCGCCAACACGGACGCCGTTGATTTGGCCCAGCTCACCGCTGTCCGTTTCTGCGCCGCCTTCATAGAAGGCGTTTTCCCACATCGTGGGATAATCCTTGTCGTGGTAACCAAGCCGCTCTCCCCGGTTAAAACACAGGTAACGGTTACGCACATGACCATCCGCCAGACGACAAAGAAATGATCCACCCAGTACAACACCGTGCTGAGCTGACAGGCGTTGTAAAAAATGTGCAGCCGGGCCATTTTCATCTTCAATCGCGGCGGCCAGAGCAGGGTCCCAGGCAATGCCGGTATTAAAAAATTCCGGCAACGCAATCCATTCGGCTCCGTCCCTGCAGGCTTCCGCAACCAGCTCTTCACAATGCGCCAGATTGCGCTGGGTATCACCGATACGGGTATCGGTCTGCAAAGCAGCAACACGTATTTTGGGGGCAATGTTCACGATCAAGACTCCCGGTTCCTGTTATTATTTTTTGTGTTACTTTATGCAGCACAATGCGTTGAAGCTTAACAGCGCCCGGCGTTTATAACTTGTAAGTTTAGGCTACGCTAACGATGAACAGCATTCTGCACATACGCCCGCAACAGGCGGTGTATCTCGGTAATTTCGGTTTAACAACAGAGCACCGGCATGGCGCTCTGGTATTACTGCTGGGACTGTCAGGACATTTTAATGTTCAGCTCCGTGGCCAGACGATGGTTCGCTGCCGCAGCGCTTTAATCGATGCAGGTACTGCTCATATTGTTGACTGCCAGAGTGAGGATATGGCCACGCTGTATTTTGAGGTCAATTCACTGCAGGGAAGAACATTACGCGCAAATTTTTTACGTAATGATGCCGCTGTTTTTGATATTGCCAACCTGGATCAGTGTCACAAAGGGTTTGAACAACGGGCATTAAATGCTGATTTATCGGCACTTATCCGCTATTCCCTGAAGGCCGACATTAACAGCTACGACCGCAGAGTGGCGTCATGTATTCAACTGATGCAACAAAAAGATGAATACCCCTGGCGACAGGATGAATTATCCGCCCGGATTGGCTTATCGAATTCGCGTCTGAACCATTTATTTAAACAACATACCGGTATTTCGTTCCGGCATTTCAGCCTGTGGTCAAGGCTGGCTATTTTTATGCGCGATGTGCATAACACCCGCAACATTACCCACTCAGCACTGAACAGCGGTTTCAGTGACAGCGCTCACCTGAGTAATTCTTATAAAAAAATATTTGGCATCCGCCCTTCTGCCATTCTTTCGGGGCTGAAAGAATTTCATCTTTATTCCTAGGGCCTGTCGACACTAATTAAACAGACCTGTTATCGGCTAAAAATTTCTCAGGCAAGGCGCTGAGAGTGTGGCCTAACGGGTTAAGCGAGCGAACAGCAACGCTGGATGAGGAATTTTTAGCCATAACCCTCCGGGCTGAGGCCAGTTTTCCCCATTAACATCGTCGTTCGTCATTCATTTAGCCCGCTAATATCACTCCTCTCTCCTTGTTCTGAGAAAAACTGGCTCTCAGCAGGCTGGATTTACTTAGTGTCGACAGGCCCTAGCAAGAAGATCGTTCTGTTATAAAAACGCATAAAAAAACCGGGTAAAAACCCGGTTTTGCATTTTAAGGTGACGTTAAATAACGCGGACGTTAACGCAACAGCGCTTCAATATCGTCATCACCGGGAATGGTAAAACTGGAGTTGGAGCTGATGATCTGACCGTCGCGGTTAATCAGGTATTTGTAAAAATTCCACTTCGGTGCTGTGTCCTGGCGGGCTACTTCTTTAAACAGGGGATGAGCGTTATCGCCTTTTACCGGCACGGTCGCCAGCATGGTAAAGCTGACACCAAAATTCTCGAAGCAGATGGTCGCCGCTTCTTCTTCCGATTTGGCTTCCTGATCAAACGAGTCCGACGATACACCAATCACCACCAGGCCACGGTCTTTGTATTTTTCGTGAATGGCTTCCAGATCGCCAAACTGCTTGGTGAAGCCACAATGACTGGCGGTGTTGATTAACAGTACCGGTCTGCCCTGCACCACTTCACACAGATCCAGCGTTTTGGAACTGTGCAGCTTTTTCATTTTATGCTGAAAAATCGGTGCACAGGCATTGCCCTCAGCAGTGGTGGTAAAAGCACTGCGATCGATGGCAACCGCCTGGGTTGAACAGGCGCTGACACTGAGCAGCAAAGCGCTCATGGCGAGTCGTTTAAGCAGGGGAATAACAGTCATGGTGTTCTCCGCAGGAAAGGGTTGATGTCACAGAACATCAACACTATACAAAACCTATACAACAAGCAATGAGCGCCATGCAGGCTGGCTTATTCCATCGCCTCACGCAGGGCTTCATCGAGCTCATTCGGCTCGACCAGCAGCGCTTCTTCTTTCAGGTTGGGGAACACCACCAGATAGGTTTCATCGGCGGTCAGGCCCGCTGTCCAGCGCTCCAGCCAGACGTCCAGTGGCACGACTTTGGGGGCACAGTCTTCCCACTCACCGGTCGCCCATTCAGCGGCATAGTCCGCATGGGGCCAGACAGGCAGGCAATTATCGCCTTCGGAGGTCAGGGTGACCCAGCCTTCGTCGTTGGCCAGACTCCAGATTTCGCCGTGCGCCACGACCTTGTCGATAAAATACTGATAGCGCTGATGGTTCGACAGTTTCAGGCTGGCCTGATGTTCTTTCTGACTGAGGGTATAGCTCATGATGCGTGCCTTAATGCGGGCGTTAAAAAGCGCACTATAAGGACTCGTAGCGGTTAAGTCATTACAGATATTCAGCGTCCGGATCGCTGCCCGCTCCGTTCAGCTGCTGCTCCAGATAATCAATCAGCAGGCGCACCTTGGGCGATAAATTGCGGCTTGGCGGATACAGCGCCCAGATACCTTCATGCGAGGGGCGGATGGCCGGCAGCAGGCTGATCAGCTCGCCGCGCTCAATATAGGGTTGCACGTAATAATCCGGCAGCTGCACGATACCGATGCCTTTCAGCGCAGCATCCAGCAGCGCCGGGCCACTATTAGCACTGAGACTGCCGCTGATGTGCACCACCCGCTCGCGTCCCTGTTCCTGAAAACGCCAGTAATCGAGGGTACCGGCCAGGCAATTATGCTGCTTCAGTTCCGCCAGCGAGTGCGGCTCACCATGGGCCGCCAGATAGCCCGGCGAAGCGCAGGTGTACTGCTCACGCGATGCCAGACGCCGCGCGACCAGCCGATCGTCATCGAGTTTGCCAAGTCGCACGGCCATATCGTAACCGCCGCCGACCAGGTCGAGCTTTTCATTGGTGAGCAGATAATGCAGCTGAATCTGCGGATAACGCAGAGCAAAGTCATTTAACAAGGGCGCAATATGGCGCTCGCCGTAACTCATCGGCGCAGTGATGCGCAGCTTACCCTGCGGCGTAGCCTGCAGATTGCCCAGCGCCAGCTCCGCCTCGGCCAGACCATCCAGCAGCAGGCGGCAGTGCTGGTAATAGAGTTGCCCCGGTTCGGTTAACGCCACCCGTCGCGTGGTGCGAAACAGCAACTCACTGCCGAGACGCTGCTCCAGTGCCCGCACCTGACGGCTCACCTGCGCGGTAGACAACCCAAGCTGCACCGCCGCCGCGGTAAAACTGCCGGATTCCGCCACCGCCACAAACTCACGGATGCCCTCCCACTGGGGTATTGATTGCATCTTTTCCGCCCGATTATTACCAATATGTAAAAGTGATTTTATAACCAGCAGGATTATCTCACCAAAAGAAATGATTACACTGCCTGTTCAGAATTTTTTACCCATCACCTTTGCTGTTGGAGATACACCATGACCGCAGAAACCATTACCTGCCGCGCCGCCATTGCCTGGGGCCCGGGCCAGCCGTTATCCGTCGAAGAAGTTCAGGTAGCGCCACCCAAGGCTGGTGAAGTGCGTGTGCGCATCGTTGCCACCGGCGTCTGCCATACCGATGCCTTCACCCTGTCTGGTGAAGACCCTGAAGGTATTTTTCCGGCCATTCTCGGCCACGAAGGCGGCGGTATTGTGGAATCCATTGGTGAAGGCGTAACCAGTGTTGCCGTTGGCGACCATGTGATTCCGCTGTACACCCCGGAATGTGGCGAATGTAAGTTCTGCCTGTCGGGTAAAACCAACCTGTGTCAGAAAATCCGTGCCACTCAGGGCAAAGGCCTGATGCCGGACGGCACCAGCCGCTTCTCGCAAAACGGCAAAACCATTTATCACTATATGGGTTGCTCAACCTTTTCTGAGTACACCGTGCTGCCGGAAATCTCTCTGGCCAAGGTCAACCCGACGGCGCCACTGGAAGAAGTCTGTCTGCTGGGCTGTGGCGTCACCACCGGTATGGGCGCAGTAATGAACACCGCCAAAGTAAAAGAAGGCGATACCGTGGCTATTTTCGGTCTGGGTGGTATTGGTCTATCGGCGGTGATTGGTGCGGCCATGGCCAAGGCCTCGCGCATCATCGCCATCGACATTAACGAAAGTAAATTCGAACTGGCCAAACAGCTGGGTGCGACCGACTGCGTCAATCCGAAAAACTTCGATAAGCCGATTCAGGATGTGATCGTCGAGATGACCGACGGCGGCGTGGACTTCTCGTTCGAATGCATCGGTAACGTTAACGTGATGCGTTCAGCACTCGAATGCTGCCACAAAGGCTGGGGCGAATCGGTGATTATCGGTGTTGCCGGTGCCGGTCAGGAAATTTCCACCCGTCCGTTCCAGCTGGTCACCGGCCGCGTCTGGCGCGGTACCGCCTTTGGTGGTGTGAAAGGCCGCAGCGAACTGCCGGATTACGTTGAGCGTTATTTAAAAGGCGAATTCAAACTGAGTGATTTTATTACTCACACCATGGGTCTGGATGCCATTAACGACGCCTTCGATTTAATGCACGAAGGCAAAAGCATCCGCAGCGTTATTCATTACAACCAGTAAGGGGCTGCTATGACGGACGTGAATACCGATGTTGAGCGCCTCAGCCAGAACAAAAGTTTTGGCGGCTGGCATAAGCAATACCGGCATCAGTCGGCGGTGCTTAACTGCAGCATGCGCTTTGCGATTTTTCTGCCACCACAGGCCAGTAATGGCAACCCGGTGCCAGTGCTCTACTGGCTGTCCGGCCTGACCTGTAGCGATGAAAACTTTATGCAGAAGGCCGGCGCCCAGCGCCTGGCCGCTGAGCTGGGCATTGCCATCGTCGCCCCGGACACCAGTCCGCGTGGCGAAGGCGTGGCCGACGATCCGCAGGGCGCTTACGATCTGGGCTTAGGAGCCGGTTTTTACCTGAACGCGACTCAGCCGCCATGGGCTGCGCACTACCGCATGGAAGATTATGTACTGCAGGAATTACCGGCCTTAATCGAAGCGCTGTTTCCGGTAAGCGACAAGCGCGCCATCAGTGGTCACTCTATGGGTGGGCACGGTGCTCTGACGCTGGCTCTGAAAAATCCGCAGCGTTTTACCTCGGTGTCGGCGTTCAGCCCGATCAGCAACCCGAGCCGCTGCCCCTGGGGCATCAAAGCGTTCAGCGCGTATCTGGGCAACGACCGTGAGCAGTGGCTGGCTTATGACAGCAGCGAGTTAATGCGCAACAGTCCTGCGTCAGCGCATTTACCCGCGCTGGTCGACCAGGGTCTGGCCGATGATTTCTTAAGCAACCAGCTGCACCCGGAAACACTGGAAGACGCCGCCAAAGCCAGCGGCTACCCGCTGACCCTGCGCCGTCATGAAGGCTACGATCACAGCTACTATTTCATCAGCAGTTTTATTGATGATCATCTGCGTTTTCATGCGCAGTATTTGGCTGGCTGATCAGCCAGAACGGTAAAACAAAAAAGGCAGTGGATTGCTCCACTGCCTTTTTTATTGCCCGTTGATAACCGGGCGTTTTGCGCACTCTCTATCAGTGCACAAAAATTACTTTCAGCAATAACAGCGCCGACAGCACCCAGACACCGGCAGACAGTTCACGCGCTTTATCACCCAGCACTTTCGCCAGCGCATAGGTGATAAAGCCCAGCGTGATGCCATGGGCAATGGAGAAGGTCAGCGGCGTCATCAGCAGTACCACAGCCACCGGCGCGGCTTCGGTCAGGTCTTCCCAGTCCACTTCTTTCAGCGTGAACAGCATCAGAATCGAAACATAAAAAATCGCACCGGCGGTGGCATAAGCCGGAATCATTCCGGCCAGTGGTGCGAAGAAAATGCTCAGCAGAAACAAAACGCCGACCACAACCGCCGTTAAGCCGGTACGGCCACCGGCGGAAACACCGGCCGCACTTTCGATATAACTGGTGGTGGTTGAGGTGCCCAGCATCGCGCCGGTCACGGTCGCGGTACTGTCAGCCAGCAAGGCCTGCTTTAAGCGTGGCACCTGACCATCACTTTTGGTCAGACCGGCACGCTGGGTCACGGCAATCAGGGTGCCGGAGGTATCGAACAGATCAACAAAGAGGAACGCGAAAATCACGCTCAGCATCGCCACATCAAAGGCTTCCGCCAGATTCATCTGCATAAAGGTCGGCGCGATGGATGGTGGCGCAGAAACAATGCCCGTGTATTCCACATGGCCGCTAGCGACTGCAATCACGCTTACCAGCAACACCGCCAGCAACACAGCACCGTGGATATTACGCTGGGTGAAGGCAATGATCAGGAAGAAACCCAGAATGGCCATGGCCGGGCCGAAATCACCTAAATTACCGAGACTGACCAGTGTCGCCGGATGCGCCACAATAATGCCGGCATTCTTCAGAGCGATCAGTGCCAGAAAGGCGCCGATTCCGGCAGCAATGGCTTTTTTCAGCGTGACCGGAATGGCATTGATCGCCCATTCACGGATTCTGAACAGACTGAGCAGAATAAAAATACAGCCTGACAGGAATACCGCCCCCAGAGCGGTCTGCCAGCTGTAACCCATACCCAGCACGACACCGTAGGTGAAGAAAGCATTCAGGCCCATGCCCGGCGCCAGCGCCACCGGCAGGTTAGCCCAGAAACCCATAATAAAGCAGCCAACAGCCGCCGCCAGACAGGTCGCCACAAACACCGCACCGTGGTCCATACCGGCATCGGCCAGCATCGACGGGTTAACGAAAATAATGTACGCCATGGTCAGGTAGGTGGTGACACCAGCCAGCAGCTCGGTGCGTGCATTGCTGCCGAAGCGCGACAGCTGAAACAGCTTTTCCAGCATGGGAAGAACCTTTGTTGGTTAGCGAAACAAGCCCGGCAGCCAGCATTCATGCGGCCTCAACTCAGGCAGACTGCTGCCATAAGTGATCCGCATCCGGCGGAGGGAGACTTTTTGTGGCCGCGGATTATAATGCCCTGCTGGCCAAAGCCCAAGAAAACCTGACTGAATGGTCGGTTCTTTTGCCGGCCAGCACCGCAGGCCATACGCCGCACACGCTCTTATACCCACGTACATTGCCGTACCCGAACCGACAGAGACAGACCATGAGTGCCTACAGCCAGGAAATTAAAGACGCCATCCGTACCGTAGCCAACTGGCCGGAAGATGGAGTGATGTTCCGCGACATCATGCCGCTGCTGCAGAACCGTGCCGTATTCCGTAAGCTGATCGACAGCTTTGTACACCGCTATCAGGACCAGCAGCTGGATGCCATCGCCGCCATCGACGCCCGCGGCTTTATCCTCGGCGCGCCGCTGGCCTACGAGCTGGGTCTGAGCCTGGTGCCGGTACGCAAGAAAGGTAAGCTGCCATTTAAAACCGTGACCCAGAGCTATGATCTGGAATACGGCAGTGCCACCATCGAACTGCATACCGATGCCTTTAAAGCCGGCGACCGCGTGCTGGTGATGGACGATCTGATCGCCACCGGCGGCACCATGCTGGCCGCCTGTGAGCTGGTGCGACAGCTGCAGGCCGAGGTGGTGGAAGTAGCCGCCATCATTGACCTGCCAGACCTGAAAGGCAGCGAAAAACTGCGTAACGCCGGTTTCGACGTTTATGCCATCTGCGAATTTGACGGACACTAGGGCCTGTCGACACTAAGTAAATCCGGCCTGCTGAGAGCCAGTTTTTCTCAGAACAAGGAGTGAGGAGGGATATTAGCGGGCTAAATGAATGACGAACGACGACGTTAATGGGGAAAACTGGCCTCAGCCCGAAGGGTTATGGCTAAAAATTCCTCATCCAGCGTTGCTGTTCGTTCGCTTAACCCGTTAGGCCACACTCTCAGCGCCTTGTCTGAGAAATTTTTAGCCAATAACAGTCCTGTTTAATTAGTATCGACAGGCCCTAAAAGCCCGCTAAGAGATAAAAAATCATGAGCCTGCGCCATTTTGTAACCCATCAGATCAGCAAAGACATCAAAGACCCGGCGGCAACGCTGGTATGCAGTGAACAGGAAGCCGATCTCGACAGCGAACTGGTCGCCCACTTCTACGCCCAGACTGCGGCGCAGCTAAAAGCCGTGCTGACCCAGCGCGCGGGTAAGCGTTACGGTATTTTTCATCCGGAAATTACCCAGGCGCGGGCGCAGATTCAGGACTGGCAGGGCGAGCGCCAGAGCTTTGTTGCCCTTACCCGCCGCCTGAGCAAACAGTTCGCCAACGCCCTCGACAATACCGAGCTGGCACTGGAAGGCTACCTCGCCTTCTTTTACGAGCAGCTGGCCGACAGCGACCGCCTGTACATGTTCCACCTGCGGCGCAAAAGCAGCGTATCGATTAATACCGATATGACGCTGAGCGAAACCCATTATCTGGATTTTTCCAATACCGGTTTTGGTGTCATGCTCAACATCACCGACTGGCTGGCCGATGACGACAGCAAATACCTGACGTTCAGTTTTGGCCGCGGCGATAAACCGCTGCAGAACCAGTTTGCCGAATGCATTGGTTTTACCGATACCTTAAATACCGCTGCCGAAACCGAAGAGTTTCTGGAAATTGTTGACGAGTTCAGCCAGACCCTGAGCCCGGAAGACAGCTTCGAATACAAAACCAAGGTGGTGGATTACTGTATTGAGCAGGATCTGCGCGGTGAACCGGTCGTGTTCGATGAGCTGGCCAGCTATATGGAAACCCAGGTCAAAGCCGAACCGGCCAAAGCCTTTGCTCACTATATTGTCGACAAACAAAAAGAACGCCAGCAAAGCCAGCGACAAAACAGCGGGTTAACGCCGGAGCAGCTGGCAGCTCAGGGAGCCTCTCAACAGGTAGTGGCGGAAGCCATTAAAACCGAGCTGATTCCCGACCGTAAAAAGCTGCGCGGATTTATCCGCTACAGCGGTAAAAATAAAGACCTGAGCCTGAGTTTCTCTGCCAGCCTGCTGGATAAGGATATTATCTTTGATAAAAGCAGTAACGAGCTGCGCATCACCAAGGTGCCGGAGTCGCTGCTGAAACAATTAAAAGAATCCTGATTAGCGGCAACGCGGAAGAATAAAAACCCGGACATAAAAAAGCCGCAACTGCGGCTTTTTTTATGCTGTTAACTCAGGATTCAGCACTGTCTTCGGGCTGCAGTTTCTTCAGTAATAACTCACGAATGGAGTCACAGGTGCGGGTCACAATAAAGACGGCTGAGCGTTCGTTATAGGCCAGCAAAGTACTTTCCAAAAAGCCCCACTTGCGCTCAACCTGGGTACGTAATTCCGCATCATCCAGTTCGGCAGTTAACGCCTTAAAGAGTTTATTCTGTTGTTCGATACCGGTATCCGTCACCGCCAGACCACCGAAAATATTGATATTAAAAAACAGATAAGCTGAAACCATATGTTCAAGACTATCGAGCATATTCAATATGCGCCGGGTTTCATTATCCAGTACCGAGGTATCAGGAATGCTGCCATCAAGCACCGCATACAGTTTGCTGTAGTTTTCATTCAGGCGGATGGAAAAACTAACGTCTTCCGCTTTTGCTGCAATGGCACGGTTGCTGTCAACGAACTGAGTCATGTCTTGCCAGGCAGGCGCCAGCTCTGGCCAGGTTGCTTTAAGAGCGTTCGCCATAGCCTGCCCTTCAGCCAATACGGCATCCAGACGCTGAGCGGATTTACGATCACCATGCTGTAAAGAATAAAGGCTGAATTCAGCACTGCTGCGATAGGCCAGAGTCTGCAAGAACAAGCGCTGGCGCACTGTATCGGCGCTCAGGTTTACCTGAGGCTGGCTTGTATTTACCGGGTTTTCATCAGCACTCACCTGAGCAGGATTCATCAATACTGACCCAAGGGCCACCATCAGCAACAACAGACGTTTCACTCGCTTATACTCCTTATTTTATGGTGCGCGCTTAAATACTGAGAGAGGACAGTTAATCTGTCGCTTGTTTTTTTCATTGGCTGAACCTTCTCTTTAACCGGGCCATGGTGTCAATAGTGGTTTGTCATAAAGGCGGACACTAACCCCCGGATTTTTGTGGTACGTCCTTTTTGCCGCTAAGTGCGATAAGATTGTCGCGATACATCATGAAATCTGGGCATAGCGTTCCAATTTAGCGGAAGCCGTATGCTAAATGTATGACAGGGGTTTTAATGACCGAGCACAATATCAGCCACTGGCAGCACCCACACCACTTCAGCGGCAGCAATCCGGATGGCGAGCGCAATACCTTTTATGTACTGATTCTGACCGCCGTCACTATGGTGGCAGAAATTATCGCCGGCGCCTGGTACGGCTCCATGGCACTGCTGGCCGATGGCTGGCATATGGGCACCCATGTGGCCGCTTTTCTTATTACTTTATTTGCTTACCGCTATGCACGCCGCCATGCCGATAATCCGGCCTATAGTTTTGGCACCGGTAAAGTGAATGTTCTGGGTGGCTTTGCCAGTGCAGTGGCGCTTGCCGTCGTGGCTTTGGTGATGCTGGTCGAATCGGTGGTACGGGTATTTGAGCCGCACGCCATTCAGTTTGATCAGGCAATTCTGGTGGCTCTGCTGGGCTTAGCGGTTAATCTGGTCAGTGCGTTGTTGCTGAAAGACCATCATCATCACGGCCATGCGCACCACGATCACGATCACGATCATCATGATGATCACAGCCATACTGGCCATGACCATAATTTACGCGCCGCTTACCTGCACGTACTGGCGGACGCCATGACCTCGGTGCTGGCCATTGCCGCGCTGCTGGGCGGAAAATTCTTCGGCCTGAACTGGCTTGATCCGTTAATGGGTATTGTCGGTGCACTGATTATTTCACGCTGGGCGATCGGTCTGGTTAAACAAAGCGCACCGGTATTACTCGACGCCAGTATCAGCGATCAACAGCGTGCCGCTATCCGTCAGACCATTGAACAGGATGGCGATAATCAGGTGGCCGATATTCATATCTGGAAAGTGAGTGGTAATGATTACGCGGCGATTATTTCGCTGGTTACCCACCAGCCACGCCATACCGATCACTACAAAGCATTGCTGAGTGATTTCCGCCAACTGGCACATATCACCATCGAGGTGAATGAATGCCGGATGCCGGAGTGCCCGGTTAACCGTCCGCAACATTAGGGCCTGTCGACACTAAGTAAATCCGGCCTGCTGAGAGCCAGTTTTTCTCAGAACAAGGAGAGAGGAGTGATATTAGCGGGCTAAATGAATGACGAACGACGAAGTTGATGGGAAAAACTAGCCTCAGCCCGGAGGGTTATGGATAAAAATCCCTCATCCTGCGTTGCTGTTCGTTCGCTTAACCCGTTAGGCCACACTCTCAGCGCCTTGTCTGAGGAATTTTTAGCCGATAACAGGCCTGTTTAATTAGTGTCGACAGGCCCTAAACAGAACAAACATAAAGCAGGGAGTGCGATGAATAATCTTGCAGATAATATCTGGTCTTTTGACGGGGAAGCGGTACCTTTTTTCACCCTTCCCTATACCACCCGCATGACAGTGATTCGCCTGTCATGTGGCTCGCTCTGGATACACAGTCCAATCCGTCTGGATGAGACGCTGAAGCAGCAGATTGATCAGCTCGGCCCCGTTCGCTATCTGATCGCACCCAACCAGTTGCATCATCTTTTTCTGCCCCAGTGGCAGCAACAATACCCTCAGGCGCAGCTGTTCGGAACTCAGGGTGTGCAACAAAAACGTACCGATATCCGCTTTGACGGTGTTTTCACTCCCGACTTTACCGCCCCCTGGCAGGAGGATATAGAACAACTGCTGTTTACCGGCTCTGCGGTGATGGAAGAAGCCGTATTCTTTCACAAAGCATCAAAAATACTGATCGTGACAGACCTGATCGAAAACTTTGCCCCGGATTCTTTTACCCCGCTGAAACGTCTGCTGGCCAAAGCCGCGGGGATTCTCGCCCCCAACGGTAAAATGCCGGCCGACTGGCGTTTAAGCTTTTTGTTTCACAAAGCTGAAGCCCGCGCTCATATGCTACGGATTATCAACTGGCAGCCGGAGAAAATTAGCATGGCACACGGCCTGATGGTTGACAGCAATGCCGTCACTTTTTTGCGCCGTTCATTCAACTGGCTGAATCTTAAACAAGAGGATGTGCAATGAGAGCGTATACAGGTTCCTGCCACTGCGGCGCTGTAAAATTTTCTTTTAGCCATGAAGAAATAAGCGAAGGCCTGCGTTGCAATTGCTCCATGTGCATCCGTAAAGGCGCCTTAATGACCAGCTTTGTACTGGCTGCGGATGAGATAACCATCGACGTACAGAATGACGCCCTGGCCACCTATGAATTTGCCAGCGGCATCGCCAAGCATCACTTCTGCCGCCATTGCGGTATTTATACGTTTCACCAGACCTTGCGCAAGCCTGGCCATTACCGTGTGAATATCGGCTGCATTGAAGGTATCGACCCGTTCAGCCTGCGTACTGAAGTGTTTGATGGTGCGGCGCTGTAAGGCGCCGCCTGCAGCGGTTAAAACGCCTCAGCTCTTTTTGCCGGACTCGTCGGCAATACGTTTCACCACCCGGGCGGCGGCAACAAAGCCAAAGGTACCGGTCACCATGGTGGCCGAACCAAAACCCGATGAACAATCCAGCCGCGTGCTGTCGCCGTCAAAGGATTTGGTCTGACAGACACTGCCATCCGGCTGCGGGTATTGCAGCTGTTCGCTGGAAAATACACAGGGAATAGAATAATTACGCGCGGCATTACGCGAAAAATTATATTCACGCCGTAGTAAAGAACGCACCTTGCGCGCCAGCGGGTCATTAAAGGTTTTATTTAAATCCGCGACCTGAATCTGCGTCGGGTCAGTCTGACCACCAGCAGCGCCAGTGGTAACGATACGGATTTTATTACGTTTACAGTGCGCAATCAGCGCGGCTTTATTCTTCACGCTGTCGATGCAGTCGATCACGTAATCCATGCCGGTATGGATTAATTCACGCTGATTATTGACGGTCACAAACTCCATCAGCGCATGCACTTTGCACTCTGGGTTAATACGACGGATACGATCAGCTACAGCTTCCACTTTCAACTTACCGATATCACCGCCCAGCGCATGAATCTGACGATTGGTGTTGGTGACGCAGATATCATCCATATCGATCAGGGTGATTTCCCCAACGCCGGAGCGCGCCAGTGCTTCCGCCGCCCAGGAACCCACTCCGCCAATGCCGACCACACAGACATGGGATGCGTGCAGACGCTGAAGACCGGCAACGCCGTACAAACGGCCAATACCACCAAAACGATCAAGATAGTCGGGAGTCATGCACACCTTTTGAGCAATAGCAGATCAATACCAGAGCAATATCAGGCGAACACAAAGAAGCGCCGCCGTTAATAACGGCGCGCAGTATATCAGAGGGTAGAGACGCGGGCTGCCTGCAGATTGGCAGATGTGGATGCCTGAGCATTGACCATTGGCTCTTTACGGCGCAACCAGCGGGCCGTTTCGGCAATACGGCGCAGTGAAGGCTCACCACGGTCATATTGCAGTAACAGAGTCTTGGCTTCGGATGCCGGTAACTCGCCCAGCAGACCGGCTTTCAGTTCCGGAATCGGAGCAATACGTGCGGTCAGGGTACTGACCAGTAACGGCAGGAACGCAGACGATAACCGTGCATGTTCACGATAATTAAGGGTTACAACAGCAGCGTCGCCTTCCTGCTCGATAACCAGATGGTCATTGGTCTTCAGCGGCCCTTTCACCAGCTCAAAAAAAGCATTGAGGTCGGCGGCATAGGTGTTCCAGACATCATCACCGTGAACCACCGCAAAAGCTTCCTGCCACAGCTGGCGGAAACGGTAGGCGCTGATTTTGTCTTCCAGCACTTTAAATTCGAGGCGTTCCGGCTCTGCAACGGCGGACTCGGTGGCGGCAGTCTTATCAGCCGCACTGACCTCAGCGGTATACAGTGCAGTCAGAAACCAGGGTTTATTGAGCGTCTGAAAAATACCAACGCCCTGTAACTCAGCCGCCTGACTCTGGACGGACCAGATCAGGGCAACAATAACGGTTAACAGATTACGCATGGTGAAGCCTCCACTCCTGCTTTCAAACAACTCAATAAACACCCGTATAATGTTCCCTCAATCAACAGGCCTCAACGACCCTTTGCGCCACCAGAGAAAGGTTTTGCAACCTCTTAAAATGTGAACTAATTCCTTGTTTTTAATCACAAAAATAAAGTCAGTTGCGGGCAAGTACAAAGCGGAAAGGGATATCAAATTCGAAGTTTTCTCCCTGCAGAAGCTCCGGCACCGGAGGGTATGGCGCGGCTTTTTTCGCAGCCCGTAATGCTGCCCGGTCGAGCAGACTGACCGCCGAACTTTCACTGGTATCGGCAAGCAGTAACTCCCCCTCGCGATTCAGCTGCAAACTCACACGTACCGTGCCTTCCAGCCGTTTTCTCAGTGCCTGATCCGGGTACTGAACCTGGCTATTGGCCTGCCGTAACAAGGCACGGTAATACTGCATCTCAGCCTGCTGCCGGGCGATCAGCTGCGCTCGCGCGTGCGCCTGTTCGGCTGCTGCCAAAACACGCTCTTTTTCGCGTTTTTCTGCCATTCTGGCCGCCAGATCCGATGCCGTTTCCGGCTGTTTTTTCCGCTCCGACACCTCCGGCAGCGACACCTGTTCTGTAACCGCTGGCGGCGTTTTTACTGCAGGTTGTGACAATTTTGGTACATTTGATTCCACTTTTTGCGCCACCACCGTTACATTTTCGGCTGCGACAGGTCGCGCCGCTGTGACCGGTTGTGCCCGGGCGGTGTGATCCGCATCACGTTTCAGCCAACCAGCAATAACCTCTGCCCGTCCCGGTTTCATTTGTCTGGCATCCCAACTGGCTTTCAGCTCGCTGCGCTCCGCTGCTTTCATCCGCAGCAGGTCTTCACGAAATCCGGGAGACTGCGGGAATTTGCCAATCCAGGCAGCCAGCAACAGACGCACAAAACTACCATCCTCAATCAACAGCACTTCCACATCATTGATCAGCACACGGCAGGGACCGCTTTCATTACTGATCAGCATCCGGTCTCCCTCACGTAAATCATCTTGCAGCAGATTGGTAAAGCGGCTGATATCTTCCAAACGCGCATTCATTTCCGCTTCACTCAGATTGATGGCCAGCCCTTCATTCCACAGCCGGTAAAAACGGCGCGGCGATATACGCTCCGCCAACACACGGATTTCCAGGGCCAATGGCTGCTCTGCGCTCAGCCACTGCTGGCTGTCGTTCAGATCGCTGTAAACAGCCGCCAGATACACATCGTTATTCAGACGGCGATAAGTTCCCATCGCCTGTAACTCAAGCGCCTGGGCAGGAGCCAGCCAAAAAGTCAGAAAGAAGAGTAAGAAGCGCATCGTCGGTCATCCTGAAAGATTTCCGGCGATTCTAATAAGAAAAGATGACAGAAAATTGTCGGCAGCAAGACCTGTATCAGGACAGATTCACCAACTCAATAAAGGAAGTCAGCGGTAAGGCATCGCGCACTAGCTGCTCCTGACGTTCCGGATTACGGATGTCCTGTAAAGTTACCCGTGCCAGTACCTGGGTAATCAGCTGATTAATACCGCCCCAGTTAGCCGATAACGAGCAACTGGCCGTGATATCGCACTGGTGATCATCAGCAGCACATTCGGTCAGGGCAACCGGCCCTTCAAAAGCCTGTACCACATCCAGCATACGGATCTGCCCCGGAGCCCTGGCCAGGCGGTAGCCGCCACGGGCACCACGCTGTGCAATCACCAGCCCACTGTCGACCAGGGCTTTCATCACTTTACGTACCGTGGGCAGCGCCAGCCCGGTCAGACCGGTAATGTCATCGGTCGACAGCTTAACCGCACCGGCCTGCGCCAGCTCATTTAATACCACCACACCGTAATCGGTAAGCTTGCCTATTTTCAGCATAAACCTGTCCTGCCTGATTCCTGAGTCAGAAGACCATCCAAACGAGAATATGTCGCGATTGGTCAGAATTCATCCGCTTTGCTAGAATGCGCACATCCATTAAAGCATACCAATACGGTATTGATTAATATACCCGACTAAATTACTCTGTTATTACCCTGATCTGCGTTAGAATACGCGCTGAAAGCGCACTACACATCAGGCATCCCCCGGGACGGAGCGGATGAACATCAGGGTAAACGCCAGACGCGGGTCCGGCGCACAGCGGTTTCACTGAGCGGAACTGCAGGCAGATCGGGCCGCATCCATATGAGAGAGTTCACTATGAGCAGCAACGCTGAAATCGAACGCCGCATTGGTAATGACTACCAGGCAGGCTTTGTTACCGACATCGAATCAGACACCATTGCACCGGGCCTGAGCGAAGATGTGGTGCGTTTTATTTCCGCCAAAAAAGGTGAACCCGAGTGGATGACCGAATGGCGTTTAAAAGCCTTCCGTGCCTGGCAGGAAATGGCTGAGCCAACCTGGGCGCATGTGCACTACCCGGAAGTCGATTTCCAGGCGCTGTCTTATTATTCCGCGCCGAAAAGCATGGCTGACAAGCCGAAAAGCCTCGACGAAGTCGACCCTGAACTGCTGCGTACCTACGAAAAGCTCGGTATACCACTTCATGAGCAGATGGCACTGGCCGGCATCGCCGTTGACGCCGTATTCGACTCGGTATCCGTTGCCACCACCTTCCGCGCAAAACTGGCCGAAGCCGGTGTTATTTTTATGCCGATTTCCGAAGCCGTGCACGAGCATCCGGAACTGGTTAAAAAATACCTCGGCACCGTAGTGCCACAGCGTGACAATTTTTACGCAGCGCTGAACTCAGCCGTATTTTCTGACGGCTCCTTCGTGTACATCCCTAAAGGTGTACGCTGCCCGATGGAGCTGTCCACTTACTTCCGTATTAATGAAGCCAAAACCGGTCAGTTTGAACGTACCTTAATTATTGCCGACGAAGGTTCCCACGTGAGCTACCTCGAAGGCTGTACCGCACCAATGCGCGATGAAAATCAGCTGCATGCAGCGGTGGTTGAACTGATCGCGCTGGACAACTCCGAAATTAAATACAGCACTGTGCAAAACTGGTATCCCGGCGATAAAGAAGGCAAAGGCGGTATTTACAACTTCGTAACCAAGCGTGCCGTTGCCCATACCAATGCTAAAGTGAGCTGGACTCAGGTAGAGACCGGTTCTGCCGTGACCTGGAAATACCCAAGCTGTGTATTAAAAGGCGATAACTCAGTCGGCGAATTTTATTCCGTGGCGTTAACCAATAATTACCAGCAGGCCGATACCGGCACTAAGATGATTCATCTGGGTAAAAACACCCGCTCGACCATTATTTCCAAAGGTATTTCTGCCGGTAAAAGTCAGAATGCCTACCGTGGTCTGGTGCGTATGAATCCGACCGCCGCCGGTGCGCGTAACTACACCCAGTGTGACTCGCTGTTAATCGGTGATCAGTGCGGCGCCCATACTTTCCCTTATATCGAAAGCAAACATCCTTCTGCGGTCGTGGAGCACGAAGCCACCACCTCAACCGTCAGCGACGACCAGTTATTCCTCTGCCGTCAGCGTGGCATTGATACCGAGAAAGCCGTTTCCATGATCGTTAACGGTTTCTGTAAAGAGGTATTCAAAGAGCTGCCGATGGAATTTGCGGTGGAAGCCGGCAAGTTACTGGAAGTGTCACTGGAAGGTTCTGTCGGCTGATTAAGGCCAGACTCAACCGCGACTAAAAAATTGAAATTTATCTGCCACTGCGCGGATGACAGACTGAAAAAAGGTACTGCTAACCATGATCAGCATTAAAAACCTGCACGCCAACGTTGAAGACAAAAACATTCTCAAAGGTCTGAACCTGGAGATTAAACCCGGTGAAGTGCACGCCATCATGGGTCCGAACGGTGCCGGTAAAAGTACTCTGGGCAACGTTCTGGCAGGTCGTGATGGTTATGAAGTGACCGACGGCAGCGTCACCCTGAACGGTAAAGATATTCTTGAGATGGAGCCGGAAGAACGTGCCCGTGAAGGTTTGTTTCTGGCGTTCCAGTATCCGGTAGAAATTCCCGGTGTCTCCAACCTCGAATTTTTAAAAGCCTCTGTTGATGCCGTACGCGCTCATCAGGGCAAGCCAGCACTGGATTCCGTTCAGTTTTTAAAACTGGCGCGGGAAAAATGCAAAGCCGTTAACCTCGACCAGAGCTTCCTTAAGCGTGGTGTGAACGAAGGCTTCTCCGGCGGCGAGAAAAAACGTAACGAACTGATGCAGATGATGCTGCTCGAACCCTCCCTGTGCATTCTTGATGAAACCGACTCCGGTCTGGATATCGACGCTCTGCAGGTGGTGGCCGAAGGTGTTAACGCCATGCGCGATGCCAACCGCAGCTTTATTGTGGTAACCCACTATCAGCGTCTGCTCGACTACATCGTACCGGATTACGTTCACGTACTGGCCAACGGCCGTATCGTTAAATCCGGCGGTAAAGAGCTGGCACTGGAGCTGGAAGAAAAAGGCTACGGCTGGCTGGAAAGCGCAGACAACGGAGCAGCGTAACATGGCAGAACAGTTTCACGCACAACAGCTGGCGCTGGCCACAGAGCAGGCCCGCAACCCGCTGCTGGCTGCCCTGAATGCAGCCGGTCAACAGGCCTTTGCCGCAGCGTCTGTGCCCAACCGTAAAACCGAAGCCTGGAAATACACCTCGCTGCATAACCTGCTGACCGGTGATTTTCAGCGTACTGCCAGCCAGTCGGAATTAACCACCGGGCTGCGTGAAGTGGCAACTCTGGGCAATTTAAAAGCAGCACGACTGGTATTTATTAATGGCCAGTTAAGCAGCGAATTATCCGATGCCCTGGCTCTGCAACAGATTACCCTGTTCAGCCAGGCAGATGCAGAGCAACAGGCATTAATCAGCCAGCATCTGGGCACTGTACTGGCGCAGGCCAGCAGCAATAACAGCGGCAGCGCGCATTTATTTAATGACCTGAATAATGCCGCCCTGAACGATGGCGTACTGATTCACGTCGGCAAAAACCAGCGCCTCGAACAGCCGCTGCAGATCAGCTGGCTGAGCAGCAATAATCCGCAGCCTTTCAGCATCACCAGCCGTCTGTTAATGGTACTGGAGAGCGGTGCCGAAGCAACGCTGGTTGAGCATTATGCTTCCGATGAACAGCCGCAGAACAGTTTTACCAACGCCCTGACCGAGCTGGTGATTGGCGATAACGCCCGCCTGCAACATTACCGTCTGCAATTAATGCAGGAAGATGCCCTGCACATCGGCAGCACTCATGTTGATCTAGCACGTGACAGCCAGTACAACGCTTTTCATCTGGGCCTGGGCACCCGCCTGACCCGTAACGATATTGTGGTTAATCACAATGTTGGTGGCTCGCACTGCGAACTGAACGGCGTGTATATTCCGCAGAACCAGCAATTGCTGGATTTCCACACCTGTATTGAACACAAAGTGCCGCACTGCACCAGCAACGAAGTATTCCGCGGCATTATGAATGATAAGGCCCGTGCCGTATTTAATGGCCGTATTCATATTCATCCGCAGGCGCAGAAAACACTGGCCGAGTTAAGCAATAAAAACCTGTTGCTGACCAACACCGCCGAGATTTACACCAAGCCGGAACTGGAAATCTACGCCGACGACGTAAAATGCGCCCACGGTGCAACCGTTGCTCAGCTGGAAGAAAAAGCCATGTTCTATATGCAGAGCCGCGGCATCAGCAAAAAAGAAGCTGAAGTCATGCTCAGCTTTGGTTTTATTAACGAATTACTGGAAGCGTTACCGCACGAAGACATCGCGCTGGTATTGCGTCCGTTACTGGCGCACCGTTTTGGCCGCGATCAGTCGTTAAGCCGTCATCTGCTGGAAAATGAAACCGCCGGTCTCAGCGGAGAAAACGCATGAGCACAATCAGCCCGGAACAATTAAACAGTATCCGCGAACAGTTCCCTGCCCTGCATCAGGAAGTGAACTGCAAGCCACTGATTTATCTGGATAACGGTGCCACCACGCAAAAACCGAAAGCGGTTATCAATGCGCTGAGCCGTTATTACGAGCACGATAACTCCAATGTTCACCGTGGTGCTCATACCCTGAGTGACCGCGCGACTGAATATTTTGAAAATGCACGTAAAACCGTACAGCGCTTTTTAAATGCGGCCAAAGCGGAAGAAATTGTCTGGACCCGCGGCACCACCGAAGCCATTAATCTGGTGGCAGCCACCTGGGGCAGAAGCAATATTAAAGCCGGCGACCGTATTCTGGTCTCCGGTATGGAACACCACTCCAATATCGTGCCCTGGCAGATGCTGTGCGAGCAAAGTGGCGCCGAATTACTGCCGATTCCGGTACTGGAAAACGGCGAGCTGGATATGGCCGCCTTTAAAACCCTGCTGACTCCCGCAGTAAAACTGGTTTCGGTTGTACACGTATCCAATGCCCTCGGAACCATTAATCCGGTAGCAGACATTATTGCTCTGTCCCATGCCAACGGCAGTAAAGTGCTGATCGATGGTGCGCAGGCCGTTGCTCACTGGGATATCGATGTGCAGGCGCTGGATGCCGATTTTTACGCCTTCTCCGGCCATAAACTCTTTGGCCCGACCGGCATCGGCGTACTCTATGGCAAAGAAGTTCTGCTCAATGCCATGCCACCTTATCAGGGCGGTGGTGAAATGATTGAGCACGTCAGTTTCAGCAAAACCACCTATAACGTTCTGCCGTATAAATTCGAAGCGGGTACGCCAAATATTGCCGGCGCCATTGGTATGGCAGCCGCCATTGATTATTTAAATACCCTCGACCGCAAAGCTCTGGCAGCACATGAAGATGCGCTGCTGGCGCGCGCCAACGAGCTGGCCGCAGAAATGGGTGGCATCCGCATTATCGGTAATGCCGCCAACAAGGCCTCGGTATTCAGCTTTATTCTTGAAGGTGCGCATCCTGCCGACGTCGGCACCCTGCTCGACCAGCAGGGTATTGCGGTACGTACCGGCCATCACTGTGCCATGCCGGTGATGGAGCAATTTAAAGTTCCCGGCACCGTACGGGCGTCTTTCACCTTCTACAATACGCTGGAAGAAGTGGACGCACTGTTTAAAGGCCTGGAAAAAGCCAAACTGTTTTTACTCTGAGGATGGAAGGACAATGAGCACCGAAACCTTTGATCCAAATGCACAGCCGGCCACCTACGATCCGAATGCCATTGCCAGCGCCAGCATGACAGAGGCTGCTATCAGCCATATCCGCAAACAACTGGCAAAAAATCCGGCAATGAAAGGCATCCGTCTGGGTGTGAAAAAAAGCGGTTGTTCCGGTTTTAAATACGATATCGAATTTGTCGAACAGGCTCATGACGGCGATCAGACCATTCAAGTGGCCGACGATATTCTGCTGTTTATTGCCGCCGATGCTGCACCTTATGTACGCGGCACTGAAATTGATTTCAGCAAAGAAGGATTGAACAGCACCATTAAGTTCAACAACCCGAATGCCAAAGATCTCTGCGGCTGCGGTGAATCATTTTCGGTTTAACCGAAGCTGCTGAGGTTTGTTGAAAAACGTCACGGCAATAGCAACATTCATGAAGCGTCACAAGCGCAGTAGCTTCATACAGGAGTCAACGTGGAAAGAAGAATGGTCGTGGCGCACGCCACCTGCCCCGCCCGTATGGTGCCATCCGGTACGCCAACCACCATTCCGGCCGGCAGCTTTGTCACCATCAATCAGGCTCTGGGTGGCAATTACACCGTGACACTGAACGGCAATATGCTGCGCGTTGACGGTACCGATGCCGCGGCCCTGGGTCTTGAAGCCGAAGAAATTGAATTTGAACAGCGCAGCGACGGTCTGGTGCATGAAGATCAGATCCGTCAGGCGCTGCGCACCATTTATGATCCGGAAATTCCGATCAACCTGCTCGATCTGGGTTTGATTTACGGTATCGATATCGACAATAAAGCGGTAAAAATCCGTATGACCTTAACCGCGCCAACCTGCGGTATGGGCCCGGTACTGATTTCCGATGTTAAATACCGTGTCGCCAAGGTACCGAATGTGGAACGTGTTGAAGTTGAACTGGTGTTCGACCCGCCATGGAGCCGTGACATGATGACCGAAGAAGCCCAGTTAGAAGCGGGTTTATTCTTCTGATAAAAAAACGGGGCATCAGCCCCGTTTTTTTATTTCCGCTTTAACCTCAGGCTTCCGGCTCTTTGGTTCCAGCCGGATTCAGATCCAGCAGCATGTGTCCATAAATGGACTGGCTCTGCAGGTCCACCACAATCACCATCGCCACCCCCTGATACTGGCTGTTGATCAGCACGTGTTCGTACTTATCTTCCATACGGTACACATGGGTAACGTTACCGGCCCGGCAATCTGCAAAGGCAAAATCTTCGGGTGGAATTGCGGCAACGTATTCCCAGAAATCAAGCACCGGCTCACCGGCCTCAACCCGCTGCGGGTTGATACGGGTTTCATGAAATTCCAGCGGGTTCAGCTTACGGGTCTGCATCGTTATCTCTCGTTAAAACAGGTTCTTCAGTTTGTCTTTAGCTTTTTCTGCAGCTTCTTTTTTCTTGCGCTCAGCTTCCGCTTTAGCGGCTGCTTTTTCCGCATCCAGCTTGGCTTTAGCTTCGGCTTTTTCCCGCTCTGATTTTTCGCGGGCTTCACGCTCTTTCTGCGCCTGATAATCTTCAAGGTTCTGACCAGCCAGCTCCGACACTTTGTTCAGGCGCTGATCCAGCGTGCCATCCAGCTGGTTAAACTCACCCAGTTTTCCGCCGTAGTCACCGATATAACTCTGCAGTTTCTGCTCCAGTCTGGCCTGCAGCTTCGCTTCAAGCTCCGCCTGTTTATCTTTGAGGCGGGCACCAAAAGCGGCATTTAATTGCTTATCCAGATCTGAACCTAAACTGAAATCCGGCGAGGTGATTTTACCACTGGCTTTGGCATTCACATCAAACTGCTGCACTTTCGCCAGTGCCAGTCCCAGTTCTTTGGCAAAGGTTGTTTTACCCTTACTGCTGAATTGAGTACGGCCAAACTGCGCATCACTCTGGGCATTCAGTTTCCCCTGACTGACAACGGCCAGACCCTGTACCTGTACCAGTGACGAAGCCAGTTTGGCGCCGGCAACGCCCAGATTCATATCATGCAGTTGCCAGTCTTTAATATTCAGCGTCAGTGTATCGGTACCCGGCGTTTTACGGTGGTCGAGTACAATATCCACGCTCATATCTTCAACCTGCTTTAAGCCTGAGCCATTGATCAGAACCCGCGTCGGACGACCTAACACCCGAGGCTCACTGGTAATATCCTGCGCACTGATCAGCAGATTTCCGGAAGCGGTGCTTGCTGTCAGCTGTGCATTACGCAGTAAAAAGCCCGGCCATGGATTATCCGACGGAAAATGCACAAAGCGGCCATCCCGCGGAGCTTTTGGGCTTTCTTCCTCTGCCGCACTGTCTGCTTCATCTTTAGCCAGATACGGCTTTACTTTTTCATACCAGTACAGGGCTTTTTCCGCCCATTCGCCAGCCTGCTCGCCGAAGAGTAAGGCACTCATATTGGCAGCACCACCGGCACTGAGCTGATATTTTCCACGAATACTGTCGAGGTCTTCACCCGGGGCTGCTTTTAATGCTTTGAGTTTGTCACTGATATCGCTACGGGCCTCAGCCACTGCTTTTTTGGCCGTTGCAATTGCGGCTTTGTCATTTTTGAAACGGGCTTTCAGTTCATCCAGTTTTTTCTTACGCGCTTTAAAATCATCCAATGATTTAAAGCTGCCGGAGGTCAGCGCTTTGATTTCCTGCTCGTACTGACTCAGGGCTTTATCATCGGGGACATTGCTCAGTGCATTATCGACAGCATTTTTATTGCTGGAGTAACTTTGCTGGAATTCGGTACCGGCCTGCTCGGTGCGCAGGGATTCTCGTGCCAGTATTTCTTCGGCACTGGGAAGGTCCACACTGCTGAAAGACGAAGCTGCCTCCTCTTGAGCTGCAACCTGCTCTGCTTCGTCTTCTTTAACCGCCTTTTTCTCCAGTGCACCGGAGGTCGTACGTGCAGTACCGAACTGCAGATTATCCACGGCCAGATCACTGATAATGGCTTTACCAAGAAACAGCGGCGCCAGTTCCAGTTCTGCGGTCGCTTTATCCAGCTGCAGCACATTGGTCATTGGCTTACGGCTGTCAGCAACCGTCAGACCATGAATAACAAAGCCCAGCGGATTTAAGCTAAGCGACACACTGTCCACTTCCACTTTGGCATCGGCGGCATCAGAGCCAAACGATTCAATGCCTTTTTCGATTAACGGGCCGGCAACAAACCAGAACAGGGCAACCAGAACCAGGGAAATAACGATAAATGCGGCCAGGCCTGACCAGCGAATCCATTGCTTCATAGCCTTACTCCGCGATTGACTTGTACAGGTTGTAGAATTTCGAGGCTTTTAATACCTGAGCAATTTTCAGTTTATTAAACCAGGCCAGTAAGCGGTGACGGTACAGATTGATCAGTACTTTGCTGAGCACAAAAACCGGAACCGCGGCCAGCAGGCTGATGACCAACCCACCCAGTACCAGAGAATGATTAAACGCGGTCATACGCCAGAAATCGCTCTGATACATATCGCGCCAGGTGTCCACTAACGCCGGATTTGCCAGCAAACTCTCACCCAGACGTGCGGCATAAGGATCGATAAACCAGGCCAGTGCAGAGAAGGCTGCGACCGCAAGGAAAAATGCACTCAGATTGATGCGCAGAATAAATGCCAGCAACATAATGAGGGCATTGTGCGGTGTAAACATGGGGGTCAGTGCGACGATCAGGGCTAATGAAAAGGCCAGCGCAATCTGGCCCGGTGCTGATTCAGAATTCAGCGCTTTCAGCAGTTTTGCCAACATACTCAACATAATGCATTCCCGGCATCCTATTTAATGCCGCACACTATAGCATGTGACCTGTGACGAAACAGTGGGCGTCACGGATCAGATAAAATGAGCCAGGGCCTGTTAACACTAATTAAACAGGCCCTAGGAATGCACTCAGCCGGCACGGAAACGCAGTGCGATAAATACGCCGCCAATAATCAGTGCCATCGCCAGAATACTGAGCAGATCCGGCAACTCCGCCAGAATCAGGCTGCCCATTAATGTTGCCAGAACCGGAACCAGCAACTGCAACTGTGCGGCCCGCTGTAACCCCAGCGCCGGCAACAGGCGATACCAACCCCAGTAACCTAAACCCGATGCCAGAACGCCCGAGGTCAGAGCCAGCAGAATTCCCTGCCACGGCAGCGCATTTTGCAGCCCGCTTGTTACCGGATCAGCAAACCAGAATAACCAGACCATCAGCAACGGCAGCAGTAACAGAGAAGCGCTGACAAAAGCTCCCTGCACATCACGCAGCGGTTGTGACGAGCCCTGCCCCAGCACCACAAACGCCGCCCAGCCCAGACCGGATAACAGCATTAATAAGGAAGGCCCAGGGTCCGGCAGTTCATTGCCCGGCAGCAACAACATAACCAGCCCGACAAAAGAAAGCATAACCCCCGCCAGCGCCATCCCCTGCAAACGCTGACCTCGCAGATGAGCTACCAGTAATAAGCTGAGCTGCACGGTGGCAAATAAAATAAAGGCACCAACTCCGGTATCCAGTGCCAGATAGGCGTAAGCAAAAGCTAGGGCGTAGGTCAGCAGCGCAGCACCGGTATAAGCATCACGCCACTGCAGAGCCGGACGGCCGCCAAATGTCAGTAACAACGTCAGCGTCAGCGCCCCGCTGCCAAGGCG
Source organism: Venatorbacter sp. C2-1 (assembly GCF_022832715.1). Classification (NCBI taxonomy): domain Bacteria; kingdom Pseudomonadati; phylum Pseudomonadota; class Gammaproteobacteria; order Oceanospirillales; family Oceanospirillaceae; genus Venatoribacter; species Venatorbacter sp. C2-1. Next base: position 2,823,996 of record NZ_CP094879.1, read on the forward strand.
CAGCGCACTGAACAACAGAGGATCCAGCTCATAAACCGCGAGCGCCCAGCGGCACAGCAGGGAGTTGGCGGCAAAAGCCAGCAGGACAAAAGTAATCAGTAACGGCACAGGCCCTCCGCGGGTGACAGATTAAGCCGATGAATGGGAATCATATTTTTTTGTCTTCTTTATCAATTAACATTTGTACTGCTCAGCAAGATCGTTGAATATTTGCAACTGTTGCACAAAAGACAGTAATTCGCCGCATCTGTATCTTCTGTTTTCCCGATGACGATCACCCTGCCACCGATTGTCCTCATTGGAGCAAAAGAGCAAATTCTGCTTGCACCTGCCAGCGGTATTGTGAGCAATTTGGTTCACTATCAGCGCAAAGAGAACCTGTCTGACCAGCAAAACTGGCCCGCCAGATAAATCAGGTTCATAGTAAAAGCCACGCTCCGGGCCACTCAGGATGAAGCCTGGAGCGAATCAGAGCGGCGGGCAATGAGTAGTAAATCAGTAAAACAACGGATTGTGATTATTCCATACAAGTAAACAATCCATTCCGTATGGCTCACCTAGTCACCGCCGGGGTGAGCCGTTATAAATCTGCCATCAGATTAACAGCAGTATTCTGTGGGCCTGTTGGGAAATATCCCGGCCTATTCCACCACACCAGATCAACAAGACTGCTCAACGACGCACCGTCACTTTACGAGGACATTATGGGAAAATTTGAACCACGTATCCGCTACAGGCTCCTTCTCGCAGCAGCCAGCGCAGCATTGCTGACTCTGGCCGGATGCAGTGAGCAGCAAGCGGCTGCACCACAAGCCATGCAGATGCCACCACCAGCGGTCGATGTCGTCACCTTACAGAGCCAGCCTCTGGAGCTGAAAGACACACTGGCCGGACGTGTATCGGCATTCCGTACTGCGGAAATCCGCCCTCAGGTTAACGGCATTATTCTCAAGCGCTTTTTTGAAGAAGGCGCGACGGTAAAAGCCGGAGACAAACTGTATCAGATTGACCCGACGCTCTATCAGGCTGCTCTGGCCAGTGCAGAAGCTCAGCTGACCGTGGCTGAAGCCAACGCTTACGCTGCCAGCCTGAAGGCCAAGCGCTACAAAGAGCTGTCGAAAAAATCGGCGATCAGTGCCCAGGAAGTTGATGACTCAGAAGCCGCTGCCAAACAGGCTGATGCTCAGGTAAAAGCAGCCCAGGCCGCAGTGCGCAGTGCCAGAATCAATCTGGGATATACCGAGATTACTGCGCCGATTCCCGGTGTTATCAGCCGCTCAACCATTACTGAGGGTGCGCTGGTTTCTGCTCAGCAGGCAACCGCTCTGACCACCATCCGCCAGCTGTCACCTGTGTATGTTGATATTCAGCGTCCGGCCGCGTCTCTGGTGAAGATGAAAAATCCATCACTGTCGCGCGTTGTTACTGTTGAGCTGGATGACGGCACCCCTTACAGCGAATCCGGTGAACTGCAGTTTGCCGATGTCAGCGTTGATCCGGGTACCGGCACCGTTAACGTCCGTGCCCAGTTTGAGAATAAAGAAGCACTGTTACTGCCTGGCATGTTTGTCCGCGCCAACGTACCAAGCCAGCGTATTGAAAACGCCATTCTGGTACCGCAAATCGCCATCATCCGTCAGGCCAACGCAGTTACCACTGCCATGGTTGTTAATGAAAGCAATACCGTCGAAATGCGGGTTGTTGAAGTCAGCCGCGCAATTGATGACCAGTGGCTGGTTAAAAGCGGCCTGCACAACGGTGATCGCGTGATTGTCAGCGGACTGCAAAAGGTAAAACCGGGCATCGTTGTGGCCCCGGAAGAAGCCAAGACGACCAGCGCCAAGCCTTAAGGAGAATCCTGAAACATGGCTAAGTATTTTATCGACAGGCCGATTTTTGCCTGGGTGATCGCCATCATCATTATGCTTGCGGGCGTGATGTCGGTGATCACACTGCCGGTGCAGCAGTATCCGACCATCGCCCCGCCATCTGTGCGTATCAGTGCGGTGTATCCGGGTGCCTCGGCACAAACACTGGAAGACAGTGTGACTCAGGTTATCGAACAGAACATGACGGGTCTGGATAACCTGCTGTACATGTCCTCTCAAAGCAGCAGTGCCGGTAGTGCCACTGTAACTCTGACCTTTGCCGCCGGTACCGATCCGGATATCGCGCAGGTACAGGTACAGAATAAACTGGCGCTGGCCGAAGCCCTGCTGCCACAGGAAGTTCAGCAACAAGGCGTCAGCGTTACCAAGGCTTCCACATCATTCCTGATGGTGGTCGGTCTGGTTTCAGAAAACGCCGGTATGAGCCGTGCTGACCTGGCCGACTTTGCCTACAGCCAGCTGAAAGATCCGCTGTCCCGTACCTCTGGTGTCGGTGAGATCCGTGTCTTTGGTTCGCAGTACGCCATGCGCTTATGGCTGCAACCGGAAAAACTGAACGCCTATGGTCTGACACCACTGGAAGTTAAAGCGGCCGTCGGTGAACAGAACACGCAGTTTGCTGCCGGCCAGCTGGGTGGCCTGCCTTCGGTGCAGAACCAGCAGCTGAACGCGACCATCATTGCTCAGACCCGTCTGGAAGCCGTGGATCAGTTTGAAAATATTCTGCTGAAAGTGAACACCGATGGTTCTCAGGTACGTCTGAAAGACGTTGCCCGTGTTGAACTGGGTGCAGAAGACTACTCAGTATCCAGCTTTTATAACGGCAACCCGGCAGCCGGTATCGCTATTCAGCTGGCTTCCGGTGCGAACGCTCTGGACACCGCCAAGGCCGTACGCGAGCGCATCAGCGAGCTGTCAGCCTTCTTCCCGGAAGGGGTTAAAGCGGTGTACCCGTACGACACTACGCCGTTTGTACAGATTTCTATCGAAGAAGTGGTTCAGACCCTGATCGAAGCCGTTGTACTGGTATTCCTGGTGATGTACCTGTTCCTTGGTAATTTCCGCGCAACCCTGATTCCAACCATTGCCGTTCCGGTGGTTCTGCTGGGTACTTTTGGGGTTATGGCCGCCTTTGGTTACAGCATCAACACGCTGACTATGTTCGGTATGGTTCTGGCCATTGGTCTGCTGGTGGATGACGCCATTGTTGTGGTGGAAAACGTTGAGCGGGTAATGGATGAAGACGGCCTGCCGCCAAAAGAAGCAACACGTAAATCCATGGGACAGATCACCGCCGCACTGGTCGGTATTGCTCTGGTTCTGTCAGCGGTATTTGTACCTATGGCCTTTATGAGTGGTTCTACCGGCGCTATTTACCGTCAGTTCTCACTCACCATCGTATCGGCTATGTTGCTGTCGGTGATGGTCGCCCTGATTCTGACCCCGGCGCTCTGTGCCACACTGCTGAAGCCTGCTCACAAAGGTGAACTGGAACATCAGAAAGGTTTCTTCGGCTGGTTTAACCGTACCTTTGCCAAAGCGACCGATAAATACATGGGCGGCGTCAGCGCTACCCTGAGCCGTCCGGTTCGTCTGGTGGTTATTTACATCATCATGCTGTTAATCATGGCGTTCCTGTATGTGCGTCTGCCAACCTCCTTCCTGCCGGAAGAAGATCAGGGCGTACTGATCAACCTGGTGCAGCTGCCACAGGGTGCAACCCTGGAACGTACCAACAAGGTCATGAAAAAGCTGGAAAACCACTTCCTCAGTGAAGAAAGCGTTGAATCTATTTTCACCGTTGCCGGTTTCAGCTTTGCCGGTCAGGGTCAGAACATGGGTCTGGCATTCGTTAAACTGAAAGACTGGGATGAGCGTAAAGACCCGTCACAATCCGCTAATGCGATTATTGGCCGTGCCTGGGGCGCTGTCAGTCAGTTTAAAGATGCAACCGTCTATCCGATTAACCTGCCACCGATTCCCGAACTGGGCGTTGCTTCAGGCTTTGATGTAATGCTGCAGGATCGCAATAACCTGGGTCATGACAAGCTGGTCGGCATCCGTAATCAGCTGCTGGGGATGGCGGCACAGGACTCTCGTCTTGCCGGTGTGCGTCCGAACGGCATGCAGGATGTACCGATCTTCCGTATCGATATCGACTACGAAAAAGTGAAGTCTCTGGGTCTGAATATCAGCGACGTTAACTCTACGCTGAGCACCGCCTGGGGTGGCTCATACGTGAACGACTTCCTTGATCGCGGCCGGGTAAAACGCGTCTACCTGCAGGCCGATGCACCGTACCGCATGCTGCCGGAAGATCTGGAGCAATGGTATGTGCGTAACCGCGACGGTGAAATGGTGCCTTTCAGTGCCTTTATCACCACCCGCTGGGACTTTGGCTCTCCGCGTCTGGAACGCTATAACGGTGTGCCTGCGCTGAATATTCAGGGTCAGGCGGCGCCGGGACTGAGTACCGGTGATGCGATGCAGGCGATCGAAGAGATTGTGGCCAAGCTTCCGCCTGGTGTCGGCATTGAGTGGACAGGTATGTCCTATCAGGAACGTGTTGCCGGCTCACAGGCTCCGCTGCTGTATGCCATCTCGCTGCTGGTGGTATTCCTTTGTCTGGCGGCATTGTATGAGAGCTGGTCGGTACCCTTCTCCGTCATTCTGGTGGTACCACTGGGGATTCTGGGTGCACTGATTGCGGCCAACAGCCGTGAACTGGCGAATGACGTTTACTTCCAGGTAGGCCTGCTGACAACCATTGGTTTGTCAGCCAAGAACGCCATCCTGATTGTAGAATTCGCCAAATCGCTGGTTGATCAGGGTAAAGGTATTGTGGAAGCGACTCTGGAAGCAGCCCGTATGCGTTTGCGCCCGATTCTGATGACCTCCATGGCCTTCATTCTCGGTGTACTGCCGCTGGCCATCAGCACCGGCGCTGGCGCCATGAGCCGTCAGGCCATTGGTACCGGTGTGATTGGTGGTATGTTGGCAGCAACCTTCCTGGCCATTTTCTTTGTGCCACTGTTCTATGTGCTGGTGATGAAACTCACCCACAAACTGCGCGGCCAGAACGCACAGTAAGAACCAGCGCCCGGCATCGCCGGGCGCTTTTTTCTCCCCTCACTATTGATACCTGACAGGTCATAAAGAGACAGCTGCATCTTTCGCTTGCACTTTTTGTCCTCATCGCACTACCCTCTGCACCAATACGATAAATAACAATAAGAAGGTCCCCTATGTTACGCACTCTGATGATGACACTGCTGTTGACGGCGACTGGCCCGTTATGGGCAATCACCGTAGAGAATGTTGATGTTCCTGACGTTGTTCCGGCAACTGCCGACTCGCCGGAAATGACACTGCGTGGCGCTTCTGTACGCCGGGTATATGGCTTTGTTGAAGTCTATGTTGGTGCTTTATATCTGAAGAACAGCGCCCTCGAAGATAAAGAAATTATCCGGGTCGATGATCCCCGCCGCATGGTGTTCTACGTTACCTCCGAGCGTGTCAGTGCACGACGCTTCACCAACGCGATTCAGGAAGGTCTGGCCATTAATATCACCACCGGTGAAATGGCAGCCATGAGCGAACGTGTAAACCAGCTGGTCAGCCTGTTTGATCACAAGTTTGTTGAAGGTACTGTGGGTTATATCGAGTGGGTTCCGGACCTGCAGGAATCCCGCATCGTCATTGACGATACCGTGCGCGGCAGCGTTCCGGGTAAAGACCTGAATGATGCCTTGCTGAAGATCTGGATCGGCGATCATCCGGTCAGTGAGCGGTTTAAAGAAGAAGTGCTGGGTCACCGTGACAGCTGAGTAAACTCTAACGGCAGTATTTTTTTATCCTGTCGTTCAGAGCATCACGTCGTTGACGCTTTTTCTGCATTGCTTCAAGGCTGGTTGAACCATAAGGTTTGGCACTGAACAGGCGCAGATCGTAGCGCGCTTTTTCACATTTAGCCGCACGTTGCTGCGCCTGCTTCTGTTCTTTTTCCTGTGCCAGACGCTGAGCTTTGCGTCTGGCTTTATCCGCCTTTTCTTCTGCCCGGTAATCCCGCCCTTCTGTCAGCGGACGTCCCTCCCGCCCGGCCTCATCCGGTTCATACCGATTCAGCGGTTCAAGCTCTACGGTTTCGGCATGTTGCCGTGATGGCGGACGGTCAGAAAACTGCACCTGCCCCTGCTCATCCACCCAGCGATAAATATCAGCCTGTGCAGACAGACTGTTTAACAGCAATAAAGCGATCAGATAGTGAAAACTCATCCTTGAGTCCTCCGTCAGAAAATTACATCTGCGCCACCAGATTACGCACCAGCAGCTGCACGCTCTGGCGTCCGCGGAATTCATTAACATCCAGCTGAAACACGCAATGCGCCCACTCCGCCTGTGGTTGCGGCCAGACTTTGGGGTCGATATTGAACCAGATGGCATCCAGCGCCAGGTCCGAGCCTTTGGGCTGCAACACCAGCTTCAGATGACGTTCGCCAACGATACGCTGCTGCACTAAACGGAAATCGCCACTGAACAACGGCTCAGGAAATGCCTGCCCCCAGGGCCCGCCCCAGCGCAGCAGCTGCGCCAGTTCAAGGCTGAATTCCGCCGGGCTCAGCTCACCATCGGTTTCAATCCGCTGCTGTAACTGCGCTTCGCTCAGATGGCGACGACAGACTTCATCAAATAAACGCGAGAATTCTGCCAGTCCTTCGGCATGTAAGGTCAGACCCGCCGCCATCGCATGACCACCGAATTTTTTCATCAGATGTGGCGCGCGTTTATCAACCTCATCCAGTGCATCACGCATATGCAAACCGGGGATAGAACGCGCCGAGCCTTTCAGCATGCCCTGCTCATCCGCTGCCAGGGCAATGACCGGGCGATGTACTTTTTCTTTGATGCGCGACGCCAAAATACCAATCACACCCTGATGCCAGTCCGGCTGAAACAGACACAATCCGGTAGGCAGGTTGTCGTCCGCCTCAAAACGGCTTAAATACTGTAAGGCTTCCGCCTGCATGCCCTGCTCGATTTCACGCCGGTCACGGTTCATCTCATCCAGCGTCTGTGCCAGCTGCGACGCCCGTCCGGCATCATCACTCAGCAGGCATTCAATCCCCAACGACATATCGTCCAACCGGCCGGCGGCATTCAGGCGCGGGCCTATAGCAAAACCAAAGTCGGCAGCAATAATGCGCGACGGCTCACGCCCGGCAACCTGTAACAGCGCCAGAATGCCTGCACTGGCATGCCCGGCACGGATACGGCGTAAGCCCTGTTCCACCAGAATGCGGTTGTTGTAATCGAGCGGGACAACGTCGGCGACGGTTGCCAGTGCCACCAGATCCAGCAGCTGCGCCATATTCGGCGCCGGCTGTGGCAATTGCCCCAGCTCAGCCAGACGCGCGCGCAGCGCCAGCATCAGATAAAACACCACCGTACAGCCACAGGCCGCTTTGCTGGGAAACTCACAGCCCGGCTGATTTGGGTTAACAATGGCCGCCGCCTCCGGCAAAGTTGCTCCCGCCAGATGGTGATCCGTCACCAACACCGGAACTCCGGCCGCCTGTGCAACCTGAATTCCCTCATGGGAGGCAATACCATTATCCACCGTCATGATCAGATCCGGTTTCATCGGCAAGGCCACCTGCACCAGTTCCGGTGACAGGCCATAGCCAAAATCGAAACGGTTAGGCACCAGATAATCCAGATGGCGCGCTCCCAGCAAGCGCAAAGCACGAATCGCCAACGCCGTGCTGCTGGCACCATCGACATCAAAGTCTCCGACCACCAGCAAACGCTTCTGCTGCGTCACTACCGGCAATAACAGCTCCACCGCAGCGGTGATGCCTTTCAGCAAAGAAAATGGCAGCAGCCCCTGCAGGTTGAGCTCAAGCTGTGAAGCTTCGGCTATACCACGGGCAGAATAAACGCGCTGCAAAACAGGGTGCACTCCGGGTAACTGCAACCCGGCAGAGAAAGGACGCTGACTGATCTGAACCATGAATTATCGTCTGAGAAAAGAGGTGAACCTGCGTGCATAAGCACGGATACCGAACTGAGACCGGCAGTTTAACAGCCCCGGCTTTTCCTGTCCGGCTGGCAGCGGGATAAAGGAGCCGCTACTCCTGCGGTCTTACCCGTACAAAACGGGCAAAACGAGGTAAACCATGCTCCGTCAGACCGTTATAAGAGAACGTTACCTGCGCACCGAGCGGTGGTGGCGAAAAACGTTCATCATCACTGAAGCCGGTTCCCAGGCGGAATTCGCGGCCATCGGCGGTACGTACAATCAATGCTCCCAGCGCCCCACGGTATTTACCTTCACCGGCAACATAGCCAACAACTTCGGCTTCATCGTCCTGGCTCAGCTTCATTTTTAATAAGTCATCACTGCGCGCTACCTGATACAACGACTGACTGCGGCGCAGCATTAAGCCTTCTCCACCGGCAGCAGTAATGATCTGCAGTTTTTTTTCCAGTTCCTGCTCGCTGCTGACTTTACTCTGGTCGAGCACTTTAAGCTGCGGGTTGGACTGTTGTGCTACCAGTGTGCGCAGCACCCACAGCCGCTCAGTAAAAGGCGCTGCCATTTGTGGCAGATCGAAGACCATGTATTTTACTTTCATCCAGTCATCGTCATTTGCATGATGACGTCTGACCAGACCACTGACAAAAGAGAACTGCCCGCGACCAGCCCATAATTCGCCGTCCAACGGATTTTTAGGTAACGCGGAAAGGAACCAGGCGGGCGCATTAATCGGCCGGCCACTGCGGGTTAATAATTGCTGACCATTCCAGTATGCACGGACACCATCAAGCTTTTCACTGACATAATACTGGCTGACGTCGATGCCTTTGCTGTACACCTTGGCCAGCATCAACGGTGGAGGGATCAGTTCCGAAGCCATCAGCAGCTGTGGCCAAAACCCGACCAGCAGCAACATCAGCAGTGCAATTACATTATCCATGGCCAGTCCTCCCTGAACACACCATTGGTCTTTGCCGACAATCCAGTCAATCAAGCAATTGCTTCAGCCAAATACCAGCATTTACTGTAATTTTCACACTTTCAGACGAGTCTGCCCTGCTTTCATCTGTCTGCGGGCTGCGCGCTTGACAGAATAACGCTGAACGCTAATCCTTGAGCCTCCTTAATGTACATCAATATTATGCAATTTTATTTACTTGGCCTTGGCAGCAATATCGACCCGGAACAGCATCTGTTAAAAGCACGTGAAGCACTCTCGTCTCTTGGCGTGATTTGTGCGGAATCAACGATACTGAGAAGTGCTCCGGTCGGCGATACTTTTCATTTTGAATTTAAAAATCAATTGCTGATTCTGTCGTCAGAATTATTACCCGGACCGCTGAAGCAACGACTGCAGAAAATTGAAGTGGATCTTGGCCGTGAGCCTAAAAATCCATCGCGCAAAGTCAAAGACCGCACAATAGATATTGATATTTTATGCACCGCAGCGACAGAAACCGACTGCCGCCACGCAATTCTGGAAGAGAGCTACTACCGCGAATTACAGCAATTGTGGAATCAGGAAGAAAACGTCTGATCGTAGCGGTTGGCAACAAAGCGCCCACCATCGACGCGCATCACCGTACCGGTTACCGCCTCAGCCTGCAGTAAATAATCGCAGGCACGGACAATTGCACCATAACCCAACTCTTCACCGATCAGCGATTGCGACAGCACTTTTTTCCGGTACGCCTCATCATGCTCAGGTAAAAACTGAATCGGCCCAGGCTGAATAACATTCACCCGCACCCTGCCCGCCAGACGCTGCGCCATGCTCAGGGCAAAATTCTGTAATCCGGCTTTTGCGGCGCAATAAGCGGAAAAACGCTGGTTGGGAATATCGGCATAAATATCACTGAGACACACCATTGATGCGCCCGGATTCCATGCGCTGCTCAGCGCTTCGGTAATCAGCGCCGGTGCCAGTACATGAACGCGCTGGTGCATTTCATGATGGGCAATCAGATCACTTGCGGCGGCATCGGGGACAAAGCAGGAAGCATTATGAATAACCGCATCAAAATTACCCAGCGCCGGTAATTTCAGAGCCAGCTGACGGATATCCTCACGGTCTGCCAGATTCGCCCGTACACTGGTCAGTGCCGCATGATCGGCTAATTCATTTGCGCTGTTGTAGTGCGCAACAACCTGCCAGCCCTGTGCCAGATAATGTTCGGCCAGTACCTTTCCCAGCCGCCGCCCGGCACCGGTAATCAGAATACGTTTGCTCATGACTTTTCCACGCGCAGAAACAATAAAGCCGGTACGTTAACCGGCTTTATTGCAGCTGTCACGGATGACGGAAATTACTCTGCGTGCAGTACACGTTCATGACTGAAGTGCGCCCTGACTTTTTCCGCATCGTTAAAAGGTAAATTGCGGTTTTTACGTGACAGCCACAGCTGAATACCGTCGTCATAATGTGACGATGCCGGATTACCGGACTGCCCACCGGCGACAATCAGATTCAGCGGCTCCGGCTGACTGAAATCGACGATCATACGCATCGCCGGAATATTCCAGACGGCATAATCAGAGCCCAAATCGTAGCCTGCCACATTCAGCGTATTACGGTTACCACCAGCCGGATACGGTCCGCGGTCGGTGTAATCTGCCAGACTTTCCACCGCCGCAGCTTTCAGACCGGAGAGAAATGGCAGCATGTGCGTGGTTTCGGTTTGCCAGTGATAAAACGCCAGATCACCCCAGCGCCACTGGCTGTCATCCTCACCTAACTGTTGCTGCAGATAAGGCCAGGTCGCCGCCAGTGCGCGGGCAATAATCTGCCCCGGCAATTCGGTATCAGCGGTATTAATATCATCCCAGAACGGTGCCCAATTGCTGCCCTGTGTGCGCCCAAGTAAATGATCCTGATAACCGGAATAGGCACGGCCATTCATCGCCAGAAATGCCTGCCAGAGCTGGCCGTCTTCAGGCCCCAGTTCATCCATAAAAATCGCGCGGATCAGATTATGCTCAAAGCCGCCCCATACCGCCGCGCTGCGCGAGCCTTCCGCCATATCGCCGTCAAATGCACGGATAATCTGCAGCGCATTTTCAGCATCAGCCTGCTTTGCCTGCGGTAAAGCCGCAATGCCATCACGGATCATATTTTGCCAGGGTTCAGAACCCCAGAGCTGCTGCACCTTGGCAACCAGAATATCGCGCCGGTCAGCCTGCATGGCTTCCATGCTGGCATAGTCGTGGCCACCTTTGTGCTGCGTCAGCATTTGCATAATGCGCTCAGAACGTTCCGGGTAATACCAGGAACTGGTCAGGCGCGGGCTGTAATCAGCCGCCACCGTGCGGTTATTACCTGTGCCTAAATAACCGCCTTGCGGGTTACGTGAACGCGGTGTCTCGGCACCGCCCCAGTAGCCCTGCCAGTCGTATTCGCCGGTCCAGCCGGGGCTTGGAAAATGACCGCTGCCGGCTTTGCGTTTGGGATAATTACCCGTGACCTGCCAGGCCACATTGTCTTTGTCGCCATAAATGACGTTCAGGTGAATAAAGCCGACGCCATTTAATGCCTGCTCGGCCTCATCCATGGTTTTGGCTTTACCCAGATTAAAAAAGGAGTCGATGGTGTTATCCGGAAATTGCGCCGTCCAGCTTAATGCCAGACCAAATTCCGAGCTGGCCGGAATAGCGATCATCTCATGTTTCGGTTTGCCCTTAATCGCCGCATTCAGCAACGGGCCATGGCGTGTGGACTGCACTTCAATGATCACCGGCTCTGCACCTTTAACCTGAATGGTTTCGCTGCGGCTGCTGACCGGATACCACTGCCCCTGATACAGATATTCGGTTTTGCCATCGCGCTCGCGTAATTTCTCCAGAAACACATCCTGGGTATCCGCCATCACCATGGTTTCACCCCAGCCGATATGGCCGTTGTAACCGGCGACCAGCGCCGGAATTCCCGGCAAGGTAATGCCCACGCCGCTGTATTCCGGGCTTTTCACGCCCATCAGAATCCAGGTCGACGGATGCGATAACAACAGGTGGGTATCGTTGGCGACCAGTGTCGCGCCGGCGGCGGTTTTATCTTTATGTACGCCCCAGTTATTGGAGGCGGCAATGCCCTGACCGTTAATCCGCTTCAGCTTCTGCTCAACCGCAGCCAGATAGCTGAGCTGCTCTTTAAGGGCAGCCACAGAGCTTTCCGTGCCGGATAAATCCACACCGGCAAGTTTATTGGCTTCTGCCACATCAATGGGTTCATCCGGATAAATAGGCGCCAGATACGCCGCTTTTTCCACGCCCAGTTTTTCTGCCAGCTGCAGAAAGCCCAGCTCTTCGTGCAGATTAAAACCCACCCCCAGATTGAGCATCACAAACAAGCCCAGCGTATTAGCGGGCTGCCAGGCTTCCGGCTGATAATCGTTGATGGTCAGCTCAAGCGGCAGACGATCACGGTGGCTGTTAATGTAAGCGTTAACTCCGGCGGCAAAGCCTGTGAGGTGCTGTTTCAGCTCCGGGCTTAATGCGGCATAGCGTTCTTCAATAATCTGCGGAATACCCAAGGTACGCATATAGATATCCATATCCAGCGCGATATCACCGGTCATCTCCGCTAAGCGGCCACGCGCCAGCAGATTCATAGATACCATCTGCGCCAGACGGTCTTCTGCCATGGCATAGCCGATGCCGAAGGTCAGATCCTGCAGGCTTTGCGCTTCAATAAAGGGCACGCCGTATTCATCGCGACGGATACTGACATCTTCCTGCAGACCACGAACCTGAACCACACCCACAGAAGGATCAAGATTGCGTTCGCTGATCCAATCAAATACCTGGCCGCAACCCGCTAATAAAGTGGAAGCTGCCAGAAGCGGCAGAAACAAGGCCTGACGCAGACCCATGTGCTGTTTGTACTTTTTATTATTCACAGAGATACCCGTGCCGCAGTTGCGACTCATAAGAAAAGGTGAGAACGCAGCGGATTATGGCGGGCAGGCCAACAGGCGAACAGGGACTTTTGTGCCAAACGGACACGGAATGACAGGCAATAAAAAAGCCCGTATGCGAACATACAGGCTTTTTATCAATTTTGGTTGCGGGAGCAGGATTCGAACCTACGACCTTCGGGTTATGAGCCCGACGAGCTACCAGACTGCTCCATCCCGCGACAATTGCTTCACTACTTTCTGACGTTACAACCAACAGAAGCGGTTGGTTGCGGGAGCAGGATTCGAACCTACGACCTTCGGGTTATGAGCCCGACGAGCTACCAGACTGCTCCATCCCGCGTCAGAGGCTGCGAATAATACGGATGACCCCTTATGCTGTCAAGCCTAACATTTTGTTTTTTAGGTATTTTTCCCGCAACGACCAGGAATTTACAGAAAAGTTGCATCATCGTCTGGCGTGTATGGAATACAGGTGGTACGTTATCTGAACAAAAAATAACAACAATAAAAATCGAGCATATGAGTTCGCATCCGACCAATACTTTGACGACGGCGGCTTTGCAGCCATTGTTGCGTTTGTTGGAAAGCAAAGGTTTCTCCGGCATGGATTTGCTGTCACCAGGCCAGGAGGCCAGAACCGAGCATGTTTCCAGTCAGCGCATGTCCATCAGCCAGTTCGACCGGCTATTGGAACAGGCCAGCAAACTGCTTAACGAACCTGCCATCGGCCTTGCTGCCGGACAGCACCTCGACCTGCCCAGCTTTTACCTGCTGGGATTCCTGCTGAGCAGTTGCCAGACCGGCCGGGAAGCTCTGACCATTCTGCGCCGCTATTATTCGCTGATCAGTGATACCCGCTCACCCGATCTCTTTGTCGGTCATGAAAGCATTAAGGTGTTGTACTACGTTGCCGATGGCAGCGCCTTTGGCAGCCATGCCCGCAGCGAGTTTATTGCGGCCAGCATTCATACCGCAGGGAAAGCCTTCGGTGGCAGCTATTATCAGGTTCAGGGCGTTGGCTTCCGCTTTCCGGCACCTTCCTACCGTGACCGGCTGGAACAGTTCTTTGGTATACCGATTCAGTACAATCAGCCGCACAACTGGATCTCGTTTTCCGGCAAACTGCTGGATAAACCTCTGGCTCAGGCCAACCCTGAACTGTTCAATGCCCTTCGCCGCCAGGCAGAGCTATCGACGACCCGCTTCAGCCAACTACAGGCTTTCAGCCGCAAGGTGATGCATATCCTGTATCAGTGGCCGGACTCCATTCCGATCACCAAAGAGGCGGTCGCCGATCTGTTGAGTACCAGCAGCCGTACCCTGACCCGTCGCCTGCAGGAAGAAAACTGCCAGTTCTCTTCCCTGCTGCGTGATGTAAGGCTTGAGAAGGCCAAGCAGGCTCTGGAACGCGGTCATACCGATGTGCAGCAACTGGCCATTGAGCTGGGATTTTCTGACCGTAGGGGGTTTGAGCGGGCGTTCAAACAATGGACAGGCGAAACTCCGGCCGCCTACCGGCGTAATTGCCGTTCACGTCAGGAAACAGTGGAAGATATGGCTGAGGCAGACTGACTCAGACAATAAAAAAGCGGCCAGTAGCCGCTTTTTTATTGCTAGGTGCTGTGCTGTTCTACCAATCACTGGCAGACAGGGCAGCACGGACGGTACGCATTTTTTCAGACTCTTCCAGTGCAATCAGATTTTCAAACAATTGCCGGGAGTCGTTATTAGTTGCCTCACTGAGCATCTGCCGGTACAGGCCGATCAGATAATCATCGATTTTCAATGCAACCCTGGTTAACTCATCCACCGAAATATCCGGATGCAGATCGCGGCAGCCTTTCAGAGCATCGCTGATTGAACCTGGTTCAAACTGGTGCCACTCCGTCAGAACTTTCTGGCTGACATGTTCCTGCATACTGACCATCGATTTGGCCAGAGTATCCTCATGAGCAGCCAGCAGCTGCAGCATCATATCGACCCTCTCGCGCTGCGTCTGATCCCGCAATTGCTGGTACAGGTTACGCGCGTGCTCGTGTAAGCGACGGCCGTATTCAAGTACATCTTTGACCGTGGAGTAACTCATATCTCTGCTTCCTGTTCAAAGGCTCTGGCTCAACGTTCAAGCTTCAAAAACCCCTGTGGCCCTCCGGCACTATCGCCTGAAGGGATAAAACACAGTGGATAGTTAAAGCATAGCGTCCGCAGCGGCATACGCCATTGCGCAGGATCAAGCAGAGCAGCCAGCGCAGGCTTTATTCGTCGTCATCACCGGATTCTGCAAACTGATCAGCCAGCTGCTGACGGAAAGGACGCACAGCGGATTTATCCTGCTCGCTGACATTTTCCACCGCACGCATCATCATCAGCGAAGCGCCCATCATTTGCTCCATCATCATTTTCTGTTCAGCAGGCATACCTTCAGACTGACGGATCTGTTCGAGCTGGGCTTCCAGTTGCGACAGGCTGACTTGCTCGTTTTCCATTTCCAGCGCCATATAGCCCATGGTTACACGACGCGAAATTTCAGCCCAGTGTTCGATATTCTTATAACCGCCAGCCTTTACCTGCTTGCTGAAGTCGTCGTACAAACCAGCGGCTTTCAGTTGCTCTATCCCTTTATTGAACATCGCATCAATGCTGGATTCACCGGCACTAAAGTCTTCTTCCGGCAGCTGATCTTCATGCTGGTCCAGCCAGTTTTCGAGTGCCGGCATGGCTTCCATCCAATGTTTTACATCTTTTTCTGTCAGATCAGCGGCCATTGCCAGTGGTGCCAATAAGCTGAACAACAGCGTCATAACGATGCGCATGAGTATCTCCCTGAGAGTGTTTATTAAAACGTTATTAATGATAAGTCGGTTACGTTAGTCGAGATTGACCTGCGCGGCAATAAATCTCAACCTCCACCGCTTCATCAAAATCACCAATGGCGGGAAGTGTCGAACTGACCATGGAATGCAGGCAATCCAGCTCAACAAAGTCCGGCGCAACAAAACGACTTTCGGCCAGAATCCAGTCGGGAATACTCAGCATCAGCTGTTTAAGATCGGCACTGGAGCTGATGTCATACAGCACATCGCTGGCCAGCAGCAGATCGACCTGCGGCCACTCCCCTTTTACCGGCCAAACCTTTACCCCATTCAGCGCGGCATTTTCGGCTGCGGCCTGCAGTGCATGATCATCCAGATCGGCAACCCAGACCTCAGCAGCTCCGGCCTTTGCTGCAGCAATCCCCACCAGCGCTGAGCCACAGCCAAAATCCAGCACCTTCTTTCCGGCAACAGCATCAGGGTTAGCAACAATCCATTGTGCCAGTGCACGCCCGCCTGCCCAGGCAAAGGCCCAGTATGGCAGACGCTGCCAGAAAGCTCCGATGGCCTGCGTATCCAGAGTCAATTCACTGTCCGGCAGGCTGAGCAGCCACAGCGTTAACTGCTCCTGTGTGAGTTTTTCCGTAACAAGCTGCGCCCCAGGCAGTATCAATGCCTGCTGCAGCTGTTTTAGCGGTGCATGGTTGATTGACATAAAGAACTCAGAACTCGCCGGTTTAAATTATTAATATGCACAAAAGCAGAGCAGAGAACGCTTACAGCCAGTGTTTTTTTAAAAGCTATCACTTTTTCCAGATAACGCCGGGATTCGGCTTTCGGGTGTTTGTACACAATCGTGCGGTACACCTCCTCGGCCGACATTGAATTAATGCGCTGAACAGCTTTTTTACGGTCCGGATGAAATGCTTTAAGCAGGTTCCCTGCACCGCCGTTATAAGCAGCAATGATGCAATATTCCCGCTTTTGCCACCCCTGAATATCACGCAGATAAACATCCCGCAGAATCGATAAATACGCACTGCCAGCGTCAATATTATTCGCCGGATTTAACAGATAGCTGCGTGTCGGCCGGTCATCACGGCCATAAATACGCTGATAGACATCACGCCCCGCAGTGTTCTGCATCACCTGCATCAGGCCATAGGCGCCGGAATGTGAAACGGCAAAAGGGTTAAAGCTGCTTTCCGTTTCAATCACCGCCAGAATTAATGCCGGCGACAATTTATAGCGAGTTGCAGCCCGCTCCACCTGTGGTCGGTAGCCTTCAGCACTACGCTGCTTATGGCTGCGCACCATGGCGACGTCCACCCAATAGCGTGCGCCTTTATGTTGTACTTTATGCTCGGTCAGGTACTGCGCGAAACGCTCTGCCCGCCAGGGGTATTCAATACTTTTGCCGTCCTGATCAAGCACCTGCCCGGCCAGAAAAGGTTTGCCGGTAATACCCATATCGGCAGCCGTGTACAGATCCACGGCAGAAGGATCCGCCGGAGTCAGCAGCGTAGCCACCAATGCCTGACGGATTGCCGTTAACGGCGTTTTACTGCGCTCACTTTCTACACGGATACGCCCGGCTGCAAAGTCGATATGAACCCGGGTGTGGTAATCATCCAGATATTTCACCATCGCATGGGCCGATGCTTCTTCGAAGTCCTGTCCCCAGACCTGATTGGCTTTTTCCGAAAAGAAGGCGTACTCAAGAATCACCGCCTGCACATCATCAGAGAGTTCAGCAAAGTTATCCGGCAATCGTCCGTCGTCTGCCACCGTCGGCAGACAAAAAGAACACAGCGGCAAACAAAGACAAAACAGCGACAGTCTTAACAGGCGGGAATAAGAAGAGAAAAACGGGAAGAGATTTAAAGTCACAAAATACACGGGCAGCAAAGATTGCTGCCCAGTGTAATCGCCATACCGCTGAATGTCAGCGCACAGCCTCGCGGCGGATAGCATTCGGCGAAAAGTCGTCGGCATCCAGCTCCTGGCTGAAATCGATAGTGGCGCCACGTTCGTTATCCAGCCCCTCAGCGTAGTAACGGCCGCTATCAAGATCGTAGGTTACTTCCAGAGTCGGATAAACCAGCTGAACATCATAGTAGTTAATGGTGTGTGCTTCGGTAACCTGCCACAACTTGCCTTCTTCATCGTACTCTTCGGCGTAGATAATCGACCATGAGTCTTCATCCACGTAGTAACGACGGGTTGAGTAACGATGGCTGTAACCAAGACGCAACTTTGCTTCAACCACCCACACGCGATGCGCTTCGTAACGCAACAGTGACGGGTTAATGTGATGATTCTGCAAAATATCATCAATTTTCAGCGTGCCCTGATGAACCTTGTAAGCGTTGTACGGAATATAGATTTCACGCTTACCTTTCAGCTCCCAGTCATAGTAATCCGGTGCGCCGTTAAACATATCAACCTGGTCGACGGTACGGATGGAGTTGGTGTTGGAGTCAGCGGTGTCATACGCCAGATCAGGAGTGCGGCGCAGACGACGCTGGCCCGGCACATAAATCCAGGATTTACGTGGTGAACGAACCTGATCCAGCGTTTCATGCACCAGCGTAATACCACCGGCAAGCTGTGCCGGTGCCAGTGTTTTACGCTTCAGGAAGAAAATTTTGTTATCCAGATCGGTAGGTTCTGCACCCGGAATGCTGTACTGAATAAAGTATTCGTATTCGCGTAATGCATCAATACGCTGCCCGCCCTGAGTTACCGATGATGCAACAGCGGTATAGGCCATAGAGTGACCGCGGAAGCGCAAGGTATGGTTCCACAACACTTCCAGCCCATTCTCGGGCACCGGGAACGGGGAAGACATCGTCGCACCGGTAACACCAGCGCCGTATTTCATCAGTTCAGCACGACTGGCGTTGGCCTTAATCGCCTGGTAAACGTAGTCAGGATAAGACGCGGAGCGATGAGTCGGATAAACCTCAAAGTAGAGATCAGGAAAACGCTGCAGCAGTGCGACCTGGCCATCAGTCAGACGCGAACGGTGCTCTGCGATATTAGCGGAAGTGATACGGAAGCGTGGTTTGTCGGCAGCAAAAGGATCGGCATGAAATGCGCCGGGTTTATGCGTTTTATCGAGAGGAAGACCACCTTTCCAGGCAGGAATATCTTTACCATTACCCAGTTTGTCGGCACCAACCGGCGTCAGGTCTTTCCCAAGGCGGGCAATATCTTCCGGCGCAACGGCAGCAATGGCCGGTAAAACAGAGCACATCAATGCAGCAAACAAAAACCGTCGTTTCATCACATCACCATTGAGCCATATTCAGGGGGCGTGCAGGCTACTGATTGGTGATTCTATGATCAACCACGTGTTACAAAATCACTACAAAACTCTGTCTGCCGCGGTAGGGGCGCAAAAAGTCCCTCCGCGGCCGATGAGCACTACATGCAGTCAAACAAATGCTGGCGCCATTCCCATACCCCATAGGATAACGGTTACCGCCATACATCCGACCAGCGCACAAAGCCCTACAGTGAGCATCGAGCTGGCAAAAATGAATCCGCGCTCTTCCGGGATATCCATAAAAATGGGAACCCCCGAATACAGCAGGTAAACGCTGTAACAAACCGCAGCCAGCACGACCATGACATCCAGCCAGAGAATCGGTAACAGACCAATAAAACCAGACAAGAACATAGGTGTGGAGGTAAAGATGGTAAAAATCAGACAGCGCTCATAGCTGGCACTGACACCAAAGGTCCGCTCCATCCAGAACATTGCGTAAGCCACCATCGCCACGCCGAACAGCAGAGCAAAATAGAAAGCAACAGCCATAGGAAGAGCGCTTTCAGCACTGAGTTTTACCACATCACCGCCGGCGATACTCCAGCCATATTGTGTGGTACCGATATACAGCGATACTGGCGGAATCAGTGCCAGAAATATCAGGTTACGGACAAACACTTCCAGAATGGAACCGGCCCGCTCCCGACGAATTTCATCCCACTCACGACGTGGATGGTACAGCAATCCGAACATATGATTTGCAAACATAGTGCTCACCTCTTTGTGTGACTACGTTACAAGGATTATGCGCTCTGAACAGACAAAGCAAGCTGGCACCGTTTTATGCAATAAGCTTGTCTAAAAACCCGCGCCTTCAGCATCAGCAGCAATAAAGGAACGCAAAATGGCTCATTCGGCCTTATCCCACCGCCATCATACGTGGGAACGTTTGTCGCAAATTTTGCTCCAGCTGCACTGCCAATACCGGCAGGCTCAGGTGATGCTGACTGGCCAGAATTGCTGCCAGCAGTGGAATACTGGCCGGACTGTTGTTATCAGGCCCCCAGAACGCCGGCTTCATATCCGGACTATCGGTTTCCAGCAACCAGCAATCCAACGGCAGAGAAGCCACTGTACGCCGTAACTTATGCGCCCGCGGATGACTCATTGCCCCGCCAATCCCCAGACGAAAACCCAGCTTACGCCAGGCTCTGCCCTGCTGTTCACTGCCACTGAAGGCGTGCACCATACCACCACAGGGGAACTGTTGCTGACGCAGATAAGATACTGCTTCATCATGGGCGCCACGAATATGCAGAACCAATGGCAGCTGATATTTTTGTGCCAGTGCCACCTGAGCCCGGAACCAGAACCACTGCTCTTCGCGCTGTGTCGCATCCGTCGCCAGCACCCAGTCGAGTCCGGTTTCTCCTAATGCCACAAGTTTCTGACCAGGAAGCTGATCCTGCAGGGTTTGCTCAAGCCAGTTCAGGTCATCCTGCTGATGCTGAGCGATAAAGTACGGATGCAATCCAAGAGCATAATAGAATGGCCGCTGACGACAGAACACCGCCAGCTGTTCACACTGAGAACGCTGTACGCCGGGAACCAATAAACCACGAACCCCCAGACGCTGAGCCAGCGCCCATTGTTCATCACGCTCGTCATCCAGACAGGCGAAATCAAAGTGGCAATGGCTGTCAAACCAGCACGGTACTGTGTCATGCATTAATGTCATTTATTGGAATGCCACATTAAAAGCAAAAATTTCATTCCACTCATGGAGTATCTGCCGCTAGTCTGCTATCAATAATCGAGGTTTAGTTGCGGAACTGCCCATGGAACTGGCTTCACAAGAACTGCGTGAGCGCATTGTTCGCCCAACCCTGCACTATCTCGGCAAGCATTGCCATGCCTCCGAGAATATTCTGGTCGCCATTGCTCAGTGGCAGCAACAACATCCTCAGGGACGCACCGAAGGTATCTACCCGATTGACGCCGGACTGCACCAGAAGGTATGGAACCAGCACCTTGCGTTTGATCCTGAGCTGGCCAGTAAAATCCGCGGCCTGGCCTCGCAGCGTGAATTCCTCAATAACCCGCACATTGAGCTGATTACCAATCTGGCCTATGCCACGGCTATTGCCTGGGCAGTGTATCTGGCCTTTCCACAGGTAAAGCACGCGACAACAGCCTGCACATCAGGCAATTCCAAACCGTCCCCTTGCCCACTGACTGAAAGCACGGCACCGCTGTCCGGAGTCAGCGCAGGTTAAGCTTAGGCTTCAGCGCCTTCCACAACGCCTGATAATTACGTGCCAGCGGCACCGCTGGCTGCTGCTCTACAATCGGGCTGCGCAACTCCAGCATACGTTCAGCACTGGCAGAAAAGGCCACAAAAGTGCGCAACACTTCCGGATAATTCTGCAGCTCGGTATTCACCCAGCGCAGATGTGCCGGCTTACGCCGGTCAATCATGGTAACAAAGGGCAGCCACTGGGATTTTTTCGCCCAGTCAAACTGGGATTTGATCTGGTCGTAGGCACGAATCGATAACACCGAAGGCTCAACCGGAATCAGGATGCGGTCCACTGCCCGCAAGACGCCCTCCATCTGCGGCGTAATCATCGGCGGGCAATCGATAATAATCAGGCCATAGTCTTCGGCCAGACGACCGAGCGCTTCTGCCATCCGTTGCCGGGCTTCTTTCTTACCACTCAGACTCTGATGAAATTTACGCAGCGAACTGTCGGCCGACAGTACATCCAGGCGCGGTACCGTACTGGGCTGAATGTAGCGGCTGATGGGTTCATCACTGCTCCATAAAGCATCCTGTTTATGGCCCTTATCGATGCCCAGAATCCAGCTTGCAGCCCCCTGCGGATCGAGATCCCACAACAGGGTTGGAATCTTGTCCCGCGCTGCCAGCGCCGCCAGATTCACTGCAGTAGTCGTTTTACCAACCCCGCCCTTCAGCTGATAAACAGCCATTGCCCGCATGATTAACTCCTTGTTAAAAATCCTGCCGCCCTGAGCGGTCAGTCAAAACTGACGTTACAGCCGCCCAGTCCACAATAGCCATTGGGATTTTTGGCCAGATACTGCTGGTGATAGCCTTCGGCCAGATAAAATGGCACATCAACCAGAATTTCGCTGGTGATATCCCCCATGCCGGAGGCATATAAGCGCTGCTGATAGTGCTCCCGGCTGGCCTCAGCCCGTGCCAGATCTGCGGCTTGCGACAGATAAATGCCGGAGCGGTACTGGGTGCCGATATCGTTGCCCTGACGCATCCCCTGAGTCGGATCATGACTTTCCCAGAACACCACCAGCAGTTGCTCCAGCGTCAGCTGCTGCTCATCAAACCAGACCCGCACCAGTTCATTGTGGCCGGTCATACCACTGCAGACTTCCTCATAGGTCGGATGCTGCGTATGCCCGGCGCCATATCCCACCGCCGTTGAATAAACACCGGGCAGAGACCAGAATTTGCGCTCAGCCCCCCAGAAACACCCCATGCCCAGCAGAATCTCACTGACTCCGGCCGGACGTTCACCGGCGATAAGGTTACCGTTCACATAATGCTGCTGCGGCACCTGATACAGAGGTTCAGCCCTGCCCGGCAGTGCCTGATCGGCTGTGGGGATAGACATCAGTTTTGGACGCCACATAATGCACCTCATTTCTCTGCGCTGATATGGCCTATTATGACCCGAAACGCATCCGATTATTCGCTCAAATTTCTGGGTACCGGCAGCGGCGGCCAACCCGACATGGGCTGCTCCGCCGCGGTACTGGAACTTAACCAGCAACCGATACTGCTGATTGACTGTGGTTACGGCACTTTAAGTGCTTACCAGAAACACTATAAACGCCTGCCGCAAGCGATCTTTATCACCCACGGCCATCTTGATCATATCGCCGATCTGGAGATTCTGACGGTTCAGGCACGCCTGCAGGAGCACCCTCCCATTCGTTTATATGTGCCGCTCAATCTGATTACCTTACTGCATCAGCGACTGGCAACCTACCCGGGCGCCATGGCCGAAGGCGGGCACAACTTCTGGCAGTCCTTTCAGCTGCTGCCGGTGACCGATGCTTTTATTCATCAGGATCTGACCTTCCGGCTGCACGCCACACGCCATCACCAGCCCGGTTTCAGCTACGCCCTGCATTTGCCCGGCGTATTGTTTTACAGTGGCGACACCCGCCCAATACCGGAAATACTTTGCCATGAGCTGAGCGGTCAGGAGCGTATCTTCCATGACTGCGGCCTTCAGCCCAATCCTTCCCATACCGGTCTGGACGATCTGGCGCGCGAATATCCGCCCGCACTGCATCAGCGCTTCGTGCTTTATCACTATGCCAATGAACAGGCCGCCACGGCGCTGGAACAGGCCGGCTACGAGGTCGCCCGCCCCGGCGACAGCATCAGCCTTGGTACGGGAAGCAACACATGAACACCAGCTCACAGCCACACCACAAAGAGCAGGATGAGCAGCAGCTGAATCAGGCCATCAGCAGTATGCTCGACGATGCCCGCGTCAGCGCACAGCCGCTGCCACAATGCCCGCAAATCAGCCTCTGGCTGGTTGAACCTGAGAGCATGCGCCGGGCCTTCAGTCAGGAAGAAATCCTGCGAATTCAGACCTACCCCGCTTACTGGGCCTTCTGCTGGGCCAGCGGTCAGGTGCTGGCGCGGGAGATTCTTGCCAACCCGCACTGGGTCGCCGGTAAAAAGGTCATGGACTTCGGTGCCGGTTCCGGTGTGGTCGCCATCGCCTGTGTACTGGCAGGCGCGCGCGAAGTCATCGCCTGCGATATCGACCCTGATGCACTGTTATCCTGCGCCGCCAATGCACGGCTGAATAACGTCGGTTATCGCCTGCATCCGGACTTATTCGCCTTTGACGAGGACCTCGACCTGCTGATTGCCGCCGACGTGCTGTACGACCGCGCCAACCTGCCGTTACTGGAAGTGTTTCGCCAGAAGGCGCAACAAGTCATCGTCGCCGACTCACGCGTTAAGCATTTTCATTTTCCGCCTTATGTGGCCACCGGTCGCAGTGAATCCTGCACCGTACCTGACCTCGACGAGCTGGATGAATTCCGCTGGGTGAATCTGTACCGGGCATAAAAAGAAAAAGGCCGCGATTGCGGCCTTTTCTGTACCTCAGTATGCCGAATCAGGAAACCAGAGGAACGTTAGTCAGGGTACGTTTACCTTGACCAGGTTTAACTTCCATCTTCTTCTGTACCGACGCGGTATAGGTCTCGCTGGTGATGGTATCAACATAAACCCACTCACAGCTGGATTTCGCCGGAGTAAATTCCACTAGCATATAACCGCGCTGGGCGGAGTTGAGGTATTTAAGGTCATCGACCAGGGTTGTTACCGCCTGTTCGAAACCAGTCTGCATAGCCGTATCAGCGCCAAAACCGACATAGGTTTCAAAGCCCGGCGAGGTGACCGAAGAGGTCGCAAATTCCACCCCAACGGAACCCGCAGCACGCTGCACCTCTCCGCTGTCATTGGCGGTATACAGATCACTGGCCCAGGCGTTATGGGTATCCCCCGCCAGCACCACCAGATTCTTATTAAAGTACTGGGCACGACGCAGAATTTGTTCACGGGCCGGGAAATAGCCATCCCAGGCATCCAGATTGTACGGAGCCGTCGCCTCAACCCTTAAACGCTCGTCTGCAGTGACAGATGGATCGCCAGCCAGAATACGTCCTTTGATCGTCGCCAGCTCGACAAGCAGTGCGGCAACCTGCGCTTGGGCTGCCGAGGCATCACCACCTGCTGAAATGGTTGCTTCAATCTGGCCAAGACCGACCAGCAGTTCCTGCGGAATAAAGATACGCCCCATCAGCACCTGCTGCCCCAGCACCTGCCAGGTGGCGTTATTATTAAATATTGAGCCAATGGCAAACTGCTGTTGTTCACTGCCCAGCAAGCCGCGCCCCTGATCGGCCAACGCTGCTTGAAAGGCTGCCGCATCAATAACGGGCTTACCATCCACAATCGTCGTGTAATCAGAGTAGGACAGCACTTTATCGCGGGCATACATACGCGTATCCAGCATGGTCAGGTTGACCAGATTGCCGAACTCAAAGGCGCGCCAGATTTTGGCGGTATCGCTGCCGCTGCGGATCGGCAGCCACTCGTGGTACGCCTGAATGGCTGCGGCACGACGTTCTTCAAAAGAGCCTTCGTCTTCATCGTGGTTTTCAGCGCCACCTTTCCAGGTATCGTTGGCCAGTTCATGGTCATCCCAGACACAGATAAACGGCTTTTTCTGATGTGCCAGCTGCAGCGCGGTATCGGTACGATATTTGGCGTAACGGGCGCGGTAATGGGTCAGGGTCAGGGTTTCAACCAGCGGGTCAGGGTCACGGACCTGAGCAGCAGCAGGCGGATACTCATTAGCACCGTACTCATAGATATAGTCACCCAGATGCACCACAACATCGGCATCGCTGTTAGCAATTTCGTTGTAGACGTTGAAGTAACCGGCGGGCAGGTTGGCGCAGGAGCACACCGCCAGTTTCACACTATCCACACTGCCGACTGGCAGAGTGCGGGTCTGACCAACCGGAGTGACAGCGCCGTCTTTACCGGCGAACTGGTAGTAGTACAGCGTATCGGCATTCAGGCCGGTAACATCGACTTTCACGGTGAAGTCGCGGCGGCTGTCGGTGTAAACGGAACCACTGGCCACCACGTTGCTCATAGCTTCGTCGGTTGCCACGACCCAACCTACCTGAGCTTCAGCACCAGTGTCGGATGGGGTTACACGGGTCCAGATGATCACGGCATCAGCCAGAGGATCACCAGAGGCCACGCCATGACCAAATACAAACACGGTCAGGTCACGTTTATCGTCGTCATCATCACCAAAACAGCCGGTTAATGCGGCAGGAACGGAAACTGCGCCGGCACCGGCGGCAACAGACTTTAAAAAACTACGGCGGCTCAGATCAGCTCGGTTAGACATTAGGGCACCTTGTATTGTCGTATTTTATTGTGGGCATAGGACTACATTTCTGAGTCAGAAGTATTACAAGGGCAATGTCTTTTCCAGCGCAAAATACGGTTTGGCTCAATAAAGCACTGCGCTGTCCGCTTAGGTGAATACATTTGGTACATATGAACCACTTAAAGCGGAACAGATTCACAATCCGATGTTCCCCTGCTCTGCGGTAGCTCTGAACGGCCCGATCCAGTAAACTCCTGCTCCTTTATTTTCAGTCATGGTCCAGTGCGGATGCTCGATAAAAACGCCCTCTCGCAATTACAGTCGTTGAAGCAGGAAATCCAGTTGAGCACGCCCCACTTTGAGGGCCGGGTACGCTCTACCGGTGGCCGCTTTGGTTTCGTCAATACCGACGATGGCCAGCAGTTTTTTCTCGCCCCGGATGAAATGGATAAAGTCCTGCCCGGCGACCGTATTGAATTCCGGGTTGAACCCGCAGGCGAAGGCAAAGAACAGGCAATTATTGAAAAACTGCTGAGCACCGAGCTGAACGAATTTTTCGGCAAATACATTGTGCGGGGTAAAGGTCACTTCGTGGAGGCTGATCACCCTACTCTTAATCGCTGGATTTTTGTGCCGCCGGCCAAGCGCATGAATGCAAGTGATGGTGATCTGGTAAAGGCTCATATCAGCCAGCATCCATTCCCGAAAGGTAAAGCTCAGGCAGATATCGATACCATTATAGGTAAGCCAACCGACGCCCATATTGAGCAAACCTTTATCAAGGCCAAGTGGCAGTTGCCTACTGAGTTTGACGATGCCGTCAGCACTCAGGTCGCCGAGCTGACCGCTAAAGGGCTGGACGATATTCTGAGCGAGCGCACAGACCTGACTCATCTGCCCTTTGTTACTATCGACTCGGCAGGCACCCGCGATATTGATGATGCACTCTATGCCGAAGCCCGCAGTCAGGGCTGGGCTCTGTGGATTGCCATTGCCGATCCGGCGGCGTTAATTCAGCCCGGTACAGCGCTCGATCATGCGGCCCTGCAGCGCGCAACCTCGGTGTATTTCCCCGATCAGGTTGTACCTATGCTGCCAGCGGAATTATCTGAACAGCTCTGTTCTCTGCAGGCTGACCAGTTGCGTCCGGCCATGGCGGTTGAACTGCGCATCGGTGAAGCCGGTGAGATCGAACAGATTCATATCTATAACGCCACCATACGCAGCCGCGCCAAACTCAGTTACAACCAGGTTGCACAATTAATTGATGGCGAAAGCAGTGATATTCCGGCCGAACTGCATGGTCATCTGGTGCACCTGGATAACTGCGCCCGCGCACTGGCCGCCTTCCGTAAGAACCACTGTCTGGTGATGGAAGACCGCCCGGACTTTAAACTCATCACCGATGAGCAAGGCAAGGTTAAAGACATTGTGCGTATCGAGCGCAATCAGGCCCATCGTCTGGTAGAAGAATGCATGCTGGCCTGTAACCGTGCGGTTGCCGGTTGGCTGGCAGAAAAAGGCAGTGGCTTCTTTATTGAACACGCCGGTGTCCGTACCGAACGCCAGGGTGAAGTGGCAGCGTTATTAAAAGAACATCTGCCACTGGAGAAAAAACCCAGCCTCAACAGGCTGGAAGACTATGTCAGCCTGATGCAACAGGCGGATGCCAGCAACAGCGACTTACCATTGCGTATGATTATCAGCCGCCAGCTGGAGCGCAGTAATTTATCGCTGGATGCCAAGCCGCATATGGGTCTGGGCTTTGCGTACTACACCACCTTTACTTCGCCGTTGCGCAAGTACAACGACCTGCTGATTCACCGCATTGTAAAAGCCTTGCTGACAGACAGCAGCGTGCAACTGCCGGATGAAAGCATTCTGCTGAATATCCAGAATGCGCAAAGCAATGCCCGTATGGCTGCCAATCAGGCAGAAACCTGGCTGAAACTGCTTTGGCTCGCACAACAGGATAAAGAACAGCTGTACGACGCCAGCATTGTGCATATGAACTCAACCGGTTTCACCGTACGCCTGGATAATACCGGTATCGAAGGAACAATCGACCGTCGTAAGGCTGGTAACGGCTGGACATTCGAAACCAAAACCCTGACACACCGCAACGAAGAACAACGCTTTATCCTTGGCCAGTCGGTACGGGTAAAACTGACGGACGTACAACCTCAGGCTCGTGTCGCCCGTTTTGTATTGGCATAAAAGCAGTTAGATAATAAAAAAGGGAGCTAAGCTCCCTTTTTTATTAATCGCTAATCACTGTAATGGATTAATCGATTTTCCAGGTACGAACAACGGCAAAACCGTGCAGCTCAATCCATTCGTCCAATTGACGTGGATTACGCTTAATTTTTTCGACTTTTTCCTGGGTAGCCGGATTACGGTAAGTACCTACCGGCAGCTTTGGTTTTGGCAGAGAAGATTCTTTCTCAGTTTTAACGGCTTTTGGTCCGCGTGGTGCAGTACGGGCAAAATGCTTTTTCAGATTATTATAAATTGACGAAGGGTTGTCCTGCTTGGCCATACCAACCAGCCAGGCTTCAATCTGCTCTGAGCGGGAAACGTACAGTTCTTCTTCCGTCAGACGATTCTGATTACACAGACGTTTAATGGTAACGTCGAACTCTTTCAGGCCTTCCAGCTTATGTTCCTGATCTTTACGCAGTTGCTCCAGCTCCTGAATTTTTTGCTGGTGCTGTTTAATCTGCTTATCAATATCAATGTCAAATACGCTCACTGCTTAACCTCTGTGTGTTAACGGCATAGTAATACGACTGATATCTGTAAATAGGATATCAATACTAAGAATAGGGTATTCACGCGGACTATTACGGCAAACGCCGTACAGTTCGGAGATATTACGTTCCGCCGTGATTATAGCGGTGCCGCCATATATTAAACAATCAATAAAACTCAACATATAAATGACAACAGACTGTTTTATAAACACATACGAATAACGCAGGAACTTATCGGTTAAAGCACCAATAAATTGCACGACCTTGTCATGAGACAATGGAATCTATGAATAAGCGCAGGGCCTCTTGTGCAATCAAATGATAAACATTATCATCTTTTCTGTTTACTCCTTCCCGCCGGATCAGCATGACATCGCAAACTCTTGATCAGCTCAGCGTTGGTACCCAGGCCCGTATCATCGGATTTACCGCCACCGAAGCCAACTTCCGCCGTAAACTGCTGGCCCTCGGGTTGATGCCGGGTGCTCAGATTGAAGTACGGCGCTTCGCTCCGTTAGGTGATCCGATGCAGATTCAGCTGCGCGGCGCCTCTGTCAGCCTGCGCAAGCAGGAAGCCTCCATTATTCAGGTAGAAGTCATCGTATGAACCGAGCTGTTATTGGTGTCATCGGCAATCCGAACTGCGGTAAAACCACCCTGTTCAACGCCCTGACCGGTGCCAAACAAAAAGTGGGCAACTGGCCTGGCGTAACCGTTGAGCGTAAAGAAGGCAATCTGGTATTGCGCGGTGTCAGCCATAAACTGGTCGACCTGCCCGGCACCTACGCCCTCGACAGTCACGACGATGAACTGTCGACCGATGAAAAAATTGCCCGCGAATTTGCCTTAAGCGGCGAAGCCCAGCTGATCATTAATATCCTTGATGCCAGTAATCTTGAGCGTAATCTGTTCTTAACCTCACAACTGCTGGATATGGGCGTACCGGTTATCTGTGCCGTTAATATGCTCGATGTTGCCGAGCGCGAAGGTATTCATGTTGACACTCAGCTGCTGTCACAGCAGCTCGGTGTGCCGGTGGTGCCTATTGTTGCCTCTACCGGGCGCGGTATCGAAGAGTTGTGCCGCATCCTGGCCCATCATCTGGAACATGCCACCGTTGCCACGCCACTGCTGCGTCTGGATAGCGACTTTGAGCAGGCCGTTAACCAGCTGAAAGAACAACTGCAGGAAGCCGTGGCCAATCCGTTCTGGAGCGCTACCCGCGTACTGGAAAACGACATCTACGCCAGCGAAGTGCTGCCGGTCGAACGCCGCACTGCCGTTCTGGCATTAGCCCAGCAACTGCGTCAGTCGCTGGAAAAACAGCATGGTCAGCCGATTGACGTATTAATGGCCAACAGCCGTTACCGCTCGATTCAGCATATTCTGCAGCAGTCACTGACGGTCAATACCAAAGGCCGGACACTGAGTGAACGCATCGACGACTGGGTACTGAACCGCTGGCTGGGTATACCGTTCTTTTTTGGCGTGATGTACCTGATGTTCACCTTCGCCATTAACATTGGCGGTGCCTTTATTGATTTCTTTGATATCGCCTTTGCCACGGTGTTTGTTGACGGCACACATTATCTGCTGGATGGCATCGGTGCCCCGCAATGGCTGGCAACCCTGCTGGCCGATGGTCTCGGTGGTGGTATTCAGCTGGTTGCTACCTTTATCCCGGTAATCGGCGGTCTGTACCTGTTTTTATCGGTGATCGAAGATTCCGGCTATATGGCCCGCGCGGCCTTTGTGATGGATCGCCTGATGCGCGCCGTCGGCCTGCCGGGTAAATCTTTTGTGCCGCTGATTGTCGGTTTCGGCTGTAACGTACCGGCGGTGATGGCCGCACGCACCATGGATACCCATAAAGACCGTCTGCTCACCATTGCCATGGCGCCTTTTATGTCCTGTGGTGCGCGCTTGTCGGTGTACGCCCTGTTTGCCGCCGCGTTCTTTACTGAAAACGGTGCCTTTATGGTGTTCAGCCTTTACGTGCTGGGCATTGTGATGGCCCTGCTGACCGGTATTGCGCTGAAAAACACGCTGTTCAAACCGGATCTGACGCCCTTCGTTATGGAGCTGCCGGCTTACCATATTCCAACGGTGAAAGGCATTCTGATCAAAACCTGGGAGCGGCTGAAATCCTTTTGCCTGCGCGCCGGTAAAACCATTATTACCGTGGTAGTGGTACTGAGCTTCCTTAACTCATTGGGCAGTGACGGTTCCTTCGGCAACCAGAATAAAGAAAACTCAGTGCTGTCGAAAATTGCTCATGTGATTACCCCGGTCTTTAAACCGCTGGGCGTACAGGAAGATAACTGGGCTGCCACCGTCGGTATTATCACTGGCATCTTCGCCAAAGAGGCTGTCGTAGGCACGCTGGATGCGCTGTACAGCCCGGAGACCAGCGCCGACAGTGAATACTCGCTCAGCGCCGGTTTGCTCGAAGCACTGCAGACCATCCCGGATAATATTGCCGGCCTCGCCGATAACCTGCTTGATCCGCTCGGCCTGAGCCTGATCAGCGCCGACCAGGGTGAAGAACAAGGGGTACATACCACCACCTTCTCGACCATGGATGTGCTGTTTGGCAGCCAGCTGGCCGCTTTCTCCTATCTGGTATTTGTACTGCTCTATACCCCTTGTGTTGCGACCCTTGGCGCGATGGTCCGGGAAGCCGGTTTACGCTGGATGCTGTTTGTCGCCGGCTGGAGCACCGGGCTGGCCTATACCACCGCAGTGATTGTGTATCAGCTTGGCAGCCTTCCTCAGCACCCGCTCAGCTCGGTGCTGTGGGTAGGTGGCAGTATTGCCTTTATCGCTCTGAGTCTGTGGCAGATGCGCCGCTACGGCCAGCAGCACAGCGCCCGTCTGATACCTCTTACCCCCGTCTGATTTACAGATCATGTGCTGCGGTGACTGAGCTCACCGCAGACAGACCTTTTTTGACAAAAGTTCCCCTTCAACTAAGAAACAAGTTCTAGGCACTTCGCCATGCCTGCGTTAGAATGCGCGCGCTTTTTTTCGAGGAGTTCACAATGGAACTTATAGCCGACCAGGGACATTTATTTATCATCCTGGCCTGCATTTTCGGTGTATTTATGGCCTGGGGAATTGGTGCAAATGATGTTGCCAATGCCATGGGAACGTCAGTTGGTTCCAAAGCCATCACCATCAAGCAAGCTGTCTTTATTGCCATTGTCTTCGAATTTGCCGGTGCGTTTTTTGCCGGAGGCGAAGTCACCGCAACCATCCGTAAAGGGATCATTGATCCGGCGGTCATGTCGGGGCACCCCGAGCTGCTGGTATTCGGCATGCTGGCTTCTCTGCTCGCGGCAGGAACCTGGCTGTTAATCGCCTCTTATGCAGGCTGGCCGGTATCCACCACGCATTCTATCGTCGGTGCCATTGTTGGTTTTGCCGCCGTCGGTATCTCCATGGAAGCCGTTGAATGGGGCAAGGTTGGCAACATCGCCGCCAGCTGGGTTGTATCCCCTGTGATTGCCGGCTCGATTTCTTACGTCCTCTACAAAAGCGTCAAACATTTTATTCACGACACCAAAGACCCTTTTGCTCAGTCCAAGCGTCTGGTGCCGTTCTACATTATGCTGGTCGGCTTTGTTATCTCCATGGTAACCCTGTTGAAAGGCCTCAAACATCTGGGTCTGAAGCTGGATTTTACCGATGCTATCTGGATCTCCCTGCTGATCGGTGTTGGCGTTATGGCGATTGGCCGTTTCTTTGTCAGCCGCATCCATGCCGATCCGGAAGTATCTGAAGAGATCCATCTGGCTAACGTCGAAAAAGTATTCGCTGTTCTGATGATCTTTACCGCCTGCGCCATGGCTTTTGCTCACGGCTCCAACGATGTGGCGAATGCCATTGGTCCGGTTGCCGCGGTATACAGCGTGGTCAGCCACAGTGGTGAAATTGCTGCCAAAGCAGCGGTCCCTATGTGGATTCTGCTGGTCGGCGCGGTGGGCATTGTGATTGGTCTGGTGACCTTTGGTCATCGTGTGATCGCCACCGTCGGTTCCGGCATTACCGAACTGACCCCTAGCCGTGGCTTTGCCGCCACCCTGGCTGCCGCAACCACCGTGGTTGTTGCTTCCGGCACCGGCCTGCCAATCTCCACGACTCATGTTCTGGTTGGCGCAATCCTGGGTGTTGGTCTGGCCATGGGTACCGATGCCCTGAACTACCGCAAAATCGGCTCTATCTTCGTTTCCTGGCTGGTAACCCTGCCTGCTGGTGCCTTACTGTCGATTATCTTCTTCTTTATCTTCCGCGCGATCTGGCTGTAACCAACCTGCGGTTGATAATAAAGCGCCTGTATGGCGCTTTTTTTATGCCTGTAATCTGTCAGGCAGCGAACTCATCACGTCTCCTCACAACCCCCTTAAGACCGGCCAGTGCAGGTCACCTGCGGCCAGCTTCTGGGTTGAATAAAGCGGCTGTGGCATAACTGGATCATGACGCTCTCAAAAAAATATGGTACATATGTACCACCAATAAAAAGAAACATCAGTGATCAGCCCCATGCTTATAGCGGAACAGTCCATGACTCAAATGTATTTTCAGAATCTGACACGGGGTTTACAGCAGGCTGGTATCTGCACCCCCACACTGGTTATCGATAAAGAACGCCTGGATCGCAACATTGATCATTTGATCGATGTGCTTAACCGCGGCTTCGATTACCGCATTGTGGCTAAGTCGCTGCCTTCCATTCCAATGCTGCAATACGTGATGCGCCGTACCGGCACTCAGCGCTTAATGAGTTTTCATCTGCCGTTTCTGATGCATCTGGTTGAACATATTCCGGCTGCAGATGTATTGATGGGTAAGCCAATGCCGATTGCTGCCGTACGCCATTTTTATCAATGGCACAGCCAGCAAACCAGCAGCATGTGCTTTGCTCCGGAACTGCAGCTGCAGTGGCTGATCGACAGTAACGAGCGCCTGCAGCAATACGCGGCTCTGGCTCAGGAGCTTAACCTGCGCTTGCGTATCAATCTGGAAATTGATGTTGGGCTGCACCGTGGTGGATTTCAGCCTGATGAGTTGTTTGTCCGCGCGCTGAAAACCATTGCCGCCTCTCCCCTGCTGACACTGTCAGGTCTGATGGGCTACGAAGCTCATATCAGTAAAATTCCGGCCTTTCTCGGCGGTAGCGAAAGAGCGCTCGAACAGGCAAAGAACAGCTATCGCCAGTTCACCACACTGATTACAGACACCCTTGGCAGTGACGCTCTGGAAGGGCTTTGTCTGAATACCGGCGGCAGTTCAACCTATCCCCTTTACGAGCAGGACAGCATTGGTCTGGTTAACGAAATTGCCACGGCCTCAGCACTGGTTAAGCCGACCGATTTTGATGTATTCACACTGGAGCATCACCAGCCGGCGGTCTTTATTGCCGCACCGGTATTGAAGGTGGTTAAAGATCCGGAAATCCCGATGGCCAGTGGTTTATCCCGTCTGCTGCGGGTATTTGGCCGCCTGCCTCATCAGGCCTGTTTTATTTACGGCGGCAATTGGCTGGCACAACCCTGCTATCCCGCTCCGTGCCAGCGCGCCAGTATTTTTGGCCATTCCAGTAACCAGGAACTGTACGAGTTACCGGACGACCATGACATTAAACCTGACGATTATCTGTTTTTCCGTCCGACCCAGAGCGAATCCGTATTCCTGCAATTCGGCAATATTGCTTTGTATGAGCAGGGCCGGATCAGCGAATGGTGGCCGGTATTCAGTTATCCGGACAAGTTCCTGCCCACCAGCCAGCTGCAGAGCCTGCCGGGCACAGAAACCCTGAATGCCTGACCAGCCATTATCCCTACAATAAAAATACCGAGGAATCATCGTGTCTGCTGTTATTACCCTGATTGCCTACCTGTTAGTACCGGCGCTGTTGGTTGTTCTTTGCCAGCGTGTCAGCTGGCTGGATAAAGCCGGCGTGGTTGTGCTGTCATTTGCCAGTGGTATTGCTCTGGCCGCCACCGGAATGTTGCCGGATCTGGCGGGTGCCGAAGCCCTGAAAACCGTACAAACCAATCTGTCAGAAATTGCCATCGCACTGGCCTTGCCGCTGCTGGTGTTTTCCATTGATGTGAAAGCCTCATTCGGTATGGCCGGCGACACGATGAAAAGCATGGGTGTGGCCTTAATTGCAGTCATTATTGCCAGTGCCGCCGGGGCTTTTATTTATGCGGATTCGCTGGCCAACGTCTGGCAGATTGCCGGCATGTCGGTCGGCGCTTACACCGGTGGTGGGCCGAATATGGCCGCCATCAAGACCGCTATCGAAGCCGATGAAAATACCTTCACCACCATGATCACCTACGACATTCTGTTGTCGGCACTGTATCTGATGTTTGTGATGACACTGGCCAAGCCGATTTTCAGCCGTTTCCTGCGCCCTTACCGCAGTCAGGGCGAGCACGCTTATCACACTGAAGAAGAAAAGTTTGGTCATATGGCCGATGAAACCGCCAACGCCTACAAAGTGCTGGCCAATGTAAAAGCGCTGCCAAAGACCGCTCTGGCTCTGCTGCTGTCCGCCGTCAGCGTCGGTATCGCGGTGGGCGTGGCTTCACTGGTGCCGGGCAGTATGAGTTCTGCGGTGACCATCATTACCATCACCACGCTGGGCGTGCTGGCGTCTTTTGTGCCGGCCATCCGCAATCTGCCCAACAGCTTCCAGCTGGGGATGTACCTGATTCTGGTGTTCTGTTTCACCACCGGCACCATGACCGATACCAGTATTGTTACCAACCTGAACGTCGACCTGTTTGCCTATATCAGCATTATTCTGGTCGGTTCACTGATTCTGCAGGCCATCATTTGCCGCCTGCTGAATATTGATACTGACACCTTTTTAATCACCTCATCGGCTGCCATTATGTCGGTGCCTTTTATTCCGGTGATTGCCGGGGCGCTGAAAAACCGCGAGATCATTCTGCCGGGCTTTGCCGCGGCCATCATCGGCTATATCGTCGGTAATTATCTCGGTGTCGGCGTCGCCTTCTTTACCCGCTGGCTGCTTGGCGCCTGAGATGTTATTCCGGCGCAGCACCAGGCTCCCGCAAAATCAAACCATCCTCCTTGCCGGTGCATCCGCCGGCATGGCCCGCCAGCTCGCGCTGTTGCTGGCACAGAGGCCTAACCGCTTTATTCTGTTTGCCCGCCGCCAGCACGAACTGCAGGAGCTGGCAGATCAGTTACGCGCACAACAGTGTGAGGTACTGACGGTCTGCGGTGATGCCTGCCGGGAAGAAGACACTAACAATGCCGTATCTCTGGCAATGGCTCAGTTCGGGCGTATTGATCTGGCGTTACTGAATGTCGGTGCTGGTCCTGAGCAGCGTATGGCAGAAACCTCCGTTGCCGATATCCGCCAGTGTATGGAACTGAATTACCTGAGTCTGGCGAATTTTCTGCCGCCGCTGATCACTGCCATGTGCAGCCAGCAGGCGGATAAACGCGGATTACGTGGCACCATCGCTCATACCAATTCTCTGGCCGGATTCATTGGCTTACCCATGCAGGGGCCGTACAGCGCCGCCAAAGCCGCCGCCCGCTTGCTGATGGACAGCTGCCGGGTTGAGCTGGAACCTGAAGGGCTGAAATTTATTTCGCTGTATCCGGGCTTTGTGCAGACCGCGCGGGTTAACCAGTACGATATGCCCGCCCCTTTTGCCATCAGCGAAAGCAAAGGCGCAGAACGGATGCTGCAGGGCCTTCTGAGTGGCCGTGACGACTATCTGTTTCCCGGCCCGTTAAGCTGGCTTATCCGTCTGGCACGTGTCCTGCCCAAATGCGTCAGTAAGCGGCTGTTGCGGCGCGTACTCTGAAAATGCACCGTGTGCTCTGAAAAACGCACAGACAAACAAAGCGTTATACTGGCCACCTTATTCGTGGAGCCATTTATGACCAGTCCAACCTATCAGCGCCAGAATTTTCCCGACCGCATCGTACTGGAACCTTCAACACCAGCTGACAGCTGTATTATCTGGCTGCATGGTCTGGGCGCCAGCGGTGATGATTTTGTCCCGGTGCTGCCGCATTTGTTACAGGCTTTCAATACCACTCAGCCACCCGTGCTGCGCGCCATTTATCCGCATGCACCACAGCAGCCGGTAACCATTAATGGCGGCATGGTGATGCCCAGCTGGTACGATTTACTGGCCACCAGCCCCAGACGTCAGACTGATGGCCAGCAACTGAGCGACTCCGTACAGCGCATCCACACCCTGATCGATCAGCAAATTGCCGCGGGTATCGACAGCCGCCGGATTCTGCTGGCCGGTTTCTCTCAGGGCGGAGCCGTTGCTTATGAAACCGCCTTCAGCTATCCGCAACCACTGGCCGGATTGATGGCGTTATCAACCTATATTGCCCGCCCGCTGCAGATAAACGCCGCCAATCAGCATCTGCCGGTGCTGATTGCTCATGGTGATTATGATGCTGTGGTCAGCCCGGAGCTGGGCGAAGAAGCCAGCTTATTGCTGGCACAGTCTGGTATCAATGCAGAAAGCCACCGTTACCCGATGGCGCATGAAGTGTGTCTGCAGGAAATTCAGGATTGCGGCCGCTTTGGCGACCGCTGTTTAAGCACAAGGGTTTAAGCACAAGGCCTTAGGTGCTATTTCGGGCTGAGCACAAACTCAGCCGCCAGGCTGGTCAGTTTGCCGGCCAGCTCCCGCTGCTCTTTCGCCGTTTTTCTCATAAAGTTAGACGTCGCGACGGTGTGCTCGGCAATTTTATAAATACTGCGCACACTGCCTGCGACTTCCTGATTGGTGGCCACCTGCTCTTCGGCCGCTGCGGCTACCTGATCGCTCATATCACGGATGGTTCGCACCGCACTGCGGATATGGCCCAGTTCCTCGTCCAGCGATGAGGCCAGTTTTACCGTGTGCTGTACCGCTTCCTGTGATGATTCTACCGCCACAAAGGCCTGTTTCGATTCCTGCTGAAAACGGCCGATAATGCTTTCAATTTCCGATGTTGAATCCTGCGTACGCTGCGCCAGTGTGCGCACTTCATCGGCGACCACGGCAAAACCACGACCCTGCTCACCGGCACGCGCAGCTTCAATAGCGGCATTCAGTGCCAGCAGATTGGTTTGCTCGGCAATGGATTTGATCACATTCAGCACACCACCAATGGCACCGCTGCTGTCGTGCAGGCTGCGGATCACCGTCGATACCTGATTCATCTTTTCATCCAGCTGACCGATGTAATTCAGACTGCTCTGCACCGCTTCGCCACTTTTGTCAGCCGTGTGGTTAGCCGCATCCGACTGATCAGCGACCCGCTGGATATTGCCGGCAATTTCTTTGGTGGCAACCTCCAGCTGACCGATTGCGGTAACGACCTTCGCGGTTTCATTCTGCTGCAGATCCATTCCCTTGGTACTGAGTGAAATGGTGACGTGGTTCTGCATGGAAATCAGCGTCAGCTGCTCAGAGATCGCGGTGATGTGTTCTACCATCGATGCCATCCGCGCCATCATCTGATTACAGGCGCGTGCGGCTTCGCCCAATTCATCATCCAGCAATACCGGCACCCGCTGGTAAAGGCACAGATCATTTCCTGCGGCGGTCAGGCCGATATGCAGTTGTCGTATCTGCTGGTACAGCAGATACGACAACCAGAAGGCCAGCAATGCGGTAACACTGACGGTGATAACAGCAATCAGTATTCCCAGCCAGAATTCCTGCCGGGTGTCCTGCAGAATCCCGCTGGCATTATCCAGCAGCGCTTGCTGCTGCCCGTCTTCCAGAATTTTTAATGCCTCAATTCTCTCTGTCGCTGCCGCAAACCAGTCGGTGGGAGATACCCCGAAGCCGCTGTCGCCCTGCAGCGCTTTTTCGCGCAAACGTGAGACGTTCTGCACCGCAGCTGACTGCTGGAATTGACGGTACGCTGCCAGAGCCTGAGCATCCGCAATGCGTTCAAAGCTCTGCAGAAATGCATCCTGCTCCGATACCAGACGAACAAAGCGGGCGAACAGTTGTGGAGTAAAAGCATCTCTGGCAAATACATTACTTAAAACCGCCCGCTCAATACCTGCCCGCTCTTTGCCCTGCAGAAAACTGTAATACGCCTGCAGCTGGCGCACGGTTTCACCATGGCCGGTAAATTCGCTGGCCAGTGCCGGCACAATCAGCAGCCGGTCTATGGTTTGGGTATAAAACGCCAGAACATCAGGCAACGCCGCGGTCTGCGACAGTACACTCTGGCGCAATGTATTGAGCGTTTTCAGATTAGCCTGTGCATCATTGATGGCCTGATTCAGCTTGGGGTAAGTATTGAAACTCTGCTGTTGCAGAAAGTCGCTCCAGCCACGGATGCGCTCATCGGCTATGCGCTGTTGCTGCGGCAACGCCTGAGCAAACGTCTGCCCTTTACTGCCCAGAAAACCTGCGGACATACCACGCTCTTTCTGCAGTTCGTGCGCCAGCGCACTGTTCAGTGCTGAAATCTGCACCAGTGCCTGAATATCGGACAGCTCCTGCATGTGATTCAGATTGCTGAGCAACCAGCGCCCCTGCAACGACAGCAATGCCAGTAAAGGCACAGCAATTAACAGCAGTAATTTGCCTTTTACGCTTAATGATTTCAGCAGTCCCATGCTGAGTCCCCCTGTGAATCCGGTGTCTGGCATTCAGAATAGACAGATTGACAAAACTCACAGGTAGGGTGATTGACAGATACGACAAAAGCCTCAGATATCTGTACGAACTGGCGGGTATATATCCAGAAATAAGGCTGATATGGCTAGCGGAGAGTATTAATCTGACAAACCGGCTGAACGGGCGCAGTTACGGCCATCATGTTTGGCACGATAAAGCTGTTCATCGGCCATATTGAGCAGGTTTTCAATACCGGAAGTGGAATCCGGCAGCAGTGTCGCAACACCGGCGCTGATGGTCAGGTGCTCACCAGCAGACGACATGGCATGGGGAATCTTCAGCGCCCGGACGGAATCCAGCAGACGCTGTGCCAGTAACGTGGCTCCGCCATTATCAGTATCGGGCAACAAACAGGCGAACTCTTCCCCGCCGTAACGGGAGAGGCTGTCATGCGGACGCTGTAATGCAGAACGCAGAGCATGGGCAACATCGCGCAATGCTTTATCACCGGCCAAATGCCCGTAGTGATCGTTATATTGTTTAAAATGATCAATATCGATAAGAATCAGCGACAACGGCTTCTTATCCCTCCGTCCCTGACGCCAGTGCAACTGCGCCTGCTCATCAAAACGACGACGGTTTGCCACCCCGGTTAAGCCATCCTGCATTGCAATTGAATGCAGAATATCACGCTGCAATTTCACCACCACGTGAGTCCTCACCCGGACAGAAACGAGCGCAGGGTTGATTGGCTTGGTTATAAAATCAACAGCGCCCACATCAAATGCCCGTACTTCGTCGACTACATCCTGCTGTGCGGTAACAAATATCACCGGGAAGTTTTCCAGCGTCTGGTCGGCCTTTAATGCTGTGCAAACCTCATAGCCATCCATATCCGGCATCATAATATCAAGCAGCATAATATCGGGTGGGTTCTCGCTGCACATATCCAGCGCCTGACGGCCACTGGTGGCCATAAAGACGTCAAATTCTTCTTTCAGGATTTCATGCAGCGTGCGGATAACCAGTGGCTGATCATCAACAATCAGCAAACGTGGTTTATGCGCCAGACCAGGGATTAACTCCGCCAGTGTCTTTCCTGAATTCATTCCCACTCCTGCACATCGGTTAATGTGTGCTGTGCTGCCCTGAAATCCAGCTGCTCAATCTGCTCCAGCAACTTACTGAATTTTAGTGTATTTCCGGGAAAACGCGCCCGCGGCCATTGTTCAATCAAGGCCAGTGCCGCCATATTGTTTTCCCGCAGCAGGATACCGAGCTGAGTTAACGCTGCGCGCCAGCGTTCGGCCGGCCAGTTATCACTCGTTTGCTGTTGTGGTTGTTGTTCTTTCTGCTGCTGAGCATCAGCAGAAGAAATCATCTCCACCAGCGCCTGATGTGAAACCTGCAGCAACTGCTCAAGCTCAGCGAGCAGAGCTTCACCATCGGAATCCTCGGCTGCAACATTATCTGCAGCACTTATTTCTTTAAATTGCTCTTCCAGCTCGCTGCTGCGCCGCGCCAGGGCAACAGCCCCCATGGTTGCGGCAGTACCCTTAAGGGTATGCAGAGTCACGCAGCTGTCCTGCCAGAGCCGCTGCTGCCATTGCTGTCTCAGTGTCTGCAGCAGTGCGCTCATATCCGTCAGGAAGCGTTCGGTCATACTGGCCAGCAAACGGCGGTTATGGCCAAAGCGCCGTAACAGGGTGTCCATATCCTCAACTATAGTCATTGCCACAGGCTCCGGCGCTGAAGGGACCCCAACCAACTGCCGCAGAACATGTACCAGATCATCCAGATTGACTGGTTTACCTACGTGGGCATTCATTCCTGCAGCAACACAAGCCAGCCGGTCAGCTTCTGAAACATTAGCCGTCATCGCCACAATTGGCAGCCCGGCAAAGCGGCTGTCAGCACGGATACGCCGTGTGGCTTCCAGACCATCGATATCCGGCATCTGCATATCCATAATCACGGCGTCATAGCCCCTGTTCTGGCTGACAACCTTATTAACACCCGTTAAACCGCCTTCAGCCAGATCCACAACAGCCCCCTCTGCCTGCAGGAGTTCAAAGGCAATTTCACGGTTAATTTCATTATCTTCCACCACCAGAATTTGCAGGCCCGCAAGGCGCTTCTCGCTTTCTGAAGGGAGTACAGAGGATGGTTCAGGCAGGCGCAGTGCACGGGCGACGGCCTCTGACAGCTGCACCGGAGTCAAAGGCTTGCTGAGAAATTCGCGGAATGGTGGATTGTCACTGCAGAGAACCTCACCCAGAAACTCCCGTCCATAGGCGCTGATCAGTATTACCGCCGGTGCCTGCTCAGCCAAAGCATCGCTGATGGCCTGAGCCACTTCCACTCCGTCAGCATCCGGCAGACGCCAGTCCAGCAGCACGGCCTGATAAGGTTGTCCCTGACGATGAGCGGCAACAACCGCAGCCACTGCTGCGTTACCATCCGGTTCCAGATCAACCTGCCAGCCCAGTGAACGGCCATCGCGCTGCAGAAGTTCTGCACTCAGAGGGTGATCTTCCACCAGCAGAATCCGCGGTTCCGCTAGTGCCGGAGCGAAAACCGGCGGCTTATAAGGTTCGGCCAGCACAACAGGTAATTCCAGATCAAACCAGAAGCAGCTGCCTTTGCCCAATTCGCTGCGCAGATTCAGTTCAGAGCCCATCATCGCAGCCAGACGTTTGCAAATCACCAGGCCCAGGCCGGTACCGCCAAAGCGGCGACTGGTTGAAACTTCTGCCTGGGTGAAACCTTCAAAAATACGCTGTTGATTCTCCGCAGAAATACCAATACCTGTGTCTTCAACTTCTATACGGAAGCAAACATCTGCAGCCACCATTTTCAGCTGTCGCACACGGACTCTGACGTATCCGTTCTGGGTGAATTTCAGCGCGTTACCAGCCAGGTTAATTAATATCTGTTGCAGACGATTACTGTCTCCCAACAGGGTTTGTGGCAGCGACAGATCCAGATCAAATACCACCTCGACCGGCTTACTGCCCAGATTGCCGGAAATCACCACGGCCAGATTGCGCATGATTTCATCAAGGTTAAACGGGTGAATATCGAGCTGCAGTTTGCCCGCTTCTATCTTTGAGTAATCAAGAATGTCATTCAGCAGGCTGAGCAGCGAACCTGCTGCACTTTGTGACTTAGTGACATAGTCCCGCTGCCGTGCGCTGAGGCTGGTCTGTGCCACCAGTTTCAGCATGCCCAGTACAGCATTCATCGGAGTACGGATTTCATGACTCATATTGGCCAGAAACGCTGATTTTGCCGCACTGGCAGCATCCGCAGCATCTTTGGCTTCACGCAGGCGGGTTTCGTACTGCAACTGCTCGGTGATATCGCGGTTAATCCCGGTTACCCGCAATAAGGTGCCATTTTCCAAGCGCTCAACCGCTGCTCCGGCCTGAATACTGCGTTCACTACCATCCGGCAGCACAATGCGGAAAACCGGATCATAAACACCGCGGCCTTCGACTGCAGCCTGCAATGCTTCCTCTGTGCGGGCCAGATCATCCGGATGAAGGCGCATCCGCCAGTGTTCATAATTCAGACCATTGCTGCGCAGGCTGAGCGGTTGCTGGTACAGCTCAAACATACGGTCGTTCCATTGCAGCTCATTATTTTCCGGCGTCCAGGACCAGACCCCTAATTCGGCAATCTCAGTTGCCATTGCCAGCTGAGCGGAGGTTGCCGCCAGAACCTTCTGCTGCGCCCGTTCTTCACTGATATCGGTCATAATTCCGACAACAATGCGCTCCCCTCCCAGGTTCATGGCACCAAGGCTGATCTGTACCGGAAAGACGCTGCCATCTTTACGCCGGGCCTGAATTTCGCGGTTAATACCAATCACCCGGTTGCCGGTCATTTCACGGAAACGCTGCATATAAAGGTCGTGACGTGAGGCAAAAGGTTCTGGCATTAACAGGCTGACATTCTGGCCAATTACCTCCTCAGCCAGATAGCCGAACGTTTGTTCACCGGCCGGATTGAACGAGCGGATGGTGCCAAAACTATCGATGGTAATAATCGGATTAACTGCGGTATCAAGAATAGCCTGAGTAGTCACCAGACTTTTTTC
The DNA here is from genome assembly GCF_022832715.1 of Venatorbacter sp. C2-1. Taxonomy (NCBI): domain Bacteria; kingdom Pseudomonadati; phylum Pseudomonadota; class Gammaproteobacteria; order Oceanospirillales; family Oceanospirillaceae; genus Venatoribacter; species Venatorbacter sp. C2-1. Next base: position 2,867,403 of record NZ_CP094879.1, read on the forward strand.
CAGTGCTGCTTCACTGGCTTTACGCGCGCTGATATCGACCGCAATGCCCAGATAACCAACGATCTCACCTGCAGTATCGCGCATCGTCGTTACCGACAGGCTGACCAGCAAGCGCTGACCGTTTTTGCGTATGTACGTCCATTCGCGGGTTTCGGCACCCGTCCGTTCCGATTGATGAACAAAGACGCGAAAGCCGCGGATTTCTCTGCCATATTCGCGCTCCAGTTCAACCGAACGGGCTTCAATCTCTTCTGCGGCGTGCAACACCGCCGGCGACTGAACACCGACAAATTCTTCCGCGCGATAGCCCAGCATACATTCAGCCCCCTGATTAAACAGAGTGACGATACCGTCTTTGTCGGTGGCAATAATTGAAACTTCAGAAGCGGAATCAAGCACGCTTTGCAGCAGCTGACTGAGGCGTTGTGCCTCACCGGCACGCTCTTCCACCTGACGTTCCAGATTGGTGTTCAGCTCGAGGATTTTCGCCTGCGCGGCTTTTTGTCCGGAGATATCGCGGACGCTTTCCGACACCCCTACCACTTTACCTTCCGTGTTGCGGATTACGGCATAGGAAACCGACACATCCAACAATGAACCGTCGGCACGGCAGCGCTGTCCCTCCTTCGGCAGCAAGTGTTCCCCCTTTGAGGCAGCAACGCATACCTGATGCTCTTCTTCCTGTAATTCAGGTGGAATAATCAGCTCCATTAACGGGCGTCCCAGGGCATCCGCTTCAGCAATACCAAACATTCTGGCCGCTGCCGGATTCCAGCTTTGTACAAGACCATGGCAGTCCTGACTGATGATGCCATCGGCCGAGCTTTCAACGATGGAAGCCAACCTTCTCTGCTGCGCCAGAAACTCTCTGCGCCGCACGCGGCTGTTGATCTGCATCGCCAGCAGCGCACTGATAAGCACACTGATAAGAGAACCCAGGGCAAAAACAATCGCTGGTGAAGGCAGATTCAGTTCACGGATAAAAGAGGGATAAACCCTGAAGCGGAATTGCCAGTGGCGACCGTAAATGGTGCGCTCAATCTGATAGCCGCCAATATTTGCAACCGCAGCGGGGGTTTGGTTATTAAAAAAACTGACCGGTTGCTGTGCATCGGTAATATCGACAATTTCCAGCGCCAGCTTATGCTCGTGCAAGCGCAGATCTTCCATCACTTCTGCCATTAACAACGGCGCATAACTCCAGCCATAGCCAAACTGTTCACGCCCGGCCTGGGTCTGCGGCGTTTTACCGCCCTGATAGACTGGCATAAGAATCAGAAATGACTGTTGTGGGCTGCCGGTTGCCTGCACCAGCGTAATCGGTCCGGTTAGGCGTACCTCACCACTGAGCAGGGATGACCAGGCCGCTTCGCGGCGATTATGTTCTGACGCAATATCCAACCCGACCGCCGCGTCATTACGCTCTACCGGCTCAATATACTGAATAACAAAGCGTTCACCGCCATGAGGGGTGAGCTGGCGGATACGGAAATCTGGCCAGCCATCAGCCTGAGCTGTCTGTATAAAACGTGCTTCATCAGCTTCCGCCACCCGGCGAATAAAGCCAAAGCCACGGGCGCCGGGGAATTCTTCATCAACATCGCGGGTGGCACTGTAACGCTTTACCAGATCGCGGCTCAGGTCATCACCCGCGGTAAGAATGGCGCCGCGCATACCTCTGAGGCCGTATTGATAAAGCTCAATGCGACGCTCTACCTGAGTGGTCAGGCCATGCGCCTGCCTGTTCAGCGAGTCGTGCAGACGCTCTGCATTTAACTGCCTGATTTTGACCGACAGAAACAGGCTGATCAGCAGCCCCAGCGTCAACGCCAGCAATACCCAGCGCCAGAGCTGGCGATGCTTCCCTTTGGTTATAACGTTCGGCACGCAGACGTCTCCTTATTGTCCCCAAAAAAGCGCCTTCGCGCGCTATCGCCAAGCCTTTTAAGACTAGCTACCCCTGCAGGGATCACCAGCGGCTGAACCCTTTCCCACCTTCTGGTATCCTTGCGCCTCTTTTTTGCCAGAACGCCAATGCCAGCGTTCAGCCGCAATGTTCATCCGCAAACAGGAGCGTACCGTGATCACCATGTACGGCATTAAAAACTGCGACACCATCAAGAAAGCCCGTAAGTGGCTGGAAGACGCCGGTGTTGAATACCAGTTTCATGACTACAAAAAAGACGGCTTAAGCCCTGAATTACTCGATGGCTGGATCAGCGAACTGGGCTATGAAGCCCTGCTGAACAAGCGCGGCACAACCTGGCGCAAACTGGCAGACGACATCAAAGACAATATTGATGAAAGCAGCGCCCGTGCAGTGATGCTGGATAATCCGTCCATTATCAAACGCCCGCTGCTGGATACCGGCAGCCGCAAAGTACTTGGCTTCAGTGTTACCGAATACACCGACCTGAACTTCTGAACTGACTTAATTAAATAGAACGCGCATCAGCGCCCGATCTGAGGAATGACTATGACAAACGCATTTGCCCTGGCCATTGGTGTCGGCACCAAAAACAGCAAAGGTGACTGGCTCGAAGTATTTTACCCGCAGCCACTGCTGAACCCGGCCGCCGCCCTGATTGACGCCGCCAAAAGCGCTCTGGGCTATGAAGAAGGCAACGTTGCCCTGGATGTTGACGGTGGCGAACTGGAAGCCTTTGCTGCAGCACTCGACAGCGCCGATCCGCTGCAGGCTGCCCTGGCCCGCGCCTGTACCGAAAGCGAAAAGCCGGTTGTGGTGACTATTCTGGCCGCCGATGAACAGGCCTCTTCTACCCCAGAGGTTTACCTCAAGCTGCACCTGCTGTCTCACCGTCTGGTAAAACCACACGGTCTGAATCTGGCCGGTATCTTCGGCCTGCTGCCCAACGTTGCCTGGACCAATAAAGGCGCAGTCGATCTGGATGAGCTGCCAGCTGCACAACTGGAAGCCCGCCTGAACGGCGACCTGCTGAGCGTCAACAGCGTGGATAAATTCCCGCGCATGACCGATTACGTGGTACCGAAAGGCGTGCGTATTGCACACACCGCACGCGTGCGTCTGGGCGCTTACATCGGCGAAGGCACCACCATCATGCACGAAGGCTTTGTTAACTTTAACGCCGGTACTATGGGCGTTTCTATGGTTGAAGGCCGCATCTCTGCCGGTGTTGTCGTCGGTGACGGTTCTGATCTGGGCGGTGGCTGCTCCACCATGGGCACCCTGTCTGGCGGCGGTAACATCATTATTTCTGTCGGTGAAAAATGCCTGCTCGGCGCCAACGCCGGTATCGGTATCCCGCTGGGTGAACGCTGCACCGTTGAAGCCGGTCTGTACGTCACCGCCGGTACCAAAATTCAGGTACTGGACGATCAGAAAAACGTGGTTGAAGTGGTTAAAGGCCGTGATCTGGCCGGTAAATCCGACCTGCTGTTCCGTCGTGATTCCATCACCGGTGCCGTTCAGTGCGTTACCAATAAGAGCGCGATTCAGCTCAACGAAGAACTGCACGCCAACAACTGAGGCTGCAGTATTTAACGCGGCTGAGCGTTCTGCTCAGCCCGTTAATGAGCCGCAAACCAGTGCGGATGCTGCAGATACCAGCGCACGGTATCCAGCATCGCAGCGGCAAAATCATGCTGCGGCATAAATCCTAATTCCCTGCTGATTTTTCCGGCATTAATCGCGTAACGCACGTCATGCCCCGGCCTGTCCTGCACATGGGTAATCAGCTGTTGCGAACGTCCGGCGATGGCACTCAGGGCCTGCGGATAACGTTCTGCCAATGAAGCATCGCGGGCAAACTCATCATTGAGAAGGCCACACAACAACTGAATAAACTGCAGATTGGTCTGTTCATTATGGCCGCCGATATTGTAATTGCAGCCTGTTTTTCCGGCGCCAAGAATACGATCGATACCTGCCGCATGATCTTTTACATATAACCAGTCGCGTACCTGCTGACCATTACCGAATACCGTTAAAGGCCGCTCAAACAGAATATTGGTAATCATCCGTGGCATCAGTTTTTCCGGATACTGATAACGGCCAAAATTGTTGGAACAATTCGATAAACTCACATTCAGCCCGTAGGTTCTCGCCCAGGCATTTAACAAATGATCAGACGCCGCTTTGGTGGCGGCATAAGGATTACTCGGCTGATAACGGCTGTGCTCGCAGAAAGGTTCGCCCTCTTCACCCAGATCACCGAACACTTCATCGGTTGAAACATGATGAAAACGATGCGGCAGCACTGGTTTACCAGCGTTAAGCGGTTCTTCAATCCAGACCTGGCGGGCCGCCTGTAATAAATTCAGCATGCCGACAATATTGGTTTCGACAAATTGTTCCGGTGCACTGATCGAGCGGTCGACGTGGGACTCTGCGGCAAAATTAACGATCGTATCCAGACGATAAAAAGCCAGTAAATATTCAACCAGATTGCGGTCGTTAATACTGCCCTGCACAAATACGGTATTCGGCCGTTTTAACGCCTCAGCTAAATTGGCTTTATTACCGGCGTAACTGAGGATATCAAGCACCACAATAAAATCCTGCGGATGCTCTTCCTGCCAGTATTCAATAAAATTGGCTCCGATAAATCCCGCACCGCCGGTTACCAGTAAACGTTTCATCAGAGAGATTCCAGAGTACGCTGCAGGCTTTCGCGCCAGCAGACAGGTTGACGTTGCAGCCGGGCATTTAATGCCGCCGAATCAAGCGCGCTAAACGCCGGACGCTGAGCGAGAATCGCCGGATTATTTGCAGCATAGGCAACACTGCTGAGCGGAGTAATTCTGACCGCTTGTGTTAACAGCCCAAGGCTAAGCGCCAGCCGCTGTATTTCACAGGCAAATTCATACCAGCTGGCCACACCGCTGCCCGCCCAGTGATAAATACCCTGTAATTGCCCGTTATAAAGCAGCCACGCAGACTGCCAGATAACTTCAGCCAGCTCTGTTGCGGAAGTCGGTGACCCGTACTGGTCATCCACCACCTGTAGATCACGACCGGTCTGCATCAGGCCAAGCATGGTACGTAAAAAATTATGGCCATAATGGCTGTACAGCCAGGCGCTGCGGATAACCAGCAGATCGTCTTTTAAAATACCTACCGCCTGTTGTTCACCCGCTAATTTAGACTGACCGTAAATATTCAGCGGGCCGGTTTCAGCCTCTGGCGTCAGCGGTGTATTGCCGCCTGCGGAAAACACATAATCGGTGGAAAGATGCAGTAAACGCGCGCCCTGCTGACGACAGATTTCGGCCAGTAGCGCAACGGCCTGGGCATTTATGCGATACGCTTTTTCTGGCTGAATTTCTGCCTGATCGACGGCGGTAAACGCGGCGCAGTTAATCACCAGCTGTTGTCCGTCACAGGCCTGGCGCAACGCGTTGTCGTCGCAGATATCCAGTGCCTGATGATCGCAGGTGCGCAGTCTGACCCAGTCCGGGCAGCTTGCCTGCAGACTCCGGCCCAGCTGACCACCGGCACCGGTCAGTAATACGTTAACCGGCGTCATACGAAATAATCAGCCTGTTTAAACGAGCTACCCCGGGCGTCTTTTTCAGACAATTTTGGCTCGCCCTGTAACGGCCAGCGGATAGCAAGATCCGCGTCGTCCCAGCGCAGAATGCGTTCGCTTTGTGCGTGATAATATCCGCTACAGCGATACAGACATTCGGCCCGTTCACTCAGGGTATAAAAGCCGTGGGCGAAACCCGGCGGCACCCATAACTGGTGGCGGTTGTCAGCGGATAATTCGAAGCCCTGCCAACGGCCAAAGGTAGGCGAAGAGCGGCGCATATCGACAATCACATCAAATACCGAGCCTGCCACCACGCGCACTAATTTGCCCTGCGGTTGTTCCAGCTGATAGTGCAGTCCGCGCAAAACCCCCTGATGGGAAGCCGAATGATTATCCTGCACAAAAGCCGCACCCCCGGTCAGATCGTCCAGCCATTCCTGACGGAAGGTTTCCATAAAGAAGCCGCGCTCATCTTCATAGAGCCTGGGTTCAATAATGTACACATCGTTAAAGACGGAAGACGGCGTCAGCATGGTGGTATCCACAAAAGAAAGCAGCAGCGGAGTAAATAAATACGAAGCGCGCGCGTTATAGCACGCGTCCGCTTAAACCAACAGTGTGACGCGGCGGGAAAGCACAAGGGTCAGGTTATTCTACCTGCAGTGTTCGCCGGTCAAGCTCGCCCTGGGCATCCATCACCACCACTTCCTGTTCACCGGTCACGCTGAAGCGGTAACTGAGGGTTTCGGCCTCGCCACTGCTGCCAACGTGCAGGCCATTCACATACCAGTCGCGCTGTCCCAGCCCGCCCTGAGCGTGCAGCGAGATTTCCGGTAAGGCAGCGCTGCCGCCGGCACGGGTACGGCTGGAGCGCAGAATCAGGCCATCCTGAATACCGGTAATCTGCAGTGGCTCCAGCGCCAGCGCCGGTGGCTCGCTGCAGCGCGGATCAACGGCGGGTAAACGGTTACGCAGGCGCTGACTGGCCGGCAGCCAGTGTTCCAGCGGCCGTGGCCAGAGTGCCAGCTGGTGCGCTGTGCGTGCGGGCACATCACAACTGCCATCAACCAGCAGGCCGCGCTCGCTGGTCCAGTAGGTTAACGGGTTGCGCCATAAACCATCGCTGCGTTCATCGCGCAAGGTCGGAGGCAGCTGACGCCGTACCAGCCAGGCTTTATGAGTCTGGAAGCACTGATCGGCCGGTGTTTCCGCGGCACTCTTACCCAACGGCCAGCAAATGGTTTCCTGACTGACCTGCTCTGGCTGCGGCAACAGCTCAGGTTTATGTTCGATGCGGTCAAATAGCTGGAACAACACCGGCAGCGCACTGAGCGCGCCGTAATGGCCAGGCGATGGCGTACCGTCCGGACGGCCAAACCACACACCAATGGTATAAGCCGGTGTTACCCCAACCGCCCAGGCATCTCGGAAGCCATAACTGGTGCCGGTTTTCCAGGCGATGCTGCGGTCGTTATCCTGCAGGGCATAACTGCGCGCACGATCCGGACGCGGACTGCGCAACATATCATTCAGCACCCAGGCGGTTTCTGCCGAAAATAACCAGCGTGAGCCGGCAGCCGATGGTGACTCTTCCGTCAGGTAACGCAGCGGCCACACCTGCCCCTGATTAGCGATGGAGGAATACAGCTGCACCAGCTGCGCCAGCGATAATCCACCACCACCCAGCGCCATACTCAGGTTGGCTTTACCGTCACCGGGAATACGGTAGCGTGCTCCGGCATTGGCAAGAGCGGCGGCAAAGCGCTCCGGAGTAACGGCTTCCAGCACCTGCACGACCGGTAAATTAAGCGACTGCCGTAAAGCTTCGGTGGCCGATACCGGGCCGGAAAAGTGGCGGGTAAAATTTTCCGGCTGATAATCGGTAAAATAGCGTGGTACATCGCGCAATAAACTGGCGGAGTGAATCAGCCCGTCTTCTATCGCCAGACCATAAATAAAAGGTTTTAAGGTTGAGCCCGGCGAGCGCTGCGCCTGCACCATATCGACATGGCCAAAGCGTGAATCGTCGGCAAAATCGGCCGACCCGGCATACGCCCGGACTTCGTGGCTGGCATTATCCAGCACCAAAATGGCGGCAGAATGACTGGGCGGAAAACGCTGAATTTCCTGCGCCAGATAATCTTCTATCTCGTACTGTAAATCGGCATCCAGCGTGGTTTTAATCAGGCTTTTATCGGCATTTTGCCGGCGTAATTCCCGCGCCAGTAACGGTGCCAGCTGCGGCGTATGCGGCTGATAGGCCAGCACAGGTTCCAGCAGCGCCTGCTGATAATCCGTCGCTGTAATCACGCCAAATTCCAGCATCCGCTGCAGCACTTTATTACGTGCATTTAACGCCCGCTGCGGATAGCGGTCGGGGCGCAGGCGTGACGGCGCCTGCGGTAATACCGCCATTAATGCCGACTCGGCCAGCGATAAGTCCAGTGCCGGTTTATCCAGATATAAACGGCTGGCCGCCCCTACCCCTTCAATCACACCGCCCATGGGCGCGTAATTTAAATACAGAGTGAATATTTCATCTTTGCTGTAATGCCACTCCAGCTGCAATGCCCGCAGTGCCTGTTCCAGCTTGCCGCCGACGGAACGGGAATGCGGGTGAAAACGCCGCGCCACCTGCATGGAGATGGTCGAACCACCGGATACCACACAACCGCAGCGCCAGTTTTGCCAGGCGGCACGCAGCAGCGCGAAAGGATTTATTCCGGGGTGATAATAAAACCAGCGGTCTTCATAATTCAGTAATGCGTCTTTATAAAAAGGCGATACTTCGTTCAGTTCTACCGGATAGCGCCAGACACCATTGCTGTCGGCAAAGGCACGCAACGGCCGTTCATGGCGATCAACCACCAGCTGGGCAAAATCATTCTGCGCGCCTTCTGTCTGGCGTTGCGGATCGGGTACGGCCAGTGGCCATAACCAATCGGCACTTTTTAACAGCAAACAAAAAAATACCAGCCACAGCAAAAAGCGGGCTGCCCTGTTCTGTGGCAGGCGGAAAAAACGTGCCGCGTTAAACGCGGCACGATTGGCAGGAGGATTACTCACTCAGAGGACTCTTCTGACTGACACTTCAACATCAGAGAATCAGGGCTGAGTAACAAACAGAATATCCGGCGTGGTACCCAGCGCACGGGTTTCCGGGTCGTACATATCTTCGACCAGCGGTACCGGCACCTGATAATTACCCGGTGTTACCGCCCGTACCAGATAAAATACCCGGGTGGTGCTGTAAGAATCGGCATCAATAGCGGCGACATAACGGTCGTCACGGTATTCCTGATGAGAAATACGTGAACGGCGCTGCCATTCGGCCACCGGCTGAGTATCGATATTGATTTCATCCAGCTTGATCGATGCGCTTAAGTTCTGATTTTCCAGCTCCAGACCGGCCGGTAATAAATCCACCAGCAATAAATCCGGACGGCGTTTATCGGCTTTTACTTCCAGCTGCACCAGCATCAGCTCACCGACTTTCATGCGCAGTGCACCGTCATCCGGAATAATCGCCTGACCATCGGTAGTGAAATAACGGCGCTGAATACTCACACCATTACTTTCTGCCGGCGGTGCCAGTTTGCTGTGGCCCTGATACATCAGAGTGGCGAATAACGGATCGCTGCTGGTATTGCTCAGGGTTACGCCATCACGCAGGCTGCTACCACTTTCCAGCAGGTTAAATTCACCGGCCTGCTGCAGGGTTTTTAATACGCTGCCCATGCTCAGTTCACCACTCCACTCATCACCCGGCACACGATCCAGCTGTACCGCCGCCATAAAGACCGCATTACGTTCCTGAGTGCTCAGATAGGTACGGCGCTCCAGCATACGCGCCAGCGCTTCAGCACGGCTGAGCGCAAAACTCTGCTGCTGGCGGTACTGCAGTAACAGGCGTACGACCTGTGCAGTATCACGCACGCGTGAGCCGTAATCACCGAGGTAATAATTTTCTTCACGCTGTACGGTTTTCAGCTTTTCCATTAACTGATCAGACAGCTGCTGGTCGCCCTGTAATTTCGCCGCCAGTGCCAGATGCAGTAATGGCAGTGCCGGTAAATCCAGACGCGCCTCACCCGCCAGGCGACGGATATCACTCAGCGATGCTTTTTTATGCCGCGCCAGAACATAGGCCGCGTAACTCTGATAAATCTGACGGTAGAGTTCCGGACGATCATTCCAGCGTTCGCTGAAATTACCGCGGCCACGCAGATATTCCTGCAGACGGCTCAGGGTTTTACGCAGTACATCGGCATCAACACGTACACCTTCATCCTGTGCATCGGTGAGGAAATCACCGGCATAGGCGGTCAGCCAGTGCTGTTCATAATCATCATGGTTTGACCATAAGCCATAGCCGCCATGATTCATCTGGCGCTTAACAATACGATCCATACCACTATCCAGCGCGCTTTCACGCTTACGACCGCTACTGTTTTTCAGACCCAGATCCGACAGCTGGTCAGGCGTTGCATAAATCCACGGATAGGTGGAACTTAACGATTGCTCCAGACAGCCATACGGATAGCGCAGCAGATATTCGAGCTGGCTGCGCGGGTTTAAATTCACGCGGTTATTCACACTGAGCAATGCTTCCAGCGACTGCGGAATCCAGCCATCCATCTCGCTGCCGTCCAGCACCAGACGTTCGCCCGGCTGCAGTACCATCTGTTTCTTTTTGGTCAGCGCCGGATGGGCGGCACGGCTGTTGAGTTTCCAGCTCTGGGTCAGTGAGTAATCACCGGCACCGGTTAACTGCAGACCAATTTCAATCTGGCCGGCCGGAAATTCTGCACGCAGAGGTAATAACAGGGTTTGTTTTTCACCATCGGCCAGCGTCAGCTGCTGGGTTAATGGTGTATTATCACGCACAACTGCCGGGCCACTGAGGCTGAATTGCAGAGTCAGTGCCTGCTGTTCACCACTTAAATTGGTAACGTCCAGCGCTACGCTGGTTTCATCACCCACGGCGACAAAACGCGGCAACGACAGTTGTGTAACCACCGGCGCTGCGACCGTGACTTCCTGTTCCAGACTGCCGAAGCGTTCCTCATCAAAGGCCAGCGCCATTAAACGCAAACGGCCATTAAAATCGGGTAATTGCAGCGGAATGCGGGCAACGCCATTTTTCACCGCTACCTGACCGGAAAACAGCGATACGATCTGTACTTCGGCGCGGGCTTTTTTACCGCCACGGCTTAATTCCGGGGCATCACCACCAAAACGCTGAGTCGCCATGCGGTTGTTATTCAGACCAATTAAATGGCTGTACATATCGTACATATCCACCAGATAACGGCGTGGGCTGAAGAACCAGGTAAAAGGATCGGGGGTTTTAAAATCGGTGATCGACAGTACACCAACATCCACCGCCGCCAGGGTTACCCAGGCATTGTTTACCGCTGCGCCATTGCTGTCACTGATCTTCACTTCGGTGACTACACGCTGGTTCGGCGTCCACTTTTTCGGGGCATCGAGGGCAATATTCAGACGGCGTGGTTCACGATCCAGTTTCAGATGCATCAGCCCCACGGAACGGGTCGGGGTAATGCGCTGTTTGTTGTCGGCCGGCTGTAAATGCAGCGCGCTGATATAAATATCGTGACGGTTCCAGGATTCATCGACCGGAATATCCAGCGTGGCTCCCTCAGCCGGCGTCGTAACCCGGGCACTCCACAACAGCTGATTACTTTCAATCAGCACCAGGGTTTCACCGGCCGCTGGCGGTACAATTTTCAGTTGTGCGACATCACCGGCGGCATAAGCAGCTTTATCCAGCGCCAGTACAACTTTATCCGGGCGTGCGCCCTGTTCGGCATCCTGAGCATCTTCCCAATACCAGTACCAGTCTTCACCGGCATCAAAGGTCATGCTGCTGATTAAACCGGTGCTTTTATCGGTAATTTCCAGACGATAGCTGCCGAAGCTGACCGGCACTGATACTTTTTCGGTATTACCGGCAGTGATGCTGCGTGTCAGTGTCAGTTCATTAAATTCACGCTCGCTGGTTTCCACATACCAGCCGCGGTTGCTGGAATAGCGCCAGTGGTAACGGCGATTCTGATTTATTAACCGTACCTGCAGATTATCGGCCGCCAGTTTTTCACCTTTGGCGTTGGTTTTAACCAATTCAAATTCGGCCTGTGAATTACGTGCCGCACGGTCACCAAACAGCGGACGGATACCGACCAGCTCATTACCTGGCAATACGCGGGCAACATGGCGGCGCACCACCGGGCGACCGCCGGACTCGAACAGGCTGCCGGTAACGGTAACGGCCAGCGGCGATCTGGCACCGTCCCAGCGGGAATCGATTTGCAGAGTGATTTTGCCGTCTTTATCCAGAACCGCACCGTTTTCAATAAACTGCTGATTCCAGTCGGTTTCACGTACATTGCCAAAATGGAAATCCGGCCATTGTTCAAAAGGATGCGCCAGTGACGATACACGGATGCTGGCATCAAAACGGTTACCCGCCGCTGGTGCACCGTATAAATATTCACCCAGTACCGGAATATTCAGACGCTCACGGCTGGTGAAGTAACGGGTTGTGTTCTGCCCCGGATTAAAGGTCAGTTTCAGACGCTCAGGCATGAAGTCTTCGACTTTAAACTGATATACCACGCGGTTTTTACTCACGCCTTCAACTTCTAAACGCCAGTTACCGGTCTGGGCATCGGCCGATAACGGATATTCATACTGATAATAACCACCGGCAGCCGGCTGCCAGTTAATATCTTTTACTTTCTGACCATCCGGGCGGATGATGCGGCCTTTTAATGGCCGTGAATTAATACTCTTACCATCATCGTCACGCAACAAAGCGCTGAAGGTGGCAGTCTCGCCGCCACGGTAAATATCGCGCGGTGCATAAATAAAGAGTTCGGCACTGTTATACGGACGATCAGCCAGACGGAAATCGGACAGGTCGAGCGCCGGAGTATTTAAATGTACCAGACTGACGGATTCATCTTTACGCACCACCAGCACCTGGCCGTAATCAATTTTACGGCGTACGCTGACACGTCCTGCAGCACTGCTGCTTGCTTCGAAGGCAACACTGCCGTTGCTGTTTAACAGCTGAACCTGCGCGCCTTCGACCGGCTCCGGGCTGCCCAGGGTATTCAGATAAACATCAAAGCCGTTGCCGTAATTGCGGATATGCACACCGATATCGGTAACCATGAAATAGGTGACGGCAAGTTGGTTATCGTACTGTCCGGGACGGGCCATCACGGCCAGATAAACACCCGGTTCACGCAGCGCCGGAATATCCTGCAGCGGTAAATTAATCTGGCGGCGTTTGTTACGCTCGGCCGGCAGGGTGAAGCGGCCTTCGTGCACTAAATCGGAGAACTGTGGCAATTCATCCAAACGGTAATAACTTTCGCTCTGGCCACGGTTTTTCCAGTTAACCAGACGTACCAGCTTATCCGGATTAACCCGGTGAAAAGCCACATTGGCTTCGCTGACGTTTAAGGCATACAGCGGCAGACCGGTATGCAGATTTAACGGCAAGAAATGGCCATTACTGGCAAAAGCGAGGCTGGCACTCAGCGAACCGAATTTCACATCACCACGGCTGGGTTTGTGCAGGGTTTCACCATTAATCGCGCGGATACCGGCATCAACGGTTACCCAATAGCGGCTGTCCGGCTCAACACTTTCAAAATACGCGGTACGGCCATCATCGGATAACACCCAACCACCATTCACCGGCTCGCGTTTGCTGTTATCCAGTTCGCGTTCAACCAATAAATAGCCCTGAAAGTTTTTACTGCCATCCAGCGGCACAGAAAAGGTAATTCCTATGGCACTGCCATCGTCATAATTCTGCTCGCTGATATCTGCTACCTGTAAAGGTACGCCAGCGTACAGTTCGGCCGTTGTCAGCTTTTCGCCGGGAGCTTTAGCACCGGCCTGGGCTTTTGTCCCTGCCGGAGCGACAGATTCAGCCGGAATGGCGCTCGACGCCGGAGCCTCGGCTACCTGATCAAGTGACGGCTCACTGACTGCCGGAGCAGAACTGGCTGACGAGCTGCCGGAATCATTATCGCTGCACCCGGCAAGCAATAAAGCGGAGGAAATAATGGCGACAAGCGCCAGACGTGGGCTGATCATGATGTAGTCCTTAGAAGTACCCTTAACCGGGCCTGTAGTCCATTGTGCATTCGCTGCTGACAGCAGAGCCGCCATCCTGAAAACGACAGAAGCCGCTTTATTGATAAGCCGCGAAGTATATCCGAGGGGGAAGCCACCTTCACCTGAAAATTCTGCCGCAAAAGCGGTCTATGTCACACATTAACGTCGCCGTGCAGCTCCTTGCAGCAAGCGCTCTTCGGCTACGATGGCACGGCCATGGGTGCCCGCCCCGGCTATTCCTGCCGCATCTTCAAGGCGGACTTCGAATTCGTAAAAGTCGGCCGGTTTGCCCAGATACTCAGCGCTGACTTTCACACTCGCTCCGACTGGCGTCGGCGCTATATGGGTGACATTCACATGCACTCCGACCGAAAGTTCACCCGCAGCCAATAATGGCGTCATCAGCCGTGCCGCAGCCAGCTCCATTAGGGCAATCATTTTGGCTGTTGCCAGTACCTCAGGAAAACGGTCTTCTATTGTTGTGCACAATCCCTGCGCCGTATACGTCGCGGTAATATCCACTTCCAGCTCGTAACGGTCACCAATCTGCATAGGGGCTGCTCCGGAGGAAATAGGCGTTTTATCGCAGATTCGTTGCCATTCTCCAACACAATGTTGCAATTGCGGCCAGCACAGACGTCTATAGTTAGGGTCTGTCTTACTATTAATGACTTTGAGATTAACTTTGCCTTACCTCAGCTCTCTGCGTCCGGCAGCCCTGCCGTTTATTGTTCTGCTGGCAGCCTGGTTTTCTCTGCCTTATATGCCTCGCTGGCATGCCGACTACGCTCTGCTGCTGCAGGCACTGCCATATGGCTTGGGTGTATTGCTGCTTTTATTAACCCAGCTGTTTAATCAGGGCCGTATCGGCCAGATGGCCATCCTGACGCTGGTGACCTACGCACTGGTACAGCAACGCTTACAGGTTCAGCTGAGTGACGCTAACACTTACTGGGTATTTTTCTGGCTGTGCCTGCTGTGGCCAGTCAATGTGGCGCTGATCCGCTATTTACCCGAGCGGCGGCCACTGTCTCTTGGCGGTATGATATTCCCCGCTATCCTTGGCCTGCAGTTTCTGGTGCTGGCGGCACTGAGCATCAGCGACTGGTATAGCGCCAGCCTGAACTGGACGGCTGGCTTCCGTGAACAGGCCAGTGCCGGGCTGTTGCCACTGCCTGCGTGGATCAGTTTTACCCTTAGCGCCGCGCTGATTATCAACCGTCTGCCACAACAGAGCGATACACCACTGGCCCTGCTGGCGCTTTTGCTGTTGCATGGCTGGTTATTTTACCGGCTGGATGCGAGCCAGATTTCTGTGCTGGTCAGCAGCCTGTCGCTGCTTTTATTGTTTGCCACTTTGCTGATCAACAATCACCACCTGGCCTTTATTGACGAGCTCACCGGTCTGCCCGGTCGCCGGGCCCTGATGAATGACCTGAAACACCGTCATGGCCGCTACCTGCTGGTGATGGCGGATATCGATCATTTCAAACAATTCAATGATACCCATGGCCATGATGTCGGCGATGACGTACTGCGCCTGGTTGCCGCCCAACTGAATAAAACCAGCGGTGGCGGACGCGCTTACCGTTATGGCGGCGAAGAATTTACCCTGATATTTCCGTCATCTGAGCTGAGCGAATGCCTGCCTTTTATTGAGGCAACCCGCGAGCGCATCGCCAGCTATCCGCTGATTGTACGCAACCGTCAGCAACGCCCCGAGACCCAGCGTCAGGGCAAAAAACAGCGCGGCCAAAGCAATAACAGCAAAACCCTGAATGTCACCATGAGCTTTGGTGCCGCGCGGCGTAACAGCGGCGAAAGCATCGAGGAGTTAATGAAGCGCGCCGACAAAGCGCTGTACAAAGCCAAAGAAAATGGCCGCAACCGGGTGGAAAAGGCGAAATAGAACAGAATCAGCGTTATCATAGGCGCAGATTCTTTCTACCTGTTATCTGCATGAATAAAGAAAAACGCATCGAAATATTTTCCCGCCTGAAGGCCGAAAATCCGCACCCGGAAACGGAGCTGGAATACAGCACGCCCTTCGAACTGCTGATTGCCGTACTGCTGTCGGCTCAGGCAACCGACGTCAGCGTCAACAAGGCAACACGTAAACTCTACCCGGTAGCCAATACCCCTGAAAGTATCCGCGCGCTGGGGGAAGAAGGTTTAAAGCAATACATCAAGACCATCGGCCTGTTTAACAGCAAAGCCAAAAACGTCATCAGATTGTGCGAGATTCTGCTTGAACAACATGGCGGTGAAGTGCCGCAAACCCGTGAAGCACTGGAAGCCCTGCCCGGTGTCGGGCGCAAAACCGCCAATGTTGTGCTGAACACGGCCTTTGGTCAGCCAACCATTGCCGTCGATACCCATATTTTCCGCGTCTCTAATCGCACGAAAATTGCGCCGGGTAAAAATGTTGATGAAGTGGAACAGCGTCTTATGCGGGTCGTGCCAAAAGAGTTTCAGCTTGATGCCCACCACTGGCTGATTCTGCATGGCCGCTATGTCTGCGTGGCGCGCAAACCCAAATGCGGCGCCTGTATCATCGAAGACCTGTGCGAATTCAAACAAAAGACATCTGACTAGGAGCTTCCCATGCGACTGTTACACACCATGCTGCGCGTCGGCGATATGGACCGCGCCATTGAGTTTTACACCAAAGTGCTGGGCATGACCCTGCTGCGCAAGCACGACAACGAAGAATACCAGTACACCCTGGCCTTTATCGGTTATCAGCCGGAAAGCGAAGGCGCAGTGCTGGAGCTGACCTACAACTGGGGCACCAGCGAATACGATCTGGGCAGCGCTTACGGCCATATCGCCATCGAAGTGGATAACGCCGCCGAAGCCTGTGAACGCATCCGTAATAATGGTGGCAATGTCGTGCGTGAAGCCGGCCCGGTTAAAGGCGGCACCACAGTGATTGCCTTTGTTGAAGACCCGGACGGCTATAAGATTGAACTGATCGAGAAACGCGCCGACGCCCATAATTTCTGAGTGGCGACGGTTTTATAGCTCAGGGCTGGTAGCGGAAATGCAGTACCTTTAAGCCGCGCCCGGCCTGCGCTTCAATAAAGACCGGCGGATTGGCCAGCCGCTCCACCAGCACACAGTGCGGAGCATGCTGAGCCACTTCTGCCAGCAGAAAATCTTCGCCCAGATCCGGGGCATTCAGACACAGCAGGCAATCACCACCGGCAACCATCAGCTCCGGCAGACGCCGCAGCAGCTTGGCGTAGTCACGGCGGATATCGACACTGCCTTTCTGAAACGTCGGCGGATCGCAGATCAGCAAATCGTAAGGACCGTGCTTTTTCAGCCGTCCAAAAGATTTAAAGATATCCACCCCTTCAAACACCACGCGGCTCAGATCGTGGTCATTCAGACGATGATTTTCGCGGCCATGACTCAAGGCCGCGCGGCTCATATCCACATTCACCACTTTACTGGCACCACCGGCCAGCGCCGCCAGTGAGAAGCCACAGGTATAGGCAAACAGATTGAGTAGCCGCCGCCCATCACTGTGCCCCCGCACCCAGCGGCGGCCATTGGCCATATCCAGAAACAACCCGGTATTCTGCGAGCGGTTAAGGTGCAGCCAGTAGCTCAGACCATCCTCTTTAATTACCAGCTGTTCCGGTAGTTGGCCGCACAGCAGGGTAAAAGGCGCGTCAGGACGACAACGGTGCTGCACCACCACACTGAGCTGACCGGCATGATCGGGGCGGCAACGCTTAAGGCCTGCCAGCAACTGTTGTTCAAGCTCTGACAGCCAGGATTCGTCCACTTCGGCGTACAGGGTGACCAGTACCAGAGGCGCATACCAGTCAATATTAAGGTGCTCGAAGCCCGGCCAGGCATGCCCGCGGCCGTGGAAAAGTCGTTGTGCCTGATCGTCAGCAGGCCACTGAATATGCTGAAACACCGGGCTTTCCTGTGATTTTGGGCGCGCAAGTTTAGCAAAAGATCGCCACCTGCGCCTGTAACTGCCAGACAGTTGCAAATAGTTGCCAAACTGCCTTGCTAAGGCTTGGTAAGGGGGAATAAGTAAGATACTATAATCGCGCCTGTGCAGGTGTGCAGGTGTGTTGGCGAGTGCTCCATATTCGTAAGATATGCAAGATACTGGTCGATAGCGGCATTTATTGATTGTCTTCCCGGTTCGCCGGCCAGTATCGATGAAAATGCCAGAAGATATAGCAAGGCCGATCGTTGATTGGCGCATTACTCAGGAAATAAAGCATGGCAAATTTAGTTCAAGGCACCGTCAAGTGGTTCAATGACGAAAAAGGTTTCGGCTTCATCGAGCAGGAATCTGGCAAAGATGTATTCGTACATTTCAGTGCTATCAACGGCGGTGGTCGTAAGACTCTGCAAGAAGGCCAGAAAGTAACTATGGAAGTTACTCAAGGTCAGAAAGGCCCACAGGCGGAAAACGTAACTCCTCTGTAAGCCTTTCGCCTGATCTGACTTTCGGGTCAGATCAAGCATCTTCTGGCAGCCCACATACACTCCGGTGTCTGTGGGCTGTTTCATTTCTGCCTCCCCTGTTTTCCTGCCGCTCACGGTACAGAATTGGCCTGCCCAACGCTTTCCTGCGGCGCAGAACCTGTTAATCTTGGGTCATTATCAGCTGATTGTTACTCCGATGATTGATCAGGGCGAACTCTTTGACATTCCCAGTCCTTGCCGCCGTATCTGCGAACTGAACAACCGCGGCTACTGCAAAGGCTGCTTCCGCAGCCGTGACGAACGTCTCTACTGGAACCAGTTTACGACCTTCCAGAAGCAACTGGTGGTGAATCTGTGTGAAAAGCGCCGCCTTAAGGTGCTGAGCGCCAAACAACAAAGCGCTACCAGCAACGAAGAAGAAATTGTCATACCGCAGCTGGATATGTTTGCCCCGCAGCAGGATATGCCTGTTGCACCAGCAGATACTGCCAGTCCGGACACCGACATCCGCGCAAGCATTGCTGAACCGGAACACAGGGCGACTACCGAAAGCCATCCTTCCGTAGCCGAAGCCGAAGCCGAAAAGCGTGAGCATGACGTGAATGTCAGCCTGTTCGAAGAGCCCATAAGTACTGACACAGACACGCCTGCCAGCAGCGCAACAGAGAACGCTGCACTGCAACAGATAATCACGGCTCAAGACAGCAAAGAAGAGAAAGAAGAGAAAGAAGAGAAAGAAGAGAAAGAAGAGAAAGAAGAGAAAGAAGAGAAGAAACCACGCGCCCGGTCACAGACCAGAACGCGCAAAGCCGATGATTCTCAGCTGGATATGTTCAGCTGAGCCAGCTCATTCTGTCAGCTATCTATGAACAGAGGGCGACATTCACCGCCAGATCACGCTTCCACTGCATGGTCATCGAGGTTGCCCGTGTTGGCTTATATTCAGCGCCAACCCAGCCTTTATAACCCGAGGTTTCGATACAGCGGAAAATAGCAGGAAAATCCAGCGTGCCACTGCCTGGCTCGCCGCGTTTCGGGATATCGGCAAACTGAATATGACCAATTTTCGCGGCATGCAGATTAATAAAATCGCAGACGTTATGCCCCATCAGCGCCATATGATAAATATCAAACTGCGCTTTAATCGCCGGATGATTCAACTCGGCGATAATATCCAGCATCTGCTGGCCTGATGAAATAAGAAAGCCCGGCATATCGCGGGTATTGATTGCTTCAAAGGTGGTGGTGATACCAAAAGGCGCCAGGCTTTCAGCGGTTTTCAGCAGATTCTTTTTAAATGTATCGAGGTAAAAAACCCGTTTATTTTCGTCGTTACAACGCCCCGGCAGGACATTCACACACGAGACTTTTAATGCCCGCGCGTAGTACAGGCATTCAACCATCGCGGCTGCGTATTCGGCGGTTTTTCCCGGTACAGCAGCCAGCCCCTCACCGCCTTCCATTAAATCGCCGGCCGGTACATTAATCAGGACGCAGCGCAGATTATTTTCGCTC
Organism: Venatorbacter sp. C2-1; assembly: GCF_022832715.1. Lineage (NCBI taxonomy): Bacteria > Pseudomonadati > Pseudomonadota > Gammaproteobacteria > Oceanospirillales > Oceanospirillaceae > Venatoribacter > Venatorbacter sp. C2-1. The sequence goes on from NZ_CP094879.1 coordinate 2,887,049, forward strand.
AGCGCCTGCTGAATGTGTTCTATCGGTGTGTTGTAAGGAAACTGGATTTCCACCGCCCCGAAGCCATCATGGTGCGCTGCGGCAAAACGCTGCAAAAATGGCAGCTCAGTGTACATCAGGGACAGATTTGCGGTGAGTTTCACCCTTGTTTCTCCGTATACATAGTCACCAGAGTGCAGGGATCCTTTTCTGCGTTACCCTGGCTTGCGTGCAGACGCATCAGCTCTGCACCCAGTCCGGCCATTGGAATGGCACTTTTCATTATTCTGGCCAGATCATTGGCCATATCCAGATCTTTTAACAGCGTCTTTACGTGCCACTTCACAGGGTCAAAATCGCGTTCTGCCATACGCGGGCCGGTCAGCTGCAGAGGCACTGAATCGGCAAATCCGCCTTTAAGAGCCGCCGGAATCTGTGCCGCATCGACGCCGGATTTTTCCGCCAGCGCCATCACTTCAGCCATGACCAGTACATTGCAGCTTACCAGCATCTGATTACAGATCTTGGTCACCTGTCCCGCTCCCACAGGCCCCATACGGGTAACCCGCTGCGATAGCGGTGCCAGCAACGGGCGCAGCATGTCTATCAGCGTTTCGTCACCACCGGCCATAATCGCCAGAGTGCCCTGTTCCGCCCCGGCCACGCCACCGGAAACCGGCGCATCAACCCAGCGCATGCCGCAGGCCGCTTCCAGACGCTCGGCCATCTGCCGGGTCGCCGCCGGATCAATACTGGAGAAATCAATCAGCACCTGGCCGGTACGACCATGAGCTGCAATACCATCAGCCGCGAAAACAACAGATTCAACCGCCGCGGTATCGGTTACGCAGAGCATCACTACATCGCTTGCTGCCACAAGCTCAGCAACAGAAGCTGCAACCTGCGCTCCCGCCTGAAGCAGAGCAGTGGTTTTATCAGGGTTACGGTTCCAGACCATAAGCGGATACCCAGCAGCCAATAAACGCTGACTCATGGGTACCCCCATCAACCCCATGCCAATAAAACCGATTCGTTGTTGCTGCATAACCTGTTCTCCCGAAGTCATCCAATAATATCAAAGACTTAGCGTTGCTGTATGTGGATTTATTGGCGCTTTCCGCCTTTTATGTGACATTTTTTACTGTCCGGAGCAGCAGTATTTTCCCACCAGGACAGATTCAGAAAATTACAATAAAGAATCACCACAGATTACCCGTTCCGGATTCCTCGCCTATGCTTTATTGCAGTGAAACCCAAAGGAAGTATAACTATGAGCATGGCTAACATTTTCGCTGAGTCCCAGACACTGCCCCATATTCCACGCGTCGTGCAGGAATTAATTGAAAGTTTCCGCGACGAAGAAGTTAACGTTGATGACATCAGCAATAAAGTGGCACTGGATCAGGCACTCACCGCAAAGGTTCTGCGTCTGGCCAATTCCGCCCATTATGGTGTGTCACGCACAGTTTCCAATCCCCACGATGCCATTATGCTGCTCGGCTTTAACACTCTGCGTACCATGGTACTGGCCTCTGGCGTCACTGGCGCTTTCAAGGCACCGGAAGGCTTTGATCAGAAAAAATTCTGGCGTGATTCTTTTGCTATTGGCGCGTTATCCAAGTGGATTGCCGGCTATGTTAAAGATTGCGACCGGGAAACTGCCTTTACCTGCGGCATGTTGCACTCCATCGGCACCTTGCTGATGCACATGGTCATTCCTGATGAACTCAAAAGCATTGATGATGCTGAAACGCTGGGCGCAACACGCAATACACTGGAAACCAGCCTGCTGGGCTACAACTATGCGGATGTTGGCGCAGAGCTGGCCAAACGCTGGAAATTCCCGGAAGAAATGCAGCAAGCCATACTGCAGCAACATAATCCCGACAGTGACCAGCCTTATTCTCAGCTGGCGGGCGTAATTTACATCGCTAAATATCTGAAAGATGCTCACGAAAAAAACTGGACTGACGAGCAGATTATTGAACAGTTCCCTCTGGCCGTTGCTGAAGTGATTGGCATGGATACGACCCGGGCTTATGCGGATGTGGCGAAAACCACCTCACTGGAATCCGGCCTAGACAGCCTGCTGGAATAAACGCGGTCAGCGCAAAAGAAACAATAAATAAAAAGGCCCGGTTGGGCCTTTTTATTTATTTTATGTTTCTGATAATTCAGCTGAACCCACCTGTTGCAACGGATCTGCCGCAAACCACTGGCGGCTTAGCTCTACCCTCTCCGCTGCCGGCCGGAAAATATCAGCATCGGACAGAGCATCAATTTTGCGTAAGCGTGGTAACAGACCACAACCGTTAGCAACCTGAATGGTCAGTCCCGGACGGGCATTTAACTCAAGCAACATCGGACCGTAACGACGGTCAAGAACCATATCGGTACCCAGATACCCCAGACCCGTCTCCTCATAACAGCGCGCTGCCAATTCCAGCAGTTGCCCCCATTGCGGGATAACCAGCTCTGATAATTCCCGTCCGGTATCAGGGTGACGCTCAACACTTAAACCATCCTGCACCGCATTTAACGGCCGCCCGGTAGCAATATCCAATCCGACACCAACCGCTCCCTGATGCAGGTTTGCTTTGCCATCAGAACTGCGGGTAGAAAGACGCATCATCGCCATCACCGGATAACCACGGCAAACAATCACACGAATATCCGGCACACCTTCAAACGAATAACCACCAAGCTTGGGATCAAATTCGATCAGTTCTTCAATAATGGCAATATCCGGACTGCCGCCCAGACTGTACAGGCCAGACAGAATATTCGATACGTGACGCTGTAATTCCGCCAGGGTCACCAGAGTTCCGCTGTTTTTGACGTACTGCTCATCATCATACCGGCTGAGCACCAGAATGCCTTTGCCACCACTGCCTTTCGCCGGCTTAATGGCAAAACCCGGAACATCACGCAACAGATCAGCAAGCAAAGAAACATCATGCTGGCTCTGAATAGTACCGATTAATGCCGGCGTGGTTATTCCTGCTTTTTGTGCCAGTAATTTGGTCTTCAGTTTATTATCAACCAGAGGATATAAACGGCGTGGGTTATAGCGGCTGATATAGCTGATATTACGCCGGTTCATGCCCAGAATTCCGCGCCGTTCAAGACGCCATGGTAAGGTAAACACGTTAGTTCCCAAACGCCTTGAAGCGTTTCAGCTCCAACAGACGATAGCCGGTGTAAGAACCGATCAGCAGTACCAGTGCCAGAACAATGAACTGAATGCCAATAAAGTTGAATGTTAAATGCCGCACCCAGGGGTCACTCATCGCCCAGTAAGCCAGCACAGCAGTCAACAGACTGCCACCGCCCTGCACCATTACCTCACGGCCACCTTCTTCCTCCCACAGAATCGACATCCGTTCGATGGTCCAGGACAGAATAATCATCGGGAAAAAGGTAATTTTCAGACCTTCAGTCAGCCCCAGTTTATAAGACAGAACACTGAAAATACTGATAATGGCAATCACGGTAATAATCACAGCGGTAATCCGCGCCACCAATAATAAATTCAGACGGGATAAATAACCGCGGATAAATAATCCGGTGGCAACCACCAGTAAAAAACCGACCAGACCGGTAACCAGAGAAGTCTGAATAAATGCCAGAGCAATCAATACCGGCATAAAGGTACCCGATGTACGGATACCAATAATAATACGCAGAACACAGACAATCAGCGCACCGATAGGAATCAGCAGAATGGTTTTAAACATCGCCTGCTCTTCCACCGGCAGACTGTGAATCGAGAAATTCAGGAAATCATGCTGACTGGAGAGATTTTCAGCAATATTTGCGTAAGTGGACTCTTCCCGTTTCAGCATTGAGAAACGGATACTGGAATCGGTACCGCCGGTAACATCAAGAACCGGAGCCCCGCGCTGCTCCCACAATAATAACGGCGTATCAGCAGCCAACAATACCGAGGCGCTGCTCTTCTCGCCTGGCAACTCAAATATCTGGCTGTCGTTGCCATTCCACACCCGTAACAAAGGCGTCAGACTCTGGCGGCGACGGCCATCCTGCAGGTTAAGACCATACACTACCGATGCCGGCACACGTGCTTTATGCAGCATTTCTACCCACAGTTCCGGCAGCTGATCGGCATAGTGGGTACGAAGTAATTCAATATGCTGTGCGGTTTCATCTTCACGGAAACGCTTTAATAATTCCCGCGTCAGGCTGTAGTTATCGGCCGAGGTGGCATAAGCCGCAGCCAGCACTTCACTGACGGCGCTGGCATAAGGCTCCGGCCAGCTGACCGGATCGATTGCCGGTGGCGGCAGATCGGCACCGGACTGCATCTGGCTGACCAGAATTTCGGCACGATAAAACAGTTCCTGTTTCCCTTTGGCACCACGCACGGTCCACTCGGCACGGGGTTCATCACTGTCCATAAAATTCAGACCATAACCTGGTGATGCACCGGCTTCTTTTAATACAGTAAAGCCATCCTGTGCCGACGGACGGGCCATCGATACTTTGACCGGCCCACCATGCGCATTAAATTCGACCTTGGCTTCCACCGACCAGATGGTCTGGGTTTCGCCATACACCAGCGGTACTTCATACATCCAGTGACGATGCAATGTCAGTACGATACCGACCACCAGTAAAAAACCAACCAGCAGAAAAAAAGGCGCGCGGGAAAATGACAGGGATCGGATGTTCATAATATTGGCATCGCAGGCTACGGTGTGTTGGGAGCCGGTTCAGCGTTCACCGGAGGTTCTGCAGTGGCCGGCTTGCTGCCATCCACAGCATCTGCCGCCGGGGCTGAAGTACTGTTTTCAGGAACGCCTTTTATCGGCGTTTTAACATCCGGCTCCGCTGCTTTCTTTTTCAATTCAGCCGGTTCGCTTGTTGCGGGAGCGGTAGCCGCGGGCGGCGATTTTTTGGCCGGAGCAGCAGGCGGTGCTGTTACCGTTGGCGTTTTTGCTGATGGTACAGGCGCTTTTGTCACCGGTGCAGTATCCGGTACAAATTTGGCGTGCAGGAAGCGACGACCAACATCAATCAGGGTTACGTCACGTAAAAACTCACGGCCCAGCAAAATGGGATAGGTCATCTGTGAACGGTCAGTGAGGGTAAACTCGGTATCCTGCTGCAGCGCTGAACCAAGATTTACGGTCAGGGAGACCACCGGCCGGCGGTCTACTTCATCGCTGGAAGCCTGACGGATCAGCACATGACGCACCAGCGGTGCTTCGATCTCAATCGGTTCAGCCTCATCATCGTGCTGCAGCCAGAAACGCACCCAACGCTTACCATTGCGTTCAAAACGCACAACATTCACCGCACTCAGTGATGAAGTTGCCGCACCACTGTCAATTCGCGCCTGATAATGATGGCCTGGCGGAGACAGGTAAATCCATTCGCTGGCACCAATAATGGTTTTGCCATCCATCAGGGTCGCCGGAGCTTCCCGTGGTGGGCACTCAGCACCGGAAAAAGTCGGCGATGCGGCCGTCAGCGCCTGCAGTTGTTTATTCATACGGACCAGCTGTAAACGCTGACGACGAAGTTTGTCATCCAGCGCAGCAACGTCTGTACAGGCCGCAGCAGCAGGCGCCGGTTGAGCAACCGGCATCTTCTGATCCAGCAGTTGTTCAATGTCTGCTAATGTCAGTTCACGGTGTTCCCGGCCTGGCCAAACAGAACAACCCGAAGTGATCAGGGCAATACAAGCTATGAGGAAAAACGATGCCCGAGGGGGCATAACAACCTCCACCAACAGAGAAATGCGTGCGGCATTTAACCACAGAAAGCGGGGGAATCTGAACACAGGTACAACCTTTTACCGCGTTATTTACAGTGATACTGATTTATCCCCGGTTCAGAGCCAGGGCTCCTGCAGCAACAGATCAGGCGCATACGGCGGGGTTCGACCGGCACATAACAAAAAAGCTCCCGATGGGAGCTTTTTTGTGAGCAACAGGCTGTTCCGGTCAGGACATCTGCGACTGCAGATAGTTAGGCAGGCCGATTTTGTCGATCAGACCCAGCTGCTGTTCCAGCCAATGAGTGTGATCGTTTTCGGTATCATCCAGCAGCACCTGCAACATATCACGGGTCTGATAGTCCCGAACCTGTTCACACAGGGCCATGACTTCCCGCAGATCGACGATAACCTTGTACTCCAGATCAAGATCGCTCTTCAGCATTGCCGGTACGTCTTTACCGATATTCAGCGGCACCCGGGTTACCATATCAGGTGTCCCGCCCAGAAACAGAATGCGCTCAATGAGCTTTGAAGCGTGGCCCTTTTCATCTTCGAACTCGTGATCAATGCGCTCGTACAGCTTTTTCAGTCCCCAGTCATCGTACATACGGGAATGGATAAAGTACTGATCCATGGCGCTTAATTCACCGGCTAATAACTCGTTTAATTTGGCAATAACCTGTGCGTTACCTTTCATATCCGGCCTCCTCTTACATCATGGACTGTTGATAGTTTTCGATGCCAACCTGGGCAATCAGAGATTGCTGGGTTTCCAGCCAGTCGAGGTATTCTTCTTCGTATTCCTGAATCTCTTCCAGCAGTTCGCGGCTAACGTAATCTTTAACCGATTCACAATAGGCAATGGCTTCTTTGAGGACTTCCAGCTGCTCGACAATCTGATCCAGATCGCACTGCAACATTTCGGCGGTATTTTCGCCAATACGCAGACGATTCAGCTTCTGCAGATTAGGCAGACCTTCGAGAAATAAAATGCGTTCAATCAGTTTGTCGGCCTGTTTCATATCCTTGATGGATTTTTTGTAAGCCTTTTCATCCAGCTCAGAAAAACCCCAGTTTTTAAACATGCGGGCATGGAGAAAATACTGATTAATCGATGTGAGTTCGATGCTGAGAATCTGATTCAGATACTCGTTTACTTTGACGTCACCCTTCATGGCCGCGCTCCTTAAAAACTGAATAAACCAGTCTATGAATTAGCGCCGGGCTGCGCAAGCTTTAGGGCACTGAATGATTCAGAGGTGCCCTGGCACTAAGAAGACAATATAAATGACTTCGATTATTACCTGCATTGATAACAAGCGAACGGACGGCCACTGTGAGCTCAGTGGTCCGCCGGTTTGGTGCCGATATGGAAGCTGCCATCGGAGTGAAACTGTATAACCTGCGAGCGTTTTTTCCCTAACAGAAAAGGTTCGTCGTCGTAGAATAAAAAATTCTTCCAGTAACGGCGGAATATTTTCCAGCTGGTCTGCACCACATGCTCGGAGTGATAGCAGAAATACACCACCGTATTGTCGTCCCAGCTTAAATGCGCAGCAATCAACTCAGGTAATTCATTGCTGTCACTGTCCCAGCATGTCTGCCAGTCGCCCTGCTCTGCCCAGACGCCATTACGTGCCGGCCAGTCATCACCAAGAAAGTGGCTGGCATGGGTCGCTTCTTTACTGATGTTCTGGCGCCAGAACTGCAAGGCGGCCACGGCAGTCAGCGGTTTGATATGTTCCAGATCTTCTGCAGCCACGGGCAACTCCCGATGGCGGAAAATCCAGCCTTGTTTGTAATCTGGCCAGGCAAGGTAGTTCATACAGACTCACAGCGAAAAAGAGCCATAAGGGTAACATTTTCAACGGCAACTGCGGAATTGATCCGCGGGTATTATCGCATGACCACTGAGCGGAGGGGCTCAGCCAATAATGCGGTTACGGCCCAGCGATTTGGCACGGTACAGCGCTTTATCGGCACTCTGCACCAGATTTTTGATACTTTTTCCATGCTCAGGACAAGCCGCCAGACCCGCACTGACCGTCAGCGGGATACGGCGGCCAGATGCTTTAAGGCTGGCATTTTCCAGTTGCTGGCGCAGCTCTTCACACACACTCAGACCAGCCGCAAGACTGGTATCCGGCATCAGCAACAGAAACTCCTCGCCTCCCCAGCGCATCAGAGTGTCACTCGCCCGCAGCCGTGAACGGAAGGTGTCAGATGCCAGTCGCAGTGCCCTGTCACCCACCTGATGTCCAAACTGGTCGTTGATGTTTTTAAAGGTATCCAGATCCAGTAAAGCAATCGTGAGCACGGTACGTTGCCGGATCGCCAGCTGTAACTGCTGTTCAAAGACCGCATAACCGGCACGGCGATTCAGCAGGCCGGTCAGTTCATCAATGGTCGCCAGTTCCCGCAACCGGACTTCCAGCTTTTTGTATTCATCAATATTGTGCACCATGCCCACCACCCGCAGTGCCCGGCCATTATCATCGCGGGCACAGACATAACCGCGGTCATGTACCCAGATATAGTCGCCGTTGCGGGTTCTCAGACGGTATTCAATATCGTAAATATCCTGTTTGCCGGAGACGTATTCTTCGGTTTCGGCCAGAATGTGTTCGGCATCCTCCGGATGCAGACTGTCTTTCCAGGTAAACAAGGTGTGCTGCACTTCGTAAGGGCCGTAACCCAGCATACGTTTGAGCTGAGGGGCATAAAACACGTCGTTGGTGGCCAGATCCCAGTCCCAGATACCGTCCGAGGCTTCATTGAGTACAAACTGCATGATCGGCTCAAGATCATGCAGTGTTTTCTCGATTGCCTTACGCTGGGTAATATCGCGTACCGAAGACAACAGATATTCCGTACCATCCCAAACCACCACATGGCTGGAAACCTCTACCGGAAATTCGCTGCCATCTGAGCGGATATGGCGGCCGGAAAAGACATAGTCAGGGTCTGAGCGGATTGCCTGCACCACCAGCTGCCAGTGAGCAGAATCGCGGATATCCCGCTGCTGATCAAAGACCGTGCGCTGCACCAGCCGCTCACGGCTGAGCTTCTGCTGGCGGCATGCTTCGTCATTCACTGCCACTATTTCTGCAGTCTGCGGATTGACGATGTAGATGGCTTCTTTCAGCTGGTCGAATGCCTGCAGATAACTGAGCAGCTCCGGACCATATTCATGGGTCATATCAATACCTGTTCAGGCGGTATTTCCGGCAGGACAATCCAAACCTTTGTCTCAAAGAATAGACCAATTGTGCCTCTGTACAGGAATGCCAGATATAAAAAAGGCCACTCAAGAGTGGCCTTCAGCAGCACCGTTTAAGGTATCAGTCCTTAAAGGTGTTTTTTGCGATAAAGCTTTGTACCGTTGCCAGATCAGCAGGCAGCACATTCAGACGCTCTTCACGTTCCATCAGATCGGTCAGATGATGCGGCAGTTTTGGCATATCGAAACCGGCACGCAGTACCGCTTCTTCAAACTTAACCGGATGCGCAGTTCCCAGAGTGATCATCGGAATGTTCTGGTTACGACGGCACTCGCGCGCTGCTTTCACGCCGATGGCGGTGTGCGGATCAAGCAGATATCCGGTTTCACCGAAGACTTCCTGCATAGTGGCGACAGTCATATCTTCACTGACGGCATAGCTGTCGAACAGCTCACGGGCTTTGGCCAGCTTATCTTCGTCCAGAGACACCACATCTTTTTTAGCGTTCATGCGTGCCATCAGATCCGCCAGTTTGGCACCGTCACGGTCATACAGATCGAACAGCAGACGCTCAAAGTTGCTGGATACCGCGATATCCATCGACGGCGTGATGGTGTGCTGCAGCGGGTGTACTTCGTACTGATTCTTGCTCATCAGACGATGCAGAACATCGTTGCTGTTGGTGGCGATGATCAGCTGTTCAACCGGCAGACCCATTTTCTTCGCCATGTAACCGGCGAAAATATCACCGAAGTTACCGGTTGGAACGGAATACGCCATCGGACGCAGCGGGCCACCCAGGTTCAGTGCGGAATAGAAGTAGTAAACGATCTGCGCCATGATGCGCGCCCAGTTGATGCTGTTTACGGCCACCAGTTTGCGCTCACCACGCAGGAACTGCTGGTCGCCAAAGCTGGCTTTAACCATTTCCTGCGCCTGATCGAAGTTACCTTCGATGGCGATATTGAAGATGTTGTCACCTTTAACCGTGGTCATCTGGCGACGCTGAACTTCAGACACCTTGCCGTGCGGATGCAGAATAAAGATGTCGACATTACGACAGGCTTTGGTGCCTTCAATCGCGGCAGAACCGGTATCGCCAGAGGTGGCCCCCATGATCACCACTTTCTCGTGGCGGCGTTCCAGCACGTAATCCAGCAGGCGACCCAGCAATTGCAGAGCGAAGTCTTTGAATGCCAGCGTCGGGCCGTGGAACAGTTCCAGTACGTATTCGTTGTGGTCAATCTGCTGCAGCGGAGCAACCGCTTTATGACCGAAGCCTGAATACACCTCATTCAGCATTTTCTGCAATGCGGCGGAATCCACACAGCCTTCCACGAACGGGGAAATCACCTTATGTGCCAGTTCGGTGTACGGCAGGTCACGCCAGGATTCGATCTCTTCGAGGGAGAATTGCGGTACGTCTTTCGGCACATATAAGCCGCCGTCGGTGGCCAGGCCGGTCAGCAGTACGTCTTCAAAGGTCAGTTCCGGCGCATTACCGCGGGTAGAAATGTATTTCATCATGGGCGAAAGCCTGCGTGTCTTCCAAAGGTATGAAAAGGGGTGTGTAAAAAATGCGCGTAGTTTACATGGTTAAGGCCGCCGCTGCATCTTGCCTGCGGCCTGTTTACCGACAACGGCCGGCTACAGCTGCTCAAGCAGCTCCGGGCGGTAATCATCCACGCTCGGCGTCAGTCCCAGTCGCTCAATCTGCTTCTCCAGCTGGGCAATCTGAGTGTTCAGTTCATCCATGGTCAGCGTGTTGTCTTCCAGCTGGTGCAGATGCTTTGAACCGTGTAGGAAATAGTACTGAATGGTCACCGCCAGCGGGTTATCAGCCTCCAGCGCCGCATTCAGCTTTGCACTGGCCCGGTAAATCCGGTTCAGCGCCTGCTTCAGGCGCCAGACGTACATTACCTCAGTCAGCGCAGGATGATCTTTAAAGCGGTTAATCAGCGCCGCAATCACTATGGCGGCGGTTGCCACACCCGCCGCATTGAGCCAGAAATTGGACTCCGCACCGCCCCACAGGGCGATATATAACGTTGAAAACCCCAGCGACAGAACCAGCAGCGTCGCGACCAGTGCCGCCTGAAAACGGTTCAGATGTTTTTTAAAGCGGGCCTTATCAATATTCTCAAGTTTCATGCTTACTCCTGCGACGACAGCGGACGAAAGAAATCGCCCAGCTCGCGGTATACATCTTCGTTTAAAAAACAGGACACATATTTGCCCTGTTTTTCGACCCGGATCAGCCCGGCATCAACCAGCGCTTTTACGTGATGAGAGACGGTCGGCGCGCCAATGCTGAGCTTACTGATAAAGTCAGCGACACCACAGCCAGCTGCCGGGGCCGGTAAGCCGGTGCGGCTGTGCTCTGTTAAGGGCTGTTCCGCCTGATGATGACGCACAACCTCCAGATACATCTGCAAACGGTTGGGATGAGCCAGTGCTTTAAAGGCATCGGCCAGCAGGTTCACCCCTTTATCGGTCAGTCGGCACATAGATTCACTGTGAACATCCGGAAAGTGGGCGGCAGTGTACTTCAGCCTCCGTCGTTTTAACACGATGGCAGGATAACACTTTGACAATTATCAAACTGTTTCTTAGCATCCGGTCAGTTCGACAATCGTCAAACTATAAACAGCCGCAAAACAAAAATAACCGTATCAGCCAACGGAGTTCTGCCATGCGCACCTTCCATAACAAAACCGCTCTGATTACCGGTGCCTCCAGTGGCATTGGCGAATCCTTTGCCCGCCAGCTGGCCGCTGCCGGTTGCCATCTGATTCTGGTGGCACGGCGCGAAGACAAATTACTGGCGTTAAAACAGGAGCTGGAGCACAGCGCCGGCATCCGCGTACAGGTGATCAGCCAGGATCTGGCTCAGCCCGGCTCGGCCACAGAGCTGTTTAATAAAACCCAGGCACTGCAGCTGCCCGTCGACCTGCTGATTAATAACGCCGGTTTTGCCCAGCATGGCTATCTGCTGGACGTGCCGATGCCGGTTCACAGTCAGATGATCCAGCTGATGGTCACCACCCTGACCGAGCTGACCTGGCTGTTCGCCGCCGATATGAAACAACGCGGCGGCGGCCATATTCTGCTGGTGTCATCCCTGCTGGGCTTCTTACCCGGCCCGCAGTTTGCCAGCTACGCCGGCAGCAAAGCCTATGTACTCAACTTTGCCGAATCGCTGGCGCGGGAACTGCGCCCGCACAAAATTCACATCAGCGCTCTCTGCCCCGGCGGTACGGCCACCGAGTTTATGGATGTATCCGGACAGAAGATTGAAGGCCTGCGCACCCTCGCCATTATGAGCAGCGATTCAGTCGCACGCGCCGGTCTGAAAGGCGTGATAAAAGGCAGGGCCAGCGTTGTCCCCGGGCTGCTGTATAAAGCCTCGGTGTTTGGCATCCGCTTTATTCCGCGACAGCTGCAGGCCATTTTCGGCGAAGCGGCAACGCGCTAAGCGTTGCTGTTCTGCTGATCCAGCCATGCCTGAACGGCAGGGCCTGTGCCTATGGGCCAGGCCTTCAGCTTATTAATCGCAATGTGCTTATAGGCAGCCAGCTCGCTGGTATCCATCACGATTTCCCCTTCGGCGTGCACCTCATACACCAGCAACAGCTGGTTGGCCTGAGCGAAGGGGTAATGACCCAGAAAACGGACGGCGGTACTGCTGAGCCCCAACTCTTCTTTAATCTCGCGCACAATACCCTGCTCCGGCGTTTCACCAGACTCCACAAAACCACTGACCAGCGCCAGCATCCCCTCCGGCCAACCGACATTATTCACCAGCAGTACATGCTCTTGCGTCTCTGGCTGCGGCCGGTGCAAAACGATTGCCGCAACCACCGGAACCGGGTTATTCCAGTGGATAAACCCACAGCCGATGCGCATGCAGATCAGGCGCTGATCCACCTTCCCGGGTTGCAGCTCAGCCGCACAATGCGGGCAATAACGAAATTCCGGCATTCTGTTTTCTCCTGAAACATCAATGTAACGCTGCGATGAAATGCTGAAACGAAACGCTGCAAAACTGGCGCCGCGCACATCCCACCTTTCCCCAGTTATAACTGCTTAAACCTGACAGCAACATGAACCGTTGCAAAAAGCAGTGGCTATCTGCCGACTTCTGGCACAAATGCCTCCTGCAAGCCTACCTACCAGTAGGTAGGCTAATCACAGTCGATACTAACAAACGCCCAGAGCGATGCCGCGATGACCACAAAATCCGCCAATGCCCGCCAGACCCGCCAGCAGCTGATTGATGTTGGCGCCGACCTGCTCTGCCGCCGTGGTTATACCGGCTTCAGCTATCAGGATCTGGCGCGCGAACTGGGCATCAGCAAACCCAGCGTGCATCACCACTTCGCACAGAAAGCCGACCTTGGCCTGGCACTGTGTGACTGGACCGAACAATGGCTGCGTGACGGTTTCGCGCACTTTGATCAGCATGGGCACAACGCACCGGACAAACTGCAGCGTTATCTGCGCGCCGCGGCCAAACACACCTTTAACGAACATAAGCAGTGCCCGCTCAGCGCCCTGCACAGCGATCTGGCGCAACTGCCGGATGCCATGCGCGCACGCCTGAGTGACCTCAGCCGGCTCGAAGTGGATTGGGTTGCTGCGGTGTTCAGCCAGGGGCTGGCAAACGGCGAGCTGCAGGCTCCGGCCACCGCCAGTGCGCAGGAACTGGCGCAGTTATTTATTTTTGCCTGCAAAGGCGCGCTGTATTACGCCCGCCTGTTAGGGCGCGAACACTTTGAGCAGAGTATGTCATTGCTGCTGCAACAATGGCTGCCGGATGCACAACCGGCGCATTCAAGCACAACCTTTTAACCATTTCCGAAACAGTAAAAACAGCCAACAGGAATACCGATATGAGCAATGTCCACGGCGCCGTCAGCGCCCTGTTTGAACCCATCACCCTCGGCCCGCTGCAACTGAGCAACCGTATTGTTATGGCTCCGATGACCCGCACCTACTCGCCGGGCAACGTTCCCAATGAACTGGTCGCGGCCTACTACGCCCGCCGTGCCGAAAATGAAGTGGGTCTGATCATCACCGAAGGCACCTGTGTCGGCCATAAAGCCGCTAACGGCTATCCGCGCGTTCCTTTTATTTATGGTGAAGACGCACTGGCCGGCTGGAAAAAAGTGGTCGATGCAGTACACGCCAAAGGTGGCAAAATCGCTCCACAGCTGTGGCACGTGGGCGCCATCCGTAAAGAAGGCGTGGAGCCTGATCCGTCAGTACCGGGTTACAGCCCGTCCGGTCTGGTCAAAGCCGGTAAAGAAAATGGCGTAGCCATGAGCAAAGAAGATATTCAGGAAGTGATTGAAGCCTTCGCTCAGGCGGCTGAAGATTCCAAACGCATTGGCTTTGATGCGGTGGAAGTACACGGCGCCCACGGTTATTTAATCGACCAGTTCTTCTGGGAAGGCTCTAACCAGCGTACTGACGAATACGGCGGTGATCTGGTTGCCCGTACCCGTTTCGCCTGCGAAATTGTCTCTGCCATCCGCGACCGTGTTGGCCCGGATTTCCCGATTATTTTCCGTTTCTCCCAGTGGAAACAGCAGGATTACAGCGCCCGTCTGTGTGAAACCCCGGAAGAACTGGAAGCCTTCCTCAAGCCACTGGTCGAAGCCGGTGTCGATATTTTCCATTGCTCAACCCGCCGTTTCTGGGAAAAAGAATTCGCAGGTTCCGACCTGAATCTGGCCGGCTGGACCAAAAAAATCACCGGTAAGCCGGTGATTACCGTCGGTTCTGTTGGCCTGAATGCCAGCTTTATTGATGAAGACAAACGCGACATGGTTGACGCCTCCGGTGTTGCCACCGCCTCCATCGATGAACTTGGCCAGCGCATGGCGGCCGGTGAGTTTGAACTGGTTGCCGTTGGCCGTGCACTGCTGCAGGACCCTGAGTGGGTACTGAAAGTAAAAGCAGGCCGCTATGACGAACTGGAAGACTACGATAAAAAATCGTTAATGCAGCTGGTGTAAGTACCACGCAGATAACACAGAACGGGCCTGATCAGGGCCCGTTTTTATTTCTGTCCGTTAATCCGGGCAATAAAAACGCGTTTATATTTTCCCGCCAGCAACAGAGTAGGCATTTCCGCAACCATCTGGCATGCTGCTGTTTTTATCCATCCGGATTACCGCAATATGCCTGCTTCTCATACCAGCTGCCTCTGTGGTGCAGTAAAAATAACCGCAACCAATATCAACCCTAAATTTACGGTATGCCACTGCCAATCCTGCCGCACCTGGGGAGGCGCGCCTTTCTTTGCTGTTCAGTGTGGTACAGAGGTTACGTTCGAAGGCGAAGACAATGTGAAAATGTACCAGTCATCCGCCTGGGCATCTCGCGGATTCTGCAGCGAATGCGGCACTCACTTGTTTTATAAATTAAAAGAAAGCGGTGAATACAACATGCCCGTTGGCCTGTTTCCAAAGCTGGAAGGGTTGAAAATGGTGATGCAATATTTCAGTGATGCCCGGCCTGATTACTACTGTTTTTCAAATGAAACTCAGGAAATGACAACCGCTGAAATCATGGCGTTTTTTGCTGAAAAAATGTAACCGCACCACCAGTAACCAGCTCAGCAGCAAGCCGCCCCCTGCGCCATCCTGCGCGTTGCTGACACAGCCAACCATCAGGCAGTGTCAGCATTGACCAGCGGCCGAAGCCCCGGCATAGTTCAGCCAACTTTTCAGGCTGTACGCAGGACGCTTTATGAACTGGATATTCAACAACCTCTTCAGCATTATTCTGGCCATTATTATTATCAGCCTGGGCTGGAAACTATGGCGTAAAATCGCCATTAAATTGCGTGCCCGGCATATACAGAATTATGCCTTTCCCGGCACCTTAAAACGCAAGGTGGCACAGCGCTACCCCCATCTGGACGAAGCTCAGCTGGCGCTGGTGATCGACGGATTACGTGAATATTTTCAGATCTGTAATATCGCCGGACGCAAACCCGTTGCCATGCCCTCGCAGGTGGTCGACCTCGCCTGGCATGAATTTATTCTGTTCACCCGCAAATATCAGGAATTCTGCCGTTCCGCTTTTGGCCGTTTTCTGCACCACACACCGGCCGAAGCCATGAGCACGCCAACCACCGCCGCCAACGGCATTAAACGCGCCTGGCGTATTGCCTGCGCCCGGGAATGGCTGTCAGCCAAACAGCCCAGCAAACTGCCGTTACTGTTTGCGCTTGATGCCCAGCTGGATATTGATGACGGATTTTTTTACCAGCTCAACTGTCAGATGGCAGCAACAGGCCCAAACAAGAAAACACAACACGACACAACGCCTTACTGTGCCAGCCATATTGGCTGCGCTTCCGGTTGCTCCGGCAGTGGCGGCTGCAGCGGCAGTTGCTCATCGGGCTCCGACAGTGGCTGCAGCTGCAGCAGCGGCTGTGGAGGAGATTAAACGAGAGTGATCAAACACTCACAATCACAACAAAGGATTCAAGCATGTTAACGGATACAACCGGGCTGTTTTTATCGCTGATTTTTGGCTCAATCGGTTTTGGTTATTTTATTTACGGTAAGCGCCAAAGCCATAAAATCGCACTGTGGAGTGGCGTTGCCCTGATGATTTACCCCTACTTTGTATCTAATCACTACGCCATGGTGATCACCGGAATTGGCCTGATGCTGGTGCCCAGATTTTTACGTCTGGACTAACCCCGGCATTCATACTGTCCAGCAATGCTGCGCTCATAATGCAGACGCAACCCAGCCAGCCCCATAAACTTAACTGTGCTTCTCCCAGCCACCAGGCCGTTAATACCGCGGTGACCAGTTCCATAATAATAATCAGCGACGAGCGGCTGGCAGGTAAATGACTGACGCCCCATTGCGACCCGAAAGACACCGCCAGAAGCCAGGTTGCACCGTACAGCATGGCCAGCAAAACGGCATTTTCCGATACCTGCAACAACTGATCGGAATTCTGTGTATCCGTCTGCCAAAGCCAGCTCAGCAACATAAAAAATGCGGCCCCCAGCAACATACTTTCTGCTTTTAATACCAGCGCAACCAGCTGCCCTTTACGGAATAAAATATTATTCGCTGCATAGGTAAAACCGGCAATCAGCCCCAGAGTATCGCCTGTTCCCCAGGGCGTTTTCAGTAAGGCCGCCTGCCAGTCGCTACCCGGCTGAATACCCGCCACCAGCACCACCCCCAACAAAGCCAGCATAATCATCAGCGCTTTGCCGGCACTGACGGTCTCATGCAGAAATAATCGTCCAAGCAAGGTGCTCCACACAGGTAACAGATAAAACAGCACCATGACCCGCACCACATTACCTTCCAGCAGCGCCAGCGAAAAACTGGCATTGGCCAGACCACCCACCAGAAATATTCCTGCTAACAACGCTTTATTCTGCTGCCAGTGCGCCAGCACCCTGTGCCACTGACGCCACAGGATCACCGCGGTCAGAACACTGGCCACGCTGTACGCCAGTAGCAGCAGTAATGAATGACTGATTCCGGCGTTTTCAATAGCGTTCAGTGGTATCCAGGCACTGCCCCAGAGAACCGACGCCAGAAACAGCACCGCCGCAGGATTCAGAAATTCACGCATACACACTCCCCGAAGCACCAAAACAAAACATGCGGATAAAAACTGCCCTTAAATGCGGCATAATTTTCTGTTTCAGATTTATTGATATGTTTCTCGCCCGACAATTTAGGGCATTTCTGTATGCCCTGTGCGCAAAAAACATTCATTTCCGTACTTTGTAAGAATTGGCACACCATTCGCAAATACCGTTGAGATGCGAAAACAATGGGGTGTTCTGCATCGCTCGCGGAATTGCTACACTGAGTTCCGTTAATAGGTCGCTAGGGTTCCGGTTTGTGTTGTTAAACATGAACGACTGGTCCGAGAGCAACCGACCTCAGCCGCGTGCGGGGGTTACACGGAGGGATAAAAGCCCGGGAGATCACTGGAACATTCGCTCAGGCCAGCCTGTGCAATGCCCCTTGTATCCGCTCCGTTAACCCGAACAGGAGTGCGCTTATGCGCCGGCTGATTAATCAGAGAATTTCCCGCCCACTGGCTTTTTTTCTGGGCGCCCTGCCCTTCATTATCGCCATCCTGCTCTATATGGCAGCCTCAACCGAGCGCCTGAGCGACAATCCGAACGACAAATTACTGCCCGCCTTCAGCACCATGGGCGACACGCTGCTGCGCATGGCGACCGAAGAAAATAAACGCAGCGGCGATATTCTGCTCTGGGTCGATACCCTCGCTAGCCTTGAACGCCTGGCCATGGGCGTTGGCATCAGTGCAACTATTGCTCTGTTATTTGGTTTAACGCTGGGCGCCCTGCCACTGCTGCGCGCGAATTTATCGCCCTTTACCACCGCCATCTCGATGGTGCCGCCCATGGCCCTACTACCGGTACTGTTTATTGTTTTCGGTCTCGGTGAAGTATCGAAAGTGGTGCTGATTGTGATTGGCATCACGCCATATTTAATCCGCGAATTACAAAGCCGTGTGTCGGAACTGCCGACCGAACAGTGGATTAAGGCCCAGACGCTGGGCGCCAACAGCTGGCAATTAATGCTGCGCATGGTGCTGCCGCAAATGCTGCCACGCCTGGTCGACGCGCTGCGCCTGTCGATGGGTGCTGCCTGGTTATTTTTAATTGCCGCCGAGGCAATCGCCTCGACCGAAGGACTTGGTTACCGGATTTTTCTGGTACGCCGCTATATGGCAATGGACGTCATCCTACCTTATGTGGTGTGGATCAGCCTGCTGGCTATTATTTCTGATCAGTTACTGAAACAACTGAACCGAAAATTATTCCCCTGGTATCAGCCGCAATAAATGCACTGATTTTTCAGACGCAGGATAACCACAAGGTGGAATCTGTATGAGTTTTATCGAATTTAAAAAAGCCAGCAAAACCTACGGCGATCAGCCGGTGCTGGACAATATCAATCTGAGCGTTAAAAAAGGCGAATTTGTGACCATGGTCGGAGCATCCGGCTGCGGCAAATCGACCTTTCTGAAAATGCTCTCCGGTCAGGAAAGCGCCAGCAAAGGTCAGTGCCTGCTGGATGGTCAGCCATTAACCGACGAACCCAGTGTCGACCGCGGAATCGTGTTCCAGAAATACTCGGTATTCCCTCATCTGAGCGTGCTGGACAACGTCATTCTCGGGCTGGAATTTGCCCAGAGTAAATTGCTGGCCCGCCTGTTTGGTAAAGCCCGCGCTCAGGCCAGAGAAAAAGCCATGGACCTGTTGCAGCGGGTAGGACTGCACAGCGCCGCCAATAAGTATCCACATGAACTGTCCGGCGGTATGCAGCAGCGTCTGGCCATTGCTCAGGCATTAATTAAAGAGCCAAAAATCCTGTTACTGGACGAACCCTTCGGTGCCCTT
Organism: Venatorbacter sp. C2-1; assembly: GCF_022832715.1. Taxonomy (NCBI): domain Bacteria; kingdom Pseudomonadati; phylum Pseudomonadota; class Gammaproteobacteria; order Oceanospirillales; family Oceanospirillaceae; genus Venatoribacter; species Venatorbacter sp. C2-1. Next base: position 2,906,424 of record NZ_CP094879.1, read on the forward strand.
GATCCGGGTATCCGTGCCGATATGCACCAGTTAATTCTGGATTTATGGCAGCAGACCGGCACCACTATTTTTATGGTCACCCACGATATTGGTGAGGGTTTTTATCTCGGCAGCCGATTACTGGTATTCGATAAAGTCCGCCACGACCCTATGGCTCCCAATGCCTGGGGGGCGACCATTACCTACGATTTAAAACTGAACCAGGCCAATCATGGCCAGCTGGCTAAAAGCGGCGACAGCGCTCAGGAACATTCTTTATACAACGATATTCAGCACTCAGTTCATGCCACAGCCCGTGTGCAGGACGAGGCAGGTATAAATACCGAAATAGGTGCCTGAAGGAGAAACCATGACTCAGTTAAGCAACAAACATCAGCAATTTTATCAGGGCGAGGCCGTTTATCAGGATACTCTGGGAGGCGGCTGCCACTGGTCGATGCGGGTAAAAAAAGGCACAGTCATCACCTTTACCGACCTGCACGGCGGCGCCAATCTTGGTCTGTTAATGTTTAACCCATACGACCTGCTGGAAAAGTACAACGCACCGGATACCTTAAAATGCCAGCATACCTTTAAGCTGACTCAGGGCCACTGTCTGTATTCCGACATGGGCCGTATTTTTGCCTCTGTCGTGGCCGATGACTGCGGCTGGCACGACACAGTCTGCGGCAATATTAATAAAGCCATGGTGGCAGAAAAATGGGGCATTAAAACCTACCAGGAAGCCCGTAATGGCTGGACACAGAATGGCTATGACAGCTTTCTGGTGGAGTTCGCCAAATACGGTCTGTCACGCAAAGACATGGCTGCCAACCTTAATCTGTTCAGCCAGGTTCAGACCGATGATCTGGGTAATATGCTCTATATCGGCGACGCGTCAAAGGCCGGCAATGCCATCACCTTACGTTTCGAAATGGACACCCTGCTGATCATGCACACCTGTCCGCACCCGTTAAACAATGCCGCCGAATATCCTGTGCGGCCGGTGCATTACCATCTGGGCAGAGCCGCCGCCGTTGCCGGTGATGATGAGTGTAAAAATCACTGCGCAGAAAATCAGCGCGGTTTTCACAACAATTTTCTCTATAACTTCTGCGAAGCCTGAGGAGCCGTACCATGATTAAAGCAAGCACACTGCAGCCCCAGGATGCCAGTTTCCGCCAGACAGTACTGGCCGGCGATTATTTTATTCACCGCATTGCCGCCGGACAGACCCTGCGTATTCTCGATCTGGAAGGTAATCAGGCCGCCGATACCCTGTTTTATAACGCCGATGATCCGAGCGAACGCTACAGCGCCACCGATACCATCCGCGCCCAGGGTAATGTATACCTGACAGCAGGCTCGGTATTAATGACCAACGAAAACCGCCCGCTGCTGGAAATTGTCGCCGATACCTGTGGCCGGCATGACACCTTAGGCGGTGCCTGCGCCACCGAATCCAATACCGTGCGCTACAGTCTGGAAAAAAAGTGCATGCACGCCTGCCGTGACAGCTGGATGCTGGCCATTAACGAGCATGAAGAATACGGGCTGGATAAAGCCGATATTACCCACAATATTAATTTCTTTATGAATGTACCGGTCACCGCTGAAGGCGGGCTGACCTTTGCCGATGGCATTTCCGATGCCGGAAAATATGTCGAGCTGAAAGCCCTGATGAACACCATCGTGCTGATATCCAACTGCCCGCAGCTGAACAACCCCTGCAATGCCTATAACCCGACACCGATTGAAGTGATTGTCTGGTAAACCTGCCTGCCGATCAGAAAATTCATATTTCAAGCAGCCGGACGACCGGCAGGCTTCAGTATTTATGCAGGACGACCTGCCTCTTGTGCAACAACATATGTGAAGTGACACAAGACATTTAAGAATGAGGCAAGACCATGTTTAAAAAAGTCTTAATCGCCAACCGTGGCGCTATTGCCAGCCGTATTATCCGCACCCTGAAAAAAATGAATATTCAGGCGGTTGCGGTTTACCATCAGGCCGACCAGCATTCGTTGCATGTCCAGCAGGCCGATGAGGCTTACTGCTTGGGTGATGGCACGGTCGCGGATACCTACCTGAATCAGGAAAAAATTCTGCAGATTGCCAAAGACTGCGGTGCTGAAGCCATTCACCCCGGTTATGGATTTTTAAGCGAAAATACCGGTTTCTCCCATGCCTGTGATCAGACCGGCGTGATCTTTCTTGGCCCCACCGCCGCACAAATGGATGCCTTTGGTTTAAAACATTCAGCGCGCGCACTGGCACAGGACAATAAGGTTCCGCTGCTGCCGGGTACCGAACTGCTGACCGATATTCACAGCGCCATCATTGAGGCCGGGCGTATTGGTTATCCGGTGATGCTCAAAAGCACCGCCGGTGGTGGCGGTATTGGTATGCAGCTGTGTTACAGCGAGGCCGAACTGCAACAGGCGTTTGCCTCAGTTAAACGTTTAAGCGCCAATAACTTTGCCAACGATGGCGTATTTATCGAAAAATTTGTCGAAAAAGCCCGCCATATCGAAGTACAGATTTTTGGTGACGGTAAGGGCCAGGTACTGGCATTGGGTGAGCGCGACTGCTCCATTCAGCGCCGCAATCAGAAAGTGCTGGAAGAAACACCGGCACCGGGTTTGACCGCCCAGCAGCGGGAGGCATTACACACCACGGCAGCGCGTCTGGGCCGCTCGGTTAATTACCGCAGTGCCGGTACAGTCGAATTTATTTACGATGCAGATTCCGGCGAATTTTATTTCCTCGAAGTGAATACCCGCTTACAGGTTGAGCACGGCGTTACCGAAGAAGTCTACGGTATTGATCTGGTGGAATGGATGGTGCGCCTCGGTGCCGGTGAAACGCTGCCACTGACAGAACATTTCACACCCAAAGGCCACAGCATTCAGGCACGGATTTATGCCGAAGATCCGGCACAGGATTTTCAGCCCTGCGCCGGATTATTAAGCAATGTGCGCTGGCCACAACACCTCTTATTGCAATCTCAGTCTGATAAGGCCTCAGGCTGGCCATCACTGCGTATTGATACCTGGGTAGAAAGCGGCTCAGAAGTACCGGCTCTGTTCGATCCTATGCTGGCCAAAGTGATTGCCACCGCCGCCAACCGCGATCAGGCGCTGGCAACCCTGGCGGAGGCGCTGGCCGACACAGAATTGTACGGACTGGAATGCAACCGCCGTTATCTGCTCGATATTCTTAAGGATAAGCGCGTACAAGCCGGTGACGTGTACACCCAGTTATTAAAAACACTGCAACACCAGCCCACCAGCGTGCAGGTATTAACCGCCGGTACACAAACCACCCTTCAGGATTTACCCGCGCGCATTGGCTATTGGGATATTGGCGTGCCACCGTCAGGCCCGTTCGATGGCTATTCTTTTGCTCTCGGTAACCGTTTACTCGGCAATGCAGAGCAGGCCGCGGGTCTGGAAATTACGTTAAAAGGCCCGGTGCTTAAATTTAACGCACCAACAAGGATATTACTGGCCGGTGCCACCACCAGCGCCAGCCTGACCCGAGCGGGCCTACCCCCTGGCAGCCTGAGCCACAACAGTACAACCAGAAATATTGAATTCTGGCAGGTCATTGATATTAATGCCGGCGATATTCTCGACTGCGGCATCGTTGGCAATGCTGGTGCACGGGCTTATTGTTTAATTGCCGGTGGTTTTAACTGTCCGGATTATCTGGGCTCAAAATCCACCTTTACTCTTGGTCAGTTTGGCGGCCATAACGGTCGCGCATTATTACCGGGCGATGTGCTGCATTTTTCCGCAGATAATAAAGCAGAATCTGCAACTCTTAACGATCCGGCTTTGCTGCCCGCGATTGCCAACGAGTGGGAGTTACGGGTTATTTATGGCCCTCACGGTGCGCCGGAATTTTTCACCGACAGCGATATTGAGCGCTTCTTTGCCCACACCTGGGAAGTGCACTACAACTCCAGCCGTACCGGTGTACGCCTGATTGGCCCCAAACCGGAATGGGCACGGGAAGATGGTGGTGAAGCCGGGTTACACCCATCCAATATCCACGACAATGCCTACGCCATTGGTACCGTCGATTTTACCGGTGATATGCCGGTGATTTTAGGGCCGGACGGCCCGAGTCTGGGCGGCTTTGTCTGCCCGGCCACGGTGATCACCGCGGATTTATGGAAACTCGGTCAGTTAAAAGCCGGCGATAAAATCCGCTTTCTGCCGGTCAGCCAGCAGACCGCGGTGGCCTTAAACCGCGCGCAGCAAAACAGCCTGACAACATTGAGGGCAGAGAATTGTGCGGTTGAGCGCTGGTTACCGGACAGCCCGATTGTGCACAGTATTGCTTATACCGGTCAGGCAGACTCACACCCGACCGGTGTCGTTTATCGCCCCAGCGGTGATCAGTACTTACTGGTGGAATACGGCCCGCTGCAGCTGGATATCCGCCTGCGCTTCCGCGTTCATGCCTTAATGCAGTATTTAAACACACAGAATATTACCGGCCTGTGGGAACTGACACCGGGCATCCGCTCGCTGCAGCTGCACTACGATTCCAGCCGCTTAAGTCAGCAGGAATTACTGCAGATATTAATTGCCGCCGAAGATCAGCTGGGCGACTTGCAGGATGCCGAAGTGCCGTCGCGCATTGTTCACCTGCCACTGTCGTGGAACGACGAAGCCTGCCAGCTGGCGGTGAATAAATACATGCAATCGGTACGGGCCGATGCGCCCTGGTGTCCGGATAATATTGAGTTTATCCGCCGTATCAATGGCCTGAATTCCATTGATGAAGTGAAAGACATTGTCTTTAACGCCAGTTATCTGGTGATGGGCTTAGGCGATGTGTATTTAGGTGCTCCGGTGGCAACACCCATGGACCCGCGTCACCGTCTGGTCACCACCAAATATAATCCGGCGCGCACCTGGACGGCAGAAAACTCCGTCGGTATCGGCGGTGCTTATATGTGTATTTACGGTATGGAAGGTCCGGGCGGTTATCAGTTTGTTGGCCGCACCCTGCAGATGTGGAACCGCTATAAAACCACCCGCGAATTTACCCAGCCCTGGCTGCTGCGCTTTTTCGATCAGGTACGTTTTTACGAGGTCAGCCACGACGAACTGATGACGATCCGCCAGCAGTTTCCCCATGGCCAGTATCCAATAAAAATCGAAGAAACCCGCTTTAACCTGGCGGAATACGAACGCTTTTTGCAGGAACAGGGCACAGGTATTTCAGCCTTCCAGCAGGAACGGCAAAAAGCTTTTCAGGCAGAACTTGAGGAATGGAAAGCCTCAGGAAAATTCCATTACGACAGCGAACCTTCGGTGCTGGAAGAAAGCGATGAGCGCCCGCTGGCAGAGGGTGAATTCAGCATCGACAGCCATGTATCCGGCAACGTCTGGCAATGTCTGGTTAAACCCGGCGATCAGGTCAGCGCCGGTCAGCCTCTGGTGGTGCTGGAATCCATGAAGATGGAAATTGAAGTCAGCAGCCATCAGAGCGGTACCGTGGTGGAAGTGCTGCGCACAACCGGCCAGAGCGTCAGTCCGGGCAAAGCGCTGGTCATTCTGCAAACAGCCGGTAACGGGGAGTAATCACTCCCCACTTCTCTGTGGCAGGTACTGGTAATGCCCTGATCATTCTGCAAACAGCCGGTAACGGGGAGTAATTACTCCCCACTTTTCTGTGGCAGGTACTGGTAATGCCCTGGTCATTTTGCAAACAGCCGGTAACGGAGAGTAATTACTCCCCACTTTTCTGTGGCAGGTAATGGTAATGCCCTGATCATTCTGCAAACAGCCGGTAACGGAGAGTAATCACTCCCCACTTTTCTGTGGCAGGTACTGGTAATGCCCGGTAATCCGGTAACGGAATAACATATCCTCCAGCACCGGACCGGCGCCGATGTTATGCACGATTAACGGCCTGCCGGAGCCTGACGCATAGCGATCGCTGACCACGCCAATATGCGGCAGATTGCCCGGCAGCATCCAGGTCACCAGATCCCCCGGCTGATAATCGGCCGGGTTATCACTGACGGCTAATGTCTGGCCATTACGCTGAAAAAACGCCTGTAAATTCGGCACCCGGCGATGGTCAATATTGGTATCGGTACGGGTCATACCCCAGATACGGCGCGATGGGTAAGCGGCAAAATCAGCCACCATATCTTCGTGCACCCGTTGCTGTAAATCGACACCCAGAGCGCGGTAGCTGCGAATCACCACATCGGTGCATACGCCAATGTCTGGCGCCACATCACCATTGGGATAGGCAATTTTCTGGTAAGCGCCGTCATAGCGCACCTGCTGCGTCGTACGCTGCAATGCCGCGGCCACCAGCTCCTGACGGAAAGCCGCAGTATTGCCCTCCCCGGCATAAACCTGCACTGTGGCCAGTATAAAGACCAGCAGCGTTGCGCCGGGCAACCATTTCAATGTCTGCATCCTGTTCATAACCTGAGATTCCTTTCGTTAATGGTCGCGGATATCTGAGCATCATAAGGCATAACCCTAGCCTTACCCGCATCAGGATTGACCAGAATTCCCGCCGTTAGTGCCAACAGCAATAAACGCCAGACCTCGGTTTCAACCAGTAATCTGTGCATATTGATCATTGCTCTGTTATTCCGGGTTTGCCATCATGCCCGCCATACTGAACCGATGAGATCTTCCCTATGTATCAGGACATTACCTACAGTCTGGAAAACGGCATTGCCGTGATTACTCTGAACCGCCCGAAGGTACTGAACGCCATCCGCGTACAGACTTACAAAGATGTTATCGCCGCCCTGCTCGACAGCGATGCCAACGATGAGGTTAAAGTCATCGTGATGACCGGTGCCGAAGGCCGTTTTACCGCCGGTAACGATCTGGCCGACCTGCTGCCAGGCGGCGATCTGCCTGCAGTTCAGGAAGGTGTAGCCGGCATTTTTGATGCCTTCGCCGGTCTGCAAAAGCCCCTGATTATGGCGCAGGAAGGTGTGGCCATCGGTATTGGCGCCAACATGCTGCTGCATGCCGATATCGCTTACGCCGGTAACAGCATCCGTTACAGCCTGCCATTTGCCAAAATCGGTGTCACTTCTGAAGGAGCCTGCTCGGTACTGCTGTCTGAAGCCATTGGTCCTAAGCGTGCGGCAGAACTGCTGTACACCGGCCGTTTCTTCTCCGCCGCCGAAGCCGAAAAATGGGGCCTGTTAACCGCCGCTGTGGAAGACGGTAAAGCACTGGAAACAGCGATGGCCACCGCCAACGAATTACTGAAAAACTCTCAGGATTCGATCCGCGCCATTAAAAAACTGGGTCGCGCCGAAGGCCACCGTGAGCGTGTTAATAAAGCCGTTAAACTGGAGATGGAATTATTCTCCGGCCTGCTGGGCACACCAGAAACTCAGGCGCGTATTAATCACGTGCTGAAAGGCGGTAAATAAGTTCAGTACTTTTAAAACACCGCTGAATAAATAATTCAGCGGTGTTTTAGGGCCTGTTTAAGACGTTCAATAAAAAACCGCCGGTTGCGAACAACCGGCGGTTTTTTATTTTAAGCTCCGGTTTAAGCGCAGCACAGGATCTGAATAAAGCGCCGTCCTGACCGCGATCAGGATATTGATTTTCCTGGCATCAGAATCCAGATAAGTACCATAATCGGCAGGTTTTTAACCACCGGCGCAAACGGATGCCACCAGAATTCAGGAGCAATAACCGACAGCAGTACGCTATAAACCGCAATAGTGATCAGCTGTATCTGAAAACACAGACGTTGCGCCCAGGGCAGTAACAGCCATAGTCCTAAAAGCGCATCCACAATACTGCCACCATAAAGCAGCCAGGGAGCCAGAGCATCGGCTACGCCACCCTGCTGTAAGATCACCAGACCAACATCCTGCGCCGTCGCGACCGACACCAGCGCCGTAATAAGCCAAAGCAGGCTCAGCGTCCAGCGACCGAACGTTTGCTGTAATGCCGTCATATTACCGCCAGAGGCTTGGCCACCATCAACCAGAAAAGCACCAGCATTGCAGCGAATGCCGGTATTCCCAATACAATCCAGAGTCGCATCAGACGTTTAAAGCGGGCGCTTAAAAAACCATTTTCCATACAGGCTTCGCGGTGTAACTGATACTGAATCCAGACCACCGGCAGCCAGCAACAACCAATCAATATAAACAGCCCGGCGACCGTCAGAAACCACGGCGAGGTAAAACTGACATTCAGCAGAGACATCAACCACACACCGGAGATCAGCTGCACTAAAACCGCCGGAGCGGTAAACAACCAATCCGCCAGAATAACGATCCGGCTGACATTACGGATTGTTTCCTGACTGCGGCTGAGAACCGCCATTAACATAAAAAAAGCAATGCCACTGCCGGTGCCCATTAATACGACCGCCGAGAGAATGTGCAGCGTTTTCAGCAGAAAATAATCAGTCACCCTGCTCCTCCCTGATCACCAGCCCTAAGCTCTGTGCATAAGGATAAAACTCCGCCAGCGAAAATTCACCGCTGCAGGCTCTGGCACCGGGATTCACCTGCCCTGCCAGCAACTGTCTGGCGATGATGATGGTCGACAATGTGGGGATAAAAGGGCCAATACCATCATAAGCCTCCAGACGCCAACGAAGCCTGCTGGCTGCACCCTGCATATTCAGCCCGGCGATATCAATCTGCATCGCACCATCAGCACTGCCCAGTTTACTGAACCAATGGCTCATCCGATAAATCAGAGCCGTTGCCGGTGCCCAGTTTTTAATCAGGCGCAGACGCGCCAGTGAAGCCATCACCAGCATCGAAAAATGCAGAAACGTCAGCTCAAGACTGGCCTGAAAACGTACCCGCTCAGTAACCGCAAACTGCGCCGGGAACAGTTCCAGATCGGGCACATCCACATTCGCCAGCCAACGCCATCCCAACCTTGGGCCAAAATATTTACGCCGGGAATTCATCCAGCCATACACCGTACGTACACGTCCCTGTTCAAACACAGAGAAAGGACGGCCAGTGTACGACAAAATGCCACGCAGCGTTGCTTCACCGCGTTCAGCCTGATTACCCGGTGCGATAGCAATATCAATGCTGTCGATCTGCCGGAAGTCTGATTGATAATGTTCAATAACCGCCGACGACAGCCCCGGTACCGAGCTGGCACCACTGATGATCTGCACTCCGGCGTCTTCAGCCTGTTTATTAAGTAAGGTTATATCGCAGACAAAACGACGGTCATCGGCAAGATCCAGATAATGCGCACCAACAGCAATACAGGCTTCGGCAACACGATAATTCTGCCCCTGAAAAGGACCACCGGTATGAATAACCAGAAACGGCGTTAAATCCTGCAGCTGTACGCGGAAATCGGCCGCGTTGATATCCAGCGCAACGGCCTGTAATTCTGCTTTGGCTGACGGCTGCAACTGAGCAACCAGGGCACGGGCTTTGTCAGAATGACGCCCACTGCACAGTAAACGGATACCGCTGTCCTGCGCCAGAGTCTCACAAATGCGCTTACCGAAGTTTCCATAACCGCCCAATACAACGACTGTTTTCATCCTGATGACTGGTGCCTCGCTCCTGGTTTCTGATAGCAGACGCAGTATAACGGAGTGCCGGAGCGGGTAACCATGCTGTACTACACACTCTCCGCTGTTTTTCCCCGTTGTGCGCAGTGGCAGATCTGCAGATACCCAGCCATCTCTGCTAATCACTCTTTCTGGCATTGATTGAACCCGGCAACCTCAGTACCCTCACTTTCAATACCCCCAGTGATAAGGCTGGGATACCGGTATCAGAAATCGCTTTAAATATTCAGGATTTTTTCTGCCGGGCGTAAAAAGAACACAGCGTTCAGGGAGTATTATGAGAAAAATACGCACGATACTGACAGTCATGATCATTGCATTTATGTTTGCACCACTCTCTCAATGCACGAGGACGATCGTACTGACACCCAATGGCGGAGGTGAGGGGGTCAACGAACTGAGTCGCGAAAGGGTGACAGAAACCTACGTTGTCTACGATAAAATTATGTCGCAGATTTCGACCGATCTCATTGAAGCATTCCTGTTAATTACTACCTTTTTTGCACCGCTGTTCATTAACCTGCTCAACCCCGTGTCTTACCGGATGAAGCTGTTGAACAACATCGCACAGTTAGCAGCAGGTGGATGGTTACTTTATTTCAGTGTTGTCGTTGTTTTTTTATTGGGCGATGCCCTGCTCTTTGGTTATCTGTTCTGCACGGTCGTCGCCAGCCTGAATCTTGTGAACCTTTATGCCCTGTTCAGTCTCATTAAAAACCGCACAACACAGCAGCACAGTGCCGATATTCCGCCTCACTGAACAAAAGCACCTTGATCTGAACTTTTTCAGTAAGCCGGAGCCGGCGCTGAATTATTAAGAGGTGCCTAGGGCCTGTCGACACTAATTAAACAGGCCTGTTATTGGCTAAAAATATCTCAAACAAGGCGCTGAGAGTGTGGCCTAACGGGTTAAGCGAACGAACAGCAACGCAGGATGAGGGATTTTTAGCCATAACCCTTCGGGCTGTGGCCAGTTTTCCTCATTAACTTCGTCGTTCGTCATTCATTTAGCCCGCTAATATCACTCCTCTCTCCTTGTTCTGAGAAAAGCTGGCTCTCAGCAGGCCGGATTTACTTAGTGTCGACAGGCCCTAGGATAACCCGTTTTAACGCTGGCGGTTAAACTGCCGCGAGCCGTGCAAAAATGCCGGTTAAATAACCCGCGCTTTTATTTTTACCGCACTAGGGCCTGTTAACACTAATTAAACAGGCCCTAAACCCGCTGTTTCTCGCCCGGCTTACTCCAAACGATCGCGCTGCTTCAGTCGCTGCCGGTACTGCCCGGGGGTAAGGCCCACCACCTGTTTAAAATCATGAATAAAATGTGCCTGATCGAAATAGCCGGCGTTATAGGCCGTTCCGGTCAGATCGGCTGGCGCTGTTTTCAGTAATTCCCGTGCGTGCTGAACGCGACGGATACGGGCCAGCTGTTTCGGTGTCAGACCGACCCATTGCCGGAATAATCGCTCAACCTGACGCTCTCCCAGTGCCATATGCTGGGCCAGATCGGCGGTAGAAAACTGCCCGCTGTCTGGCAATGAAGGCAACAACGCCACCAGAGGATTTTTTGCCTGAATCTGCACATCCAGCTGACGCAGCAGCCAGAGTTCAATCTGTTGCAAACGTTCATTGACCGCATCCACTTCCCATACCTGCTGCCAGCTTGCTTCCAAAGGCAGATCGGTAACCGGTAACAGACAACCATTCAGCTCGGCCAGCGGCAGCTGAAAAAATGCATGTGCCGCACCAGGATAAAAGCGCACGCCAATAGCATCGACCTGACCGCTCAGTGTCAGGGTACCCGTACGTTGCGCAGGACCAATTAACAGACAGGGGCTGAGATAAGGCTGGCCATTGAAAATCAGCGGATCAGCAAAATTAAACACCACACCCGAACCCCCTTCGGGGTGCAGAAATTCATCGGCCAGTGCCGACTGCCCCACATGACAGCGGATATGCCAATAACACTGTACCAGCGGCTGTAATGCCGTTGTTGGCCGGAAAAACCGGAATCCAAGATGAGTAAGATGCTGTGTCATTGCCATACCCGTGCAGCGGTTCTGCCGCTGCATTGCAGACGGCGGTTATCGCCAGTCTAACAAACCTCCCAAGCGCCTCACAGCACCGTAAAAGCCTTGCGCATGTCGTATTTTTACAATTACTGCCGTGAGCTGGCCGTTACTCTGCACAGGTATTTCAACCTCATCACGATTAACCAAATGCAATAAGGAGAACCTTATGACTCAGCGTCTTAACTACTATCAGGCGGCCCCTGCCGCCATGAAACCTTTGCTGGCCGGTGAGCAATATCTGAAAGAATGCGGACTGGAAAAATCTCTGCTGGAACTGGTGAAACTGCGGGTTTCGCAGTTGAACGGCTGTGCCTATTGTCTGGATATGCACAGTAAAGATGCCCGCGCAGCTGGCGAGAGCGAACAGCGTCTGTATACGCTCAGCGCCTGGCGTGAAGCACCCTTTTTCAGTCCGCGCGAACAGGCGGCGCTGGCCTGGGCAGAAGCCCTGACGCTGTTGTCTCAACAGCATCCGGCAGAGCAGCTTCTGGATGATGTACGGAAATCCTTTAGCGATGCAGAGCTTACCAGCCTGACGCTGGCCATCTGCAATATCAACAGCTGGAACCGCTTTGCCGTGGGATTTGGTGCTGATGTGGGCTCTTACCAGCCGGGTGACTTTGACTGAGGCTGCCAGCTCAGAGCGCTGACCGCCTATCCGGGCTGGCCATTCAGGGCCAGCTCATCACCGGCTTCCGGCTGGATCATTTGCTGCGCCAGCGGAGCCAGCCACAGTGACAGCATCGTCGTCGCTGAATTCCGGCAACGTCAGTATACGGAGCAACAGACCTCCCCAGCAGAATCCTTTATTCAGGTCACATAAGGAGCCTCTGTCCGCACTAGTAATGCGGGGTCTGAACAACGGGGGCTGAACAACAGCCGCTTATTACCGGAAATACCAGAGCCTGTTAACTCTAAGTAAATCCGGCCTGTTTAATTAGTGTTAACAGGCCCCAGGCTTTAATCTGAATGTCTGCTGGGTGCTGAATACGGACATTTATCAGCAATCATTACTCCTTTAAGAGGTTATATTCGATGCCTGCTCTGTCTTCCGTTCCTGAACATTCTTTCCTTGCCAGCTGCCAGACTTCCGGAGCCTTTACCGATTGCTACACCATCACAGTGCCTGGAAATTTGGGGTTAGCTGAATTTATAGAAGCCTTTTATACGACGCGGCTGTTTAAAACCGAACGCTGGCTGCTGGCTAAAATATTGGCTTGCCCATCCAGTGACAGCCAGGTGCGGGATCTGGCCTATAGTGCAGCCAAGCGCTTTTCAGCATGGCGTGTGGAACAGAGATCGGATCGTGAAATTTTGCTGGCCTTTGGTCAGACGCGCTCATGGCTTTATGTTGAACCCCTTGCTGAGATATTAAAGAACGGAGAGGCACCTGCAACCCGCTTATACTTTGGCTCTGCAGTATTCCCGGCACGCGCCGGAGGGAAATTCGGTTTTCTGTTTCATGCCCTGGGAGGCTTTCATCATATATATTCCAGATGCTTACTGGCTGCAGCAGCCAAACGGCTAACAGTCACCGGGAGCCATTCCTGCTGATTATTGATAAACACGTTTCTCTCGCCGGCACGGAGCTGTCCCCGCTCATAAAAAAAACGCACTCCGTTTCCGGTATGCGGTTTCTTTTTTATCGTGGTTGGCAAGTAAAGCCGCGGGCGGGTATAAAAACCTCAGGCAGCAATCACCTGTTCCAGCTTTTCCAGCAATAAGGTTTTTTGTTCTACCGCAATAAAGCTGGCCTGAATGCTGTTGGCGGCCAGTTGTGCTGCCTGACCGCGGGTCATACCCAGATGATCAGCCAGAGCCTGATAATTGGCGAGCAGATAACCACCAAAAAATGCCGGATCATCGGCATTAACGGTAACGCAAAGACCACGTTGCAGTAATTGCAGAATCGGGTGCTCGCTCATGTGCTGATACACCTTTAAGCGGGTATTCGACAACGGGCAAACGGTTAATGGAATCCCTTCGGCTGCAAGGCGTGTCATCATCGCTTCGCTGTCAGTGCAGCGCACCCCATGGTCAATACGCTCTACATTTAATACGTCGAGAGCACCTTCGATATAGGCAATCGGGCCTTCTTCACCGGCGTGGGCCACACGATGCAAACCGAGCTCAGCGGCGGCGGCAAACACCTTGGCAAATTTCTCCGGCGGGTTACCCAGTTCGGAAGAGTCGAGCCCGACACCAATAAATAAATGCAGATAAGGGATGGCCTGCTCAAGAGTGACAAAAGCCGCTTCTTCGCTCAGGTGACGCAGAAAACACAGAATCAGGCCGCTGCTGATGCCAAGTTGCTCCTGGCCATCCGCCAACGCGCGGCTGATGCCGTCCAGCACGGTTTCCATGGCAATGCCGCGCTCGGTATGTGTCTGCGGGTCAAAGAAGGGTTCTATATGCACCACGCCCTCGTCATGGCAGCGTTGCAGATAAGCCCAGGTTAAATCGTAAAAATCCTGCTCGGTACGCAGTACGTCAGCACATTGGTAGTAAATATCGAGAAAAGACTGCAGATTGGTAAAGTTGTATGCTTGGCGGATCTGATCCACATCCTGATACGGCAGTTGAATGCCATTACGGGCAGCCAGCTCAAACATCAGTTCCGGCTCCAGCGAACCTTCCAGATGCAGGTGCAGTTCGGTTTTTGGCAAGGCCCGTAAAAAGGCTTCGTCGGCCAGCTCAGTTGCTGCCCGTGTATTCTGCAGGATGTGTTCAAATCCGCTCATGTTGATCTCCTTGATTAGCCTTTGTTCTGGGTACGGTAGGCATAGGTGGCAGCAAAGCGCGATAAAATCCACTCGCCACTGGTAATTAAAGGATAGCGTGCATCACGCTCGGCGGTAATACAGCTGGGAATACAGCTTACCGGTGTGTCGTAACGAGGTTCGACAAAGAACGGCATGGAATAACGATGCACACCGGGGGCCAGGTTGCGTACACGATGCTCGGTGGAGCGGTAATAATCGTTGGTCCAGCGCTGCATTAAATCACCGATATTCACCACCAGCGCATCTTTAACCGGCGGCGCCGCAACCCATTCATCGCGGGCGTTACGTACCTCCAGACCACCGACATCATCCTGCAACAGTAGGGTCAGGCAGCCGTAATCGGTATGCGCGCCGGCGGCCTTGGCATCGGCATCCACCACCTGGTCGGCCGGACGTGGCGGGTAATGGATCATGCGCAGCACGGAAATATGCTGATCATCAAAATACTGATTAAAAAAGTCATCGGGTAACTGCAGTGCAATCGCCATGGCTTTTAACAGGCGACGGGCAACACTCATCAGCAATCCGTAATGCTGATTCATCTGCTGCTGAAAACCGGGCAATACACCGTATTGATTCGGGCCGTAAAGCTGTGGACATGCCTTTACAACCGGATGCTCAGGATGGATATCGAGCGCCATATCGAAGGTTTCTTTCCAGTCGCTTGGCTTGCCCGGATCCAGCTGTTCAGCACCGGCACTACCCCAACCACGGTGGTTGCTGCTGTTGGCAATCAGTATCTGCTGTTTGAGCTCTTCCGGCTGGGCAAAAAATGTTTTTGCCAGGGCAAACATACTCTCAAGCTGGGCTGAGGAAATACCGTGTCCCTGAAGATAGAAAAACCCGATCTCACGGCAGGCCTGATCGATTTTGTCCACGACCGGTCGCCAGTCTTCACGGTTGTCGCTGAACAGTGGGGAAATATCAATGAGGGGAACATTATTCATCGTCATAGTTCGTGCCTTTTTTATTAAAAATAAGCACCTGGCGGCCAACAAGAGTCTTGCGAACATCCGTACCCGGCAGGTGTCTTTTTACGCTGTGGATAGTTATCTGGCGCAAAAAGAAGTCCGGTATTCACTCTTACCAAGAGGGTATTTTGGAACCGCGTTTATGCTGCGATGCCTTGCGGCACAACCGATAAAGGCGTTTCCCTTCTTACCAAGAGAATGGCGTCTTGGGCTCTTATGGTCTGGCTTCCATGCAGGCAGAGCGGCCGTAGCCGCCCTGCCGGAACAATGACACGTAGGTCAGTATTATTTCGGGATAGTAGCGTCAATGCCTTCGATAAACCAGTTTACACCGGCCAGTTCTTCGTCGGTCAGGGTGTGGCCGGCTTCGATCACCAGCTTACCTTCATTGCTCTTCATCGGGCCGGTAAATGGCTTCAGCTTACCGGATTTGATGTCATCATGCGCTTTTGTCACCGCGGTTTTTACATCAGCGGGCAGGTTGTCATTCACAGAGGCAACCACCAGCATGTCTTCAGCAAAACCACCCCAGAAATCTTCCGGTTTCCAGGTGCCATCCATAATTTCCTGAATGGTTTTGATGTAATGCGGAGCCCAGTCATCACGGATAGAGAACATGTGTGCATTCGGTGCAAACTTGCTCATATCAGATGCCTGACCAATGGCTTTTACGCCACGCTTTTCAGCGGCCATCAATGGTGCTGGTGAATCGGTATGCTGAATCAGCACGTCAACGCCCTGGTCGATCAGAGCATTGGCGGCTTCGCTTTCTTTAACCGGGTCATACCAGGTGCTTACCCACATGATTTTGATTTTTACATCCGGATTAACGGATTTAGCCGCCATATATACGGAGTTGATATCGCGGATAACTTCCGGAATCGGGAAAGAAGCAATGTAACCAATGGTGTTGGTTTTGGTCATCATGCCGGCAGCGATACCGGAAACATAGCGACCTTCATAAGTACGCAGTACATAGGTAGAGAGGTTTTTGGCGCGCTTGTAACCGGTTGCGTGCTCAAAGAATACTTTTGGAAAACGCTTGGCGACTTTTTCAGTCGGGTTCATAAAACCGAAGGAGGTGGTGAAAATCAGATCATGACCGCTCTGCGCCATCTGACGGATCACACGCTCGGCATCAGCGCCTTCAGGTACTTTCTCAACAAAGGTGGTTTCGATTTTGTCGCCGAAGAATTTCTGCGCTTCCATACGACCACGGTCATGCTCATAAGACCAGCCATAATCACCCACCGGGCCAACGTACACGAAGCCAACTTTCATCGGATCTTCGGCCATTGCGCCAGTGCTAAGACCCAGCGCCAGAGCCGCAGACGTTACCCAGCGTTGCCAGTTCTTGTGTTTCTTCATCATGGTTTTGCTCCAAAGGTAGTACCTGCATGCAGGCTGTTAAAAACAGATTCATTGCCAATTTAGCAATAACTTGGCCAACTGGTCAGGAATAACAGAAATATGAATAAAACCGCCACATTATGCCAGAGTTGCAGGGCAAGATTGGCCCATAAAGATGGAAACCAGCAAAAATCCGCACTAAAAAACAGCCGTGATGCACCGTCTGCGCACCAAGACGGATCATGCAGATACAAAAACGGGGAAGCCGTTAGCGGCTTCCCCGTCAGAACCCGAACGCAGATGCGCTCAGTGGTTGGTCAGTGGTTCCTGCCCCGCTTTATCCGGGAAGGAATAACGCAACACGCGTTTAACCACCGTCAGGTACTGATGAGCAAACGAACCGGTGTTATAAGGAATGCCATGCGTCTTACACACCTGCTCTACCTTTTGCGCCATCGCAGGATAATGACGTGCCGGAATATCCGGAAACAGATGATGTTCAATCTGACAGCTTAAATGGCCGGTCAGAATATGAAACCAGCGCGCACCTTCAAGGTTGGACGAACCCAGAATCTGGCGGTAGTACCATTGACCGCGGGTTTCGTTCTTACATTCCTCTTCACTGAAGGTTTGCGCGTCTTCAGTAAAATGTCCGCAAAAAATAATGGTCGAGGTCCACAGATTGCGGATCAGGTTTGCACACAGGTTGCCCAGCAATACCGACCAGAAAACCGGAAAGCACAATAACGGCCAGAAAATATAATCTTTAAAAACCTGCTTGCCGATTTTACTGAAAAAAGCCGATTTTAATTCACTGCGGCTGATCGGCAGATGGCTCTCTTTACGCCGTTTGCCAAAGAAAATACGTTCAGCAGCTAACTCGTGATACGCCACGCCCCATTGAAATAACAGGCTCAGATTCAGGTAAGTAAAAAACTGCCAGAGGTTTTTCTTACGCCATGGAATATCGTCACTCAGGCGCAGCAGACCATAACCGTAGTCACGGTCTTTACCGATGATATTGGTATAGGTGTGGTGCTCGTGGTTGTGATAACGCTTCCAGGAATCACCGTCGCCGACAATATCCCACTCAAAATTGCGCGAATTAATGTGTGGGTCATTCATCCAGTCGTACTGACCGTGCATCACGTTATGACCAATTTCCATATTGTCGAGAATTTTAGCCAGCGCCAGCATAAGAACCCCGGCAACCCAGAATAACGGGTGTATAAAACCGAGCACAATCACCAGCCGGGAGCTTAAATCCAACCCCCGCTGAAAACGGATAACACGACGAATATAATCGGCATCGGCCTGGCCAACTTTGCTCAGGGTTTCATCACGGATGGCATTAATTTCCTGTTCAAAACTTAACAGGGTTTCTGCTGATGGAATACTTGTTGTCATTATTGGCCTCACAAATCCAGAATCAGGTCGCTGGCGGCAACCGAGATGCACAGCTGAATATCTTCGCTGCCGGTATCGGAATAGGTACCGGTTTTGGTGTTAAACACCACCCCGCTTTCCTTTTTGCAGATGCACTGATGGCAGACGCCAATACGGCAACCACTAACGGGTTTAAGTCCGGCCTGTTCTGCGACATCAAGGAGTGTCTGTGCCGGTTCAGCGGCAACGTCGGCATTAATTGCCGAACGTTTAAAGGCCACCAGCGTGTCACTGGCATTGGCACGCTGCATATCAATGGGTGCCGCACCAAAATATTCAAAACGGATCTGCGCCGGATCAACCGCAAGCTCACTCAGTACGGCACGCGCGGCCTGAATCATCGGCGTCGGGCCACAAATCATAATGTCGCGGGCGGAGAAGTCCGGGCAATATTCACGGATATGCTCTGCACTGATAAAACCATGATCTTCGTTGTTCAGCAGTGTCAGACTGAACTGCGGCATATCCAGCAGCAGACGGTCGAATTCTTCACGGAACAGAAAGTGCTGTGCATGGCGGGCAAAATACAGCAACTGCACCGGGCGCGCAGAGCCCTGACGCTGCAGTTGCTGCAACAGCGAACGGAAAGGTGTGATGCCACTGCCACCGGCAATCAGCAGCAAGGGAGCACTGCCCTCGCTCGCAATAAAATCCCCCTGTGCCGCTGACAGAGTTACCAGTCCACCACCGGCAAAATGCTGGCGTAACCAGGGCGTTATACGTCCCTGATCCTGTACGCGGATGGTCAGCTCAATCAGTCCGGTACGGGCAAAATAGGCGGGAGAAGATGAAATGCTGAAGATCCGGCTGACCCGGCGGCCATCCTGTTCTGCGCTGATTTCAACGTATTGTCCGGCCTGAAAACCCGCCCAGCCTTTAGCCGGACGCAGCACCAGTGAATACACATCCTCAAGCTCCGTACGTACTTCGAGTACGCGGGCACGCCAGCCAGCGGTACTCCAGTGAGGCAGAAAAAGCTGGATCAGCGGTTCGAAATAAGCAGAAAAATGGTCGTGCTGGGTCAGGCTGGATGCCAGCCAGCGGCGCAGCCCCACACCTGTTGCTGCAGCAAGCGGAGCTGGCCCGGAGGAGCGCGGTGAGAGCGCCGGGTCGGTCATGGTCGTCATAATGCACCTGATTCAATGTGGACACATCTGCGTGTGTTTGGTTATCAGCGCGTGTTTTAACGACTCATCCGACTAAAGTCCAACAGCGAAAATCCAGCACAAAGTCAGCTCTTTTTCAGCAGATTCAATGCATACAAGCCGAGTAAGTGCTCCCTAACCCACAATCAACCATCAGGCTTAGCCGCGCTTGCTGGACTGACTCTCAGCTCAGAGAAAACACACCGACTCTTTAAGAATTAATGAGCCCAAGGAATTAATATTATGAAAATGGCCAGATAATCGCGACCATAAAGAGGTAATCCGCACATCAGAATTACAGCGTTGCCTGCAATACCGGAGACGATGCATTTTCTCCCGCAACAGAATCGCCCTGCAGCGCCTGCCCCTGACTGACCACGCGGTTCCGGCCGGAATGCTTGGCCAGATACAATCGCTGATCGGCCATGCTGTAGAGGTGAACAAAATCCTTTCCGTCATCACCGAGGGTGGCAACTCCGGCACTCAGCGTCGGTGTGACCGGCAGACCCGCCACCAGCGGATGCTGTTCCGCCAGGCCAGTGCGTAAAACGTCGGCAACAACATGTGCTTCTTCCCGCCCACTCCCGGGCAGCAGGATGCAGAATTCTTCGCCACCGAGGCGAAAGGCCGAATCCCGGCGACGGATATTCCGCTGAATATGAGACGCGACAGCCACCAGAACCTGATCGCCTGTGTCATGGCCGTAATGGTCGTTAATTTTCTTAAAATAATCGAGGTCGATCAGCAGCAGACTGAGCGGCTGTCGCTGGACTTCGGCCTGCTGACGCTCACGGTTAAAGATTTCAGTCAGACGCAGACGGTTATATAAACCGGTCAGAGCATCTATGGATGCCAGCTTCAGCAGGATTCTTTGCGAACGTTCGCGGCTTGACTCATAAATATGAGAGAAGGCCCACAAGGCAGCGGCACACACCATCACATTCGCCAGTACAACCGTATTAATCACTTCCGGGTTACTGTGGAAGCGCCAGATATAAACGATGGCTGCCAGCGTCATAAAAAGGCAGGCCATAGCAAAGCCGCGCCACAAACCGAGCAACAGATAAGAAACAATCGGAATCAGCAGTACCCAGACAAACATACCGTAGCTGATACGTGGGTCAGATAATGCAAACAGGATGATGGAGAAAAACGGGATCAGGTACAGAAAAGACCACAGCCGCAGGGCTTTCAAAGCATCGACATTACGCCATAACCACAACGAGGCGATGCTCATCGCCAGCTCAACCCAGGCCAGCCCGACCAGTCCGCGCTGAATATTAATAAGGAAGTACAGGATGCCAGCACCGCTGACCATTAACAGCAAAACCTTAAAAATCACACGCTGGTGAAGGGATTCCGGGGTAACCGCCATGATGTTTCCTGTCAGGGCCTGCCACCACGTAAGAAGAAGACGGGAACGGCAAGGCGATAAGGCATGACCAGACAACTGCAGAGCCACAGCTATTGGTAAATATACGCCACTGATATTGATATTAACGAGTAATACCTACCGAGACGATGGATCTTCTGTGAGTTTTGGTAACGCCTAAAGGCAACATGCCGTTGCAGAATGTTACAGCCTGCAGTATGCCCCTCCCTTTCCCCGGCAGCGGATAACAGCCATAAAAAAAGCGACCCGAAGGTCGCTTTTTCTGAACACTAACGTGTCAACATTTTCTAAGAGATCTTAGATGTTGTTGAACTGGTTAGAAGTGTTCTTAGCACCGCCTGCTTTCAGTGCGTAATCACCAGAGAAGTACTCTTTGTGATCATCACCGATGTCAGAACCGGACATGTTCTGGTGCTTAACGCAAGCGATACCCTGACGGATTTCCTTACGCTGTACGCCAGCAACATAACCCAGCATACCGGCTTCGCCGAAGTATTCTTTAGCCAGGTTATCCACAGACAGAGCAGTGGTGTGGTAAGTAGGCAGAGTGATCAGGTGATGGAAGATGTTCGCTTCACGTGAAGATTCAGCCTGGAAGTTCTGGATACGCTTGTCAGCTTCTGCAGCCAGCTCAGACGCATCGTAGTCAGCAGACATCAGCTTGCTACGGTCGTAAGCAGAAACGTCTTTACCTTCAGCAACCCATGCATCATAGGTCTGCTGACGGAAGCTCAGAGTCCAGTTGAAAGATGGAGAGTTGTTGTAAACCAGTTTCGCATCTGGGTGAACTTTACGAACGTCGTTCATCATGTCACGGATTTCGTGAACAGTTGGGATCGCAGTTTCGATCCACAGCAGGTCAGCACCAGCGTTGATAGCGTGGATACAGTCGAATACGCAACGCTCATGGCCAGTACCTTCACGGAACTGGAACAGACCAGAAGCCAGACGCTTAGGACGAACCAGTTTGCCATCACGGCTGATCAGTACGTCACCAGCTTTGGTTTCTTCAGGAGTTACTTCTTCAACGTCCAGGAAGGAGTTGTAGATGTCGCCTTCGTCACCTGGCTCGTTCACAACAGCGATCTGCTTGGTCAGGCCAGCACCTTCGGAGTCGGTACGTGCAACGATGATACCGTCGTCAACACCCATTTCCAGGAAAGCGTAACGCAGAGCGCGGATTTTAGAGTGGAAATCAGCGTGTGGAACAGTAACTTTACCGTCCTGGTGACCACACTGCTTCTCATCAGCAACCTGGTTTTCGATCTGCAGTGCACAAGCACCCGCTTCGATCATTTTCTTAGCCAGCAGGTAGGTAGCTTCTTCGTTACCGAAACCAGCGTCGATGTCAGCGATGATAGGTACGATGTGAGTTTCGTAGTTATCGATCTTAGCTTCGACTTCTTTGGCTTTAGCTTCGTCGCCAGCAGCGCGTGCAGCGTCCAGTTCACGGAACAGGCCACCCAGTTCACGTGCATCAGCCTGACGCAGGAACTTGTACAGTTCTTCGATCAGGTCAGCAACAACAGTCTTCTCGTGCATAGACTGGTCAGGCAGTGGACCGAAGTCAGAACGCAGAGCAGCAACCATCCAGCCAGACAGGTACAGGTATTTACGTTCGGTAGTACCGAAGTGCTTCTTGATGGAGATCAGTTTCTGCTGACCTACGAAACCGTGCCAGCAACCCAGAGACTGAGTGTATTTGGTTTTGTCTGCATCGAATGCAGCCATGTCACGACGCATGATAGCGGCAGTGTACTTAGCGATATCCAGACCGGTTTTGAATTTGTTCTGCAGACGCATACGGGCTACAGATTCTGGCTTGATAGCAGACCACTGAGCACCGTTCTGTTCGATCAGCGCCTGAGCGGTTTTGGTTTCAGCTTGGTATGACATGAATCAGTCCTTCAAGTTGGTGGGTGACGTTCGTCCTGACAGTCACAATGACTGCGGGCGATACGTTAAATGCAGGCGAATAGTAGTGATTTCATCCCCATAATTGAAATCAATACCATGTATACCTGATATTTCTTATATGAATGAAGGAGTCAAACAAGAGAGGTCAGCCCGACAAGGCTGAGCAGATACGCGGGAAGTCCCGGCTAATCGGTCTTAACAGGCAGTCTGACGGTAAAGGTCGAGCCCTCGCCGGGTTTACTTTTTACCAGTATTTCGCCGCCGTGCTCCTGCACCATGCCATGGGAAATCGACAATCCCAGGCCCGTGCCCTCCCCAACCGGCTTGGTGGTAAAAAACGGGGTAAACAGGTAGCGCATGTTCTCTTCGCTGATGCCGTGGCCGTTATCGCTGACCGCAACCTCAATCCAGCCATCCACCAGCCGGCTGCTGATACGGATCAGACCATTTTCCGGTACGGCCTGATTGGCATTGGCGATCAGGTTGGTAAACACCTGATTGAGCTTGCCAAAATAGCCCTGAATAACCGGTAGCTCACCATAATCAACATCGACCTGCGCATGGTACTTGGTCTGATTATTAAGAATATTCAGCGCCCCACGCAGGCAGTCATTCACATCCACCGGCGCTTTTTCACCATCGTCCTGGCGGATAAAGGATTTCAGATCGGCCACAATCTGCTTTACCCGCTCCAGCCCTTCAATGGTTTCCAGTGCCAGACTCTGATAATCACTGAGCAGGTAGGCAATATCATATTGTAATAAGGCATTACGCCAGCCATCACGCAGAGATTCGGCAGTGTCGCCTTTAGCGATGATACCGTCCATATGATGCAGAAAACGTTGTATATCCTGCAGACCTTCCACCAGACTGGAAAAATTGCTGTAGATATAGCCCAGTGGATTATTAATTTCATGGGCGACCCCGGCGGCCAGGACGCCAAGCGAAGCCATTTTTTCTGATTGCACAACAATCTGCTGCTGCTCCTGCAAATTGCGGTTTACTTCTTTCAGCTGTTCATTGGTCAGAAAGAGTTCACGCGAACGGTCTTCCAACAATTGCTCCGCTTGTTTACGCAGCTGTTTCTCCCGCAGGTAGGCTTTTTCGTAATCCATCTCAGACATCGCGACCATTACCTCTCCAGCTTAATGTGCAGACTGCAACAATCTGCGCCCCGGTGCATACAAGGATCGTGCTGCAGCTGATATTTCTCGCCAAAATGCTCGGCACTGCCGGCGATCAGGCCTTCTGCCAGCCGGCAAAGCTTACGCGGAGAGCGATAATTCATCGTGACTTCGTCACTGCTGCCACCTTCATAGGTGAAACTGGGCAGGGCCGCATCCGGATAGAGTTTCCTCACCTCGACATGCACGATGCGGTCAACCGATATCAGGAAATCAATCAGGCCACTGGCGTTATCGAAAAATCCCGGAAAGCGCTTGTAGAACTCTTTCACCATAAACTCACCAAAGCTGAACACCAGCTCATCGGCAGGTTTACCCGTTACCTCGCTGGCTGCAGCAACCAGTTTCAGTAACTCCTCGTCCGGATAGGTCTGGGTTGAGATATACAGCCCATCAGCACCGGCCTTATCGAGTAGCGCATTCCAGCCAGCAAGGCCGAACTGCTCCTCGACCATGTCACGCAGGATGTCAAAAACCACACCTTTCATCGGAAGTCTTCCCGTAACAGACCAGTTTGACTTCAGTTTAGCCAATCAATCTCCGGTCACTCAGATCTACCTTCCGGCTGTCAGAAGAAAAGTATCTTAATAATGTGGTTTTAAGACCGTCTTGTACGCGAATGCATCAGACAAACTCAGCGGCTGCCACTGCACTTGACCAGGCCCACTGGAAGTTAAACCCGCCCAGATGACCGGTGACATCCACCACTTCGCCAATAAAGAACAAGCCCGGGAAGCGTTGCGCTTCCATGGTTTTGGATGACAACTCAGCGGTATCAACTCCGCCCAGTGCCACCTCGGCGGTGCGGTAACCTTCGGTTCCGGCCGGTTTAACCTGCCACTGATGCAGCCCCTGAGCAATGGCATCCATATCGGCACCGGACAGCTGAGCCAGCGTGCTTTGTTGCCAGACAGAGGATGCCAGCCAGTACTCGGCAAACTTCTGTGTGGTCAGCTCCGCCAGCCAGTTTTTCAGCGTCAGCTTTGGCCGCTCATGCTGCAACTGGCGCAGCAGCGCTGCCACATCCTGTTCAGGCAGCAGATTAATCATCAGGCTCAGACTCGGCTGCCAGTACGACGAGATCTGCAGCATCGCCGGTCCGCTGAGCCCGCGGTGGGTAAACAGCATATCGTCGCGGAAAACCTGGCCCGCGCACTCCACCTCAATATTAAGTGCCGTGCCGGACAATGCCTCACTCAGCTGCTTGTTATGATCGGTCAGGGTAAAAGGCACCAGACCCGCCCGCGGCGGATATACCTTAAGACCAAACTGCTGCGCCAGTTCATAGCCAAAGCCTGTCGCTCCCAACGTTGGAATTGACGGCCCGCCGGTGGCAACCACCAGCGACTCACAGCCAAGCAAGCGACTGCCCGCCTTCATCTGATAACGACAGCCTGACTGATCGCTCTGAGCAATATCACTGGCTGCGGTGTCCAGCCAGATCTGCACGCCCTGCTGCTCACACTCGCTGAGCAGCATATTGAGGACGTCCGATGCTTTGTTATCGCAGAACAGCTGGCCGTCTTTCTTTTCGTGATAGGCAATACCATGGGATTCCACCAACGCAATAAAATCCCATTGGGTATAACGTTTCAGCGCCGACTTACAGAAATGCGGGTTATGGCTGAGGTATTTATCAGGGGCGACAAAGTAATTGGTAAAATTACAACGCCCACCACCCGACATCAGAATTTTCTTACCCGCTTTATTGGCATGATCAACAATCAGTACCGAACGGCCACGGGCAGCCGCTTGTGCAGCGCACATTAATCCGGCGGCACCGGCGCCAATGACGATAACATCAAATTTCTGTAGCATTTCGGTCATAAAATTATTCAACGCGCCGCGGTCTGTGGACAGGGCGCTATTATGCCACCGAATCCAATAATAAAGAGTAGTTGCGCTATGGAGTTGTTTGATCGTCAGGGCTTACTGCAGGCCACCGGCCTGACACCGCGTAAACTGGAATTTCTGCTGCGCCTGCTGAAAGGTCCGACACTGAACCGTATCTACAATCAGCTGGACGAAAAACAGGGCATCGATATGATTGAAAATGCCCTGCACCACCTGAAAATCCATCTGGATTACGACCCTGCAGCCCTTGATGCGGCCATTCCTGCAGAAGGGCCTTTTGTTACCGTGTCCAACCACCCTTTTGGCTTTCTTGATGGCGTTATTCTGCTGTTGGTAATTGGCCGGAAGCGCCCCGAATTCCGTGCGGTTGCTAATTTTTTACTGAGCTATTTTGCACCGATATCCGACCTGTTTATCACCGTGAACCCATTTGAAAATTCAGGCCCGAAAGGCATGGGCGGTATGCGTAAATCTCTGGCTCAGCTGGAACGTGGTGAAGGGCTGGGGCTGTTCCCCGCCGGGGAAGTGTCAACCTGGTATAAAGGCCAATCCGGTGTTTATGACCGCCCCTGGTCAATTTCCAGTATGCGTCTGATCCGCAAAGCCGAAGTGCCGGTCATCCCGATTTACTTTCATGGTCATAACAGCCGCAGTTTTCATATGCTGGGAAAAGTGCACCCTGCGCTGCGCACGCTGCGGATTCCGGCAGAATTCCTGAAGAAACAAAACTCAACGATTCAGATGGGAATTGGTGAACGGATAGAATGGCAGGAACTGGCACAGCTGGAAAGCAATGAGGCCATGCGCGATCTTCTGCGTCGCCGCACTTACGAACAGGCGATTAAATTCCGCCGTTAAGTGCGCATTAAATCCGTTTGTTCAGTCCTGCAGCAGGGCTTTTACCGGTGCATAACTGCGCCGGTGAATTTCGCAGGGACCAAGCGCCTGTAAGGCTTCCATATGCGCGGCGGTGCCATAACCTTTGTGTTTGGCAAAACCGTACCCCGGATACTGTTTATCCAGTTCCAGCATTTCCCGGTCGCGCTGAACTTTAGCCAGTACCGAGGCTGCAGAAATCGCCGTTACCAGACTGTCGCCTTTAATGATAGTGGTTACTTCGAGCGGGGTTTGCGGCGCTTTATTACCGTCCACCAGCGCGTGCTGGCAAGGCAATTTAAGGCCGTCAATCGCGCGGCTCATTGCCAGCATACGCGCATTAAGAATATTCAGCCGGTCAATCTCTTCTACCGTGGCACGGGCAATACAATAATCGAGCGCTTTTTCACGGATTTCATCGAATAATTTTTCACGCTTTTTTTCCGTGAGTTTTTTCGAATCGTTCAGCCCTTCGATCGGATTTTCCGGATCAAGAATGACAGCCGCAGCCATAACGTCACCGCATAAAGGGCCGGCGCCGGCTTCATCCACACCGCAATAAGGAATGCCCTGCTCGAACAGGGATGCTTCGATTTCGGTCTGAAAAGCAGTGGCTTTTTCAGTCGTGATAGCGTCAGTCATTATCGCTGCAGCAAAGCGCTGATCGCATCCGCCGCTTCATCATCGGCATTACGCTTCAGCTGACGGTGAATAAACAGAAAGGTTTCATGCAGCTGATGCATGGCATCAGAATCTTCCAGACGCACCAGCAGTGCTTCAGACAGATTTTCAGACGTAGCATCGTGCTGAATAAACTCCGGTACTAATTCGCGTCCGGCCAGTAAATTAGGCAGCGAAATATAAGGCTGAGTGACCAGCTTTTTCAGAATTTTATACGTCAGTGGCGCCACGATATAACTCACCACCATTGGCTTTTTCAGCAGCATGGCTTCGAGAGTCGCTGTACCGGACGCCAGTAAAATAGTATCGGCAGCGGCCATACAGGTATGCGACTGACCCAGCACCACTTTAACCGGCAGGCTGGCCGGATAGGCGGCGAGCATCGCTTCAATCTGATTGCGGCGCTCGACCGAGGCTGCCGGAATAATAAATTGCAGGTCGTTGCGCTTCAGCAACATGCGTTCGGCAGTCTGCAGAAACAAAGCTCCCAAGCGTTCGACCTCACCACTGCGACTGCCGGGCATCAGACAAACCACCGGACGTTTGCTATCCAGTCCAAGCGTTTCCCGGGCCGGAGCGACCGGTGTTTCAAACGGGATTTTATCTGCCAGATGATGGCCGACAAATTTCACCGGCACCTGATGTTCTTCATAGAACCGGGCTTCAAACGGAAACAGCGTCAGCATCAGATCGACGGCTTTGGCTATTTTAAACACGCGCTTTTCCCGCCAGGCCCAGACCGAAGGACTGACGTAATGCGCGGTTTTAATACCCGCTGCACGTAATTTCTGTTCCAGAGTGAGATTAAAATCCGGGGCATCGATGCCGATAAAGACATCCGGTGGATTTTTCTTCCAGTATTTGACCAGATCACGGCGGACCTTCAGCAGCTCGAATAAGCGCCCGAGTACCTCCACCAGCCCCATTACCGCCAGACGTTCCATCGGTACAAAACTGTGGAAACCATGAGCCTGCATCAACGGGCCGCCGATACCTTCAAACTGGGCATCGGGGTAGCGGGCTTTAAGAGATTTAATCAGGCCTGCGCCGAGCATATCGCCCGACGTCTCACCGGCAACAATAGCAATACGCATAATTATCGGATAATGCCCCGTGACGCAGCCTGCAGACTGTCAACCAATAAGCGCACGCCATCGTCCTGCCCGGCCAGAGGTACCAGTTCTTCCAGTGCCTCAGCCAGAGTCAGCCCCTGACGGTAAAGAATTTTATAAGCATTGCGGATCAGCATAATGCTTTCTTTGCTGAAACCACGGCGTTTCAGGCCTTCACTGTTAATGCCATGCGGAGTCGCCGGATAACCCAGCGCCATCACATAAGCAGGAATATCTTTTAACACCACAGTACCGGCGCCACACATAGAGTGTGCGCCGATCAGGCAAAACTGATGCACCTGCGTAGCACCGCCCAGAATCGCCCAATCACCAATTTTTACATGGCCGGCAACGTTGGTGTCGTTCGCCAGAATACAGTTATCACCAATAATGGCATCGTGTGCGACATGTACATTCACCATAAACAGGTTATTACTGCCGACGATGGTGGTGCCATTATCCTGCACTGTTCCGCGGTGGAAAGTGCAGGCCTCACGGATCACATTGTTATCGCCAATCACCAGAGTGGTTGGCTCTCCGGCATATTTCTTGTCCTGGCACTCTTCACCAATGCTGGAGAACTGAAATATGCGGTTATTCTTCCCAATAGTCGTTGGCCCGCGAACAATCACATGCGGGCCAATAACTGTACCTTCGCCGATTTCTACATCCGGACCGATAATGGAAAAAGGCCCTATTTCCACGTTTGCCGCAATACGGGCACCGGGATCAACGATGGCTCTCGGGTCTATCATGCTTGCTCCAGCTCTCTCTCTGCACAGGTGATTTCTGCCGCACAGACCACGTTATTATCAACCAGTGCACGGCAATCGAATTTCCAGATACCACGACGGCCACTCATAAAGCGGGCTTCGAGACATACCTGATCACCCGGCACAATCGGGCGCTTGAAGCGCACATGATCGGCACCAGCAAAATAATACAGTGTTGTCGGCTTACGTTTATCGCCCAGCATGGTCAGCCCCAACAATCCTGCTGTCTGGGCCATAGCTTCCAGCGTTAATACGCCGGGCATGATTGGGTGTCCGGGAAAATGGCCATTAAAGAATTCTTCATTAATGGTGACATTTTTAATGACCCGGATATTGGCGCCGTCCTCGGCGTCCAGATTCACTTCCTTAATTCGGTCAACTAACAGGAACGGATAACGATGTGGCAAAAATTCCTGTATCTCTTGAATAGTGTGCGCTGGCATCAAGCTTTACCTTCGTGACTTTTTTCTAACTGTTGCAGCCGTTTGGCCATAGAATCCAGTTGTCGGAAGCGAGTTGCACTGCGACGCCATTCATTCAGCGGCATCTGTGCAGTCCCGGTCGCATATGCCCCTGACTCGGTGATCGATTTACTGATCGTGGTCATAGCAGCCACATGTACGCCATCAGCAAGGGTCAGATGCCCGGCAATACCAGCACCACCAGAAACCGTGCAGTGTTTTCCGATAGTAGTACTGCCGGCAACACCTACATTGGCCGCCATTGCGCTTCCCTCACCCAGACGCACGTTGTGGCCAATCTGAATAAGGTTGTCGAGAATGACGTTATCTTCGATGACGGTATCGGCCAACGCACCACGGTCAACACAGGTATTGGCGCCGATGTCGACGTCATTACCGATACGAACCCCGCCGAGCTGGGCAATTTTATGCCAGCGGCCTTTGTCCGGCGCAAAGCCGAAACCATCCGCACCAATTACTGCACCGGAATGTATCTGCACCCGATCACCCAGCACCACATCGTGGTACAGCGTAACGTTAGCGCGCAGCAGACAATCACGGCCCAGTACACAGTGGTCGCCGATCACGGTATTGGCGCCGATTTCACAACCGTCACCAATCACACAATGTTCACCAATCACCACATTGGCAGCGATACTGACATCCGCCCCCAGAGTTGCACTGGCAGCCACCACCACAGAGGGGTGGACGCCACGCACTGGTTGCGGACGGTTATCAAACATCTGGGTCACAAGCGCAAAGCTCAGGTAAGGATTGGCCACAATCAGAGCAGCGCCTTTTACCTCTGCCGCTTCTTTGGCACCAACGATTACCGCTCCTGCATTACTGTCTGACAGCTGGCGGCGGTAACTGGCATTGGCCAGGAAACTGACATCGGTCGCGGTCGCATCTTTCAGGGTATTCACCCCACGAATGACCGTATCGGCATCACCAATCAATTCGGCTCCCAGTCGCTGAGCCAGTTCACCTAAGCTTAATTGCATCATCATGTCCCGAAATCGCTTACTTGGCGTTCAAGCGTTCCAACAACAACTTGGTCAGATCCGTCTTTGGTGATGAGTAAATCACCGCACCGGACTGAAGCACCACATCATAACCGCCCTCATCGATGATTGCTTTAAGCAACTTTTCAAGTTGAGGCAACTGTGTTTGGAAAAATTCGCGCTTCCATTTCTGTTCCAGCTGTTGCAGCTTACGGCCATAGAATTTGTATTCTGTTGACTTCTGTTCGTAGTCATTGGCCAATTTGCGACGCTCATCATCGCTCATTACGTCACCGTCTTTCTCGGTTTTTTCTTTCAGCGCCAACAGGTCTGTTTCCAGACCTTTCAGCTTTTCAATATCGGTTTTGTTATCGGCTTCGAACTGCTTAATCGAAACTTTTGCTGCATCCGACAGGAACAGTGCACGCTCCATATCGACAACGCCTACTTTACCTGCCTCTGCTGCTGCAACCTGAACACACAGTGCCGCCATTACCGCAATAAACCAACGCATCCCAGACTCCTTATTTATTTGTCGTTATACAATCAGAAAACCTGTCCCAGCGAGAACTCGAATCCTTCTGTACGGTCACCGCGTTTTTCGTTCAGCGGTACCGAATAGGTAAAGGTCAGAGGTCCGATCGCTGTAATCCAGGTCAGCCCTACCCCGGTGCTCAAACGCATCTCAGCCAAATCAATCCCCTCATTACAATAAGGGTGTTTGGTGAGTGTCGGAACATCAGCATCATAAGGCACATAGCATTCACTGGTGAATGCATTTCCCGCATCGAAGAACAGAACACTGCGTACCGAGCGGCGATCTTCAATAAAAGGCAGCGGGAAAATCAGCTCGAAACTGGCTTCAGCCAGGACGTTACCGCCCAGAGCACGTTCACTTTCGAGATAGTAAGGCGCGGTGACAACGGAGCCATCGCTGTTGGTTTCGTATTTCGGCTTATATTGATTGCTGTTGCTGACCAGTACCGCCGCACCGTCTTCGTCGGTTTTATACACCACGGTTGGCGCGGAGGTGTCCACCACCGGACGACCCAACTCATCGGTTTCATACACGACATTACCATCAGCATCGGTCTGTACCACGCTGACCGGTGCGTATTCAGGCAGACCTTTAGGCCCGAGACTGTTGGAGCGGTAACCACGCACCGAACCGATACCACCGGAACGGAAGTTCTTGAAGAACGGCAGGCGCTCAAGATCGCCGAAGCCATCGCCGTAGCCCAGATCGGTACGCAGACGCAACGCCCATTCTTCAGCAATCGGGAAGTAATAGTTAGCGGTGTAACCCAGTTTAAAGTACGTCAGGTCACTGCCCGGCACGGAAACGTCTGCAGACAATTTATGCTCGGTACCTGCCGTTGGGAACAGACCACGGTTCAGGTTGTTATAACGCCAGTTCAGGCCCAGCGTGTATTCATCAAAGTTGTCACCTTCTTTCTCCAGAAAGTCGACAATTTCCGCCGGCACCGTGGTGCCTTCAAACATTTCGGTATTGGCAAAACCAACAGAGAACGATAAACGCTGACGGCTGGAAATCGGGTAGCCGAAGGTCACGTTACCGCCTTTGGTGTTGGTCTGATAATCACTGACCGTATTCAGGCTGGCATAGTCGGTTTTACGGTAGAACAGGTTAAAACCACGGCTCACACCGTCGATGGTGTAATACGGATTCAGGTAAGAGAAGTTATACGACTGCACCGTATTGTTTTTCTGTACACCAA
This sequence comes from Venatorbacter sp. C2-1, assembly GCF_022832715.1. Classification (NCBI taxonomy): domain Bacteria; kingdom Pseudomonadati; phylum Pseudomonadota; class Gammaproteobacteria; order Oceanospirillales; family Oceanospirillaceae; genus Venatoribacter; species Venatorbacter sp. C2-1. The sequence continues at coordinate 2,938,749 of NZ_CP094879.1, forward strand.
GCGACATACGGTTACCGGTACCGAAGAAGTTATTCTGGCTGACACTGGCCCCCAGAATCATGCCGCTACCACCGGCGTAACCGATATTGAAGTTCAGACTGCCACTGAGTTGTTCTTCAACGTTGTAATTCACGTCAATCAGATCGTCGGAGCCCGGAACCGCTGGTGTTTCAACGTTTACGGTTTTGAAGAAGCCCAACTGATTCAGACGGTTTTTACCGGCATCAATTTTATCGGTCGAGGCCCAGCCACCTTCCATTTGCAGCATTTCACGGCGCAGCACTTCGTCTTTGGTGCCTTCGTTACCGGTAAAGTTAATGCGGCGAACATAAGTACGCTTACCCGGCTCAACAAAGAAGGTCAGATCGACGGTTTTATCTTCGTCATGAATTTTCGGAATGCCATCAACCTTGGCAAAGGTGTAACCATCATTGCCCAGACGCTTGGACATCAGATCACTGGAATAAGTAACCAGCTGACGGGAAAAGGTATCGCCCGTTTTAATCAGCTGCAGGCGGGTAAACTCGGCTTCATCCAGCACCAGGTTACCGGCCATTTTGATGTCTTTCACCGAATACACATCGCCCTCAGTGAGGTTAACGGTGATATAAACCCCTTCTTTATCCGGGGATACCGATACCTGAGTGGATTCGATGTTAAAGCGGATATAACCACGGTCGAGATAATAAGAGCGCAGTTTTTCCAGATCGCCGGATAATTTCTCACGGCTGTATTTGTTGTCGCTGGAATACCAGGACCAGAAATTACTGGTCTGCAGCTGGAATTGTTTCAGCAGTTCGTCATCGCTGAACGCTTCGTTGCCGACAATATTGATATGTTCGATGGTGGCGACGCTGCCCTCTTCGACATGAATTTTCAGCGACACACGGTTGCGCGGCAGACGCACAACTTCGGTTTCAATACCGGCATCATAACGGCCCTGCGCCACATACTGACGTTCCAGTTCCAGCGAGATGCGTTCCAGCGTAGAACGCTTGAATACCAGGCCTTCGGCCAGCCCCGACTGCTTCAGACCATCCAGCAGCATTTCCGTCTGAATGGCTTTGTTACCGTCAATTTCGATACCGGTAATAGTCGGCAGCTCAACCACCTGTACGATCAGGATATTGCCATCACGCAGCAGCTGCACATCATTAAATAAGCCGGATTTAAATAAGCGCTTGGAGGCCGTGACCAGACGGGCAGAATCCACCTGATCGCCCACATTGACAGGAAAAGCTTCGAATACCGTACCGGCAGATACCCGCTGCAGACCTTCAAGACGGATATCTTCAACGACAAAGGATTCGGCGCGGACGATGGACGACAGTAACCCCAGAAAAAGCGTAAACAGCAAAGAACGCATGTAAATAGTTATCCAAGCAACTCGGCAATCAACTACAGCCGACTTATATCGTTGTAAAAAGCAACCAGCATCAGGCTTAACAGCAGGAATAAACCGAACTGCACGGCAATGATCTGAACACGTTCTGGCAGAGGTCTGCCGCGTACTACCTCAACGAGGTAAAACAGGATATGCCCGCCGTCCAGCATGGGCACCGGCAATAAATTCAGTACTCCGAGAGAAATACTCAACAATGCCAAAAATCCGATAAAGGCTTCCAGCCCTCCCGAAGCCGAAGCGCCGGCTACTTTAGCAATGGTGATAGGCCCGCTCAAGTTCTTTACCGACACATCACCCAGTACCATCTTCCACAGGGAATCGAGGGTAAAGACAATCAGATCGCTGGTTTTGTTCACACTCAGCCACAAACCCTGCACAACACCGGCATGGCTGGTTCGCATCCAGTCTTCAGGAATCTCTGGCGCGACCACTCCGGCGCCGACAAAACCGATAACGGAGCCATCGTCCAGTGTCTTACTGCCAGGCGTCAGGGTAAGGTCAACCAGTGCCCCCTTACGCTCCAGCGTCAGCTGCAGAGAGACTCCGGGCGCAGCACGGACATGCTCAACCCAGCCATACCAGTCGGCAACAGGGTTGCCATTGATCGCAACCACATGGTCCCCGGCCTGAATACCCGCCGCTGCGGCGGCACCGCCAGGCTGGACCTCACCGACCACCGCCGGTACATCCAGCCGGCGTGGTTCAATACCCAGCCCGGCTAACGGGTCCGGTACTTCCTGATCGGTCAGCCAGTCATTCAGTTGCAGCAGCGCCGAACGGCGACTGCCATCGCTACCCTGCAGCGTCAGACGAACATCGGCGTCCTCACCCAGAAAACCCACCAGCTGCCAGCTAACTTCCTGCCAGGTCGTGGTTTCGTGATCATTAATAGCAACGATTTCATCACCACTGCGCACCCCGGCCACCGCCGCTACCGAGTCTTCTGCCACAGTGCCCACCACGGGTACAAAGCCGCTGGTACCGGAAACAAACAGCAGCCAGTAAGCCAGCAGGGCGAAAATAAAATTGGCAACCGGACCCGCCGAAGCAATGGCAATGCGCGCCCATGGCGACTTACGGTTAAAAGCCTGGTCAAGCAGATGCTCGGGCACCGGGGCTTCGCGCTCATCCAGCATTTTCACGTAGCCGCCCAGCGGGATAGGAGCAATGGCAAATTCAGTACCCTGCTTATCGGTAAACGACCAGAAAGGCTTACCGAAACCGACCGAAAAGCGCAGCACCTGTACGCCGCAACGGCGCGCTACCCAAAAGTGGCCAAATTCATGAATCACCACCAGCAGACTGATGGCGATAATAAAATACAGTAACGTCACCCGTTCACTCTCCCGTTAGCGGCATCCAGCTGTGCGCCTGCACAGTCACGTGCCCACTGATCCGCGGCCATCACATCAGCCAGATGCTGAATCGGCTGCACATCATGCTGGGCCATAACCCGGGCGATCAGAGTTGGAATAAAACTGAACGGAATTTGTTCCCGCAGGAAAGCCTCGACGGCGATTTCGTTGGCGGCATTCAGTACCGCAGGCATAGTGCCACCGGCGCTGAACGCTTCTTTTGCCAGTCGCAGACAGGGAAAGGTTTCTTCGTCCGGCGGGGTAAAATCAAGGCGGGCGATACTGAACAGGTCCAGCGACTGCACGCCCGCATCAATACGCTCAGGCCAGGCCAGGCCATAAGCGATCGGCGTACGCATATCCGGCTGCCCCAGCTGGGCAATGACCGAACCGTCACAGTACTGAACCATAGAATGGATAACACTCTGCGGATGCACCACGACCTGTACATCATCGGGCACACAGTTAAATAAGAAACAGGCTTCGATCAGCTCCAGCCCTTTATTCATCAGGGTGGCGGAATCGACGGAGATTTTCTGCCCCATCGACCAGTTCGGATGAGCCACCGCCTGCGCCGGTGTGACGTTTTCCAGTTCTGCGGCCGTGCAACCGCGGAAAGGTCCACCGGACGCCGTCAGCAGAATTTTACGGATACCGTGAGCGCTGAAGTCGCCGCCATAGTTGTGCGGCAGAGCCTGAAAGATCGCGTTATGTTCACTGTCAATCGGCAACAGCGTGGCACCACCTTTGCGCACCGCCTGCATAAACAGCGGACCGGCCATGACCAGACTTTCTTTGTTGGCCAGCAACACCCGCTTACCGGCTTCAGCCGCGGCCAGTGTTGGCAGCAACCCGGCTGCACCAACGATGGCGGCCATGACCTGATCAACTTCTTCGGCTTCAGCAACCTCTACCAGCGCACGGGTTCCGCTCAGAACCGTGGTCTCGCAGCCACAGTTCAGCTGCGCCTGAAGACGCCGGGCAGCGTCACTGTCTGCCATCACGGCATAGCGGGGAGAGAATTCGCGTACCAGTGCCGCCATTTCATCGGCACGGGTAGCGGCGGTAAGCGCAAAAACCTGATAGCGCTCAGGGTGGCGCCGAATGACGTCCAGGGTGCTCTGACCAATCGAGCCAGTGGCACCCAGCACGGTAATCTGGCTTGTCATCCAGCCAGACCCCAGTCAAGAATCAGCATAAAGAAGGCGAATACAGGGACGGCCGCTGCCATGCTGTCAATGCGGTCCAGTACGCCGCCGTGACCCGGCAACAGGGAGGAACTGTCTTTGATACCACGGTGGCGTTTCATCATACTTTCCACCAGATCCCCCAGCACAGAAATCACCATGGTGATAACGGTGATGGCCAGCAGACGCCAGGCATCGTGCAGATCCATCGGCTGCACCCAGGTATGGACGCAGGCACCGAATATCAGCGCGACCAGCAGAGTGGTTACCAGACCACCCCAGAAACCGGCCCAGGATTTACCCGGACTGACATGCGGCGCCAGCTTGGTATTGCCCCACTTTTTACCGGCAAAGTAAGCACCGGTATCAGCACCCCAGACAATCAGCATCACGTAGACAATCAGCAACGAGCTGTGTGGCTGGGTTTTCAGGTGCATAAACCCCACCCACATAGGAACCAGTACACAGAGGCCCAGCAGTGCCCGGACAGGACGCGCCGCCCACAGATCGGTACCTCCCGGATAGCGCTTCACCAGCGCAAAGGCAACCACCCACCAGGCAGTACCAACCGCCAGATAACCAATCAGGTATTGCGGGTGCATTTTCAGAACCCGGGCACTGATATAGAGGCACACAAACACTACCAGCGCATAGGCAACACGGCTCCAGTTACGCTGGTAACCGGCAATATTTGCCCATTCCCAGGCGCCAATGGTGGCGATAGCTGCGATGAAAATAGCGAATTCTTTCAGCGGCAGAAAAAAAATGCCGATGATCATCAGGGGGGCCAGCACCAGCGCTGTCAGTACGCGTTCCTTAAACACCTTGTTTCACTTCCTCTAACTGGTCGTCCGTGCGGCCAAACCGTCTTGTCCGGTCTGCAAACGCAGCCAACGCTTTTTGATATTCTTCTTCTTTGAAGTCGGGCCAGAAGGCATCGGAAAAGTAATATTCCGAATAAGCAGTCTGCCACAGCATAAAGTTGCTGATGCGCTGCTCACCTCCGGTACGGATCAACAAATCCGGTGCCGGTAAGTCACTCAGCCAGGTATAACGATGAAAGAGTTGTTCGTCGATATCCTGTGGCTGTAATTTTCCATCCTGCACATCCTGTGCAATACGCTGTGCGGCCTGGGCAATATCCCACTGCCCACCATAATTGGCCGCAATCACCAGAGTCATTGCGTCGTTATTGGCGGTCAGCTTTTCCGCATCGGCAATCAGCTGCTGAATTTTGCTGGAAAATCCCTGCAGATCACCCATTACCCGCAAGCGGATATTGTTGCGATGCAGTTTTCTGACTTCCCGCTCCAGCGCTACCACAAACAGCTGCATCAGCGCGCTGACTTCATTCGCCGGTCGCCGCCAGTTTTCACTGCTGAAGGCAAACAGCGTCAGCACTTCAACACCGGCACGTGCCGAGGTTTCCACCACGGCACGTACGGCATCGACGCCAGCTTTGTGGCCAGCCACTCCGGGCATAAAACGGCGCTTAGCCCAGCGGTTGTTGCCATCCATAATAATGGCAACATGGCGCGGCACCTGGCCCTGAACGGCCTGCGTATCATCAATACTGGTTGACATAAAATTTGCCGGTTTATACCTGCATCAGGTCTTTTTCTTTGGTTGCCAGTGCGGCATCCACGTCGGCAATAAACTTGTCGGTCAGTTTCTGAATCTGATCGTCGCTGCCACGCAGTTCGTCTTCAGAAATCAGTTTTTCTTTCAGCAGATCTTTTGCTTTGCCGTTGGCATCGCGACGGATATTACGGATCGCAACACGGCCTTTTTCGGCTTCAGCGCGGGCCTGCTTGATATAGGTTTTACGGGTTTCTTCGGTCAGGGCAGGCATTGGCAGACGAATGGTGTCACCGTTGGTCGCCGGATTCAGACCCAGGTCAGATTTCAGAATGGCGCGCTCAATTTGTGGCACCAGGTTCTTTTCCCATGGGTTGATCGCCAGGCTGCGGCCATCTTCAACAATGATGTTAGCAACCTGAGAAATCGCAGTCGGCGTACCGTAGTAGTCGACCATTACACCGTCCAGAATGGCCGGGTTAGCACGGCCGGTACGGATCTTTTTAAAAGACTCCAGCATCGCCTGCAGACTTTTATCCATGCGCTCTTCGGCGTCTTTTTTAATATCGTTAACCATCGTTATTTTTCCTCACTCACGATCAGGGTGCCGTCATCGCCACCTGTCATCAGGCGGGCCAGCACTCCGGGCTCATTCATATCATAAACACGCAGTGGCATGTTATGGTCACGGGCAAGACAGATCGCGGTTAAATCCATAACACCCAGCTGTTTTTCCAACACTTCCTGATAGGTCAGGCAGTCGTATTTTTCGGCATTCGGGTCTTTCTTCGGGTCGGCAGTATACACACCATCGACGTTGGTTGCCTTCAGAACAACATCGGCATTAATTTCGATACCACGCAGACAGGCTGCGGAGTCGGTGGTGAAGAACGGGTTACCGGTACCGGCAGAGAAAATCACCACATCACCACCTTCCAGCGCGCGGATGGCACTGCGGCGATCGTAGTGGTCAACCACGCCACTCATCGGGATGGCCGACATAACGCGGGTCGGCATATTGGCACGCTCCAGAGCATCGCGCATGGCCAGCGCGTTCATAACCGTTGCCAGCATGCCCATATGATCTCCGGCAACACGGTCGAGTCCGGCTTCGCTCAGCGCTTTACCGCGGAACAGGTTGCCGCCGCCAATCACCAGACCGATCTGTACACCAATACCACGCAGCTGGCCGATCTCAAGTGCCATGCGGTCGAGTACTTTGGGATCGATACCAAAATCCAGCTCGCCCATCAGGGCCTCACCACTGAGTTTCAGCAGAATGCGTTTGTACTTGGGACTTTTTTGCTCGGCCATGGAGATCTCCAGATAGATAATAAACTCGGCAACAGGCAGACCCGCCTGACTGTTGCGTTACGGGATGGGCACCCCGCCCTGCGGCACAAACCGCCGCTGATACTTGGCGTATCAACAGACACCAGACAACCGCGTTAGTTGCCTGACGTCAAATACAAATATGCCGGGCGAGCCCGGCATATCATAGGGTATTCAACCGCTGGTTATCCTACCCCGTGCTTACAATCAGCCTTTCAGCTGTGCAGCAACTTCAGCAGCGAAGTCTACTTTCTCAACTTCGATACCTTCACCTACTTCCAGACGCAGGAAGGAAACAACGTCAGCACCGGCCGCTTTAGCCAGCTGAGCGATAGTCTGCTCCGGGTTCTTAACGAACGGCTGATCCAGCAGGCTGTTTTCTTTCAGGAACTTGTTGATACGGCCAACCATCATTTTTTCGACGATTTCGTCTGGCTTACCAGCCATATCTGGCTGAGCCTTGATGATTTCTTTTTCTTTCTCAACAACTTCAGCAGGCATATCTTCTGCGCGCACAACACGTGGGTTAGCAGCAGTTACATGCATTGCGATGTCTTTAGCCAGTTCTTCATCACCGGCGGTCAGGGCAACGATACAGCCCACTTTACCGTTAGAGTGCAGGTAAGCACCCAGAACCGGAGCTTCCAGAACAGACGGACGACGTACAGTGATGTTTTCACCGATTTTCTGAACCAGAGCCATACGGGCTTCTTCCAGTTCACCTTCCATCAGTTTGGCAACGTCAGTTTCTTTGGTAGCAACCAGTTTGGCCAGAACAGTGTCAGCAAAAGCAGAGAAGTTTGCATCGCCGGCAGCGAAGTCAGTTTCAGAGTTAACTTCAACAACGAAAGCAACGCCATCTTTAACTTCGATACGCAGCTTACCTTCAGCAGCAGCACGGTCTGCTTTTTTAGCTGCTTTCAGACCAGAGTTTTTACGCAGGTTTTCAATCGCCAGATCGATATCACCGTCGGTTTCAGTCAGTGCTTTTTTGCACTCCATCATGCCCAGACCGGTACGTTCGCGCAGTTCTTTAACCTGAGCAGCAGAAATATTTGCCATGTGTGTAATCCTCTATCAGTTAACTTGTCAGTAAATTGCACCTAAAAAAAAGGGGGCAAGCCCCCTTTTTCCGAGCGTCTGAGATTACTCAGCTGCTTCCTGTGCCGGCGCTTCTTCTGCTACTTCGACGAATTCGTCTGCAGCCACACCATTTTGCTGCTTGCCTTCCAGTACGGCGTCTGCGATTGCAGAAGCGTAGATCTGGATAGCACGGATAGCATCGTCGTTACCTGGGATAACGTAATCGATACCGTCAGGGTTAGAGTTGGTATCAACCACACCAATAACCGGAATACCCAGCTTGTTGGCTTCCTGAACAGCGATACGCTCATGGTCAACGTCGATCACGAACAGTACGTCCGGCAGACCGCCCATTTCCTTGATACCACCGATAGAACGCTCCAGCTTCTCCATTTCACGGGTACGCATCAGAGCTTCTTTTTTGGTCAGCTGTTCGAAAGTACCATCGTTTTGTTGCGCTTCGAGGTCACGCAGACGCTTGATAGACTGACGGATGGTTTTGTAGTTGGTCAGCATACCGCCTAACCAGCGGTGTGCGACGAAAGGCATGCTGGAACGCTCAGCCTGCTCTTTCATGATCTTACCTGCAGCGCGCTTGGTACCAACAAACAGAACTTTGTTGTTACGGGCAGCCATAGACTCAACCAGTTTCAGCGCGTCGTTCAGCGCAGGAACGGTGTGCTCCAGGTTGATGATATGAATTTTGTTGCGGGCGCCGAAAATGTACTTGCCCATTTTCGGGTTCCAGTAACGGGTCTGGTGACCGAAGTGTACGCCTGCTTTCAGCAGGTCACGCATGCTTACTTGTGCCATGATAACTACCTTAATAAGTTGGGTTAGGCCTCCACGTACCCATCTCTCCGACCCTTGCCATCTCTGGCCGGGCACCCCGGATCAACGTTGTGATACGTGTGTGTCATTTACATGGAACGGATCAGTCCGTTTCACGGCGATTTTTTCGCGGGCGCTTTATACCACTTTTACCCAGCCAACGCCAGCACAAAACAACCTGACGACGGCCTCCGCCACGTAATCCGAAACGCCCCGGCCGCCGCTGAGCATCACAAACGACAGGCGCAATTTCTGATTAAAGCTAACTATGAAGACCATTGGTTCAATACCGCGGCCACAACCAGTACAATGGCCGCTTAACCAAGTCTGATGAACAGGTAAACAACTCCCCATGAGTGTCATCATCAAGTCCGCTGAGGACATCGAGAAAATGCGCGTTGCCGGCCGTCTGGCGGCTGAAGTTCTGGAAATGATCGGTGAATATGTAAAACCCGGCGTTTCTACCGGTGAGCTGGACCGCATCTGCCATGACTACATTGTGAATGTTCAGCAGGCCATTCCCGCACCGCTTAATTACCGCGGCTTTCCGAAGTCTATCTGCACCTCAATCAATCAGGTGATCTGCCACGGTATTCCGAGTGATGACAAGATCCTGAAGAAAGGCGACATCATTAACATCGATATCACCGTCATCAAAGATGGTTACCACGGCGACACCAGCAAGATGTTCTTTGTCGGCGAAGCCAGTCCGGCCAACCAGCGCCTGGTGGAAATTACTCAGGAGTGTCTGTACCTGGGTATCGATCTGGTCAAACCCGGCGCCCGCCTGGGGGATATTGGCCATGCGATTCAGCAGCACGCCGAAAGCAACCACTATTCCGTCGTACGCGAGTACTGCGGTCACGGCATTGGTACTGTCTTCCACGAAGATCCTCAGGTACTGCATTACGGCCGTCCGGGCACAGGTCTGGAGCTGAAAGCCGGTATGATTTTTACCATCGAGCCAATGATCAATCAGGGCACCCGTTTTAATAAGCTGATGAAAGATGGCTGGACCGTGGTCACCAAAGACCGCAAGCCGTCTGCCCAGTGGGAGCACACCATTCTGGTAACGGAAACCGGCGCAGAAGTGCTGACCCGTCGTCAGGAAGAAACCCGGTTCGGACAATAATCCATGGATGCTGTGGCGCCTGCGTTACCGTCGATCGACTCGCAGCAGTTACTGGCTGATCTGCAGGCTGCGGTTTCTCCGCTGCCGGTGGTCAAGCCAGTCCTGAAGCGTATTCAGGAAGAAGCCCACGCTTATTTCCGCGCCACGCTGGATGCCAGCACACTGGTACCGCTGCGGGCCCGGCTGATTGATCAGATACTGCAGTGTCTGTGGCAGAACAGCCGCTTACCCGCCACCGATCTGGCTCTCGTCGCGGTAGGTGGTTACGGCCGAGGTGAACTTCATCCTCATTCCGATATTGATGTACTGCTCCTCGCGCGCAATGAAGAAGCCATTAATGCCAACAGCGAGGCCCTGCAGGGCTTTATCACCCTGCTGTGGGATCTGAAGCTGGATGTTGGCCACAGCGTGCGCACGCTGGATGAATGCGTCAGCGAAGCCGAAAAAGATCTCACCATCATCACCAATATGATGGAAAGCCGCTCACTGGCTGGCGATACCGAGCTGCACCAGCTGCTGAAACAGGCGACCTCCGCCGATAAAATCTGGCCCGCTCAGGCATTCTTTAATGCCAAGTGGCAGGAAGTGCAGGCACGTCACCGCAAGCACAACGATTCGGAATACAACCTCGAACCCAATGTTAAAAACTCTCCCGGTGCATTGCGCGATATCCAGACCATTACCTGGGTGACCATGCGCCACTTTGGCCAGGGCAGTCTGCTCGCCCTGCAGGACAAAGGCTTTCTGACACCGTTTGAGTTTGAGCGTCTGGAGCGCAGCCGCCATTTTTTATGGCAGGTACGCTACGCCCTACATATGCTCGCCGGTCGCGAGGAAGACCGTCTGCTGTTTGACCTGCAGCGCGAAATCGCCGAATTACTCGGCTTTGCTGACGATAAAAAGTTACTGGGCGTAGAGCGCTTTATGTCGCGCTTCTACCGCAACCAGCTGGCAACGACCGAACTGTCCGACCTGTTACTGCTGCATTTCAATGAAGACTTTATGAAATGCGACAAGGTCAATGAGATAGAAACCCTGAATGAATATTTCGTTCTCTGTAATGGCTATCTGCAGTTAATCGACAAAGATCTGTTCAAGCGCGAACCGGGCTGGCTTCTGCAGGTATTCCTGCTGATGGCCAAAACACCGCAGGCCAAAGGCATTCACTCCGATACCATCCGCGCCCTGCGTGATCACCGTAATCTGATCGATGATGAATACCGCGCCAACGCCGGACACAATCAGATTTTTATGCAGCTGATGCGCAACCGTTCACGCGTAGTCCGTGAGCTGTCACGTATGATGCGCTACGGTATTCTGGGCCGTTATATTCCGGAGTTCGGCCATATTATCGGCATGATGGAACACGACCTGTTTCATATTTATACCGTCGATGAACACAGCTTCCGCATGATGCGTTTTCTGCGTCACCTGCGCTTTGGCGATGTGCGCGAGCGTTTCCCGATCGCCTCGCGCCTGATTCATAAAGTGCAGAAAAAAGAAATTCTGTATCTGGCTGCCCTGCTGCACGATACCGGCAAAAGTATTGAAGGCGATCACACCGCCAATGGCGGCGATATTGCTGCCGCTTTCTGCCGCCAACATAATTTACGCCCGACCGACAGCCATATGGTGGCCTGGCTGTGTGCATCGCATCTGACGATGTCACAGGCGTCACAGCGTCTGGATCTGAATAATCCGGATGATATTCACCAGTTCGCGCTGGAAATGGGCGACCAGAACCACCTCGATCTGCTGTATCTGATTTCCGTTGCCGATATTGTCAGTACAAATCCGAAACTGTGGACCAGCTGGCGCGCAGAACAGATGCGTGACCTGTACCGCAATACTCAGGCTGCGCTGCGTCGCGGTCTTGGCAATCCAATTAATAAAGAAGACTGGATCGAAGAAATTCAGCAGGAAGCCATCAGCAAGCTCACCGCCAAAGGTCTCAGCGAAGAACGTATTCTGCAGATCTGGGGCGAACCCGGTGATGATTATTTCCTGCGCGAAGGGATCGATAATATTGTCTGGCAGACACTGGAAATTCACGCCCACGGCAGCAGTAATAAACCGCTGGTTTCCATTCGTCCGACATCAGACCGTCAGTTTGAAGGCGCGACGCAGATCTTTATTTTTATGAAGGATCAGCTGAATTTATTCGCAGCCACAACCGCGACACTGGATCAGCTGAATCTGAATATTCAGGATGCCCGCATTATGACCTCCGAGCAGGAACATAATGCCGTCGACACCTACATCGTACTGGATGAAAACAACGAACCGATTGAGGACCCGCAGCGCATAGAAAAAATCCGCGCCACCCTGATCGAAGCCCTGTCACATCCGGAAGACTACTCCACCATTATTCAGCGCCGTACACCGCGTGCGCTGAAACAGTTTCAGGTGGAAACCCAGGTTTCCATGAGTAATGACCCGGTAATGCAACGTACGGTACTGGAAGTGATTGCCGCCGACCGACCGGGCTTACTGGCGCGCATGGGCGCCATCTTTGCCGAGTTCGGTGCGCAGATGCAGGGCGCAAAAATTCTGACGGAAGGTGAGCGGGTATCAGATATTTTCTTTATTCTCGATGCTAATGGTCAGCCATTCTCCGATGCTGAACAATGCCACAAACTGAAAGATGCCATCATCCACGGTCTGGAAGAGCAGGTAGAGGCACAATCTGCCGTATAACTCGAAAGGTTCGGTCGAAAAATAGCGCTCTTTTTTCGACCGGACTCAGGCTAGAGTATCTCTGATAAATACATCTGAAAAAGGTGCAAGGAGATATCCGATGAACGAACGCCAACTGCAACACATTATTCCCAGTCACCCGACCTCCGATGGCGATGGTGTAAAAATCCGCCGCGTCGCCCTGTTCGATCAGCCGGTAGCCGACCCTTTTCTGATGCTCGACGAACTCTCTTCCGATAACCCGGATGATTTTATCGGTGGCTTTCCGCCACACCCGCACCGTGGCATGGAAACCCTGACCTACCTGCGTCATGGCAGCCTGGAACACCGCGATCACATGGGCAACCGCGGCATGATCAACAGCGGCGGTGCCCAATGGATGTCCGCCGGTCGCGGAGTGATTCACAGCGAAATGCCTGCCCGTGAAATGCAACAGCTGCATGGTTTCCAGCTGTGGATCAACATTCCCGCCAAAGACAAAATGCAGGAACCGAAATACCGTGATGTCAGCGCTGCAGAAATTCCGCTGATTACTCAAGGCAATGGTATGCAGGTTCGGGTGATTGCCGGTCAGTGGCAGATAGAAGGCAACAGCATTCAGGGACCACTGACGGATCTCGCCGCTCATGCCGGTTATCTGGATATTGAATTACCTGCCGGCAGCTCACTCAGCTTGCCGACACCAGCAGAGCAGAATGTCGTCGCTTTTGTGTATCAGGGGCAATTACAGACACAGCCGCTGGCACCAGAAAAGTCATTACTGGTATTTGGCAAAGGTGAACAGCTCATCCTGAATGCACAGAGTGACACAAAACTTCTGCTGTTGAGTGGCAACACCATCGGAGAAAAAATCGTCCACTACGGACCTTTCGTAATGAACAGCATCGAAGAGATTGAACAGGCTATTCAGGATTACAATGCCGGACGCTTTGGCCGCGACTGAACGCCATCTCTCAGAAAACAGACAATAAAAAAGGGCCCCAGGGGCCCTTTTACATTCTATGCATCCGGAGATGGTTTTTTACGCTTAATAGGAGCAAAACCTTCAGAATCCATCAGTGTTCCTGTTGCTTTCGGGCGACTTGGACGCGGACCCAGTTTCTTTTTCTCTGACACATTTTTCTTACTGCCTTTAGCTCCGGCACCTTTAGCCCCGGAACCTTTAGCCGCCGCTGTTCTTTTACCGGCTTTTGGCTTTTTCTTGGCTCCGGCAGCCTTGCCGGATGACTTCAGTTTTTTCGGACCGCGATAGCTGCCTTTTAATTCCGGAATTTCACGGGATTCCATCAGCTGCTGTAAATACCGCTCGATAGAAGCTTTCAGATTCCACTCATGGGCAGCAATCAGACTGATGGCCAAACCGGTTTTTCCGGCACGGCCCGTGCGACCGATACGATGAACATATTCATCACCTTTACGCGCGAGATCGTAGTTAATCACCAGATCCATCCCTTCAACGTCCAGACCACGTGCTGCAACATCGGTGGCGATCAGAATGTTGCGCTTACCTTCACGCAGAGACTGCATCACATAGTTACGCTCGTCCTGGGTCATATCGCCATGCAACATAGCAATACCGTTACGGTGACGACGCAGAAATTCGTTCAGGCGCTGCACTTCAATGCGCTTATTCACAAAGATAATGGCTTTATCGTAAGTCTCATTGGCCAGCAACCACACCAGCAAGCGGTCTTTGTGGGCATTGTCATCCGCCAGAATGCGTTGCTGGCGAATATACTCATGCTGATCCTGCACAGTATGGGTGGTGATTACTTCCGGCTCACGCAGCATGGCACGAGCAATACGGCCAATACCTTCATGACGCAGAGTCGCAGACAGCATAAAGGTCTGGCGATCTTTATTGGCATGCGAAACCACCAGATTCATGTCTTCAGCAAAGCCCATGTCCAGCATGCGGTCTGCTTCATCCAGAACCAGAAACTCCAGATCCTTAAGTTCCGCCGTACCACGTTTGATATGGTCAACCAGACGACCCGGTGTAGAAATAATAATTTCCGGGTTTTTACGCAACACAGCGGCCTGATATTTGAATTCATCACCGCCAGTCAGCAAGCCGACATTCAGATGAGTCAGATCAGCGAATTGCTGAGCCGTTTTAAAGACCTGACGGGCCAGCTCCCGCGTTGGAACCATGACCAGTGCACGGGTCCCGGCATTCGGCGCCGCTGCTTTATTCAGCAAAAGCTCCATGATCGGCAACAGATAAGCCAGTGTTTTACCACTACCGGTTTCCGCACAGACCTGAACATCCTTTCCAGCCAGTGCCAAAGGAAGCATCAGCTCCTGAACTTCAGTCGGGGTAGAAATATTAAGCTGTTCCAGGCCGGTCAGCAGACGGGCATTAAATTCGATATTGGCAAACAAGGGATTACTCTCACGTGTAAACGAAGCTGCAGTATAACAAAAGCCAGGCATCACCACCGTTTAAGTTATTGCAGGTATTTTCTTCAGACAAAGAAAAACCCCCGCCAGCTCAGCTGACGGGGGTTTAGAATAAGAGCTTGACGATGACCTACTCTCACATGGGGAAGCCCCACACTACCATCGGCGATGCTGCGTTTCACTTCTGAGTTCGGAATGGATTCAGGTGGTTCCACAGCTCTATTGTCGTCAAGCAAACCTTTATGAAGCTGGTCGTCTTACGCGTTCTGCGACATGACTTCAAATTAGGGCGGATACATGAGTCACTGTTAAGTGAAGAGATTCTCAAGCGAACAAGCAGTTGCTTGTCGTATTCAATCAACCCTTACCGGGTTTGGGTGTTATATGGTCAAGCCTCACGGGCAATTAGTATCAGTTAGCTCAATGCCTCACAGCACTTACACACCTGACCTATCAACCTGGTAGTCTTCCAGGGCCCTACAGGGAACTCGAAGTTCCAGTGAGATCTCATCTTGAAGGAGGTTTCCCGCTTAGATGCTTTCAGCGGTTATCCTGTCCGAACGTAGCTACCCGGCAATGCCACGGGCGTGACAACCGGAACACCAGAGGTTCGTCCACTCCGGTCCTCTCGTACTAGGAGCAGCTCTTCTCAAATCTCAAACGCCCACGGCAGATAGGGACCGAACTGTCTCACGACGTTCTAAACCCAGCTCGCGTACCACTTTAAATGGCGAACAGCCATACCCTTGGGACCGGCTTCAGCCCCAGGATGTGATGAGCCGACATCGAGGTGCCAAACACCGCCGTCGATGTGAACTCTTGGGCGGTATCAGCCTGTTATCCCCGGAGTACCTTTTATCCGTTGAGCGATGGCCCTTCCATACAGAACCACCGGATCACTATGACCTACTTTCGTACCTGCTCGACGTGTCTGTCTCGCAGTTAAGCCGGCTTGTGCCATTACACTAACCTCCTGATGTCCGACCAGGATTAGCCGACCTTCGTGCTCCTCCGTTACTCTTTGGGAGGAGACCGCCCCAGTCAAACTACCCACCACACAGTGTCCTCGATCCGGATAACGGACCAGAGTTAGAACCCCAAATTGACCAGGCTGGTATTTCAAGATTGGCTCCACAAAGACTGGCGTCTCTGCTTCAAAGCCTCCCAGCTATCCTACACAAGCCAATTCAAAGTTCACTGTGAAGCTATAGTAAAGGTTCACGGGGTCTTTCCGTCTAGCCGCGGGAACGCAGCATCTTAACTGCGAATTCAATTTCACTGAGTCTCGGGTGGAGACAGTGTCGCCATCATTACGCCATTCGTGCAGGTCGGAACTTACCCGACAAGGAATTTCGCTACCTTAGGACCGTTATAGTTACGGCCGCCGTTTACCGGGGCTTCGATCAAGAGCTTCTCCGAAGATAACCCCATCAATTAACCTTCCGGCACCGGGCAGGCGTCACACCCTATACGTCCACTTTCGTGTTTGCAGAGTGCTGTGTTTTTAATAAACAGTTGCAGCGACCTGGTATCTTCGACCGGTCTCAGCTTACGGAGCAAGTCCTTCACCAAAACCGGCGCACCTTCTCCCGAAGTTACGGTGCCATTTTGCCTAGTTCCTTCACCCGAGTTCTCTCAAGCGCCTTGGTATTCTCTACCTACCCACCTGTGTCGGTTTGGGGTACGGTCTCTTTATAGCTGAAGCTTAGAGGCTTTTCCTGGAAGCATGGCATCGACCACTTCGGACTCCGTAGAGTCACCGTCATCAGTTCTCGGCATTAAGGACCCGGATTTGCCTAAGTCCTCTGCCTACCACCTTAAACACGGACAACCAACGCCGTGCTGGCCTAGCCTTCTCCGTCCCCCCATCGCACTATAAAGAGGTGCGGTAATATTAAACCGCTTCCCATCGACTACGCTTCTCAGCCTCGCCTTAGGGGCCGACTAACCCTGCCCCGATTAACGTTGGACAGGAACCCTTGGGTTTCCGGCGGGGGAGTTTTTCACTCCCCTTGTCGTTACTTATGTCAGCATTCGCACTTCTGATACCTCCAGCCTGGTTCACACCTTGACCTTCAACGGCTTACAGAACGCTCCTCTACCATGCAATAAATTGCATCCGTAGCTTCGGTGTACAGTTTGAGCCCCGTTATATCTTCCGCGCAGGCCGACTCGACTAGTGAGCTATTACGCTTTCTTTAAAGGGTGGCTGCTTCTAAGCCAACCTCCTAGCTGTTTTAGCCTTCCCACATCGTTTCCCACTTAACTGTAACTTTGGGACCTTAGCTGACGGTCTGGGTTGTTTCCCTTTTCACGACGGACGTTAGCACCCGCCGTGTGTCTCCCGTGATTGAACTCATGGGTATTCGGAGTTTGCAAAGGGTTGGTAAGTCGAGATGACCCCCTAGCCTTAACAGTGCTCTACCCCCCATGGTTAGACACGAGGCGCTACCTAAATAGCTTTCGAGGAGAACCAGCTATCTCCGGGCTTGATTAGCCTTTCACTCCTATCCACAAGTCATCCCCTAACTTTTCAACGGTAGTGGGTTCGGTCCTCCAGTTGATGTTACTCAACCTTCAACCTGCTCATGGATAGATCGCCCGGTTTCGGGTCTAATGCTAGCGACTATACGCGCAGTTAACACTCGGTTTCCCTACGGCTCCGCTATTCGCTTAACCTTGCCACTAACATTAAGTCGCTGACCCATTATACAAAAGGTACGCAGTCACCGAACTAAGTCGGCTCCCACTGCTTGTACGTACACGGTTTCAGGATCTATTTCACTCCCCTCACAGGGGTTCTTTTCGCCTTTCCCTCACGGTACTGGTTCACTATCGGTCATCTGGGAGTATTTAGCCTTGGAGGATGGTCCCCCCATATTCAGACAGGATATCACGTGTCCCGTCCTACTCGTTTTCACTGCTTATAGGTTTTCGTATACGGGGCTATCACCCACTACGGCCGCACTTTCCAGAGCGTTCTACTAACCACAAAACAGCTTAAGGGCTGGTCCCCGTTCGCTCGCCACTACTTAGGGAATCTCGGTTGATTTCTTTTCCTGCGGGTACTTAGATGTTTCAGTTCTCCGCGTTCGCCTCACACACCTATGTATTCAGTGTGTGATACCCGCCTTATGACGGGTGGGTTTCCCCATTCAGAGATCTCCGGATCAAAGGTTGTTTGCCACCTCCCCGAAGCTTATCGCAGGCTACTACGTCTTTCATCGCCTCCAGATGCCAAGGCATCCACCGTGCACGCTTAGTCACTTGACCATATAACCCCAAACCGTTTCAGTTCTTACAAGCTATGAAGAACAAAACTTTATGGTGTGGAGTTAATTGCTATCGCCAAGCAACTGCAAGTTCGCTTGAGAATCTCAATTCTCATGTATCCTAATTTTTAAAGAACAACACAAAACCACGAGGGTTCGTGTAAAAGCATTTAAGCAATTCGTGTGAGCACTTAACTGAGACGACTGAAGTATCGTTTAAGGAGGTGATCCAGCCCCAGGTTCCCCTAGGGCTACCTTGTTACGACTTCACCCCAGTCATGAATCACTCCGTGGTAAACGCCCTCCCGAAGGTTAGGCTATCTACTTCTGGAGCAACCCACTCCCATGGTGTGACGGGCGGTGTGTACAAGGCCCGGGAACGTATTCACCGTGACATTCTGATTCACGATTACTAGCGATTCCGACTTCATGGAGTCGAGTTGCAGACTCCAATCCGGACTACGACCGGCTTTGTGA